>OZ251997.1:0-3760000 GCA_965247095.1 Candidatus Multivorans sp. | reverse complement strand
GTGGCAGGCGGTAGCTCTCAATGCGGTCGCCCCGCGCCACCACCACCTCTCCGCGGGCGAGTTCGCGCAGCGACCGGGCCTCCAGCAGGTCGAAGGCACAGCTCTCGGAAGCGAAACAGGGCTGCCCGTCGAGATCCCCCAGAACCAGCGGCCTGAAGCCGTAGGGGTCGCGTGCAGCGATCAGCCCCTGCTGGGTGATTAGAAGCAGCGAATAGGCCCCCCGGACGTCTCCTAGAACCCGCAGGAGCGACTCGACGATCTCCTCGTGAGGATGGGTAGCCATCAGGTGGAGAAAGACCTCGGAGTCGCTGGTGGTCTGGAAGATCGATCCAGCAGCTTCCAACTCGTGACGTGTGGCCATCGCACTAACCAGGTTGCCGTTGTGGACGATGCCGAGAGGACCCATCGAGGTCATGACCACAATCGGCTGGGCGTTTGCGATGACACTCGAGCCGGCCGTCGAGTAGCGGGTATGGCCGATCGCTCGATCGCCCGGCAGTCCCGCGAGTTTGCTCGCGTCAAAGATCTCGGCGACCTTCCCCATGCCTCGCTCGGCATGGAGCTGTTCCCCATCCCACGAGACGATCCCGGCGCTCTCCTGGCCCCGGTGCTGCTCAGCGTAGAGACCAAGGTATGTGAGGTTCGCCGCGTCCGGCGCTCCCTCGATACCAAAGATCCCACACATGATCGTTACACTAGGAGCTTGCGCTGTAGAACGCAACGAAGTGGAGTTCTGAAGCGCAAGGTCCTGGTGAGGACGGGATGGGCCGAAACTCCGATCCTGCGAGGCGTTTGGCGGCTCTAGCCCACGGCCCGCGGAAGAGCTTCGGTCCAAACCGCCCGCAGGTCGTCGACCGCGCCATCGACGGCGCCACCGTCAAAACCCAGTACGACACGATCGCCGCCCACTTCGCCGATGTCCGAGGCGGATACGCCAAGTTCTTCCGCAGACGCCAGCACTTCGTCGACCCAGGCCGGCGCGGCAGTGACGATCGCCCTCCCCTGCGCCTCCGAGAAGAGACTCAGTGGGCTGCCGTCGAAGTGCCCACGCATTCCCAGACCCCAGGCCATGGCGCACTCGGCCAGAGCCACGAGCAGCCCGCCCTCCGCGAGATCGTGACAGCCGCTCAGCCAGCCTGCCCGGCGCGCCCGGCGCAGCAACGCACAGAGGGCAGCCTCCGCCCGAAGATCGACGGCCGGCGGGCGCCCCGCCTCGACGCCGTAGAGCAGTCGCTGGTAGGCCGAGCCACCGAACTCGTCCCCGCCTTCGCCGAGCAGCAGCACCCGATCGCCCGGGCGCCAGAAGCCGCAGCCGAGCAGGCGGTGGAGGTCACCCTCCTCACCCAGGTCCATCAGCCCGTCGATCACACCGACCATCGCCACCGTGGGTGTCGGCCGCACCGCTTCGCCCTCGGTCTCGTTGTAGAGGGACACGTTGCCGGAGATCACCGGCACGTCGAACGCCCGGCACGCATCGGCCATCCCGGAGATGCACTCCCGAAGCTGCCATGCGATCTCGGGGTTCTCCGGCGAGCCGAAGTTCAGGCAATTGGTCATACCCACCGGCTCGGCGCCCGCCGTAGCCAGGTTCCGCACTGCCTCCGCCACCGCCTGCCGGCCGCCCATCCGCGGATCGAGCCAGCAGTACGAAGGATTCGTATCCGAGGTCAGCGCAAGCGCCGACGGCGTGTCCTTGAGGCGTAGAACCGCGGCGTCGGAGCCCGGGCCGACAATCGTGTTCGAGCGTACGGTCGAGTCGTACTGCTGGAAGATCCAGGCCTTGTCTCCGAGCTCGGGCGTCCCCAGCAGGCGCTTGAGCGTGCCGAGTGGATCGTCCGGCGCCTCGGGTTCCACGTCGTCCTGACGACGGGCAAGGTCCGCAGGAGGCGCCGCAGGGCGGTCGTACACGGGCGCCCCGTCCACCAGCGGCTCGACCGGCATGTCCGCCACCGTCTGACCGCGGAAGGTCAGGCGGGCTCGACCGTCGTCCGTCACCCGGCCGATCGCCCTTGCCTGCAGGCCCCAACGGGAGAGGATCTCGACGACGGCCTGCTCCTGTCCCCTCCGAGTGACGAAGACCATCCGCTCCTGAGACTCCGACAGCATGATCTCGTACGGCGTCAGAGACGCCTCACGCAACGGCACCAGGTCGAGGTCGATGTCCACCCCGGCGCCACCGCGAGCCGCCATCTCGAAGCACGAGCTGGTCAGCCCGGCGGCGCCCATGTCCTGCACTCCGAGCACGACCCCGCTCCGCATCGCCTCGAGACTCGCTTCGAGCAGCACCTTCTCGGTGAACGGGTCACCGACCTGCACCGTGGGCCGCTTGGCCTCGCTCTCGCTGTCGAAGGCTTCCGAAGCCATCGTCGCACCGTGAATGCCGTCGCGACCCGTACGGCTACCGGCGTAGAGAATCGGGTTCCCGGACCCGGAAGCTGCAGCGGTGAAGATCCGCTCGCGACGACAGACCCCGAGTGCGAACGCGTTGACCAGGATGTTGCCGTTGTAGGAACTGTGAAAACCGGTTTCGCCTCCGACCGTCGGAATGCCGACGCAGTTTCCGTAGTCGCCGATGCCGCGCACCACGCCGTCGACGAGGTGCCGCATCCGAGCGCCGCGCTCGCCCTCGATGTCGCCGAAGCGCAACGAATCGAGGCAGGCGATCGGGCGCGCGCCCATGGTGAAGACATCGCGCAGGATGCCGCCGACGCCTGTGGCAGCGCCCTGATAGGGCTCGATGAAGCTCGGGTGGTTGTGGCTCTCCATCTTGAAGGCCGCCACCCAGCCATGGCCGATGTCGACGACCCCGGCATTCTCGCCGGGCCCGTGGACGACCCGGCGGCTCCGGGTCGGGAACCGGCGCAGGTGGATCTTCGACGACTTGTACGAGCAGTGTTCCGAGTACAGGGCCGAAGCGATTCCCAGTTCGGTGTAGGTCGGGACGCGACCGAGAAGATCGCAGAGGCCGCCGTACTCCTCGGTCGTCAGGCCGTGCTCGGCGGCGAGCCCAGCATCCACCAGAGGCTCGCCGGCAAGGGGACTGGGCGCCGTCACGACCTCTCTACCCGCCGACCGCCGCCGTCAGCGCCGCTAAGCGGCCGCTGCCGGTCCTGACCGCCCCGGCCAGCAGTGCGAGGCCGTCGCCGTTCCCCAGCAGGTCCTCGGCGCAACGCTCGGGGTGAGGCATCAGACCGAGCACGTTGCCTTCCCCGTTGCAAACACCGGCGATCGATCTCTTCGATCCGTTCAGGTTGGCCCCGGGCGCCACGCTCCCATCGGCATCCACGTACCTGAAGACCACCTGCCCCGCCCGTTCCAGATCGTCCAGGGCCTCATCCGTGTCCACGTAGTTGCCCTCGGCGTGCGCAATCGGCATGCGCAGCACCTCACCGCGACGGTAACCCGAGCAGTAGATCAGGTCGTCGCGCTCAACCCTCAGATGGACGTCGACACTGAGAAACCGGAGGTCGCGATTCCGCCGCATCGCACCCGGCAACAGGCCCGCCTCCAACAGCATCTGGAAGCCATTGCAGATGCCGAGCACCCGTCCCCCCGCCTCGGCGTGCTGCCCCACCGCGGCCATGATCGGCGAGTGCGCCGCCATCGAGCCGGCGCGGAGATAGTCGCCGTAAGAAAAACCGCCCGGCAGGACGACCAACTCGCACTCGTCCAGGGACGTCTCCTGGTGCCAGAGGAACACCGTCTCCTGCTCGAGCGCACGCTTAAGCACGTGGTACACGTCGTGATCGCAGTTGCTGCCCGGGAAGACAACGATCCCGCACTTCATCGCGAGATCCACTCCACGCTGTAGTCCTCGACGATCGGGTTCGCGAGCAGTTGCCGGCACATGCGGTCGACCGCTTCCGACGCCTCGGCCCTGCTGGCTGCGTTCAGCGCAACCTCAAAGCTCTTGCCGGCCCGGATGCGCTCGACGCCGTCGAAACCGATCCGCCCCAGCGCGTCTTCGATCGCCCGTCCCTGGGGGTCGAGAACCTCAGCGCGCGGATAGACCAGCACCCTCGCCACGAACCGGTTTCCGTTCGGCGTCAACTCAAACCCCCCTTGTTCCATCCGAGCGCTCGATGACGAGCGCTCGGACTGGTTCGCGGGTGGCGCGGGTTCGCGCCACCCGGGTTCAGCAGCCCACAGCGCTTCCCGCGCCGACCTCCAACCACGGTCCCGGTCGATGCTGCTCCGCCACCACGAGCTTCGCACGGGAACGCCGGCGATCGAGAACCGGCTGCACCGACGCGGCCGCCATCGCGGGCGAGTTGTTGGTTTCCGAGAGGTGGCACAGGACGACCCACGACAAACGATCAGACAGGAGCTCGTCGAGACCCGCAGCGGCTTCCTCGTTGCTGAGGTGCCCACACGCCGACGCCACTCGCTCCTTCAGGCGCCAAGGGTATGGCCCCGTGCGCAGCATGTCGAGATCGTGATTCGACTCGAGCAGCAGAACGTCGAGATCCCGGAGGCCGCGCCACGCTGCCGCGGTCCGGCGACCCAGATCCGTCGCCAGACCAAGGCGATACCCACCGCTGCTCTCGACGACGATGCCGACCGGCTCCCGTGCATCGTGAGGCACCGGGAACACCTCAATCCGGAAGCCGGCCGCGGTGAGCGGAACGCCGGGCCCCATCGGCCGGGCGAAGGTGCCCAGGCCGCCCAACTGGGGGCCGCGACAGGTGCCGCGGGTGCCGTAGACCGGAACCTGATGGCGGCGTGCGAAGCGGCAGGCGCCGCGACTGTGGTCGTCGTGTTCGTGTGTCAGCAGTACCGCGTCCACGTCGGCCGCCGAACGGCCGACCATGTCGAGCCGCCGCTCCAGTTCCCGGCACGAAAACCCGGCATCCAGAAGCAGGCAGCCGTCCGCACTCTCCACGATCGTGGCGTTGCCGCCGCTCCCCGACCCGAGTACGGCGGCCCGGAGCCCGGCGCCGCCGCCGCCTCGGCGCTGGCGCGAGTCGCGCTTGGACTCCCGCGCGGCGGCCGCCAAGGCGCCATCGCCGAAGAGCGAAAGCTGTCCGTCAGGCATCGAGCGGCTCTATCGACGCCCGCCCCGGCCGCTTCTCTTCAGAACCGCTGTCCGATCCAGAACGTCGTGCGGCTTTCGCCCGACTCCTTGAGGTCCCACTGGGTCGCAAAATCCCAGTGCAGATCGACGCCCAGCATCCTCACCGTGATACCGAAGCCGTAGGCGGCGATCGCATCGTCCAGCCGGCTGTTCTCGGAGTCCCAGATGTCGAAGTCCTGGATGCCGTCGAAGTACGCGCCGGCGATATCGATGAAGAACCGTCCCTGGATGCCCTGGAAGGTCCAGATCGGCGTCACGAAGAAGTCGATCAGGGGGAAACGAAGCTCGAGGTTGGTGAAGAAGCCGTGGTCGCCGACGATGTCGCGGAAGTCCACCCCCCGCACCGTGTCCAGACCGCCGAAGTACACGGGTGTAGGGAAGTTCCCGGTTCTCATGCTGCCGAAGATCCGGGTGGCGAAGACACTGCGCCGGGTGAGCGGGAAGTACTTGCGCGCATCGAGCTGGAGCGTCTGGGTCAGAGCACCCGACGTTTCGAGGTCCGGAGCGTAGTCGGCCGAGAGACGGTAGCGGTGGCCGCTCGACGGTCCTGCCGGCCCAAACACCGTCGTATCCCCGACCAGGGCGGCCCGGATCATCGGATAGTCGTCCTCGCGTGGAGTGACGATGGGAATCGGCCGGCCGAAATCGTCCAGCAGCAGACGGTAGTCGCTGTCGCGCGCGTAGGCCTGATAGTCCAGTTCGCGCCGAATGTAGCTCGCGCCCAGCTCGAAGCGGCGGTAGAAGCTCATCGGGTAGGAGATGGAGAAGCTGGCGCCGGTGTACTGGAGCGCCGACCGGCCCCGCTCGTAGTACCCGTAGCGGTAGTTGTAGCCGACGTAGAAGTGACGCTCGTCGAACAGGGACACCTGCCACTGGAGCCGATTCGAGAGGTTCAGGTAGGACACGTTGAACTGCGAGAATTGCTCGATCGAAGCGAAGGTCGTGAACAGCCGCCGGTCTCCGAGGAAATCCGAAAACTGGAGGTAGACCTGTCCCAGGAAGGTCTGGTTGTCGTCCACGCCGATCGCGGTCTGGGCGTCCTCGAGGAACAGCCTCCACCCGCGCTTGTCCTCCTTGTTCGACTCGTCGATCGAAACCTGGATGTCGGGCTCGAAGAGGTCGATGGCCGGGATCGGATCGCCGCCGATGCCCACGTCGACGACCTGGATCTCGCCGATCGGTTCGTCGATGTCCCTCTCGTAGAGGTCGAAGCGGCCCTTCCAGAAGCCCGTGTAGACCAGCCGGTCATCGCTTCCGGCCGTGGTCAGAACGGTGGGCTGGAAGCATCCGGTGATCGCGTTCGTGTACTGCCGCAGCTCGCCCGTATCCAGGTCGAGACCGAAGATGTTCTCGGCGCCACTCCGGTCCGACGTGAAGTACACCGTGCCGTCGTCCCCCGAGAACACCGCGTCGGTGTTGTGGTGCTCGTCGCTACTGACGCGCCTACGTTCCATCGTTTCGAGGTTCAGACGGAAGAGTTGACCCGTCTCGCCCGGCACCGACGAGAACACAAGCCACTCGCCGTCGTGGGAGTACGACGGCGCACCGTCGAAAACCTCGTCGTTGGTCAGGTTGCGGATCTCGAGGGTTTCCAAGTTCAGCTCGAAGATGTCGTACTGGCCGTTCTGGTTGCCGCCGAAGGCAACGCTCCGGCCGTCCGGACTCCAACTGGGCGCCGTCTGCTGCTCGATCTCCATGTCGATCACCCGGCGGACGCCGCCGCCGATGACATTGACGATGGCCAGCGAGTAGCCCGCTTCCTTGCGCACGAAGGCGGCGAGCGAGTTGCCATCCGGCGAGAACGCCAGGTCACGCCCGTGCTTGCGCCCCAGACTCAGCATCTGGGCGACGTAGTGTCGGAATTCCGAGGTGTAGCCCCGGGTCAGGTTGCGGACCGGCTCGCGCTCCTGGGTATCGAAGAGCACGATGTCGATGTCATCCTGATAGGTCGAGAACGCCGCCACCAGATCGCCCGAGGGCGAGGCGACGGGAGATGTCTCCTGGCTACCCTGGGGCCGGGTTCGGAACGGACGGCCGAAGTCGCTCGGTTCGCCGGTCGCCACCAGCTCGGGCAGGTACTGGTTGCGGAGCCAGCGCCGGAACTCCAGGTCGAAGTCGTCCGGATCGATCCGGAAGGCGCGCTCGATCGCCCGGCCGACGCGGGCGCCGATCGTGTTCCGGAACTCGAACAGGAAGTCGATCACGCCGTCGGCGCCCCACCGCTCCTCCATGAAATCGAACGCGGCGTGGCCGTAGCGGTAGGCGAAGAAGCCGCCGGCCTGACCCGAAGTAATCGGCGGCAGGCGGTCGTTGACCACCGCATCCCGCAGGTACATCCGGTCCGCGGCGCTCTCATCCTTGGCGAAGTAGCTCGCCATCCCCTCCATCAACCACTGGGGCGGACTGCTGGTCAGAGCACGCCCGAGGCTGCCTCCGAAGAGGATGTGGTACTGGAAGATGTGGGTCAGCTCGTGGAGGAGCAGTTCGTAGAGCTCGATGTCCGGCAGGTCGACCGGCATCACCATCCGGAACCTTGCCGAAGTCGCGAATGCGGCGACTCCCTCCGGGATGAAGTTGATCATCACGTTGTTCTGGAGGAAGTCCGAATGCGTGTTGTAGATGATCAGCGGCGTCGGCTCCTGGATCTGGTAGTCCAGGTCGAGCGACAGTTGGTCGTAGGCGCTCTCGGCCAGTGAAGCCACCTTCTGGAGCTGGCTCTCGCTCTCCGAGTAGTAGTAGATGTCGAAGTGGGTCGAGTGGTAGATGCGCCAGTCGAAGTCCTCGTAGCGGATCTTGTTCTTGCCGAAACCCTGAGCCTCGAGATCGGCGCCGGCACCGACCAGAAGCGCACAGGCGAATGCGGCTACGCGGAGGGCCCACTGTCGCGCAGGCCGAAGTACTGCTGAGTTCACTAGCTCCTCCCGTGGGGCCTCAGGGCGTGAAGATCACGCGCGCTACTTCAATGTCCTTCTGCGTGAAGACGCCGAGAATGCGGTCCTCGAGGGCGTACAGGTTCTCGAACATGCCCTGCAGCGGATCCGCCTGCTCGCCCTCGAAGCTCTTGAAGTCCTTGAAGTTGTCGTTGTAGATCAGTTCGCCGGTCTTGCCGTCGAAGACCATGACGACGATGTCGTACTCGAATCCGGTCTGTTCGACGAGCACCTGGCGGTACATCGTGCGGCCGTCGAAGGGCGACGTGTACTCCTCTGTCCGGTAGCCCGAACGGTCCTGGATATCGAAGTCCAGGGTGCCGGCAAGGATGAGGTCCGCCTGCGTCCGTTCCCCCAGACTGCGCCAGAAGTCCTCGTCACGCGCCAGCATCTCCAAGTCGTAGGTCGGGTAGTCGATCCGGCCGGCCTCGACGATCCGCAGGTCCGTCTCCCGGCGGAGAACCTTGTTCAGGTAGCGCTCGAACTCTCCCTGCACGTCGATGTCCGTACCTTCGATCCGGCCCTCGCCCTCCTGGCTGACGACCAGGAAGGGCGCCGGCAGCAGGGTGTTGCGCCCGGCAAGGTCGATCCGTGCCCGCATCGGCAGCTTGAGCCGCACTTCCACCGTGCCGTCGGCGGTCGCGGGAGCAACCGCGAACAGGCCCAAGAAGCCCGTAAGCAGACCAGCCAGGGCAACGACCGCCGGCACTCCATTGCCGCGCTTCATCACGTCATACCTCCCGCCATCCAACATTCGGTGTGCAAGAACTGTTCCATGGTCCCCGCAACATCCAAGCACGTCCTGTAGACCGTCACCGGCCGTCGGCCGGGGGCGCGTCCGCGCCGCTGTTCCGCACACCCGGCGCCGCCGCGGGGCCGGGTGTGCCGGGTTCTTCTTCGGCGGTATCGCCCTTGAAGTTCTGGTAGTACTCGACGAAGCGCGAGTAGTTCCGGCGCACGTCTCGTTCGCGGGGCGCCAGCCTCAGGGCCTGCTGGTAATAGTTCAAGGCCTCCTCGAACAAGCCCAACGCCTCGTGCGCCACCGCGATGTTGCTCAGGAGCTTCGGGTGTTCCGGTTCGATCCGGCGGGCCTGTTCGAACCGGAACAGCGCCTCGCTCCAGAGACCGCGGTTGGCCATGTCGACGCCGAATTGCCACTGCTGCCGCGCCTCAGGGGTCACCTTGCGCTTCTGCGCATCGACAGCACCAGACACCGTCACCAAGAGGAGGACGCCGACGATCAACGGCAGAACGCGCGGCAGGCATTGAGCAGTGCGCGTCACCGATCGAGTATAGATCACGGGCCCGGAATCCGTCTCTGTCTCTAAACGCCGATTTCGGCCGACAACACGTCCCGATCCAGCGAGGGAGACAGCAATGGCAGAAGAACCGGGCCCGCACAGCGGCCCTCACAAGACCAACCGCGACGAGATCCGCCGGACCCTCATCGCGCTGAACATGGTGCACGAGGACCGGGGGTTGGTCTGCGCACTCGCTCAACGACTGCAGGCGGGACGGGATCTCGCCCGCGACCACTTCGCCGAGCAAGCAGCCGACAGCCTGGAGGCGCCGGTCGACAAAGTGCGGGAGACGCTACGCGCGGCCCGCTGCTGCCTTGGAAACGTCGGCGCCGAGACCGCAAGGGCGCGAGAGGCCGGCGCCACGATCGTCACTCTTGTCGACGCCGAGTATCCGCGCACTCTGGCCGACCTGGGCTTGCACGCGCCGCCGGTCCTCTACGTCCGCGGCAAGCTCGGAGGTGGCCCCGGTGTCGCGATCGTGGGTTCACGCAAGGCGGACGCATACGGCCTGGAGGTGGCCGGTTGGTTCGCCAGACGGCTCGCCGCGGCCGGCCTGACCATCATCTCCGGATTCGCCCGCGGCATCGACCAGGCCGCCCACCGCAGCGCTCTCTCGGCGAGAGCGGGGACCGGCCGTACCGCGGCCGTGCTCGGTTGCGGTCTCGACATCGACTACCCCCGGGGCAGCAGGCGGACCGCCGCCGAAATCACCCGGCGGGGTTGTCTGATCAGCGAGTTCCCTTTCGGCTGGCAACCCCGCCCCTGGCACTTCCCGATCCGCAATCGCATCATCGCCGCTCTCGGCTTCGCATCGATCGTGGTCCGCGCCGCGAGCCGTTCCGGCTCCCTGATCACCGCCCGCCTGGCACTCGACCTCGGGCGCGAGGTCTATGCCGTCCCCGGTTCCGTGCTGTCCCGCGAATCGGCGGGCGCCCACCTGCTGCTCCGGGACGGCGCCATCCCCGCGCTGGATCCGGATTCGCTGTTGGAAACCCTGCCGACCGCCGTCCTGGACGCGCTGGAACACAGGCCGCTGGAGGACGCGGGCTCAGCCATGAGTGCCAGCGGCACCTTCAGCCCCGACGCCACTACAAAAGGCGGCGCCGATTCCGAGGTCGACGGGCTTCTGGTCGCGCTGCGGAACGGCGCCCGGACACCTGAACAACTGGCATCCAGCCTACGCCTTCCGATCCCGGGCGTGCTGGCGACCCTGGCCCGCCTGGAGGTCGACGGACTGGTGCGCCGCTACGAGGGCGCGAACTACGCGCTGATGGCGCGCTAGGAGCTTGCGCGGCAGGAAAGTTGGCGTACGCCATATAGTGTTTGCCTGCTCCTGGGTACACGATATGTTGTTTCCATAAGTGTCGAATCTCGTTCTACGGCGCAAGCTGCTAGGACTCAGCGGGGCTTGCGCGCCGTCTTCTTCGAGGTGCTGCGCTTCCGCGCCGGCCGCCGCTTCGGCGCCCTGGGGTCCTTGCCCTCGGCCTTGAGCTTGGCCTCCCGAGCCGCCAGCAACTCGACCGCCTCCTCCAGACCCACTTCCTGGGGATCCCTGCCCTTGGGCACCGAGGCGTTCACCTGGCCGTCCGTCACGTAGGGCCCGAATCGCCCCTTCTTCAATGACAGTTCGAGGCCGCTCTGCGGGTGTTCGCCCAACTCCCGCAGCACCGACATCGTGGCGCCACGCCGCTTCTTGGGCTGGCTCAGAAGCCCGAGCGCCTGCTCCAGGGTCACGGTCGCCAACTGCTCGTGGCGTTCCAGGCTGCGGCTCTCCTTGCCGCTGCGAACGTAGGGGCCGAACCGTCCGTCCTGCACGGAGACCGGCTCGCCGGTCTCCGGATGGGAACCGACTTCACGCGGAAAGGAGAGCACCAACACGGCCTCGTCCAGCGTCAGGCTGCCGCGATCCATGGACGGCCACAGGCTGGCCATCTTGGGCTTGCCCGCCTTCGGGGACCGCTTCCGGCCCTTTCCCTCCGGGCTCGGATCGCCCAGTTGGACGTAGTCGCCGTACCGACCCGTCTTGACGTAGATCGGCTCGCCCGTCTCCGGGTGGTTTCCCAGAGGACCGCTCTGCTCCGACGCCCCCTGAAGCAGCTCCAGGGCGTACTCGAGAGTGACCTCATCGGGGGGCACGTTGTCCTCGATCGAGACACGCTGCCCGTCGTCACCGGCCTGCAGGTAGGTGCCGTAGCGGCCGACGCGAACGACCACCTCAAGGCCTTCCTCGTTGTTTCCCAGACGCAGCGAACAAACCGCCTTGGCGTCGATGCCGTCCACACCCTCGCCCACCATGGACTGCAGACCCCGGCGTCCATCGCCGGCCGGACCCTTCTCGCGGCCGTAGTAGAAGTTGCGCAACCAGGGCTCCGCTTCGCGGACGCCGCCGGCGATCTCGTCCAGGTCGTTCTCCATGCGCGCCGTGAAGTCCAGGTCCACGAGGTCGCCCAGGTGCTGCTCGAGCAACCGTGTAACGGCGAAGGCGAGGAACGTCGGCACCAGAGCCGAGCCCTTCTTCCAGACGTATCCCCGGTCGACGATCGTCTGCAGGATGGCGGCGTAGGTCGACGGCCGGCCGATCCCCTGCTCCTCCAGCTCCCGCACCAGACTGGCTTCGGTGTACCGGGCAGGCGGCTGGGTCGTGTGGCCCTTCGGTTCGGAACTCGCCACGCCGACCGTCTGGCCCTTGCGAAGCGCCGGCAGAAAGCGCTCCTCGTCCTCTGCCCGCGCCTTCGGATCGTCCCGGCCCTCTACGTAGACCCGCAGGAACCCGGCAAAGCGAAGCACGCGACCGGAGGCGCTCAGTTGCACGGATGCTGCCGACGGTGTGGACGTCGAAAGCAGGACGCTGGTACTCGTCCCCTGCGCGTCCTTCATCTGGGACGCCAGTGTCCGCTTCCAGATCAACTCGTAGAGGCGGAAGGAGTCCTGGTCCAGGCTCGCGCGCACCTGGTCCGGCGTCCGGAAGTTCGTGCCCGCGGGCCGAATGGCCTCGTGCGCCTCCTGGGCGTTCGCCCTCCTGGAGTATGAGCGCGGTTTCTCCGGCACATACTCGGGCCCAAAGAGTTCGACGATCTGCAGCCGCGCGGCCGCGATCGCCTGGCTCGAAAGCGCGGTCGAATCGGTGCGCATGTATGTGATGTAGCCGTTCTCGTACAGGCCCTGGGCCACCCTCATCGTCCGTTGCGCGGTGAACCGGAGCTTCCTGGCCGCCTCCTGCTGCAGGGTCGAGGTGATGAAGGGCGCGTAGGGCCGGCGGGTGAACGGCTGTTCCTTGACCTCGGTGACCACGGGCCGGGTCGCTGGCAACTCATGCCCCAGCCTTCCGGCCTCGGCCTCCAGCAACAGGTGGGCGGCGGTCTTCAGCTTGCCGGTATTCCGGTCGAAGTCCCGTCCGCGCGCCAGAGCTCTGCCGCCCAGAGCCGACACGCGCGCGGGGAAGCGCCTCGCCTCGCCGTCCTCGGTCTCAAGCTCCACCTCCACGGTCCAGTAGTCGGCGGGTACGAACGCCATCCGCTCCCGCTCCCGCTCGACCACGATCCGGGTCGCCACCGACTGAACGCGGCCCGCCGACAGCCGCGGCTGAACCTTCTTCCACAGCACGGGAGAAACTTCGTAGCCATAGAGCCGGTCCAGTACCCGCCTCGCCTCCTGGGCGTCGACCAGACGGCGGTCGATCTCCCGGGTGTCGCTGAGCGCCGCTTCGACGGCGGACTTCGTGATCTCGTGGAAGACCATCCGCCGCACCGGCACCTTGGGACGCAGCACCTCCTGGAGGTGCCACGCGATCGCCTCGCCCTCGCGGTCCTCATCCGTTGCGAGCACCAGCTCGTCGGCGCCGCGCAGCGCGCTCCGAAGCTTGGTGATCTGACCCCGCTTCTCGCTGGGGATCACGTACAGGGGATCGAAGCCACCTTCGATATCGACACCCAGACGTGCCCAAGGGCGCCCCCGGTACTTCTGCGGCACCTCGGCAGCGGTCCGCGGCAGGTCCCTGATGTGACCGATCGAGGACTCGACCTTGTAGCCGGGACCGAGGTAGCGCTCGATCGTCCGGGCCTTGGCCGGCGACTCGACGATGACGAGAGAGTTAGCCATGCGTGCGGGCGACCTTAGTAGAGCGGTGAACCTTGTCAAGCCGGCAGGCCCTTGCCATGATGCACCGATGACCGCGCCCGTCGTAGTGGTTGGCGGCGGGCTCGCCGGCAGCGAGTGCGCCTTCCAACTCGCCTCCCGGGGCCGCGAGGTGACTCTGTACGAGATGCGGCCGCAGCGCTCCACGCCGGCTCACGCCGGCAGCGACCTCGCCGAACTCGTGTGCTCGAACTCGCTGCGCAGCGACGACCCGCACCATGCCGCGGGACTGCTCAAGCGGGAGATGGAGCGTTTCGATTCGCTGATCATCGCCGCCGCGAGAAGCAACGCGGTTCCGGCCGGCGGCGCGCTGGCCGTGGACCGCGCCGGGTTTGCCGCCGACATAACAGAGGCGATCGAAGCGCACCCGCTGATCGAACTCCGGCGCGAGGAGTTGACCGCACTGCCGGCGCCGGACGAATGCGACTGCGTGATCGCGACGGGGCCTCTGACCTCCGAAGCGCTGACGCGAGAGATCGAGCAACTGATTGGTGCGGACCATCTCTACTTCTACGACGCAATCGCCCCGATCGTCACGGGTGACAGTCTCAACAACGACCTCTTGTTCCGGGCTTCCCGCTACGGCAAGGGAGGCGACGACTACCTCAACTGCCCGCTCGACGAGGCCGAGTACCGGTCCTTCCACCGCCAGTTGCTCGAGGCGGACACGATCGAGCTGCGCGAGTTCGAACGGCCCCTGTTCTTCGAGGGCTGCCTCCCGATCGAGGAACTCGCCCGCCGCGGCGAGGACACTCTGCGCTTCGGGCCGATGAAACCGGTCGGCCTGGAGACCCCGGACGGCGACCGTCCTCATGCCGTCGTCCAGCTCCGGCAAGAGGACCTCGCCCGCAGCCAGTACAACCTGGTCGGCTTTCAGTCGCGGATGACCTGGCCCGAGCAGCGCCGTGTCCTGTGCACGCTACCGGGCCTGGAATCGGCCCGTTTCGTCCGCTACGGCCAAGTGCACCGCAACACGTTCATCAATGCGCCGTTGCACCTCGACCGCTGGTACCGCATTGCCGCGCGGCCTCATCTGAGGCTGGCAGGACAGATGACGGGGGTCGAGGGTTACCTCGAGTCGGCCGCCACCGGACTTGCCGTAGCGCTCTACCTCGTGCTCCAGGACCAGGATCGCGAACCGCCGCCGCTGCCCGACACGACGGCGCTGGGCGCCCTGGCGAGACACCTGACCGAGTCGAATCCGAAGCGTTACCAGCCGACGAACATCAACTACGGTCTACTCGAACCCTTTGCCAGACGGGTGCCGCGGCGTGAGCGCCGCGCCGCCTACGTGGCCCGTGCCGGGCAGGCCCTGGAGGCCTGGGCCGATAGCATGGAAATCGGGGGAGCACTCTCATGGGAACCACCGTTCAACGCGCGGGAACGCGCGAAAAAGCCGGGCGCCGCGGCGCGCTCGTCGAGCTGATCGCGGATTTCCTGGAGTACCTGGACTTGGAGCGCAACTGCTCGGAACACACGGTCCGCGCCTACGGCCGGGATCTCGCCGCCTTCGCCGACTTTCGCGCCGCGGGCGGCGACAGCGATTCGGACATCGCAGACATCGACCAGCTCCTGGTCCGGTCCTTCGTCGCCTCCCTGAACCAGCGCCGGCTGGCCCGCCGCACCCAGGGCCGCCACCTGTCGGCGCTCCGGGGGCTTTTCCGCTACGCCTGTCTCACCGGCCGGATGCAGTCGAACCCGGCCGCGTCGGTGCCGACGCCGAAGGTCGAGAAGACGCTTCCGCGCCACCTGCGGCACGGCGAGATCGACGTTCTGCTCGAGGCGCCCGCCAGCCGCGCGGGGCCGCTCGGTCTCAGGGATCGCGCGCTCCTGGAGCTGCTCTACGCCTCCGGTCTACGGGTCGGCGAACTCGTCGCCCTGAACTGGCGCGACATCGACCTCGGCGCCAGGGTGCTCCGGGTCGTGGGCAAGGGCGACCGGGAACGGATGACGCCCTTTGGAGAGCCGGCGGAGAAAGCGCTCAGGCAGTGGCTCGACGTCTGGGAAGAGGTGTTCCGGAGCCCGCGCGCCGGAAGCGACCAGGACGAACCGGTGTTCCTGAACCAGAAAGGAAGCCGCCTGAGCGCACGCTCCGTCCGCCGTGTCATCGACCGCTACGTCGCTGAAACGGCGCAGGCGGCGGGCGCACATCCGCACGCCCTGCGACACAGCTTCGCCACCCACCTGCTCGAGTCCGGCGCCGACCTGCGCTCGATCCAGGAACTGCTCGGCCACGCCTCCCTTGCGACCACCCAGCGCTACATGCACGTGGACACCGGACGCCTGCTTCAGGTCTACCGGGAAACCCATCCCAGAGCGAAGGGCGGCTGACGGACCAGATGCCGCCTCGCTCGACGACACAACCTGCCTTCAGGAAAGGAAACCGCATGAGACTTCCCATCGCCCGCACGAGCACAGTAGTCGTGCTCCTGGCGGCTGTCGCCGTCTTCCTGGCCGCCGCGGGGGCCGCAGGGGCCCAGGACGACCTGCGCGGCTTCCAGCTCGTGGGCGACTACCAGCTCTTCCTGCAGGGGCAGGAGGCTGCCGGAGCCCAGCTCTACCTCTCGCGAACCGCGGGCGCATTCCTCGTCCTCGCCGACGATCTGCCCTCGCCGGTGCTGCTGAGCGCCCGCAACCAGACCTCGTACAAGGTCCAACTGCTGAAGATCTCGCCGACGGGCGAGGACACGGTGGACCTGCTGCCCGGGGCCCTGTTCGGCTCTCCGATGCCCTTCCGGCAGATCCCCAAGGGCCTCGAGTTCGCCGTCGACGGTATCCGCGCCCAACTCCGGCAACGACCCTCGCTGACCGGCGAAGCGACACTGGACACTCTGTACGACCACGACCCCGGTTATCGCCGCTCGGCGAACGCCTACGAGACAGATCCGGCAGTCGTGGCCGAGGTAGCCGAGCTCGCCACCGGCGTGGAAGTCCGCGTCGTCTTCGGATCCTGGTGCCACGTCTGCGAGCGTTTCATGCCGCGCGGCCTCAAGGTCCACGAGCAGCTCCAGGAATCGCCCGTCCGGTTCAGCTACTACGGCATCCCCGACTGGGGCGATGCCGAGGCCGACCGGCTCGGCGTCAAGGAACTCCCCACCGCGATCGTCTACCGCGACGGCAAGGAGATCGGGCGGTACAGCGGCGGCCCGGGCTGGACCCGACCGGAAGCCTCGCTGCGCAACATTCTGCGAGAGAATCCGTGAAACGAGGGACCGCTGCCGCGACCCGCGCCGGCTGCCAACCTGAGGGAGACCACCCGACCACATGACCACCATCCTGCTCGTACGCCGCGGCGGCACGATCTGCATGGCCAGCGACGGCCAGGTCACCAACGGCACCGCGAACACGGTGGTCAAGGCGCACGCCCGCAAGGTCCAACGCGCCAACCACGGTCGGATTCTGGTCGGTTTCGCCGGCGGCGGCGCCGACGCCCTGGCCCTGTTCTCACGCTTCGAGGCCAAGATCGAGGAGTACCAGGGCAATCTCGAGCGCGCCGTGATCGAACTGGCGATGGACTGGCGAACGGACCGGGCGCTGCGCCGGCTCGAGGCGCAGATGATCGTCGCCGACGCGAGCAAGAGCTTCCTGGCGATGGGTAACGGCGACCTGCTCGAGCCGGATACGGGCATGCCGCTCGCCATCGGTTCGGGCGGAAACTACGCCCTCGCCGCCGCCCAGGCGCTGCTCAAGCACACGGAGCTCGACGCGGAACAGGTCGCGCGGGAGGCAATGCGGATCACCGCCGACCTCTGCATCTACACCAACCACGAAGTCACCGTGGAGCGCCTCGAAGGAAATGGGGCCGCGGCGTGACCGTCGAGCCGGCACAGAACGCCCAGTTCGTCGAGAACCTGACGCCGCGGGAGATCGTCGCGGCCCTCGACCGGCACGTTGTCGGTCAGAAGGACGCAAAGCGCGCGGTGGCGATCGCGATGCGCAACCGCTGGCGGCGGCAGCAGCTCGATCCCGAGACCGCAGAGGACATCGCACCGAAGAACATCCTGATGATGGGCCCAACCGGCGTGGGCAAGACGGAGATCGCGCGCCGGCTGGCCAAACTCGCGCGGGCCCCCTTCCTCAAGATCGAGGCCAGCAAGTTCACCGAGGTCGGATACGTCGGCCGCGACGTCGAGTCGATCGTCCGCGACCTGATGGAGCTTGCGGTGGCGATGGTCGGAGAAGAGAAACGGGCCGCGGTGGAAGCGGAAGCCGCGTCAAGAGCCGACGAGCGGCTGCTCCAGCTCCTGGTCCCCCAGGCGCCCCAAGCGGCCGCCGACGCCGACGACCCGGCCGCCTACAGCGCACCGACCGAAACCCGGGAACGCTTCCGACAGTGGCTCGAGGAGGGACGCCTGGACCACCGCATGGTCGAGATCGAAGTCGACGACGCCTCCCAACAGCAGTTCGAGATGTTCACCCCCCAGGGCGTCGAGGCGGTGGGAATCAACCTCAAGGAGATGCTCCCGGGCCTGTTCGGCAAGCGCAAGCGCCAGATGGTCGAGGTCTCCGAAGCGCGGGAGATCCTGCGCCGGCAGGAGGCGGAGGCACTGATCGATCGTCAGGACGTGGCCGAGGAAGCGAGACTGCGCGTGGAGCAGGCCGGCATCGTCTTTCTCGACGAGATCGACAAGGTCGCCAGCCGCACTGGCGGCCACGGACCCGACATCTCGCGCGAAGGGGTTCAGCGCGATCTGCTGCCGATCGTCGAAGGAACCACGGTGACGACCAAGTACGGCCCGGTCAAGACGGACCACGTGCTGTTCATCGGCGCCGGCGCCTTCCACGTCGCCAAGCCGTCCGACATGATCCCCGAGCTCCAGGGACGCTTCCCGATCCGGGTCGAACTCAGCGCACTGGGCGAAGCGGAGTTCGTCCGCATCCTGACCGAGCCGGACAGCGCCCTGACGACGCAGTACCGCGCCCTCCTCGGCGCCGAGGGCCTGGACCTCTCCTTCCGCGACGACGCGGTGAAGGAGATCGCCCGCCTCGCCGTGCAGGTGAACTCCCAGACCGAGAACATAGGCGCCCGGCGTCTGGCGACCCTGATGGAGCGCCTGCTCGAAGAGGTCTCCTTCGAGGCCCCCGACATGGAGGGCGTAGTCCTGGAAGTCGACGCGGCCTACGTGACCCGGGCTCTCGCCGACATCGTGGAAGACCGGGATCTCAGCCGCTATGTCCTCTAGACCCCGCCATCGCCATCCCATCGGCCCGGCCGCGATCGTCGCCGTTCTGCTGACGCTGCTGGCCGCCACCGGCTGCGGCCGAAAGGGCGATCCGCTGCCGCCTCTGCGCGAGCCGGACCCCATCGCCGAAACGGCGCCCGGCGAAGCAACAGCCATCGACGGCGAATCTTCGGAGTCGGAAACTCAAGACGGCGAGGATGACGACGACGACGACGGCGGGGACGACGACGGCACGCCGCCGTGACCGACCGTAACGGCACCCCGTTCTTCTTCGTTAGCGGCGCGGGCAACGACTTCATCGCCCTGCTGGACTGTCCCATTCCGCCCGTGGAGACGGTGCAGGCGTGGTGCCGGCGCGGCGTATCGGTCGGCGCCGACGGCCTGTTCAGCCTGCGGCGCGTGACCGACGGACGCTATGCCCTCGACTACGCCAACGCCGACGGAGCCCACGCCGACCTGTGCCTGAACGCGGCCCGCTGTGCCGCCCGGCTCGCCTTCGACCAGGAGCCATCGGCCTCGAGTGTGCAGATCGAAACCGCGTCAGGCACTCTCACGGCCGAACCGCTCGACGAGACGCGCACCGCCGTCCTGGTGCCTGCGCCGGGACCGGGACATCCGATGACTCTGCACACGAACAGCCGCACCTACACCGGCCGCCGGATCGACGTCGGCGTGCCCCACTTCGTTCTCTGGTGGCAAACGGACCTGGACGAGGCGCCGGTCGGCTCGCTCGGGCCGATCCTCCGCGCCCACCCGGACCTCGGAAGGGAAGGCGCGAACGTCCACTTCGTCGGCCTCGATCGTCCCGAGGGCTTCCGCATCAGGTCGTTCGAGCGCGGCGTCGAAGCCGAGACTCTGGCCTGCGGCACCGGCGTCGTGGCCGCCGCCGCCTGCGCCATCGCGGAAGGCCGCCTCTCCCTGCCCCTCGTCGCCACCACTCGCAGCGGCTGCGAACTGCATCTGGAGGAAGGCCCCCTGGAGCCGGCCGGCGAGGAGCGCTGGCGTCTGTCCGGGGACGCCAGAATCGTCGCCTCCGGCCGTATTCGTGACACGGCGACGCCCCGGGTCCCCTCATCCGGAGAACCCCGGTCCGGCACGCCCTGAACGGCGTTCACGCCGCCCCGAATCGTCGTCTGCCCGCCACCCGCAACCGGCTGTTACCCTCCGCCCCATGAGCAGCTTCCCGCCGGTCGAAGAGCAGATGGAACTGCTCCTCCGCGGGGCGGTCGACGTCGCCTCCGAGGACGCACTGCGCCGCCGGCTCGAGGAATCCCGCCGGCAGAACCGCCCGCTGCTGGTCAAGACCGGCTTCGATCCGACCGCGCCCGATCTGCACCTGGGTCACGCGGTCCTCCTGCGCAAGATGGCGCACTTCCAGCAGCTCGGGCATCGGGTCGTGTTCCTGGTCGGCGACTTCACCGCCATGATCGGCGATCCCACCGGCAAGAAGGCCACCCGGCCGCAGCTCTCCCGCGAGGAGGTCCTCGCAAATGCCCAGACCTACCAGGAGCAGGCCTGGAAGGTGCTCGACCGGGAACGAACCGAGATCCTGCACAACAGCGAATGGCTCTCCGAGTTGGGCGCCGAGGGATTGATCCGGCTGGCCGGTTCCTACACCCTGGCCCAGATGATGGAGCGCCAGGACTTCCGCGCGAGGTTCGAGAACCACGAACCCATCTCGATTCACGAGCTGCTCTACCCGCTGACCCAGGGCTACGACTCGGTGGTCCTTAAGGCCGACGCCGAACTCGGCGGGCACGACCAGTTGCTCAACCTCCTGGTCGGCCGCGACCTGATGCGCGCGCGCGGCCTGGAGCCCCAGATCGCGCTCACCGTTCCGCTCCTGGTCGGCACCGACGGCGTGCAGAAGATGTCGAAGAGCCTCGGCAACGCGGTCCACTTCGAGGACTCGCCCCGCGAGATGTTCGGCCGCACGATGTCGATCCCCGATTCGCTGATGTGGGATTGGCGGCTGCTGTTGACCGATCTGGACGAGGCCGAGATCGACCGCCAGAAGGCGCAGGTCGAGCAAGGCAAGGCCAGCCCGCGGGATCTCAAGGCTGAGCTGGCCCATGAACTCGTGCGCCGCTTCCATGGCCGCGACGCCGCCGACGGCGCGCGCGCCGAGTTCGACCGCATGTTCCGCCGCGGCGGTGTGCCGGACGAGATCGAGACCCTCCTGGTCCCCGCCGGTCAGTCTCTCTTTGCCGTCATCGCCGATGCCGGCCTCACTGGCAGCAGAGCCGAAGCGCGGCGCCTGGTCCAGCAGGGGGCGGTCTCCCTCGACGGCGAGAAAGTCAGTGATCCGTACCGCATCCTGAAGGAAGGAGCGGATGTCCTGCTCAAGGTGGGCAAGCGCCGCTTCTTGAAGGTAAGACTCACGACACCGAGTGCAGCGATTCCAGAGTGACTGAGAGCAATCCGGACCCGCCGTTGGCGCCCCTCGTGGAGCAGGAACCCGAGCTGGCTCCCCTGAGCACCGGCGTGCGCATTCTTCTTTTCGCTCTGGGTGGCCTGTTCCTTCTGCTGGGCATCATCGGTGTCCTGCTTCCCGTCGTGCCCCAGATCGTGCCCCTCGCACTTGGCGTGGCACTGCTCTCGCTCGCCAGCGACCGCCTGAACCGCCGCCTGCGGGCTTTCGTCATGCGCCGCTGGCCGAACGCCTGGCGGCGCATTCAACGCGTCCAGGCCTGGCTGCACCGCCGGCTCAGTTGAGGCGTCGCTACTCCGTGCTCTGAGCGCGTTTCTTTAGGCCGCGCAGAAAGACGCCGTTGAGCGCGATCAGCACCGCGGCCACCACCAGCCACTGCGCGAACATGTTGCCCACACCGAGCGGGCCCCATAGCGGTTCGTTCCGCGCGCCCCAGCACATCCAGACGACGAGCACCAACGCCTGGACGACGACCAGCCGGATCGCCCACTCCCACCACACGCCGACCACCATGTCCTGCCCTCCCTGGTTGATCAGTTCCGCACGGAAGCGCGCCACGCCGTAGCGAATGACGATCAGGGCGAAGAACAGACCGCAGAACATCAACGCCACGCTCCAGACCGTGTCCTGATTCACAAAGAACGGCTGGGAGAGCGCGGAGGGAATGCCCAGCGCAAAGGCGGCGACCGCCAGCGAGATGACCGCCGTCCGGCGTTCGAGACCCGCCTCTTCGAGCGCCAAACTGACGAGCTGGAACATCGCCACCAGGGACGTCCAGGCGGCGAACACCAGGGCCGCAAAGAACAGGACCATGAACACGCTGCCGCCCGGCATCGCGTTGAACAGTTGCGGGATCCAGATGAAAGTCAGACCTTCGTTGCCGGCGCCGACGATCTCCCCGGCCGCATCGGGCATCAGCGAGAAGACCGTGCACAGCACCATGACGCCGGCGAGCAGGGAGACGCTGTTGTTGCCGAACGCGAGCAGGAAGGAGTTCAGGTTCGTGTCCTCCCGGCGGCGCGAGAAGACGGCATAGGTCAGGACCAGACCCCAGCCGGCGCCCGTGTCCCAGGCGTTCTGGGTCAACGCCTGCAGCCACACGTTGTAGTCGAGCAGGTCGCTCCAGGTCGGCTCGAACAGGAACTGAAGACCCTTCGACGCCCCCGGCAGCGTCACGGCGCGAATCGCAAGCACCACGACCAGGACCAGCAGCGCGGGCATCAGCACCCGCACCACGCTCTCGATGCCGCGAATGCCCTTGAGCACCACGATCACGGCCAGGGCCAGGGCCAGGGCGTGAAAGATCAACGCGGAGGGCGAGTAGGAGAAGCTCTCCCAGAGCTCGCTGGAGCCCTCGCCGCGGAGTTGCAGAGTCGCTGCTGCCAGCAGGTAGCGCAGGGTCCAACCCATGACCACCGCGTAGTAGAAGCCGATCGCCGCCGCCACCCAGGCAATCCAGGCGCCCATCCAGGCGAACCGATCGCCCATCATCCGCGCGAAGGTGCCGACGGTGCCGTTCCGCATCTTCTTGCCGAGCGCGAACTCGGCCAGGATCAGCGGCACCGACCAGAGCATCAGGAAGACGACCCAGGCGACAAGGAAGGAGCCGCCGCCGTTGGAGGCCGCGATCCGTGGGAACCGCCACAGGTTGCCGGTACCCACCGCCATGCCCAGCATGGCCAGCATGAGCCCCCAGCGGCTGGAGAAGAGTTGGGTCGCTGCAGCCAGTTCCTGGGTCCTTCCACCCGCCTTCGGTCGGGTATCGCCGAAGCGCCGACAGTATCAACACGCCTGCAGGCGGCATGGATCCCGGACGGCGGCGGCTCGCCGTTCCGGTCGCGGACGCTGGGGCACGATCCTTCGCAGCTTCGACTCCGTCGTGACGTCCTCCACTCCCAGCCCCGCTCAGGCGGTCATGCGCCTGCTGGACCGCTCGGGAGTCGCCCAGTCATGACCCGGCCGGCTTTCCTTCTGCTGGCCGCACTCTGCGCCGGCAGTCACCTGCCGGCAGCGGCGCAGGAGGAAGTTGAAGACGATCAACCTCGCGGCAAGATCGTCGTCGGATCGAAGAACTTCGCCGAAAACCGCCTGCTCGGCGAACTCTTCGCGCAGTTGATCGAGGCCCGCACCGACCTCGAGGTCGAGAGAAAACTCGGGCTCGCCGGGACCGAGTTCTGCTTCGAAGCGCTGCGAAAAGGCAGCATCGACTTGTACCCCGAGTACACCGGGACCGGGCTGGTCACCCTGCTGGGCCGGGATCTCGCCCTGGTCGCCGACGCCGCACTCGGCGGTCTCGGCCGGTTGTTGCGTCCGCGCGGCGTCGGCCACTGAGGCGAACTGGCTACTGGCCGACCAGGTCGCAGCCGGCGAAGAAGAACGCGCGCTCCAAGCCAGCGTTCTCCGGCGAGTCGCTGCCGTGGATCGCGTTGTTCTGGATGTTCGACCCGTAGAGGTTCCGGATCGTGCCCGGCGCCGCCTGGGTGGAGTCGGTCGCGCCCATCGTGTCGCGGAGGTGGGTGACGGCGTTCTCCCGGGCAAGCGCCATCGCCACCGCCGGACCGCTGGTCATGAAGGCGACCAGGTCCGCGAAGAACGGCCGCTCCCGATGGACCGCGTAGAAGGCCTCGGCCTGCGCCCGCGAAAGGCGCAAACGCCGGATCGCCTGAATCGTGAACCCCGCTTCCTCGAGGTGGGCGATGATCCGGCCCGTGTTGCCCGCGCGGACCGCGTCCGGCTTGATGATCGTCAGCGTCTCTTCCATCTCGTCTCCCGTTCAGCCGCGGCCGTCAGGAGGCCAGTGCCGCCGCGACGCGCGCGCCCATCTCGGCGGGCGAGTCGACTACCAGCACGCCGGCCGCTTCAAGCGCCGCCTTCTTCTCCGCGGCGGTTCCCTTGCCGCCCGCGACGATCGCTCCCGCATGGCCCATCCGCCGCCCCGGGGGCGCTGTAGCGCCGGCGATGAAGCCGACGACCGGGATATCGAGGTGTTGCCGGATCCAGTCCGCCGCCTCCTCTTCCGCGGTGCCGCCGATCTCGCCGATCATCACGATCGCCTCGGTCGCCCCGTCTCCGGCGAACAGTGCGAGCACGTCGATGAAGTTCGTGCCGTTGATCGGATCGCCGCCGATGCCGACGCAGGTCGTTTGACCGAGGCCCTCGTTCGTGAGCTGCCACACGGCCTCGTAGGTCAGTGTGCCGCTGCGGCTGATCACGCCGACGTTGCCCGAGGCGTGGATGTGGCCGGGCATGATGCCGACCTTGGCCCGGCCGGGTGTGATCAGACCCGGGCAGTTGGGCCCCAGCAGCCGGCTGTTCCTGCCGGCGAGGAACGTCTTCACCCGCACCATGTCGCGAACGGGAATGCCCTCGGTGATGCAGACGATCAACTCGACGCCGGCATCGGCCGCCTCCATGATCGCGTCCGCGGCGAACGGCGGCGGCACGAAGATGAGCGTCGTGTTGCAGTCCGTCGCCTGCCGCGCCTGATCGACCGAGTCCCAGACCGCGAAACCTTCGACCGTGCTGCCGCCCTTGCCGGGCGTGACGCCACCGACGACCTCGGTGCCGTACTCCCGGCACCCCATCGCGTGAAACAGGCCCTCCGTGCCGGTGATGCCCTGCACGATCAGGCGCGTGTCCTCGCCAACCAGAATCGACATCGCGTCTAGCTTCCCAGGGCCGCTACCGCGCGCTCGGCGGCGGTCGCCATGCCGTCGGCCACGATGAAGTCGAAGTCGGCCTCTTCCAGCACCTTCCGGCCCTCCTCCACGTTCGTTCCCTCGAGCCGTACGATCACCGGCACATCGACCGGCGAGCCCGCCGCGTCGAGTTCCCCGATCGCCGCGACCACGCCGCGGGCAATGCGATCGGTGCGCGCGATGCCGCCGAAGATGTTGATCAGCACCGCCTTCACCGCCGTATCCGAGAGGATGATCCGGAAGGCGCTGGCCACCGCCTCCTGCGAAGCCGAGCCGCCGACATCGAGGAAGTTCGCTGGTTCGCCTCCGTGGAGCTTGATGATGTCCATCGTCGCCATCGCCAGCCCGGCGCCGTTCACCATGCAGCCGATGCTGCCGTCCAGCTTGATGTAGCTGATGCCGTGCTTGGACGCTTCGACCTCGAGCGGGTTCTCTTCGTGGATGTCGCGAAGGCCGGCGATCTCCCGCCTTCTGAACATCGCGTTGTCGTCGAAGTTCATCTTCGCGTCCAGGGTGTAGACATCGCCCTTCGAGTCGACCATCAGCGGGTTGATCTCGACCAGGGATGCGTCCGTCTCCAGATAGGCCGCGACCACGCTGGCGACAGCGGCCTGGATCTGACGCGCCGTGCCGCCCGAGTACCCCAGACCGGACGCGACCCTCCGGCACTGGAACGGCAGCACGCCCAGTTGCGGATCGATCAGCTCTCGCAGGATCGCGTCGGGGTCCGTGCGCGCCACTTCCTCGATGTCCATGCCGCCGGAGCGGGACGCCATCAACACCGGCCGCTCGGCCGCCCGGTCCAGGGTCACGCCCAGGTAGAGCTCCTGCTCGATCTCGAGCGCCTCTTCGATCAGGACTTTCCGCACCCGCTGGCCTTCGGGACCGGTCTGGTGGGTCACGAGATGCATACCGAGGATCTCGCCAGCCAGCCGCTCAGCCTCCTCCGGGTCAGCGGCCACCTTGACGCCGCCGCCCTTGCCACGGCCACCGGCGTGAATCTGGGCCTTGACCACGCAGCGGCCTCCGAAGTCACGACAGATCTGCGCCGCCTTTGCGGGATCGGAGGTGACCTTCCCCTGCGGCACCCTGGCGCCGAAGCCGCGCAGGAGTTCCTTGGCCTGGAACTCGTGGATCTTCAAGGTGACGGGCTCCTCAGTCGAGGTTCTCGACGATCGCCTGGCCGAATTCGGAGGTCTTGAGCAACGTTGCCCCCTCCATCTGACGCTCCAGATCGTACGTCACGCGCTTCTGGCGGATCGCGCGGCCGATCGCGTTCTCGATCGATCTGCCGGCTTCCTGCCAACCCAACCAGTTCAGCATCATCACGCCCGACAGGATGACCGAGCAGGGGTTCACCTTGTCCTGGCCGGCGTACTTCGGCGCCGTGCCGTGCGTGGCCTCGAACAGGGCGACGCCATCGCCCTCGTTGGCGCCGGGCGCCATCCCCAGACCGCCGACCTGAGCCGCGAGAGCGTCCGACAGATAGTCGCCATTCAGGTTCGTCGTCGCGATCACGTCGTACTCGTCGGCCCTCAGGAGTACCTGCTGGAACATGGCGTCCGAGATGCGGTCCTTGATCAGAATGCGGCCATCCGGCAGCCGGCCGTCGTACTTCGCCCACAGATCGTCCTCGCTCACGGTGAAGTCCGCGAACTCCTCGGCCGCGAGTTCGTAGCCCCATTCCTTGAAGGCGCCCTCGGTGAACTTCATGATGTTGCCCTTGTGCACCAGGGTGACGCTCTCGCGTCCCTGGACGCGCGCGTGTTCGATCGCCTTTCTGACCAGCCGCTTGCTCCCGGTCACCGAGATCGGCTTGATGCCGATGCCCGAGTCGGCGCGGATGTCGCGGCCGAGCTCCCGCCGCACGAAGTCGATCAGGGCCGCGCTCTCCGGCGTCCCCTGCTGCCATTCGTGACCGGCGTAGACATCCTCGGTGTTCTCACGAAACAGCACCATGTCCACTTTCTGCGGATCGCGCACCGGTGACGGGACACCGTCGAAGTAGCGCACCGGGCGCACACAGGCGTACAGGTCGAGGAGCTGCCGGAGCGCCACGTTCAGGCTGCGGATGCCGCCGCCCACGGGAGTCGTCAGCGGTCCCTTGATCGCCACCCGGTAGTACCGGATCGCATCGACGGTTGCGGACGGCAGCCACTCCCCGGTCTGCTCCAGGGCCTTCTCCCCGGCCAGAATCTCAAGCCAGGCAATCGAACGGGCGCCCGAGTACGCCTTCTCCACCGCGGCGTCGATCACCGCCTGGGCGGCGCGCCAGATATCGGGGCCGATCCCGTCGCCTTCGATGAAGGGGACGATAGGCCGTTCCGGCACGACCAGAACGCCTTCCCGCCAGCCGACCTCCTGACCGCCGGCTGGCGGCTCGACTGGGGGTTCGCTCAAAGCGACCACCTCACGAACTTGCGAGCCGACATCAAGGGAATGAGGGACCGCGAACCAAATGAGTCAAGTGCGAAGGCACGACACGAATATCTCAGAGCCAAAGCGCGGCGCAGGGTATCACGTTTCCGGGCCTGCGGTTCGGGCCGAGCGCCCTGGAGGCTGCTAGGGTGCGGTCCATGAGTGGGCAACCCGTGTTCCACCTGCCGATACTGGACCACGCCGCCTCCTGGGAGGGCATCGACTGGGAGGCTCTGGTCGACGTCGCGGTCCGTAGCCGCGAACGGGCCTACGCCCCCTACAGCGGTTTCAGGGTGGGCGCCGCTCTGCTGGCGGCGGACGGCCGCATCTACGGCGGCTGCAACGTCGAGAACCGCGTGCTCGGCCTGACCCTCTGTGCCGAGCGCGGCGCGCTGTCGGCCGCGGTCGCGGACGGACGGACTTCATTCCAGGCACTGGCCATCGCTACCACCGCCACACCGCCATGCGCGCCCTGTGGGCAGTGCCGCGACGCCCTGGTGGAGTTCTCTTGCGACCTGCCCGTGGTATCGGTCACCGCCGGCAACCACGAGGCCGCGAACTGGAGTCGCTTCACACTCCACGATCTCCTGCCCGAACCGTTCGTTCTGCAGGTCCGGAAACCCCGATCGCTGCCCTGAGGACACAGCGTTGCCGTCACGGCTCGGAATGCCCGCAGCCGCGCGGCGCCCTGACGGCGATCAGGCCGCGATCAGGCCGCGACAGGCGCCGGCACGGGCGCCCGGGAGAGGCTTCAGGTTTCGGCAGCCTCGGCAGCCAGGGCCTCCGCCACGGTGTCGTACGTCGGGAAGAGCGACGCCACACCCGCGACGGTGAGCAACTGGACGATCCGCTCGGAGGGCCGGATCAGGATCAGCTTCCGTTCCTCGGCGCGAAGGCGCACCAGGTAACCGACGAGTTCACCGATCCCGGTCGAGTCCATGTAGTTCACGTCCGAGAGGTCGAGCAGAACGTGACCGTCGCCCTCGGACAGACTCCGCTTCAACGCGTCGGCAAGGAAACGCGCGCTCTGTCCGAGCTTGATCACGCCCTCCACCGCCAGAAGACTGGAATCGCCGATCTGTCGCTTGTTGATGATCATCTCAAAGGCAGCAAGGGCGGCTGCTTGGATCCCCCAAGGGGCTGCTCTAACGACTGAACCGGCCCACGAAGGCGCTGCGCTTGCCGGGGCTCTTCCAGGTGGCGCCGAGACCTTTCCCCTGCCAACTGTGCTCGACGGCGACTCCCGGCGCCGCACCGTCAGTTGGCGCCAAGGGCGGGTAGAAGACCGTTTCGTTCCCGCACAGGTGGTCCCGGTGATCGAGTGGCCGGGTCCGCAACGCCGCCAGCTCGCCGGCGCTTACCGACGCGGCCCCGTTCGCCAGCACGTCGAACTCGACTTCTGCCGTCTGGACCAGGGCCACATCCGCCAGCAACTCACCGCCCATTCCGCGCGCGAAACCCTCGAGAGCGCGCCGCTGGGACGGGTCCGCACCGGCGTCCACGATCAGGACCGCCTCAGCGGCGTCGGATTCGGCGTACGGATCGCCGAGCGTGGCTTCGGAGCGCACGACGGCGAGCACCGAGAGCCCCTCCAGGTCGATGCCGTCCCAGCCGCCCTCCTCGATCCGCCAGGCCATGATCGCCTCGTTGCCAACCAGTCCGACCTCCGAGTTGGCGAAGCAGGGGCCGGTGTAGACATCGGCGGTCCGCGCTTCGACGTAGGTGCCCGAGACCTCCACCCCGGCGCCCAGCGCCGCGGCGGGCAGGAGGAGAACCAGTGCGACCAGCATGGCCCGGTTCAGGCGTTGCATCTCGGCAAGTCTCATGTCGAACCTCCTTCGAAGCAACTGCGGCCCTCCCGGCAGTGTTCCTTGGACGCTACCGTGCCGTCCGGCCCGAGACAGTTCATGCTGTGGGTACACCACACGAAACCGTCGTCGATCTCGTGCTGGGGATCGATGTCGGCGCCGGGATCCGGCGGGGCAAGGGCCATGAACATCGTCTTCCAACGGAGCCTTCGGCAGAGTTGCGGCGCTTCAGCAGCAGCCAGTCGGTCAGCCATGACGTCAAGCCTCCATCCGGGCGGCGCGCTCAAGCGCTCGCCTCACTGCAACCCTGGCGAGCTGTACCTTGTACCGATTGCCGCTCATCGGCCGGGCGCCCTCCACCGCCGCCTCCGCGGCCTCTTCGATCCGTTGCGGCGTCAGCTCGCCACCAGCCAGCAGGTCGCCGGCCGCGGCGGCGAGATAGGGAGTAGGAGCGGCGTGGCCCAGCACGATCCGCGCCTGGTCCACCCGTGGCGCCTCTCCGGTCAGGGAAACCGCGGCCGCCATCAGCGGCCAGTCCAAGGACCGGCGCTGACGGACCTCGTACACCGCTCCGCGGGCGGCGCCCACACTGACCGTCACTTCGACCAGCAGCTCGCCGGGTCCCAGCGTGTTCTCGCGCTCCCCTTCAACCTGCGGCGCGCGGTACAAGGCCTCCACCGGCACGCGCCGCTCACCATCCGGCCCCCGGACCGTCGCCTCCGCCCCGAGCGCTATCAGGAGCGGCGCCAGGCTGGAGGGGCTCACGAAGCGCGCGTCGCCATCCGCGAAGATCGCGTGGTACCGGTTGTCGCCTTCGGCGACCATCGACCGGCCATCCTCTCCCAGAGCGAGCAGACCGTGGCCGCGGCGGTAGTACCAGCAGCGCGGGCGCTGGAGCAGATCGCCGCCGACGGTGCCCATGGCCCGCAACTGCGCGCTGGCCACGCCGTCGATCGCGGTCCCCAGCGCCGGCACAGCGGCGATCGCTTCGGCGTGGTCCCGCAGCTCCTGCAGCGTCGTCATCGAGCCCACCCGGAGTCGGCCGCCAGAGGCGTCGATGCCGGAAAGATCTCCGACGCCGCGCAGCGCCACCAGCCGCTCGACCTGCTCGACATCGTCCTTGAGCAGGCTCAGGAGATCCGTTCCGCCCGCGAGGACTTCGCTGCCCTCGGCTTCCAGCAGGCTGACCGCCTGTTCGACCGCGGTCGGCGCGGCGTAACTGAAGGGTCGCATCAGGCAATCCCTCCACGGCCCGCCACCGTGGTCGGCGCGGCGTAGCTGAAGGGTCGCATCAGGCGATCCCTCCACGGCCCGCCAGCGCGTCCAGCACGCGGTCCGGCGTCAGCGGCAGGTAGGGCACGCGAACCCCGATCGCATTCGCCACCGCGTTGCTGAGCGCGGCGCCGGGCGAGATCACGGGCGGCTCCCCTAGGCCGATCACGCCCCGCTCGTCGTAGCCGGGACCGGTCATCATGTGGACTTCCAGCGATCCGACGTCCACCAGGCCCGCCAGCTTGTAGAACTCCATGTCCGCGTTCAGCAGCCGGCCCGTGACCGGATCCGGAATCGACTCTTCGAACAACGCGTAGCCGACGCCCATGATCAGACCGCCGTAGACCTGACTCTCCGCGAGCCGCCGGTTGATGACCAGGCCGCAGTCCTGGACCGCGATCATCCGTTCCACGTGCACCACGCCGGTGTCCATGTCCACCTCTACCTCTGCGATCTGCACGCCGCCGACGCCGCTCGATATCAGCCGGCCGGGGCCGGGATTGCGCCCCTGCGCGCTGACCGGTGCGCCGCCGATCTGAGCCGCCGCATCGGACCACGACACCCCGCGCGAGGGCTCGCCCTCCACGAACACGCGGCCCCTTGCCGCCGCCAACTGCTCCGGCGCCGCCTCGAGTTGGGGGGCGACTCGCGCCAGGACTTCGCGCAGGGCATCCTGCGCCGCGCGCCGGGTCGAGGCGCAAACCCCGCCGACCGTCGAACTGCCGCCGGACGGACCCGACTGCGGGAACCGGTTGTCGCCCAGGGACACCCGCACCTGGTCCAGCTCGAGGCCGAACGTCTCGGCCAGCACCTGGGCAACGATGGTTCGCGTCCCGGTACCGATGTCCTGAGAGCCGAGCCGGGCCTCGACCGCGCCGTCCGGGTGCACGGTCACGTCGCAGTTGCTTGCATGGCCGCGCCCGCCCCAGGTGTGAATCGAAACCCCCAGGCCGCGCTGAAGGGCGCCCTCCCGGGACCTCTTCCGCGGCTGCCAGCGTTCCTTCCACCCAGCCATCCCGGCGGCGATCGCCAGCTCTTCCCGGTAAACGTCGGCCCGGCCGGTGAAGTCCAGGTTCCGGTCCAGGAAGTCGATCGGGTCGAGGTCCAGTTCGTTCGCCAGATCGTCCAGGCTGGCCATGGTCAGGAAGCACGCCTGCGGGTGATTGGGCGCCCTCCAGGCTCGCGATCCGGCCAGATTCGTCGGCACCGACGTGTGGCGCAGGCGCCGGTTCGGCAGCTTGCTGAACACGTACGGCAGCGGCGTCTGGCCGGTGCCCGGCAGACCGCCCGAGCCCCAGGAGTCCGAGTCCCAGGCCACCAGCTTGCCCTGCTCGTCCGCCGCCACCCGGACCCGGGCGAAAGCGGACGGCCGGCTGCCTGCCACCGACACTTCCTGATCCCGCTCCAGGAACAGCTTGACCGGCCCTCCGGCCTTGCGCGCGAGTTCAGCGCCGACGATGCCCCAGCGGTCCGGCGAGAACTTGGAGCCGAAGCCGCCGCCCATGTACTCGGTCCGGATCCGCACCTGGGTCGCCGGTATGCCCAGTTCGGAGGCGAACTGGCCGGCGAGAGTGGAGACCGCCTGGGTCGAGGCATGGACCTCGAGTTCGTCGCCGTCCCAGGCCGCGACCTGGCCGTGGGGTTCGAGGCACATGTGGGCCATCTGGGGCATCCCAAGCGTCTGCTCGACGGTGCGGTGCGCGGAGGCGAAGGCGGCGTCCGGGTCGCCGACGGTCCGCTCGGCGCCCGGCTGCGCCGCCGGCGCACGGTCACGATGTTCTTCCGTGACGAAGTGGGGCAGCACTTCATACTCGACCTGAATCGCCCGCAGCGCGTCGCGAGCAACGTCCTCGGTCTCCGCGGCGACCGCCGCCACCTCGTCGCCCGCCCACTGGATCTCGGAACCCTCGCCCTGGATCACGTGGACGACGCGCACGCCGGGAATCGCCTCCGCCGCCGACACGTCGATCGCCACGACGCGGGCGTGGGCGTGGGGGCAGGTCAGGATCTTCCCGGCCAGAAGACCCGGCGGATTCTGGTCCGACGGGTACTTGGCGAAACCGGTCGACTTGACCGGACCGTCGAGGCGCGCCGGACGGTGGCCGATCTGGCCCCTACGCTCCGCCTCGGGCCAGAAATAGTCAGCCACCGCCGTGTCCTCCGCTGTTCCCTCCAGCAAGGCCCGGGCCGCCGACCACGGCGCGGATGCCCATGTAGGTTCCGCAGCGGCAGAAGTTGCCGCCCAGTCCGGCTTCGATTTCCTGCTCGGACGGCGTCGGGCTGCGCGCCAGCAGCGCCGCGGTGGCGACCACGAAGCCAGGCGTGCAGTAGCCGCACTGCTGCGCATCGTTCTCCACGAAGGCCTGCTGCACGTCGTGCATGGCATCCGGCGAGCCCAATCCCTCGACCGTCGTGATGCTGCGTCCCGCGGACTCGATCATCAACCGGCTGCATGCGTAGATCGGACGGCCGTCCTCGAGCACCGTGCAGGCGCCGCAGGTGCCGCGGTCGCAGACTCTCTTCGGGCCGGTGACGTCCAGGCGGTCGCGCAGCCCGTCGAGCAGCGTGACCCGCGGCGCCACTTCCAGACGGCGGGCGACGCCGTTCACTTCGAGTTCGACTTCGACCGCACCCGGCCCGAGGGTCGGGGCGCCCTCTACATCCTTCGCCGCGGCGGCAGCGGCGGCGTCTCCCGGCAGCAGACTCGCCGCCAGACCACCCGAGAGGGCCCCGGCTGCGCCGCCGCGCAGGAACGACCGGCGAGAGAATCCAGATCCCTTTGCGTCGTCTGCGTCGTCGCTCACGCGCCTCTCCTTCTACTGAGAGCACCCGACTCTAACAGTTCAGGGCCGCACCGCGCCGGGGTCGCGGTGTCGAAGCCGATTGCACACCTCCACGAACTGCGACAGGCCGTCCGCGGTGAGCATGCCACGCAGCTCGTGATCCCGGACCACCCAGAGCGCACGCGCTGAACTCTGCAACTGCCGCAACACCTCCAGCAGGTCGCAGTCCTCGGTCACGGTCAGCGGCTCGCGATTCATCAGTTCGAGTAACGGCGTGTCGCCCGGGCAACGGGCGACGAGTTCGAGCAGGCGATCGCGGTCCACCTCGCCAGCGACCCGTCCCCAGCCATCCACGACCGGGAACTGGCGCTGGGTGGTGGAGAGCAGCAGGCGCACCGCCCACTCGATCGTGTCCTGCGGCGCCAGCCGTTCGCAGCGGGTCATCATCGCTTCCCCCGCGCGGCGGCCCTGCAGGACCTGCAACGTCCGCACCAGGGAGGACTCGCGGCTCGCTCCCACCAGCACGAAGAAGGCAGTCAGAAGCAGAAGCACGTTGAACGGCACGCCAAGGGTCCACGGCACGAGGGCGGCCAGCCCCAGCAGCGCCGCCAGCACCATCCCCAGCCGGGTAGCGATCTTGGTCGCCCGTTCCTGACCCAGGAAGAAGGACAGCGCCGCGCGGAGGATGCGGCCGCCGTCGAGGGGAAACGCGGGCAGCAGATTGAGCGCGAACAGGCACAGGTTGCCGAACAGCAACCACTGCAGCGCCGAAGGCAGATCGACGACGGCGCCGGCGCCCCACGGCGGCAGCCCGGCCACCACCAGCCCGAAGAAGAGAACCGTCGCCAGGCCCAGGTTCAGCAACGGACCGGCGGCCGCGATCGCCAACTCCGCCGAGCCCTGCGGATAGCCGTCCAGACGGGCCACACCCCCGATCGGCGTCAGCACAATCTCGCGGGTCTCGATCCCGTACCGGCGAGCGGCCAGGGCGTGGCTCAACTCGTGCGCGATGACGCTCGCAAGCAGCCCCACAACGACCAGGCCGAGCAGCCCGGCGTTGCTCCCCGAGCTCGGCGCCAGCACCGCGATCCAGACCAGGAGCAGGAGGAACGTGAAGTGGACCCGCACGCGGATTCCGAACAGGGTGAAGATGGGGAAGGCGAGGCTGCCGACCAACGGTCTCATCCTGCACGCCTCCTGCCGGCGGCGACCCCTGGCCCACTCAGAAGCCGGGCGATCCGCTCCAGCCCCGAGACCAGCATCTGGTCGCTGCAGGCGTAGGACAGGCGAATGTGGCCCTCGCAGCCGAATGCCGAACCAGGTGTCGTAGCGACACCGGCCTCATCGAGCAGGCGGCGACAGAAAGCCGCGGAGTCGGGACAGCGCTCGTCGAACCAGGCGCTCACGTCCGGGAACGCATAGAAGGCGCCGGCCGGCGGTGGGCAAACCACGCCCGGAATCCGGCCCAACTCCGCCAGCACCAGCCGGCGGCGCCGCGCGCACGCCGCCACCAGAGCGGCTGCCTCAGGCGGCTCGCGCTCCAGCACCGCCTCGGCGCCGGCCATCGCGAACGAGGTCGCATTCGAGGTCACGTGGCTCTGCACCGCGGCCGCCGCGGCAACCACCGAAGGGGCGCCGAGCAGGTAGCCGAGCCGCCAGCCGGTCATGGCGTAGGTCTTCGAGAAGGACCCAACGAGCACGACGGTCTCCGGATACCTGGCCGCCAGCGACGCGACGCTGGCGTGCCGTTCGCCGTCGTAGATGAACCGCTCATAGGTCTCGTCGGAGATCAGCAGGGCGCCCCGCTCGGCGCAGGCGGACGCAATCCGCTCCAGGTCGAGGACCGAAACGACCGCGCCGGTGGGGTTGCACGGCGAGTTGACGATCACCGCCCGCGTCCGCTCCGACATCGCCTCGAGCAGAGGCTGTGCCCGAATCGCGAAACCGTCCCCGGCCGCCATCGGCACCGTGACCGCCGTAGCGCCCGCGAGCCGTACCTGGGCCGGAATGCTGACCCAGGCCGGCGTCGGCACCACGACTTCGTCGCCGGGCGACAGAAACGCCCGTGCAAGCTCGTAGAGCGCCGCCTTGGCGCCCACCGTGACCAGCACGTTGGCCGCGCTCCAGGGCGCTCCCTGGCTGCCGTACCGGGCCGCCAGCGCCGCTCTCAGTTCGGGCGTGCCTTCGAGCACCGTATACTTGGTCCGGCCCTCGTCGAGGGCTCGTTGTGCAGCCCTAACGGCTGTCTCCGGCGAGGGGAAGTCGGGTTCACCGGCTCCCAGGTCGAAGACCTCGACCCCCTCGCGGCGCAACTCGGCCACCCGCCGGGAGACAGCCATCGTCGCCGACTCGCGCTCACCGGAAGGCATGGATCAGGATCGTAACAGCAGGTTCGGAGCAGGGGCGGGGACCGCCGTCGCCGCGGTTCTGTGCCTGGCGGCCGTCGCGGGCGGCCAGTTCAGGCCGCCTTCGAAGGCCTCGCTTGAGGCCGTCGCCGACCTCACCTCCTACGCTGCCGGTGACTCGGTGCGCATCGCCGCGGTCGTCACCATCGACGACGGCTGGCACATCCAGAGCCACACGCCGAGCTTCGACTACCTGATCCCCACCGTGATCGCCTTCGAGCTGCCCGCCGGCTGGCCGCAGCCCGAAGTGAGCTATCCGGACCACGTCATGTGGCAATTCGAGTTCGCGGAGGATCCGCTGGCGGTCTACGAACACGAGGCGGTCATCCACGCGGAACTCGATGTGCCCGCCGACGCGGTCGCCGGCACGGCCGAAGTACAGGTCGAACTCACCTACCAGGCGTGCGACGACATTCAATGCCTGCCACCGATCACCGCCGAAGCAACGGTTTCGCTTGAGATCGGCGCCACCGGCGAAGCGACCGGACATCCGGCCTTCGAGAGTACGCCGGCCGCACCCACCGGCGCCTCCGCCGGCGCCCTGGGGCTGTTCGCCGCTCTCTTTGCGGCTCTGCTCGGCGGTCTGATCCTGAACGGCATGCCGTGCGTGCTGCCGATCGTGTCGCTCAAGCTCTTCGGACTGGCCCAGGCTTCGGGCCGGCCCCGCCGGGAGATCACGGCGGGCGCGCTGATGACGACCCTGGGCATCCTCGTCTCGTTCTGGGTGCTCGCGGCGGCGACCCTGCTTGCCCGCTCGGCCGGCCAGGCGATCGGTTGGGGGATCCAATTCCAGAACCCCCTGTTCGTCACCTTCCTGGCCCTGGTCCTCACTCTCTTCAGCCTGAACATATGGGGCGTGTTCGAGATCCAGTTGCCGCAGGCGATCAGCAACCGCCTGGGCGGCGGCCAGAGCGAGGGCTACTCCGGACACTTCTTCTCGGGCGTCTTCGCGACCCTGATGGCGACGCCCTGCTCGGCGCCCTTCCTCGGCACCGCGGTCGGCTTCGCGCTGAGCCAGCCGGCAGCCACAGTCGTGGCCACCTTCACCGCGGTCGGCGTTGGACTCGCGGCGCCCTACCTGCTGCTGGCGGCGGTCCCCAACGCGACCCGGCTGCTGCCGAGACCCGGTGAGTGGATGGCGACGCTGCGCGGCATCATGGGCTTCCTGATCGCCGGCACGACGGTCTGGCTCCTCTACGTCCTCGCCGCCCAGATGGACAGCGCCCGGCTCGCCTTTGTCGAGGTCGGGTTGCTTGTGCTCGCCCTCTTCGTCTGGCTGCAGGGACGCTCGCGGGGGGCGGCGCCGCGCATCCTCGGACGCGTCGGAGCGGTGGCCGCGGCCCTCTTCGTCCTGGTTCTCGCCAACGGCGCATCGGCCCACTCCGGCGGCGGCGGCGCCGGACCCGGCATCGAGCGCGTCCTGAACTGGGTTCCCTTCGACCCGGTCCAGGCGGTGACTCTCGCCGACGAGGGGCGGTTGGTCTTCGTCGACGTCACCGCGGACTGGTGCGCCACCTGCAAGGTGAACGAACGGCTCGTTCTCGAGACCGAGGAGACGGCCGCGCTCTTTGCCCGCTACGACGTGGTAGCGATGCAGGCCGACTGGACCAATCGAGACGATGGCATCGCCCGCTACCTCGCGAGCTTCGGACGCTACGGCATCCCCTTCTACGCCCTCTACCGACCGAACCAGGCGCCGCACGTGTTCAGCGAACTCCTGCGCAAGGGCAGGCTGGAAGAGACGATCCGCAGCTCCGCCGGCGACGCGGTCGCGTCGCGATAGGACCGCAACCCCGCTCCCCCGCGGGCCGGCCGCCGTTCAGGCGAGCGGCCTCGGCGCCGCCACCAGCACGTCCCCTTCGTCCTCGGCCCCGAGCAGGAAGATCTGGTCGAGCCTCCGCACCGTTGCGCCCGCGTCGAAGTCCAGACAGAGATCCGTTCCGTCCAGCATCCCCACATCGCCTTCCCCGGCCTCGTCGCCAAGCAGAACCACCCAGCGGTCCGCGACCCGGACCAGGTCGCCCGGCGCCGGCGAGCCCGCCCCGGGGTCGCGCCAGGAGAGACTGCCATCGAGCGACGCAAGTTGCCAGTTCAGGTCCTCCCAGCGGGCGCCGCCGGCATCGAGCAGATCGCGCAGCACGGTGAGCCGGCTGAAGGCGAGTCCGTCGCTGTGAAGTTGGTGCAGGCGGGTCAACGCCGCCTGGTCCCAGTCGCCGTCCCCGCGCTCGATCTCCGGCAGACCGAAGACCGACGACGGGGAACCCAGGGCCGCGGGCAGTCGCGCCACAACCCGGGTCGCGCCGGGAAGCGCGTCCGACTTCACGCGCTGGTCTGGAACCAGCGCCCCCTCGTCCGCCGAGGCCTCGACCCAGACCTGGTACCGGAGGGTGCCGAAGTCCCGCTCGATGTCCGGCCCGTCCTCTTCCAGCCAGCCGTCGAAGTAGGCGTCGAGCGTGCCGTCGATCGACCAGGCGCTGCCCCATTCGGGACGAAAGAACTGCTCGTAGCGGAACGCGTCGAGATCCGCGCCGTTCTCCAGTTCCCGGAAGGGAACGCCGTACTCGACGGTGAACCAGAGCAGCCTGACCCTGCCGAGAGCACCGAGCTCCTCCACGGGAAGAGCGTCGAACTGCCCGCCGTCCAGCACCACCCGCGGTGTGGCGCTGTAGTACGCGACCTCACCGTCTCCGTCTCCGTCGCCGCGGTGCACCTCGACCACCGCGTGCAACCGGAAATCCTGGCCGGCAGAGATCTCGACCGTGCCCGTCCTGGCCACGCCTTCGTCCCCGACTTCCACGCCGACCCAGGCCCGGACCAGTTTCGATGCTCTCGCCTCCTGCGCCCTCGGCGCCAGCCACAGGACCGCCGCCGCCAAGGCGACGATGCCGGCCACGATCGCGAACAGCAGGAGATTCCGGCGCACGCCCCATCTTACGTCGGCAGCACGGAGCGGAACGTCAGACGGTGAAGCGGCGTCGGCCCCAGTTCCCTGAGCGCGGCGCGGTGATGCTCCGACGCGTACCCCTTGTGGCTGGCGAACCCGAAGCCCGGGTACTGCCGGTCGTACGCCGCCATCAGGCGGTCCCGGTGCGTCTTGGCGATGATCGACGCGCAGGCGACGGCGAAACTGAGGGAATCGGCACGCACCAGGGGCAGGGTCGGCACCTCGGCGCCGCACACGTCCACCGCATCGAGCCGCACCGCATCGACGAGGGCGACGGCGGGTCGAACCGTCAGTGACCGCAGCGCACTCCTCATCGCCCAGCGGGTGGCCTCGAGCACGTTGATGCGGTCGATCAATGCGGCGTCGCCCATCGCAACCGACCACGCAGCCGCCCGCTGCTTGATCGCCTCGGCCAACCGCTCCCGCCGCGGCGCGGTCAGCCGTTTGCTGTCGTCGACGCCGGGAATCAGGCAGTCCGGCGAAACCACGACCGCCGCCGCAACCACCGGGCCGGCGAGACAACCCCGCCCCGCTTCGTCGACGCCGGCGACCAGCCCGTAGCCGGCCGTCGCGAACTGCTGCTCGAGCCCGCGCATCAGGCGCAGGCGGTACGTCTCGGCGATCAGGCCGATGACGGTCAGCGCTTGCGGAGCTCCTCGATACGGGCGGCGCGGCCGCGCAGTTTCCGCAGGTAGTAGAGCTTGGCGCGGCGCACCTTGCCCCGGCGCACGACCTCGATCTGGCCGATCACCGGCGAATGAAGCGGGAAGATTCGCTCGACGCCGATGCCTCCCGAGACCTTGCGCACGGTGAAGGTCTCCCGGGTGCCGCTGCCGCGGCGGGCGATCACCATACCCTGGAAGATCTGGATCCGCTCCTTGGCGCCCTCTCTGACCCGGACGTGAACCTTGATCGTGTCACCTGCCCGAAACTCGGGCAGGCCCTGCTGCACGTACTCCTGCTCCACCTGCTGTAGATCGTGCATTGCATGTCACCTGTGCCTGGGCCGCAAGTTCTGACCCTGCGGCTTCGTTATCTGCTGATCGGCTTCGCGCCCCTCGTGCGAAACCGGCGGATTGACATCCAGCCCGCGCACCGCGAAGCGGCAAGATGCGGATTATCGCCTGTTCGGCGCCCTGGGCGCAACCTCTGGCGCGGAGGCTTCCTTGCCCAGCAGGTCCGGCCGCTTCCGGCGCGTGGCCTCCAGCGCCTGCTCCCGGCGCCACGCGTCGATGCGGCCATGGTCGCCCGATCGCAGCACTTCCGGCACCTCGATGCCCTCCACGATCGGCGGGCGGGTGTAGTGCGGGTAGTCGAGGAGGCCGGAGCGGAAGCTCTCGTTCACGACCGAGGAATGCCGCCCCACGACCCCGGGGACCTGGCGCGAGATCGCCTCGACGACGACCATCGCCGGCGCCTCGCCTCCCGACAGCACATAGTCGCCGATCGACAACTCAGAGTCGACAACCAGCGCGCGCACCCTCTCGTCGACCGCCTCGTAGCGTCCGCACAGGAGCACCAGCCGCTTCTTGTGCGCCAGACTCTGGACCTTCGCATCGTCCAGACGCTCTCCCTGCGGCGAGAGCAGGATGCGGTGGGCGCGGGAATCGCCGCCGGCCACGGCCCGCACCGCCTTGAGCCAGGGCGGGGCCGTCATCACCATCCCGCCGCCGCCGCCGTAGGGCTCGTCATCGACGCTCCGGTGGGGATCGTCGGTGTAGTCGCGCAGGTCGTGAACGCGCACGTCGAGCAGGCCGGCGGCTCTCGCCCGACCGATCAGGCTCGCCTCCAGGAACTCCCCAAAGACCCCCGGCAGGATGGTTATGACGTCGATCCGCATGTTTCCAGCAGGCCCTCGGGCAGGTCGCTCCGGATCAGGCGCTCCTCGACGTTGATCTCCGGCAGCAGTCGGTTGGCGAATGGGATCAGCACCGAGCGGCCGCCGCCGCCATCGGCCGGCCGCGCCACCGAAAGCAGCACACCGCCGCCGTCCTCGACGACCTCGGTGACCTCGCCCAGATCGCCCAGTTCCCTGTCCACAACCCGGCAACCGATCAGTTCGAAGTAGTAGAACGTGCCCTCTTCCGCCACCGGCACACTCTCCTCGGGAACCTCAAGCAGAGCGCCACGAAGCGCGTCCGCCCCGTCGCGGTCCGTCACGTCCACGAACTGAACCAGTTCGCGACCCCGATGCGGCCGGCTCGACGCAACCTCCAGCCGGCGCAGGCGGGGCCCGTCACGCACGAAGAGTTCCGAACCACTCACGAACCGGGCCGGGTTCTGGCTGTCGGACAAGACCAGCACTTCGCCGCGCAGGCCGTGAGCCCGCAGGACAGAGCCGACGGCGATCATCTCCGTGTCGTCGCTACGGACCGATTGCGGCGCCTGATCCATCCTCACCTCCGGCCCCGGATCGGCGCTGGCTCCACTAATCCGGTTCGACGATCTCGACTTCGTAGTACTCGCCGGTCTCGGCCCCGCGCACCTCGAGCAGCGCGCGCAGCGACCTGACGCTGCGTCCCTGGCGGCCGATCACCCGCCCGAGTTCCTCCGGCGCGACCTCCACCTGCAGCACGATCGCGTCCTCTTCCTCGATCTCCTCGACCCGAACCGCCTCGGGCCGATCGACGATCGACCGAATGACGCCGGCGAGCTGATCGGCGACCTCTGACACGCCCTAGGATTCCGCCGTGGCGGCCGCCCGGCGCACCAGACCCCGAACGGTGTCCGTGACCTGCGCTCCCCGCGAGACCCAATGGTCAATGCGGTCCGTCTTGAGCCGGATGACCACCGGGTCCTTGCACGGATCGTAGTGCCCGAGCTCCTCAATCACCCTCGACGAGGGGACCTTCCGGCTGTCGGACACGACGACGCGGTAGAAGGGTCTGTGGCGCGAACCCATGCGCCGGAGTCTTATCTTCACCATGTTTCTTCTCTTCCAGAGTTGTTCGTCGCCGGACCTACAGTCCAGGAGCACGGCTACGGCCAGCCCAGCCCGGGCGACGACCGAGCCGCGCAGTCTAGCAGGGTGTTGGGTCGCGCGCGTGACCCGTTATCGCAGCTGCGCCAGAACTCGCCGGGCGCAGTCCATGATCACGAATCGTCGGGGCACACTCGTCCAGCATCCTGAACACCTTGTTGAGCGGGGCCTGAGGCACCGATCTCTTCAGGCGGCAAGTTGGACCGGTAGATTCTCTCCCGCGGGCAAGACGGGATTGTTCTTCGAGCGAAGCTCCAACTCGACGACGCTGGCGCGGTGTTCCGGATTCGGCTCCAAGGAGAGTGAGCTTTCGACCCTGCCGGCCACAACCATCTGCCGACCTTCCTCGAACTTCGCCTCTCCCCAGGCATCGGCGCTGTCGAAGAACCGAAGAACTTTGTCCCGGAAGGCGTCAAACGGCTCGCTGCCGGCCATGTCGTAGAGGATGACCTGCACGTCCTCCTTGTAGCTCTGGTAGGCCTCGATCAGGGTCGACCCGACGCCTGCAACGCCACCAGGCTTCAGACCGTGCGCGATGTACTCGCCGCTCGCTTCCTTCGTCACGACAGCGCCGCCGTGCAGTTCGACACCCGCAACCCAGCCTTCACCGAGAACCGACGTACGGAATCGGAACAGGAGAGGGTAGACCATCTCGATCCCCTCTTCGCGCCAACGGCTGATCAGGTGTTCGGTCCTATCCATCGCCAGGTCCCTTCCTCTGGACGCAGACCAAGTTTGGGGCGCGCGGGAGTACCACGCCCGAAAGCCAACGGTCAACTCTACTCCCGATCCCGGCAGCGACCGTGACTGAAGGGAAGCGAAGCCGGCAGCGCCTCTACATCCCCCGGATGCCCTTCATCCACTTGCCCCGGGTGCGCTTCATCAGCTTGCGCATCTGGCGGTACTGCTTGATCAACTGGTTCAGTTCCTGGACCGTGCGGCCGGCGCCGCGGGCGATGCGGCGACGCCGGCTGGCATTCAGGATCGCCGGGTTCCGCCGTTCGCGCGGCGTCATCGAATCGATCAGGGCGGTGACCCCCACCAGCCGGCTCTCGTCGACGGCGTCGGCCACGTTCGCGCCGCGGAACTGCCCCGGCAGCAGCTCGAGGAGCTGGGACAGCGGTCCCATGCGGCGCAACTGGCGCAACTGGTCGCGCAGGTCCTCGAGTGTGAACTCCTGCCGGGCGATGCGCTCCGCGAGGCGCTCGGTTTCCTGGCGGCCTGTGACGCGCTCGGCCTTCTCGATCAGGGACAGCACGTCGCCCATGCCGAGGATGCGGGACGCGATCCGATCCGGTGCGAAGGTCTCGAGTTCCTCGAGCTTCTCGCCCACGCCGACGAAGCGAAGCGGGACCTCGGTGACTCCCCGCAGAGACAGCGCGGCGCCGCCACGGGCGTCGCCGTCGAGCTTGGTCATCACCGCGCCGGTGAGCGGCGCTCCCTCGGCGAAGGCGGCGGCGCTCTTGACCGCGTCCTGGCCGGTCATCGCGTCGCAGACGAACAGCGTCTCGCACGGGCGGACCCGGTCCACCAGCTCCCGGAGTTCCGCCATCGACTCGGCATCGACGTGGAGCCTGCCGGCGGTGTCGAAGATCAGCGTGTCGAAGCCCCCGTCTAGCGCCGCCTCAACAGCCCGACCGGCGAACGCCTGCAACTCCTCGCCCGCCCGCGGCGCCAGCACCGCCGTGTCCGCCGCGGCGCCGACCTGCTTGAGCTGCTCCACCGCGGCCGCCCGCCTGAGGTCCGCGGCTGCCAGCACGGGTCTCCGGCCCTGGCCGCGCAGCCGCAGCGCCAGCTTGCCCGCGGTGGTCGTCTTGCCGGAGCCCTGGAGGCCGCAGAGCACGACCACCGCCGGACGGCCCTCGAGCTGGAGCTCCTGCCCCGGCTCCCCGAGCACGGCGACCAGCTCGTCGCGCACGATACGGACCATGTGCTGATCGGGGGTCAAACTGCTCAGCACGTCATCGCCCAGCGCCTGCTCCTGCACGCGCCCGACGAAGGAGCGGACGACCCGAACGTGGACATCCGCCTCCAGCAGAGCGAGGCGAATCTGGCGCACCGCCCGCCGCACGTCGTCCTGCGAGATGCGGCCCTCCGAGCGCAGGGAACGGAAGACCCCCTGGAGCTTGTCCTGAAGACCCTCGAACATCAGCCGAGCCCAGCCCCAGCGTCGCCGGACCGGCGCTTCGCGCCGGATGCGGGCAGGATGCCCGCGTTCCCAGGAGCGCCTTCTCTCGCCGCGCGCAGGCGGCCGAGCGCGACGAGGGCCGGCAGCAGCGTGATCGAGACCAGGGCGGTGGCCACGGCGCCGAGGATGGCGACGATGCCCATCGAGCGCAGGCCCGGGTAGTGCGACAGGGCGAGCGATCCGAAGCCGACGCTGGTCGAGATGGCGGCGAGCACGATCGCCTTGCCGGTCTCGCCCAGGGCCGCGACCAGACGATCGCCCTCCAGCGCGTCGGGTCCGAAGCCGATCTCGCGCCAGCGATGGACCATGTGCACCCCGTAGTCGACGCCGATGCCGATGATCATGGTAACGACGAACACGTTGAAGAAGTTCATGTCGAGGCCGATCAGGACCATGATCCCGAGCATCCAGACCACACCGATGCACAGGGGCAGCAGGGACAGCAGAGTGCTGGCCAGCCAGCGGTAGTCCAGGAACAGGAGCAGGGCAACCAGAATGAAGCCGATGATCGAAGCCGTCACCGCATCGACGCGAATGCCGTTCCGCAGCCGTTCGCCGACCACGTTCACGCCGGTGACCTGGGCCTGCGGGCCCAACCGCTCCGCGAGTTCAAACGCCCCCGGCGGCGCACTCCGGCGCCACATGCCCGGCGGCGGGTACAGGTAGACGACCAACTTGGCCTCGCCCTCGTTCCGGCTCATGTAGCGTTCCAGCATTCGTTCGATCTGGGGCGATTCGCGCAGCGTTGCCACTGTCACCGGCTCGCGGTTGGCCCCGGCGTCGGCGAGCAGATCGATACCCCGGCGGAAAGGCGCCGCGCGCAGGCCCTCCTCGGTTGCATAGCGCTCGAACAGCTCGTGCAGGCGCTCCCTGGCTAGCAGCTCCCGGTGACGAGCGAGCCAGTCGTGTCCCGCGGCCTGGCCGGCCGGCGAGGGAACCAGGCTGCCGATCCCGTCCGTCCCGGTGAGTACTCCGCTGTTCACCAGTTCGCGAGCTCCCTCCTCGGCCCGGATGGAGAGTTCCAGGACTTCATCCTCGGTGGCGCCCGAGAGCACGATCATCGTGTAGTTCAGTCCCGATCCGAAGTACTCGGCGACCTCATCCTGGACCTCGACGCCCGGGTTCCCCTGGGGGCGCAACTGCCTGATCGCGTCCTCGAACTCCAGGCGCGGGGCAAGGGCGCCGGTGGCCGCGGTGACCACGGCACAGGCGCAGATCACCAGAACCGGCCGTTCGAAGCTCCAGCGGACCAGCCGGCGGGCGCCGAGACCGTGCAGCACGAGTCTCGGCATCCGTCCCCCCGTCCGGCGGTGGTCCTCCCGCCAGGCCAGCATCGCCGGCAGCAGCACGAGCACCGAAACCATGCAGAAGAGGATGCCGGTGCCGGTCAGGAGCCCCATCTGCCGCAGCCCCACGAAGTCGGTCACCATGAACGCGTAGAAGGTCGCCGCGGTGGTGATGGCGCCGGTCCAGACCGCGCGGCCCGAGGAGCCGCTCATCGCCACCAGGGCCGCCTCGAGGTCGGCCCCGCGGCGCCGTTCCTCGACGTAGCGTCCGTAGGACACGATCACGAAGTCGATCCCCAGGCCGACCAGCAGGGCCGCGAAGCCGCTGGTCAGGGCATTCAGCTCACCGAGCACGGCGCCGGCGAAACCGAAGGCCAGCACCAGCCCGAAGGCGAGTGGCACGAAGGCATAGACGATCAGGCCGACGCGCCTGAACGCCAGGGCGAACAGGAGCAGCACGCCGACCAGGGAGGTCGCCACATTCGAGACCAGTCCGCTGACGATCGTGCCCGCATCCGAGACGGCCGTCACGTACGTGCCGCCGAAAGCCACCTCCGGCGCCGGCAACGGCTCGCCGTCCGCATCCTCGCCGGCGGTCACCGGCCAGCGAGCCAGCAGATCCGCCGTCAACTCGTCGATGGACGCCAGCAACCGGCGGCCGAACTCGATCTCCTGAGCCGGCTGCGCGGGGCGCGCGATCATAAGCGCCCGCGAGCGGTCCCTGGAGAGAAAGTAGCCCGAAGTCCAGTCGACCTTCAGGCCACCGCGAGTGAATTCGATCTGCTCCGCCAAAACCTCGTGAATGTCCAACGGGTCCAGCAGCATCAGGTCGCGCAGCACCAGCGCCTGAGGGGAACTCAAGCCCCGGCGCAGCTCGGCGACCTGGAGCTTGAGGCCGTCGTCGGTCAACCGGCGCGCCACTTCCTCCCGACCCCGCTCGTCGAGGTAGACGAAGGCGTGCTCGGAGAACACCTCGAACAGTTCCGCCAACTCGCCGATGTCGTACTCGACGTAGTCGATCTCCTCAAGCGCTTCCATCGACGATCCGAGCTCGTCCACGAAGGACAGGTACGGGTCGAGGGGCTGGTCCTCCGGCAGGCGAACCAGCACCAGCAGGTAGTCGAGACTGCCGAAGTCCTCGATGGTCGACCGGAAGGTCGTGACCACCGGATCGTCCTCCGGCAGCAGGTTCAGGATCTCGGTGTCGAAGCGGAGTGTCATCGCCGACGACACGCAGAGCACCGCCAGCACCGCCGCGACCACGAACACGGCTCGATGGCGGCGCCGGGCGAAGGAGGCCGACCAGGCCAGGACGCGCTCAATCACGGTCGAAGCCCGCCGCAACCGGGAAGCTCAACGACCGCTGAGCGGCGCCCAGCGACGGACGCCCGCCGGGCAGGCGCGTTCCCGCTCATTCCCCGCGCGGCGCGCCGCCGAAGGCCATCAGGACCATGCGGCCGTTGCGAATGAAGTACTCGACGCCGGAGTAGAGCGTCGCGGCCAGGGCCACCCACAGCGAGACCGGCGCCAGCAGGTTCAAGGCGCCCAATTGGTCCGAGATGATCAGCAGCGAGATGGCGACGATCTGCGTCGTCGTCTTGACCTTGCCCGCAAAGCTCGCGGCCAGGACCACGTTCTGGGCCGCGGCGAGCGAACGCAACGACGAGACCGCGAATTCCCGAGCCACCACGACGACCACCATCCAGGCCGGCGCCAGTCCGAGACCGACCAGGGAGATGAACGCCGCCGAGGTCAGGATCTTGTCCGCCGCCGGGTCGAGCAGCTTGCCGAGCGCCGTCACCTGCTTCCGGCGGCGGGCCAGGAAGCCGTCGAGGAAGTCGGTCAGGGAGGCCGCCAGGAACAGACCGAGACCGATGAACTCCCAGCCACTGATCTTGGTCAGCAGGACCACGACCAGCAGGGGGACGATCAGGATACGGCTGATGGTCAGAGCGTTCGGCAGATTCAGTCCGGCACGAAGGGACGGCGGCGCCGGCTGCTGCCGGTCGGTTTCGCGTTCGGTCGCCATCCGTTGCCCTTAGCTCAGGCTGTCTTCGATGAGCCGTTCGGCGGCGGCGAAAGCCGGCAGGAGATTCTCGGCCCGGCCTCCGGCCTGGGCGAAGTCGCGGCGGCCGCCGCCGCTGCCCGAGATCGCCGAGCCCATCGCCCGCGCCACTGCCGCTGCATCGACCCGGTCCTGGAGGTCCCGGGTCACGGAGGCGACGAGCTTCACCTTGCCCTCGTCCCGCGCGCCGAGCACGACCACCCCCGAGCCGAGTCTGCTCCGCAGGACGTCCGCGAGGTTCCGCAGCTCGCCGACGTTCGAGGCCGGCACCTCGCGCAGAACGACCTCGACGCCATGGATGGAGCGGGTGTCGCCGCCGGCCGACTGCCCGGGCTCCGGCTTCCCGTCGCCGGCCAGCAACCCGAGACGGAGTTTCGACAGCTCACGCTCCACCTCCCGCAGCCGCTCCTTGAGGGCCCGGACCTCGACCGCGGCCTGCTCTCCCGAAGCGCCGATCTCCGACTCGAGCGCCGCCAACAGGTGCGCCTGGCGCCGGTGCAGACGGTCCGCGCGGTCGCCCGCGAGCGCCTCGATGCGGCGCACCCCCGCGGCCACGCCGCGCTCGCCGACCAGCGTCACGGGGCCGATCTCGCCCGTGTTCCCGACGTGACAGCCGCCGCAGAGTTCGAGGCTGAATCCGGGCACCTCCACCGTGCGCACCCGGTCGGGATACTTCTCGCCGAACAGCGCCATCGCGCCGGCCGCCACGGCTTCGTCGTAGGAGCGCTCCTCGATCTCGACCTGCACCGCCCGCCGCACCCACTCGTTCACGGTGTCCTCGATCGCCTCCTGCTGGGGCTGGGTCACCGGAGCGCCGTGAGTGAAGTCGAAGCGCAGCCGGTCGGGGTGGACCAGGGAGCCGGCCTGACGCACCCCCGTGCCGAGGTGCTGGCGCAGGGCCGCGTGGAGCAGGTGGGTAGCCGTGTGGTGGCGCTGGGCCGCCTCCCTGCGCTCGCGGTCGACCTGGAGTTCGATGTCCGTGCCGGCTTTGAGGGTGCCCTGCGTGACTTCGACGCGGTGGAAGGTGCCCTTACGAGTTCGCTGGGTGTCCAGAACCTGTGCCTCACCACCAGCCCACGTCACCTTGCCGATGTCTCCGACCTGTCCTCCGGCCTCGGCGTAGAAAGGGGTGCGGTCGAACACGGCGAGGCCGGCACCGGTCAACTGCTGGACCGATTCGCCTTCGGCCGTCTGGAGGTCGAGGGTTCGCGCCTCCGCTTGGAACTCCGTGTAGCCCACGAACTTGGTGCCTCGGACTACCTCGCCACGAGCCGAGATACTGAACGTTGCCGAGATCCGGGCCGCGCCGTGATGTACCGCCCGCGACCGCTCCCGCTGCTCCTCCAGCGCCGCCTCGAACCCCGCCTCGTCGATCCCGAACTGCTCCTCCTCGGCGATCTCCCGCACCGTCTCGATCGGCAGGCCGAAGGTGTCGTAGAGGCGGAACGTCGCCTCCCCGTCGAGCACCGAACCGCCCCGGGCGCGTGCCTCCTCGATCGCCTCCAGGACCTTGCCGGCCCCCACCGCCACGGTCTGAAGGAACCGGGTCTCCTCGGCGGTCACCGTCGCCGACGACGGTTCGCGCGCAGCCTCCAGTTCCGGGTAGTGGCCCGCGAACGCCTCCTCGAGCGACGGCAGCAGGGGGGCCATGAACGGCTCCTCGAAGCCCAGCTTCATGCCGTGGCGCGAGGCCCGGCGCAGGATCCGGCGCAGCACATAGCCGCGGCCCTCGTTGCTCGGCAGGACGCCGTCGGCGAGCAGGAAACCGACCGCCCGCAGATGATCGGCGATCACCCGCAGCGAGACGTCGGCGTCCGGGTCGCGGCCGTACTCACGGCCGGCCCCTGCCGCGACCGCGCGCAGAATCGGTCCGAACAGGTCCGTGTCGTAGTTGGACCCGACGCCCTGGAGCACCGCCGCCACCCGCTCCAGGCCCGCGCCGGTGTCGATCGACGGGTTCGGCAGGGCCGCGCGCCGGCCGTCCTCGTGGCGCTCGAACTGCATGAAGACCAGGTTCCAGATCTCGAGATAGCGGCCCGAGTCGTTCCCTTCCTCCCAGCCGACCTCGGGCAGCTCCGGCGCGGTGTCGACGAAGATCTCGCTGCACGGACCGCAGGGCCCGGTGTCGCCCATGGCCCAGAAGTTGTCCTTCTCGCCGCAGCGCAGGACCCGCTCCGGCGGCAATCCCGACAGCCGGACCCAGAGGTCCGCCGCCTCGTCGTCCTCCCGGAACACGGTGGCGAAGAGATTCTCCGGCGGCAACCCCCAGACCCCGGTGACCAGTTCCCAGGCGGACTCGATCGCCTCGGCCTTGAAGTAGTCGCCGAAGGAGAAGTTCCCCAGCATCTCGAAAAACGTGTGGTGCCGGGGACTGGGTCCGACGTTCTCCAGGTCGTTGTGCTTGCCGGACACCCGCAGGCACTTCTGGGAGGTCACCGCGCGCGGCGAGTCCGGCTGCTCCAGTCCGAGGAAGTAGTTCTTGAACTGGACCATGCCGGCGTTGACGAACAGCAGGGTCGGATCGTTTCGCGGCACCAGCGGCGAACTCGCCACCTCCGCGTGCCCGCGGCCGGCGTAGAAGTCGATGAAACTCCGCCTGATATCCCGACTCAACATGAGCTGTGACCCCGTATCTCCTCCATTCCGGCTTCCTCTTCGGGAAGCTCGAACAGAACGGCGCCAATAGTACGGGCAGCGAAGCCACGGCGCTCCAGGTGCCGGGCCAGAGCCGCGGCGTCACGCGCGGGGTGAGTCGAGCGCCAGCGCGCGGCCACCGACCCCGCCCGCTCCAGTTCGTCCTCGTCGCCTACGCACTCGAGCGCGGCGCCCGCGGCCGTCTCGTCGGCCCCGCGCCGCCGCAGGTCGAGTTCGAGCCGCCGCCGGCCGTAGCCGCGGCGCTTGAGCGAGCGCACGAGCATGTTCGCGGCCTCCTGCTCGTTCAGGAAGCCGCCCACGGTCAGGCGCTCGATCGCGCCGTCGACTTCCGCATCCGGGTAGCCGCGGCGGGCGAGCTTCATCCGCAACTCCGCCGCGAAGTGCATGCGCCGCGCGAGCAGGTCCAGCCCCCGGTCGTAGGCCGACTTGGGGCTCCGCTCTCGTTTCGACTTCGACTCTTGCACCTGCGTCCTCCGGCGTTCGGAGGATAGCGCCGTCACGACGCAGACAGGGCCACTGCGAGCGCGGCGACCGCCGCCGTCTCCGTGCGCAGGACGCGCGGGCCGAGGTCGGCGAGAGTGGCCCCCCGGCCGACCAACGACTCGATCTCCCCTTCGCTGAAGCCGCCTTCGGGGCCCACCACCAGGGTTCGGGCGCTGCCGACCGCTGCCAGGCGTGTCCCGGCGCCCGGATGCAGCACCGCCGTTCCGGCAAAGGTCCCGGCGTCCTCCAGGGCGACCGGCGCGCCGATCCTGGGCAGCCAGGCGCCGCCGCACTGTTCGAGCGCGGACTTCGCGACCCGCCCCTGTCGAACCACCGCGGTTTCCGGGAAGGAACGGCTGGTGCGCTCCGAGACGAACCACTGCAGTTCCCTCACTCCGAGTTCGGTCGCCTTCTCCACCAGCCAGACCGCCCGCTCCGGACGCACCACCGACACGAACAGCGTCAGGCGGCGGGCCGGCTCGTATGTCGGCGCCGGCCCTTCGATGTCCAGCCGGGCCCGCTCTGCCGTGACGCCGCCGACGATTGACCAACGGGCGCCGCCCCGGCCGTCGACGAGACGCACCCTGTCGCCCACCTTGAGGCGACGGGCCCGGAACAGGTGCCGGTAGTCGGCGCCCTCGACCTCGACCGTGTCGCGGTCGAGTTCGTCGCCGCCGACCAGCAGGTGGATCACGGGTTGCCTCGGCTCAGGCCTCGGAACTCCGCTCGGCCCTGTTGCCGTCGCCCGCCGCCGGCCCGGTCTTTTGGCCGGATCCCAAGAAGAAGGCCATGACCCGGTCGAACACGCTCCGCGTCTCCTGGCTCGTGGCGCCCACCGTGCCGCCCGCCGTGCCGCTACTGTCCTCGTTCAACTCGGCAAGCGCGCGCACGTGTTCGAGTTCCCGCTCCGAGAGATCCTTCGGCGCGGGTACTCCGAGCCGCACTTCGACGATGTGATTGCCCCGGCCGCGGCCATCGATACGCGGGATGCCCTGGGATCGCAGCACGAAGGTTGAGCCATGCGCGGTGGCAGGCGGCACCCGCAGGCTGGACGTACCGTGGAGCGTCTCGACCTCCATCGTGCAGCCGAGCACCGCCTGCGGGTAGCCGACCGTGACGGCACTCAACACGTCGGCGCCCCGGCGCACGAACTGCTCGTGCGGTTCGACCTCGATCACGACGTAGAGGTCTCCCGGTGGGCCGCTCTGCCGGCCGTGCTCCCCCTCGCCCGGAAGGCGGAGGCGGGAACCGCTATCGACGCCGGCCGGAACGCGGACCTGGATCGACCGCTGGCGCTCGGTCAACCCTCGACCCCTGCAGTCTGTGCAGGGATCCCGGATCACGCGCCCCGCGCCCCTGCAGTCGGGGCAGGTGCGGGCCACCGAGAAGAAGCCCTGGCTGTACTGGACCTGGCCGCGGCCGCCGCAGACGCGGCAGGAGGTCGGCCCGGACCCGGGCGCCGCGCCGTTGCCGCCACAGGTGTCGCAGTGCTCCAGTCGCGGAATGCGAAGTTTCGGCTCGGCCCCGAAGGCCGCCTCCTCGAAGGAGAGCCGAAGGTCATAGCGGAGGTCCGCCCCGGCTCGCCGGCGCCTGCCGCCGGCCCGGCTTCCGAACATGTCGCCAATGCCAAAGACGTCGCCGAGGATGTCCGAGAAGTCGGCGAAGATCGTCGGGTCGAAGCCGCCGCCCGACGGCGACGCCTGGTGACCAAAGCGGTCGTAGCGGCGACGCTTCTCGGGATCGGAGAGCACGGCATACGCCTCGGCAGCCTCCTTGAACTTCTCCTCCGCCGCGCTGTCGTCGGGATTCCGGTCCGGGTGGTGCCGCACCGCCAGCTTGCGATAGGACGACTTGATCTGCTGCAGAGTGGCTGAGCGCTCGAGGCCAAGGAGCTCGTAGTAATCCCGCGGCATGACGAACTAGGCGCCGCCACAGGCAGTGGCGTCCGATTCGCTCCCGGCGCCGTCCGCAGCCTCGGCGCCTTCGCGAGGGGCGGCTTCCGGCGCCGGCCCTGTTGCCGGCATGGCGACCCGGACCATCGCCGCGCGCAGCAGCGTCGACCGCATCGTGTAGCCCTTCTGCAGTTCCTGCACGACGGTGGGCTGATCGACCGCGGCACTCTCCTCCCGGGCAACCGCCTCGTGAACATTCGGGTCGAACACCGCGTTCATGCTCTCCACCGGTTCGACGTCGAACCGGCGCAGGAGATCCGTCATCTGACGCCGGATCATCTCCACGCCGACACGGAAGTCGTTTGCCGAGGCTTCGGACTCGAGGGCCCGATCCAGATTGTCGACGACGCCCAGGAACTCGCGCAGCGGGGCCGAGACGTAGCTCGTACGCAACTGCTGGCGCTCGCGGCCCATCCGCTTGCGCTGGTTGTCGAGATCGGCGAGAGCCCGCAGCAGCCGATCCCGAGTCGCCGACAGCTCTTCTTGGAGTTGCTCCTCGACCCTGGGCGGAGCGGCCCCCTCGTCCGCGGCCGCCTCGAGCACCTCGTCGACGGCGGACGCACCGGCTTCCGCGTCGCGGCTTTCCTGTCCAGGAACCTGACTCTCAGGTCCTTCCTTCGGCTCAACTGTCATGCCTCACGCTCCGGTTAGCTGCTAGACACCGCCGGCCAGGACCTCGGACAGACGCTCGCCCAGGTAGTTCACCAAGGGCACCATGCGCGGGTACTCCATGCGCGCCGGCCCGACCACGGCGACCGATCCGCTCACCCCGTTCCCGACCCGGTAGCTGCGCACGACGAGGCCGAAACCGAGTTCCTCCGTCAGCCGCGAATCCTGACCCAGCACCACGCGCACGCCATCGGCGTCGAGACAGCGGTTCAGCAGACCTGCCAGACGGGCGCGCTCCGCGAACATCTGGAACATGCCCTCGATCCGGGACATGCTCGGCGAGGCCTCGAACAGGCTGTGCGTTCCAGAGGCAACGAGCGAGGGCGCGTGGCCCATGTTCATGCCGTCCCTGGCCAGTTCGATCGCGCGATGCAGCAGCTCGTCGAGGCGCGCCCGCTCGTCGCTCATCATGCGGAGCAGCTCCTCGCGGATCTCGCACAGGGAGCGCCCGGCGTAGTTCTCGGTCAGGTAGTTCGAAATGCGCACCAGGTCTTCGCGCGGGATCAGCTCGTCCGTGACCACCAGCTTGTTCTCTACGAACCCGTTCTCCGCGACGACCACGCAGAGCACCTTGCGCCCACTGAGCGGCACGAACTCGATCGCCCGCATCACCGCGGAGCCGAGAGCGGGAGTGAGGACGACACCGACGTGGTGGGAGAGTTCGGACAGCAGCTTGGAGGTCTCTTCCGTCAGCTCCTGTCCGGTGCCACCCGCGGTCTGCAGCCGACCGTCGATCAACCGGCGATCTCCGTCGCTCACCTTCTTCGCCGGCATCAGGTCATCGATGAAGAGGTGGAAACCGGCTTCGGTCGGCAGCCGCCCCGCCGAAACGTGCGGCTGGCGCAGATAACCCATGTCCTCCAGATCGGCCATCACGTTGCGGATCGTGGCCGCGGAAAGCTGAATCTGCCGGTCCTTCGCGACCCGCCGCGAAGACACCGGCTCGCCGGAGGACAGGTAGGTCGCGATCACCTCGCGCAGAATCTCCCGGTCGCGCTCACTGAGCTGGTCAAAGGCACGGCTCATAGGAGTCGCATGTTACATCGGCGCGGCGCCCGGCGGACCAGGATCGAAGGAGTGTTCATGGCTGCCGCAGCCTGCCGCAGCCCGCCGCCGCGCCGCCCGCCTCGGCGCCGAGTGGTAGCGTTCAGAGGCTGGCACCCGGCCATGAAATGTCCTTTTTGCGCCGCCAACCATGATCGCGTGGTCGATTCGCGAGACGTCCGCGGCGGCGAGACGGTCAGGCGTCGCCGTGAGTGCCTGGACTGCAACCGCAGGTTCACGTCCTACGAGCAGATCGAGAACATCGCCTACCGGGTCGTCAAGTCGGACGGGCAGCGGCAGGAGTTCGACCGGCGGAAGCTCTTGGACGGACTGCTCAAGGCTTGCGAGAAACGGCCGGTAGCTCTGCCCGCACTCGAGGAGATCGTGGACCAGGCCGAAGCCCTGCTCCACCGCAAGGAGGACCGTGAGATCGCGACCACGGAGCTGGGCAACTTCGTGATCGACCGCCTGAAGACTCTCGACCAGGTGGCCTACGTCCGCTTCGCCTCCGTCTACCGGCAGTTCGAGGACGTGGACGCATTCATGGCCGAACTCCGCTCGCTTCTCGAGGCTTCCCGCAAGGACTGACCCTCCGCGGACCGCGCCGAGGCACTTTCCCCTCAAGCGGCGCCGGCCGTTGGCCGGCGCCTATCCTTAGCCGCCTTCGGCGGCAGCTGGCCAGAAGGCTGACGCACCCAGTTGTTGCCGTGCCGTTTGCGGCGCGGACTGCTAGCGTGGCCCCATGGCGGAGACCCTGAATAGCGAGCAGTCGGACGTCATTTCGCTGCCCGACGTGTTGCCGGTCCTGCCGCTCAAGGACTCGGTCATCTTCCCCTACATCATCCTGCCGCTTTCGATCAGCCGCGACGCCAGCATGCTCGCGGTCGAGGACGCGCTGAGCAACGACCGCATCATCCTGCTGGCGCCCCAACGCGACAGTTCGATCGAAGAGCCCGGACAGGACGATCTCCACGAGATCGGAACCGCCGCGTTGATCATGCGCATGCTGAAGTTGCCGGACGGTCGGGTCCGGATCCTGATTCAGGGACTGGCGCGGGCGCGGCTGCGGCACCTGAGCCAGACCGAGCCCTTTCTTCGCGCCCGTGTGGTCGAAGTAGACGAAGACCCGGAAGATCGGAACCAGCTCGAGGCGGAAGCTCTGGTCCGCAGCGTCAAGGAGGGTCTGGAGACCGCGGTCAACCTGGGTAAGGACGTCTCTTCCGAGGTCATGGTGATCGCGGCCAATCTGGATCACCCCGGTCGGCTGGCCGATCTCGCCGCGAGCAACTTGGGCCTCAAGCCGGAGGAGGCCCAGACCGTGCTGGCGACGATCCAACCCGTCCAGCGCCTGCGACGGGTCGGGGACCTGTTGACGCGCGAGATCGAACTGCTCAGTATGCAGCAGCGCATCTCGGCGCAGGCCAAGAGCGAGATGGACCGGAGCCAGCGCGAATACTTCCTGCGCCAGCAACTGCGAGCCATCCTGGACGAACTCGGAGAGGGCGACGACCTTCACGGTGACATCGACCGCTACCTTCGCGCCGTCGAGGAGCGCGGTTTGACCGAGGAGGCGGCCACCGAGGTCGAGCGCCAGGTCCGAAGGCTGGAGCGGAGTTCTCCCGACAGCGCCGAGAACGCGACCATCCGGGGCCATCTGGACTGGTTGACCGGACTGCCGTGGTCGACCGTGAGCGAGGACCGGATCGACCTCGACCGCGCCCGCGCCGTGCTCGACGAGGACCACTACAATCTCGACCGGATCAAGGAGCGGATACTCGAGTACCTGGCCGTGAGGCGCCTCAAACCTGACGCCAAGGGGCCGATCCTCTGCCTGGTCGGCCCTCCAGGCGTCGGAAAGACATCGCTCGGTCGTTCCATCGCGCGCGCGATAGACCGCAAGTTCGTGCGCATCTCCCTGGGCGGCGTCCGCGACGAGGGAGAGATCCGGGGCCACCGGCGGACCTACGTCGGTTCTCTGCCGGGGCGCATCATTCAGGGACTGAACCAGGCCGGAACCAGCAACCCGGTCTTCATGCTGGATGAGATCGACAAGCTTGGCGCCGACTACCGCGGCGACCCCGCGGCAGCCTTGCTCGAAGTGCTCGATCCGGAACAGAACTCCACGTTCAGGGACCACTATCTGGGTGTCGAGTACGACCTGTCGCGAGTGCTCTTCATCGCCACCGGGAACCTGCTCGAACCCATTCAGCCGGCGTTCCTCGATCGACTCGAAGTGCTTCGTCTCTCCGGGTACACGGAGGACGAAAAGGTCCTGATCGCACGCCGCCACCTGATTCCGAAAGCGACCGAGGAGAATGGTCTGCCGGAAGGAGTTCTCAAAATCAGCTCCGCCGCATTGCGCAGTCTGATCCGCGGGTACACGAAGGAAGCGGGCGTGCGCAATCTCGAGCGGGAGCTCGCAACCCTGTGCCGCAAGGCCGCTGTACGCGTTGCGCGCGGAGACGACCGCAAGTTGCGGGTAATCCCGGCCCGGTTGACGGGTCTGCTGGGTCAGCCGCGGCACTTCAGCGAGGAACTGCTCGACCGCGACCGGATCGGTGTCGCGACCGGGCTCGCCTGGACCGCGGCCGGGGGCGATCTCCTGCTGATCGAAGTAGCGGCCTCCCGGGGCAAGGGCAAGCTGGTCCTCACCGGTCAACTGGGCGAAGTGATGAGGGAGTCGGCGCAAGCCGCACTGAGCTGCGCCCGGGTCGCGAGTCCCGAGGGTCCAACCGGCTCGGGTCCCGATTTCTTGCGTCGCCACGATCTGCACATTCACGTCCCCGCGGGATCGGTTCCGAAGGACGGTCCATCGGCGGGTATCACGATTGCCGCCGCAATCGTCTCCGTCCAGAGCGGCCGACCCATCGACCACACGATCGCGATGACGGGTGAGATCACGCTGAGAGGCGAGGTCCTTCCGGTTGGCGGACTGAAGGAGAAGCTGCTGGCCGCGCGCGGAGCGGGGATTGGCAAGGTGATCCTGCCCGAAAGGAACCGGCGAGACTTATCGGAGATCCCGGCGGCGGTGACCCGCGGCCTCGAACTGGTCTTCGTCGACCACTTCGATCAGGTTCTCGAGGCCGCGCTGCTCGACTCGGAGCGTTCGCAGTCATGGCCGGCGGCGAAGACCGGCTGACCGCCTGGCTCGCGAACCTCGCGGGCTCGGGAGATCGGATCGGCGACGACGCGGCCCTGCTCGAGTTCGGCGGCCGGCAGCTCGCATTCAGCGTCGATACCCAGCGTGCGAACGTCCACATTCCAATCGATCTCGATCCGGCGGCCGCCGCGCGGCGGCTGCTTGCGGTCAGCCTCTCCGACCTCGCCGCCACGGGCGCCGAACCGCGCTGGGCCCTCTTGGCACTCGGCGTCGACGACGAGAAGACCGCGCGACGCTTCCTGGCCGCTCTGGTTCATCGCAGCCGGCGCTACGGAATCGAGCTGATCGGCGGCGATACCGCCCGCTGTTCGACGCCAGGCCACCTCGACGCCGGCCTGACCGTGATCGGGGAAGTACCGGCAGGCAGCATTCCGCTGGCTCGCAGCGCCGCCCGTCAGGGCGACGACCTCTGGCTCGGCGGTGCGGTCGGCGAGTCCGCGCTGGGACTTGATCTGGTCCGGTCGGGCGCCCGGATCGTCGGGCGCAAACCGAGGCTGCCCGACGAACTGCCACCTGACCTGGCACGCGCCGCGAGCCGGGTCGTGCGCCGGCACCTCGAACCTCGACCGCAGCTCGAACTCGGACTGATCCTCGGGAAGCGACGCCCACCGGGAGCGGCTATCGACATCTCAGACGGTCTGGCGGTCGACGCCGGGCGCCTCTGCCGCGCCAGCGGCGCCGGCTGCGTACTCCACGAGGAGGCGATCGCCCTCCGCCCGGACGCCCGCCGTCTGGCCGGCTACCTGGGTCTCGATCCACTCCACCTGATCCTGGGCGGCGGCGAGGACTACGTACTCCTGTTCACGCTGCCACCCAAGGCGCACTTCAACCATCCCGGATGCCGACGAATCGGCCGCGTCACCAGCCAACCAGGCATGAGCCTGTTGCGAAGCGACGGAATCCTCGAACCCCTATCCGCGGAGGGCTGGGATCATCTGGCCTGAGGTCGGCACGGGCGCCGACTAGAGATCACATGGCGCCACTTGAGCCCGGTGCGGGCGCTTCATGGCTTAACGCTTGAGCGTGATCGTGATCGGTTGCTCCAGCTTCTTCAGCACCTGACTCACCTGGGCCTCAAGCGCAGCCAAACGAGCCTCAACGCCACCCTGAGCCGCGACGGGAGCGGCCTTCCGTCGAACCTTGGCGGCCCGCACCTTCCGCTTCCTTGCCGGAACAGCGGCCTTCTGGGGCGCAGCAACCTCGACCTTGGCCTTCGGTTTCCGGCCCCGTTTGCTCTTGGACCGGATCTCACGGAAGACCGCCACCGCTTCCGGGTGGTACCGCCGCTTCCGGCCTTGGCCCTCGTGTGGAATCCGGTCACCGTGCAACTTCACATAGCGCTGCAGGGTCGGGCTGGAGATCCCCGTCTGCTGGCCGATCGCGGTCAACGTCAGCAGCTTCGGACCAGGAGCACTCCGAGGAGCGGCCTTGGCGCGCGCCTTCCGCTTCTTTCTTGCCGGGGCCTTGGCCGCCTTGGCGGCGGCCTCTGCCTTGGGTTTCCGCCCCGGCTTGCTCTCCGCGCGAAGCTGCCGGAAGACGGCGACCGAGTCCGGATGGTAGCGACGCTTGCGACCGGCGCCCTCATGTGGAATCCGATCGCCGAACAGCTTTACGTAACGCTGCAAGGTCGGATAGGAGATGCCCGTCTGCTCGCCGATACTCGAAAGAGTCAGAAGCGCCGCGCCGGTAGCAGCAGCCTTCGCCGGCTTCTTGGGACTCCGCTTGCGACCGCCGCCCCGGCGCTTTGAGACCCGTTCCTTCTTCAACGCGTTGAAGACCTTGACGGCGACGGCCGGGTACCGCTGCTTGCGTCCCTCCCCCTCCGACGGGATGCGATCCGGGTACAGCTTCTTGTAGCGCTGCGCCGTGGCCATCGAGATTCTCGTGCGGCGAGCGATCTCACCCAATGTCAACAGGTTCTTTCTTCCAGCAGCAGCTGCACTCACCGCGGTACTCCCCTTCGTTAGCCTTGTTCGGTGTCCCCTATCCCCTCTATGGGAACGGCGGGAGAACTCTGTCGGGACCATAGCAGAAAGCACGGCAAGGCCCAGAGTCGCATACACAATTCCCTGTCCGGACTAGCTCGCCAAGGGAGCAGGCAGAGGCATCGGCGTGGGAACCGAGCTAGGCAAACAGGGTCAGATCAGGGAGCGTAGTTCAGTTTTCTCACCAGGTAGGACAATGCCTGTCGACTCAGACCGAGAGCGCGCGCTGCACGCGCCTGATTCCCACCGGCCTCCGCAAGCGCCTTGCGGATCAAACCGCGCCGGTACTGTTCGAGCTTCCGGTGATAGCTGGCCACCCCCGCCTGGGATGGACGACGCGGCTCATTCGGAAGTCCCAGCATCTCAACCGTAATCTCCGGGCTTTCCGTGAGCGCCGCCGCGCTCTCGATCACGTTCCTAAGCTCTCTGATATTCCCGGGCCACGGATACTCCAGAATCCTTCTGCGGGCGTGCCCGCTGAATCGCAGACTTTCCCGGTCACCCGAGAACATTCCGAGAAAGTGGTGCGCCAGCAACATCACGTCGTCATCGCGATCCCGGAGTGCCGGCGCTTCGACATTCGCCACCCGAAGCCGGTAATAGAGATCCTCTCTAAACCGGCCGGCCTCGACCATGGCCGAAAGATCGCGATGGGTTGCCGAAACGAGACGAAAGTCCAGATGACGCGAACGGCTCTCACCGACCCGGCGCATCTCGCCTTCCTGCAGGATGCGCAGGAGCATTCCCTGGGCCACCAACGGCAGTTCCGCAATCTCATCGAGAAAGACCGTACCGCCATCACCGCTCTCGAACAGGCCTATCCGGTCGCGGTCGGCGCCGGTGAACGAACCTTGACTATGACCGAACAGATCGGACACGAGGAGCCCCTCAGGAAGAGCAGCGCAGTTCACCGCCAGCCAGGGCCCCGACGCGCGTGCGCTCGAATCGTGAAGCTGCCGCGCCAGCAGTTCCTTGCCCGTACCCGACTCACCCAGAATCAACACCGGCAGATCGTGCGATGCCAGTTTCTCGACGCGCTTCTGGGCCGCCACCAGCGCCTTGCTCCGACCCACCATGCCGGCCAAGGTCGACTTTCTCGCCTCGGCCAACTCCAGATCGTAGCGGCGACGACCGAATGCCGCAGACGCTCGACCCGCGATCACGGTCAACAGGGCCCTTGCCGGCTCCTCGATACGGTCCGCACTGAGTACCAGGCTGCCAGCGGGCACGCGGACCGAGAACTGCTCAGAGCCGCCGGGTCCCTCCAACAGGACTTCCTTGGGTTCGTCCTGCCCTCCCACGTCGAGAGACTCGTGGACCATGATGCGTGCCTCGGGATGACCGGCGGACGACAGCAACGAATGAAACGTGACCGAGTCGAACTCTTCCCCGTCCAGGAAGGCGCGAAGAGCTCTCCAAGGGCCCAGCCGGGCGGCGTCCACGCGCTGCGCGAGCGCCTCGGCGCCTACTTCGGACAGGGTTCCCACTGCCGATTCGAGCAACCTGGACGGCACTTCCTCGACCCCAAGACAGACCAGATCGTGGATCGTCAGTGCCGAGCGGTAGGCCCCCTGCTCTTCGAGCCGCCGCCAATCCGCGCTGCTCGGGGCCCGGTTCTCGCTGACCGCCTCCCACAGCCCGGCACAGGCGGCGCCCGCCCCAACGACGCGCGCCTCCTCCCCAAGCCCGGCAAGAAGAAAGACAGCGGGCAGAACGTCGCTTCCAGCCCGTGCGCCGCCCAGGCGGTCTGCGGCCGTCAGCGGGAGCACTGCCAAGAGCTCCTCTCTCGCCTCCTCGCGGCGACCGAGGTGAACCAGGGCGCGGGCCGCCAGCAGGCGAAGGGCCCGCAGCCGGCCCCCTCCCAACTGCCGTTTCCGCAACTCGTCCAGGGCTGACCTGCAGGATTCCAGGGCCGAGCTCCAACGACCCTGCGCCAGGTCCAGACGCGCTTCGAGTTGCCGCGCTTCCACGATCCCGGCGACGCTCCCGGCCATCAGGCTCTCGCAGCGCAGGTTGTCGATCGTCTTGCGGATGCCGGTCAGGCGGCCGGTACGAATCCGAGCCCCCGCGAGATTGCCATGCGCCCCAGTCCTTCCAGCGGGTCCATCGCAACACCGGAAGAGCCGGACGGAGACGCGTGCCGCCCGCTCGGCGCCAGTGCAGTCGTCCACTGAGAGTCGAAGCGTCGCCAACTCGTTCCAGAGGCTGGCGCGGTCGTAGATCGGCAGGTGTCTCCGGAACTGCCTCAGCGCCATCGCCAAGGCCTGATCGGCCTCTGTGAAGAGGCCGCGGTCCACCGCGAGACGGGCTCGGGCCAGGCACGACATCCAGTCTTCGGGTTCTTTCTCCGGGTCGAGCGGAGAAGCCGTTTCGCCGGTCGCGCCGACCTCGCGCATCGCCAGGAAGGCGAGAGCACGCCCCCGACCGGCAAGCGGACCGACCGCGGCCTCGAGGGCCCGCTCCGCCCAGGTTCTGAGCCTCGCCGAGTGGCCCGCAGCCCCATGGATCCTGATCGCTTCCTCGCACGCTGCGAGCTTCGCCGCACCGCCGAGACGGCGCTTCTCGAGCACGGTGAGAGTGCGGCGCGCAGCCGCCATCCGGCCCATCCTCACCAGACCCTCGAGCCGGATCAGGATGTCTTCGGTTCGGCGGGAAGGCGCGATCAGCGCCAGGGCGGCCTCGAACCGGCCACTGGCGAGGAGTGCCCGCGCCACCGCGCTCCGCTCCCCCGGATCGGTGGGCGGCTCTCGCAGGGACTCGTCCACCGCACGTCGCCAATCTCCCCGGGCAATCCAGTCGATCGGCCCACCCGAAGCGTTGTCGCCAAGCCAGTGCTCCAGAGCCTCGTCGCTGCCGAGAATGGTCGAGATGCGCTCCGTCGTGGTCGAGAGGCGCTCCGGATCGGTGCCGGCGGCCCGCAGCAGCGAGCGCCGCCACCGGGAATGACCAACGACCACCACCTCTTCGCCTTCTTCGCGTTCGTGCACGGCAAACAGAGACACCCTCGCGGCCCGGTACTCGCCTCCCCACAAAAAGGGGGCGTGATCCAGAATGTCCGCGATCAGTCGGTCCGCCGGGAAGGGCAGAAGGAGGTCGCTCCAACTCGCGACCACAGGGCGAAGCGCCGCCCGTACGGCGCTCCGGCCGACCATCTCCTCACCCCCGAACAACAACGAGGCAAACCGTCTCAATACGGCTTGGGGGGACCGTCCGTCTCGCCCCACCGTCACCATGCCCGGCTCGATCCGGAGCACGCCCAGCGAATCGACGACAAGTCCTGTCCACGACTGCAACCGCCAGCCGGCGGTTCGCAGATGGGCCAGCAACGCGGCGCCCTGAAGCAGCACACCGGCCCGTTGCCGATCGTTCAGGCTGCTCTCGGGAAGACCCGCGGCACCGGCATCTTCGGGAACGGCCTCCAGCGCCTGGTGACGGATACGCAGCACCGTAGTCATCGTGCAATCCCCTCAAGGTCGCCCCAGAAGCCGGGGTAGGACTTGGCAACCACCGCCGGGCGGCGAATCGACAGCCCTCCCCGCCGAAGACCCACCAGCGCCATGCTCATCGCGATGCGGTGGTCGTCATAGGTATCGATCGAGACGCGCGGCGAACCCGGCGCCGCGGTCAGACCGGGATTCCCCTCGATGCGCAGACCGTCCGGCAGCTCCTCGACCGAGCCGCCCGCCCGCCGCAACTCGGTTCCGATCGCCGCCAGGCGGTCGCTCTCCTTGATCCGCAGGTGGGCCACATTGCGAATGGCTGTCACGCCGTCGGCAAAGGCGGCCACCGCGGCAAGCGTGGGTACCTGGTCGGGCATCTCGGAGAGGTCGCAGTCGAGTGCGGTCAGGACGCCGTTGCCCTCGATCTCGACCTCCCCTCGCGCCACCCGCACCACCGCTCCCATCTGCTCGAGGAGCCCCAGGAACGCGCGGTCGCCCTGGGTCGATGTCGGCGCCAGACCACGCAGCCGCACCCGGCCGCCGCACAGCGCCGCCGCTGCCGCGGGGTAGGCAGCCGCGGAGTCGTCGCCGGCGACGCGGTAGCGGCCGCCCGACGCCTCCGGCCGGTGAGGTTCAATCCGGAATTCGCACGCCCCGCCGGCGCCGCCGGACCCTACGAAAGAACCGAAATCAGCCATGACTTGAAGAGTTGTGTCCACATATGGACTAGAGACGAGAAACGGCGCCAGAAGTTGGATTGGCCTCTCCGCCCGCAGTCCCGCCATGAGCAGCGCGGACACGTACTGACTCGACTCCCCAGCATCGATCTCGACCCGCCCGCCGGCCAGAGTGCCGCCATGGATCCTGATCGGCGCGCAGCCGGGCCGGCCGAGTTCGTCGATGCTCGCGCCGAGTTGGCGAAGAGCGGCGAGCAGCGGTCCGACCGGTCGTTCACGCAGCCGCGGCGACCCGTCGAGAATCCACTCGCCCGGCGTCACCGCGCAGCTCGCGACGAGGAACCGCAGCAGCGTACCCGCTCTCTTGCAGTCCAGCCGCACTGGCGAATCGGGTGGGCCGCCTGGCGGCGGTTCCACCCGCACTTCGGTGCCCGAGACGCGCCTGAGCCGCCAGCCCATGCGCTCGAGGGCGCCCGAGAAGGCGGCGATGTCCTCGGCTTCGAGCAGGTTCTCGATCGTCGCGGGCCGCTGCCCGATCAACGCCAGGTTCAGTGCCCGATGCGAAATGCTCTTCGAACCCGGAGGCTCGACGACTCCCCCCACACGGTCGGCGCGCCGAACCGGATAGGGGTCCGCCAGGGACTCACTCAACCCAGCCACAGCAACTCCCTGTCGTCGAACCAGGCATTTGCGATCCGCACCTCGCCGTCGGCGAGAAGCCACCTCCGCGCGGCGTGGAAGTGCCCGAGCAGGAGCACGTCGTGGCCCTCAGCGAGACGGCGGGCGGCGTAGCGCCGGATGACTCCCTCCGGGATCCGTTTCTTGTGCTCCAGGTTGGTTCCCGAAAGTCCCCGCTCTGTCGAAGTCACGAGCCGGCGGCTGAGCCCGGACGGCAGTCGGAAAGCCAACCACCGGCTGACCGGGTTCTTCGACAGCCTGCGCCAGCAGCGGTAGCGCCAGTCGCGCCGATTCAACCCGTCGCCGTGAACGGCGAGGTATCTCGCTCCGCCCGCCTCGAAGCGGGCTTCGAGGCCGTAGTCGTCGAAGAGATCGTCGTACCCGCCGCCGGCGAGGAAGAAGTCCCGGTTCCCCTCCACGTAGGAAACCCGGATTCCGCGCCGCCTCAGATCCCGGATCACGGGCGCAAGCAGCCTCACCTCCGGGGTCTCGAACCGACGCGAACCGATCCAGAGATGGAACAGGTCGCCGAGAAACAACACCCGCGCACAGTGCGCGGGCTCGAGCGCCCGGAGCTGATCAGCCAGCTCCTCGCCGCTCCCCCCGGGGCCGCCCAGGTGAGCATCCGCGACCACAACGACAGACATTCGATCACCTCTAGACGATCGTCAACGTCGGTCGAGAGGAGGCCAGTTCCATCAGCCGGCGCTTAACCGCCCCGGCGATGTCCTGGAAGATGCCGGCCTGCGCCCCGTCGGGCGCCGAGACGACGATCGGCACACCGGCGTCGCTGCCCCGCACCAGCGCGCCGTCCAGCGGAATCGTCCCCAGGACTTCGCAGTCGAGCAGCTCCGCGGTGCGCGTAACGCCTCCCCGCTTGAAGATGTCCGTCGTCTCGCCGCAGTGGGGGCAGACGAAGGTGGACATGTTCTCGACCATGCCCAGCACCGGAACCTCGACCTTGCGGAACATGGCAAGCCCCTTGCGCGCGTCGATCAGGGCCACGTCCTGGGGTGTCGAGACGATCAGGGCGCCGGACAGGGGCAACTTCTGCGAGAGGGTGAGCGCCGCATCCCCGGTGCCGGGAGGCAGGTCGAGCAGCAGGTAGTCGAGTTCGCCCCAGTCCACGTCGCCCAGCAGTTGGCCGAGCGCCTTCATCACCATCGGTCCCCGCCAGATCACCGGCGTATCCGGATCGAGGAGGAAGCCGAGCGACATGATGCGCACGCCGTAGCGCTCGAAGGGCTGGATCTTGCCGTCCACGATCTCGGGCCGGCGATTGATGCCAAACATCAGCGGGATCGAGGGGCCGTAGATGTCCGCGTCGAGCAACCCGACCCGCAGCCCGGCGGCCGCCATCGCCACGCTCAGGTTCGTCGCCACGGTCGACTTGCCGACACCGCCCTTCCCGCTCGCCACCGCCACGACATGGGAGACTCCCGGCAGGAGGGACGGGTCGCGCGCCGTCGCCGGAGCGGGAGCTGTCGCCACCTCCAGCGAAACCTGCACGTTCGATACGCCGTCGAGCGAGCCCACGGCATCGACGATGCGGCGCCGGATTTCCCTGGCGGCGCCGGCGTCGCGGGTCGGCACACGCAGATCGACCACCACGTCGCCACCGCTCACACCGACCCGTTGCACGAAACCGAATGAGACGATGTCGCGCTTCATGCCCGGGAAGGTGATCGTCCGGAGGCACTCGCGGACCCTGTTCTCGATCGCTTCAGCCATCACCTTCTCCCGCTGTTTCAAGACCCGCCAACCGGCCAACGCGCCGCTCGACATCGAGCATGAACGTCCTCCGCCCCCGTACTCCCACGCTCGCCGGGTCGAGCACCTCGCCGAAGGACACATCGACGGTGGCCGGCCGCACGACCAGCGCTCCCTTGCGCCGGATGCGCCCGGCGCCCCGGATACCGATCGGAGCGACCGGGGCACGCCCCTTGAGAGCCAGCAGGAACCCGCCGCGCTTAAACGGCCTCATCCGGGGACCGGAACTACGGGTTTCTTCAGGGAACACGGCCACGGAAACTCCCGCGGCCAGCAACTTCGAGGCCGCGGCGAACGTTTCGCCGGCGCGGCTCCGGTCGACGCGATCGACCTGGACGAATCCCGCCGCCCTGAGACCCCAGCCGAAACCCGGCACCCGGAACAGGCTGCGCTTGGTCAGGAAGCGCACCGGCGAGTCCAGAATCGCGAGCAGGGCCGCAACGTCGTACAGGCTCCTGTGGTTTGCCATGTACACCAGCGGACGGCCGTCGGTTGCCGCGCGCCAGGCCGCGTGGTCGCCGCCCGCGTAGTTGAGGCGCAGACGGACGCCGCCGGCCACCAGGAGGCCCCGAGCCCAGAGCCGCGCCATCAATCCGGCCCAGTCACGGCCTGGCAGCCAGGAGGCGATGGCCACCGCAGCCCCCATGACGGCGCTGCCGAAGACCAGGTACAGGTTGCCGGTGACGGTTGCCACAGCCACCGCCCACACCGGCGGCTGCGACGACGACGGCCCAGGGGCCTTCCCTTCCACCAAGCGCGATGCCTCGCCCAAGTACGAGCTCGGGCCATGTTCCGAGCCTGCGGCAGTAGGATTCCGGTTCGACAAAGTTCTGCTCAGCGCTGTCAGGAGGGGAAGCTAACACCAAGCACGCGCCGCGAGCACGACAAGCGCGAAGAAAGCTGCCCCGTAGGTTGATGCAACAGGTTGCACCCAAGATTCTGTTCGATTTTGCGGCCCCGCTGCGCCATGTCGGCGCGGTGTCGCTGCTGGCCGGTAGAGGTCTGACGGCCTTGGTCAGGCCACCCTACGAGTTCCGGTCATGGCTTCATCAGATGGAACATCTAGGCGTCAGTTCGCTCGGGGTGGCCGCGGTCACCACCCTCTTCACCGGCATGGTACTGGCCCTGCAGACCGCGTACAGCCTGCCGGAGCTGGGGGTCAAGTACTACATCGGAAGCGTGGTCTCCAAGTCGCTCACCCGGGAACTCGGACCGGTACTCGTCGCGCTCATCGTCGGCGGTCGGATCGGTTCCGGCATGACCGCGGAGCTGGGCACGATGAAGGTCACCGAGCAGGTCGACGCGATGCGCTCCATGGCAGCCGATCCGGTCAAAAAACTGGTGGTGCCGAAGCTCGCCGCCAGCCTGATCATGCTGCCCGTGCTCACCATCCTGGGCGACTTCCTGGGCATCCTCGGCGGCCTGTTCATCGCCACGAACCAGTTGAACCTGTCCTACGGCCTCTACACCAACGACGTCCTCCAGGCCCTGACCCTGGGCGATGTACTGAACGGTCTGGGCAAGTCGGTGTTTTTCGCCTGTTTCATCGCTGTCATCGGCTGCTACAACGGCCTGAACGCAACCGGCGGCGCCGAGGGCGTGGGGCGCGCCACCACCAGGACCGTCGTCTGGGCATCGATCATGGTCCTGGTATCTGATTTTTTTCTGACCAAGCTGTTTCATGTCCTTACCTGACCCGGCGGCGCAAACCGGCCGCGACGAACCGCTCTATGTCGTCCGTGGGCTCTGCCGTCGATTCGGAGACCGCGCCGTCCTCGACAACCTGAGTTTCGACGTCATGCGCGGCGAGTGTCTGGTCGTTCTCGGCCGTTCCGGGTCCGGAAAGAGCCTCACCCTGCGGCAGCTCAACGGACTCGACGACGCCGAGGCCGGCGCGGTTCTGTTCGAGGGAACGGATCTCGTCCAGTTGACCGAACGCCAGTTGTACCCGCTGCGGCGGCGCATCGCGATGCTGTTCCAGTCGGCGGCCCTCTTCGACTCGATCGACGTGCTCGAGAACGTCGCCTTCCCTCTCCGCGAGCACAACCGGTTGAGCGAGGAGGAGATCCGCGAGCGCGTGGCCGGCGCCCTGGCGTGGGTGGGCCTGTCCGGGATCGAAGACCGCATGCCGGCAGCACTATCCGGCGGCATGAAGAAGCGGGTCGCGCTCGCTCGCTCCCTGGTCCTGAAACCCGAGGTCGTCCTCTTCGACGAGCCGACGGCGGGCCTCGATCCCGTCACCTCGGCGACGATTTGCAGTCTGATTCGAAGCACCCAGGGAGAGTTCGGCACGACTTCCGTCGTCGTCACCCACGACCTGCGGCTGGCTCGCTTCGTGGGCGACCGGGTAGCTCTCCTGGACGGAGGCCGGTTCCGCTTCATCGGCACCTGGGAGCAGGCCGAACGAAGCACGGATTCGGCGCTCAGGGCGTTCCTGGAAGGTCGACAACCGTCAGCACAGGAGGACATCGATGCAGCGTGACTCGAACACAGCCAAGGTGGGGCTGACCGTGCTGGGCGCGCTCATCGTCCTGGCCGGCTTCATCCTCGCCATCGGCGATCAGAGCTTCCTGTTCCGGGCCAGCAACACCTACCGCATCATGTTCCCCAACGCGGCGGGCCTGGCGGAGGACAACCCGGTCCAGTTGAACGGCGTCACCGTCGGGAAGGTGGACCGCATCCTGCTGAGCGAGCGGCCGGAAAGCGAACTGCTGGAAGTGCGGATCAGCATCGAACGCCGGTACGCGAGTCGACTGCGCCGCGACTCCCTGGCCCGGATCAAGACTCTGGGACTGCTCGGCGACAAGTACGTCGAGATCACCTCGGGCTCCCCTGGCGCGTTGCTCCTCAACCCAGGCGAAGAGATCCCTGCCGCCCTGCCCACCGATGTCGACGATCTGATTGCCAGTGGCGCCGACGTGGTCGACTACGTGGTCTCGACCGCGCAGTCTCTGTCGACCATCCTGACCCGCATGGAGCGGGGCGAAGGGCTGCTCGGCGAGCTGGTCGCCGAACGCGAGGACAAGCGGATCACCGACACGGTGATCCGGACCCTGGAATCGATCGAGCGCCTGACCAACCAGGTCGAGGCCGGCGAGGGAGTGCTCGGCCGCCTCTTGACGGACGAGGACATGGGCGACCAGCTCGCTTCGTCCCTGGACAGCATCGACGAGACCCTGACCCTGCTGCGGGAAGGCGACGGTCTGGCGCCGGCACTGCTCCACGACGCCGAACTGAAGACCCGCTTCGAATCGACCATGGCCGACACGGAGGTCGCCGCCGCCGATCTGCGCGCCATCGCCGCGGACCTGCGGGGCGCCGACGGGCTGCTGCCCCGGCTGCTGAACGACGAAGAACTGGGTGAATCGCTGACAACCGAGGTGGAGCAACTGCTAGAGCGCCTAAACTCCACGCTGGAGCAGGTCTCCGAAGGCGACGGCACCGCGGCCAAGCTGATCAACGATCCTGCGATCTACGAGGCGCTCGACGATCTCGTGGTCGGCATCAACGAATCGAAGTTCCTGCGCTGGTTGGTCCGCAACCGCCAGAAGGCGGGGATCAAGAAGCGCTACAAGGAAGCACAGGACGTGGCCCAGGACTCCGGGTCGGGCGCGTCGGAGGAGGACCGATGATCGTCTGCGCCCGCTGCGACCAGGAACGGGAAGCGCTGGGCGATCCGCCGCTTCCCGGTTCCCTCGGCGAGGAGATTGCCGCCCGCGTCTGCGCCGGCTGCTGGCACGAATGGACGGCGATGGAGATCAAGGTGATCAACGAACTGCGCCTGAACTTCATGGAACCGGAAGCCCAGGCGACTCTCTCCCGCCACATGAAGGACTTCCTCTTCCCCGCCGATGCCGACCCCGCCGGGCGGCTCGACTTCGACGCAATCGGCGAATCGGGCTAGCGGCCTGGATCCGGCGGGCCGGCGGCCGGTCTTCGGACTGGCGCTCGGCGTCGGCTGCACCGCAGAACGGACACGAAGAGAGCCGTTGGCGGCTCTACAGCAGATCCACGACCGCGGCCTCGACCTCGCCGTTGTCGGGGAAGCGGCCGAGTTGCTTCTTCGAGAACACGGGCCGGCCGTCGAGGGCGACCTCGAACACACCGCCACTGCCGTCCACGAGCTCTGAATCGATGTCGAACCGCTCCTTCAACTGAGTCGCCAGACCGGCGGCTCGGGGGCGGTAGTTTCACATCACGCAGTATTCGATCGTGACTCGGCTCATTTGAAGCTCAGCTCCGTAGTTGTCTGGGGCGGCCTACGGTAGCATGCGCCGATGCGTGTTCTGGAGCCTGTGGGAACGACTGCGGCACGCGAGCGGAGGCAGCAGGAGCTTGCGGCGGCGATCCCGGACGCTGAGCGGGTGGAGCGTCTCGCGGAGCGTGTTCGGGACATGCTCGTCGAACTCGGCCTCGATCTGGACGACCCGAATCTGCGCACCACCCACGAGCGGGTGGCCAGAATGTACCTGGAGATGTTCCGCGGTCTCGACCAGGGGTCGCAACCGCGTGTCACGACCTTCCCGAACGACGAGAACTACCGCGCCATGGTCATGGAGAAGGACATCCCCTTCTACTCCATGTGTGCGCATCACCTGGTGCCCTTCTACGGCCACGCGCACATCGCCTACGTGCCCGGCGACAAGATCCTGGGGCTGTCCAAGTTCGCACGCATTCTCGAGTTTTACGCCAAGCGGCCGCAGCTCCAGGAGCGGCTCACCGAGCAGGTGGTCAGCTTCCTCGAAGAGGAACTCCGGCCGCCCGGCGTGATGGTCGTGATCGAGGCCCGTCACCTCTGTGTCGAGATGCGCGGCGTCGAGAAGTCCGGCGCCATGACGGTCACGTCCGCGCTCCGGGGCATCTTCCACGAACGGCCGATCCGGGAGGAGTTCCTGGATCTCTTGAAGGGCCGTTGACGGTGCGGCGCCCGGCGGCCCTGGCCCTGGCTCTGGTTCTGGGCGCGGCCTCGGCGGCGACGGCTGCCGACAGTCTCGAGCGGCTTCATCCGGACGACCTGATCAACCCCTTCCTGGGGCCCGGCTATACGCGCTGGATGGTGGGACCAGTCGGTCAGCTCGCCGACGAGGAAGAGCGGACCCTCTTCCTTCTGATCGAGTCGGACGAGGCGGCGGAAGCCTTCGTCGAGCAGTTCTGGCGCCGAAGAGCCGGCGCGCTCAAGCGGCAGTTCGAGCTGCGGGCTGCCGAGGCCGACAAGCGGTACTCGGAATCGGGCCTACTCGGCCGGCGAACGGATCGCGGCATGGTCTATGTCCTGTTCGGCGACCCGGAGAAGACGGCGTGGGAGGAGCACCGCGACATCGATGACCCGGACATCGAACTCTGGACGTACCCTAAGAGCGCAGCCAAGGGACTGAACGGCAAGAAGCCGGCGCGCCGGTACCGCTTCGCACGCGACGGTGATGTGATGCGGCTGTTCTCCAACGACCCGAGCGACCCGGCCAATCGCCGTCGACGGATGATCCGCAGGATCAGGGAGCCGCCCCGTCCCTGGCGCTAGCGCCGGACGAGCGGCCGCCAAGCGACCGGTTCCGGCCGGCAGGGTCGCGGACCCGAGCCGGACGTTACGATCGGCCCGTGCCCGGCATGTTCTCGCTACTCCTCGGCAAGGAGGACTTCAAGTTCTCCGCGGCCCACTTCACCATCTTCGGCGACGGTGAAGCGGAGCCGCTCCACGGTCACAACTACCGGGTCACCGTGGAGTTGAGTGGATCCGTGCTCGACGACCTGGACTTCCTGGTTCCCCTCGCCACGGCGAAGCGGGACATCCGCGCCCAGTGCGCCGCCCTTGACGAGAAGGTCCTGTTGCCCGCGGACTGTCCTCACATTGAACTCGCTCAGCACGGCGAGACGGTGACGGCGGTGTTCGGCTCGCGGCGCTACGAGTTCCCGTCGTCCGAGGTCGTCCTGCTGCCGGTTGCGAACGTGACGATCGAGGCGCTGGCGCGGCTGCTCTGGCTGCGCCTCCGGGACCGGTGGGCGCACCTTCGAGACCGGGTAGAGGTCGTGGAGGTCACGGTGACCGAGACCCGGGGCCAGGGCGTAAGCTACCGGCGCAACCTGTAGCCGCCCGACAACGCAACCGTGGGTGACGGAGTAGGCAACGTCCAGTCCGCGGCGGGGTCCGGAGGGGTGGTACCGAGCAGCCGCAGCAGCGGCGTCAGCCGCGGCGCCGCAACTGGACCACCGCCTCCAGGTGCGCGGTCTGCGGGAAGATGTCGAAGAAAGTGATCGACTCCAGGTCGAAGTCCCGGGTCAACTCCCCGAGGTCCCGCGCCAGCGTCGCCGCATCGCAGGACACGTAGGTCAACCGGGCCGGCGCGGCCCGCAGCAGGGCCCGGCAGACGTTCCACGACAAACCGACGCGGGGCGGGTCGACCAGCACCCGGTCAAGTCCGGGCTGGAGGCCCTCACCGCCTGCCTTGCCGTCGACCCAGCTCTCCACCGCGGCCCGCTCGACCCGGCAGTGGCGCAGGCCGTTCAGACGCAGGTTGTTTCTCGCGTAGCGGGCGGCGACCGATTCACCTTCGACCGCCGTCACCGACCCGTAGCGGTCGGCGAGACCGACCGTGAAGAAGCCGACCCCCGCGTACAGGTCGACCGCCGTCTCGCCCTCGAAGGCGCCCACCGCCGATCGCGCCAGAGCCTCCAGCAATCCCCCGTGGGCCTGGAAGAAGCAGCGCGCGTCGTAGGTCAGGCGATGTCCCAGCACTTCGGTCACAAGTTCGCCGCCCGGCAGCCCGCCCAAGGGGGGCGCCGCAACCACCGGGCTGTCCTCGTCGAGACCGTCCGTGGCCAGGCTGAGGCGGCCCGGTGGGTCCCCTGCTTGCGCCGCGTCGTCCAGCAACCGCGGCAGATCGGCCAACCGCGCTTCGAGCGCCGGCGCCAGCACCGGGCAGCGGTCGACCTGGACCAGGTCATGGCTGCGGCGACGGCGGAAACCGACGCCGACCGACCCATCCGCGTTCTGTTCGACGTGGACCTGGGCCCGCAGGCGATAGCCCCACTGCCGGTCCGCGACCGGTTCTTCGACGCGGCAACTCGCAAGCTGAGCCGGATCGATTCCGCCCAGCCGGCGCAGCGTCTCCGTCGCCGCGGCGACCTTGAGGCCGAGCTGCTCATCGTCCTCGATGTGCTGAAGTTGGCAGCCGCCGCAGCGGGCGTAGAAGGGACAGGGAGCTTCCCGTCGCAGGGGGCCGGCTGAGATCACCCGTTCGATCTCGGCGCGGGCGTAGCTCGGCCGGCGTTCGGTGATCCGGGCAAGGACCACGTCGCCCGGCGCCGCCCGCGGCACGAAGATCGGCAGATCGCGCCAGCGCGCCAGACCGTCACCGCCCAGCACGACCTTCTCGATGGTCAGCTCGAGGCGGCTGATTCCCGCCAGTACAGCGAGGGTTTCCAGCCGTTCGGCCGAGAGAGGCTGTTTCCGCGGTTTCAGGGACTCGACCTATTCGTCCTGGCCGCCGCTATGGCGCCGTCCGTGCGCCCAGGTCGGATCCCGGTTCGCGAACTCGTCCAGTTCGCTCGGCACCTCGACCAGTGTGCGGCTCAACTCCGGGTCGCACACGTCGTTCTCGCACTCGTAGACGTACACGTTGCAGTCGTCCCGGCGGCGGTATGCGCACAGGGTCTGGTAGGTGTCGCAGTGGCCGCACTTGATCGAGAGGTTGCGGACGTTGATCATGGCGCGGGTGGATCTCCTGCTGCCAGGACGCGACAACCGGGCTGCCGAGCCTCCGGCCTCAACCCGAGGAGGCCGCCCGCGCTTCCTCGATCGCGCCCCGCACCACGCTCACCCCGGTCACACCGATGGCGATGTAGGACACCTCACCGAGCGGGTTGAGCACCAGGAGCGTGGGCAGACCGGAAAGCTCCGCGGTGCGCATCACCTCGCTCTCGGGGTCGAGCAGCACCGGGTAACCGAACGGCTTCTCGTCGACGTGCTTCTGGACTGTCTCCAGATCCTCGCCCGTGTTGAGGGCCAGGAACGTCACCCCCTGGTCGGCGTACTCCGCGTGCAGCCCCTCCAGGATCCTCGCCTGGGCGTCGCACGGCTTGCACCAGGTCGCCCAGAAGTCGACCACCACGACGTCTCCGCGCAAGTCCGGCGGGCCCAGGCTCGATCCGTCCAGGGTGTCGAGCTGGAAGCTCGTGAGGATCGGATCGAGTTCTGAGACATCCGGCGCCGTCGGCACGTTGAGCCCGACGAAGACGATGAACGCTGCCGCCACAACGCCCAAGGCCACCAGCAGCCCAATTGCAAGACCTCTTGTCACCCGGGCAGCCTACCAGCCTTGGCAGGGTCACCGGTGCTGGAACCGACCGCTCGCGAGCCTCAACTGCAGCCGCTGGTCGAGCCGCAGTTCATGCACTTGTAGCAACTGCCGTTGCGCACCATGATCGAGCCGCACTCCTGGCAGGACGGCGCGTCCTGCTGCAACAGGAACGTGACCGGGGCCAGTTGGCCGGCGACCCTTCCTGTTGCGGCCTCTTCCGCGGCCGTGCCGTTCGTCTTCTCGGCTTGCTTGGCCTCCGCTCGCGTGTCTGCGCGATGGATCACCCCCGCAACCTCCTGCGCCTCGGGCGACAGGAACTTCGACGCCAGCCAGCGGAAGATGTAGTCCATGACCGACTTCGCCATCGGGATCTCGGGGTTCTTGGTGAATCCCGAGGGCTCGAAGCGGCTGTGCGTGAACTTGTCGACCAGAATCTGGAGCGGCACACCGTACTGGAGCGCCACGGACACCGCCTGGGCGAAGGAGTCCATCAGACCGGAAATGGTCGACCCTTCCTTCGCCATGAGCAGGAAGATCTCGCCCGGCTGACCGTCCTCGTACAGGCCCACGGTGACGAAGCCCTCGTGGCCGTTGATGGAGAACTTGTGGGTGATCGCCCGCCGCTCGTCGGGCAGGCGGCGGCGCGAGGCGCCGGCCGCTATGCGGGCAAGGGCCGCGGCCTGCAGATCGTCACCGTCGGCCGACGCGTCGCTCGTGGTCGACAGGGGCTGCGAGCGCTTGCAGCCGTCCCGGTAGATCGCCACCGCCTTCAGGCCCAGCTTCCAGCCCTCGATGTAAGCCTCTTCGATCTCCTCCGCGGTCGACTCCTCCGGCATGTTGATCGTCTTGCTGATCGCTCCGGAGATGAACGGCTGCGCCGCCGCCAGCATGCGCAGGTGTCCGAGATGATGGATCGAGCGCGAGCCGCTGGCCGGTTTGAAGGCGCAGTCGAAGACCGGCAGGTGCTCGTCGGCGAGATTGGGGGCGCCCTCGATCGTGTCGTGGTCGTCGATGTACTCGACGATCTGCTGGACCTCCGACTTCTCGTAGCCCAGCCGCTCCAGCGCCTGGGGCACGGTCCGGTTGACGATCTTGATCATGCCGCCGCCGACCAGCTTCTTGTACTTGACGAGCGCGATGTCGGGCTCGACCCCGGTCGTGTCGCAGTCCATCATGAAGGCGATCGTGCCGGTGGGCGCGAGCACCGAGATCTGGCTGTTGCGGATGCCGTTGCGCTCGCCTAGTTCGACCACGCCGTCCCACGACTTCTTGGCCGTGTTCAGGAGCTCGAGCGGTACGTGGGCCGGGTCGATCTCCCGCAGGGCGGCGCGGTGGTAGCCCATCACTCTCAGCATCGGCTCGCGGTTCTTCTCGAAGCCCTCGAACGGACCCTTGACGGCCGCGATCCGCGTGGACTGGAGGTAGGAGGCGCCCGACATCAGAGCCGTGATGGCGCCGGCGTAGTCGCGACCGGCCTCCGAATCGTAGGGGAGGCCACGAGCCATCAGCAGGGCGCCCAGGTTCGCGTAGCCGATACCGAGCGGCCGGTAAGCGTGGGAGTTCTCCTCGATCCTCGGCGTCGGGTAGCTCGCATTGTCGACGATGATCTCCTGCGCCGTGATCACGATCTCGCAGGCGTGCCGGAACGACGCCGTGTCGAAGCCGGCGCCCGGATCGTAGAACCGCATCAGGTTGAGCGACGCCAGGTTGCAGGCGGTGTCGTCCAGGAACATGTACTCGCTGCACGGGTTGCTGGCGTTGATCCGGTCCGTGTTCGGACAGGTGTGCCAGCGATTGATCGTCGAGTCGAACTGCATCCCCGGATCGCCGCAGACCCAGGTCGACTCGGCGATCAGTTGCAGCAATTCCGCTGCCCGGTGGCTGTTCATGGGCCGGCCGTCGGTGACCGCGGTCGTCGTCCATTCCGCGTCGTCCACCACCGCCTGCATGAACTCGTCGGTGGCGCGCACCGAGTGGTTCGCGTTCTGGTAGAAGATCGAGTCGTAGGCGCCGCCGGGGACGTTGAAGCCCGCGTCGTAGCCGGCCTCGATCAGGGCCCAGGCCTTGCGCTCCTCGACCTCCTTGCAGCGGATGAACTCCAGGATGTCAGGGTGATCCGCATCCAGGATGACCATCTTCGCGGCGCGTCGGGTCTTGCCGCCGCTCTTGATCACGCCGGCGAAGGCGTCGAAGCCGCGCATGAACGACACCGGCCCCGATGCCGTTCCGCCGCCGGCCAGGGTCTCGGCGGAGGAACGCAGCGCGGACAGGTTGCTGCCGGTTCCGGAACCGAACTTGAACAGCATGCCCTCGGTCTTGGCCAGACCGAGGATCGACTGCATCGTGTCCTCCACGGAGTTGATGAAGCACGCCGAACACTGCGGGCGCTCCTCGATCCCGACGTTGAACCACACAGGCGAGTTGAAGCAGGCGTACTGGTGGAGGAGGATGTGCGTCAGCTCCGCGTGGAAGGCCTCGGCGTCCGCCTCGGACGAGAAGTAGCCGCCCTCGCGCCCCCATGCCGCGATCCTGTCCGCCACCCGGGAGATCAACTGCCGGACGCTCGACTCGCGCTCGGGCGTTCCCAACTGGCCCCGAAAGTACTTCGAGGTGACGACGTTCGTGGCGGTCTGCGACCAGGCCTTCGGCGCCTCGACGCCGAGCTGCTCGAACACGGACTCGCCCTTCTCGTTGGCAATCACCGCGTCGCGGATGTCCCACTCGACGCAGTCGAAGGGGTGGACGCCGGGCTTGGTGTACCGCCGCTCGATGGTCAGACCGGTAGGGCTCGAGGCGACCGGGAGCGGACCGGCGGCGGCGCCACGGGTCCACGCCGGCGCTCCCGCCGCCGGCGCAGCCAGCACTTCGCGGTCCGTCCCTCCCGTCGTTCCTCCCCTGTTCCAGTTGCCGCCACCAGCGTCCGCCATAGGTCCTCTCCCTTCGGTGTTCTCAAGCTCCGGCGTCACGCAGTCGGACTGGTGCGCGGGCTGTTCCGCGCTGCTCGTGAGCGTAGTGCCATGCTTGGGACGTGTGAACTTCCAGTGAAGTCAGAAGCTCAGTCTATTCGCTCTCCTAGTCGAACATGTGGTGGCTGTCAAGGGGTGAACGTACAAGATATGGCGCTCCATCCGTCTATGCAGCTTCATCGATAAGCAGGGAAGAAGCTGCGGAGAGGCCCGCCAAGACCCTGCGGATTCGAGGCAGCGATAAGCTCATCTTCGTGAGTACGCGTACGACCAGCTCGGACTTGGAACTGCCGGCATTCTTCGGCCCCGGCGATATCCCGGCCGACGGCGACGGCGTTCCGCCACCCGGCTCGTTCCCCTTCACCCGCGGCCTCTACGAGGACATGTACCGCAAGCGGCTGTGGACGATGCGCCAGTACGCCGGCTACGCCAGCGCGACGGAATCCAACCGCCGCTACCGCTACCTGCTCGGCCAGGGGACGACCGGCCTCTCCGTCGCCTTCGACCTGCCCACCCAGATCGGCTACGACTCGGACGCAGCGGCCGCCCGCGGCGAGGTGGGACGGGTCGGCGTCGCGATCGACACCATAGACGACATGAGGACGCTGTTCGACGGCATCCCGCTCGGCCAGGTGACGACCTCGATGACGATCAACTCGACGGCGGCGATCCTGCTGTCCATGTACCTGGCCGTCGCGGAAGAGCAGGGCGTTCCGTGGTCGGCGCTCGGCGGGACGGTCCAGAACGACATCCTCAAGGAGTACATCGCCCGCGGGACCCACATCTACCCGCCGTCCCACTCCCTGCGACTGGTCACGGACCTGATCGCGTTCTGCTCCGAACACGTGCCGCGGTGGAACCCGATCTCCATCTCCGGCTACCACATTCGCGAAGCGGGTTCGACCGCCGCCCAGGAAATCGCCTTCACCCTCGCAAACGCGCTCTGCTACGTCGATCTGGTGCTGGCCCGCGGCCTCGACATCGACCGCTTCGCTCCCCGGCTGTCCTTCTTCTTCAACGCCCACAACAACTTCCTGGAAGAGGTCGCGAAGTTCCGCGCCGCCCGCCAGCTCTGGGCGGAACTGGTCCGCGAGCGCTACCAGCCGCGCAACGAACGTTCCTGCTGGCTCCGCTTCCACACCCAGACCGGCGGTTCGACCCTCACCGCCCAGCAGCCCGAGAACAACGTCGCCCGGGTCGCCATCCAGGCGCTGGCAGCGGTCTGCGGAGGCACCCAGTCGCTGCATACGAACGGCGCCGACGAAGCCCTCGGCCTGCCCACCGAAACGTCGGCGCGCGTCGCGCTGCGCAGCCAGCAGATCGTCGCCCACGAGACGGGGGTGACCGACGTCGCCGACCCGCTGGGCGGTTCCTGGGCCGTCGAAGCGCTGACCGCCAAGCTCGTAGACCAGGCGCGAGGAATGATCGAACAGATCGAGGAGCTCGGCGGCGCCGCCCAGGCCATAGAAGAGGGGTACCAGCAGAACGAGATCGCCAACGCCGCCTACCGCCATCAACTGGCGGTCGAATCGAAGGGCACCGTGATTGTCGGCGTCAACGCCTACACCCAGGACGAGTCAGGGGATGCCCAGTTCCTCGCCGTCGATGCCGCCGCCGAAGCGCGGCAGGTCGAACGCGTGCGGCGCGTACGCGAAGAGCGGGACACCTCGGCGGCCACCGCAGCCCTGGGCCGCCTGCAGCAGGCGGCGGACGGAGAAGGCAACCTCGTGCCGCTGATCCTCGACTCTGTACGGCAGCGCGCCACTCTGGGCGAGATCTCCAACCGGCTGCGGGCGGTCTGGGGCGAGTACGAGCGGTGAAGTCGGCCTACGAGAGGGCGCTCGAGAAGCTGGAGAGCAAGGGCATCGCCGCGCCCCGGCAGGACGCCCTGGACGAGAACCAGCGCCGGCGCATCGAAGACGAACGGAGTCGCCACCAGGCGAAGCATGCCGAACTCGAGATCCTCCACCGCAAGAACCTGTCCCCCGATCCGGCCAAGCGGTTCCTGGAAGAAGAGAACTACCGCGCCGAGAAGCGACGTCTCTCGGAACGGCTGGAGTCGAAAATCGAGCGCATTCGTCGCGGCGACTGAGCCCGGGGCGCCTAGCGGCCGGCCAGGGTCGGGGTTTGAAGCTCCTGCAGACTCGTCACCTGCAAGCGGCTGCCGCGCAGCGCTTCGATCGCGTCGACCGCCGCCATCGCCCCCGAGATCGTGGTCACGCAGGGAATGTCGAACTTCAGCGCGGTGGTGCGGATCTCCATGTCGTCCGCGAACGACTCGCCGCCCAGGGGCGTGTTCACGATCAGGCTGACATCGCCGTTGATCAGGTGATCCACAACGTGCGGGCGGCCCTCCGCGAGCTTGTTCACCCGCCGCGTCTCGATCCCGCGCGCGCCGAGGTAGGCGGCGGTACCGGCAGTGCACAACAGTTCGAAGCCGAGATCCCGCAGCCGCTCCGCCACCTTGAGCAGCGCCTTCTTGTCCCGGTCGTGGACCGAAAGGAACGCCGCTCCGCTGTCCGGCAGCGCATGGCCGGCGCCCAGCCACGCCTTGGCGAAGGCGCTGCCGAACGAGCGCCCGATGCCCATCACCTCGCCGGTCGACTTCATCTCCGGGCCGAGCACCGGGTCGACGCCGTGGAAACGGTCGAAGGGGAAGACGGGCACCTTGACGAAGAACCGGTCGACCGGCGGTTCGGCAATGAGGCCGATCTCATCGAGAGTCTCGCCGACCATGACCCGGGTCGCGATCTGCACCAGGGGCAGGCCGACCGCCTTGGCGATGAAGGGCACCGTACGCGAGGCCCTCGGGTTGACTTCCAGCACGTACACCTCGCCGCCGTAGATGGCGAACTGCACGTTCATCAGGCCGACGACACCCATTCGCAGCGCCAGCCGCACCGCGATGTCGCGCATGCGATCCAGGTCGGGTTCACTCACCCGGTACGGCGGCAGCACCGCCGCCGAGTCGCCCGAGTGGATGCCGGCCTCCTCGATGTGCTGCATGATGCCGCAGACCACAGCGCGCTTGCCGTCCGAAACCAGGTCGACATCGACCTCGAAAGCGTCCTCGAGGAAGCGATCGAGAAGCACCGGCCGTCCGGGCGAGACATCCGCGGCGCGGCGCATGTAGCCCCGCAGCGTGGGTTGGTCGTAGCAGATGGACATGGCGCGGCCGCCGAGCACGTAGCTAGGGCGCACGACCACCGGGTAACCGATCTCGTCCGCCACGCTGCAGGCCTCGTCCAAAGACACGGCGGAGCCGTTCGCCGGCAGCAGAATGTCCTCTTCCGCGAGCAGATCGCCGAAGCGCCGGCGATCCTCGGCCAGGTCGATCGCCTCCGGCGAGGTGCCCAGTATGTTCACACCCGCGGCCTCCAGGCTGTGCGCGAGCTTGAGCGGCGTCTGGCCCCCGAGCTGGACGATCGCGCCGAGCGGCTGCTCACGGCGATAGATCGCCATCACATGCTCCAGCGTCAGCGGTTCGAAGTACAGCCGGTCCGACGTGTCGTAGTCGGTCGAGACGGTCTCCGGGTTGCAGTTGACCATGATCGTCTCGAAACCGGCCCGCCGCAGCGCGAAGGCGGCGTGAACGCAGCAGTAGTCGAACTCGATCCCCTGGCCGATCCGGTTCGGCCCCGAGCCGAGGATCATCACCTTCTTCCGGTCGGTGGGCAGCGCCTCGTCCTCCACGCCGGGTGTCGAGTAAAGGTACGGCGTGATCGCCGAGAACTCCGCGGCGCAGGTGTCGACCCGCTTGAAGACGCGGTCCATGCGCCGTTTCGTGATCTCCCGGGCCACCAGGTTCTCCTCGCTGCCGAGCAGCGAGGCGAGGCGCTGATCACTCAGGCCGCTCAGCCGGGCACGCCGCAGAAGCGGATCCGGAACCGAGTCGAGATCCCAGCAGGCGAGTTCCGCCTCGCACTCAATGATCGATTCGATCTCGCGCAGAAACCACGGGTCGATGCTGGACGCGGCGGCGACCTCTTCCACAGTCCAGCCCTGGCGCAGCGCGGCGAAGACCGCGAACAGCCGCTGCCAGTTCGGGGTGCTGAGCCGCCGGCGCAGACTGACCGGATCGCTGACCAGCTCTTCCTGCCGCGGCCACGCGGCGTCCAGCTCCAAGCCGCTCAGGCCCTTCATCAGCGCCTCGCGGAAGTTGCCGCCGATCGCCATCACCTCGCCCACCGACTTCATCGACGTGCCCAAGGCGCCGTCGGCGCGCTCGAACTTCTCGAACGCCCAGCGCGGGATCTTGACCACCGTGTAGTCAAGGGTCGGCTCGAAGGCGGCGAAGGTCTTGCCGGTGATGTCGTTGGCGATCTCGTCCAGGGTGTACCCCACCGCCAGTTGAGCCGCGATCTTGGCGATCGGAAAGCCGGTCGCCTTGGAAGCCAGGGCCGAACTCCGCGACACCCTCGGGTTCATCTCGATGACCACGCGCCTTCCGGTCCCGGGCTCCACCGCGAACTGAATGTTCGAGCCCCCGGTCGCGACGCCCACCTTCCGGATCACCGTGAAGGCGTCGTCGCGCATGTCCTGGTACTCGGCGTCGGACAGGGTCATCTGAGGCGCTACCGTGATCGAGTCGCCGGTGTGTACGCCCATCGGGTCCACGTTCTCGACCGAGCAAACGACGATCGCGTTGTCGGCGACATCCCGCATCACCTCCAGCTCGAACTCCTTCCAGCCCAGCACCGACTGTTCGAGCAGGATGCGCGAAGCCGGGCTCGCCTGCAGGGCGCGGGTGATCACGTCGTCGATCTCGTCGCGGTTGAATACGACGCCGCCCCCCTCGCCGCCCAGCGTGAAGCTCGGCCGGACGATGACCGGGAAGCCCAGGCGTTCGATGATCTCCCGCGCCTCCTTCAAGGTCGTTGCGGTGCCGCTCTCCGGCACCTCGAGCCCGGCCTCGACCATGGCCCGCTTGAACAGTTGCCGGTCCTCCCCCAGGCGCAGAGCCTCGACGCTGGCGCCAAGGAGTGTCATGCCGGAGTCCTCCAGCACTCCCGACTCGGACAGCGCCAGGGTCAGGTTGATCCCGGTCTGGCCGCCGACAGTCGGCAACAGGGCGTCCGGCCGCTCCCGCTCAATGATCCGCTCCGCGATCTCGGGCACCAGCGGCTCGACGTAGGTCGCGTCCGCGAACTCCGGGTCGGTCATGATCGTCGCCGGGTTCGAGTTGACCAGGATCACCCGGTAACCCTCCCGGCGGAGCACCCGGCAGGCCTGGGTGCCGGAGTAGTCGAACTCGCACGCCTGGCCTATGACGATCGGCCCGGAACCGAAGATCAAGATCGATTCGATGTCCGTGCGCCTCGCCATGAGCGCGCGGAGTGTACATGCAAGCCGGCCTTCCTCCGGCGGAGAGGAATCTGCAGAAATGTCACCGGCAGGGTAAACGCTTTGGCCTCCGTTACCGTATAGTTCTCATAGAGGCGGCACCGAGTCGCCGGCTTCAAGCCCCGACTCCTGTGTCGTCACCTACCGGGTTGCGACTGGACCGCGTCCGCGGCCAGAGGAACTGCAGCCCACCCTCCGGACATCCTCCGGGCCTGCCTCAAACTTCAAACCTCCGTGCCGGCGAGTTCAACCCACCGGCGCGCGATTCACACCAGGGAGGGGTTGCTTCCAAGCAACCCCTCCTCCCAATTCAGGTCGGCTACAGCTACTCCCAGCGCAAAGCTCGTGCCGGCTCGACCGCCGCCCCCAGTCTCGCCGGCCACCAGCAGGCGAGCCCCGTCACCAGCAGGCTGAAGCCGGCCACCGCCAGCAGATCCAGGGCCCGCACGTCGAACGGAACGCTGCTGATGAAGTAGATCTCCGCCACGCCCGGATCGAACCGCACGAGTTCGTAGCGGGTGACGATCACGCTGACCAGAGCGCCGAGGCCGAGGCCGAGGGCCGTCCCCACCACCCCCAGGCTCATCCCGCCGAGCAGAAACACGCGTTGCACGCGCCGGGGGCCGAGACCCAGCGCGGCGAGCACCGCGGTGTCCCTCCCCCGCTCCCGGACCAGGACCACCAGCGCGGACGCGATGTTGAACGTCGACACGAGCACGATCAGGCCCAGAATCAGGAACAGGCCCCACTTCTGAAGCCGGAAGGCGGCGAAGATCCCGCGGTTGCTGAGACGCCAGTCGGTCACCAGCGCATCGGCGCCCAGGAGTTCCTCAATCTTCTCCTGCACGTCGGACACCGGGGCGCCGGGCGCCGTCGTCACTTCGAGGACCACCTGGCCTCCCCCAACAGCGACCGCCGTGTCCCGGTGGACGACGGCATAGCTGCGGTCGTACTCGGAAAAGCCCGTCTCGAAGGCGCCGGCGATCCGGAGCGTGCGGTAGGCGAATCGGGGTAGGGAAGAACCCGAGGCCACGATCGCCGTCAGGCGCACCAGGTCCCCTCCCGACACGCCAAGGGTGCGCTGAAGCTCACCGCCCACGACGATCGCCTCGATCTCCCCATCTCCCCGGGCGAGTTGGCCCTCACTGGCGCCGAACGACGAAGCGCCGGGTACGACACCGCGCGTCCAGACATCGACGCCCGCCGGATTGCCGCTGCTCGCGAGCAAACCCTGGCCGGCCACCGTCACGGCGACCGTTCCGGCGCCCGGCAGGGCCCGCAGACGCTCGGCGGTCCGGTCCGCGGCGCCCAGGTCCAGTTCGGCTTCACCGCGTGGTGAGACGATCAGCGGGCCCGCTTCGAGCAGCCGGCTCTGGACGCTGTCGCTGTAGCCGCTCATCAGCGCCATGGAGATGACCATGGCGGCCACGCCCAGGGCGGTCGACCCGAGAGCTGAGCGCGCCGTACCGCTCAGCAGCCGGCTCCGCGCGCCGAGCAGATACCGCGCCGCGATCCACCAGACCACACCGCTCGCACCCCGACTCACTTCGTTTCGTTCTGCGGCGCAGCCTCTCGGTCACAGACCTCCAGGAACTCCCCGAACAGCCGCGCCGCATCGTGCGGTCCCGGCGCCGCCTCCGGGTGGTACTGGACCGAGAAGATCGGTCTCCCGATCGCCTTGAACGCCTCGACCGTGCCGTCGTTCAGATTGACCGCCGCCACCCTGCAGTCGTCGGGAAGGCTGTCCGCGCTCAGCGCGAAGCCGTGGTTCTGGCTCGTGATCGAGATCTGGCCGGTCTCCTCGTCCCGCACCGGCTGGTTGCCGCCGTGGTGGCCGAACTTCAGCTTGAAGGTCTTGCCGCCCAGGGCCAGACCGAGCAGTTGGTGCCCCAGGCAGATGCCGAACACCGGCGCCCTGGCCTCGACCAGTTCGCGCACCTCGCGGACGATCTCGCGCAGCGGCGCCGGATCGCCCGGGCCGTTCGACAGCACCACGCCGTCGACGCCCATGGCCAGACACTCGCTGGCCGGCGTGCGTGCCGGCAGCACCGTGACCCGAGCGCCGTGCCGGACCAGGGAGCGCAGAATGTTCTGCTTGACCCCGAAGTCGTAGACCGCGAGCCGGTACTTCTCCTCGCCTTCCGCCTCCATCTCGTACGGAGCCTCGCAGGTGACTTCATCGACGAGAGCCCGTCCCTCCATCGTCGGCTGCTGCCGCACCTCCTCGATCAGCTCCGCATCGGGACGTTCGCAGCTCGTGATCATGCCGCGCATGGCGCCGAAATCGCGGAGCCGGCGCACGGCGGCCCGAGTGTCGATGCCCGCCAGAGTCGGAACGCCGTTCGCCTGCAGATAGGCGCCCAGGTCCGTGTCCCCCAGACCGGAGCGGCGGCTGGTGAACTCGCGGGCGACGAAACCCTCCACCCAGACCCGGTGCGACTCCGCAGCGCCGTCGTAGGCGCCGTAGTTGCCGATGTGGGGCTGGGTCATGATCACGATCTGCCCGCGGTACGAGGGGTCGGTCAGGATCTCCTGGTAGCCCGTCATCGAGGTGTTGAAAACGATCTCCGCGAAGCGACTGCCCTCGACCAAGGCCTCCCCGTGGAAGACGGCGCCGTCCTCGAGAATGAGGCGGCCGCTCACGACGCCGGCCCAGCAGCGCGCGACCAGCCGACGCCGGCGGCCCATATCGAGCAAGGAAGCGACCAACTCACGGCCGCGACCCCGCCGGCTCCGAGAGCTCGACCAGCACGCCGCCCGCGCTCTTCGGATGAACGAACTGGACGGTTGCGCCCTCGGCGCCCGGCCCGGGCCGCTCGCGCAGGAGCTCCACACCGTTTCCGCGCAGGCGTCCGTCGTCCGCGTCGATGTCGTCACTCTTGAGGCAGAGGTGGTGAATGCCCGGACCCCGGCGCTCCAGGAACCGCGCGACCGGCGAGTCGCTCGACAGCGGCTCCAGGAGTTCGATCCGGCTGCCGCCGCAGGGAATCATCGCGACCCGCACGCCCTCGTGCTCGACCTCTTCGATTCCGGCGACCGACAGGCCCAGGTTCTCGTAGAACGTCCTCGCCTCTTCAATCGACCGTACGGCGATCGCGATGTGGTCCAGAGCGGTGATCATGAAGGTTGTCCTCCGTCTCGCCGGAGTCCGCCGACGAACTCGGCGACCAGCCTGTCCGCAAGGTCGTACGGATCCACACTACGCGGTCCGGCATCTGCGGGCGCCCGATTCTGCTGCGATTCCGGCGCCCCGTCCAGAGCAGCCGGCCGGTCCGGATCCCCCGCTGCCGCGGCAAAGCTGCCGGCTTCGACCGCGTCCATGGCGAACCGCAGCACGGAGTACCGGTACAGGTCGAGCACACGACGGCGGAAACGGGCCGACCGCCGAGCAGCGATCTCACCGCCGGCCTTCAGCCCATCGAAGCACCCGGAGACCACATCAAGCAGTTCCACCGCCCCTTCACCTGCTCGCGCGACCGTCGAAATCACCGGCGGCCGCTCGCGCCCGGCGCCGCGATCCGGCTCGACGGCGTCCTCGATCGCGCGCCGCGCGGGGCCGGCGCCCGGAAGGTCGCTCTTGTTGACGACGAGCACATCCGCGATCTCCATCGTGCCGCTCTTGATCGCTTGGACGCCATCGCCCAGACCGGGTGCTGTAACGAGCACCACCAGGTCGGAGTTGCGGCGGATCTCCGTCTGGGCCTGCCCCGCGCCCACCGTCTCTACGAGAATCCACGGGAAGCCCACCGCGTCGAGCAGGTCGACGGCGGCGGCGGCGGCCCGCGCCAGACCGCCCGAAGCGCCGCGCGAGGCCATCGATCGGATGAACACGCCCGGATCCGTCTCCAGGTCGGACATGCGAACCCGGTCGCCGAGCACCGCGCCGCCGGTCAGCGGGCTGGTGGGATCGAACGCCAGCACCGCCACCGGTTCGCCTCGATTCCGGAGCTCCCGGGCCAGGGCGGCCGTCAGCGTGCTCTTGCCGACTCCGGGCGGGCCCGTCAAACCGATGGTCATGGCGCGGCCTGCACGCCGGAACGCCGCCCTTGCCCAAGCGGCCTCGGCCCCGCTCTCGATCGCGGTCAGTGCCCGCCCGAGACGCCGGGTCTGACGCCAGGGCTGCGGTCCATCCAGCCAGGCCTCTCGCTCGCCGTCCGCGGTCACGATCCCGGTCACGATCCAGAGTGTCCGATGTCGACCGCTCCGTAGTAGTGCCAGAGAATCTCGCGGTAGCTCAGCCCGCGCTGCGCCATGAGGTAGGCGCCGATCTGGCACATGCCGACGCCGTGTCCACGTCCCGCGCCCTCGAATCGCCAACCCTCGACCTCGCCGGCGCCAGTCTCAGCGGCCATCCGGACCAGGTTCTCCGGTACCTCGAGGAGCCAGCGGATGGCTAGACCCCGAACCTCGACCGAGCGCCGTTCGCCGATCAGGTCGAGCCTTACTATCCGGCCCGAAACGCCCCGCTCGAGCACGCTCAGCGAAACCAACCCCAGGCCGGGAAAACGCTTCTCGACCGCCTCCCGCAGCGAGCCGTGGGACCTCCACACCGACCAGGGCACCGCAACGGGTTGGCCTCCCACTGCGGGCGTCTCGTGGACCACGAGGGCTGCACGGCCGCCGACGACGTAGGCCCGAACCCGATCCCCGGGCGCCATGGCGAGCGCCCCGACCGGGGCGCCGAGGTCCACAGGCGTTGCGCCGGGCGACACCTCGGTGGTCAACAGGTCGGCCTCGGGCGCCAGGGGCACCAATCGCCGCACGCCATCCCTGCGCAGTTGCAGCCAGCGACCGTCGATCCGCCCCAGATTCCCGGCCACGACCTTGAGCGCGCCCCTGGACCGGGCCCGATTCAGGCGCTCGCTCCGCCGACGCTCCCGCACTCCGCCCCGGCCAAGCGCCTTCAGCAGGTGCTGCTCCGGCGTTGCTCCGGCTTTCCCGACCAGCGGCATGACTCCGCCCTCGACGCACGCGACGCCGGCGGGACCGTTTCCAGCCAAACGCGGGAAGACGTTGCCCACAAGTTCCGTGCTGCCGCCGCAACTCGCCGTGAAGAGGGCCATGAGCGGCTCGCCGGACCGGACCAGGACCTCTCCCCGCGTTGCCGCCACCGCCGCGTCCGAGCGCGGATGTTCCGCCTCCAGTCCGCCATAGACCTGGCACAGGGGCGTTGCGCAGATGTCGTAGCCCTCGCCGTCGAACTCGCCGCGATGCCGCACCGCGTAGGTGCGCGCGGCGACTGCCTGCGCCTTGGTCGCTTCGAGCTCCGGGTACAGGTCCGGGCCCAACTCGACCGGCACCACGCCGCGCACGTAGTCCTCGAGCGAAGCGGCGTTCACGACGTTCAAGCCGGCGCGATCGTTCACGAACAGTTCGAGAGCACCCCGGTAGCGGCGGCCGAGAATGCGGACGACGCCCCCGGCCGACTCGAGCCGGAGCCGCCTGCCCGCAATCCAACCGATGCCCTCGACGACGCCGATTCCCTCGACTTCGAAGGCGGAATCCTCCAGCACCGCGCCCTCAATCGCGATCCAACTGTCGTCGAACCCCTCGACCCGGAGTCGGCCGCGAGCTTCCTCCGCCTGCTCCCGGCCCGCGTAGCGCCCGACCCGAACCCGGTACAGCCCGGTGGCGGCGTCGAGGACCGAGTCCGCGTCCTGGTCGAGCAACGCCGCGAGTCGGGTGGCAAGCTCCCCTGCCTGCCAACGATCCCGCAGAGCCGCTACCTGGAGCCGATGAACGCCGGGACTCGCCTTCCCCGGCGCCGGCCGTACGATGAAGCTCCCATCGACCTCATACCGTTCGCCGTCCTCGGCCACCAACCAGGAGCGTGTTTCGCAGCAACGAGCTTCGAGGCGGTCCAGGTCCGTAGCGAGCCCTACCCGGATCTCCGCCGGCAGCACGATCGGCCCGGGAGCCGGACTCGGGTTGGGGGCCGGCGCCGAACGCGCCGCGACAACAAGCAGGCAGGCCAGCGCGGCCGCACCGAAGCCGGCAGCCCACGGCGTCACCTCTTCTCGGGTCGGTCGTTTCATCGCGTACTTCCATACGTTATTGGAAATACGCGAAACGACGCCCAGGTCGGGCGACAAATCGGGTACGCCGGCGCACCCAGTACCCTACCGGTGCTGGTGGGCCTGGAGTTCGTGCCGGTAGTCGCCGACGGCGTCGATGGGGATCGGCTTCGCCATCTGGTGGAGACGGCTGACCAGGCTGGCCGGAACGCGGCCGGCGAGCGTCTGGTCGGCGGGAATGTCCTCGCCGTCGCCCTCGGACGTCAGGTAGTAGTTGCTGGTGAACAGGGTCGGCCGCCTGGCCATGTAACGGCTGTTGATCAGCAGGTAGAGAGTGTCCGACACGAAGGGCGTCGGCCGCCTCGCGCCGAGCTCGTCGACCACCACGACATCCGCCTCCTGCAGCGGTCGCAGCAGATCGGCCTGGCTCAGATCGGCGCCTTGCTGGAACGTGGCCTGAATGTCCGCGACCAGGCTCGTGAAGTCGACGAAACGGCCCCGGACACCATACTGCTCCGCGAGTTCGACCAGTACCGCCACCGCGAGGTGCGTCTTGCCCCGCCCGCTCGGGCCCACGAACACCAGGCCCGTCTCGCGCAGGGAGCCGTCGAGTTCGAGAAAGTCCTCGATGTACAGCTCGCAACTGCGGCGCGCCGCCCGTAGTTGGTCGTTCGCGTCGCCGGCGAGGCGGAAGTTGCTGAGCCGGCAGCCCTGGTACTTCGGCGGAATCCCAAGGTCGTCGAGCCGGCGGCGCCGAACCCGCGCCTGGTAGCAACTGCAACGTCGCGCGCGGTTTGTCACCACGTCGACGATCCAGCCACGCCCCTGGCAGAACTCGCAACCGGCTTCGCTCAATCCTCGTCCTCGACCTTGACCAGGGCGCCGCTTCGCACCCAGACCAGTGCGTGCCGCCGCCGTACTCCGCGGCGCCGGTCCGACACGTCCCGTTCCACGATCTCAAGCAGGCGATCCCGCTCCGCCTGCAGTCGCGCCAACCGCTCCTGGAGGGTCAGAATGACCTCGACGCCCGCGAGGTTGACGCCCATGTCGCGCGTCAGGGTCAGGATCGACTCCAGCCGGCGAAGGGCGTCCTCGTCGTAGAGCCGCGTGTTGCCGTCGCTTCGTTGCGGCTCGAGCAGTCCCTCTCGCTCGTAGAGGCGAAGGGTCTGCGGATGAATGTCGTAGCGCTCCGCCACCTTGCTGATCATCACGTAGCGACCGCCCCCCACCCGCCGGCGGCGGGACGGGGGGCGGTGCTGCCGTGACGAACGGGACTGAACCATGGCGGTGCTAGTTTGCCTTCTCGTCCCCGGAGGAGTCGTCCACGTCGACGAAGTCGGCGTCGATCACGTCCTCATCGTCCCCAGAAGCCTGGCCTTCCGGGCCGGCGCCGGCGCCAGGCGCCCCCTCCGGCGGCGCCTGGGCGCTCGTTTGCTCGTAAATGACCTGGGCCAGCTTGTGCGAGGCCTGGGTCAGACTGGCCGAAGCGCTCGCCATCGCTGCCGCGTCCTCCGCCTCCATGCTCTTCTTCGCTTCCTCGATTGCCGACTCGATCTCGCCGACATCGCTCTCGGACAGCTTGTCCTTGTGCTCGGCGAGGTTCTTCTCGGTGCCATAGACCAGGGAGTCGAGCTGGTTCCGGGCGTCGACGACCTCCCGGCGCTTCTTGTCCTCGTCGCTGTTCGCCTGGGCATCCTCGACCATGCGCTCGATCTCGTCCTTGTCGATGCCGCCGGAGCCGCTGATCGTGATCTTCTGCTCCTTTCTCGTGCCCTTGTCCTTGGCCGAGACGTTGACGATGCCGTTCGCGTCGATGTCGAAGGTGACCTCGATCTGCGGCAAGCCCCGGGGCGCCGGCGGGATGCCCACCAGGTGGAAGCGCCCGAGCGTCCGGTTGTGACCCGCCATTTCGCGCTCGCCCTGCAGCACGTGGACCTCCACCGAGGTCTGGTTGTCGCCGGCGGTCGAGAAGGTTTCGCTCTTGCGCGTGGGAATGGTCGTGTTGCGGTCGATCAGTTTGGTGAAGACGCCGCCCAGCGTCTCGATGCCGAGCGAAAGCGGCGTGACATCCAGCAGCAGGACATCCGTGACGTCCCCCGCCAGCACGCCGCCCTGAACCGCGGCGCCGATCGCCACGACCTCGTCCGGATTCACGCCGCGGTGCGGCTCGCGGCCGAAGAACTCCTTGACCGCGCTCTGCACCGCGGGCATCCGGGTCTGGCCGCCGACCAGGACGACTTCCTCGATGTCGCTGGTGGAGAGACCGGCATCCTTGAGCGCCTGCCGGCAGGGCTCGAGCGTACTCCGGACCAAGTCCTCCGTGAGCTGCTCCAGCTTGCTCCGTGACAGTTTGAAGTTCAGGTGCTTGGGACCCGAGGCGTCGGCAGTGACAAAGGGCAGGTTGATCTCGGTCTCCTGCACGCCGGAAAGCTCGATCTTCGCCTTTTCGCCGGCTTCCTTGAGGCGCTGCAGGGCCATCGGGTCCTGACCCAGGTCGATGCCCTGGTCTTTCTTGAACTCCGCCAGCAGCCAGTCGATGATCCGCTGATCCATGTTGTCGCCACCCAGGTGGGTGTCGCCGTTCGTCGACTTCACCTCGACGACCCCCTCACCCACTTCGAGGATAGAGATATCGAAGGTGCCGCCGCCGAAGTCGTACACGGCGATCGTGCGGTCCCCCTCCTTGTCCAGGCCGTAGGCGAGCGCCGCCGCGGTGGGCTCGTTGACCAGCCGCTCCACCGTGAGACCGGCGATCTGACCGGCGTCGCGCGTCGCCTGACGCTGGGCGTCGTTGAAGTAGGCCGGAACGGTGATCACCGCCCGGTCGACCGGACCGCCCAGGTAATCCTCCGCCGCCTGCTTCAGCTTCTGCAGCACCATGGCCGAGATCTGCGGCGGGGTGTAGCTCTTGCCCACGGCCTCGATCTGGACGTCGTCGCCCGAACTCGCGACCGAGTAGGGAACCATCTTCTGCTCTTGCGAGACCTCGCCCAGACGCCGTCCCATGAAGCGCTTGATCGAGAAGATCGTGTTCTGCGGATTGGTCACAGCCTGCCGCTTGGCAACCTGACCGACCAGGCGCTCACCCTTGTCCGTGAACGCGACGATCGACGGTGTCGTCCGGCTTCCCTCCGAGTTCGGAACCACCTTCGGGTCCGAACCCTCCATTACGGCGACGACGCTGTTCGTCGTCCCCAAGTCGATTCCTATGATCTTGCTCAAGTTCTCGTCTCCTGATCGTCCGCGCCAACGGCGCGAACGGGGCCATGTTTCTTTTCTTGGTCGCCGCGGCGCCGAATTCAGGCGTTCTCCAGTCCAGCTACGGCTGCGGCACGATGAAGACCCTAGGACCTAAGCGTTCCAATGTCAAGTCCCGAGCGGCCCTGATCTGATAGTCGAACACTCATGTCCAGGCAACTACCTGCCCAGCCACCCCCCTGAGCCCGGTGGGCGCGAGGGACCTCCGTCTACGTCGTCAGTTCCGGCTCTTCTCGACGTAGCGCATGCGGAGCTGAGCGAGGAGGTTCTCCACCATCCCGCTCTCCTCCGCGCTGACGTTCCCTCGGGTCTTCTCCTGCAGCACCGCCAGCAGGTCGATATGCAGACGCGCCCGGGGAAGATCCTGCGCGCTCTGGCCATCCGGAAGCTGCGCGTCGCCCAGCAGGAAGGCAATCGGCTCGGCGAGCATCGCGACCAGGTCCATGAAGCCGGGCGCCGGGCGCCCGGCGGCGGCCGGCGACGCTTCGTATCCGTCGACCAAGGGATCGGGGGCCGCGCTCCGGCCCGGCGACGGCCCGGCGACACGCGGCCCCGGCGCGGTCGCCGCGGGCTCTGCGGTCGCCTTCTGCTGCTCGAGAAACCGGTACTCTTCGCGCAGTTCGCCGTCGTCCGTGAACATCCTTTTGTCGGTGACCTTCACATCCGACCTCCCCGCCGAAAGAATGAACGATCGTAACAGAGCAGACCGAGCCGCGGACCCCTCCTCGCTGGCCCCGATCGCGGCGCTGATCGACCGGCTTCGCATCGACTGCCCCTGGGACCGGGAGCTATCCCTCTCCGACCTGCGCGCCTACCTGATCGAGGAGGCGCACGAACTGGCCGCCGCGATCGACGAGCGCGACACCGCGGCGATCAACGAAGAGCTGGGCGACCTGCTGTTCGAGGCGGTCTACGTCGCCCGGCTCGCCAGCGCCGAGTTGTCGGACGTTCCCGTCGGCGACGCCATCCAAACGGTGATCGAGAAGATGGTTGCCCGTCACCCGCACGTCTTCGGCAACGAGGAGGCTCGGGGCCGGGCCGAGTCCGCGGCCGAGGTCGCGGCGCTGTGGGAGCAACGCAAGCGCCGCGATACCGGACGTTCCGCGCTGGACGGCGTACCGTCCTCGCTGCCGGCTCTGGTCGGCGCCTACCGGCTCGGGCAGAAGGCGGCCGGCATCGGCTTCGACTGGGACGCTCCCGCGGCCGTGCGCGCCAAGGTGTCCGAGGAGCTTGAGGAACTCGACCGGGAGACGGCGAAGGACGCGCCGGCGGACGGGCCGCAAGCGACCACAAGGGTCGAGGAAGAGCTGGGCGACGTACTCTTCGCGGTCGCCAACCTCGCCCGCCACCTCAAGGTGGACCCGGAGCGCGCCCTGGCGGCCGCCAACCGGAAGTTCCGCCGCCGCTTCGCCGTCGTGGAAGCGGAACTCGAAGCGGGAGCGGACGGCGAAAACCACAACGCTCGCCGGCAGCGCATGGAGCTGCTCTGGGAACGCGCCAAGCGGGACGAGTAGGGCAGCGTTTGGTTGCTACGCCTTCGGATCCTCGGGATCGAGAATCCGATCGATCGCGCCCTCGAGCACGGGATCCGATCCGTCTTCCGGCTCCACGAAGAAGAGGGCGCCGAGACGGTGGTCCTGCTCCATGCGGATCCTGCGGTTGAGCCGCTCACCGTCCGGATCGGTGTAGAAGGCCGAGGTCAACTCCAGCACGCCGCCGTCGTTCGGCAGCTCGATCTGCTCCACCTCTCCCGCGTAACCGAAGGTCGGTTCACCGTACAGCTCGGCGTCGACAGCCTTTTGCAACACGGCGGTCAGGACTTCGGAGGCGCCCTGCGAACTCCGGTCGACCAGCACCGCAACGTCGCCCGCGAACAAGCCGCCGTCGCCGTCGAAGCTGCGGAGCTCGCGGTCCTCGCGGTCCAGCAGGCCGCCCAGGTCGCCCTGCGCGAACCGGCCTGCAACCGCGTACGCGTCCGCCACCGACCCTCCGGCAACGCCGCGCAGATCGATCAGCAGCGAGGCGCCCTCGTACCCCGCCAGCGCGGCATCGACCTGGGCTGCCGTGTCGGCGCCGAAGCTCGGGATCGTCAGCACGCCGACGCCGCGAACCTCCTCGAATTCCGGCGGTAGAAGGTCGTACTCCGCAAGGACGAGGCTCGTATCGATGCTCTCGCCGCGCCGCACCAGTTCGAGCCGCAACTCGGAACCGACGGAAGCCGCGAGTTGCCGGCGCAGCTCCCACAGCGGCATCTCACGAGACGAACGGCCATTGATGCCGGCGACAATGTCGCCCAGTTCGAACCCTTCCAGGTCCGCTGGACTGCCGCGGTCCACCGCGGCGACGTAGGCCGTCCCACGCTCCTTCAGCACCAGGAGACCGCTGTGACGGCGCCCGATCTCCCGCGCGGCCCGGTAGGACTCCACCTCGCTCGCCGGCACATAGACCGAGAACGGATCCAGGGCGTCGGTCACCCCGTCCAGCGCGCCCGCCATCAGGCCGCGACCGTCGACCTCCTCGACGTACGAGCCACGGATCAGCCGCAGGACTTCCTCCCACAGCGTGATGTACTTGTAGATTGAGTCGGTGCCCGGCTCGTCGTCGCTGGCGCCCAGCCACGCGCCGCTGGCAAGGCCCAGGACGAGGAGCAGCGAGACGCCGACGAAGAGCAGCCTGCCGCGCAGGTTGCCGTCGGATGTCCCCGCCCGGCGGTCCACCGGCGGACGCTCCTGCCCGCGTCCCTGCCTGAGTGCGATCACCCGTCCGTCAGGAGAGCGACGCGACCGCCTCGGCCTCGTCCTTCATGATGTCGAGCACCGTGACCAACTGGGTGATCTGCAGCACGCCGAGCACCCGCCTCGGCAGAGAGAACAGACCCAGCCTGCCGCCGCGGTTGGTCACCGTGGTGTAGGCGGCAATCAACTCGCCGACGCCGGAAGAGTCGATCATTCGCACCCGGCCCATATTGAGCAGAATGTTCACAGCACCCGCGCCGATCGCTTCGTGAACGGCCTCCCTCAGAGCAACGTCTCCCTCGCCTATGGTGATCTTGCCCTGGAGATCGAGAATCGTCGCTCCATCCCGTTGGCGCTTGTCAATCTTCATTCCGCTCCTCCCTGGTCTCCTTCGGCGCCGACGCACGAATCGCCGAACTTCTTGTGAAGCCGAACCTTGGTGCCGCCCCCGGCGCCGAAGTCGTACTCGATCTTATCCATGAACTTCCTCATATAGAAGATTCCCCGGCCTTCGGTCTTCAGCAGGTTGTCCGGCGCCAGTGGATCCTCCACCGCGGCCGGGTCGAATCCGCTGCCCTCATCCTCCACCGTGATCTCGATCTCGTCCGCGCCCACCTTCAGCGCGACCTCGACTTTCTTCTCGGGGTCCAGCGCGTTGCCGTGCTTGATCGCGTTGGTCAGAGCTTCCCGCAGCGCGATGTCCAGCCAGTAGCTGCTTTCCTCGTCCACCTTTAGCGGCTTAAGCGCTTCGTCCAGAACCGCCTGCACCAGTTCGATGTTCTCGTACCGGCTGCCTATCCTGAGCCGGATGGTCTGCCGAACAGGTGCGGACACGATCGCCGGTCCCGTTCAGCTCCGCGCTCGCGTCGCGCCGCGCTGATGCTGGTACTTGCTCCCCGCGCCCGGTTCGCCGTAGGCGGTCTGCGGTTCCGACTCCATCGCAATGAAGATCAACTGGGCGATCCGGCGGCCGGCATCGAGCACGAACGGCACCGGTCCCAGGTTCTGCAACTCGAGCGTGATGTTGCCTTCGAAGCCAGGGTCGCACCAGCCGGCCAGGGAGTGGTTGATCCACAGCCGGCCCAGGGTCGACTTGAGCTTCAGGTCGCAGGCCACCGACCGCGGGATGCGCACGAACTCGAGAGTCGTGGCGAGCAGGACCTCGTTCGGAAACAGCTTCACCTTGTCTCCCCGGAACTCCTCCGGGTCGCGGGTCGGACAGATCCAGTGATCGCCCACCCGGACGTCGTAACTCGCCGCGTTCACCTGCGCAGGCTCGAACGGCGTCACCCCGCCGCCCTCGCCCCAGGCGCGAATCCAGTGGTCCGGCTTGATCACGCCGGCGCCTCCGCCCTCTGTCTCGTGCCCTCGCGCACCGGTCGCCCCTCAGTAGAACACCACGGGGCCGCCATCGTCGCCGCGGTGAATCGTCTCGACGAACCGGATCACGCCGTCGGCAAGCGACATGACCAGCGTCGACGTGCGGTACCCGTCGCCCTCGAACCGGACGCCGCGGAGCAGGTCTCCGCCCGTGACGCCGGTGCAGCAGAACACGATGTCCTCGCCGGGCGCCAGCTCGTCGGTGGTGTAGAGCCTGTCCCGGTCCTCGATCCCGACCTCCTCGAGCCGGCGCTCCTGCTCCTCGGAGAGGGCGGACAGCCGGCCCTGGATCTCGCCGCCCAGGCAGCGCATCGCCGCCGCCGTGATCACCCCTTCCGGCGCGCCGCCGGTGCCGATCACCGCGTGGACACCGGTGCCGCGCACGGCCGCGGCGATCGCCGTCGAAAGGTCGCCGTCGCCGATCAGCTTGATCCGGGCGCCGGCGCCGCGGATGTCCTCGATCAGACCGCGGTGGCGGTCCCGGTCGAGCACCACGATCGTCAAGGCGCTGACCGCGCAGTTGAAGGCGCCGGCGATGGCGTTCAGGTTGTCCTCCACCGGCGCATCCAGGTCGACTCTGCCGCGGGCGGTCGGGCCGACCACGATCTTGTCCATGTAGATGTCCGGCGCATGGAGAAGGCCGCCGCGCTCCGATACCGCGAGCACCGCCATCGCTTCCGCGGCGCCGGTGGCGCAGAGGTTCGTTCCCTCCAACGGATCGACGGCAAAGTCCACCGGCAAGTCGCCGGGAGCGCCGCGGCCGACCCGCTCCCCGACGTAGAGCATCGGCGCCTTGTCCCGCTCCCCCTCGCCGATCACGACCCGGCCGTCGATCGCCATGGTCGCCAGCGCCTCGCGCATCGCCTCCACCGAAACGTGGTCCGAGTGGCGACGGTCGCCGTAGCCCATGGTCTGCGCCGCGGCAACCGCGGCCGCCTCGGTGACGGCGACGAAGTCGTGCTCGCGCAGGCCGCCGGCCATCAGTTCCCCCCCGACGCCACCGCGACCTGCTCGGGGCGCGCGGCGGCCTCCCGCGCCTGCGTGCGGGTCATCGGCGGGTTGAAGGAGGGGATACCGGTCACCGCGGCGCCGATCACCAGGCCATGGATGTCGTGAGTCCCTTCATAGGTGTAGACCGACTCGATGTTCAGCATGTGGCGGATCACAGGATACTCGTCGGAGATGCCGTTGGCGCCCAGGATCTCGCGCGCCAGCTTGGCGCATTCGCGCGCCACCCAGACGTTGTTCCGCTTGCACATCGAGACGTGCTGCGGCGCCATCGTCCCGGCCGTCTTCAGCCCCGCCAACTGGTAGGCGAGGAACTGGCCCTTCGTGATCTCGGTGATCATCCACGCCAGCTTTTCCTGGACCAGTTGGTGAGAAGCGATCGGCTGGCCGGCGAACTGCACCCGCTGGCGGGCGTACTCGAGCGCCGTGTGGTAGCACTCCATTGCCGAGCCTAGCCCGCCCCAGCAGATGCCGTAGCGGGCCTGGTTCAGGGTCTGGAGCGCGCTGCCGACGCCGCGGGTGCCGGCCAGGATGTTCTCGGCCGGAATCCGGCAGTTCTGGAACGAGAGTTCGCCGGTCACCGAGGCCCGCAGGGAGAACTTGCCGTGCTGCTCGGCGCTCACGAAGCCCTCGGCGCCCTTCTCGACCAGAAAGCCCCTGATCCCCTCGTCCGTGCGCGCCCACACGACGGCGACATCGGCGACGCTGCCGTTCGTGATCCACTGCTTGGCGCCGTTCAGCACCCAGCAGCCCCCATCGCGGCGCGCGCGCGTGCGCATCGCCGACGGATTCGAGCCGAAGTCCGGCTCCGTGAGGCCGAAGCAGCCGATCATCCGCCCGCTCGCGAGCCCCGGGATGAAGCGGTCCTTCTGTTCCTTCGAGCCGAAGGTGAGGATCGGGTACATGACCAGGGAACTCTGCACCGAGACCATGCTGCGGATGCCGGAGTCGCCGCGCTCCAATTCCTGCATCACGAGCCCGTACGCGACATCGCCCAGGCCGGGGAGTCCATACTCCGTGAAGTTCGCCCCGAACAGGTTCAGATCGCCGATCTCGGGCGCGAGCTCCATCGGCGCGCGGGCATCGCGATGGCACTGCTCGATAATGGGCTTCACGCGCTCGTCGACGAACTGACGAACGGTGTCTCTGATCAAGCGCTCCTCGCCGCTAAGCAGCGAGTCGAACTTCATGAAATCAACGCCGGGAAATCGCTCCAAGGCACCCTCCTGAATGGTCTGCGGCAGCGCCGAACCCTAGCAGTCCGAAACACTGGGTAGCATCGCCCATCGACGGACCGACCGCCCACCCCCAAGTCTCCCATGACCCTCATTCGATTCTTCCTGCCGCTTCTTGCCGGCGCTGCCTGCGCCTGGTGGATCGACCGCTCGACTTTGGCGCGGGGACTGCTGCCGCCCCGTTTCGCGGCCGCCGCGCCCGGCGGCATTCGCCGCCGCGTCGCCGCGATGGTGCTGCTGGGCCTGGTGCTCTGGGTGGGCGTGTTCGCGACCGCCGGCCAGATCGGCCTGCCGTCGCGTGTCAACGAGATCGACTTCGAGAACCTGTCGCCGCTGAACCTGTTCCAGATGCACGCGATCCTGGTCGCAACGCTGGCGGTTTGGTTGATGCTCGGATACTGGCGTTGCGGGCACGATGCCGGCACGGTGATCCGAGGCCAGCTCGGACTGCGCCTCAGACCCGGGCAGAGCATGCCGGCCGAGGTCGGACTCGGCATCGGGGCGGGCGTCGTTCTGTGGGCGAGCGTGCTGGCCGTGGTGCTGTTTACGGCACTGGCCGTCGGCTTCGTCGGGGGCTTCGAGAACCTGCCCAGCGAGGCGCCGAAGATGGTGCTCTGGATGGGAAGCCTGCCGATCCTGCTGCGGGTCATGGTGAGCCTCTCCGCCGGCGTCGTCGAGGAGATCTTCTTCCGCGGCTTCCTGATGCCCCGGGTCGGCTTCGGCGTGTCGAACGTCCTCTTCGTGCTCGCGCACCTGAACTACGAACAGCCCTTCCTGCTGCTGGGGGTCGGCCTGCTATCCGTCGCCTTCAGCCTGCTCGTGCGCTGGCGCGGGAACATCTGGCCGGCCATCGCGGCGCACGCGGTCTTCGACGCGATTCAACTGCTGATCATCGTGCCCTCGGCCGCGGGCGCGACTTAGACTCGGCGGCTGGCAGCGGTCGCAGCGCGGTCTGACCAGCACCTTGGGGTTGGCCCGCACCGTCCTCGATAGCGTAGATCGCGACTCGATGACTGCCGGCCGGCAGCCACCGCTCGTGGACCAGCGCTGAGAACCGGCTGGCCCTGCGGTGAGTAAAGGTCTCGGTCGTAGCCCGCACGATGCCGTCCACGGCGACCGCCAGCTTCGTTCCGTCGACGATACCGGGATCGATCCGACCGCCGATCAGGCTCGGCACGAAGCCGCTCTGGGGTCTCACGTCCTCGTAGGCGTGTCGCGAGGTGAGGATGGCGCGAACAACCTGGGAACTCTCGCCGTCAGGAAGCTCGCGGATGAAGTCGGCGGCCGGGCGGCCCAGGAGATCCGGCCTCGGCCCGGCTGCGAAGACACCATCGAACGGGTCCCCGGCAACGAGCGGCGGCGACCCGGCCTCGGTGCCGAACAACCGGTGGAGCCGATCAAGTGTGCTCTGACGCCGAACAGGATCCGTCCGAAAGCTCAGCGTCGGCGGCGTGGGCGGCGCATAGCAGCACACGGTGAGCTCCCGTGCCGACGTGTCGCTGAGGAGAGTGCCGTCGACTTCCCACGGCGGCTCGGCAGCAAGTGTCGCGCCGATCGTGGGAACGATGTCGATGGTCTGCACAACGTGCTTGACGACTCTTCCCTCCTGCTGCCCGGGACGCTTGACGAACAGCGGCACCTCCATGAGTTCCTCGAAGTTCGCTTCAGTGACTGCCCGGCGCAGCGCTCCGGCACGAAAGCCATGATCCGCCGTGACGACGATCAGGGCGCGATCGTAGAGGCCGACGCGTCGAAGGCGGTCGACGATCCGGCCCAACACGCGATCGGTGTAGCCCACCTGGAGGAGAAACCGCTGGAGACCCTGGACGTAGAGCCACTCGTCCTCGAGCACCTGGGGATCGTCGAGGCCCGGGGGAATGACCGGCGCGCCGATCGGAACGTACTCCCGGCCGGAAGGAAGGTACCTCCACGGAACATGGGGAAGGTTCAAGTGCAGGTAGTACAGCGCCGGCGTGCGGCTCCGGTCGCGTTCCATGCGAGAGAGAAAGCTATCGACGACGCGCGGGACATCCTGGTGGAGCCCGCGGCCGCCCGTGTCTTCGGCTCTTTCTCCCGATCGGCCCCGGTCACGAAATCCGGTCCAGGTTTGGTCCACTTCGGGCAGACCGGTCCGGATCGTCGGTGGCAGCAACAGGTGGCCGTAGACGACGCCGAGGTCGTCGGCCACGGCGACAAGACGTTCCCAGGGGCCGGCTAGCGGCGGTTCGGTGCAGACGGCCGGTGGACAGAGGAGGCCGAACGCTTCGTACGCGACAATCCTGTAACCGCCCTGGCCCAGCCATGAGAAGAGGTTCGCCGGGTAGTCGCGGTAGTGCGCGTTCGCATCCGGCCGAGGCAAGTTGCCGGTCAGCAGTGTGGGTATCGCCCTCTCCGTCTGGGTCGCCGTGGTAAGCGCTCGCGGGTACCAGTCGGCGCTTGCCGCCAGGGCGGCGAAGGAGGGATAGCGACGATCATCGATCAAGCCGTCCGGCTTTTGAATCGAACTCGTCGGCAGCTCGTCAAAGACCACGAAGACGATCGGGGTGTCCGACCCGATTGCGGGCGCCCCGGCGGCTTGGGCGCTGGGTTCGATAGCCGGTCCTGTCAGGAGCAGATCGCGAACGCTCGGCCGGAACAGAAAGACAAGCGGCGCAATGACCGCTGCGGCAGCAGTCACGCTGACAAGGCCCGAGAACGCGCGGTAGCGGCGCAGGCAGAACACCGCACTGGCGCCTCCGGCGGCTGCCAGCGCCAGTGCCAGTGCGCCTGGCAGCCGATGGAACAGTTGGAGCAGGAACGCCCCCGCCAGCAGCGCCCGAATACCGTCCGTCCATAAACGCCCTACGCGGCTCCGATGCACGGCGGGGAAGGCAAGTGGCGCCGCCAGGAGAGCCGGGGGTCCGATGGCGAGGCCAAGTGCCAGAGCGGCAAGCGGAACCCCGGTCAGGCGATGGGCCACCAGGAAGCCCGGTTCTCTTCCGATCAGGTCGAGGACGGGCTGCGCTACGGCAAAGGCCCAAAGACCGAACACGTGCGCTATCGGGATCCAGCCGCCCAAGCTGTCGATCGGTTCCTCTGGAGAGAGCCTCTCCTTGGGCATCGCGTCGTGCATGGAGCGGGCGCTATCCTATTGGGCAGTCTGTGTTCTACCCTCTCCTGCGACCCTCGGCGCAAGCGGGTGTGTCGGTCATGCCGACCGACTCAGATCAGCAGGCCGGCGATCGTCGCCGTCTGCAGGCACGCCAGGGTGCCGGCGATCATCGCCCGCAGGCCCAGGCTCGCCAGTTCGCTCTTGCGTTCCGGGGCGATGCCGCCGATGCCGCCGATCTGGATCGCGATCGACGAGAAGTTGGCGAAGCCGCACAGCGCGTAGGTCGCAATCACCTGGGAACGCTCCGACAACTGGGTCTCGGCGGAGATGTCCTGGAACCGCGAATAGGCGACGAACTCGTTGACCGCGGTCTTCAGTCCGAGCAAGGTTCCCACCGCATCCGCCTCGGACCAGGGTACGCCCATCACCCAGGCCAGGGGCCGGAACAGAAAGCCGAGGATCATCTCCAGGTTCAGTCCGGGGATTCCGATCCAGCCTCCGACCGGGCCCAGGAAACCGTTGAGCATCGCCACAATGGCAACGAAGGCGAGCAGCATGGCGCCGACGTTGAGCGCCAGCTTCAGGCCGTCGCCGGCGCCCTGCGCGGCCGCGTCGATCATGTTGACCCACGGCGTCTTGACCTCGAAATCGGAGTCGGCCGCGACCCGCTCGGTCTCGGTTTCCGGGATCATCAACTTGGCCATGACCAGGGCGGCCGGCGCCGACATCACACTGGCCGCGATCAGGTGCCCTGCCGGGATGCCCAGGCCGACGTATGCCGCAAGCACGCCGCCGGCGACGGTGGCGAAGCCGGCCGTCATCACCGCCATCAGCTCGGAGCGAGTCATCTTCTGGATGTACGAGCGGATGATGAGCGGCGCTTCGGTCTGGCCGACGAAGATGTTCGCCGAAGCGGACAGCGATTCGGGGCCTGAGGTGCCCATCAGCTTCGTCATCACGACGGCGAAGACCTTGACCACCCGTTGAATAACGCCCAGGTGGTACAGCACCGCGACGACGGCCGAGAAGAAGATGATCGTCGGCAGCACCTTGAACGCGAACAGGTGCTCCTCGAAGGTCTCTCCGAAGACGAACAGCGAACCGAAGTCCGCGTAGCCGAGGAACTCGGTCGCGACGTCGTTTGCGCCGCGGAAGAACGCCCGACCCCAGGGCGTCTTCAGAATCAGCACCGCGAAGACGAACTGAATCGCCGTGCCCATCAGGACCGTGCGCCACCGGACCCGCCATCGGTCGGTGGACAGCGCCCAGGCAATGCCCGGGATGACCACGAGTCCGATCAGACCGGTCATCTAGTGACGGCCGAGTGAGCTAAGGGCCGCTGGTCTTCAGGAATCTGTAGTAATCACTATCGCTCGACAGGACCAGCCACGTTCCCTCGTCGATCGTCCGCTCGAAGGCCTCCATCGTGCGCAGGAACTCGTAGAAGCTCCGAGACTGCGCCGACTGGTTGTAGGCCGAGGCGTAGATGTCCGTCGCTTCGGCGTCGGCCCGGCCGCGAATCTCGGTCGCCGAGCGGTACGCCTCGGACTGGATCCGCTTCAACTCGCGGTCCATCTCACCCCGAATGCGCGACGCCTCGCCCTGGCCCTGCGAGCGGAACCGATCGGCGATCCGCTGACGCTCGGAGATCATCCGGTTGAACACATCCGGCTCCACCTGTTTGCCGTAGTTGATGCGCCGGAACTGGACATCGAGAACCTCTATCCCCAGGTCCGCGGTGCGTTCCCGCGCCGCGGCCAGGATGTCCAGGCGGATCTTGTCGCGGCCGGTGACGATCTCCTCCAGGCCGTCGCCAGCGTCCTGACTCGACTCATCCGCCGCCGCCTCCCGGTTGGAACTCCGGATCACTTCGATCAGGTCGTGGTTGGCGATCGCGCTGCGCGTCTCACCGTCCAGGATGTCGTCGAGCCGTGACTGGCCGCCGCGCTCGTCGCGCAGGCGCTGGAAGAACAGCAGCGGGTCCGAGATCCGCCATCTCGCGTAGGTATCCACGAAGATGAACACCTTGTCGCGGGTCGGTAACTCGTCGGCGTCGCCCTGCCACTCCAGAAAGCGGCGGTCGAAGTACTGCGCCTTCTGGTAGGGCAGCTTGAACTTGAGCCCCGGCGTCTCGATCGCCTCGCCGACCGGCGCGCCGAACTGCGTGATGATCGCCTGGCGGTCCTCACGGACCACGAACAGGGAGTTCCCCAACACCACGAGCAGCACCAGCGCCAGGACGATCGCCACGATCCTCACGGCAATCCCTCCCCGGCCTGCTGCGCCGCCGCCTGCTGCGTCCTGGCCGCGCTGACTCCCTCGAAGCTCATGATCGGCGTCAGGCCCTCGATGTCCTCATCGACGACGATCTTCCGGCCCACCCGCGGCAGCACACGCTCCATCGTCTCGATGAACATCCGCGTGCGGGTCACTTCCGGCGCCCGACGGTACTCCCCGTACAGGGCGTTGAAGCGGGTGGCGTCGCCCTGGGAGCGGTTGACCCGGTCGAGCGCGTAACCCTCCGCCTGCTGAATCGTCTGCAGCGCCTCACCCTCGGCGCGCGGGATGATCCGGTTGTACTCGGCCTCGGCTTCGTTGATCAGCCGCTCGAGTTCCTGTTCGGCCTGGTTGACCGCGTTGAACGACGGCTTGACGGGTTCCGGCGGGTTGTTGCTCTGCAGCACCACCTGATCGACCCGAATCCCGGTCTCGTACTGCTCGCAGAGTTCCTGCAGCTCCACCTTGACGGTGCCCTCGATCTCGGCCCGGCCGACGGTCAGGACCTCGCTCACGGTGCGGTCGCCCACCACCTTGCGCATCACGGCTTCGCTCATGTCACGGAAGGTGCTGTCCATGTTCCGCACCCGGAACAGGTACTGGTACGGATCGACGATCCGGTACTGCACGACCCACTCGACCACCGCGGCGTTCAGGTCGCCGGTGAGCATGTTCGCCTCGTCCGCGTTGCCGCTGAAGGTACTGCGCACGCCCACGCTCTCGCTGCGAAAACCGAACTCCTCCTTCAACTGCCGCTTGACCGGCACCTTGGTCTTTTCGTCGATCAACGGAATCTTGAAGTGGAGCCCGGACTCGGTCTGGCCGATGTAGCGACCAAGGCGCAGAATGACGGCCACCTCTTCCGGTTGGACGGTGTAGATGCTCGACAGCAGCAGAATGCCGACCAGCACCACCAACGCGACGATCTTCAGGCCCCCCAGCCGCTCACGAAGAATCTTCCCCAGGTTCTGGAGGTCGAGCGGGCTCTCGCCGCCGGGGAAGTTGTCCGCCATAAGAACGGAGGCTATGCCATCGCCACTTGAATAACAACCGGTGAAGCGCCGAAACGTCCGGTCGCGGCAGGGAATCGGGCGCCCCGTCCCTCCTTCCACAGCGCCTCCAGGCGGTAGTCTCGCCGCCATGCCGCCGCGCTTCGACGACGACGCGAAGACGCTCCGACTGTCCGTGGCGGACCTGCTCGACCACCGCTCCAAAAAAAACCTCGGGTTCGCCAACCGGGGCGGGTTCGAGCGGCTCTGGGTCGGCCAGGCGATCCACAGCCGCTACCAGGAACAGGCGATGGCGCGCGAGCCGAGCTACCGGCGAGAGGTCGAGCTGTCGCTCGAGTTCAACCACCGCGGCTGGAGCGTGACCCTGACCGGCCGCGCCGACGGCCTCTACCGCAACGCCGACGGCTCTATTGCGATCGAGGAGATCAAGTCCGTGCGCCCGAACACCGAGCCCTCGCCGGCGCTGCTGGCGACCTACCGGCAGCAGGCGGCGCTCTACGGCTGGATCCTCCACCGGTCGGGCGCGGCCGCGCTGCCGGTGCGCGCCGAGCTGGTCCTGATCGAGATCGGCACCGCCGACATCGAACGGCTTACGGTCGAACTCGACTGGGAGGAGCTCGAGACCGGCATCCGGGTGCGGCTCAACGCCCTCGTCCACGACTACCAGGCGGCCCGCGCGCAGCGCCAGCGACGCGAGTTGGCAGCCGAACGGCTCGAGTTCCCCTTCCATCAGCCGCGACCGGGCCAGCAGGAGATCGTCGACCGCGCCGGACTTGCCATCGAACAGCGCGAGCACCTGATGGTCCAGGCGCCCACCGGCCTGGGCAAGACGGCGGCAGTCCTGTTCCCGGTGCTGCGCGAGGCGCTCGCCCGCGACCTGCGGGTATTCGTCCTCACCGCCAAGAACACCCAACAGGCGATGGCCAACCGCGTCATCGACCTGCTCAACCGGGAGGGCGCCTTCCACTCCCTGCACCTGCGGGCCAAAGCGCGGATGTGCGCGAACGACGAGATCATCTGCCACGAGGACTACTGCCAGTACGCCCGCGACTACTACAGCAAGCTGCAGAGCAGCCAGCTCATCCCGAGGCTGCTCCAGGAGCACAGCCTGCTGGAGCCGGACGCGATCTACGCCGCCTCGAAGGGCACCCGTGTCTGCCCGTTCGAGATCAGCCTCGAACTCGGGCGCCAGGTCCAGGTGGTGGTCGGCGACTACAACTACGCCCTCGACCCCTTCGTCAAGCTGACGGAGTTCCAGGGCGACGCGGACCTCTCCGGCACGGTCCTGATCGTCGATGAGATTCACAACCTCATCGACCGCGGCCGCGGCTACTACAGCCCGGAACTGACCGCGAAGGGGTGCCGCGACGCCGCCTCAAGTCTGCGACGGGTGGGCCGCGGCGCCGAGGGCGGGCCCACCAATCGCCTGCGCGAACTCTGTACCGCGCTCGAAGACCTGATTCGGACCGGCGTCGACGGGCAGCTCGATCGCCCGGACCGCAGCGCGGTCGCCGAGGGCGCCGCCCCCGAAGACGAACTCTGGGGCCTGCGGCCCGCCTTCGACCGCGGCTTCGTGGACTACCTGGAGTTCCGCCGCGACACCCGCTCATTCGCCGCCAACGACGCCTTCGTGGATCTCTACTTCAAGCTGCTCCGGTTCCTCAACACGCTCCAGCTCGCCTCCTCGCCCAAGCACGCCGAGTCCTTCAGCTTCCTCTTCCGGCGCACCGACGGGGAACCGAGCTTCAGCCTCCTGTGCAAGGACGCGAGCGCCTTCCTGGGGGCGACGATCAACCGCTGCCGCTCCTGCATCGGCCTCTCGGCGACCCTCCAGCCCTTCGAGTTCTACCGCGATCTGCTCGGGTTCGACGAGGCGCGGACCTCGACCCTCGATGTGCCGAGCGCCTTCCCCGCCGAGAACCGCCGCATCGTCGTCGACACCTCGGTGGCCACGACGTACCGCACCCGCGAGGACAACTACGGCCCGATCGCCGAACGGCTGGCCGAGTTCGCCCGCTCCGTGCCCGGGAACTCGATGGCCATCTTCCCCAGCTACCGCTTCCTCGCCGAGGTCGAGGAACGGCTGCCCGACTGCGGCCGCAACGTGCTGGTCCAGCAGCAGACGACCAGCGAGGCGCGGCGTCAGGAGGTGCTCGACGCCCTGACCAGTCCCCTTGCCGGCGACACGCTGCTCTTGGCGGTGGCGGGCGGCGTGTTCTCCGAGGGCGTCGACTACCCGGGCGATGCGCTGCTCGCGGTAGCCGTCGTCGGCCCCTGCCTGCCCGCCGTGACGATGGAACAGAAGCTGCTTCAGGCCTACTACGACGAGCGCTTCGAACGCGGCTTCGAGTACGCCTTCGTGGTGCCCGGCATGACCCGCGTGGTCCAGGCCGCCGGGCGGCTGATCCGCTCCGCCGACGACCGCGGCGTGATCGCGCTCCTCGACCGCCGCTTCCTGCAGCAGCCCTACCGGAAGCACCTGCCGGCCGAGTGGTGGCCGGAATCTGGCGATTCGGACAGCGCGGGACTTGCCGGCCACCCGGCAACCACTGCGGCGGCCTTCTTCGCAGAAGGGTCATGACCGGCCTGGTTCAACGGATCGAACGCTTCATCGCTTGCGGCGAAGGCCGCTTCGAGGAACTTGCCCCGGCGGCAGCCCGCTTCGGAATCGAGCGGGTCGAGCCCTACCGCCGCCTGTGCGAGCGCCGCAGCCTCTCCCGCGGCGCGCTCGACGACTGGCGCGCGGCGCCGCCGGTCCCCACCTCGGCCTTCAAGTCGCTACGCCTCGCCGCCGCCGAGCCCCGGGAGGTCTTCCGCAGCAGCGGCACCACCCGCGGCGCGGAACGACGGAGCGTCCACTACCACCCGTACCCCGACCTCTACCGGAAGGTGATCGACGCCTCCTTCGCCGCCGCCTGCCTGCCCGCGGGCAGTGAGCGGGTGCCGATGCTCTTGCTCATCCCCGACCGCACCGCGGCCCCCGACTCGAGCCTCTCCTTCATGGCGGACCACGTGTTCGAGCGCCACGCCGCGCCGGGCAGCGCCTGGGCCGTCTCCGCGGGCGGGATCGACGTCGGGCAGGCGCGACGCTGGCTCCAGGGCCGCGGCGAGGGTGAGCCGGTGTTGATCCTGGCCACCGCCCTCGCCCTCGTCCTCCTGCTCGACCACCTGGAGGGTGAGACCGGGCACGCGATCCGACTGCCGGCCGGAAGCCGCGTGTTCGAGACCGGCGGCTTCAAGGGCCAGCGCCTCGAGACGACGCCGGACGAGGTCCGGCGGCGCGCCCGCGCCCTGCTCGGTCTGCGCCGGGAGGCGATCGTCCGCGAGTACGGCATGACGGAGCTGACTAGCCAGGCCTACTCCCGCCCCGGCGGCGAGCACCTGCGTACTCCCCCGTGGATGCCGTTTCGCGTGCTCGACCCGACAACCCTCGAGGAAGTCGAGGACGGGCGCACGGGGCTGCTGTCCTTCTTCGACCTCGCGAACCTCGGATCCGTCTGCCATGTGCTGACCGAGGACCTCGGCGTCGCCGAAGACGGCGCCTTCCGCCTGCTCGGCCGCGCCACCGGCGCCGAACTGCGCGGCTGTTCGCTGACCGCGGAGGAGTTGGGCGCGGCGTGACGACGCAGACCCTGACTGACGCGGCGCCCGCCCTCCTCGCCATCTCCGACGACGACATCCTCACCACCTGGAACGACACCCTGGCCGCCTTCCTCGACGCCGGCAGCCCGGAACGCCGCGCGCTGGATCCCGACCTGCTGGCCGCGACCGGCCTCTCCACCGAGGGCCTTCAGCGCGGGCTCGAGAGCATCGGCGCCGGAATGCTCGGGGAACCCGCGGCCGCCGAACTGCGCCGCTCCTTACGACAGGACGAGGACGGCTTCAGCCTCGTCGTGCTGCCGGCAAACCCGCCCGGCCTGATCCTCCAGTCCCTGCTACCGGCCCTGGCCGCGCGCGCGCCCGTCCTGTTCAAATCATCGCGGGCCGAACCCTTCTTCGCGCCGGCTTTCCTCGCCGCCCTGGGTCGCCGGCGCCCCGTCCTCCGCGAGGCCTACACCGCCGCCACCTGGACCGGCGGCGACGCGGAGATCGAGGATGCCCTTCGCGCCTCCGCCCGCCTCGTCGTGGCCTACGGCAGCGAACCGACCATGACTGCTCTCGCGGCTGCCGACACACGCCGACTCGTGACCTTCGGACCGAAGCTCAGCATCGGCTGGGTTGGCGCCGACGCCGACCTCGAACAAGCGGTACCCGGCATGGCGCTCGATATCGCGCTCTTCGACCAGCGCGGCTGCCTCTCCGTCGAGGCCGTGCTCGTCGAGCAACCGGCTGCCGACCCCTTCGCCCACGCCCTCGCCGACGCCCTCGCCGAGCTCACCACCGAACTGCCCCCCGGCCGGGCAAGCGACGCCGAACGTGCCGGCGTCCGGCTGGCCCGCGAGGAGGCCGATCTCCGCGGTCTTGTGTCGTTCGGCGAAGAGCTCGATGCCGGCACCGTGATCGTCGAGAACGACTCGCGGCTCCGGCCCTCACCCGGCCTGCGCACCGTCCGCATCCACTCGGTTCCAGCGCTCCCACCCCTCGACGACTGGAACGACCGCATCCAGGGCCTCGCCATCGCCGGCGATCTGCCCCCTGACGTCCGCCGCGCCTTCGACGAAGCCGGCGTCTCGCGCTTCGCCCCCGCCGGCGAGCTCCAGGCGACCGACGCAGCCTGGCGCAACGGCGGCATCGATCTCGCCGCGGAGTTCGCAGACCCATCCTGGGTCCGCAGCAACGGTCCCATATCGAAGCTCAAGCGCGGCCTGAATCGTATGCACGAGCGTTACACCGGCGCCTTTCGACGTCTGGCGGACTAGGCCATGTATCTCGAGAACCGCGCCCGCCCGGCGTGACTACGGCGCCGGCGGCAACCCCGACACCGTCTCGACCACCACGCCGTCCTTGACCCGGAACGAACGCGGCAGGGTCCTGTACAGCGGTGCGAGGAACGTCGGCGGCGCCTCGCGGATCTCGAAGGCAGGGCCATAGGACCAGAAGAACGTGCGGTTCTCGTCCGGGGTCGCCGAGCTGAGCACCCACATCCCGCTGCCCGCGAAGACGTGCCGGTTCAGGCCGTCGACCGCCTTGCCGAGATCCTCGTCGAGGTCGGCGATGACCAGCCAGTGCTCGCCCTCTTCCAGCTCGGGCACGATGGTCGAAAGGCACAGGAGACTGTCCCCGTCGCCGCTGCAGATCTCGTCGACCTGAAGGTCCGGCTTGAGCCGGGTCGCCAGGTTGTCCAGCGGCAGGTCGGGCGCCGCGCGGGCGAACGCCAGCAGGCCCACGGTCAGAGCGCCGACGACGGCGAGCCGGATCCACGGCATGCCGTCGCTCGCGCGCCGGCCAAGAAACGCCAGCGCCAGCGCCGGGACCATGAGCGCCAGGTCCTGCCAGAAGGCCTCCGCCGGCGTCCGCTCCACCAGGTTGCCGAAGCAGCCGCAGCCGGCCTCGTCCTCCACGGCAATGCCACGCAGATCCCGGCAGTAGGTCCGTCCGGTGAGGAACAGGAAGAAGGCGACCAGGAGCGCCGAGGGGCCGAGAATCCACATCCGGCGCAGGCCGAGGATGAGGGCGCTGCCGAGCCCGACCTCGAGCGCCAGCGCGATCACGGTCACCACCGCGGCCGGCAGCAGGAAGTCCAGACCCTCGATCTCTATCTGGCTCACGAAGCCTTGGGGGTCGAGCGCCTTGACCGCCGCTCCGAACACCAGGACCGCGCCCAGGAAGGCGCCGCCGGCCCACCCCACCACGCTCAGCGCCAGCTCGAAGCGGTCGCCCGGCGCCGCCACGCGGGTCTTCCTGCGGACCTTACCCAGCATGCTTCGCCGTCATCTGTCTGCTGCCCATTCCGTTGTTATCCTGACTCCGCGCCGCGCCGCGCGCCCCGGCCTCACGCGCCGCATTCCAGCCGCGCAGACTACTAGATGACGAACAGATGATCTCGATCTCCAACCTCGGCAAGAGCTTCGGCGAACAGACCCTGTTCGCGGCCGCGAGCGTGCGTTTCACCTCAGGGCAACGCTACGGCCTTGTGGGCTCGAACGGTTCGGGCAAGTCGACGCTCCTGCGTATGCTGACAGGCGACGAGCCGGCCAGCGAAGGCTCGATTACCGTGCCGAAGCGCTGCCGGCTGGGAGTGCTGAAGCAGGACCACTTCGAGTACGAAGAGGATTCGATCCTCGACGTCGTGATGATGGGCAACGCCGAACTGTGGCAGGCGATGGTCGAGAAGGACCGGCTGCTGGAGCGGGCCGACGAGGAATTCGACGGCAACCGCTACGCCGCGCTGGAGGAAGTCGTCATGCGCTGGGACGGCTACTCCCTGGAGTCCCGGGCGGCCGAGATCCTGGAGGGGCTGGGGATCGAGACAGCGGTCCACCGCGAGCCGCTGTCGATCCTGTCCGGCGGCTTCAAGCTCCGCGTGCTGCTGGCGCAGACCCTGGCCGCGTACCCCGACGCGCTGCTGCTCGACGAGCCGACGAACCACCTGGACATCCTTTCCATCCGCTGGCTCGAGAAATTCCTGTCCGAGTTCAAGGGCGTCGTCATCGTCGTCTCCCATGACCACCGGTTTCTCGACAACGTCTGCACCCAGATTCTCGACATCGACTACGAAGCCCTCACCGCCTACCCGGGCTCGTACTCCAACTTCGAGCAGAAGAAGGTCGAGGAACGGGCGCGCAGAGAGGCCGAGATCGGGCAGCGGCAGCAGGAGATCGACCACCACCAGAAGTTCGTCGACCGCTTCCGCTACAAGGCGAGCAAGGCGCGGCAGGCCCAGAGCCGGGTGAAACTGATCAACCGGATCTCGATCGAGCAGCTACCCCAGACTTCGCGCCGCTACCCGCTGTTCCGCTTCCAGTCGCGCCGACCATCCGGCAAGCGGGTGCTGACCCTCGAAGGCATCTCCAAGAGCTACGGCGACAACGAGGTGCTCGACGACGTGTCGCTTGAGATCGGCCGCGGCGAGCGGATCGCCGTGATCGGGCCGAACGGCATCGGCAAGTCGACCCTGCTCAAGATCGCGATCGGCGAGGTCTTTGCCGACCGCGGCGAGATCGACTGGGGGTACGAAACCCACCCCGGCTACTTCGCCCAGGACCACCGGCAACAGTTGCTCGACACCCAGGGCGCCGAGCGGAAGACAGTCCAGAGCTGGCTCTGGGACTGCTGCCCCGGCGAGCCGATCGGTTTCGTCCGCGGCCAGCTCGGCGCCGTCCTGTTCTCCAAGGACGAAGCGACGAAGCGGATCGGCAGCCTCTCAGGCGGCGAAGCGGCGCGTCTCCTGTTCTGCCGCCACGTCGTGCTCAAACCCAACGTCCTGGTCCTCGACGAGCCCACCAACCACCTGGACCTGGAGGCGATCCAGGCGCTGATCCACGGGCTCCTGGACTACCCGGGCACCCTGCTCCTCGTCTCCCACGACCGCTGGTTCGTGAGCCAACTCGCCACCCGGATCATCGAGATCTCGGCCGAAGGCGTCAACGACTTCGTCGGCAGCTACGACGAGTACCTCGACCGCCTGGGCGACGACCACCTGGACCGGGCGGCGGCGCTGCTGCGGGCGAAGCGGGACAAGAAGGAGAAGAAGGCCGCGGCGCGGGGGTAGCCAGCCGAGCCGGCGAAACACGGCCGGCCCTGCGACCAACTAACCTGGCCGTGTCGACGCCTCGCGCGCCACTCCCCGCGACACGCCCTACCAGACCTGCCGCAACCCGTGGGATCGATAGCTCCTCATTCGCCCATCCCGGCTGACCAGAATCAGGTTGCCGCGAATGCACTGGTGAACGAGCATGCGGTCGAACGGGTCGCGATGCTTGGCCACCCGCGGCAGGACGTGGTAGCTCGCCGCGTCCGCGCTTTCCAGCGGGAGGATCTCGAAGCCGAGCCGGGCGCAGTTGTCGGGAATCTCGTCCGGAACCAGCGGATCGAGCTTCAGCTTCCCCAACCCGTACTTCAGCGACGCCTCCCAAAGGGACACGGTGCTCACCAGTACGCGGTTGCGCGAGTCCTCGATGATCTCCCGAGCGGGAGCGGACAGCCTCTTCGATCTGCCGATGGCCCACAGCAGGACATGGGTGTCCAGCAGGTACGTCACGCGCCGCCCAGGAACTCCTCTTCGGTCATCTCGAAGTCATCGGTGAACTCGATCGTGACCTCCCCGTCGAGGAAACCGAGTTCGCGCTTGCCTGCAAGCGCCGGCTCGTACGGAACGATCATGGCGACCGGCGTCTTCGACCTCCCGTACAGGACGCCGATGCGCTCGCCACGGCGCACGTCGGCGAGGACCTTGGAAAACCCGGCCTTCAACTCGGCTACCGGAAGCGCTTTCATGTGCCGACTCTTGCAGCCAACCTGTCAAGTTGTCAAGTTGGTGCCGTTGCGCCTACCAAGGCGGGCTGGCTAGCCAACCGAAGAGTCGAAGTCCCGGTTCATGCCGGTCAGCGCAACGCTGACTGGTGTCGGGAAGTCAACGTGAACGAGTACGTGCCTCCAGCAGGCCAAGCAGGAGAAGCGGAAGAAGAAAGCGGCTCGGGCCGGCTATCTTGGCTCTCTCAGGGCGGGGTCTCGACCTCGGGCGCCGTGCCAGGCACCCTGTCGTCCTCAAGAGGAGTCGATGTTCCCCTGTCGGGACGATCGGGTGCCGGACGGTCCGGCGGGACGTACCGATAGCAACTTCCACCAGAAGCAAAATGACCGGGCGGACAGTAGACGACCGCCATGATGGTGTAGTCGCCCCTTCTCCCACTGGAGGGGGACACCCGGATGCTGTGCGATCCGGCCGCCAGCTCCCCGGTCCAGGAATCGTCGCGGGTTCCGTCGCGATTCGAGCAGAAAGAACTGTTGACGGAACAGTCGAAATTCCGGTTCATGCCGGTCAGTGAGACGCTCACGGTCTGACGGGACGCCAAGGTGAACGAGTAGGTCTGTCCAAGGCTGTCCGCTTCGGTCGCGAATACCAGCCCCACGCGCGTCTCCAGGATGCGGCGCGCCCGTCCCGGCGGCCTTCCGGCAGGCGAGGGATCGACGCACCGCATGGTGTACAGCCAGGGGCCTTCGACGGCGGTGACTCCCCAACCGACTGGGCACGAGGCCGCGTAACCCACCAACGTCCCGTTCAGCATGCACCGGTCGTTGTCCTGCGTGAACCCCTCTGCGCACAGACGCACTTCACAGCGTCCGCCGCCAGAACTGAACTCATTCCAGAATGCCGGAGGAGTACAGGTCTGCGCCTGTGCCGGCGTGCCCAAGGCGAACAACAGTCCCACCAAGAGAGTGCCTCCGAGCAAGACCGCTGTCCGACACGGCAAGTGGCCGGACAACGTGGCATTGAGAGGAGGGAACGGCGTGGCGGCCGACAGCGGCGACGCGGCGCCTCTAGAGGGTGCCCGCATGGTCTAGCCTCCGAGAGTTGTCGAAGCTGGCTTTCGCACCCCGGTTCCGCCCGATGTGCGTCGCCTCACCAAGGGTAAGTGCTCTCCTCACCGATCACGTCGCTCTCCCCACCCGAGCATACGATCCCCTGGTCCTGCTCTTCGCATCCGTCGGCCGGGCCGAACTGAAACTCAGGCTCCATGCGAGCCGCCTCCCGGACCACGCCCGACTCCGTTTCCACACTCCTTTCAACTTCGATGCCCCGATGGTGGAACGGACTCAGCACGATCGGAAGACTCTCCTTCTCAAACGTACTATGCAGCCAGGTCTCCAGAGGCTCAGTAGTCCGCAGCCGAACTCCAGACCGCATGGCGTCCGTCAACATATCGGCGCCGGGATGCACGAACGAAGCCGGCGCCACACTGTCGCGGCTGCGCGGCGCCTCCACGACAACGCTTCGGTCGCCTCCCCCGGCCTTGATCTCGACTCGCACGAGTTCATCCGTGTAGTCCACACGAAACCAGTACTTCCGGCTCATATCGCCCCATGCATGAACGCTGCGCCAGACGTCCGAAGTCGTCTCGAGAGACAAGAGGGCGTAAGTCCACAACCCCGAACCTTGCGCGACGGCAAACGGCCTTCCACCTTCAAAGCGAACCACTTCGCCGATGCCTTTGAGGACCACCGAAAAGACCGGAACCGCAGAGGCCACCTTGGCGGCATCGGCAGAATCGATCACCATCTCCGACGTCCGAACGTCGATCAAGTCCCACGAAGACGGCTCCCGCCAAGGGTCACCTTGCCAAACTTCCGGGGGCGGCTCGGGCAACGGTGGCGTGAACCTGTAGCGAAGCAGCAAGGTCTCACCGAACCGTACTCCGCTTGGAACGCCCTGGCTGTCTCTGACGAACTCGACGATCCTGCCGCGGCCGTCCCTGGCCATATCGAAGCTCACCACCTCGTCGCAGTCGGCAACCGCATCAATCCCACGATCGCATGTGGCGAGCGGGAACTTTCGACGTGCTTCGATCCGATACCCGCCCCGATCATCCGTAATCAGAAGGCCGTCGGGGCCGATGACGGACGTCACCGTCATGCCTTGACCAAGAACCTCTGTCGATCCACGGGATGCGAACTTGCCATTGAGTTCGAGCCGGTGCACGACCCAGTCGGCCTTCGCCTCCTGCACGCCGTGAAAGGCATCGCTCCCGTAGACGCTCACTTCTGGATCGGCGACAGCCCCAGCGGTCAAACCAAGACGCTCCAGGTATTCCTGGGCCTCCGAGCGAGAAACACCCGAGGCCCTGGTGGTCACTGAGCCTGCCGGGCTGATCTCCCACCTGACAGGCTGCACCTGTATCGCGCGCGCAACATGCCCCGGCCCGCTCAGGACCACAAGCACTCCGATGAGCAGGGGTACCCTGCTCTTGCACCGGGTTCGCCCTGAACCGGCTTGTGGAACAGCAAATGGGGCCCTCGCCTTGCGATTCCTGGTCATCGTTTCTCCTTTGCTACGGGAATCTGACTTGCGTCATCCCGTGGGTCTACTCTCTGACGTCGCACTCCCCGGCCGTTCGCTCTTCACGGCGAGTAACCACAGGAGCTTGTGATTGCATCGTTCATCCCAGTGGCATCGCCATCCTCGAAGGGAGGAAAGTCCGCATGATTAAGGCCCGCCAAGTGCAACCCCTCGTGCATGATCACGCGGGATCTTCGGTGTGCGGACCGATCGAAGAATCGAGGACATATATGAATTGTCGTCCCCGGTATGCTGTCCACGTGAGCAGGAAGGCCAATGGAGCAGCCATCTCCCTCAAACACTATCTGCGCGGCCGTGAGGGCCGCGTAGGCGTTGTACGGCACGCCGCTCGGCGGCGTTACCGAACACGACGTCGCTTTTGCTGTTGCATCCGTAGCAGCGGTTGCCAGTTGAGTTTGCATCGATTGGGTTACCCATGACGGCAAGTGAATCTCGCCGCCACCGCCGCCGCCACCGCCACCACCACCACCGCCACCGCCGCCACCGCCGCCCGGCAACCGCCGGATTAGGATAGGCGTGCTCGTAACGTTGACGACCTCGTCGACGACGATACCCTCTACACAGGATTGCCCTTCCTCCAGTTCCGTATTGTCGTCGCACGTTCGCGCCTCCGTCCCGGACGCAGCGGTCACACTGGAAGGACTCGGTACGACGTACCGATAGCAGCTACCGCCAGAAGCAACGTGACCGGCGGGGCAGTTGACGACCGCCATGATGGTGTAGTCACCCGTTCCTCCAAGGTATGGATACACCCGAACGCTGTGCGATCCGGCCGCCAGTTCGCGGCTCCACTCGTCGTCGCTGGTTCCACCCCGATTCGAGCAGCGAGAGCCGTTGACCGAACAGTCGATGTCCCGGTTCATGCCGGTCAGCGAAACGGTCACGGTCTGGCGGGACGCCAAAGTGAACGAGTAGGTCCGGCCAGGGCTGTCCGTTTCGGTCGCGAACACAAGCCCGACCCTTGTCTCCAGCGTGCGTCGGACCGTTGGCGGTGGCGGCGGCGCCGCCACCGCGTCGACAATGGGGTTGCCGGTAACGGTTATCGTGTAGTTGCCTGTTCCTCCACCGTACGGGTACACCCGGACGCTATGCGACCCAGCGGCCAGCTCTCCGCTCCAGTCTTCGTCGCTTGTTCCGCCGCGGTTCGAGCAGGCAGAACCGTCCACGGAACAGTCTATGTCCCGGTTCATCCCGGTTAGCGAAACGCTGACGGCGTGGCGGGACGCCAATGTAAACGAGTAGGTCCGGCCAGGGCTGTCGGTTTCAGTCGCTGAGACGAGCGTCGCCCTTGTTGGCGTCACCGGCGGACGCGCTATGACAATCCGCGGTGGCGGCTCCGATGGCGGTGGCGGTTCAGAGGGCGATGGATCGACACACTGCATGCTGTAGTGGTCGATGCCGTAGGGGGTTGCCGTGACTTGCCCAACCGACCGGACAACTGGCCGCGTAGGCCGCAAATGTCCCATTCAGGAAGCAGCGGTTGGCGTGTTGCGTGAAGCCTTCGGCGCACACCTGGACCTCGCAACGCTGGTCGAACGCATCCCAGAACGCCGGTTCCGTGCAGCTTTGCGCCTCTGCCGACGAGCCCGGGCCGAGGAACAGGGCGACCAGGAACACGCCCCGGAGCAGAACCGTGGCCCGGCGCGACGCAAACCCGACAAGTCGACATCGTTCGCGGCCGGAGGGCTGTCTGGTCTGTGCAAACAGCGCCTGGCGACAGGTCGACCAACCCTTCACACCCCGAAGTACCGCGCATCCGGGTGATGGAACACCAACGCCGACACCGTGGCCTCCGGGTCCATCATGTCGCCCTCGGTGAGTTCCACGCCGATGTCGGCGGGTTCTAGCGCCGCGAACAGTTGGCGCTGGCCGGCGAGGTCGGGGCACGCGGGATAGCCGAAGGAGTAGCGCTTGCCGCGGTACTTCGCGGCCAGGCGTTCGCGGGTCGTCATGCCGGGCGGGTCGGGGAACCCGAGCTCGGCGCGGAGTCTCTGATGAAGGAGCTCCGCCGCGGCTTCGGCGGTCTCGAGCGCGAGCGCCGCGTAGGCGTGGCTCTTCAGGTACTCGCCTTCCTGCTTGAACCGTTCGGCCACATCGCGCACGCCGGCGCCCGCGGTGACGACGAAGAGGGCCACGTGATCGCCCGCCGGCAGCACGTAGTCGGCGAGGCAGAGGCCGTCCTCGCGCGGCTGCCGGGGCAGGCGCCACTCCGCGGCGACGTTCTCCTGAGCCCCTTCGCCGTCTTCGCCGGACTCGAACAGGCTCAGCCGGTTGCCGTCCCCCCGGGCCGGGAAGAACCGCCAAACGCCGCGCACAGCCATCTCGCCGCGAGCGAACTCCTTGAGTTCCTCAACCACCGCCTCGACCTTGACCAGCTTCGGATCGTCGGCCTTGCGCAGCCGCTCGACGGATCCCTTGAGGCCGAGGTGCTTGGCGTAGAGCATCTGCAAACTCAGGTGCGGCCACACTTCGTCGAGGTCGAAACGCTCAGTGCGCCGCTCGAGACAGGGAGGCCGTGGGGCGGGGATGTCCGTGCGGACGGTCGAACTGCGGCGCGCCGTCACCGGCGCCGCCGACGGTCTGGACCGGGCCCGGAACGCGGCCGCGTCGCGCTCGCGCAGCGCCTCGACCTTCTCCAGCAAAGGCCCCCGGCGCTCCGCGTCGCACAGACGTTCGATCAGATCGAGCCCGCTCATCGCGTCGCTGGCGTAGGTGCAGACGCCGCCGTACTCGGGCGCGATCCGGCCGTGGGTGAACCGCCGCGTCAGCGCCGCGCCGCCGACCACCAGGTCCGTATCGATGCCGGCCGCGGAGAAGTCGCCGGCGGTGGCCACCATCTGCTGAGCGCTCTTGACCAGCAGGCCGGAGAGGCCGATCACGTCCGGCTCGTGCCGGCGCGCGGCCTGGATCAACTGCTCGCTCGGCACCTTGATCCCCAGGTTCACCACCTCGAAGCCGTTGTTGGTCAGGATGATGTCGACCAGGTTCTTGCCGATGTCGTGGACGTCGCCCTTGACCGTGGCCAGGATCACCCGGCCGCGGGTCATGCCCTCCGTGCGTTCCATGTGCGGCTCGAGGTGATCGACCGCGGCCTTCATCACTTCGGCGCTCTGCAGCACCTCGGCCACGATCAACTCGTTGTTGTTGAACAGCCGGCCGACCTCGGCCATCCCGGCCATCAGCGGTCCGTTGATGATGTCGAGCGGGTCCGGCCAGCGGGGGTCCGCCAGCGCCGCGTCCAGGTCCGGGCGGAGACCCTCCTTGCTGCCCTCGACCACCGACCGCGAAAGACGTTCCGCCAGCGGCAGCAGATCGCGCGGCGCCCGTTCCTGCCAGCCCTTGCGCTCACGGAACGCCGCCGTGAACGCCTCCACCGCGCGCCGCCCCGCCTCCACATCGCCGGGTTCCAGATCGAGCAGCGCCTCGGCGAGCACGCGCTCCGCCACCGGGATCTCGGCGTAGCGGGCCAGACCCTGGGTGTTGACGATCGCCGCATCGAGGCCGGCCTGCGTGCAACGGTAGAGGAACACCGCGTTCAGCACCTCGCGGCCCGCGAGCGGCAGGCCGAAGCTGACGTTCGAGATGCCCAGGATCGTCCGGGTGCCCGGGAGCGCCTCGCGCACCGCGCGCACTCCATCGATTGTCGCCTTCGCCGAGCCCAGGTAGGCCTCGTCGCCCGTGCCGCAGGGGAAGACCAGCGGATCCCACCAGATGTCCTGGGGCTCCAGACCCCAACGCGAGGTCAGGAGCTCGTAGCTCCGTGCCGCGACCTCCAGCTTGCGGTCGGTCGACACCGCCATGCCCTGCTCGTCGATCAGGCCGACGACCACGGCGCAACCGAACTCCCTCGCCAGCGGCGCCACGAGCTCGAAACGCTCCAGCCCGTCTTCCAGGTTGATCGAGTTCAGAATGGACCGGCCCTGGCACCAGGTCAGAGCAAGCGCCATAACCTCGTGGTCGGTGCTGTCGATCATCAGCGGCGCCTTGACCCGGCGCACCAGCCGCTCCAGGAACCGTTCCATGTCGACGCACTCGTCGCGCTCCGGGTCCTGGAGGCAGATGTCGACCACCTGCGCTCCGCCCTGGACCTGGGCGCGGCCGACCTCGGCCGCCGCCTCGTACTCGCCTTCCAGGATCAGCCGCTTGAACTTGCGGCTGCCGAGCACGTTGGTGCGCTCGCCCACCAGGAGCGGCCGGTTGTCCTCCGTGAGCTCCGCCACGTCCAGGCCCGATATCAGGCACCGTCTGTGATCGGGGGGCTGCCGGGGAGCGCGGCCGCGGACGACGCCTGTGAACGCTTCGATGTGGGCCGGCGTGGTGCCGCAGCAACCGCCGACCAGGTTCAGCCAGCCCTGCTCGAGGAAGCGAGAGAACACGGCACGGAAGTCATCGGGCGTCTGGCTGTAGAGGCCGTCTTCGTCCGGCAGGCCGGCGTTCGGGACGCACGCCACCCGGGTGCGGCAGATCTCGGACAGGGCGCGCAGGTGATCGAACATCTGGTCCGGACCGGTGGCGCAGTTGAGACCGACGTAGAGGAGGTCGCGGCGGTCCCGGTGCAGCAGCGACGCGGCCAGGGCTTCGACCTCCTGGCCCCCGAGCATGGTCCCCGTGGTCTCGATGGTCACCGAGACCGCCACCGGCAACCTCCAACTCAACTGCTCGAACGCCCGCTCGATGCCGATCAGGCCGGCCTTCACGTTGCGCGTGTCCTGGCAGGTCTCGAGCAGCAGGTAGTCGGCGCCGCCGGCCGCAAGTCCCAGCGCCTGGGCGCGGAAGTCGTCCCGCAAGCGCTCGAAGGTGACGCCGCCGGTCACCGAGATCGCCTTCGTCGTCGGTCCCATCGAGCCGCAGACGAAGCACTCCCGTTCCACTTCCGCGCACGCCTGACGCGCCAGTTCGGCGGCGCGCCGGTTCAGCTCGAAGGCTCGCCCGGCGAGTCCGTACTCCTCAAGCACCAGGGGCGTGCCGCCGAAGGTGTTCGTCTCGACGATGTCGGCGCCGGCTTCGAGGTAGGACCGGTGGACCCCGAGCACCACGTCGGGCCGGGTCGCCACCAGGATCTCGTTGCAGCCCTCAAGCTCCGCGCCGCCGAAGTCCTCCGGCCCCAGGTCCGCCGCCTGGAAAGCGGTACCGGTGGCCCCGTCGAGCACCAGGATCCGCTGCTCCAGGGCAGCGAGCAGGGCACGTTCCCGGGCTGCCCGGTCCGGCGGTTCCGGTAGTTGTTCAACCCGCTGTTCAACCGGCACAGTATTCACTCCACGCTTGTCCCGGCCGTACTTTCAGCCGGTCCGCGACGCTAACAGCGTCAACCCGAACGGGCCGCGACGAAGTCCCGGCGTCGCGGGAGCAACCGCGAGGCGAGCAGTGCGCCGAACGCGACACCGACCGCATCGGCGACCAGGTCCATCCACTCGCCCGACCGGTAGCCGAGCAGCATCTGGCAGATCTCGATGGCGCCGCCGTAGACCACCGCCGCCACCGACGCGAGAACCACGCCGCGGACGCGGCCGGCGCGCGCCGGCGGCCGGCACCAGACCCAGGCCAGCAGGGCGAACAGAAACCCATGGACGATCTGGTCCAAGGGCAGCTCGGCCGCCATCCGGCGCGCATCGCCCCCAAGCAGACCCGCGAGCCACCGCAGGGCACGCTCGAAGGCGCCGGCGAACGCGGGCGCCGGCAGGAGCAGGAACAACGCCACGGCGCCGGCGACGCCAACCGATAGCCATCGCCAATTGAGCGCGAAGCGCCGCGGGGAGGACTTGCTAGCAGCCCGTGGCAGAAGTCGCGCTGCATTCGAGCGCCCATGCATCCCGCCCCGCATCGTTGCTCCTCAGTCGAATATGGCCCGATATGCTCCCTCGTCGCGCCTTGCTGGACGGGCGCCTGACCGCTCTCGGTGCGACACGGACTTCTACCACGGGCTGCTAACGTGGTCCGACGAACCCCTCCTTCTCCAGGTGGAGCATGACCTGCTGTGCGGCCTCCTCGGCCGTGATGTCCGTCGTGTCGATGACCAGGTCCGGGTCTTCCGGCACCTCATAGGGATCCGATATGCCGGTGAAGGCGTCGATCAATCCCGCCCTGGCCTTGGCGTAGAGCCCCTTGACGTCGCGTTCCTCGCACACGTCGAGCGGCGTCGCCACGTGGACCAGGATGAAGCCGCCGACATCCTCGATTATCTCCCGCACGTCCTGGCGGACGCTCTCGTACGGAGCGATCGGAGCGCAGATCGCCACGCCGCCGTTCTTCGTGATCTCGGAGGCGACGAACCCGATGCGCCGGATGTTGATGTCGCGATGCTCCCGGGAGAACCCGAGTTCGGAGGACAGGTTGGTGCGGACGATGTCGCCGTCGAGCATCGTCACCGGACGGCCGCCGGTTTCAAGGAACTTGACCAAGAGGACGTTCGCGATCGTCGACTTGCCGGCGCCGGAAAGGCCGGTGAAGAACACCGTGACGCCCTGGTTGCTGCGCGCCGGGTGACTGCGGCGCAGCTCGCCGGCCACTTCCGGAAAGGTGAACCACTCCGGGATCGGAAGGCCCCGGCGCAGCCGGCGGCGGAGGTCGCTGCCCGAGATCGACAGCGTCCGTTCGCCCTCCTGCACGGCGTCCACCGGCTCGTAGGAGTCGCGATCCTCGACGTAGACCATCATCCGGAAGGGGACCATCTTCACGCCGAGCTCGGCCTCGTGCTCGACCATCAGTTCCTGCGCGTCGTAGGGGCCGTAGAAGGGCCGGCCCTTTGAGTCCACGCCAGGGCCCGCGTGGTCGCGGCCGACGATCAGGTGGGTACAGCCGTAGTTCCTGCGGATCAGGGCATGCCAGAGCGCCTCGCGCGGTCCCGCCATGCGCATGGCGAGAGGCAGCAGCGCTAGCTCCGCGGTGTGGCGCGGATAGTGGTTCAGGACCTTGCGGTAGCAGCGGACGCGCGTGTAGTGATCCAGGTCGCCCGGCTTCGTCATGCCGACGACCGGGTGAATCAGCAGGTTCGCCTCGAGCTCCCGGGCCGCCCGCAGGGTCAGCTCGAAGTGCGCCCGGTGCATGGGGTTGCGGGTCTGGAAAGCCACCGCCGTCTTCCATCCGAGTTGCGCAAAGCGACGCCGCAACTGCTCGGGCGTCTTCCGCAATCCGGGGAAGTCGTAGTGCCGCGGCAGTTGGACTCCCTCGATCTTGCCCCCCACGGACACGGTGTTCGTCCGCTGGTAGAGATGGCCTACACCGGGATGAGCCTGGTCGAGCGTGCCGTAAACCAGCTCGGCCTCCTTCTTCCGGTCGTGTTCCCAGACGTCCTCCACCGTGAGCACCGCCAGCATCAGCCCTTCCGGGTCGCGCAGGACCAGGGGGGCGCCCACCTCCAATCCGCCGGCCGCTTCCGGCGTCATGTCGAGGGTGATCGGGATCGGCCACAGCGCGCCGGAGGGCAGGCGCATCGCCTCGCAGACGCTGTCGAACGCGGCCCGGTTCATGAACCCGTCGAGCGGCGCGAACCCGCCGCAGAGAAGCAGCTCCAGATCGCAGATCTGGCGCGGCGTCAGCGTCCAGGAGGGCCACTCGCGAGACCCCTCCCGCAGTTCGTTCAGGCGTTCCGGGACGGCGATCAGCGGCTGCGGCGAGCCGCTGCGCCGCGCCACCTGCGGCTCGGTCATCATCTGCTCCGTCGACGTGGTCGTAGTGCGGCCCAGCAGCGCCGGCCGGCCCGGCAGTCTAGGAGCTTGCGCCGCAGAACGCAACGTAGTGAATCCGCGGCGCGGACTCAGACGCCCGGATGGCGCAGGCGCCAGTCGGTGGCCTGCTCGTAGGCGTGGGCGAGGCGGCAGAGCGTCGGCTCGCTCAGGTCGCGGCCAACGAGTTGCAGGCTGTGGGGCGCTCCCGCCGGCGAGAAGCCGCACGGCACAGAGATCGTCGGCGTGCCGGCGAAGTCAGCGGGCACGGTGAAGAGCTGCATGCTGCCCAGTGGCGGATCGAAGCTCTCGGCAACCTCTGCGACTGCCTGCCTGTATGCCGCGATCGTGTCGTATCGCATGGCGTCCGTCACCGGTAGCGCGGTGACGTTGGACGGGCAGACAAACGCGTCGACGGTGGTCAGCATCGCCTCGAATCGCTCCGTGAACGCCGCACGGCGCCTGGTCGCCGCCGCGTGCGCGTCGTCGCTCACCTGCGACCCGTGTTCCAGGAACTCTCCGAAGTACGGCCCGTAGTCCGCAGCGCGGCTGGGGTACGTCGCGGCATGGGCCCGGACGGCCTCATAGGAGCAGATGGTCCACCAGTCGTTGAACGGCGCCGCCGGCATCTCGACGTCGACCACCTCGGCGCCCAGGCCGGCCAGGATCCGCAGTGCCTCGAGGGCGGCGGCGGCGACCGCGGGGTCGACGCCTTCCGCGGCGTACCGCCTATCGAACCCGAGCCGCGCCCCGGCCACGTTGCCATCGAGCGTCTGCAGAATGGGGGGCAACGGTGCCTCGAGCGTCGTCGGGTCGTTCGCATCGACGCCGGCGATCGCCTCGAGCATGATCGCGGCATCGGCGACGCTCCGCGTCATCGGCCCGATGTGGTCGAGCGAGCCCGCGAGTTCGAGCACGCCGTAGCGGCTGACCCGGCCCCAGGTTGGTTTGATACCGACGAGGCCGCACTGGGCCGATGGAAACCGGATCGATCCGCCGGTGTCCGAGCCGAGAGAGCCAAAACAGAGGCCGGCCGCCGTGGCCACGCCTGAGCCACTCGACGAAACGCCCGTCCACAGGCCCTCGTCCCAGGGGTTGACCGGGATGTCGAAGTCCGGGTGGTAGGCGCCCATCGCGCCTTCGGTCAGGTTCAGCTTGCCGAGGAGAACGGCGCCGGCGCCTGCCAGCCTCGCGACCACGGTGGCGTCGTACTCGGGGACGAAGTCGGACAGGACCGAGAGCGCACCCGTGGTGCGCACGCCCCGCGTGTAGCAGAGGTCCTTGACGGCGACCGGGACGCCGTGCAGCGGCCCGCGGTAGCGCCCGCCCTCAATCTCCGACTCGGCCACACGCGCCGCGGCCAGCGCGTCGTCGGCCATGACGGTCGCGTAGCTCTTGAGCCGTCCGTCGACGGCGGCGATCCGATCGAGCATCGTCTCGGTCAGGCTGACCGGCGAAAGCTCGCGGGCTTCGATCAGGCGTGCGACATCGCGCAAGCTCATGTAGTGGATCGGCTCGTCGTGCATCGGCATCGGGCCGGGCGCAGGTGGTCGACACGAACAGCCCGTTCCCGCAGAGCATTCTGTCGCACGAGGATTCTGCCGGGGTACTCTTGCCACCGCATACGGCTCGGCTCCCTGCCTCGAGGCAAATCGCGGAGTGGCCGCGCTGGGCGCGTAGCCATCGGCCCTGGGGAGGAATCATGGTCTGGGAGCGCGAGATAGAGGAGCTGAAGCGGCGCCGCGAATTCGCCCATCAGATGGGCGGCGAGGCCGGCATCGCGGAGCAGCACCGTCGCGGAAAGCTGACGATCCGGGAGCGTCTCGAGCTGTTCGCCGACGAGGGCTCGTTCCAGGAGATCGGCGAGCTCGCCGGAGTGGCCACCTACGACGGCAACGAGCTCCAGGACGTGAGACCCTCGAACAGGGTCATCGGGCTCGCCCGCCTGAACGGCCGCCGCGCGGTTCTGAACGGCGGCGACTTCACCGTGCGCGGCGGCGCCGCCGACGCGTCGATCGGCGACAAGAGCGGTCACGCCCAGAAGATGGCGCTCGGCTGGCGTCTGCCGTACGTCCGGCTCCTCGACTCCACCGGCGGCAGCGTCAAGACCTTCGAGAAGATCGGACGCACCTACATCCCGCAGAACCCCGCTACCCCTGGCGTCGAGGACCTGCTCTGCGCCGTGCCGGTCGTCGCCGCCGTGCTCGGCTCGGTGGCCGGACTGCCGGCGGTCGAGTCGTGCCTCGCCCACTTCAACGTCATGGTCAAGGGCACGAGCCAGGTGTTCGCGGGTGGGCCTCCGGTCGTCAAGGCCGCACTCGGCATCGACATCACGAAGGAAGATCTCGGCGACGAGCGCACCCAGGTGTACGGGAGCGGTGTCATCGACAATCTCGCCGACTCCGAGGAGGAGGCCGCAGCACAGCTCAAGCGGTTCCTGAGCTATCTGCCGGACAGCGTCTGGCAGATGGCGCCGCGCGGCGACACCCACGACGACGCGGGGCGCGGTGAGCCGTCGCTCCTGTCCGCCATCCCGCGCGAGAAGAACAAGGCCTACGACCCGAGAGAGATCCTCGACGCGGTTCTCGACCGCAACTCGTTCTTCGAGATCACGCCGTACTACGGACGCTCTCGAATCGTCGGACTCGCCCGAGTCAACGGCTATCCCGTGGGCACGATGATCAACAACCCGGCCCATCTCGGAGGCTCGATGAACGTGGCCGCCGGCACCAAGGTGATTCGCTTCCTGCAGTTGTGCGACACCTTTCATCTACCGATGGTCTATTTCGGCGACGAGCCCGGATTCATGGTCGGCCCCGAGCAACAGCGCCAGGGGATCGTCCGCGCCGGCGCCAAGATGCTCTGCGCGACGCTCCGAACCCGCATGCCGTGGCTCACCATCATCATCCGGCAGCTCTACGGCGTCGCCGGCCAGTGCCACGATCGCCCGAGCGGCATGTTCAAGCGCGTGGCGTGGCCGTCCGGCCACTGGGGGTCCATGCACATCTCAGGCGGCGTGACCGCCGCCTATCGGCGCATCATCCGGGAGTCCGATGACCCCGCGGCCAAGCAGAAGGAGATTGAGGACCGCCTCCAGGCCCTGGCGTCGCCGTTTCGCACCGCCGAGGCGTTCAACATCGAAGAGATCATCGATCCCCGCGAGACCCGACCGATGGTCTGCGAGTTCATCGACGTCGCCCAGGCGGTTCTCGAAACCCAGCTCGGACCCAGTCCGACGCCGTACATGCCGTAGCCGCGCTGCGATAGACGCCGTCGGCTCAGCCGAGCGCCTGGAAGGCGCGCGCTGTGCCGGCCAGGGCCTGGTCGATGTCGCGCTCGGTGTGCGCCACGGACAGGAACATGTTGTGCCAGGGGTGCAAGTAGACGCCGTTCGCGAGCGCATGCCCGCAGAACGCGAGGCCCTTCGAGAGCTTGGGGTCGTCCTCGAACATCACGGTCGGCATCTGCGGCGGACCGGTCTGCTGGATCGCGTGGCCGTAGCGCCGCGCCTGTTCGGCAAGCCCGGCCCTGAACGCCTGGCCCAGCTCGAGCAGCCGGGTCGGCGCGTCGAGCTCCTCCAGGACGTCGAGCGTCGCGAGCGCCGCCGCAAAGGGCGCGGCCTGATACCAGAACGAGCCCGTGACGAAGATCCGCGACGCGGCGTCCCGGTACGCCTCGTTGCCCAGAACTGCTGCAAGCGGCTCTCCGTTCGCGAGCGCCTTGCCCCACGCCGAGAGGTCCGGCTGGACGCCAAGGGTCGCCCAGCTCGCATCCAGCGACAGGCGCAACCCGGCCCGCACGTCGTCCAGGATGAGCGCGGCGCCCTCGGCGTCGCAGATCTGACGCACCGCGCGGGCGAAGGCCGGGTCGACGAGCTCCTGGGGTTGGCCCGCGTCGTGCTTGAAGGCCGACACGGCGATTCCCGCGAGGTCGCCGGCGGACGCCTCGGCGGCCGCGCGCAGGCTCTCTGTGTCGTTATACGTGAACGTCGGGTAGTTCGCGTGCTCCTCTACCGGCGTCCCACGCGACAAGTGGTTGGCCCACGGCTGTGAGCCATGGTACGCGCCGGCCGCGACCAGGATCTTGCGCTTCTCACTCCTGGCTCGCGCGACCATGTTGCAGACCGTCGTCGCATCGTTGCCGTTCTTCGCGAAGATCGCCCAGTCGGCGTGGCCGACTTGAGCTACCAGGCGCTCGGCCAAGTCCACGATGATGGCCGGTGGGCCGTTCGCGATGTCGAGCGCGCCGCGCTGCGCATCGGCCGCAGAGCAGATGCGGGAATTGCGGTAGCCGGCAATCATGGGTCCGTACGAGCACATGAAGTCGATGTACTCGTTGCCGTCCACGTCCCACAGCCGGCAGCCCTCGGCGCGCGTGAAGAACTGGGGGTAGTTCTTCGGCATCCTGTAGGCCACCGACTGGTGCCCGTACATGCCTCCGGGAATCACCCGCTCGGCCCGAGCCCGCAACGCCTTATCGTTCTTCATGCTTCCCTTTCGGTGGCTCGATCGTTCTTCACTCGGCGTTCGCCTCTGCGGCAACGGGGCCATCAAATCCCGGTCACCTGTATCCTCCCGTCCACCGTGGGCGCCGCCTGCCAAAGGCCCAGCACTCTCAAGATCCGGAACGGAGGTCATCATGTCGATCGTCGATCATTCCATGGACGGCAAGGTGGCACTGATCACCGGGGGCTCCAAGGGCATCGGTCGTGCCATCGCCCTGGCGTTTGCCGAGAACGGCGCCGACATCGCGATAGCCGCTCGAGGCCTCGAGGCACTCGAGGCTACCGGTGGCGAGCTGCGGAAGCTTGGCCGCCGCGTCCTGGCGATTCCGGCCGACGTCGGCAGGACCGAAGCAGTCGACGACCTCTACGAGCAGGTGGTCGCCGGGCTCGGTGGCATCGACATCCTGGTCAACAACGCAGCCAGCGGCGGCGGTGGCCCGATCTCCAAGCTGAAGGAGGACGATTTCCAACGGGTCATGGCAATCAACCTGTGGGGACCGATCAGACTGTCGCAGTTGTGCCGGACCACGATGCAAGAGCGCGGCGGCGGCATGATCATCAACATCGCGTCGAACGAGGGCATCCGGGCGTCGCCAGGACTGGGCATCTACCCGCCGTCCAAGGCGGCGTTGATCAACTTCACGCAGATGATCGGCAAGGAGTGGGCGAAGGACGGCATCCGCACGGTTGCCATCGCTCCCGGTCTGTGCCGGACTGAACTGGCTGCGGGCCTGATCGAGATGGTCGAGAAGAACAACATCGCCATCAACCCGATGGGCCGCATCGGAGAGCCGGAGGACATCGCGGCCCTGGTGTTGACCCTGGCGACTCAGGCAGGAAGGTTCACGACCGCGACCACCTACGTTCTGGACGGCGGTGAGCTGAGTGCAGGACCGCTCGGCTAGGAGCTTGCGCGGTAGAACGATCTGACCTGGGAACCCGTGTGGCGCGACCCGCGCCACACGCGAACCACTCCGTGCGCCCGTCATCGGGCGCACGGAGTGGTTCGCGGGCATCCTACCCGCATCCGGCGCGAAGCGCCGGCCTCCGGTCGTTCTACCGCGCAAGCTCCTAGCCGACGGCTTTGAGATCGGCATCGACCATCATCTCGACGAGCTGACGGAAGGTGACTCGGGGACGCCATCCCAGACGCTCCCGGGCCAGGCTCGCATCGCCGCACAGCGAGTCGACTTCGGCCTTGCGGAAGTACCGGGGGTCGACCGCGACCAGCACCCGGCCGCCCTTGGCCACACCCTGCTCACAGGCGCCCGAACCGCGCCACGTCAGCGGCAGCCCGGCATGGGCGAAGGCGATCTCGCAGAACTCGCGCACGCTGCGCGTATCGCCGGTGGCGATCACGTAGTCGTCGGGCTGCTCCACGCGCAGCATCAACCGCATCGCCTCCACGTAGTCGCCGGCAAAGCCCCAGTCGCGCCGCGCGGACAGATTGCCGAGGTGCAGACGGTCCTGCAGACCCGCCCGGATGCGGGCTACAGCCAGGGAGATCTTGCGCGTGACGAAGGTCTCGCCCCGGCGAGGCGACTCGTGGTTGAACAGGATCCCGTTGACCGCGAACAGGCCGTAGGCCTCGCGGTAGTTGCGGGTGATGTGGAATCCGTAGGCCTTCGCCGCGGCATACGGGCTGCGTGGGTAGAACCGGGTCGTCTCATTCTGGGGCGACTCCGCCGTGCGCCCGTAGAGCTCGGACGAGGAGGCTTGGTAGAAGCGCGCCCGCGGGCAGTGCCGGTGCACCGCCTCCAGCAGCCGCAGGACCCCCAGGCCGGTGACCTGACCGGTCGCCGCCGGCAACTCGAAGGAGACCTGGACGTGGGACTGCGCGCCGAGGTTGTAGATCTCGTCGGGCTTCACCGTCGCCACCGCGCGGTCGAGCGACGCCGCATCGGCGAGATCGCCCGCGATCAGGCGCAGCCGGGGCCCCGAATCGCCGTCCCTCTCGAGCAGGTGGTCGATCCAGCGCGTGTTGCCCGACTGGGACACCGGACGCACGAGACCCCAGACGTCCCAACCGTCGTCAAGTAGCTGCTCGGCGAGGTAGGAACCGTCCTGGCCGGTCACGCCCGTGACCAGCGCCCGCGGCCTGGAGCTGCCGGCGCTCACACCAACTGCAGCAGGTGGCCCATCTTCTCGCGCTTGGCCCGGAGGTACTCGCGATTCGACTCGTTCGGCTCCACCTCGATCGGCACCCGATCCACGATCTCCAGGCCGTAGCCGGAGAGAGCGATGTACTTGCTCGGGTTGTTCGTCATCAGCCGCATGCGCCGGACACCGAGATCACGCAGGATCTGGGCGCCGATGCCGTACTCGCGCTGATCGGCGCGGAAGCCCAGCTTGTGATTGGCCTCCACCGTGTCGTGCCCCTGCTCCTGCAGCTCGTAGGCGCGCAGCTTGTTGAACAGACCGATCCCGCGACCCTCCTGGAGCAGGTAGAGCAGGACGCCCATCCCCTCTTCGGCGATGTTCGCGAGCGCCTGGTAGAGCTGGATGCCGCAGTCGCAACGCTGGGAATGGAACACGTCCCCGGTCAGGCACTGGCTGTGGACCCGCACCAGGATGTCCTGGTCGGGCGTCGGCTCGCCCATCACCAGGGCCACGTGCTCTTCGCCCGTTATTTCGGCCCGGTAGGCGTACGCCCTCATGTCGCCGTACGGGGTGGGCAACGTTGGCGAGGCGATGAGTTCGACCAGACTCTCGTTGCTCAGCCGGTAGCGGATCAGATCCGAGACAGTGATCATCGGCAGGTTGTGGATCCGGCTGTACTGGACCAGGTCGGGCACCCGCGCCATGGTGCCGTCCTCGTTCATGATCTCGCAGATCACGCCGGCCGGCTTCAGCCCCGCCAGCGTCGCCAGGTCCACCGACGCCTCGGTCTGACCGGCGCGCTTGAGAACACCGCCGCGCTTGGCCCGCAGCGGGAAGACGTGACCCGGCCGCAGCAGATCCTGCGGGCCGGTCGCCGGATCGATCGCGGTCTCGATCGTCGCCGCGCGGTCGGCCGCCGAGATCCCCGTCGTCACCTTGCCCCGGGCCTCGATCGAGACGGTGAACGCGGTCTCGAAGGGCGAGGTGTTGTCGCGCACCATCAGCGGCAGGTCGAGCTGGTCGCAGCGGTCCTCGGTCATCGCGAGGCAGATCAGGCCACGGCCGTGAGTGGCCATGAAGTTGACCGCGTCGGCCGTCACCTTCTCGGCGGCGATCGCGAGATCGCCCTCGTTCTCCCGATCCTCGTCGTCGACGATGATCACCTGGCCGCCGTCGCGGAAGGTGGCCACCGCCTCCTCGATCGGCGTGAAGACGGTCTCTTCGCGGTCCGGGCCTCGTTTCGACATAGGCGCGATCGTAGCAGTGCCTACTCGCCCCAACCCAGCTTGCTGCGCAGGGCGTCGTAGTGGGTCTGGCCGTCGACGCGCGCCAGCAGCGCCCTCGCCTCCGAAGCAGTCACAACCACCCGGTCGCCGCCCCCCAGCCGCGCCCCCTCCTGGCCGTCCAGGGTGAGGTACACCTCCTCGTCCCGGCTGCCGAGCGTCATCGCGATCGTGCTGGTCTCCGGCACCACGATCGGCCGCATGGACAGGGTGTGCGGCGAGATCGGCGTCAGCACCGCGACCGGCAACGTCGGGTAGAGGATCGGGCCCCCGGCCGAAAGGCTGTACGCGGTCGATCCCGTCGGCGTCGAGACGATCAGACCGTCCGACCGGTAGAAGGCGACCGGCTCGCCGTCGATCTCGACCTCCAGATGGATCATCCGCGCCAGAGCGCTCTTGTGGACCACGGCGTCGTTCAGCGCCCGGTACCGGCTCACGCTGCCGGCCTCACGATGCAGTTCGACATCCAGCAGCAGCCGCTCCTCGACCTCGAACCGGCCCTCGAGAATCCTCCCCAGGTTCGCGTAGAGGCCGTCCCGTCCGATCTCCGCGAGATAGCCCAGGGTGCCGAGGTTGACCCCCACGATCGGCACCCCCGGACGGTTGCGCGCCACCGACAGCAGGGTGCCGTCACCGCCCAGGACCACGATCAGGCCGACCTCGTTCGAGTCGGCGGCGACGACGGCGACGCCGCGGTCCCCGAACCAGCGCTTCACCTCGGCAGCGGTCGCGGCCGCCTGCTCGCTGTCCTGCTTGGCAACGACCGCCACCTGGTCGATGTTGGTCACTTCACAAAGGGCGCGTTGGTCATGTCACGAAGGGCGCGATGATTGCGTCCTGAAGTGGGCGAGGATCTCGCGATTGCCTGCCGGTCCCCGAAGATCGCAGTCTACCGAGGCTGTGAACCGGAGCCCGAGGGCGCCCAGTTCGCCGATGCGCTGCTCGGCGATCCGGCGGCGCAACGCATCGTCGCGCACCACCCCGCCCTTGCCCACCTGACCGCGGCCGGCTTCGAACTGCGGCTTGATCAGCACGATCAGATCGGCGCCGGCCGCGAGGTGCGGCAGCAGCGCCGGCGCCACCTTGACCACCGAGATGAAGGAGACGTCCATGGTCGCGATCCGGCATCGCTCCGGCAGGGCGCGGGGACCTAGATGGCGCGCGTTGATCCGCTCCATCACGACCACCCTGGGGTCGCCGCGCAGCCGCGCATCGAGCTGGCCGTAGCCCACGTCCAGCGCGTACACCCTGGCCGCTCCATGTTTCAGGAGACAGTCGGTGAACCCCCCGGTCGAGGCGCCGACATCGAGACACACGGCGCCCTCGGGGTCGACCTCGAAGCAGCGCAGCGCCTGCTCGAGCTTGCGGCCCCCGCGCGACACGTACGGCGCCGACCGGCCCCGCACCTCGATCGCGGCGTCCGCCTCCACCGGCATCCCCGGCTTGTCACGGCGCTCGCCGTCCACCCAGACCTCGCCCGCCATGACCGACCGCTTCGCCTGTTCCCGGCTGCTGAACAGCCCGCGCTCGACCAGCACTTGATCGAGACGGAGCCTCACGAGCCCCGGTGGACCAGGAAGGCGACCAGGGATCGGAAGAGCTCCTGTCGCGCCGGCAGTCTCTCCACCAGGGCCAGACACCGGTCGGCGGCCTGACGCGCCTTCTCGCGGCTGCCGTCCAGGCCGAACAGGTGCGGATAGGTCAGCTTCGCGGCCTGCCGGTCCTTGCCGGCCGTCTTGCCCAACTGCTCGGAACTGCCCACCTCATCGAGGATGTCGTCACCGATCTGGAACAGCAGCCCGAGTTCGGCGCCGATCCCGCCGAGCAGCTTCGAGCGGTCGTCCCCGGCGCCGGCGTAGATGCCGCCGAGCCGGGTGCTCGCTTCGATCAGGGCCCCCGTCTTCAGGCGGTGAATCCGTTCGAGGCTCCGCGCGGCGCGTTCCCGTCCGCACCCGCCGTCTTCGATCGTGGCCCCTTCGTGCTCCAGATCGAGGACCTGGCCCCCGATCATCCCCATCGTGCCCACGGCTTCGGCCAGCAAGCGCACCGTCTGCAGCCGCCGCTCCGGCGGCGCCGACGCCGGCTCTCCGGCCAGAACCTCAAAGGCGTGGTTGAGGAGTGCGTCGCCGGCCAGCACCGCCATTGCCTCGCCCTGCACCTTGTGCAGGGTCGGGCGACCGCGCCGCAGGTCGTCGTCGTCGAGGGCCGGAAGATCGTCGTGAACCAGGCTGAAGGTGTGGATCATCTCGACCGCGGCGCCGCCCGCCAGCAAGTCGCTCCGCGGTGCGCCGCACGCCTCGCCGGCAAGCACGACCAGGGCAGGCCGCACCCGCTTGCCGCCCGCGAACACGCTGTACCGCATCGCCCCACAGATGGCGCCGGGCGCCGTCGTCGCCGCCGCCGGCAGAAGCCGGTCCAACGTGTCGTCGACCTGCGGCCGCAGCGTGGAGAGGAACGACGCGAAGTCGCTCACGAGTCGTTCGTCCGCTCGTTCTCCCCGACCGCCTCCGGCAGAGCTTCCGCCGCCGGCAGCGCCTCCGCGACCAGCATGATCGGTATATCGCTGACGATCGGATAGACGAGGCCGGACTCCCGGCACCACAACCCTTCGGAAATCTCCGGCGCCTCACCCGCGAAGTGCTCCCGGTAGCGGGCCACGAGCCGCTCGCACACGGGCGGCGGCAGCGGCGCCACGGTCAGCGCGCCCTTCGACTTGGGGCACACCAGGAGTTCGAGCAGTTCCGGATCTACAGGCACTACGAATTACCTCGACCATCGGAGAAGAAAGGAGTTCACACCCGGGTTGTGACGATAGTAGTTCGTGTTGGACAGATGGAAGAAGCCGAGACCGACTCGCGAGCCGTTGCGCAGACGGCGTCCCACCGCGATCCCCGAGCGGAACTCGAGCGCGCCGCCGAGGTTCTTGCCGTCCCCCGCCTCATAGAAACCCATGGCGAAGGTCGAGTCGAGAAACCAGGAGCGCCCGAGGTCGATCCGCCGGTCGGCGCCCGCGTAGACGTAGATGGACTCGTCGGAGGTCACCCGGGCGCCGACATGGGGGCCGAAGCCCAGGCACCAGTGGGTGCGGAACCGGTGCTCGATGCCGACCTCGCCGGCCGCGTGGTCCCTGCCGAAATCGCTCACGCCGGCGCTCACGCTCAGGCCGGACTCGTCGGCGCGGCGCGGCGCGGCGCTCTCCGAGGCCGCGTTGCAGGCGAAGGCGGCAGGGGCGGCCAGACTCCCCAGCAACGCCAGCAGAACGGGCGCTCCGTGGCGCGGACCGGGGAAGCGCACGGCGAGCCAGCATACAATGCGCGACGTGGACGAAACGCCGGCAGACGCGCCGCGGCCGCCCATTTCGGCCTTGGTGACGACCTTCAACGAGGAGCGCCACATCGGGGCCTGTCTGGCGTCCCTCGACTGGTGCGACGAGGTCCTCGTCGTCGACTCCTTCTCCACCGACCGCACTCCCGAGATCGTGCGGGCATGCGAACGCGCCCGCTTCGTGCAGCGCATCTACTACGGCTCCGCATCCCAGAAGAACTGGGCCATGGACCAGACCCGGAACGAATGGGTCCTCATCCTCGATGCCGACGAGCGCTGCACGGCGGAACTAAGGCGAGAGATCGAGAATCTGTTCCGGAACGATCAGCCGGCTCACGATGCCTACACGATCAAGCGCCGGGTCTACTTCCTGGGCAGGGTGATCCGCTTCTCGGGCTGGCAGCACGACCGCGTTGTCCGGCTGCTGCGCCGCGACGCGGGCCGCTACCCGAACCGGCGCGTTCACGCCGACATGTGGACCCGCGGTCCCGCGCCGGTGCTCCGGAATCCCATGGAGCACTTCATGGTCGACGACCTGCTCGCCTACTCGCGCCGCATCCAGCGCTACAGTTGGTGGGGTGCCGCCCAGGTCTGGCGCGAGGGCCGCCGGTCGGGGCCGGCGGAGGTCTTCGGCCGCTCGCTGTGGCGTTTTTTGCGGACCTACGGGCTCCAGCTCGGCGTGTTCGACGGCATGCGCGGCCTGGTGTTCTGCCTGCTCCAAGCCTACGGCACCTACCTCAAGTGGTCCTACGTCTGGTCCTGGCACGTGAACCAACAACGCGGCATCGAGCCGCCCCTGCCGTCCTTCGACGACAGCAAGAACACCTGGCGCGGCCTGACCGAGCTGGAGACCGGCACCGCCAACTAGGCGCCTGCGCCGGGCCGCGGCCCCTGTCTCAGTCCACGCTGACCAACAGCGGCTCGATCTTCGTGGCCCGGCCCGTCGTCTCGTCGGCGTCGACCAGGACGGCGGCGAGGCGCACGTCGCGCTTGGCGACCTCGAAGCCGGACGGCGTATTGAGCAGGAACCGCTTCAGCGCCCGGTCGGCGCGCACGCCGATCACCGAGTCGTACGGGCCGGTCATGCCCACGTCGGTGATCAGGGCGGTCCCCTGGGGAAGGATGCGGGCGTCGGCGGTCGGCACATGGGTGTGGGTGCCGAGCACCGCACTCACCCGGCCGTCCAGGTGGTAGGCCATCGCCTGCTTCTCGCTCGTGGCTTCGGCGTGGAAGTCGACCAGCACCAGCTTGATCGCCGGATCGAGGCCGGCCAGGATCCTGTCAGCGGCCGCAAACGGCGAAGGCAGCGGTTTCATGAACGCCTGCCCTTCCAGGTTGACCACCGCGTACGGCGTCCCCACCGGCAGTTCGCCGACGAAGACCCCGACTCCGGGGTTGCCCTCCGGGTAGTTCGCGGGCCGCAGCAGAGTGTGCATCCGGTCGAACAGCGGCACGCCCTCCCGCTTCGACCAGGCGTGATTGCCGGTGGTCATGCAGTCGATAGGCAACGCTGCGAACTCCTTGAGCACCGCCGGGGTCACGCCGCGGCCGCCGGCGGCGTTCTCGACGTTGACGATCACAGCATCGACCCGTTGGCGGTCGATCAACTCCGGCAGCAGGCTCGACAGGGCGCGACGCCCCGGCTTGCCGACCACATCGCCGATAAAGAGGAAGCGGGCCATCAGCGCGCGTACTCGATCGATCGCGACTCCCGGATCACCGTGACCTTGATCTGGCCCGGATAGGTGAGCTCCCCTTCGATCTTCCGCGCCACGTCGCGGCCCAGCCAGACGGCCTGCTCGTCGCTGATCTCCTTGCAGTCGACGATCACGCGGACTTCCCGGCCGGCCTGAATCGCATAGCTCTTCTGTACGCCCTTGAAGCCGGCGGCAAGCTCCTCCAGCTTCTTCAGCCGCTTCACGTAGCTCTCGAGAATCTCCCTCCGCGCTCCCGGACGCGCCGCGGACACGGCGTCGGCCGCCGTCACCAGCACCGCTTCGACCGTCTCCGGGTCGTAGTCCCCGTGATGACACGCCATGGCGTGGATCACTTCCTCGCTCTCGCCATGCCGGCGGAGCAGGTCGATGCCGATCTCCAGGTGGGTGCCGTCGATCTCGCGGTCCACCGCCTTGCCGATGTCGTGCAACAGCCCGGCCCGCTTGGCGACATGAACGTCCACCTTCAACTCGCCCGCCATGATGCCGGCGAGGAAGGCGACCTCCTTGCTGTGCTGCAGGACGTTCTGGCCGTACGACGTGCGGAAGCGCAGGCGCCCGAGCAGCCTGACCAGCTCCGGGTGGAGCCCCGACAGGTTCAGTTCCAGCAAGGCCTCGCGACCCTCGCGCTCTACCCGGTCCTCGAATTCGGACTCGACCTTGGCCGCGACCTCCTCGATCCGAGCCGGGTGGATGCGGCCGTCAGCGATCAGGCGCTCCAGGGTGACCCGCGCGATCTCCCGCCTGAAGGGGTCGAAGCCGGAGAGAATGACCGCCTCCGGCGTGTCGTCGACGATCAGGTCGACGCCCGTGATCAACTCCAGGGTCCGGATGTTCCGCCCCTCACGCCCGATGATCCGTCCCTTCATCTCGTCGTTCGGCAGCATGACCACCGACACGGTCGTTTCCGAGACGTAGTCCGAAGCCGAGCGTTCGATGGCAAGACTGACGATCCGCTGAGCCTCCCGCTGGGCCGACTCCCGGGCTTCGTCCTCGATCCGCTTGGCGAGGTGCGCCGACTCCATGCGCACTTCGTGCTCCAGGCTGTGGCTCAGTTCCTCCCGGGCCTGCTGCACGGTGAGGCCCGAAACCCGCCCGAGTTGGCGCCGGACGTTCGTGAGCCCCTCGGCGAGTTCGGCCCGCTCGGTATCGAGTCGCCGCTCGCCGTCCGCGACCGATCGTTGCCGCTGCTCGAGTTCCTCGCCGAGACGCTCCAACCGGGCCGTCTCTTCGCCCGCCCGTGCCCGCCGCTCCCCGACCTCCCGTTCGCGCGCCTCGAGCTTTCTCCTCTGCTCCGCCGACGAGCGCTCGAACTCGGCGCGCAGCGAAAGGACCTCCTCCTTCGCCGCGAGTTCCAGTTCGCGCCCCTTGGCGGCGCACTCGCGCTCGGTCTCTTCGATGAGGCTGTCCGCCTGGCGGCGGGCCTCCCAAATCAGCCTCGCCGCATTACGCCGACCGACAAGGCTCCAAAGCAGCCAGGCTGCAACAAGAGTAGCCGCCGCCACCGCAGCGGCAATGAGAGTGGTTTCCGTCATCAGCCCTCGATCCGGGCAGAAGGGCATCCCCCGCGAGGCCGTGTGAACGCGCCCCGACACAGAACCAGAGCGAGACCAGGTGGGTGTCCGCACCACTCGCCGTCAGCGTCCCCGTTCGAGCGGGGCTGGCACGGGCGAGCAGTTGAGAGACTCCCTCAAAAAGAGCGATGGTTCCAACCACGGCTTTCATCACGAACCGCGCAGGGGATGCAAAGTCAAAGATTCTTCCAGTAGTAATCGAGTCGCGGCGTCCGCGCCGCGCTGACGCACAGGAAACAGGGCTCCATGCAAGTCAGGAATCGAGCGCCGCCTCCAGTTCGGAGGTCAGGCTGGACACGCGCTCAACCATCTCCACGAACCGGCCGTCCTCCGCCTCCTCGCCATCCTCGGACGAAGACGACGGCTCATTGACGAGATTCAGGGCGGCAAGAATGGCGATCTTGCCCGCCTCCAGATTGGGCGAGTGATCGGCCACCTCCCGCATCTTGCGGTCGACCCTGCGGGCAAGCTCCCGAATGCGCTCGGCATCGGTCGCTCCGTCCTCCCGGAGGGTGTAGGAAACGCCGAAGATCTCGACCACCACGGTGGCCGCAACATCTTCTTGGTGTTCGCTTTCGGCCACTTCTAGATACTCCGAAGGACCGGCACTATAGCACCCGCTCGCACCCGCATCGGCGCCTCCGAGCGCAGGACGCGAGGGCCCCCAAGCGTCCTGTCGAGCCTTTCCGGTTTCAGGAATCGTCGCTGCCGAGCAGCTCTTCGAGACCTTCGGCAAGCGCCTCGACGCGCTGGCCGATCTCGTTACGCTCCTCGGCTGCCCGCTGCTCCGCGGCTTCGAGTTCGGCGGTCAGTTCACGCGTCCGCTCACGCTCTGCCGCAAGAGCCTCCTTCGCCCGGTCGATCACTTCCTCCAGACGCGTGATCGCAGAGGCGGAGCCCTCAGCCATCAGGACGAGGCGGAGGCGGTCCCGGCAGAGCCGGCGGCGAGGGCGCCCCGGGCCGCGGACGCCACGGCCGCGAAGCCCTCGGCATCGCGCACCGCGAGATCGGCAAGCATCTTCCGGTTCAGCTCGATGCCGGCGAGCCGCAGGCCGGACATGAAGCGGCTATAGGACAGACCGTTCAGGCGCGCGGCAGCGTTGATCCGCACGATCCAGAGGCTGCGGAACTGCCGCTTCTTCTGGCGGCGGTCGCGATAGGAGTAGGCGAGAGCCCGGTCCACCGCCTGCTTGGCGATGCGGTGCCCCTTCGACTTGACGCCGTAGTAGCCCTTGGCCTGTTTGAGAATCTTCTTGCGCCGACGAGCGCGCCGGCTGCCGCGTTTTACTCGTGCCATCGTCTATAACCCTCTGTGGCGCCCGCGAGCCACCGCCTCAGCCGTGAAGCATCCCCTTGATCGTCTTGGCGAAAGCGCCGGCGACATCGGTCTGCTTGCGCAGCTTCCGCTTCCGCTTCTGCGACTTCTTGGTCAGGATGTGGTTCATCATCGAGTGGCGTCGCTTCACCTTGCCCTTGGCGGTGAGCTTGAAGCGCTTCGCCGCTCCACGGTGGGTTTTCTGCTTGGGCATTCCTGAGCCTCCTTCGGGGCTCAGGGGAGCCGCCGAACGGCGGATACTAACCGGAAACGCCGCGCGCGGCTACCCGGTACGTGGCATCGGCGTCGGAGTGGCGGTGGCTCGTCCAGCCTTGTCCGGAGCCGGAGGGGAGGGTCCCATCGGCCGCTCGCGCTCTCTCGGTAGGCGGGAAGGCAGCGCTCGCTCCGGTCGGCTTCGCTCCGTACGGGCGTCGGTAACTGAGAGGTCGTTGCCCGTCGCTCGCCTCCAGTCCGCTGGGACCCTCCCCTCCGGCCCCGGCCAAGGCTGGACGGCGTCGAGCTGCCTCAGAAACCGAGCTGTTGCGGCGGCGCCGACTGTCGGTGCGCCGGCCTTCCGGCCGGCTTCCGCGAAGGAACGCGCCGCGAAGCGGCGACGCTACTGCGGCGCTTGGGGGTTTCAACCGGCCCGCGCTATGCGGCAGGGTCTCCAGTTCCTTGTCCAGTGCTGATCGGTCTGAACGTGACCAGCGCGGACGCTCTTGCAGATGGAGCGGCTGAACTCGGAGGCCGGGAACGAGCGCGCCAATCGGACAACGACACCTTCTCTCTTTCCACCCAGGGCCGACGGCTGGGCGTGGGCTTCGCCTATGAAGTCCCCAAGATCGGCTGTCGACCTGAAGGTGCCGTCGAAGAGAACCGGCACCACCGGAATGTCGCGCTGGGAGGCGTAGTCGGCCAGGGTGCCGAAAGAGGAAAACAGGCCTTGGCCGTCGCGCAGCGCGAACGCGTAGAAGGTCTCGTTCTCCGGCACCGGCCCGTACTCGATGCTGTGGATGCCGTAGATGTCCTCGCCATAGAGAAACATGTCGGGTTCGGCCACCTTCCATGCATGGTGCTTCTTGACCATCGCCATCCACTTCGCGGAGGTCGGCGCGTCCACGCTGCGCGCGTAGACGGCGCCTTGGTGGAGCAGCGTGCAGCTTCCGTCCAGTTTCTCCGTGACGACTACCGGCACGCCGACGAACCGGCCGGCGTCGACCGCCGTCGGGCCATCGTCTCCCGCGGTGGGCGAGAACGGCCAGTAGGGCGTTCGCGGGTACTTCGGCGGAGTCGTCACGGCTGGAATCCGCCGGTCACGCCCCGGCCCTGGTCGCGTGCTTCGGGCAGAGCTGAACGACGTCGACGCCCAGGTCCTCCGTGAGTGTCCGTTGCTCTGCCCAATCGCTGTCCACGGCATTCAGGATCCTGGCCTCTCCCACGACCGCGGTTGCGAGGAACTTTCGGTCCGAGGGATCGAGCCGGTTCGGCGGCAGTTCCTTGAAGCCGTGCTCTTCGCCTGACTCGGTGATCGTCACCTGCCTGACTTTCTCTCCTCGCCATTGCTCGATCCAAACGTGCTTGAAAAACCTGGCGCCGACCCCTCCGGGGGCGTGACCCAACTGCTTCTGATACTCGGCGACGATCAAGCCGCCCTCGTCCACAACCACGACGCCTTCCTCCACCAACGCCTCGATTTCCTCCTCGCATGCCGCCCTGCAGCATGGAGACACATCGTCGTTCCGACCTTCGGCAACGACGGCGACATTCGTGTCGACCACGCTCGCCGGTCCCAACGTCTTCGCCATCACTCGGCCTTCCGCATCCGCCTCTTCAGCCCCGCCTTGCTCGTCGCGGCAATCTCGCCGAACTCGTCGCCGAAGAAGTGCTCGGGCCAGTTCTCGATGCCGCCCCACTCGTTGAGCCGCAGCGGATCGAGTCCGGCCTCCCCTTTCCCGGAGCGGACGAAGTAGAGCTTCAGCTCCGAGGGCGCTGCCTTCTCCTCGGCGACCCGACGCTGGAAACGGCGCAGGAGGTGCTCGCTATGGCTCTCGACGACGATCTGCAGATCGCGCTCCCTCGCGACGTCGAGCATCACGTCCGCCAGGCGGCTCTGGACGGACGGGTGAAGGTGGAGTTCCGGCTGCTCCAACAGGACGATCGACCCTTCCGGTACGTAGTGGAGCAGGACGAGCACGGGCAATACCTGGGACACGCCGATGCCGACGTCCGCCAACGTCGCCTCCGGCCCGCCCTCGTGCCTCTGCACGACCGCCTCGTAGAAGCCTCTTCCCTCCCCGAACTCGCGCAGCGAGAACGCTTCGATGAGTCCGAGCCCCTTCAGGTTCCGAGCGATCCGACCTTGGAAGCAATCGTCCTGCTGGCGCGCACTCGCCGCGAGAATGGCCTCGATCGCATACTCGCCGCTGTCGCCGACGCCCTTGGGACGCGCACCCGACCATGTGTAGTTCCTCCGAGGCCGGTCGCGGAGCGGCCCCAGATAGAAGATCCGGTCCATCAGTCCCTCGTAGGACGCCTCAAGCCCCCCGACGACGTCGTAGAAGGCTCGGGACCGCTGCCGGGCCTCCGGGGGGAACAGGTGCGTCTTGACGGGGCCGGGAAGACCCTTCTCGTGGCCTGGGTCCGGGGCAGGGAGCTCGGCGGACGGAAGATCCGAGCCGCCACGGAACGTTCCCAGCAGTTCTTGAGTTACGGACTCCAAGGACCTCGCGTCCTTGAGGAACGTCTCGTCCGAACAGGCGAGTTCGAATCGCTCGCAATCTGCCTTGAGCTTCAACTCGAACTCGACATCCCGGTACTCGTACGCCAGTCGCTTCACGACCAGCCGGCGATCCGGGTCCGTTGACAGCCCCACACGCGCCGTCGACCGGACCTCGTGGTCGCTACCTTGCTCCATCCGCCGCACGAAGCCGAGGAAAATGAGACGGTGCGCCTCGATGCCGTACGGCTGCCAAGCCAGGGACCACTCCATGTCCGGCGGACCGTCTCCACTGTCCGCCCCTCGGTGCACCGCCGCCTTGAAGTTGCCCAGATCGACCCGCTCGTTCGGCCCGCCGCCGAAGTCGAGGACCAGCCCCCGGTCCGTCGCGTCCTTCGTCTGCTTCAGCAGGAGCAAGAACTGGAGCACGCTGCTCTTGCCCGAGCTGTTCTCCCCGAACAGGGCCGTGATCCGGCCGAACTCGATCGTCAGTTCGCGCCAGGCCTTGAAGTTCTCCAGATGGAGTTCCGTCAACATTGCGTCCCTCCTCGCCAGACCTTCACAGATCCAGCGATTTCGACGCCGTGCGCTCGGAGATCCGAGCCGCCAGATCCTCGATCGTCACCGGGCCCTGATCCGCGGAGCCTCCAACCGGCGCTGCGCGCAGGCGGAGCGACACGGTGCCGGCCTCCTGTTCGCGGCCGCCGACGACAAGCATGTAGGGAACCTTCCGGGCCTGGGCGTCGCGGATCTTGTAGCCGAGCTTCTCGCTGCGCTGATCGAGCTCGGCCCGGGCACCGGCGTCCTGCAGCTTCTTCGTCACCTCGGCGCCGTAGTCGAGAAAGCGGTCGGATACCGGCAGGACGACCGCCTGTGCCGGCGCCAGCCAGATCGGGAAGGCGCCGCCGAAGTGCTCGATCAAAATGCCAATGAAACGCTCGACCGACCCCATCATCGCCCGGTGCAGCATGACCGGGCGCCGGGTTCCGCCGTCGCTGGCGGTGTATTCGAGGTCGAGCCGCTCGGGCATCTGGTAGTCCAACTGCACGGTCCCCAACTGCCAGCTCCGTCCCAGCGCGTCGCGGACCTGGAAGTCGATCTTCGGGCCGTAGAAGGCGCCGTCGCCCTCGCTGATCTCGAACTCGAGATCGCGGCTTCTGAGCGCGCCCATCAGCGCGGCCTCGGCCCGCTGCCACAGTTCCGCGCTGCCGATCGACTTCTCGGGCCGGGTCGAGACCTCGATCAGAATGTCGTCGAAGCCGAAGGTCCGGTAAATCTCGAGGATCGTCGACACCGGGCGCAGCACCTCCGCCTCGATCTGCTCCTCGGTGCAGAAGGTGTGCGCGTCGTCCTGACAGAACGTGCGCACCCGCGTGAGCCCGGTGATCACGCTGGATCGTTCGTAGCGGTGAAGGCGGCCGAAGTCGGCGTAGCGGATCGGCAGATCGCGGTACGACCGCAGGCCGGTCTTGTAGATCAGGCAGTGGGTCGGGCAGTTCATCGGCTTCACCGCGTACTGCCGCTCGTCGACCTCGGTGAAGAACATGCTCTGGCGGTAGTTGTCCCAGTGCCCCGAGCGATGCCACAGATCGACATCGAGAATCTGCGGGGTGCGCACCTCCTCGAATCCGTCGCGCCGGTTCAGACCCTGGACGTAGTCGACCAGCAGGTTGTAGATCACCGTGCCACGGGGGTGGAAGAACGGACTGCCGGGAGCGCTCTGGTTGAAGCTGAACAGGTCGAGTTCGGGGCCCAGACGGCGGTGATCGCGGGCCCGGCGCAACTCCAGGTCGGCGAGGTAGCCGTCGAGCGCCGCTTGGCTGGCGAAGGCGGTGCCGTAGATCCGTTGCAGCCGCTCCCGGCTCTCGTCGCCGCGGTAGAACACACCGGAACTCTCGAGCAGCTTGACCGCGCCGACCTGATCCACGCGCTGCGCGTGCGGACCGCGGCAGAGATCGACGAACTCACCGTGCTTGAACAGGGTGATCGGCTCGCCTTCGGGAATGTCCTCGAGCCGCTCGAGCTTGAGTTGCTCGCCCAGGTCGCCGAACAGTTCGCGCGCCTGCCGGCGGTCGATCTCGATCCGCTCCACCTCGTGCTTCTCGGCCAGGATCTCGCGCATCTTCGCTTCGATCGCTTCCAGGTCCTCCGGCACGAACGCGCGCGGGAAGCGAAAGTCGTACTGGTACTTCTCCGAGTGGTCGCGGCGGCCGACGTCGATCTGCGTGCCGGGCCACAGTCGCTGGACCGCGTCCGCCAGCACGTGCTCGGCGGTGTGGCGTAGGAAGGGCGCCGCCTCCTCGCTCTTAATCGTGATCAGGCGCAGGCTGCCCGACACCTCAATCGGCGTGCGCAGATCGAGCGCGCGGCCGTCCAGCTCGGCGCCGACCGCGGCCTTCGCCAGACCGGGTCCGATCGAGCGCGCAGCGTCGAGCGCCGTCGTCCCCGCCGGGACGCTACGCACCGATCCGTCCGGCAGGGTCAGTTCAATCATGCAGCGAGTTCCGTCTGGGGTACCGCGGACGGCGGGTTCTTCCTGCCAATACCGCGATGGTAGGCGCTAGCGGACTCGAACCGCTGACCTCTACCGTGTGAAGGTAGCGCTCTAACCAACTGAGCTAAGCGCCTGAGTCACAGACCGAACGGCCCATGTCTGCGGAGGTCCGAGCAAGCTCGAACCCTGCGGAGGTCCGAGCAAGCTCGAACCCTGCGGAGGTCCGAGCAAGCTCGAACCCTGGTAGGCCCGAGCGGACTCGAACCGCTGACCTCTACGATGTCAACGTAGCGCTCTAACCAACTGAGCTACGGGCCTGAACCTCGCGACCGATTAGCCGACAATGGCCGCCGCGAGAAGGCGCAACGGTACAAAGTAGACGGTTGCCGTGTCAACGCGATGCAGTGGCTCAGTACACGCGAGGATGCTTGACGGTGGGGGAGGCGGCGCTTCGCGGCGGCGCCGGATGCGAGCGGCCGCACCTCCACGGGCGCGGACCACACCTTGCTCACACCCACTCGAAGCGGTACAGTGGGTTTCCGTAAAATCACTCTTTATGGTATTTATCGTCAATGCAGAAACCCCGCACATCGTCCATCCCCCAAGGCAGGCGCAACCTCGCGGCCGTCGCGAGGCAGGCCAACGATCTCATCCGTATCGACGACACCGTCGCCGCCCTGGCCGTCACCCGGCCGGCGGCTACAAAGATGCTCTGGCGCTGGGTTCGCCAGGGCTGGCTGAGACGCGTCGGCCCCGGCACCTATGCATTGGCGCAATTGGACTCCATCGACCGCGAACACGTCCTCGACGATCCCTGGGTACTTGTCCCTGCCCTATTCGCGCCAGCCTACATCGGCGGCTGGACCGCCGCCGAACACTGGGACCTCACCGAGCAACTGTTCCGGCCCATCGTCGTCATGACCACGCGGCCCGTACACGCCAAACACCGAGCGCATCACGGCACGCCATTTCTGTTGCGCCATGTCCTTCCCCGGAAGCTCTTCGGCACCGCAGGCGTCTGGCGCGGCAGTACCAGAGTTCCGGTGTCAGACGTGCACCGCACGATCGTTGACCTCCTCGACGAACCCGCCATCGGCGGCGGCGTCCAGCATGTCGCCGACTGTGTCGCAGCCTACCTGCCGCACGACGACCGCAACGACGATGCCCTGGTCGACTATGCCGAGACCCTGGGCAACGGCGCCGTGTTCAAGCGCCTCGGCTTCCTGGCGGAACAGCGCGGCGACATCCCGCTCGCCGACGCTTGCCGCACCAGGCTCACCAAGGGATACGCCAAGCTCGACCCCGCCTTGCCATGTTCGCACCCCGTTCGCCGGTGGCGCCTCCGGGTGCCGGTACAGTGGCCGAAAGCGCCCACACATGATTGACAAGCGCGAGATCCTCGACGCGGCGACAGGCCTCGGGCTCACGCCCCACGTCGTGGAAAAAGACTACGTCCTTGGCTGGCTGCTCTGGGGCGTCGCAAACCACGAAGCGATCGCCGACACTTGGACCTTCAAGGGGGGCACCTGCCTGAAGAAGTGCTTCTTCGAGACCTACCGGTTCTCCGAGGACCTCGACTTCACTCTTGCCGACGACGCCCATCTCGACAAGGATTTCCTGACCAAGGTGTTCGCCGGCGTCGCCGACGCCGTCTACGACCGCACCGGGATCGAGGTCCCCACGGACGCCCAGCGGTTCGACCTCTACCGGAACCCCTGCGGAAAACTCTCCTGCCAAGCCCGCATCGCCTACCGCGGCCCGGTCTCCCCGCGCGGCTCGAACATGCCCCGCGTCAAGTTCGACCTGACCGCCGACGAGGTCCTCGTCCTCCCTGCGGTCCGCTCGCGCGTCTTTCACCCCTACAGCGACGAGCCGCCCGAGGGCATCGCCATCGGGTCGTACGCGTACGAAGAGGCCTTCGCCGAAAAGACCAGAACTCTTGCCGAACGCGCCCGGCCCCGCGACCTCTACGATGTCGTCAACCTCTTTCGCCGTGTCGACGCACGGCCGAAGCCGGCTGTGCTTGCCAACGTGCTTCGTCAAAAGTGTGCATTCAAAGGCATCGACCTACCTGTCTTCAGCCACCTCGAGCCGTCACGCCCCCTGCTCGAGAGTGGCTGGGCGCAGATGCTCGCGCACCAGCTACCCATGCTGCCCCCGTTCGAGACCTTCTGGGACGAACTGCCCGCCTTCTTCACATGGCTCGCCAACGGCCGCGCACCCCGTCCGCTTGCCGCGTATCTCGGCGGAGCCGGCGAGGACGTCATCCGCACCCGCATCGTTCCGTTCCCCGCTTCGGTCCCCATCCATGCCTGGCCGACCATGCAAGCCCATCTCGATGTCATCCGCTTCGCCGCGTCCAACCGACTCTGTGTCGATCTCCTCTATCAGGGCTCGACCCGACGGATCGAACCCTACTCCCTGCGCCGCACCCTCGCAGACGACATCATCCTCCACGCCCACAACCGCGACAAGAACGCCCACCGTAGCTATCGGCTCGACCGAATCCAGGGCGCGCTTGTCACCAACGAGAGCTTCATCCCGCGCTTCGAAGTCGAACTCACCCCTTCGGGCCCCGTCTCCGTCGCACCGACCGCCACCAGAGGCAGTGTGCTGTCAACACGGTCCGCCTTGACCGGCCCGAAGGGCCTCCGTTCACCGCGCCCGCGCAGCCGCTCCCGCGGACCAACCTATGTCTACGCGTGCAACCGTTGCGGCAAGCGGTTTTACCGCAAGACGCGCACCAGCCGACTCAACAAGCACAAGGACAAGACCGGCTACCCCTGCCCCGGCCGGTCCGCCTACTACATCGACACCCGCTATTGACCTCCGCCCCGCAAGTGCCGCTTTGTTGCAGAATCGCAGGATGACATCCAGTTTCCAGATGGCGGAGCTGATCGAGGAGGCGCGGCGAAGGATCGCCGGCTCGATCTACGTCAGCCCCTGCGCCCGGTCGGAGTACTTCTCGCGGCTCTGCGGTCTCGACGCCTACTTCAAGCTCGAGAACCTGCAGATGACCGGCTCGTTCAAGGAACGGGGAGCTCTGAACCGCATCCTCACGCTCTCTGAAGAGGAGCGGCAGCGGGGTCTGATCACCGCCTCCGCCGGCAACCACGGGCAGGCGGTCGCCTACCACGCCGGCCGGCTCGGCCTCGAGGCGACCGTGGTCATGCCGCTGCCCACGCCGCTGATCAAGGTCACGAACACGCGCAGCTTCGGCGCCGACGTGCGGCTGGCCGGAGAGACGTTCGACGATGCCCAGGCCCACGCGCACGAACTGGAAGCGGAGAACGGAGCGACCTACGTGCATCCGTTCGACGACGCCCAGGTGATCGCCGGGCAGGGCACCATCGGCTTCGAGCTGATGGCCCAGGCGCCCGACCTCGAGGTCATCGTGGTGCCGGTCGGCGGCGGCGGCCTGATCTCCGGCATCGCCGCGGCGTACAAGGCGCACCGGCCGCAGACGCGGATCATCGGCGTGCAGACGGAGGCCGTACCCTCGATGAGAGAGAGCCTCGCCGCCGGCGAGCCGGTGGCCGTCGACCGCCGCCACACGATCGCCGATGGCATCGCGGTCAAGCGTCCGGCCGCCCTGACCCTGAAGCTGGTCGCGGAACTCGTCGACGACCTGGTGACGGTGGACGAGGAGGAGATCGCCAACGCGGTGCTGCTGCTGCTCGAGCGCGAGAAGACGGTGGTCGAAGGCGCCGGCGCCTCCGTCCTGGCCGCGGTCAAGGGCGGCCACGTGCCGCAGGCGAAGGGACGCCGGACGGCGATGGTGCTGACGGGCGGCAACATCGACGTCACCCTGCTCAACCGCATCATCGAGCGCGGCCTGACCAAGGACGGCCGCCTGGTGCAGCTCGATGTCTGCGTCAAGGATCGGCCCGGCGCCCTCGGCGCGCTGCTCAACCTGGTCGGGGATGCCGGCGCCAACGTGATCGAGACCCACCACGAACGCGCGTTTACAGCGCTCGGCCTGAACGAAGTGCACATCGAGCTGCGGCTCGAGACGCGCGGCCCGGAGCACGTGGAAGAGTTGATCGAGTCGATCGCGGCAGCCGGCCTCCACGTCCGGCGCCAGACCGAGCCCCGGAGCTGGCACGACTAGGAGTCGAGTCGCGGCGTCCGCGCCGCGCTGACGCACAGGGAACAGGGCTTGTTCCATGCAAGTACCCACAGCGGTATCGCTGCGCTGTCGCGCAGGGAACGACGCGGCGTCCGGATGCGGGCAGGATGCCCGCGTTCCCAGGAGCTTGTTCCATGCAAGCTTGCGTAGCAGAAACGCAATGCAATCAGTTCTGCGGCGCAAGCTCCTGGTGAGGTGGGGGCTGGGGCCAAACAGGGAGTCTGCGACGGGTTCGGCGGCTGTAGCGCCCTCCTAGCTGCTAGGCTTTCCGCGCGTGAACGACGAAGCTTCGGATCCTTCGCCATCCGACCCCAGTCCGGACGAACCCGACCCGGACTCCGACCAGCGCACCTCAACAGACCAGGAGGAGCGCCACTCGTCCCGTTCGCCGCGGCCCCCGGCCTTCCTTCGGGCTGAGCGCCGATGATGCCGCAGTTCCTGGCGGTCACCGGGCCGCCCATGGGCCTCGCAGAACTCCCGCCCGGCTGGGGGCTCGCCCTGGCCATCTTCCTGGTCGGCCTGAACGGGTTCTTCGTCGCCGCCGAGTTCGCGCTGGTCAAGGTCCGTCCGACCCAGATCGCCCCGCATGTGGACACCCTCCGGGGCCGCATGGCGCAGCGCATGATCGACCAGCTCGACGCCTGCCTGTCGGCGACCCAGCTCGGCATCACGCTGTCGAGCCTCGGTCTCGGCTGGATCGGCGAGCCGGCGGTCACCTGGCTGCTCAGGCCGCTGTTCAACCTGGTGCCGAACCTGTCTCCGGGAGTCGCCCAATCGGCCAGCCTGACGGTCGCCTTCCTGTTCATCAGCATGCTGCACATCGTGCTCGGCGAACTGGCGCCGAAGTCGCTGGCGATCCGCAAACCCGAACCGACGAGTCTCTGGGTCGCGCTGCCGCTGTGGGCGTTCTACCGGATCACCTATCCCGGCATCTGGGTGCTGAACCAGATGGCGAACGCCGTCCTGCGCCTGTTCGGCATCGAACCGGTCGGCCACGGCGAACTGGCCCACAGCGAGGAGGAGATCCGGAGTCTGCTCGCCTCCGAGGAGGACACCGAACTCTCCGACCCCAAGCGGGAGCTGCTCGACAACGTGTTCGAACTCTCCGACCGCAACGCCCGCCAGGTGATGGTGCCCCGCACCGAGGTCGTCTACCTCGACGCCACCGCCCCGATGGAGGCGAATCTCGACCGCGCGCGCCGCAGCGGCCATACCCGCTTCCCGCTCTGCGAGGGGGACCTCGACCAACTGATCGGCCTGGTCCACATCAAGGACCTGTTCATTGCCGAGGATCCGCCGGCCTCCCTGCGCGACATCGCCCGCGAGACGTTCGCGGTGCCCGAGACCCTGCCGCTCGACCAGTTGATGGCCCGAATGCGCCACGAGCACATCCATATGGTGGCGGTCTTCGACGAATACGGCGGCGTTGCCGGCCTCGTCACGCTGGAGAACGTCCTGGAGGAGATCGTCGGCGAGATCCAGGACGAGTTCGACGCCGAGGTCCCGGAATTCGTCCGCCTCGAGGACGGCGGCTACAAGGTTCTCGGCGGAATGCTGATCGACGACCTCGAGGACGAACTCGAGATCGAGATCGCCGACGCGCGCGAGGAGGACACCGTGGCCGGCATCGCGCTCTCCGAACTCGGCCGCACCGCCGAACCGGGCGACGCCGTCGAAGCCGGGCGCCTGCGTCTTGAGGTGTTGGAGGTGGACGGGAACCGGATTGTTGCGTTGCGGGTTGATGTCCTAGCGGAGCCGGCCGAGGACGACGCCTGACACCTGGTCCAACGGAACCACCTCGCGCTCGCCGTCCTGCCGGTTCGAGACCTCGGCGCCCCCGTTCGCGAGGGAGCGCGCGCCGACCACGACCCGGACCGGGAAGCCGACCAGGTCGGCGTCCTTGAACTTGACGCCGGGCCGTTCCGCACGGTCGTCGTAGAGCACGTCGAAACCGGCAGGAGCGAGCACGTCCATGAGTTCCTCGTAGAGCGAGTCGGCGGCCGAGCGCACCGCTTCGTCGCCCGGATCGAGGGAAGTGAGAACGACCGTGAACGGCGAGAGGGGCACGGGCCAGATGATGCCGTCGCGGTCGTGGCCCTGCTCGATCGCGGCCGCGGCGGTGCGCCCGATGCCCAGGCCATAGCAGCCCATCTCCATCGGTCGAAGCCGGCCGTGCTCATCCGTGAAGGTGCAGTTCATCTTCTCGGAGTAGGTCGTGCCCAGCTTGAAGATGTGGCCGACCTCGATGCCGCGCGAGAGCCGCAGCTCGCCGCCGCTGCAGCGCGGGCACGGATCGCCGTGGGCGGCGGTCATCACGTCGACCCATTCGACCGGCCGCGTGCTCGCCACGTCGCGGTCCCAGCGTACGGAGGCGAGGTGCCGGTCGCCCTTGTTGGCGCCGCAGACGAAGCCGGCGAGAGGACGGGCCGATTCGTCCACCACCAGGCGCACCTCGGCGGGAAGGCCCACCGGACCCGAGAAGCCGTGCGGACCGCCGGTCGCCGCCTCGACCTGCTCGACCGTCGCCAGACGCAGGCCGAGGCCGCCGAGAATGTTCAGCAGCTTGACCTCGTTCACCTCGCGGTCGCCGCGGATCGCGACCGCCGCCAGGCCGTCGTCCGTTGCGTAGATCAGCGTCTTGACCACCTGCGCCGGCTCGACCTCGAGCAGTTCGGCAACCTGTGCCACGGTCGTCGTTCCCGGCGTCGTGACCTCCCTCGGGGCTTCGCCGCCATCCGCGGCCGGCACCGGCAGCTCGCCGACCTCCGCCCGCTCCACGTTCGCGCCGTAGCCGCAGGCGGCGCAACTTGCGACCGCGCTCTCACCCGTGTCGGCGAGCACCATGAACTCGTGCGACGACGAACCGCCGATCGTCCCGGAGTCCGCTTCGACCACGGAGTACTCGAGGCCGCAGGCCTCGAAGATGCGCGAGTAGGCGGCGTGCATCGCCCGGTAGCTCCGGTCGAGACTCTCCTTTGTAGCGTCGAACGAGTAGGCGTCCTTCATCAGGAACTCCCGGCCGCGCATGAGCCCGAAGCGAGGCCGGATCTCGTCCCTGAACTTGGTCTGGATCTGGAACAGGTTGATCGGCAACTGGCGGTAACTCTTCACGTCGCGCCGCACGAGATCGGTGACCACCTCCTCGTGCGTCGGACCGAAGCAGAACCGCCGGCCATGCCGGTCCTCCATGCGCAAGAGCTCGGCGCCGTACTTGAACCAGCGCTGGGACTCCTCCCACAACTCGGCGGGCTGGATCGCCGGCATGGACAGTTCGATCGCGCCGGCCCGCTCCATCTCCCGCCGGACGTTTCCCATCAGCTTGCGCAGCGTCCGCCAGCCGGCCGGCTGCAACGTGTAGATCCCGGCCGCGAGTCGCCGCAGCAGGCCCGCCCGGGCCATCAACCGGTGGCTTATGACCTCGGCGTCCCTGGGCGCCTCGCGGGCGGTCATCAGGTAGTAGTTGCTCCAACGCATCGTCTTGCCGGGACCTCTGAAGGCGATTCGGTACGGAGCAGCGGCGCTAGCGACCGCGCACGCGTTCGATGATCCGCGCGGAGTCTTTCATGAACTCCATCATCCGTTCTTCGATCGCGCCACCGCGGTCATCGAGCCGGCGTGCCCGGGCCAGCACGCCGCGCGCCTGATCCTCGTCGCCGGACGCCAGAAGCGCCATGCCCAGCCGGGTGAGCACCGTCGTCGACGGTCCGAGTTCCGTCGACTGCGACAGGAAGTCGATCGCCTCGTCCAACTCCCGGCGCTTGTAGTGGACCCAACCCAGCGCGGCGAGCGGGAACTGGCGCAACTCCTCCGGCGCGTGCTCCAGGGACCGGCGCGCGAAGTCGAGCGCCTTGTCCAGGTCCTCGTCCATCTCGGCCAGGTTGTAGGCCATCTCGTAGTAGGCGATGCTCTTCGAGAAGTTCGACCCGCCCTCGTCCAGCAGCCGGCGCCCGACCTTGTTTCCCTCCAAGTACTTCCCCTCGCTGCGCAGAGACTCGATCAGGGTCGCGTAGGCCGTCGCGCGCAGCATCTCGCCGGCATTCGAATCGAGCACGCGCTGGGTCAACTGACCGATCTCCTGACTGCGGTCGAGCCGGAGACACGCCAGGGCGTAGGTCATCAGCAGGGTCGGATTGTCCGGATCGAGTGCGAGCGCCTCGCGGTAGCAGCGCAGCGCCTCCGCCGCGTCGCCGGCGCCGATCGCCTCCTCGCCGCGGCCCACCCAGTCGGCAGCCGCCGGACTGGTCGCCGGCAACTCGGCGCCGGTCCGGCCCGAGAGGTAGGCGACCAGATCGCGGTAGCGCATCCGCCGCGGGTTCAGTTGCTGAGCGGTGCGGAACGCGGCCAGGGCCTTGCGGTTCCAGCCCCGGTCCAGGTAGCAGAGACCGAGGAGGTGATGGCATTCCTCGAACGAGGGGTCGACCTGCACCGCCTGCCCGAGGGATTCGATCGCCGCCGCGAGCCGGCCCATCTCGTAGCGGCAGCGACCGAGCAGGTAGAGCGCCTGCGGCACCCCGTCGATCTCGACCGCGCGTTCCAGGAAAGCCACCGCCGACTTCAACTGCCCCCGGCCCGCCAGCGACGCCCCGAGGCAGAAGTGCGGGAGGAAGGCGTCCCGATGGAGGACGACCGCCTTCTCCAGCAGTTCCTGACCGCGTTGTTCCTCACCCTGCTGAAAACGGATCACGCCGCTGTAGACCAGACCCTGGACATGGTCCGGCTTGGTCGCCAGCACACAGCCGAAGTAGTCGAGCGCCCGCTCCAGGCGTCCTTCCTGGAAGTGCGACTCGCCGAGGAAGTGCGCCAGCTCGTGATTGCCACGGTCGACCACGGCCGCCGTCTCGAGGGCTTCCATCGCCTTGGCCAGGTCGAGGCCGCCCAGAGCGACCTCCGCCTCGTCGAGAAGCTGTTCGAAGCCGGCGCGGCGCCGACCCTCGTAGAGCCCGATGATCCGGTCCTTGACAGCCGCGAACCGCTCCCGCTTCTCGAGCACCAGGAACTGGTAGTCCATCTTGGACTCCCAGAGATCGCTCCACTCGGCGGCGTCGATCAGCTCCTGGCGTTCAAGAAGATCGCGAAGGGCAAGCATGCCGGCGTGGTGGACGAGAATGCTCTCCTCCTGCCGGTGCATGGCGCTCAGGACCTTCTGCACGGTTTCGCCCGTGCGTTTGAGCACCTCCTCCAGGATCGAGATGCGCTCCAGAAGGTGCTCGTCGAACGAGAACTCCTCGTCGCCAATATCCAGCGACTCCGCAGGCGGCACGGAGGCGCCGGAGAGCACCATCAACTTCTGCCGGCAGCGCTGGCAGTACTCCGCGTCGTCCCCGTTCTGCGTGCCGCATACCTGGCAGTACATCGCGGCCAGCCTAGGAGGCTGCGCCGCAGAACGCAACGAAGCCCTCAGGTCAAGCCGTCAAACCACGGCTCACGCCGCCCCAGCCTGCTGTCCAGCGCCGCCCCGATCCCCACGCAGGTGACGATGGTCCAGGTCCATCCACCCAGATAGGGAACCATCTTGACCAGACCCAGAGCGAGGAGCCCGAGAAGCACGGCAGCCATCGGCCGGCCGGCGACCCGCGGGCGGTTCGGCAGCAGGCGCGTCCCCAGCGCCATGAACACCGCCACCGTGCCCCACAGCTTGCACACCATGGCCGCCACGGCACAGACGACGAGGAGCGGCGCTCCTACCATGGCCGGCGCCGCCGCGGTCAGGAGGCCGAAGGTCACGGCCACGGCGAGCACCGCCACCAGGCCGGCAAAGAAGTTGCGAAACGGCCGCTCCAGGACACTCTGGGCGGTCACCGTCAGCGACGAGTCGAAGCCCCAGACCAGGACCACCGACACGAGCAACCAGGCCATCAGCAGCGCCAGGTTGAGCATCGCCGCCGCGGGCGACAGCGGCGAGCGGCCCATCAGCGGCCCCTCGGCGAGCACGAGCCAAGAGGACGGCGCCCGCGGATAGGCCACCGTGCGGCCCTCCACCGCCGCCCCGGACGCGGCGTTCACCTCGCCGCCCAGCACGAACACATCGCCGAGCAACCGGGCCGGCGGTCCCAGGTGGACATCGCCGCCGAGCACGATCACGTCGCCCGCCACCGTGCCGTCGATGCGGGCATCGCCGCTCAGGACGACGACGTCCGAGCGCGCCTCGCCGCGCAGCTCCAGATCCCGCCCCAGCGCCACGACCTGATCCCGCATCACCGCCTCGGCGTCGACGACGATCGCGGCCCCGGCGCCCTCCGCGGACGGCTCGGCCGGCGCGCAACCGGCGGCGACCGCGACTAAGAAGCAGGCCAGCAGGCCCAGGACAGCGGGGCGCCGGCGGTTGGTGGCGACTTTGGTCACGGGACGCCGCCGATCGTAGCGCCGGTAGCGCCCGTAGCGCCCGTAGCGCCCATTGCGGCAGGGGTCAGGGTCGCGCCGCACGCCGGGCCGACAGGGCGCGAAGCCGCCGCGACCGGGGACCGTCAGCGCCGTTGCCGTTCCCGCGCCGCCGCCCTGGAACCGCGTCTGAGCAGGGAAAACAGGAGCGCGGTGAGGCCCGTGGCCGCCAGGCCGCCGAACAGCAGACCGGGCGCCGCGGGTTGGAGCACCGAGGACACCGCCGCGCTCATCCCCCGCCACGAGGCATCGAGCAGGCCGGCGCCGACCAGCCCGACGGTAAGCGTGAAGTCGAACAGCGTCGCCACAGCGGAGGCCGCCGATTCGACCTGGGGCGCCAATCCGGCGAGCACCGCCAGCGCGCCGCCGAAGAGCCCCACCAGGGCAGCGGCCGCCGCCACAGCCCTGCGGCCCCGGGCCCGCGACGGCGCCTGGACATCGATCTCGAGCGGCTCGGGCGCGAGCCGTTCCTCGGCCAGGAGTTCACGCAGGGCGGCCAACCCGCGCGCCTCGTCGCGGCACTCGGCGCACTCCACGAAGTGCCGCTCCGCCTGCTCGCGCTCGGGTTCGCTCACGGCGCCGTCGACATAGGCGTCGATCAACTCGGCATGGGAACAGGCGCCGGACATGGAACCGCTGACCCCTTTCCCCGCGCTCAGCCCTTTCCTCGAAGGCGTCCTCTCCGAACTCGTCATCCCTAGAACTCCCCCCGTCCTTCAGTCGGTGAGGTATCCAGCCAACCGGGCCTTCAGCACCCGGCGGCCGCGAAACAACTTGTTCTTCACCGTGCCCAGGGGCATGCCCTTGAACTCGGCGATCTCTTCGTAGGTCATTTCGGCGAAGTGCCTCAACTGGATCAGCTCCCGGTACTCGTCCGTCAGGCTGTCGATCGCGGCCCCGATGGCATCGCGCCGCTCGAGATTCCGAAGCACCTGGTAGGGGTCTCTCTCCTCACTCGGAAACTCCCTCTCCCGGGTCTCTCCGTAGACGCCGACCCGCTGCATCGGAACCAGCTTGAGGCGCCGCTTGCGAAGCAGGTCGATCGCCGCGTTCTTTGCCACCCGAAACAGCCATGTCGAAAATCGGTACCTGGGGTTGTAACGGTCGAGGGCCCGGTAGACCTTCAGAAACACTTCCTGGGACAACTCCTGCGACTCGTCGACATTGAAGAGAAAGCGATTCAGGTAGTTGACCAAGCGCCCCTGATACCTCTGCACGAGGTCGGTGTACAGGGCGGCCTCGCCGTCCAGAATCGCAGCCACCAACTCCTCGTCGGTCGCCCGAGTTGCCTCCACAGCCTTCACCTACGTCTCCGGCGCCCGATTGTTGCGGGCCGGCCTGAGGGTGGCGCGAGCGCCGCGGCCCGGCGCCGGCAACCCGCGGCTGCTATACCCTCTCCGCCCGGGGACCAGCGTCCCCGCATTCGCCGCAGAGAGAGTAACCGGGTCGAGACCTTGATTCACGCACACGGACTCGGAAGAGCGGTACTGGGATCGCACCTGCGATCCCCAAGACGGTGCGGGCTCGGAGCGCGCCAATGATCCGCGCACGCGGACTCGGTATCCGCTTCGGCTCGCAGTGGGCTCTCGCCCACGTCGACCTCGACCTCGCGTCCGGCGACCGCCTGCTGCTGGCCGGGGCCAACGGCTCCGGCAAGACGACCCTGCTGCGGTTGATCGCCGGACTCCGGCGTCCCACGGCGGGCGAACTCCGGGTCGACGGCCGGCGCGCGGCCGAGGATCGCTTCGGGGTCCGCAGCACCCTGTCCCTGGTCTCCCACCACGACTATCTCTACGACCGGCTCACCGCCCTGGAGACGCTGCAGCTCTGGAGTTCGCTCCGCGGCCGGCGCTCCAGTCAGTCCCAACTCCACGACCTGCTCGGGGAACTCGGTCTCTCCGCCGACGCCGACCGCCAGGTCGCCGGTTTCTCGGCCGGCATGAGGAAGCGCCTGATCCTCGCGCGCTCCCGTCTGGAGAACCCGCGGTTGCTGCTCCTCGACGAGCCCTTCGCGTCCCTCGACCCCCAGGGGCAAGCTTTGATCGAAAGCTGGATCGGGCGTTTCGTGGACGCCGGCGGGACACTGATCGTCGCCTCGCACGCGATCGAGCGGGCTGCCCGCATGTGCCGCCGGGCGGTGCTGCTCGAGCAGGGCCAGGCGGTGTGGCAGGGCGCGGCCGCCGATGTCTCTGCCGCCTGGGGGCGGAGGCTGCGACGGCAATGAAACTGTTCCGCCCGATTCTCGTGCTGCTGCTCAAGGACCTGCGGGTCGAGTGGCGGGGCCGGTTCCGCTTCTTCTCCATCGTGCTCTTCGGAGGCATCACGCTGGTGCTGTTCTCCTTCGCCATCGACGCCGACGACCGCGCGGCGGCGACCATGGCGCCCGGCTTCCTGATCCTTGCCCTGCTCCTGAGTTCGACCCTGGGGCTCTCGGAGTCCTTCCGGGTCGAACGGGAGAACCGGGCCCTGGAGGGGCTGTTGCTGCTGCCGGTCGAACCGGCGGTTCTTTTCTACGCCAAGGCGCTCGGCAACTTCGTGTTCCTGGCCCTGCTGGCGCCGGTGCTGCTGCCCTCGGCGATCATCATCTACGGCGTCGACGCCGGACCGAACGCTCTGCTCTGGCTGCTCGGCGTCTGGCTGCTTGCCGCCGCCGGACTCGCCGCGCCGGGCACCCTGTACGCGGCGATGACCAGTCGTGCCTCGAGTCAGGACGTGCTGCTGCCCCTGCTCCTCTTTCCCCTGGTCATCCCGGTGCTGATCGCCTCGGTCAAGAGCGCGGCGCTGATACTGCACGGGGATCCGATGGATCAGACGGGCAGTTGGTTCGTCATTCTGCTCGCCTTCGATGTGATCTACTGGGCGCTGGGTGGCGTCCTGGCCGCCGTGGCGATGGAGGAGTGACGGCCCGCCGGCAGTCCGGCTTCCGTCACGCAGAGGAGAAAACGAAGGGTGGACGGCGTTATAGTCGGCGGTTGGGGATGGGTCGTTGCCGCCTATGGTTCGGCGGGCGCCGTCCTGGCCCTCTACACCTTCAGTCTGTTCGCGCGCCTGCGACCGATCGAAGGCAACGCACCGGCGCAGGAACAGAGCAATGAGCACGGAACCCACGACCCCCACCAGCGCAACGCCTAGCCGCGGCAACCGGCGTCTTCTGCTGCTGGCCGCGGGCGCCGCGGTGGCCATCGCCCTCTCCGTTCTGGCCTTCGGCGACGTCGGCGAGAACCTGGTCTACTACTGGAGCCCTTCGGAAGTCCACGAAGCAGGGCCAGAGGCGATCGGCGCCAGCATCCGGCTCGGCGGCCTGGTCGAGAACGGCTCGGTGAGCCGGAGCGAAGACGGCCTGACCCTCGAGTTCACGGTCACCGACGGCACGTCGCAGATCGATGTCCGCACCACCGCCGTGCCGCCGGCCATGTTCCGGGAGGGCATCGGCGTCGTGCTCGAGGGGACGATGGGGCGGGACGGCCAGTTCGCGACCTCGCGCCTCCTGGTGAAGCACGACAACGAGTACCAGGCCCCCGACGTCGATGACCAGCGCGGCATGGCGGAGTTGATCGAGTCCATGCAGTTCGACACGTGACCTCGGCCCTGGGCCAGGGGTTCGTGCTCCTGGGCCTGATCGCGGCGAGCTTCGGAGCTGCCTTCGGCTACATTGCCGGCGCGCGGCGATCCGCCATCGGCCTGCGCTGGACCCGACGACTGGCGCTGTTGTTCGCGGCGACCATGGTCGGCGCCTGCGCGGTCATGTGGTACGCGCTGATCGGCCACGACTTCTCCGTCTCCTACGTCGCCCAGGTCGGGTCGCTGGCGACGCCGCTCCACATCACGATCTTCTCCCTGTGGTCGTCGCTCGAAGGGTCGATCCTGTTCTGGGGTCTCATCCTCGGCCTCTACATCGCGGCCTCGGCCATGCTCCAGCGCCGCGGGCACGACGACTACCTCGCCTACACCCTGGCCACCCTGCTCGCGATCGGCGCCTTCTTCACCTTCCTGATCGCCAGCGTTGCCGACCCCTTCGCGCCCACCGTGCCCCCCATCCCGGTCGACGGGCCCGGACCGAACGCGTTGCTCCAGAACCACCTGCTGATGGCGATCCATCCGCCGATGCTCTACCTCGGCTACGTCGGCATGTCGGTGCCCTTCGCGATGGCGGTCGCGGCGCTCCTCCGGGGCCAGTTGGGCGCCACCTGGCTGCGGCCGATGCGCCGTTGGCTGCTGGTTCCGACCTCCTTCCTCACCGCCGGCGTCATGCTCGGCGGCTGGTGGTCGTACGAGGTCCTCGGCTGGGGCGGCTACTGGGCCTGGGACCCGGTCGAGAACGCCTCCTTCCTGCCCTGGCTGACCGGCATCGCGGCGCTCCACTCGGGCGTCGTGCAGCAACGGCGGGGGACGCTCAAGGCGTGGACCGTGATCCTGATCATGATCACCTTCCTGCTCACCATCCTCGGCACCTTCCTGACCCGTTCGGGCGTGGTGAACTCGGTTCACTCCTTCACCCAGAGCCCGATCGGCCCGGTGTTCCTGAGCTTCCTCGCTCTCTGCACCGTCGCGGTGATCGCGCTGCTGGCGCTCCGGGTCGACACCCTGGTCTCCGAGCCCTCGAACGAGCGCCTGGTCAGCCGCGAAGGCGCCTTCCTGCTGAACAACCTGCTGCTGGTCAGCCTGATGTTCACGGTGCTCGTGGGCACGCTCTACCCGATCGTCGCCGAGTCGTTGCGCGGCGTGAAGGTCAGCGTCGGCGAGCCCTACTTCAACCGCATGGCCGTGCCGCTGTTCACCGCGCTGCTGCTGATGATGGGCGTCGGCCCGGCGCTGCCCTGGGGCGGCAGCGATCCGAAGCTGCTGCGCCGGGCCCTGGTGCGCCCGCTGCCGGCCGCCGCCTGCGGCCTGGCGCTGGCGCTCCTGCTCGGCGCCCGCACCGCGCCGGTGCTGATCGTCTCCGCGTTTGCCGGCTTCACGCTCTGGGTGACCGCAGATCAGGGCCTGCGGGGGGTGCGGGCGCGCCGGCGGTCCAAGGGCGGCAAGGGCGTGTTGAGTGGCGTGCTCACGGCCCCGGACAAGCTCGGCGCCTACGTCGTCCACGCTGGCGTCGTGATCACGTTCGTCGCCATCGCCCTGTCGTCGACCTTCCAGCGCGAGGCGGAGTCCACGCTGCGGGCAGGCGACACGCTCCGCCTGGGCGCCTACGAGATGACGTTCCGCGGCGCCGAGCGGATCGAGGAACCGCATGTGGCGCGGCACCAGGCCGAGATCGAGATCACCCGGCGCGGCCGGAGCGCCGGCACGCTGCTGCCGTCGCTCAACCGCTACCGCACCCAGCGTGAGCCGATCGGCACGCCCGCGGTCCGGTCGAGCGCCACCCACGACCTCTACCTGACCCTGATGAACGTCGGCGCCGACGGGTCGGTCGGCCTGCGCGCGATCGTGACGCCGGCGGTCATGTGGATCTGGATCGGCGTCCTGATCATGGTCGCGGGCACCGTCCTGTGCCTGATCCCGACCGCTGCCGAGCGGCGGGCGGCAAGCCCGCGGGCGGCCCCCGGCCTGGCGGCAACCGCAGCCGGAGGCGGCGGCCGATGAACCGCAACCTGGGAACGCGGGCATCTTGCCCGCATCCGGCGCGCAGCGCCGGCTTGAGTGGCCGCCAGCAACCCGTGGTGACCAGATGAACCGCAAGGTCCTCCTGATCGGCCTGGCCATCTCCGTGCCGCTGCTGGTCCTGCTTGGATTCGCCTTCCAGCACGACCCCGCCATCGTCGAGTCGCCCCTGGTGGGCCAGCCTGCGCCGAGTTTCCGGCTCGCCGGCCTCGATGGCCGCATCGTGGACCTCGAGGCACTGCGCGGCCGCCCGGTGGTGATCAACTTCTGGTCGACCTACTGCCCACCCTGCATCGTGGAGCACCCCCTGTTGATGGCGGGCTCTCAGCGCTGGCGCGGGGAGATCCACTTCGTCGGCGTCATCTTCCAGGACGACCCGCAGCAGATCGCACGCTTCAACACGGAGTACGGGAGTTGGGGTCCGTCGCTGATCGACGAAGGCAGCCGGGTCGCCATCGCCTACGGCGTCTACGGTCCGCCGGAGACCTTCTTCATCGACCAAGACGGCGTGATCGTGGACAAGGTGAGCGGCGCCGTGTGGCCGGAGAAGCTGCTTGAGACCGCGGACCGCCTTCTAGCGCAGCCGGCCGCAGCCACCGGCTGACATGCGCCGCCGAACCTCGACGTCCCGGCGAGACGGCCGGCGGTGGATCCCGGTGGCCGCTCTCCTTGGGCTGCTGGTTGCGCTCCCGTTCGCCACGCCGGCTTCGGCCCAGCCGCTGGACACCCAGCCGCGGGATACCCAGCCTGACCTTCTTCTACCGCCGGCTGAAGGAGAGCGTCGACCGGGGCTGGGGGTCGATGCGTCCCGCGAGTTGGGCGAGCCGCTCGGACAACCCCTCTCCGGCGACGAACTGGACCGGGCCGTGGCCAAGGTCGCCGCCGACATCCGCTGTCCCAAGTGCCAGGCGCTGTCGATCGCCGATTCCGCCGCCGAGTCGGCCCGGGCGATGCGCGAGGAAGCGCGGTCCCTGCTCGCGGCCGGCTACACCCGCGACCAGGTCGCCCGCTACTTCGAGCAGCGCTACGGCGAGTTCGTGCTGCTCGAACCCCGTGCGCGGGGACTCAACCTGATCGTGTGGACGGCGCCCGCAGCCATGGTTCTGCTCGGAGCGCTGCTCGTTGTGCACCGGCTGCGCCAGCGGCGCCGGACAGACGAAGAGGCCCTGGACGACTACCTGGCGCGGGTGGAGCAGGAGACGGCGACCTGACTCTTGTCGCGACGATCACGCTCCTGGCCGCCGTCCTCGCCGGCCTGGGGATCGGGCTCGCGTTGCTGCCTCGGGAAACCGCGGCGCGCGCGGCCGCCCTTGAGCTGCGGCGGGCCGACCTGCTGAGCCGCCGCGAAGATCTGCTCGGCCGCCTGTCCCAGCGCGAACTCGAGCCCGCCGACCGCCGCCGGCTCCAGGTGTCCACCGCCCGCGTCCTCAAGGAGCTGGACGAGGTCGAGGAAGTGCTTGCCACCATCGCCCCGAGCAGCGGCGCCCAGAAGGCCGCGGCGCCCGGAGGCCGCGCCTTCGTGCAGGCGCACCCCCTGCTCTCCGGCGTCTTGCTCGGCGGCGGCGTGATCGGCCTGGTCGCCGCCCTCGTGATCTGGGCCCAGTCCGACGCCCAGCCCGATCCCGAGGCCCAGCAGATGGCCGATCAGCAGGCCGCCGACGGCACGGACTTCCGGGGCCAGACCCCGCTCGGACCCGAGATGGCCCGGCAGGCCGAGGAACTGCAGCGGCAGATCGAAGCCGATCCGACCGACCTCGACCTGCACCGCGCGCTGACCCAACTGCTGGTGATGAACGGCCGTCCCTTCGACGCCTTCCAGCAGGCCCAGCACATGCTGGAGATCGATCCGGAGGATCCCGACGGCCACTACGTCTCCGGCATCGTCCGCCTCCAGATGGGGCAAACCGACATCGCGCTGAACGCACTGAGCCGGTCCCTGCGCAGCGACCCCGGTCACGAGCAGGCAGCCATGATGCGAGGCCTGCTCCTGATGCAACTCGGCGACCGCGACGGCGCCACCGCAACCTGGGAAAGCGCCAACGAGGCTCGCGCCAGCACCCGCCTGCAGCAGCTCATCGCCATGGCCCGCGAAGGCAAGACGTTCCAGGAAATCGTCAACAACCCGTTGTGAGCACCCGCCCGCAGAGGGTTCAGGGGGGAGGGTCCCAGGTGCCGCGCCATCCGTGCGCCCGATGACGGGCGCACGGACTGGTTCACGGGTGGCGCGGGTCGCGCCACCCGGGTTCGCGCTTGTTCGGATAGGGGGAGGTTGGCGCTCGCTGCGGTCGGCTGCGCTCCGGTACGCCACCGGTTGATGAAAGGGCACCGGGCGTCGCTTGCCGACAGCCACCTGGGACCCTCCCCCCTGAACCCCCTGCGGGCTGGACGTTCCGCCACTTGGTTCCAACGGGTTCAAGGCGACGACGACAGGCTCGAGTCGACGGGAGAGCGACCTCTCTGCGCAGACGTTTTCCGGATCAACTACAAGGAGAAGACGGCAGACATCGAACCTCGCTTCCGAAAGTGGCTGGACGAGGCGATCGAGCGAGGTTTGGCCCTGTGGGAAGCAACCCTCTAGCCGGTGACGCCGCTGGCACCTGCGTGGAAGCGTTCATTCCGCAGACGTCTGACCTGGGTCTCAACGTCCGCCATGTCGGCGCGGCCCTTCCACATCCCGAAGGCGGGTGAAACCGCGTCCTCGCGGGGCGGCTCGATGCAGACCAGCCTGGCTCTCGGTTTCCCGCGAAAGGTGACCGTCACCGACTCGCCGCGGTCGAGGCATGCCAGTGCTTCTGCTAGCCGACTTCCTAGACCGCTGGCGGAGATCTCCATCGTCTGCTCCCGTCCCGAGTGCTGCTTCGAACTGTACACCTCGACTCGTACTCTTCGGCGGCTGGCGTATAGTTCCCGCGGAGTACCTGAAGTCCGATGTCCCCGCTTGCCATTCTGGTCCTGGTCCTGATCTGCGGCTTCGTGTGGGGAGGCTTCTCTTTCTTCCTGGTGCGGGCGCTCAGGAGCGAGCGGTCCCGCGCGCAGGACGGCTGACCGTTCCGCGGGGCTTCTGTGCGCGTCTTCCTGGTCGGCTTCATGGCGGCCGGCAAGAGCAAGGTCGGGCGTTTGCTGGCCCGGTCCCTCGGTTGGCCCTTCCGGGATCTCGACTCGGACATCGCCGCCCACGAGGGGCAGCCAGTGGCCGAGATGATCCTCGAACACGGTGAGGCCCACTTCCGTGAGCGCGAAACTGCGGCGCTCCAACGCTGCGCCGCGCTCGATCCGGTCGTCGTCGCCACCGGCGGCGGCGCCTTCACGCTGGAGCGCAACCGGCGCCTGATCGCGGGTCTCGGCCGTAGCGTCTGGCTCGACCCGCCGTGGGAGATCCTCTGCCGCCGGGCTGAAGGCTCACACCGCCGGCGGCCGCTGTTCGAGTCGCCGGAGCAGGCTCGGGTGCTGTACGAGGCCCGGCTTGAGTCGTATCGCCTGGCGGACGTGCGAGTTCAAACCAAGGGGTTTGAGCCGGCGAAGATCGTTGCGGCGAGCGTGGCCGGGGAGCTGGGTCTGACGTCCCGGAACTCCCGGTAGAGGCTCGGCAACCGCGCCTCTTCAGCGGAGCGAGCGCAGCAGGAGGCGGCAGCTCGATTCCAGGCGGTGCGGATCGAGGGCGGAGATCACGGCCACGGCGTCGGCGCCGGCCTCGATCACGCGCGGTGCGCGCGCGGCGTCGATGCCGCCGATGGCGATCAGGGGCTTGGCGGTGACCGCGCGCGCGGCGGCTACTCCGGCGAGCCCGACGACGGGGTCCGGCCGATTCTTCGTCGAGGTCCCGAACGCGGGGCCGATCGCCACCGCGTCGACCGCCGGATCGCGGTCGGCCTCGATTGCCTGCTCGCGGCTGTGGGTCGAGCGGCCGATGCGGCAGTGCCGCGGCAGCGACAGGCGCGCCGCCGAGGGCGGCAGATCGTCCTGGCCGAGGTGCAGGCCGCGCGCGGCCGGCAGGGCGGCCGCGATGGCGGTCCGGTCGTTGATCCAGAACAGGGAAGCGTCCGAAACGGCGCCGCTGCCTGCAGCAGTCGCCTCCTCGACGACCCGGCCCACCGCCTCCGCCAGGCGCCACATCTCGAGGTCCGGCAGGCCCTTGGCGCGTAGCTGGATCCAGCGCACTCCGCAGTCGAGCAGCGTCCGCACTGCCCCGGCGACCGGTTCCGGTCGCGCACCGAAGAGTCCCGTGTCGACGATCGCGTACAGGCGGTTCGGGGGAGGCCGGAGCGGAACCGGAGACCGGCCTGCGGCCGATGCGGGCGAGACGCCCGCGTTCCCAGGACCCCGACCGGCGCTCATTCTTCGTCCAGCCGGGCGAGAAACCCGGTGTCGAGTTCGGCGTCGGCGAATGCCCGCGATCGGACGATCCGCCGCATCAGCGGCAGCGTGGTGCGGACACCGTCGATGTCGAACTCCATCAGGGCGCGGGCCATCCTCGAGATCGCCTCCTCCCGGTTCGCGCCGTGGGCGATCACCTTGGCCACCAGCGAATCGTAGTGCGGCGGCATCGACGCGCCCTCGAATCCGTGGCTGTCGACCCGGATGCCCGGGCCGGCCGGCGGTCGGTAGCGGCTGAGCGTGCCCGGCGAGGGCGCGAAGGTCTCCGGATCCTCCGCGTTGATCCGGCATTCGATCGCGTGACCGCTGGTCTCGATGCCGTCGGGCAACCCCAGCGGCTCGCCGGCGGCGGCCAGGATCTGCAGCTTGACCAGGTCGACGCCGGTCACCGACTCGGTCACCGGATGTTCGACCTGGATGCGCGTGTTCATCTCCAGGAAGTAGAAGCGGTCGCCGTCCACGAGGAACTCGACCGTGCCCGCGTTCGCGTAGCCGACCCGCTTCGCCAGCCGCAGCGCGGCCGCGCCCAGCGATCGCCGCAGGTCCGCCCCTACCCTTGGGGCCGGAGCTTCCTCCACCAGCTTCTGGTGCCGGCGCTGAATCGAGCAGTCGCGCTCGCCGAGCCCGACCATGCGGCCGAACGAGTCGCCGAAGACCTGGACCTCGATGTGGCGCGGGCGCTCCACCAACCGCTCCACGATGAGTTCGCCGCTACCGAAGGCGGCGCGGGCCTCGCTCGCCGCCGACTGGAGAGCGCTCTTAAGTCCGGCGCGGTCACGGACGGCCCGCATGCCGCGGCCGCCACCGCCCGCGGCGGCCTTCAGCATCAGCGGATAGCCGATCCCGTCGGCAAACGCCGCCGCTTCCGCGGACGACTCCGGCAGCGGACCGCCCTCGAGCACCGGCACATCGGCCGCGACCGCGGCTTCGCGCGCTCGGCTCTTGTCGCCCAGGGTGCGGATCGACGACGGCGAGGGCCCGATCCAGATCAGGCCGCACTGCTCTACGGCGGCCGCGAAGTCGGCGTTCTCGGCCAGGAACCCGTAGCCGGGATGGATCGCCTCAGCGCCGGTGATGAGTGCTGCCGAGAGCAGGTTGCGCTGGTGCAGGTAGCTCCCGGCCGGCGCCGGAGGCCCCACGCAGACCGCCTCGTCGGCGAGCCGCACATGGAGGGCGTCACGGTCCGCGGTGCTGAAGACCCCGACGGTCGCGATGTCGAGGTCCCGGCAGCCGCGGATGACCCGCACCGCGATCTCGCCCCGGTTGGCGACCAGGATCTTGCGCAAGGGACTGCTAGGAGCGTGCGGGGCAGAACATGGGGTGCGCCGATTCTTCCTGCGGCGCACGCTGCTAGGTCTGAATCACGAAGAGAGGCGCGCCGAACTCGACCGGGTCGCCGTTCCCGGCCACAACCGAGGTCACGACTCCGAAGACGTCGGCCTCGATCTCGTTCATCAGCTTCATCGCTTCGACGATGCAGACGACCTGCCCCTTTTCGACCTTGGATCCGACTTCGACGTAGGGCGGCGCGTCGGGGCTGGGGGCCACGTAGAACGTGCCCACGATCGGCGAACTGAGCACGTGCCCTTCGAGCGCCGGCGCCTCTTCGGCCGCCGGCGCCCCGTCCGCCACCGGCGGCGGCGCAGCGGCAGGCGCAGCAAGCGCGGCCCGTTCCACCCGAGGAGCTCCAGCGCCTCCTCCCCGATCGCCGCCCACCCGCAGGTAGAGGCCACCCACCTGGTACTCCACGGAGAGGTCCGAGCCGCCGCGCCGTTCCTCGGCGACGAATCGGATCAGCGCCTCGACTTGCTCATAGCTCAGCACGTACTCCTCCAACTCTCTGCGTCCTACGAGACGCGCGGCTACGAGAGCCGCATCACCGCGGCGGAGTGTATCGGTCGCCGCTCCGCGGCGTAGTTGCCCGCGGCTACAGACCCGCGGCACGCTTCCCGCGCAGGCTTTCCAGCCCCTCGCGCGCCCGGCGGTTGCCCGGGTCGGCCCTTAAGACCTGTTCGAAGATCTCAGCGGCCTCGCGCCGGTGTCCCTGGGCCAGGTACAACTCGCCCAGCGTGACCGTCGGCGTCGGCGGGTGAGCAGCCACTGGGCTCCCTTCGGCTGCCATGGCGGGCCGCGGCTACTGACCCGTGACCTGGACGAACTTCGTCACCTCGTCGGAGCCGAGCGAGTTGGTGGCCCGGAAGGTGACCGCGTAGGTGCCCGTCGCGGCATAGGTATGGGTCGGGTTCTGCCGCGTGCTCGTGTTGTCGTCGCCGAAGATCCACAGCCAACTCGTCGTGCGGCCGTCGGTCGTGTCCTCGAACGCGACCAGCAGATTGCGGGTGCTGAAGGTGAAGTCGGCCCGCGGCAGCCGCTGAATGCTGACGCTCACGTTCGTCGTCACCAACTGGCCGCCGCCGCTGCCGACATCGACGCCGACCTGGAAGGTGTCGCCCGTCACGGTGTCGAGATCGCCCGAGCTGACGAGCAGGCGGTCCGACGCCGTGCCGTCGGCGCCGGTGGTGATCAATCCCCCGCCCGATTCGAGCGTACCGATCTCGGTGCGGAAGTTGACCTGCGCGTTCTCAAGCGGCTGGCCCCGGTCGTCGCGAACGATCGCCAGCAGATCGGCCTCCCCGCCCGTCTCGGGCACGCTGTTCGGCGTCACCTGCACGGTCACGGACGCCGGCGAGAGACCGACCTGAACATCGACCGTCGCCGTCTCCGAGCCGCCGGTGCTGGCGGAGATCGTGGCAACGCCGAACTGGCCCTTGGCCTCAAGCATCGCCAGCGCCTCGCCCCGATCGTCGACGGGAACACTGGGCGGAATCGAACCCAGCGTGGTCGCAAGCCGAATCAGGGTGCCGGAACTGACCGGCGTGCCATTCGGCCGCAGCGCCACGACCCGGATTTCGGCACTGCCGTCCGACGGGATGCGGTCGGGATTCGCGCTGATCGTGATCAGCGTGCCCGAGGGGGCCACCGGATTCGTCTGGTCACAAGCCGCGAACAGCGCCAGACACAAGCTGGCGGCGATCGCGGCAGGCAGGAATCGGCGCCGGGTGTCCATCTCTCGAATCAGTATACGAACGCAGTCAGGAGAGCGTCTACTCGTCAGCGCCCCGCATGCGTCCAACCCAGACCAATCTGGTCACCTCGTCCGATCCCACCGAGTTCGCGCTGCGCAGTGTGACCGCGTAGAACCCCGGCTCAGTGAAGGTGTGAGCCGGGCTCTGGCGGGTGCTCGTGGCGCCGTCGCCGAAGTCCCACTGTCTGTCCGTGACCCGGCCTGCGGAGACATCGTCGAAGGCCACCACCAACCCCCCGGCATCGTGTCTGAAGCCTGCCTGCGGCGCTCTCTGGATTCGGACGCCAGCGTTCGCCGTCCGCAGAGCCACGCCGTCGGAGCCGACGGCCACCGCCAGTTGGAAGCTCTCCTCCCCCACCGCGGCCAGTTCGGCGGCGGTCAGCGTTAGCCGGTCGGTGGCGCCTCCGCTCCCTCCGGTTACAACCAACCGTCCACCCGATACCAGCGTGCCGGTCGTGGCGAGGAAGTTCACCTTCGCGTTCTCAAGCGGCCGCCCGCGGTCGTCGCGGACGATAGCGAGCAGTTCGATTTCGCCGCCGCTCTCGGGGACGCTGCTCGGCGTCGCCTGGACCGTCACGGACCCGGCTGCCGGGCCTTCAGCCAGAGCAGCAGGCTCGAAGCCGAAGCCGACCAGCGCCGTGCAGGCGGTCGCCACAACGACAAGATGTACTCGACGGGTCACAATCATGTTCTTCCCCTCCATGAGTTCGTGAGCGGGGCCCTCAAACATTGTCTACGGACCCCCGGTCGACTCCGTCTAGCGGGCCTCCCCCCAGGACTCCGACGACCGCCAGCCCGCTGCGCAGCCCCCTAGCCGGTAGCCGATGCCGGCGGCGATCCCTGCCGGCGCTTGACCGTGCGTACCGCGGACAGCTCTTCCAGTGACTCCTGCAGCCGGTTCAGGTGCTTCCGGTTCCGGACGTCGACCACGACGTCGATCGCCGCCTCGCCGTGACCGCGGCTGCGGCTCTCGATGTGGCGGATGTTGCTGCCTTGCTTGGCGATCGCCTCGGTGACGCGCGCGAGCACGCCCGGCCGGTCGCGGGTCTCGATGACCAGGGTGACCGCGAACATCGCGTCGTGCCGGCGCGCCCACTCGACCTGGATCTCCCGTTCGGGGTGGTACAGCAGGTTGCGCACGTTCGGACAGTCCACCGAGTGGACGGAGACGCCCCGGCCGCGGGTCACGAAACCCATGATGTCCTCGCCCGGCAACGGGCTGCAGCAGCCGGCGAAGAACGCGAGCATGTCGTTCTCGCCCTTGACCACCAGCCTCGCCTGGTCGCGGGGCAACACCTTGCTCACGGCCTGGCGCAGGCGGCTCGGTTCCTGGTCCCGGCGACGCAGACGCTCCGGCGGCAGGAGCGCACGCAGCACCGGCTTGACCGAACCGCGGCCGAAGCCCAGCCGGCTGCACAACTCGTCGACGCTCCCGTAGCCCTCGGCGGCCAGGAAGTCCGCCATCTCCTTCGAGTCGAACATGCGGCGCGGGCTCACCCGGTAGCGGCGCAGTTCACTGGTCAGCATCGTGCGGCCGATCTCGATGGCCCGCTTCTTCTGCTCGGCGTTGATCCAATGACGGATCTTGCTCCGCGCCCGCGGCGTGGCGACGATGTTCAGCCAGTCGCGGCTGGGTTCGCGGTTCGGGTTCGTCTTGATTTCGACGATGTCGCCGTTGTTCAGTTCGGTGCGCAGCGGCACCAGCCGTCCGTTCACCCGCGCGCCGCTCGTGTGATGGCCGAGTTCGGTGTGAACGCGATACGCGAAGTCGAGCGGTGACGCGCCGCGGGGAAGCGAGAGCACGTCGCCCTTGGGCGTGAAGACGTAGACCTCGTCGGGATACAGGTCGATCTTGAGCGCGCTCAGGAAGGTGCGCGGGTCCGGCACCTCCTGCTGCCACTCGAGGAGCTGGCGCAGCCACACGATGCTGACGTCTTTCTGGTCGGTGTCGAGCTGACCTCCCTTGTACCGCCAGTGCGCCGCCACGCCCTCTTCGGCGAGCAGGTCCATCGCCTGGGTCCGGATCTGGACCTCGAACGGCTGCCCGCCGCGGCCCAGCACCGTCGTGTGCAGCGACTGGTACAGGTTCGGCTTCGGCATCGCGATGTAGTCCTTGAAGCGGCCCGGAATGGGACGCCAGATCTGGTGCACGACGCCGAGCGCGGCGTAGGTGTTCTTCACGTCGACCGTGATGATCCGGAAGGCCACGAAGTCGAACAGGTCCGGTAGATCGATCTGCCGGCGACGGAGCTTCTGGTAGATCGAGTAGTAGCCCTTGACCCGGTGACTGATCTCGGCCTCGATTTCCGCTCCCTCAAGCACCTGCCGCAGACGCTCGGCAACTCGCCGGGTCGTGCTCCGGGCCCCCTTGATCCGCTCGTCGAGCTGTTTGCGGATGTCCTCGTAGCGGTGCGGATGCAGGTGCCGGAACGCCCGATCCTCCAGCACCCGCTGAATCCGGGACATCCCCAACCGGTGGGCAAGCGGCGCGTAGATCTCCAGCGTCTCGCGCGAGATGCGCCGCTGCTTCCCCGGCTCGAGATGCTCCAGGGTGAGCATGTTGTGCAGGCGGTCAACCAACTTGACCACGATCACCCGCAGGTCGCGGGCCGAGGCCAGGATCAGCTTGCGGAAGCTCTCGGCCTGCACCTCGTCGCTGCGGACGTACTCGTGGCGGCCGATCTTCGACACGCCGTCCACCAGGTCGGCGATCTCGTCTCCGAACTCGGCCGCGAGGTCCTTCTTCGTTGCGCCGGTGTCCTCCAGGACGTCGTGCAGCAGGCCGACGGCGACGCTGGTCTGGTCGAACTTGAGCTCCGCCAGCATGTGGGCGACGCCGAGGGGATGGCTGATGTACGGGTCTCCCGAACGCCTGACCTGCCCGCGGTGCGACCGCTCGGCATACTCGTAGGCCCGACACAGCCACGCTTCGTCGCAGGCGCGATCGTTCTCCTGCAGGCGGCTCAGGACATCGTCGACCCCCACGTCCCCCGGATCCCGCACCGGCAGCGGATCCCGGGGTCGTGTCACGGCAGCCATCGCCTCTCCCTTAGGCGGCGGCCGCCTTCTTCTGCCGTCGCTCGCGGCCGAACGAACCCTCCCAGAGAAGCACGATCGGGCTGGCGACGTAGATCGACGAATAGGTGCCGACGACCACGCCGATGAGGAGCAGGAAGGAGAAGCCGCGAATCACATCGCCACCGAGGATGAAGAGGCTGCCGACCGCCAGCAGGGTGGTGCCTGAGGTCAGGACGGTGCGGGACAGGGTCTGGTTCAGACTCCGGTTCAGCACCTCCACCAGGCTCTCGCGGCGGTTGCGGCGCAGGTTCTCGCGCACCCGATCGAAGACGACCACGGAGTCGTTCACCGAGTAGCCGATCACGGTCAGGAACGCCGCTACCGTGGTCAGGTTGAACTCATACCCGGCAAACGCGAACAGGCCCAGGCAGACGGCGACATCGTGCGCGAGCGCCACTAAGGCGCCGATACCGAAGCGCAGCTCGAACCGGAACCAGATGTAGGCCAGAATGCCGGCAAGGGAGAAGCTGATCGCCAGCAAGCCCTTGCGCCGCAGCTCGCTGCCGATCTGGGGCTGAACGTTGTCGCTCGACAGCACCGCGAAGTTGCCGATGGTCGCGCGTTCCTGGATCGCCGCGACGGCGGCGGCGCTCAGTGCCTCGCTCGGCTCGATTTCGGCCCAGTCGCGGATCAGGCCCTCGCTCCGCCGGTGCGCCATCACCTCGGTCGATGCCTCGCGATAGTGCTCCCGGGCCGCGATGTCGTCGCCCGAGGCGCGCTGGTCGTCCGGATCGGCCTCGAGCAGCAGCGAGGCCAGCGCCTCGGTTCCCTGCCGGTTCAGGTCGAAGCCCGAAACCCCGCCGTTGTAGCGCTGCCGCAGCATCTCCTCGATCCGGACGGCGCTTTCTTCCCCGCCTTCCTCCGCGGTCGGGGTCCTGAGGATGACCGAGTTGTCCTCCTCGGTGCCGAACGACTGGATCGACGCGTTCTCGATCCCCGCGTCTTCCAACAGCCCGCGCAGCTCCTGGACATCCGGCGGCTCGGCGAACTGCACGATCATCTGCGTGCCGCCGGCGAAGTCGATGCCGAGGTTCAACTGGCGGCTGAAGATGAAGCCCACCGACGCGATCACCACGACCGCGGATAGCCCCATGCACACGCGCCGCATGCGCATGAAATCGAAACTGGTATTGCGGAAAAACTCCATCGACGGATTCCTACTATGAGCTTGCGCCGCAGAACGTAACGCAGTGAGTTCTGGGGCGCAAACTTGTGGTGAGGTTTAGGGGCTGGGGCCAAACAAGGCGCCTGCGACAGGTTTGGCGGCCACCTCAGATGGACAAACGCTCGACGCGGCCCGAGCGCGAGAGGACCAGGTCGAACAGGAGACGGCTGTTGAAGACGGCCGTGAACACCGAAGCCAGGATGCCGACGGTGAGCGTCACCGCGAAGCCGCGGATCGCGCCGGTGCCGAAGTTGATCAGGAAAATGGCCGCGATCAGGGTGGTCAGGTTCGCGTCGAGGATCGACGACCACGCCTTGCCGAAGCCGGAGACAACCGAGGCCTTGACCGTGCGGCCGTTGTGCAACTCCTCGCGGATCCGCTCGAACACCAGCACGTTGGCGTCCACCGCCATGCCGATGGTCAGGATCAGGCCCGCGATGCCGGGCAGAGTGAGCGCGGCGCCGAAGTAGGCCAGGACACCGAACACGAGCACGAAGTTGAGCGCCAGGGCCACCATCGCGTTGATGCCCGAACCGCGGTACACGACCAGCATCGTCAGCACCACGAGTGCGATGCCGTACATGAAGGCGCGGGCGCCCTGGTCGATCGAGTCCTGACCCAGCGACGGACCGACCGCCCGCTGCTCCAGGTACTCGATGCCCGCCGGCAGGGCGCCGGAACGCAGCACCATCGCCAGGTCCTCGACCTCCTGCTGGGTGAACGACCCGCGGATGATCCCGGAGTCCGAGATCCGGCCCTCGATGGTCGGCGCCGACTGCACCCGTCCGTCGAGCACGATCGCCAGGGGCCTGCCGATGTTGGCGCCGGTCCAGTCCCCGAAGATCTGGGCGCCCTCGTGGGTGAGCGAGAAGTTGACCACCGGCTCCTGGAACTGTCCGAGGTCGGCGCGCGCCGTCTTGAGATCGCGGCCCGTGATCACCGGGCGCTTCTCGAGCGCGTAGTAGCCCTGACCGATCACGTTGCCGTCGTCGTCCCGCTGGTCCTGGGCCAGGATCTCGAGGTGATCGGGAAGCGTGCCGGCGTACTGACTCAGGATCTCCTGGGTGTCCACAGCCGCGCCGCCGTTCGGGGGATACACGGCGAGGCGGAACTCGAGGAAGGCGGTGTTCTTGATCAGGTTCTTCACCCGTTCCGGGTCGTCGACGCCGGGAAGCTGGACCACCAGCCGGTTGCTGCCCAGACCCTGACGCTGGATCACCGGCTCAGCGACGCCGAACTCGTCGACGCGGTTGCGGATCGTCTGCAGGGCCTGGTTGATCGCCTGCTCGCGGATGTTGTTCACCTCGTCGGCCCGGCGGTCGAAGATCACCTCCTCGCCGCTGCGCCTCCACGTCCAGTACGGCATGGACTGCTCGAGGATGTCGGGGAGCAAGGTGTCCTGGTCGGCCGGCAGGCCGGTGAGTCGGAAGCGGACCGGCGATTCGGTCGCGCCGGCGACGCCGGAGGCGCCCTTCTCGTCCAGTTTCTGGATCAGGCTGTCGATGTCCTTCTGCGCTTCCGCCCGCAGCGCATCGTCGGTCAGCACCTCGAGCACGAGGTGAATGCCGCCGCGCAGGTCGAGACCCAGATGGATCGAGTCGCCGAGCGGAAACGCCCAGAAGGCGCAAGCGCCGACCACGACGACCACGAGCAGGCCCCGCCAGAGCAGGTTCCTGTTCATGCCTTGGGCTCTTCCGCCAGACCGCTCACCGCGGCCTTCGTCACCTTGACCTTGACGCCGTCCGCGATCTTCACGATCACGGTGTTCGACTCGGTCGACACGACCTCACCGTGGATGCCGCCCTGCGTGAGGATGCGGTCGCCCCGCTTCAGGGCCTCCACCGTCTTCCGCAGTTGCTGCCGGCGGCGGCGTTCCGGGGCGATGAGCAGGAAGTAGAAGATGCCGCCGATCAGGATCAGCGGCAGGATCTGGACGAGGCCCGAGGGGAGGATCCCCGCGGCCACAAACAGTGTGAAATCAGGAATCATCTCTGGTGCTTCCATGGAACAAGGCCTTTTGCTGTGCGTCAGCGCGGCGCGGACGCCGCGACTTGACTCCTAGGATGGCGCGGTCAGGCGGGCCTCGCGCAGCCCGCACCGCAGGGCGTACCCTATCGCCGTTCGGCGCCAGGTCCGCCGTCGGCGCCGACATCCGCAAGCCGGCCGGCGGCAATCGCCCGCCGCAGCCCGGCCATGAAGTCCAGGAAGAAGCGCACGTTGTGCTCGGTCGCCAGCACCTTGCCCGTGATCTCGCCGCAGCGGAACAGGTGGTGCAGGAAGGCGCGGCTGTGCCGGCGGCAGAGCGAACAGCCGCAGGCGGCGTCCACCGGGCGCGGATCGTCCCGGTAGCGGGCGGTCTTGATCCGCACCATGCCGGTGGACGTGAACAGCGTGCCGTGACGGGCATTGCGCGACGGCAGCACGCAGTCGAACAGGTCGACGCCGAGACCCACGGCATGGAGGATGTCCTCCGGCGTGCCGAGGCCCATCAGGTAGCGGGGCCGGTCCTCGGGCAGGGCGGGCGCCACCCAGGACACCGCCTGCCGGCCCAGTTCCCGGTCCTCGCCGACGCTGACGCCGCCGATGGCATAGCCGTCGAAGGGCAGCGCGGTCAGGTCCGCCACACTGCGGCGCCGCAGATCCTCGAAGAAGCTGCCCTGGACGATCCCGAACAGGCCGGCCGCGCCCTGGCCGCCGCCGGCGCCCCAGCGGTCCAGCGAGCGCCGCGCCCACAGCGTCGTGCGCCGCAGCGACTCGGCCGCCGCTTCGCGCTCCACCGGCCAGGGCGGACACTCGTCGAGCACCATCGCAAGGTCGACGCCCATGAGATCCTGGACCTCGACCACCCGCTCGGGGGTCAGTTCCACCCGGCTGCCGTCGTGGGGACTCTGGAACATCACCCCGCGGTCGCTGACCCGCCGCAGCCCGGCCAGGCTGAACACCTGGTAGCCGCCGCTGTCCATCGCGAGTGGTCGGTCCCAGCCGATGAAGCCGTGCAGGCCGCCGAGCGCCCCAATCCGCTCGGCGCCCACCCGTTCCAGCAGGTGGAAGAGGTTCGTCATCAGGATCTGCGCCCCGGAATCCAGCAGGCGGTCGTGGCCCATCCCCTTGACCGCGCCCAGGGTGCCGACCGGCATGAACGCCGGGGTCTCGACCTCGCCGTGCGGCGTGGTCAGACGACCCAGACGGGCGAGTCCGTCGCGGCGGTCGACGCGGAACCGCAGCCGGCGGCTGGAGCTGCCGGACGTCTCCGCCGCAACCTCACAGGCCATGCGGCTCTATCGTTTGAGGTCGACCTTCGTCACCTCAACGTCGTCCGGCAGCGAGAGGATGAACACTTCGTCGTCGATCGGCTCGTTCAGCACCATGTCCTTGAGTTCGATCAGCCTTTCGTCGCCGCTGGCGTGCACGACCTTGAAGCTCCGGGGCAGGTAGCTCGCGGCGTCGACCCAGATATCGATCGTCGTCGCGTACTTCTCCACCCGCCGGTAGTCCGCCGTCAGGTGCAGGAAGTAGGGCGCCCCCTCCTGCTCGGGAAACTCCACCTGGACCGTGAAGCGCTTCATCAGCGTTTCCAGGCTGCCGGCAGGGCCGAGATAGGTGAGGACCTGTTCCGAGAGGCTGCCGACATCGGTCACTTTCGCCGTGCCGAGATCGACATACCACGTGGTCGCCACATCCCCATGCATAACAATCACCAGGGGTTCCGGCTCGACGAACTCCCATCGGAGCGCGTCGGGCGGCCGGTAGCGGAACCAGCCCCGACTCACCTGCGGCTCGAGCAACAGCTCGCTCGTCAGGTGCTGCACCAGGCGCGCCTGAATGGTCTCGATCCGGTTCTGTTCGTACTTCACCCGCTCCACCAGCCGGTCCAGCTTCTCGCGCAGACCGAGGCCCTCGGCCGTCGGATCGGGCGGGGCGGCCGGAGCTTCGGGCGACTGGGCCGGGAGGGTCGACGCCGCGATCAGGGCCACGAACAGTGCGCCCAGCCACGGCGCGCTACTGCTGGACATGTGGTATTTCATCGCATTGGCCGGAGCCAGCCGTAGAGTAACAACCCGTGGCTGCCCCGATGAACGCACCTCCCAAACTCGCCTTCCGCGATCCCATCCATGGCTTCATCGAAGCCGACGAGCTGGAGGCGGCGCTGATCCGCACCAGGCCGATGCAGCGCCTGCGTTCGATTCGCCAACTCGGCCTGACCCACCTGGTATTCCCAGGCGCCGAGCACAGCCGCTTCGGCCACGCCCTCGGCACGATGCACCTCGCCGGGCGCGTCTACGACACCCTGGCGCGTGCCGAGGAGATGCCGCTCGATCCCGGCTCGCGGGCACGCGCCCGCCGCCTGGTCCGGGCGGCCGCTCTGCTCCACGACCTCGGCCACGCCCCGTTCAGCCACTGGGCCGAGGATCTGTTCGAGGACGGAATCGACCACGAGGAGATGAGCCGGCGCCTGCTCGCCGGCGACGAGATCAGCGGCGTCTTCGAGCGCTTCGGCGACGGCGTCGAAAGTTCCGACGTGATCCGGCTGCTCGGCGACCGTCTCGACGGACCGGAGCGCCTGCTCTCGCCCATCGTCAGCGGCGAGCTCGACGTCGACAAGATGGACTACCTGCTGCGCGACTCGCTGTTCTGCGGCGTCCGCTACGGCAACTTCGACCTCGACCAGGTGGTCTCGACGGTGCGGCCCCTCTACGACGACGCGACCGGGGAACACCGCCTGGGCATCGACGCCGAGGGCCTGCACGCGGTCGAGAGCCTGATCCTGGCCCGCTACTACATGTTCGCGCAGGTCTACTTCCACGTCACCGGCAAGGCCCTGGAGCTCCACCTGAACGAGTGGCTGCACGAGCAGGGGATCGCCTGGAGCAGCGATCCCGAGCGCTTCCTGGCCGACGACGACGGCGAGATGATGTCCAGGATGCGGCGTTCGGACAGCCTGCACGCGCGCGCCATCACCGACCGCGCCCACTTCCGGCTCGCCCACGAAACCGATGAGCACCTGGCGCCGGAGCAGAAGACCGCGTTCGAACGACGCCTCGAACCCCTGCGCGAGCGCTACGGCAGAGGTCTCCTAGTCTCGAACTCGGCCAAGGACCCGCACCGCCTCGGCCGCGGCCGGGTGCCCGTGCGTCAGACGGACGGCCGGCTTCTGCCGCTCGAGGAAGCCAGCCACTTCATGCGGCACCTAAGGCGGATTGATCGCTACCGGGTTTACTGCAGCGACGCCGTCTACGACGAGGTGCGGCTCGCGCTCTCGAGCTGATCCGCCGCGGCCGGCGCGACCATGATGGCCGCCCGGCCGCCCGGATGAAGCAGGCTGGCAGCGCCGGGCCGAAGCCGCGCCACCAGCCGCACGATGGGCCGGCCCTCCGCCTCGAACTTCGCCTCGTAGTTCGTGCGCGGCCCCTCGGGCCAGCCGCCGGGCAGACGCTCGACCTCGACCGCCGGATGAACCTCCAGCGTCTCCACCACCGCCTCGCCGTACTCGAGGTGGTCGGTGGCGAAGCACAACCGTCCCGAGGACGGCTCGAGCAGCGACAGCACAAGATCGACGGTGCGCGGGTCGAGCAGCCGGCGGCGGTGGTGCCGGCTCTTGGGCCACGGGTCGGGGAAGTAGATGTGGACGGTGCGCGCCATCGCCCCGGGCAACAGGGTCGAGATCAGGTAGAGCGCCTCGCCGCGGAGCAGGGTGAGGTTCCCGAGACCTCGCGCTGCTGCCCGCCGCGCCGCCAGCCGGAAGTACTTCGAAACGATCTCGACGCCCAGGAAGGGACGGCCGGGCTCGGCGGCGGCCGACGCGAGCAGGAACCGGCCCTTGCCGAAGCCGAGTTCGACCTCCCAGTCCGAGCGCTCCTCAAGCGCCGCCAGCAACTCGGACCGGCACGACGCGAGGTCGCGCAACCCGGCGCCGGCGCCTTGTGTTGCCGGCGCGCCGGGTCCGCCCCAGACCACGATGGGAAGTGCGCTCAGAGCAGTTCCCGGCGGCCGAGGGCCTGCAACTGCTCCACAATAAGCCGCACGTCCTGCGCCCGCTCCCGCGGCACGACGAGCACGGCGTCGCCGGTCCTGACTATGGCCAGACCCTCGACGCCGATCGCCGCCACGGTGCCGGCGTCGGCGAACAGGAGGTTGTCGCGGGCATCGACGGCGAAAGCGTCGCCCACCGTCCGGTTGCCATCGCTGTCCGCCGGCAACGCCTCCGCCAGAGACGCCCAGGAGCCGAGGTCGTTCCAACCGCAATCGGCGACGACAGAGCCGATCGAGGACAACCGCTCCATCAGTCCGTAGTCGATCGACACCGACTCCAACCCGGCGTAGATCGCACGCCGGCGCTCCGGGTCGACGCCCTCCGCCGCCAGACGCTCGAGGCCGGCGGCCAGCTCGGGCAGGTGCCGGCGGTAGAGATCGAGCAGAACGGAACCCCGGAACAGGAAGATCCCGGCGTTCCAGAAGTGGAGGCCGGAGGCTTTGAAGCGGGCCGCCGTCTCCGCGTCCGGCTTCTCGGTGAACCGCACCACCCGCTCCACGCTGCCCAGGGACCCTGACGCCGCAACTTCCAGGTAGCCGTAGCCGGTTTCGGGCCACACGGGCGCCACGCCGACGGTGACCACCTCGTGATCGCCGCGCTCGATCGCCTCCACACCCCGGCGAATCGCCAGGCGGAACGCCTCCTCGTCGGCGACCCAGTGGTCGGACGGAAACACCGCGATCACGTCCTCCCGTACGTCCACCGGCATCGAACACACCGCCCAGCCGATCGCCGGCGCCGTGTTGCGGCCGCTCGGCTCGCCCAGGATGCGTGACGCCGCAAGCCCCGGCAGCTCGGCCGCGACCGCGGGCGCCAGCTCCTCCGTGGTGCAGACCCAGATCCCGTCCGCGCCGCAGAGCGGCTCGATCCGGCGTGCGGTGGCGGCCACCAGGGCGCCGCCCCCGAGCAGATCGAGGAGTTGCTTCGGGCGGCGCCTTCTGCTCACCGGCCAGAAGCGGGAGCCTACGCCGCCGGCCAGGATGAGACCGATCATGTCCTGCTCACCGGCCAGAACCGCGAGCCGACACCGCCGGCCAGGATGAGACCATCATGCTGTCGCCGCTCAGTCGCCGCCGCCACCCGGGTGCCACACCGCCACTTCGGACAGCGCCTTGCGCCGCAGGTCGGGCACCTCGCAGTCCGGCGCCGGGTAGCCGACCGGAAACAGGATGTACGGCTTCTCGTTCGGCGGCCGCTCGAGGATCTCGCTCAGGAACGCCATCGGGCTCGGCGTGTGGGTCAGGGTGGCGAGTCCCATCCCGTGCAGGGCGGCGATGAAGAGGCCGCAGGCCATGCCGACGCTCTCCTTGACGTAGTAGTTCTTCCGCTTCGCCCCCTGCTCGTCGAAGCCGAAGAGTTCGGCGAACACGACGACGATCCAGGGCACCGTGGTCAGGAACGGTTTCCGCCAGTCCGTGCCCAGCGGCTTGAGCGCCTCCAGCCACTCGTCCGGCATGCGCCCACCGAGATAGCTGTGCTTCTCTTCGGCCTCCGCCGCCTCCCGGATCCGTGCCTTGATCCCGGCGTCGCTGACCGCCACGAACCGCCACGGCTGGCGATGCGCCCCCGACGGCGCGGTCGACGCGGCCTCGATCGCCCGTTCGATCAGCCGGCGGGGCACCGGCTCGTCGGTGAAGAAGCGAACGCTCCGCCGACGGTCGAACTCCTCGAAGATCCGGTCCGCCCGGCACTCCATTTCCCCGGGCTCGACGCGAGGCGGCCTATAGGGCACGAAGACCGGAACGCTCGGATCGGCGCCCCTAGCCACCCGCCCGCTCGAGCTCGTCCTCGACCACGCCGGCCAGATCCTCATAGGCGACCGCCCCCGCGAGCGGCCGGCCGTTCACGAATAGCGCCGGCGTACCGTTGACCCCGGCCAGGATCCCGGCCTGCCGGTCGGCCTCCACGCGATCCGGCGTGTCCTCGGCCTCCATGCAGCCCGCGAAGGCCTCCGCGTCGAGGCCGGCCCGCTCCGCCTTGTCCTTGAGGTCGTCCACACCAAGCGCGCCTTGCTCCTCGAACATCAGGTCGTGCAGCTCCCAGAAGGCGCCCTGGTCCTGGGCGCACACCGCGGCCTCGGCCGCGGCCTGGGCGTTGGGATGGATCGCGTGCAGCGGGAAGTGACGGAACACCAAGCGCACCTCCGTCGGGTATTCCTCGAAGATCTGTTCCAGGGTTGGCAGAACCCGCTTGCAATACGGGCACTCGAAGTCCGACCACTCCACGATCGTCACCGGCGCCTCGGCCTCGCCCCGTGCCGGCCCGGTCCCGGGATCGACCTCGACGCGGTACGGCTCGAGGAGGTACTCGATCTCGTGCCCGTCCTCGAGAAACTCCACGAACCGCTGCTGGGCCAGGTACACCCGGACCTGCGGTTCGAGTTCCTCCCGCTCACCCCGGATGCGGCCTTGGTTCTCGGTAAAGAAGGCGTCGATGTCCTCGTCCGACAGCTCGGCCTGGAGGCGCTCCATCTCCGCCTCCCGCCAGACTTCGGGCGCCAGACCCTCGCTCTCGGCGCCGGCAACAACCAGGCGGTCGCGCACGATTCCCTCGAGCGTCCGCTCGATCAGGCTGTGCCGCTCGGAGTTGACCTGCAGGTCGCACTGGATGCGCTGCTGCTCCAACTGGTCCAACTGCGCGGCCGCCCGATCCAGCGCCTCGCCATGGCCGATGTCCACGCCGTCGAGCCGCGCCGCAGCCTGGTCCTGCAAGGGCTCCTCCTGGGCCGAGACCCCGGATTCGGGCCGCAGAACCAGGACCGCGATCACCGCCACCAGGACCGCGTAGAGCGCCGCGTGGACTCTCCAGGCAGGCCGATTCTTCGGTGCTGAATTCTCTGTGTTCAACGTCGCCTCCTCAGCGGCTCACTCTACCGGAGTGTCGGCGCTAGCATGGCGGCCGGATGACCGGGCGGTTCATCACCTTCGAGGGTCTCGACGGCAGCGGCAAATCGACGCAGCTCGAACGCGTGGCGGCGCGGCTCGAACGGCGTGGGGTCGCCCACGTAGTCACCCGGGAGCCGGGCGGCACGCCCTTCGCCGACCTGTTGCGCGAGCTGTTCCTGAGAAGGGAGGCGGCGCAGGTCGACGGTGTGGTCGAGCTGATGCTGGTGTTCGCCAGCCGTCGCCAGCACCTGATCGAAGTCATCGAGCCGGCCCTGGCCGCCGGCGCCGTCGTTCTGTGCGACCGCTTCACGGATTCCACCTACGCCTACCAGGGCGGCGGCCGGGGCGTACAGCCGGAGTCGATCGCCGAGGCGGACCGGCTCGCCACCGGCTGCCGCGCGCCCGACCGCACCCTCTTCTTCGACCTGCCGCCCGAGGAGGCGCAGCGGCGGCGGCGCGGCCGTGCCGCCGACCGCATCGACCGGGAGAGCCTGGCCTTCTACCGCCGCGTCCATGCCGCGTTCCGGGAGCGGATCGCGGGCGAACCGGCGCGCTTCCGCGTCATCGACGCGGCGGCGCCGATCGAAACGGTGGCGGGGGCAGTCGAGGAGGCGCTGGGCGACATCCTCGATCCACCGCAGCGTGACAGGGCGGCCGGCGCATGAGCCGGGCCGCGGCGCAACTGCCAGGGCTTGCTGCCGCGGGCCGGCTGTACGCCTCGGTGATCCTCCACGGGGGCGAGGCGACGCATCGGCTCGACCTCGCCTGCGAGATCGCCCGGGCGCTGCTGTGCGAACGGGCGCCGGCAGCACGGCCCTGCGGCGAGTGCCGACACTGCCGGCGGATCGACATCGAGGACGACGGCGTCTTCCATCCCGACTTCGTGTTTGTGCGCCGCGATCCGAAGAAGAGAGAGACGGTCATCCCCGTGGACAAGGTCAGAGCCCTCTTGCAGACGGCCCAGGTGTCGCCGTTCGAGGCCCGGGGCCAGGTGTTCGTCATCGTCGAAGCGGAGGCCCTGCATCCGGCGGGAGCGAACGTGCTGCTCAAGACCCTCGAGGAGCCGGCCGACAGGTCGCCCAGGAACTTCCTGCTGCTGGCCTCGTCGGCCAGCGAGCTGCTGCCCACCCTGCGCAGCCGGTCGCTGACCGTCTACCTCGGCGCCGGCGATGCCGCGGGCGCCGGCGCCGACGAGGAACTGGCCTCCGACCTGGTCGACCTGTGGCGCCAGCGTCCGGCCGATGACGCCTTCGCTCTGTGGGTCTCGGCCCTGGCCGAACGCCTGCTCGAAGGAGGGGGCTTCGAGGACATTCGGGCGCGCCGGGGCTGGACGCGGATCGCCGCCGCGCTGGCGGAAGCGGCCGGCGCCCTGGAAGACCGCAGCGACCGCGCCGCCGCCCTGGCCCTCTCCGCCGACCTGCTCGATGCCCACCGATTGCGGCTGCGCTCGATCCAGCCGCGGCGCATCGTCGAAGGCCTCGCCGCCCGCCGACTGCGGCGGGACCGGCCCGAGACCGGCTTCGAGAGCTCGGTGAACGAGCTGATCGGACCTCCCTGAGGCGGTAGAGAGTCGCTACCGCGCTAGCCCGGCAGAACTACCGGAGGCCGGCGCTTCGCGCCGGATGCGGGCAGGATGCCCGCGTGCCATCCGTGCGCCCGATGACGGGCCCACGGAGTGGTTCGCGTGTGGCGCGGGTCGCGCCACACGGGTTCCCAGGTCGGATCGTTCTGCCGCGCAGTCTCCTAGCCCGGCATCCGGTCCGGACTCCGCAACCGAGACCAGCGCCGCCGGAGCTCCGCCGGCGCCACTTCGAGACCGGCCGCGATCTGTTCCTGTCGCCGCTCCATGCCCGCCAGGTCGACCGGGTAGACGTTGCGGCGACGCGGGTCGTCTAGGCCGATCAGGTTGCGGGGTTCGATCGCGGGCCCGATCCAGTCCGTCAGCTTCCGGGCCGCCGCGGGGTTGGCCGAGCGCTCGTCGAGTTCCTCGAACAGCCCGCGGCGGAGCGCGTCATCGGCGCCCAGGAAGCCCTGCCAGCACCAGCCCTCGTTCGGAGGGTCGAGCAGCCGCTGGCGCAGTTCGTCGAAGCTCGCAGCCGCGAAGTAGGCCATCGCGGCGGCAGTGAAGCGCTCCATGCCCGGCATCAGGCGGTAGGCGGCGGCCAGCAGCCGGTCGATGTGGTCCGCCTCGACGGCCAGCAGCCGGCCGTAGCGGTCGAGATCGCCCGCCGCGGGCAAACCGCCGCTGCAGAGGCCGGCGATCCGCTCGACGGCGAGCAGGCTCCAGGCGATGCCGGTCGAGAACATGGGGTCGGCGAAGGCGTAACTGTGGGGCAGAAGCAGCCAGCCCGGACCCACGGCCCGGTCGCGGCGGTAGGCAACGCCGGAGCGCGACTCCAAGTCCCGTAGAGGCTGGTGCTCGGCGAACTGGCGCGACAGCGACGGGTAGCGATCGAGCAGGGAGGCGAAGGCGGAACCGGCGGCGGCGCGATCCCCTGAGCCGGCGGCGGCCAGGAGCTCGAGGGCGCCGGCGGCCGCGGGCCGGTCCTCGGGGAGCAGGACGCCGGCGCTCACCGAACCGTCGTCGAAGCGGAGCTGGTACATCCAACCCTCCTCCAGCAGGTGGTGGGCGGCGCTCCAGCGCTCGCCAAAGGGCGAATCCGGCCAGTCGTCGCCGCGGTCGAAGGGAGCGATGCCGTCGAAATGCGAGTACACCAGGGTCGTCTGCAGCCGCGGCGGCAGCGAGCAGGCGCCCAACTGTTCGGCGAGTGGCGATCCGCCGGTCGCGTCGACCAGGAGGCCGGCCTCGACGACGCGGCCGCCGGCCCGGATCCGGACCGGTCCCCCTCGCGGGCCGTCCGGCGTCGAGACCACCTCGACCGCCGTTTCCTCCCGGCAGTCCACGCCCTCGGCCCGGGCGCGCTCGAACAGGAAGCGGTCCACATCCGCGCGCAGCCACTGGTTGTCGGCGGCATCGTCGTCCGGCGACGCGGCGACGACCAGGCGGCGACCGCCGGCGGCATCCGGCATGAAGGCCTGGCCCGGACGGTGGGAGTAGAAGCAGAAGCCCCGCTTCAATCCCCCGCCGACCTCGGGCAGCCCGCGCCGCCAGCGGCCGTGGGCGGCCAGCGTCCACAGATCCTCAAAGCGGTAGTGGACCGCCAGCCGCTCCAGGGCCAGGTTGGCCAGCGGCGTGGACGACTCGCCGAGCGCGAACCGCGGGTGGCGGCCGCGCTCGAGCAGCAGCACGTCGCGGCCGTCGGCATGGAGTGCTCGCGCCAGGATGGACCCGGCGAACCCCCCGCCGGCGATCACGATCTCGCGGCGTTCTGCCGCGCTAGTCGCCGCAGTCATCGCACGCCGTCCGCCGCGGTTCGCCGGTGCGGTTCATCTCCCGGATCGCCTGGATGCGGGAGGCCCGGCAGGCGCCGCAGGTCGAAGCGATGCGGTCGAGATCCCAGGGGTCGACCTGCACCGCCGCCCTCCGAGCGACCGTCTCGAGCCCGCACGCCAGCGACTCCCCCACCAGGGCCAGGTCGGGAGGCTCGAACCAGCCGAGCCGCTCGAGCCGCTCCAGTTCCCCGTTGCCGCCCCGCACCGGAATCAGCGCCACCGACCGGGCGCCGGCCCTCGCCGCGTGTCGCACACTCGCGGCAGCCCACTGCGCCTGCTCCTCCGCCGGCACGAACGGCACGCCCACGAGCACGAACGCCCGCAGGTCGATGCCCTCCTCGAGCAGACGCGCCGCGGCCCGGTCGAACTGGTCCAGCGTCAACTGCTTGCCGAGCCGCGGCAGGGCTTGCGGGTGCACCGTCTCCAGGCCCATCGCCACCTCCAGCCGACCTTCGAGCCGGTCGGCGAAGCGCCGCACCCGGCCGTCCACGAGGCGCGGATGGCACTCGACGACTACCCGATCGAAGCCGTCGGCAAGCCGCGCGATCGGTTCCAGGTCCGCCTCCGGCACCGCGCGCGGCTCGAAGAAGTTGCTCGCGTTGTAGAGCTTGAGCCGGTCGCAGCGGTCGAGACCGGCCTCACTGAGAAGACCGGGAAGCCGTTCCAGGGCCGATCGCAACTGCGCCGGCAGCGCTCCCTCCGGCGTCGGTCCAGAGGCGGTGTACCGCCACAGGTCGCAGAACACGCAGGTGAACGGGCACTCGGCCCCGGTCAGGAACACGGTCGCCGACCCACGGAGCGCACCGTCGGGCTCTCGCTCCAGCTCGACCGTCACGCCCTGGGGCCGCCAGGGGTCGAGCACCGGCTTCGGCGGACGAAGCGCCCGAACGGCGGCCGGATCGAATCCCGGCGCCTCGTCGGACCCCTTTCCCATTCCCGCTCCCCGGTCCAGCCGGAACCGCTACCCGTAGAGCGACTGGAAGTGGCGGCGGTACTGCTCGGGCGGACGGTCGAAGGCGGCGGCGAACACGTCCTCCGACGCCGCGCCCTCCTGGAAGCGGCGCTTGGGGAAGACCGGGAAGTCGATGCCGAGCACCCGCTTCATGCCCCGCCGCACGACTTCGCCCTTGAGCTCGTACAGGGTCTCGTGCGAGCTGCCGACCAGCGTGTCGAACGGGATCGCCTCGGCCACCGCGATCACGGACGGCCGGGTGAAGGGACTGAAGCCTTCGAAGCCGAGCAGCCGGGCTGGCGCGTGGGTGCGGACGGTGGCCCGCCCCAGGCCGCCCGAGTAGGTCTGGGAGTGCTTGATCATGCCTATGCCCCAACCCTCCTGGTAGAGCATCGAGTTGCCCACGACGCTGGTGATCGTCAGCTCGTGGTTCTCCTCCAGCGGGTAGTCCTTCAGGTTCTCGTCGCCACCGTCGCCGTCCACCAGGAGCCGCCAGTCCGGATAGCGCGCCCGAATGCCGCGCAGCAGGGCCAGGCCGACGGCGGCGCACTCGACGTCGAGCGGCTTGTAGTCCTCGATCACCTCGACCGCCCGCAGCGGATCGACCGCCTCGGCGCCGGCCGCGATCTCCTCGCCCAGCATCTCGAGGTCCACGCGCCGAAGGAACTCGCGCGCCTGGGCGGCGTCGCCGGCGCCGTCACCGACCCGGAGCGTGAACGCCTTGAGCCGGGCGGCGCTCGAACCGCCCTCGAGCAAAGCGTGGTTGAGCGCCACCAGCACGGCGCCGCTGTCGATGCCGCCGGAGAAGCAGACCCCGATCGGCGCCCGCGCCCGCTCCGGCGGCATGGCGGCCAGCCAGCCGCGGAGCTCGAACATCAGGGCCTCGACGTAGCGCTCGCCGATCAGGTCGAGATCCGGCGGCAACGTGCCGCGCGGCGGATCGAAGAAGCGCTCGTGGGTCGGGTTAGGGTCGGGGCAGCCGATCAGGCGCAGCGTCGTGGCGTGGTGCGCCGGGACCATCCGCGTGTAGGTGGGGTGGAACTGGTCGAGATACCCCTCGCCAGCGAGACAGTCCCTGATCTCGTCGATGCGCTGGGCGATGACCAGCATCGGCCCGGAGGACTCCTTGGCCAGGAAGTAGCGCATCGGCCGGTCGAGACTGCGGGCCATGACGATGTCCACTCCCCGGCGGGCGGCGAGCGCGAACGACCCGTCGATGCCCAGGACCGCCTCGGGGCCGCGCAGCAGCCGTTTCCGGGCCTCGTCCGGCGTCAGGTTCCACAGGCGTTGTTCGCCGTCGTCGATCAAGTTGAGAACGCGTGCGATCGGTCTATCCACCGTGACTTCCTCCGTAGGTCATTCACCACCCCGCAGCAGGGTTTGGCGGTGGTCCGCATGGTACTGTCCCCGCCATGTTCAGGCGCCACCTGACCCCTGCTGCGCCGGGCCGCGGGCCCCTCGGCACCGCGTTCCGCACCGCTGTTTTCGTCTTGGTCTGTACAGGTGTCTCGACTGTACTCATCGGCTGTCAGAGCGCGGCGGAACCGGAGGAAACCGGTCCGGTGCGGATCGTCCTGGAGGAGGAGGCGCTCGCCTTCAACGCCCTGCCGGACGGCTGCACCCACGTCGAGCCGAGCGAGCTACCGTTCGAGCTCGCCTGCGAACTACTCGAGACCACGGAGACGCCCGCCGGGCCGCCGGGCAGCATCTGGCTGGAAGTCGGCGAGCCCAGCGATTTCGGCATCGAGATCGACGACGTGGCGAAGGGCCACAAGCCGTTCTACGAGGGGATGCCGGAAGGCGTCCACCTCGCGGGCCGGCAGATTATCGGTCCGCTCGGGCCGGCCCGGTACACCCGAGGACGCTTCCTGGGCGACGACGCCGTCACCCAGCAGCAGATCCGGCTGTTCATGCTGCATCCGCTGGAGAACCGGCTCGTCACCCTGGTCTCCCAGCACCCGGCCGGCGACGACGGCGACAGCCGCGGGCGCATTACGCAGTTGTTGGTGCTGCTCGGGGAAACGGAAGTGGCCATCCCCGAGCCGCCGGCGGACGAAGCCCAGCCCGAATAGACGAACCCGGCGGCGCGGCGGGAACGGCACGGGGCGCCGCGCGGGCGTACGCCACGCTTCGCCCGCTTCCCGGGCGCGGGCTGCAACCTCCCGGAGAGATTGACCGATGCTCCCGCGCTGGCTCGACGACGACGAGCCCCTCGTACCGGACCCGAAGGTCGACGAGGACGCACCCCCGAAGGCTCGCCGCCCGGCCTGGTGGCGGCCGGGCCAGCGCGTCGGCCCGAAGACGCTCGCCGTCTTCAGCCGCCAGTTCGCGGTGCTGCTCGACGCCGGCCTGCCCCTGCTCCAGAGCCTCGAGATCCTCAGCGTCGAGGGCCAGCACCCGGGCCTGCGCTCGATCCTGCTCGAGGTCCGCTCGGAAGTCGAAGCGGGCGCCGGCCTGGCCGACGCAATGAAGAGCCGGCCGCGCGTCTTCGGCGATCTCTACGTCAACCTGGTCGCGTCGGGCGAGGCCAGCGGCGCTCTGAACACGGTGATGGATCGGCTGGCGAGCCACATCGAGAAGGTCGCCAAGCTACGCAACCAGGTGCGTTCCGCCCTGACCTATCCGGCCGCCATCCTCACCGTTGCCACCGCGGTCGTGTTCCTGATCCTGTGGAAGGTGATCCCGGTGTTCCAGCACCTCTTCGACGACATCGGCGGCGACCTGCCGCTCCTGACCCGGCTCGTGGTCGGCGTCAGCGAGTTCATCGGCGCCTACGTGCTCGTGTTGCTCGCGCTCGCCGCTGCGGCCGGGTTTGCCGCGAACCGGCTGCTCCGTACGCGGCGGGGCCGGGAGGCGGCCGACCGTCTGCTGCTGCGGCTGCCCGTCGTCGGCAAGCTCATGCTGCGGATCGCCACCGGACGCATCTGCCGCACCCTGTCCATCCTGCTCTCCTCGGGCATTCCGATCCTGAGCGCGCTGTCCATTGCCGCCGACGCCGCCGGCAACGTCGTGGTCGCAGGCGCCCTCCGCAAGGTGCGCCGGGAAGTCGAACAGGGCCGTCCGATCAACCAGTCGCTGCGCCACGCGAAAATCTTCCCCGCCATGCTCTGCCAGATCGTCTACGTCGGCGAGCAGACCGGCACCCTGAGCCCCATGCTCACCCGCATCGCCGACTTCTACGAGGAGGAGGTCGACAACGACGTCGACAGCATGATGAAGCTCCTCGAACCCGCGCTGATCAGCGTCCTCGGCATCATCATCGGCGCCATCGTGATCTCGATGTACCTGCCGATGTACTCGGCTTTGACGCAGATCGGGTGATGCCTCCGTGTCAACGAGCGCCCCTAGCCGACGGTACGAACCTATAGTGCACCGTCCTCAGCGAAAATGGCGACGCAAGAACAAAGCGCCAGAACGTTCGCGAGCTGGACACGATCGAACAGATGACGCTCCTCTTCATCGGGATGATCGGCCGACGACTCACCTACAAGAGCCTGACGGGCAAGGCTGCGTAGCCGGTCTATAATCGCCGCACGGCCAACGAGACCGAGCGCCCGCAAGGCGAAGCCGTCCCCATGCGTTGCTTGATGCTCGGAGACCACTCTCCGATTCCTCAAAGGCGAGACCTTGAGACCACCGAGATTTCAGCGCGGTAGCGTGAGGGCGCGCAAGGTGAAGCCCGCACCAAAAGGCAAGGACTTGGCACGAGTCGCCGAGTCCTGTAAGTACGTTGAAAGTCCCTACCACCGGAGCATTCCAACGCCTGCAGGACCGCCACGATCTCGCCCCACGGCCTCGCTCTGTCCTGTCCACTTGACCGAGCGCCCCGACCTTGTCGAGCTGTGGCTACGAGATGCCATCCGCTCCGGCAATACCGGTGCATGGGAAGCCGGTTACCCGAGATACGCCTGGCGCCGCGAAGGCGAGATCATCTTTGAAGCTCGCCAAGGATCACCTGGTTCGGGCGAGTACCACGGATACCCCTTGGAGCGAAACGAGGGAGTACGAGGACTCCCATGACCGTGCGCTTCGAGTTTGACTGGTTCGATCCAGGTTCGTCACCCGACAGGCTCTCTGAGCTCACTATGGCTGAACTCCGCATCACGGCGGACAAGACAGCAATCACGGCAGTCGTTGACCGCCTGACCAACACCTACCGGGAATCGGTCATCATCCCGCTATTCAACATTGCCGACTGGTTGGTTGCCAACTGGTGCCACATTCGGTACGAAGTCGCAGACATGGAAGGGCAGGATCCGGAGTTCGCGTCCCGACACAATCTGGCTTGGGCCGGAAGTGGATTCGCATTGCCCGAACTCACCATCACTCCCGCTTCGGAAACCCGAATGCAACTGAGGTGGGTTCGGAGTGACCTACAGTACGCCCAAGTCGCTTTCCTCCAAGAGGGAAGCCTAGTAGTCGAACGAGAGGAGCTTGAAGCCGAGTTCCGCAAACTTATTGATGCCGTGCTGAACCGGCTCCAGGAAGATGCCGAAACTGCGGTTGCCGCCGAAGACCTTAGCCGCAACTGGAGCGCCATCAACAACCTTGACGACAGCGAACTCGAATTCAGTCGAGCTGCTGCGCTCTTCGGAGTTGACCCCTTTGACGTGGAAGATCACGTCGCGGAACTCATCATAGGCTTCTGGAACGGTACGGACGCGTCTGTTCGAGAGGATGCACTAGCCGTAGCCAAGGGCTTGGAGTTGACATCCATCACCAACTGGCTGGAGGATGCCAGGAGGACCGTCCAAGCAGTGCAGAGAAGCAGCGAGTGGCCAAGAATCCGCCAAGGGTTGCAACTGCCGACTTTCGGTCCTGAACCGTGGACTTGGGGCTACGAGACGGCGCGCGCAGTACGAGAAAGGATCGGGGCCAATGGTGGCTCCATCGACCTTGACAACGGCCCACTGGCCATCCCTTACGAGTCAAGAGAAGTACCGACTGCGCGACTTCATGGACTCGTTGGAGCCGATACTCCTCAATGCGTAATAGCACGACGCCGACAGACAGGCACTCGGTTCCTCCAAGCTCGGGCACTCGGTGATTTCCTCGGACGGCCTACAGCCGAGTTCAGCCTGCTCAGTGCGGTGGCAACCGACTCTCAGGCGCGGGCGCGGGCATTCGCAGCGGAGTTTCTTGCTCCCTCCGCTTCGCTAGATAGTCGAATCAACACCCAGCGCGTGGATAGCGAACAGATTGATGATTTCGCCCATGAGTTCCTCGTTTCCTCTGAGGTCATCCGGCGCCAGATTCAGAACCACCGCATCGCCGAGATCATCTCCTATTGATCTTCCTCCTCACTGCCTATGGGGATTCTGGTACGAGCCGGTCGTGCGCGGCGTCTGGGCGCTTCGCCACCGACCCCGAGCGGGAGGTGGCAAGTCAGCACCGTGAACTGGGCCGGCTTCATGGGCCGCGGCCGCCATTGAGGGCGCCGCGGCCGCTCGGATAACAAGAGCGCCATGTTGTCGCCCGAGGACGCCTGGACCGCCATCGCCGCGCAGGCGCAGACGCTCGAAGGCGAGCGAGTCTCCCGCGCCGACGCGATCGGCCGCGTTCTGGCCGAAGACCTGACCGCGACCGTGGACGTTCCCGCCCACGATGTCTCCGCGATGGACGGCTTCGCCCTCGGCGCGGACGTCGAGCCCGGAACCCTCCTGCCGGTCGAGGGAATCGTCGCCGCGGGCGACCCGCCGGGAGCGGAACTTCGACGCGGCGCAGCCATGCGGATCATGACCGGAGCGCCCGTGCCGGCCGGGGCGGACCGGGTGATCCCGATCGAGCAGACCGAGTTCGAGGCCGACGATGGCACGGACGACCCGACGGGCGCGGTCCGCATCGTGGAACCGGCGCCGGCAGACAGCCACATCCGCCGGCAGGCCGAGGTCACCGCGTCCGGCGGGCTGCTGCTGGCAGCGGGGGAACTGCTGACACCCGGCGGAGCGGGCGTGCTGGCGACCCACGGCATCCACGAAGCGCCGGTCTACCGCCGGCCGACGGTCGCCACGCTCTCGACCGGCGATGAGGTCGTGCCGGCCGAGGCGGACCCCGGTCCGGGGCAACTCCGCGATTCGCACCGGGACTTCCTCCGGGCCGCGCTCTCGCAACTCGGCATCGAGGCCCGCTCGCTCGGCATTGCGCGGGACGATCCCGCCGAACTGCAAGCCAAGGCCGAGCGCGGCCTGGAATCGGACGTGCTGCTGATCTCCGGCGGCGTCTCCATGGGTGAGTTCGACTTCGTCGAGCAGGTCCTGGGCAACACCGGTCTCGGCTGCCGCATCCTGTTCGACGCGGTCGCGATCCAGCCCGGCAAACCCCTGGTGGCCGCCCGCCACGATCGGGGATGGGTGTTCGGTCTGCCCGGCAACCCCGCCTCGGCCATGGTCACGTACTGGCTGCTTGTGCGGCCGCTGTTGCGGCGCATGACCGGAGGGGACGACGGCTTCTGGCAGGGCGCGCTGCGGGCACGGCTCGAGGGCGAGCTGCCGGGCGCGAAGTGGCGAGACCGTTTCCTGCCCTGCCGGCTCCGGATCGAGTCAGGGATGGTGCTGGCCGACCCCCGGCCGCCGCTCGGTTCCCACGACCTGGTCGCCTACGGCGCCGGCGCCGGCCTCGTGCGGGTGCAGAAGTTCAGTGCCCCGGCCGCTGCCGGCGAGTGGTGCGAGGTGCTGCCGTTGTTGGAGTGGCCGCAACGCCGGCATCCGCTCATCGCAAGCGGCCAGGCTACCGGCTAACAGGCCCGTAGCCTGCTGCTACACTCGCGCGCCGCCGAACCGTGGGGCCGTAGCTCAGTTGGGAGAGCGCTTGAATGGCATTCAAGAGGTCGTGGGTTCGATTCCCATCGGCTCCACCATTCCGGTCGGCCTGAAGCCGCAGCCGCCCTCAGCCCTCCGGGCTGGCGCTGTCGAGCATCGCCAGGAACGCCTGACGCTGCTCTCGCATCGTCGCGGCGGGCCCGACGGCGCGCAGGAACCAGGGGCCGCCGGGCGCTTCGATGACCGCGCCGTAGAGCGCGAAGTTCGGCTGGTCCGTGGTCGGGAAGCTCCCGATCGTGCTCGCCTTGACCGTGCCCTCGAGCTCGATCCAGATGCGGCGGACGCCATTGCTCTCCCGGCTCTGGGTGATGGGCTCGGGCGCGCCGGCTTCGAGGACGACCTGGCTCTTCCAGCGTTCGACGTTCGCCGCCGCGCCGCCGCCGCCGCCGGGCCCGAAGTAGTACATCGAGATCTCGCCCGAACCGCTCGAACCGGGAATCTCCGCCTCCAGCATGCGCATTTGCGATCGGGGTTCGACCCGGTTCCACGCCGCCGGCAGTGCGATCGAGATGCCGTTGGCGCCGACCGGCGCCGACAGCTCGACGGCCCGCGCTCCCTCCTCGGCGCCGGCGTTTCCCTGGGCGGGCGCGTCGGGGCCGCAGGCCAGAAGCAGGAGCGTCAGACCGAGCGCCGGCACGCGGGGCAGTGGGTTGGCGGTCAGGATCCTCATCGTTGCGCTCCTGTTTCGGTCGTGGAGTCCGGCGCTGAACCGGTGGGCGGAGGATATGCTGCCCGGCGGAAGCGCTCGGGGGCTGGTGCCTCCTGCGGTCTTCAAAACCGTTGTCCGGGGCGTGATGCGTCACCGGGGGTGGGTTCGATTCCCATGCGCTTCCGCCACCGGCGTCTTCACAAGTCGCTGGTCCGGGGCGTAATGCGTCACCGGGGGTGGGTTCGATTCCCATGCGCTTCCGCCACGGCGCCAGCAACGCCCGGCAGCTTTGGAGGACGGCGCGCCGGACGCCGCTACGAGGCCGCGGCGGCCTTGGAACCGTCGCTCTTCGCGGAGGAGGTCGAGGCGCCGGCCTTCTTGCCCGAGTCCGAGGACGACTCCTTCGCCTCGGACTTGCCGTTGCTGCCCGAGCCGTTGCCGCTCGCCGCAGCGCCGTCGGACTTGGCTTCCCCGGCCGCACTCTTGTCCTTGCGGGCGTAGTCGTTCACGTACCAGCCGCTGCCCTTGAACTGGATTGCGGGCGCGGAGAGCAGCTTCTTCAGGCTGCTCCGGCCGCACTCCGGACACTCCTCAAGCGGCGGCGCGGCGAACGCCTGGATCGCCTCCAGCGTGGCCTCGCACTCCCTGCACTGGTACTCGTAGAGAGGCATGACAGCGGCGAACATATCAGTTGGCAGCAGTCTCCGGCGCAAGCTGCCAATCGGGGCGACGATCCGCCCGGCCCTTGGCTCCTGGAACGCTCCTAGAACTGGTACGCCACGCCCGCGTGGACGGCGGCGTAGGTGCCGGCGGCATCGATGTCCGCGTAGTGGCCCGAGAGCTCCACGATCACCGACAGACGCTCGTTGATCGGGAAGTCGCCGGAGACGCCGAGCGTCAGGCCGGCGCCCTCCTCCGAGTCCACGCCGTTGCCGAGCTGGTAGAGGCCGAGGCCGAAGAACACACCGGACTGGTAGTAGAGCTCCTGGAAGCGGTACTCGCCCGCGATCGTCACGTAGCGGAAGGTCGGGCTCAAAAAAGAGCCCACCTGATCGTCGCTGAGACCGATGCTGCCGAGACGAATCCCGACCGCGGTGCGCGGCTGCGTGCGCCAGGAGAACGCGGCCTGGACGCCTCCGTTGTCGGTTCCCTCGCTGAAACTGCCGCCGATCGTCGGGCTGAGCGTGACGGTGTAGCTGTACCGCTCCTGGGCTGCGACCGTGCCCACGCCGGCGAGCAGCAGGAGGACCGTCGCCAGCAACAGGACGACGGGGCGGCAAGCGCGTCGCGGCGCCCACTGGCGCACGCGCCCGGGACGGGACTGAGGATCCGATGCGGTCAAGTGAATCTCCTTATAGGCGCGCCGGGACTCTAGCAACCAGCACCCCACAACACCCAGCACCCCAAAAGGGCGGGCGAAATCCGTCCTTGTCGGCAGGAATGACCCAGAACGGCCCACCCACCGGAAGATTGCCTACCTCGTTCTACGGATCTCGGCGCCAAAACGTCCTTCCGTGCGCCCGATGACGGGCGCACGGACAGGTTCGCGGCTGGCCCGGGCCGCGGCGCTCCGCCTCGGCCGGAGCGCCACGAACTGCGCGCGGCGGCTCCTTGCGTTCGCCCTTCACCTGCTCCTGCCCCGGGTCTGTCTCGCCTGCTCCGCTCCGGCCCAGCGGCAGCTCAGCCTGTGCCCGGACTGCCGCCGCCTGCTTGAGCCGCCTCCGCGCGGCGCCGCGGCCGGTGACCGGCTGGAGGGCTGCGACGCCTTCTTCTGGCTCTGGGCGTACCGGTCGCCGATCGACCAGGTGATCCTGGGACTGAAGCACCACCGCCTCGACTACCTGGGGCGCCACATCGCGGCCGAGGCGGTGGGCGTGCTGGGAATGGAACTGCGCCGCGCGGAGTTGATCGTCCCGATGCCGATGCACTGGCGCCGCCGCCTCGTCCGCGGCCGAAACCATGCCGAGTCGATCGCCCGCCCGCTGGCCAGGCAGCTCGAGCGCCCCCTGCGCTCCGTGCTGCGGCGGCGGACCCTGGGCCGGCCCCAGGTCGGACGGAGCCGGCGCCAGCGGCTGGCCAACCCGACCGTCGTGTTCCACTGCGCCCGCCCCGCCGACGTCCGTGGCCGCGTCGTCCTCCTGGTCGACGATGTCGTCACCACGGGCGCCACGGCCGGTCGGGCCGCCCGGTGCCTGCGGGCCGCGGGCGCGTCGGGGGTCATCGTCTTCGTGCCGGCGCGCACGCTTGACTGAAGCGGCCAACTCATCCGCTATAGTGACTGGCTGACATGAACTGCCGGAACCATCCCGGTGACTCCCGGTCGACCGTGACGCGCGCGCGCCTGCTCTCGGCTGGAGTCCTGGCGCCGGTCGCCGCGGTCGCGCTGTTCGCCGCCGCGCCCGTCCGGGCGGGCCTCGACGTGCCCAGCCTCGGCGATCCGACGGCGGGGCGGCTGGTCGGCCGCGTCAATGCCGGCAAGGCGCCGCTGCCCGCGGCCCAGGTCTACGTGTACGACGTCGCCGACAGCAGCAAGCTCCGGACGACGACCGATCGCTTCGGGCGCTACGCCTTCCAGCCCTTGCCCGCCGGCATCTACCGGGTGATCGCCCACCGGCCGGGTTACGTTCCCGCGGTGGCGGAACTGACCCGGACCACGAGCGAATCGGTCCAGTCGCTCGACTTCGAGCTGGGCGCCCGGGGGCGCCGCTCCGGCAACGACGGCGACGAGAACGACGAGGACTTCTGGTCGGTCCGCGCGCGCATCCCCAGCGACGTGCTGCGCCAGATCCAGATCGCCGAGGCGATTGCCGACGACCAGGGCTGGGCGCTCGAGACGGCGATCCAGCGAGAGCGATTCGAGGCCGAGCTCCGGACCCTCTCCGGCATCGAAGAGACCGGCGATGCCGGCGCCCGGGTTCTGGGCAGGCAGCTCGATCTCCGCAGCCAGTTCGGCGAAACGCAACTCGCCCTCCGCTCCGATATGCGCGAGTTCAAGCGCCAGGCCTTCCGTACCGGTACGGCGCAGCAACCGCTCGGCGACAGCCAGGCTTTCGCCCTCGACGTGAACCACCGGGGCTCCAGCATCCAGTTCACCTCGCAGCGGCACCGCTTCCAGGGTGCCCAGGCCGGGGTCTGGGACGACTGGGATCCCGCCGTGGCCGCCGGTCTGGAGAGCTACGGCGTGCGCGTGGAACGGGCGGCCGGCGGCGGCGCCTCGCACTTCGAGGCCCGTTACACCGCGGACAACAACTTCCACCACGGCTTCGGCGATCTCTACGCCGGCCCCAGCGGGGTCCACAGCCAGGCGCTGGCCGCGATCGATTCACCGCTGTCGTCGACGACCCTGGAGTTCCGCGGCGCCTACGAACGGCAGATCACCGCCACCACGTCGCTTGAGACCGGCATCAGCTACCGCGAACGTCAGGCCTACGGCAACGGCCGGCTTACCAGTTGGGGCGAGGATTCCCACCAGCGCTTCGACGTCTTCGGTCAGGGCAAATGGGAGATCCAGCCCACCGTCATCCTCGAGTACGGGATGTTCAGCACCCTGAGCGACGGCAGTCTCTCGTTCACGCCTGAGGCCGGCTTCGTGGTCGAACTCGGTTCGCGCTGGCTGGCGAGGATCGCGGCGAGCCAGCGGGTCGACTCCGAACACCTTCTGTTCCGCGACTTCCTGCCGGTGCAGTACCAGGACGACGAAACCTGCGGCACGACCTACGAGCACTGCTACCGGGTCAAGTTCAGCCGTCGGCTCGGCGCATCGGAGAACCAGGACCACCGCTTCGAGTTCGGCGCCAACCGGCGTCAGTTCGCCGACAACGTCCGGTTGTACTTCAGCCGCGACATCTTCGACCGGCTCGAGAGCCTGCTGCTGGTCGACGGCGATCAGGTCGAGGAACTCCAGTTCGGTCTGCAGCAGCGCCTGGGCGAGAAGATCCTGACCCGCGTCAGTTCCTCGGCGGCCGTCGGCGGCGGCGGCCTGCTGCGCGCCAAGGGCGGCGGCAGTCTCCGCAACGAGATCCGCTACCTCGTCGCAAGCGCCGACACCCAGTTCGAGCGCAGCTCGACCGGCGTCCTGGTCGCCTACCGCTGGGTCGAACAGGAACTCTCGCCCGTGACCCACGACGCCGCCGACTTCCGGCCCGCCGGCCCCGACACCGTGCTCTCCGTGGAGCGCATCCAGGTCGTGCTGACCCAGGGCCTGCCCTGGATCACGGGCCTGCAGGACTGGGCTCTGCAACTCGAGATGCAGCTCAGCCGCGGACACGTGCCGATCAGTTCCAGCCACGACCCCGACCAGCTCCGCCGCCGCGTCGTGGCGGGGATCGCGGTCCGCTTCTAGCAGGCGAGTCACTGGGCTCGCCGCTTCGCGGCATCGCGCGGATCGCGGGTCAGAAGACCCGCGCAACAGCCCGCGCACCCGGAGCACCGCCGTCGCGTTGCTGCAACGCCCTGCTGCAATCCAAGAACCCGTTCCCTTGGGTACGGGCAGTTCAACAAACCGTCCAAAAACCAACAGATTGAACCCACCTTGACCCCCAAATGGGTTAACCTGCCCTAGAATCAAGGGGCAAGGGTCGGCGCCCGGTGGCACAGCACGTGCTTTCTAGATACTGAATCGGCCCCGAGAACAGTAGCCTGAGGCCCCGCCTGAGGCGAAGAAGCCACACACCACGACCCGCGAGATCCCCGATGCGCATCGAGTCCCGACCAGCCCGACTCGGCCTCACTGCGGCGTTGCTCCTGCTGACCATTCTGGTCGTCGGCCTGGGCGGGTTCTCCGTCGGCCGCAAGGTGGCTTCCTTCCAGACGATCGGCCTGGTGGCCGAGGCGACCGACAGCGGACTGCGGGTGGCGTCGGCGAACGAGGCCTCCGACCTCCAGATCGGCGACATCATCGTCCTGGTCAACGGCGAACGGGCGCTGTCCGCCGACGAGCTGGACCGGTTGCTGCGCTGCTGCAGCGAGAGCGACCTGGAGGTGCTTCGGGACGACGAACTGGTCTCGGCCCGGCACAGCCTGCCCGGGGTGACTCTGGACTGGGCCTACATCGCGCTCGCCCTGACCGGGATCGCCTACCTGCTGATCGGCCTCTACACACTGAGCCGGCAGCGCAGCCGGCCGATCCTGCTCTTCCACCTCTGGACGTTGACGTCGGCCGCCGTCTACCTGTTGACGCCGGCCGCCCCCTACGACGGCATCGACCGCGTCTTCTACCTCGTCGACGGCGTCTGCCGCCTCCTGCTGCCGCCGCTGACACTGCACTTCTTCCTCGTGTTCCCGGCGCGGCCGCGCTCCCGCTGGCTGCGCCGCGCGGCGCCCTGGCTCTACCTGCCGGCCATGGCGCTCCTGGTGGTGCAGTTCGACCAGATCTTCGGCAGCGGCATGCTCACCGGCGGGTTGAACGCAGCCACCCTGGAGATGCAGGACCGCATCGAGCTCTTCCTGCTCGTCGCCTATGCGCTGGCGGCGGCCGGGGTCCTCGGTCGCAGCCTGCTGTCCCGCCACGGTTGGGAACAGGGCCGCCAGACCCAGTGGATCGCGTTCGGCGTCGCCGGCGGCTACCTGCCCTTCCTGCTGCTCTACGTCGTGCCCCTCTCCTTTCAGCTCCCGGCGCCCGCCTGGCTGAGCGTCGCCGCCACCGCGCCCCTGGCGCTGGTGCCGCTGAGCTTCGCCTACGCCCTGCTGCGCTACCGGCTCTGGGACGTGGCCGTTATCGCCCGCGATGTCGCGACCTACGCGCTCACCGTGCTGCTGGCCGTGCTCGGGTTCTCCCTGCTCAGCTTGCTCATCCGTCGCGGCGTGCCCCCGGACATGGTCGTAGCAAGGGGCTTCCTCAACGCCAGCGCTCTCCTGGTCATCGGCACCCTCTCGATCCCGGTAAGGCAGGCCATCGGCACGAGCCTCCAGCGGCTCCAGTACCGGGCGCAGCAGAGCCGGCGCGCCCTGGAGCGGCTGGGCGAAGAACTGCTCCACGAACGAGATCTCGGCCGGCTCGCCTCGATCATGCTGAAGGAGCTCGAAGAGGGGCTGGACCTGGAGCACAGCAACCTGTTCCTGGTCGAGGGAGACCAGCTCGTCGCGGTCAGAGAAGAACCGGAAGCGCCCGCCCTCGAACTCAGTGAAGTGGACGCTTTGATCTGGAGCGAGTCCCACTTCCTGCTCGCGCCGGCGCCGCTCGCCGACACCGCGAAGAGCACCCCGATGCGGCTGTCGGTCCTCGGTTATCACTACGTCTTCCCGCTGGAGGTGCGCGATCGCCGGGTCGGCCTACTGTACGTCGGTCACCACACCGGCGGCGCACCGCTGTCCAGCGACGACCTTGCGCTGATTCGCCAACTGTTGAACCAGGCGGCGCTGGCGATCGAGAACGCGCAATTGCTGGAACAGAGCCGGCGGCAGTTGGACCGCGTCTCCGAACTCAAGCAGTTCAGCGACGAGATCATCGAGTCCTCCCCCGCCGGCATCGCCGTCGTCGACTCCACAAGCCGCATCGTGACCGCGAACGTCGCCTTCGCGGCCCTGGTCGGGCTCAGCCGGAGCGACCTCGAGGGCCAGGCCCTCCACGAACTGATCCCGCTCCAGTTCTTCCCGAAGCAGGGCGCCCCGCCCGTCGAGGTCCGGTTTGAGGACTCGAAGAGGCGCGAGCAGCACCTGCAGTTGTCGGTCGCCGAGTTCCTGGGCGCCGTCCCCGGTCATCGGGTCGTTGTCGCCCTCGACATCACCGAACGCGAAGCGATGAAGAGGAAACTGGCCGAGAACCAGCGCCTGGCGGCCATCGGCGCCATGGCCGCCGGCGTCGCCCACGAGGTGAACACGCCGCTGACCGGCATCTCGAGCTACGCCCAGATGCTGCTCGCCGAAACTCCCGAACGGGATCCGCGCCGGCGCCTGCTGCGCAAGGTCGAGCGCCAGACCTTCCGCGCCGCCCGCATCGTGAACACGCTGCTGGACTTCGCGCGCCGAGGCCGGTACGAGCCCGCCGCCGTCGACCTGGGCGCCGTCATCCAGGAGAGCTGCGACATGCTCGCCGAGCGTTTCGCCGAGGCGGGCGTCGAAGTCCACGTCGACCTCGACCCCGACAACACGGTCTGGGTGCTCGGCAACGACACCGAGCTGGGCCAGGTGCTCGCCAACCTGTTGGCGAATGCCGTCGACGCGATGACGGAGGCAGGCTCGGGACCGAGAAGGCTCACCCTCGCGGTGCGGAACCCGGTTGGCGCGTCCTCGCGCCAAACGCGAACCAGTCCCGGCACCCGTCAGCGGGTGCCGGGATGGCACCTGGACGGCGAAATCAACGTATTCATCGACGACACGGGCCCCGGCATTCGCGAACAGCACCTCGAACGTGTATTCGAGCCTTTCTTCTCCACTCGCAAGGCCAGCGGCGGCACCGGCCTCGGTCTCTCCATCAGCCAGGAGATCGTGCGCCGGCACGGCGGCGACCTCTCCGTCGCCAACCTCGATCCCGCGGGCTGCCGATTCACCGTCCGCCTGCCACAGATGGTCTCGTCGCCGCTAGAGCCGCAAGTGCCAGGACCATGAACATTCTCGTCGTCGACGACGAAGAAGTCCTGCAGGACGTTCTCACCGCCCTGATCCGGCAGGAGGGGCACCATCCGATCTGCTGCACCTCGGGTCAGGAAGCGCTGACCGTCCTTGCCCAGGAGGAGATCGACCTGGTGCTGCTCGACCTGATGCTGCCGGACATGAACGGCAAGGAGGTCATGCGCCGGATCCGGCAGAGCGAGCCGGACCAGGTCGTGGTCATCATCACCGCCTACTCCTCGATCGAAGGGGCGATCGAGGCGATGCGCGAGGGCGCCTTCCACTACCTGCCCAAGCCGTTCAAGAACGAAGAGGTGCGGCTGACCATCCGCCAGGGTCTCGAACGCCGCCGCCTGACTGCCGAGAACCGCGACCTGAAGGAGCAACTGCGGGAACGCCAGGGCTTCGACCGCATCATCGGCAAGAGCCGGTCGATCCGCCAGGTGTTCGACCTGATCCGCAGAGCGGCGCCGTCGAAGAGCAACATCCTGATCCGCGGCGAGAGCGGCACCGGCAAGGAGCTGGTCGCCAAGTCGATCCACGGCAACTCGAAGCGCAAGGACGGGCCCTTCGTCACCGTGAACTCGGGTTCCATGCCCAGCGACCTCCTGGAGAGCACGCTCTTCGGCCACGTCAAGGGGTCCTTCACCGGCGCCGTCTCGCACAAGAAGGGCCTCTTCGAGGTCGCCCACGGCGGCACGATCTTCTTCGATGAGATCGGGAACATCCCGCCCGACACCCAGTCCAAGCTGCTGCGCGTCATCCAGGAGAAGGAGTTCATGCGCCTCGGCGGACTCGAGACGCTGCGGGCCGACGTACGGCTGGTGGCGGCGACGAACGCCGATCTGGAGACGCGGGTGGCCGGCGGCGAATTCCGCGAAGACCTCTACTACCGGCTCAACGTGATCACGATCCAGCTACCGCCCCTGTCCCGCCGCGTCCAGGACATCCCGCTCATCTCCCAGCACTTCCTCCGCACCTATTCGACCGAGAACGAGAGGCAGCCACGACGGCTGACCTCCGAGGCGATGGACCTGCTGATGGCCTACAACTGGCCCGGCAACGTGCGCGAACTCGAGAACGTGATCGAGCGAGCCGTCGTGCTCTCGACCGGTGAAGAGATCGGAGTCGACCTGCTGCCGGGCAACATCCGCAATCCCGACACGACGCTGCCGGCCCCGGACACCATCCCGACGCGGGGCGTCTCCTTCAAGGAAGCGGTCAGCGCCTACGAACGGCAGTTGATCGTCAAGGCGCTGCAGACCTGCGGCGGCGTCCAGAAGCGCGCCGCTGAGCGGCTGAAGGTCAAGCCGACGACGCTCCACGAGATGATGAAGCGCCTGCGCGTCACGGTCGAGAGCCGGGCGAGCTGATCGCTAAAGCTTGACGATCTGCTCGTAGGCCTCCGGTCTCCGATCGCGGTAGAACTGCCAGACGGACCGGACCTCGTCGATCACGCTCAGGTCGAGGTCGGCGACCAGGAGCTCGTCGGCGTCCCGGGAGGCCTGCGCCACGATCCGGCCGCGCGGGTCGACGAAGTAGCTGCTGCCGTAGAACGAGCCCAGATCCCAGGGCGCTTCGGTGCCGACGCGGTTGATGCAGCCCATGAAGTAGCCGTTCGCCACCGCGTGCGCGGGTTGTTCGATCGTCCACAGGTGGTCCGAAAGCCCGGCCACCGTGGCGGAGGGGTTGTAGACGATCTCGGCGCCGGCCAGACCGAGCGCCCGGGCGCCTTCCGGGAAGTGGCGGTCGTAGCAGATGTAGACGCCGATCCTGCCGTAGGCGGTGTCGAACACCGGGTAGCCGAGGTTGCCCGGGCGAAAGAAGTACTTCTCCCAGAAGCCGGAGGTCTGCGGGATGTGCGTCTTCCGGTACTTGCCGAGGTAGGCGCCGTCGGCGTCGATCACCGCCGCGGTGTTGTAGAGGATGCCCGCCGTCTCCCGTTCGTAGATGGGGACGATCATCACCATGCGGTACCTGCGCGCGTACTCCGCCATCCGTTCGGTGGTCGGCCCCGGCACCGATTCTGCCGCGGCAAACCAGGCCGAGTCCTGGCTGGGACAGAAGTAGGGGGTGTTGAACACCTCCTGCAGACAAAGAACCTGGACACCCTGGGCGCCCGCATCCTCGATGTAGGGGATGTGCTTGGCGGTCATCGCCTCCACGGTCGCGGCGATGTCCTCCGGCCCCGTGGCGCTGCCCCAGTCCCCCTCCGGCAGCGACATCTGGATCAAACCGGACTTCAACGTTCTGCTCATGTCACTTCTCTCCCTCAGGGCGCGCCGAGGCGCCACTAGAAGGGGCCGCTGAACAGGCCCCGCTTGATGAAGTTGCCGCCGCCGGAGCGGCCGTGCCAGATGTTGTCCTCGACCACCACGCGGCCGCGGCTGATCACGATCTCGGCCACGCCCTGCACCTCGGTGCCCTCGTAGGTGTTGTAGTCCACCCGCATGTGGTGCGTGTGCGGGTTGTTCACGCTGATCACTTCCCGGCGGTCCGGGTTGAAGATGACCAGGTCGGCGTCGCTGCCGACGGCAATGGTCCCCTTCTTCGGGAACAGCCCGAACAGCTTGGCGGCCGCGGTCGAGGTCAGCTCGACGAACTTGTTCACCGACAGCCGGCCGCCCGCCACGCCGCCGTTGTAGACCAGGCTCATCCGGTTCTCGACCCCCGGGGCGCCGTTCGGGATCTTGCTGAAGTCGTCTATCCCCAGGACCTTCTGGTCCTTGAAACAGAACGGGCAGTGATCGGTCGAGATGCTCTGGAGGTCGCCGAAGCCGAGCCCCCGCCACAGGTGGTCCTGGTTCCACTTCTCCCGTAGCGGCGGCGTCATGACGTACTTGGCGCCCTCGAAGTCCTCCTGGTCGTAGTGGCTGAGGTCCAGGAACAGGTACTGCGGGCAGGTCTCGGCGAACACCTGGGCGCCGCGATCCCGCGCCAGCATCACCTGCTCGAGCGCGTCCGCGCAGCTCAGATGGACGATGTAGACGGGCACTCCGGCCACCTCGGCAATCGCGATCGAGCGATGCACGCCCTCCGCCTCCATGCGGGTGGGGCGGGTCAGGGCGTGGTACTTCGGCGACGTGTTTCCCTCGGCCACAGCCAGCTTGACGATCTCGTCGATGACGATCCCGTTCTCGGCGTGCATGCAGACCAGGGTGCCGTCCTCGCCGGCCTTGCGCATGGCGCGAAACAGCGTGCCGTCGTCGACGTAGAGGAGGCCCGGGTAGGCCATGAACATCTTGTAGGAGGTCACACCCTCGTCGGCCAACCGCCGCATCTCCCACAGCCGATCGTCCTCCATGTCGGTGACGATCATGTGGAAGCCGTAGTCGATGCCCGCCTTGCCGGCCGCCTTCTCGTGCCAGGTCTCGAGCCCCTGAAGCGTCGACTGGCCCTTAGTCTGGATCGCGAAGTCGACGATCGTCGTCGTGCCGCCGAAGGCGGCCGCCCGGGTGCCGGTCTCGAAGTCGTCGGCGCTCGTCGTGCCGCCGAAGGGCATGTCCATGTGGGTGTGGGGGTCGACGCCGCCCGGCATGACCAGCCGCCCCGCCGCGTCGATCGTCCGGTCCGCCTCGACGTCCAGATCGCGGCCGATCAGCGAGACCGTCTCGTCCTCGACGAAGATGTCGGCGCGGTAGTCGTCCACCGCCGTGACTACGCGACCGTTACGAATCAACAGGGACATCGGCTTCTCCTCTCCTGCACCAGGCCGTGCGGATCCGTACACTCTAACCCCATGACCGGCGCCGCGCCTCACTCCGTTCGCCGTCACCTGCGGGTCGCCATCAACGCCTACGACGCGACGATCCGCCAGTTCATCCCCGGCTACGAGGAAATGCTTCGCGCCGCCGCCCGCGAACTGGCGCCGGTCGCCTCGGGCCGCGTGCTCGACCTCGGCGGTGGAACCGGCGCTCTGGCCGAGGCGATCCTCGAAGTCGGCGGCGGCGGCGCCGTCGAGCTGATCGACATCGACGGCGAGATGCTCGCGCAGGCCAAGACAAGGCTGGCGCGGTTCGGCCCCCGGGCGCTCTTTGTGGAGGCATCGTTCCTCGAAGCGTTGCCCCGCTGCCACGGTGCGGCGGCGTCCCTGGCGCTGCACCACATACCGACCCTGGACAAGAAGAGGGCGCTCTACCGGCAGATACACGAAGCACTCGAACCGGGCGGCGTCTTCGTCAACGCCGACGCGACGATGCCGGCCGAACCTACCGCCGCCGAGGCGACCTGGCGCGCCTGGGCGGACCACATGGTGGCGCAGGGCATCGACGAGCGGCGCGCGTTCGAGCACTTCGAGGAATGGTCGGCGGAGGACACGTATTTCCCGCTCGAGGAGGAGCTGGCGGCCGTAGCGGCGGCGGGATTCGACGCCGAGTGCGTCTGGCGGGAGGCAGGGATCGCGGTGGTGGTGGGGCGCAAGTTCTGCTGACCACGTAGCCCCTGAGGCCCGAGCTGTTACCCCCGCCGCAGACGGACAACCCGCGGGATCCCGGCCAGGTCCGCGACCACGGCCTCGACCGCGAACCCGCCGCCCTCCGCCAACTCCACCACGCCGTCGAGCTGGCCCTTCCCGATCTCCACCAGGAGCTGCTGACCGGCGGCGAACCCGTCCCCGGCAGCCAATAGGCGCCGGTAGAAGTCGAGCCCGTCGCCGGCGAACAGCGCCTCCGGCGGCTCGTGATCGCGGACTTCGGGCATCAGGGAGTTCCATTCGTCCAGGCCGATGTAGGGCGGGTTCGAGACGACGACATCGAACGCCTGCAGCCGAAGGGCCGACAGCAGGTCGACAGAAACCAGGCGCACCCGGCCGTCGACCCCGTGCCGGCGGCAGTTCGATGCCGCCACCGTAAGCGCACCGAACGAAAGGTCCGTTGCAACCAGGGAGGCGTCCGGGCGCTCCAGCGCCACGGTGACCGCGATACAGCCGGATCCGGTGCCCAGGTCGAGCACACGGCTGCCGTCAACGACATGGTCCAGGACCGCCTCCACCACATGTTCCGTCTCCGGCCGTGGAATCAGGACCCGCGGATCGACTTCGAAGCTGCGGCCGTAGAACTCGCGCCGGCCCACCAGATAGGCCATCGGTACCCGATCCGCGCGGCGCCGGATCAGGTCCGCGTAGCTCAGCGCGGCAGACTTGGGGACATCGTCGTCCGAGCGGGCGTAGAGCTGCGCCTCGTCGAGCCCCAGAACCTCGCCGAGCAGCAGCGCCGCCTCCCGGCGCGGCTTGTCGACGGAACCGCGCAGGTGTCCTGAGCCCAGGTCGAGCAGATCGACGATTCGAGCGGCCCCCGGCAGGGGCCTGCGGTCGTCGGGCACCAGCAGGCAACCTGGAGTCAGATCGCTCCGCTGTCGCCCGACTGCTGCAGCCGCTCCGCTTCGAAGTGCCGGTGCAGCGGGACGATCAGCGGGTCGAGGTCGCCTTCGAGAATCGAAGGCAGCTTGTGGACCGACAACCCGGCGCGGTGGTCGGTGACCCGGTTCTGCGGAAAGTTGTAGGTCCGGATCTTCTCGGAGCGGTCGCCGCGGCCGACCATCCGCCGGCGCTCCGCGCCGATCTCGGACTCGGCCCGCGCCTGTTCCATCTCGAGCAGGCGGCTCTTGAGCACCCGCATCGCCTTCGCCTTGTTCTTGATCTGGCTCCGCTCGTCCTGGCAGGTGACGACCAGGCCCGTGGGCTGATGGGTCAGGCGCACCGCCGAGTAGGTCGTGTTGACGCCCTGGCCGCCTGGGCCGGACGCGCAGTAGGTGTCCACCCGCAGGTCCGAGGGTGCGATCTCGATCTCGATGTCCTCCGCCTCGGGCAGCACGGCGACGGTGACCGCCGACGTGTGGATGCGCCCGGAGGCCTCCGTCTCCGGCACGCGCTGCACGCGGTGGACGCCCGCCTCGTAGCGCAGGGTGGCGAACGCGCCCCGGCCCTCGACGATCGCCGACACCTCCTTGACGCCGCGAATGCCGGACTCGGAGAGGTCGAGGATGTCGACCTTCCAGCCGTGCGCGTCGGCGAAGCGGCTGTACATGCGGAAGAGCTCCGCGGCGAACAGAGTCGCCTCGTCGCCGCCGGTCCCGGCGCGGATCTCGAGCACGGCGTTGCGCTTCTCGTCCGGGTCCTTGGGCGTCAGCTCCTGCTTCACCTTCTCCTCGAGCGCGTCGAGCGTCGCCTGCAGCAACCGCTGCTCCTCGGTCGCCATGGGGAACAGATCGTCGTCGCGGTCGAGTTCGCTCAGGAGCTCCGCGGTCTGATCGAGTTCCTCCCGGGTCTTCTTGTACCGGTGGAAGAGCTCGACGACCGGGTTCAGCTCCGCCAGCGCCCGGCTCGTGTCCCGAAAAGCGCCGGGGCTGGCGAGCAAGTCGGGATCGGCGAGCTTGGCCGTCAGCTCGTCGAAGGTGTGCTCTATCTGTTCGAGCTTGTCGAGCATGGCCCAAAGATCCTCCAGTCGATTCCCTATCCTGCCACGGACGGCGCCAACGGGCCGCCACCGGTGCGGCGCCACCGGTGCGCCGGAATGCCGGATCCTGCTTTCCGGTTATCGTTTCGTATGGCCGCGTCAGTCATGATCGCCTGGACGCTGCCGCTGCTGGTGCTGGCGGCCGACGACGATCCGCGCATCCGCCTGGTCGAGCTCCAGTCCGACGGGCAGCACCGGGCCGCCCTCGAAGAGACGCAACGAATACGCAGCGAGCAGCCGGACATCGCAGCCCGGTACGGCATGTGCTACCTGGAGGGAAGGCTGCTGGAAGGACTCGGGCGGCTCGATGACGCCTCCGAGGCGTTCGCCACCTGCCTGACCGAAACTCCGCCGCTCGAACCCTGGGCACGCTACCGCCTGGCGGTAGCCCAGACCCGCCTCGGCTCCCCGGAGATCGCGGCCGGCGTCTCGGCGACGCTCCTCGGCAACCGGCCACCGCGGGTCCTGGTGCGGCCGGCTGCCGAACTGCTCGCGTCGAGTCTCGACCTGGGCGGGGACTGCCGGCTGCTGCGCGGAATCACCATTTCCCGCATGCCCGCAGCCGAACGCCGCCTGCTGAGCCTGAGCCGCGCCAAGTGCCGGCTCGCGGCCGGCGAGCTGGACGAGGGGGCTCTCGACCTGGTCGCCCTGCTCGAGGAGCGGTCGAACGACGTCGTGGCCTTCGAGGCCGCCGAACGGCTGCACGGCCTGCGTCCGGAGCTCGAGAACCCGCAGGAACTGTTGCTGCTCGGCACGACATTCCACGAACATCGCGCGTTCGACCGCTCCAATCAACTGCTGGGCCGGATCGTGATCGACCTGGAGGTTCGGACGAACTCCGACTTCGAGATCCATTACCGGTGGGCGCGCAGCCACTTCTGGCAGGGCCGCCTGGAGGACGCGGCCCGGCACTACGAAGTGCTGGCCACGAATGTGAGCTCGGCGCGCCATTCGGCACAGGCGCTCTACCACAAGGCGAAGTCGGAAGAGCTGTTCGGCAACTGGGAGGCCGCCTCCAACACCTTCCGCCGCACCTACCTGGCCGAGCCCCAGGGCAACTTCGCGGCCGCGGCGTTGCTCGGCGCCATGCGCCTCGACTGGCGGCGCGGGCTCGAGGACCAGGCGCTCGAACTCTATCCCGTGCTGCTGCAGCTCCAGAGCGACCGCGCCGTGGTCGCCCGCGGCAGCCTGTTTCTCGCCGTTTCGGACATCGTCCAGGGACGCCTCGACCGAGCCGGGGACTGGTTGGCCGACGCCGCCCGCACGAGTCGTAGTGTCGCGCTCGAGGTGCGCTACTGGCAGGGCCGGCTGCTTGAAGCCCGCGGCGGTCTCGACCGCGCCATCGAGCACTACACCGACGTGCTCGCGGCCGACCCGTACTACCCCCTGGCGCAGGAGGCCGCGAGGCGTCTTGCCGCCGAGCCGCTCCGGGTTCACGCCCAACGGCTCGCGGGCGAAATGGCGCGTTCCCAGAACCCCTCCATGCTCTACCGCGCCTGGCTGCTCTACGGTCGGCGCGGCGACAACGCCGAGGCCGCGCGGCAGGTCCTCCAGGGCCGGCTGGCCGCCGAGTTGGACGTGCGTTCCTTCCTGACGCTTCGCGGGGTGCCGACCGACAGTTGGCCGCTGTGGACCCGGCCCGTCACAGGTCCGCAGGAGCTGATGCTGGCGCTCGGCCTGTGGGGAGACGCAGTCGAGGTCGTGGACCGGCACTTCCCGGTGGCGAGCCCGCGTCTCGCCCTGACGGCGGCCGAGGGCCTCGCCAAGAGCCGGCCGCGGCGTGCGCTCCTGATCGCCGAGATCCTCGCTCAGCGCGCGCCGAGCCGGATCCCGGCGCCGCTCCACCCGCTCACCCTCCGCAGAGTCCTCTACCCGAGAGCCTACGGCGACATGATCGACTCCGCCGCCGCGCGGCGCGGCCTCGACCCCTTCCTGATGGCGGCGATCATGCGCCAGGAAAGCCGGTTCGATCACCAGGCGGTGTCGGCGGCCTCGGCGCGGGGCCTGATGCAGTTCGTCTACCCCACCGCGGCGCGGCTCGCGGCCAGCTCCGGCAGGCCCCTGCGCACGCCGCGCGACCTGGAAGATCCCTCACTCGCGATCGAACTCGGCGCCGCGCATCTGGCAGAGCTGCGCGCCCTGTTCGGCAACGAACAGCACATCATGATCGCCGCCTACAACGCCGGCGAAGCGCAGGCCGGCCTCTGGCGCCGTCACTGCTACACCAGCGACGCCGACGAGTTCTTCACGAAGGTCGGCTTCAGCGAGACCAGGAACTACCTGGAGCACGTGCTCCACAACGTGGCCCAGTACCACGACCTCTACGGGTCCGCGGGCTGACGCCGTGAGTGCCCCCAAACCGGCGGCGGCCCCCGCCGGCCGGCTGCGGATCGTGGCGACGCCGATCGGCAACCTGGCCGACCTCTCCCCGCGCGCCCGGGAAGCGCTGCTCTCGGCCGACCTCGTCGCCTGCGAAGACACCCGCCGCACCGGCCGGCTGTTCGAGAGTTTCGGCGCCAGCGGCCCGGGCCGGCCGCCGCTGCTGCCGCTTCACGACCACAACGAGGACCGCCAGATCGGCCGCGTGCTGCGCCTGCTCGAAGACGGCGGCGCCGTGACCCTGGTCTCCGACGCCGGCACCCCGCTCGTCTCCGATCCGGGATTCCGCCTGGTGCGGGCCGCGGTGGAGCAGGGCCTCGCGGTCGAGGCGCTGCCCGGCCCCTCGGCGATCCTGGCCGCGCTGGTGGTCTCCGGGCTGCCGCCCTACCCGTTCACCTTCCTCGGGTTCCCGCCGCCAAAGCAGGGCCGACGGCGACGTTTCTTCGCCTCCCACGCCGCCCTCGCCCACACCGTCGTGTTCTTCGAGTCGCCGCAGCGCGCCGCCGCCTCGCTCGCCGATGCCACCGACGCCTTCGGCCCCGACCGCGACGCGGCGCTGGCGCGCGAGTTGACCAAGCTGCACGAGGAGGTGCTGCGCGGTCCGCTCGGCGAACTCGCCGGCGAGGTTCGGGAGCTCCCGAAGCTGCGCGGCGAGGTGACGGTCGTGGTCGGCGGGTGTGGCCGTCGACGGTAGTCGCCTGATGTGGCAAAGTACGAGGTCCAACAAAACGGGCGAGATCCGGGCCGGTAGCAGCCCCTCGACAAGACCTCACCAGGTCTTGCCCTCCGAACGCGGAGAGTGAGACCTGGAGGAGACATGAACAGGGACCAGATCGTCGAGGCCTTTAGACACCACCAGCCCAGCGCCGGGAGCATCGAACTCCAGGGGCAGATTGCCGAGACGATGACCACGGCGGTGGTCGAGATCGCCGGCCGCTTGCCGGACTGCAGCGAACGCAACGCCTTCCTCGACCTCTGCCGGCGAGCCCAGTGGATGGCCAATGCCGCGGCCTGCAGGCACGAGGGCGTGCAGGTCCTCGACCAGGCCGAACCGGGCGAACCGCGCGCAGGCGATCTACCCCTCGCACCCGAGACCGTCGTCAGCGACGGCGGCGCCGTCCGCCTCGCCCTCGCCGGCGAGTTCCACCGCGCCACCTCGGAGCGGTCCGACTTCGAGACCCGGCTCGACATACCGCCCGGGACCTACCGGCGCGTGGTCTTCCGCTTCCGGGTGCGCCACGGCGGCTGGAATGAGGTCCCCTCCCGCAACCAGAACCTGTTCTGGTTCGCCCGCGACAAGCACGTCGACCTGTTCGGTTTCGGCGTCGCCAGGGGGCCGGGCGGTCCGCCGCAGGTCTTCTACCGCACCGACTGGGGCGTCAAACACACGAGCAAGCAGCGGGTCGTCGAGCGCTACCTGATGCAGGCCGGCGAGATCTACGACGTCCGCTTCGACTTCGACGCCGGCGGCGGGCGGATCGTCCTCACCTTGGCCGACTCGAGCGGCGCCGAGGTGATGCGGGCCGCGGGCACGCCGAACATCGACGAGATTCCCTTCGCCTCCGGCCAGAAGATCGCGGTCGGCTTCGGCTTCCGGGGCGAGTACGAGAACGAGCCCGCGCAGCCGGGCTGGATCTGGTCCGATCTCCGGATCGGGCTGGCGCCCGCTACCCGCTGACGTCCAGGCGCCGCTCGATCCAGCAGCCGCCGAGGACCTGCGTGCCGCGGTAGAAAACCGCCGCCTGGCCGGGGGCGACGCCGGCCTGGGGTTCGCTGAAGTCGACCCTGCAGACGCCGGCGCCGCCGTCCGCGCCAGATGCGCTCTCGACCGTCGCCGCGACCCCGGAATGGCGCGACCGGATCCGCACCTCGACCTCGACCCCCGAGCCGGCGGCGGCGCCGGCCGGCGGGCGCGGCGGCGCCCCGGCGATCCAGTGCGGGCCGCGGCCGATCAGACCCGGCGCCAGGAGCTCGTCGCGGCCGCCGACCACGAGCCGGTTCCGCTCCGGCTGCACGTCGAGCACGTAGAGCCTGCGGCCGGCGGCGACACCCAGGCCGCGGCGCTGGCCGACCGTGTAGCGGTAGTACGGCGCGGCCGCGCCCAGCTCCTCGCCGTCGCTCGCCGTCACCCGTGCAGGCGCCTGCGGCAGGTCCGGCCGCTCGCTCTCGATGAACTCCTGCACGCCGCGGTCGACGAAGCAGATCTCCATGCTCTCGCCCTTCTCCGCCACCGCCAGCCCGGCCTCCCGGGCCAGCTCGCGCACTTCCGTCTTGGTCAGTTCGCCCAGCGGGAACGCTGCGCGCGCCAGTTGCTCCTGGTTCAGTTCGAACAGGAAGTAGCTCTGGTCCTTCGACCGGTCGGCCGCGGTATGGAGTTCGTAGCTGCCGTCCGACCCCAGCCGGATGCGCGCGTAGTGGCCGGTGGCGATCCGGCCGGCCCCCAGCCGCCGCGCCCGCTCCCAGAAGGCCTCGAACTTGATCTCCGTGTTGCAGGAGATGCACGGACTCGGCGTGCGGCCGTCCACGTAGCTGTCCACGAAGGGATCGACGACGTGCCGGCGGAACTCCCCGTCCATGCGCAGCGTGTAGTGCGGCAGACCGATCTGCTCGGCCACCCGCCGCGCGTCTCCGAGGTCGAGCGAGCCGCAGCAGCGTCCGTTCCGGACCTGCTGCGAGCGGTCCCAGAGCAGCATCGACAGGCCGACCACCGGTGTCCCCTGGCGCTCCAGGAGCAGCGCCGCGACCGACGAGTCGAGACCGCCGCTCATCGCCACCGCGGTCAGGGGAGCCGACCCGGATGCGGGCGAGACGCCCGCGTTCCATCCCGCCACCGCCTGGGACGCCGGCTCCGCGGTCAGGGGCACGAGCGCAGCGCCTCCACTTCGCGCTCCAGCACCGGCAGGAAGCGCCGGATCTCCGCCTCGTCGGTCGTCGTACCGAGGCTGATGCGGATCGACGCCAGGGCCTCCGCCGCCTCAACTCCCATCGCGAGCAGCGTCCGGCTCGGCTCGACGACTCCCGAAGCGCACGCGGCCCCGGTCGAGACCGCGAAGCCCGCGAGATCGAGACGGACGACGAGTTCCTCGCCGATCAGACCCGGGAAGGCGACGTGGGTTGTGTGCGGCAGCCGCGGCGACGACGCGCAATGCAGGCGGGCGTCCGGGATGCCGGCGAGGCCCGCCTCGAGCCCTTCGCGCAGCCGGCTCAGCCGCTCGATGCGCCCGTCAAGTTCCTCGGACGCCAGCGCCGCGCAGGCGCCGAAGCCGACCAGGGCCGCGACGTTCTCGGTGCCGGCCCGCCGCCGACGCTCCTGGCCGCCGCCGAGGATGAGCGGCTCGAAGGCGGCGCCCTCCCGGATCCAGAGCGCGGCCGCGCCCACCGGTCCGTTGAACTTGTGCGCCGCGACCACGAGGTAGTCCGCCCCCAGGGCCCCGGCATCGATGGCGAGCTTGCCCGCCGCCTGCACCGCGTCGCACAGGAGCGGCACGCCCCGGGCCCGGCACGCCGACGCCGCCTCGGCCACCGGCTGCACCGTACCCAGTTCGTTGTTCGCAAGCATCAGACACACCAGCCGCGTGTCCGGGCGCAACGCCGCCGCCACCGAGCCGGCCTCGATCACGCCGTCAGCGCCCGGGCGGAGCCGGGTCACGTCCATACCGAGGCTCTCGAGCCGGTCCGCGGCGGCCTGAATCGACGGATGCTCGAGTTCCGAGATCACCAGGTGACCACCGCCGCCGCCACCGGCGCCGGCGAAGGCTGAGAGCAGAACCGCGTTGTTCGCCTCCGTGCCCGAGGCGGTGAACACCACCTCCGGCGGCTGCCCGCCGACGAGTTCCGCCACCTGCGCGCGCGCCAACTCGACCGCCGCGCGCGCCGCCCGTCCGAAGGCGTGGACCGACGACGGATTGCCGTGCCGCGCCCCGAGCCAGGACGCCATCGCCTCGCCCACCCGCGGATCGAGCGGCGTGGTCGCGTTGTGGTCGAGGTAGACGGGCGGGGTGGGCATGGTGCGCAGATTGTACGTTCAGGCGCACTGGGTGCGCCGTCCTCCCGAAGCGGTACGCTTGACCGTCGAGCACCGCCGCCCGTCCAAGGACCCCCGTCGCCCATGAAAGCAGCACGCAGAGCCTCGATCCTGGCCTTGGCGACGGGCCTCTTCTTCACCCTCACCACGCCACCCGCCGCGCACACCACGCCGGCAGCCGCCCAGGAGGAGCGAAAGGAGACCCGCAAGGAGAGGCGCGAACGCCGAGCCGCCCTCGAGGCGACCGAAGCGGCGCTGCCGCTGGAGTTCAAGAAGTTCCTCGACGATGTCCACTACCTGATCACCGACGGGGAACGCGAGGCGTTTCTAGAAATCACCCAGGACTACCAGCGGCGCGCCTGGATCGAGCGCTTCTGGCGGGTGCGCGACCCCTACCCCGACACGCCCCGCAACGAGCTGCGGGCTCGATGGGAGGAGCGGCTGCTCTACGTCGAGCAGGAGTTCGAGGGCCCGCGCTCGGACCGGGCGCGCATGTTCCTCCTGAACGGGGAACCCTCGGGGCGGCTCAAGTTCCAGTGCACCATGGTCACCTGGCCGATCGAGATCTGGTTCTACCAGCGCAGCGACCGGGTCGGTCACGAGTTCTTCCTGCTCTTTCACCGGCGCGCCAACCAGCCCCGCTACGAACTCTGGCACCCCTCGGACGGCGTCGAACGACTCCTGGACTTCGGCGTCAGCGCAGCGGCCGCGGGCGGCGACATCCAGAGCTGCAAGGACGGCGACGTCGCCGCGTCCGCGATCAACTGGCTGCTGCGCTCCGGCGGCATGGAGTTCGCCATGCTGATGGGCCGCCTGATCGAGCCGCCCGAGGCGCCCTCGGCGGAGTGGACGCTCACCTTCGAGGCCTACACCACGGACGTACCGGAGGACGCCGAGCCCTTGGACGCCACCCTCGAGGTCCGCTATCCGGCCCGCTACCAGGCGCGCACCGTGGTGGAGGCCCTGGTCGAGGTCGATCCGTCCTCGGCCCACCGCGACACGCTCGGCGGGCAGTCGAGCTACAACTTCTTCCTCACCGGCGAGGTGCTGCGCGAAGACGCGCTGTTCGAGAACTTCCGCTACAAGTACGACCTGCCCCTGGGCAGCGCCAGTGACGCCGCGGCCGATGGCGGCGCAGGCGACGCGCCCATCCTGCTCTCCTTCGAACGCAGGCTGCGACCGGGCAGCTACCGGCTCGTGCTCAAGATCGAGGACCTGAACGGGGCCCGCTTCGCCCGCCTGGAGCAGCCGCTCGAGGTGCCGACGCTGGAGGCGCCCGACACCCGTCAGCTCGACCCGGCGGTGCAGAAGATCATCGACCAGGCGGAGGCGGTGCTCACCAGCGAAGTGCCCACGGTGCAGCTCCTCGAGCCCCCCGGTGAACTCCAGACCGGCCTGGTGCGGTTCGACACCCTGGCCACCGGCGACATCGTCGAGATGCGCTTCTGGCTCGACGACAACCAGGTCGCCCGCAAGCGCCGGGCCCCGTTCTCGGTCGAACTCGACCTGGGATCGGTGCCCCGGGTCCACCTCCTGCGCGCCACCGCCCACGATGTGGACGGCGCCGAGATCGCCTCGGACGAGATCTCCATGAACTCCGGCCGCAACCGCTTCGCGCTCCGCTTCGCCGAACCGCGCGAGGGCGTCAAGTACGAGGGCGAAGTCCAGGTCGAGGTCGATCTCGCGGTCCCGGACGGGCGCCTGGTCGAGCGCCTGGAGCTCTTCCTCAACGACGAGCCGATCGCCACCCTCTACCAGGAACCCTTCAGCCACCGGGTCGACCTGCCATCAGGCGACGAGATCACCTACCTGCGCGCCGCCGCCTTCCTCGTCGACGGCAACTCCACCGACGCCGTCGTCTACGTCAACGCGCCGGACTACCTGGAGATCGTCGACATCCAGTACGTCGAGCTCTACGCCACGGCGCTCCACCGGTCGGGCCGTCCGTACGAGGACCTGCGAGCCGACCAGGTCACCATTCACGAGGACGACACGCCGCAGGAGATCCTGCGCTTCCAGCGGGTCACCGACCTGCCGGTCCACCTCCAGGTGATGCTCGACGTCTCGGCCTCCATGGTCGACCGCCTGGGCACGGCCCGCCAGGCCGCCCTCGGCCTGTTCCAGTCCGAAATCACCCCGCGCGACCGGGCTGCCCTCGTCACCTTCAACGACCATCCGTACCTCGCCGCCGACTTCACGAACGACCCCGTCAAGCTCGCCGGCTCGCTCGCGGGGCTCAAGGCCGAGCGGGGCACCGCGCTCTACGACGCGCTCATCTTCGGCCTCTACTACCTGAACGGGATCAAGGGCCAGCGGGCGCTGCTGCTGCTCTCCGACGGCAAGGACGAGAGCAGCCGCTTCAGTTTCGAGCAGGCGCTCGAGTACGCGCAACGATCCGGGGTCGCGATCTACTCGATCGGGCTGGGACGCCAGACGGGGCCGGCCAAGCGGGCGCTCTCGCGCCTCGCCGAACACACCGGCGGCCAATCCTTCTTCATCAGCAGCGTCGGCGAACTCGCCGGCGTCTACGGGCAGATCCTCGGCGAGCTGCGCTCCCGGTACCTGATCACCTACCAGTCGACCAACACCAGCGGCGACCGCCGCTTCCGCGAAATCGAGATCGACGCCCGGGCGCCGGGGGTGGCGATCCGCACGCTCAAGGGCTACTACCCGTGAAGCGCCGGATGCGGGCTGCAGCAGCGGCGCCACTGCAGGCAGCGGCGTGCGCGAGTCTCACCCTCTGCCTCGCTGCCACCGCCGCCCTTGCCCAGGAGGCAGCCACCGCCACCCTCGACCGGCGCCACGCCGAGTTCCTCGACGCCGCCTCTGCGATCCTGACCGACACCGAGCGTCGCGTGTTCGGCGAGCTGCGGCACGACTACCAGCGCGACGCCTTCGTCAAGCGCTTCTGGAGCGTTCGCGACCCCTATCCCGAGACGCCGCAGAACGAGTTCCGGGAGCGTTTCGACCGCGCCCGCGAGACGGCCGAAGAGCGCTTCGGCGGCGACCGAGGCGCCCGTTTCGAGGCGCTGCTGCTGCACGGGGCGCCGCAGCGCACGATTCGCACCACCTGCCGGCTGCTCCGCACGCTCGAGATCTGGCACTACCCGCACAGCCCGGTCGTGCGCGGCGAATTCTACCTCGTCTTCCTGCGCCAGGGCGGCGGCTACCGGCTGTGGACGGCGGCCGACGGGCTGTCCGGCATCGTCGCCTTCACCGGTCTCGTGGCCGATCGCGCGTCGCAGATCGCGGAGATCGGCCGCCAGTGCGCGCGTGGCGGCGACGTGCTGACCGCGCTGGGGCTGGCGCTCGACTGGGAGGCGATGGGCGGCGAACCCGAGCCCGGGAAGGCGAACGACGAATGGGCGCTTGCCTTCCTCGACCGCAGCACGGAGGCGCCCGCCGGCGCCCTGCAGCTACCGGCCGAGATCGCGATGCGGTTCCCGGGCCGCAGAGGCAGCCGGACCGTGGTCCAGGCGATCGTCGGCATCGATCCGGCCCTGTTGCCTGCGGCCGAGAAGGGCCGCAGGCGCTTCGTGCTCGACGGCGAGGTGCTGCGGCAGGGCGAACTGTTCGAGAACTTCCGCTACCGCTTCGAGCCGCGGACCCAGAACCGGGCCGGCGCCGGCGACGGCGGAGCGGTTCCCCTGGTCATGCAGCGCTACCTGCGCCCGGGCGCCTATCGCCTGGTGGTCAAGGTGCGCGACCTGGACACCGGGTTCTACTTCGCCGCCGACGCCGACATCGACGTCCCGCTCGTGCCGCGGACGCCGGCGGCAGGGGCAGCGCCGGCGGCAGCGGCAGCGGCAGCGGCAGCAGCCGCCCCGGCCATCCTGCCGGACTGGCTGGCCGAAACGAACACGGCCGGCCCCCACGAGGTCGAGTCGGACGACCACACGGTACGCATCCTCCCCCTGCCCGAACGTCTGCTCACGGGTCGGGTTCGGCTCGGCGCCGACGCCGAGGGTTCGAATATCCATCACCTGGCCTTCTCGATCGACGGTCGCGAACTGCTCAGCAAGCGGCGGCCACCCTACGAGGTCGAGATCGACATCGGGCCTGCGCCGCGGGCCCACACCCTGCGAGTCGACGCCTACGATGGGCAGGGCAGCGTCCTGGCCACGGACCAGGTGATCCTCAACTCGGGTCCGCACCGCTTCACCGTCCGCCTCACCTCGCCCCAACGCGGCGCCGCCCACACCCGGAGCGTGCGCGCGGTCGCCGAGGTCGAGGCGCCACGCCACGAGCGGCTGGACCGGGTCGAGTTCTTCCTCAACGACACCCGCACCGCGACGCTCTACCAGCCGCCCTTCGAGCAACCGATCCAGATCGATCCCGGCGAGGCCCTCTCCTACGTTCGGGCCGTGGCGCACCTCGCGAGCGGCGCCTGGGCCGAGGACGTGGTCTTCGTCAACTCCCGCAACCTGGTGGAGGAGGTCGAGGTCGCCCTGATCGAGCTCTACGTCTCCATCACCGACCGTTCCGGCGATCCGGTTCGGGGGCTTGGCAGCGAGGACTTCGAGGTCCTCGTCGACGGAGAGCGGCAGGAACTGCAGCGATTCGACAACGCCGCCAACCTGCCCGTCCACGCCGGCATCCTCTTCGACACCTCGACCTCCATGATCGACCGCCTCGACGCGGCCGAGGAGGCGGCGCTCCACTTCTTCGAACTCGTCCTCGGTCCGCAGGACCGCGCCTGCCTGATTACCTTCAACGACCGGCCCGAGCTGGCCGTCGGCTTCACGGGCTCGAGCGAGACCCTCGCCGGTGGTCTCGCCGACCTCGTCGCGGAAGGCGAGACCGCGCTTTACGACAGCATCCTCTACGCCCTCTACTACTTCGGCGGCCTGCGCGGTAAGCGGGCCCTGATCCTGCTCACCGACGGCGGAGACTCGAGCAGCAAGTACCGCTTCGAAGACGTGCTGGAGTTCGCTCGCCGTTCCCAGGTGGCGATCTACAGCATCGGCATCGACATCGACTCGCGCGAGCTGCTGTTCCGCGGCCGGCTGCAGCAGCTCTGCAACGAGACCGGCGGCCGCTGCTTCTTCATTTCCTCGGCCGCCGAGTTGCCGCGCGTCTACGAACGGATCGAGACCGAAGTCCGCTCCCAGTACCTGCTCGTGTTCGAGTCCCCCGAAGGCGAACCCGACACCTTCCGCAAGGTCGACGTGAAGCTCGCCAACCCCCGCGCCGGCGGCAAACGCGGCCCGAAGGTCCAGACCATCCCGGGCTACTTCCAGTGAGCAGGGCGCCCGGCCCCCTCGTCCTCGCCTCCGCCTCCCCGCGCCGCCGCGAGCTCCTGGAGTCCCTCGACCTCGACTTCACGGTACGCCCCGCCACCGTCGACGAAACGCCCGGTCACGGCGAGCGGCCCCGCGACCTCGTGCGCCGCCTCGCCCGCGAGAAGGCCGACGCCGGTGCCCAGGACGGCGAGTGGGTCCTGGCCGCCGACACCATCGTGGTGATTGACCGCGAAGTGCTGGGCAAACCCGCCGACCGCAACCAAGCCCGCCACATGCTGGAGCGGCTCCAGGGCCGCTGGCACCTGGTGCTCACCGGCGTCGCCCTCAAGCCCCCCGCCGGCGACACCCTGCACGCCGTCGAGAGCACCCGCGTCCTGTTCGCCGAACTGACCCCCGAGCAGATCGACTGGTACGCCGCCACCGGCGAGCCCGACGACAAGGCCGGCGCCTACGCCGTCCAGGGCCTGGGCGCCCTCTTCGTCAGCGAAATCGACGGCAACTACAGCAACGTCGTCGGCCTGCCGTTGCCGACGGTGCGGCAGTTGTTCGAGGGGGCGGGCAGTGACGTGAGGGCGTTCCGGCGAGGGTGAGGCCATCAACACCCGCTGTTAGGATCCTCTACCGACGACAGATCTACGGATGTGGACAAGACAGCCCCAACGGAGAGCACCATGGCGCCCACAGCAGAAGTCAGTGAGTCGCGGCGGAACGAGGCGTGGCTGGACTAACTTGAGGCGGTCCGGCTAGAGCGCTACTACTACAAGCTCTACGACCGTTATCAACTCCTGAGGCAAGTCGTCCGGCTTCTCATCTTTCTGTCCGTCTCGGGCAACGTCATTGGCGCACTGCAGGATGCCCCCGGCTGGGTGATCTGGAGTGTCAGCGCGGTCGCCGCAATCCTGCTAGCCGTCGACTTCCTGGGCGACCACGCCAGGAAAGCCGCCATATCCTTCGCCATCAGCCAGGCCTGTGCGGGACTCTCCGACGACTACAGCCGTCTGTGGCAGGAGATCAACGAGCAGGAGATCGGCGAGCAGGAGGTCATCTCCCGGCTCAAGGAACTGGCCGACAACATTGGGAGTACAACCGGCCGAGCCGGCGACGTGGACCTCCGGACCAATCAGCGGCTGAACGAGCGGTCCACCGTGGAAGCCAACCAGCTACTGGAGGGCAGGTATGCCATCCAAGAAGCCTAAGAGAGCTGGCGAAGGCCGCGACGAGCTGCTGCAAGGCTCCCTCGGGGAAGCCGACGAGACCGGCGAAGATCAAGCCTGCCAGGCCTCCGCCGCCTCCGAAGAAGAAGTAACGCGCTTTCGGTAGCACCGGCCAACGCCAGGCGTGTCGTTGTGTGCACAACTGGCGGTGCGCCGGCATCAAATGCGATGCCGCGAAGCAGCGAGCCCAGACCCACGGGTTCAGTCCTCCAGCCGCTTCTCCAGTTCCGCCTCCGAGTCCCAGTACGCCGCCTCCTGGTCGTAGGACTTGGCGATTCGCTCCAGCACTTGGCTCGCGACGAAAGGGAACTCGAAGTAGAGAGGTTCCGCCCACGCTCGGTACTTGGCTGCCAGTTCTCGTTCCTGGCCGCCACCTTCGGCGCGCATCACGGCACCGCGGGAGTCGGCAACGCCCGAATAGAAACCACTGGCAATGCTCTCCGTCGCAACAGCTTCCATGGCCTCGCAGATGGGGCGACTAGGCCATGAGCTTCCGTTCTCAGGTGGCTTCTGGGCGAAAAGCTGGCCAATGCAAATGTCGGCAGCTTCGACCCGACCACACTCGGTGCTCTGTCGTCTCACTTCGGACACCCAGCCTCGGAGAGCTTTAGCATCGATCTCGCTTTCACCGGCCTCTGTTCCCGGGATTCGCGCTACTTTGAGAAGCACGGAGAAAGCCAGCTTGCCGAAGTACGCCTTGTTCTTCGGGTTCGACACCGGCCATCCGTCGGGATCCACGCGGCCGTCCTTCCGCTTGTAGACGAGCGCCACAAGCCAAACAAAGTAGCTCGGGTCTTCAGCGATTCGGCGCTCGAGGTTCGGCACGCCATAGTCGTCGAACTCCAACAGGTCGGAGCAAACGAACTCCAAGTCCGCCATCTCATCGCGGGCTACCCCTGCCCTCTTGCTCAGGGACTCGATCGCCCTGCAAACGTCATACGCGCCGAGCTTGATGCTGCCATCCGGCTCAGGACTGCCGGCAACGATCCCGTTCAGCAGGCGCCTTAGCCGCGATGTCTCGACCCCGTCCCAAGCCAGGTGAAGCGCATTGAACGCGGCACGGGGCCGACCGGCGTCGAGCAAGCGGTCTGTCAATGCGGTGACTTCGTCCGCAGTGACTCCCGTTCCAGGTAGCGGACTCACTTCACGCCAGTACCTTTCCCGAACATCACGCTCCTGCTGCTCCAGAATTCCCCACGTCTGCCGACCGAACGGAGCGCAAAGAAGGAGGCGAGCTATCTGTTCCCGAGGCAGTTCCTCTGCAAGGCCGCGAAGCAACTCCTCTCGCGAGTCCTCTCCCACTGCCCCGATGAACCCTCCTAGGAATCCATCCACCTTGGCCTCGTCCAACTCAAGCTCGGCAGGCAAGTCACCCGAAAGGCAGGCCCGGAGAACTTCGGCCCGAGCGTGCTGGCCGGGCACGCAACGCGAGGCGAAGATGCCTACCGTGTCGGCAGCGTTGCTTGAGGGAAGGAGCGATAGGGCACCTCTCAGGCCCTCAGTCGACCAGATCTCGGTCATCGCCTCGGTGCGCCGATTCCTGATGCGTTCCTCACGCTCAGAGAAGTCCATCGCGTCATCGAAGTCCTCGGGCCATTCGTGAATCCAATGATCGGCGAAAAGCCACGCGTGGCGGCTCGCCGGATCTTCCGGCGCCAAGCGGTCGTACAGCGCCTGCGCCCTCGCGGTCAATGCGGGCTCGACCGCGAAGGCGGGCCGGACGCTGGTGTAGCCGAAGCGCCGGAGGCGCTCACGTAGGACAGCCTTCTGTTCCTCTCCCGGCTCACGTTTCAACCACTCTTCGATGAGTGCCCACACCCGACCCTGGTTCTCGTCGGACATGTCGCTGAGGAGGTCGATCAAATCCCCGAGCTTGTCGGCGTCACGCGGGCGCGGCCATTCCAGCGCCAACTCAAGCGTTCTGCGATCGAACTCCCGCCGATCGTCGTGAGAAACCGGGTCTCCGGCGTCCGCGGCATCGCCACGCCACCTCGGCTGCTGGCTGTAAGTCCCCGTCCGCGGACCGCGCCGGAGCTGCTCCATGCAGATTTGCCAACCCACTTCCGGGATGCGGCTGCACAGCAGCTCAAGCGCCTGAAACCGAGCACTAGGGGACGCCGCCGTCTGCGGCATCCAGGATCGGAAGATCGCCTCCAGACTGTTGATCGGCCGGTTGACCCAGTTGTCGTCAATCGGCTTTGTCGATAGTTGGCCGAGAATCAGAGCGACCCGCGGGAGGTTCGACGGATTCCACGCCAGGCACTCCAGGGCCCACAGAAGGCCGGTCCGTGGGCAACCGGCGAAGATGCTCGGGGCGACTGGCTCCAAGAGCTCGAACAAGGCCGAGTCCCCTCGCAGGAGGTCCGCCTCCAGAAGCCGCAGGAACTGGTCCGGAGCAGCTTCGGCAAGCCTCGGGAGGTCCCGGTCATAGGACATCAGCGTCTCAGCGCTCAGCGGCGCCCCGCCTCCTTCCGGCGTCAGGAGTCGCCCGACGAGATCGCCGACGCGGGCTTCCAAGTCGATTCCGAGCCCGCCTCGGAACAGGGTGTTGCCATGTACTGCCAGCAGGACGAGCGTCTCGCATACACCGGCTCGCAATGAGTCCGAGTGGCGGCGTACTTTGCCGTGGACGGCTGCCGCCCATCTCTCGCCGCTTGCCAACTCCAAGGCCGGGTCGGGCTCCGAGAGCACGAACTCGGCTCGGTCGAAGAAGAGGTCCAGGTCCGCAGTCGTCACGTACAGACCAACGGCAAACAGCGCATCAATCTGCGAGACGACGCCACCATGTCTACCGACAAGCCACACGGGGCTGTCTTCCAACCGAAGCAAGTCGACGACATCCTCGTCAAACTCGCTGAACGGGCGATTACTCAACGTGGAGAGAACCTCGCGATCGGCCTTCGAATCCGCTCTCGAATCGGCCTTCCACGCCCCGACGAGGGCCATCGGAACCAACTTCCGTGCGATCTCACTCTTCCTTGCCCAACGCGGCCTCTTGATCGCGTCGTTCTCCGAGAGGCGGCGCCGCAAGATGGTCGGCGATCGGCCCGACTCCCGGGCCAACCGATGGATGTCCCTTCGTTCAAACCCCATGGCGGTTAGGGATTTCTCGAACGCCTCGTAACCCAGAGGTCCGAGCGACATATCGGGTTCCCCTACAGCATTGCGCGGCCGCCAGACGATGCTGTGATGTCGCCAGTGGGCGAGTTCGCCCTCAGTCTCTTCGTCGCCGACTATTGGGATGAACGACGACGTCGATTGGGCCAGGGTTCGGAGGGTCTTCGCCGAGTTGATAACGACCGCGCGGTCCCGGAACTCCTCCGGAATTTGCTCTTCTCGGGACAGGCATGCCAGGAAGGCAAGAGCCTCGTCCTTCGAGTCCGCCGCGAGAGTGAACGGGCGCTCCGGATTGGCTACCTTCAGCCAAGTGGTGAGCTTCTCAAGATGTCCAGCGACCGAAGGTCGGAAGATGTCCTCCGGCATCGGCGGCGCGCTGACCTCGGCCCATCGCTCCCAGGCTCGGTCAAGGGTCACGCAATCCTCGAGAGAAGGTAGATTGAGTTGCTCTGCAAGCCAGATCTGGCCCTCGATCGACGCCTCCAGCCACTGCTCGAGATCGTTCGCATCCAGGGCCCGCACGTCCTTCCAACGGCCCTCTGCCCTTCGCTGCTCTGCCCACTGGTTCTTCTTCGGCCAACAGCGCGACGAGACGAAGACGAACGTAGTCTCTTCTCGCTCCTCCGCCGGTAGAACCAGCCGGTTCTTGAAATCGGAGTCGGCCTTGCGCGCCGGTTCCCTGGACGTACTCAACTCCCAACCGGAGTCCCCCGCTGGTATCCAAGGTGTGGTGGCTCCGGTCTCCACCCGACCGTCCCAACCCGGGCGCTGCCCTTCGCCGTATCCCGGGAAGTCCAACTGGCGCAGGTCTCGCCCTGTCGACCGAATCAACCTCCGCACCAGAACCGGCAAGCGGCTCCGTGCCTCCTCGCTCTGGTCCGCCCAGGCGTCTATCTGAGATGCCTTGATCGTGAGAAACGGCGGCACGTAGGTCCGAACGGCCATCGCCCGCTCCTCCTCGCGGCGCCGACCGCTCTGTGACTCGGCCTGAACTCGGAAGATCTCCTCCGGGTCGGCACCGAAGGCCGTCTTCAGACGAAGCGCCATTTGCTGCGAGAGTGAGGCCCTGTCGTTAAGGAGGTTGGACAGCGCGACCCGACTCACTCCCAGTCTCTTGGCGGCCTCTGTAACCGTCATCCCCACCGGGATGACCCTGCGCCTGATGTGTTCGCCGACGGCCCTGGGCTCCTCCTGTCTCGCCATCGCCCAGCGACTGTAAAGCGGCACTTATCACCTGTCAACAGGGCTGTGGTTAGAGTCGTTGCCGGAGGGGGTGTTCTCGTTCGAGTCCACGAACACGGCGACATCGTCGCTAGTCGAAAAGGAGATCCCAATGACCGAGAAGGCACTCGCAGAAGAGGTCGCTTTCTACGAAGAGCACTTTGAGGAGTACCGCCGGAAGTACCCCGGTCGCTACGTCCTGATCCACGGCCCCAAGTTGATCGGCGTGTATGAGGATGAGTTGGCGGCCAACTACGACGGCTACCGGCAAGTGTGGCAGACGGGGACGGAAGATCACGGCTACCTGGTCCTCAAGGCCGGCGAACCGGCCGTTCCCATTGTGGCGATGCCCATCGTGACGAAGACCCTCACACCCTCCGATGCCGAGAATCCAACTTAGGGAGAACTTCGGCGCCATCGTCCAGGTCGAGATTCGACTTCCCCCGGATCTGAGGCGGGAGCGGCGGGCTCTTGGAGTCCACACTGGAACGGTGACGGGAGAAGCCCTCATCGATACTGGCTCGGATGTCACGGCGTTCGACCTGAAGGCTGCCAGGCAGGCCGGGTTGGTCGAGAGCGGCACCGGGCGACTGAGTACCGTTCTAGGGCAACACGATGGCCAAGTTCCTTTGCTGCTCGGAGAGGTCGATATCACCGGCTTCGGCACCTTCACGGTCCTTCGCGGGCGCGGCTTTCACCTCTCCAACCTGGACTACGTCGCGGTCATCGGTCGCGACATCCTGCGCCACGGAATCCTGGTCTACAACGGCAAGGAGGGCTGGGCGACCCAGTCCCGGAACGGCGACTAGCTGTGCCAACTGTGGGCCTTTCAAAGGGGCTTACATACCAAAGTAGACGACGAGGGCGGGCGGGGCGTCAGTTCGGCCGAAGGCGGGTGTTGAACATCGTGGCGGCGCGAGCCTGGAACCAGCCAACGTGCCTGAACTCATTCTTCGGCGCACCCCAGGACATCAGTTGCTCGTTGTGACAGATGCGTGCCAGGACGCGACGAAGCGTCTCGGGATCTTGGTCCTCGATCTCGGCCCGCTTCTTCTTCGCTTCTCGGAGGCTCTCGAGCGACGGATCATGGGTGTCGAGGAACAGTTCGAGTTCGGCGAACTGGCGCTTGAGGCGGTTGTGAAGCGAGACGCGCTCGGTCGTCACGGCAGCCCGCCGCCATGCCGTCAGGAAAGCGACGATCAGCGCCGAGCCGAACTGGAACGCCAGTCCGACCTCGTCGTCGAAACGATCGTGCGTGGCGAAAGCCGCCACGCCGCCCGCTCCTACGGACAAGGCTCTGTTCCACCACCCCATGCCGGAGTAGTGACGCTCTAGCTTGTCGTGATAGCGGCGCCCCAGACCAGCCGAGAAAAGCGCTTTCTCGTACTGATCCCTCAGTCCTCTGCCACGGTGTTCTGCCGCCGAGCGCCTGGTGTGGTCTTTGGTGGTTGTAGTGGTGAGCGAAGTCCTGGAGGCATCGGTTGAGCGGCTGAATCAGGTGGGGCACAGGGTAGGTGGCGTAGAACTCGTGCCGGAAGGTGGCCTGGAGGCGTTCGACGCGGCCGTTGAGCTGTGGTGAGCGAGGCGGCAGGACGCAGAGTTCGATGCCTCGGTGCTTGCAGGCCTGCTCGAAGTCGGCCATGAACTCGCTGCCGCCGTCGACCTGGATGGCCTGGACCGCAAACGGCGCCTGCTCGACCAGGTGGTCGAGGAACCGCTTGGCGGAGGCTGCGGTGGCGTGGCTGGCGGCCAGGGCGGCGGCCCATCTCGAGGTGCGATCGACCGGTACAGCGTCGCTCGGGACACGCCCACAGCGTCAGCCGCTTCCCGGGACGTCAGACCCGCCGACATGGCCCGGCGCCACTGCCGCACCACCTTGACGCGCTCGCTGATCGTCGCCTCGGGGGGCAGGTGTCGTACCTGCATGGGGGATCTCCTTTCGCTGGGTTGTGGTTAGAGTCGTTGCCGGAGGGGGTGTTCTCGTTCGAGTTCACGAACACGGCGACATCGTCGCTAGTCGAAAAGGAGATCCCAATGACCGAGAAGGCGCTCGCAGAAGAGGTCGCTTTCTACGAAGAGCACTTTGAGGAGTACCGCCGGAAGTACGCCGGTCGCTACGTCCTGTGGGCCTTTCAAAGCCAGCCTGATAACCTGCATCGCTTCGGCGGCGATCCCCGAATGAGCCCGAACGTACAGCCGCTCCACGTGGCCTTCACGGCCACGCCGGAGATTTTCGCGACCGACAGCATGGGTGCCTTCGTCTACCCGTTGGCGCACGAGTTGGGCGAGCGCGTGGACACGCTCCGCTACGACGAGATGCGGTTCGTCGTCTCGGTCTGGCACCCGCGGGAAGGCAAGAACATCGACCTGGACAAGGCATACCTCGAGCTGCGGGCGAACTTCGTCAAGGACGGTCACTGGACGCGGCTCGCCGAGCTGGAACCGGTGGTGTCCCCGTACCAACGGGGCGAGACCTTCGACGGCTGGATCGTCCTGCCGGTGCTCTCCGGGGATACGGCGCTCCGGCTTCACGGCGGCGGCTTTCAGCCGCGGACGCGGGTGCAGATCCGCTCTTCGGCCTACTTCGTAGCCTGAACGGACCTGGGAGGGTGCGCGGCAGAAACTGGCTGCGCCGGCGCCCCCGCCGGCTTCCGAGAGGAAACGCGCCGCGAAGCGGCGACGATACTGCCGCGCTAGCCGTGAGGCGTCAAGAACTCTTGACACGCCTGGCGCAGCGGAACGAGCGCCGGATCGTGCTGCTGGTGCTCGACGGCGTCGGAGACCTGCGCACGGCCGTCCAACCGCGGACGGCCCTGGACGAGGCCCGCACCCCCAACCTCGACCGGCTGGCGGCGCGCTCGGCGCTGGGCCGCCTGGCGCCGGCCGGTACCGGCATCACGCCGGGCAGCGGGCCGGGCCACCTGGCCCTGTTCGGGTACGAGCCGACCTCGCCGGATGCGGACATCGGCCGCGGCGTGCTGGAGGCGCTCGGTCTCGGCCTGGACTTCCCGCCCGAGGTGGTCACAGCGCGCGGCAACTTCGCCACCGTCGACGACGCCGGCCTGCTCCTGGACCGGCGCGCCGGGCGCATCCCGACCGCGGAGGGCGAGCGGATCTGCGCGCTCCTCGCGCGCCGGATCGAGGCCGCCGGCGGGGTGCTCGGCGACGGCGTCCGGGTCGAGATCCACCCGGGCGAGGCGTATCGCTTCGTGCTCCTGTTCCGGGCGCTCGACGGGACGCCGCCGCTCGATCCGGGGCTGTTGGACACGGACCCGCAGCAGCTCGGCGTGCCGCCGCTGCCGCTCGAGGCGGCCGCGGGCCCAGGCGCCGCAGGCGAGGCGGCCCGGGAAACGGCCCGCCGCATCGCGCCGGCGGTCGAGGCGCTTCAAGGGGAGCTACGGGCCGAAGAGCGCGTGAACACGTTCCTGCTCCGCGGCTTCTCCAGGCTGCCGGCGCTGCCGGGCGTGGGCGAGCTTTACCGTCTGCGCGCGGCCGCCCTGGCCGGCTATCCGCTCTACCGCGGCGTGGCGAAGGTCTGCGGCATGGAGGTCATAGGTTGCGGCAAGCCCTTCGAGCAGGTGCTCGACCGGCTCGAGGAGCGCTGGGCTGACTTCGACTACTTCTTCCTCCACGTCAAGGGCACCGACATGGCCGGCGAGGACGGCGACCTCGCCGCCAAGGCGGAGGTCATCGAGACCGTGGACGGCCTGCTGCCGCGCCTGCTCGACCTGGGTCCGGACGTGCTCGCCATCACCGGCGACCACTCGACCCCGGCGCCGATGAAGGCCCACAGTTGGCACCCCGTGCCGCTTCTTGTGTGGTCGGAGCAGTGCTTCGTCGACGACTGCGCGCGCTTCAGCGAGGTCGAGGCGATCCGCGGCGCCGTGGGCACGATTCCGGCGAGCGAGTTGATGGGGCTGTTGCTCGCGAACGCGGGGAAGCTGGCGAAGTTCGGGGCCTAGCGGAAGCCGCGGCGGAGTTCGTTGCGGAACGTCTGGTATTTCCCGTCGCCGTGCAGGCAGACGACGACGCGCTCCAGCTTCGTGCCGCCCTGGAGGTAGCGATGAACCTCCGTCAGCAGGATGCGGGCGCAGCGGTCGACCGGGTACCCGAACACCCCGGTGGAGATCGCCGGGATGGCGATCGTGCGCTGGCCGTTGCGATCGGCGAGAGCGAGCGACGCCCGCACCGCGGCGGCCAGCTTGCGGTCCTCGTCGCCCTCGCCCATGCGGGGACCGACGGCGTGGATCACCTGCTTCGCCTTCAGCATGCCGGCGCCGGTCATCACCGCCGTGCCGACCGGCGTGCCGCCGATGCGGTTGCACTCGTCCTGGATCGAGGCGCCGCCCTTCTCGCGCACGGCGCCGGCGACACCGCCGCCAAGCTGCAGATCCTCGTTTGCCGAATTGACGATCGCGTCGACTTGCAGTTCAGTGATGTCGCCCTCGATCAACTCGAGCAGCGTATCGTTCATCCTGACGGCCACAACCTACTCCCAAAGCTGCCCGCCGAAGGCCGCACTGACCCGTTCGTTCTAACAGCCAGCAAGCCACGGGTTCCGGAACTGTCGAAGCGGACCGATTCTAACGTACCCATGAAGATCGCGTGTCATAGTGCAGTGCCGCACTGCACCCAGCCGAACTCGGACCCTCGCGGCCGGCGCACGTCAGAACAGATCGCTGTCGCCCTTCGTGTAATAGCCCCGGCGGAGCAGCGACACGGCGTCGCCGCGGACGAAGGGCGCGAGCCCCGTCACCAGCCCCTGCGGCTCGGGACGCCGGACCAGGCCGAGAGCGTCCAGCTCCTTCGACAGCCAGCGGGGCCGGTCGCTGAACCAACCGACGACCGGGAGACCGGGCGCCCGTATCTCGGCGAGCAGCGCGCGCAGGGCCGGCCGCTCGGCCGGATCGACCAGGGCGTCGCCCCATTCCACCCGATCGGGCAGCCGCGTCGCCGCCACCCACGCCGCCAGGCGTCCCCGCCGGTAGGCAGCGATCAACTCGGGGCCCTCGGCCGGGCAGTCGAGATAGCGCCAGCGCAGGTACTCGGCGGAGCGTTCGACCAGCAATCCGTAGCGGTCGCTCACGCGCTCGAACAGGGCATCGAAGCCGGCGTCGACCTCTGAACGCTCCGTGATCCGCCGCAGATCGTAGCGGCGGCCGTGCCGGGCGCTGCGGCCGAGCCGGGCCTCGGGCGGCAGCTCCCGGTAGGGCACGTCCTCCACCTGCCGCACATCCAGGAAGCGGTTGGAGAACTTCAGGATGTTGCCGGTGTTGAAGCCGTAGTTGAACGCGATCCGGCCCTTGCAGTTCACGAGATAGAAGTGCCTCGCCGATCGCGCGAGCAAGCTGGTCGGCCCGCGGCCGACGGCGCGGGCGCTGCGGCGCGTCATCGTGTCCCCGATCTGGTGGCTGTCGGCGGGGCTCATCGGCGGCAGGCCGTGCCAGCGCACCGGGTACGCGCAGTACTGGCAGACGAGTTCGCCGCCGGGCGAGAACGCGAGCGAGATCCGGGGCCCGCCCCGCGGGTTGTCGAGGTACTTCCAGGCCCAGTGCTCCAGGCAAAGGTCGCTCCGGAAGCTGTCCCGGAACAACTCGAGAATCGCCTCCTCGTCCCCCGGCCGGTAGCTGCGGAGACGGTACCCGTCGCGGCGCGCGCGCACCACGCGGAACGGCGGCGCCGCCTCGTCGCCCGCGACGGGCGCCGGCACACCGGCTTGCTCGGCGACCGGCCGGAAGCCCGCCTCGAGCAGATCGACGATCAGCCGGTCGTAGCCGCTCGGCGCCGACTCGCAGGCGGCGGCGGCGTACGCCCACCCGATCGCCACCTCATCCGGCAGTTCCTCCGCGGCGCCGACCGACCCCGAGCCGATCACCAGGCGAAACCCCTCCGGCTGCACGGTCTCCACACCGCCCCGGCGCAGCACCGCCGCGACGGCCTGGCCGAGACCGCCCTCCGGCGCCACCCCCGCACGGCGGCGTTCGAGGCAACGATGCCAAGCCGCGACCGCTGCAGCGGCTGTCTGCGCGCCGCGCTTCGCGTTCACGCCCGCGATGCTACTTCGGCCCGGCGAGATCCCGGCCGGCGCCGTCGCTGACGCGCATCCACAGCTCGGACCTGGCGCCCTCCACGACATCCGGCGGCAACTCGTAGTGGGGCACGCCGCCACCGTCAAGGCGGCAGCCCGCAGCGGGGACACCCAGCGGCAGGGGCGTGACCTCGAGCCAGGCCTCGCCGTCCACTGGCCCGTCCGGAAGCGGCGGCGGATCGGCGAAGCGCCGGGGCAAGCGTTCGAGGAGCCGCAGCAGCGCCGCGAACCAAGCGCCGTAGCGGCGCCGGCGGAAGCGCGCCATCGACTGCTCGAACCACCTCTGCGCGCGAGGTTCAAGCTGGGCGCTCTGGTCGTAGGCGTGAACCGCGCGCGCGGCCGGAACCAGGACCGCCCTCGCGCCCAGCGCCCGCGCGCGAAGCAACCAGTCGGTCTCCTCGAAGTAGAGCCGGTAGCCCTCGTCGAACGGTCCAAACCGGCGCCAGCAGTCCCTTGTTGTGGCCAGACAGGCGCCGGTCAGCTCGAAGCAGGGCACAGGTTCCCGGGCCGACCAGAGAGCGCGGGCGCGACGCCGCCACCGGCGGCGGTACCAACGGCCCCAGGCCGCCGATCGCTCGGCCCAGACCGCGTCCAGTTCGGCGATCCGCGTTCGGACCTGCTGCGGCGGCAGCATCAGCCGGCAGCCGCGATCCCAGAACAGCCTCGGGCCCGCGATGTCGGCCTCGCCGAGCGCCTCGACGAGCGCCCTCAGGCACCCCGGTTCCACGACGACATCCGCGTTCATCAGCAGCACGACATCGCCTGCCGGCGCGCGGGCGCCGAGATTGATCCCGCCCGCGTAGCCCAGGTTCGAAGGCGGCTCGAGGACCCACGTCTTGACACGCGCCAGGTCGAGGTGCTCCGCCGGCCCGCCCGACCGGGCGCCGTTGTCCACCACGATGACCTCAAGGCGCAGACCGGATGCCCGCGCGTCCGCCTGGAGCGCCTCCACCGCCGCCTCGAGGAGCCGAGGCGTCCGGTAGTGGACGACGACTGCCGTAATGGCCGCGTCGCTGAGAGCGCCAGTCACCTCAGATCTCATCCGCAAGACCATCCTTCAACCGGGCAAACAGGGCGCCGCCCAGGATGAGAGCGCCGGCGGCGCAGGCAAGAAGCGGAACCAGGCTGACCCGAAGCCCTCCGCCGAGGAACGCGGCCCGGTAGAGGTAGACCAGACCCGTCAGTGGGTTGAGCTCCAGCACCTGCCGAAGGGTCTCATTCCGGGCCACGTTCACCGAGTAGATGATCGGCGTGACGTAGAACCACGTATTCAGAATCAGGCCCGCGGCCTGCGCGACGTCCCGGATGTAGACGTTCGCCCCCGCCAGACCCAATCCAAGGCCGAAGGTCAGCGCCACCTGCAGGAGCACAGCGACCAGCAGCAGAGGAAGGCTGGCGACGGAGAGTTCCCCCATCACGGCCAGGACAACGATGAACGCCAGGGCGCCCACCCCGGCGTGGAGCAGGGCGCCGAGCACCATGGACGCCACCAGCAGCTCCCCCGGCAGCCGCATCTTCTTGATCAGGTCGGGATTGTCCGTGATCGCCGACGCGGAACGGCTCAGCCCCTCGTGGATCGCGAACCAGGGCAACAGCCCGCAGAACAGGAAGACAGCGAAGCTGTCGGTCTGCTCTCCATCGAGCGGGAAGCGAAGCACGAACGAAAACACGAACGTGAACAGCAGGAGCTGCCACAACGGGTTGAGCAGCGACCACACGAGACCCAGTGCCGAACCCGCGTAACGCGACCGGAGGTTCCGCACCACCAGCTCGCGCAGCAGGAACAGGTGCTGCCGGCGACGCCGGCCGCCGAGAGACGCATCACCCACTTGCAGCCCTCCGGGAAGGCCCTGGTGTCTTCGCGCGGATCCTCACTCGGTGATTATCCCAGACAGGCGGAAGCGAAGGCCTCCGTGTCCGTGATCGCAGGCGCCGCGTTGCCGGGCTCGTTCGTGCCCGCGTAGACGACCTTGGCCGGGATCTCCCGTTTGCTCGTCGAGCCGGACGCCGCCGTAGACCACCAGGTCGGCCTGCCCGAGCAGGGTTTCGTCCGGCGTCAGCAGATAGAGCGTTGCGGAAGCCGGCACAGCCGCCAGCAGGCAAACTACCCAGGCGGCAACTCGGCTGAGCCCGTTGCGTTCCTCATGCACCACTCTATGCTCCACGGGGCCAGCGGAACCCGGATTATTCCACAGATGAGACGGGGTGCCGGCCCTTGGAGGTGCCCCTTTTCTCCGGAACAGGCCGACCCCCCGAAACGCCCTCCCGCTCGCTGCGGCCTCTCGGCGAACCCCGGAAGAAGTCGACCGGAGTTCCGTGACCCGCAGGTCTGCGTGGAAGTAGCGCTTCTACAGACTAAGACGGAAAACCGTCCCGGTTCTTATATTGCTTCTGGAAGCCGTTTGTTTCCAGCGATTTGGGGGGCGTCGCAAACACCGCGTGCGGCGGCCCGAAGGCGGCCCGCCAAGAGCCGTCGATGCGCCTCCTTGTCCACCGGGAACAGGTTCTCGGGCACAAGTGCCGCGCCCATGCTTGCCGCCGAGCTATATGGACAGTTGATCGTGAATGTCATCTCGATGCCACCTGCGTCGAGCGGCGGGATGACCTCCTCGACGGTGGCGACCGAGATGGAGACCGCCTGCACGCTGGAATGGAAGTCGGCGACCGCCGTCGCGTAGACCGTGCCGCTGGTGAGGAACTTCGCTCCCATCAGGGTGACGGTGACCCCAGATGGCAGTCGGCGGCCGAGGCCTCTCCCACCGCGCCGGTGCAACCGGGGAGCGGCTTCTCGGGAACGATGTGGGGGATGATGCCGACCCGCCCGCTCGGCGTGTGCTTGACGAAAGTGGCGACGCCGTCCTCCGCGGTACGGAGCGTGACCCCGTCCGGATCGGTGGGCTCCATCTGGTCGTTTCCGAGGATGTCCTTCGGGATCAGGGCCGTAAGCGCCGAGCTCGTCACGTCGTCGATCCAGTACCAGCCGCCGGCCTTCAAACCATCGATATATCACGTCAGCTAGATGCACCGCCTATGGGCGCACACGGACTCGACATGGCCCAGCCCCCGGATGGGCAGGCCAGAAGGCTCGCACCGACGATGCGGCTACGGGCTGCCCGAATCCGGGCAGTTGATCGTGAAGCCGGCCGATGGACCCTCACCGGCGGCGAAGGCCGGAAGAGCGCCCGTCAACGCGGCAGAAGCCGTAACCACAACGGCCTGCTCGATGAACCGGTCCGGATGCGTCGCGGCGCAGCGGTCCGGGTCGGCGGCCACCAGGACCGTCCACGCCACCTCGCCGCCCTCGACGGGGTCCGGCGAAGTACCCGAGACGGTCACTGCTTCCGGGGCGCTCAGGATCGTCCCGCCGCGCGCGCCGCCGGAGAGAGAGATGTCCGTCACCACGGTCCCCGTCCTGACGAAGTTGCGTCCCACCAGGCTGACCTTGACCGACACGTTCGCTCCCCGCTCGATCGCCTCCGATCCGACGGGCGCATCGCTATTGCCCGTCGTCAGCACGAGAGACCAATCCTCCGGCGACCCCAGGACGCAAGCCTCACCCTCGGTCGCCTCACCGCTGCAACCCGGAATCTCCGCCACGGGCAGGATGTGCGGGACGATGCCGACGCGGCCGCTCAACTCGTCCTTCACGTAGGTCGCGGCGCCCTTACGGATCGTCCTCATCGTCACGCCGCCGGGGTCGAGCGGGATCGTCTCCGGATTGTCGCGGGCGCCCAGCCTCAACAGGGTGGAGACCGCGGAGTTCCTCCTATCGTTGATCCAGTACCACCCCCCGTCGCGGAGACCTTGAAGCTCGAAGGTACCGCCGTCCCCCCAGCAGGCCAGACCTTGTCGCCCGGTCAGTAGCTGGCGCACAATTCCGTCCGCGTCCGGCTCGAACTCGCCGGACACCGTCACCCGCCCGCAATCCAGCACGAATCGGATCGGCAGCGGCTCGCCACCGTCGTCCACGTGAGTCGGCGCCCGCTCGCCAACGAAGCCGCCTTCACCCCGGAAGTAGGGTGCGAAGTGACAGGCATCGGCAGGGCACACGACGTTGACGCTCTGGCCCAACGCCAGTGCGGGAACCGTACCGACCAGGAGATGAGCGAAGATCTGCTTCAACCGCGTCAAACCCCCGTTCGGGGCCGTCGCACGACCCTGGATCCGGCAACGATGACGCCACGAGGGCGCGGCGGGCCGTGGTTGGACACGTTCTCCTGCCCGACGCAGGGGCCCCCGGCCGCGACGGTCGCCGGTTCGGCCTCACCGACCTGGCTCACCGCCACCGCCGGAACGGCGCCGAGCAACACGCCGACAAAGAGGGTCCTCATCTGTTCGTTCTCCTTGGCGCCTGCCGGCACTCACGGACGCGATCCCGGCAGATCGGACCTGGGGACCTGGGACTCTACAGCATTAGCGGAGCATTAGCGGGCCGAGGGTCGCCAGATAGAAGAAGAGCGGCAACCTCCGCACCGGGCGAATACCCGACGCGGAGGCGCCGCTCAAAAGTGGTTCTCTATGTCCCGAGAGGTCTCTTGAAGACCCTCAGGCCACAAGACCCTGTTGTTCCCTTACCGGCCGACCGGGAACGGGTTCTCGGGAACGAGGTCCACGCCCTGGTTCGACGCTGCCGCCACGGGGGGGCAGGTGACCATGAACGACCGATCGGCGAGAGCCCCCACTTCGGGGATGTACCCGGTTGCACCGGAAGTATCGGCGCTGACGGTGACCATGATCGGGGTACCTCTGTCGATGTTGGTGGCGAGACAGCGATCGTCACTAGCGCCCGCTGCGGCAATGGTGACTGTCCCGGTCGCTTGTGTGACTCCGTTTGTAAGTCCCCCCCCGATTGTGGCCGAGAAGGCCTCTCCAGTGCCATCCTCCAAGTTGCCAGTCGCCGCGACACTTGGCGTGACCACGACCGGGGCCGCACCGCGCTCCACCGCATCACCAACTGCCTCGTCCGCATCGTCAGTGAGAGCCAGGCTGTAGGCAGCATTCACCATGCAGTTGTTCTGCAGGTCGGGACTGCACGCCGGCATCGGCGGCATCGGCAGGACGTGCGGGATGATCCCGACACGACCACTGTTCGGGTCCCTGACGTAGGTTGCATAAGCCTCCACCGTCATCTCGACGCCGCCCGGATTGGTCGGCATGGTTATGTCGTCGCCCAGGGTGTCCTTGGCGTACAAGCTGGACACCGCCGCGTTCGTTTCATCCTGGATCCAGTACCAGCCGCCGTCTGCAAGGCCGCTGATGTCGATCGAGCCGCCGTCATCGCATGCGAGACCGTTGTCATAGGTGAACAACTGACGGACGATGCCCTCGTCGTCCTGGTTCGCCTCCATGCTTGTCGTCACGGCGCCGCAACTCACGATCACCGTGACTACGCTCTCGTCCATGGCGGCCGCGCCCACAAAACCGCCCTGTCCCTTGAAGATGGGGGCCGTGTGGCACTCGTCGTCCGGACAGTCGACATTGACCATGGCCGGATCGGCTGAGCCGATCTGACCGAAGGCCATCGCAGGAATCGCGCAGAGTACCAGCGCGATCATGATGTGCTTCATCAGCTTCATCAGTTTGTTTTCTCCTTGAGCGGCCTTGAGCCGCCGTTCGTTTACCGGGCGGGCCGTTTGCCGGCCCGGTTGTTCTTTCGATCCGAAGATCAGGCCATCGGCGATGCGGAGTTTCCGCGCTGCCATGGCCGCTGACGTTTCTCTCTGGACGATCAGAATCCCGGCTGAACCGAGCCGCCGACCGTCACACGCTGATGCTGCGCATCACCTCCCGATAAAAGACTTCAAGGCCGTCTGTCCAATCGTAGGTGGAACCCTAGCCGAAACGGCCGAATAGATCCAGTCGCGCTACACGTCGCAGAACGCCGGGGGCGCGGGCGGATCGACAAGGCCTTCCTGCCAATTCAGTTCCTCCGAGGCTCAACACTATAGGGCCTTCGGGGGAATACGTCAAGGGGCGGGGGTGTGGGAGTCAAATTATTGAGGGGATTGGGGTTAGGGGGTCCGCTGGCGGGGGTGTGGCGCAGCCGGCCGTCACGGCGGTATGTCCCAGGCGAACTCTCCGGGGTACTCCTCGCCCGGCGCCGGCGGCGCCACGCGGACCAGGTCGCGCTCCAGGGCCGGAAGCAGGGTGCGGCCGGCGGTTCCGTAGCAGTAGGCGCTGGTTTGCCGGGCCTCCAGGCGCCGCATGGTGGAGTAGTGAACCTTCTCGCCCGTAACCAGGGGCCAGCCGTTCTCCTGCCGTTCGCCAATCGGCCGGTCGTAGCGGCCCCAGAGGCGGTAGACCAGGGACATCGAGTCGCCCCGCGGGCCGAGTTCGTTGGGCGCCAGGCCGGCGCGGACGAGATGGGGCCAGAGGGCGAGGCCGGCGGCGTGGGCCCTGCTCCACATCCAGAGCAGGGCGCAGTCGGAGAGCCCGGTGCTCGGGCCCCCGCCGCCGACATCGCTGTGAACGCCCGGGAACCAGAGCTGCTCCACGTTCTGGCCGGGCGCCGGCCGGTTCGTCCACAGGCTGGGGGCGAAGGGGCGGCGGCCCTCGTCGATCGCCACTGCGTGGCAGGCATTCCGGATGTGCCGGTCGAGCCGCACGTCGTGGAAGCGGTGGCGGCGGGCGCCGATCCAGTTCAGCCAGGTCACCGGCACGCCGAGGGCGCCGACCGTGTCCCAGACGCCGATGAAGTGGACCGCGCACGGGGGGCCGGCGGCGGGCAGCCCCAGGCGGCCGGCCGCGCCCGCGGTCACGGCGAAGGTCTCCACGTGGCACGCGGCGCGTTCGCTGCGGTCGGCGCCGGGCAGCAGGCGATAGATCGCCATGCCCTGGAGCGCGACATCCGCCACGCCGAGGCCGGCGGCGGCGCTGCGCTCCGGGTCGGGAACGCCGCAGAGGCCGAGCAACCCGGCCAGGCTGCGCGCCGTGTAGGCCCCGCGGCTGTAGCCGAACAGGAAGAGCCGGTCGCCCGGGCGGTAGTTCGAACTCAGCCAGACGTAGGCCAGTTCCACGTTCCGGGCGAGGCCCAGCCCCACCACCCCGCCCCGCACCCGGTCGAAGCGCCCGGTGCCGACGCCGCGGTCGTAGTAGCCAAGCTGCCATGTGCCCGTCGCCGTCTGCGGCAGCAGCGCCTGGCTCGTTTTGACGACATTCGTGGGCGACGCACTGTCGTCGCTGTTCCAGGTGCCGTCGAAGCAGAGTGCGATATTGCGCGGGCCGGCCAAGTGGTGACTTGGAAGAGGCGGGGCATTGGGGAGAGTAGCGTTCGCGGCGGGGCGCCGCAACGGGCAAGGATGTTTGACGGTGGGGCCGGGGCGTGCGGGTCGCGGCACCGGATGCGAGGCTCGTGCGCGCCGGATGCGGGCCCAACTGCAGTAGAGAGCGTCGCCACCCCGACGGTGGCGCAACTGGGTGCGCGGGTCTTCTGACCCGCTTCAGAGAAAACGCCGTCGCGAAGCGGTGATCGTCTAATCGCGCATCAGAGGGCAAACAACTCGCTATTCTTGCGGGATTCAGGTAAACTTGCCATCTTATTCACTGGAGCTACCCATGCTTGTCGCCTTTTCCATCACCAACAGGGCCTGCTTCCGGGACCAGCAAGAGCTAAGCATGGAGGCCGTCAAGGGAACGGCTGACCGCTTCGCCTTCGACACGGACGTACGGCAGGCGCCACGGCTCAACCGCGTCGCTGCGCTCTACGGTCCCAACGGCAGCGGCAAGTCCCGGTTCGTCGAGGGCCTCCGCTTCGCGCGACACTTCGTCCTGAACTCGTCCAAGGAGAACCAGGCCGGAGAAGCGATTCCCCACGAGCCCTTCCTGTTCGATGACCAGAGCCGGGAGAGCCCGACGGTGTTCGAGACGGCGTTCATTCAGGACGGCACGCTGTACCAGTACGGCTTCGCGGTGGACGCTGTTCGCGTGCACCGCGAGTGGTTGCTCGCGTGGCCGCCAGGCGGAAGGATGCGCCGGCTGCTGGATCGCTTCACCGATCCCGACACGGGCAAGGAGGAATATGCGTTCGGCCCATCGGTTCGCGGCTCAAAGAGCGTGTGGCGGGACAACACCCGGCCCAACGCGCTGTTCCTGTCAACGGCGGTGCAGTTGAACAGCGAGACTTTTCGACCGGTCGTCGACTGGTTCCGCGAACTGCGAACTATCGGCCCCGGCGGTTTGCCCCCCGTCTACACGGCCAGGGCGGTTGACAAAGACCAAGAAACGAAACGGCGCGTGCTGGAGTTGCTGAGAGCCGCGGACATGGCCTTCGACGACGTGCACATAGAGAAGGAAGAGTTGCAACTGGTTCACCGGCCCGGCGGCAGCGGCGAGTGGCACAGCCTGGCACTGGAGGCGGAGTCGGCCGGAACCCAACGCTTTTTCGCCCTGGCCGGATACGTTCTCGAACACGACCGGGTGGTCGTCATCGATGAACTGGACCGCAGCCTCCACCCTTTCCTGGTCGCCGCGCTCGTGCAGCGTTTCAACCAGCAGGCCGGAGCGAACCGGTGTAGAGGCCAGCTAGTGACGACCGTTCACGATGTCACCCTGCTCCAGGAAGAGCTGGACCGTGGCCAAGTGTGGCTCACGGAGAAGGACCGGCTGACGGAAGCGGCAAGTTTGACGCCACTGTCGGAGTACCGTCCACGGAAGGACGAAGCCCTGATGCGCGGCTACCTGGGCGGGCGCTACGGCGGTGTGCCGGTGGTCGTGAGGCCCGAGGCCCTTGGCTAGGCACCGGGGTCGAGGCCGACCGTCGGGCTCGCGGGTCGGTTGGTGAGGAGTTGACCCGATCGAATCCTCCGCTAGCATCGGCGCCGCGGAACACTAGAGCAAGCTGCCGACGATGGACCCCAAGAAGAACGACGGCCTACACCTTCCCAGCCTGTCGGTCTCGGGTTTCGAGGGCTCGACTGCCTATCGATTCGTCGCCTTGGCCGCGTCACGTTGCTCGCTGGGCAAAACGGCGTCGGCAAAACCACAGTGCTTGATGCCGTGCGGACCTATGCCGCCCGAGGACGCCCGAAAGTCCTGCACGACTTGTTGGATGGACGCGAGGAGTTCGGCGTAGCTGCCTCCGACGAGGACCGACATCCGTTGGTCTTCGCTGACCTTGCCGCTCTGTTTCACGGCCGGGGCACGACACGGGCGGCAGCCATCGCGATCGGCCCGGAAACCGGAAAGGACAAGTTGACAGTCGAGGAATCGATGCCGGGGGACTGGTCGGAAGACCAGATGAAGCTCCTTGCGGACCTATCGGCCGACTCCGATGGTCAGGCTCTGAAGATCCGGTTCCGAGATAGTGAGATGTTCCTGCCTTGGATGGGACGGGGCGAACGACGCGGCACCTTCCGTGGATCTTCCTACTTCCGCAGTCGGCGTGCCGAGAGCGAGTGGCCGGAAGCCGTCGAGTGTGAGTCCCTGGGCCCAGATGTGGTGAACAACAACGACTTGGCTCGATTCTGGGACAACGTCGCACTAACCAAGGACGAGGACTTCTCGGTACAGGCCCTGCGACCGATTCTCGGAGACGAGATCGAGCGAGTCGCCCTAGTCGGTAGCGATGGGCCACGGCCGCGCCTTAGCAGGCGCGTGGTCGTGAAGCTGCGGGCGCATGCCCGACCCGTCCCCCTGAAAAGCCTCGGCGACGGCGCAACGCGAATGTTCGGCGTCGCTTTGGCGCTGACCAACAGTCGCGACGGCATCCTGGTCATCGACGAAGCAGAGAACGGCCTCCACTACGCAGTCCAAACGGCGTACTGGCGCATGGTCCTGCGCGCAGCTCACGAGGGAAACGTACAGGTCCTCGCAACCACCCATAGCTGGGACTGCGTGAAGGGCTTTGCCCGGGCGGCAGTGGAATCCGAAGACATCGACGGCGCCCTCGTTCGACTCGAACGCGACGAGGAAGGGATTCGCGCGGTCGAGTACTCCGAGGAAGAGCTGGAAACGGCCGCCGATCAGGGCATTGAAGTCAGGTAGAGGATGCCCAGAGACTCGCCACCGCGCATCCTCCTCGTGGAGGGGACAGACGACGAGCACTTCGTTCGGCACTTCAGTAGGCGTTGCGGAATCGCGGAGAACTTCAGCACCGAGAGCAGGGGAGGCTTCCCCAGGCTTCGTTCGGGCATTACCGGGGAAATCAAAACGTCAGGTCGACGGGCCGTCGGCATCCTGGCAGATGCCGACGAGAACGTGAGGAGTCGGTGGCAAGAGATCGTCGACGAGTTACACAAGATCGGCATCCGAACACCAAAGCCCCCCGGCCCGACCGGTACAGTGATCGAGGGCAGGCCTCGCGTTGGCATCTGGCCTCGCGTTGGCATCTGGTTGATGCCGGACAACAGGAAGCACGGCGAACTGGAAGACTTCGTCAGGAAGCTGATACCGGCAGAGGATCCCTTGTGGCCCTTGGCCACGCAGTACATCGCCTCCATCCCGGAGAGTGACCGCAAGTTCCAATCTCACAAGGCCTTGAAGGCAGGAGTGCATGCGTGGCTCGCGGCGCAGAAGACGCCTGGACGCATGGGTCTCGCCGTCAGCGCGGGAGCGCTGAACGCGGACGATGTCCCGCTCGCGGGTGACTTCGCCAAGTGGCTTCGGGACTTGTTCGGCGACTGAGGTAGTCCAACCTTCGCCGGGCTGTCCGTAGTGCCGCCGCCGCGTCAACCCATCCGGAAGAGGTTCTGCATCTGCATCGCCAGACCCATGTCGCCGGCGATGCGCAGGCGGCCGCTCATGAACGCCGTCATGCCGTCCAGGCTGCCGGCGGTGAGCTCGACGTAGTCGGCCGCTTCCATCGACACGGTCATCGTCGGCGCCTCGTGGGCGCCCTCGCCGGCGGTGCAGGCGCCGTCCTTGATCGCGCAGTGCCAGACGCCGCCGCCTTCGCCCGAGAGGTCGAACTGGATCACGGCGTCGAGACCGGCGGCGGCTTCCGGGTCGAGACGGCTGGGCATCTGCGCGAAGATGTCGCTGACGGCGGCGGCGGTGTCGGTCATGGGAAAGGTCTCCTGCGGTGGGGACGTGGCGGCGCGGGAACGGGTCGAAGAGAGCCTATCCGGGGAGGCGATCGGCACTGGGTACGCCGACCACAGGCCGGCGTCGCAAACCTACTCGCCTACGGCCACCAACTCAGCCCCGTCAGCCACTAGTGGCAGGAAGTCTGGAGCGGTCATCGGCTCATGGTTCCGCCACTTCCCGGCCATTTCGATCAACACACGTTGCCTCGAAGGGGCCGGTTGGGGGTTCACGCGCACGACACTCGCGCGGTACTCGCTAGGAGCTTCCGCAACCGCTGACGTCAGGTCGAGAACCAGGTATCGCGGCGCCCAACCCAACACCAGATAGTCGCTGGTCTGCACTTGCACGGCGATCCCGGTGACGGGGTTGGTCAGTTCCAAGGCAATGGTCAGTCTCTCGCCGGGCTTGAGAGACTCGAGACGTTCCTCCGCGGCGCCTGACACATAGCGCCAACCATGAAGGAAGAACCGACAAGAAAAGGAGTCGTCCGGTCTCTTGTCGATCTTCGGAAACACTTCATAAGAATCTGTCGCGCGGCGTCCGCCGTTGACGGAGAGAATCTCGATGGGATCCACGGTGCTCTCGGCAAATCCCAAGTTTCGAATATAAGACTCGAAGTCCGGCCGGCGTGGCGTCAGCACCCGGTTCTTGAACAGCGCCCAAAGCCTGTCAGCTTCGTAGTCCTCGGTCAGGTTAGGGAATTCCGTGATCAACGGGAATCCCCGTTCCCTCTTCGCGCGCTCAGCGCCGGCCGTGTACCGGAACCGATACCTGGAGCGTTGGACATCCGCATCGAGTCGTCCTACCGGAAACCACTCCCTGCTCGTCTCTTTGTCCTGCCACGCGATGAACAGTGTTCTTTCGCTCATACGTCGATCCTCCGGAGCTCCTCGATACTATGCTCCATCAGCCCGCTCGCGAAGTCCCTTGCCGGCCCGCTCATCCAGTCCTCCGGGACTCTTGCGACCAGTTCCCGCAAGGTCTCTGCGCCAACGGATTCAAGACGCTTCAACGCAGGTAGGACGATAGCAGGTTCCAGGACCGCGGCACGCCGGAAGAGCTCCAACGGGCTCGGAGCATGGGTGTCTTCCTCCGACCAGTAGACACCACCTCGCCCTCGGCCGACGTAGTCACCCACTTGATCCTCCTCTAGTCGGATTCTCCGCAGTCTGTCGCCCAACTCCCTTCCAAGGGAGGATCCATGGTCGAAGGATGGTGCAAGTTCCACGACGAGGCGCTCTTGCTGCGGGCCCGAGGCAACAGCCCAGTTTTCGTCATTGCTGTCCCACAAACTTCAGAGTAGAGCGAGTTGAGTTCGCGTGTTGTTCGGGTCGGGTGGTCCGCTCGGAGGTTCGAAGAGGTCCAGCAGCGATCTTCGGTCGAACAGGTTGAGTTGCAGAAGGCGCAGGATCCGGCTCATGCTCCAGGACATCTTGTTGACGAACTTCAGGTAGGCGAGCAGGAGATGGACGCACACGGCGATCCAGATCTGCGTCATGACCGCGTTGGGCGAGGCGCCGACGAAACTCTTGATGCGCAGGTTCTGTTTGATCCACTTGAAGAAGAGCTCGACCTGCCAGCGCGCCTTGTAGATGTCCGCGATGGTCTTCGGGGCGAGGCTGAAGTTGTTGGTCAGGAACTTGTAGTGCCGGCCCGTCTCCGGGTCGCGATAGCCGACCCGACGCAACGGAATCGGGCACCGCTTGCGCCCCTTGACGCTGGTCAGCTCGATGGTCTGGTCCGACGTCACGCCCCGGCCGCGAGCGAACGAGCGCCGCTCCCGAACCGCGTACTTGACCTTGCGCTTCAGGCGGGTGACCAGGAAAACCCCTTGTGCATCAAGGTCCTTTAGCCATCCGAAGTCGAGGTACAGACGGTCCGCCGCCACGATGCTCCCCTTCGGAAGACGAAGCGACCGGGCCACCTCGAGGTCCGAGCCCTTGCCGTCGGTGACGTGCAGGAACGACGGCAGACAGCCCTCGTGGTCGAGACCCACGTGCAGCTTCAACGCACCCTTGGTCTTGCGGTACCGCGCCCAGGGAAACACCTTCAGGCACAGGTCCACGTACGTGGCGTCGAGCGACAACAGCTTGTTCCGGAAACGGAACCCATGCCCCGGCGCCGCCGCCTGACAACGGCTCAGAAGGCGACCGAACAGCGCCTCGTACAGTTCGTGAGGCTGCTCTCTGTTCACCCGCGCCAGCGAAGATCGGGCTACCCGGCCAACGCCGAGATGGTACAGCTTGTGAGCCTGCGCATCCAGGTTCGACACGATGTCTCGCAGACTGCGCCGCCCGGAAAGCTGCGCCATCGCCATCGCTACGAACTGGCCCCAGCGGCTCATCGAGCGCAGCTTGCGTCCCCTGTGATGCCGCCGGGCCTCCCGCTCGAACTCATGTCTCGACACCAGCTTGAGGAACTGGCCAAGTACGGTACTATTGTGCGCCATGGGTCTGGATCTCCTTGCCGTCATTGGCTTTGCTTGAACACCAATCATGCGACAAGGCACGGTTCAGACCCATCCTTCCTCCCCGTTTGTGGGACAGCACTGGTAGCGTGCAGACCGCGTTAGGATGGGGGCTCCGAGAACAGATCGCATCCACTCCGGTCATAGAACCGAAGAGAAACGAGAAGACTATGTGTGCGCGTAGCGGTGTCTGGCTGACAGCTTTTCTTCTCCTGTCTCTCGGTTGTGCGGATGAACCTACCGAGGTCCCGGCTCGAGCCAGCGAAGAGGGCGCTCCGATGGAGCAGAGATCATCGACCCGAGACGCCTACTTCGGCGACCTTCACGTCCACACCAAGTACTCCTTCGACGCCTACATCTTCGGCACCCGCAACGATCCGGACGACGCCTACAGGTACGCCAAGGGCGAAGCGCTGACCCACGCAGCCGGAATCGAGATGCGCCTCGAGGCCCCGCTCGACTTCCTCGCGGTCGCCGACCATGCCACCTACCTGGGCATGTTCGAGCAGATGGACAACCCCGATTCCGAGGTTGGCCGACATCCGCTGTCGATCGCACTCCGAAGCGCCGAAACGCCCGACGATCGCAGCGCCGTTTTTCGAGAAGTGCTGCCGCGTCAGAGAGGATATGTCGATCCGGACGACCTGCTCGATCTCGGCATCGTAGGGAGCGCATGGCGGGAGATCATCGCGGCCGCTGAGCGCCACAACGATCCAGGCACTTTCACCACCCTCATCGCCTACGAGTTCACTGGCAGCGGTCCCAGTGGGGAGAACCTACATCGAAACGTGATCTTCCCTGGCTCGAATGTGCCGAGCATTCCTTTCAGTCGATTGGACGCCAGGAACAACCCGGAGAAGCTGTGGGACTGGATGGACCAGCAGCGCGAGCAGGGCATCGACTCTCTGGCGATCCCCCACAACTCCAACGGCTCAGACGGATGGATGTTCCAGTTGACCGACAGAGAAGGCAATGCAATCGACCAGGCCTACGCCGAGCAGCGGATGCGAAACGAGCCGCTGGTCGAGGTAACCCAGGTCAAGGGCACCTCTGACACGCATCCGCTCTTGTCTCCGAACGACGAGTGGGCTGACTTCGGGATCATGGAAGGGACCATCGGCAATGACTCTCCGAGCAAGCCCCAGGGCAGCTACGTACGCGATGCCTACCTGAACGGCCTGGCCATGGAAGAGGAGCAGGGCTTCAATCCCTTTCGCTTCGGCCTCATCGGCTCCTCGGATACCCACAATGCAGCCGGATCGTTTCGGGAAGAGGATTACTGGAGCAAGGCCGGCCTGTTGGACATAACGCCGGAGCAGCGAGGGTCGGTTCCTCGGGCCGAAACCGGCGAGTACGACGACGGGTCCAGTCAGTACTGGGGTGCCTCGGGCCTGGCCGCCGTGTGGGCCGAATCCAACACCAGAGAGGACATCTTTCGCGCCCTCCAACGGAAGGAGACCTTTGCCACCACCGGCCCTCGCATGCGGGTCCGCTTCTTCGCCGGCTACGACCTCGACCAGACGACGCTGGCTGGATCAGACGGCCTCACCAAGGCCTACGCCGACGGCGTCTCCATGGGAGGAGACCTGATGGCCAATGGCGAGCAACGAGCTCCGCGCTTTCTTTTGTGGGCTACCAGGGATCCGACCGCCGCTCCCCTTGCTCGACTGCAAGTGATCAAGGGATGGACAGCAGACGGCGGGAAGCAGGAGCGGGTCTACGACGCAGCCTGTTCCGATGGCTCGACCCCCGACGACACCCACCGCTGCCCCGACAACGGGGCCAAGGTCGATCTGAGCACCTGCGCGACGACTGAAGGTCAGGGTGCTTCAGAGCTCGAGGCGTTGTGGCAGGACCCGGACTTCGACCCTGGGCAACGCGCGTTCTACTACGTTCGCGTGCTGCAGAATCCCACTTGTCGCTGGTCGACATGGGATGCGATCCGGGCGGGAACGCCGCCGAAATCCGGCCTGCCTCCCACCATCCAGGAGCGTGCCTGGTCGTCGCCCATCTGGTACGTCCCTTAGCCTACGAGTTGAACGCCATCACCGCTACGCCTCCGGCGTGCACTATCAGTTGCACAACGCATGGCGCCTCGCTCGCATCACCCTATTCGAGTCCGAACGCCAGCAGCACGTTGCCCGGCCCTGACGCGTAGCCCGACCCCATGAACAGCATGCCATCGACGACGGTTGGCCCCGGGCCGTTCAGCATGCCACCCTTGGCCGGCACATCATTGACGGTCTCGAACTCCTGGGCCGTGTCGTATTCCCAGATGATGCGGCCGTCGGTGGTCGAGTACGCGCGAAGCATGCCGTCCATCGCGCCGGCGAAGACCACGCCCGGGATCACCGTCGCCGCCCCGTCCTGCCCAGAGCTGCACCGTTGCGGGGAGGGGTCGGGACAGTTGGCCGCCGGCGTCGGCGTGTACCACACCAGCTCGCCCGTCTCCACGCGGATCGCGGCCAGGGCGCCCTTCGACCGCGACGGCGTAGTGATCCCGCGGTGGTCCGACGGTTGGTACAGGAGGGGGAAGTAGGCTAGCCGCCCGTCGGTGGCGCCGCCAAACGTGATGTTTGCGCGATTCTCCGTGTCCGCGCCCGCGTAGAGTTCCCACAGCACCGCCCGTTCGCGGTCAGGGTCGAGCGCATAGACCCGGCCATTTTGCTGCCCAACGACGAGAATCGTCCGCCCGTCCGGCAGCGTGTGAAGCATGACCGCCTCCACATCGACATCGACGTTTTCGGCAAGCTTCTCGGGGTCGGGGCAGTTGAGGTACGCGATGCGCTGGGGATCCGCTCGCTTGGGATTCCTCGGGCGGCCTTGCACATCTATCCGGCCGGGACACCTACTGAGGTAGGCATCCATGGCCGTCAGCTGGTGCCACCACAGCCGCTTCCCGGTCTCGAGATCGAAGGCGATGACGGCGTCGGTGTCATTGGCCGCGGGCGCGGTATATCCGTTTCCACTACCGATATACAAGGCCCCTCGAGCAGCATCGATGACCGGCGAGTTCCAGACCGCCCCCCCGGCCGGGGCCCACTGTTGGGTGCCCTGCGCGTTCTTCGTCGTGGGCTTGGGCTCTTCGGCAATCGCATAACTCTTCCAGATCTGCTCGCCCGTGTTCGCGTCATACGCCACCACGCTGCCCCGGAACGTACAGCACTCATACCAGACGTGGCGGCCTGCCAATTCTTCCAGTGAGGAAACGGGCACGTAGAGCCGGCCGGCGTGAAGCTTGGGGGCGGCGGTGATGCGCGCGATCGGATGGGTGTCGGCACGTTGCGTCCACAGCAGCTCACCGGTTTCGGCATTGACGGCATACACGTTCGCCCTGGCGTCCCCGAAGTACGCGGCGTAGCGCGCCGTCCCCGCACCCGTGACGGGTCCAATGGTGACGGAGGAGCGGACGACCCATTGCGACTCGAACGACCAGTAGACACAGCCGCTCGCCGCATCCAACGAGTAGACATAGCCCGTGTCGGATCCCGCGTAGAGCCTTCCCCCCACGACCGTTTGCGAACCAGCGGCGGCTCTGACCCCGCCCGGGTATCCGAACGCCCACTTCAACGTCAGGCGCGGCACCTGGTCCGGGGTCAACCCGGCGGCCGCGGCCGGCTGGAAGCGCGAGTTGCCAACATCCGGGCTCCAGCCGTTCCACCCCGCGCCAGCGAACGGGTCGCCGAACGGTTTGCTCGGACACTGATTGGGCATCGATGAGGCATCCCCACCAGCCGTCCCAAGCGCACGGCCCGCGGCCCACTGAGCCACCTCACGCCTCTCGTCGTCGGTCAGCCCGGGCACCTCCACTGCCATCGCGCCGGTCGTCAGCGACTCGAGCACCCGCTCGGGAGTGAACTGCCGCAGCGCCTCCCGATCTGGGGCTCGGGAGCCGGGCTCCGGGCTTCCATGACAGGCCGCGCAGTGCTGCTCGAACAATGAGCCGCCTGGCTGGGCCCATCCAGTCACGGGCGTCAGGATCACAGCCATCATCAACGAAATACTCAGGAGTCTCAGCATGCCGTCATCCTCCCTAGGGCAACGCGAACACGAAGACGCCGCTACCGCCCCGCGGGTTGTGCTCTTCGGGTATGAGGTCGGCCGGGAGAATTGTCGCCCAGCTCGAGCGGCTGATCGACGGGCCGGCCACGAACGCGACGAACTGCTTGCCGTCGACGGCATAAGTGATCGGGAACCCGTTCGCCATCGTCGAGAGCCGGCTCTGCCAGAGCGGCTCGCCGTTCCGCACGTCGTAGGCGAAGACGTGCCGGCCCCAGTCGCCGATGAACACCAGGTCCCCGCCGGTCGTCAGCGCCGCCGTGTTGTAGGGCACCCGGCGGCGCTGGCGCCAGAGGGTCTCGCCGGTCCGCAGGTCCAGCGCTTGAAACTCGCCCAGTTGGTTCGGCGCCTGCGGATGAAAGTGATTCGTCCGTCCGGGCCTGCTGCCCCCGCCGCCGCCCCCGGCGCGTCGCTCGACCGGGCCGAATGTGACGGTCTGACAGCTGAGACTGAGCGGCACGTACAACGCCTCGGTCCCGGGGTGATACGCCATCGCCCGCAGGCTCTTGAAGCCACCAGTACTGGGGCAGAAGGAGAGCTCTTCGCCGACGTCGGTTAGCATCCCGTCCCGGTAAGTCACCTCACCGGTCTGCGAGTCGACATCCAGGATGTTCTGATAGCCGAGGTCGATCGCGCGCCGGAACTCGCCCGTGAAGCGGTCGAGTTCCCAGAGAATCCCGAGCTTGCCCATAGTGAACAGCGAACGCTTGCCGTCGTAGTCGATCAGGATGCGCTCGAACGACTCGTCCATGTCGTGCGCATCGCCCGGGATGTGCTGGTAGTACCACCTCATCTCACCGGTCGCAGGGTCGAGCGCGAGCGTCGAGTTGCTGTAGAGGGCGTCACCGTCGGTGCCGCGTGCGTCGCGGTTATGCGGCTTGGGCTGCGACGTACCCCAGTAGACGAGCCCGGTGACCGGGTCATAGCTTCCAGTCATCCAGGCGTCGCTCCCCGCGCGAAACATGAGCGGCAAATCGCCCCAGGTGTCGCCGCCGCTCTCGCCGGGCCGGGCGATGGTCGAGGTTCGCCAGAGCAACCGGCCGGTGCGGCCGTCGACGCCGACGATGTAGCAGGTGTCGTCACGGTAACGCCCGCAGCCTGTCATCCCGGCGACGATCGTCCCATCGACGACGATCGGTCCGTTCGAAAAGGTGTAGCCTTCCTGATCGCCCCCGACCGGCGTATCCCAGCGCGCCTCGCCCGTCCGGGCATCCAGCCCGACGATGTGCGCATCGACAGTGTTCAGGATCACCAGATCCTGGTAGACGGCAATGCTGCGCGTCTGCGCCGCGCTTCGGCGTCGCACGTCCATCTCACGGCGGTACTCCCACATGAAGTCGCCGGTGCGCGCGTCGAGCGCCTGGACCACATTGCCTGGGTTCGCGACATACATGACGCCGTCGTGCACGATCGGCGTCGTCTGCGACACTCCGGGTTCGAGGCCCCAGGACCAGGCGAGCCGGAGCTCATCGACATTGCTCCGGTCGATCTGTTCAAGCGGGCTATACCCCCATCCATTCAGGGTGCGCCGCCAGCTCAACCAGTCGGCCGGGTCGGGATTCTGCAGCATCGCATCGGTGACCGGGGTGAAGTCTTGGACTTGCGCCTGGCCGAGAGACCCCGTCGCCATGGCGACGGCGGCGCATACGTAGGCTGTGAGTAATGCGCGACACTTCATGTCAACCTCCAACGATGAACTCTACACTCGCCATGGTGACTCCGGTTGCGGACGCGATGGTCGCGCCGTGAACGACGCCCTCACCACCACCCCCACTGGTGCGAAACGGTCCGCTATTCAGTTGTTTCTGCACCTCATTCAACCCAGGAGAAGGGCATGGTCTTAGAGAATTATACTGATCTCGTTCAAACAACCTGGTATCCACCACAAGAATCAGAAGCAGGCGTGCTATTCAGAGTCCTCGACGAAAACCCTCAAAGCACCAACACCTATGGGAACGACAATGTCGGTTTCGCAGCAGATTATCGGCAATACCGTGCTCAGTGCATGGTCATCCGCCCGGTGAGCCTCTACCGCCGGAACCTTGGTCCTGACTTCGAAAGGGTCTTGACGGCACCGCCTGGTACCGTCATTATCGAAACAGGGTGTGGTGTAGGCATCGGAGCACTTGGCATAAAAAAACAACATATGGTGCAGGGTCCTGGTGTCATTCACTATTTGGCCCTAGATGCTCAAGACCATATGCATCAGGTGTTTCGTGATTTATCACGCCAGGGAGTAGCCGTCGACGAGCGGGTTCGAAGTGCCTTGTGTGAGGCTTTGGATCTGCAACACAATGCAACGGATCGCGCGGTACTCGCGCAGATCATGGCCTGCCTGATGAACGGACTTGCCTTTCTACCACATGGTATGGCCGAAGATGTGTTGAGCAATGCACTCATCCTCGAACGAATCACCCAACCGGTTTTCTGGTTTGAACAGCAGGGGGCACGTCAGTACAGTCCTGATAAACTGCCACTTTACCTTGGTGTCTTGCGGCAACTATTTCAAGGAAATGCGGACTCAATGGGGATGTGTCACCTTATCGGGATGGATACTGGGTACAGTCTTGCCTTTGTAGAAGTACCCTGTGGATTCATCCCTCTTGAGTATTACCTTGAACATCATTTCGAAGATATGTTCCATGTCGAAATGGTCTCGGATGCGCAAGGAGTCAAAACGGAAACATGTACCGCGATGACGTTGCACCTATACCGCCCGAGCCGACCTCCTGATGAAATTGATCTGGGGCTTGAGCTAGTTCGTTACATAATCATCGAAATAGACTTCGGTCCAAGTCCGATGACAGGACAAGATCGGAAAGTGTTGGCGCCGGCGACCTTGTATCGTCCAGTTTCATAACAACTTTGCGCGCTGTAAGAATCGGCGTAGTTGGTCTCGTGACTGATCTGAGCGATCCAGATGCGCATCGTTAACCTCAAGCGGCAAGTTCGAGAATTTCGAGAACGTCCTCGGGACCGTGGATCGCCCGAGGATTGGTGTGAATGCATCGATCGTGCATCGCGTTCCTCGCCACCAAGTCGAACTGCTCCCTCGAGACGCCAACCTCGGTCAAACTCCGGGGCAGACCGAGCTCTCGCACGAGCTCGTCCGCCACCTGCGACGCGGGCTCGCCCGGGCGCCCCAGTGCTTCGCTGACCCGCGCTTGCGCCTGGGGATTCGCCTCGGCGTTCCAGTCGAGGACCGCGGGCAGCATGACGCACGACGTGTGCCCGTGAGGCACCCCGCAGGTGCCGCCGAGGACATGACCGATCCCGTGGCTCGCGCCCATCGGGATGCCATCCTGGTTGTGCTCCATCGAAGCCCATACCCCGAGCTGACAATCCAGCCGGGCATCGAGGTCTGCGGGGTCCGCCTTGGAACGCCGCAAGCCCGCGCCGAGCAGACGCAGCGCATGCAGGGCGGGGCCGTCGGAGTGCGCGGTCGCGCGCGGCGAGCACAGCGTCTCCACCGCATGGTCGACCGCGCGAATACCTGTCGAGAGCCACAACGACTCGGGCGTGTGCAAGGTCAGCGCCGGGTCGAGCACCACGACCTGCGGCACGAACAACGCGTGCCGGTACGTTTGCTTTATCCGCCGCGCGCTGTCGGTGCAGCCTGCACCGAATCCGAACTCCCCCCCGGAGAGCGTGGTCGGCAAGGTGAGCTGCCGCACCCGCGGCGCCCGGATCGCGGGGCTCTCCACGCGGCCGTCCGCCGCGGTACGGGTGATGAATGGCTCGAGCCCCTCGGGCTCGGTGACGTCATGTTCCAGGCAAAGCTGAACCACCTTGCCGGCATCAGTAAGCGACCCTCCCCCTAAAGTGACGATGATGTCGGCTCTGCTTTCGCGGGCAAGCGCCGCACATTCGATGACCGCCTCGCGGGGGGTGTGCGGCGGCATCCCGGAGTAGGTCCCCACCGCCGCGCCTCCCAGCGCTTCCTCCAAATCCGAGACCTCGGAGGTGCCCGTCCGCAAGCTGTCGCTCACCAGCAGGCAGGCCCGCGAGCGGCCCAGCCGCTCGAGCTCGCCGGGTACGACCTCGGCGGCCGGGCGACCGAATACCACACGTTCGAGCGCAATGGCGTTGAAACGCCCTCCTTGGCTCATGGCCCACTCCTCCGTAGTGTCGTTTCGACGCCATTCTAACGCGTGAAGAGCTGCTCGAGGACGTGCCTCACCGCCAGGTCGTCTTCACGATCCCCAAACGGCTCCGCATCTTCTGCCGCTACGACAGCAAGCTGCTCGGAGAGCTGGCGAGTTGCGCCTGGCGAGCCCTTCGGCCGAAGGGCTTCGTCGCCGACCTCGCCAGGATCCAAGACCGTCTCACCATGGCAGCCGCAGGCCTCGGCCAGCTTGGCGAAGTCGGGCTGGAACTCCGCGCACGATATTGGCTGGCTACGGCCTTACGTCGGCCGTAGGCTGACCCTGAGAGGTATAGGCTACGCATTCTCGTAGAAAGCACGATCGAGAACCGCTGCCGCAGCAGCGAAGGGAGGACCCATGCGAAGCGTCTCTCTGCCACTACTTGTCTTGGCTCTTGCGGCCGGAGGTACAACGGCGCAGCCGAGCGTTCCCGCCAACTGGGCGGCGGAGGCCGAGAGTTACTTCCGAGTGATCCCGAACCAGACCTACCTGGTTGCCGACGGCTACGAGTCGAAGCTCGACCTGATCCTGCCGCTTCAGGGAGAAGACCCGTCGCTCACCCCGACGTTGGTATACATCCACGGCGGTGGCTGGGTCAGCGGCACGAAGGAGAGCAACCTCATGCGTCTCATGCCCTATCTCAGCATGGGGTGGGCCGTGGTCAACGTCGAGTACCGGCTTGGCCGCGTCGCTCTCGCCCCCGGTGCGGTAGAGGACTGCCGCTGCGCGCTGCGATGGATCCGCAATAACGCCGAGCAGTACGACCTCGACGTCGATCGGCTCGTCGTTACCGGTCACTCGGCAGGAGGCCATCTATCGCTGACCACCGGCATGCTGACTGCCGGCGACGGCTTCGACAATCGGTGTCCGCAGCGCTCCCCCACCTCCGCCGACGCGGTGGTGGAGGAGATGCCTGTCGCGGCGATCGTCAATTGGTACGGCATCACCGACGTACCGGACCTGGTCGAGGGGGAGAACGCCAAGACCTACGCAGTGGCGTGGATGGGAAGCCTGCCGAACAGAAGCGAGCTCGGCAAACAGCTCTCGCCGCTCAACATGGTGCGCGACGACCTGCCGCCGATCCTCACCATTCACGGCGACGCCGACCCGAACGTGCCTTACGACCACGCCGTCCGGCTGCACGCAAAGCTCAAGGAAGCCGGAGTCGCGAACAAGCTGCACACCATCCCCGGAGGCGGCCACGGCCGTTTCAGCGCCGAGCAGACGCGGGCGGCCTACGAGGTAATCCGCGGCTTTCTGGCGCACGTTATCGCCGACTAGGAAGTCGGATGCTCCAGGTAGATGTCGTCGCGACATCCCAGGCCGTCGGCGCGACAAGCGCCCACACGGGTGAGGTCAATACGGGGAACCGGATCCAGAAGTTCGTGGTGAAGTAGGCTCCTCTCGTGTCATTATCAGTTCGATCTGGTTGGCGAGATGCGAAGAAAGACCGTCATGGCCGGAGCTGGCCGCGAAAGGAGATCGCGATGACTTGCCGCAGCGCAGGCACGCCGCTGACCCGGCTGCCGTTCGCCCTGGCTCTCGTAGGAATCGTTGGGGTCGTGCCGGCCGTCGCCGCAGCCGGGGCGGCCGCCGACAGCGGCTGGAAGGCGCCGCGCAACGTCTTCGGTCAGCCTGATCTCCAGGGGGTCTGGGCCAACAACATCGCGACTCCGCTCGAGCGGCCCGAGGCCTTAGCCGGTCGGGAGACCCTCACCGACGCCGAGCTGGCCGCGATCCGGCAGACGGCGGAGTCGCTCTTCGCTCTCGATAGTGACGATGCCGCGTTTGGCGACAGCGTCTTCAACGCCGCTCTGAACGGAACAGAGTCGTTCACGTCGACGGACGCCGCCACAGGCAACTACAACCAGTTTTGGGTGGCCGAGCGCGACTGGGACAATCGCACGTCGCTGATCGTCGACCCTCCAAACGGCCGCCTGCCCGCCCTGACGGACGAAGGCGAGAAGCGTGCCGCCGGGTTCCGTGCGGCCAGGAATCAACCGGCAGCGGGTCCGGAGGATCGCAGCCTCACCGAGCGCTGCATCTCCTTCGGCGTACCTCGGCTCCGCGCCGCCTACAACAGCTACACCCAGATTTTTCAGGGCGAGGACCATGTCGTCCTGCTCATGGAGATGATTCACGACGCGCGCGTCGTCCCGATCGACGGCAGGCCCCACCTGCCGGAGGACGTCCGGCTTTGGCACGGCGACTCGAGGGGTCACTGGGAAGGTGAGACTCTGGTCATCGAGACCCGCAACTTCTCGGACGCCGGTGGCTACCGGGGAGCGACCGGCAACTTGCAGCTTGTGGAACGGCTGACTCGGGTGGGGCCCGAGACCCTGGAGTACGTGGTCACGCTCGACGATCCAAAGACCTGGACGGAGCCGTGGACCGTGATGATCCCGCTCAAGAAGTCGCCCGACGATCTCTTCGAGTTCGCCTGTCACGAGGGCAACTACGGCCTGGAGGGGATCCTCGCCGGGGCGCGGGCAGAAGAGGCGGCGTTGGCGGCATCAAGGTAACAACCCGAGTTTGCCGAGGATGTCGTCCGTGGCCGCATAGATGTCGGCCTGTCCATCGAGGATGCTCTGCACCGACTTCTGGATCTCGGGCTCGTTGTCGAGTTGTCTTGCCAGTTCGCGCTGAAGCCCTTGTTGAAGAAAGGCCCTTAACTCAACCTCGCAGTTGGCGCGCTCGCGCGCGCGCTGTGCCGGGCCGGCTTCCTCGCGGTGGTTCTGATGTTGAACGATCGCCTGCCAGATGTCCTCGATGCCCTTGTTGTGCAACGCCTGGGCCTCGATCACCGGGGGGCGCCAATGACCTGCCGGGATCCGACGGAAGACGTTCTCGAGATAGGCGACCGTTTTGTCCGCGTCTGGACGGTCCGCCTTGTTCACGATAAAGACGTCGCCGACTTCGAGGATGCCGGCCTTCATTGCCTGGATCTCGTCGCCGAGCCCCGGAACTGTGACTACGAGCGTCGTGTGCGCAAGGCGGGCGATGTCGACCTCGTCTTGCCCGACGCCGACTGTCTCGACCAGAACTACGTCCTTACCCATCGCATCCATGACGCGTATGGCGCCGCGAGTCGCGGGTGTGATCCCGCCAAAATGACCCCGGCTGGCGAGCGAGCGGATAAACACGTCCTGATCCAGCGCAAAGCGATTCATGCGAATGCGATCGCCCAGAATCGCGCCGCCGGAAATGGGGCTGCTGGGATCGACAGCGAGCACGCCGACGGTCTTCCCGGACTGCCGCGCATTTCGGATCAGGCAATCAGCAAGGGTGCTCTTGCCTGCACCGGGAGGACCAGTGATACCAAGGACGAGCGCCGACCCGGAATGCGGGAACAGTCGCTTCAGCGCGTCCCACGCGAGCGCGCTGCCGTCGTCAATGATCCGGATGAGCCGCGACGCCGAACGAAGGTCGCCGCGAATCGTGCCGGCAACCAGTTCGTCGACTGTGGGCTCAGGATGTCGCGGCACTGGCCGCCAGGTTTCTGACGGTATCGATCATGTCGGTCACTACGCTACCGGATCCGAATACTGCTGCGACACCCTTGTCGAGCATCTTCCCGGCGTCCTCCTCGGTAATGACCGAACCACCGAGGACCACGGGCACATCGAGGTCGTTCTGTTTCAGCAGCTCGAGTAGTTCGGGTGTGTAGTACAGATACTCCCAGGAATGAGAGCTGATGCCGATGACATCCGCGTCTTCTTCAATGGCAGTCTGCACGATGGTCTCCGGGGTATTGAAGCAACCGGTATAGATCACCTCCATACCCTGGTCGCGAAGCATCCTGGCGATGCCGACTGCGCCGAGTTCGTGCTGGTCCATGCCCAGCACGCCAACCAGCACACGAATCGGGCTCATGGCGCACTTCCGATGGGCGACTCGAGATGACCGTAGGGGTCATACGGTGTGCCCCAGGCCTGACGGAGAATGCCGGCAATCTCACCCATGGTTGCCCCGGCCAGCGTGCATTCGAGCACCGCTTCAAGCATGTTCTCGTCGGTCTGCACGACGTCGTGCAATCGCTGAAACGAGTCCAGCAACGGTTTCTGATCGCGCTTGTTGCGGTAAGCCGCTATCTCCTTGACTCGATCGAACAGCGGTTCGATCTTCTCTTCGCTGATATCGCGCAGCAGCGTGTCCTGCTCCGCGGGCATCTGGTGCACATTCATTCCGACCTTCAACACTTCCCCGTCGCGCACCTGGTGGTGGTAGCGGCCCATCGTGCCGTGGAAAAACTGTTTGAAGTAACCACTGCTGACCAGCTCGGCCGGATCGCCGCGCGCCTCGATGTCGTTGACCATATCCAGAATCCTGGCCTCCACCTCGTCGGTGAGCGACTCCATGAACCACGATCCACCGAAGGGATCCTGCACGCTATTGATGTTCGTCTCGAGGTCAATCACCTGCTGCGTGCGCAGCCCGACCAGATGCGCCTCCTTGCTGGGGGTTCGATAGCCCTCATCAAAGGTCGAGATCTCGAGCGCGCTGACCCCGGCCAGTCCGAGTGCGACCGTCTGCACCGCGCCACGCACGATGTTGTTGGCCGGCTGCTCGGTCGTCAGCGAAAGTCCCGAGGTGTGCACTGCGATGTTGACCGCCTGCGAGCGCGGGTCCCTGGAGCCGAACTCTTCTTTCATCATGCGCGCGAAGATGCGACGCATGGCGCGAATTTTCGCGATCTCCTCGTAGAAGTCCATCGAGCAGTTCGTGAGGATGGCGATGCGCGGGGCGAAGCTGTCGACGTCGAGGCCGCGTGCGAGAAGCGTCCGCACGATGTGGCGGATTTCGACAAAGCCGAGGGCCGCCTCCTCGACTGCGTTCAGGCCCGCTTCACTGAAGAAGTAGGTGTCTTCGAGATATCCGTGGAACCTCGGCATCTCTTTGCTGCAGAACTCGATGACGTCGCAGGACATCCGCAGGTGGAGATCGAAGGGCATCTTGTACGCATAGGAGCAATGTTCGGAATAGAACGGCCACTCGATCACGGAGCCGCGGAGCACGCCTGGCGAGACACCGCGTTCCTTCGCGAGCAGATAGAGGCTCGCCACCGTGAACATCGACGGACCGGAACTCGAAATCGACATCTGGTCGAGCGGGATATCGTCGAGCAATTCGCGGTAATCATCATGACGACAGAGCGAGACGCCCTGCGTGCCAACGGTATATCGCGCGAGTGGATGATCGGGATCCATCAGCGACATGGTGGGACTGTCACCGATCACATCGAGACCGGTCTGGCCGAGAGTCATCAGGTACTTGAACTGCTCGTTCGAGCGTTTGGGATCGCCCTCACCTGACAACTCGCGCTGAATCCAGCCCCGCCCGGAATAGGCACGGGTTCCGCGGGTAAACGGGTACTCGCCCGGATTTCCGAAGCGCTTGCTGTAGTCCCCGTTCGAATCGGAGGGCCCGTAGACGGGTGACAGGTTGATGCCCGAGCGGGTCAAGTTCTCTTTCATGGCGATTCTCCTGTGCCGAGCCGACGACCTCTTCCGAGGCAGAGATCGGCAGGCCGATGACAATTGGTGCGAAGCAGAAGGCCGCCAGAAAGCATTTTATTCGGATCCTTTCTGCCGCTAGGGGAGCGCCAGCGCGAGCAGCTGCGCCTGCTCGACCGGACTCTCCCTTCCCTTGGCGTCACCACCGGCAATGACGATGTACTGGCGGCCCTGGTGCAGATAGGTCATCGGCGCACTGTGCAACGTGGCGTCGAGCTCGAGTTCGGCCAGGAGCTCGCCGGTGGCCTTGTCGTAGGCCTGGAGGACGGTGCCGCCGATGAGCTCCTTCCCACGGTCATCCATCTTGTGGAAGTAACCGATAAGGAGAGTCTTGGTCACCAGGAGGCCGCCTTCGTTGGCAACCCGGTTCTGACCCAGCGGGCCGAGGTCGAGATGGCTGATTGCCGGATGCCGCCGCGGCCCTTCACCGAAGGGGATCTGCCAAGCGTGCTCTCCGATCCGGAGATCGATGGCGGTGATGCGGCCGTAAGGCGGCTTCACCAGCGGTAGCCCCTGAGGGCCGGGAACGCCACGGAAAGAGTCGAGGACGTAGCGCCAGTCGGAGCGCGCGGGATCCGGCTTCACTACCGCCATCGACGAGATGAGCGTCACCGAAGGGACATAGAGAAAACCGGTATCGGGATCGATCGAAGCGCCCGGATGGTTGGCGCCGCCGGCGGCGCTGGGCACGGCCGCCACCGCGATCTTGCCCTTCTCGCCGCTGACGATGACCGGCGTGAACATCGGTCCAAGCACGTAATCCTCGGCGATCTCGAGAGCCTCTCGATGGAGCTCCGGAGTGAAGTCGATGAGATCGTCGAGCACGACCCCTTGGCGGTCGAAGGCCGGCGGCTTGGTCGGAAAGGGCTGTGTCGGTGACAGCTTCTCCCCGGGAATCGGAGAGTCGTGATTGACCGGCCGCTCTTCGATCGGCCATATCGGCTCGCCGGTGGCACGGTCGAAGACATAGGTGAAGGCCGTCTTCGATACCTGGGCCACCGCCTTGACCAGGCGGCCCTCGACCACCACATCGATCAGGTTCGGCGCCGACGCGATGTCGTAGTCCCAGATCCCGTGATGCACGGTCTGGAAGTGCCAGACGCGCTTACCGGTGGTGACATCGATGCAGATCAAGCTCTCGGCGTAGACATTGTCCCCATGACGATGGCCGCCGTAAAAGTCGTTGGTCGGGGTCGAGGTTGCGACGTAGACGTAGCCGAGCTCCTCGTCGGCACTCAGCGGTGCCCAGGCGTTGGTGTTGCCCGCCGTTCGCCAAGCCCCGGCCTCCCAAGTCTCGACGAAATCCTCTCCTTCCTGCGGAATGGTGTGAAAGCGCCATTTGAGCTCGCCTGTCCGCACGTCGTAGGCACGGATATGCCCCGGGGGGCTGTTGTCGCGCGGCGGCAGATCGAAGATCCTCGACCCCAGGACAAGGGTGTCGCGAACCAAGATCGCCGGCACACCGTGACTGATGTTGCGCACCGCGACGTTCTCGCGCCCCAGATCGCGCGACAGATCGACGATTCCGTCCTCGCCGAAGGCACGATCGGGTCGCCCGGTTCGAGCGTCGATCGAAACCAGCTGTTTGCCGATCGTCGCCATGATGATGCGCTCGATCGCTCCGTCCGTCCAGTAGACGACTGAGCGCGTGTAGTAGTCGGGCAGTGCCGGCTTGCCCCGCTCGTAGCTCTTCGGATCGTAGAGCCAGAGCTGCTCGCCGGTGCCCGCATCGAGCGCCGCCAACTGGCTGAGCTCGGTGGGAACATAGACGACCCCGTTCACCATCAGCGGCGTCGAGCGAAACTTCTGTCGCGGGTAGGGAGACTTATCGTCAACGAGAAGATCCGCCGACTCCCAGCGCCAAGCTACCTCGAGCTGGGCGAAGTTGGAGGCGTCGATCTGGCTCAGCGGCGAGTACTTCGACGATCCCTTGTCGCCACCGAACTCTCGCCATTCACCGTCTGCGGCCCCGTACTGGCCCGCGGCGCCGGTCGCCAGACAGCTTGCGGTCAGGGTTAGGGAGGCCAGGGTTCGAACACGATGTCGCATCGACACTGTCATCCCGAGATTGCCATTTGGCTCTCTCCTCCAGTTCCAGACTAAGGATTGGTCTAAGGATTGGTGGGCATGCTACCGCACTTCGCTAGGTGCCAATTTCTGCTCGATGCCTTCAAGGCCCGCCGCGCGCCTGGTCGTCGCCGATTTGGTTGATACCATGGTAGGCGTTTGAAGAGAGTCATCCGATCCCTGTCGATCGTCGCGCTCACGCTCGGCCTCAATCCCGGAATCGCCGCCGCCGGCGACGGGGTGCCGCGCACGGCCAGTGGCCGTCCCGATCTCACGGGTAACTACAACGCCGCGACCGTGACCCCGCTCCAGCGCCCCGAACGCTTCGGCGACAACCTCTATCTCAGCAGGGAGGAGGCCGCGCGGACCGAGGGCAACATGGCTGCGCGAATCGAGGAGACATCCCAGGCCAGCGATCCGGATCGCGAGGCGCCGCCCGAGGGTGGCGACGGATCGGACGGCGGTGCTGGCAACGTCGGCGGCTACAACTTCTTCTGGCTCGACCCGGGCACCGAGGCCTTCGCGGTGGACGGCAGGTTTCGTACTTCGATTCTGATCGATCCACCGAACGGTCGTTTTCCACCGATGACCGAGAGCGCGGCCAAGCGTAAGGCCGCGTTCGAAGCCAACATCGTGCGCGGCGACAACGACGGCACAGCATTCTGGCTCGACAGCGACGAGCCCGGGCCCTTCGATGGTCCGGAGTCGCTGCTGGCCCAGGAGCGTTGCATCGTGGGGTTCACCGGCGCCACGCCGACGCTCCCCAGCGGGTACAACAACTACAAGACCATCGTCCAGACCGAGGACCACGTCATGATCCTGATCGAGATGGTCCACGAGGCGCGGGTGGTGCGGATGAAGTCCGAGGGGCGCGCCGTGGCGCATCTGCCGTCAGAGATCAAGAAGTGGACCGGCGATTCGATCGGGTGGTGGGAGGGCGACACGTTGGTCGTCGACACCACGAACTTCCATCCCGAGGCGTTTCTCCGTGGCGGCTCCACGGAGATGCACGTTGTCGAGCGCTTTACCAAGCTCGAGGACGGCGACGTGCTCTACCGCTTCACGGTGGACGATCCCTCATCGTGGACAGCGCCCTGGACCGGCGAGTACGTGTTGCGTTCGACGACCGACCGGGTCTTCGAGTACGCCTGCCACGAGGGGAACTACTCCATGGGGAACATCCTGCGCGGCGCTCGCGTGCTCGAGGCGGACGCGCTGGGGAACTCCGGAAGCGCGCCCCCGGCGCTCGAGCCGCCCGTGCAAGCCGCCCCAGCGGCGTCTGACTCCCCGGGTCTGCGCGCCACCGAGAAGTTCATGGAGACCTGGAACGCCCGCGATCCCGACGCCTATGCGAGCTCGCTCAATTACCCTCACACCCGTCCGTCGAGCTGGAAGTTTGACGAACTGCGCCCGCATCGGATCTGGCAGACCCAAGACGACTACGTCGCCGGCGTCGACTACGCGAGAGTCATCGCCACCGGCTGGGAGCGAACCGAGGTCGAAGAGCTGCGGACGATCCACCAGGGCGACAGCAAAGCGCACATCGCCGGTCGCTGGGCCCGGGTCGATGCGGAGGGCAACAAGACACACCGCAACCTCGTCACCTACGTCGCTACCCAGGTTGACGGCCACTGGGGCGTCCAAGCTCGCTTCCACGCCGGTACACCGGTCGAGGCGGAGCTCCAGGAATCGAACGCCGCCATCGCCATCGCCAAGGTCGAGGAGTACATGACGGCGTTCAACGCACGCGACCCGCAAGCCTGGGCATCGACCCTCCACTTCCCCCACCTTCGCCTCGCGAGCGGCGAAGTGGTCGTGACCGAAACCGAAGAAGAGTTCGTCGCCAACATGGACTTCGACGCCTTCGCCGAGCGCTTCGGCTGGGACCACAGCGCCTGGGATGAGATCGAGGCCATCCAGGTCGCCGAGAACGCCGCCAACGTGGCGCTCACCTTCAGTCGCTACAACGCCGCCGGCGAAGTGATCTCGACCTTCAATACCCTGTACCTGGTGACGAAAGAGAACGAAGAGTGGGGAATTAGCGGCCGTTCGAGCTTCGCGCCGTAATGGCCGTCCCGTTCCATCGTCCCCAACGGCGGCGACGCCACTAGACAAGCCTCGACCGCCGACTTCATGTACAACTCGGCTTCCACAGGCGCAGCTCCGCCATCGGCGCAGAAACGACGAATATCCACGCTTTCAAGGTCCCCGGACGCAAAGGCAAGCGGATCAAATACTCCGAGGAGTACGTGCTTCGCCGAGCCCGCATGATCCCACTCGCAGGTCAGAACAGAGGGATGCCGGCCACCTTCACTCGCGTACGGTAGAGATGCTGCGAGGAGGTCAGAAAGAAGGTCAGAAAGTCGTCCCCGCCCCAGGTGAAGTTGGCGCAGAAGGCGGGGGTGCGGATGACGCCGAGACAGATGCCGTCATCTGGATCGTAGACGTGGACGCCACCGGGGCCGGCACAGAAGACGTGCCCGGTCGAGGCCACCTTGAGACCGTCGGGCGCACCGGTACCCTCACCGGTCGATTCAGCGAAGACCTCGCCGCCGGAGAGTGAGCCGTCGTCGGCGACCTGGAACTTTCGAATGTGCATGCGGGGCGAGTCGGCGACGTAGAGCTCGTGATCATCGACGGTGAAGGCGAGCCCGTTCGGTTGCTCGAAGTCGCTTCGCAGTAGCGTCAGGGCCCCATTTGCCCCGTCGATCTTGTACACACCTTGGAAGTCGAGCTCGGGATCCCCCTTCGCCCGACGGCCGTAGGTCGGGTCGGTGAAGAAGATGTCTCCGTTCTCTCGGACCACGATGTCGTTGGGGCTGTTGAGCTCCTTACCCTGATAGTGGGAGGCGAGGATGCTTCGTGAGCCGTCCGCGTCTTCCCGAGTGACGCTTGAGGTGCCGTGCTCGCAAGAGAGCATCCTTCCCTGGCGATCGTAGGTGTTGCCGTTGCTCCGCTCGCTCGGCTCGCGATGGACGGAGAGCCCTTCACTCTCGCTCCAGCGGTGCGTTCGATTGGACGGAATGTCGCTGAAGATGAGGTGCTTTTCTCGTGGATGCCAGATCGGTCCCTCGGTGAAGCGAAAGCCGTCGGCCAGGGTCTCGAGCTCCAGGCCGTCGTCGACGATGTCCAGAAAGCGTGGATCTCGGATCTCGATCGTCATCTCTTCTCCTTTGGACTTTCTTCTATCGCCCGGCCAAAATTCGCGGGCACCCGCCGGCCCATGGCGAGCACACGAAAGAGATGTTGTGCGAGTTGGGGTGATCGACCGATGAGGTCCATGCTGAAGGGTCCGAGATATGTGCGCGAACTTTGGAAACACTGGTCTAGTGCATAACGGTGCCGCCATTGACGTTCAACGACTGCCCCGTAATGCCGTGCGCAGCATCCGAAGCCAGGTAGACGGCCAGATCAGCAATCTCTTCCGGCTCCAAACTCGCTGCATCGGATTCGTTGACTTTTCCACCTCGGCGAGCGTTTGCCCCTCGCTCTCGGCTTTGTGCTGGAGGAGCCGGGTGAGCATCACCGTGCGGATAGGGCCGGGACAGATCGCATTGACCGTGACCCCGGTGGTCGCGACTTCCAGGGCGGCGGTTTGGGTGAGACCAAGCAATCCATGTTTGGTGGCGCTATAGGCTCCCCGGCGCACCGCCCCCCGCTTCCCGGAGCCCGACGAGATATTGATGATCCGTCCCCACCCCTGCGCAATCATCGGGGGTAGAAAAGCCTTCGTGAGCAGATAAGGTACCGTGAGATTCACCAAGAGGCTCAGGTCCCAAGAGTCGTCATCGTACTCGGCGAGCAGTTTGGGGTCTGGCATGCCCCCAATGGCGGCGTTGTTCACCAAAATGTCTACGGTGGGAAAGCGCGAGAAGATCTCTTGCACACAGGGCTGAATGGCCTCACGTTGGCTGAGGTCCACCGGGAGCGCAAAGCCGGTACGGCCCAGGGCTTTGACCTCTGCGGCGACCTCGTCGATCTCGCTCTTGGTGCGCGCGGTCACGACCACGTCGGCCCCTTCCCGTGCCAAAGCCAGGGCAATCGCTCGGCCAATCCCCCGTCCGCTGCCAGTGACGAAGGCGACTTGGTCCTGCAAACGCATTTGGTTCCCTTCGCAAACCGAGGCAAAGGCGTCTGGAGACGCCGCCTACACTGGATAGTACAGTCACGCCATCGCACTGACCACCGCCGGCTGCACCTCCGACGCACCCCCGCCGCCCGAGCCGGCCGCGAAAGCAGCCCCAGCGGCGTCTGACTCCCCGGGTCTGCGCGCCACCCAGAAGTTGATGGAGACCTGGAACGCCAGCGCTCCCGAGGCCTATGCGAGCTCGCTCAACTACCCTCACGCCCGTCCGTTGAGCTGGAAGTTCCTCCGCCCGCATCGGATCCGGCAGAGCCAAGACGACTACGTCGGCGTCGATGCGCATCGTTCACCTCAAACGGCAAGTTCGAGAATCTCGAGGACGTCCTCGGGACCGTGGATAACCCGAGGATTGGTGTGAATGAAGCGATCGTGCATCGCGTTCCTCGCCAACAAGTCGAACTGCTCCCTCGAGACGCCAACCTCGGTCAGACTCCGGGGCAGACCGAGCTCTCGCACGAGCTCGTCCACCACCTGAGACGCGGGCTCGCCCGGGCGCCCCAATGCTTCGCTGACCCGCGCTTGCGCCTGGGGATTCGCCTCGGCGTTCCACTCGAGGACCGCGGGTAGCATGACGCACGACGTGTGCCCGTGAGGTACCCCGAAGGTGCCGCCGAGGACATGACCGATGCCGTGGCTCGCGCCCATCGGGATGGCATCCTGGTTGGGCGACATCGAGGCCCAGACCCCGAGCTGACAATCCAGCCGGGCATCGACGTCCGCAGGGTCCGCCTTGGAACGCGGCAAGCCCGCGCCGAGCAGACGCAGCGCATGCAGGGCGGGCCCGTCGGAGTGCGCGGTCGCGCTCGGCGAGCACAGCGCCTCCACCGCATGGTCGACCGCGCGAATACCTGTCGAGAGCCACAACCACTCGGGCGTGTGCAAGGTCAGCGCCGGATCGAGCACCACGACCTGCGGCACGAACAACGGGTGCCGGACCGTTTGCTTTATCTGCCGCGCACTGTCGGTGCAGCCTGCAACGGTTCCGAACTCTCCCCCGGAGAGCGTGGTCGGCAAGGTGAGCTGCCGCACCCGTGGCGCCCGGATCGCGGGGCTCTCCACGCGGCCGTCCGACCCTGTACGGGTGATGAATGGCTCGAGCCCCTCGGGCTCGGTGACGTCATGTTCCAGGCAAAGCTGAACCACCTTGCCGGCATCGGTAAGCGACCCTCCCCCTAGAGTGACGATGATGTCGGCTCTGCTTTCGCGGGCAAGCGCCGCACATTCGATCACCGCCTCGCGGGGGGTATGTGGCGGCATCCCGGAGTAGGTCCCTACCGCCGCATCTCCCAGCGCTTCTTCCAGATTCGACACCGCGGAGGTGCCCGTGCGCAAGCTGTGGCTCACCAGAAGGCAGGCCCGCGAGCGGCCCAGGCGCTCGAGCTCGCCAGGCACGGCCTCGGCGGCCGGCCGACCGAATACCACACGTTCGAGCGCAATGGCGTTGAAGTGCCCTCCTTGGGTCATGACCCACTCCTCCCTAGCCCCGGTCCTCAGCGATCCTCCGGATCGACAGGCTCGAAGCTCCGATAGTCGTTCGGATCACCGCTGCCCTTGTATCGCGCTTGCAGCGGGTAGGGATAATGGGGCCGCGTGAATGTGTAGCTCTCAGGGACCGCGGTATTCGCTTCAACATAAGCTCTCACAGTCCGTCTGCCGGAGGGGTCTTCTTCTGGACGGTAGCCGACGATCATGTCGGGTGCCTTCCCCTCTTCGACCCAGGCTTCGAGAGCGCTGAGATAATCGCCGCTGGTCGCGCCAACGCCACCATAGCAATGGGTACGGCCCGGAATCATGAACAGGCGAACCGACTCTTGGGCGCTGGCTCGTCCCCCCATGATGCGTTCCGCCATCTCATAGTAGTCGATGCTGACTCGTGGGCTGGGCAAACCAGAGTCTTCCCAACCCTGGATGATCAGCAGCTTGCCGCCCGCAGCCTTGAAATTGCGCAGATCGGGATTGCTGAAACCATTCACCAGCGCATCTGAAATCCCCATGCGCTTGTAATCGTGGTCCCAATCGAAGTCGGACGCCTTCCAGCTCGGTCCCGGATCCGGGTTGAACCCCTTGAACCGCCCCCACGAGGTCCTTGACTCGAGATCCATGGAGAAGTAGTTGCCCTTCTCCGAACCGGGCAAGGCAGGATAGAACGGGAAGTATTTGCTGAGCTTCTCTCCGGTCGATGTCAGCGGCCCGGTGTACTTTTTTTTGGCCGCCTCCACCTGGACCGGCGATAGACAGCCCGATGTCTGCCCCGACGCGCAGGCGAGGTCGGCCGGATCGAATTGGCAAGTGCGCGGATCGCCACCGATGATCCCATCCTCGAGGCCATCGTCCGCATCGCAGGCGGCAATGGCCCCCGCGTGCAGCACGTCCAGATCGGCGGGTGTGAACAGCGGCTGGCCGTCCGCGTCGTACGATGCCAGGGCGTTCCACAGGATCATCACGCCCACGGCCGTTACGTTCGCGGGCTCCTGGGCGAGAATGCCGTCGAAGTTCCAGGGAAAGCGACTCGCTTGGACCATTCCCTGCTTCCCGCCGCCGGAACAGCCCACATGATAGGAGAACGCCGGCGCCCGGCCGTAGTAGTGCTCGGTGATGGCCTTGCCCGCCAGAGCGGCGACATGGTGACCGCGGATGCCGTAATCGAGCTCCGCCTGGAGATTGTTGTAGGCCCACGAGGACCTTCTTGTTATGCCGAAATGCCCCGTATCGTGTGTGAGACAGGCATAGCCTCTCCGCAAGGCCTCATCGCACCAGCCGGCCTCCTGTTCCGTCGAGCCGCCCTGGCCACCAGGGCTCGCCTGCAGATACTTGCCGTTCCACGAGGCGCTGTTGGGCAGGTCTAGCACGATCCGGACATTGGGCGTGACATACCCATCCATCCGGCAATGGGCGGGCACCTCGCCGGTGGCCTCCACCATTCGGGTCGCCGTCGCCTGCGTCGGCGCATCCTGAATGCTTGTGAAGTCCATCGCCGGCAAGGCCTCGCAGTCATCGACGCCCGGGGGCGTCGCGGCGCTCAAACTGCTGCCCGCCCCGACCCACATCGCGCCGACTGCCAAACCCAACGCGAATCTCTTGCACGTGCGCTTCATCATGTCTCCTTTGTTGCCTTCAGAAGTCCCAGCTGTCGGATGCACAGTTTGATGAGCAGCGCAGGCCGGTCGTCGAGACCGTCGAGCGACTTTCAGACATAAGAAAAAGACACCGGCGGCGGCCGCCGGTGTCTTGGAATCTCAGGCAAGCCGATCGTGTCCCGACGTTGCTTAGAAGCGGAAACCGACCTTGAGGCGATACTCCCGCGGGTACTGGTGAGACGCGACCGAGGAATGCGGTCTGCCGGTCCTCTCGTTGATCCGGACCACAGCCTGCTCGTTGGTGGCGTTGGCAACCTCACCGCCGATACTGCCCTGCACCGAGCCCGCAATCGGGAACTGGTAGGTGACACTCAGGTTGAGGTTCCAGAAGTCCTCCATTTGCTGAGAGCCTCTCGGCTCGCGGAAGGTCGAGGTTCTGATGGTCTGGCCGGACACCGGGTGCGCCACCCTGGTGGAGGGGTGCAATGCCCAGGGCTCGCCGGCGGAATACTTCAAGAAAGCACTGGTCATGAGGTCATGCTTGCCGAACACGAAGCGCTTGAGGCCGACGATGTTGACCATGAACTCCCGGTCGTGGGTCATGGGCCCGTCCCAGAAGGGGCTACTGGTGGTGTTGAGATCGCCCGTCGATACCTCGATGCCGCCGAAGCCTTCGTTGTGGTTGTCGTTGTCGCTGGAGGACTCGATGGTGCCGTCGGCGTTACCGATCGACAAGTTAGACTGCAGCGACCAGTTGTTGCGAAACGCACGGTTGACCTGGAACGAGAGGCCCTCGTACTCGCGGTAGTTGTTGGACCAGTTGCGCAGGTCGCGGAAGACCTCGCCGTCCTCGTCGTACTGCAGGCTGGCCGAGAAGATGTCATCCGACTCGTGCACGACGGCGTGCGAAGTGAAGACCCAGTTCTTGGCGAACTGCCAGTCGAAGCCCACCGACACCTCGTCCTTGTAGTAGGGCTCGATGCCGGCGACGTCATTACTCGGGGAGGGCTCGATGCGGCGCTGAAAGCGATCGTAGAGCTCCGTCGCGGGATTCCACAGGAACTGGTTGTAGACGTTCGCGCCGTTGTTGCCACGGGTGAACTCCTGGAAGATGACAGTGAGGCCGATGTTGCGGAAGTAGCGGCCGGCGCTTCCCCGCACCAGCATCTTGCCGTCGGCGTTGATGTCGTAGACCACCGATGCACGCGGCGCCCACTCGCCGTAGTCGTTGACCCGCTCCCCAATGTCGTTCTCGATCCACTGCTCGTCGTAGCGCACGCCGAGGTGGAAGGTCAGGTGGTCACCGACCTCGATCCGGTCCTGGGCATAGGCAGCACTCATCAGAGTATCCATCGAGATCGGGGCGGCGGGGTCGTAGACCCGCTTGTTGGCCGGCCTGTCGTAGCCAGAAGGGCACTCGCGGCAGAAACCGCGGCCACGATACTCGGTACCGATGTCGGTCAGGTTGTTGAAGGTGATGTCCTGGATGTCGACGCCGACCTTGATCTCGTGATTGCCCTCGAAGAGAGTCACCGAGCCATTCGCCTGATCGCGCGGAAGGTCGTTGAACCCAGACCCCAGGCCTATTAGGGGACCGTTGTAGCGCAAAGCGTTGTTGAGATCGATGTAGCGGAAGTCGTTGCCGTTGGGAGAGTCGACCGAGGCGCGGGGAACGATCGGAGCTGGCGGGAAAGCAACGCGTGCAATAAACTCTTCGCGGTTGGCGCCCTTGACCTCGAGGAACGCCGAGCTGGTCATGGCGAAGCTCCAGGTCAGGGTCTGAATCCGGTTATTGAGCGGAAAGCTCATGAGGGAGTACTGGTCGCCGGCTAGCACAATGCCGGACCCGGCGATCGCCACGGACGGGGAGTCGATGGCGGTTAGCGAAAGCTGGTGGCGGTTGCCGGGCTGGGCGTTCACCTTGGCGATGAGCGGCTCCGCTTCGCGCGAGGTGGGGGTCACCACGGCGGTACGAGTCTGGTCGAGCCGGTTGTCACTCATCTCGTTGTAGGAGGCGAAGAACCAGGCCTTGTCGGGCCAGATCGGGCCACCGAGCGAGGTCTCGAAGCTGTTGATCATCTCATCGGGGCGCTCGATTCCGAGCCAGTCCTCGTCACGCCAACTCGGGTTCTGGCCGATATAGAGGAAGTCGCCGTGGAACTTGTTGGTGCCGGTCTTGATCGTCGAGTTCATCACTCCGTTCGTCGCGCGGCCGTACTCGGCGCCGAAACCGGCCGTTTCCATCTTGGTCTCGGTGATCGCGCTCGACGGGAGCTGGAAGCGCAGCTCGCCGCCGCGAAGAGGCATGCCCACGTCGACGCCGTCGATGAAAACACCCAGCTCGGTGCGGATGCCACCGTTGACCGAGGGTTGGAAATCATTCTCCTGTCTGCGCGTCACCAGAGTCGGCATCTGCCTGACGCTCGAATTGTAGTTGCGCGAGGAGTAGGTGACGTTCTCGAGCGCCTCTTCCGGGATGGCAGAAGCGGCACCGGTGTCGTACTTCGAGATCAGCGCCGCCTCGGAGGTGACGGTGATGGTCTCGGAGGTGGCCGCCTGGAGGGTGAGGTCGACGTCCTGGCGCTGGCCGGGATCTAGCTTTACATCGCGCTCGGCGGAGCCGAGACCCTCGAGGTTGGCGGTCACCTTATAGTTGCCGGGCTGCAGCAGGGCGAAGCGATAGTCGCCCTCGGCGTTGGTGATCTCCCTCCTGGTGTTCTGAGGGCCGGCCAGGGTCACCGTGACGCCGGGCAGGCCGGCACCCTGGGCATCGGTAATGGTGCCGTCAATGGTCGATGTCTGCGGACCATCGGCCAAGAGCGGCGCCTGAACCACACAGGCGATGGCGAAGACACAGAGAACTGACCTGACAGTGGCAGCTTTCGCTCGCAGCATTGCTGTCCTCCAGAAGGAGCCCTTATGTTTGAGTCCCGCTTGAGACCGGGTTCGGCTCGAAGCGGGCTACTATGTCAAAAATGACCCTAATGCGCAAATGGCTGCAAGAATCATACCGGGACGCCAGTGAGCTCGGACGGGTAGCGATTCCAGGATCAGCCGCCGCCTGTCGGGAGACGACGACGTTTGTATCGACAATCGCCCGGCCAGGCTTCATGGCGAGCGGCTGAGTCGTGTCTCGGAGGCCGCGACAACGCTCTCTGGAATTGTAGGACGCGGAGCCTCAAAAGAAGAGCTGAACCGTCTGACCGTGAAGCGAGTGAAGAGTCCCGCGATGGTTGACCCAGAGTGGTTCGGCGAGCTCGGCCTCCCAGGCGGCGAGCTCGCTCTCCAGGCGCTCGACGATCTCGGGGTGCTGATCTGCGATGTTGTTGGTTTCGCCGATGTCAGCCTCCAGATCGTAGAGAACGGTGGTCTGACCCATGGGTGAGTCGTCGGGTGGGTATTCCCTCAGCGGGGTCGTCTGGCCCGGTCGCCCGTCAGGGACCTCCATGTCGGTGTTGTTCACTCTCCACATCTTCCACTTGCCCCAGCGGATGGCGATGTTCGGCGCCGCCCGCCAATAGAGGAACTCGTGCGGCGGCTCGCTGATCTCGCCGCGTAGATGCGGAAGCAGATTGACGCTGTCCGGGCTATCCGCTTCGAGACCGCTCGCGGCAGTGAAAGTGGCGTAGAGATCGAGTGCGCTGGCAAGCTCGCCGTAAACCTCGCCCTGAGGAAGGCCCGCCGGCCACTTGAGGATGAAGGGAACACGATGACCGCCTTCCAGGTGGTAGCGCTTGTTCCCCGCCAGCGGCGCGTTGGTGCAGATCGGCTCGGTCATGTAGTTGATGCACCCATTGTCGGAGAGAAAGACGACCAGCGTGTCGCGCTCGAGGTCGTGCTTGCGTAGAGCCGCGACGACGTCGCCGACGTAGTCGTCGAGCGAGACGACCATCGCAGCGTAGACGCGCGCTCCATCGCCTTCGATGTGCTGCACCCGCTCCATGTACTCGTCGGTCGCCTGCAGCGGGGTGTGCGGAGTGTTGGGAGTCAGCATCAGGAGGAAGCGCTCGTCGGCGTGGCGATCGATGAACTCGACCGCCTTCTCGGCAAAGACGTCAGTCAGATACTCCTCGACCTCGATCACCTCGAAGCCGTCGCGGATGACACGCGAGTCGCTGGTGCGGGTGGTGGGGGCTCCCTCGGCGGGCCACTCGTGGGTGCCTGGAAGTCGGGAGTCGATGTAGCTGGAGGCGCCTCCCAGCATTCCGTAGAACTCGTCGAAGCCGCGGTGGAGTGGATGGTGCGGCTCGGCCACGCCCAGGTGCCACTTACCGATCAGGCCGGTGACATAGCCGGCGTCCTGAAAGTGGTTGGCGACCGTTTTCTGATCCAACGGAAGCCCGAGGTTGTGGTCGGTGGGGTTGTACTCCCAGCCGAAGCGATTCTGATACCGCCCGGTGTGGAAACCCGCTCGCATCGGACTGCAGACGGCTGCGGACACATGGCCGTCGGTCAGGCGCACGCCGTCGCGTGCCAACTGGTCGATGTGAGGCGTGGGGATCTGCGAGCCGTACACCCCGATGTCGCCGTAGCCCAGGTCGTCACCGACGATGACGACGATGTTCGGCGGCGGTGCTGGCGCCGGTGGGGGAATCGAGGTCTCCGGTGGCGGCTCAGAAGATTGACAGCCGAACGCGGCGATCAGTCCCACGGCGAGCGCACAGTCTCTGAATCGAAATGCCATCACTACTCTGCCTCCTCTCCGGCGAGCGCGAGTGCGACCACACCGGCAGGAGGGTCGGTCTCGGTAGCCTCTCTTCCGCCACCGACGCTTAGCGCGAGATACTGACGACCCCCCACTTCGTAGGTGATGAGGTTCGAGTTGGGCAAGGCGGGGAGCTCGATGCCGCCCAGGTAGGCCCCGGTCTTCTTGTCGTAAACGCTGATCTCGGCGGGTCGATCCGTGGTGGGAGGATCGGCGCCGGTGGTGCTCTCGGCACGATGGGTGACGAACAACAGAGTCCTGGTCACCAGCGGCGCTGCAAACCGGTTCGGGGAGCCCAGGCGATCCAGGCCCAGGTGCTTGATCGCCGGGTGGTTGCGCGGCCCCTCACCGTGGGCCGCGACCCAGACGTGCTCGCCGGTAGCGAGATCGATCGCGGTGACGCGTCCGTATGGCGGCTTGACCAGCGGCAGACCTCGAGGACCCTCGACGTGCTCGTACCAGCCGTCGGGTACGTAACGCAGATTCGATCGATTGGGGTCGGGCGAGGTGAGAGAAACGGATCTCGGGGTGGCGTAGGAAGGCACGTAGATCATGCCGCTTTCGGGGTCCACCGCGGTGCCGGTCCAGTTGGTGCCTCCACCCGGACCGGGCTGCTGGATCACCGGCTTACCCTCGCCCGCGACCCGAGGCGGCGTGTAGAGAGGCGCCAGCTCGTACGCGCTCGCGATCTCGAGGGCTTCTTCCCGAAGCTGGGGGGTGAAGTCGATCAGGTCGTCTACGCTGATGCCCTGGCGATCGTAGGCGGCGGGCTTGGTGGGGAAAGGCTGGGTCGGCGAGGCGCTCTCTCCAGGCACCTGGCTCGGAGGCACAGGACGCTCTTCGACCGGCCACAGCGGCTCTCCCGTCACCGCGTCGAGGACGAAGAGGAAGGCCTGCTTGCTGGCTTGCGCCACCACCTTCCGGGGCTTGCCATCCACCATCAGATCGATCCTGTTCGGCGGCGGTGGCAGGTCGTAGTCCCAGAGGCCGTGGTGCACGATCTGGAAGTGCCAGCGTTTTTGGCCGGTCTCGCAGTCGACCGCCACCAGGCTCTCGGCGTAGAGGTTGTCGCCAAGGCGATGACCACCGTAGAGGTCACTCGTCGGTGTGCCGATCGGAAGATAGGCGAGGCCGAGCTCTTCGTCGACGGTGATCATCGACCACACATTGGTATTGCCGCTGTAGCGCCACGACTCGTTCTCCCAGGTCTCTGTGCCCTCCTCTCCCTGCTGGGGTATGGTGTGAAAGACCCACGCCAGGGCGCCGCTCTCGGCGTCATAGGCGCGCACGAAGCCCGGCGGCGCCTCTTGATGTGTGGCTATATCGGCCACGATCGAGCCCACGATCACGGTGTCGCGACAGATCGCCGGCGGCGAGCTGTGTGTGGTTCGCGACTCGAGGACCTTGCGGCCCAGATCCTTGGTCATCCCCAGTGCGCCCCGATTCCCGAAGGCGGGATCGGGCCTGCCGGTTGTGGCGTCGAGCGAGAGCAGGCGCCGGTCGTGGGTGGCCATCATCACTCGTTGCTTCTCCCCCTTGCCCCAGATCGCCACTCCGCGGTGTTGGAACCCCATGTTCGTCGGCCGCCCCGCCTCCCAGCTCTGGGGGTCGTAGCTCCACAACGGCTTGCCCGAGGCGGCGTCGATCGCCGCCACCTGGCCGAGGGAGGTGCTCACGTACATACGGCCGTCGATGACCACCGGAATGGCCTTGAAAGACCGCGGCCTGATCGAGTCGGGCAGGTTCGGGATCCGGGTGTCGACCGACTCCCAGGTCCAGACCACCCGCACACGATCGAAGTTGTCGGCGTCTATCTTGGCCAGCGGCGAGTACTTCGAATTGCCGGCGTCGTTGCCGAAGTTAGGCCAGTCGGTGTCGGCGGCAGTCGCGACAGCGGCGACGAGCAGCGGCGCCGCGCAACAGGAGAGGAGCAGGGTCTTGGCCACGTTCGTAGAGGGCGCCACTTCCATCACGGTAGATCCTGCCGCTCTCGGGGTCGAGCCGGGATCGTTACCGAAACGGGGCCAGTCGACGCTCTCGGCCGAGGCAGCGGCCGCCCAAAACAGAAGGCACAGATCCTGATGGACCATGTCAGCGGCCTTCGTGTGTTGTTCATCGCCAACGAGGATACCGCGCCCCTGACGCAGCTCAAAGCGGGTGGCAGCACCTCTGGCAGCCGGAGGCTGCCTGGTCCAAAGCCCGCTCGGTATCGAGAACGGCCGCGTTACTTGGGCCCGCGGCTCCGATCTTCTGGACTAGGTCGAGCCACTCTTGGTTGTTCCGCTCGATCCGCCGATTGATGATGCTCTCGAGTTCCGCGAACTGAATTCGCTGAGTTCGGCCACCGTACCGGTAGTAGCGAAGTCACCAAAGTAATCGGCCAGACCAGCAAGGTTGAACTGCTCCTTGAACTCAAGCTCCTGACCTTCTCGGTGAAAGAGCCTACCGGCGGGACGGATCGCTCGCACGGGTCCCAAGGCCCGCGTTCGAGGAGAATATCGATCTCGTGCCCGGCGGCATCTCGCCAGAAGAACAGCGGCGAATCGCGGCCCGTCGCCGAGAAGGCCTTGACGAGCTCCGCTACGACGAGTGACTCGAAGATCGGGCCGCGCAGCGGATGGTCCTCGAGCGTCACGCCGTCCCGAATCCCAAGCAGGTAGCTGCGCCGTGCATGTCAAATCGGTGATCGCATCATCGAAATGACACGCGGCCACGCGCAACGCGAGTTCCGCCACGGGCTGCTACAGACTCAGCCGCTCCTCCACCGCGCGCCAGGCGGCATCGATCGCGCCTTGAACGTAGGCCAAAGCCTCCGCGTCCGAGTTCGCGATGCTGACGCGACCGAACGACCTGCGCCCCAGTTCGTGGGGCGCTTCTCCCGCCGGCCAGTCGGGGTCGTACAGGTCCATGTAGCCGTAGGCATAGCCGTGGGGCCAGCGGTTGACGGTGATCGCTTCGACGTGCCGGTCGGCGTCGAAGCCGAAGTCGCCGAACATCGATGTGAGCTGCCTTTCGATCTGCGTCTCGTACGTCGAGAAGGGTGTTTCGAACAGCTTGCGGCGGCCGATGCGGTAGAGGTCCCTCCCTGTCTGGCCGCCGCTGTTCTCCGGCGCCGGTACGTGCCCCATGAAGACGACGAGCGGCCCGTCGGGATCCGCCGAGACGCCATAGTCACCACCGTGCTGTTCAGGCGAATCCGTACGGCTAAGTCTTCTCGATCGAGGGCGGAGTAGTCGAAGCGCGCGGTGACCACGTCCTGCATCGAGTTGCCAGGCGCGACGGCCGGGATCAGCTTTCGCACGAACAACCTCGCCACGGACGCATTGCCATCCGGAAACATGGGGTACCGCGGGGCCGGGTACTGGCCCGGCTCGTAGGCGCCGGCGGGTTGGCCGGTCAGCGGGTTCGGGCCGGGGGTTCCGGTCAGGACCGCCTCCCTCACGGAGACGCTCTCGAGGCCAACGCCAAAGAGCGCCCGCCGCGTCGGCTCGAACACCGTCGCGGCGGCTCGGGAGAGGCCGACCCGTTCCGACAGGAAGGTCGCGTAGCTCGTGCTCCGCACGTACTCCAGCCTCTCCTCGGACGACACGAGGACTGGCGTTAGAGATAGCCTCGTTCCTCCAACCCGGGTGGCGCGATCCGCGCCACCCGTGAACCAGTCCGTGCGCCCGTCAGCGGGCGCACGGATGGCACCGCTAGGAGAATTCTCATGAGCCATCGCGTCGTCCGTCTCTCCGGATCCCTGGGTGCCGAGATCCACGATTTGCCGCTGGCGGACGCCGGCCCCGAGGGGGCCGCAACGATCCGCGGCCTGCTGCTCGAGCACCAGGTCCTCTTCTTTCCCGACCAGCACCTGACGGTGGAGCAGCACGTTGTCTTCGGCCGCCACTTCGGCGAACTCGAGGGGCACCCGCACCTCAACAACCCGTTCACGGACCACCCCGAGGTCTTCGAGCTGGTGGCCACGCGCGGCGGGGTCGCCGACGAGTGGCACAGCGACATCAGCTTCCAGCAGAGTCCCTCGGTGATGGCGATCCTGAACATGGTCAAGTGCCCCGCGGTCGGCGGCGACACGATGTGGGCGAACATGTACAAGGCCTACGAGGAGCTGTCGCCGCCGCTGCAGGAGCTCTGCGAGGGTCTCACGGCGCTCCACGACGCCACGCCGCACGGCAAGCCGGAGAAGATGACGATCCACCCGGTGGTCCGGGTGCACCCGGAGACGGGCCGCAAGTCCCTCTTCGTCAACGAGCACTTCACGCGCCGCCTCGTCGAACTCAGCCACGAGGAGAGCGACCACCTGCTCAACTACCTGACCCGCTGGGCGTCGAACACGCGCTTCACCGTCCGCTACCGCTGGAACCAGGGCACCCTCGCCATGTGGGACAACCGATGCACCCAGCACTTCGTGCTCAACGACTTCAACGAGGAGCGCATCATCCAGCGCGTGACCGTGATGGGCGACCAGGTCGAAGGGGCGAGCGAGCCGCGTTGGGCGCCCTACGTGCGAGCTCGCCACGCCGGCGCCACCAGCCGCTACGACCGCCAGCTCAACAAGTACCTGAAGCGCAACGTCCAGTCGCTCGAGTCGAACGCCAAGAAGGAAGTCGCGCTGGAGATGTAGGGCTCACCGCGCCTCGCGGCGTCTCCAGAGTAGGATGCCGCTCCCCGTCGGGAGTCGCAACTGAGGCTCAGGGGCTGCCTCGACAGGAGGAGGTCAACGCTTGACAACGGCCGATCTGATCGCGCGGCGAGACCAACTGTTGGGCGCCGGCGCGCACCTCTTCTACGAGGAACCCCTGACGATCGTCCGCGGCGAGGGTGTCTACCTCTTCGACGAGGGCGGCCGGCGCTTCGTCGACATGTACAACAACGTGCCCTGCGTGGGGCACGCGCATCCACGCGTCGTCGAGGCGATGGCCAAGCAGGCGGCGACACTGAACGTCCATAGTCGCTACCTGCACCCGGGTGTCCTGGACTACGCGGAGAAGCTGCTCGACCGCCACCACGAGTCGTTGACGAGCGCCGTCTTCGCCTGCACGGGCACGGAGGCCAACGAGGTCGCTCTCTTGATGGCGCGCCTCGCCACCGGGAATCGAGGCATCCTCTGTACCGACTCGGCCTACCACGGCAACAGTGCAGAGGTCCGTCGTCTGACCTTTGCGCGGAACCTTCCGCCCGGGAGCGAGATTCGGAGTATCCCGTTTCCGCAGACCTACCGTCCGTTGCGCCCAGGTGTTTCCGGGAAGGAACTGACGGACCTGTACCTCGACGAGATCCGGCGGGCGATCGAGGACTTCGCGAACAACGGCATCTCCCTGGCCGGCATGCTCGTATGCCCGATCCTCGCCAACGAGGGCCTTCCGAACATCCCGGAGGACTTCATGCCGCGAGCTGTCGAGCTCGTGCACAAGGCCGGGGGCCTCTTCATCGCGGACGAGGTCCAGGCGGGCTTCTGCCGGACGGGTCGCTGGTGGGGCTACGAAAGAAACGAGTTCGTGCCCGACATCGTGACGATGGGAAAGCCCATGGGCAATGGACTGCCCATCTCGGCTGTCGTCGCTTCCAAGGTCCTCGTCGACGAGTTCCGTCGGCGCTCGCGGTACTTCAACACCTTCGCCTCCAGCCCCCTTCAGGCTGCCGTGGGGTCGGCGGTGCTCGACGTCATCGAGTCGGAAGACCTGCGGCGGAACGTCGTCGACGTAGGCGCCTATCTCCGTCGCGGTCTGGAGGCATTCCAGGAGACCTGCGAGCCGATGGCGGAGGTTCGCGGCCACGGGCTCTTCCTCGGTGTCGAATGGGTGAGCGATCGAGAAGCGAAGACGGCGGACCTGGACGGGGTCGTCGCCGTCGTGAACCGGTTGAAGGACAAGGGCTTCTTGACCAGCAATGCCGGTGCGTTGCGCAACGTGCTCAAGATCCGGCCTCCACTCTGCTTCAGCCGGGAGCATGCCGACGGTTTCCTGGACGCGTTTGGGGAGACGCTTCGTGAACTCGGCCACCGCAACTGAGATCGAAGACGCGGAGTTCCACAAGGCAGCGACCGCGGCCTGGCGAGAGTGGGACGAATCTCCCGCGCGCATCGAGCTGGTCGCGCACCAGGAGAACGTCGTCTTCCGGGTCCATTCGGAGCCGGGCGGGAGTTTCGTCCTGCGCCTCCATCGGCCGGGTTACCACGACCTCGAGGAGCTCGTCTCCGAGCAACTCTGGACGGCGGCCCTGAACGCCGCCGGAGTCGGCGCGCCGGTACCGGTTCGCTCACTGGACGGCCATCGCTACGTGCCGGTACGGGTGAGAACGACCGAGTCGCGTCTCGTGGGGGTCTCCGAGTGGGTGGAAGGGGAGGTCTTGTCGGATCTCGTCAACGCGGCGACCGGCGAGCGCCTGGCGCGGTACTTCGACGATCTGGGGCGCATCGCGGCGCGCATCCACAACCAGGCGGTCGGTTGGGAGCTGCCGCCCCGCTTTCGAAGGCACTCGTTCGACGTCGACGGACTCCTCGGCGAATCGCCCTTCTGGGGCCGTTTCTGGGAAGCCTCGGGGCTTGAGGCTTCGGACCGTCGGCTGCTCTCAAAGGCCCGCGAACAACTGAGGGAGCTCTTCACGGACTACGGCCAGGATCCGCAGACGTACAGCCTGATTCACGGCGACCTCCATCCCGGCAACATCCTGAAGACCGAGAACGGCCTGCAGGTCATCGACTTCGACGACGCAGGGTTCGGATGGCACTTGTACGAGCTTGCCGTCGCGCTCTTCCACTACCAGTCGAATCCGCACTTCGGGATGATCCGGGATGCCCTGGTCGCCGGGTATCGCTCGCAGCGGTCATTGAGCGACGCGGCGCTGGACCTGCTGCCCGCCTTCCTGCTGATGCGCTCGCTGGCCATTCTCGGATGGATCAACGCGCGTCCGGAACTCAAGCGTCGCGACGCATTCGAGTACGTACGCGGACTCGTCAGGCGCCAGGCGGCAGCTTTGCCGGGTTAGTTGTCGCGGGCGACTTGGTGGCCGAGTGGACCGCCCATCCGGTCACGCGGCTCCTGCTACCGGGCGAAGACCACGTGAGACATGTCGTGGAGTTGCTCGCCGCCGCGGGATCGGCGGGCGGCGACCTCGTCACAGACGCCCAGATCGCGGCGCTCGCTCGCGCCCATCGAGGCGAAGTGCATACCGCGGACCACGACTTCCGGCGCTTCCAAGGAGTGCGCTGCCACTACCCACTCGCGGCCTGACCGAGGGTCGGGAGAGCGGCGCCACTTGCCTCCTGTACACTGACTCATTCCGAACTCTTCCACGGGGACGTAGCGATGACGAGTCGGCGCCTGGTTGGTCTTGCTCTCTGCCTGGTCTTTGCCGCGGCGGCGCACGGCGCCGCCGACGCCACGAGTCCGACATTCTACGAACACGTCCTGCCCATCCTGCAGGAGAACTGCCAGGAGTGTCACCGCCCGTCAGGCGGCAAGATCTACCGTGGCGGCGTGCCGATGTCGCTCACCACGTTCGAAGAGGCACGCCCGTGGGCGCGCGCCATCGTGCGCATGACGGCCTCGAAGGAGATGCCGCCCTGGGACGCCTCCGAGCACTTCGACGGCGTGTTCAAGAACGAGCGCGGCCTGGCCGACGCCGAAATCGCCACGCTGCAGCGCTGGGTGGAAGCGGGCGCCCTGCCCGGCCGGCCGGAGAACGGACCGGCGCCCATCGACTGGGCCGACGACGAGGGCTGGCTGTTCACCGATCCCGACCTGGTGCTCAAGATGCCGGCGCCCTACTACGTCGAGGACGACATCAGGGACATCTACACCAAGCACCGCCTGGTCCTGACCGAGGACATCCTGCCGGACGACAAGTGGGTGCAGGAGATCGAGTTCCGCCGCGGCAGCGAACTCGTCCACCACTTCAACATCTTCGTCAAGGGGCCGAACGACGAGGAAACCCGCGGTGACGGCAGCTACCTCGGCGGCGCCACCTCGGGGTCGCCGCCCCATGTGTGGCCGGAGGGCTTCGGCTCGCTTCTTGAGGCCGGCGCCACGCTCACCTTCGATCTTCACTACCACAAGGAGCCGGGGCCCGGCAGCGGCGGCTGGGATCAGTCGTCGATCGCCCTCAAGTTCGCGACCGAAACGGTCGAACACCCGATCCACTTCTTCCCGATCAGCAACTTCGAGTTCGAGATTCCGGCACGCCACGACTACTGGCACGACTCCGCCGAGCGCACCTTCGAGCGGGACATCACGATCCTCGGGATGCTCCCCCACATGCACATGCGCGGCCGCGAGTCGAAGTACACGGCCTTCTTCCCGGACGGCACGGAAGAGCTCATCCTTCACGTGCCGGACTGGGACTTCGACTGGCAGGAGATCTACTGGTATTCCGAGCCGAAGGTGCTGCCCAAGGGCACCCGCCTGCGCATCGACATGTGGTTCGACAACTCTCCCGAGGAGGCCGAACGCTGGGGCTTCAACCCCGATCGCGACGTGGTGTTCGGCCCGATGTCGACCGACGAGATGCTGATGGGCTTCATCTCCTGCGTGTACAACGACGAAGAGGCGCCGAAGGCGAGAACGCCGGGGAGAGCGATCGAGACCACCGGCGGCGAGTAGCCACTAGCCGCTAGCGCGGCAGAACTCCCAGAGGCCGGCGCTCCGCGCCGGATGCGGGCAGGATGCCCGCGTTCCCAGGTCAGATCGTTCTACCGCGCCAGCTCCTAGCCACCAGCCACCAGCCGCCAGCCCGCCCCAACCGGAGGTAGCCCCGATGAGAGTTCGTTTCGCCCTCTGCCTGTGCCTTGTAGCTGTTCTCGCAGCCTGCACCGCGGGCGAGGACGCGCAGCAGCCGACCGATCCGCTCGCTCAGGTCGTCTTCCTGAACAGCGACAACTTCGACGCCGAGGTCTACCAGGCCGACGTTCCGGTGCTGGTGGACTTCACCGCCACGTGGTGCGTCCCCTGCAAGGTCGTGGACCCGATCGTCGAGAGCCTGGCGCCGGAGATGGCAGGACGGGCGAAGATCGGCAAGCTCGACATCGACGAATCGCCGGACATCTACCGCGGCTTGCGGGTCAACGGCGTACCGCACATCCTCTTCTTCAAGGACGGCGAGGAGCAGGACCGGATCGTGGGCGTCCAGAGCCGCGAGACTTACGTCGAGTACCTCGAAGCGATGATCGCAGGGAAGTCGGCGTTCGACGCCTCGCTGGCGTTCCTCGACGACGACGCGTTCCGCCGCCACTTCGTGGTCTCAAGGCCCGTCGAGCACCTGGAGAAGGCGCTCCCGGACCGGCCGGATCTGCTCCTCGAACCGTTCGAGAACGGCCAGACGCCGCTGTCGCTGATCCTGCTCTCGCCCAGTGTGAAGCAGAACGCTCAGATCGACCTCGCGCTGACGCAGGCGCCGGCCATCTCCACGGCCGACCTCGTCGGCCTGGGCCGCTGCGAGGAGTTGCAGGCCGCCCTGGCCGACGATCCCGAGGCGGCCAGCCGGCCCGACCCGGACGGCGCTGCCCCGTTGTGGGTGGCTCTGATGCGCTCGCACCGGCTCGAAGACCGTAGCTGCCTCCGCACCCTGCTGGATGCCGGCGCCGATCCGTCGATGGAACAAGCGGATCGGTACCACCTCGCCCGCCCGGTGGTCCTGCAGGAGGACGTCGAGCTGCTGCGCGAGCTCCTCGACCGGGGCATGGATCCCGAGTCGACGAACGACGAAGGCTACAACGCGCTCCACTGGGCCAGCCGGTACGACATGGTCGACGGCGCCCGCCTGCTCGTGGAACGCGGGATCGACACCGGCGCGAAAACGCTGCAGGGCCAGACCGCGCTCGACATCGTCCGCGACCGGCGGCCGAGAGCGCTGAAACGGCTCGAAGACGTCGACGACGAGGACTACCGGACCCAACTGGCCGAGACGCTCCAGGACATCGACGAGATCATCACGTTGCTGGAGGGCTAGTCGTTCCATGAGCATTGCCACCTCCGTTGCCCCTCGCACCTCGACTTCCCAGCCGCCCCTGGCTGACCCCGGTCTGCTGAGGTCTCAGGCGTTCATCGACGGCCAGTGGGTCGACGCTGATTCGGGCGAGACCTTCGCCGTCGAGAACCCGGCATCCGGCGAAACCGTCGCCGACGTCGCCTGTTGCGGCGCGGCCGAAACCCGTCGCGCGATCAAGGCCGCCGCGAGGGCCTTCGAGACCTGGCGGCACACCACGGTCAAGGAGCGCGCCGCGCTGCTGCGGCGCTGGTTCGACCTGATGATGGAGAACCAGGAAGACCTGGCCCGGATTCTGACCGCGGAGCAGGGCAAGCCCCTGGCCGAGGCCCGCGGGGAGATCGCCTACGGCGCCAACTACGTCGAGTGGTTCTCGGAAGAGGCCAAGCGGGTGTACGGCGACACGATCCCCGGACCGTCCAACGACAAGCGCATCGTCTGCATCAAGCAGCCGGTCGGCGTGGTGGCCTGCATCACCCCGTGGAACTTCCCCAACGCCATGCTGGCGCGGAAGATCGGTCCGGCCCTCGCCGCCGGCTGCACGGTGGTGTGCAAGCCCGCCAACGAGACGCCCCTGTCGGCCCATGCACTGGCCGAGCTGGCCACGCGCGCGGGCATCCCGCCGGGAGCGATCAACATCCTCTGCGGCCAAACCGTCGAGATCGGCGGGGAACTGACCTCCAATCCCACGGTCCGCAAGCTCACCTTCACCGGCTCCACCGCGGTGGGCAAGCTGCTCATGGCCCAATGCGCCGGCACGATGAAGCGCATGTCCATGGAACTGGGCGGCAACGCGCCCTTCATCGTCTTCGACGACGCCGACCTGGACGCGGCCGTTGAGGGCGCGATGATCTGCAAGTTCCGCAACGCGGGCCAGACCTGCGTCTGCGCGAACCGCATCCTGGTCCAGGAAGGCATCTACGACGCCTTCGCCGAGAAATTCGCCGCCGCGGTGCGCGGAATCAAGATGGGCGACGGCGCCGAAGAAGGCGTGACCGTGGGCCCACTGATCAGCACCGAGGCCGCGGAGAAGGTGACCAGTCGCATCACCGACGCAGTCGACCGCGGCGCCACGATCGAGCTCGGCGGCAGGCGTTCAGACCTGGGCGAGCGCTTCGTGGAGCCCACGATCCTCACCGGCGTGACCGACGACATGCGCGTCTTCCGCGAAGAGATCTTCGGCCCCGTGGCGCCGCTGCTGAAGTTCAGCACCGAGGAAGAAGCCATCGCCATGGCGAACGACACGGAGTTCGGCCTGGCCAGCTACTTCTACTCCCGCGACATCGGCCGCATCTGGCGCGTCAGCGAGGCCCTGGAGTACGGCATTGTGGGGATCAACGAGGGCATCATCTCCAACGAGATGGCCCCCTTCGGCGGCGTCAAGGAGTCCGGCCAGGGCCGCGAAGGCTCCAAGTACGGCCTGGACGACTACCTTGAGCTCAAGTACATGTGCCTCGGGGGGATTGACGGGTAGCGGCCCCGACTCAGAACAACTCGCGGACGTCGTCCACCGCTTCCAGGTGGAGCGACAACTGCCGCAGCCGTTCGCTCGCCTCGCTGCCGAGCAGCGGCGCCGTCAAACTCGTCATCTTCGCGGTCAGCTTCGCTCCCTGCGCCTCCAGGTCCGTGGCCGGGATGCCGGTGTCGTGGAACTGCTCGAGCCTGCTGCCGTTCGCCCTGAGTTCGACCCGGGCCTGGGTGTGGCCGAGGTTGCGGTCGGTCCGCACCTCGATCTTGTCGACCATGAGCGCGAACGCCGGGTTGTCGAGCGCCTCGTCGACGAACGTGGCCGCGTCCGTCGTGTCGATGCCGAGCATCGCCAGGGAGGTCGTGGCGACGAGGCTGAACTTCGCTTCCAGGCCGGTCTTGGGCGCCGGGATGCCGCAGACATCGAGCAAGCCCGGATGGACGCTGACGATGGCCTTCTCCACCTCTTCCGGCCGGATGCCCCGGGACGCCAGCTCGGCTCGCAGTGAACCCACCGACTCGATCGCGGCGTGGGTCAGGTAGCAGGCGGCGTGGTACTTGAAGAGCGTGTCCTCGATCAGGAAGCGGTCGCCCTGGTCCTCGAGCCGCTGCCAGTTGACTTCTTCGCTGCCCGAGCCCGCCGCATCGGCGTAGCCCTGCCTGCCGTCGACCGCCTCGGGGTTCGAGGTGAAGCCCCTCATCGCGAGCCGCGCCGAGAGCAGGCCGCGTTCGGCGGCGTGACCGGCGTGGAACGGCTTGGTCATGGTGCCGAAGTTCGCCTTGAGACCGCTCGACTGGGAAGCGGCGAGACCGAGCGCGTGCCCGAACTGCTCGTTGCTGGCGCCCAGCAGATGGCAGGCGGCGGCAGTGGCGCCGTGGATCCCGATCGTCGACGTCGAATGCCAGCCCTTGACGTAGGCCGCCGGCCCGACGAGGGCGCCGATCCTCGACTCCACCTCGACGCCGACGATGAAGGCGACAAGCAACCGCTCGCCGCTGGTCCCCATCTCCTGGGCCTGGGCCAGGGCGGCCGGGAACACCGGCACCGTGGGATGACCGCCCATCATGCTGTGTGTGTCGTCGAAGTCGAGCGCATGGCCGGCCGTGCCATTGAGCAGCGCGGCGACGCCCGGCGCGCAGTGGAGGTCCGTGCCCACAATGGAGCACGGGCCGGCCTGGGCGCCCAGTTCCGCACGCAGGATCTCGGACAGCGGTTCGCGGCTGCCGACCAGCGCGCAGCCGTACCAGTCGAGCACGCACTGGCCGGCGACGGTGCGGGCGGACCGCGGCATGTCGTCGAGGGCCAAGGTGCCGAAGCGGTTCCAGAGGTGGTTGGCGAGTCTCATGGCGTTTCCTCCTCAACTGCTGGCGCCGGATGCGGGCGAGACGCCCGCGGTCCCAGGGGCGGAACCCGCGTCACTAACTCCTCCTCGACGGCTTCCCGAGCAACGCGTCGGAGACGATCTTGAGCATGATCTCCGACGTCCCCTCGAAGATCTTGGTCAGTCTCGCATCGCGCCAGTAGCGCTCGACCGGGTAGTCCGTGGTGTAGCCGGCGCCAGCCAGGACCTGCAGGGCGTCCGAAGCCACCCGCTCCGACATCTCGGAGGCGTAGTACTTGACCATCGCCGCTTCCTTGGCGCACGACACCCCGGTGTCGATCTTGGCGCAGACCGAGTAGTTCAACTGGCGAGCCGCCTCGACCTGGGTCGCCATGTTGGCGATCTTGAAGCGGATCGCCTGGAAGTCGGCGATCGGCCGCCGGAACTGAATCCGTTCCTTGGAGTACGCGATCGCCTGCTCCAGCGCGCCCTGCGCGAGACCGATCGAGCGCGCCGCGGTGTGAGCCCGGGCGCTCTCCAGCCCGCGCGCCATGCCGTAGAACGCCTGGCCCTTGGCCTCCTTCTGGCGCTTGGTGATCGGCACCCGCACGTTGTCGAAGTGCAGCTCCCAGGTCTTCCACCCGTGGTAGCCGATCTTGGGGATCGGCGAGCCGGTGACGCCCTCGGGCAGCTCGCCGGGCGGCTTCTCGATCCCGATCCCGGTCAGGCCGCGATGGCGCTTGCCGGACTCATCGCTGTCAGTCCGCGCGATGACCTGGATGAAGTTGGCGCCGTCGGCGAAGGTGCACCAGTACTTGTTGCCGGTGATCACCCAGTGGTCGTCCTCGACCCGCGCCCGGCACGTGATCGACGAGATGTCCGAGCCGACCTCGGGCTCCGACATGGCGAGCGCGCCGAGGTACTTGCCCTGCGCCATCAGCTCGATCCGCTTCCGCCGCTCTTCGCCCTCGAACGGGATCGAGCGGTAGAACCCGTTGCCCCGGGCGATGATGCTCGCCACGCTCATCCAGCCCCGCGCCAGTTCCTCGGCCACGAGGCAGTACTCGAACGCGCCGAGCCCGGCACCCCCGTACTCCTCCGGAATCGTGATGCCGAAGAAGCCCAGCTCCCCCATCTGGTCGATCAGCGACTGCGGGATCGGCTCCTTCTTCGGGTCGAGCTCGTTGGCCGCCGGCAGGACCTCCTTGTCCGTGAACTCGCGCGCGATTCGCCTCAGCATCTCGCGCTCCGGGGTCATGTAGCCGACGGCGGCCGGTGCAGTGTCGTTCATGGCGTGCTCAACTGACTACCAGCACTTCGGCGCCTCCTGCTAGCGTCGCGAACCGCGAAGCCCACGGAGCGGAGCCAATGGCAAGCCTGAGTGTACGTCGCCTAGACAGTGAGGTCGTCCGTCGCCTGAAGATTCGTGCGGAGCGGGAGTCCCTGTCTCTGGAGGAGACCGTTCGGCGCATCCTCCGTAGCGCGGTTGTGGACGAGGAACCGGTCGGCGCGATGATCCGCCGGATCGTCGGCGACGACGGCTGCGATCTCGACCCAGCCGTGTAGACGACCTACCGAATCGTCGTACTCGACGGCGGCGATATAGCCCTTGTGCTTCATACGGCAGCCTCTGTCGAGCACCCCTGTCCGGCACCGTCAAGGTACTTGCGGGCGAGCGCCTTGTACCGGACATCGTCTCGTCGTGCCTCTTCGAACTTGCCCCTCCACCGGGACGCGAACGAGGGATCGCTTTCCCGCACCACCTCTCTGAGCGATGTCTCTACAAGGGAAGACAGCGAGACGCCGCGAGCCTGAGCGCAGTGCCTGGCTCGGCGAATCAGCTCGCCGTCTACCCTGATCGTCAGCTTCCTCTTCATCCTCCGGCTTCCCTACCCGCAATACGCACACGGCATGGGCTATGTTTGGCCCGCGAGGAGGAGACCATGTCAAAGCCGAAACCGCACAAGCCGACAGAGCCCAAGCCGCGACCTGAAACGCTGGCTCTGCTCAAGATACTCGCACTGGGCGACCGTCAGATCGAAGCTGGTCAGGTCCAGCCGGCGGCCGATGTGTTCGCGCGGCTCCGGAAGCGCTACCAAGCTGACTGAGGACGGCGCCAGCACGCTCGCAGAGGAGCAGCCGTTCGAACGGACACCGGCCTAGCCGCCGACGACGTTGGTGCGGAGACAGGCCGTACAGCGCAATGGCGGGAGTGACCGGCGTACGCCGATCCGCTACATTCCGACCCGTCAACCATGAACCACAGCCAGATCGTCAGCTTCCTTTGGGGCGTCGCGGACCTGATCCGCGACACCTTCAAGCGCGGCAAGTACCAGGACGTGATCCTGCCGCTCACCGTGCTGCGCCGGCTCGACTGCGTGCTGGCGCCCACCAAGGCGAGGGTGATGGAGGTCCAAGCCCAGTACCGGGGCAAGCTCGACAATCCCGAACGGCTGCTCCGCCGCGCCTCCGGATACGCGTTCTACAACACGTCCCGGTACGACTTCGGGAAGCTCCTCGCCGACGCGCCCGATATCGCGAAGAACCTGCGCGCCTACATCGCCGGCTTCAGCCCCAACATGCGCGAGGTACTGGAGAAGTTCGACTTCGACAACACGATTTCCAAGCTCGACGAGTCGGGCCTGCTGTTCCAGGTCATGCAGCGGTTCGGCGACCCCAGGGTCAATCTGCACCCGGACGAGATCGACAACTTCACGATGGGCACGATCTTCGAGGAGCTCATCCGCAAGTTCAACGAGGCGCTGAACGAGAACCCCGGCGAGCACTTCACGCCCCGCGACGTGGTCCATCTCATGGTGGACCTGATGCTCGCCGGCGACGAAGAGGGGCTGCGGACTGAGGGCGCTGCGCGCAGCATCTACGACCCTTGCTGCGGCTCCGGCGGCATGCTCACCATCGCCAAGGAGCACACGACCCAGGGCGAACTACGAGACGGCAAGCACCTGGGCGACCCCGTGAACCCGGACGCCGACATCCACCTGTTCGGCCAGGAAGTGAACCCCGAGACCTTCGCCCTCTGCAAGTCGGACCTCTTCATGAAGTCGGAGGACGGCGGCGACGCGAACAACATCCTGTTCGGGAGCACGCTCTCGAACGACCGGCACGCCGGAAGCGGCTTCGACTACATGATCGCCAATCCGCCCTACGGCAAGGACTGGAAGCGCGACCAGGACGCGGTGCGGACCGAACACGACCGGGGCGCCGCCGGCCGCTTTGCGCCGGGCCTGCCGCGGATCAGCGACGGGCAACTCCTGTTCCTGCTCCACATGCTGGCGCACGCGAAGGCGCCGGACCAGGGCGGATCGCGGATCGCGATCATCATGAATGGCTCCCCCCTCTTCACCGGCGACGCCGGCAGCGGCGAGAGCGAGATCCGCCGCTTCATCCTCGAGAACGACCTGCTTGAGGCGCTCATCGCGCTCCCCGAGCAGCTCTTCTACAACACGGGCATCGCCACCTACATCTGGGTGCTGACAAACCGGAAGCGCTCCGAGCGCCGCGGCAAGGTCCAACTCATCGACGCCACCTCGTTCTGGGTGCTGCTGCGCAAGAGCCTGGGCGCGAAGCGCCGCGAGATCCCGTTCGAGCGGAAGGAAGACATCCTGCGGCTGCTCCGGGACTACGAGGACGGCGCCACCCGAACGGTCGTCGAGAATGGCGAGGAGCGGGAAGTCGTCGTCAGCCGCATTTATCCGACCACGCACTTCGGCTTCCGCAAAATCACCGTCGAACGGCCGCTCCGGCTCGACTTCCAGGCCAGCCCCGAGCGGATTCCTCTGCTGGACAACCAGCGCGCCTTCGCCAACCTGGCGGTTTCCCGCAAGAGGGACCCCGAAGCCAAGGCGAAGGACGAGCAAGCCGGAAGACAGAAGCAGTCAGCGATTCGCGCTCTGCTGGAGACGCTGCCCGATCGGCAGTTCCTGGACAGGGCGGTCTTCGAAGCCGAACTCGACCGGGCAATCCAAGCAGCCGATCTGAAACTCACCGCACCCATCAGGAAAGCCGTTCTCGCCGCCCTCTCCGAGCGCAACGAGAAGGCGAAGATCTGCCGCGACCGGAAAGGCCGCCCCGAGCCCGACCCGGCCCTCCGCGACACCGAGAACGTGCCCCTTTCGGAGAGCGTCGAGTCGTTCTTCGAGCGCGAGGTCAAGCCCCACGTTCCCGACGCCTGGATCGACACAAACCGCCAGGATGACAAGGACGGGAAGGTCGGCATGGTCGGCTACGAGATCAACTTCAACCGCTACTTCTACGAGTACCGTCCGCCGCGGCCGCTGGAGGAGATCGAAGCCGATATCCAGCGGGTGGAGAGCGAGATCGCCGAGATGTTGCAAGAGATGGCAAGCTGAAGCATCGAAATGTCGGCACTCACGGATATCTGCCGACAACTTGACACGCTGGAGCACGGCGGCCTAGGCTCTCGGCATGGCCGTTGAGAACAGCAGGCAACTATCCACAGTTGCCGACACTTCCGACCGGCGTACCCGGCTGAGCGGCACCGCCCGGCAGAGCCTCGGCGCCAGGGGCTTCTTCCGCCAGCGCGATGCAGCCCAACTGGGCGTCCACTCCCGCCAACTGCGGCAACTCGTGGATGCCGGTTCGGTCGAGAGAGTTGCCCGTGGTCTCTACCGGCTCGCCGACATGGAACCCACCGAGCACTACACCCTGGCCGCAGTTTGCGCGCGGGTCCCGGGCGCCATTGTCTGCCTGCTGTCCGCGCTCAGCGTCCACGGCCTTGGGACCCAGCTCCCGTGGCAGGAGTGGATCGCCATTCCGCACAAGGCCAGAGCCCCTCAACTTGGCGAGCTACCGGTCAAGATCGTTCGCTTCTCCGGCGCTTCGCTCCACTACGGGGTCGTGAGGGCAACCTTCGAGGGGGTTCCGACGCGCATCACGAGCCCGGCCCGAACGGTCGTGGACTGCTTTCGCTTCCGCAGGCTAGTCGGGAAAGACGTGGCGCTGGAGGCACTTCGCGACGCCCTGGGCGACCGCAAGGCAACCGCCGACGAGATCTGGCGGGCTGCGGAGGTCTGCCGCGCCAAGTCGCTGGTCGGTCCGGTGCTGGAGGCTCTGTCGGCATGACCCGCAAGAGGGAGATCCGCAACGTTCCCGCATCCATTCACCAGCGCCTGCTGAACCTTGCCCACCGCCAGGGGACTCGCTTCAATCTCCTGCTCCAGCGCTACGCGATGGAGCGCTTCCTGTACCGCCTCGCCACCTCCCATGAGGTGGATCGATTCACCCTGAAGGGGGCGGCTCTCTTCCGGGTATGGACCGGACAGGAACTGCGACCCACCCGGGACATCGACTTTCTCTCGTCCGGGCCCGAAGACCATGCGGCCTTGCGGACCTCCTTTGAAGCGATCTGCGCAGCGCCATGCCCCCAGGACGGCGTCGTCTTCGACCCGGCGACGATCCGTATGCACGACATCCGTGACGACCAGCCCCACGGCGGTGTGCGCGTGCGGATGGAGGGCGGGCTCGGCCAGGCGCGACTCCACCTCCAGGCGGACATCGGCTTTGGTGACGTCATCACGCCCGAGCGTCAGGAGCGGGACTATCCCACCCTTCTCGACCTGCCCGCCCCGCGCCTCTGGACCTACCCGCGGGAGACTCTTCTGGCCGAGAAGCTCGACGCGATGGTGCGCCTCGGTACGACGAACACCCGCGTGAAGGATCTCTGGGACATCGCCTGTCTCGCTCGCCTCTTCGCGTTCGACGGCGAGACGGTGCGAACCGCGGTTGAGGAGACCTTCCGGCGCCGGCGAACATCGTTCGCCAGTGAGAGGCCGGTGGCTCTGCTGCCTGAGTACTACGAGGACACCGAGCGAGACCAGAGGTGGCAGGTGCTGCGGAGGCGGATAGGGCCAAAGGCCGATGGGCCGGCTCACCTCGTTGACGCTGGCGAGGAGTTGCGGACCTTTCTGGGTCCGGTCTGCGACAGCCTCATTGGGGGGAGGCCGTTCACGCAGGTCTGGCCCCCCCGCGGGCCATGGCGAGCGGGACTTCAGGCTCTGACCGGAGGCGAAGAGCCATGACCGAGATTACCCACTGGACCGAGGAGGAGGCCCGGCGACGCTTTCAGCGGTACCCAGAATACAGGGACCCCGACATCGAGTGGCTGCCGGAGATTCCGGCGCACTGGGACTCTACGCGGCTCCGGTTCGTCGTTGAAACGAGACTCAGCAAGAAAGAGGTAAGCACCTTCAATCCCGAGACCGAGGTTTCTTTTGTTCCGATGGAAGCGATCCGCGAGTACGGCGGCCTGAGCCTCGATTCGACCAAACCGCTCTCAGAGGTCCTCGACGGCTACACGTACTTCCGCGACGGAGACGTCATCGTTGCCAAGATCACGCCGTGCTTCGAGAACGGTAAGGGCGCTCTAGCCAAAGGCCTCTCCAGTAGCGTCGGCTTCGGAACGACCGAGCTCCACGTGCTACGTCCGTCTTCCGAGGTGGAAGCTCGTTTCCTTCTCTACCTGACTTTCGGCAACCACTTCCGCCTCATCGGAGAAGCCTCCATGTATGGCGCGGGCGGCCAGAAGCGAATCTCCGGTAACTTTGTTCGCAACTTCCGCCATCCTCTACCCTCCTTCTCCGAGCAACAAGCAATCGCTGATTTCCTCGACCGCGAGACAGCGAAGATCGATGCGCTAGTGGCGAAGAAGGAGCGGCTGATCGAGCTGCTTAAGGAGAAACGGACCGCCCTCATCACCCGCGTCGTCACCCGGGGCCTCGACCCCAAAGTCCCCATGAAGGACTCCGGCGTCGAGTGGCTGGGCGAGATCCCGATGCACTGGGATGTGAAGCGTGTGAAATGGGTCGCTCGAATGGAGAGCGGCCATACTCCAGACAAGAAAGTCGACGCCTACTGGAACGACGGGGACATTCCCTGGGTTTCGCTGAACGATACTGGCTACCTCAAGAATCACGATTACATCGGCGACACGGCGTACTACACGAACGAACTCGGGCTAGCCAACTCGTCGGCCCGCCTGCTTCCGCCACGGTCGGTCGTCTTCTCGCGCGACGCAACGATTGGCCTCTGTGCGATAACCGAGCGCTCGACGGCCGTGTCGCAGCACTTCATAGCTTGGCTTTGCAGCGAGGCCGTGAGTCCCGAGTACCTGCTGCGCGTCTTCGACGCCATGCGGAGCGAGCTTGAGCGACTAACGATGGGCGCCACACTGCGTACGATCGGGATGCCCGAAGTGAAGACACTCACGACGCCTGTGCCACGAGTTGATGAGCAAGGCAACATCGTCGCTCACATCCAGAAGGAGTGTCTCCGCGTCCATCTCCTAGTTGCCAAGGTTGAGGAAGCAATCCGCCACTTCAAGGAACTCCGCACCGCTCTCATCTCCGCCGCGGTCACCGGCAAGATCGACGTGCGTGAGGCAGCACCTCGATGAGCTTCCAGTCGCGCACAGTCAACCCCCGCGATCACCGCCAACCTCTCGCGGACCAAGCGGGCGCAACAGTGCTGGAACAGGCGACATTCGCGGAGGGCTGGACCCATCTGATCAGAAGCTGGGCGCGTCGTGGCGGGTTGACGGAGAGGTTCGCGGGGCCGAGGTCAAAGCTGCGACAAGGTGTGACATGAGCTGCGACAAGCTGTGACATTGAGCTGTGACACGACACGACTCTTGGCCCTCGCCTTCCGGTTCCGCTATCCCGCGCAGTCAGTGAAGAGCCTTCTCCTCGACGGCCTGCTTGATCCAACTGTTCAGGCTCACACCGAGAGCGCCGGCGGAAAGGGCGGCTCGTTGATGCAGGTCGGGTCCAAGCCGCAGGTTGAGGACGCCGGAGAACGGCTTTCGCGGCTCGACGCCATCCTCCGCGCACGACGCCAAGTACTCGTCGACGGAGCGCTCGAACTCCCGTCGAAGCCCGTCAACATCGATCGCTTCGAACGTCGCGATGGGATAGGGGCCGCTGTTGACGACCCAGCCGTGCAGACGGCCCACCGAATCGTCGAATTCGACGGCAGCAACGTAGTCCTTGTACTTCATCATGGTTCCACTCCTCCAGCATCGAGAAAGGCGACGATGGCGCGCACCGCCCCGCGGCCCAGTACCCGTGTTGGATGCGGCCGATGCACAATCATCCGCTCCGCGTCCTGCTTCAGGAGCACTCTCGACCCGGAGCGCTCCGAGACCTGGACACCAGCGGCCTGGAGCATGGCTACGAGGTCCGTCCAGCGGATGTCCGCCGGCGTTGGCCGCGTGCGCATTCTCTCCAGGGTTCGCCGGTGCTTCCCACGCATAGTACCACTCATAGTATCGCACAACCCAACCGGCGCCGTGTCCGGCTGCGCTCTGAACGTCCCATGACTCCCGAGATCTCAGAACGCGGCTTCGAGCAGGCCATCGAGCGCGCCCTCCTCCAGCACGGCCCCGACGCCCACCCGGACGACGTCACCGAACTGCGCGAGTCCGCCGCGTCATACGGCCACGACCCGCTGCCCGGCGGCTTCCACAAGCGCCGGCCCAAGGACTACGACCGCGCCCTCTGCCTGGTCCCGCCCGATGTCCTCGACTTCCTCCTGGCCACCCAGCCAAAGGAGTGGACGAAGCTCAAGCAGCACTACGGCGCCGACCTGAAGCCGCGCTTCCTGGGCCGCCTGTCACGCGAGATCGCCCGCCGCGGCGCCCTCGACGTGCTGCGGAACGGCGTCAGAGACTCGGGCTGCAAGTTCCGGCTCGCGTACTTCCAACCGGCAAGCGGCCTCAACGAGGAACTCCAGCGCCTGCACGCCGCCAACCTCTTCGCCGTCGTACGCCAGCTCCACTTCAGCGAGAAGAACGAGGAGAGCGTCGACCTGGGGCTTTTCCTGAACGGCATTCCCATCTTCACGGCCGAACTCAAGAACCCACTCACTGGACAGACCGTCGACGACGCCATCCGGCAGTACAAGAACGATCGGGATCCGCGGGAACCGCTGTTCGGCTACGGACGCTGCCTTGCCCACTTCGCCGTGGACCCGGAACAGGTGTTCGTGACCACGCACCTCGCGGGGCCCAAGACCCGGTTTCTGCCCTTCAACCAGGGCCGCTACGGCGGCGCGGGAAACCCGGCCGTCCCGCTCACCCGCCAGGGCTACCCCACCGACTACCTGTGGGAGCGGATCTGGGCCCGCGACAGCATCCTCGACCTCCTTCGCCAGTTCATCCAGGAGGTCACGGAGGAAGATGATCGCGGGCGCAGGACTGGCAAGCGTTTCCTCATCTTCCCGCGCTACCAGCAGCTCGACTGTGTGCGCCGGCTCGTCAGCCACGCGCGCAACCACGGCCCGGGCGAGCGTTACCTGATCCAGCATTCGGCCGGCAGCGGCAAGAGCTACACGATCGCCTGGCTCGCCCACCAGCTCTCGGTGCTGCATGACCTCGACGACCGGCGCGTCTTCGATTCGGTGGTCGTGGTGACCGACCGTCGACTGCTCGACCGCCAGCTCCAGCAGACCGTCCGGCAGTTCGAGCAGACCCTCGGCGTGGTCGAAAACATCGACCACACCTCGCGCCAACTCCGCGAGGCCCTGGAAGCCGGCCGGACGATCATCGTCACCACGTTGCAGAAGTTCCCGGTCATCGCCGATGAGATCGGCCAGCTCCCCGGCAAGCGCTTCGCGGTGATCGCGGACGAAGCGCACTCCTCGCAGTCCGGTGAGAGCACCAAGAGCCTCAAGGCCGTCCTCGACGCGCAGAGCCTGGAGGAGGCCGAGCAGGCAGAGGCGGGCGCATTGACTCCCGAGGAGGAGCTCGAAGACCGCGTCCACGAGGAGATCCGCCTCCGCGGGCCACTGCCGAACCTTTCGACGTTCGCTTTCACGGCCACGCCGAAGCCCAAGACCCTCGAGCTCTTCGGCGAGAAGCAGCCGGACGGCAGGTTCAAGCCCTTCCACCTCTACAGCATGCGCCAGGCGATCGAGGAGGGGTTCATTCTCGACGTGCTCGGCAGTTACACGACCTACAAGGCGTACTGGCGCCTGAAGAAGAAGATCGAGGGCGACCCGCGCTACGACAAACGGAAGGCGGAGCATCTCCTCAAGTCCTTCGTCGAGCTCCACTCGCATGCCATCCGAGAGAAGATCGCCATCTGCGTGGAGCACTTCGCCGAGTTGGTCGCGCCTGAGATCGGCGGCCGCGCCAAGGCAATGATCGTCACCCGCTCCCGCCTGCACGCGGTGCGCACCAGGCTCGCCCTGGATCGCTACGTGGAGGAGAAGGGCCACCCCTGGAAGGCGCTCGTCGCCTTCTCCGGAACGGTCAAGGACGGCGGCCAGTCCTACACGGAGTCCGGCATGAACTCGGCCGGGCAGGATCGGGTGATCGGCGAGCGGCAGACGGCCGCCGCGTTCGACAAGCCCGAGTACCGCTTCCTGATCGTCGCCAACAAGTTCCAGACCGGCTTCGACCAGCCGTTGCTCCACACGATGTACGTGGACAAGAAACTCGGCGGCGTGAACGCGGTCCAGACGCTGTCTCGCCTGAACCGCACCCACCCCGCCAAGGGCGGCACGATGGTCCTCGACTTCGCCAACGAGCCGGACGAGATCCAGAAGGCCTTCGAGCCGTACTACGAGACCACCCTCCTCTCCGAAGAGACCGACCCCAACCTGCTGTACGAAGTCCAGGGACGGCTGGTCGACTTCGGCGTGTTCGCGACCGCCGACATCGAGACGTTCGCGCGGGCGTACTTCGGTCCCGAGGCCACCCAGGACCGAATCTACGCCGCCCTCGAACCCGCCCGCCAGCGCTTCGCCGAGCTGGTCGACGAAGAAGCGCAGGACTTTCTCGGCCAACTCACCGACTACACCCGCCTCTACGCCTTCCTCTCCCAGGTTCTGACCTTTGCCGATACCGATCTCGAGAAGCTCTACCAGTTCGCCAGACACCTCCGCCGCCTGCTATCCGTCGGCCGAGAGGCCCTGCCCCTCGAGGTGCAGCAGAACATCGACATGGAGTCCTTCCGCATCCAGCCGACAAGCCGCGGCCGGATTGCGCTCGAACGGCAAGTCCGGCCGCTCGAGCCCGCCGGGAGCAAGCCTGCAGGCGGCGCCGGCGGCGAGGAGTTGGAAGCCCTGTCCCGGATCATCGAGGGCCTGAACGAGCGCTTCGGTCTGAACCTCACCGACGAGCACCGCGTCACCCTCGAACAGATCCGATCCGCCCTCGACCACGACGCCGGCCTCACCGCGAGTGCCAGGGTGAACACCCGCGAGAACGTGCGGCTCACCTTCGATCCCAAGGTCGAGGACAAGATCCAGGAAATCGTCGAGACCAACTTCGACTTCTACAAGCGCATCACCGACGATCCCGACTTCGGCCGGACCCTCAAGGACTACCTGTTCGAGGACTACATCAAGCGACACCGCCGAGCCGAAGAACTGCTCAAGCTCCAGGAATCGAAGACGCTCGAGTTCAAGTCGAGCCTGCGCTGGAACCTGAAGGAGGGCCGCAAGGACGACCGGCACGTGACCCACGCGGCCCTCAAGACCATCGCCGCCTTCCTCAACACCGATGGCGGGGACCTCCTCATCGGCGTCGACGACGACCGCAACGTGCTCGGCATCGACCACGACCGCCTGGAGAGCGACGACAAGTTCATGCGGCACTTGGCGCAGGTTGTACGCAACGGTTTGGGCGATCGGGCCGGCACGTGCATCGATCCTGAGACGCAGATCGTGGAGGGAAAGACGGTCTGTCTCGTGAGTTGCCAGCGAAGTCCCGAGCCGGTGTACTTGCGGTGGAAGGTGCTGGAGAAGCGGCCTGACGGCGATTTCTACGTTCGGAGCGGGCCGGGCACGGTGCGGCTTGGCGAAAGGGACGCCGAAACGTATGTCGCTACTCGCTTCCGCCCGAAGTAGCCGCTTCCGGAAACGCGCCGGGGTGAGCTTGCCCCGGTTTCGTGGACACTTCCCAGAGAAACTCGGTCCTTGCTAAGCCGGAGGGACGATGACCCATTGCGAGTGCTTCGCAAAACACCTCCGGCGGCTCCTCGTCTTCGGGCCGCAGACCAAGGCGTGGGCAGTCTCGTCAGGAAGCGGATCGGCATGAACTGTCTGCTGTTTCTGGCGGCACCTCTCGGCAGTGATCGACACCAGACCGAAACCCGTATGCCCGGCCATCACCCGGTCCGGGCGGTCGCCTTCCGACGCGATGACGTCCGTGCGATAGACAGACATGGGATCCCCGCCGCGGTCGTCGTAGAAGGCTGCGGAAGAAAGCCGACGACCTCCGCCGTTCTTGTCGGGCACGAAGTGCCTTCGTGGAATCCGCCGCAGCAGGCCCACATGGTCTTCGATCTCTGGATCGTCGGGGAACCGCGCCCGGCACTCTTCGGGCGATGTCACGAAGTCAGTCTGAAGCCCGAGCCAACCACACGCGAAGGGTGGCGTCGTTCGGGGCAAGGACCTCTTCTGCTGTCTCGCCGCTTGCCACATCTTCGGCATACCAAGACGGTGGGTCGTCGGGGTTGAACTCGACTTCGATGTCCACTCCGCCTTGGTGCCATTCGAGCTGGATTCCCCCCGGAGCCGTCGGCACGACGGCGGGTGACGCCAAGTTCGGGATGGTTGTTGCGGCCTCGAGGAGGAACGTGAGTGCCTCTCTAAGGGACTCCTGAGAGACTGGCGCGGCATCGTATGAGTTCCAGCCCCGAGGGAGTTGCAGTAGCTCGGCTGCCCGACGGATCGCCTCCAGTACCGACTTCGACGGGAGTCGAGGCGCGTCGATCAAGACGCGATACGGTCCACTAACAACCCGGAACTGCACCCCGGGCGGAGCAGGACCGCTCGCAAGCTGGCTGGACGCGCTCGACGATGTCGTGTGCTCGTCCGGCGAGCCGAGGGGTTCAGAAAGAACCATGTGGCCCGATTGGGCTGTGTCAAACATCTGTTCTCTCCCATAAACGATGCATCAAGCCAGTCGTCAGATCCGCGAATCCGCGGACGACCCACTCTCGGCCCAAATCCAGGAACCCAAAGGCGCCTTCCAATCCTTCCCCGGCCGGACGACCTCGCGCCATGAGCCGGAACGCCCAGAGGCGTTTTCCGCTCGAATCCCAAGCGGGCTGGACGAAGACGTGTAAGCGGCCGGCCTCATTCGGCATTCGGAATCGCCAGCTCAACGACAGGTCCTCGGGAACGGGCAGGAAGGCGGACTCGCGAAGCGGCTGCCAGTTCGCGACCAGCTTCTCCAAGCGACTGAACTCCGGCTCGTCCAGATCGACGTGGTTCACATAGGTGACCTCACACTGGTTGATCGATAGGCCGTCCAGGCGTTCCTCGTTGAGGAACCCGGCAAACGCACGGACTTCATCCCTGAACTGGTCCCGGATCGTCTCGTACCGCGGATAGCGGTCCTGTTCGCCCGTCTTGCGCCAGTTGTGGGCGAATCGGTCAGGCTGAATCTGGAGAAGCTCTGTCTTCTCCTCGTTCAGAAACCACACACGCGGTGCAGGCGGTTTGTTGCCGAAGGCGATCGTGACTCCCTGGGGACCAGGCGGGCCGAAATCCTCTGTGGCCGGCTCGAGCGGGGGATGTTCTTCGATGAGAGGCAGTTGGTGCCGGTAGTTGCTCTGCCACAGGAGCCCGACGTGAGCCGTTGTCAGTCCGGGCAGTGGTTCGAACTGTACCGATAGCGCGACCTCCACAAGCGGCGGCTTGCGGAAGTCAGGTAGTCCGGGAGGCCGGCCCTTGGTCACAGTTCAGATGACGAGCGTTGCGGGGGGCGCGTGCCGAGGCCGAGTACAGAAGATCTTGGAGCAATACCGTGCGAACCAAGACGGTATCACTCGGGCGAAGAGGCGCGTCGATACCGCTCGGCGTGGCGCGATTCGCGCCAACCGTGAAGCAGTCCGTGCGTCCGTCATCGGGCGCCCGGACGCCACTCCGGCGCCCCCAGCCGCGTCTGATCGCCCACAATCTCCCCCAGCACCGGCTCGATGTAGCCGAAGAACCGCTCCGGGTCCTCCGACATCGGGAAGTGCCCTAGCCCCTCCATCGTCCGGTACGTCGCGCCCTTGATCTGGGCGGCGACCGCCTTGGACATCTCCGGCGTCGTGGCGGCGTCGTACTCGCCGGTCAGCAGGAAGACGCGGGCCTGCGAGGTGTCGATCTCCGAGGCCCGGTCGCCCAGGTCGTGGTCGGTTCCCCAGTAGAAGAGGTCGCCCCGGAACACCCGCGGCGCGCCCTGGCTGTAGCACCAGCCGACCTCGCGGCGCAGCGCCTCGGGCGCCAGGGGCGAGGTGAGGCCGACCATCAGGTGGCCCTTGAAGCTGTTGCTGACCTCGGGGTGGTCGAGCACGTCGATGTTGCCGGGATCCGACTTGATCGCGGCTTCGAGCCCGATCACGGCCTGGAACAGGCCCGGACGGTGCAAGGCGAGGTCGAGGGCCAGGTGGCCGCCGATGGAGCTGCCCATGTAGACCGGGTCTTCGAGTTCGAGTTCGCCAACGAAGGCGGTCACGAAGTCGAGCAGGAAGCTCTTGGTCAGCTTGTACTCCTGCTTCCACCACTCGATGCCCGTGGGCGGCACGGACTTGGCGTGGTAGGGCAGGTCGTAGGCCAGCATGTGGAAGTCCCGGCCGACCCGCTCGTCTTCGAGCAGGTGGCGCCACTGGCGACCGTCGGAGCCGGCGGTGTGCTGGAGCACCAGCGGAATGCCGTCCGGGTTGCCCGCCGATTCGAAGTAGACCTCGTAGGAAACGCCCTGGACTTCGAGGTCCAGGTAGCGGCCGACGCGCCGCGCGAAGCTAGGCATTCGCCCGCTTCTCTCCGAGGAGCATCCTCTTTGCGTCGCCACCTGCGGCGATCTCCCGCAACACCTCGACCAGGCGCCGCAGCGCCGGGTAGTAGGCGGCGTACGCGAGCTGATTGCGGTTGATCTCGATGCCGTGATGCACGCTGGCGAAGAACGGATCCTGATAGAACGGCCGCGGCTCCGCGCGCAGGAGTTCGCGCCACTCGTCTTCGGGGCCGGCCAGGAAGACGTCGCACGGGCTGTCGGCTTCGCACGGCTCGAGCGCGGCCAACGCGCCGTCCTGGAAGCGGATCGCATGGTGCCGGTCGCCCACGCTCAGCCGGACGTTGGCCGTCCAGTACCGCGTGGTGTACCAGAACTCGGGATCCTGCTCAAGGGTCGTTTTCAGGTCGTTCCAGGGAATCATCCGCAAATCGTACCGTGGTAGATCTCCCAACCGCCTTCAGCATCAAGCCAAGAGGGTTTCGCCGCATGGCCGATCCGGACTTCTCCACCTTCCCGCTCCAGAAGAAGGGCAACCGCTACCAGGACTTCGAGGAAGGCCGGGTCTTCGAGCACCACTGGGGCCGCACGCTGAGCGAAGCCGACAACGCGCTCTTCGCCACCGCCACGATGCGGTTCACGCCGCTCTACTTCAACGCCGAGTACGCGCGCGCTCACGGGCACGACTCGGTGGTCATCGACCCGCTGCTCGTGCTCTGCACCGTGGTCGGCATGTCCGTCGAAGACCTCTCCGAGGGCGGCGGGCCATTCCTCGGCGTGAACGACGTGAAGTTCCACCGGCCCGTCTACCCCGGCGACACGATCACGGGGAAGAGCCGGGTCGTCGGCCGCCGCGAGTCCGGGTCGCGGCCGCACTTCGGCATCGTCACCTGGGAAACGGAGGCCCGCAACCAGAAGGGAGAGGTCGTGCTGAGCTACCAGCGCACCAACCTGGTCGCCAAGCGGCGCGAGGCGGCGTCATGACGGCCCACAGCTCTCCGCCCTGGGAACGCGGGCATCCTGCCCGCTCTGGGAACCGGGCCGCCACCGCGGCTGGGCAGGAGGCAGCGCCATGACCGCAGCGCTCACCTCCCCCTCCACCTACTTCGAAGAGTTCGCCGCCGGCCAGAAGATGCGCCACGCCCGCGGCACCACGATCGAGGAGGTCGAAAGCCAGCTCCTCACCAAGCTCGTCCTGAACACCGCCGACGGCCACTTCGACGAGCACAAGATGAAGGCGTCGCCCTTCGGGCAGCGGCTCGTGTTCGGCCTGGTCACCGGCTCGACGGTCATCGGCCTGGCAACCCAGGACACGGCCGAGAACGCCCTCGCCGAACTCGGCCTCGACAAGATGCGCTTCCGCGCGCCCGTCTTCCTCGGCGACTCGCTGACCGCCTACACCGAGGTGCTTGAGGTCCGCGACGCCGACCGCGACGACGCCGGCGTCGTCCGCTTCAAGCACTGGGGCACGAAGCAGGACGGCACGATCGTCTTCGAGGGCGAGCGCGAGGTCCTCATCAAGCGCCGCTCGCACTGGGGGTCGTAGTGGGCGGAGGGTCAGGCCCCCTCAGCGACCTCGTCATCATCGACTGTACGATGGCCCTCGCCGGGCCCTTCGGCTCGGCGATCCTCGCCGACCTCGGCGCCGACGTGATCAAGGTGGAGCCGCCGACCGGCGACATGTCCCGCCCCTCGCCGCCGACGCCGCCGGACTTCATCCACCCCGCCCAGGGCAAGGCCGGCGTCGACGGCGGCTGCGACTTCGGCGGCTACTTCGGCAGCATCAACCGGAACAAGCGCAGCATCTCGCTCGACCTGAAGGACGAGGCCGACCGCGAGACCTTCCTCCGCCTGTGCGAGCAGGCCGACGCCGTGCTCGAGAACATGCGCGCCGGCGTGATGGACCGGCTCGGGCTGAGCTACGAGGTGATCCGGGAGCGCAATCCGCGGATCGTCTACGCGGCGCTGCGCGGCTTCGGCGACCCGCGGACCGGCGAGAGCCCCTACGCCGACTGGCCGGCCTTCGACATCGTGGCGCAGGCGATGGGCGGTTTCGCCCACATCAACGGCCCCGCGGGCGACGGCGGGTCCGGAGGGGGCTACCCCGGGGGCGCCTCCGTCGGCGACCTGTTTCCCGGGACGCTGATGGCGCTCGGCGTCGTCGCCGGGGTCCACCACGCGCGGCGCACCGGCAAGGGCCAGTTCATGGACGTCGCCATGGTCGACGGGGTGAACTTCCTGTGCGAATCGGTGTTCGCGAACTACGGCGCCGCCAAGAGCAACCAACTCGGGCCGCGCGGCAAGCACCACCACAGCCTGTGCCCGTTCGGCATCTTCGACGCGAAGGACGGCGGCGTGGCCATCGCCGCGCCGATGCCGGCCCAGTGGGAGATCCTCTGCCACGAGATGGGGCGGCCGGAACTCGTCGACGACGAACGCACGAAGGACTTCGCGGCCCGCCGCAAGAACCGCGAGTTCGTGGAAGGCGTCGTCTCGGAGTGGACCGGCTCGCTCACCCGCGACCAGGTCGTCGAAACGCTCGGCGGCAAGGTGCCCTGCGGCCCGGTCCAGACCGCCGCCGACATCTTCGAAAGCCCCCACACCGCGGTCCGCGAGATGGTCGCCGAAGTCGAGCTGCCGGGCGACAACGAGCCGGTCAAGATCGTCGGCAGCCCGATCAAGTACACCGAAACGAAGACCGGCGTGCGCAGCAGAGCGCCCCTGCTCGACGAGCACCGCGACGAGATCCTCGCCGAGTTCGGGATCAACGCCGGGCTGGACCCGGAAGACCCACCCAAGGAGTAGCCCCCATGCGACTGAGACGTTCCGAACTGGCGGTGCCGGCCAGCAACCCCAGGATGGTCGAGAAGTCGGCCGGGAGCGACGCCGACCTCGTCTTCCTCGACCTGGAAGACGCCGTCTCCCCCGAGAAGAAGGAGGGCGCGCGCCAGATCGCCATCGACGGTCTGAACGAACTCGACTGGGGCAACAAGGTGCGCTCCGTGCGCGTCAACGACCACACCACCCGCTGGGCCGTCGACGACGTGATCAGCGTCGTCGAGGGCGCCGGCGAGAACCTCGACATCATCATCCTGCCCAAGGTCAAGCAGCCCCGCGACATCTGGTTCTTCGAGACCATGCTCGACGGCCTCGAACAGAAGCTCGGGCTCACACGCAAGATCGGCCTGGAGGCACTGATCGAGGAAGCCGAGGCCCTCGCCAACGTCGAAGCGATCGCCACCTCCTCGCCCCGCCTCGAGGCGCTCATCCTCGGCTTCGGCGACCTTTCGGCGAGCATGGGCATGCGCTTCGGCCACGAACTCGACAAGGACTATCGCTACCCCGGCGACATGTGGTCCGCCCACCGGGTCCGCATGATCGCCGCCTGCCGGGCCGCCGGCATCGACGCCATCGACGGCCCCTTCGGCGACTTCCGGAACGACAGCGCCTACATGCAGCAGGCCACCTGGGCCGCCTCCCTCGGCGCCGTCGGCAAGTGGTGCATTCACCCCAACCAGATCCCGCTTGCCAACGATGTGTTCGCGCCCTCGCCGAGGGAGATCGCGCAGGCGCAGAAGATGGTCGATCTCTACAACGAATCGCTCAAGGCTGGCGCCGGCGCCGGCGGCAAGGGCGGCCAGCTCGTCGACGCGGCGACGGTGCGGATCTACCAGCCGGTGCTGGACCGGGCGCGAGCGACGGGGAAGCTGTAGGCGGATGACTGCGCGGTCGCGGGACGTGGAGCACGCCCAAGGCGTCCGCGTGACCCAGGCGAGTTAGGGCTCGGCCGCGAAACGCCCGACGATCGCCCGGCCTGGAGCAACCCCCTCGACAGTCTCGCCGTCGCGGACGACGAACACGCCGTTCACCATCGTGTGGTGGATTCCCTCTGAGAAGGAGAGCCCGTCTTCGAAGGTGGCGGTGTCGATCACCCAGTCGTTCGCGAGCGCCATCTCGATCCACTCCTCCTTCATGAAGTGCAGGATCACCGTTCCCCGCTCGCGGCGGTACCGCTCGATGGTCTCCTTGGTCAGCCTCTCCCCCGTTGCTTCCCACTGGAGGTCGCCGTAGCCGATGCCCAGGCGGTCCTGCCACCCTTCATCGAAGATCGAGCTGTGGAGACTGGTCGAGCCGGCCGTGTAGGGGTAGGCCTCCGTCGTCACGTCGAGCCCCAGGCGGCGCGCGCCGCCGATCAGGTCCAGCACCGTGTCGATCTCGCCGAGGGCCATGCTGTTCACGTGCACGATGTGCAGGGGCGCCCCAGTAGCGACCGCGTTGGCCAAGACTTCCTGCATCGCATCGATCGTCATCGAACGGACGTGCGTGTGGATGGTGGCCCGCTTCTCGCCGGCGAATCGGAACACTTCGACGATCTCCCGGCGGGTCGCCCCGGGGTAGTACTGGACGGCGAGGCCGATCCCCAGGGCGCTCTCCTCCAGCCCTTCCTGCAGGAGCTGCAGCATGGCGGGGAAGCGTTCGGGCGGCAGTTCCGAGTAAACTAAGGAGGAGCGCGATGCTCATCACGCGAGCCGCTAGAGCTATCTTTTTACTTCCTGGCGTCACCCAGAGAAAGGTGGGCAACATGCGTAAATTCCGATCGATCCTGGCGAGCCGAGGCGGGCTGGCGCTCCTGTCCCTACCGCTGGTGGCTCTCGTGGCCTGTGGCGGTGGCGCTCCGGCGGTGGAGGAGGAGACGGGCGCGATGGACGACGGGAAGATGAGCGACCGGGTGGATCGGTCGCTGCCGAATCCGACCGGCGAGGTGATCTTGAACTGGGCGTCGCTCCCCGACGGGCGGGTTTGGGGTTCGACCGCGGGCATCGATATCGGTCCCGACGGGCATGTCTGGGCCTATGACCGGTGCGGTGGCGGTCTGGACGGTGGGTGCGAGTCCAACCCGGAGCTCGATCCGATCTTCAAGTTCGACAGGAACACTGGTGAGATCCTGACCAGCTTCGGGGCCGGACTGTTCGTGGTACCGCACGGTCTCCACGTGGACAGCGACGGCAACGTCTGGGTGACCGACTTCGCAGGGAACGAGGCCGCGACCAAGGGGCATCAGGTGATCAAGTTCAGCCCGGAGGGCGAGATCCTGCTGCGACTCGGCGAGGCGGGGGTGCCCGGAAGCGGCCCTGGCCAGCTCTACCAGCCGTGCGATGTCATTACGGCGCCCAACGGCGACATCTTCGTGTCTGACGGACATAGCGGCCAGGCGCCTGATCCGCCTCCGGGCGCGACCGGACGGATCCTCAAGTTCGACAGCGAGGGCAACTTCATCAAGGAGTGGGGTGAAATCGGCTTCCGTCCCGGGCAGTTTCGCACGCCGCACGGACTGGCGTTCGACTCGCAAGGCCGTCTGTATGTCGCGGACCGTGGCAATAGCCGGATCCAAATCTTCGACCAGGACGGCAACCTCCTCGACACCTACATGCAGTACAGCAAGGTCAGTGGGCTGTTCATCACCGCCGACGACACGCTCTATGCGATCGATTCGGACTCGGGCCCCAACAACCGCCCCGCCTGGAGGAACGGTGTACGGATCGGACCGGCCGGCGAGGACCGGCTGACCGGCTTTGTGCCGCCGCACCCTCACGACGATCGCGTGCAAGGGGTCGCCGGTGAGGGTGTCGCCGTGGATGAGGACGGCAACATCTATGCGGCGGAAGGGCCGGATTCCCGTCCCACCGCCGGCGGCGGCATCACGAAGTACGTCGCGAACTAGAACAGCCCGCGACGCTGACACTCACGTGGCTCTCGGCGCCATCAACGGCGCAGCGGTTAGGAGTTCTCCGAAAGAATCCGCCCCGTCTCCTGGACAGGGGCGGGAGCGCACGGCGAGGATTAGTGGCAGAATCTCTGAGATCTACGGTCAGGTGACTTTCATGGGAACAAGGCTCTTCTTGGCGGTTGTCGGCTTCGGCATGCTGCTGGCCGCGGGACCCGTGCTGGCGCATCATGCGTTCTCGGCCGAGTTCGACGCGAACAAGCCGGTTCAGCTACGCGGCACCGTCACGAAAACGGAGTGGATAAACCCCCACTGCTGGATACACATCGATGTGGAAGGTCCAGACGGCCAGGTGGCGAGTTGGGCCATTGAATTGGGCGCCCCGAACGCGTTGATCAGGCGGGGCCTGAACAAGTACTCGGTCCCGATTGGCACGGAACTGGTCATCGATGGCTTTGGTGCCAAGAACGGATCCAACACAGCGAACGCCAGGGACATCACGTTGCCCGATGGGTCAAGGTTCTTTGCGGGGTCCTCTGGCACTGGCGCTCCCGATGGGCGATAAGCAGGGTTGAGATGGCCGCGGGTGAATCGCCGGTGGTCGACATCCAGCGGGTGCTGCGCAGGATGAGACGGCACACACGGGTCCTGGTGGCCGCGACGCTGACCCTCACGTGGCTCTGGGCGGCGTCGGTCGACGCGCAGCAGGGCGCGGCCGGCGGCGAGTGGCGCACCTACGCTGGCGACACGTGGGGCACGAAGTACGCGCCGCTCGATCAGATCACCGGCGAGAACTTCGGCGACCTCGAGGTGGCCTGGCGCTGGCGCATCGCCGACTCCCATCTCCCGTTCGAGGATGAGCACGGGATCTCGCTCATCCCCTCCGAGACACTCTTCGACCGGCTGGAGGCGGCCGAGCCAGGCCGCTGGCCGACGCGGACGTTCTACCGCTTAGCGACGCGGCCGAACATTACATTGCAATCAATCTTCTTCGAGGCGGTCCCGCTCATGGTCGACGGCGTGCTGTATCTGAGCACGCCGCTCTATCAGGCGGCAGCGATCGATGCCCGGACGGGTGAGACGCGCTGGGTCTACAACCCGCGAGTCTACGAGGCCGCCAGCCCGCCGGTCCCTGCGCCCTGGAAACACCGCGGGGTGGCCTACTGGGAGAACGGGGGCGAGGCGCGGATCTTTTGGGGCACGGGCGACGGCTATCTGACGGCCGTCGACGCGAAGACCGGCCTCCTCGCCACCGGGTTCGGCGACAACGGGCGCGTCAGTCTGGAGGAGGGTCTGCCGCGGGCTCGCGAGAACCCCAGCGGGCTGCCTTCCCCGTCGCGGTCAGCTCCGCTGATCGTGGGTGACACGATCATCATCGGCGCACCCTCGACAATCCACGACCTTCGCGTCACGAAAGAGGGCACGCCGGGGTTCGTGCGCGCCTACGACGCGCGCACCGGGCGGCACAAGTGGGACTTCCACAACGTGCCGCAGAGCGCCGATGAGTTCGGGGCCGACACGTGGCAGAACGAGTCGTGGCGCTACTCGGGCCACACGAATACCTGGGGGAACATCACGGCGGACCCCGAGCTCGGCTACGTCTATCTGCCGACGAGCGCCCCGACCTCCGACAGTTGGGGCGGCGAGCGGCCTGGCGACAACCTCTTTGCGCAGAGTCTGGTTTGTGTGGATGTAGAGACGGGCGAGCGCGTCTGGCACTTCCAGATCGTGCACCACGGCCTGTGGAACTACGACATCCCGGCGGGGCCGAACCTGCTCGACATCACCGTTGACGGCCGCCGGGTGAAGGCGGCCGCCCAGGTGACCAAGCAGGGGTTCGTCTACACCTTCGACCGCGTGACGGGCGAACCGGTCTGGCCGATTGAAGAGCGGCCCGTGCCGACCGACACTGACCTGGAGGGAGAGGTCCTGTCACCGACCCAGCCGTTCCCGACCAAGCCGGCGCCCTTCGAGCATCAGGGCACTTCGATAGACGACCTGGTCGACTTCACCCCCGAGATCCGCCAGATGGCGGTCAAGGCGGTCGAGGGGTTCCGGCTCGGCCCGCTGTACACCCCGCACTCGTTGCGCGGCACGATCTACCGTCCAGGCGGCGCGGGCGGTGCCAGTTGGGGCGGCGCGGCGGTAGACCCGGAGACGGGCATTCTCTACGTGCCGTCAAAAGGTGTGCACTCCGTCGTGCGCTTTCGCGAGCCCGAGCCGGACGAGGGGTCGAACTTGCGATACGTCGTCGCGGGCGCCGGGCCGTTTCTGGACGGGGGGAACCCCCAACGCCAGCCGCCGATGCCACCGGGGCTGCCGCTCTGGAAGCCGCCCTATTCGCGGATGACGGCCATCGACATGAACACGGGCGAGCACCTCTGGATGACGCCGACCGGCAACGGCGACCCAATTCGTAACCACCCCCTGCTGCGCCATCTCGATCTGCCGCCATTGGGAGGTGAGGTCAACAATTTCGGGCCACTCTTGACGAAGACGCTGCTCATCTACGCGTTGTCTTCCGGTGGCACCGACGATGGTCCCCAACTGGTGGCCTACGACAAGGGGTCGGGAGAAGTCCTTGCCGCGGTCGACCTGCCTGGAGCCGCAATCGGGACGCCAAGGACCTACACGCTGAACGCTGGAGCGGCTCGTGACGAAGTTCGAGACGTGGGGGGCGCAGTCGGGACGCCGATGACCTACATGCTGGACGGCCGGCAATACTTAGCACTCACCGTCGGCGGAAAGACGCCGGCATTGATCGCGCTCAGGCTGCCCTAGAGTGGGGAGGGAACGATGCGTTTCGTGCTCGCCTACGGTCTCACCGCGTGCCTGGGTCTTCATGCGGCGTGGGCCCAGGCGTCAGGCTACGAAGGACCGCGCACGAGCGACGGCAGACCCGACCTGAGCGGGATCTGGCAGGTCCTCACGACGGCCGCGTGGGACCTTCAGCACCACAATGCGCAGGATGGCGTTCCCGCCGGTCTGAGCGTGGTGGAGGGCAACGACATCCCGTATCAGCCCTGGGCGGAGGCGCGAAAACAGGAGAACTACGAGAATCGGCTCACGGCCGACCCGGTTCGCAAGTGCTATCTGCCCGGTGTCCCGCGTATCACGTACATGCCGTTCCCTTTTCAGATCCTTCAGACGCCGGACCATGTGGTGATGACCTACGAGTTCGCGCACGCGGTTCGGATCATCTACACGGATGGCAGCCCGCATCCGCTGCCGAATGACTTCTGGATGGGCGACTCCCGCGGCCACTGGGAGGGAGACACCCTGGTCGTCGACACCACCCATTTCAACGACCGGACGTGGTTCGACGCGGCCGGGAACTTCCACAGCGATGCCTTGCATTTGGTTGAACGCTTCACGCCCACCAGCCCGTACCACATCGACTACGAGGTCACCATCGAGGATCCGAAAGTGTTCACGCGCCCCTGGAACATGAGGATGCCGCTGTATCGGCGCGTGGAACAGGGACTCCAGCTCCTGGAATACGACTGCGTCGATTTCATCCTGCAATCGCTGGAGGGTCAGTAGGTGACGTGCCGAGGACACAACTCGCCGGCAAGGAGTTCGAGGTGAACCGTCGGTCCTTCGCTCCGCCCGGTCTCCTCACCGCCGCGGCGTTCGCGGCGCTAGTGCCGCTTGCCGCCGCTGAAGCCTCCGGCAAAGGTGCCCAACACGAGACGTATACGTCTCCACGCACACCGTGGGGCGACCCGGACCTGCGGGGTCACTGGCTTCCCGGCGAGCGCCGGCCCGTGGAGACGCCGGTGGACGATCTGTGGCGTCAGGAAGGTGCCAATATCGATTCGCAACCCCCTGCGAGTCTTCTCGAACCAGACCCAAACGCTCCACCGCGGGCCGCTCCCAATCAAACGCCGCTGGTCGTGGATCCCCCGGACGGGAAGATCCCGTTGCAACCGTGGGCGGCGGCGAAACGGGAAGAGATCATGGCCAACCAGGACAAGCTCGCGCAGCTCGATCCGCGAGTGAAGTGTCTGTCGGCCGGGCTACCGCGCGCGAACTTGCCGTATGGGTTCAACACGTATCAGATTCTGCAGGTGCCTGGGTACGTTGTGATCCTCTACGAGGCGAACCACGAGTACCGTTACATTCCCCTGGACGGGCCTCCGCATGTCAGCTCGGAGATACGCCTGGGGTTGGGTGATTCGCGTGGCCACTGGGAAGGCGATACGCTGGTCGTCGATGTCACGAACTTCACCGAGAAGACCTGGGTGGTTGCGCGTGGGGTAGCCTTGGAGGGCGCTCCTGCAAGCGCGCTCTCGACGGGTCACGGCGTCTTCCATAGCGACGCCTTGCACGTAGTGGAACGCTTCACGCTGACGGACGCCGACACGATCCACTACGAGGCCACAATCGAAGATCCGAAAGTGTTTACACGACCCTGGACGATCGCGCTCGACGCGTTCAAGCGGGCTCCCGAGGATCACATCCTGTACGAGTACGCGTGTCACGAGGGCAATGGTCGTAACCTCAAGCTCATGACCGGCGTTGACGTCGATGCCCCAGGATCAAGTCCTGTCGTGTCCAACCAACCATGAATCGAACAGAACGGTATCTGAGCCTCGCGATCGCACTAGCCGTTGTGGGAATGGGGGGCTGCGCTGCCGACGAGGAAGAAGCGTTAGCACCCCCCAACGTTGTCGTGATCGTGACGGATGACCTTGGTTTCGGGGACGTGGGTTACAACGGAAGCGAGATCCGAACGCCGCAGATTGACGCGCTCGCAAGGGAGGGAGTGACGTTCGATCGCTTCTACGTCCACCCGATCTGTTCTCCGACGCGCGCCGCGCTGATGACGGGTCGCTCGCCACTGAACACGGGAGTCCTGAGGGCGCTCGAGCCCTGGTTCGATACCGGACTGCCGCTCGACGAGAAGCTCCTGGCGGAGTATCTCCAGGACGCCGGCTACCAGACCTTCGCGGTCGGCAAGTGGCACCTCGGACCGAACAAGAAGCCGTACTATCCGCAGAACCGCGGCTTCGATCATTTCTACGGCGGATTGGTTGGCTTCATGAACTACTACCAGCACACGGTCTGGGGCGCGATCGATTGGCAGCGCAACGGGTCGACCGTGATGGAAGAGGGCTACGCCACGCACCTACAGACCCGGGAGGCCGTCCGCCTGATCGGCGAGAGCGATCCAGAGAGACCGGTGTTCCTCTACCTGTCTTACAACGCGCCTCATTCGCCTCTGCAGGCGCCGCAAGAAGCGATCGATGCGTACTCCGCGATCGAGGATGAGCATCGCAGGATCTTTGCGGCGATGGTGACGGAAGTCGACTCCGGGATCGGCGAGCTCCGGGCGGCACTCGACGAAGCCGGGCGTTCTGAGAACACACTCATCTTCTTCATGAGCGACAACGGAGGTTTGGAGAGTGTCGGGGCGGACAACGGCCCGCTGCGGGGTGAGAAATTCACCGGGTGGGAGGGAGGTATCCGCGTTCCGGCCCTCATACACTGGCCGGCCGAAGTGCCGGGCGGATCATCTATTGCCGGGGCCACGTCGGTGGAAGACGTGTTGCCGACGCTGCTGGCCGCCACAGGAACTACGGCGGAGTCGCCAAAGCCGCTGGATGGTCGAAATCTCTGGCCCGCGCTCCGCGGCGAAGCCGAGTTCAGCGATAAGCCGTTCATCCAGATCTGGCGCGGGCCTCCGGAACAGGACTACTACTTCGGCTACCTGGATGGCGAGTGGAAACTGGTCCAAATGCCGAACCCGGAAACTCAGGAATTCGAGCGGCAGCTCTTCAACATCGTCCAGGACCCGACCGAGTCGACCGATCTGGCGGCGGACCACCCGGAGATCCTGGAACGGCTCGCCAGTGCATTCGAGGCGCTTCCGAAAGCGGAAACGCACGGCAGACACGCAGCCCCTGGGCCGGTGAGAGGCGCTCCGGGCAGCCCCACGCATCCTCTGCCTGACGAGACACCGCCAACCAAGACGCCGTACGCCGAAGCAGAGTGGACCAGCACTCCCTAGGCCGACTGGAGTCTGGGGCAGCGATGTGGCAAACTAGAAAATGATTTCGTGAAAACTCGGCAGGAGGTGCCCACAATGCGAGCCACCCAAACGGATCACTCCGGTCCCTCGATGGATCGGCGCCGCTTCCTGGAGGGAGCCATGGTGGCGGCCGGGGCTTGCCTGGGAGTGGGCTCGGCGCGGGGGGCGAGAAGCGCTGACATCGTGTCGCCCTCCGCCTTCGCCCACATGGCGGTGAATACCACCGACCTGAACGAGGCACTGACCTTCTACGAGACCCTCCTTCGTTGCCGTCCCCACCACGTCGCTCGTCAAGGCGCTCGTGGAGGCGCCTGGTGCTCCTACGACACCGAGCATCACCGCATCTCGATCTTCGCGCGAGGCGGTCGACCTGTGCCTGAAGCCGGCCTTCTCGGTTGGGATCGCTTCACCTTCAGCTACGACTCGCTCACCGAGCTCGGCGCCAACTATCACGCTCTGAAACTCGGGGGAATCGAGCCGCGCGCAGCCAGACGCTACGGCGACAGCGTTTCACTCCTCTATGCCGACCCCAGCGGCAATCGGATCGAGATGCTCCTCGACCGCTTCGATCGAATCGAAGATCTCGAGCCCTATCTGGGGGAGGCCGCAGGCTCGGAGGAATCCGCCGCCGGAGTCGACTTCGATCTGCACAGTCTGCCTGCCCCAGGCGATGCGGCGTCCGCGGAGAAGGAAACCGTCGCGCCCTCCGAACTCGTCCACACCGTCATCCGCACCAGGCAGTTGGAGCCGATGGTCGACTGGTACGTGCAGGTGCTGGGCTGTGACGCTGCCGAGCGCAGTGAGAGTCTGGCCCTGCTGCGCTTCGACCACCGACTTCTGCGCATCCTGCTCGTCGAGGACAGGAAGCTGGAGCGCGGCGCCGGAGACCAGGGCTACGACCACTTCGCCTTCGAGTACAAGACCATGGGCGAACTCGCCGTCGATACCTATGCCAGACTGAAAGAGAGCGGCGTCAAACCACCTTACTGGTGCACCAACCACGGCATGACCACGTCGCTCTACTACGCCGATCCCGACGGCAACAGGCTCGAGACACAGGTCGACAACTACCCCACCAAGGCGGAGGGGCTGGCCTACATCCGGGGCCCCGACTTCGCCCGCAACCCCACCGGCATCGACTTCGACCCTGACGAGATGGCCGCCAAGGTAGAGGGCGGCGCGTCCTACGAAGAGATGCACCGTCGTATCGAGGCCCCACGCACGACCCCGGTGCCGCGGCCCGTCAAGGGCGTGCACTACTAGTTTCTACGCGAAGCCCACTCGTCCCACAAAGGGCGCGACAGCCCCAGGCTCCACTATCGAGTCAACGCCGCCAACTCCTGCTGGTAGTTGGCGTACGAGTCCTTGAGAGTGGCTCCGCCGACGATCATCTCGGCCACCAGATCCTTCGACCCCGGCTCACGGACAGACACCCGGGTCCAGGTCGACTCGGTTCGCCGACTCTCGCTCAGCGCGATGATCTCGCGATCGACGAAGTAGTCCTCGCTGACGAAGAGCGGACCTTTGATCATCCGGATCTGCTGGCCTGCAATGAGACCGACGGCCGGACCGCGCCTGGGGAAGCAGGCAAGATCGCCGCTATAGCAGAGCAGCACACTGACCATCTCGAGCGGAATGATCGCTCGACCCCAGGGCGAGCCGCCGCCACCCTCCTCGGTGAACCAGGGCGATCGCTCGGTCATCTTCTCCAGCTTCTGGTTGAGCGAGAAGGGGTACAACTTACCCATATTTTGGTCGAAGTCCATCCGCACCTCTTCGACCACGGCCCCCCGCATGCCGACCTCGAGATCACGCAGGATCACCAGCTGCCCAGGTGGGCGAAGATTGGCGAGGCGGGTCTCCAGCTCGGACTGTGGCGGATCGCTGCCGATCGAGGCGGTACCGACCAGAACCTCCGTGCCATCGGCCTTCTCCGCTCGGATCCGGACCTGGATCTCACCTTCGGTCGGCCGCTCCACGAATGTCCGCACCTCCTCCCCTTCAATCACCATATTGCGGTAGTGGGCGCTCAGGCAGCCGCTCTCGAACCACTCTTTGCCCCAGATCTCGGCAAGCAACGGCTCGAACTGGCTGAAGTGGGTCGGCCCTTCGATCGGGCCGGCACGAAAGCCTAGTTGCTTCGCCGTTTGGTCGTCGTGCACCGAGGCATGGCCGTCCTCCTCCTGGTCGGCGAGCATCTGCTTCGGTGATCGCAGAGCCCCGCAGAGATGGATCGGTACGTCGAAGGGGTGGGGGGCGATCATCTACGCGAAGCCCACTCGTCCCACAGGGCTGCCAGTTCCGCGGCTTTTCCGCTCATCTGGGGCGCGAGGTCGCTCAGCTCCGTCCCATCGGCCTCGACATCGTAGAGTTCCCACGGTTGATCACCGGCCGCCACGAGCTTCCACTTGCCCTGGCGCACGGCGCGGCTGCCGCTCGCGAGCCCTTGCCAGAAAAGTGCCGCGGGCGGCTCCCGTCTGTGCCCCCGCAACACAGAGGCCAGGGTACGGCCATCCATGGGCATGGGCGGCTCGTCCCCTGGAGCAGGCGGACGCTCAGCGCGGGCAACTTCAAGAAACGTCGGCAGCAGGTCCGTGACGTGGGCTGTTTGCTCGTTGATCGCGCCGGGCTTGATGACCCCTGGCCAGTGAGCAATCAACGGAACACAGATCCCGCCCTCGTGGTCGTGCGATTTGTAGAGTCGAAACGGCGTGTTGGACGCGTTCGCCCAGCCGTAGCCGTAGCTCTGAAACGTGTCTTCGGGCCCGGGCAGAATCCCCGGATCATTTCCGGCGCGGAGCGGACGGCCGTCACGTGTCCCCTCGAACTGGAATTTCTCATGTGGGTGATCGGTCGTGTATTCGACGCGGCAGCCGCCATTGTCGTGCTGGAAGCAGACGAGGGTATTGTCGAGCTTGCCCTGACGCTCGAGCTCCGCGAGGATGCGTCCGATCCCTTCGTCCATGACCTCGACTTGGGCGGCATAGACTTCCATGCGCCGTTGCTGCCAATCTTTGTGCGGCTCGTCTTCCCACGCCGGCACGTCAGGGTTCCTTGGGGAGAGCTGCCAATCCGGATCGATGACTCCCAACTTCTTCATTCGGGCGTGTCGCTGATCGCGAAGCTCGTCCCAGCCGAGCGCGTAGTTCCCCCTGTATTTCGCGACGTCGCTCTCGCGGGCATGAAGCGGCCAGTGGGGGGCGTTATAAGCCACGTAGAGAAAGAAGGGTTCGTCCTTGTCATCCGCCTCTTCCAGGAAATCGACGGCATTGTCGGATATCGCGTCAGTGAAATAGTAGGCGGGGTCTTCGTACTCCTCGGGACAAGTTTGGTTGTCTCGCATCAACGAGTACGGCGCAAAGTAGCTGTAGGCCCCGATAATGCCACCATAGAATCGATCGAAGCCTCGTTGACAAGGAAGGTTCGCGAAATCGTCCGTGGCCGAGGCCAAATGCCATTTGCCGCTCATGTACGTTCCGTAACCGGCGCCTCGGAGCGCCTCGGCAAGGGTCGGTGCACGGTGGGTGATGTGCGCCTGTTGCAGCCCCGGCCCTTCTCCCAATTCGAGCGAGAGGTCGCTTTGAATCCCCGTCATCAGGGACGCTCGCGACGGCGAGCACACGTTGTTTGTGTAGAAGCGTGTGAAGCGCATCCCACCGAAACCCAACCGGTCCAGGTGCGGGGTGCGGATTTCGCCTCCGTAACAGCCCAGGTCGGAGTAACCCATGTCGTCGGACATGATCATGACGATGTTGGGCCGCTCGCCGGGCGAACCGGCATCACGACGGCCACAACGAGCGGTCAACAAGCCGGTCCCGGCTGCCAGGCCGAGATTGCGGAGCAGATCGCGTCGAGTTACGACGCCGGACATTTGCTTCATCGAGTGGAGTTTATGGGGCGCTGTAAGCAGAGCCCTTCTAGAACTGGATGCCGATCTGCCCCCTGATCTCCCTCGGCATCTGGTAGGCCGTGACGCCCGGTATCGGCCGGCCGTTCGCCCGGTTGATGCCGACCAGCTCCTGATCGTTGTTGAGGTTCACAGCCTCGATCGCCACGCGGCCCTGGACGCGCCCTGTGATCGGGAAGTTCCAGGAGCCGGTCAAGCTCAGCTCGATGGTGTCCTCTAGCTCGTTGGCGTCGCGTGGCTCACGGTAGGAGGTGGTGCGGATCCTCTGTCCCGACTGCGGGTGCGCAACGAAGGTCGATTGACGCAGGCCCCAAGGCTCGCCGCTGCGGAAGGCCAGGTACCCCCCGATTGAGAAGGTCTGCTCCCCAACTGTGAACTGCTTGAGCGCGACGACGTTCAGGTTGTGGGTGCGATCGAGAAAGCCGCGCCCATCGCGGTTGACCGAGGTGGCGTTGCTAGCGCCGGTGCCGACCTCGATCCCCCCCAGACCCTCGAAGAGGTCGTCGTCGAAGTGGAAGCTGTTGTCATTGCGGCCGAAGTTGTTGCCCTCGTTCTTGCTCAGGGTGTAGTTGGTACGCAGGGTCCAGCCGTCGCGAAAGGCGCGGTTGATCTCGAGACGCAGCCCGACGTAGTCACGGAAGCCCCCGTCCCAGTTGCGCACGTCGCGATAGATCGCGCCGGCCGCGTCGAACTGGTCGGAGGCCCAGAGGAGATCGGAGAGCTCCCACCAGATCGCCTGCGCCTCGAACACCCAGGCGTCCGAGAACTGCCACTGCGTACCGAACGTGACCTCGTCCTTGAAGTAGGGATCGAGCTCCTGGATCGCATTGTCCCCAACGGTATTCGAACGACGCTGGAAGATGTTGTAGCGCTGGGTCGCGGGATTCCACCCGAATCGGTCGAAGATATTGGTGCCGGTGGGCGCGCGGGCGAACTCAACCTCGACCAGGACCTGGGGGAAGATCTGGTAGTAGCGCCCAGCAGAGGCCTTGAGCAGCAGCTGGCCGTCGCCCTTGACGTCGTAGACCGCACCGAAGCGGGGCGCGACTTTGGTCCAAGAGACGGCTTCCTCACCGCCGTCGTTGTCGGCCGTCTGGCTGTCGAGACGCAGGCCGAAATGCAGGCTCCAACGGTCGGCGACATCGAGGCGGTCCTGGGCGTAAGCGGAGACTACCTGCGTGGTGGTCGTGCGCGGGTCCGCCGGGTCGAAGACGTCCTTGAAGAGCGGCGTCGCGAAGCCGCCGGGTAGAGCGTTGTTGAAGCCTCTTCCAGTGAATTTCTCGCCGATGCTATTGAAGCTCGTCAACTCGATGTCCTGGTAGTCGATGCCGAACTTGATCTCGTTACTGCCACGGAACAGGCTCATCGAGGCGTTACCTTGTTTCCGCGGAAGCTCCAGGAATCCCGATCCTCCAAACGATGAGAAGGAGTTGTAGAATTTGCGCGCGCCAAGGTCAAAATATTGGAAGTTGTTTCCGAGGGGATCGTCCGGGCTGGCGTTGGGGTCGATCGGGTGGCTCGTGCCCGGCTGTGTGTACGAATTGTTATTCTGGTCGGCGACGCGCAGCTCGAAGTACGCCGACGGGCTGACGACATAGCCCCAGCTCGCCGTCACCATGTCGGCGGGGAGCTGGATGGGGAAGGGGCCATAGTTGTCGCCGGAGGTGGGGGGGATCGCGAGCACCCTGGTCGGGCTATCGATTGCCAGCAGCCTCAGGTGGCTGCGGTCGTTGGGCTGGAAGGTGAGCTTGACGAGCGCCGGCTCGTTGGTGCGGCCGGCGGCCAAGGGGGTGCCGGTCGCGGTGATCTTGTCGACGCGATTCTGGTCCAGCTCGGCGTAAGCGGCGAAGAACCATGCCTTGTCGCTGACGATGGGTCCGCCGACGTTGGCCTCGAAGCTCGAGATGATCGAGTCCGAGCGGGGGATGTCGATATTCTTGTCGGCGGCCCGCCACTTCTGGCTCTGGGGGATGTAGAGGAACTGGCCGTGGAAAGTGTTGGTGCCGCTCTTGACCACCGCGTTGGTGACCCCACCGACCACCCGCCCGTACTCGGTCGAGAAACCGGCGCTTTCCAACTGCACCTCCTGAAGGGCGCTGGTGGGCAGGAACGTGCGCGCGCTGCCGTTCATGCGGGAGAAGCTCGAGTCGACGCCGTCGATCATGCCTGCCACTTCGGTGTCCTGGCCGCCGTTGACCGCCATCTTCTGGTCGCTCTGCCTCCGCGACCTGGCGGAGTGCGTGACGCCAGGCAGTGTGTTGAAGGAAGATTGATATTGGCGCCCACCGAAGCTCAAGTTCTCCGCCACCGCCGTCTCGAGGCTGGCGGAGCTGCCGACGACGTACCGGTCGACGAGAGCCGCCGCGGCGGTGACGGTGAGCGTCTCCTCGGTGGCGGCGCCCAGAGTCAACTCCAGGGTACGACGGGCGCCGGTCTCGAGACGGGCAGATGTTGCCTCGCTCTCCCCGAGCCCCTCGAGGGCGGCCTTCACCGTGTACTCTCCCGCCTCGAGCAGGGCGAAACGGAAGACGCCGTCGTCGCCTGTAATCACGGTCTTCTCGCCGCGGGGACCGGAGAGGGTCACGGTCACCCCTGGCAGCGGTTGGCTCTGAGCGTCGAGCACCAGGCCGTCGAGGGTCCCGGTCTGCGGACCGTCGGCCAGAAGTGGCAAGGCGCAGAGGGCGATGACGATGCTCCAGATAGAAGACCTAAGGGCGGTGGCGTCCATGATCTCTCCTTCCAGAGTCTTGCGACTCGGTTGAATCGGGATCTCGGGCTCTCTCGAAATTCTCTACGTCTACATCTTCAGCACGCACTCCCCTCTTGTCCAGGAGACGGGGCAGATTTCTTCGGAGAACCTGTAAAATCTCGCTCGATATACTCGCGGAGGATCGGCGCTGCGCCCGAACAGTCCAGTGAGAGTCTCTGAGCCAGATCGCAGATCGTACTCGTTCGGTGCCTTCCGTCTCGAAGTCGGCGAGAGGCGACTCCTGCGCGGCGGTCACACCGTTCCACTTCGATCGAGGAGCTTCGACACTCTGCTGGCCCTCGTCGAGAACAGCGGGCGTCTATTGGAGAGAGACGAGCTCATGAGGCTCATCTGGCCGGACTCGACGGTCGACGACAGCAACCTCACCCAGAACATATCGGTTCTGCGCAAGATCCTGGGGACGGAGACCGAGGGCACGCCCTACATCGTGACGGTTCCCGGCAAGGGATATCGATTCGTAGCGCGGGTCGAGGCAGCGCTGGAGGGCTCGATCGCCGTGCTTCCCATCGCCAATCTGAGCTCCGACCCGGAGCTCGACTTCTTCTGTGACGGGCTGGCTGAAGAGATCATCGACGCCCTGGCGCAGGTGAAGGGGCTGCGGGTCATTGGCCGAGCCTCGTCCGCCAACGTCGGGCTCAAGGGGCTGGACGACTCGGAGATCGGGAACAAGCTCGGAGTAGCGACGCTCGTCGAGGGCAGCGTGCGCAAGTCCGAGGGCCGTTTACGAATCGCCGTCCGGTTGACACGGGCGTCGACCGGCTTCCAGCTTTGGTCGGAGCACTACGATCGAGAGCTGGGCGACGCCTTCGCCATCCATGACGACATTGTCACAGCGATCGTCGCGCACGTTAGGAAGACGATTCTGGGTCCCCGAACTCCTTCCCGGTTGAAGAGGCCGACCGAGAATCGGGAGGTCTACCAGCTCTACCTGGAAGCTCGGTACCAGTTCGCACGTGAGTTCCGCCACCTGGAACGAGCGGTCGAGCTGCTGGAGAGAGCGCTCGAGCTGGAACCGGACTTTGCCCACGGTCTTGCCTTGCTCGGCCTCGCCCTCACCGATCTGTGTCATTACGGGCTGGCGCCGTTCGAGGACACCCTCCCCAGGGCGGAGGATGCGGTGAGCCGGGCACTCGAGCTCGACGACTCCCTCCCCGGGGCTCATCGAGCCCTCGGGATCATCCGTTCCACCTTCTACTGGGATTGGCCGGGTGCGCACCTAGCGATCGAACGCGCGCGGCAGCTCGACCCAGGAGCAGCCAGAGTGCATCTCGCCTACGCCATTTTCTGTCTGGCCCCGGTCGGCCGTCTCGAGGAAGCCGAGCGAGAGATGAGGATAGCTGTCGATCTCGACCCCCTGGCCCCGCGGTGCAGTCGGGCTTTCGCTCAGGTTCTCTTTTTTTCGCGGCAGTACGATGCGGCCATCGGGCAACTCCGCCACACCCTCGAGTTCGAGACCGACTTCCCCGCGACCCGCAACCTGCTCGCCACCGTCTACACCGCCATGGGGCGACCCGATGACGCGATCCACGAGCGGCAGATCCACCTGCAGAGGCGGGGGCAACCAGAGCAGGCGGAAGAAATGGGTCGGATCTACACCTCGGAAGGAGAGGAAGGCGTCTTCCGCTGGCTGGCTAAGAAGCAGTTGCTGCGGTTGAAGGCCGGCAAAGCCCATCCCTACGGCCTGGCACTACTCTATGCTTGGCTCGACGAGCGGGAGCCAGCCCTTGAATGGCTGGAGGAGGCCTTCGCCCGAAAGGGCAGCCTCACTTTGTGGACGAAGGTCCATCCCTGGCTAGACAACCTGCACGGCGAGCACCGCTTCGAGGCCCTTCTCGACCGCCTGGGGGTCAACCCATCGCAGAATCCCAACCAATGAATGCTGGATTACGCGCGATCAGAGTCCTCGGAATCGTTCTCGCGACGGTACTGACCGCGCCGCCGGGATCCGTTCTCGCACAAACAGACGCAGGCGAGCGCCCCGACGTCCTGTTTGTTTCGATCGACGACCTGAACGACTGGGTCGGCCCCCTGGGCGGCAATACCCAAGTCAAGACGCCGAACATGGATCGGCTCGCGGAACGGGGGATGCTATTCACGAACGCCCGCTCGCCCAGCGTCCTCTGCAACCCATCGCGAACGGCCATGATGACCGGCCTGCTGCCCTCGACCTCGGGCATCTATCAGAACTTTCCCGACTGGCGGATTCAGGAGACGTTTCAGGACATTCGGACCATCCCGGGACACTTTCAGGATGCCGGTTACACGACCGTCGGCGCGGGTAAGCTTTTTCACAGTTCGACCTTTAGCGCCTGGGCCTATTTCGGCTACAACGACACCACGGCGTGGGACGCCTACTACCCTTCACTTGAACGGCAGATTCCCGACGAGGTCAGGCCCCACGACCGACCGGCCAACGGAACGCCCCTCAACCGGAACTTCGACTGGTCCAGTGTCGTCGCCGATGACCGGGCCATGGGCGACGGCCAGGTAGCCGCCTGGTCCGTTGAACAGATCCTTGCTCCGGGCGCGGGCCCGCGCTTTCATGCCGTGGGCATCTACCGTCCCCATCTTCCCTGGTATCTGCCCCAGAAGTACTTCGACATGTACCCGCTGGAGGACATCGAGCTGCCGAGCGTCCCGGAGAGCGATCTGGACGACATCCCGGACTACATGAAACAGGATTCCGGTGGCGAGTTGGCGTCCATGGAGCTCCATCGGTGGGTACTCGAGGCCGGTGTCTGGCGGGAAGGCGTGCGCGCGTACCTGGCCAGCGTCAGCTTCGCCGATGCCATGCTGGGACAGGTGCTCGACGCACTCGAGGAAAGTGGTCGCGCGGAAAACACCATCATCGTCTTGTGGTCCGACCATGGATTTCATCTCGGCGAGAAGTCGCGCTGGCGAAAACAGACCCTCTGGAACGAGTCGACCCGTGTGCCGATCATCGTCGTCGCGCCTGGCGTGACCGAGGCGGGGACGCGTTCCGCGGCCACCGTTTCACTGATGGACATCTACCCGACCCTGACCGAGCTGACCGGGCTCGAGACGCCCGATCACATCGAGGGCGTGAGTCTCGTGCCGTTACTGAAGGACCCGGACGCCGAGTGGGATCGATCCGTCCTGACGACCAACGGCTATCGCAATCACGCGGTGACGTACGATCACTACCGCTACATCCGCTATGCCGATGGCGCCGAAGAGCTCTACGATCTCGAGTCCGATCCCAACGAGTGGATGAATCGGGCTGACGACCCCGAGATGGCGGACATCAAGGCCGAGCTCATCGCCCGGTTGCCGAAGTACGACGCGCCGGATGCGCGCGGCGGCGAGACGCCCGGTAACTAGACCAGCGAATGCACGTCCGTCCCGTCAGCGTGGCGGGCGATAGGTCTCGACCGGCGGGAGCTGCGCGCCGGACAGGTCAGCCGGAACGCTCTCCTCGGCTATGACGGTGTGGGTCAGCGTGCCGATCCCCTCGATGCTGGCGCTGATCGTCTCGCCCGCCTGCAGGTACCCGGAGCCTGTCGCGCGCTCGACGCGACCGGCGCCGGTTCCGCCGGACGTCCCGCTTTGCAGAACGTCACCAGGGAATACGGTAATGAGCGACGACGCGTACTCGATCAGCTCCGGGATGTTGTGGATCATGTCTCCCGCCCTGGCCTCCTGGACGGTCACGCCGTCGATGACCAGGCTCTGGTGCAAGCGCTCCATCGGGTCGCCGTAGAACTCCTTCGGAACGATCCAGGGCCCATGGGGCGCGAACGTGTCATGGCCCTTACCGACGAACCAGTCCAGGCGGCCGGAGCCGAAGCCACCCGGAGGACGCCCGCCACGATCGGATACGTCCATGGCGACCATGTAGCCGAACACGTGGTCGTATGCACGGCTCGCGGAGATGTACTTGCCCGTGCGGCCGAAGACGATGGCCATTTCGACTTCCCATTCGATCCGGTCACGGCCGTAGGGCATCACGATGTTCTCGCCGCTGCCGATGATCGCGCCGCGGGTGGGCTTCAAGAACAGGTAGGGCACGCCCCGGTTCTCCTGCCGCTCCCTGGTCCGCGCCTTCAGCTCCTCCTCGGTGCAGCCCTCGCACGCGTGTGTGTAGAAGTTGACCGCCGCGTTCATCAGCTTGCTCGGATACAGGATCGGCGCAAGGATCCTGACGTCGTCGACGTCGTGGACGTAGGCGGCGCGCGTGCCCCCCGACAGCCGGTTCCCGGCGACGAGGTCGTTGACGATCTCGTAGAGCCGGTACTTGAGGCCGTACTCGTACTGGCCGATCAACTCGAGCATGTCGGCCGGCATGGCGAGGCGGGGGTAGATTGAATCCAGCTCCAGCTCGGTGTTCGCCGCGCCGATGTCGACGATCAGCGAATCCCGCAGCACGAGCCCCACGACGGCCTCCCCGTCGATCTGGAAGGTGCCGACTTTGAAGGGTTCGGCCGATTCCATGGCCTGGGCCTGGAGCCCGGCCGGAGCCGCGAGCACCACGAGCAGGGCAGCGAGAATAGTCGAGCGCATTTCAGTCCTCCGTGTGAATCGAGTTCAGCGTTCCGAGAATGACCGCACGGAGGGCTGTCGTCAAGACCAATTGTCCTTGCGCCGAAACTTTTCGGCTTCCACCCCACAACCCCGTCCCCAGAATCCTCACGCCCCACGCGCGGCCGGCCCTCTGCAACTGCTTGAGGGAGAGCGAGATCAGGGCACGGTTTCCGTTTCAAGGATGGCGACGCGCTCGCCCGCACGTCGCATCCGTCCGACTGACGGAGGTGCGCTTCGACGCCGTCGCGACCGGGACTCCAGCACACCGGCCCACTCGCATTCGTGCCGATGCGAGCCTGAGCAAACGAATGCGAGCAAGGGCTCGGCCTGGCGGCGGATGTAGTCGACGTGCCAGTGGAGCCGATCGACCGGGCGGGCGTGGCGCCGCAATCTCGCCGCCAGGCCGCCTGGACCGCGTGCGCTCCCCACGTAGAGATAGACGCCTCGGTGGAGGCTGAGCGCCCCCCTGGCGCCGACTCAAGAGGCTCCATCCCGACCTGGAACTGCCGCGCCGCTTCTGGGTTGTCCACGCCGGAACGGCAGAGGTGGAGGGACTGCACGACGTGGCCGTTTCATCGGCGCAACGCTACGTCAATCAGCCACACGCCAACAGCGCCGATCACTACGTCTTCGCCATCCGACTCGTCTCCGGCACCTATCGTGAGGCAACACGCCAAGCGGCGGGGGATAGGGAGATCTACACGTTGACGGTGGGCGGCAAGCCGGTGGACGGACTGGAACCGCCTGTGCGAAAGAACCCCTACTCCTATGAGCCGAGGCGCACCAGGGAGGCGTGGGCGGCAGGTGTCTATGGTGCTGTGGTGGTCGGTTACATCGTCAACGAGCGCGGAAGGGTGGAAGACCCGGTCGTTCTCCAGGATCCCGGTTACGGACTCGCAACGGCGGTGGTGAGGGCCCTCAAGCGCCGCAAGTACCGGCCCGCGACGCTTCACGGAGAGCCTGTAGCTGTGTTCCAGTTCGTAACGATCAACTTCCCTCCGTTGCGCTAACGTCGTCGTAGCCACTGGCGAAGCCCGCCATCGTCAGGATCCAGGCGCAGAACGCGTGGTAGAACCACTGCCGCAATGCCCGATCCAGACTTCTCCACCTTCCCGCTCCAGAAGAAGGGCAACCGCTACCAGGACTTCGAAGAGGGCCGGGTCTTCGAGCATCACTGGGGCCGCACCCTGAGCGAGGCGGACAACGCGCTCTTCGCCACCGCCACGATGCGGTTCACGCCGCTCTACTTCAACGCCGAGTACGCACGAGCCCACGGCCACGACTCCGTCGTCATCGACCCGCTGCTCGTGCTTTGCACCGTGGTCGGCATGTCCGTCGAGGACCTCTCCGAGGGCGGCGGACCGTTCCTCGGCGTGAACGACGTGAAGTTCCACCGGCCGGTCTACCCCGGCGACACGATCACCGGCCGGAGCCGCGTGGTGAGTCGCCGCGAGTCCGGCTCCAGACCCCACTTCGGCATCGTCACCTGGGAGACGGAGGCCCGCAACCAGAACGGAGAGGTCGTGCTGAGCTACCAGCGCACCAACCTGGTCGCCAAGCGGCGGCAGGCGGCGTCATGACGGCCCACAGCTTTCCGCCCTGGGAACGCGGGCATCCTGCCCGCTCTGGGAACCGCGCCGCCGCGGCTGGGCAGGAGGCAGCGCCGTGACCGCAGCGCTCACCTCCTCCTCCACCTACTTCGAGGACTTCGCCGCCGGCCAGAAGATGCGCCATGCCCGCGGCACGACGATCGAAGAGGTCGAGAGCCAGCTCCTCACCAAGCTGGTGATGAACACTGCCGACGGTCACTTCGACGAGCACAAGATGAAGGACTCGCCCTTCGGACGGCGACTCGTGTTCGGCCTCGTCACCGGCTCGACCGTGATCGGTCTGGCCACCCAGGACACGGCCGAGAACGCGCTCGCCGAACTCAGCCTCGACAGGATGCGCTTTCGCGCGCCCGTCTTTCTCGGCGACTCGCTGACCGCCTACACCGAGGTGCTCGAGACCCGGGACGCCGACCGGGACGACGCCGGCATCGTCCGCTTCAAGCACTGGGGCACCAAGCAGGACGGCACGATCGTCTTCGAAGGCGAGCGCGAGGTGCTGATCAAGCGCCGCTCGCACTGGGGAGCCCAGTGAACAGAGGCCCCTGGGAACCCGTGTGGCGCGTTCGCGCCACACGCGACCCACTCCGTGCGCCCGTCATCGGGCGCACGGATGGCACGCGGGCATCTTGCCCGCATCCGGCGCGACGCGCCGGTCTGCCTGCAGGCGTCACCCCATGAGCGCAGGCCCCCTCAGCGACCTCGTCATCGTCGACTGCACGATGGCGCTCGCCGGGCCGTTCGGCTCGGCCATCCTCGCCGACCTCGGCGCCGACGTGATCAAGGTGGAGCCGCCGACCGGCGACATGTCGCGGCCCTCGCCTCCGACGCCTACGGACTTCATCCACCCGGCGGAAGGCAAGGCGGGCGTCGACGGAGGCTGCGACTTCGGCGGCTACTTCGGCAGCATCAACCGCAACAAGCGCAGCATCGCGCTCGACCTCAAGGACGAAGCCGACCGCGAAACCTTCCTCAGCCTGTGCGAGCAGGCCGACGCGGTGCTCGAGAACATGCGCGCCGGCGTGATGGACCGGCTCGGCGTCGGCTACGAGGTCGTCCGCGAGCGCAACCCCAGGATCGTCTACGCGGCGCTCCGCGGCTTCGGCGATCCCAGGACCGGCGAGAGCCCGTACGCCGCCTGGCCCGCCTTCGACATCGTGGCCCAGGCGATGGGCGGCTTCGCCCACATCAACGGCCCCGACGGCGCCAGCGGCTATCCCGGCGGTGCCTCCGTCGGCGATTTGTTTCCCGGAGCACTCATGGCGCTCGGCGTCGTCGCCGGGGTCCATCACGCGCGGCGCACCGGCAAGGGCCAGTTCATGGACGTCGCGATGGTCGACGGCGTCAACCTGCTGTGCGAGTCCGTGTTCGCGAACTACGGCGCCGCGAAGAGCAACCAGCTCGGGCCGCGCGGCAAGCACCACCACAGCCTGTGCCCGTTCGGCATCTTCGACGCGAAGGACGGCGGCGTGGCGATCGCAGCGCCGCTGCCGGCGCAGTGGGAGATCCTCTGCCACGAGATGGGGCGGCCGGAACTCGCCGACGACGAGCGCACGAAGGACTTCGCGGCCCGCCGCAAGCACCGGGAGTTCGTGGAAGGCGTCGTCTCGGAGTGGACCGGCTCGCAGACCCGCGACCAGGTCGTCGAGGCGCTCGCCGGCCGGGTCCCCTGCGGCCCGGTGCAGACTGCGGCCGACATCTTCGAGAGCCCCCACACCGCGGTCCGCGAGATGGTCGCCGAAGTCGAGCTGCCGGGCGACAACGAACCGGTCAGGATCGTCGGCAGCCCGATCAAGTACACCGAAACGAAGACCGGGGTGCGGAGCAGGGCGCCCCTGCTCGACGAGCACCGCGAAGAGATCCTCGCCCAGTTCGGAATCTCCCCTGGGAACGCGGGCATCCTGCCCGCATCCGGCGCAAGGCGTCCGCCAGAAAAGCAATCCAAGGAGTAGCCCCGATGCGACTGAGACGTTCCGAGCTGGCGGTGCCGGCCAGCAACCCCAGGATGGTCGAGAAGTCGGCCGGAAGCGACGCCGACCTCGTCTTCCTCGACCTGGAGGACGCCGTCTCCCCCGAGAAGAAGGAGGGCGCGCGCCAGATCGCCATCGACGGCCTGAACGATCTCGACTGGGGCAACAAGGTGCGCTCCGTGCGCGTCGACGACCACACCACCCGCTGGGCCGTCGACGACGTGATCAGCGTCGTCGAAGGCGCCGGCCAGAACCTCGACATCATCATCCTGCCCAAGGTCAAGCAGCCGCGCGACATCTGGTTCTTCGAGACCATGCTCGACGGCCTGGAGCAGAAGCTCGGGCTCACCCGCAAGATCGGCCTGGAGGCCCTGATCGAGGAGGCCGAGGGCCTCGCCAAAGTCGAAGCGATCGCCACCTCCTCGCCCCGCCTCGAGGCGCTCATCCTCGGCTTCGGCGACCTCTCCGGCAGCATGGGCATGCGCTTCGGCCACGAGCTCGACAAGGACTTCCGCTACCCCGGCGACATGTGGTCCGCCCACCGCGTCCGCATGATCGCCGCCTGCCGCGCCGCCGGCATCGACGCCATCGACGGCCCCTTCGGCGACTTCCGGAACGACGGCGCCTACATGAAGCAGGCCACGTGGGCCGCCACCCTCGGCGCCGTCGGCAAGTGGTGCATCCACCCCAACCAGATCCCGCTCGCCAACGACGTCTTCGCGCCGTCGCCCAGGGAGATCAAGCAGGCGCAGAAGATGGTCGACCTGTACAACGAGTCGGTGGCGAAGGGGGCCGGGGCCGGCGGCAAGGGGGGGCAGTTGGTGGATGCGGCGACGTTGCGGATCTATCAGCCGGTGCTGGAGCGGGCGCGGGCTACGGGGAGGTTGTAGGAATAGAGTTCAAGCACGGAGCCGACGTCCGTCGAATCGAGCTCGCCTAGGCGTAGGTTCAATTGTCGCTTACTCTGAACACCGCGATACAAGCCTCGTTGCGAAGGCGTACATTCGAGAGCTACCACGGCGTGGATAGGGAGTCCCATGAACAGCCCGAAGTATCAAGTAGCACTGTCTTTTGCCGGGGAACAGCGTGACTACGTGGAGCAGGTCGCCCAGCATCTCCATGGTCGATCCATCGACGTCTTCTACGACGGTTTCGAAAAGATCGACCTTTGGGGCCGCAGCGGCTCGGAGGCATTCCATGAGGCATTCGCCGAAGAGAGCGCCTACGTCGTGATGTTCATCTCCGAAGCCTATGTGTCCAAGGCTTGGCCCAGGCATGAAAGGCGGTCGGCCCTTAGCCGGATGATCGAGGAAAAAGAGGAATACATCCTCCCGGTGCGATTCGATGACGCACGAGCGCTCGGTCTGCCCACGGACATCATCTACGAGTGCGCCCGGAAGCACACCCCTGCGCAACTCGCGACGATGATCGCCAATAAGCTGGGCGTTCAGCCCTTCGCCGGCAAGGCGTCCCAAGTGCCACCCCCGAGAATGACATCGTCGACTGGCGAGGTCGTGTTCGACTACAGCGGCTTCAACGGCCATTACGTCATCGGCTCTGGAGTGTTTGAATTCGAAACGAGGTGGACGAAAGCCAGCGACACCAGTATTCATGTGTACAACGACCCGAAGTCCATCAACGGCGTGGCACTGGCCCGAGAATGCACGGCGATCTCGCAGGTAACGGACGCCTCATCCTTGGACTACACTTCGCGCACCCGGACTCCTCGTCTCGGACAGATCGTCGTGCTGCGTAACATCCACGGCTTCTACGCCGCGCTTCATGTGCTCGGCATCAAGGATGATAGTCGTCAGGAGGACAGGGACGAGCTTCGATTCCGATATGCGATTCAGTCCGATGGGTCGGACGACTTTAGCGAGTTCAGCGACTTGGCAAGCGGTCTAGCGGGGCCATGATACCGCCACCAGACGCTTGCTGATCTTCTGCCGATGGAAGCGGAGAAGCCACCTTTTCGGCTGCGGTTCGGGCAAGCGATAGCGATGCAGCACGCATCGTTCACCCTCTACCGGCTCGCCCGAACGGGCACGTCGACCAACAAAGCCGAGAGGCTCGGACGGATGTGGGCATCGTTCATCCTGACCGCTCTCGCGGCCGAGTATGGCCTGAAGGCGCTTCTTGTGCGGGAGACAGGTGGCCACCGAAGAACCCACGATCTGGCGACCCTCTACCGCGCCCTGCCAGCCGAGAGCAAGTCTCAACTCATGCAACGGCACCCGGCAAACGATGCCGACAAGGCGTTTCCGGAGGTTCTGGAGCTCCACCGGCATGACTTTGAGGCATGGCGGTACTTCGACGATTCTCATCTGGCCGACCTTCGACACACAAGCACCGACCTGCAGCTGGCCGTCTGCACCATCCTGGACATCGCTAGCCCGCCCGACGAGAAGGACATCACCGCCCTGAATCGGCCGGAGACTTCAGACTGACGCACTACCCAATCTGGACCGTCTGCCCGCTCTCGTCGCTCGACGACTCTCGCTGCACCGCTACCAAGGGGTCGTTCGCCCGCTCTACTCCCTCCCCGCCTAAGCCGAATCCTTGCGCCAGCCGGTGCCGATCAATCCGCCGCGGCCGATCTCGGAGGCCACATTCTCCGGCAACACGCTATCCAGGAAGTACATCCCCCGCTCCTCCGTCAGCTCCAGCACCACGTTGCCGGCGGCCGCGACTTCGGCCGCAAATCAGTCCGGCTCTTCCAAGCCGTTGATTCACCTCGGCGTACTCGAACGCGCCGGCCTCGTCACACGCGAAGCGAGGGGCCGGGAACGGGGTGTGCCGGATCAACCCGGCCGCGCTCCGGGACGCCCAGGACTGGCTCGAGTTCCACGCGCGCTTCTGGACGGAGCGCTTCGATGCGCTCGGTGCACTGGTCGAGACCGGCACCGACGAGGAGGGCGAAACGGCGATGACGGACCTGACGCTGCGACGCGTGATCGACGCACCGGTCCAACGGGTCTACGCGTCATGGACCGACCCGGAGTTGCTGACGCAATGGCTGGCGCCGGGCGATGCCGTCGCCTCCCGCGCGGTCGCCGACGTCGCGGTCGGCGGGACATTCCTCATCGAGATGCGCGGGACCGACGGGCAGCGCTGGCTCGCCCGCGGCGTGTACCGGGAAGTCGCGCCGCTACGTCGTCTGGTGCACACCTGGCGCTCGGAAGGCAGCGACACCGACACGCTGGTCACCATCGAGTTCGAACCTGAATCGGCCGACAGGACGCGCCTCACGCTCACTCACGCCCGGTTCACCCAGGACGAGGCCCGCGACGAGCACGAGCGGAGCTGGGCGGACTGTCTCGAGAAGCTCAGGGAGCTGTGCGCCGCGTGCAACAGGATCGCATCGACCGCCCGCCCCGATTGGGTTTCGGACGACCTGTTTCCCTTCGAGAGCCGCTTTCTCGCCCTCCCACCCGATCACCGGATGCACTACATCGACGAAGGCAAGGGCGAACCGCTCGTGTTCGTCCACGGGAACCCCGCATGGTCGTGCGAGTTCCGGCATCCGGTCCGGGAACTGCGATCGGAGTTCCGCTGTGTCGCACTCGACCGCATCGGCTTCCGTCTCTCGTCACGGAGTGCGCTGCGCGAAGACCATCGTCCCGAGAGTCATGCGCACCGCCTGACCACCCTGCTCGACCATCTCGACCTTCGCGAGATCACCCTATTCATGACCGCCTGGGGTGGGCCGATCGGCCTCGACTTCGCACGCAAGCACCCGGAGCGCGTCAAGCGTCTCGTCATCGCGAACACCTGGTGCTGGCCGGTCCGGGACGACTTCCACTTCAAGTCGTTCAGCTTCCTGATGTCGAGCTGGATCGGCCAGTACCTGCTGCGGCATCACAACATCTTCGTGAACGGAGTGATGCCGAGAGCGGTCGGCGACCGAAGCGTCCTGACGCCGGAGATCATGGCCCACTACCGCAGTGCACTGTCGTCGCCCGCGGCACGGGCCGCGAGCGCCGCGCTCCCGGGCTACATCGTAGGCGCAAGCGACTGGCTGCGATCGATCTGGGGCCTGAAGGACATCGCGTTCCGGAGGAAGGAACTGGAGCGATGGAAGTCCGCACTTTGGACCGGGCGAAGGCGACATGGAAGTTGGTGACCGCATCCGAGAAAGAGTGGGACTTGCCCGCCCTCAGCGGGCCAGCGACGGGGCGGACGGTCCCAGAGCTAGGACCTAGTGTACTGTCTCCAACATGGCTTTACCACGTGTAACCTTTGCGATGATGCTGTCGGCGGTGGCCGTCCAGACGAACGGCCGGGAGTTTTCGTTGCTGTGCTCCACGTAGTCGTAGATGGTCTTTACGAGGTCGTTGACGCTCTGGAATGCACCGCGCCGGATCGCCTTCGTGGTCAGACCGCCCAGCCAGCGTTCGACCAGGTTGAGCCAGGGCGACGAAGTGGGAATGAAATGGAAGTGGAAGCGAGGCTTTCGCTCCAGCCATGCGCGCACGGCGGCGTGTTTGTGGGTCTGGTAGTTGTCCAGGATCAGGTGCAGGTCGAGATGCTTCGGGATCTCACGGTCGAGACGCTTGAGGAAACGGAGAAACTCCTGGTGGCGCTGCCGGCCCATGCACTCCGCGATCACCGTGCCCTCCAACACGTTCAGCGCAGCGAACAACGTCGTCGTCCCGTTGCGCTTGTAGTCGTGGGTCATCGTTCCCGCGCGGCCGCGCTTGAGCGGCAAGCCCGGCTGGGTCCGGTCCAGAGCCTGGATCTGGCTCTTCTCGTCCACGCACAGCACAAGCGCGTTCTCGGGCGGATTCCGGTACAGGCCCACAACGTCCCGCAGCTTTTCCACGAACCTGGGGTCGTTGCTCAGCTTGAACGTCTTGACCAGATGGGGCTTCAGCCCGTGCGCCACCCAGATGCGCTGGACCGCCGCCGGACTGATGCCCTGGGCCCGAGCCATCGAACGCACGCTCCAGTGGGTCTGACCGGGCGGCTTCTCGTGCAGCGTCGCTTCGATCACTTTACGCACGACCGACTCCGAGAGCGGCGGCTTTCCGCAACCGCGGGGACGATCCCTGGTCAGCCCCGAAGGTCCGTCCTCCGCGAACCGACGACGCCACAGCAGCACCGTGGGCCGCGAAACGCCGAGTTTCGCCGCAATCGCCCGATTGGCCGTGCCCTCCGCCGCAGCGAGCACGATCCGGCTACGCCGGACCGTGCGTTGCGTCGTCGTCGGCGCCTCTACCCATTTCTTGAGAAGCGCTCGATCCCTCTCTTCGATGTGAAGTCGTTCCGCTGGTTCCCACATGAACGGAATACTGACGAACTTGCCCGAGACTGTCAACCCATGTCGGAGACACTACACTAGAGGGGGCCGTCAGAGAATGTCCAGCGCTCAACCTTGATGTGAACTCAACAAAGCTAACCGTCTGGCCCCAAGATGAACGCACCCGCTTCGTTGCTCTGGTTCCGAGAATATTGGAGATCGACCCTGTGGAACATCGCATCTACTGGAGCAAGAAGCTCGCCAACCTAGGGATTCCAACTCCTCCGATGAGCGAACCAAATCGCTGAGAGGCGTTCATGCTGCAGATCTTGGCTCATGCCGAAGATGGCAATCTAGAAGGTGCCCGGAACCTCCTCGCAGCTGATGACGATGCGTTTTCCTGAACGGCGTTTCCATTCAGGCGCGCTTCCCCTTCAAGCTACGTACTCGGCCAGTAGCCGAACTCATCGGCTGGGGTGCTGATCTGCTTTGAGAACCAGATGACGATGGTAGAGAACAACCGCAGCAGACGCACGTTCACGGATGATACGGGAACTTATCCAGTGATCCAAGATCTTTCTGTCGAGGATATGGTGGAGGGGAAACGCCCGAACCTCCCTAAGCTCTTCAGGAGAACTACCGCGATGAAGCCGATTCAGGTCGAGATTGGAGTCGAGGCGTGACGAGGGAACAAGAAGTGTTGCGCGAGTTTCTGGTCGAACTTGCGGACTACATCAAGAACCAACCCGACAAACCAGCCAAGGGTTCTCCAGCCGACCTCCTGGGAAATCCCAAACGCGCCCTGACCGCCTATGGCATAGGGATGACGCTGATGGACTCCATGGATGATCACACCAGCCTCTTCCTTGATGCCTTGGATCAGCCAGTGAAACTCTTGGGAGCCTGCTCCTGCGCGCGCGTGGTGCTTGAACTCAGTTCCCGCGTCTTCTGGCTGCTTGACCCCGAACTTGATCCGACAGAACGCCAGGCTCGGATCTACGCCCATCGGCATAACGGAATCGTGCAGAACGTGAAATACCGACGGTCTGAGAACAAGTCGGTCGATCAATATGAGAAACGAATTGAGGATCTGGCTGTAGAGGCAACACACCTAGGAGTGACGGTCGTTCGCAGACCCAACGGTCGAGTCAAGGGTATCGGCAAGATGCCGACAGCGACTCAACTCGTCTCCAAGTTGAAGGGTGAGTCGCTCTACAGGATCTTCTCGGCCGCAGTACACGGCCACCATTGGGCCATCCATCAATTGAGTTGGACACCGGGTGACCGAGCGAGCATCGGCAGCACTCCAGTCACAAACTTCTACAAAGAGGTCAGCAGCGAGCGGCTGGCCAACTTAGTTTGCATCGTTGCGATCGACTTCGTGATGGCACCGGCAACTCTAGCCGACTATATGGGGTGGGATCGTGATCGATGGCAGGTAATCTGGAAGCGACTGTCCTCGGGCCTGCGTCTAGAACAAGCCGTGTCGCGCGCGAAGGAGCGGTACGCCGATGGCTGAGACCGAACGTGGGAGCGGATGCACAAGCGGATGCCTATGGATGCTTGGCATTATTGTTGTCGGCAGTCTGTTGTTGGCCCTTGTTTCAGCTCTTCTGGGCGTGATTTATCGGCCGACAGGGAATCGCGAAGCGGCCAGCCCGACTCGGGCCTCGGCTGAGTCAGAAAGCACTCGCGTTCGGTCTGCCTCTAGGCCACCAGATCCCCACGAGATCGACCGCGCCACCTGAACTCGTGGCGAGTGGCCCTACACGGTGGACCGCAGACGGATCGAATGCCGCGAACCATCCGCAGTCTATTTCCGCACCGACCACCGTCGCCTGTGAGCGGTCAATGGCCTTGCCATGATCAACGCTGATCGCTACGGTGCGGAACCGAAGACTGAGCCGATCTGGCGAATCGACGAAGCCGGAATCAGGAAGCGCCTCGAATTGGGGATTCCCCGCGAGGTCATTGGAGACGTGCGGATCTACGACTCCATACTCAGCTACGGACTAGAGGTTTGCGGATTCCTGCCGTAGACAGAGTGCGTTTGGAGTGTGATGCAGATGGCTGATCTATGAGCTTGCCCCGGTTTGGTGGACACTTCATCCTTGGAGGAGGAGGTACCCACGATGCCAAGATCAAGACCTCGGTACCCGGCAGAGTACCGGCAACAGATGGTGGATCTGGTCCGGTCCGGGCGCAGCCCGGACCAACTAGCCTGCGAGTTCGAGCCCTCAGCGCAGTCCATCCGTAACTGGGTGGCCCAGGCAGACCGGGACGAGGGCCGCCGCGCTGACGGACTGACCACGGCGGAGCGCGAAGAGCTGCGGCGCCTGCGCCGCGACAATCGCCGGCTGCGCGAGGAGCGGGAGATCCTGGCAAGAGCAACGGCCTGGTTCGCCCGGGAGACGGGCCCGAAGGGGTCTTCAGGTTCATGAGAGCGCACCAGGCCGAGTTCCGGATCACGACAATGGCCCGTGTGCTCGGCGTCTCCACGAGCGGGTACTACGCCTGGTTGAAGAGACCGCGGTCGGCCAGGGAGAAGTCGGACGCTGCTCTCGTCGAGCGGATGCAGGCGATCCACAAGCGGAGCCGGGGCACCTACGGCGCTCCCCGCATTCAGGCCGAGTTGGCCGACGACGGGGTTCTGGTAAGCCGCAAGCGGGTCGCCAGACTCATGCGAGAGTCCGGCTTGTCGGGCGTCAGCCGGCGCAAGCGGCCGACGACAACCCGCCGCGCCGCTTCGGCGCGTCCGGCGCCGGACCTCGTCGACCGGGAGTTTGCGGCCGAGGCGCCGGACCGGCTTTGGCTGGCCGACATCACCTACGTGCCGACGCTATCGGGCTTCCTCTACCTGGCCGTCGTCCTTGACGTGTTCAGTCGGCGAATCGTCGGCTGGGCCATGGACTCGTCTCTCGCGACAGAGCTCGTGGTCGGTGCACTGGAGATGGCGATCGCCCAGCGCCGGCCGGGGGAGGTGATCCATCACTCCGATCAGGGCAGCCAGTACACTTCCTTGGCCTTCGGGAAGCGCTGCCGAGACGCAGGCATCGCGCTCTCGATGGGTTCCGTAGGAGATTGCTACGACAACGCCATGGCCGAGAGCTTCTTCGCCAGCCTCGAGTGCGAACTGCTCGACCGGACGACCTTCCGAAATCGCGCCGAAGCGAAGACCGAACTCTTCCGTTGGATCGAGGGCTGGTACAACCCGCATCGGCGCCACTCAGGCATCGGACACCGGTCGCCCATCAACTTCGAAAGGTCCTACTGCGAAGCAGCCTGAACCCCAAACCTAAACCGTCCACGAAACCGGGGCAACTTCACTATGCCGCCTGCCCGTGGATCAGAGCACAGGTGCATTGGGACTTCGTGGTGCCTCGGCGGAGACGGCTAGCCAGAGACCAACACTAGAGGCCTCCGACCAACGACTCGGCGGCCCCTATCGCGACGCTAACAAGGCAGTCGCCGCCCGCTGTGGTCCCTCCCACCTCCGCCGACCCTCCCGCCGACCCGCGCCGATCATCACGCCACGGTCGAGCTGCGCCTCCACATCTTCCGGCAGCACGTTGTCGAGGAGGAAAGGCACCCGCTCTTCGTCAGTCCCAGCACCACGTCGCCAGCGACGCCTTCGGGGGGAAGCGGCGGGTCGGCGCGGCCTTCGCGACAACCGTAGGATAGGACGAGGTCGCGGAGGCCGTGCTCGGCGAAGGCGAGGCCGGCGGGGAACGTGTGGCTCCCCCAGCCCCGGAGGCCAACGCCTGTCACGTCGATGGCCCGCTACTAAGGCTCACCCGCAAACCGCCCAACAATCGCCCGCCCCGGCGCAACCCCCTCCACCGTCTCCCCGTCCCGCACAACGAACACCCCATTCACCATCGTGTGAACGATCCCCTCCGAGAACGACAGCCCGTCTTCGAACGTCGCGGTGTCGATCACCGTCTCGGGATCGAACACGACGATGTCCGCGTCGGCACCGACCTGGATCCGCCCCTTGCGCCTCATCTGCTCGGACATCGAGGCCACGCGGTCGGCCGGCAGGAGGCTCATCTTCAACAGGGCGGTCATCAGGTCGAGCGTGCCCCGTTCGCGGACGTAGCGGCCCAGGACCCGTGAGTAGGTGCCGGCCGTTCGGGGGTGCGCCTTCGGGGCGTAGGGCATGCCGTCGGAGGCGACGATCACCCAGTCGGTCGCGAGCGCCGTCTCGATCCACTCTTCCTTCATGAAGTGCAGGATGACCGTGCCCCGCTCGCGGCGGTACCGCTCGAAGGTCTCCCTGGTCAGCCTCTCTCCCGTTGCCTCCCACTGGAGGTCGCCGTAGTCGATGCCCAGGCGGCCTTGCCAGCCCTCGTCGAAGATCGAGCTGTGGAGGCTGGTCGAGCCGGCCGTGTAGGGGTAGGCCTCCGTCGTCACGTCGAGCCCCAGGCGGCGCGCGCCGCCGATCAGGCCTAGCACCGTGTCGATCTCGCCGAGGGCCATGCTGTTCACGTGCACGATGTGCAGGGGCGCCCCGGTGGCGACCGCGTTGGCCAGGACTTCCTGCATCGCCTCGATCGTCATCGAACGGACGTGGGTGTGGATGGTGGCCCGCTTCTCGCCGGCGAAGCGGAACACCTCGAACATCTCCCGGCGGCTCGCGCCCGGGTAGTACTGGACGGCGAGGCCGATCCCCAGGGCGCCTTCCTCGAGTCCCTGGTCCAGACGCTCCAGCATGGCGGGGAAGCGCTCGGGCGGCAGCTCGGAGTAGTACGTCCTGTCCGCGGCGTCACGCTCGGCGCTGAGCGGCTCGTCGGCGGAGCTGGCCGCCGTGAAGGCCGCCTCGAGATCCGCCCGTTCCTCCTGCGGAACGATCTCCAGGCCCCTCAACGCGCCGTGATTGATGGTGGCGCCATAGTTGACGAGCGACTTCCCGCGCCTGGAATCCAGGAACGCCCCCACGTCGGCGACGCCCCATTCGAGCTCGAGCGCGGTGGTGACGCCGTCCCTTGCCTGGTACTCGTGCGACGCCGAGCCCTGGCCGTGGGCGTGGAGGTCCACGAATCCCGGCGCCAGGACCAGGTCGGCCGCGTCGATGAGGACGCCGCCGTCGGCGAGGGACTCGGCGAGGGGCTGTTCCGTCAAGGCGGCGATGACACCGCCGCGAATTCCCACGTTTCTGACCTCGTCGAGCCTTCGCTCGGGGTCGATGACGCGGGCGCCCTCGAAGACGACGTCGAACTCCTGGGTCTCGGCTTCGTCCGTCCCGTCGGTCGCTCCGTTGCAACCCGCGAGGACGAGCGCCGCGACCAGCCCCAACACGATGAAACCGCTCCTCAACACGTCCACACCCCCCAACCCGCCCGATGGTATACACCCACGAGCCCATCCCCGCCGCACCCACGTCCCCATCCAAGGAGCCGCGACCCATGCCGTCGACCTCTCCCGGGCACACTCTCCTGTCACGCCGAACCCTGGTAGGGCACGGCGCCAAGGCGGGCGCCCTCCTCACCGCCCTCGCCCTCGCCCTCACCCTCACCACCCCCCTCTCCGCCCAAACCCCCGACCCCCGCATCGACGGCTTCGACCAGTGGGTCGAAGCCGTCATGGCCGAATGGAAGGTCCCCGGCCTCGGCGTCGCGATCGTCGAAGACGGCAAGACGATCCTCGCCACGGGCTACGGCTGGCGCGACGTCGAGCAGCAGCTCCCCGTGACCCCGGACACGCTCTTCGCCATCGGCTCCAACACGAAGTCCTTCACCGCCACCCTGCTGGCCATGTACGTCGACGAAGGCGCCCTCGCCTGGGACACGCCGGTCCGCACCGTGCTTCCCGAGTTCCGCCTCCACGACCCGGTGGCGACGGAGCAGATGACCGCCGTCGACCTGCTGAGTCACCGCTCGGGCCTGCCCAGGCACGACCTGTTCTGGTACGCGACAGGCAAGAGCCGCACCGAGCTGATCGCCGGGCTGCACCACCTGGAGCCTTCCGCCTCCTTCAGGAGCAAGTACCAGTACCAGAACCTGATGTTCCTCACCGCCGGCGTGGTCTCGGAACGGATTGGCGGCAAGTCGTGGGAGGAGCTGGTCGAGGAGCGGATCCTCCGGCCCCTCGGCATGAAGCGGGCCACCTTCTCCGTCGACCGGATGCAGGAGGACGACGACTTCTCCTACGGCTACGGCGCGCAGCAGGAGATCGAGCGCGTGCCGTTCCGCAACATTGACGCCATCGGGCCCGCCGGTTCGATCAACACATCTGCCCGGGAGCTCGCCCGCTACGTGCTGTTCCATCTCGCCTACGGGAAGGTCGGCGACACGCAGCTCCTGAAGGAGGACTCGGCGAGGCTCATGCAGCTACCGCAGATGGTGATGACCGGCCCGCTCCAGGAGAGACTGCAGAACGGTCCCGAGATCAGCGATCCCACCTACGGGCTGGGCCTCATGGTGGGCGGCTACCGGGGCCGCAAGCACGTCAGCCACGGGGGAGGCATCGACGGCTTCATCTCCGCGATGGAGTGGCTGCCCGACGAGCAGATCGGCGTCGTCGCCCTCTCCAATGCCTCGCACACCGGGACGGTGCCCGCGCTCGTCGTGCGCAACGCGTTCGACCGCATGCTCGGCCTCGATCCCATCGACTGGGCCGCCAGGGCGCGCAAGCGGGAAGCCGAAGCGAAGGAGAAGGCCGAGGAGGGCAAGAAGGCCGATCTCGCGGCAGCGGTGGCGGACACCAACCCGTCGCATCCGCTCGCCGACTACGCCGGCGACTTCGAGCACGCCGGCTACGGCAAAGCCTCCGTGCGAGTTGAGGGGGACGGCCTGATCCTGGAGGTCGTAGGCATCGAGTTCCCGCTCGCGCACTACCACTACGACGTATGGAGCGTCCCCTACGATCTGCCGGCCAGCACGGCCGCGGCAGGGTTCGGAGGGGTCAAGATCCGCTTCGACTACAACGATGCGGGGGCGATCAACGCCGTTTCCGCGCCGCTGGAGCCGGCAGTCTCGCCCATCCGCTTCGTGCGGACCGGCGACTGACCTCCGAGGCACCCACGATGCCGGCACGGGCGCCAACCCGCTTCCACACCCTCGTCCTGCCGGCGATCATCGCCCAGTCGATGATCATCGGAGGCGGCTACGCCACCGGCAGGGAAGTCGTGGAGTACGCCGGCCGCTTCGGCAACTGGGGATGGCTGTCCGTCGCGATCATCACCGTCTGCTTCGCCGTCGTCATGGCGCTGTCCTTCGAGCTCGCGCGGCTCGCCGGGGCGTACGACTACAAGACGTGGAGCCGGAACCTGGTCGGCCCGTTCTGGTGGCTCGTCGACCTGCTCATCCTGAGCATGATGATGCTGGTGATCGCGGTAATGACCGCGGCGATCGGTGAGGTGCTGCAGCAGACCCTTGGGATTCCGAAGCCGCTGAGTCTGGCGATCGCGCTGGCGTGCGTCGGGTTTCTGTCGTGGCGCGGTTCCGGCTTCATCGAGAAGGCGAAGACCTGGGGGAGCGCGGCTCTGTATCTGGGGTACTGCGCGTTCGCGGTGCTCGTGTTGACGGCGCCGGTCGAGGAGGCGGGTGCGCAGTCGGTCGCGCAGCCGGTGGCGGCGGCGACGGCGCCCGAGGGAGGCGTGCTGGAGGTGATCGTCGCCGCCGTTCTGTACGTCGCCTATAACGTCGCCGTCGTGCCGGCGGTGCTCTTCTGCCTCCATCGCCAGACGCGGCGGTCCGAAACCTTCTCGTCCGGCGCTCTGGCCGGGGTCGCGATGACGGTGCCGTTCGCGCTGACCCTGGCGTGCCTTCTGCGGTTCCCTCAGGCCTCTGTCATGGACGCCGAGGTGCCCTGGCTGCCGATGATCACCAGCGCGGCCGACGGCCGCGCCGGCGGGCCGGCGCTCTGGATCGCGATCTTCGGACTCGTCGCCGGCTGGACGTTGATCGAGACGGCGGTCGGTTCGATTCACGCGCTCCTGAGGCGCGTCGAGAGCCATCTCGACGACCTGCCGCGTCGGTGGAGGCCTGCTTCGGGGAGGCTGACGAGGGTGCAGAAGGCGGGGACTGCGGTGGGGGTACTGGCGGCCGCGGCTGGTCTGTCGACGTTCGGGATCATCGACCTGGTTGCCAGGGGCTACGGCACGCTGGCCTGGGGCTTCATCGCGCTGGTGGTCGTCCCGCTGTTCGTTGTAGTGCCGTACCGCTCCCTAAGAGCGACTGAATTGTCATCTCTAGAGACGTCTTCATAACTCCTCCAGCGGTTACACTGAAGCGGTATAGGGAACTAGTCGAAGGAGTCAAATGATCGATGACTAGGGAGCCACTGTCTTTCTGGCGGACCGTATGGGCAGTCGCCCTCGGGCAGATCCTCGCTGGGGTCTTGCTCTTCACTCTGTTCCTGGCCCTAGCGTTTGGCGGTTTGGCTCGCTTGATGCTGTCGGCTGCTGACTATCCGGGCACGCGACCGTTTGACCAGGAACGGTACGACGAGCTATTCCAACAGGAACTCGAGAGGATCCGACAGGAACGGAATCAGTAGGATATGGCTCTTCGGCGTGCCTCAGGAATGGTCACTATCGAGTATAGTCCCAGTTCGAAGGACTTGTTGATGCGCTTGGGCTCGTAGGCCCTATCGCCGATTCATGGATCCAGCGGCTTCCAGGGACTCTCCGATCGCATCGCGAGACTGGTGGCCTCATACGCTTGCGCCAAAGGCTCTCGCGGTTTGCCTTTTCTCATGCCACGTAGCGTCGTCAAACTCAGGTGCTCACGGTTTGTTGGACAGTAAGGTAGAACCCCGCCTGCGCGCCCCGAGTCTGCCGCTCACGCTAGTGTCCGAGGCCAAACCAAGTGTCCGGCGCGTCCATTTCGCGTATGCTCGCGCCAGCACATTCTCCGAAAGAAGGGGAGAGCATGAGCAACAAAACGGTGGCCAGTAGGGGCGGAATCAAGGCCTACATCGACCGGGCGGGGTCGGGTGATGGCTAATCGCATAGTCATTTTGCACGGTTGGAGTGCCTCTTCCGACGACTTTGAGCCGCTCGCGAAACACCTTGAGGCTGCGCTCGAGCGCGAGGTCGTCACTATCAGCTTGGGGGACTACCTCAGCATGGAGGACGAGATCCGCTTCGACGATCTGGCCTCGGCGATGAAGAAGGCTTGGGACCACCATGGTCTTCCCACAGACAAGAGGAGCGTAGACGCCGTCGTCCACAGCGCCGGCGGACTTGTCATCCGGCAATGGCTGAATCGCTATTTCAACCCAGACCAAGCACCCGTACATCGGATGGTCATGCTTGCGCCAGCCAACTTCGGTTCACCCTTAGCACACAAGGGCCGCTCATTCGCCGCGCGCGTGTTCAAGGGCTTCATTGCCAAGAAGCCAGAGGGTAACCCCTTCGAGACCGGCACACAGATCCTCAAAGGACTGGAACTTGCCAGCTCCTACACCTGGGAGCTGGCGCAGCGCGACAGGTTTGGCGACGGCGGCAGAATGTACGACCAAGGAAACGTACTATGCACCGTGCTGGTCGGCAACAATGGATATAGGGGGATTCGTGCCATTGGGAATGAGGACGGTTCGGACGGTACCGTACGTATTTCGACAGCCAACATGAACTGTGTTCGCATGACCGGCACGTTCCCGGCCCACCCGGAAAATCCCAATGTAGGACGCGATTGGCGGTCGCTTGAAGAGTCATCGGGCACGGCAGCGTTTGGCATCGTAGACGGCCACGACCATAGCTCGATCAAACTGAGTAAGAGCAACGTGAAGTCGAAGCGAGATCGCGACCTGCTCACCGACATCGTGAGAAGCTTGACCGTGGAGGACGACGGCTTCCACGGGTGGTGCGAAGTGCTGGCGCGCCGCAACGAGGCGCTCCTGCCCAACCGGCCTAGCGGCAACGCGCGGAAGCATGGGTTCCAGAACACCGTCGTGCACGTGGAGGACCAATACGGAGTCGGCGTCGAGGACTATCTGCTGCAATTCTACGAGAAAGACAACGACCAGACCGCTGAGCGGTTCCACGGGACAGTGATTAGGGGAGTCCACAAATACAGCGATGATCCCTCCTACCGCAGCGTCTACGTAGACTGCACACGTTTGAAATCCGCAATCGACAAGGTCGGGGAGTACCTACGCATGAGCGTCACCGCTCACCCGGAGATCAACCCTCCGTATACATACGTCGGGTTCGAGACTCTTGCTGACGACGGCATCGGCGCCATCCACATCAAGAAGGATGAGATCAGCAAGTTCTTTACACCACATCGAACGGCGCTCGTTACGCTGCAGCTCGAACGCCAGCAATCTAACAGGGTCTTCCGGTTCGACCCCTATCCCAAGCCGTAGATTCGTTTCACGCGTGATGCACTCGGCGTGAACAGCCAGGGTGCTCAAGACCGGACCCGTCCAATGCCTCGTCTGGCATAGCTCTAGCTCGTGGGCTGGGCTCGCTCCCAGACATCAACAGCTCGACCATCTGCCACCGAGATTCTGTTGGGTGCGGAGGCCCTGGTCTCAGTATCGCAGACACCTCCTGCGAGAACCTGCGTCCCCGGATCGGGCCAAGCTCAATCGGACAGAACCGTGAAGGCGGCAGACGCGCTTATCGAGTTCAGCTTCTTCACCGCCAGGCAACTTCACGCGGGTCGGCCAGCCCGCCGCAGCCCTACCAGGGCATCGTCCGCCCGGTGTGCTCCCTCCCCACCTCCGCCGTATCCTCCCTCCGTCCGGCGCCAACCATCACACCGCGGTCGAGCTGCCCAGCCACATTCTCCGGCAGTACGTTGTCCAGGAAAAACATCCCGCGCTCCTTCGTCAGCTCCAGCACCATCTCGCCGGCGGCGACGACTTCGGGTGGAAGCGGCGGGTCGGCGCGGCCTTCGAGGTGGCCGTAGGAAAGGCCGAGGTCGCGCGGGCCGTGTTCGGCGAAGGCGAGGCCGGGGACGGAGAGGGTTTCGGTGGCTCGGGGTGAGCCCTGGCATCGACGAGGCCGCGCATGAACTCGCGAAGCGCCGCGAAGTCCAGCGCGACGTACTCCACGTTGCAGATGATGTAGTCGCCCCAGGTGCTTGCCTTGCGCAGGCCTTCCTCGTCGTCGCCCGTGTAGGCGGCTCAGGATTCTCGCCACGACGGTCGGCGCAGCACTCGCCGAGACCCACCTCAAGCGGTCGTCACTGCCAGTCCTCGACCACCAGATCCGGCACCCTGCGGAACTCGCGGACATTGTTGGTCACCAATGTCAGGCGAAGGGCCCTGGCGTGAGCCGCGATGAGCAGGTCGTTGTGCCCGATCGGCTGGCCGACCCGCTCCAATTCGCTCCGGATCGCGCCGTAGTGCCGGTCCGCCGGTTCTTCCAAGGCCAGGATGTCGACCGCCGACAACACTGCGTCCAACTGCGTCGTCAGACGCCGGGAACCGCGACGTTCGGCGCTGTACCGCAACTCGGCGGCCACGATCACGCTCGTTGCGAGATTCCCCGGCTCAAGAGCGGCGCATCTCTTGGCGAGTTCGCCATCGGGGCGCCGGATCAACTGGGATACGGCGTTCGTGTCCAACAGGTATCGCGGCACGGTTCTTACCGAGTCAGAGGGTCTCTTCCGGCTCGACCGGAGGATCCTCGATGTTCGGGAAGTCTTCTTCGAGCGGGGCGAGACGCGAGAGAACCTCTGCAAGCGATGGCTTCCGATCGACGGGTTCGATGATCAAGCGACCATCCTCCCGGTGAATGGTCACCTCGTCGGCCTGCAGTTCGAACTCGCGCGGGATCCGGAGCGCCTGATTCCGGCCGTTGCGGAACAGACGAGCTACCCGGAACGGCTGAGTTGCTGACGGTCGTCGTGCAGCGCCTGACATAGGCCAAGCCTATGCTGACGCCGCGACGGCGGTCAACGCCCTCCGTGGACCGGTGCCTGGACACAGATTGTGACCGCTCATGTCCCAGGCGAAGCCGGTGCCGAACTCCTTCCGGAAACCCGCGACGATCGAGCTGTCCGTCACGATGCCGCCGAACTGCGGCCTAAAGCCGCCCGGAGCGATCTCCTGAAAGCAGAAGCTGCGATAGTTTGCGCAGATGCGCCCTGCGTTGCGCATTGTACGTCGAGGGCGGGTCACGAGCCTGGAGGGGTTCGCACCCACCGAGACGCTGCTCGAGCATCTACGTCTCCGCGAAGGCGCGACAGGCACCAAGGAGGGCTGCGCCGAAGGGGACTGCGGCGCCTGCACCGTTGCTGTCGGCCGCCTCCGCGACGGGCGCGTGGTCTACGAGCCGACGAACAGTTGCATTCAACTCCTTGGCTCCCTGGACGGGGCCGAAGTGGTCACCGTTGACGACCTGGCGCCTCGCGCCTCGGACCTTCATCCTGTCCAGCGGGCGCTCGTCGACCACCACGCTTCCCAGTGCGGGTTCTGCACGCCCGGCTTCGTCATGACCCTGTTCGCTCTCTACCACGCGAACCAGCATCCAGACCGCGCCGCGGTGAACGAGTGGCTCGCCGGCAACCTATGTCGATGCACCGGCTACCGTCCGATCGCCGACGCGGCTCTCGTCTCCTGCGGCGGCACGCCTCAGGACGAGTTCACGCGAAATGCGGCTCGCACGGCTGAGCAGCTCGACACGCTCGACGACGGTCAGGACCTCTTCGTTGGCAACGACGAGACGTTTTTCGCGGCCCCGGCCTCCGAGAACAGCCTGGCCGACCTCTGCGCCCGACACCCTGACGCCGTGATCACGGGCGGCGCGACGGATGTCGGTCTATGGATCACGAAGGAACTGCGTCACCTGCCCCAGATCATTCACACCGGGCGCGTCCCCTCCCTCCGGGCCGTGCGTGAAGAGCACGACCGGGTGGAGCTTGGCGCCGCCGCCACGTACGCCGAAGCGGAGGCGGCGCTTTGCGGCATCGACCCGGATGTCGGCGAAGTGCTCAATCGCCTGGGTTCGAAGCAGGTGCGGGCAGTCGGCACGGTCGGCGGCAACATTGCGAACGGCTCGCCGATAGGCGACATGCCTCCGGTTCTGATCGCACTCGGGGCTTCCATCGAGCTCCGCCTCGGCGAACGTCGCCGGACCCTGCCGCTCGAGGCGTTCTTCCTCGACTACGGCGTTCAGGACCGCGCACCCGGCGAACTCCTGACCCGGATCCGGGTTCCCCGCCTTGGCCCGGACGAGCATTTCCGCAGCTACAAGATCTCGAAGCGCTACGACCAGGACATCTCGTCCGTGCTCGGGGCGTTCTGGTTCCACACGGTCGGCGGGCGCATCGTCTCCGCCAGGATGGCCTGGGGCGGCATGGCGGCGACGCCCAGGCGTTCCCCGCGGACCGAAGAGACTCTGATCGGGCTCAGCCTGGAGAACAGCGGATTGCGGCGTGACGCGGAGGAGCGGGTCCGGGCCGCGCTGGCCGGTGACTTCTCGCCGATCGACGACCACCGGGCGAGCGCCCAGTACCGGCTGCGCGTCGCCGGCTCTCTCGTCCTCAAGGCGCTCAGCGAGATCGCGGGGCGTCCGAGCCGGGAGACGCGGGTCCGCGGCAGCAGGGAGGAGGCGGCCTGAGTACCCTGATCCAGGCTAGGACCGCCGAGTCAGCGGGCGCCTCGGCAACGGCGGGAGACCGGACCTCCCCTGAGAAGATCGCCGACCCCGGCAGCGCACCGGGCCGGAGCGTCGGGCGGGGACTCCCCCACGACAGTGCGGCGCGGCACGTCCGCGGCACGGCGAACTACGTCGACGATCTGCCGGAGCCTCGGGGCACGGTCCACGTGGCGCCCGGCGCCGCGGGTGCGGCCTGTGGCCTCATCCGCTCCCTGGACCTCTCGGCTGTGCGGGCCTTCCCGGGAGTTCTGGCGGTTCTCGAAGCGGGCGACATTCCCGGGCGAAACGACTGCAGCCCCGCGGCCGGGGATGATCCGATCCTGGCGGGAGACACGATTCGCTTTCCCGGCGAGGTCGTTTTCGCGGTCGTGGCCGAGACACGCGACATCGCCCGCCGGGCCGTGAAGCGCGCCCGCATCGAAGTCGAGTCCCGCCCGCCCCGGGTCACCGTGGACGACGCGCTCGCTCAGGGAACGGACCTGCTGCCGCCCTACGGCTTCGAGCGCGGCGACGCGGCGGGCGCCATTGCTGCTGCTCCGCGCGGTCTCGAAGGGAGTCTGCGGATCGGCGGTCAGGAGCACTTCTACCTGGAGGGACAGGCCGCGCTCGCGGTGCCCGGCGAGGACGACGAGATCCGGGTCTTCTCCTCGACCCAGCACCCCGCCGAAGTCCAGGGGCTGGTCGCGGGCATGCTGGACATCCCTGACGCCGCGGTCGTCTGCGAGTGCCGCCGAATGGGCGGCGCCTTTGGCGGCAAGGAGTCGCAGGCGGCTCAGTGGGCCTGCCTGGCCGCCCTCGCCGCCCGAACGGTCGGCCGCCCGGCAAAGCTCCGGCTCGACCGCGACGACGACATGGCAATGACAGGCAAGCGTCACGACTTCCGGGCGGACTTTCGCTGCGGTCTGGACGCTTCCGGCGTCCTGACGGGAATCGAGATCGACCTGGCGGCCCGCTGCGGCTGCTCGGCGGACTTGTCTTCCGGCGTTTGCGACCGGGCAACGTTCCACGCCGACAACGCGTACTACTACCCCGCTGCGACGATCAACTCGCGCCGCCTGCAAACGGACACGGTCTCCAACACCGCGTTCCGGGGATTCGGCGGACCCCAGGGGATGATCGTGGCCGAGCGGGCGATGGACGCCGCGGCCATCACCCTGGGGCTCGATCCGCTCCTGGTGCGCAAGCGGAACCTTTACCGCCCGGGCCGGGACACGACGCCCTACGGCATGACGGTGGAAGAGCACGTCCTCCCGGACATCGTGGAGACGCTGGAGCAGACCAGCGACTACGCGGCGCGGCGTGCGGCCGTGTCGCGCTTCAATCTCCTGGGGGGTCCCCTTCGCAAGGGCATCGCGCTGACTCCGGTCAAGTTCGGGATCGCGTACACGCTGCTGGCCCTGAATCAGGCCGGCGCCCTGGTCCACGTCTTCGTGGACGGCTCGGTTCAGGTGAACCACGGCGGCACCGAGATGGGCCAGGGGCTCTACATCAAGGTCGCCCAGGTGGTCGCAGAGGAGCTGGGAGTCGACATCGCCAAGGTGTGGGTCACCGCGACGCGAACGGACAAGGTTCCGAACTCCCCGGCCACCGCGGCGTCGTCCGGCTCGGACCTGAACGGCATGGCTGCAAGGCTGGCCGCCCGGAAGATCAGACGGCGGCTCGCGGATCTCGCCGCCCGGCACTTTGGCGTCGAGCCGGACGCCATCTCCTTCGCGGACGGACGAGTCGGCGTCGCGAGAGGCGACGGCGGACGCCTCGACACGATTTCGTTCAGGCAACTGGCGGCGACCGCCTTCGAGCAACGCGTGTCGTTGTCGGCTACCGGTTTCTTCCGCACGCCGAAGATCGGCTGGAACCGGGACCGGCGCAGCGGACGGCCGTTCCTCTACTTCGCCTGCGGCGCCGCCTGCAGCGAAGTCACCGTAGACACGGAAACTGGCGAGATCCGACTCGACCGGGTGGACATCCTGCACGATGCCGGGAACTCGCTCAATCCAGCGATCGACATCGGCCAGATCGAAGGCGGCTTCGTCCAGGGTCTGGGATGGCTCACCACCGAGGAGCTGGTGTTCGACCCGTCGGGACGGCTGCTGACCCACGCACCATCGACCTACAAGATTCCCACCTGTTCCGACGTTCCGGCCGACTTCCGCGTGGAGCTCTACCGGTCGGGCGCCAATCCGGAACCCACGATCTACCGCTCGAAGGCGGTCGGCGAACCTCCGCTCATGCTCGCGCTCTCGGCTTTCTCCGCCATCACCCACGCAGTGGCCAGCCTGGCCCCGGGCACGGTGCCGCCGCTCGATGCGCCGGCCACGCCGGAAGCCATCCTGCGCGCCGCGGACGCTCTGCGGCACGAACATCGTCCCGCACCCGCTCTGGCGGTCGAAGCGCCGGTCGCGGGTTGACTCCATGCGCCGTGTCTGGCCCGAAGTCGCCAGCCTCCTGGAGGCGCACGGCGCCTGCGCCCTGGTCAGTGTCGTAACCGTGCGGGGCTCCGCACCTCGCGAGGCCGGCGCCCGCATGGTCGTCGGACCTGGGCGTACCGGCTTCTCCGGCACGATCGGCGGCGGCGAACTCGAATGGCGGGTGCTCCATGCGGCGCGGCAGGCGCTGGCTGCAGGTACGCAGTCTGCCGCCCTCGACCGCTATTCCCTCGGGCCCGAACTCGCCCAGTGCTGCGGCGGCAGCGTCGAGGTGCTGTCCGAAGTCTTCGTGACGGAGCAGCTCGACACCGTCCGCGCGCTCGCGGCGCGGGAGCGGGCCGGTCCGTTCACGGTCTGTGCCCGGATCGGCCGACGAGCGGTGGGCCGGGCCCCTGTCAAGGATGGAGACGAGGGCGCCGGCGACGCGGGAACGGACGGAGAAGTCGACGTCGTCGAGCGCTTCGGCGACCGGCCGCAGGAGGTCTGGCTATTCGGCGCCGGGCACGTCGGCCGGGCGCTCATGCTCGCCCTGGCGCCTCTCCCCTTTGCCGTCACCTGGATCGACGGGCGCTCTGACGCGTTCCCGCCCGTCCTGCCTCAGCCCATCCGGACCATCGAGAGCTCGGACGCCGCGGACGAGCTGTCCGCCGCCCCTTCGGGCGCCGCCGTCGTCGTGATGACCCACAGCCATCCGCTCGATCTTGCGATCGTCCATGCCGCTCTTGCGGCCCGCCGGTTCAGCTATGTCGGGCTCATCGGTTCCTCGAGCAAGCGTGCTCGATTCGTGCAGCGGCTGCGCAGCGCGGGCCTGCCGGATGGTCTGACCGACGCGCTCGTCTGTCCGATCGGGCTGCCGCAGATCCGGTCCAAGACGCCCGCCGCCATCGCTACCGGCGTCGCCGCCCAGCTCCTGGAGCGATTTCCCGCGTGACGGACAGCGGGCGGGTGATCCGCGGAGCGGTCCTGACCTACCGCGCCGATCCAGCGGCCGCAGGCCCGGCGGAGGCCGTCGACTTCCACCCTCAGGGCGCCGTTGCGGTCGACGGGAAGGGGCGCATCTCCTTTCGTGGGGACGCCGCCGCGTTGCCGGAGCAGTACGGGCAACTCCCTCAGGACCACTATGGCGACGCGCTGGTCCTGCCCGGCTTCATCGACGCCCACGTCCACTTCCCCCAGTATCGGATGCTCGCGGCACCCGGCCGAGATCTGCTGGACTGGCTCGACCGCTTCACCTGGCGCGAGGAACTCCGCTACCAGGATCCGGCCCACGCCGCCGAGGCAGCCGGGGTGTTCCTGGAGCGGTTGGTCCAGCACGGAACGACTGCCGCGGTCGCCTTCTCCTCGGTCCACCCGCAAGCTGCCGAAGCCCTGTTCAACGCAGCCGAAGCGCGGGGCATGGCCATCGTCACCGGCAAGACAATGATGGACCGCAACGCACCGGCCGGCCTGCGGGACGATCCCGAAGCGGGCATCGCCGATAGCGAAGCGCTCGCCGACCGCTGGCATCTCCGGGGCCGCCTTCGCTACGCGATCACGGTTCGATTCGCCATCACCTCCAGCGGCGAGCAGCTTCGGCTCGCAGGCGAACTCGCGGCCTCGCGCCCCGAGCTTCTGGTGCAGTCGCATCTCGGTGAGAGCCGGGCCGAGATCGCTCGCGTTCGGGAACTCTTCCCAGAGGCGCTCGACTACACGGACGTGTACGACCGGGCGGGCCTGCTGGGGCCCCGCACGCTTCTTGCCCACGGAGTCCACCTCGGCGAACGGGAATGCCAGCGGCTCCACGAGACCGGCACGACGGTGGTCCACTGCCCGACCGCGAACTCCTTTCTGGGCTCCGGGATCTTCGACCGGAGCCTGGTCAACCGCCCGGAACGTCCGGTTGGCATCGGGGTGGGAAGCGACGTCGGCGCCGGAACCGGCTACTCGATGCTCCACACGCTCGGCGCCGCCTACCAGGCGGCCCTGCTTCGAGGGGTCCAGTTCGGCGCCCACGACCTCTTCCACTCCGCCACCCGGGGCAACGCCAGGCTGCTGGGTCTCGACGAGGAGATCGGGTGTCTCGAACCCGGCCGCTGGGCGGACATCGTGGTCCTCGATCCGGCGGCAACACCGGTGATGCGCGACCGCCACGCCCTTTCCGAGAACCTCGAGGACACTCTGTACGCACTCGCCCTCCTGGGCGACGATCGGGCGGTGCGCGCCGTGTTCGTCGCCGGACGCCTCGCCTGGGACCGGGACCGGGGCGCCTGACCGGTGACGGAGCGGAGGCGCCTCGCTGAGACGCGGTCGCGTAGGCCCGGAATTGCGGACGAGAATGGACCGGGAGTTCTCGTAGCTTCCGCCGTAGATCTTCGGTCGGGGATCAGCAGATCAGTGGAGTTCACGAAGGCGTTCGATCAGGCGGCCGATGTCGGTGGCGGGCGACGGGCCCGCTCTACCGGCTTGCGCCGCGTTCTGGATGGCCTGGTCGCGGAGGCCACCAAGGCCTTCGAAGAAGCGACGGTCCCCCTTCTCGTAGTCGTTCTCGTACCTCCGCAGCATCTGAGTGACCTGTTCGCAGCCTCCGACTTTGTCGAAGGACCGGGTCGTGTACTCGAAGTGAAGTAGCAGCCAGTACTCGAAGCAGGGGTCTGAAATCACGGCCTCGATCCTCTGACGGCTCCGACTCTTCCGGGCACGCTCGTGCCAGACAAGGAACTTCCGCACTTCTTCTTCGCGCCCGTCGTGGTCGAGCACGCACCAGATCTCGTCGAGGCCAGGGTCGTTCCGGCGGGCTTCGTCGGCAGCCGCCGTCAAACCGCGAAGTCCCCTTACCTTGGAGAGACGCCACACGCGGACACTGGGCAGTCTCATCTCGACCTTCAAGGCGGCAAAGTAGATGTGTTCCGTCTTCTGGCCCTCGCAGAGAATCAGAATCCTCGGCTTGGACGACCGCGGCGGTCGGCGCGGTTTCGTCCGCGGCCAGTGTCGGCGGGCCATTGATCACCTCTCGTAGCCGTACTCTGCGATCACCGGCACGCCGCCGTAGCGGCCACCGAGGTAGCCGCGGTCAAGGGGTTCGCGCCGGCGCGGCTTGAAGACGCTCAGCGGCGTCAGGCTAGACACTTCCTTCGTCGGGTCCTTGTCGGTGAGCCAGATCTGGTCGCGATCCAGCGCACTCTTCATCGGTGAAGTGTCGTGGAGCGTTGCGATGAGTTGAGCGCGCCGGCTTTCACCGTCCGGAGGAGCGCTGTTGATCCGGCTGACGAGGGCCGCGGTCAGGTGCGCGTGCATGCTGGAGTCCAACTCATCAACGACCACCACGAGGTCGTTGTCGAGGATGTCGAGCCACACACCCGCGAGCGCAAGGAGCCGTCGGGTGCCCTCCGACTCGTCATCGAAGTCGAGAAAATGGGTCTCGGTACACCCCTCAGGTCGGTGGCCGAGATCGGCCTCCCAGAGATTCACAGTCGTGTGGCCGGCATCCTTGAACTCCCTCAGAATCTCCGGTGGAGGGCTGGGGCGCAGGTCATCTACTCGAACCGACTCCTTACGGGTTCGCAGGGAGGAAACGGCGATGTCGGCGTCTTGGAGCATCCCCAGCACTCTGTCGGTGGCCCGCTCATCGCCGTGGATCGTCGCGATCGTGACGGCAGGAGGGAGGCCTCCCGAAGGTACGACACGGAGACTCCGCTGAAACCACTCGACGACCGGCGTGAAGACCTCGCTATTCAACTGAGCAGCCGTGGAGACGAGCAGCGTGTCCGGTCTTGTGCTCGCCTGCCAGGCTCTCTTCTCGCCACGGACCGAGGCGCCAAAGCTCCAGGACTCACTGCCCGTAGCGGAGTCGTACTCTCGATCGAGCAGCATTCGCTGCCGCCCCCCAGCCGGCCACTGCAGCAGCCACTCCTCGTGGACGCGTTCGCTGTCCACCGAGAAGCCGTACTCATAGACGGATCCTGCCTCGATGAACGAGATCTCGAAGGTCGTGGGACGCAACCGGCTGTCGGCGTCGAACCGGAACGGCTCGTGGCGGATCCCCTCACCTGTCTGGCGTCGCTTTGAGGAGCCGATGACGAACGAGTCGACGAACGCGAGCGCCTGGATGAGCCGTGACTTCCCGCTCGCGTTCGCGCCGTAGAGAGCAGCGGCGCGGTGGAGTCGGGGAACCCGCCGCACGCCGGTGTCGAACGCGAACTCGTCGTCGTCAGTCTTGCGCGGTGGCACCAGCGTGAGTTCCTGGCGATCCTTGAAGCAAGCGTAGTTCGTGACGGCGAATGAAACAAGCACGGTGTCCCTCCTGTGATCCCAATAATTACGTGATCGTGGCATATTTTGGCTCAAACATCAATTTGTCGGCATCTTCTTCGTTGTTAATGGAGATAATCCGCCTTGGTCGATCTGGCCGGCCCCAGGGTACCGCGGCGGTCCGACGACAACTGTCCAGGGGCAAGCGCATCGCTCAGGCCGGCCGGCCCTGCCGCTGCTACCGCAGCGCGCTGCCGAGATCGAGCGCGGCGTTCATCAGCGCCCGAGTGTAGGGCTCCCGCGGCGACTCGTAGAGCTCGTCGGCTGGCCCCTGCTCGACGATGCGGCCGTCCTTCATCACGACGATGTCGTCGCAGAGGGCGCGCACGACCTTGAGGTCGTGACTGATGAAGAGGTAGGTGAGGCCGTGCCGCTGCTGGAGGTCGAGCAGGAGCTCGACGATCTGGGCCTGCACCGTCATGTCCAGTGAGGAGGTGGGCTCGTCGAGCACGACGAAGCGCGGACGGAGGATCATCGCTCGCGCGACGGCGATCCGCTGGCGCTGGCCGCCCGAGAACTCGTGCGGATAGCGGCTCTGGATCCCGGGTTTGAGGCCGACCTCCCCGAGGACCTCGGCGACCCGCCGGCGCCGCTCGCCCGCGGTGAGACCGGGTTCGTGGATGACCAGACCCTCGGAGACGATCTCCTCGACGGTCAGGCGCGGCGACAGGCTGCCGTAGGGATCCTGGAAGACGATCTGCATGGAGCGGCGGAGCGGCTTGAGCTGCTTGAACCCCAAAACCTGGATGGGTTTGCCGTCAAAGACGATCTCACCGCGGCTTCGGATCAGACGAACCATGGCCATCGCCAGGGTCGTCTTGCCGCTTCCCGATTCACCGACGACGCCGAGGCTGTGTCCCTGACGCACCCGGAGGGACACGCCGTCGACGGCGACGAGTACCTTCTTCCGCGGCCAGGCCCGTAGCGGGAACTCCACGGTCAGGTCCTTCGTCTCCACCAGAACAGGCGCGTCGTCCTCGGCGATCGGGCAGGCGCTCCTGGGCTCCGCGTCGATCAGCTTCCGCGTGTAGGGATGTTGAGGGCGGCCGAAGATCTCGGAGGTAGGGCCGTCCTCCACCACCCGGCCACGCTCCATCACGTAGACGCGCTCCGCCATGGAGCGGACGATGCCGAGATCGTGGGTGATGAGCAGCATCGCCATCCCGAGCCGCTCCTGCAGCTCCTTGATGAGAGCGAGGATCTGGGCCTGGACGGTCACGTCGAGCGCCGTCGTCGGCTCGTCGGCGATCAGTAGATCCGGCTCGTTGGCGATCGCCATCGCGATCATCACCCGTTGGCGCTGACCGCCGGAGAGCTGATGAGGGAACGAGTCCAAGCGCTCGTGCGCCTCCTGGAGACCCACGAGTTCGAGCAGCTCCACCGTCCGTTCCCGGGCGGCGCGTCCACGCAGGCCGCGGTGCGTCGACAGCACTTCCTCGACCTGCCGCCGAATCGTGTGGAGCGGATTCAGCGAGGTCATCGGCTCCTGGAAGACCATGGAGATCCGGCTGCCGCGGAGCGCGCGCATTTCCTTCTCGTCGGCGCCCATGACATCGCGGCCCTCGACGCGAATCGAACCGCTCGGGTGCGACGCCCGCGGATAGGCCAGCAACTGGAGGATCGAGAGCGCGGTGACCGACTTGCCCGATCCCGACTCGCCGACGAGGGCGACGGACTCTCCCCGATCGAGGCGCAGGTCGAGCCCCTCGACGACCCGGACGCCGTCGAAGGCGATCGAGAGGTCCGAGACCTCGAGGAATGGGGTCTGCGCCGACACGCCAGACCGGCGCTTCGCGCCGGATGCGGGCAAGATGCCCGGGTTCCATCCGTGCACCCGATGACGGGCGCCCGGACTGGTTCGCGGGTGGCGCGGGTCCGCGCCACCCGGGTTCCCAGGGGGTGGCGGCGCCGTCACGACTGCGTCCCCGTCCTTCGGGGATCGAAGGCGTCGCGCAGCGCCTCGCCGATGAAGATCACGAGCGTCAGCAGCGTGGCCAGCGTGAAGAAGGACACGAGGCCCAGCCACGGGGCGTGCAGGTTGACCCGACCCTGGGCGAGCAGCCTCCCCAGCGAGGGCGAGTCGACAGGCAGGCCGAAGCCGAGGAAGTCGAGCGAGGTGAGCAGGGTGATCGACCCGGTCAGGATGAAGGGCAGGAAGGTGAAGGTGGCGACCATCGCGTTGGGCAGAACGTGGCGGCGGACAATCCTCCCGTCCCCCGCCCCCAGGGCCCGCGCGGCGGTCACGTACTGGAAGTTGCGAGCGCGCAGCACTTCGGCCCGGACGACGCCCACGAGCGCCATCCAACTGAACGCGACGAGGATCCCGAGCAGCCAAAAGACGTTGGAATCCACGATGCTGGCGAGAATGATCAGGACGAAGAGAATCGGCAGCCCGGCCCAGATCTCGATCAGGCGCTGGCCGAAGAGGTCCACCTTGCCCCCCAGATAGCCCTGCACGGCGCCCGCCAGCACCCCGATGATCGAGCTCAGGGCGGTAAGCACCAACCCGAACAGAAAGGACAGGCGGATCCCGTAGATGAGACCAGCGAACACGTCCTTGCCCGTATCGTCCGTGCCCAGCCAGTGCTGGCGGGACGGTGGATACGGGGCCGGACCGGGCAGTTCGTAGTCGATCGTGTCGTGCGCGTACGGGATCGGCGGCCAGATCATCCATCCATCGCTGCCTCGAATGAGCTCCTTGACGAACTCCTCCCGGTAGTCGGCTTCCACCTCGAACACGCCACCGAACTCGGCCTCCGAGTACGTCGAAACGATCGGCAGATAGAAGCGGCCCTCATGGCGGACAACCAGAGGCTTGTCGTTGGCGAGGAACTCGGCGAAGAGGGAGGCGCCGAAGATGACGACGAAGACCCGGAGCGACCAGTAGCCCCTCCGATTGGCCTTGAAGGCAGCCCATCTCCTCCTGCCGAGGCTGGGCGCGACTGGCACCGGGCTGCTCAAACCTCTCGGCTCTCGAAGTCGATGCGTGGATCGGTGAGCGTGTAGGTGATGTCCGTGAGGAGCTGCAGCACCAGGGCCAGCAGGGTCGAAACGTAGAGGGTCCCGAAGATGATCGGGTAGTCGCGCGTGACGATCGCCTCGAAGCCCAGGAGGCCCAGGCCGTCGAGCGAGAAGATGATCTCGGCGAGGAGCACGCCGGTGAACAGCGCTCCGACGAGAGCTCTCGGGAAACCGGCGATCACGATCAGCATCGCGTTGCGAAACACGTGGCCGTAGAGCACGCGGCGGGTCCGGAGGCCCTTGGCTTTGGCCGTCAGCACGTACTGCTTGTGGACCTCGTCGAGAAACGAGTTCTTGGTCAACATCGTGAGGGTCGCGAAGCTCCCGGCCACGAGCGCCGTGATCGGCAGCGCCAAGTGCCAGAAATAGTCCTTCGCCTGAGCCCAAAGCCCCAGGTCGGCGAAGTCGTCGGACACCAGGCCGCGCAGCGGGAAGTACTCGATCAGGCCGCCGCGCGCGAACAGCACGATGAGCAGCACGGCGAGGATGAAGGCCGGAATCGCGTAGCCGACGAGGATCACCACGCTCGACCAGACGTCGAACGGCGAGCCGTCGGCGGTGGCCTTGCGGATGCCGAGCGGGATCGACACCGAGTAGACGATGAGCAGGGTCCAGAGCCCCAGGGAGATCGAGACCGGAATCCGATCGAGGATGAGATCGATGACCGGGACGTCCTGGTAGAAGCTCTCGCCCAGGTCGAAGCGCAGGTAGTCGCGGAGCATGATGAAGAAGCGGACGGGCGCCGGCTTGTCGAAGCCGAACTGCCGCTCGAGTTCCTCGATCAGCGCCGGGTCGATGCCGCCGGTCGCGGCGAGCTCGGCCTCCAGGGTCGAACCCGCGCCGCCGCCGAGCACGCTGGCGCCGGCATCGACTCCGGTTCCCTGCAGGCGGGCGATCGCCTGATCCACCGGACCACCCGGCGCCGCCTGAATGATCACGAAGTTGACCAGCAGCACGCCGACCAGCGTCGGCACCATCAGGACGAGACGGCGCAGAATGTAGAGCAGCATGCGTGGGCGTCAGGCGGCGTTTGCTAGCGGGTCTCGCCCAGAGCGGCGTCGACCCGATCGCTCTTCTCCTGGTCGAACCACCAGAGGTGCGGGAAGCCGGTCCAGTTCATGTGCTCGCGCCCCAGGGGCGGATGGCCGAAGCGGTCCCAGTAGAGGAGGTGGCGGCCCTTTGGGGCGCCCTCCGGGATGACGTAGAAGCTCCACAGCAGCACCCGATCGAGCGCCCGGCCCGCGATGTTCATCTCCTCCTCGGTCTCGGCCGCGATCACCTTCTCGACCAGGGCGTCCACCGCCGGGTTGCGGATCGCCGGGTAGTTGAACAGGTTCGGGAGGTCGGCGCTCTCGGAGTGCATGTGGCTGCGCGTACGGGCCGGCTGCGGGATGCTGTGGGTGCAGATCTTCTGCATCGTCAGCTCGAAGTCGTAGTGGCGCGCGCGGTTCGTGTAGATGTTCGATTCGACCCGGCGGACCGTCGCTTCGACGCCGAGCCGCTTCAGATTCTCGACGTAGGGCACGAGCATGCGCTCGTGCTCCCTGAGCCTGACCATGATCTCGAACCGGAGCGGCTTTCCAGTCGCCGCGTTGGCGCGCCGGAAGTCGCGCACGACCCAGCCGGCTTCGTCGAGCAGGTTCCCAGCCCGCAGCAGCGCCTCCCGGTTGCGGCCGTAGCCGTCGTTCGTGGGCAGGGTGAACTCGTGCGTGAACACGCGCTCGGGGATGTGCTCCCGCAGCGGCTCGAGCAGCGCCAGCTCCTCGGCCGACGGCAGGCCGCGCGCCGCCATCTCCGAGCCCAGGAAGAACGTGCTGTTGCGCCGCAGCGCTCCGTACTGGAGCGTCCGGTTGCCCCAGTCGAAGTTGTAGGCCAGGGTCAGCGCCTCGCGGACGCGAATGTCCTGGAACTGCGGCAGGCGGGTGTTGAAGACGACCGACCAGTGCATCCCGTAGGTCGTCCCCATCCGGTAGGTCTCCTTGTTGAAGAGCCCAAGATCGACCTCGGCGAAGTCGTAGGCGGTGGCGACCTCCCGCTCATCCTGGTCGCGGTAGTAGTCGACCACGCGGGCCTTGAGGGCCTGGATGCCCGCCTTGATGTCGCGAAAGTAGAGGACGGTGAAGCGATCGAAGTTGTGGTGCCCGCGTTTGAAGTTGAGGTCCTTCGCCCAGTAGTCGTCGACCCGTTCGTAGACGATCCGCCGGCCGGGGTCGACCGCGCCGACCCGGTAGGCGCCGTTGCCGAGCGGCGGCGCCAGGGTGGTCGCCGTGAAGTCCCGGTCCTGCCAGTAGTGCTTCGGCATCGTCAGGAAGGAGGACGCCTCCATGACCGATCTGCGGCTCCTCCCGACGGCGCCGAAGAGGAAGCGGAACGAGCGCTCCCCGAGGCGTTCGATGCCCTCCACGTGCCGCCAGGCCGCCTTGAAGCTGACCGGGCCGTCGGCCTTGAGGGTCTGATAAGTCCACACGACATCGTCCACCGTGACCGGCACGCCGTCGTGCCACCGCGCCTCGGGTCGGAGCGTGTAGGCCACCCAACGGTAGTCCTCGGCGACCTCCACCGTCTCGCACAGCAGGCAGTAGAGGCTCGAGAGCTCGTCCTCGGAGGGCATCATCAGGCGATCGAAGGTGATCGTTCGGACCCGCCAGGTGCTGTAGATCTCGAAGCGGCCCTTGTCCACGTAGGGGTGCAGGTTGTTGAACGTCCCCGGAAGCCAGGTGCGCATCTCGCCGCCCTTGGGAGCGTCGGGATGGACGTAGCCGAAATGGGGGATGGCCGCGGCGTACTTCGGTTCACCGAAGTAGGCGATCGCGTGGCTCGGGCCGGAGCTCGGCTGGGCGGCGAGTACGCCGGCCGTGCTCAGACACCACAGCGCCCCGAGGACCGCTACCGCGGCCTGACGCGCAGCGGCCAGGCGGGGCCGGGGGGCGGCGGTCAAGGCGGGAGAAGCGCCGTACACGGTCGGCACAATAGCGAAGCCGTGACTCGCAGCGTGCGCCGCATGGGGTGGGCCCCCCATGAAGCTGGTTCCAAGCCCCTGGCCCGGACCGAACCAAGCACTTGACCAAGTGACGTCCCGAGCCTAGTCTTCTCTCGGGCTGGGCTGATGAGGATACGAAGAACATGACACGCTACGTGAAGATTGGTGAAGCCAAGACGCACCTCTCGGCGCTGCTCGCGGAGGTGGAGGCAGGTGAGGATTTGGTCCTTTGCCGCGGCGCAAGGCCGATTGCCCATGTGACGCCGCTCGTCGACGGCCGGGAGCATGCCGCGCTCTGCGCGACGCTGCGCCGGGAACGGGCGAAACAGCGTGCGGTGACGACCTCGGAACTCCTGTCCTGGCGCCATGAAGGGCACACGCGCTGATGGCATTCGTTCCCGACGCCTCGGTGGCGGCCGCTTGGGTGCTGCCGGACGAGGAAGCAGTGCTGGCCGACTTGGCATTGGACCGTCTGGGCAACGACACGGCAAAAGTACCGGACGTGTTCTGGCACGAGCTGCGGAATCTACTGTTGTCGGCCGAACGTCGGGGGCGGATCGACAACCGCCACGCCGACGTCTCCATGGCGCGGTTGCGCCGGCTTCCCATCCGCTGTCCCGGCGAAGCGGACGACCGGCACGTCATGGCGCTGGCGCGCGACCACCGCCTGACGGCCTACGACGCCAGCTACTTGGCGCTGGCGATTCGCGAAGGCTGCGCTCTGGCGAGCCTGGACCGGCGCCTGACCGAAGCGGCCGCCGCCGAGGGCGTGGCGACGCTCGTGTAGGCGGCTGGGCGCGGCGGTAGCCGAAGGCGTCACTTCCCGGCCGAAGGGCCTTGTCCTCCCCCGAGGCCGTAGATCCAAGTTGAGACACTGTTACAAGTTCGGTACACTGGTTGCAGGGAAACGGAATGAGGCTTCGATCATTCTGCGCGGCGGCGGCCGCCCTGCTGCTCACGCTCACGGCGCAGCCCGGAGCATTCGCTCAGGACGCCTGCGTGCCGGGCGGCAAGGTGCTGACCATGCCGGAGACGGCGTCCGAGTACGCCGCGATGTGCAGCGAGCACGTCGGCGTGCCACCCACGGTCGACTGCGGCGCGGGCGTGCGGATCCCGATCCGCGTCGATGGCGCGGAGGTGTTCGAGGATCCGGGCTATCGCAAGTGCGACACGCCCGACTTCAAGGGCAACTGCTTCGTCGGCTCGAGGGTCGGCCGGGTCGGTGGCACTGCCGCCGACGGCAGCCCCCTGGACGATGTCGTGTGGGTCTACTTCTGCCGGTCGGCCGGGCGGGAACTCTTCGAGAGGGGCATCGCGTCCGTTCAGATGATCGGCCACAACAAGACCACGGGCGCCACCTGCTTCTTCGAATCGCCCGACGGGAAGGGCGACCTCACACAGGCCGACTACCTCCACTTCGACGACAAGGGTCTCCTGGCCGGGAAGCTCCCGGGGCCGGATTCCGACGACTTCGACAACGCCTGGATCCCGCCGCCCGACGGCGTCCAGTGCACCCAGTGCCACCAGAACAACGCCTTCCTGCACGACCCCTGGATCGACGGCGCCCGGCTTCCGTCCGATCCCAGCGAGCCCGTCCTGCCGCAGTGGGTCGATCCGGAAGCGCCCTACTGGGTGGTCGGCGGAACGCACTGGGACCTCAGGACGCCGCACATCGAGGGCAACGCCTGTCTCAACTGCCATCGGGCGCCGACCAGAACCGCCCAGTTGCTGGAAGCCGGCCAGACGCACGTCAACGACTTCATGCCGCCACGCAAGCCGGGCACCCTGAAGGCCGACTACGCGGCCCTCCTCGCGTGCCACAACGACGGCCCGGGGAACACGCCGGGGTGCGACTGGATGGTTCCACCCGGCGGCGGGTGCCCTGAGGAGATCGTTCCCGGATCCGGCGACGACGGCGCGGGCGGCCGCATCACGACCGGCAGGGTCGGCAACCCGGCGCCAACCAAGACAACCAAGAAGAAGGGCGGAAAGTAAGCATGTCCAAGCTCGATCTGACCGACAGGGTCGCCATCGTCACCGGTGGCGCCGGTGGGATCGGCGCCTGCATCGCCAAGGCCTACGCCGAGGCCGGCGCCAAGGTCGTCGTCGCTTCGCGCAAGAAGGAGAACCTCGACGGCGTCGTCGCCGAGATCGAGTCGGCCGGCGGCACGGCCCTGGCCATCGGCTGCGACATCACCGTCCCGGACGAGGTCGACGGCCTCATCGCGAGGACCGTGGAGGCCTTCGGGCGGCTCGACGTCATGGTCAACAACGCCGGCGGCGGCTCGAAGATGCGCAAGGCCGAGGACACACCCTACGACGAGTGGCAGCGCATCGTCGACCTCAACCTGACCGGCACCTGGCTCGGCTGCATCGCCGCCGGCAAGCAGATGATCGAGCAGCAGAGCGGCAACATCATCAACATCTCGTCGGTGGCCGGGACCAAGGGCAACCCCGGGATGCTCCACTACTCGGCCGCCAAGGCGGGCGTGATCAGCCTGAGCAACAACCTCGCCTTCCTGTGGGCGCAGCACAACATCCGCGTCAACTGCGTCGCGCCGGGGTTGATCGCAACGCCGGGGATGGTGAAGTGGGGCGTCATCCAACCGGCCGAGAAGGAGGACGGGACACCCGTGCCGCGCCTCGAGCGGCCGCCGGGCCCCGAGCATGTCGCCGATCTCTGTCTCTTCCTCGCCTCGCCGGCGTCGGACCTCCTGACCGGCGAGGTGATTCCAATCCGGTCCTGGACGCGGCTGGACCGGTTCTGGAACTAAGCCATGACGTTTGTGATTCCAGGGGGCCGGCCGGAGCCGGAAATGCGGGCAGGATGCCCGCGTTCCCAGGGTCGCGTTCCCAGGTTCGTCCGCCCGCTCGACACGCGGGATGACGACCTCGAGCTCCTGGGCGGCAAGGGCCGCTCGCTCGCGCGGGCGTCGGGTGCCGGATTCGCGGTGCCCGGGTTCCCAGGATCGGAACGGAACCAATGAAGTCGCGAACGGCAACACAATTCGTCCGTCCGCTCGACACGCGGGATGACGACCTCGAGCTCCTGGGCGGCAAGGGCCGCTCGCTGGCGCGGGCGTCGGGCGCCGGATTCGCGGTGCCGAACGGATTCCACGTCACCACGGCCGCCTACCGGGCCTTCGTTGCCGAGCACGGTCTGCAGCAGCGCATCGTCGCGCTCGCCAAGCCGCAACTCGCGAACGGCGCCATGTCCTTCGACAGGGCGTCGGCCGCGATCCAGGGACACCTGGGCGAGCCCGCCCTCTCCGACCTTGCGGCCTCCGAGATCGTCGCCGCCTACCGATGTCTAGAGGCCGCCGGACCGGCCCTTCGCGCCGGATGCGGGCGAGACGCCCGCGTTCCCAGGAGGCCGTTTCCGCCGCGTTATCGGAACCCGCCGGTGGCGGTGCGCTCGTCGGCCAACGCCGAGGATCTCCCGGAAGCCTCCTTCGCCGGCCAGCAGGACACCTACCTCAACGTGCGCGGTGAGGACGCCGTGGTTCAGGCGGTGCGCGACTGCTGGGCGTCGCTCTGGACGCCCCGCGCGATCGCCTACCGCCACCAGATGGGCATCGACCAAGGCAAGGTGGCCATGGCCGTCGTCGTGCAGATCATGGTGCCGTCCGAGATCTCGGGCATCCTGTTCACCGCCAATCCGGCGACCGGCGAACGCTCCGAGGCGATCGTCAACGCCAGCTTCGGACTCGGCGAGGCCATCGTCGGCGGGCAGGTGACGCCCGACACCTACGTGGTTGACCGCGAGTCGCGGCAGGCCACCGAGACGGTGATCGGCACGAAGGAACAGCAGATCGTCCAGGACGGTGAGCAGGGAACGCGGCTCGAGGAGATCGCCGAGGCGGAGCGAGGCCGATCGTCGCTGTCGCCCGAAGCCATCCGTGAACTCGTCGAACTCGGCGTCGAGGTCGAGGCACTGATGGGCGGCGTACCCCAGGACATCGAGTGGGCGATCTCGGGCGGCCAACTCTTCCTGCTGCAATCGCGGCCGATCACGAACCTGCCGCCCCAGCCGATCGAGGTGGAGTGGGTGCCGACCCCTCCGGCCCGCGTCCTGACGCGCCGCCAGATCGTCGAGAACATGCCCGACCCCATCTGCCCGCTGTTCGAGGAGCTCTACCTGACCGTGGGTCTCGAGAACGTCCGCAAGGGCCGGAGCCTGATGATCGGCGGCGGTCCGATCTTCGTGACCATGAACGGTTTCGCCTACCAGCGCGCCGACTGGCCGCAGCTCTTCCCGGATCAGGACGGCAAGGAGGCCCGACAGCCGACCGAGGCCGACCTGGAGGCCGCGGAACTGGAGGCGGCCGAGAAGCGCGAGCAATCCAGGATCGCGAGCGCGCAGGCAGCCGAGCACGATCTCGGACTCTTCCTGGAGTCGCTCACCGTCGACGAGCGCCGGGCCTTCGACGAGTGGGCCGCGTCGGCGGAGCTCGAAGACCTGGCGCAGCGGGTGACCATGCCCGAGAGCAAGAACCCGACCTACATCGCATTCAACCGCACCCAGTGGAACGAGCGGGTCCTGAAGAAGTGGACGGAAGAGACCCTGCCGCGGCTCCTGGGGATCGTCGACAAGTGGCGCGCGGTCGACCGGGCGACGGCGTCAGACGAGACCCTGCTCCAGGGGATCGTGGACCTCGGCGTGGCGGAGGGCGACTACTGGTCCAACGACACCAGCCACACCTTCGGCGTCGCCAAGTCGACCGACGATCAGCTCCAGTGCTTCCTGCGCGAGACGTTGCCGGACCGCCACTTCACCAGCGGCCAGTTCCTGAGCGGCTTCAAGTCGAAGACGATGGAAGCGAACGACGCGATCTACGAGGTCTGCAAGCGCATCCGTGCCGACGACTCGCTGTGGGAGCTGGTGATGACGACGCCGGCGTTGCGGCTCCAGGACGCGCTGGAGCAGCACCCGGCGAGCGGACCCGCGCTTCAGGCGATCCACGACTACCTGGCGACTTTTGGCCACCAGGGCTACACGCTCGACTTCGTCGAGCCGCCGCAGAGCGAGGATCCGACGCCGTTCTTCGCGACGCTCAAGACCATGGTCGCCAACCGGGACTACAGCCCGGCGCGGCACGGGATCGACGCCAGGGCGAAGCGGAAGAAGGCCCTCGCGGACATCGAGCAGCTCCTCGACGGCCTCGAGTGCTGGCAGTTCCGCTTCCGCCTCTGGTTCACCTACCGCTTCTACTCCATCCGCGAGGAAACGATGTTCCACCTCGGCAGCGCCTGGCCCGTGCTGCGCTCGCTGGCGACGGAGCTGGGACGGCGCCTGGTCGACGCCGGCACGTTCGCCCGGCCCGACGACATCTACTTCTGCGTCAGCAGTGAGATCCGCGACGCGATCGAAGCGCGGGCGAAGGGCGAGGCCCGGCCCCGTCTCGGCGCGCTCGCCGCCGGACGGCGCGAACTCCGGGAAGCGCGCAAGCGACTTCACCCGCCGGGCACCGTGCCCCCGGAAGCGACCGAGAACGCGTCGATCGCCTTCAAGGAGACCCAGGCACGCAACGATCCCGACAGCCCCACGCTGCGCGGAGTCCCCGTGAGCCCCGGCACCGTCACCGCGCCCGCGAGCCTGATCAAGTCGCCGCCGGAGTTCGACCAGATGCGGTCCGGCGCCATCCTCGTCTGCCCGATGACCAATCCCGCCTGGACGCCGCTGTTCGCTCACGCCTCGGGCCTGGTCACCGACATCGGCGGCATCCTCGGTCACGGCTCGATCGTCGCCCGCGAGTACGGCATTCCCGCGGTTGTGGGCACGGGCAACGTCACGCAGCGCGTCGCCTCGGGACAGGAAATCAGCGTCGACGGCGACGCAGGCATCGTTACGCTTCACGACTCGACCTGAAGCACCCAGCGATACGCTTCGTGGAGGATGGACGTCTTGCTTCAAGCGGGTGGAGATCGCCGGGGACGGATGCGGGCCGTAAAGGTCGGGCTCGCGGCGGCCCTTCTGCTGTGCTCCGTGAACGGCGCCGCCCGGGCGCAGCCCGAGCCCTCGGAGGCGCCCTCGACCTTCGCCGAGACGATCGACGTGCGTGTCGTCAACGTCGACGTCTGGGTAACCGACCGCGACGGCAACCCGGTGACGGATCTCACGGCCGGCGACTTCGAGGTGCGCGAGAACGGTCGGCCGGTGGAGCTGTCGAACTTCTACGAGTTCACGGACGGTCTGGACGCGGGCGCGCGCCAGCGGACGGCACGGGGCTCTCGCGGCGCTCAGCCGCGGCCCAGCGACCTGGATCGCTTCATCCCGGCCGAGGCGCCGCCGCCGGAGCACCGGCTGAGCCTGATGGTCTACATCGACAGCGCCAACCTGACGCCCACGGACCGCAACCGGTTGCTGCCCTTTCTGCGCAACTTCCTGAGCGTCCAGCTCAGCCCGCACGACCGCGTGATGCTCGCCGTCTTCGATCGGGGCAGGTACGAGGTCGCGCTCCCCTTCACCACCGAGGCCTGGCGTGTCGCCGAGGCGACCCACGAGGTCGGGAGGGTCGTCGGCAGCCGCGAGAGGACCGAGTCGGAGCGCCTCGACATCCTGCGCGTGCTGAACGGCGAAAACGATGAGGTCAGCTACCTCGTGGTGATGGGACTGATCCGCAACTTCGCCGCAACGGTCAGAAACGAGGTCGACGCCTCGATCGTGAACCTGGAGAACGCGATCCAGACGATGGCGGGCCTGCCGGGGCGCAAGGCGATTCTCTACATCAGCAACGGGCTGCCCATGCGACCGGCGGAGGACCTCTTCAGGGCGGTCGAGGAGCGGTTCAACGATACGCGGGGCGGTGGCGCGCCGTCAGCAACTCGCGTTTAGTCAACCGAAACCCAAGGAGTATCGATGCCGCGAACGCCTCCCTCGAGGCCTTCCAGTACGACCTTTCGCGGCGATTCGAAGAGCTCGCCTCGCTCGCCAATGCCAACCGCGTCACCTTCCATAGCGTGGCCGCGGCCGGAGTGCGTCTCAGCGGCATGAACACCGCGGACCTTCGCTTCTCCTCCAGCATCGACTTCACCCGCGCCAGCAATCTCGAGGAGCCGCTGCTCCGCCTGGCCGATCGCACCGGCGGGAGGGCGATCGTCAACACGCGCAACTTCGCGGGCGGGTTCGACCGCATCGCGAGCGACCTCCAGAACCGCTATTCGCTCGGTTACTTACCGCGTTCGCCGTCGGCCCCGTCCCCGCCATCGTCGCGAACGCGGCCGCCGACCCACATCGAGCGCGGGCGCAGTCACCGCATCGAGGTCAAGTTGACCGAGGAGGCGCGAGAGCGCCATCGCGGACGCCTCACGCTTCGTCACCGCGACAGCTATGTCGACAAGCCGGTGCCCGTGGAGATGGCGGACATGACGTTGGCGGCCCTGACGTTGGGAGAGACCGCCAACTCGATGGGGGTCAGCGTTGCGCCGGTCCGCGGCCCAGACAGCCAACTCCGGCTCGAGAACGGCGACATCCAGTCGAGGCTCCTGGTCACTGTGCCCATCGGTTCGCTCAGTCTGGCGCCGAAGGGCGGGGATCACGAGGCCAGGTTCCGCGTCTGGGTGCAGTTGATCGACAGCGAGGGGCGCATCTCCGAAGTCACGGAGCACTCCGTACCGGTTCTCGTGCAGGCGGGCGAGATCGACGAGGCCCGCCAGCGCTCGTGGCCCTTCGTGTTCGACGTGGTCACCGGACCCGGGCCGCATCGCGTCGCTGTAGGCGTGCGCGACGACCTCGCCGCCACGACCTCCGTCGTCGCGTTTGACCTGGACGCCGGCAACGCCCCGACCGAGGCCGCCGAGGCGCCAACCCTGCCGAATACGCCCGAGCGGTGGCTCGCCGAGGCGGCGGCCCACTACCAACGCTCAGATCTCGAACAGATGGCCAGCGCCGCGCGCCGGGCGCTGGACCTGACCAAACGCGGCCCCGGCGCGAGGGTGGAAGAGGACATCCGCTTGCGAGCGCGGGCCTACAACGCGCTGGGCGTGGCCCTCTTCGACAAGCCCGGCCGCACGGAGCAGGACGTGCTCGAGGCAGAGGAGGCCTTCCGCCGCGTGATCGAGGTCATGGACGACGAGGCGTCCGTGGCGCCCCGCTACAGCCTCGCCAGGCTGCTGATCGACTCCGGCCGGTCCGAACACGGCGTCGCCGAGGCCAGGAGCATCCTGGCCATCTCGCCCGAGGGCCCGATCCCCGACCGGGCGAGGATCCTCGTCTGTCACACGCGCGGTTCGGCGGCAGCGGAGACCGGCGACGACCCGCCGGCCGGCACCACCGCGAACTCAGACCGCGAACCGGGCGAGATGATCTACCAAGTCGCCCACGAGTACACCGACGAGGCGCGGCGCGCGGGCGCCGAGGGCACGGTGACCCTGCGCGCCAGCATCGACGAGGAGGGCTGCGTCGTCGACGTCGAGGTGCTGGAGGGGTTGCCCCACGGTCTCACCGAGAGCGCCGTCGCGGCGGCGAGGCGCTCGGTCTTCCGGCCGGCGATGGAGAACGGCGAGCCGGTGGGGGCGACGTACGAGACGGCCGCGCGGTTCGCCCTGGATGGGAGTCCGTGACGAGTCGGCCCGCGGCGCCGTCCCCGGCCCGGCCTCAGACTTCGACCGCGAGGAGCCCCAGGAAGCGCTGCTTCTGTTCCTCGGTCATCGCCTCGAAGTCCGGGACGCCCATGTCGGTCGTCGGCATCTCCGCGAACTCAGGGGACGGGTTCTGCAGGCTGGCGGCGATGTTGTGCAGACCGCCGCCTTCCTCCGCGCCCTTCCCCAGCGCCATCCCGACTTCCCGGGGCCACACGTGCTTGGGACCGCCGCCCAGTCCAAGGGGATTCGGCCGCCCCACATGCTCCTCGATCTGCTGGAACATCACCTTCTCCTGGGCGGAGCGCCTCATCTGACCCTCGCGGCCGTACTTGGACCCCGACTGGTTGCAGATCGACGCCCACGGGAGCTTCACGTGGAAGCCCGGCAGCGCGCGGCACTCCTCTGGGGCGCCGTCGCCACCCGTGATCCGGCCGTCCTTGACCATGATGTAGTAGGCCGACATCTCGCGGTCGCCCTCAAGCAGCCTCGCCGGGGGATGGGTGTAGATCTCGCTGAATCCCCACTCGATGTCGGCCGGAAGATCGCCGTCTTCCAGGAGTTGCACCCCGTACCTGGCGCACGCCTCGCACCACGCCTTCGATCCAAACTCCCCTACCGGCTCAAGCTCGGCCACGTTGATCCCTGTCACGATCGTCCTCCTTCGGGAAACTTGAAACAATGTAACATGTTGCCGGTCCATTGACTGGCGTACAACTTCCAGGGCGGAAACCCCACCTATGACGACCCCCGAAGCCAAGAGCCCCAAGGCTGGCGGGCCGACGAATCGACGCGAAGCGAACGTAGCGGCACGGCGGCTACGCATTCTGGAGTCTGCCCGCGCCCTTCTCCAGGAGGCGGGGCCCGAGGGTCTCTCGATGCGCAAGCTGGCCCGTCAGGCCGGCCTGAGCGTCACCACGCTCTACAACCTGCTGGGCTCCCGCGAAGAGATCCTGCAGGCGCTGATCCAGGACTCGGTGGGGCGTCTGGAGGCGCCGGCCACCGACACCGGCGTCGGCGCCTCCCGCGACCCCTTGCTCCGGGCGTCGAGAGCCATGGAGGGCATTCTCCGTTACGTAGTCGACAACGGCGACCTGCTGCGGCCGCTCATCGTGGCGGACTTCAGGACCGGCTCCTGGGCAAGACTTAACGAGCAGGACGAGGGGGAGCACTTCAGGTCTTCCAAGGACGCGATTCGCGCCGCGATCACCGAGGCCCTCGCCGACGGGCAACTGCGCAACATCGTGGGCCAACAGTTCCTCGAGGTGCAGCTCCATGTGGGCTGGGAGCTCGCGCTCGACCAGTGGGCATACGGCGTTCTCGACGACGAGGTCTTCCGGCTCAAGAGTCTGTGTGGCTTCCACATGGCCCTGCTGGCCTTCGCGGCGCCGCATGTCCGCCCCGGAATCGAGAAAGAGCTTGGTCGTCTCGAACGCAAGCTCTCCGCGCGGACACCGCTCCGCAAGCCCGCCGAGTAGCCGGCTTGGACACCCGCCTTGAAGGCAGGTGTCGACACCAGCCGCCTGGTGCCGCGGAGCGGGCCGGAGGACCACGTGGTGGTCGTCTACGTCGACGCGGCGACGGGAGAGCGCGTCTTCTCGTTCCGCCGCGGCTTCCTGTCGCGGCCGGCACCGTCGTGCTGGACGCCGCCGCCACCAGCCACAAGGTCCTCGAACCGGCCCGTGCCCTCGTGGCCCAGACCGATGTCCTGATCTGCGGCTCGGGCTTCGCGCCCATGCTCACCGGGGAGAACGAAGCTGCTGGCCGTCGGCTTCCCCGGCATCCGCTTCGAGTCGGACTTCCAGGCGCCGCAGCCCCACAACTCGCCCACGCACCGCAACATGCTGGGCAACAACATCCCGGTCTGCTACCCCCTCGTGAACATCGAGAAGCTGAAGAAGGACCGCGCCTTCTACATCGGCATGCCGCTCAACGTGGAACGACTGGAAGCGACCTGGGTGCGGGCTCCGGCGGTGGAGGAGATCTAGGCCACTGGATACGCCGGCTACACGTACCCCTCCCGCGCATACCGCGTCCACGGCTGCCGCTCGCCGATCCCGTACCCACTCAGCAGCGCCCGTTTCAACCACTCCCGGAACCTCGGAAACCCGTCGAGCGGCCGGACGCCGTCGAGCGCCTCGAGCCAGGGACCGGGGTCGTACTCGACCTGGCAGTGACGGAACGCGCCGTCCTCGATCAATCCGTAGCAGGCAACCCGCCGACCGCAGCGCGGCTGGCCGACACTGCCGGGGTTGATGAACTCCTGCCCGTCGATCGTGCGCCGGAACTGGATGTGCGAGTGGCCGAAGAGCACCAGGGGGCAGTCCGAGCCCCTGGCCAGGGCCATCAACCGATCGTCGGCCGTGTCGGGCAGTGCCTGCTGCGGCTCGTCGGGCAGCACGCCGTGGTGCAGGAACACGCGCAGGCCGCCGATCTCGTAGGGCCCCTCGGGCTTGAGGCCGCGGAGCAACTCCCAGCCCGGCGGCTCCAGGGTGTCGACGATCCAACGGGTGTAGGCCAGCCACGGCGCCGGCCAGTTCTCGAACCGCTCCGGCTCCAGCATCTCCACGTCGTGATTGCCCGCGATGAGGGTCCCGTCGATGCCCCCGAGCAGCGCCATCGTCTCGTTCGGCTGCGGGCCCGAGAGGACGGTGTCACCGAGGAAGATCGTCACGTCGGCGTCCCGCTCCTTCTCCAGGACGGCCGAGAGAGCCTCGGCGTTACCGTGCACGTCGGCGATGACCAGGATCTTCACTCTTGGTTCCGCGGGGCATCCTAGCTCCGGGTTCTGTGCCGCGGTACGGACGGCGGCTATCGCGGTTCACTGACGGTCGGCGTCAAGGTCTGAGGAGACCCGCAGGAGCGTCGTCTGCCAACTCGATGTACAGCGCGGGAGCGTGCTCCAGACGCCGACCGGCGCCATCAAAGGACCGCGCGTCCCGCTGTCCTCCATCTGATCGGCCGAACAGGAGCACGAGGGCGTTGCCCGCCTGCCAGTCCGGCCGATCAACCACTTCCTGAATCAGCGCGGCGAGATCTCGGGTACTTGTCCAACTGGAGTTGGGGCTGTGGGAGTTCAGGTTCGCCGGGTTCGTTGCTTTCGCATCGTCCTCCGAGCGGACGATGGGCCGTTCCAGGGCTCGCAGACCGACGAAGACCGTCAGGGGAGCGGAGACCGCGACGTTTCCCTCGCTGTCGTGGACGCTGGCCGTCACCATGTAGCGCCCGGTGCCTTCCGCCATCCACGTCAGCTCGTAGGGCGCCTCGCGGTCGACCCCAAAGGAGGCGCCATCGACGACGAACTCCACCCGCTCCACACGGGCGCCGCCGCGAGCGGTCGCGTCCGCCGCCAACCGCACGGGCACGCCCGCGTCCACGACGACGCTCCTCGCCCACGTCAAGGACAAGTCCGCGCCTTCGACTTCGATGGTTGGCAATTTTTCTTGAGCGCGAGCTCCACTGAAGATGTTCGCCGACGGGCACGGAACCCACGGGTCCTGGTGGCCGCGACGCTGACGGTCACGTGGCTGCCTTTGGCGTCGGTCGACGCGCAGCAGGGCGCGGCCGGCGGCGAGTGGCGCTCCTACGCAGCTAGTGGAGTTAGGACGGTTGCCGCGAGACCCGGACTCGCTCACCTCGTATCGTGATCACCGCTCGCGCCTCCAGCTCGCGTCGATGGCGCGCCAACAGCTCATTCATCAACGCGATTCGCCGCTCCGCGGGGACATCGGGAAGCCGCACCAGGCCCGCATGGGCTGCCGCTTGCCCGAAGATGAGTTCGCCGAAATCCGTGTCTATCGTGACCAGGATTCGGTCGTCCTCGGCCGCTCGATGGAGTAGCGCTCTGTCGCCCGGATCGGGGCCGAGTTCGAGCGATTCAGCGACATCGTGTCCTCGTTCACGTAGCCACTCGGCCAGCCGGCGGCCGGCGCATCGGTCCACAAAGAACCGCACTACTTGGCGACGGACACCGCGGACAGCGTGTCTCGCGCGATGACTGCGTGGGCGTAGGCCGTGCAAGCCCGAATGTCGTCTGCTTCCAGATCCGGATAGTCCTCCAGGATGGCGTCGGGAGTGGCCCCCTGCGCCAGGAGACTGAGGATCAGCTCCACGGAGATCCGCATGTCACGGATGATCGGCTTACCGCCGAAGACATCCGGACGGGCCGTGATACGACCGAGTAGTTCCGTGTTCGTCGTGGACATCATCTTCAAGCTCTCAGGTTCTGAGTCTACTCCGCAACCGGCCCCGCAAGACGGCCTGAGCAATCGCCTGCTAAGCCCTAGACGCCGTACACGTCCTCCGCCCGCTGCTTCCACTAAACCGGCGGCGCCTTGACGGCGGCTATCGTGGTTCACCCACCGCCGGCGTCAAGGTCTGAGAAGACTCGCGACCTGCTCCCGACGTAGCCCGGTTCAAAGCAGCTTCCTGAACTCTGCCTCGGTCAGGCCGGCGTCCTGGACGATTCGTCCCATCGTGAACGCATTGACGGGGTTGTTGCGGGGCACGGTAACGATGCGCTGACCGTCCGTCAGGACGATGTGCTTGCCTTGCCGCGCGATGCGGAAACCGACCCTCTCCAGTGCACGTACCGCCCGGAGATGATTGACCCCAGGGATCTTTGGCATCGCCTCTATACGGCGACTTCGATTTCCCGGATCTTCATACCAGCCGCGTTTTCAGCAGCCACTTCCAGGTACTCCCGGACCGCCTCAGCGATGTTGGCCAGCGCTTCCTCTTCGGTCTCACCCTGGGACACGCAGCCGGGCAGGCCCGGCACCCAGACGCTGAAGCCCTCTTCGGACTCCTGAAGCGCTACCTGGTACTTCATTCTCGACCTCCACGCGAACTCTCATCCGCAGCCGATCCCGCGGGGCATTGCAAACCTGACCGCCAGAGCCTACTACCGCGGGGGAAGGAGCGCCGTCCGCCAGCTCGACGTACAGCGCGGGAGCGTGCTCAGACCAGGAGTCCCCTTCGCTAGCCGACGTCGGCGGCGCAGCGAAAGCCCATGTGTCCCGCTGCGCTGTCGGGCGTGTTGTGGGTACGGGCCGACAGGCGGTAGCGACTGCAGTAGGAGACGTGGCAGCGATGCTCGCCATCGGGCTCGAGCTCGTCGCCCCAGGGCAGCGCGGTCTGCTCCACTCCTCCGCGAGCCGCGAGCTCCCACTCCGCCTCGGTAGGGAGCCGGCATCCCGCCCACGCGCAGTAGGCCACGGCATCGTTGTGCGACACCTGGACGACGGGATGGTCCTCGCGCCGGGCGATCGACGATCCCGGTCCCTCGGGATGACGCCAGTCGGCGCCGCAGCGGCTGGGTCTGCGCCGCTGGCCGGCCGATCGGGATCACGCGAGGGAGTGCAGCAGGCCGTCATGTCGATGGCGCCCGCATGATTCGGAGCTCCTTCAACCAGCGTAGAGGCGCTCGGCGACGGCGGTCAGAGGGACTCCCCAGCCCGCACAGCTCGGTCAGAGTCGGGAGCAGATCGGCGTGCTCGATGAGCTGCGTGCGGGCGGTCCCGGCTTCCATCCGCTCCGGCATGCGCACGACCAGCGGCACGTTCACGCTCTGCTCGTACATGTTGTGCTTGGTCCACGTGCGGTGCGCACCGGCCATCTCACCGTGGTCCGAGGTGTAGACGACCACCGTGTTCCTGTCGAGCCCCAGCTCGCGCAACGTGTCGAACACCCGCCCGACGTTGGCGTCCGTCTGGGAGATGTTGCCGTAATAGCCGCGAATCGCGTCACGCAGATCGTCGTCTTTCTGGTCGTACCAGCCACGCTGCCTGGCGCGAATCAAGTGCCCCTCGAAGCCGTCCTCCAGCTCCCGATCCGAACGCTCGGGCAGACTGAGACTGACTCCGTCGTACATGTCCCAGTACCGCTTTGCCGGCACCAGAGGCGTGTGCGGCATGTAGAACGACGTCCACAGGCAGAAGGGGCGGTCCTTGTTCTCGCGCAGAAAGGCGACCGACTCCTCGGCGTAAAACGTATCGGGGAAGTACCTCTCCGGCAGAGTCGAGGCGGAGCCGCTCAGCCCGGTCGCGTACCCGCCGTCCTCGGGGTACGCCGCGTATTGATCGTCTCGAAACGCCTGCTGCTCAGCCCGGGTGAGCCGGTTGAGGTGATCGTCGCGATAGAGCCTGTGGTCGAAGCCGTGCCGCCGGGTCTCGTCGACGAAGTGCATCTTGCCGATCGCGCCGGTGACGTAGCCGTGATCCTTGAAGTAGTGGGCGACCGTGCGCACTTCGTTGGGCAGCGGGTCTCGCAGAATCTTCGCCCCGTGGTTGTGGGGGTGGAGGCCGGTAATGATCGACCCGCGGGAGGGGACGCATACGGGCGCATTGCAGTAGGCGCGGTCGAAGCGGACGCCTTCGGGGAAGCTGAAGATCCACTTACCTCCTGGCATCCGGCCGATCCCCGAGCTGTTTCGAGAAGCCGGCTATTACACCGCGATCACCGGGTGGCCCAACACGGATCGAGCCACTCTGGGGAAGACGCACTACAACTTCGAATGGGACCGAGCCATGTACGACGGCCCCGACTGGAGTCGCCGTCGACCCGGCCAACCCTTCTTCGCGCAGGTTCACCTCCCCGGCGGAAAACACCGCGGCCAATCACTCGAGTCGTTCCGACAGATCAGCGCTCGCGTCGAGAAGCTGTTGGGGAGCAAGACCGATCCCTCCAAGGTGAAGCTTCCGCCCTACTATCCGAACGATCCGGTCCTGTTGGCGGATTGGGCGGCCTACCTCGACTCGGTTCGGCTCACAGACAAGTTCGTCGGCGACGTCATTGCACGGCTCGAAGACGAGGGCGACCATGAGGACACGGTCGTTCTCTTCATGACCGACCACGGAATCAGCCATGCCAGGGGGAAGCAGTTTCTCTACGACGAAGGCCTGCACGTGCCTCTGGTCATCGCCGGACCGACCATCGAGCCCGGGCAGGTTCGCGACGACCTCGTGGAGCACATCGATATCGGGACCCTTTCGCTCGCACTCGCCGGAATCGAGATTCCCGAATACATGCAAGCTCGCGACATCCTCGGCCAGGACTACGAGAAGCGGACGGCGATCTTTGCCGCTCGCGACCGCTGCGATGAGACGGTCGACCACATCAGAGCGCTACGGACGACGCGCTTCAAGTACATCCGTAACTTCCTGCCCGACCGCCCCCACCTGCAACGGCCTACTGCCAGACGCCCGCCTGCAACCCCTCTCGGGCGAGTCTGATGACCGGCAGGCGCCCGACCACCTCCGGCTGCTACGGCAACGGCGACGTCTGGCGCGACGCCATGCCGCTGGCCGTCACTCTGCCCCAGCACTTCATGCAGCACAGCTATGAAGCGATCGGCGGCGGCAAGACGTTTCACAACACCCAGAACGAGGCCGCGTCGTGGCACTACTACAACAGCTTCCGTGGCTTTCTGTGGGCCCCCGGCTGGCCGGTGAACGAGCTCGACCGCAGCAACTTCGACTGGAGCTCCCTCGACGTCGACGACGAAGAGACGTCCGACACCCAGCTCGCCGATTGGGCGGCGAGGTACCTATCGAACCAATGGCGCAAGTACACACTCTGGGAGCGCTCCTGCCGCGTGCCGATCATTTTCGCCGGCCCCGGGGTCGAAGCGAAGGGAGGATTCTGCGACCGGACCGCCGAGCTGCTTGAAATCTACCCCACCTTGGCGGATCTCGCCGGGCTCCCCGAGCGCGAGGAGCAGCGGCTTCGGGCCATGCTGCCGCAGAACCCTTCGCGCAAGAAGATGCTGCAAGTCTTCGATCAGCCCGAGGAAGAGCGTCGCCTCACCGAACTCCTGTCGGGTCGCTCCGACAGGGCCGGCGCGGCGAACGACGTCGGGCTCGATCCGGCGCCGCCCTAGCTAGTGTCCGCCAGAAAACGCCGTCTTTCTCGGGTTCTGGGTCGTTTCATTGGCGCATGATTGGCGGGATCGGAGCCGCGCGGTGGCGAGCGAGGGCGGTTCTGGTGTTTACGAGGCGCAATCAGGGTTTGTCGGGCAGGGCGGCGCCTCCGGTGCTCGGCGCTGATTCGGTTTTCGGAAAGGCGTCGCCGTTAGGCGGCGCGTCGTCGCCGCTGGCGTCTTCGTTCGAGCTGCTGCAGCAAGCGGCCGAGGCGATGCAGGTTGGCCGCGAGCACCGAGAGAGCGACGGTGCGCTCGAAGCCATCGGCGCCGCAGCTTCGGACACGGTCGAGGCCGCGATGCTCCAGAGCGTTGATGGCCGACTCGACTGCCGGATGCGCACGCCGTGCGGCGGCGAAGGCTTCACCGTTCTCCCGCTCCCGATCGGCGCGAGACAGATACCCCTTCTTCGGCAGGACGTTGAGATCAAGAATCTGGTCAAGCCGGATGCGGTTCTCCGAACTGTGGAAACCTCGGTCGAAGCTGCACGCCCGCAGGTCCGGGAACCGCTCCTGGGCCGCCCTCACCAGCGGCACTGCCGCATCGACGTCCTCGCCGTGCCACAGCACCTCGTGGTGAAGGATGAACCGATACTGGTCCTCGATCAGCGCCACCGGGACTCCGAGCTCCACCGGCGTGCCCGCCTTGCCCTTCGAGACCCATCGCGTGTGCGGCTCGAAGATCGAGAAGACCTTCTCCCGATGAGGAATCGTCTCGCCCAGAAGCAGCCGGCGCTCGACCTGGTCGATCTGACGCCGAGCATGGCCGATGAAGCCCTCGATCGATTCACAGGCCGCTTCACACCCCGCAGCCCGCAGCGCCTCGACAGTGGTTGTCGCCCGCGCCACCAGCTCGCCGCACTGCGCCAAGTACGCCCTCACACGGGCCGGAAACCGCTTCGCCCGGCGCGTCCCACGTACCTTGTGGAACAGCCTGCGCACCAACCTCGACTGATGCCGCCACTGACGCCAGCCACCGATGCCGTGCCTCCCTGCCGATCGACCGGTCTCCCGCACAAGGCGCCGCATCGCATCCCACAGCAGATTCACGTCCGTCGGGTAATGCACGTCCGTCTCGACCACGAACGAGTCACACCGCCCGCGCAACGGCTCGCCAGGCTTTTTTCGCGCGACCGCATGGCCGCTTTCCACCACCAATCTGCCCACCTCGGACAATAGCGCCGGCGTCAACAGACACACGTTGTCCGCCACCGTCTGGTACTCGTAGTAGCTCTTGTCGCCGAACTCACCGTGACCCAGGAACGCGCGCACGGTCGCGTGCTGGTTGGCCAACTCCTGAAGCCGGTCGAAGTCGCAGCCCAGACCCTGCTGCAGCACCCCCAACACCAGAATCCGCCACAACTCCATGCCTGGACGACCAACCTTCCGGTCGGTCCCCGGCAACACGTGCTCGTCCAGGAGATCGAACAGACGACCACGCAACTCCTCGTCGCACCAGAGGTGCTGAAGACCCTTCAACACCGCCGGGATGTCGTCCCGAGACTTTGGGTCGATCCAAATCTCCCCGATCGGCACTTGGCCGACCTTGAACTGCCGACTTTGCACCTCCCGCATCGCCCACCTCCCCGAAGATCACCCGAAACGGACCCATAACTGGCCGACTTCGCCCAAAAGGCTAACCGATGACCACTATCTTCCCGTTACAGAATCCTCGCAAAGACCTGCAAACTCAATGGCTTGCTGGGTTTTCTGGCGGACACTAGTTAGGAGACCGGTCCCAGCGCCTCGACGATCCGCTCCACCAGTTCCCGGGCCACGCCGCGGCCGCCGCGGGCGTTGAGCACCAGGTCGACGTTGTCGCGCACTTCGGGCACCGCGTCGGCCGGGGCGACGGACAGGCCCGCGCGGCGGAGCACGGGCAGATCGACCAGGTCGTCGCCGACGTAGGCCACTTCGGAGGGGTCGAGCGCCCGACGCTCCAGCAGGTCCGCGAAGGCCGCCGCCTTGTCCCGGCAGCCCAGAAGGACCTCGTCGAAGCCCAGGTCGGCGGCGCGGCGCGCGACCGCGGCGGAGTCTCTGGCGCTCAGGATACCCATCCCCAGACCCGCCTCGCGCGCTCGCCGCACTGCCAGACCGTCCTTGACGTCGAACGCCACCGCCACCTCGTCCCCGACGTAGAAGAGCCGGCCGTCGGTGAGCACGCCGTCGACATCGAAGAGCAGGAAGCGGAGCCGCAGGATGATCGAGGAGAGCATGGAAGACACAGCCCCGGTTACCGGCGGCGCAGACCCCAGAGATCGTGGATGTGGACGAGGCCGCGCAGGCGGCCGTCGCCGTGACAGATGAACAGGGACGTGATCCGGTGCCTCTCCATCGCCTCGAGGGCGACCGTGACCAGGGTGTCAGCCTGGATCGTCTTCGGTTCGGGCGTCATGTAGTTGCAGACCGCGCGGTCGAGGAAGGCGCCGCCGGCGGACCCGCCCGCGGCCGGGTCCGTGTTCAGCAGGCGCCGCAGATCGCCGTCCGAGATCACGCCGCAGAGACCCCCGGCGTCGTCGACGATGGCGGTGATGCCGAACGACTTCTCGGTCATCTCGAACAGCGCCTCCCGCATCGAAGCCTGAAGCCCGACCCGGGGCACGGCGGCGTCGCCGTGCATGACCTGATCCACCGTCATCAACCGCCGGCCGAGCTCGCCGCCCGGATGAAGCGTGGCGAAGTCCTCGAGCGTGAACCCGCGCGCCTCGAGCAGCGCCATGGCGAGAGCGTCGCCCAGGGCCAGGGTGGCCGTCGTCGATGCCGTCGGCGCGAGGTTGAGGGGACATGCCTCCTGGTCGATCGCCGCCGACAGGTGGAGGTCGGCGCGTTCGGCGATCGGGCTCTTCGCACCTCCGGTGATGGCGATCAGGGGCACGCCGCGGCGATGCAGCACGTCCATCATCCGCAGCAGCTCTTCGGTGCCGCCGGACGACGAGGCGGCCAGGACCACGTCGCCGGGCACGATCATGCCCAGGTCGCCGTGGATCGCCTCGGCCGGGTGGATGAACAGGGCCGGGGTGCCGGTGGAAGCCAGGGTGGCCGCCACCTTCTTCATCACGTGGCCGCTCTTGCCCATGCCGGTGCAGACCACCCGTCCCCGGCAATCGCGCATGCGGTACACCGCCTCCGCGAAGGAGTCCCCGAGTTGCCCGATCAAGCCGCGGATCGCCGCCGCTTCGATCTCGAGCACGGCTCGGGCTATCTCCAGGCTGCGCTCCGATTCGGCGGTCGCTGTTGTCGCGAGTTCGGCCACTTTCGCCACGGACTGCTAGACCCAGGGCCCCTCGGCGACGCGCGAGCGGTGAATCTCGAGCGCCGACAGGAGCAGGTTCTCGGCGCGCGCCAGCGGTAACTGCGTCTCCCGGTCGCACTGCGCGCAGTCCGGATCCGGGTGCACCTCGAGATAGAGGCCGGCGGCGCCGGCGGCAATCGCGGCGCGGGTCAGCGGCTCCGCAAACCGGCGGTCGCCGCCGCTCTCCTTCTCGCGGGCGCCGGGCAGTTGCAGCGAGTGCGTGACGTCGTAGAGGACGGCGATCCGATGCTCGGCGAGGATCGAGAAACCGCGCATGTCGACGACGAGGTTGTGGTACCCGAAGGAGTTGCCGCGCTCGGTCACCGCGATCCTGGCGTTGCCTGTGCCGCGCGCCTTGTCGACCACCCGCACCATCTCGGCCGGGGCCATGAACTGGCCCTTCTTGATCAGGAGGGCTCTGCCGGTGGCGGCAGCCTCCACCACCAGGTCGGTCTGGCGGCAGAGGAAGGCGGGGATCTGGAGCACATCGCAGACTTCGGCCGCCGGCCCGCACTGGTGCGGTTCGTGGACATCGGTCAACACCGGAAGTCCGGTCGCCGCCTTGACCTCGGCCAGCGCCGCCAGCCCTTCGGTCAGCCCCGGTCCCCGGAAGCTGTCGCCCGAGCTGCGGTTCGCCTTGTCGAACGAGGATTTGAAGATCAGCGGCAGCCCGAGGCGATGGCTCATCGCCTGGAGCTGCTGGCCCACACCCACGAGCCAGTCGCGGCCCTCGATCACGCACGGGCCGGCAATCACGGGCAGGCCGCCGCGACCGAGCGCGATTCCCGGCGCGAGTTCGAAGCCGTCAGCCGTCACCGCGTACTCAGTTGGCCTCGGCGCCGCCGGCAGGAAGCTCGTCCCCGGCCCTCGCCGACGCCGCGGCCGTCCGCTGCTTCTGCTCAACCGCCGCCCGGATGTAGGAGATGAACAGCGGGTGCGGATCGGCCGGACGCGACCGGTACTCGGGGTGGAACTGGCAGCCGAGGAACCAGGGGTGGTCAGGAAGCTCCACGATCTCCACGAACTTGCCGTCGGGGCTCCGGCCCGAGACCACGACCCCGGCGTCCTGGAGCGCGCCGAGGTACTTCTGGTTCACCTCGTAGCGGTGCCGGTGGCGCTCGCTGATCAGCAACCGGCCGTCCCGGGAGTCCGCCGTGGCGCCGTAGACGGCGGCAGCGAGCGTGTCCGCCTCAACCACGCACGGATAGGCGCCCAGCCGCATCGTGCCGCCCATCTCCTCGACTCCGAGCAGGTCGCGCAACTTGTAGATCACGGGGTCGGACGCAACCTCGTCGAACTCCGTCGACTGCGCTCCCTCCAGACCGCAGGCGTTGCGCGCCATCTCGATCACCATGCACTGCATGCCGAGGCAGATGCCGAACATCGGCACCCGCTTCTCGCGCGCATACCGGATCGCCCGGATCTTCCCCTCGACGCCGCGCGGACCGAAGCCGATCGGCACCAGCAGGCCGTCGACCTCGAACATCTCCTGGGGCCAGCTCTCGGCCTCCAGGTCCTCGGCGTTGATGTAGACCAACTGGACTTCGACGTCGTTGGCGATGCCGCCGTGCATCAGGGCTTCGTTGAGGCTCTTGTAGGCGTCGGGCAGTTCGACGTACTTGCCGACGATGCCGATCCGCACCTTGCCCTGGGGGTGGCGGATGCGGTGAACCATGCGTTCCCAACTGGCCAGGTTGCGCGGCGAACCCGGCAGGTTGAGCAGGTCCATGAGGGACTCGTCGAGGCCCTCGCGGCAGAACATCAGGGGTACCTCGTAGATCGTGTCCACGTCGCGGGCGGCGACCACGTTGCTCCTGTCCACGTTGCAGAAGAGGGCGATCTTCGTCTTCAGTTCCTCCGGCAGATCGCGGTCGACCCGGCAGAGCAGGATGTCCGGCGAGATGCCGATGGCCCGCAACTCGCGCACCGAGTGCTGGGTGGGCTTCGTCTTCTGTTCGTCGGAGGCGGCGATGTACGGCACCAGGGTGAGGTGGAGGTTGACCGCGTTGTTGCGGCCCAACTCCTGGCGGAACTGCCGGATCGCCTCCAGGAAGGGCAGCGATTCGATGTCGCCGACGGTGCCGCCGATCTCGACCAGGATGACGTCCGCGCTGCCCGCAAGCCGCCGCATCCCGGCCTTGATCTCGTCCGTCACGTGGGGGATGACCTGGACCGTGTTGCCCAGGTAGTCGCCGCGCCGCTCCTTGTTGATCACCGTCTCGTAGATCTTGCCGGTCGTGTAGTTGTGCTTCTTGCTCGTCTTGCAGGTCGTGAAGCGCTCGTAGTGCCCCAGGTCCAGATCCGCCTCGGCGCCGTCGTCGGTGACGAAGACCTCGCCGTGCTGGTACGGGGACATGGTCCCCGGATCGACGTTCACGTAGGGGTCGAGCTTCATCATCTCGACGGTGAAGCCGCGCGCCTCGAGAATCGCCCCGACCGAGGACGCGGCCACGCCCTTGCCGAGCGAGGACACGACGCCGCCGGTGATGAAGATGTACTTGGTTGCCATGGCGTGTGCTCCCGTTCTCTCTCTTATGAAGTCCGTTCCGTCTGCCTGACCAGCATCCGCCGCTCGGCCACCGCCAGGTCCATCGGTGTGTCCACTCCCAGGGGCGCCTCGTCGACCGGCAGCACGCGAATGCGGATGCCGTTCTCGAGCGCGCGGAGCTGCTCCAGCTTTTCCGAGCGTTCGAGCGGTGAGGCCTCGAGCTCGGCGAGCCGCAGCAGCACGTTCCGGCGGTAACCGTAGGCGCCGACATGGAGGAGGACCGGCGCGACCGGGGCGTCGTCCAAAGGCTGCCCGCGGTAGGGGATCCCGGCGCGGCTGAAGTAGAGGGCGTAACCGTCGCCGCCACAGACGACCTTGACCTGGTTGGGATCCCGCAGCGCATCCTCGTCGACCTCGGCGGCCAGGGTGACCATGTCCTCGCCGGCATGCGCTCGCAGGTGCTCGGCGAGGTGAGTGATCCCCGAGGGATCGAGCAGGGGCTCGTCGCCCTGCACGTTGATCACCGCGTCGGCACGCCAATTGCGCGCTGCCCAGGCGATCCGGTCCGTACCGCTGCGGCAATCCGCCGGGGTCATCTCGCAGTCGCCGCCAAAGTTCTCGACCGTCCGGCGAATGTCCTCATGATCGGTCAGCACGACTACGGCGTCGAGACCTGAAGCTTCGCTCGCCCGTCGGTAGACATGCTCAATCATGGGCCGGCCGCAGATCGGCAGCAGGGCCTTCCCGGGTAGTCGGATAGAGCCATAGCGAGCAGGAATCGCACAGACGACGCCAACCGCATCCGATACGGGCCGAGCACTCGACACACACGACCCTACCCGCGCGGCGCGCCGCCGGTCAAACCTCCTGTCACCGTCGCCCCCGTCCAACCGGTTTCCCTCTGGGCCGATACGCTCGCGGCGTGCATGTGACGCGTCGATCGGTCAGAGGCTGGTGGGGGCAGGGGCGCCCGGTTTCCGGCGCCCGGAAGGGCCTGCTCGCCGCCGCCCTGCTCACGGGAAGCCTGCTGGCGGGCTGCGGCGACTCCTCGCCGCCGACCGGCGCGGCGGAGTGGATCTGGCCGGAGGCGGCGGACTCGGAACCCGGCCGGCCGGCGGCCTATCTGCTGCTGGCCGACTTCGAGCTGGAGGAGGCGCCGGAGGCGGCGGCGCGCCTCTTCGTCACCGCCGACCGGGAGTACGCGGTTCACCTGAACGGCCACCAGATCGCGCGCGGCGGTTTCCGGCGCGGCGAGCCCATCGACGAGTTCCAGGTCGCGCACCTGCTGCGCGCCGGCCCCAACCGCTTGACGATCGAGGCGCGCACTCCGTACGGCGACGGCGGCGCGCTCGCGGGCATCGAACTCGACGACGGCTCGATGGCGGTCGTGACCGACCGCAACTGGCGGTTCCTCGACGTCTGGGATCCGCGCCTGGCGAAGGGAGACGCGCATGGCGTGGACGCCGCCCAACTGGGGACCGTCCGCGCATGGGGGCGGCCTCCTGTCGGCCGGTGGGGCCGGGTGGCCCGGGGCGCACTGGCGAAGCCGGCGCCGATCTGGCGGGCCGCAGGGCCGCATCGCATCGTCCGCGTGTCCTCGTCCCCCGGCCTTGAGATCGCGCCCGGAGAGCAGTCGTCCTTCCGCGTGGACTTCGGCCGCGAGGTCACCGGGGTGCTCGAACTCGAGTTCCGACCGGAGGACGGGACCTCCCACCGGCACCTTCGGTTGTGTCACGCGGGGGAGTGTCAACGGCGGGCACTGGTGCTGACCGCCGGCAGGCCGGCCTGGAGGGACTCGGCTTCGCGCACCTTCGACACCGTGGTGGTGTACGGGGTGAGGGAGCTCCGGGCGGCGAGGGCGCGGAGCTAGAGCTGCCCGGCGGCGCGGAGCTCCTAGGGTTCCTCCCACTCGATTCCGGGGGGCGGTTCGAAGCGGCCGGGGGCTGCTCCGCTGCGGTAGTCGCCGACGATGAAGCGGTTCTCGTTGCGCTGGGCGTCGTAGTAGGTCAGTTCGCGCAGACGTTGCTCTTCGCGGTCGATCACAACCTGCACAAGGGCGACGTCTTCGCTCGGTTCGAGCGGGCGCAGAACCAGGCGCAGGCGTTTCCCGGGCGCCGGGTCGAGCTCCGCCTCGTACCGGCGCCGGAGATCGTCGGTGGTGAGGAGGAAGAAGTCGAGCCCCGGGGCCAGCTCCTCCGACAGGTCATAGCGCTGACCGACCGACTCGCCGGGGTTCCAGTGGTACACCGTCCGGTCGCACAGCAGGAAGGCCTTCTCGAAGGGGGGCGAGTAGTCCCAGCGCAGGCAGCCCGGCAGGGCGACGGCGAGGTTGCCCCGCTCCGTCTCGCCGTCCTCCGGATCGAATCCGTAGGGCACAAAGGTCTGCACGAAGCCCGCCGAGAGCGGTCCCGAGGCTTCGAGCGAGCGCCGGAAGTCGTCGAGAACGAGCCACGGATCGTCGGCCACCGCACCGCCGGCAGAGAGCAGGCAGACCGCTGCAAGGACGGGCGCCAAGGCCACCGTACGCGCGGGCCCCATTAGTGCTTGAAGTGGCGGCGACCGGTCAGGAGCATGACGATGCCGTGCTCGTCGGCAGCCGCGATCACCTCGTCGTCGCGGACGGAGCCGCCGGGCTGGACGATCGCGGCCACTCCGGCCTCGGCCAGGGTGTCGACACCGTCGCGGAAGGGGAAGAAGGCGTCCGAGGCGGCCACCGTGCCGGCAACGGAGAGTTGCGCCTTGTCGAGCGCGATGCGGCAGGAATCGACCCGACTCATCTGGCCGGCGCCGATGCCGACCGTCTGGTGTTCGTTGGTGACCACGATCGCGTTCGACTTCGTCGCCCGGCACACCCGCCAGGCGAAGTCGAGCGCCCGCAGTTGCGCCTCGTCGGGCTGCGCCCGGGTGGGACAGGTCCACTCCCGCGGGTCTTCCGGAGCGCTATCGAGGTGTTGGGCGATGAAACCGCCGTCGACGGCTCGCAGCTCGTAGGCGCCGTCCGAAGCAGAGAAGGGCGGACACTCAAGCAGGCGGAGGTTCTTCTTTCGGCCCAGCCGCTCCAGTGCGGCCGGCTCAAAGGAGGGCGCCACAATGACCTCGACGAAGAGCTTCGCCACGGCCTCTGCCAAGGCCCCCGTGAAGGGCCGGTTGACGGCGATGATCGAGCCGAACGCGGAAACCGGATCGCAGGCCAGGGCCCGCTCGTAGGCTTCCACGAGCGACGCGCCCGTACCTACGCCGCACGGATTGTTGTGCTTGACGATGACCACTGCCGGAGCGTCGTCCGGAGCGCCGAACAGGGCCGACAGCTTTCGCGCGGCGTCCGCATCGAGCATGTTGTTCCAGGAGAGTTCCCGGCCCTGGAGTTGCCGGAAACCGCCCAGAACGCCGGCGCCGCGCACCTCCCTGTAAACCGCCGCTCCCTGGTGCGGGTTTTCCCCGTAGCGCGGCGCCAGGACCTGCTCGAGTTCCAGCCGGACGGATTCCGGCAACGAACGGGACTCGTCCTCGGCCGCCTCGGCCGCCTCCGCCGCGCCGCCTTCCAGCCAGTCGGCGATCGCGGCGTCGTAGCTCTGGGTGTGCCGGAACGCCTTGAGCGCCAGTTCGCGCCGGAACTCTTCGGGCAGGCCGCCCTCGGCCTGGAGCGCTTCGAGGATCCTCGGGTAGTCCGCCGGGTCCACGACGACCGCCACGTTGGCGAAGTTCTTGGCCGCGGCACGGACCATGCTGGGGCCGCCGATGTCGATCATCTCCACCGTGCCGTCCAGAGTCGCATCCGGGGCCGCGGCCGCGGCGGCGAAGGCGTACAGGTTCACGGCCACCAGATCGATCGGCGGGATCTCATGCTGCTCCAGCTCCGCCCGATGTTCCGGCCGCCGCCGGTCGGCGAGGATGCCGCCGAAGATCCGGGGGTGCAGACTCTTGACCCGCCCATGGAGGATCTCGGGGTGGCCGGTCACATCGGACACCGCGGTGACGGCTACACCGTGCTCGGTGAGCTGCCGCGCCGTGCCGCCGGTCGAGATGATCTCGACGCCCAGCTTCGCCAGTCCCGAACCAAGTCCCTCAAGGCCCGCCTTGTCGAAGACCGAGACCAGTGCGCGGCGAACGGGGAGCATCGGAGTCGGCGCAGCGTAACACGCCGAAGGCGGCCGAAAGGGCGGCTGCGGGGATCAGAAGGGCTCGGTATCGACGTGCCCGCAGATACTCCCCTTCTTGTTGGCGTACCCGGCCGCTGAACCCGTGACCGTGTCCTCGACCGTCATCTTGTACTCCACGTCCGAGAGACCGCCGTACAGGACCCAGAAGCTGCCGTTGATCGCCCGTCCATCGAGCACCTTCACCGCCAGCTCGATGTTCTCCGGGTTGAAGAACCAGAAGAATCCGGTGTTGGCCGTGGTCAGAGAAGGCGCGACCTTGGCGATCTTTGTGGGGTCGAGCGGAGGCTCGACGTTGGGATCGACGAGACTGACCTCGACCGCAAAGCGATTGTCGAGCAGGCAGAGCAGCTCCTGGCCCGGCTCGCACTGCCCGCCCGTCTCCTGCGGTCGGCCGATGCGCGTCGCGGGCAGCGCCACCGCTTTCAGTTTCACCAGGTCGATCCCGGGTTGGGCCGGAACCCCGGCCGGCGAGGCAGGGCTCGCCGCCAAGCCGCCGCCTGAGAAGGCCGCGATGTCGCTCTGCCCACAGATTTCCTTGGGCGGGTTGTGGTACGTGAGCCGTTGCTGGCCCTGTGTGTCTTCCACCGTGACCCAGTACTCCACGTCCGAAAGGGCGCCGAAGAAGACCCAGTAGTTGCCGTTGAGCGCGCGGCCGTCGAGAACCTTGATGACCAGTTCCACGTTGTTCGGCTCGAAGAACCAGAACAGACCCGATTCGTCGGAAAAGTCGATGGGAACCCCGGTGCCGAAGCCGTAGTCACCCACTATGTCCGGGTTCGTCCAGTGCGCCTGCACCTCGAAGCGGCCATCCCGCAGGCACAGGTACTGCCCGCCTGTACGGCAGGCGTCGCGGTAGGCGCCCGTGGTCGCGCTGGCTTCCTCGGAGAACGACCGTGAGCCGCCGGCCAACGCTGCGAGACGGAAAGTGTAGGGGGTGTCGGTCATCAGACCGGTGACCTGAACCGAACCGGCCGCGGCTTCGGCTGTCACCAGTTCAACCCAGCCGGATTCGGGGTTGCGCCCCTCGACCGAGACAAGGCCAAGCGACCTCTGGGCCCACCTCCCGGACCACTTCAGGTCGATTGCAGAGGCGCCCGATGGCGCCGCCGTGAACTCCGTGGGGACGGTGCCCCCGCGTAGTTTCACGGTCACGGAGTTGCTGGCACCGGAGAATCCGGTGTCGTTGTACGCGAAGACGCGGTAGTCGTCGACGCTCCCGGGCGTCAGGCCTCTCAGCAGAAAGGCCTCCTCGTTGGCACCGACCAGGGCGGTTCGCCCCCAGTCGCCGAACTGCCGGACCTGGATCTCGAAGCCCAGTTCGTCCGTCGAGTCGTCCTCCCACGTCAGTCGCGCGGAGACCGGGTCGATCGGTGTCGCTCGAAGACGCCTCGGCGCCCGCGGTCCCCGGCCGCCCACACCGAGCGGGACGATCAGGGTGTCACTCAACCCGGTGAGTCCCTCGGCGTCCTCGGCCACCACGCTGAAGAAATAGCGACCGCCTCGGGCCAGCCCGGGAATCTCGATGGATTCCGTGTCGGCGTCAACCGGGAAGAACTCGGACCAACCCCAGACGGCGGCCCGAACCTGAAAACCGACCTCGTCGGCCGAGTTGTCGGTCCAGGTCAGGCGAACCGAGGTGGCGTCGGTCAGGGTCGCGCGGAGATTCGTGGGTGGCGCGGGCCCGCTACGCTCCGGCGACACCACGGCCACGTTCTCGCTCCAGGACAAGCCGCCACTACCGTACGCGGACACCCGATAGACGTAGCGAACGCCTGGCTCAAGGCCCGTGACGATGGCGAACCGTTGACCGGCGGGGAGGGCGTCCCGGAACCAGAGTTCGCCCCCGCGCAGAACCTGGACTTCGAAGCCGGTCTCGTCGTCCGAGTTGTCGGTCCACGTCACGATCGCGAAGCTTCCGAACGATGTGACGCTCAAATCCGTCGGCGCGGCCGGCTCGGCCCCAGGCACGACGGCATCCACGAAGCTGGTTCTCCAGGAACGGGCGCTGCCGATGTGCGAAGTCACCCAGAAGAAGTTGAAGCCAAGCTCGAGGTCATCGACTTCGAAAGACTCCTGGTCGGCGCCAACCAATCGCCCGACCGCGATCGGTTCACCCTGCTGCTGCAACCCAGACTCGAAAGCCCTCTTCATCGTCCGAGTTGTCGTCCCAACTGACGCGAGCTGATGTCGCCCCGGTTACCTCGACGCGAACGTTCGTCGGCGCGGCGGGGGCGTCCTCCGACGGCGGCTGTATCGCGTCGCTGTAGCCTACGCCGATCTTCACGGTGCTGCGAAGCGCGCGCTCGTTCTCCTGCTCGCCAGCGACGCCGATCGTCCGTCGCCTGGGCCTGATCCGCACGGACGAGAAGTACGGCTCCGTCTGGCCGCGGTAGCTCATGAGCGTTCCGACGTTCGGTATGTGATCTTGGTTGGCGTGGCCGAATGCGTACGGCGTTACGGCCTGCTCAATCTGAGTCTGAGTGGCATTCGGAGGGTCGTGGTTGGCGCCCAATCCGTGGCCGATCTCGTGGGCGAAGATTAGATCGTCGCCGGAACAGTCGTTCGTGGTCCAGCCGTGAGCGAAGGGCGAGAACCGGTCAGCCGTCCAGTCGCGGGGCAGCAAGGAGGCGAAACCGCAAAACTGGAGCAGTCTCGTGCTCTCGCCCGTGAACAGATGGACCAGGTCGGCATCGTGCTGCCTTCGTAGTTGAAGGACGTCGCCGTTCCAGCGCAGTTGCGTGAGCAGGTTGCCGCCGTACGGGCCAACACCATCTCTGGCCACGGCCTCGAGAGCAGCGGGCGCTCTGGCGACGTGGACGATGTTCGCTTCGACTCCCAACTGGCCGTTACGGAGCACCAGGTTGAGATAGTCGCCGGCGTTCCGGATCGAGGCCACGGCGCCGCCGCGGTTCGCCCAGTTCCGCGCCGCCTGCGCCGTGTAAAGCACCAGGATGTCCAGCCGGTCGTGGCTTTGGGGACTCGCCACCCGCTGCTGCAGGTCGACGCGCCGCGGCTCTACCGGGCCGACCCGCGACAGACTGTCGGGCTCCAGACCGACCGGACAGAAGGTCTCCGGGGCGTCACCCGGTGCGCGCGGTGTCGACCATCCTGCCGCGACCTGACGGATCCGCGCTGATTCGGAACTTGGCGCCTCCCGGTTCGCCGAACCGCCCCACAAAGCTACCGTCCTCCACCGTCAGGACGACGCTCTCGTAGCCCGCTCCAGGAAAGCTGCCCGCCCACATCACGTTGCCGTTGCCGCGATCCTCGAAGACGCTCCGCTCCGCGACGAGCACCCGACCGTCTGAAGTCGGCAGTTCCAGCCGAGACGGCGCCGAACGGACCAGATCGAGATCGACCTGCACCGTCACGGGCCCCGCGACCGGGTCGATGCGTGCGGCCTCGGCGACTGGAGGTTCCGCCGGTTCAGAGCCCAGGCTCAGCAGGCGCTGTCCTTGCGCCGCCTCAACTCCCATCGTCAGCAGGCTGATCGACGCGGCCGTAAGGGCGACCAGGAAGCCCGATCGCGAGCCCGCGCCGAAGCCCCTTCGGTCCGCGGGAAGGTGAGCAGGTCTACGCTGGACGGCGCTTCTGGATTGTCGCATGGTCCACTACTCTAGTCGTTCTGCACCCGGCGCTCCATTGACTGGCTCGCCGCATGCCTGTTAGAACACGCTGCTCTAGCGCCCTGGCCGGCGCGCGCGACTTGCCCAGGTAGCTCAGTCGGTAGAGCACCTGACTGAAAATCAGGGTGTCGGTGGTTCGAATCCGCCCCTGGGCACCATCCGCGCCGCCCCGCAAGCGGGAGCAAACGAGCCGGCTTCTGCGGCAGCCACCCGATTCCGCAGGAAATCCGCAGCCGTCACCGACCCGATCGAATTCAAGGTTGCAAGGGTCAAGTTGCTGAGGTTCAATCGGTTAAGGCTCTCCCGCAAGCATCGGCCCGAGGCCGTCCGCCGCCCTTCCCTTGACACAACCTTCAGGCGCCCTATACGTTGTTTCGCGGATAGGGACTGTGACCAAGGATCGCAACCCAATCCACCGGTCCAAGAGCCGAGGCCCTCAGATCGGAGCTTGAGAAGGGCGAAAGTCACGTTCGCGTGGTGGGCGCACTTGAAGAGCGAGGGTAGGAAGGTCACGACTTGAGAGCCGGGCTCGGTGGCAGGAGCCATTTGGAGCCGGGGAAACCGAGGCGCAAGCCGGAGCGACCCCGACGACATGGAGTTCCAGCTAGCGAGTGACTCCCGTAGCCGAAGGCTTCCCCGGGAGTGGCACCGAGGGGCGCAAGCCTCGTGGCGCCTGAACCAGGGAGGCGGCTTCAGGGGGGCGAACGGTCGGAAGTTGCCCGGCAGCAACGGAAGGCTGATCGCTAACTGAAGCGCTTCATCGGCAGACGCTTCGGGGGCTTCGTCGTGAGACCCGACCAGTTGAGCGACGAAGTACCCCCAAAGGCGCCATGTCGGCGGAGAGAGAGGCAGGGAGTCCCCGCGACGGCGGGCCGCAAAGTGATCGGTTCGGAGGCGCAAGCCGAGGAACCGGCCATGGCGGAACGACGGCGCGGACCTTTCGGCCACCCGAGCCGGAGGGTTGAATGCGAAGGCGCAAGCCGGAGCGGGAGACCCGAAGGCAACGGGTAGGCGAAGGGGAGTCCCGGCAAACTCGGACGGGGCTGGAGGGGCCGCAAGGTTCCACCGCCGGAGCCGCAAGGCGAGGGCGCCCAGGCCTGAACGGAAGGATCGGTGGCGCGCAAAGCGCTCCACGACCGGATGCCCGCCAAGCTGAAGGGTTGAGGAAACGCGAGCGAGGGATGAGAGACCTAAGGTCGGTTCGGGTGAGAACCCCGGAGCGGTCCCTATCCTCTTTTTTTGGCCCGCAGAACCTAGCACACCGACGCCGTAAGTACGACTGTGCCAAGGATTTACGTCCCCTGACAAACACGCCGAGGCCCGGGGCCGGAATGTTCGGCTCCCGCCCAGGCGTTGCACCGCGAGAAGCCAGGGCCGGCCAGGACTCGGACACGCGATGCATCCGATGTTCCCTCAGAGCCAACGGACCGCCGAAATCGCGGTACCTGACGCTCCGTCGCTCCCCTGGCGCCAGTAGCTCCGCACAGTGATCCAGGCTTGGGTCCGCGCTTGCCATAGCAAGCGACGGCGCAGGTCACGGGGGTCACGAACTGGTCACACAACTGTCACGCATCGCCCGGAATGCTTCGTGCGTAGTGTCCTTTTGTGTCCTCTAAAACCAGGGTCCCCAATTCGGAACACCACTTTCGGGGCTGGAAAACGCCAAACAACAGCTCACTCGCAGTAGTCCAAGGGCAAGCTCATGCAGCGCGATAACGACTCGTCGCACGAGGGACGCCTGGGCACGAAACCCGACCGCACCTTCCCTGCACGCCCTCGCCGGCTTAAGTTCGGCGAGTTCCGCTTCGATCCCGAGACCCTCGAACTCTCCGGCCTCGGGCGCACGGTACGGCTTCAGCCCCAACCCGCCCGACTCCTCGAGTTACTGATCGCGCACCGTGGCGCAGTGGTCTCGCGCGAGGCCGTCCGCCGCCATCTCTGGCCCGACGAAGTCCACGTCGAGTACGACCAGAGCATGAACTCCTGTGTCAAGCGGATCCGGGTCGCACTTGGCGACAGCGCCGACACACCCGAGTACATCGAAACGCTGCCGCGCCTCGGGTACCGCTTCCTGAAGCCCGTCAGCGACGTCAACGACGGCGACGAACCGACCCTCAGCAGGGGCGGCACCGCCCGGCGCTGGCGGTCAGGACCCGGCGCCGTGCTCGCCGCTCTCGGGGCGGCCCTCGGCATCGTCGCCACGATCTTCGTCTGGCGCACGCTGGACTCCGGACCATCCACCGCGAGCGAACCGTCACGGCAGGTGCTGGCGGTCCTGCCCTTCGCGGCGGTGGAGACATGGTCCGGCGCCGAGCCGTTCCGCCAGGGCCTGGCCCAGGAGCTCATCACGTCGCTCGGCCAGCAGGCGGGCGATCGGCTGGCGGTCGTCGCGTACGACGCCCGACCCTTCCCAAGCGCCGGCGGCGGAGCGAACGGGCTTTCAGCCGACTACCTGCTCGACGGCCGGGTTCAGCGGGAGCAGGATCGCCTCCGGGTCTGGGCCCGCCTGCTCCTGGCCGAGGACGGAACCGTACTCTGGAGCGAGTCCTACGACGGCGCCGAAAGCGACATTCTCGTCTTCGAGGCGGAGGTGGGCTCACAGATCGCCAACGCGGTCCTCACCCGGTTGACGCAACTGGAACCGTACTCCTGACCGCAGCTACGGGGAGCGCCACGAACCCGGACGGCCGGGGAGCCTAAGAGCCGCTTCGAGTTCGTCCAGAAAGCGGCCGCGCGGGATCTCCTCGGCGCCGAACCGGAGCAGATGCTCGGTGACCTGCTGGCAGTCCACGAACGCGTAGCCCCACCGTTCGAGGCGGCGAACCAGGTGAACCAGCGCGATCTTGGACGAGTTGGAGCGGCGGGCGAACATCGATTCACCGAAGAACGCTCCGCCGATCGAGACCCCGTAGAGGCCGCCCACCAACTCGCCGCCCTTGAGGCATTCGATCGAGTGAGCGTGGCCGAGCCGGTGCAGGCGCTCGAACGCGTCGATCAGCGGATCTGTGATCCAGCTCCCCTCCTGTCCGGGACGGGGGTTCTCGGCGCAGGCCACAATGACCTCTCTGAAGCGCGTGTCGATCGCGACCTCGAACGGGTCGCGCCGGAGTTCGCGCCGCAAACTGCGCGACATTCTGAACCGCTCCGGATAGAGCACCAGACGCGGATCGGGCGAGAACCACAGCATGGGCCCGTCTGGACCCAGCAGCGGCCAGGGGAAGATGCCGGACCGGTAGGCGGCGAGCAGCCGCTCCGGCTCGAGGCCTCCACCCACCGCGAGCAGGCCGCTTGGATCCGCCAACCGCGGCGGAGGGAAGGCGATGCGGCGATCGTCGAGCCGGAAAGGTCCCCTCCGGTCCATCCAGCGCAGGTTACCTCTTCGCGCCGGACTACACGTTGAACCGGAAGTGGACGACCTCGCCGTCCTGCACACGGTACCCCTTGCCCTCCAGGCGCAGGGTCGCGCGTTCGCGGCAGACGGCCAGCGATCCGGCGTCGATCAGTTCCTGCCACCCGGTCACCTCGGCGCGAATGAAGCCACGCTCGATGTCGGAGTGAACGGCGCCCGCCGCGGTCACCGCCGCGCTGCCCCGGCGGATGGTCCACGCGCGGACCTCGTCGTCGCCGACGGTGAAGAAGGAGATCAGCCCCAGCAGCTCGTAGCCCGCCTGCACCACCCGGACCGCACTCGGCTGGTCGAGTCCCGCTTCGGCCAGGAAGTCGCCCTGATCGGCCAGGTCGAGACGGGAGATCTCCTCTTCCAGGCAAGCGCTCACGGCAAGGAGGTCCATCCGAGCGCTCGATGACGAGCGCCCGGACTGGTTCGCGGCTGGCGCGGCTTCGCGCCACCCGGGTTCGGCCCCGGGCGGCGCTTCGACCCCGGCCACCGCAGCGGGGTCGCCCGCCACGTCCTCGTCGACATTCAGCACCACCAGCATCGGCTTTCGGGACAGGAGGCCGTAGCCGCGCAGCCGCTTCTCGTCCTCCGCGTCGAGGTCCATGAGGCGCAGCGGTGTTTCCGCCTCGAGCGCCGGCAGAATGCGGTCCGACAGCATCGCGCGCTCCCGCTTCTCCAGGTCGGTGAGGCCTCTCTTCTGCGCCTGATCGAGACGCTCCAGTCGCCGCTCCACCACCTCGTGGTCCGCGAGAATCAGCTCCAGATCGATCGTGGCGATGTCGCGCTGCGGGTCGATGCGACCCGCCGGGTGCAGGAGTTCCGGGTCCTCAAAGGCGCGCACGACGTGGACCAGGGCGTCCATCATCCGCAGTTCAGCCAGGTCCAGGGTCTCTCCCCGGCCCCGGTCGATGCCGGGAACATCGACGCATCGGACCTGCGCCGGCACGTAGCGCCGCGGCTGGTAGAGATCCCGGAGCTTCTCCAGGCGCCGGTCCCGTACCTGGGCGATTCCAACGTTCGTGGTGTTCGAGGCCCGGAACTTGCCGGTCGCCTGCCGGGAGGCAGTGAGCGCATTGAACAGCGCCGTCTTGCCGGCCTTGGGCAGGCCCAGGATGCCGAGTTGCATGTTCACTCCCCTGGCTCTCAGAGACCAGCGCCGAAGTTCGCCGCGAGGATGGCCAGATCCTCGCCGTCCACCTGGCCGCTGCCGTCGAAATCGGCATCGGCGTCGAAGCGGCGGGACCTCGAGGCCGCCCCGAACGCGAGACCCAGGAATACCAGATCCCGGCCGTCCACGCGACCGTCCCGATCGATGTCGCCCCGCGGCAGAACGGCCCCCTCGACCAGGAAGCGGCCCACCATGCGGTCGTAGACGTTGCCCTCGGCATCGCTGGCGCGCAAGGACAGCGTCACCACGCCGTCGAGTGGCGCCGCCGGCGAGAAACGCCACCGCAGCCAACGTCCGTCGTCGCTGACGCCAGGCGCCGGCGCCGGCGAGCCATCGACCGTGAGCACCACGGAACCTGTGTCGATGGCGCTGCCGAAGTCCCGCACCTCGACCTCCAGGGCACTCGCGGGCGGAATCTCCTCGGCGCCGTGTGCCGGGATCACCCGTGTCGGGACGGGCGGCGCCGCGTCCGTAGCCTGGAGCACGTCGGCGAAGACCGAGGCGAGGAGGTCGTAGCCGGCGCCGTTCGGGTGCCCGACGGGATCCTCGATGCCGGCGTAGTAGAACGCGTGGAACAGGCGCTTCCGCGTACTGAAGAGCTCAAACGGATCGACCAGGCCGCGGCCTCGAATCGCCGCCAGCCGCCGGATCGACTGCACCAGATCCTGGTTCTGCCAGTTGTTCGGATCGAAACGGGCATTCGGCAAGCGGGGAATCAGGGTGGCGTGGTACGGCGTCCGGCCGGCGGCGGCTGCTCGGGCGGCCATACGGTCCAGGTTGAACAGGGTGGTCTCCGGCGAAATGCCGCGGCCGATGTCGTTCGTGCCCTCCATCAGCAACAGGCAGTCCCCCGGCTCCGCCAGCACGCCGTCGATGCGGGCCAGACCTTCCGGCGTCCGCTCGGCGCCGACGCCCCGGTTATCGACCACCAGGCCGGGCGCCAGAGCTTCGAGACGGGGCGGATAGCCGGCCTCGGCGCGCCCCGGATCGTCACCGGCACCGGCCGTGATGCTGTCGCCGAAGGCCTTGCAATGACTCGGTGTCTGGGCACCCGCGACCGCGCCCAGAGCGAGCAGCGCAGCGCCGAGTGCGGCGGCCCGCGGGACTGTTCCGAGGCGCCCGGAGAAGCGGTTGGCAGTCAAGCTCGGAATGTTACAGGCAAGGATCGAGACCTTCTAACGGGTTCCCTCCAACCGACTTATATGCTATTATGGATGTTTCTACGTATCAGCGAGATCTCCACAGGCAAGGGAGAAATCCGATGACGAAGCCAATCGGCAAACCAGGAGTGGCGGCAATGGCCCTCGCGACTCTTCTGGTCGGTTTGCCGGCTGCCCTGTTCGCACAGGACACGTTCTACGTGCTGATCGCGCACGACGACGAAGCCAAGGAAGTCCTGCTCAGCGTCCACAATCCGACGGACGAGAGTCAGAGCTTCGACATTCTGCCCATCGCCTCCGGGACCAACGGCACCCAGCGGCCCGAGTCGCCGATCAGCATGTCGGTTCCCGCCGGTCGCACGATGCAGTACAGCAACCTGGCCGGTGACGACCCCTCGATGGTCGAACTCGTCGCCCACGGCGAACTCACCTTCCATGCCTACACGATGCCCACGGACTCGAGCGGCAGGCGGGTGGGTCTGCGAGAGCAGGTCCCGATCGTCGACTCGGACAACATGGTCCCCGGCGGAACCTGGGCCTTCGTGTCCGGGATTCGGCGGGACAGCCGTGACCGCTCGGACTACGCGATCCTCAACCTGTCCCACTCCAGCAACACCTGCGAACACAGGGTGCGCAGCCACGACGGCAACTGGGCCCTGGAATCCCGGGTCCTCAGCCACCTGCCGCTGTCCCTGACCTATGTCACCGATGTGCTGAAGGTGGTCGGCATCGATCTCGGCGATCACTACACGATCTCCACAAGCTGTGCCGACAACTTCTATGTCGCCGGACTGGTCGCCGATGACGATGCGGACCTGCTGACTGTCCTGCAACCATCCCAGAGCGGCGCCTCGGCGCTCCGACCGCCGGGCTACGGCGAGCCGCCGACACCGGATCCGGACCCGCCTCCTCCAGTGTCCAGTTCCTGCACCTCGGGCTGGGTGTGCATGGATCTCGAAGGCACCTTCCACCGCGCCACGAACGCCCAGCCCAGTTTCGAGAGGCGACTGAACACACCGCCCGGCTCCTACCAGCGGGCGGTCTTCCGCTTCAAGGTCCATCACGGCGGCTGGAACCGGGTTTCGTCGCGCAACCAGAACCTGTTCTGGCTGGCGCGCGAGAAGCACGTCGACCTGTTCGGGTTCGGCATCGCCAAGGGACCCGGTGGGCCGGCCCAGGTGTTCTACCGCACCGACTGGGGAATCAACCACGTCAACAAGCAGCGCGTGGCGACGCCTCACCTGATGCGGCCCAACGAGACCTATGACGTCATGTTCGACTTCGACGCCGCCGGCGGCCAGATCGTCCTGTCCCTGACCGATTCGAACGGCGCCGAGGTCATGCGTTCCGTTGGCCAGCCGAACATCTCCGCGATTCCCTTCGCGCCGGGGCAACGGATCGCGGTCGGCTTCGGCTTCCGCGGCGAGTACGACAACGAACCGGCCCAGCCCGGCTGGGCCTGGTCGGACCTCCACGTCGAGCTCCTGCCTCAGTAAGGGGCGACCGTCCGCCATAAGGTAGCCGGCATGAGGCGACGCCCGGCCGGAACCCCCGTGGCGCTCCGCGCCACGGGCGAACCAGTCCGTGCGCCCGTCATCGGGCGCACGGATGGAACCCGCATCGCTGCCGGCGTTCTGGCCGTCGCGACCCTGGCCACCGGCTGCTCCGAAGCGCCGCCGGTCCACCGCGGGCCGATCGTCCTGATCACGGTCGACGCGCTGCGCGCCGACCTGGTCGGGAGCGGCCTGATGCCGCACCTCGACCGTCTGGCCACCGACGCGGATTGGGCCGGCACAGCGATTGCGAGTTCGAGCTGGACGGTGCCGTCCATGGCATCGCTCTTCACCGGACGGCAACCCTGGCGGCATGGCAGTTGGCACAGCGCGCGCGCTCGTCTCCGGGACGACCTGCCGACCCTGCCGGAGATCCTGCGCGATCTGGGTTTCCAGAACGCGGCCTTCCGCTCGAACAGTTGGCTCACCCAAACCTTCGGCTACGTTCGCGGTTTCGAACGCTTCGGCCCGGTGACCCGGATGGAGCGCGTGACCGAGATTCTCCGCGCCCTGGACGGGGGACCCCAGTTCGTCTGGATGCACGTGCTGCCCCCGCACGCGCCCTACCTCCTCCATGCTCCGTACCTCGACCGCCTGACGGCGCCGCGCGACGACCTGCCGGAGCGGATCACGCCCCTGCAGATGAGGCCGTTCGCCGATCCGGACATCCCCCTCGACCCGGATCACCGTGAGCGCGCCTGGCAGCTCTACCAACTGAACGCGGCCTACGCCGACGCCCAGGTCGGCGCCATGCTGGAGGCGCTGCGCGAGAGCGGGCACTTCGACGACGCCTTGATCGCCGTGACCTCGGACCACGGCGAGGAGTTCGGCGAGAACGGCCAGGTCCTGCACGGCAACAGCCTGCACCGGGTGCTGATCGAGGTGCCGCTGATCGTCAAGCTGCCGGCCGGCTGGACCCAGCCGCTCGACCCCGGACCTGTGGTCGCCAACTATCGCCTCTTCTCGACCCTGATCGCGGCCGCGGGAGGGACGCCGCCGCCGGGCAGTCCGCCGAGCCTGTTCGAGCCGAGCCCTGCCGGCGCGCTGTCGGAGCTCTACGTGGGCAACGGCACAAATCACCTGTCCCTGGTCGAGGAGGGGCGCCAACTGCTCTGGAAGAGCCGATTCGCGCCGGCCGAGGACCGCTACTACGACGCGATGCTGGCGCTAGCGGACGGCGAACCGCCGGCGCCGCTGGCGGAGGAACCCGAGGAGCTCGTAGCCCGGCTCGAGCGGCAGTTCGAGGCAGCCCCACCGCTGATGGGCGCACCGGGGACCCGGCCTCAACTCGAGTCGTTCGAGTGGTCCGCGGACGGAACGGTCCAGCCCATTCCCGCCGAAGACGACTTCGCACGCCGCCTGCAGAGTCGCTGGCTGTCGGCGAACGGCGTGGACCGGGCGGCCCTGCTGGCCGAGCGCGGCGAACCGGAGATCACACCGGAGGAACTGGAGCGGCTGAAGGCGCTAGGGTACGTGGTCACCTCGCCGAGGAAGCGAACGCCCTGAGTGCCGGCCGCGACGCGCTCCTGGGCGCGCCAGCGGCTCAGAGCCGCGGTTTGAGGGCGGGCCGGAGCCGCAGGTCGACCACCTCGGCCGACGGCGGCAGCGCCGCGGCCTCGACGATCGCCGACGCGACGTCGACCGGGTCGAGGAAGCGTTCCGCGTCGTAGTGCTGCCCCAGGCTGCGACAGACGTCCTGCTGCATCCGGCTCCGGGTGCGGCCGGGGTAGACGCTCAGCACGCGAACGCCGTCCGCGTTGACCTCGGCGCGCAGGGCATCCGCCAGGGCCCTCAAGGCGTGCTTGCTGGCGGCATACGCGGCGCTCCCCGCCCCGGCCACAAGCCCCGCCGTCGAGTTGACGAACACGACCAGGCCGCCGCGCCGGCGGAGACCGGGAAGCAGCCGCCGGGTCAAGAGGTAGGGAGCGCGCGCGTTGACCGCGAGCTGGAGGTCGAGGTCACCGGCCGGCGCCGTCTCGAAGGCGCCCGCGCGAAAGGCGCCCGCGGCATGCACCAGAAGATCGATGCCGTCGCCGAGCGACTCCGAGACCGCCCCGGCGGCGTCGCTCACCGCGGCTTCGGTCAGGTCGCCGGCGACGGTTCGGATGACGCCATCCGCGCCCTCCAGTTCGCCGGCGGTCGCCGCCAGACGCGCCTCGTCCCGACTCAGGAGCACCAGGGAAGCGCCCTCCGCCGCCAGCCGCCGAGCGACGGCGCCGCCGATCGCTCCCGTGGCGCCGGCCACCACCACGATCCGCTCGGCAAATCTCGACACGCGCGGAGCTTACCGGCCTGCTGCCCGGTAAGCTGAGGCCGATGCGAAGGCCGCTCTGCCTGACGCTGGCGTTCCTTGCCTGGAGCGCCGGGTTCCCGCCGGGTCTCGCCGCCGACGGGCTGACCGCCTATCAGGGACAGGACTGGGCTCACCTGGAGGCGACGGCCGGGCGCCCGACCCTGTGGCTGGGCCCCGACCAGGCAGTGGAACTGCCGGCGACGCCGCCACCGGTGACGTCCGTCCGCTACGACGATTTGGTGCTGCTCGGCCGCGACCCCGACGGCGTGCAGGAATGGGCGGTAGCGGGAGTCGCCGTGGACAGGAACCGACCCCGCCTCAGGCTCCACCGCGGCCGCGACGGCCAGATCCGCGCTCTTCCTCCGCCCGACCGCCCGACCGGGGCGATCCAGATGGCCTCCGCGCGCTGGCTGGCGGCCGCCGGCGCGGGGCCCGTGCAGGGACTCGCCTGGCTCGAGGCAACCCGGCCCCGCGCCCAGGAGGTGTGGCTGTCTCCCTACCGCGACGGAAAGTTCGAGCCGGCGACCCGCCTCGTCGGCGCCGGGCCCGGGTCGCAGACCGCACTCGACGCCGCGGTCCTCGCCGACGGTTCCTGGCTGCTCGTGTGGTCCGCCTTCGACGGCAACGACGACGATCTGGTCTGGCGGCAAGGGCAGCCGGACGGAAGCTGGGCCGGAGGCCGCGTCTCGCCGGACAACCGGGTGCCCGACATCACGCCCCGGCTGCTGGTCACCGCGGACGGCGCCGCGGTGGCCTGGAGCCGCTACGACGGGAGCGTCTATCGGGTGCGGACGGCCCGGTTCGAACAGGGAGAGTGGCGGGACGAGAAGTGGGCGGCGCCGCCCGACTCGCTCTACCCCGAGTGGGTCGGGAACGGTGACACGCTCCTCTTCCTTCGTGGGACGACGCGAACGTGGACTGCGGCCGGACCCGGGTCGTCCGTGGACTTCGCGGCGCCATCGGAAACACCGCCCGTCGTCGACCTGGACCCCTCCTCGGGTCTCCTGCGCGCGCACTGGCCCGAGGCCGGCGGCTGGCGATCGGCGTCCGGGACGCCGCCCGGAGTCCGACCGTGACCGCGGGCGCCGCAGGGTTGACCAGGCGGCTCCGGTCTCTGCTCCGGCGCCGCGAGGGACTGTTCAAAAGCCGGCCCACGGTCGTGACCCTGGCCGCTCTGAGTTGCTTCCTGCTCACCGTCCCGCTCACGATCGGTAAACCCGGCCAGCCGCCGACGCTCAAGGCCGACGAGCCGGCCTACTACCTGATGGCGCTGAGCCTCGCCCGCGACTTCGACCTGCGCTACCTGCCGGCGGACGGCGACCGGCTGCTGGAGGAGTTCCCCTTCGCCTCCACCCACAACCTGATCCTGATGACGTCCGACGGCTGGAGCACCGCGCACTACGGCAAGCCGCTCGCCTACCCGCTGTTCGCCGCGCCTTTCGCTGTGCTCTTCGGCGCCAACGGCATGGTGTTCCTCAACATGGCGCTGTTCGTCGCCATGCTGTGGCTGGCCGCGGTGTTCCTCGCCCGCCGCACCGCGCCCGCAACTGCCGCCGCCTTTGCCTGCGGCCTGTTGCTGCTCTCGGCATGCTCCCGCTACGTGTTCTGGCTGCAGCCCGAGGTGTTCAACATGTTCGGCGTCTTCGGCGCGCTGTACTGGGGCTTCGAGAACCGCCGCCGCACCCTGTGGCTGACCGCCCTCTCCGGCGTGCTGCTCGCGCTCCCCACCTACAACAAGCCGATGTTCGCCGCCATCGCCCTCGCCCTCGCGGGCGCCTTCCTGCTGCGCCGGCAGTGGCGGACGGCCGCCGTCTGGACCGCCGGTTTCGCCGTCACCCTGGCGCTGCTGGCGGCGATGTCCCAGCGCATGACGGGCCAGATCCTGCCCTACCTCGGGTCCGACGTGCGGGCCGCGGTGCGGGTGTGCGAGCCCGGCGACTGGCCGCCCGAGATCATCGAGGCGCGCCGGATCGAGGAGGCGCAAAGCGCCGGCGAGCCGGGACCGGCCGCCGGCTCGACGAGTGCGAACGCGATTCCCGAGTCCCCGACCGGCAACGCGTTCACGTGGCTGTTCCGCATCCCGCGCCAGTCTGTGGGGCAGGTGGTCGAGAACATCGGCTACTTCCTGGTCGGCCGGCACGCCGGCCTGCTGCCCTACCACCCCTTCACCGGCATCGCCCTGGCTCTGTTCCTGCTCGGCGGTCGCCGCGACCGGGACCGCTGGCTGCTGCTCCTGTCCCTGGTTGCGGTCGCCGGCTACTTCCTGCTCTTCATCGGCTGGAACTGGCAGGGCGGCGGCGGCTTCGTCGGCAACCGCTACTTCGTCAGCGTCGTCCCGGCCTTCCTGTTCCTGGTCCCGGGCCGGATCCCGCCCTGGACGCTGCCGGCGGGCTTCACCGCGGCCGGGCTGTTCGCCGGCGCCATGGTGCTGGCGCCCTTCGGCGTCACCGTGCCCGCGCCGACGCTGCAGGCGCACACCCGCAACGCACCGCTCCGCTACCTGCCGCTCGAACTCTCGCTGCGCAACGTGCCCGGCTACGAGAGGAGGGCGGCGGCCGGCATGTCCGTCATGGGACGGGCGGACCGGGTGCTGGCGCGAGGCGGGTCCTGGTGGGTCGCGGCCCGCGGCCCGAGCGAGATCCTGATCGAGTCCCGGCAGCGATTCGACAGCCTGGTGCTCGGCGTCTCCTCGCCGGTCGCTCCGAACACCCTGCGGCTGCGCCTCGACGGCGGCGCCAGGGTCGACGTGGAGGTGACCGAAGCCGACCGGGCCCAACGGGTGACGCTCCGCTCCGGGAAGCCCCACAAGGTGAGACGGCGGGACGGCCATCGGAGCTATGTCCACCGTCTGAGGGTCGAGACAGCCCGCGGCGCGCCGACCAAGTGGACCAAGGTCCGGCCGCCCGCCCCGTGCGCCGTCTACGCCTGGAACCAGGAGACCGAGGAGACTTTCTACCTCGGCGCCGAGTTGCGGATCCTGGGTAGCGAGGAGCATCTGAACGCCGATGTCTTTGCGGCCCGGATCGGCACCGTGGGCCTGGTGCCGGCAACGCTTGAGGCAGGCGCCGAAGTCCAGCTTCCGATAGGGGTGAGCAACGAGTCGAACGTGGCGTGGGAGCGCCAGGGCGCCGTGGGAGTCAACCTGGGTGCCCGCTGGCGTCAAGGAATCGTGGCCGCGGAAGGCGACGGCGCGGAAGCCGGCCCCCAGGTCGGCCCGGAGGGCCCGCGCAGCCTGCTGCCGCGCATGAGCCCGGGCGCCTTCGAGACGATCGCCCTGCCGGTCCGCGCACCGGACGCAGCAGGCGACTACACGCTCGAGATCGACCTGGTCTACGAGCAGGTCGCCTGGTTTGCGAGCCGCGGCGTGGCGCCGCTACGGCTGCCGATGAGGGTCGTGGAGCCCTAGTCCGCCGCCTCCAGCAACCCCGCCTCACGCAGAACCTCCGCCACCTCGCTGATCACGTCGAACGGTAGCCTCGAGCGCTCCGCGATGTCGAGCAGGGAGTGCTCGCCGTCGCTCTGGTTGAGCACCCACAACATGGCAATCTCCCGCTCCTTGCGGCCGGCGCCGCCGAGGCCCCCGTAGAGCCCGCGGCGGCCGAGCTGGGCTTCGCCGAAGGGCTCCAGGTTGCGGTATCGGCGGTCCTGGGCGTCAGTGCGAGCGACGAAGCGACGACTCCGGGTCGGAGCGGATCGGACCTCCCTGCCAGTCTGGTCGGTGTTCTCCTCCAGCACGGCGGCGGTCGCCAGGTAGGCGGCGAGCGAACCGGCGAGGGCTTCGGCGCCGATGAAGCTGAGATCGTCGGCGGAGGTGTGGTACTCGGGATAGCGGCCCCAGGGGGTGCGGGTCAAGACACCGACCGGCAGGTCGAAGCCGGGGGAGCAGTACTGGCGTTCGTCGTAGCCGAAGGGGAAGAAGTCCTCGGTGGCGAGTTCCTCGCCCAGCCCGCTCAGGGCCGCGGCCACGGCGCGGTCGATCTCGCTGTCGCCGCGGCGGCTTTTCTTGTAGTGGAAGCCCCCCGCGTCGCCGAGGTTGGCGGCAATGAGGCCGTGGCGGAAGACGTCCAGACGCTCCCGGTTCTGCGCCAGCCAGGCGATCGCGCCGATGCCGCCCGGGGCGAACAGGAAGCGGTAGCTGTAGCGGCGCTCCGAGACGTCGGCCAGGGCCTCCGCGAGATGGACCGCGACCGCGATCCCGGAGAGGTTGTCGTTGGCCAGTTGGGGATGGCAGACGTGGCTGGAGATCACCACCTCTTCGGCGCTTGACCCCGGCAGCAGGCACTCGCCCCAGGTCATCGAGCCGTCTTCGAGCGAGGCGTCGATGAACACTTCGTACTCCCCGTCCGGGAGAGATTCGAGGAGTTGGTGGGGCATGCAGAAGCCCCATCCCTCCTCGTAGTAGGAGGTGCGGTACGGGATCAGGTCGGGTTGCTCCGGCAGGCTGTGCAGGTGGAGACGCAGCTCGTCGAGCGTCATCCGGCGGTGGACCGGGACGCTGTAGCCCACGAGGTGCAGGTTGTGATCAGCGAAGTCGACGATCCGGCGCCCCGAGAGATCCCGGATCCAGGCCGCGCGCGGATTCCACTCGCGCGGCACGGTCCAGTCGAGCACCTTCGTGCCGGTGGCGAGTTCGTGTAGTTGGAGCGGGATCCGCCGGCCGATCCGCTCGAGCGTGGCGCGGACGCCGTCGCCGGTCAGGCTGCGGCGGATCGGGTAGAACTCGGCGGCAAGGTCCATCATGGACTTCCCAGCCCCCTCGCGGTCGAGTTGCTCGAGTGCCTGCCGGACGGTGGACATGGGCCTATTCTGCGCGAAACGAAGGACGGCGACCGCTTCACCCAACCGAAGCGGTCAGCTACAGGTAGCCCATCGCCTTGAGGCGCTCGATCTCCTTACGCGTGCGTTCGACGTCGCGACCGCCGACCGTGTTGACGGGCTGCCAGGCGCCGCGGTAGGTCGCGATCCGGGCACTGGAGTCGAGGTCGGCAGGAACCTCGAACGCCTCCGCGAGCACCCTGCCCTCGGCATCGGCCGGTACGGGCAGGCCGAGCAGTGCCAGGACGGTTGGGAAGACATCCAGCACCTGGCTGCTGTCGAGCCGGTGACCGCGGCGGACGCCGAGCCCGTGGAGCAGCAGAACGCCGTCCGGCCCGTGCCGGTGCTGAGTGTAGAGACGATGGACGAAGGTCGGCGCCTGGCCATGGTCCGAGGCGATCACGAAGACCGTCTCGGGGCCGAGGGCGCGCCGCAGCTCGCCGACCAGGGCGTCGATCCGCCGGTAGACATCCGCCACCGCCTCGCCGTGGTCGTCGATGCCGGTCGGCGACACGAAGGGAAACCGCTCCGGCTCGGACCAGCGCCAGCGCTGGTGCGAAACGGTGTCCGGCTCGTGGGTGTAGAGACTGAAGAAGCGGGGCGGCACCTGGCCGCGGCGCGCACGGCCTTCGAGCAGCGCCACGGCCGCCCGGCTTTGCCACGCGAGGTCCGGCTGGCCGGCCGCCGCCGCCTCGACTTCCGGGGGCAGATCGGGCGGCTGGGCGAACCAGGCCCTGGTCGTCGAGAGCGAAGACTCCGCGCCAGATGCGGGCGAGACGCCCGCGTTCCCAGGACTCGCCAGCGTGTCGTTCAAGCCGTAGGCGAGCAGTCGGCTTCCCGGATCGAGCTGTGGCTGGGCGGGGAAGGAGTAGAAGTAGCCGTCGACGACGGCGGTCGGAACACCCGCCCGGTCCGCGATCTCCCAGACGGGTGGCGACGGCAGATCGAGGCGGTTGACGAAGCGCCGCGAGATCCCAGGCGCCCAGGCGAGGAGATCGACCAACTCCTTGAAATAGGTGCGGTGGACCGGGAACAGTCCGGCGCCGGAACCGGGAAAGCGGACGCGGTAGAAGTCGTGGACGCGGTGGCGGTCGGGCGCTTCGCCGGTATAGAGCGAGGCCCAGATCACGGCCGAGTTGGCGCCGGGGAACGTTTCGAGACGGCCGAGGGTCCCGTTCTCGACGAAGTCGGCCAGGTTCGGCAACTGGTCGTCGTCGATCAGCTCCAGAAGAAGATCCGGGTCCATGCCGTCGAAGCCCAACAGCGCAACCGGCGGCGCGGGATGGGCAACCAGCTTCGCCGGGTCGAACGGCGCCGCGTTCGTCTCGGCCAGGAGCCGGAACGCGATCGGCAGCGCCACGTGAACGGCCACGAGGACTGCCGCGGCAGCGGCCACGAGCCGCCGAAGCTGTCCGCCGGCCGCAAGACGCCGGACACCGGCGGCGACCATCAGCGTCGCCAGCCAGACGACGCTGCCCAGCACGATGCCGGCGGCGATCAGGAACACCGCCATGGCGCCGTATGTCCGCGGCTCGAACCAGGGAACCTGCTCGTAGGTCAGGCCGTAGAAGACGACCGGTTGAAAGACGGCCAGGTTCAGGAGGCAAGCGGCCCAGACCACCGGGTCGCCGGTGAGCCTGAAGCGGGGGAACGCCGCCACCCGCAACAGCCAGCCGAGAGCGCCCAGCACCGCTCCGACCCCGCAGCCGTAGAGCAGCGCAAACAGGACCAGCGACGCGAGCGCCGTGACCGGACTCTCGACCCGGTTGTGCAGAAGGTGGGCGACCGAGATGGGCCCCCCGAACAGCAACGCACCGGACCACAGGCCGATTGTCGAGTCGCGCCGCCAGACGGCGAGGGTCGCACCGCTTGCCGGGGCCGCCTGCGGACCTTCGCGCACAAACCCGGATGATACGGCAGCGCGTCGCTGCTAGGGTCGCGCTCCCCCGCGTCGGCGCGATGGGGGCGAAACACGAGTTGCTGGAAGGAGCCGGACTTGGCGACTTTTGAGGCGCAGGGTCGGTCATGGGACTAGCGAGGGATTCGTGACAGTCGCGTTCAACGTAGTCGTCGTCGGCATGCAGTGGGGCGACGAGGGCAAGGGGAAGATCATCGACCTTCTGTGCCCCGCCTTCGACGCCGTGGTCCGTTTCCAGGGCGGCAACAATGCCGGCCATACGGTGAAGTTCGGCAGCGGCGAAGGCGACGAGCACTTCGCCCTGCACCTGATCCCGTCCGGCATCCTGCACCCGGGCATGGCCTGCTACCTCGGCAACGGGATGGTGATCGACCCGGACGCCTTCCTGCGCGAGGTCACCCAACTCGAGCAACGCGGCGTCCAAACTTCCGGGCGGCTGCGGCTGTCCGACCGCGCCCACGCCCTGACGCCGGTCCATGTCGCTCTCGATCACATCCGTGAAGAGGCGCGGGGCGCGGACCGCATCGGCACCACCGCCAAGGGCATCGGTCCGGCCTACGAGAGCAAGGTCAGCCGCACCGGCATCCGCCTGGCGGAGCTCGCCGCCGGAGGCGAGGAGATGCTGCACCGCCAGATCGTGCGCGTCGCCGACTTCGAGCGGGCCGCAGCGGAAGGAGCACAGTTGGACCCGAAGGACGCCGAGACGAAATTCGCCGGCTGGGCGGAGCGCCTGGCGCCCTACCTATGCGACGTGTCGGTCGAACTGAACGATCTGATCGGGCGGGGAGGCAGGGTGTTGTTCGAGGGCGCGCAGGGCGCTCTGCTGGATGTCGACCACGGAACCTACCCCTACGTCACGAGCTCGAACTCCACGGCCGGTGGAGCGGCCGTGGGCAGCGGGGTGCCGCCAACGGCGATCGACGGCGCGATCGGGGTGGTCAAGGCCTACACGACCCGGGTCGGCGAGGGGCCGATGCCCACTGAGCTCCTGGACGACGCCGGCGCTCACCTCCGCGACCGCGGTCACGAGTTCGGCACCACGACCGGTCGACCCCGGCGCTGCGGCTGGCTCGACCTGGTCGTCCTGCGCCACGCCGCCCGCGTCAACGGCGCCCGCTGCCTGGCGCTGACCAAGATCGACGTGCTCGACGAGCTCGACGAACTCAAGGTCTGCGTCGCCTACCGGATCGGCGGCGAGGTGGTCCGGGATCTGCCAGCCGTGACCTCGCGTCTGGCCGGCGCCGAGCCCGTCTACCGCACTTTCCCCGGCTGGAAGCAGGACACGCGACGGGTCCTCGACCGCAGCGAGCTGCCGCAGGCCGCGCTCGACTACATCGACTTCCTGGAACAGGAACTCGACGCGAGCGCGGATCTCATCTCCTCCGGCCCGCGGCGGGAGGAGACCGTCGTCAGCGGCGGCGGGCGGCTCGAGGGATGGCTGGGGGACCGGTTCTCGATGGTGCGCAAGGCCGTCGGCGCGTAGCGCGGACGTATACTGCGCCGGGCCGTTAGCTCAGTTGGTAGAGCAGTGGACTTTTAATCCAAGGGTCGGGGGTTCGATCCCCTCACGGCCCACCAAGGCCATCCCCTCGCTACCGCGGCGCGTAGTACCAGATCGGCGACGACCAGGCGCGTTCCTGGATCGTCAGCGCGACACCGCCGCGGGGTTCGACGCCCGCCCGCAGCGCGTCCCATGTGGTCCACCGGCAGGTCGGGTTCTCGAGCACCCGCACGTAGTAGACGGCGTCCATGGCCGGGTCGAAAGCCGGGTCCTCCCAGACGACCGCGAGTTCGCCGGCGCCCACGTCGTCGCTGAAGGAGCAGTCAGGTCCGCGCTCGCGGCATCGAGGCCGTCGTAGCCGAAGCCGCCGAAGAACCGGAGCCGGATTCGGGCGCCGGAGGTGGCGTAGGTCTCCTTGCGCCGCATCCCCTGGAAGATCGCGTCGCGGGTGTTCTCCTCGGCCCAACCTCTACAATGGCCCGATCGTCCCCAACCGTGCGGAGGGTTACCGGGTTGAAGACGGCGTCCTGCTGAACGACGAACCGCTCTCCATGTTGCTGCCCTTCTCGGCCGGCTCCCTGGGCTCGAGCGTCCTCGACCTCGAGCGCTGGGGTCAGGTGCAGCGCGGTGCGCGCGTCGCCAGCGAGAGCACGGAAACCGAGTAGAGGGGGGTCAGATGTGCCACTCGATCGAGTCGCCGTTGTAGTTCGTCGTCGCGCGGCGTGCGGGCGGCGACATCCGGCCGTCCTCCATCTCCTCGTTCCAGCGCGCGAACGCCTCCTTGAGCGCCGCCACGACCTCCGGGTTCGCGGCGGAGAGATCCTCGGATTCGCCGGGATCCCGGTCGACGTCGTAGAGGCGCACCCGATCGCCCGCCATGAGCAGCTTCCAGGCGCCGTGCCGGACCGCGGCGTTCGGCCCCGAGCGCCAGAACAAGTACTCGTGCGGCGCGCCTTCCCGCTCGCCGGACAGGTACGGCAACAGATCGACACCGTCGAGCTGGTAGCGCTCTACGTTCGGCACTCCCGCCAGGCTCGCCGAGGTGGCGAAGAGGTCGAGCGAGCTGATCGGGGGCTCGTAGACCGTGCCGGCCGGGATGCGGCCCGGGAAGCGCATCAGGAAGGGCACCCGGATGCCGCCCTCGTACAGGTTCCGCTTGTGGCCGATCAGGGGGCTGTTGTGGATCCGCTCGGTGTCATGGGTCACCATCGCGCCGTTGTCGGCGGTGAAGATGACCAGGGTGTTGCCTGTAAGTCCATGCTCCTCGAGCTTGGCGAGGACCATGCCGACGGCATCGTCCAGCGCGCTGGCCATGCCGGCGTAGATGCGACGGCTCTGGTCGTCGAAGTCCGGGAAGCGCTGGTAGTGCTCGTCCATCACCTGCATCGGAGCATGCACCGCGTAGAAGGGGAGGTAGAGGAAGAAGGGCCGGTCGTTGTTCCGATCGATGAACTCGACACCCTCGCGGGCGAGCTGCGTCGTCTGGTACTCCTTGAGTTCGTCTTCCTCACGGCCCTTGAACATGGCGACGATGCGGTCCGGGTTTCCCCGTACTACCGGCTTCATCTCCAGCGCGTGAGCACCCGGCCAGGTCGGGTCGACGTAGTTCATGCCCGAGGGCATGCCGTAGAAGTAGTCGAAGCCACGGTCGAGCGGGTGGAGGAGCCGTCTCATCCCGAGCTGCCACTTGCCGATCGCCGCGGTCGTGTAGCCGGCGGACTGGAGCGCGTCGCCAATCGTTCGGTGGTGGATGCCGAGCGTCCCGCGAGCGGCGCCGATCGGCGGCACGGTCTGGGAGTTCAGCTCCTTGCCCCAGCGCTGCTGGTAGCGGCCGGTGATCAGGCCGTTGCGCGACGGGTTGCAAACCGGCGCGGTCATGTAGCCGGAGACGAAGCGCACTCCCTGCTCGCCGATCGAGTCGATGTTCGGTGTCGGGATGCTCGCGCCGCCGTAGGCCGAAACGGCCCCGTAGCCGAGGTCGTCGGCGAACAGCAGGACGATGTTCGGCGGATCCTGCGCGCCGGCGGCCGTCGCCAGCAGGAAGGTGGAGAAGACGAGGTTCAGTCTCTTCATCGGGCGCTCCCCTTCAAACAATGTTGGAGTCTTGTACCGCTCAGGATACAGGCCGGCACTGAGAATGGGAACCGAGGGCAGGCAAAGTACGATTGCTCGCCATGCGATCCGCTCGACCGGCCTTGAACCTCGCCGCGCCCTTCCTGGTGGCGTTCTTGATCATCGGCTGCGGTCCAACCGATGAGGACTGGCCCGTCTATCTCGGCGACTCGGGCCGCCGGCACTACAGCCCGCTGACCGAGATCAACCGGGACAACGTCAGTCAGCTCGAAGTCGCCTGGGTGTACGACTCCGGCGAGCCCCGGGGGGCCGGCGCGACGATGTACACAAGCCCCCTGGTCATCGACGGGGTGTTCTACGGGTTGTCGCCGCAGCTCGAAGCATTCGCCCTGAACGCGGCGACCGGCGAGGAGATCTGGCGCTCCGACCTCGGCCTTCCCGGCAACGCCCAGCGGGGACTGATGTGGTGGGAGAAGGGCGACGACAAGCGTCTGTTCTTCACTCACGGCAGTTATTTGATCGCGCTCAACGCGGCGGACGGGCAGCCGGTCGAGAACTTCGGCGATGGCGGCGGCATGGACTTGACGCCGGCCGTCGATCGGGACGGACGCATCTACGTGACCGTGCCCGGCGTCGTGTTCGAGGACAAGCTGATCTTCGGCTTCTCGACCAACGAGGACGCGAACGCGTTCCCCGGTTCGATCCGGGCGTTCAGCGCTGTGGACGGCAGCCCGGTGTGGCAGTTCGACACGATTCCGGCCCCCGGCGACCCCGGCTCCGACACCTGGGGCGAAGGATCGCTCGAACGGGCGGGCGGCGCCAATGTCTGGTCCGGCATGGCGCTCGACGAGGAACGCGGGCGCCTGTTCGCGCCGACCGGGTCGGCCACTCCCGACTTCTACGGCGCGAACCGGCTTGGCGACAACCTCTACTCCGACTCCCTGGTGGCTGTCGACGCGCGAACCGGCGAACTCAGATGGCACTTCCAGGTCGTCCGCCACGACCTCTGGGACAAGGACAACCCCTCGCCGCCGACCCTGGTCCAGCTCGAACGCGACGGCCGTGTGATCGACGCGGTGGCGATCACCACGAAGACTGGGCAGCTCTTCGTGTTCGACCGCGAGACCGGCGAGTCGATGTATCCCGTCTACGAGATCGAGACACCGATCCCGAGCACCCTGCCAGGAGAGGTGACGGCGCCGAATCAACCGCTTTCGGCTGTGGTCGTCAGCCGCCAGGACTTCGAGATCACGAACCGCACCCCGGAGGCGCGAAAGTTCGTCGAGGAGCGGATCAAGGACTGGGATCTTCGGCCCTGGGCGCCGCCCAAGGTCGGCACCGTGCTCTTCATGCCGTGGTACGACGGCGGCGGCGAGTGGGGCGGTTCGGCATTCGACCCGAATACCAACCACCTGATCGTCAATGCGAACGACGTTGCCGGCATTCTGAATCTCACCGAGGTGCCCGTCGGTTTCAGCCGGTACGGCACCTACGCGCGCCACTGCGGCCGTTGCCACGGACTGAAGCTCGAGGGCACCGACATGGCGGCCCCCCTGCTCGGCGTCGGCGATCGCATGGAGCTTGCCGAGATTCGCCGCATTGTCCGCGAGGGCAGCGGCCGCATGGAGGGCTTCGATCATCTCAACGGGGTCGAGCTCGGCGCCATCGAGGCGTACATCCTCGATCCGGAGCCCGAGGTCGACGAACCCAGAGGCGAAGTCGCCTACGTGCTCGGCGGATACATCTACCTCCGCGACCACGAGAACCTGCCCGGCAACTCGCCGCCCTGGGGCACGCTCAACTCGATCGATCTTTCGACCGGCGAGATCGCGTGGAAGGTGCCCTTCGGCGACTATCCCTCGCACCCCGGCCTCGGCTTCGGCGCCGTCAACTACGGCGGCCCGGTGGTCACCGCGTCCGGCCTGATCTTCATCGGCGCAACGCCCGACGAGAAGTTCCGCGCCTACGACACCCGGAACGGCGAGATCCTCTGGGAGACCAAGCTGTCCGCGGCGGGCTACGCGACCCCGGCGGTCTACAGCACAGGCGGCAAGCAGTACGTGGCGATTGCCGCGGGCGGCGGCCGGACGGGCGGGCCCTCGGGGGGCGAGTACCTCGCGTTCAGCCTGCCGGAGTAGTTTGCTGGGCTAGCGGAACCGGGAGCGTTCCCTGTGCAAGGACGCCGGCATCCCGTATGAGAGCGCGCGCCGCTACGTGGACGTCCTCGAGGACACCCTGGTCGCGTTCCGCGTACCCGCCTGGAGCGGCGCCGACCGCTCGTCCCCCGTGCGCCACGGCAAGCTCTTCCTGTTCGATCTCGGCGTGCGGAATGCTCTGCTGCGCCGTCCGCTCGACCGCCCGCTGGACGACGAACGCGGCTTACTGCTCGAACACCTGGTGGCCTACGAGCTCCACCGCCGCCTCGGCACTCTCTGGCCCGAAGCGGCGCTCTACCGCTACCGGACCCGCCACGGCGCCGAAGTCGACTTCGTCGTCGAGGTGGGCCGCGAACTCTGGGGCATCGAAGTCAAGGCCAGTCGTCGCGCCGACCGGTCCGTCGTTCGCGGCTTCCGCTCCCTGGCCCAACGGAACGACCGCCTGAAACGCCGGATCGTCGTCTACCTGGGCGCCAGGCCGCAGCGGATCGATGGCGTGGATGTGTTGCCGTTTGAGGAGTTTGTGAGACTGCTGCCAAGGTCGCACAGCAACAACGTCTAGAGCTTGGAAAGGCTAAGCTCAGATCTGAAGAATGTTCACTCAAGATGTATAGAGGGCAAGGCCTCCGAGGGGTCGCGGACTTCCGAAACGGCGACCGGTGTTTCGATGAACGAGTTGGGCGAAGCGCGGACTTGGGCGAAGGGCGATGAAGCGGCGGTCGCTCGCTGGCGCAGTTGGATACTCACGCGGGGACGGCTGGTGCCGCCCCGACTCTGAGGCTGGTTCAGTGAATCTCGGTCCGTTGGTGTTCGGGCTGTTGGTGGCGGGGGCGTGGTTGTCGGATCGCTTGGGCCGGCGCTACTAGCTTCGCGTTGTTGACTCCTGCGGCCCGAACCGGTTCGGGGGCTATACTCCGCCAAGATCAGAGCCCCCGGAGGGGCGAAACGCAGCAAAGAAGTGGAAGATGGCGAAGGTTCGGATAACGAGCGACGGCACCCGCTACTTTGACGTGAACGAATTGCGACGGAGCAAGAAGGTCCAGGCGACGCTCGAATCGGTGTCGGTCGGTTTTCCGCGGCTAGATCGGCCCGGTGGCAAGGGTTCGCTGGTCGCCAAGAAGACTCGGGTTGCGGAGAAGAAGTAGCCGGCGGCCTAGCCCGCGGCCGGTGTGAGTCGTGAGCCTCGATCTCTTCGTCCCGGCGCTTGCCGGGTACTAGGTGCTGCGACTCAGCAACGCAACGCGGTTTGGCCTGCTCAGAGAGTCCGGCTACCACGTCGTGTTCCGCGCTGCCCTTGTAGGCCTGCTCCTCTACACGGGCGGCTGGACACTGGCAGTGCTGGTGCCGACGCCGGAAGACTTAGCGCGCGCCCTGAAAGAAACTCAGTTCGGGCTGAGCGCTTCGGGCGTTTGGAGCCTGGTGCTAGGAATGGTCTCGCCGGCCCTGTGGAACACCCGCTGCGATCCAGTGCAGGGGGCGCGGCGCGCAGCGGATAAGAAGGGTGACTTCTTGGGACTTGCTCGTCGATGAAGCTGGGCTCTATGCACCACGAGAGGGCGAAGAGCAGCCAGAAGACGTGGGCGACAACCACTAGAACTAGAACAGCTTTTCGGCCCCGGTTCACTGCGCCGGGGGGAAGAGCCCGGGCCGACGCCCTCGATCAGCCGTCCAGCAGCCGCCGCGCGCGTGCCGCAATCGCCGTCGCGTTCAGCCCCAGGTTCTCGACCAGGTCGTTGTAGGGGGCGGAAGCGCCGAAGCGGTCGAGGCCGAGCACGTCGCCCTCGGTGCCGGTCCAGCGCTCCCAGCCGAGGGTGGCCGCGGCCTCGACGGCGAGTCGTCGGCGGACGGACGGCGGCAGCACCTCGTCCCGGTAGGACTGCGGCTGAGCGGCAAAGGCCTCCCAGGAGGGCATGCTCACGACGCGCACCGACCGGCCCTCGGCGGCGAGTTCCGCCGCCGCATCGAGCGTGGGGGCGATCTCGGAGCCGGTGGAGAGCAGGATGATCTCTGGCTCGGCGCCGCCGTCCACGAGGACGTAGGCGCCGCGGGCGACACCCTCGAGCGCCCCTTCGACGGTCGCCTCGAGCACCGGCAGCTTCTGGCGGGTGAGGATCAGAGCGCAGGGACCCGGTGTCTCGAGCGCCAGGGCCCAGGCGGCGGCGGTCTCGTTCGCGTCGGCGGGCCGGACGACGACCAGGCCCGGCACCGCGCGCAGGTGCGCCAGATGCTCGATCGGCTGGTGGGTCGGGCCGTCCTCGCCCAGGAACACGGAGTCGTGGGTGAACACGTAGATCGCCCGGAGCTCCATCAGCGCCGCCAGCCGCAGGCTGGGCTTCAGGTAGTCGAGGAAGCAGAGGAAGGTGCCGCCGTAGGGCCGGAACAGCCCGGAGAGCGCCAGACCGTTCATCGCCGCGGCCATCGCGTGCTCGCGCACGCCGAAGCGGAAGTGACGCGTCGGCGTGCCGGCGGCGTAGTCGCCCTCGCCTTCGAGCAGGGTGTTGTTCGAACCGGTCAGGTCCGCCGAACCGCCGGCGAGCTCCGGCACCAGGTCCTTCAGCGCGTTCAGGGTGACGCCGGAGGCGGAGCGGGTGGCGACCGGGCCGGATGCCGGATCGAAGCGGGGCAGGGCGTCGCGCCAGCCGTCCGGCAGCGCCACGGCAACACGGCGCTCGAGTTCGGCCGCTGCCTCGGGGTGCTCACGGCGGTAGGCCTCGAGCAGCCGGCGCCATTCCGCCGCGGCGTCGCGGCCGAAGTCGGCCGCCGGCGCGAAGGCCTCGCGGGCCGCGTCGGGCACGAGGAACTCGGGCGCCAGGGGCCAGCCCAGGGCCTCCTTGGTTGCAACGACTTCGTCCGCCCCCAGGGGTGCGCCGTGGGACGCCGCACTGTCCTGCTTGGTCGGACTGCCGTAGCCGATGTGGGTGCTGACCTTGATCAGGCTCGGGCGGCCGGTCTCCGCCAGCGCCGCGTCGTACGCCGCGGCGAGAGCCTCGACGTCGTTGCCGTCGTCGACCGACAAGGCGTGCCAGCCGTATGCCTTGTAGCGGCCGACCACGTCTTCCGTGAAGCTCAGGTCGGTCGGGCCGTCGATCGTGATCCGGTTCGCGTCGTAGAGCACGTTCAACTTGCCGAGACCCAGGTGCCCTGCCATCGAGCTGGCCTCGGAGGCGACGCCCTCCATCAGATCGCCGTCGCTGGCCACCACCCAGGTGCGATGTTCGAACAGGGTGTAGCCGGGACGGTTGAAGCGCGCCGCGAGCAGTTGCTCGGCGATCGCCATGCCGACGGCCGCCGAGATGCCCTGGCCGAGCGGGCCTGTGGTCACTTCGACGCCCGGGGTCAAGCCGTGCTCGGGGTGGCCCGGGGTCAGCGAACCGTACTGCCGGAAGTTCCGGATCTCGTCGAGGCTCAGGTCGTAGCCGGCCAGATGCAGGAGCCCGTAGATCAGCGCCGAGGCGTGGCCGCAGGAGAGCACGAAGCGGTCCCGGTTCGGCCACTGGGGATCCTGGGGCGCGAAACGCAGATAGCGGGTCCAGAGCAGGGCCGCCATCGCCGCCTGGCCCATCGGCGCGCCGGGGTGGCCGCTGTTCGCCCGTTCGACCATGTCGACGGCGAGGAAGCGCAGCGTGTCCGTCGCCACGTCGAGCGGCGAACGTTGCGGAGGCGCTCCGGCGTCGGGCGTTCCGGCGGCCTCTAGCTCACTCATCGACGCGTGGTTCTCGTCAGTCGTGGGCGGAGCGGTCAGTGGCGTGGCGAGGGGCCGGTCAAGCGGCGCCAAGCATACACGGCGCGACCTACGGCTCGGACCCGTTGGAGAGCCTGTTATCGCAGGGGTGCTCCACGTCGAAGCGGGCTAACCCCATGGCGCGCCTCACGGCATCTTTCAGGGAATCGGGGGTCTCAGGGCTGTCGGAATCGAACCCCACCAACTCCTCCAGATCGATCCCTATCGTCTCGAGGTGCAGGCTCAGCAGAGCTTCCCCGCGCAGGACGTTCTGCAGTCTCGCATTCACATCCGCCGTCTCGCGGACCAGGCGCGGGTACGGCTCCAGGTGGGGGAGCAGATTGCCTCCGTCATCGTAGTAGCGCCGGTCGCCATCCCGGTGAATCGGCGCCAGAACCGTCGTCATGAACTCGTTCAGACGCTCGACCCGTTGTTCCAGCGAAAGGAGCGCGACCCTGCCCCCCACGATGCTCTGTACCAGGCGACTGTCCAGTGACTCGAAGTTCTGGCTGTCGAAAGCGGCCCGAATGACCTGATCGTCGTGCAAGTGGTAGAACTCGCTCAGCGGGATGTCCGGCTGAAATCCGTCCTCGATCTGCTTGACGACCTCAACGTGCTGCCGCAGCTTCTCAAGTTCGCCGTGCAGGGACGAGACGAGCATCTCGAAGTCGCAGATCAGCGTTTCGCGGTACTTCAGCGCCACTTCAAGCTCGCGCGCCGTTTCCCGCCTGTTGCCGAGCTCAAAGGCCAGGTAGACGCCAACGAAGACGACCACCAGTTCGATGGCGAAGAACGGCAGGTTCCTGCGCAGCCTGACGCCAAACCCCGGCGGCCGGCCAGCCGACTCGTCTTCCTGTGCGCGCAGCAACCTGTTCCAGAACATCGCTGATGTGACTACGGCCCGTCAAGGGCCGAAGATTCGTCGAGATCCCGGCCCGAAGACCGACCCACCGACACTCGGAGAAGGCGGGCGCATCCCGTCATGAGGGCTCCCGACTCCTCAGGGCCTCGAATCGAGGTACCGATCAACGGCCTTCTCGAGCGCCGAGCTGCGCAGGCCGCTCTCCTTGGCGCGGGCGCGAGCCTCTTCCCGGTCGACGCCCTTCCCGGCGACCAGGTAGGCGTAGTACAGAGCGCCGACCCGGTTGCCGGAGGCGCAGTGAACGAGGGTCGGACCGTCGAGCTTCTTCATCGTTTCGATGAAGCGCTCGAAGGTCGCAGGCTGGGTGAGCCGTTCCGCATCCACCGGCAGGTTCAGGTACGGAACGTCCAGGCTCCGCAGGGCCGCGGACTCGTCGAAGCCGCGGTCCTCGCCCTCGGCACGCAGATCCAGGACGAAGGACAGGCCGTCGGCCGCCATCGCCTCGAGTTGAGCCTCGGTCGGCTGGCCGCCGAAGAGGACGTCCGGCTGCGGGAACGTCGCGTTGAGAAGGCCGTGGTCCTGCTTCTCGGCCGCGGCCAAGGCCGCCACGAGAACCAAGGTTACGGTCGCCGCCGCGGCGGCAATCGAAGAGCAGCGCATCAGAAGAACCCCAGTTCGAGTTTCGCGGCCTCGCTCATCATCGCTGGATTCCAGGTCGGGTCCCACACGACCTCGACCTTGGCGTCGTCGACCCCCTCGACGCCGCGCACGGTCCGTTCGACATCGCCCGGCAGCGATTCGGCGACCGGGCAGTGCGGCGAGGTCAGGGTCATCTGCACCTTGACGTGGGCGCCGGCATCGATGCTCACGTCGTAGATCAGGCCGAGTTCATAGATGTCGACCGGGATCTCCGGGTCGTAGACGGTCTTCAGGGCCTCGACGATCCTGGCTTCCAGATCGGCTGCCGTCGAGGGCGTCATGGTTGCTGCCGCCTTGTCCATTGTCGGTTCCTCCGTTCTGCCTCAACGCGGCCATCTCATTCGGTGGAGATCGCCTCGGCGTCGCCGCCTCTAAGCGCGGCGCGTAGAGCATGCCACGCCAGGGTCGCGCACTTGATCCGGACCGGGTAGTCGCGCACGCCGCTCAGAACCTCCAGTTTGCCGAGCTCGACGCCCTCGACCGGTTCACCCTCGCCGGTCATCAGGCCCAGGAAGGTCGAAAGCAGCGCCTCCGCCTGCGCGCGTTCCAGCCCGAGCACCGCCTCCGTCATCAGCGAGGCCGAGGCGGTAGAGATCGCACACCCCACGCCTTCGAAGCTCAAGCCCTCGACGCGGTTGCCGTCGGTCTTCAGGTAGACCTTGACCTTGTCGCCGCACAACGGGTTGTAGCCCTCGGCGCAGCTCGACACCGGTTCCAGCGCGCCGAAGTTTCGCGGCGCGCGGTAGTGGTCGAGGATGACCTGCTGGTAGAGATCGCGGAGATCGGACATTGCCCTTAGGCTCCGAGCCTACGTCCTTCAGCCGAAGATCCGCCGCACTTCGTGCAGCCCAGAGGCAAGCAAGTCGACTTCCTCGTGGGTGTTGTACATGCCGAACGAGGCGCGCACGGTGGCCGGAACGCCTAGCCGCTCCATCAGCGGCTGGGCGCAGTGGTGGCCGGCGCGGATGGCGATCCCCTGCTCGTCCAGGATCGTTGCCGCATCGTGGGGGTGTGCGCCGTCGATCACCAGGGACACGACGGCGGCTCGCGACCCGCCGCCAGCGGGGCTCTGCCCCAGCACCCGCACCCAGGGCAGATCGTTCAGTTGTTCCAAACTATGAGAAAGGAGCTCCTGCTCGTGCTGCTCGATTCGCTCCAGGCCGATCGACTCCAGGAATTCGACCGCGACGCCGAGCCCGATCGCCGGCGCGATGGCGGGCGTGCCCGCCTCGAACCGTTGAGGCGGCGCGGCATACTCGGTGCGTTCGAAGGTCACCCGCGTGATCATCGCGCCGCCTCCGTGGTAGGGCGGCATCGAAGCCAGCAACTCGCCGCGGCCCCACAGCGCGCCGATGCCGCCGGGGCCGTACATCTTGTGGCCGGAGAAGGCGTAGAAGTCGCAGCGGAGCGCGGACACGTCGACGTCCATGTGCGGCACGGCCTGCGCCCCATCGACGACGACGGCCGCCTTGGAGCGGGCGCGCGCCAGACGGACGACGGCGGCGATGTCGTTCACGGTGCCGAGGGCGTTGGAGACGTGGGTCACCGCGACGACCTTCGTGCGCTCCGTGATCAGGTCGGCCATGGCCGCGAGGTCGAGTTCGCCGCCGTCGGTGATCGGCGCCGCCCGCACCCGGGCCCCGGTCTGCTCGCAGGCGAGTTGCCAGGGGACGATGTTCGAGTGGTGCTCCATCTCGGTGAGCAGCACCTCGTCGCCGGGCTGGAGCAGCGGCCGGGCGTAGCTCTGGGCGACCAGGTTGAGGCTCTCGGTGGTGCCCCGGGTGAAGATCACCTCGCCGCTGTCCGCGGCGCCGATGAAACGGGCGACCTTGCCGCGGGCCGCTTCGTACTCATCCGTCGAGCGCTCAGAGAGCGCGTGGACGCCGCGGTGGGCGTTGGCGTAGTAGGTGCGGTAGCAGTCGCTGACCGCCTCGATCACCGCTTCCGGACGCTGGGAGCTGGCGGCGTTGTCGAGGTAGACGAGCGGGTGGCCGTGGACTTCCTGCGCGAGGATCGGAAACTGCGCGCGCAGCCGCTCCACGTCGAAGCCGCCCGCCGTGCCGGCGGCTGCGCCGCTGGCCACAGCCGGCCGCTGCCGCTCTGCCGCTAGCGCCGGGGCCGGCATCCGCCTACTCTCCGCGCCCGTTGCCTGAGCTGCCGTTCAGGCTGGCGAACAGTCGACCTTCCAGGTCCTGCCGCAGCGGCTCGAAGGACGCCTTCTCGACCAGCTCGCGGGCGAACGCGTACACCAGCATACGGTACGCGGCGTCCCGGTCGATACCGCGGGAGCGCAGGTAGAAGAGCGCTTCCTCGTCCAGGCGGCCGATCGTCGAACCGTGGGTGCAGCGCACGTCGTCGGCGAAGATCTCGAGCTGGGGGTTGCTGTTGGCGAGCGCGCTCTTTGAGAGCAGGAGGTTGCGGTTCGTCTGCTTGGCGTCCGTCTTCTGCGCCGCCCGATGAACATAGATGCGGCCGTTGAACACCGAGCGCGCGCGGTCGTCGAGGACGCCCTTGTAGAGCTGGTGGCTGGTCCCGTTGGGCTGCCGGTGCTCGACTCGCATGTGGTTGTCCATGAACTGCGAGCCGCTGGCGACGTACAGACCGTCCAAGGTGCAGTCGGCGCCCTCGCCATCGAGCAGGGCGACGGTGTCGTTGCGCACCAAACCCCCGCCGAAGGCGAGGGACGAGGAGTCGAACGCCGCGCTGCGCCCGACCCGCGCGTGCTGGAAGGCGAGGTGGAACGCGGAGAGCGCATCGGCCTGAAGCCTGGTGTGGTGGAGCACCGCCCCGGCCTCGCAGACGATCTCCGCCGCCGGGCATACGAAGTAGCGCCCGGCGCCGGCGCCGACAGCGGCAAACGTCTCGATGATCGACGCCTGGCTGTTCTCACCGGCGAGCACCAGCAGGCGCGGGAAGCTGACCTCGACCGTTTCGGCCGCGGCATCGCCGGCCCCGGGAGCGCTGAGCCAGAGCACATGGAGCGGCCGTTCGAGCACCACGCCCGCCGGGATCTCGATTACCGCGCCGTCCTCGAACAGGGCGGTGTTGAGGGCCGCGAACGGATGCACGCCGGCGTCCGCGCTGCAGGAGGCGCGGCCATCGACCGCCGTGCCCAGGTGCTCCGCCACGACCTCCGCGGCGCGGCCCGCCGCCGGCAGACCGGCGATGGCGGCCGCTGTACCCTGGGCCGGCGGCGAGGACAGCACCTCGTCGTAGCGGCCGTTCACGAACACCAACCGGTCGCAGCCCGGGTAGAGGTACGGCTGCAACTCCACCGCTTCCAGCGCCCGTGGCGAGGCCAGGGCCGGCGCCGCGCGCACCAGCCGGCCGACGTTCGTCTGCCGCCAGTCCTCGTTGCCGCGGCCGGGGAATCCGGTCGCCTCAAAGCGCTCGATCGCTTCACGCCGCAGCGTCTGTACGCGCTCCGCTTCGCCGGCCCGTTCGCCCCGGCGGGCGAACAAGTCCAGGTAGGGAGCGCTGGTGGTGCTCTTGGTTGCTTCGACGGTCACGGTTCGGTCCTCGCCATCCCCCGGCTCAGGCCTGGGCGGTCTTGCCGTTCAGGCCCGCGTAGCCCTTCGCTTCCAGCTCCAGCGCCAACTCGGGGCCGCCGGAACGCACGATGCGGCCATCCACCAGGACATGCACATGGTCGGGCACGATGTAGTTCAACAGCCGCTGGTAGTGGGTGATGACCACGAACGCCCGATCCTCGCGGCGCAGCGCGTTGACGCCCGCTGCAACCGCCTTCAGGGCGTCGATGTCGAGCCCGGAGTCGGTCTCGTCGAGCACCGCGAGCCGTGGCTCGAGCACGGCCATCTGGAGGATCTCGTTGCGCTTCTTCTCGCCGCCCGAGAACCCTTCGTTCACGGGACGCCGCAGCAGCGCCTCGTCGATCTCGACCAGCTTGGCGCGCTCGCGCAACAGCTTGAGGAAGTCCATCGCGTCGAGTTCCTGCTCGCCCCTGGCCTTGCGGATGGCGTTGAGCGCGGCCTTCAGGAAGTAGCTGTTGCCGACGCCCGGAATCTCGACCGGGTACTGGAAGGCCAGGAAGAGGCCCGCGTGAGCGCGCTCTTCCGGCGCCATCTCCTGCAGGTCCTGGCCCATCAGTTCCAGCGAGCCGGCGGTCACCTCGTACTCCTCGCGGCCGGCGAGCACCTGGGCCAGCGTGCTCTTGCCGGAGCCGTTGGGCCCCATCACCGCATGCACTTCACCGGCGCCGACTTCGAGGTCGACACCCCGAAGAATCTCCTGTTCGTCGATCTTCGCGTGAAGACCGGTCACCCTCAGCATTGCTGTATCTCTCCGTGCGGCGGTCGGGCAGAGCCGGTGCGCCGCGTTGGGGGTTCCGACTGTCGGCTGCTCCGATCGGTTAGCCGACGCTGCCCTCGAGGCTGACCTCGAGCAGCTTCTGTGCCTCCACGGCGAATTCCATCGGGAGTTCGCGGAACACTTCCTTGCAGAACCCGTTGACGATCATGGAAACGGCATCCTCGGTCTCGATGCCCCGTTGATTGCAGTAGAAAATCTGGTCTTCGCCGATCTTCGAGGTCGACGCCTCGTGCTCCATCTGGGCGCTCGGATTGGCGACGTCGATGTAGGGGAACGTGTGGGCGCCGCAGTTGTCGCCGATCAGCATCGAGTCGCACTGGGAGAAGTTCCGCGCGTCGTCCGCCGAGCGCAGGATCCGCACCTGCCCGCGGTAGGTGTTCTGGCCCTGCCCGGCCGAGATCCCCTTGGAGACGATCGTGCTCGTGGTGCGCTTGCCGACGTGGATCATCTTGGTGCCGGTGTCGGCCTGCTGGCGGTTGTTGGACACCGCCACCGAGTAGAACTCGCCGACCGAGTCGTCGCCCTTCAGGATGCAGCTCGGGTACTTCCAGGTCACGGCGGAGCCGGTCTCGACCTGGGTCCAGGAGATCTTGCTCCGCGGGCCTTCGCACAGGCCGCGCTTGGTGACGAAGTTGTAGATGCCGCCGCGGCCTTCCTTGTCGCCCGGGTACCAGTTCTGGACCGTGGAGTACTTGATCCGCGCGTCCTCGTGCGCCACCAGCTCGACGACGGCGGCGTGCAACTGGTTCTCGTCGCGCATCGGCGCGGTGCAACCTTCCAGGTAACTGACGTGGCTGCCCTCGTCGGCAATGATCAGGGTGCGCTCGAACTGGCCGGTGTTCATCGCGTTGATTCGGAAGTAGGTCGACAGCTCCATCGGGCAGCGGACGCCCTTCGGGATGTACACGAAGGAACCGTCCGAGAACACCGCCGAGTTCAGAGCGGCGAAGAAGTTGTCCCGCCGCGGCACCACGCTGCCCAGGTACTTGCGCACCAGGTCGGGGTGGTTCTGCACCGCCTCCGAGAACGAGCAGAAGATGACGCCCAGCTCTCCCAGCTTCTCGCGGAAGGTCGTCGCCACGGAGACGCTGTCGAACACCGCGTCCACCGCCACCCCGGCGAGCATCTCCTGCTCCTTGAGCGGGATGCCCAGCTTCTCGTAGGTGGCGAGGATCTCGGGATCGATCTCGTCGAGACTCTTCGGCCGGTCGTCGTCGCTCTTGGGCGCCGCGTAGTAACACATCGACTGGTAGTCGATCGGGTTGTAGCGCACGTTCGCCCACTGCGGCTCGACCATCTTCAGCCAACCCCGGTAGGCGGCCAGCCGCCAGTCGAGCAACCACTGCGGCTCGTTCTTCTTGGCCGAAATGAAGGCGACGATCTCCTCGCTCAGTCCCGGCGGGGCGGTGTCCTGCTCGACGTCGGTGACGAAGCCGTACTCGTAGTCGCGCTGCGTAAGTGCTTCGATCGTGTCCGTGGCGGTGGCCATCAGGAACTGCTCCTCAGCGAAATCAGGGGTTCGGCGGACGGGGTGGCCGTTCCGGCCATGAAGTTCGGCCGCGCCATGTCTGCGATCGTGATGTCCTCGAGCGCGCCCCGCACCGCCTGGTTGATGCGCTGCCAGTTCTCCCTCACACGGCAGAACGCCTCGTAGGAGCACTCGTGGTCGGAGTGCTCGCTGCACTCGGTCAGTGCGATCGGCCCTTCGAGCGCGAGGATCACGTCGGCGATGCTGATCTCGGCCGCCGAGCACGGCAGCTCGTAGCCTCCCCGCACGCCGCGGTGGGAGGCCAGCAGCCCGGACCTCGCCAGCAACTTCAGGATCTTGCTGACCATGGGCGCCGGCAGGTGCGTCTGCACCGCCAGTTCGGCGGCAGGGGCCTGACCGGTCTGCGCGAGCTGGGTCACTAGGACGATGCCGTAGTCGGCTTGCTTGGTCAGTCGGATCATGACGGTTGTGTCGTCGGCGAACGGGGACCCGGACAGTCCCGATTCGGAGACTAGCACGGGAAGGCGGTGTGTCAATCATGAGGAAACGGCGTCTCGCTAGCGTCGCCGAGTCTTCGCACACCAATGTGCTACCGTGTGCGTCACCATGACCGAGCCAGCTTCGAAGACAACCAAGGTCGGCATCCGCGCACTGCGGCAGAACCTCAGTGTCTACATCCGCCGCATTCGGCATGGCGAGCGCTTCGAGGTCACGGACCGGGGGCGGCCGGTGGGCCTGCTCCTGCCGCTCGCCGACAACCTGTCGCCGCTTGAACGCCTCATCGCCGAGGGACGGGCGACCAGGCCGGTGGGAAACCTGCTCGATCTGCCGCCGCTGCCGGGCGAGCCGTCGACGGACGTCAGCGATGCTCTGCTGGCAGACCGCGAGGACAGACTCCAGTTGAGCTAGCCCGCTCCTCGCTGCCGGCCTGTGCTCTATCTGGACTCCTCTGCGATCGTCAAGCTCGTCCTGACGGAACTGGAGTCGGACGCGCTCCAAATCTATCTGGCGGAACACAAGGAGCACGTCTCCAGCAAACTCGCTCGCGTCGAGGTGTTGCGAGCCTTGCGCCGGGCGCACAAGCCGCCGCTAGCGTTGCTGCACGCAAAGCGGATCGTGTCGAGGATGAGCCTGGTTGCGTTAGACGAGCGAATCCTGGCCCAGGCGGCGTCGCTGGATCCGCCCGGTCTCCGCAGTCTCGACGCCATCCACCTCGCCACCGCCCTCTCCCTGGACGGGCTCGACGCTCTCGTGACCTACGACCGGCGACTTCGGGACGCCGCCGCCGATGCCGGTCTCACGGTTGTGTCTCCAGCCTGAGCCTTTCGACCGTTCCAATGTCCTGGTTCACACCCGCCGCCCTGATCTGGTGCGGGCTGACCGTGCCCGTGCTGGTTTACGCTCTGCTGGGAAAGGACCGGACCGGGCGGTTAGGGGCTCAGGCCTGGGGGCCGAATCTCGACCCGCGCTGGGGTTGGCTCCTCATGGAACTGTCAGCCTTGGCGGTGTTCCCGGTCGTCTACCTCGCGGCCGCTGAGCGTCACGCGGTTGGCGACGTCCTGGTCGCCGCATGGCTTGCCCACTACACCCACCGCACACTGGTGTGGCCATGGATCGTCCAGCGCCAGGCCCGACCGTTCCCAACCATCACGGCCGCTGCCGGCTTCGGCTTCAACCTCGTCAACGGCGTGTTCCTGGGTTGGTTCGTGGCCCGCATCGCCGACTACCCGCAAGACTGGTTTTCCGACCCGCGCTTCGCGGTCGGCGCCGCGCTCTTCGTCCTCGGGGCGGCCCTGAACATCGTTACCGACTACCGGCTCGCCGCTCTGCGGGCGAAGGCCTCCGGCGGCGCCGTCCTGCCGCGGGGCGGCGCCTTCGAACTCGTCTCCTGCCCCAATCTGGCCGGGGAGATCGTCGAGTGGACCGGCTTCGCCCTGATGAGCTGGTCCCTGCCGGGGCTGGCGTTCGCGCTGTGGACCACCGCCAATCTGATCCCGCGGGCCCTCTGGCGGCACCGTTGGTACCAGGAGAGGTTCGCCGGCTATCCGGGGCGCCGCCGAGCGGTCATCCCCGGACTGCTCTAGAGCCGGGCCCCGCCGCCTACCTCGTACACAGGCAGCTCAGGCGCACCGCCTCGTGTCGATGGCCGCGCTCAGGGAACCAGCGTCCGCGCAACACGAAGGCCGATGTTCAGACCGCGCTCGCCGACACCGACACCGTTCCGGCCCGCGGCACGGAGAAGGGCCGGTCGGTTGTTCCAGGAACCGCCGCGCAGGACCCGCCGGGAGCAGTCGCCCTGAGTCCAGGCGCTGCCGTCGGTGGGCGAGTCCTCGTAGCTCCCGTTCCAGCAGTCTTCGACCCATTCCCACACGTTGCCGTGCGTGTCGTGAAGGCCCCACGGGTTCGGCGCGTAGATCCCCACTTCGGCCGTCTCAAGGGCGATGCGGTCCGAGCACAACGTGTTCCGCCACTCGACGTTCTCGGGAAGGCTGATGTCTGCATGGTTCGCGTAACGGCAGAGCTCCACGGGATGGTCGCCGAAGTGGAACTGCGTAGTCGATCCGGCACGCGCCACGTACTCCCATTCCGCCTCACTCAACAACCGGTAGGCGCCGCCGGTCTCCCGCGACAGCCAGGCCAGGTACTCCTGAGCGTCCGACCAGGAGACGTTCAGTGCCGGACGGCGGCCTCGTCCCCAACCCCCGTCGTCCACCTGCGGGCGGCCGGTAGCAGCCGTGAAGCGGTCGTACTCATCCAGCGTCACTTCGTGGATCGACACCGCGAACGGTTGCGCGAAGGACACGTCGCGGATCGGCTCTCGCGGTTGCTGCAGCCAATACCCGACACGCAGCCCATGTAGAACCGGCCGGCCGGAATGACAACCATCTCCGGCCCGCGGCCACCGGAGTTGAGCGCGTCCGAGAACCTCGCCCCGACCTGCCAGGACGTACGCGAGACCGGTTCCGGCTCAGCACGCGGCGGCGCCACAGGCGGGTTCCGCCGCTGCTCCCGCACCGTATCCCTGACCGTGGCGTCGGCCGGCGGTTCGGTTGTCGCGGCCGCCGACGGCGTCGCCTTCGCCATCGCCGCCAGCACGTCGGCGTGCACGCCGGCCTCGGCGAGGGCCACCAGTTTCTCCGCGCTGGTATCGAACGCGGTAGCGGTCGATTCGATCTTGGCCACGATGACCACCGCCGGTAAGCCGGCGTTGGTGAGGTTGACGATGTCCTCGTTGTCGAGCACTTCACTTTGCGTGAAGGCGGCCGTCGGGAGTGGGAGCGCGACGAGAACGACGATCCCAAGAACATGGGCGATCGGGCTCATTCCTTCCCCTCCCCGCCGGACGCCGGCGCCAGGCGTTCCGCTTCCCTGCTGTCGCCGAGCAGCACCGCGACCCAGCGGAACTCCTCCGTGTTCTCGAGCATGATCTTGACCACCATGGTCAGCGGCACGGACAGCAGCATCCCGATCGGCCCCCAGACCCAGCCCCAGAACACGAGGGAGAGGACGACGACCAGGGTCGAGAGACCGAGCCGGCGGCCCATCAGGTGCGGCTCGATGAAATTGCCGATCACCATGTTCACGATCAGGTAACCAAGGGCTACCAGAAGTCCCCGGCCGACGCCGATCTGAACCATCGCCAGCAGCGTGGTCGGCACGGCCGCGATGATCGAGCCCAAGTTCGGGATGAAGTTCAGGACGAAGGCGACCAGACCCCAGAAGATCGCGAAGTCCACTCCCAGCACGCCGACCCAGACTCCGATCAGCAGTCCGGTGGCGGCGCTGACCACCGTCTTGATGCCGATGTAGTGCTGGATCTCGTACATGACGCGGGAGAACCGTTCCTCGGCGCCGGCGCCCGTGAAGGCGATCCGCACTTTGGAGCGGAAGGTCGCGGCCTCGAACAGCATGAAGACCACGATCAGGGCGATGATCAGCAGCGACGAGAACGCGGTCGCCGTGTAGCGCAGCGCCTGGTTCGCGAAGTCAACGAGCAGACTGGAATCGAAGCGCGACAGCAACCCCGGCAACTCCGGGCCCTCGCCGGCGCCGTCTGGAACCGGTCGGGGGGCCGTAGCCGCCACCGTCTCACCGCCGCTCTCCGCTGTTGTATCGACGTCGGCTTCACCAGCGGCAGCCCCCTCCCCGGCCGGGGACGACAGCCACTCGGGCTGAAGGCCGCGCTCCTCCAGCCACGCCGAGCCGTCGTCGATCAGTTCCGTCAGCCTCCCCTGGTACTTGTCCATGTCGCCCGTGAGCTGGTTGACGGTCGTCCCGACCAGGGAGCCGGCCGCCGCCAGCACGGCGATGTCCATCAGGATCGTGCCGAGGACGGCCAGCATCGCCGGCAGGCGCTGCTTGAGCCAGAACAGCACCGGCAGGCTGAGGATGACCACGAAGAGCGCGATCAGGAACGGCTCGATGACCGAGGACGCTGCCCGGAGACCCGCCACCAGCACCACCACGCAGGCAGCGACCACCAGGACCCGGATCGGCGTCCTGGAATCGCGGATCGGATCGTCTGGATTCGCGGCCATGTTCCGGCTCAGAGTGTAGCCGCCTGCCGCCGCGGTTTAGCCGGCGGCGGCGCGGTGATCTTCCACCAGACCGTCGACGACCGCCGGTTCGGCCAGCGTCGTCACATCGCCGAGGTCGTCGTACTCGCCGGCGGCGATCTTCCGCAGGACCCGGCGCATGATCTTGCCGGACCGCGTCTTCGGCAGACCGGCGGCGACGTGAATGTGATCGGGCGTGGCGATCGGCCCGATCACGGTCCGCACCTGCTGGCGCAGCTCGACCACCAGTTCGGCCTGGTCCCGGCTCTCGGCCTCCGGAGTGATCAGCACGTAGGCGTAGATGCCCACGCCCTTGATCTCGTGCGGGCACCCAACCACCGCGGCCTCGGCCACCGCGTCGTGCGCCACCAGCGCGCTCTCGATCTCCGCCGAACCAAGCCGGTGTCCCGACACGTTGAGGACGTCGTCGACCCGACCGGTGATCCAGTAGTAGCCGTTTTCGTCGCGCCGGCAGCCGTCGCCGGTGAAGTACATGCCGGGATAGGTGCTGAAGTACGTCTCGACGAAGCGCTGGTGGTCGCCGTAGATCGTCCGCGCCTGCCCGGGCCAGGAACGCTTCAGGCAGAGGTTGCCGCTCTGCTCGTTCCCGGCAAGCTCGTTGCCGCCGGCGTCCACGAGCGCGGGTTCGACGCCGAAGAACGGCAGGGTCGCCGAACCCGGCTCGAGCGGCGTTGCGCCCGGCAGCGGCGTGATCAGGATGCCGCCGGTCTCGGTCTGCCACCAGGTGTCGACGACGGGGCAGCGTCCGTTGCCCACCACGTCGTGGTACCACTTCCAGACCTCGGGGTTGATCGGCTCGCCGACCGAGCCGAGGACCCTCAGCGAACCGCGGTCGTACGCCTCGACCCACCGGTCTCCCTCGCGGGCGATCGCGCGCAGGGCGGTCGGCGCGGTGTAGAAGAGGGTCACGCCGAGGTCGTCGACCACCTGCCAGTAGCGGCCGGGATCGGGATAGGTCGGCACCGACTCGAACATCACACTCGTCGCGCCGTTGGCGAGCGGGCCGTAGACGATGTAGCTGTGCCCGGTGACCCAGCCGATGTCCGCGGCACAGAAGTGGATGTCGTCGTCGTGGTGATCGAAGATCAGCCGGTGCGTCATCGACGCGTACAGCAGGTAGCCGCCGGTGGTGTGGAGCACACCCTTGGGCTTTCCCGTCGAGCCGCTGGTGTAGAGGACGAACAGGGGCGCCTCGGCGTCGAGCCGGGCCACCGGCGCCGTCGCCCGCTGCTTCGCCGTCTCCTCGTGCAGCCAGAGGTCGCGCCCCGGCGCCATCGGCACCTCGGCGTCGGTGCGCCGCGCGACGAGCATGTGCTCGATCACGTCCTGACCCTCGAGCGCCTGGTCGCAGGTGGCCTTGAGCGGGATCGTCCGGCCGCCGCGCAGACCCTCGTTGGCGGTGACGAGAAGCCGGCAACCGGCGTCGACGATCCGCTCGCGCAGGCTGTCGGCGGAGAAGCCCGCGAAAACGACCGAGTGCACCGCGCCGACGCGCGCGCAGGCGAGCATCGTGTAGGCCAGTTCCGGGATCATCGGCAGGTAGATGCAGACCCGGTCGCCCTGGCCGATCCCGAGCGAGGTCAGCACGTTCGCGATGCGGCACACGTTCCGCTTCAGCTCGCGATAGCTGATCCGCTGGTAGCGGCCCGGTTCGTCCTCGACCCAGATCAGGGCGGTCTTGTCGGGCCGGGTCGCGGCATGGCGGTCGACGCAGTTGGTGCAGGCGTTGAGTTCGCCGTCCTCGAACCAGGCGAAGTCGACGGCGTCGAAGTCCCAGCGCCCCGCCGAGCGCGGCGGCGCGAACCAGTCGAGCGTCGAGGCCTGGTCGAGCCAGAACCGGTCCGGATCCTCGATCGATTCGCGGTAGAGCCTGCGGTAGGCATCCATGCCGTCCACATGGGCGCGGCCACTGTCCGAGATCGCGGCTTTGACGGGGATCATCCGATTCTCCTTACCGGTCCTCGCGACAGCTAGACCGCGACCCGCGGCGCTGCCGCCAGCACTTCCTGCGAGACGGTGCTCGACAGACCCGCGAAGTTGTCGATGAACATGCGCGCCAGCCGGCGCGCATACCGATCGTAGGCCTGCGGGTCGGCCCAGCTCGTGCGCGCATCGAGCACCTCCGCCGGGACGCCGTCGAGCGCGGTCGGGTAGGCAAGGCCGAAGACGGGGTGGATGCACATCGGCGCGTCGCCCAGGCTGCCGTCCAGCGCGGCATGGATCATCCGCCGGGTGTAGGCCAGTTCGATGCGCCGGCCCTCGCCGTACGGCCCCCCGGTCCAGCCCGTGTTCACGAGCCAGACGGAGGCCCCGTGCCGCCGCACCTTCTCGCCCAGAAGTTCGGCGTAGGCGGACGGCGGCAGCGGCATGAAGGGGGAGCCGAAGCATGCGCTGAAGGTCGCCGTCGGCTCCGTGACTCCGCGTTCCGTGCCACCGACCTTCGCGGTGTAGCCGGAGAGGAAGTGGTACATCGCCTGCGCCTCGTTGAGCCGGCTGATCGGCGGCAGGACGCCGAAGGCATCGCAGGTCAGAAAGACGACGGCGCGGGGATGGCCGGCGATGCCGCCGACGTCGACGTGCTCCAGGTGGCTCAGCGGATAGCTGGCGCGGGTGTTCTCGGTGCGCGAGTCGTCGTCGAGGTCGAGTTCGCGCGAATCCTCGTCGAAAACCACGTTCTCGAGCACCGTACCGAAGCGTCGCGTCGTGGCGTAGATCTCCGGTTCGCCCTCAGGGTCGAGCCGGATGACCTTGGCGTAGCAGCCGCCCTCGATGTTGAAGATGCCGTCGTCGCACCAGCAGTGTTCGTCGTCACCGATCAGGGTGCGCTCGGGATCAGCCGAAAGCGTCGTCTTGCCGGTGCCGGACAGACCGAAGAACAGGGCCGAGTCGGACGGGTCCGTGCCGTAGTTCGCGCTGCAATGCATGCTCAGCACTCCGCGGCGCGGCATCAGGTAGTTCATCACGCTGAACATCGACTTCTTGATCTCGCCGGCGTACTCGCTGCCGCCGATCAGGGTCAGATGCCGCTCCAGGTCGAGGGCGATGAAGGTCGTGCTGTTGGCGCCGTCCGTCTCCGGGTCGGCGAGGACGCTGGGGATGTCGACGACGGTGTAGTCGGGTTTGAAGCCCTCGAGAGCCGCGGCGTCCGGGGCGCGCAGGAACATGTTGCGCGCGAACAGGCTGTGCCACGCCCGCTCGCTGATCACGCGCACCTTCAACCGGCAGTCCGGATCGGCGCCGGCGAAGCCGTCGAAGACGAAGAGGTCGCGCTCCGCGGCCGCGGCCAGCATCTTGCGGTACAGGCGGTCGAAATGCTCGGGCTCGAGCGGCTGGTTGACCGGCCCCCAGTCCACAGCTTCCGCCGACGGCGACCGCCGCACCACGAACCGGTCCTTCGGCGACCGTCCCGTGTGCTCGCCGGTCGAGGCCACCAGGGGCCCTTCGGCGGCAATGGCGGCTTCGCCGCGGCGCACCGCCTCCTCGTAGAGCCGAGCCACGCTCGGGCGCGAATAGACGGTGCCCCGACTGGCTGTCAGGAACTCCCGGGAAACGTCGGCCATCTCTTCTACCTCACACGACCCCGCGCGAGAGGCGATCCCGCGTCACCGCCAAAGCCGCGAACCATGGCTCCTCGGGAGGGATTCGAACCCCCAACATTTCGGTTAACAGCCGAACGCTCTACCGTTGAGCTACCGAGGAAGAATCCGCCGGCTCACAGGCGACAGCGGGCGACATGGAGCTGATCTTAGGGAGGCTCCGAGCCGACTGTCAATCGGCCACGTACCGCTCGAGCTGCTAGAGGAGGTTTCGGAAGGCCCGCAGCCGCCGGGATCGGCTCGGATGACGGAGCTTGCGCAGCGCCTTCGACTCGATCTGACGGATTCTCTCGCGCGTCACGTTGAACGAGCGCCCCACGTCCTCCAGGGTCGACTCCGCGCCGTCGCCGACGCCGAAGCGCATGCGGAGCACCAGTTCCTCGCGCGGGTTGAGCGTTTGGAGCACCTCCGCGGTCTGCTGGCTCAGGCTCTTCGTCATCAGCTCGTCGAGCGGAGAAACCGCGTTCCTGTCCTCGATGAAGTCGCCGAGATGGGAATCCGCCTCCTCGCCGATCGGTGTCTCGAGCGAGATCGGTTCCAGGGCGATCTTCATGATCTCGCGCACCTGCACCGCGTCCATGTCCATGCGCTCGGCGATCTCCACCACGGTCGGCTCCCGGCCCAGTTCCTGCACCATGGCCCGGCTGGTCCGGGTCAGCTTGTTGATCGTGTCGATCATGTGGACCGGGATGCGAATCGTCCTCGCCTGGTCCGCGATGGCTCTGGTGATCGCCTGACGGATCCACCAGGTGGCGTAGGTCGAGAATTTGTACCCACGGCGGTACTCGAACTTTTCCACCGCGCGGATCAGGCCGATGTTGCCGTCCTGGATCAGGTCCAGCATCTGGAGGCCCCGGTTCGTGTACTTCTTGGCGATCGAAACCACCAGGCGGAGGTTCGCGAGAATCATCTCGGAGCGCGCCTGCTCGCAGACCGCTTCGCCGCGCCGGACCTTGCTCAGGGTTGCGGTCACCTGAGCGAGGGTCGTCCCGTAGCGCTCCTCCGCGGCCCGGAGCCGGGCGCGGTACTTCTCGATTCGACGCCGGTGCAACGCGCCGAGTTCGGTGTCTCGCTCCCGATCCAGAGCAATCTGCGCACGCCGGATGTCGCGGTCGTGGCGCGAAATCTCCGCGTAGAGCTGCTTCAGGATCTCGACCAACCGGGCGCGCGTCTGGGCGGTCAGCTCGATCGAGCGGATCTGTTCCGTGATCTTGCCCGCGGTCCGGTCGATCTCGCGCTCGATCTCCAGGAACCGTTCGCCACCACGCCGGCACCGGTCACGCTGACGCCGCAGGCGGCGCACCTTGCGGTCGAGTTCGTCGATCGCCTGGAAGATGGCCAGGTTCCTGGCGATCCGATCGTTGGCGCTCTGGTCCAGATTCGCGCCGCCGTCGGCCAGCAGTTCGCGCATCAACCGGCGGTCGCGCCGCGCCAGTTCGTTGATCCGCAGCAGCTCACTGAGCACGACCGGGTTGTCGCACAGGGCCTCGAAGACAATCCACTCGCCGCGTTCGATCCGCTTCGCGATCTCGACCTCGCCCTCGCGGTCGAGCAGTTCGATGCGTCCCATCTCGCGCAGATAGGCGCGCACCGGATCCGTCGTCCGATCCTGGCTGACGAAGGCCGGCGGCTCGGGTTCCCTTCGCTCAACGCCGTTGATCAGCGGCGCAGGGTCCGAGTCGACCACGTTCAGGTACACCTCTGGACGACCGATCACGCCTGTGCCGAGCGCCCCCAACCGGGCTCTGATCTCGTCCATCTCCCTGGATTCGGCAAGGAGTTCGTCCGGCAACCGATCCTGGAGTTCGTCGTGGAGCAGGTACCCCTTCTCCCGGCCCAGAGCGAAGACACTGCGAACCGAACTGTGACGGTGTTCGATCGGCTCGACCGGAACGGCCTCGACGGCTGCGATGTTCAGCGCCACGCCACGCCCTCAATCTCTGGGCTGGCGGTAGAGGTCATGGCTGAGCTTCTGCTTCTCTTCGATCTTGCGGTGCAGGGTCTCCAGGTCGCCCTCGCGCTGGGCGAGATTGATCTCCCGGGCGAGCAGGTGGAGTCGCTGTCTGGCGAAGCGCCGACCCACCTCGGCGAGACTGATTCGGAGCTCCTGTGCAGAGAAGGCAGACGACCGTTGTAACAAAAGGCTGGCGATGCGGTCAACAGGTATGCCGGTCTCGTCACCGGCGCCGGAGCGCCGCCCCAGGACCCCGACCAGCGACGACGAGTCGATCGGTTCAGTACCCGCCTTGGCCTGCTCTCTGACGGCTCGATAGATGGTGCGCAGGGCCGGATCGAAAAAGGCGTCCGAGTCAGGCCAGTCGATACCGGCCAGCGACGGGGCGGCGATGATCAGGCGCAGCACCTGCTCTTCGATCGAGGACGTGGCCCGGGGCCTCCGGCCCACCGGCGCCCCCTCCGCGACGGGACCTTGAGGCCGCTCCGCGGCACCGCCCGATTCACGCACTAGCACCTCCACCTTGACTCCCAGGCGCTCGGCCGCATGCTCGAAGTAGCCTCCGCGCGCAATCGGATCCTTGACCTGGTCGATCAGCACCCGCACCCGCGAGGCTTCCCGGGCTCTCAGCCGGGGATCGAGCTCGCCCCGGCTCGGCAGATCGTCGATCTCCAGCGCCACCGCGTCCCGGGCCTCATCGACGATGCTCCGTACCGCCTCAGGCCCCTCGTCGAGCCGTAGCGAGTCCGGATCCTGGCCGGCCGGAAAACGGGCGCGAAGGACCGCGAGTCCGGCGCCGAGCATCAGGGCCGCCGCCTTCTGCGCCGCCTCGATGCCGGCCCGGTCGCCGTCGTAGCCGAGCACGACCTCGTCCGTGTACCGGGACAGCAGCCGCACCTGTTGCCCGGTCAATGACGTCCCCATGCTCGCCACCACCCAGTCGATACCGGACGCGACCGCGCCGATCACGTCGAAGTAGCCCTCCACCAGGAGGACGCGGCCCTGCTCGCGGATGCCGCGGCGCGCCGCGTCGAGACCGTAGAGCAGGGTGCCCTTGCGGAAGTGGTCGGTCTCGTTCGTGTTGACGTACTTCGCCTGGTCGTCGCCCAGGGTCCTGCCGCCGAACGCCAGCAGACGGCCCGACGGCGACCGGATGGGGAACATCAACCGGTTCCGGAACCGGTCGTAGGGGCGATCCGGGTTCTTGGGACTGCGCGCGATCAGACCCGCAGCCTCCAGGTCGGACACCTCCATGCGACGGCCGAGGTCGTGCACCAGAGCCTGCCATCCATCCGGCGCAAAGCCGACACCGAACCGCGAGATCAACGCAGGCGGCACCTTGCGCCGGCGCAGGTAGTCCTGCGGCAGCGCCTCGGTGCGCAGCTTGCCGCGAAAGAAATCGTAGGCGGCATCGAGGGCGGCCTGGATGCGCTCGGACCGGTCCACCCGTCCGTCCTCGCCCGGGCCCGGCGCCGCCCGCGGCAACGGGACCCCGTAGCGGTTGGCGAAGTGTTCGATTGCAGTGGCGAAGTTGTCTCCCGTCAGTTCCATGTGCAGGCCGAGGGCATCGCCGCCGGCGCCGCAGCCGAAGCAGTAGTACAGCTTCCGCTCGGGGTCCAGCGACAGCGACGGCGTCTTCTCCTTGTGGAACGGGCAGAGCGCGATGAAGCGCTGGCCCCGGCGCTCGACCTTCGTGTGCTCGCTGGCGACGTCGACGATGTCGATCGCCTCGCGCACGGCGTCCAACGCCTCGTCGGTAAGCCTCGAACGCCGTGGCACGATCGCTCATCCTACTGCGGATCTGAGCCTTCCCGGGCGTTTGGCGGCGCTAACGCAGCACGACCTCGGTGGCCCCGTCGCCGCCCGCCGACGGCGGCGCGGGATTGAAACCGGCTACCGCCGGATGTCCCCGCAGATGCTCACGAACGGCCCGGCGCAGCCGTCCGCTGCCGTGACCGTGGACCACCCGCACCCGTTCGCGGCCCGAGGCCAGGGCCCGGTCGAGATAGGCGTCCAGGGAATCGAGCGCCGGTTCGACCATCTGGCCGATCAGCATCAACTCCGACTCGACCGCCGGCGCCGAAGACGCTTGGACCCGTACCCGGGACGACGCGGCTCGCTCCACCCGCGCGATGGCCTGAAGCGCGTCGGCAGCCACCCGCACCCGTTTGCCCCGCACGAGGACCGTGGCCCGGTCTCCACTCACCTCCTGGAGTTCGCCGACCCAGCCCAGCGAGCGGTGACGCACCGGGGCGCCCGCCACAAGCGGGCGCGGCCGCTCCGGGGTCGCGCCGGACGCGGGATCCGGCTTCGCGCGGGCGGCGGGTTCACAGGTCGCGGCGGATGCGCGGTCGCCCGCGGCGGACGCATCGCGGTCGAGTTCCCGGTGCAGGCCGCCGGCGGCCCGTGCGAAGGCCCGCTTCCCCGGCCGGGGCTGCGACGCCAACTCGGCGAGGGCCTGATCCAACCGCTGGCGATTCGCCCTGCGCAAGGCATCCACTTCGTGGCGGACCGCCTGGCCCAGCCGCTCCTGAGCCGCTTGCAACGACGCCTGGCGGGTCTCGAAGCGGTCACGCTCCGCCTCGGTTGCGGCGGTCAACCGAGCCAGTTCCGCTTCCCGGTGGAGTAACCGTTCCCGGCGCCGTTCATTGCGCTCCAGGACGCGTCTCAACTGCTGGTGCTCGGAGCCGAGAAAGTGCTCCGCGCGCTCCAGCCAGGCCGCCGGCAGGCCGAGGCGCCGCGCCAGCGCGAGGGCACGGCTGCCGCCGGGCGGCCCGATCACCAGCCGGTAGGTCGGCAGGCCGCTCTCCGGGTCGAAGCTCGTCGCGGCGCAGGAGGCCGCCTGGGACTCGAGGGCGGCGGCGGCAAGCTGGGTCAGGTGAGTGGTGAGGACTCCCATCGAGGCACTCTCGACGAGCCCCTCGAGCAACGCGATCCCAAGCGCGGCGCCCTCCTCAGGGTTCGTTCCGGCGCCGACCTCATCGAGCAGCACCAGGGTGCGCGGTCCGGCCCGGCGCCACACCTCCCGCAGACGCAGCAGGCGGGCGCTGAAGGTCGACTGTTCGTCCAAGACGCTCTGGTCGTCGCCGACCACGGCAACGAGGTGATCGAAGATCGGAAACCGGCTGTCGGGCGCGGCCGGCACCGGCAAGCCCGCCTGGGTCATCAGACAGAGCAGTCCGACGGTCTTGAGCGCCACCGTCTTGCCGCCGGCATTGGGTCCGGTCAGAACCAAAGTCCGATTGTCGTCAAGCGCCAGGTCGAGCGGCACCACCTCGCCGCGGTTGCCGGCGGCGCCAAGGGTCCGCTCTCTCATTTCGGCGAGCCGCGGATCGAGAAGCGGATGGCGGGCGCCGCGGAGTTCCAGCGCCGCCGCCGAACCGTCCGGCGCCGGCGGTGCAATGCCGGCCAGCCCGGCGCCGAGCTGGGCCGCGAAGTGCGCCACCGCCTGCAGCGCGTCGACCGCGGCAAGGAAGTCGATCCTGGCAATGATCGCCGGGGTCAACTCCAGCACCTGCCGAACCAGCTCGGCGAGGATGCGGGCCCGCTCGATCTCCTTGTCGGCGGCGATCCGTTCCATCTCGTCGTTGCCCTCCACCACTTCCGAGGGCTCGAAGTAGAAGCTGCGGCCCGAGGCGGAGCGACCCCTCACGAGGCCGGAGAGACGACCCCGGCTGCCGGAGGGCAGCAACACGGAGAACCGGCCGCCGCGCATGGGTGTCGAGTCGTCGGCCAGCCTGTCGCCGTGCTCCCTGACGTACGCGTGAACCTGTGTCTCAACCGAGGCCTGGGTACGGCGGGCGTCTTGCACCAGCGTTCTGAGTCGGGGCGACGCGTCGTCCCGCACCGCGCCGCGGCGATCCAGGGTGCGGCGCAGGCGCGCAGCCAGGGCGGCGCAACCGATCGGTTCGCCTGTCACGTCGGTTTCCGTGGCGCCGGCCTCCAGGGCGCGCAGCGACTCGACTTCTGCCGCGAGCCGCGGTGTTTCTTCGTGGTCGCCCAGCCGCTCGAGGACTTCCTCACTGGCCTCGATCACCGCCACGAGGCCCAGCAGCGCGGCGCCGCCCAACCGACGCCCGCCGGTCTGCAACTGGCGCCGCAGATCCAGAAGCTCCCGATCGAGCACCGGTACGAGGGCGCCCCCCTCCCCCCGCTCCCGGGCGATCTCGGCGTAGCGGACCCGCCGAAGCTCGATCTCGTCAGGGTCCGTGCGCGGCGAGATGGCGTAGACCAGCCGCCGGCCGGCGTCGGTCACTGCGAGACCTGCCACCACACGGAGAAGCGCCGGGAACTCGAGCGCCTCGGAAGTCGCGCTACTGCAGCAACTCATCTCCGATCCCGATGCTCTGCCTTGGATGCGGCGAGCGAGCGAAACCCCTCATCTGTTGTCGCTTCGCGCGTGGGCGCGGCGCCGGCTTGCGCGTGGGCGCGGCGCCGGCTTGCGCGTGGGCGCGGCGCCGGCTTGCGCGTAGGCGCGGCGCCGGCTTGCGCGTGGGCGCGGCGCCGGCTTGCGCGTGGGCGCGGCGCCGGCTTGCCGTGGGCGCGGCGCCGGCTTGCGCGTGGGCGCGGCGCCGGCTTGCGCGTGGGCGCGGCGCCGGCTTGCGCGTGGGCGCGGCGCCGGCTTGCGCGTGGGCGCGGCGCCGGCTTGCGCGTGGGCGCGGCGCGGGCTCAGACCAAGCCGGCGCGGCGCTCCTCGTCCAGCTTGCGCAGCATCTTCTTGCGCGCCTGGATCACCTTGCGCTTGCGCTTCACCGACGGCTTCTCGAAGTGCTGGCGCTTCTTGAGCTCGGTCAGAATGCCCTCTTTCTCGCACTTCCGCTTGAAACGGCGAAGCGCATTCTCGAAACTCTCGTCGTCGCGTACCTGCACAACCGGCATAGCCAGAACTCGTCCTCTCTTTGTGAACTCAGACCTGGGCCTGAACCCGACTCACCTAAGGCCGCCGACGCACGACGACCCACAAGAGGGGCGCATTGTGCACCAGCCGACCCACTGCCGTCAAGGACAGGGCGGCGCTCCCTGCTGCATTCGACACAAGTCTCCGTGCCACGCAGGGTTGGTCACGGGCGGCTACTCCTCTTCTTCGTCCTTCCCCTCGACCGCGTTGGGATCGGTGCGGTACACCTTCCGATCGTTCTCGCGGAAGAACACGCCGACAGCGGCGCCGGCCCCGTGCTCTTCGGGGTCCTTGGGGTAGAACCAGGCGAATACGTTCTCGTCCGCGAAGTTCCGCACATAGCTGTGGAAGACCTTGCCCAGGACGCCCTCGACCTCGGCCTCGGTCATTTCCCGCTTGACCTCCGCAAGCTGTTCGACCGTGACGTAGCGTGCTTCCTCGTACTCGACGATCCTCGCCGCCAGGTCGGGGTTGTCCGGATCGTTTCTCTGGGCCCCCTGCAGGATATCGATCGCCCGCCGGTAGTCGCCGCCCTTCACCGCGTATTCCTGGGCCAGGTACATCTGCTCGCCAGACATCATCCCGAAGGCCGCCCGCTGCTCTTCGTTCAACTCCCCGCCGAGCTCCCACTCGGCTTCGTTGATGTGGTTGATCAGCTTCTGTGAAAAGGCCTCGCCGTCGGCGCCGACCTCTTCGTCCAGGGCGTCCGCCTGAGCGGCGAGCGCTTCGGCATCCTCCCCTTCACCGGGCGCCGCCGCCTGCGCACGCAACTGCTCCAGTTCACTGCGCTTGGCGTTCAAGGCGGCCTGAGCTTCCTCCAGTTCGGCCCAGGCCTCCGTCCTGGCGGTAGCCGTCCGCTCCTCCTCGGAAGGGCCGCACGCAGCCAGAGAAGCGAGCAGAAGAACGGCGGCAGCGCCGGCGGCTGACACCGCCCGCCCCGGCCGCCCGACTGGAGTGATTCTCGACATCCTGGCACCTCCTTGGATCGCTGTTCGCGTGCCGATCACTATACCCCAATGGCGCCCGCCTTGTGGCTGGGAGCTAGCGCCGTAGAACGATACGAGAGAGTGCTGCGGCGCAAGCTCCCGGCGAGGATGGGTTGGGCCAGGATTCCGAGGCGAAGCCGAGCAATCGTGGGGCTATACTGCGGCACTGCGCTCAGGGTCCGAAGGGTCCATAGCTCAGCGGTTAGAGCATCCGGCTCATAACCGGCAGGTCCCTGGTTCGAATCCAGGTGGACCCATACCGTGCAGCGGCGGATCCAGCGATTGCCAACTCCTTGCAACCCCTCACAGAACGATGCTGCGCCGGCGGACGGCAATAGACCAGCAGGTCGACATCGCGGCCCAGGCCGCGGGAGCTTCGGAACGGATTTGAATGGAAAGAGTCCTTGACACGATTGTAGAGCTACAGGAGGCAAGCGTAGAACTCGCGCGCAGCCTCACCCTGCTCGACGGGGTTCCCGAGTCGATGCAGGAACTTCACGACCAGTACGAGATGAGGCGGAGCGAGATCGACGAGCTAGAGGAGGAGCACCAGCAGGCGGAGTTGGAGCGCCGCGCCGCCGAAGCGGAGTCAGCAGCGGGCAAGGAGAGCATCGAGCGCTACCATGAGCAGATCTCCCGCGTGACCACGCAGCGCGAATACGGCGCCCTGCTGAGCGAGATCGACACTGTCCGCGCCCAGATGCGCGAGGCCGACGAGAAGGCGCTGCTGGCGCTCGAGAGCCAGGATCAGGCGTCGGCGCAGCTCGACGAACTCCGCGAGGCTTTCGAGAGCCTGGACCAGCAGTACCAGGAGGCTCTGGCCGCCTGGGAGGAGCAGAAGCCCGCGATGCGGAAGCGGGTCGAAGTGCTGGAGGGCCGGATCGAGGTCTTTCGCGAACGCCTGCCCCCCGCAGCCCTGAACCAGTACGGGCGCCTGTTCGAGCGCCATGGCGGAACGCCACTGGCGGTCATCCGGGTCATCGAAAGCGCCAAGGCCCCGATCCGGCACTGCTCGTTCTGCAACTACCGGATCCGGCCCCAGGTCGTACTGCAGATCCAGACCCAGGGCGCCATCGTTCCCTGTGACTCCTGCCAACGGATCCTCTATCTGGAGCCTGAACCGCAGAACGCAACGGAGTGAGTTCTGAGGCGCAAGGTGTCAGAGCACACGGGGGCCGGGAAGCGCTACGCGGACTTGACGGAGCGGCTGTCGGAGGCGTGCCGGCGCGCGGGTCGAGCCGCTCACGACGTCACCCTGATCGGCGCCTGCAAGCGGCAGCCCCTGGAGCGCATCGTCGAGGCCGTGGACGCCGGTCTCCGGGTCCTGGGCGAGAACCAGGTCCAGGAGGGCGAAGAGCACCGCGCGGCGCTGCTCGAGGCCGGTTACGACCACCTCGAGTGGCGCCTGGTCGGGCCCCTGCAGACGAACAAGGCGCCGCGGGCGTGCGGCGTCTTCGACGTTTTCGAGGCCGTCGACCGGGTGCAGGTCGCACAGCGGCTCGATCGGGTGCTGCGGAACCGGCAGGGAGGGAATCGGACCTGCCTCCTCGAGGTCAACATCGGGCGGGAGCCCAGCAAGCACGGCTTCCTGCCCGAGGACACCGGGACGATGCTCGGACTCGCCGACCTGCGGCACCTGCCGATCCGCGGTTTGATGGCGATTCCTCCCCCTCGAAGCGACCCCGGGGAAGCGCGCCGCGACTTCGCGGCCCTGCGGCGCCTGCGCGACGAACTGGGCCGCCACGGCCTGTTCGGCGAGCGCGAGGGTTGGCTGTCGATGGGAATGAGCGCGGACTTCGAGGCCGCCGTGTTCGAAGGCGCCACCCACGTACGGATCGGCTCCGCCCTGTTCGGCCCGCGAGCGCCGCGCTAACCATGCCGATCCGGCGGTCCCGCGCCCGATCGGACCCGACCCGCCCTCCAACTGACCCCGCGGGCTGGTAGCGTTCCACCCTTGGAGACCCTGGCCGACCTTCTCTTCCGCGTCGCAGACCGCTACGGCAGACGCGAGGATCTGCTCTCTATCCGGCGACACGGCCGAACCGAGTCGCTTTCCACCGCCGGGTTCGTCGACGCCGTTCGCCGGACCGCGATGGCGCTGGAATCCCAGGGGGTTGCCAAGGGCGACCGCGTGGCCCTGCTCTCGACCAACCGGCCGGAGTGGCATGTGGTCGACTTCGCATGCCACCTCCTGGGAGCGGTGTCGGTACCGATCTATCCCACCCTGACCGCCGCCCAGGTCGACTACATCCTCCGCGACAGTGGCGCCGGGTGGGTCTTCTACGACGACGGCGCAAAACGCGACCTGCTGACCGGCATCGACCCCGCAGGCCCGAACGGTGACGGCAGTGAGCAGAACGGCCTCCAACTCGTCGCGTTCGACGAGGATGCGACCGCCGACGGCGGCACCAACCTCGCGTCGCTGATTGCCGGAACGCCGCCGCCCGAGGACACGGATCTCGAGGCCTTCCGCGGACGGGTCGGTCGCAACGACACCGCCAGCATCATCTACACGTCGGGCACCACCGGCGACCCCAAGGGCGTCGTGCTGTCGCACTGGAACTTCGTCTCCAACATCCTCTGCTGCCAGCGGCTCTACGACCTGGGCGAGGACGATCAGGCGCTCTCCTTCCTGCCGCTGTCCCACGTCTTCGAGCGCACCGTCGACTACCTCTTCTTCCACCGCGGCGTGTCGATCCACTACTCGCCCACGATCGAGCGCGTCGCCGCTTTGATGCCGACCGTCCGGCCCACGGTTCTGTGCTCCGTGCCCAGGCTGTACGAGAGCGCCTACATCCGAATCCGCAACACGTTCGCGACTCAGCCTCCGGCGCGGCGGCGGCTCATCGACTGGGCGCTCAAGGTGGGCCACCGGCGGGCGGAAAGGGGCGGCGCCCGGTTGCAGGCCCTGGTCGCCGACCGCCTGGTGTTCCGCAAGATCAAGGAGAGGTTCGGCGGCCGGCTCCGATTCGCCATCTCCGGCGGCGCCGCGATCGCCGACGAAGTCGCGGCTTTCTTCGACGCGATCGGCATCCGGCTCTACCAGGGTTACGGGCTGACCGAAACCGCTCCCGTGCTGAGCGTGAACTACCCGGGCGCCTCACGGCGTAGGTCGGTCGGCCCGGCCGCCCCCGGCGTTGAGCTGCGCATCGCGGCCGACGGCGAGATCCTCGCCCGCACCGAAGGCCTGATGCAAGGCTACTGGAGGAATCCCGAGGCCACCTCAGAGGCGATTGATGCGGACGGCTGGTTCCACACCGGCGACATCGGCCGCATCGACGACGACGGCTTCGTGTTCATCACCGACCGCAAGAAGGACCTTCTGGTCACCAGCGGCGGCAAGAACATCGCGCCCCAACCGATCGAGCAGATGATGATCACCCACCCGGCGGTTGCCCAGGTGGTCGTGGTCGGCGACGGTTATCCGTATCTGAACGCCCTGGTCGTCCCCAACTACGCGGAACCTCCACCGCGGTTCGACGGCATGAGTCCGGAAGAACTGCGGCAGGATCCGCGCCTGCACGAGACCATCCAACGCCTCCTGGATCAGACGAACCAGCGCCTGCCGGCTCATGAACGAGTGCGTCGGTACCGGCTGCTGGAGCGCGAACTCACGATCGAGGAGGGCGAGATCACGCCCACCCTCAAGGTGCGGAGGAAGATCGTCAGCGAGCGCTACCGCGACGTGATCGCGTCGATGTACTTGAAGAGCCAGCGAGTGGATTGAGCTAGTTCACGCGACTGGACACATCCGTCGGGTCGAGGGCCTCCTCGATGACGCCGTGGATTTCCTCGTAGCGGCGCAGGTTGGTGCCCAGCGCCCTGATGATCCGCTTCAGGTGGCCGGGGCTGGTCACGATGCGGGCGCTGACGATGCCCTGCGGCGGCACCACGTTGATGAAGTCGAGGATGAACTCCTCACGGGTGTGCGTGATGCGCAGCAGGTTGGAGTAGGCCCCCTTGAGTTCGGCATCGCCGATCTTGACGTTGATCGACGAAGACGACTCCTGGTCGGCCTTTTCTTCCTTGGGTCGTTCGCTCATTCCATCCTCCATGGGTCACTGTCCAAATGGGCAGGCGAACGCCAATCGATCGCCGCTTGCGGGTCGGCCGCCCCGTCGCCGTTGCCGGCGCCCAGCGCCTCCACATGCCACTCGTGGTCCGGCACGTAGAGACCCATGCTCCGGAGCACCGAACTCTCGGCCACCGTGAAACGGAACGCTCGGCGGCGGTAATCGTAAGCCCTGCCGTCGCGAGCGTGAACCGCGAGATCGACCGTGTACTCGCCCGGCGCCAGCCGCAGTTCCGGGCACACCAGCCGGACGCGCACCGGAGCGCGCAGCAGGCGCGGTTCGTACCCGGCGAGATCGGTGTTCGTGCCCCAGCAGTCGACACCGCGGGGCGTCTTGACGCCGACCCCGAAGACGAAGTCGTCGAGATCCTCCCGCGGCTCCACTTCGAGCTCGAACGCCACCGCCTCTCCGCAGTGCAGGTGATACCGCTCCTCGCCCGAGGCGCCGGCCAGCAGGCGGGCGCCGACGATCCGCGCCTGGCCGGACCCCCAGCGCAGGATCTCCTCCTCCGCGTCCGGCACCGTCAACGCCTCTTCTTTCCCCGGCGGCGACTCACTGCGTTCGGCGGCCAGCGCCCGGCGCCGGTCGTGGGCCTCGCCCTCGCGCGCGGCCACGGCCTCGAGATAGGCGTCGATCACCCGCCGCGTCGAACCGATCGCCCGGACGCGTCCCTGGTCCAGCCAGACCGCCCGGTCGCAGAGCTCGTCGATCAGGCCCATCGAGTGGCTCACCACGAGCAGCGTGCCGCCCCGGGCAAGGTGCTCCTCGATGCGGGCGATGCAGCGGTGAACGAACTCCTCGTCGCCGACCGCGAGCACCTCGTCGACCAGGAGGATCTCGGGGTCGGTATGGATGGCGACCGAGAAGCCGAGGCGGACGTACATGCCCGACGAGTAGTTCTTGATCGGCTCCTCGATGAAGTCGTGGAGATCCGCGAACTCCACGATGTCGTCGTAGCGCTCCTCGATCCGGCGGCGGCTCAGACCGAGTAGCGCGCCGTTGATGAAGACGTTCTCCCGGCCCGAGATCTCGGGGTGGAAGCCGGCCCCGAGTTCGATCAGGGCGGCGACCCGGCCGTTGACCGCAAGTTCCCCGGAGGTTGGCGGCAACAGGCCCGCAACCAGCTTGATCAACGTCGACTTGCCCGAACCGTTGCCGCCGATGACGCCCACCGCCTCGCCGGCCGCGACCTCGAAGCTGACATCGGTCAGAGCCTCGACCACGTCGGCGGCAGCCAGGCCGCTGGTCAGGCTGCGCTCGAGAAGCGCGCTCTTCAGCGTCCGCAGCCGATAGCCGCCGGCAGAGCGCCGGTAGCGTTTGCTGACGCCGCGAAGAACGACCGCAGGTCGAGGCAAGTCAGACCGCCTCGGCCAGCGTGTCGCTCAGGCGCGAGAACAGGCTGGCGCCCAACGCCCAGGACACCGCCGCAATCGCGGCCATGATCAACCAGGCCTCAGCCTCGGGCAGGCGACCGTGGAACAGGAGATCCTGGATCGCCACCGTGAACCAGGTCATCGGATTCAGTTGCACGAACCGGGCAAAGTTGGACGGAAGATCGTTCAGCGTGTAGATGATCGGCGCCAGGAAGAACAGCAGAACCAGCACGTTGCCAAGCAGGTCCCGGACATCCTTGAAGTGCACATTGACCGCGGACAGGGCGAAGACGAGGCCCGCGACCATGACCGCTTCGATGACGAGCACGACCGGCAGCAGGACTACGGTCCACCCGGCAATCGGATAGCCCAGCAACCTGCCCACGATCAAAGCCCCGGCCACGATCGGCAGGGCCAGCAGGAAGTGCATCAGGTTCGCCACCACAGCGACGGCCGGCAATACCTCGACCGGAAAGACCGCCTTGCGGATCAACGCGCTGTTGCCGGTCAGAGAGGAGCAGCCTTCCAGAAGCGAGGTCGAAACCCAGATCCAGGGAAAGAGACCCGTAACGAGGAAGACGCCGTAGGGCTCAACCTCAACCACATCTCGGGGCAGGATCACGCTGAAGACGAAGGAGTACACGCCGAGCAACAGGAGCGGGTTGATCAGGGACCACAGGAAGCCGAGCACACTGCCCCGGTAACGCGCTCGCAACTCCCGCTGGACCAGGGTCCACAGCAGGCCGCGGTAGCGAATGAGACATCGGGCCACCTCGAACATCGCCAGCGATCATCTCACGTCGCGGCGCCGTCCTTGGCGATCTCGAAGTACACCGGCGCCGGGCCGAACCGCACCGGGCCGGAAGCCAGTTCAACCCCGTCGCGGTCGCGCGCGGCGCGGACGCCGACGGCGGGACGGTAGGCCCGGCCGCGGCGATCCACCGCCCACAGCACCTGGACCTCCCGACCGTGACGGAGCGCCCGGTAGCCGCGCACTCCCGGCGGCAGCAGCAGACGTTCGACCCGGGCGCCGGCCAACTCGCGCTGGAGCTGACGCAGGGCACGATAGGCCGGCCGCCGCCTCAAGGCGCCGGCCCGGGGATCGATCAGCCCGTAGCCGGCCGCCGCCAACTGCCACCAGAAGACGCGCTCGGCAAGGCCGGTTCCCAGAGCCTCGAGGCAATAGCGGACCAGGTAGCTGGCCTGGGTGTCCTCGTCCACGGCGACATCGCGTCCGGCGGGGGCGTGAGGCCCCTCCTTGAGCGGCCAGTTGAACTCGGTGACCCAGCTTCGATCCGACGCGCAGTCCGGAGCTCTGCGGGCAACGGCCCGCAACACGGCCAGCTTGCCGGCGAGGTCGAAGCCGAGTTGACGGTTCTCGGGCGCCCCCCGCCGGTCGACGTAGAGCTGACTCGCCAGGATGTCGAAGCGGTGCTCCGGCAACCCGGAGTGGATCAGTACGGCCGTCGCGTGCGGCTCGAAGTCGATGACCGCCGGAGCGAGCACGCACGCATCCCGATTCCCGGCCCGCACGGCTTCGACGCCGGCAGCCAGGAGACTCCAGTACTCGTCCGGGCGCCACACGCCCCACTTGCTGCGGTTGGGCGCCTGTCCGATGAGGAACCTGTGACCGAAGGGCGAGAGCGCGGCGACGGCCTCCTCCACGCGCCGTCGCCAGAGTCCGCTGTCCCGCACCAACGACCGGTCCTGGCTGAGCTGGAACACGAGGTCGACCGGCCTCCTTTCCGCCCCGTTGAGGATCTCCGCCAGTTGCAGCAGGTCAGCGTCCACGCCCTGCCAGAGATGGAAGCGCAGCAACACGCCTTCGACCCCGAGATCGTCGATCGCCTCGACCAGGGCGCCGACCGGCGCCGAGCCCGGACCGACCGCCACGCCGAGGCCATCGAAGGGGATCGACTCCGAAGCCCTCTCGATGCGGCGGCGCAGGCGCTTCCCCTCGACGATCGATGCGAACAGCGGACCGGCGGACCGAAGCAGCGGACGGGCATGGTGGGCGGCGTCGCGCAGACGGACCCCCAGCCGCTGGCTGCGCGTCGCCTGCTGGTGCGGCTGGTCGGTGAGCGGATCCCAGACCGCCCGCTCCTGGGCCTTCGCTCCGCGGTCCGCCGCCGTAATGTGGGGATGAGCGCGGCGCCGCGGCAGCAGCAGATCGGCAAAGCGGCGCAGTCCCCGGCGGGCGCCTTCCTTCGACCGGATCTTGAGACGGAAACCGTGGTGGTAGACCTCGAACCAGAGCCGCTCCAACCAGGGCAGCCCACCGGGGCGGTAGCCGCGCAGGTACCCCGCCCGGTCGGCCGGCCGCAACACCGGCATCCGGCAGAGGTCCCGCAGGCGCTGACTCACTGACAGCCGGCGCCGAAAGCGGGCGCGGTTCAGGTCCACCAGGTACAACTCGGCATCCGTGGTCGGTTCCGAGAGCAGCACGTTGCCGGAGGTCAGGTCCCGGAACCAGATGCCGTGGCGGTGCAGCTCCGCGGCCAGGGCGCCGACCCGCTGCAGCAGCACCGCTCCGTCGATCCCGGGGAAGCGCGCCGCGGCCTCGCCGGCATTCAGAGCCCTGAGCACGTAGCGCAGTTCCAGGGCCTCCGGCACCCGCCGGCACACGAACCAGGCGGGGCCCTCCACGGTCTTCGACTCGGCATAGAGCACCGGTTCCGGCGTCGAGATACCCAACCGCCGCAGCCTGCGCGCGGTATCGAAGCTCAGGCGCGCCCGAGTGCCCCGCCGGCGACGGCGAAGCCTGGCCCGCAGATCGTCGTGGCGGAACTGCTTGACGACCACGGCGACCTCGCCTTTGTCCCGGCCACGCCGCCACGCTGTCTCGTACAGGTAGCTCCGGCCCCAGTGCAGGCTGCGGCCGGCGTTCGCCGGATCGAGGACGCGGCGAAGCGCCGCCTCGAAGTCGGCGTCCAGGTCGCCAAGGGCTGCCTCCGGATCCACGGCGCCGGCCAGGCCGTCGAACTCGAACCGGCGCTCCGGCCCGTCCGCCGCAGGTGTCAGACCCTCTCCCCTGCGACGACGAAGTGCTCGCGATGCAACTCCGTGTCCGCCTGAACCAGGACCGGTGCTTCGAACGCCCCCTGCAGGCCGTCCAGCACTGCCGATTCGGCGCCGCGCAGGCCGTCCAGGACCTCAGGGTGGACCCGCACCGCCAACTGACGGGCGCCGCTCGCGGCCCGGGCCAGACAGGCTCGTCGCAGCTCCAGACAGATCGTCGCAACCGACTTGATGCGGCCCGCCCCCTGACAGTAGGGGCAGTCCCGGGTGAGCAGCTTCTCCAGGTTCGCGTGGCTGCGCCGGCGGGTCAGTTGGACCAGGCCGAATTCCGAGATGTCGAGCACTTTGTGTCTGGCGCGGTCCTTCTGGAGCTCCGCCTCCAGGCGGGCGAACACCTGCTCGCGGTGGTCCTCGCGCTCCATGTCGATCAGATCGATGACCAGGATGCCGGACAGATCGCGTAGCCGGATCTGGCGGGCCGCCTCCGCGCTCGCCTCCAGGTTGGTCCGGAGAATCGTTTCTTCGAAGTCCGCGGCGCCGACGTCGCGGCCGGTATTGACGTCGATCGCGACCAGGGCCTCGGTCTGGTTGATCACCAGATACCCGCCCGACGGCAGCGGCACGCGGTTACGTAGCGCAGCTTCGATCGCGTCGTCGATCCGGTAGCGCTGGAACAGCCCTCTCCGGGCCCGCTCGACCCGTTCGAGGAGCTCCGGCTGCACCCGCCCGAGGTATTCCGCGATCCGTCGGTAGGCGTCAACTCCGTCGACCAGCAGCGAACCGAAATCGGCGGAGAAAAGGTCCCGGATCACCCGCACATCCAGCTCGTCCTCGCGGTGGAGCAAAGCCGGCGCAGCCGCGGCCTCCGTCCGCTCCTCGATCCGCCGCCAGGTCGCCGCAAGCTCCTCGTACTCCGTGTGGATGTGCTCTTCCGCCACGCCGTCAGCCGCGGTACGTACGATGCAACCAGGCGCAACGGCGGAGTCGTCGCAACCAGCCAGGACCGCTCGCCTCAGGCGATCCCGTTCGTCCGCGTCCTCGATGCGCCTCGAGATACCCACACGGTCGCCGGTCGGCGTCAACACCAGGTAGCGGCCGGGAAGCGTGATCTGGCTGGTGATGCGCGCTCCCTTGCCCCCGAGCCCGTCCTTGGTGACCTGGACGATCAGATCCTGACCCCGGCGCAGCATGCCGTCGATCGGCGGCAACGCCTCCCGGCCCGCCGCGCGGCCAGAGGTGGGCTCAGGGCCTCGCTCTCCAGGCCCCGCGTCGACCACGTCCTCGACCCAGAGGTAGCCGTCACGCTCCAGTCCGAGATCCACGAAGGCCGCTCTCATGCCGGGCAAGACCCGGCGCACCCGGCCCTTGTAGAGGTTGCCGACCAGGCCCCGGCGCCCGCGGCGCTCGATGAAGAGTTCCACCAACCGGCCGGACTCGACTAGAGCTACCCGCGTCTGGAGCGTGTCGCCTTCAACCAGAAGCTCTCTGTCCATACACGTGGGCGATCTATTGTGACTGCGCGGACGCAGGCTGATCAGACGTTGACGAAACGCCGCAGGTCGAGGCCGATCATCAGTCCGGTGGCCGCGTAGCAGAAGAGCATGAAGGAGCCGCCGTAGCTCAGGAAGGGCAGCGGAATGCCGGTGATCGGCAGCAGCCCGACCACCATCGCCGTATTGTAGAGAACGTGGCCGGTGATGAAGGCCAGAAGCCCGACCACGAGCAACAGACCTGCCGGATCCCGCGCCGCCAGCGCGATGCGGACGCCGTTCCCCAGGTAGAGGAGGAACAGAGCCATGACGAGGGTGACCCCGGCGAATCCGTACTCCTCGGCCAGCACCGCGAACACGAAGTCGGTGTGAGGGGTCGGCAGGAAGCGCAGGTTGGACTGCGTCCCCTCGCCGTAGCCCTTGCCCAGAGCCTGGCCCGAACCCACTGCGATCCTGCTCTGGCGGACCTGGTATCCCGACCCCAGGGGATCCGCCTGGGGTCGGAAGTAACTCAGGACGCGTTCCTTCTGATAATCCTGCAGCGCGAAGACCCAGAGGCCGCCGGCCAGGGCCCCAGCCAAGGCAACGGCGGCGAGCGCCGACCGGACGCTGACACCGGTGGTGGCCAGCATGGCGGCGAGCACGGGCACGAACATCAGAGCACCGCCCATGTCCGGCTGCCTCGCGATCAGCAGCGCGGGAACCGCGACGATCGCTGCCGTTGCCCACAGCCCCCCGCGAAGGGGAACCGGTGTCTGGGAACGGACCAGGCGCCGGGCCAGCAAGAGAACGGTCGCGATCTTGCAGAAGTCGGACGGCTGGCCCCCGAAACCGCCGATGCCGATCCAACTGCGAGCGCCGCCGGCCTCGTGGCCGAAGAACGTGACCGCGGCCACCGCCACCACCGCCACCGCGTAAATCCAGAAGGCGTGCCGAAGCAGCACGGCGTAGTCGACCAATGCCGCGGTGACCAGGACCACCACACCCACGACGATCCACAACGACTGGCGCGATACGTAGTTGGTCGACAGTTCAGCCGAAGCGCTCGAGATCACGCTCGAGATCAGGAGCCGGCCGATCACCGACAGAGCGAGCGCTGAGCCGAGAAGTTGCCATGAGATGGAACGGACCTGGCGCGCCAGGGTCCGCGGATCAAGTCTGGACGGGAGAACCAAAGTACGTCTCGTGCATCCGCCTCGCCAGAGGCGCCGCAACTTCGGCGCCCCGTCCTCCGTGCTCGACGAACACGACGACGACCAGCTCCGGCGCCTCGACCGGCGCATAGGAGGTGAACCAGGCGTGGTCCCTGTGTTTGAAGGGGAGATCCTCGGATCGGGTCCACGTCGCCTGAGCGATGACCTGGGCGGTGCCGGTCTTACCCGCGATCGACACCATCGGGCTCTTCGCTCTGCGTCCGGTCCCATTCGCGACCACGTTCGCCAATGCCTCCCTGACAAAGGCGATCACCTCGGCATCCACTTCGATCGGCGCCAGCGGCTGCGCCCCACCCTCCAGCACGTAGGGCCACACCCGCGATCCCCCGTTGGCCACCGCCGCGGTCATCACGGCAACCTGAAGCGGCGAAGTCAGCACCGGTCCCTGACCGATCGCAACCGAGATCGTCTCACCCGGGTACCAGGGCAGCCCCCGGCTGGTCAGACTCCACTCCGGATCAGGCACCAGTCCCTCGCGCTCGCCGGGAAACTCGATACCGGTCCGCACACCGAGTCCCAGTGCACGAGCGTAGCGGGCAATCGTCTCGATCCCCATCTTCCTGCCCTGCCGGTAGAAGTAGATGTCGCAGGAGTGCTGGAGGGCGCCCCGGAGGTTGAGACGGCCATGACCTCTCGACTGCCAGCAACGCCAGCGGCGGTTGTACAACCGAACAGAGCCACCGCAGTAGATCTGTTCTTCCGGATCGATCAATCCATCCGACAGCGCTGCCACCGCCATCGCGATCTTGAACACCGAACCCGGCGGGTAGGCGTTGTGGATGGCCCGGTTCTGAAGGGGTTTGTGCGGCGCCCCAACGATCTGCTCCCAGTCTTCCTGGTTGAGCCGGCCGGCAAAGCCATTCGGATCGAAGGACGGCGAGGAGACCATGGCCCGAACCGCACCGTCCCTGGGGTCGAGAGCCACGATGGCGCCTACCTTGCCCTCGAGCAGCTTCTGCGCTTCCTGCTGCAACCCGAGGTCGATGGTGAGGGTGACGGAACCGCCCGGCTGCGCGTCGGTCCGATCGACATCCTCGCCCGGCATGAGGCGACCCCGGCTGTCGACGACCACGGTGCGCTCGCCTGCCCTCCCGCGCAACGTCCGATCGCGCAATAGCTCGACGCCGCTGCGACCGATCATGTCGGCGGCGACGAGTGTCCGGTCCCGTTCCTGGTCAACTGCCGTTGGCTCGCTGAGGTATCCCAGAAGATGCGCGGTCTGGTCGCCGTAGCGGTAGAGGCGTCGACGCGTGGCGGCGATGTCGAACTCCGGGTGCTCCGGAATCGCGACCTCGAACCGGGCGACCTGGTTCAACTGCAAGTCCTCGGCAAGGAGCACCGGGACATCCCGGGCCACGCCCCGGTAGCGCTTGAGCGAAGAGCTCAGTTCTTCCTGGTCGCGTTCCAGGATGCTCGCCGCAAACGCCACACTGCCATTCAGATCGGCGCTCAGGCTGCGGTCGATCAGGAGACTGAAAGTGGGCGCATTCTCGACCAGGAGCCGACCGGAACGGTCGTAGATCAGGCCCCGCGGCGCCTCCAGGCGGAAGACCCGCAGCCGGTTGTTCTCGGCCAACCGCCAGTAGTGCTCCGAGCGAACGATCTGGAAGTACCAGTAGGAACTCAGAACGACGAAGAACCCCACCGCAAGCGATGCGGCGAGCCACTTCAGGCGGGTCGCCATGATGAGCAGCACGCGGTCCGCGCTGTACTCGTGGCCGGGAGTTTCCAGGGTCACCTTCCAAACACCTTCAATCAGTCCAATCGGGATGGCTAATCAGCCCAATCGGGAACGCCTAATCAGCCGAATCGGGCTCGTCCCGGTTCCAGTGTACGCCGCTTCGTCCGCTTCTCCATCCACCCTCGCACCAGGCCGGCCACCCAGAGGGCGACCAGGCCGATCGCTGTGGTCACGAGACTACGCAACAGCACCGCGACCACCCCGGGATTGAACTGGGCGATATCGAGCGTCGCGAGCAGGCCGATCACGATCACCTGGTGAACCAGCACCCCGACCACGATCAGCAGCCCTGAAACCACGCGCTGGCTGGTGAAGATCCGCTGCGACACACGCGCCCCGCCGTATCCGACGACGCAGCACGCCAGACTGTGCAGACCGTACATCGAGGAGGTGAACATGTCCTGGACCAGGCCCGCGGCCAGACCGCCGGCGAGACCGCGAAACGAGTTGCCCCTCAAGCTGTTCAGGACGACCAGGAGCACGAAGAGGTCGACGAGATCGGCAACTGCCGGGAAGAACCCGCCCAGAAGCAGTTCGACCAGGGCCACTGCTGCCAGGACGCCGGCAAACCTAGCGGCCGATGCCATCCCCGCCGTCCATGAAGGCCTCGGGAACCGCTTCACGGCGCCACACGAAGGCATGGCCGAGCGAAGCCAGATCGACACTCGGGACGACCCGGATGTCGTGGAACAGATCGCCGTCCGACTCCACCGACGTGATCGTGCCGAGCGGGATGCCGCGGGGGAACACACCGTCGATGCCGGCTGTGATCACACGATCGCCCAGCCGCACGTCGACCTGCAACGGCATGAACATGAGCGAGAGGGCGCCGGCGTCGGCGCCGCGGACGATGCCTTGACGGCGGGTACGCTCGATCATCGCGCCCACGGACGACTCCCGGTCGGTGACCAGGAGCACCCGCGCATACTTGCCCCTGACTGAGATGACCCGGCCCAACAGACCGTCAGTAGTGGTCACCGCTCTCCGCGCCCAGTCGTCCCGGTCTCTGCCGCCAGGCAGGTACAGGATGGCCGTTCGCCGCCACGAGTGGTGATCCACATAGACGATGTCCGCCCTCAGCAGATCCGTATCCGGCGACGGCTCGTAGAGCAACGGCTCTGCGACCAGGTCGGCCTCCAGGCGTACGCCCACGGCGGCCGCGTAGGCGGACTCGACCTCGCGCAGCCGATTCCGCAGTTCCTCGTTCTCGCGCTCCAGCGCGGCCATCGTCGACCGCTTCTCCCGGTACCCGTCGACAGCCCCGGCAACGGCGGCGACGAACCGCTTGATCGGTCCTTCCACCCACAGCGCGATGTCGCCTGCCCGCTGCGGCGCCTGAAGCGTCAGGAGCGCAAGGAGGACAGCCAGGAAAGCGGCGAACAGGACCGCAACCCGACGCTCGCTCATGATGAATGTTCTCTCCGGTCAGGAACCTGCGAGGTCTTAGCTCTAGCGAACGGAGACCCTTCGCAGCAGATCGATATCCTGCAACACCCGGCCCGCGCCGAGCACGACAGAAGCAAGTGGATCCTCGGCGGCAAAGACCGGCAGCCCCGTCTCCTCGCGCAGACGCTGGTCCAGCGTGTGGAGCAGCGCTCCACCACCGGAGAGCACAACGCCCTTGTCCATCACGTCGGCCGAAAGCTCCGGCGGCATCCGCTCGAGGGCCTGGAGCACCGAATCGACGATCGCTTTCACCGGCTCGGCCAGCGCTTCGCGAATCTCTCCGTCCGAGGTCTTCAGGCTGCGCGGCACGCCCTTGACGAGGTCGCGACCCTTGATGTCCATGTGCATCGCCTTCTGCAGGGGGAACGCGGAACCGATTTCCACCTTGATTGCCTCGGCCGTCCGCTCACCGATCAGGAGATTGTGCTTGCGCTTGAGGTGCTGGGCGATCGCGTCGTCCATCGCGTTGCCCGCCACCCGCAGCGATCGGCTGTAGACCGTGCCGGCAAGCGAGATCACGGCGACGTCGGTGGTGCCGCCGCCGATGTCGACGATCATGTTGCCGGTCGGTTCCGTAATCGGCAGACCGGCGCCGATCGCTGCCATCATCGCCTGTTCGACCAGAAAGACCTCCGAGGCGCCGGCGCTCATCGCCGACTCCCGAACCGCGCGCTTCTCGACCGGCGTGATCTCCGACGGCACGCCGATCACGATCCGCGGGCGAGCGAAGCGCCGGCCGTGGTGGGCCTTGCGGATGAAGTGCTTGAGCATCTGCTCGGTCATGTCGAAGTCGGCGATCACGCCGTCCTTCATCGGCCGCACCAGCGCCAGAATCCCTGGAGTGCGGCCCAACATCTCCTTGGCCTCGGCGCCGACCGCCTCGATGCGGTTGGTCTGGCTGTTCACGACCACGACCGACGGCTCGCGCACGACGATGCCGTTCGCCTGGGTGAACACCAGGGTGTTCGCGGTCCCCAGGTCGATCGCCAGGTCGCTTGAGAACCGATGCGGGAAGCGCAAGGACCGAACCTCTAGGTCGGGGCCTGCCGGGGTCGTGTGAGCCCGAACTCCGAGCCGCCGTCAGGCGAGGACGCGCGGGCCGTGACGCCGGCTGCCAGACCTCGGGTCGTCGCCGTCACGGGCGGACTTGTCATCAGCAAGTTCGGATTCCTATCGTCGGACGCGGGCAAACGACACCCGCGAGACGCCCCGAAGATAACACAGGGAGTCGCCCCGACCATTGGGGAAGCCCCTGCATTTGAACGAGTTTCGCCTCAACTGCCGACTCGCGTCGAGGGCCCGGCAAGGGCTTGACGACCGCGCCGCCGAACCACCACCAAGCGTGCCGATCCTGATACCATCGCCCGCGCCTTCGGGGCATCCTGCAGGGAGCCACGTCAATGCTCAACGTCATCCGCAAGAACATCAAGAGCTTCTATCCGCTGGCGATCGGGCTCGCGGGGGTGTTCGTGCTCCTGGTCTTCACCGACTTCCAATCGCTCAACGGCACCCAGATCAACACGGTTGCCGCCAAGGTGGGCCGGGAAGACATCACCTTCGCCGAATTCGAGCGCAGCTACCGGAACGCCGAACGCCGCTACCGGGACATCTACGGCGACGCCTTCACCGCGGATCTCGCCGATCAATTGCAACTGCCCGTGCAGGCGCTCGAAGCTCTGATCAACGACCGCCTTCTCACCCGGGAGGCCGAGCGGATGGGACTGACCGTCAGCGACGAGGAGTTGCAGGAGCAGATCCTCTCCATACCCGACCTGAGCGACGCTGACGGCAACTTCATCGGTGCGCGCCAGTACCAGAATCTCCTGCGCGCGAACCGGTACACGGTCGATGAGTTCGAGGCTGAGCTGCGCACGTCCCTGCTGGTGACCAAGCTCCAGGCGGCGCTGGGCGAGGTTGCCCACGTCTCCGACGCCGAGGTTGAACAGCGTGCCCGCGACGCCGCCGAGCGGGCAGCCATCCGCTACATCCAGGTACCGGCCAGCCGTTACGCCGCCGCGGCAGAACCTTCGAGCGACGAGACCGCCGCCTTCTTCGAGGCGAACCGGGACGACTTCGGGCTGCCCGAGCGCAGGCGGGTCGGCTACCTCCTGGTCAACACGAACACGGTCCGCGCGGAACTCGAAGTGACCGACGAAGAGGTCCAGCAGTACTACGACGACAACGCCGCGCAGTTCGAGGTACCGGAACAGGTGCGGGCCAGCCACATCCTCCTGCTCGAGACGGAGAACCGTAGCGGCGAGCAGGCGCGGGCCCTGTTGAACGATCTGCGCAGGCGCATCGAGGCCGGCGCGGACTTCGCCGCACTGGCCACCGAGCACTCGGACGACGAGGCGACCAGCGCGTCGGGCGGCGACCTCGGCTACTTCGGCCGCGGCGCCATGACCCGGCCCTTCGAGGAAGCGGCCTTCGCTGCCGCCAGCGGTGACCTTGTCGGCCCGATCGAGAATCAGCTCGGACCCCGCACGGGCCATCACCTGATCCGCGTCCACGACCGTCGCGAAGGCGGCCGGCAGACGCTGGAGGAAGTGAGCAACCTCATCCGCGTCCAGCTCCTCGCCGGCAAGGCGGAGGAGGAGGGCCGGCGCCGCATTGACGCCCTCGCCGAGAGGCTGGGAGACCAATCCTTCGAAGGCGAAACCGAAGCCCGGGAGCTGGCCGCTGCCGAGGGGCTCGGTTTCGAGGTCACCGAGCCGTTCGGCGAGGATGATTCGGTTCCCGGCGTGGGCCGCAACTTCAACTTCTCCTCCGAAACGTTCGGCCTCGAAACCGGCGCCTGGTCGCAGCCGGTTCGAATCGCGGCGGGGTGGGCTCTCCTGTCGCTGCTGGAAGTGCTGCCGCCCCGCGACGCGGAGTTCGCGGAGGTCGAGGCCGGCGTGCGCGAAGCTGTGCGCCAGCAGAAGGAGGGCGAACTGCTGACCGCCGCACTCACCGAGACGAAGCTGCGGCTGGACGGGGGACTGAGCCTGGACGACGCGGCGAACGAGTTCGACGCAGTGGTGGAGGAGAGCGGCAGCTTCGGCGTGCGCCAGCCCATCGGCGCCCTGGGTGGAATGCCGGGCCTGTCTCGGCAAGTCTTCGCCCTCTCCGCGGGTCAGTTCGGCGGCCCGGTCGACACGCCGTTCGGCGGGGTGCTGTTCGAGGTCACCGAACGGGTGTCCTTCGATCCGGCCCAGTTCGACCCGGAGGCGACGCGGAGCCAACTCCTGTCCGAACGCAGCCTGATCATGCTGCAGTCCGTGCTCGGGCGCGTGCGCGAAGAGCTGGGCGTCAGCTACACGAAGGACTTCATCGAAAACTTCGGTCTCGGCGAGACCGAAGCGGCCGGTACCTGACCGCCGCGAGCGCCGCCCCCGCTTTGATCGGCTATCTGCGCGGGCGTCGTCAGGCCCTGGGGCCCGAACTCCTGGTTCTCGACGTAGGCGGCGTCGGGTACTCGGTCCGCATCCCGCTGTCGACCTACTACGAGCTGGACAGGCTCGAGGCCGACGTCGAGTTCGGTCTGCACATCCACACGCACGTTCGCGCCGACGCGATCGAACTGTTCGGCTTCTGGAGCGAGGCGGAGCGGACCCTGTTCGAACACTGTCTCGGCGTCAGCGGCGTCGGACCCCGGCTGGCCCAGGTCGTTCTCTCCGGCGGTTCGACCGCCGACCTGCTGACGGCCATCGCCGGCGCCAACGTCGCCACTCTGACCCGGATCCCGGGTATCGGCCGCAAGACCGCCGAGCGAATGGTCCTGGAGTTGAAGGAAAAGGCGAAGAAGCTGCTGTCCGAGTCCGGCGGCGAACCACCGCCCCCACAACCGGAGCAGGAGCTGGAGGACGACCAGGAGCAGATCGTCGGCGCCCTGCTCAACCTCGGCTACCGCTCGAACGAAGCCCAGCGCGCCGTCTCCAGGGTGCTCCACGAGCACCCCGACATCGAGTTCCAGGAGCTTCTGCGCCTGAGCCTCCGCCGGCTCTCCCGCCTGTAGCAGCGTGCGCGGCAGAACTCCCGGAGACCGGCGCTTCGCGCCGGATGCGGGCAGGATGCCCGCGTGCCATCCGTGCGCCCGATGACGGGCGCACGGAGTGGTTCGCGTGTGGCGCGGGTCGCGCCACACGGGTTCCCAGGTCAGATCGTTCTACCGCGCAAGCTCCTAGGGCCGCGATAGCATCCGCGCCATGGCCGACACAGGCGGCACCGACGATGAGCGCAACGTCCTCTCGGCCGCTCAGGATACGGACGATCGCCGCGTCGAACCGTCGCTCCGGCCGCAGCGCCTGACCGAGTACCTGGGCCAGAAGAAGATCGTCGAGCTGCTCGACATCTACATGCAGGCGGCGCGCCGCCGGGGCGAGGCCCTGGATCACGTCCTGCTGTTCGGCCCCCCCGGGTTGGGCAAGACAACCCTGGCCCACATCATCGCCCGCGAGATGGGCGCCGTCCTGCGGTCCACTTCCGGTCCGGTCCTGGAGCGGGCCGGCGACCTGGCCGCGATCCTGACCAACCTCGACCCCGGGGACGTCCTCTTCATCGATGAGATCCACCGTCTCGGCCCGACCGTCGAGGAGATCCTCTATCCGGCGCTGGAGGACTTCCAGCTCGACCTGGTGATCGGTTCCGGGCCGATGGCCAAGACGGTGCGCATCGATCTGCCCCGCTTCACGCTGGTCGGGGCCACCACCCGCGCCGGCCTGATCACGCCGCCGCTGCAGGGGCGCTTCGGCATCGTCCACCGGCTCGACTTCTACAGCCCGGACGTGCTGAGCGTGATCATCCAGCGCTCGGCCGAACTGCTCGAGGTGCCGGTCGACCTCGGCGGCGCCGACGAGATCGCCCGGCGCAGCCGCGGCACCCCCCGGATCGCCAACCGGCTGCTGCGCCGGGTGCGCGACTACGCGCAGATCGAGGCGGACGGCCGGATCGACCGCGCCACCGCGAACCGGGCCCTCCTTCAACAGGAGGTCGACGAGTACGGCCTGGACAAGATCGACCGCAAGATCATGCAACTGCTGATCGAGCAGTACGACGGCGGCCCGGCCGGCCTCAAGGCGCTGGCGGCGTCGGTCGGCGAGGACCAGGGGACGATCGAGGACTTCTACGAGCCGTACCTTGTCCTGAAGGGATTCCTGCAGCGCACCCGCCGCGGACGCGTGGCAACCAAGCAAGCGTACGAACACCTGGGCCTGCCGGTTCACAACACCTTGTTCTGAACCGGCGCGACGTCCTCGCCCGGCGTGGCGGCGACGTAGCGCCGAGGTGTCGCGGCGTGTACGCTATTGCGCCCTTCGGGGCCCAGCGCCCTCATCGACTCGTGAGTATTCCGGTAACCCACCATGAAGGTCCTCAAGTTCGGCGGCTCCTCTGTGGCCGATGCAGACCGGCTCCAGGCCGCCGCCCGGATCGTGCGCCGGCGGCTCGATGGCTCGGCCGCCAACGGCGCGGTGGTGGTGTCCGCCCTGGGCGGGGTCACCGACCGGCTGCTGGGGATGGCCGCTGCCGTCCTGGAGGACGGCGATCGGGCTGAAGCGGCGCGCGAGGCGGCGGCGCTGCGCGCCCATCATCTGGAGATCGGCGCCCAGGTCGCGACCGACGACGATCGGCAGGCGCTCGCGGCCACGGTCGAAGCCCTGTGCGACGACCTTGCCGCGGCGGTGAGCAACCGCGCGCCGGGCGCGGACAACGAGGGCAGCTCGGGCAGGGCCCTGATCGACCGGGTCGTCTGCCACGGCGAACTCCTGTCGACGCAACTCCTGGCCGCGGCCCTGCGCGCCGAGGGCCTGCCCGCCGAAGCCTGCGACGCGCGCCCCCTGGTGTCGACGGATCGCTCGTTCCAAGCCGCGACCGTCGATCTGGACCCGACCCTGGAGGCGATCGCCTCCCACTTCGCCAACCTCGGGCCGGACGCTCCGCTGCAGGTGGTCACCGGTTTCCTGGGCAGCAGTCCGGAGGGCGAGACGACGACCCTGGGCCGCAGCGGATCCGACCTCACCGCCGCCCTCGTGGGCGCCGCGCTCGATGCCGAGCGGATCGAGATCTGGACCGACGTCCCGGGCGTCATGACGGCCGACCCCCGGCGCGTGGAGGACGCCCTGCCGATCCCGCGGCTGAGCTACGAAGAGATGCTCGAACTCTCGCACTTCGGCGCCAAGGTGGTCTATCCGCCGACCGTGACGCCGGCGCGGCGCCGGGGCATCCCGCTGCTGGTCCGCAGCACCCTCGATCCCGAGCACCCTGGAACGCTCGTCGACGACGACGGCAAGGCCAGGGAACGGGCGCGCGGCACGGCGGTCACGGGCATCTCCTCGATCGACAATGTCCACCTGATGCTCCTGGTCGGCGACAACCTGGTCGGCACTCCCGGAGTCGCAGCCCGCCTCTTCGACGCCCTGGCCACCGGCGGCGCGAGCGCGATCCTGATCTCCCAGGCTTCGAGCGAGCACTCGATCTGCTTCGCGGTCGAACCCGGCGTCTCCGAGGCGGCGCGGGAGGCGGTCGACGCCGAGTTCCAGGCCGAGATCGAGGCCGGATCGGTGCGGCCCCTGAGGGTTGAGCGGGACCAGTCGATCGTCGCCGTGGTCGGCGACGGAATGCGGGATCGGCCCGGCATCGCCGGACGCGTGTTCGGCATCCTCGGCCGGCGCGGGGTGAACGTGCGGGCGGTGGCCCAGGGGTCGTCCGAGCGCAACATCTCCATGGTCGTGGCCCGGGCCGACGAGGGCCGGGCAGTGCGCTGGATCCACCGGGAGTTCTTCCATGGTTCCGCTTCCGGCCGGCTCGCGATCTACGTCCTCGGCGTCGGCGGCGTCGGCTCGGCGCTCCTCCAGCAACTCGACGCCGAACGCGACTCCCTCGTGCAACGGGGAATCGACCTGCAGTTGAAGGGCCTGGCCAGTTCCCGTCACATGCACCTCCAGTCCCGCCACGGCAAGAGTCTCGACCCCGGCGCCGCGCGGGATCCCGACGGCTGGCGGTCCGCGCTCGAACGGAGCGGCGAAGCCGCCGACCTGGAGCGCCTGCTGGACCATCTCGGCGAGACGGCCGCCGGCGGAGGCCGCACCGTGCTCGTCGATGTCACCGCCAACGGTTCCATGGCCGCCGTCTACCACCGCGCGCTGGCCGCCGGCGCCGCGGTCGCCAGCGCGAACAAGCTCCCCTTCGCGGGACCGATCGCGGCCTTTCGCACCTTCCGCCCCTCGGGCGCACGGAACGTCTTCCACGAGGCGACCGTCGGCGCGGGCCTGCCCGTGCTCCACACCGCCGACATGCTGCTCGGCGCGGGCGACCGCATCGACTCGATTTCGGGCGTGTTCTCGGGCACGCTCGCCTACCTGACCGGGAAGCTGAGCGCCGGCAGCGTGTGGAGCAAAGCCGTCCGGGAGGCCCACCGCCTGGGCTACACCGAACCGGACCCCCGGGACGATCTCGGCGGCCTGGACGTGGCCCGCAAACTGCTGATCCTGGGACGCATCTGCGGCTGCGATCTCGACCTGGACGACATCGAGGTCGAGCCCATGCTCGACCGCCCAGACCTCGCCGACCTGCCGCTTGACGCCTGGTGGGAGCGGCTGGGGGAAGCCGACGACGAGATGGCGGGCCGCTTCGCCGAAGCCGCGTCGGCGGGGCTCGAACTCGCCTACTTGGCCGAACTGGACACGTCCGGCGGGGCGGCCACCGCCCGGGTCGGACTGCGAGCCGTACCCTCCGACCATCCGGTAGCGGGGATGCCCGCTTCGGACAACATGTTCGTATTCCGCAGCCGGCTCTACCGGGAACGCCCCCTGGTCGTCCAGGGCCCGGGCGCCGGCGCCGACCTGACCGCGGGCGGCGTCTTCGCCGACATCCTTCGCGCCTGGGCCGAGCGGGGATCCGCCCCATGAGCGTCCCCAACCTGGGAGTCCCGTCATGAATCTCGATAACCTGAGCCTAGGCAAACCCCTGCGCACCGCCGTCCTGGGCGCGACCGGCGCCGTGGGCCAGCGCTTCGTCACCCTGCTGGCCGGGCATCCGTGGTTCGAGATCGTGGCCCTGGCCGCCTCCGAGCGGTCGGCCGGGAAGAGCTATCGCGGCGCGGTGACCTGGATCCAAACCCGGCCGCTCGACGAACGGATCGCCGCGATGACCGTGCAGACCTGCGACGAACTCGACGGCGGCGACTTCGATCTGGTCTTCTCCGCCCTGGACTCCGGCGTGGCCCGGGAAGTCGAACCCGGGTTCGCGGAGCGCTGCCTGGTGGTGACGAACGCCAGCGCCCACCGCATGGACAAAGGTGTCCCGCTGCTGGTGCCCGAGGTCAACCCGGATCACCTCGACCTGCTGGCGCCGCCCGCGGAGGGCGCCCTGCTCCCCACCGGCATCGTCGCCAACCCCAACTGCTCGACGATCGGCCTGGTGCTGGCGCTCAAGCCCTTGCACGACGCCTTCGGCATCGACCGCCTCTGTGTGGTCACCCTGCAGGCGGTCTCCGGCGCGGGTCTGCCCGGAATCTCGAGCTACCAGATCATGGACAACGTGATTCCCTGGATCTCCGGCGAGGAGGAGAAGCTCGAGATGGAGACCGGGAAGATCCTGGGCCGGCTCGCCGACGGCGCCATCGATCCGGCCGAGGTCGTGGTCTCGGCCCAGTGCAACCGCGTCCCCGTCGTCGACGGCCACACCCTCTGCGTCTCGGTCAGCCTGAAGAGCGACCCCGAACTGGACGATGTGCGGGAGGCATGGCGGGCCTTTCGCGCCGAGCCGCAGGAGTTCGGCCTGCCTTCGGCGCCGGAGCTGCCGACGATGTACCTTGGCGACGACGAACCGCCCCAGGCACGGATCCACCGCGACCTGGGGAAGGGCATGACGGTCTCGATCGGCCGGTTGCGCGAGTGCCCGGTGCTCGACTTCCGCTTCGTCGCCCTGTCGCACAACACCCTGCGGGGCGCCGCGGGCGGCGCGCTGCTGGTCGCGGAACTCGCCGTCGCCCGGTGCGCCCGGCGCGGCGGCCAATGAACCGCTCGGCGAGAGCCTTCGCCCCGGCGTCGGTCTCCAACATCGCCTGCGGTTTCGACATCCTGGGCTTCGCCCTGCAATCTGACGGCGACGCCGGCGGCGCGTCACCCGGCCCGGGTGACTTGGTCACGGCTACCGAACGTGGGCGGGACGCCGGCGCCGGAGTGTGCGGCCCGGTCACGATCACGGCAATTGCCGGCGACGGCGGCCGGCTGTCGCTCGCCGCGGACCGCAACACCGCGGCCGTGGCGGCCGGAGCGCTGCTTCAGGCGGAGGCGCCCGATGCGGCCGTCGACCTGGAGATCGAGAAGCGCATGCCGCTTGAAAGCGGCCTCGGCTCGAGCGCCGCCAGCGCGGTGGCGGCGGTCGTCGCGGTCGATGCGCTGCTAGGCCTCGACCTGCCGCCGGCGGCCCTGCTGCGGTACGCGCTGGCCGGGGAGATACTGGCCAGCGGCGGCGCCCACGCCGACAACCTGGCCCCATCTCTGCTTGGCGGCCTGGTTCTGGTCCGTTCGCTCGAACCGGCGCCGGACGTGATCGAACTGCCGGTGCCCGAGGGCCTGACCTGTGCCCTGGTTCGCCCCCACGCCAAAGTGAACACGCGCGAGTCCCGGGCCAGCCTCGACCGCCATCTGCCGCTTGAGCGCGCGGTGACCCAGTGGGGCAACGCCGCGGCCCTGGTGGCCGCGCTCTACCGCGCCGACCTTGAACTGCTGTCACGAGCCCTGGTCGACGTCGTGGCCGAGCCCGTGCGCGCACCCAGCGTGCCCGGATTCCACGCCGCCAAGGCGGCCGCAATCGAGGCCGGCGCTCTGGGCTGCAGCCTGTCGGGCAGCGGGCCGGCCCTGTTCGCCCTGTGCGACGGCCCGGACCGCGCCGGGCAGGTGGCGGCGGCCATGGCGGCGGCGCTCGAAGACGCGGCGGGTGTCGACTGCGATCAACTCGTTTCCACGTTGCCGGCGCCGGGAGCGCGGGTGATCGACGGCGGCGGCGCGCCAACGGACGAGGGCTGACGTGCGGTTCGTCAGCACCGCCGGCGAGGCGCCGGCGGCGACCCTGAGCGAGGCGCTGCTCGAAGGGCCGGCGCCCGACGGCGGCCTGTTTGTTCCCGAGCGCCTGGCGCCACTAACAGCCGAGGAGTTGGCCTTGCTGGGGCTGTTGCCCCTGACCGGCATCTCGAGCGTCCTCGGCCGCCGACTGTTCGGCTCGGAAGTCCCGGAAGACGAACTCGCCGCGCTGCTCGAGGACGCCCTCGACTTCCCGATCCCCCTACGTCAGATCGAGCCGGGCCTCCACTGCCTGGAGCTGTTCCACGGACCGACACTGGCGTTCAAGGACATAGCGGCCCGGGTCATGGCCCGCCTGATGTCCCGGTTCGCGACCGACACCGCACGGACGGAGACCACGGTGCTCGTGGCAACCAGCGGCGACACCGGCAGCGCCGTGGCCCACGCGTTCAGCGGGGTGGCCGGTTTCCGGGTCTGCGTGCTCTACCCGCAGGGACTCGTCACCGAGGCGCAGCGGCGCCTGTTCACGACCCTGGGCGGCAACGTGGCCGCGGTCGCCGTCGCGGGCGCCTTCGACGACTGCCAGCGCCTCGCCCGGGCCGCGTTCGCCGACCGCGAACTGCGCCGGCAACGGCCTCTCGCGTCCGCCAACTCGATCAACATCGGCCGCCTCCTGCCCCAGGTCTTCTACTACTTCCACGCCTGGGCGCAGCTTCCGTCGGCGCCGCTCGGCGACGGCGACTCGCCTCTCGTCTTCTCGACCCCGAGCGGCAACTTCGGCAACCTGACCGCCGGCCTGATCGCCAAGCGGATCGGCCTCCCCGTCTCCCGCTTCGTCGCGGCCACCAACGTCAACGATGTCGTGCCCGCCTACCTTCAGAGCGGTGAATACCTGCCGCGCGCCTCCGCCGCCACGATCTCGAACGCGATGGACGTGGGCGATCCGAGCAACTTCGCCCGCATACGGCACCTGTACTCGGACCGGGCCGATCCCCTGGGTGACCTCCGCCGCGACCTGGCGGGCCGCTCCTTCGACGACCGGGCCACGCGGCGGGCGATGCGCGACGTGCACGAGAGCCGCGGCTACCTGCTGGACCCCCACACCGCGGTCGGCTACCTCGGCCTGAAGGACGAACTCGAAGCCCAGGGCGGCGGCACGGGCGTCGTCCTGGCGACGGCACACCCGGCGAAGTTCGCCGACGTGATCCACGACGCCGTCGGCATCGAGCCGCCCGTGCCGCCGGCGCTGGAGCGTTGCGCGGACCTGCCCGAGCGGATCGTCGAGATTCCGGCGGACGATCTAGCCCTGCGCGAGGTTCTTCTGGCCCAGGAGCTTGCGCCGCGCTAGCGGCGTGTAGACGAGCCCGTCCCGCTCTTCGGAGCGGGTGTCCGGGGCGCGGCCCCAGTCCGCCGGCGTGACGAGCCGGCCGTCGACGTCAAGCCCCGGCGGCACCTGAACCCCGGGCGCCACGACCGTGTCGCGGAGTCGGGCCCCCGCGCCGACCCGAGCTCCGGGCATCAGCAGACTCCGCTCCACCAGCGCACCGGCGGCAAGGCGGCAGTCGCTCTCGACCACGCTGTGTTCGATGGCCGCGCCGCTCTCCACAACGACTCCCGGCGCCACGAAGCGCCGTCGCCGCTTGCGGCCGCCGGCCGTGCGGCCCCAATCGAGCGCTCCGTCCAGGTAGCGGCCCGGTGTCCCGAGGTCGTGCCAGGGGCAACGGCAGGCGAAGCCAACGATCCGGGCCCCTGCCCGGAGGAGGGGCTGGTAGAGACCTTCGACGATGTCGCCCGAACTCGGGGGAGACGGAATCTCGTCCAGGACCCGGCGCGACAGAACGTGCAGGCCCTGGAAGGTTCGCCTGCGGCCGCGAACCGAACCGACCCGCAGGTCGCGGAGCCCTGTGACGAGTCCCCGGCGATCGACTTCCACGCCGCCGCCCAGGCGCTGGTCCGGCTCTTCGCGGCCAAGCTGCAGGGTGACGTCGGCGCCGCTCCGGCGATGGCGCGCAAGCGCGTCGCGAATCGGCCAGCGGCATAGCGAGTCGCCGTTCACCAGCACGATCTCGTCGCCCCCGGCCAGGAAGTCCCGCAGGTTGACCACCGCCCCCAGGGTCCCCAGCAGGTCCGGCTCGACGGCGAAGGTCAGCTCGATTCCGCGTTCACCGGCTTCCGACCCCAGTTCCCGCCGCACGGACCCCGCCAGATGGTGCAGGTTGACGGCCGTCTCGCAGCCGGCGCGGTGGAGGATGTCGATCGTGCGCATCGCCACCGACCGGCCGGCTACCGGCAGCAGCGGTTTGGCCAGCAAGCTGGTCAGCGGCCGCAGCCGTTCGCCCCGTCCGGCGCAGAGCACGAGCGCCCGCACCCGCCGGCTCTCGCGGCGCACTACCCTGTCCCGCCGTCCGGATCCGGGACCGGGCGCTGCGCAAAGACCATGTCGCGCGGCAGATCCGGCCGATCCCTCCGGTAGGTCCGGTAGAGCGCCTGGTAGTCCTCCGGCACCGAACCCTCGACATCGAGTCCGCAGCGCCGGCCGACTTCCGCGATCCGGTCCGGCGGTAGATCCTCGTCCAGCTCCTCCACCTCCACGAAGTCGCCCATGGGAGTGCGGTCGAGCGAGACCTCGCAGCCAAGCAGTCGCCACGTCTCGCGGACCTTCTCGTACCGCACGGCGACCCCGAACCCCAAGGATTCCAGCAGCAGCCGCGCGGCTGCCGGGTCGTCGACCGAGAACTCGTGCTCCAGCCGTTCCTTCACGCTGCCCACGAAGCGCGGGGCCGACTTGAAGGTCAGCCGGCTGCCGGCGCCGTCGGAGCGCAGGCGCAGCAGCTCGCGGCGGGAGCGCAGACGTTGCTCCACCGGCGCGTCAACCAGGTCGAACACGAGGTTCGCCTCGAAGGAGGCAGGGCGGTGGAGGTCGGCGCCCACCGCAAGCAACCGATCCCGGACAGCGTCCAGGTCGGCCACCGGGATCTTGATCTCGCGTTCCTTCAAGCGCCGGGACGGACCGCACCCAGGCGATCGAGGACCCGGACCACGGTGCGAATGCCCTGGTAGAAGTTGCCCAGGTCCATCTTCTCGTTCGGCGCGTGCAGCCGGTCGTCCGAGAGGCCGAACCCGATCAGCAGCACCGGCGCCCCCAGCACCTCCGACAGCGTCGAGACGATGGGAATCGAACCGCCCTCCCGAACCCGCACCGGAGCGCGGCCCCAGGCCTCCCGCACGCCCTCGATAGCCGCATCGACGAGCGGACCTTCAAGGTCGACGAGCACCGGCGGCGCCCCGTTCAGGGTCTCGACCTCGACCTCGATGCCCGGCGGCGCCAACGAACGCATGTACTCCGCGAAGGCGCCGAAGAGGCGTTCCGGTTCCTGGTCGGGAACCAGGCGCATGGAGACCTTGGCGCCGGCGCGGTTGGCGATCACTGTCTTGGCGCCCGGACCCTGGTAGCCGCCCCAGATCCCGTTCACGTCGCAGGTCGGTCGGGCCCAGACCCTCTCCAGGGTCGTGTAGCCGGCCTCGCCCCACAGGGCGCTGGCGCCGATTTCGTCGCCGTACTTCGCCTCATCGAACGGCAGCGCAGCGAATGCGGAACGTTCTTCGGACCTCAGAGGCCGCACGTCGTCGTAGAAGCCGGGGATCAGCACCTGTCCGTTCTCCGGGTCGCGCAGCGCCGCCAGCATGGTCGCCAGGGCATTCAGCGGATTCGCCACCGCGCCGCCAAAGGTGCCGGAGTGCAGGTCCCGCGCCGCCCCACTGACCCTGACCTCGGTGTAGAGCAGTCCCTTCAGGCCGTACAGAACGGACGGCTGTCCTGGTCCGTACATAGAGGTGTCCGAGACCACGGCCAGATCGCAGGCGAGCCGCTCGGCCGCCGGACTCCGGACGTACGCTTCGATCGCCTCGCCGCCAGACTCCTCCTCGCCCTCGATCAGGAACTTCACGTTGACCGGCAAGCTGCCGGTCTCCGCCATCAGCGCCTCGACCGCCTTGATGTGGGTGAAGGACTGGCCCTTGTCGTCCGTGGCGCCGCGGGCCACGATCTGCTCGCCGCGCTCTCCGGTTTCGATGGTCGGCTCGAAGGGATCGTTGCGCCACTCGTTCACTGGGTCCACCGGCTGCACGTCGTAGTGGCCGTAGAAGAGGACCGTGGGCCGCCCGGGAGCGCCAAGCCACTCGCCGTAGACCAGCGGATGGCCCGCCGTCTCGACGATCTCCGTGTCCAGCCCGGCGGCCCGCAGCCGCTCCTGGACGAATTCCGCGCAGCGTCGCACCTCTCCGGCGTAGGCCGGATCCGTCGAGACGGACGGAATCCGGAGGTACTCCTTCAACTGCTCAAGGCTGGCGCCGGTCTCCCGGTCCACGCGCTCAAGAACGGCGGCAATGCTCATATCAACTCTCCCTCCGGCTCATTCGTCGTCGAAGCTGCGGCCGGTCGCCTCCCAGTCGGCGAGGAACTGGCCAAGACCGATATCCGTCAACGGGTGACGGTAAAGCCGGCTCAACGTCTTGAACGGCAGGGTGATGACATCCGCACCCATCTCCGCCGACAGCACGACGTGGACGGGATGGCGCGCGGAAGCGACCAGAACCTCGGTCTCGAAGTCGTACTGGGAGTAAATCGAAATCACCTGCCGAATCAGGTCCATGCCGTCCTGTGCGATGTCGTCGAGCCGGCCGATGAAGGGTGAGATGAAGGCGGCCCCCGCCTTTGCCGCCAGCAGAGCCTGGGACGGCGAGAAGCACAGGGTCACGTTGCAACGGATGCCTTCGGCGGCCAGGCGGCGCACCGCCGTAAGTCCGGGTGGACCGAGCGGCACCTTGACCACCACGTTGTCGGCAAGTCCGGCGAGCCGGCGGCCCTGGTCGAGCATGCCTTCGAGGTCGGTGGCGAGGACCTCGCCGCTTACCGGGCCGGGCACCAGTTCGGCGATCTCGCGGACCGTGGGCAGATACGGCTTGCCCTGCTTGGCGATCAGGCTCGGGTTCGTGGTCACGCCGTCGACCATGCCCCACTCCAGGCCGGTCTCGATCTCTCCTACGTCGGCGGTGTCGAGAAAGAACTTCATGCCGCGGCTCCCTGTGCGCTAGTTGATCGGTTCAGCATCGTCGGCCGCGGCGTCGACATCCTCTTCGTCCTCCTCACCGCGGTCCGGGATCCGGGCCAGGGCGACGATCCGGTCCCCGTCGCCCATGTCCATGACCTTGACCCCTTGGGTGGCGCGCCCGATCCGGGACACGCTGCCCGCGGTGATGCGGATGATCTTCCCCTCGTGAGTGATCAGCATCAGGCCGGTGTCGTCCGTCACCTCCCGGACACCGACCACGGCGCCGGTCCTGTCTGAGACCTTGAGATTGATGATCCCGAGGCCTCCCCTCGACTGGCGGCGGTGCTCGCCGAGCGCGGTGCGCTTGCCGAAGCCGTTCTCGCTGACCGTAAGCAGCATCGTCTCCGGCGGCAGCGGTTCCATCCGAGCGCTCGATGACGAGCGCTCGGACTGGTTCGCGGGTGGCGCGGATTCGCGCCACCCGGGTTCGCGCCACCCGGGTTCGTCAGCCTCCGGCGCCGGCGCCTGCAGGCACTCCATCGAGACGACCCGGTCGCCGCGGCGCAGACGGATCCCGCGCACGCCCCGGGTCGCCCGCCCCAAGGAGCGCAGGTCGCTCTCGGGGAACCGGACCGAGTAGCCCATCCGCGTCGCCAGCACCAGGTCGCTGCCGCCGTCGGTGACCTTGACCGTCAGGAGGCGGTCGGACTCGTCGATCCTCAGCGCGATGATGCCACTGGGGCGGGGGCGCGAGTAGTGGGACAGAGCTGTCTTCTTCACCACGCCGGCCTCGGTGGCGAAGGTCAGGAAGCGGTCTTCCGGGAACTCGCGCACCGCGGCCGTAGCGGCGACCGTCTCGCCGCTGTCGAGCCGCAGCAGATTGACGATCGCCTTGCCCCGCGCCGCCGGGCCCATCTGGGGGATCTGGTGCACCTTGAGCCAGTAGCAGTGGCCCCGGTCGGTGAACACTAGGACATAGCTGTGGGCGGATGCGACGTAGAGCTGCTCGACGAAGTCGCCATCCCTCGTCGCCATGCCGGTTCGGCCCTTGCCGCCGCGATGCTGGGCCCGGTACAAGCTGAGCGGTGAGCGCTTGACGTAGCCCGATCGCGTCACCGTGATGACCATGTCCTCGTCGGCGATCATGTCCTCGATCGTGATGTCGGAGGAGTGGGCCAGGATCTCGGTGCGGCGCGGATCGCTATAGCGCTTTTCGATCGCGTCGAGTTCACCTCGGATTTCCGCCAGCAGCAGCGCGTCCGAACCCAGAATGGCGCGCAGCCGCCCGATCTCGGCGATCAGCTCGGCGTACTCCTCCTGGATCTTCTCGCGCTCGAGTCCGGTCAATCGCTGCAGGCGCATGTCGAGGATCGCCTGCGCCTGGGGCTCGGTCAGGGCGAAGTCCAGGGTGAGTCTCACCCGGGCCTCCGGCGGCGTGCGGCTGGCGCGGATCGCGGCGATCACCTCGTCCAGATGATCGAGAGCGACGAGCAGACCCTCGATCACATGGGCCCGCTGTTCCGCCCGGGCCAACTCGTAGCGGCAGCGCCGGACGACGACCGTGCGGCGATGGTCCAGGAAGTGGCGCAGCAGGTCGTGCAGGCTCAGGACCTGAGGCTGGTTGTCGACGATCGCCAGCATGTTCATGCCGTAGCTGACCTGGAGCTTGGTCATCTTGTAGAGGGTGTTCAGGATGACCTCGGCCACCTCGCCCCGCTTCAGGTCGATCACGATGCGGATGCCGTCGCGGTCGGACTCGTCGCGCAGATCGCGGATGCCCTCGAGCTTCTTCTCACGCACCAGTTCGGCGATCCGTTCGATCAGCCGCGCTTTGTTCACCTGGTAGGGAATCTCGGTGACGATGATCGACTGCCGGTCCGAACCCCTGTCCTCGATGTCGGCGCGAGAGCGCACCTGAATCGAACCGCGTCCCGTCTCATAGGCGCTACGGATGCCCGCGCGACCGTGGATGAACCCTCCGGTCGGGAAGTCCGGCCCGGGGATGAGCTCGATCAGCTCGTCCAGTGACGCCTGGGGACGGTCGATCAGCAGCTTGACTGCCGCGATCGCTTCGCCGAGGTTGTGGGGCGGGATGTTCGTGGCCATGCCGACCGCGATGCCGGCCGAACCGTTGACCAGCAGGTTCGGTATCCGCGCCGGGAGAGGCAACGGCTCCTGTTCCGAACCGTCGTAGTTCGGCACCCAGTCGACGGTGTCCTTGTTGATGTCCTCGCGCAGCATCTCCTCGGCGATCCGCGTTAAGCGCACCTCCGTGTAGCGCATCGCCGCCGGGTTGTCGCCGTCGATCGACCCGAAGTTGCCCTGGCCGTCGACCAGGGGGTAGCGCATGGAGAAGTCCTGCGCCAACCGCACCACCGTGTCGTAGATGGGGCCGTCGCCGTGAGGGTGGTATTTGCCCATCACGTCGCCGACGATGCGCGCCGACTTCTTGTACGCGCGCCCGGCTGTGTTGCCGGCCTCCCACATGCCGAAGAGCACGCGCCGATGAACCGGCTTCAAGCCGTCGCGGACATCCGGCAGCGCGCGGCCGATGATCACGCTCATCGCGTAATCGAGGTAGCTCCGGCGCATCTCGCGCTCGAGCTGGACCGGCACCGTGTCGTGGCCCGGCGCGGACCGCTCCGGCGGCGATCCTGGCGGCGATTCCGGCGGGGGCCCGATGGGGGGGTCGCCCTTAGTCACTTCAAGTCGATCAGATGTCGAGGTTCGTGGCGTAGAGCGCGTTCTCTTCGATGAACTGCCGGCGGGGCTCTACTTTGTCGCCCATGAGGGTCTCGAAAATGTCGTTCGTCGCCTCATCGCGCTCGTTGTCGATCTCGACCAGGAGCATCCGGCGGCGCTCGGGGTCCATCGTCGTCTCCCAGAGCTGAGACGGGTTCATCTCGCCCAGACCCTTGTAGCGCTGGATACCGAGACCCTTCTTCGCCGCCTCGAACAGGGCGTCGAGCGCCTCGTCCAGCGACTGCAACTCGCGGCTGTCCGCGCCGCCGCCGTTCACCTGCTGGAGCAGGATCGAAGGCGAGTTCCACACCTCGAGCGCCTGCACGTTCGTGATCAGGGAACGGAACTCGGCGCCGGCTACGAGTTGCTCGTCAACCGTCACGTGACGGTCCACACCGTCCCGCCGCGACCGGAACCGAATCGAGAACAATCCGTTGTCACCACCGGCCACCACCTCGACATCGTGGAAGCCCGACGCTTCGATGATCTGCGCAATCTGCTGCAGCCGTTCGCGGTCGGCAAGGCTGTCCCGATCTGTGATTCCACCCGCTATCACCGCCCGCAGGGCATCCGGCGGCACACCGCGCGCACTCAAGGACTCGAGGGTTCGCCGGAAGGAAGCCAGATGATCGAGCAGGCGGCTCAGGCGGGCGCCCTCGAACACGGTCGGGGCGCTGACGTCACCGTTCGGGAGCGCGACTTGCCAGCCCTTGAGGATCCTCTCCACCAGGTAGTCGTGGTACTCCTCGTCGTCCTTCAGATAGCTCGACCGGCGTCCTTCGGTGACCTTGTAGAGGGGTGGCTGAGCGATAAACAGATGGCCGCGGTCGATGATTGCCTTCATATGCCGGTAGAAGAACGTCAGGATCAGCGTCCGGATGTGGCTGCCGTCCACGTCCGCGTCGCACATGATGATCAGCTTGTGGTACCGGAGACGGTCGACGTTGAAGTCCTCGGTGCCGATACCGGTACCCAGGGCCTGGATCAGAGTCCTGATCTCCTCCGAAGACAGCATCTTGTCGAGGCGCGCGCGCTCGACGTTCAGGATCTTGCCCTTGAGCGGCAGCACGGCCTGGAAGCGCCGGTCGCGGCCCTGTTTCGCCGAGCCGCCGGCGGAGTCGCCCTCGACCAGGAAGAGCTCGGCGGCGGCCGGATCCCGTTCACTGCAGTCGGCCAGCTTGCCCGGCAGGTTCGAGCTTTCCAGCGCACCCTTGCGCCGGGTGAGTTCGCGCGCCTTGCGCGCCGCCTCCCGCGCCCTGGCCGCTTCGACCACCTTTTCGACGATGCGCCGGGCATCGCGCGGATTCTCCTCCAGGAAGGCGGAGAGCTGTTCGCCGACCGTCGACTCGACCCAACCGCGCACCTCCGAGGAGACCAGCTTCTCCTTGGTCTGGCTGGAGAACTTGGGATCCCGCATCTTGACCGAGACGATCGCGACCAGCCCCTCCCGGACGTCCTCGCCCGAGAGCTTCTCCTTGAGGTTCTTGCCCAGACCCGAGGAGGCGACATAGTTGTTGACCGTCCTTGTCAACGCCGAGCGCAGACCCGACAGATGGCTGCCGCCGTCGCGGTTGTTGATCGTGTTCGTGAAGCAGTTGATCCGTTCCTGGTAGCTGTCGCTCCACAGCAGGGCGACCTCGACCGACTCGCTCGAGCCGGCCTCACCCACCTCGTTCTGGAGGTAGATCGGTTCCGGGTGCAGCGGCGTCTTGTTCCGGCTCAGGTGGGCGACGAAGCTGGCGATGCCGCCTTCATACTCGAAGTCCACCCGCTTGCCGGTCCGTTCGTTGACGAGCCGGATGGCTATGCCCCGATTCAGGAACGACAGTTCCCGCAAACGCTTCGCGAGAGTCTGGTGGTCGAAGGCGAGTTGCGTGAAGACCTTCGGATCCGGAGTGAAGCGGATCCGGGTGCCGGTGGCCTCAGGCGCCTCAAGGTCGGACACGGCTTCGATCGAGCCGACCGGCACGCCCCGGCTGTAGCGCTGTCGCCAGCAATGCCCGTCCCGGTCGATCTCCAGGTCGAGTTGGACCGAGAGGGCGTTGACCACGGACAGGCCCACGCCGTGCAGCCCGCCGGACACTTTGTAGGCGTTCTGGTCGAACTTTCCACCCGAGTGGAGCTCGGTCATGATCACCTCGGCCGCGGACCGCTGCTCACCCTCGTGGAGTTCCACCGGAATGCCACGGCCATCGTCGCTCACGGAGACGCTCCCGTCAGCGTGGATCAGGACCTCTACCGCGTCGCAGAAACCCGCCTGCGCCTCGTCGATCGCGTTGTCGACGAGCTCAAACACCATGTGGTGCAGACCCGAGCCGTCATCGGTGTCGCCGATGTACATTCCGGGCCGTTTGCGGACCGCTTCAAGGCCCTTGAGGACCTTGATGTCCTTTGCCGAGTACCCGGATTCGGCCACTGTCTGAACACCGTCTGTTCCGGCGTCCGCCATGTGCCGAAAACTATCACACGACAGCGCAGATCCCCAGTTCTTGGGACCGATTCAGTTTAGCCTGTAACTATTTGAAAACAGGAGGTTTACAGGAAAAGTCGGGGAGCGGTTCAGGACGGCTAGATCCGCATCGGCATGATCACGCACAGGTAGCGCGAATCGGCGCCGTCAACCGGTTGTCCGAGGCACTGGCTGTTCTCGTCCTTCAGCGCGAACTCGACCCGGTCGGTATCGACCGCGCCCAGGAAGTCCCGCACGTAGGCGGGGTTCATGCCTATCTCCAGATTCTCCGCCTCATAGTCGCATTCGAGGCTCTCTTCGGCCTCTCCCATATCTGGATTGGACGACGACACGAGCAGCGACTGGGCGTCGAACTTGAACCTCACCATGGGTGCCCGATCGCCGGTCAGCAGAGAAACGCGATGGACGACCTCGGAGAGCTCCTGGCGGTCGAAGGTGGTCTTCTGGTCGTTGTCCTTCGAGATGACCTTCTCGTAGTCCGGGAACGTGCCCTCCAGGATGCGGCAGGTCAACTCGCGACGCCCTATCACGAAGGCGAGATGATGCTCGCCGCGCCGGAAGGTGACGCTCTCGTCACTGTCGAAGCGCATCAGTTCCAACAACGCCTTGCGCGGCGCCAGCACACCGTCCGCCTCGGCTACGCCGGACATCTCCACCTGGATCAGGGCGAGGCGGTGGCCGTCCGTGGCCACCAACTCGACTGCGCCGTCCTTGAGCTTGAGCAGCGCGCCGTTCAACTGGAACCGTGACTCTTCGGCGGAGACCGCGAAGATGACCTTGCCGATCATTCGCTTGAAGTCGGCAAACGGCACCTCGAAGGATGCGGAGGCCGAGTCGGGATCGACCGCGGGCAGAGTCGGAAAATCCTCGGCCGAGAGACCGTTGATGCGGAACCGCGAGGAGCCGGCAGCGATGTGGAGCGAGTTCGACTCGCCGGTCGACAACTCGACCGGACCGTCACCGAGGGCGCGGACGATCTCCAGGAGTTTGCGCGCCTGAACGGCTGTGGCGCCCGGCTCGCTGGACCCTTCCTCGGCCGCGCACGAAGACGTGAGCGAAACATCGAGATCGGTCGCCGCCAGTTCCAGCCGGTTCTCACGAACCCGCAACAGGAGGTGGGACAGGACCGGAATCGTCGACCTGCTTTCCACGATGCCGCGCATCGCCGCGAGTTCGGTTAGCAGTTCTCTTCGTTCAACCGTGGTCTTCATCTACGCTCTCCTCAGGGAGTCAATATACACCATCCAAGTAGTCGTAGAAGGCTTCGGGCGCGTCTGTGCATGTGCGATGTAAATCATTTTAATAGAGTAACTTATGGCCGATGACCCCTGATAGTAAGTGGTGGATGAAGCGGTGGACTCGTTGTGCATTCTGCGGAGTTTTGCGCCGCGGTCGCAGCAGCCTCGAATACTGTCCACAGAATGGCCGAAACGGGCGCTCGGTCAATCCGCCGCTGCCACACTGTTCGCTCCAGGGCCGATCCGCTGGGATTCCGCAGGATGTTCGTCTTCCAGGTGGCGCCAGGGGTTTGTCTTCGGGCGCGCGCGCCGGGCTCAACAGAGTTGAAGCCCGGTTCAACAGGTTCAACAGGTTCGACAGAGTTGAAGCTCGGTTCAACTGAATTGACGGGTAAAGCGCTCCAGTTGAGCGGCCAGACGCTCGTCCTCGCCGCGGCGCCGCTCGATCTGCTCGACGGAGTACATGACCGTCGAGTGGTGTTTGCCGTTGAACAACCGGCCGATCTCCGGATAGGACATCTCGGTCAGTCGTTTGCAGAGGTACATAGCGATCTGCCGGGGATAGGTGATCTGCCGCGAGTTGCTCTTGCTCTTGATCTCGCGCACCTTGAGCCCGTAGTGATGGGCAACCAGCTTGACGATCTGCGCCGGGAACACGGGACGGTCGTGCTCAGGGAGAACATCGCGCAGCGCCTCCTTGGCGAAGTCCAGGTCGAGACGCGCGCCGGAGAGCGATGCGAAGGCGGTAACCCGGTTGAGCAGCCCCTCGAGTTCCCGCACGTTGGAGTGCACTTGCCGGGCGATGAAGAGGGCGACATCGGTGTCGAGATCCAGGCCCTGGAGTTGGCGGGCCTTGCGCTGGAGAATGGCGACCTTGGTTTCCAGGTCCGGGGGCTGGATGTCCGCGAGCAGACCGGAGCCGAAACGACTCCGTAGCCGCTCTTCCATCTCGGCCAGATCCCGCGGCTGCGCGTCGGAGGTGACGATGATCTGCTTCTGCCGTGTATAGAGCACGTTGAAGGTGTGGAAGAACTCCTCCTGCGATCGCTCCTTCCTGGCCAGAAACTGGATGTCGTCGACCAGGAGGACGTCGATCGTCCGGTAGCGCTCCCGGAAGGCGGGCATGCGCTCGAACCGGATCGAGGTGATCAGGTCGTTGACGAAGTCTTCGGCGGCCAGATAGACCACGCGCGTACCCGGGGCGGTAGCCCGAAGGCGGTTCCCGATCGCGTGCAGGAGGTGGGTCTTGCCCAAGCCCACACCGCCGTAGAGGAAGAGCGGGTTGTAGGCGATTCCGGGCTTCTCGGCCACTGCCTGGGAGGCGGCGGCGGCGAAGCGGTTCGAGTTGCCGATCACGAACGAGTCGAAGCGATACTGGGGGTTGAGGGAGCTGCCGGCGGCCGCGTCGTCATCGACAGCCACCGGTGTCCTTCGGGAAGTCGCCGCCGGCCGGGCGGTCCGTCTGATCGCATCGCTGCTCTTGAAGAGAACCTGGAAGGTCGGCCCCTTGAGATCCGCGATCGCCCAGTCGACGATGGGCCGGAAGCCTTCCTCCAGCGCCGCGACGAAGCGGGAGTTCGGCGCTTCGAGGACCAACTGCTCGGCGTCTTCCGAGGCGACACTGAGCGGGTAGAACCAGGTGCGGAATTCGTCCGGTGGCAGGTCGGCGCGCAACTGGCGGCGTAGAGTCGGCCAAACGGAACTAGGCATGCCGCGCAGTCCGTTCAGTGCCGTTCCTGTCCCCAGTCAGGGAAGGCGCGCCCCCGTCTTCGAGCGCGACCGGCACCCGTTCTGCTTCAGTTTTCCGTTCCTCTTCCCAGAAACGCACCTGTCCCCCCGACACCAACCGCGCAGTCACGACCGATGCCCTGGGCGTGTGCCAAGGACAAGCCGCTTTGTAGAGCTATGTTCCGCAGCTTTTCCGCACAATGTGGAAAAACTCAGGACGACCGGCACCGAAACTGGCGGTTCTCGGACAAGCAGGTGTCCTGTGGTTTCAGGCCGGGCGGTCTCCGTTGCGCGAGATGGGCAGGATAGCAGTGGGCCTTGGTGGGAACAAGAGGTTTGTGGGCACTTTCTTCATCTTTTCTTGAGGCCTGATCGCGCCGACGGTCGGCGCCGGCGGCCTAGGTTCTGACCCATGTTGCAGTTACTTCAACCAGAGGAGCTTCGGGACGGGCTACTGGACTGGTTTGACCGTAGCCACCGCGAATTGCCGTGGCGCCGATCCGAGGATGCCTACCAGATCCTGGTTGCGGAAGTCATGCTCCAGCAGACCCGGAGCGAGGTCGTGGCCTCGCGCTATTCGGGCTTCCTAGGCAGGTTCCCCACCCTGGAGACGTTGGCCGCGGCCGGGGTCGAGGAGGTCGAGGCCGCCTGGTCGGGCCTCGGGTACTACCGCCGGGCCCGGAACCTCCATCAGGCCGCCCGCATCCTGGCCGAACGGGGCGAGTTTCCCCGGACCGCCGCGGAGTGGAGCGAGCTGCCCGGGGCGGGCGCCTACACTTCGGCGCTGCTCGCCAGCCGCCTGGGCGGAGAATGTGCGCCGGTGCTCGACGGCAACGTCGAACGCGTGCTGAGCCGTTTCCTGGCTTCCCCGCAGCCGCCCAAGCGGGCCGAAGCCCGACGGAACCTGCTGGCGACCGCGGCGAGACTCCTGGACCCGAACCGGCCGGGGGACTCGAATCAGGCCTTGATGGAGGTGGGTTCGCTCGTCTGCCGGCGCCGGCGCCCCGACTGTGGCCCCTGTCCGCTCGCTCGAGGCTGCAGGGCCTTCCAGACGAGCGGGCTGGATCCCCGGGCGTATCCCGTCGCGAGCCCGCGTCGAGCCCGAAAGACGATTCACTGCTTCACGGCGATGGTCGAGAGTGGTCGCGGCTTGCTGCTGCACCGCCGCCCGCACGACGCGGACTGGCTGGCCGGCCGCTGGCATCTGCCGACGGTCGAACTCGGGAGGGGCGATGAGTCCGCGAGCGAAGCGGCAGAGCTGCTCCGCGTGGAGTTCGGCGGCGCCTGGGAATGCGACGACGAGGATGTCGCGGTGCGGCACACGGTCACCTATCGGGACTTCGTCGTGCGGGTTGCGCTCGCCCGCTGGCGGCCGGAGCGGCAGGACCCGGAAGCCGGGGCGCCGCGCGGCGGATCAGCCCGGGGCGACCTCCAGTGGTTCCCGCTCGACGAGATCCACAAGCTGCCGACTTCATCGCTGCTGGGCAAGTCCTTCAAGGGGCTCGGCAGGTCGCTGGCCCACGGACCAATACACTCCGGGCCATGACGACGCGCGCGGACCCGGGGAAGCGCATCCCCTTCGTCGACCTGGCTGCCCAGTCGAGGCGGCTGCGCCCGGAGATCGATCGGCGGATCGCTGCCGTCCTCGACCACGGCCGCTACGTCATGGGCCCCGAAGTCGAGGAACTGGAGGCTGAACTGGGCCGGCTGGGCGGCGCGTCGGCGGTTGCCGTGTCGAACGGATCGGACGCCCTGTTGATCGCCCTGCTTGCGCTGGGCATAGGGCGCACGGAAGGTCGGCGGGACGCGGTGTTCGTTCCGTCCTTCACGTTCACCGCGACGGCGGAAGTCGTCCTGCTGGCAGGCGCCGTCCCGGTGTTCGTCGACGTGCGGGAGGATGACTTTCTGCTCGACCTCGATTCGCTCGGGCACCAGTTCGACGCGCTGGAGCGCGCGGGAGGCGCCGTTCCCAGAGCGGTCATCACCGTCGACCTGTTCGGCCGGCCGGTGGCTGAGCATCCGCTGGCGGAGTGGGCGGCAGCAAGGGGGCTCAAGGTCGTCTCGGATGCCGCCCAGAGCTTCGGCGCGCGTCTCGAAGGCCGGCCCGTCGGATCGCTCGCGCCGGTCACGACGACCAGCTTCTATCCCGCCAAGCCGCTCGGCGGCTATGGCGACGGCGGCGCGGTCCTTTGCACCGAACCTGCCGCCGTGGAGGTGGTGCGTTCGATTCGCGAGCATGGCCAGAGCGCGGACCGTTACGACATCGTGCGCCTGGGGATGAACGGTCGGCTGGACACGCTGCAGGCTGCCGTGCTGCTGGCCAAGCTGACCATCTTCGAGCAGGAACTCGCCGCCCGGCGCGCCGTGGCGGCCGGCTACACCGAAAGGCTGGGCGCCGCGTCGACGTCGATGCACACGCCCTGGCGCGTGGCGGCGCCGGAGTGCGGGGCCGAGGTGGAGTCGAGTTGGGCCCAATACACGCTACGGGTGGACGACGCGGCCGGAAGGCCGTCGGCGCGGACCCGGGATGCGCTGCGCGGTCATCTCGATCGGGCCGGCATTCCGACCGCGGTCTACTACCCACTCCCGATGCACCTGCAGCCGGCGTACGAGCGGTACGGCCGCGGTCCGGGATCGCTGCCGGTGAGCGAGAGCCTGGCCGACCGAGTGGTCAGCCTGCCGATGCACCCCTACCTCGACGAGTCGGCGCTGGATCGCATCTGCGATCGCATCGCGACTCCGTAGTGTCCAGTCTCCGACGCGCCGGCGGCACCCGCCAGTCAGGGAGCCTCCTCACAGGCCCCCTGTCTGGCTGGAGGGCGGTGCGCTGGTGATGGCGACCGCGCGGGCTCTAGTCGGAACTTCACGGGCGATTTCGGTGGCGTTTGGCAGTAGATCGCTGACGGCAGTTGATTTCCCGGCGCTCCGGGCGGGCCGGCGTGCTGGATATTTGTTTACACGCATGATGATGTGTACATGTAGACTTCTCTATCTGTTCCCTGTATGATCTCTCCACAGAGTGTTTACATGCTCGACGAAGCGACGTGTCCTTCCGCATCGACGTCATCTCCAACCACGGCCGCTCGCCACAGACTCTTCTGCGGCAGTCCTGGCGAGAAGGCAAGCGCGTACGACACAAGACCGTCGCAAACCTGACCAAGCTCCCGCCGCACGTCGTCGACGGTTTCCGCGCCGTCCTCAAGGGCGGCGCCGTCTTCACCGGCATCGACCAGGCCGTCTCCATCCGAAGGGCCCTCCTTCACGGCCACGTCGCCGCCATCCTCGGCGTCGCCCGAAAGCTCGGACTCCCGCGCATCCTCGACCGCAAGAGCACACGCTGCGGCAAGCTCGCCCTCGCCGCGGTCGTCGCCCGCATCATCGACCCTGCCTCGAAGCTCTCCACCGCACGGCATCTCTCCCCAGACACGGCCGCCTCGAGTCTCGGGGCCATCCTGGGGCTCGGGCACGTCACCGGCAACGAGATGCTCGCCATGCTCGACTGGCTTCACGGTCGGCAGCGTCACATCGAAGCCAGTCTCGCGAGGCGGCATCTTGCCGGAGGGACTCTGATCCTCTACGACGTCAGCTCAAGCTTCGTGGAGGGCAGGTGCTGCCCGCTCGCCGCCTTCGGCCACAACCGGGACGGGAAGAAAGGCAAGAAACAGATCACCTACGGGCTTCTCTGCAGCGCCGACGGGTGTCCGGTGGCCGTCGAAGTCTTCTCGGGCAATGTCAGTGACCCGTCCACGGTGAGCTCTCAGGTGCTCAAGCTCCGCAAGCGCTTTCGCATCGAGCGGATCGCACTGGTCGGGGATCGGGGCATGCTCACCAGCGCGCGCATCCGTGAGGACGTCAAGCCCGCCGGGCTCGACTGGATCTCGGCGCTGAAGACCACCGAGATCCGAAAGCTGCTCGTCGCGCGAGAGCCCGGGGAGGACGCCCGGCCGCCGCTTCGTCCAGAGGACCTCGCGGCCGATCAGGTCGCCGAGATCACCAGCCCGGACTTCCCCGGCGAGCGCCTGATGGTCTGCTTGAACCCGCGTCTGCGCGAGGAACGGGCGCGTCTGCGCGAGGACCTGCTTGCGGCAACCGAGGCCGCCCTCGCCGAGATCGCCACAAGTGCGCGGAGGCGACAGCCCGGGGCAAGCAACCGCGACCGCATCCACGCCGCGGTCGGCGAACAGGCCAACCGGTGGAAGATGCGCAAGCACTTCGACATCGAGGTGCGCGATGACGGAATCAGTTGGCAGCGCAACCGGGAGAAGATCGACGCCGAGTCCCGGCTCGACGGCGTCTACATCATCCGCACCAGCCTCTCGGACGCCGATATCGACGCCGAGCGGACGGTCGAGGCCTACAAGGCACTCTCACGCGTCGAACGCGCCTTCCGCGCGATCAAGACCGGTCGGCTCCAGGTGCGTCCGATCCATGTCTACGCGGAAAACCGGGTACGGGCCCATGTCTTCCTCTGCATGCTCGCCTGGTACCTTGAATGGCACATGCGCCGCGCGCTCGCGCCGCTCCTCTTCGAGGACGACGACCCCGAGGGCGCACGCGCCAAGCGCTGCACCCCGGTCGAAAAGGCCCGGCCATCCGACAGCGCGAGGAGGAAGGCTGCATCCAAAGCCACGCCCGAGGGCCTCCCCGTCCAGGCCATGGCCGATCTGCTGAACCACCTCGGAAGCCTGACCCTCAACGAGGTCACGCTCCCAGGTCAGCCCGACAGCCGATTCATGGTCACCGCCGAGCCAACGCGACTACAGGCCAAGGCCTTCGAACTCCTCGCACTCCCGCCCGAAACACGTGTTTACAGCAACCGGACACCCTAATCTGGAGATCTTCCCCGTGATTACAGCCGTTTTGTGCTTCCAAGCCAAGTGAAGTTCCGGCTAGCTGGTAGGCGAGCGTTGGAACCCTGAACCCATTCTGGACGCGACCTGGACCAGGGAGTCTGCCGCGTAGTCCAACTGGCGCTTGGTGATCACCAACGGCGGCGCGATCTGCAGCACCGTGCCGGAGGCGCCCCCCTTCAGGGCGATCACACCGCGATCCAAGAGCTGCCGACTGAGGCCCGCCGCGCGTTCCGGCGTATCGAGTTCCACGCCCCACAGCAGCGCCGTGCCGCGGACATCGACGACGCCTGGTTGCTTCTCGAGCAACTCGAGGCGAGGGCCGAAGTGGCGGCCCATCTTCCGCGACCGCTCGATCAGGCCCTCGCTCTCGATCACTTCGAGCGTCGCCAGAGCCGCGGCGCAGGCGAGCGGATGCGCGACGAAGGTCGCGGTGTGGCGCGCCTCGCCATCCGTCTGCCAGGAGGCCATCACCTGCTTCTGACCGAGCACGGCTGCGATCGGGAGGCCGCCGCCGAGGGCCTTGCCGCAGCAGATGAGATCGGGCTCGATACCGTCCTGAGCGCTCACGAACCAGGCTCCGCAGCGGCCGAACGCGGTGAAGATCTCGTCGACCGCCAGGACCACGTTGTGCTCGCGGCACGCCGCGGCCAATCCCGCCAGCCAGCCGCGAGGCGGCCACCGCGTAGCCTCGCGCCCGATCACCGGTTCGACGAGACAGGTTCCGATCGCCGGCTGCCGGTCCAGCACGCGCCGCACTTCTTCAAGCTCACACCCGTGGGGCAGACGGTGAACCAGGTTGTCCAGCGGCTCGGTGAAGGGAGTCCGAAAGGCCGGCCTCGAAGTCCCCTGGAGCGCTCCCAAGGTCGTGCCATGGTACGCAGGAGCGAAGGCGAGGATTTCGGGGCGGCCGCTGTAGAGGCGGCCGGTCTTCAGCGCGATCTCCACCGCGTCGGCTCCCGAGGCGGCAAAGTAGACCTGCGGCTCTCGAAGCGGCGCCAGATGACCGAGACGCTCGCTCAGATCGACGCGGGCCGGATGAGCATAGACGTCGCCCAGTCCGTGAAGGAGGCGATCCGCCTGCCCCTTCACCGCCGAAACCACGGCAGGATGCCGGTGGCCCACCGCTGCAACTCCGAAGCCGGCCGTCAGGTCGAGGTAGCGATTGCCGTCGATGTCGAGCACATTGCTGCCGAGAGCCTCTTCCCACAGCATCGAGGTGCTTCCGGCGACCAGGGTGTTGATTCCCGGCGCCTCGGCCGCGTCGAGCCGCCCGGCTGCCGTCCGCACGCGTGGCCCCGGAGGCGGCGTTCGGATTTCCGGCAGTTGATCGCCGCTGTCGAGTCGGTGGGAAGGAAGGGAAGCCATGCCGACCGCTAGAGGCTAGCGCCCTCTCCCCGGTTTGCCTCACCTGAATCCTGAGGCACCGCTCTGTTCAGGGCCTACACTCAGCGCACCGCCCTCCAGCCAGTCCGTGGGCCAGAGGGACCCTCCCCTCAGGCCCACGGACTGGCGGGCTAGCTGCTATAGCTGCTATAGGTCGCGGCGGCCGGCGAGTGACCGCGCCAGGGTCACCTGGTCGGCGTAGTCGATGTCGCCGCCGACGGGCAGACCGAACGCCAGCCGCGTAACCCGCACCCCGCGCTTGCCCAGAAGGCCGGCGAGGTACAGAGCGGTGGCTTCGCCCTCCACGTTCGGGTTCATGGCCAGAATCGCCTCCTCGATGCCGTCGAGCCGCCCCAGCAGGGAGGCGACGGTCAGTTCGTCGGGCCCCACGCCACGCTGGGGCGAGAGGGAACCCAGCAGGGCGTGGTAGAGGCCGTGGAACTCACCCGTGCGCTCGATCGGCTCGATGTTGAACGGCTCCTCAACGACGCAGAGCTTGGTCTGGTCGCGATGCGGGTCGCTGCAGACCGAACAGGGGTCCACCGCGGTGATCTGATGACAGGTGGAGCAGTGCATCATCCGATCCTTGACGTCGATGACCGCCTTGGCCAGCGCTTCCGCCCGGGCGCGGTCGACGCGGAGCAGGTGGTGGGCCAGTCGCCGGGCCGTCTTGGGGCCGATGCCAGGCAGGCGCGCGAGTTCCTCTACCAGGCTGGAAAGAGGATCGGCCGGCATCAGGTCAGACCGGGAATCCCGGCAGCCATGCCGCCAAGGCGTTGCCCCACGTACTCGTTCACCTTGCGTCCGGCTTCGTTCACGGCGGCCTGCACCAGGTCCTGGATCATGCCCGGATCCTCAGGGTCGAGCACTTCGGGATCGACGCGGACGGCGAGGACCTCCTTTTCGCCGTTCACGCGCACTTCGACCATGCCGCCGCCGACACTGGCGGTGAACTCGGCCGCCGCCAGATCACGCTGCATTTGCTGCTGCATCTCCTGGGCCTGGCGCATCAGCTTCTGGATGTTCATCGTGGTGGTTCCTGTCGGGGTGTTGAGCTCGAGAGCAGTCAGTGGGTTCGGGGTCTTACGTCGACCACGGGGCCGCCGAAGATATCGAGCACCGCGCGCACGGTCGGATCCTGCTCGGCGGCGGTGCGTGCTTCTTCGCTCGGCGGCGGGGTGCGGCGGGCAGCCGGTCGCCCGGGCCGGCTGCCGGGCGCCGCTTCCCGGTCCGGCGCCGGGGCGCCGGCCGGTGCACCGCTGACCGCCGGGGCGGGGTGGTCTTCGCGTGCCTGGAGGGCGGCGGGGGTCGTCTTCCAATCGGCCTCGGGGCCCAGCACCGCGCGCACGGTGTCCCTCAGTTGGCCCGCTTTCGCCCCATCGCGGAGCGCTTCCTCGAGCGCCGGAACGGCCGTGACGACGAGCGTGCTGCCCTGAACCGCGAACCGGGCCTGGTGAAAGTCGAGCAGGCCGGCCAGGGACGGCTGGCTGGAGGCGAGGAGTCGTTTGATCTCGCCGGCGGCGTCCGGGGCGGCAGCGGGAACGGCCACCGTGGCCGCGCTTGGTGGTCTGCCGCCGGGGGCGGCAGGTTGCGGAGTCGATTCCGCGGTAGCAGGAAGACCGCCCGGCAGAGTGGCCCCAAGTTGCTCGATGCGCACCAGCCGCGGCAGCTCGGCTGCGCGGAGCAGGGCGACCTCCAGAGCCAGACCGGGGGCGTCGGCGCGCCGCACGACGGTCTCGCTGCTGAGCAACAGATGCAACAGCCGGAGCAGGTTCTCGTAACCCGCGCCCGACGCGACCCGCTCCAGTTCCGTCGCGGCTTCGGCGGGCAGGTCGAGTTGTTCGGGGTCGAGACCCTGCGCCAGGTGCAGGGCGCTGCGCAGGAAACCGAGGAAGTGGGTGAATACCTGCCGGGGGTCGCTGCCGCCGTCCTCGATCGACCGGATCGTCTGCGACAGCCGCCGGCCGTCGCCGGCCAGGATGGCCTTGAGGAGGGTGGAGAGCAGCTCGGCGTCGATGCCGCCCAGCAGCCGGCCGACATCCTCGTCGGCGAGCTTGCCGCCGCCGAAGGTGGCGAGCTGATCGAGGAGAGCCACCGCGTCGCGAACACTTCCCTCCGAGGCGCGGGCGATCAGGCGCAGGGTCGCCCGGCTGGCCTCGATCTCCTCCGCTTCGCAGATTCTCGTCAGGTGGGCCACCATCGGGTTGGCGGGTACGCGCCGGAAGTGGAACTCCTGGCAGCGGGACAGGATCGTCGCAGGCACCATCTCGATTTCGGTGGTCGCGAAGACGAAGGTGAGATGCGCGGGCGGTTCCTCGACGATCTTGAGCAGAGCGTCGAAGGCTTGTCTGGACAGGCGGTGGATCTCGTCGAGGACCACCACCTTGTAGCGGTCCCGCGCGGGGCCGTACTTCAGGCTTTCGGTGAGGTCGCGGACCTGTTCGACCTTGGAGTAGGTGGCGGCGTCGATCTCGAGTACGTCGAGGTCGCCGGCCTGCATGATCTCGAGGCAGACCGGGCATTCATTGCACGGCTCGGCGGCCGGGGCGGTGGCGGAACCGTCGGCGCCGACGCAGTTCAGGGCCTTGGCGAGCACCCGGGCCGCGGTGGTCTTGCCGACGCCGCGGATGCCCGAGAACAGGTAGGCCTGGGCGATCCGCCCCTCGCGCAGCGCGTTGCCCAGCGCGGTCACGATCGCCTCCTGGCCGACCAGATCGGCGAAGGTCTGGGGGCGCCACTTGCGCGCCAGCGCCTGGTACGCCATGGCCTGGCTAGCAGCCCATGGTAAGAGTGACGCTGCAGAGAGAAGTCACTGAAGGGTTCCGGCTGAACTGCGCCCTCGAAACGAACACCCTATCGCTGCTCCCTTCCGGGCCTGACGAGGTTCGGAGCCGGTCGATACACAGGGCCCGAACCCTTCGGTGACCTCTCGATCCCGCACCCGTGCGTGGAGACGAGGATCGTGCCGGATGGTAGCAGCCCGCCGTGACTCGTCTGCGCGGTGCGAGGCGGGAGTGGGTGCTGCTACGGTAGCTCGCCAAGTGGACGCAGGGGACGATCGCACCGCCATGGGGTTGGCTCTTAACGAGGCCCGCCTCGCGGCTGCCGCCGGAGAGGTTCCGGTGGGCGCGGTGGTTGTGCGCGACGGGGAGGTGGTCGGTCGTGGGCACAACCGCAGGGAGTCCTGGGGCGACCCGATGGCGCATGCCGAGATGATCGCGCTAGCTCAGGCCGCCGCCCGACAGCAGGGCTGGCGACTGGAGGGTTGCGCTGTCTACGTCACCCTCGAGCCTTGCGCCATGTGCGCCGGCGCGATGGTCAACGCCCGCGTGGACCGGCTCGTGTTCGGGGCGCGGGATCCGAAGGGCGGCTATTGCGGCTCGATCGGGAACCTCGTCCGCGAACCGAGACTGAATCACCAAATCACGGTATGCTCCGGCGTCCTGGCGGAGGAGAGTTCAGCATTGTTGCGCGCGTTCTTCCGGCGTCTACGGTCGAGCGGGCTTTTCGATTAAGGGAGAGGTGACCGAGTGGTCGAAGGTGCATGCTTGGAAAGCATGTGTAGGGGCAACTCTACCGTGGGTTCGAATCCCACCCTCTCCGCCATTCTGGGGCAGGAGAAGACGAAACGCGCCGAGTGGCCGACGAACGAGGAGAGGTGCCAGAGTGGTCGAATGGGGCGGTCTCGAAAACCGTTGACCGTGCGAGCGGTCCGTGGGTTCGAATCCCACCCTCTCCGCCACACTTCGGACGAGCCCGCCGGGCGGTCTCCCGAGAATCCTTGGACCGTGCGAGCGGTCCGTGGGTTCGAATCCCACCCTCTCCGCCACACTTCGGACGAGCCCGCCGGGCGGTCTCCCGAGAATCCTTGGACCGTGCGAGCGGTCCGTGGGTTCGAATCCCACCCTCTCCGCCACACTTCGGACGAGCCCGCCGGGCGGTCTCCCGAGAATCCTTGGACCGTGCGAGCGGTCCGTGGGTTCGAATCCCACCCTCTCCGCCACACTTCGGACGAGCCCGCCGGGCGGTCTCCCGAGAATCCTTGGACCGTGCGAGCGGTCCGTGGGTTCGAATCCCACCCTCTCCGCCATACTTCGGACGAGCCCGCCGGGCGGTCTCCCGAGAATCCCTGTGACCGTGCGAGCGGTCCGTGGGTTCGAATCCCACCCTCTCCGCCATGCTTCGGACGAGCCCGCCGGGCGGTCTCCCGAGAATCCCTGTGACCGTGCGAGCGGTCCGTGGGTTCGAATCCCACCCTCTCCGCCAAGAACGCCGTAGGAAGGAAAGAACGTGAAGAGGACATACCAGCCGAACAATCGGCGTCGCAAGAAGAAGCATGGCTTTCGCTCCCGCATGCGGACGAGGCACGGGCGGGCGATTCTCTCGCGCCGCCGCCGCAAGGGCCGCAAGCGCCTGACGGTCTGACGTTGAGTCAATCGAGCAGCCCGCGGTGCAACACCGGTGTCGCACCGGGGGCAGAGCGGATCCGGTCGAGCCGCGACTATCGCGGGGTCTACCGCCGGGGCCGGCGTCTGCACGGCGACATCGCGGTGTTCCACGTGCGGGCGAATGACGCCGGGCACCCGCGGCTCGGGCTCACCGCCAGTCGGCGGGTGGGCGGCGCCGTGGTGCGCAACCGGCTGCGCCGGCGGGTGCGTGAGCACTACCGCCAGCAGGTCAAGCAGGACATGCTGCCCGCGGTGGATGTGGTGGTCCATCTGAAGACCGCCGCGGCCGAGATGGACCGGCGCAGCTTCTACAGCGAGTTGAATCGCCTGTTTGCGGCGGTAGCCCGGTTCGGCGCCGGTCGCTCCCGGCGCCGAAGGTCGCGGCCATGAACATTCCGGTCCGCGTCGCCGTTGCGCTGCTACGGGCGTACAAACGTTGGTTGTCGCCGCTGCTGCCGCGTGCTTGCCGCTTCAGCCCGACCTGCTCCGAGTACGGGCAGATCGCTTTGCGGAGCCATGGCCTGATGATGGGGAGTTGGCTGACGGTTCGGCGCCTTCTCCGCTGCCAGCCTCTGGGTCGCGGAGGCATCGACTTGCCGCCGCAGGCGTTGCGATTGCGAGGCCCCGCTAGGGGCATGAGAGCCGAGGCTGATGGATAACCGAAGACTTCTTTTCGCTGCGCTCCTTTCCCTGGGTGTTCTACTCCTCTGGCAGGTTCTCTTCGCGCCACCACCGCCAGTCGAGCGGGCGCCGGTCGAAATCAGAGGCGCCGAACAGGCGGCGGACGGCCGGGCCATCGGCGAACAGAGTTCCGCGGTCCCGGTTTCGAGTGGGCAGACGGCGCCGGCGCCGCCCGCGGTCGTGGAACGGGCCGAGGCTGTCGCTGAGCAGCGGGTGGTGATCGAGTCGGGCAATGCGACGCTCGAGTTCACGAACCGCGGCGCCCAGTTGCTGTCCTTCGAACTGCGCCGACCGAACGGCGGCGAGCCGGTGGAGCTGGTGCGCAGGCGCGAGGCCGGCCAGCCCCACCCCTTCGCGTTCCAGGGCTCACAGCGCGGTTCGGCGCTCAACGACGCTCTGTTCGTTGTCGAACGCTCGACCGAAGAGGGCGACACGCGGCTCAGCTTCCGCTACAGCGGTGACCTGGGCGTTGCGACGAAGACGTTTCACATTCCGAACGCCACCCGCCAGGTGGGTGGTCTGACCTTCCAGTACCGGATCGAGTCGCCAGGCGACTCCTGGGGGCTGGTGTTGGGCCCGGGAATCCGGAATCCGAGCGTGGATGAGTTGGAGAGCCGGTTGTCGAGCCAGCAGCGACGCGCGGCGACCTGGTTCTCGGATGGCGACTTGGAGTCGCTGGAGCCTCGGAAGGCCGAAGATCCTCTCGATCTGAGCGGCAGCCCCCGCTGGGTGGCGCTTGAGGACCGGTACTTCATCACGGCGGTGGTCCCGGCCGGAGGCCGGGGAACAGTTCAGGCGCGGCCGGTTGCCAACCTGGAGGAGACCGACGGCAGCCTGGGCGGCTTCGCCATGTTCGAGGCCGCGGACCCCGCCACGGCGGACCTCACGCGGGACTTCATGCTGGTTCTGCGCTCCTCGGGCGGCGAACTCGCCGGACGGGCGTACTTCGGGGACAAGCAGTACGACGCGCTGGCGGCGATGGGTGTGCGACTGGAGAAGACCGTGCGGTACGGCTTCTTCGGCGTCATCTCGCGCCCGTTGCAATTCGGTTTACGCTGGATTTACGAGAACGTGGTCGCGAACTACGGGTGGAGCATCGTGTTGATGACCGTGGTCATCCGCCTGGTGCTGTTCCCGCTGACCCATAAGAGTCAGGTGTCGATGCTGCGGATCCAGAAGTTGAATCCGCGCATGGAAGCGATCCGCGCGAAGTACCGGCCCAAGCTCAAGGACGGGAAGGGCCGCCCGCGCATGGACATGCAGCGCAAGATGAACGAGGAGATTCAGGGCCTGTTTCGTGAGGAGGGCGTGAATCCTGCCAGCGGCTGCCTGCCGATCCTGTTCCAGATGCCCGTGTTCTTCGGGTTCTTCCGGCTCTTGAGCGAGGCGGTGGAACTGTGGGACGCGTCGTGGCTCGGATGGATCCAGAACCTGGCGCTGCCGGATCCGATCTACGTACTTCCCTTGGTCATGGGCGCCTCGCAGTTCCTCCAGCAGCGGATGCTGCCGCCTCCCGCGAACAAGACCCAGAAGCTGATCATCAACACGATGCCGATCTGGTTCACGATCTTCTCGTTCAGCTTCCCGAGCGGTCTGGTCCTCTACTGGCTGACGAACAATCTGCTGGGAATCGTGCAGACCGGGGTCTACAACAAGCTGAAGAAGGCAGGCTACCTGGGCGGCGTTGTGGCCGCGCAGGCGACCGAAACGAAGAAGTGAGGCAGGACAGGACTAGATGAACGCAACCACGAACAGCATGTTCTTTTCGGGCGAAACGGAGGCCCGGGCCGTGTTGGCGGCCGCAAACCACTTCGGGGTGTCGCCCGATGAGGTGGTGTTTGATCGGGTGGAGAAGCGACACGGCTTCGTCAAGCGCCGTCGGGTGGTGATCCGTGTCGACCCGGAACAGGTCGGCGCCGGTTCTGAGCAGCCGGTAGAAGAGGAAACTGAAGGGCTTTCGCCCTCGGCTTCCGATGACGCGGTCGCTTCCGATGACGCGGTATCGAGCGCTCCGGAGGAGACGCCGGTGGAGATGCCGGTGGAGACGCCGGTGGAGAGTTCGGCGACGCAGGAGGAAGCGGAGCGTCCGGTCGAGGACTCCGAAGAGATCGTGGAGATTGCTCAAGGGGCCTTTCGTCAACTTCTCGAACTGGCCGACCTCGAGGTCTCGGCGGACATGGTTCTCGCCGACGGCCGGCTGGAAGTCGAGATCGAGGGAGTGGACCAGGAGCTCCTGGTAGAAGACGAGGGTCAGGTCCTCCTGGCGCTCCAGCACCTCCTGCCGCGCGTGATGTACGGGGAGCTGGGGCGAATCGTGCCGTGCCGGCTTGATAGCGGCGGCTATCAACGGAGGAAGGAAGAGCGCCTGAGAGGCCTCGCGCGTCGTGTGGCCGACGAGGTGGTTTCCCGAGGCGGCATTCGCACTCTGCGGCCGATGAACCCGGCCGACCGGCGAATTGTCCACATCACTCTCGCCGACGATCCGGACGTCGAGACCGAGAGCCACGGCAACGGCTACTTCAAGCGCGTCAACATCCGCAGCGTCTAGCGCGCCTCCGTGGGGGGTACCCGCCTGCCCCGGAACCGAAGGAGAGGGTGCCGGCGTACGAGAGATACCCTCCACGTGAAGTGCGTTGAGGGTGCCCTTGTTGTTGGAGACCAGCGAAGATCAGGAGATGGACGGTCGAGGGGTCGCGGCTTCGATTGCGGCGTTGGCAGCGCCTGTTTCACGTGAAACAGGGGCGCGGGCGAGTCAGGTCTCTTGGCGATGTTTCACGTGAAACATGCTGATCTGTTTCGGCGCGAGTTTGGCGACGAGTTGTCGCCGGAGGCTGTAGATCGGCTGGTACGGCATGCCGAGCTACTGGAGCGGTGGAACCGCGTGGTGCGGCTGGTGGGCGAGGACTGTCCAGAGGTCTGGATCCGGCGCCACTACGCGGAGTCGGTTGCGGCCAGGGCGTTCTGGAAGCCGGCGGAGACCGATAGCGAAGGCCCGTCCCTTCTCGACCTCGGCAGCGGTGCGGGCTTTCCGGGGCTGGTACTGGCGGCTTTGCATCCAGAGCGGCCGGTGATCCTGGCGGAGGCCCGCGAACGGAAGGCAGCGTTCCTGGCTGAGGCGGCCCGCGAGCTCGACCTTCCCCGCGTACGGGTCGTTCAGCGGCACGTCGGCCCCGCGTTGGCGGCGCGGCTCGCCGGGACGGTAGAGTGCGTCACGCTGCGCGGCGTTCGGCTTCCCGACGCCACATTGGCCCGTCTGGTCGACGCCCTTCCGGGTGGGGGACGCCTGATCGTATGGGCTGGTCGTGAACTGGCGCCCGGGCTGGCGGAGATGTGTGCTGTGGAAGAAGAGATGAATCTGCCCGACAGCCGGCACCGCCGGCTTCTCTTGCTCCGGCCGCTTAGCCGTGGCTGACGTCCTGGCGGTCGCCAACCAGAAGGGCGGGGTGGGCAAGACGACGTCGGCGATCAACCTGGCGGCGGCTTTCGGCGCCATGGAGCGGAGGGTGCTGCTCGTCGATAGCGATCCGCAGGGAAACGCAAGCAGCGGCCTCGGTTGGTCGGGCCGGCCGCCGACCCTGTTCGAAGTGCTCTCCGGCGAGGCCGAAGCGGCTGACGTGGTCGTCTCGAGCGGGTTCCCCTACGTCGACCTGCTGCCGGCGAACCGCGATCTGGTGGGAGCGGAGTTCGGGTTGCAACGCGACCGGGACTGGATCCAGCGGCTTACTTCGTCGCTTGAGAGGTTGGGCGAGAACTACGAACGTATCTTCGTGGATTGTCCGCCGGCCTTGGGTCGACTGACCCTGAACGCCCTCTACGCCGCGGACGCGGTCGTCGTACCGCTGCAGTGCGAGTACTTTGCGCTCCAAGGCATCAGCGAGCTGATGGCTACGGTGCAGCGGGTGCGGGAACTGGGACGGCCCGACCTGGCGATCGCGGGTGTGATCCTCACCATGTACGATGACCGCACCAACCTCTCGCGGGACGTTGCGCGGGAGGTGCGAAAGCACTTCGGATCGATCGTCTGCGATACGATCGTTCCGCGCAACGTCCGCCTGGCTGAGGCGCCAAGTCACGGAATGCCGGTCCTGCAATACGACATCAAGAGCAAGGGCGCCCAGGCCTATCTGGATCTGGCGCAGGAACTCGCGGCTCGCCGGCCCTGATCCCGCAGCTGGAGTCACGTGAATAGCAGACGGCGGGGCCTCGGTCGTGGACTGGACGAGCTGTTCGCCGACAGCGGCGCTCGTTCTCCAGCCGCGCCGCGTGCGGAACGCGAGTTGCCGGTAGCGCAGCTCGAGCCGAACAGCCGGCAGCCGCGCGACCGGTTCGACGATGAGGAGCTGACGGAGCTCGCGAACTCGATCGCGCAACTCGGCGTGCTCCAGCCGCTCGTCGTCACCGGCGGCCCGGACCGCGGCGGCCGGTATCGCATCGTCGCCGGCGAGCGTCGCTGGCGGGCGGCCCAGCGGGCGGGGCTGGAAACCGTGCCGGTCGTCTTTCGGGACGTGGAGGACGAGCGCGAACTGTTGGAGCTCGCCCTGGTGGAGAACCTCCAGCGTTCCGATCTGAATCCGCTGGAAGAGGCGGAGGCGTTTCGGGCGCTGAGCGACGAGTTCGGGCTTTCACAGCAGGAAATCGCTGGCCGTGTCGGCCGGAGCAGGGCCGCGGTGGCGAATGCCCTGCGTCTGCTTCGCTTGCCTTCTGCAGTGCAGGAGCAGTTGCGGTCAGGAGCGCTGACCGCCGGCCAGGCTCGTCCTTTGCTGGCGCTTGGCGACGAACAGAGTCAGATTGAACTCGGCGCCCGCGCTGAGCGCGAGTCCCTCAGTGCGCGAGAACTGGAGCGCATCGCGGCCAGCCGGCGGCGGAAGACCGCCACGACGCGCCGGACAGCCGCCGCGGAGAGCGATCCGCACACGGCCGATGCAGTCGAGCGGTTGACGCGTAGACTGCAGACCCGCGTCGAAATCCGCCGTCGCCGCCGCGGTGGCGGCGTCCTGAAAATCCACTTCCACTCCGAACCCGAGTTGATCCGCATCTACGAGCGGCTGTCGGAGTGATCACTGTTGGAGCGTTGCCAGAATGCCGAAGATCCTCAAGAACAGCTCCCCAGGCAACCTGAACGGCTTTCTCGATGCCGGCTGCGAGGTCCAGGGGGACCTCCGCTTCCGGAACACGTTCCGGGTGCACGGCCACTTCAGCGGCACGGTCGAATCCGAAGGCGAGTTGATCGTCGGTGAAGGGGGCGTGGTCGAAGGAGTCGTCAAAGTGGCCGAACTCAGCGTCTCGGGACGGCTCGAAGGGCAGGTCGAGGCCACGAAGCGGATTGAGATCGGCGTGAACGGTCACGTCGAGGGCGAGATCAACTCTCCGGTTCTCGTCATCGCGAGTGGGGCTTTCTTCCAGGGCAAATGCACGATGAGTCCCTCCGAGACCGTCCGTCCCGCGGGACCCGCCATCGTAGACAGCGGCAAGCCGGCGACGGGGACTAAGCCGAAGTTCTGGTCATTCTGAGGGTCTGAACCGCGGATAGTGGTAGACGTGGCTTGGGTTTTCGGCGTTCATGGAGCTGCAGAGTGTAGCCATGTAATAGTAGAAAGCAGAGTAGACATAACAATGATTCTACTGTACAATGCGAAGCCATGTACGTTGAACGTGTGCGCAACCGCAACTCACCGCCAGCCGTCCTCCTGCGCGAGTCCTACAGGCAAGACGGAAAGGTCAGGAAACGCACCCTCGCCAACCTCTCCAAGTGGCCCGACGAACTCGTCGAGGGGCTGCGCATCCTGCTCAAGGGCGGAGTGGCCCTGCCCTCGCTCGACTCCGTCTTCGACATCCTCCGCTCCATACCCCACGGACATGTCGCCGCCACCCTCGGCGCCGCCAGACGACTCGGACTCGAACCTCTCCTCGATCGACGACCTTCCCGACAACGAGCGCTCGTCATGGCGATGATCGTTGCGCGCATCCTCGATCCCCGCTCCAAGCTCGCCACCGCGCGCGGACTCGCAAGCGAAACCACCACCCACACCCTCGGCGAGGAGCTCGGCGTCGAGGAGGCTGAAGCGGACGAACTCTACGCCGCCATGGACTGGCTGCTCAGGCGGCAGGAGCGCATCGAGCGGCGGCTGGCCGAGCGACACCTGGAGAACGGTTGCCTGGTCCTGTGCGACGTGACCTCGGTCTACATGGAGGGCTCGAAGTGCCGGTTGGCCCGGCACGGATACTCCAAGGACGGCAAGCCGGGCAAGCCCCAGATCGTCTTCGGCCTGCTCTGCAACCGGGACGGCTGCCCGGTCGCGGTCGAGGTCTTCTCAGGCAACACCGCCGATCCCAAGACGCTGAGCTCCCAGGTGCACAAGCTCAGCAAGCGGTTCTCGCTGGAGCGGGTCGTGCTGGTCGGCGACCGGGGGCTGATCACCGACGCCCGCATCCGCGAGGACCTGGAACCGAGCGGTTTGTCCTGGATCAGCGCCCTGCGCGCCCCGGCGATACGCAAACTGGTGCACCAGGGCCATCTGCAACTGTCGCTCTTCGACGAGCGGGACATGGCGGAGATCAGCGCCCCCGATCTGTATCCGGGGGAGCGCCTGGTGGTGTGCAAGAACCCACTCCTTGAAGTCCGCCGGAGTCGCAAGCGGCTGCAGCTTCTAGCTGCCACCGAAGCCAAGCTGGAGAAGGTGGTCCAGGCGACGCAGCGCCCAAAGAAGCCGCTGCGGGGCACGAAGAACATCGCCGTGCGCGTCGACCGGGCGCTGCGCGCCCACAAGGTCGGCAAGCACTTCGACGTCGAGGTCTCGGACGACGGCTTCGGGTACCAACGCAACGAAGAGCGCATCGCCGAGGAGGCCGCCCTCGACGGCTTTTACGTCATCCGCACCAACGTCCCCGAAACCGATCTCCCGGCCGCCTCCGCGGTCCGCTCCTACAAGAGCCTCAGCCACGTCGAGCGCGCCTTCCGCAGCTACAAGAGCGTCGATCTGAAAGTGCGCCCCGTACACCACCGCCTCGCCGAACGGGTGCGAGCCCACGTCTTCCTGTGCATGCTCGCCTACTACGTCGAGTGGCACATGCGACGCCTCCTCGCGCCGCTGCTCTTCGACGATCAGGACCGCCGCGACCACCGCAGCTCGCCGGTCCAACCCGCAAGGCGGTCGCTCTCGGCCCGCGCCAAGGCGGCCAGCAAACGCACCCCCGACGGATTTCCCGTCCACAGCTTCCAGACACTCCTCGCCGATCTGGCCACGCTCACCCGTAACCAGGTGCGACCCGTCGCCGCAGCCGCCGTCTCCGCCAACGTCCTCGCTCGACCGACGCCACTACAGGCCCAGGCCTTCAACCTCCTCAAGGTCCGACCTTGACCGAACGTACCCAGTAGACAACACCCCGAAATCGCCGCAAAGCCCCGCCACTACAGCGGATCTCACGTTTCAAGCCTCAGAACTTCAGACTAAGGACTCCGATCCAGCCCTCCAGCGATTCGCTCTTCCGGGAGGCACAGCCCCGTCGGCCGATTCCTCGGCCGGCGACGCCGGATCCGCCGACCAGCCCGAGTAGCCACGGCGTTTCCGCCCGCGGTCAGGGTGTCATCCATGCACCCGATGACGGGCGCACGGACTGGTTCACGGGCGGCGCGGATCGCGCCACCCGGGTTGGCGCGCGGTACCGGTCTTCGTTTCGTAGGACGGCACGAAGGCGATCGGCCGGCGAGCCAGCGTCGACGGCTCGAAGGCCTCGGTGATCACGCGGCCGTCGATGTCGAGCGCGGTCGGCAGGTTCAGAGCGTAGAGCAGGGTTGGCGCCACGTCCTGGATGCCGAGCCGGGTCAGGAGAAGGTCCTCGTTGATTCCCTGTCCCCGCAACAGGAGCAGTCCGTCGGGCGTGTTCTGGGAACCGCCCCCCGTCCCGCCGGGCGCCTTGCCCCGTACGCGCAACAGGCGACGCAGGGGCCCGGACCGCCTCCAACCGTAGGCGCTGACCACCGCCAGCATCCGGGGCTGCGGCAGTTGCTGCCAGGCCTCGGCCACCAGACCGTCCACGAACGCGTAGTAGGAGGACAGCCAGCGCGCCCGGTCGACGCGAACCGGCTTCTGATCGCCGTCGAACTGAACCGCCTCGTAGGAGTCGTAGTAGAGGTGCGAGACCGCGGCCAGACCGTCCATCACCGCAAAGACGACGAGCCCTGAATCGTCGTCCTGTGATCGAGACTCGAGGATCGCCAGCAGTTGGGTATGGGTCTCCAGGTCACGGAGCGCCGCGGTATAGAGCGCGGATGGCGGGCCGTCTCCGAGCCGGGCCAGCCGCTCGTCCTCCATGGCTGAACCAAGGGCCGCGGTCCGGCCGACGTTGGAGCCGGTGAGGCCGACGCCGAAGTCGAGTGCGAACACGTCGAGGCCGAATCCCGCCGCGATCTGCCAGAGGGACGGGGCGGAAGGCAGGACCGCCGGGCCGCCCTCGGGCATGCCGCGGTCGCCCCAAACGCCGAAGGCGATACCGCGGGGCGTCAGGTGGAAGCGCTCGCCGCGAAGCGACGGCGCGCCCCAGGTCTCCTCGGATACGACGCCGTGCCGGAAAGGGTATTTACCCGTAACCACCGTGGTCCAGAGAGGCAGGCGACTCGCCGGTTCGATGGACTCGGCGCGGCCGTAGCTGCCGGCTCGCATGGTCTGTGAGAAGAACGGGAGCAGCCCCTGTTCGGAGAGGGGCAGGATGGCGTCGAGCGATCCGCCATCGAGGCCCACGATCAGGAGGTTGGGCGGCGGTGTGGACTCGATCGCCGCCGCTCGAGGCTTCCTCTGCGGCGGCGGCTCGAAGGCCTCGCGCCGTTCGAAGACCGAGTACACGGTCAGCACTGCCAGGCTGGCGATGCCGAAGCGGCTGCGGGCCCCGTAGGGCCTCTGCCGGCGGTAGGTGTGAAGAAACGCGGTGTAGAGCGTGACCGCTGCCGCCAGGGCCAGCCAGAGTCCGGCCTTGATCAGGCGATCGTGGATGCCTGGCGGCAGGAACTGATCGTAGAAGGCCGCGTGCGCAAGGTCGAGGCCGGCAGCGGCGCCGAACACGGCCGCGAGGCACCAGGGAAGCAGCCGCAGGGAACGTTCGGGCGCCCGCCATGAGATGGGGATCAGCACCGCCATCGTGCTGAGGGCCCCAAGCAACCCGTAGTAGACGCTGGTCCGGAACACCGGTCCCGGATGAAACGGCAGGTGCGGATTGAGGAAGAAGAGGAGCCCCGCCAAGTGGATCCCGGCCAGGAGGCCGGGTATCGCGCACGCAGCGCAACTGAGGAGCCGTTCGCGATTCACTGGGACCACTCTACCGGGCGGCCGCGGGGTCTGGATTGCCGCTCGGCTTCGACCGGAGCGTCCCAGGAGTGCTACCCTCGCTCGCGCCATGGCGGCGCTGGACGCGAGAGGGAAAGTACTCGAGGTCCAGGCGTTGCCTCTTCGGCACTTCCTGCTCCGGATCCGGGTGGCCGGCATGGCGCCCGCCGCGCCCGGTCAGTTCGTCATGGTGGCTGGCGCCAACCAGGCGGAGCCGTACCTGAGGCGGGCGTTCTCGGTCTACGACCAGGCGCCGGCCGGAAACGGGGCGCTGGCGATCTCTCTGCTCGGCAAGGTGATCGGCCGGGGAACGGAGAACCTGGCGGCCTGTACCCCGGGTCAAGACATCCCCGTTCTCGGTCCCTTGGGCACCGGATTTCACAGTATGGCATCCGATCCGCCGCGCGGCGGCCGCGCCGCGTTGGTTGCGGGCGGCATCGGATCGGCTGGCCTGGGTCTGTTGGCTCAGGCGTTGGCGCGTGCCGGCAGGCCTTTCGACTTCTACTACGGCGGTCGCAGCGCGGACGATCTGGTCGAGGCCGGAGAATTCCGGCGCTTGAGCGAAAGCACCGGCGGTCGGTTGGTCAGGACGACGGAGGACGGCACCGCCGGCGGCCGAGGGTTGGTCACTGAGGCGCTTGCGGCGACCCTCAAGGACGGCGGGACGGAGGCAGGGGCGGCGTACAGGGCGCTCTGCACCTGCGGTCCCCACGGTCTGATGGCTGCGGTGGCGCGGATCGCCGCCGATCACGGCATCGAGGGGGAAGCAGCGATGGAGACCCCGATGGGTTGCGGTTACGGCGCCTGCCTCGGCTGCGCGGTGCCGCTCAAGAAGGGCGGTTACGCACTGTGCTGCCGGCACGGCCCGGTCTTCGATCTGGGGGAGGTGGTTTGGTGACCAGGAACACCGGCACATCCGGCGTCGACCTCTCCACGCAGGTAGGGCCGCTGCGGCTCCAGAATCCGATTCTGACGGCGAGCGGAACGTTCGGCTACGGCCTTGAGTTCGCCGAACGGGCCGACCTGCGGCGACTCGGCGGTCTGGTGACGAAGGGACTGTCGCTCGAGCCCCTGGCGGGGAATCCGCCGGTTCGGATCGCCGAGACCCGCGGCGGCATGCTGAACTCGATCGGCCTGCAGAACATCGGCGTCGACCGCTTCCTGAACGATGTTCTTCCGGGTCTGGCCGGACTGCCGCCGAAGGTGATCGTCAACCTGTTCGGGTACGACCAGGACGACTACGTGCGGGTGGCCGAGCGGGTCGACCCCCACCCCGGCGTGGCCGCGGTGGAGTTGAACGTGTCCTGCCCCAACGTGAGCAAGGGCGGAATCGAGTTCGGTCATGACCCCGACATCCTGTACGGTCTGGTCCGGCGGGTACGTTCCGCGACCGGCAAGCCGGTGGTGGTCAAGCTGTCGCCGAACGTGACCTCGCCGGCGGCCCTGGGCCAGGCTGCGAGCGCCGGCGGCGCCGATATCCTGTCGGCGGTGAACACCTTCGTCGGCATGGCGATCGACACGAATACCCGGCGTCCGGTGCTGTCGACGGTGCGTGGCGGGCTTTCGGGGCCGGCGATCAAGCCGCTGGCGCTGCGGATCGTCTGGGATGTCGCCCGCGCGGTGGACCTGCCGGTGATCGGGATCGGCGGGATCGAGACGGTCGACGACGTGCTGGAGTACCTGCTGGCGGGCGCCTCCGCGGTTCAGGTCGGCACGGCGCTGTTCCGCGATCCCAGGACAGCGGAGCGCCTCGTCGATGGACTGCGCGATCGTCTCGAGGCGGATGGTGTGGACTCGGTGGCCTCCCTGATCGGGGCGGCAGCTTCGTGACGGGCCGGCTGGAGCGGGTCGCCGTCGCCCTCGACACGGACGATCGGGACACGTACCGCCGCTGGTGTTCCTTCTTCGGCCCTCGCGTCGGCGTCCTGAAGGTGGGACCGCGGGTCGTCCTGCGCTGGGGGCGTACGGCGGTCGAAGAGGCCGCGAGGACCGGCGCGGAGGTCTTCCTCGACTTCAAGTTCCACGACATCCCGAGTACCGTCGCGGGGGCGGTGGGCGCGGCGAGGGAGCTGGGCGTCTCCTACCTGACGGTGCACGCGGGCGGCGGGCGGCGGATGTTGGAGGCCGCGGTCGAAGCGGCTGGTGACGAGATCCGCGTGCTCGGGATCACGGTCCTCACCCATCTCGCGCCTGAAGACCTCGAAGAGCTGGACCTGCCGGGTCGGGCCGCGGATCGTGTTCTGGCCTGGGCGTCGACAGCGCAGCGCGCCGGTTGCGCCGGCGTGGTCTGTTCGCCGCTCGAGTTGGCCTCCCTGCGCAAGCGACTTGGGCCGGAGCTGCTGTTGGTGAGCCCGGGAATCCGCTTCGGGGGTTCCGCGAGCGACGATCAGCGTCGCGTCGCGACGCCGGCGGCAGCGCTGCGGTCCGGGGCGGACCTGATGGTGATCGGGCGGCCGCTGACTCAGGCCGCCGACCCCGACGCAGCCCTGGCGGAGTTGGCGGCGGCCGGCGCCTGATGCGCGGGAGGCAGTGCCCCGGGACGGATCAACGCGGGACGTGGAAGGTTCGCCGCCAGCGGATCGCCCATCTCCCGGCTTCCGCGTCACGCGACCAGTAGACGAGTAACGGCCGACCGCGCACCAGTTCGGTTCCGACGGGGCCAAAGAAGCGCGAGTCGCGGGATATGTCGCGGTTGTCGCCGAGACAGAAGAGGCTCCCGGCCGGCACGGGTTCGGGACCATACGCATCGCGGCGCCAGAAACTCTCGTGAAGGAACTCCGACCGGGGATAGACCCGATCGTCCGAGTGGACGACGTAGGCCGTCTCGTCGACTTCGCGACCGTCGAGGCGGAGCTTCTTCGAGTCGATTTCCACCTCCGTGCCGCCGGTCGCCAAGCAGCGCTTCAGCAGCTCGTGGGCGGGATCCTCGATGCCGCGGAAGGTGACCAGGTCGCCGGGGCGCACCTCGCGTTGGGGTACGAGCGGTCCCCAGCGACCCGCGCCGGCGCCGAAGATGAACTTGTTGATCAGCAGGTGGTCGCCGACCATCAGCGCTGGTTCCATCGACCCGGAAGGAATGCGATAGGCCTGAACCAGGAAGGCCCGGACGAACAGGGCGAGGATGGCCGCGACGAGCAGCACGTCCGCGCCGTCGCGCCACATTCTGAGGCGCCCGATGCTCAGACGAAATCTCACGGGCTCGACCCGGCAGCGCTAGCGGATCACCTTGAAGGTGCGCTTCCAGCGGGTCTTGGTCACGAAGCCCAGAGCTGTGTTCGCGAGCTGTTTCAGGCGGTGACCGAGACCGCGCCACGTGCCGTCCGGGGTCTCGCCTCCGTACGACCAGTAGACCATCACCGCCCGGCCCTTGACATGGGCCATGGGCACGGGCCCCCAGAAGCGGGAATCGTGGGAGTGGTCCCGGTTGTCGCCCAGGCAGAAGAGGTGATCCCTGGGGACGAGGAGCGGCCCCCAGTTGTCCCGGCGCGTCTGATAGGCGCCGGACGGCCCCGTCGAACGGTAGATGCTGGTGTCCTGGTAGATCGCGTAGGCGTCGTCGTCCACCTCCTGGCCGTTCAGGACGAGTTGCTTGTCCACCATCCGGAGCTCATCGCCGGGCAGACCGATGCAGCGCTTCACCAGGTCGATCTTCGGCGTCTCGGGCGACCGGAAGATCACGATGTCGCCCCGCCGCACGTCGCGGCCCGGGAGAAGCGCCTGCTCCAGCTTCGAGGGGCGGGGCCCGAAGATGTAGCGGTTCACGAACAGGTGGTCGCCCACCAGCAGCGTGTTCTCCATCGAAGCGCTGGGGATGTAGAAGGTCTTCAGGACGAAGTTGTTCGTGAAGCCGAGGAAGACGGCCGCGACGATCAGGGCCTCGACGTACTCGCGGATCACGGACGTGCGGCGTCCGCCCGCGGATTCCGGAACCTTGTTCTCACCGCTCGCCATCGGCTGGCTAATCTACACGAGCGGGCCGCCGGGCGATGGGCGCCCCTGGGGCCTGATCGGCCCCCTACGCGTGTCGAAAGTCTTGGATTCGGTCCAGCTTGCTTGACAGCACGCCGTCGCAGCCGCAGCTCTCGCCAAGTGAGCAAGATGCGGCCCGGAACCGGACGAACGGGTCAAGGTCTCTTGACGAACGGCTTCGTTACTCGTTCCTGACGATTCCATAACTTATTGATTCCAACGATCTTATGGGATCTACGCAGGTTGGCCGAGAACTTGAAAGAAGGGGTGGCATCTATACATTCGGGAGCAAGGAGGTGTCCAAGGGGTAGCAGGAAAGCCCAAGTTGGCAAGGGACCAGGGGGACACCTCGGTGTCCCCCTGGTATTCCCCGATTCTTGCTCCTGGATGGCGGTTTTGACCAATACGAAAACCCCTACGGGGGCCAACGGAGATGAAGATGACAAGAAGTAAGAAGATCGCGTCGGTGGCAGTGCTCATGCTTGGCATGGTGGCGGCGTTGCCTGCCGGAGCGGCTGAAGGCGTAGTCAACATCAACACTGCGGATGCTGCCGCGCTCTCCCTCCTGCCCGGCGTCGGGCCGTCGACGGCGGGGAGGATCATGGAGTTCCGCACGGAGAACGGCAAGTTCGAGTCGGCCGCGGACCTGATGCTCGTCCGCGGCATCGGCGAGCGATCGTTCGAGCGCATGCGGTCGTACGTGACGATCGAGGGGGACACGACATTGACGGAGAAGGTGCGAGTCCCCAAGGAGCAGACCGGCGCCGACGAATCGTCAGGGTCGGATGGCCCCACCGACGGCCCCTGATCGGCACGGAATCGTAGCGCTCGACGGCAAGGAGGCGGGCGGGTCTTCGCCCGCCTCCATGTTTCTTCCGGACTGCCGGGGTGCGAAGGGTAAGAGTGGCTTCACTCTTCTCGAGCTCCTGATTACGATGATGATTCTTGCATTGCTGGCCACGCTCACTGTGCCCCCGCTGCGCCAGCAGATTGCTCAACATCGCGTGCGGCTTGCAGCCGCCGAGGTTGCCTCGACGCTGTGGACCGCGCGGGGCAGTGCGGTCCACCACGGTGTCGCAGTCGCCGTCCGCTTCGAGGTGCAGGAATCCGATGCGGACACCGCGGTCGCGTTCTTTTCGCTCTACGCGGACGGCGACGGCGACGGCGTGCGCACCGCGGATCTGAGCGCCGGTACCGATCCACGGATAGGGCGTCCGGCGCGATTGCTTCACGTCGGCAGCGGCGTTCGTTTCGGCATCCCGGAGGACCTGGAGCCCAGGGAGTTCACGGGCTCAGGCCGGCTCGATCGTTTGGACGATCCAGTGCGGTTCGGCCGCAGCGACATCGCTTCCTTCAGCCCGGTCGGCACCGCGAGCCCGGGCACTGTCTTCCTCACCGACGGCTACCACCTGTTCGCGGTACGGGTTTACAACCGCACCGGGAAGATCCAGATCCTGCGCTACGTCCGCGAACGCGAGCAGTGGAAGGGGCTCTAGGTAGAGCCGACGCAGGCCGAACGCGCCACAGTTGCAGCGCGCTACGCTTCGCCGCATGGAGGCCCCGAAGGCAGGCGCAACGGCGGAGGGCTTCTCGCCCATTCGCTGGTCCGGCGACGAACTGCTGCTGCTGGATCAGACCCTGCTGCCCGAGCGGGAGGTCTGGCTTCCATGCCGCTGCCCCGAGGACGTTGCTGGGGCGATCCGCCGCCTCTCCGTGCGCGGCGCGCCGGCCATCGGCGTGGCCGCGGCCTACGGGCTGGTTGTCGGCGCTGACGACTTCGGCGCCGCCTACGACCTGCTTCTCTCCACCCGGCCGACGGCGGTCAACCTGCGCTGGGCCCTGGACCAGGGCCGCGCACTCCATGACCGCTGCATCGAAGCCGGCGAGCGGGATGAGCTCCGCGCCCGGCTGCTCGACTGGGCCCGCGACCTGCACCGGCAGGATGTCGAGGCGAACCGCCGGATCGGCAGGTTCGGCCGGGAGCTGTTCGAGCAGGGCGACCGGGTCCTGACGCATTGCAACGCCGGCGCCCTGGCTACGGCGGGCTACGGCACGGCGATCGGCGTGGTCGAAGCGGCCTGGTCGGCCGGGCGGCTGGCCAGCGTCTGGGTCGACGAGACCCGGCCGCTGCTCCAGGGCTCGCGGTTGACCACGTGGGAGCTGGCGCGGCTAGAGATCCCGCACCGCCTGATCACGGACAACAGTGCCGGCGCGATCATCGCGCGCGGCTGGGTCCAGAAGATCGTCGTCGGCGCCGACCGGATCGCCGCCAACGGCGATGTCGCGAACAAGGTCGGCACGTACTCCGTCGCCGTGCTCGCGGCCCGGCACGGCGTTCCCTTCTACGTCGCGGCGCCGCTGTCGACGATCGATCGCGACACGGCATCCGGGTCCGACATCCCGATCGAGGAGCGCGACGCCGAGGAGGTGGTCCACGCCTTCGGCAAGCGCATTGCGCCGCAGGGCACCGAAGCACTCAACCTGGCCTTCGACATCACGCCGGCCGAGCTCGTGACCGCGCTGATCACCGATGCCGGCGTGCTCCGGCCGCCCTACCGGGAGTCGATCACCGGCGCGTTCAGCGAGCGCTGCGGCGCCGAGAGTTGAGCGACCGCTCCGATCTCAGCGCCGCGTTCGAGCGCTTTGCACTCGTCGAGGCGCCGGATCTCGAGTCGCCGATGTACGCGGAACTCGCCGCGGGTGTGGCCGGAGATGGCGAACTGCTGGCGCTCGCGGCGCACCGGCAACAAGGCCAGCCGCCTCCGAACATGCTGTTCGGGGCGGTGCAGTACCTGCTCCTGCAGGGAGTGGAGCACCCGCTGGCCGCGCACTACCCGGTCCTCGCCGGCCCTGAGCGTGCGTCGGGGGGTTCCTTCCCGCTCTTCCGGGCGTTCTGCCTTGAACACCGCGAACAGGTCGGAGAGCTGATTGCCACCCACCGCACCCAGACCCAGGTCGTGCGGCGGTGTACCTGCCTGCTTCCCGCTTTGGCCCTGGTGTACCGCGAGGCAGCGGTGCCGCTGGCCCTGATCGATGTCGGCGCCAGCGCCGGCCTGAACCTGAACTTCGACCGCTACGCCTATCGCTACCTGCGAGCGGGACGGGCCGTTCTGCACTGGGGAAGGGAGGCGGCGCGGGTTGAACTCGAAGCGGATCTGCGGGGCCCCGGCACAGTGCCGCAGCCACCCCTGGAGATTCCGATTGCGAGCCGTGACGGAATCGACGTGAACCCCATCGACCTCGCCGACCCGGATGAACTGCTCTGGTTGCGCGCGCTGATCTGGCCCGAGCACGTGGAGCGCCACGACCAACTGGTAGACGCCGCGGCCGAGCTGAAGGACAGCCCGATCCGTCTCCATCGCGGGGACGCAACGAGGGATCTGTCGCACCTGCTGGAACGGGTCCCTGCCGAACTGGCGCTGGTCGTCCACTCCACGATCACCCTCTACCAGATTCCCCGTGAGGGTCGGGAGCGCATCGCGGAGGCACTCAAGGCTCAAAGCCGGGAACGGCCCATCTGGCGAGTGGCACTTGAGGGCGTCCACCCGCCGAGCCTCACTCTGACCCGGTACCGGGACGGTTCGGGCGACACGGAGTTGCTCGCCCGAGCCTCGCCGCACGGCTGGTGGATCGAGTGGGGAAGCTTGCATGGAACAAACTCCTCGTCCTGGCCGGCCCTTCGTGCCTAATGCGGGCGAGACGCCCGCGTTCCCCAGGGCGGACCGAAGTAGCGACCACGCTCTTACGGTGTTCCCTGCGCGACAGCGCAGCGATACCGCTGTGGGTACTTGCATGGAACAAGCCCTGTTCCCTGTGCGTCAGCGCGGCGCGGACGCCGCGACTCGACTCCTAGTGTAATGTCTCCGACTTGGGTTGACAGTTTCGGGCAAGTTCGTCAGTATTCCGTTCATGTGGGAACCAGCGGAACGACTTCACATCGAAGAGAGGGATCGAGCGCTTCTCAAGAAATGGGTAGAGGCGCCGACGACGACGCAACGCACGGTCCGGCGTAGCCGGATCGTGCTCGCTGCGGCGGAGGGCACGGCCAATCGGGCGATTGCGGCGAAACTCGGCGTTTCGCGGCCCACGGTGCTGCTGTGGCGTCGTCGGTTCGCGGAGGACGGACCTTCGGGGCTGACCAGGGATCGTCCCCGCGGTTGCGGAAAGCCGCCGCTCTCGGAGTCGGTCGTGCGTAAAGTGATCGAAGCGACGCTGCACGAGAAGCCGCCCGGTCAGACCCACTGGAGCGTGCGTTCGATGGCTCGGGCCCAGGGCATCAGTCCGGCGGCGGTCCAGCGCATCTGGGTGGCGCACGGGCTGAAGCCCCATCTGGTCAAGACGTTCAAGCTGAGCAACGACCCCAGGTTCGTGGAAAAGCTGCGGGACGTTGTGGGCCTGTACCGGAATCCGCCCGAGAACGCGCTTGTGCTGTGCGTGGACGAGAAGAGCCAGATCCAGGCTCTGGACCGGACCCAGCCGGGCTTGCCGCTCAAGCGCGGCCGCGCGGGAACGATGACCCACGACTACAAGCGCAACGGGACGACGACGTTGTTCGCTGCGCTGAACGTGTTGGAGGGCACGGTGATCGCGGAGTGCATGGGCCGGCAGCGCCACCAGGAGTTTCTCCGTTTCCTCAAGCGTCTCGACCGTGAGATCCCGAAGCATCTCGACCTGCACCTGATCCTGGACAACTACCAGACCCACAAACACGACGCCGTGCGCGCATGGCTGGAGCGAAAGCCTCGCTTCCACTTCCATTTCATTCCCACTTCGTCGCCCTGGCTCAACCTGGTCGAACGCTGGCTGGGCGGTCTGACCACGAAGGCGATCCGGCGCGGTGCATTCCAGAGCGTCAACGACCTCGTAAAGACCATCTACGACTACGTGGAGCACAGCAACGAAAACTCCCGGCCGTTCGTCTGGACGGCCACCGCCGACAGCATCATCGCAAAGGTTACACGTGGTAAAGCCATGTTGGAGACAGTACACTAGCTGGACGGCGCCCCGGCTCCTTCCCGTCAGAACGAGACGGTGACCGTCATCGAGACCGACCGCGGCGGTCCGAGCCAGGCCGCGTTTTCGGTGATGGCAGCGAGATAGGCCTCGTCGAGCACATTGTTCGCCACCAGCGAGAACTCCGTCGCCCGGAGCAGGTCGCTCAACGCCTCGCCTGAGAAGCTGATGTAGGCGTCCACCAGCCAATAGTCGTCCGTCGACCAGTCCGACGTCAGGCTGACGCGCCGCGGCGCCGTGTACTTGGCGCTGAGCCCCACGTTCAGGGGGCCGCTCCGGTCGAGCGAAACGACCCACAAACGGTCCGGCACGCCGGTCACGTCGGCCCCCGCGACGATGTTCTGGCTCGTGTCGACGAGTGGATCGCCGCTGCCGAGGTACTGCGAGTCGTTGAGCGTGTAGGCGGTGTAGAGGGATATCTGGTGCGGCAGCGGCACCGTGGCGGCGAGTTCGATGCCGGTGGTCTCGATACCGCCCGCGTTGAAGTAGGCGCCGCCCCCCGGGATGAGGTAGTTGGGACCGGCCGACGTCTGCGGACCGAGGTAGAAGATCCGGTTCTCGAAGTCGATCGTGTACCAGGTGGCGCTCAGGGCGACCCGCTCCCCCGAATACTGCATACCGAGATCGATGTTCGAAGCGGTCTCCGGCTCGAGCGCGTCGAGACTGCGCCCCGGCACCTCGAGCAGGTTGGCGCTGATCGCCTTGAAGTTCTCGGCGTAACCGACAAACAGATCCAGGCCGTCGACCGGCGTCTCGTAGGTGATGCCGCCCGAGAGGAGGGCGCTCGAATCGGAATCGACCGTCAGATCCGGGTCGATACGGAACAGGTCCTCCCGCGATACGTCGATCAGGTACTGCTTGACGCCCCCGCTCAACGTAAACCGTCCGGCGTAGATCGTCTCCTCCACGTACCACTTCAGCACGTCCTGCGGGAAGTCCCACTCGTACTGGTGCCAGTAGGGCGTTGCGTTCCACTGGAAGTTGATCGTGGGATCAAGGATCTGGTGCCAGTCCCGGCCAAGGTCTCGCCGTGAGTCCTCGTACCAGATGCCGGCGCGCAGCTTGCTGCCGGCGGCGCCGATCGTGGTGAGCCACTCCTGGTCGAGCGTCACGCCGAGGCGGTCCTTCCCGTAGTGACTGTGGCGGTACGACCGCACCGCCGTGGCGCCCGGATGGCAAGCCGGATCGACCCCGGGTCCACCGGCGCCGTAGTAGTTGAAGATGAAGGAGGACGTGCAGCCGGGCGTCGGTCCCACGGCGGCTCCGTCCCGGTCCACGAAGCGGATCAGCCCGAGCTGCGAGCCGCCCCGTACCGGGGTCCCGCGGAAGAGCTCCGATTCCTGTCCACCGCCGTCGTTGGTGAGATCGACGATGTAGGGAGGCAACCAGTCCCCGCGGCCGCGGTTCCGATGGAAGTAGCCGCCCAGGCTCAGCGAGGTGGCATCGCTGAACGACCAATTCCCCTTCAGGTAGCCGAACGTGTTGTCCCGCCGGGTCTGCCAGCCGCGCCGGTAGAACTGGTTCAGGTACGGCACGCCGGGCCAATCGCCGGTCAGACGGTCCCAGCGTGGATTGGCCCTGAAGTCGCCCTCACTGTAGAGGCGTTGGTAGGTGTCCTCGTGGATGCTGTCGTACGAGAGGTAGCCGGTGAGATCGAGGCGACCATGCGACGAGACCAGCTTCATTGCCAGGTGCTCACGCTCATTCCGCGCCGAGCCCTCCATCCAGTCGGTCGCTTCCTGGCGCACAACGGCGACCCAGGCGCGGGTCTGACCGCCGAACAGAGGCCCGGTGTCAGCTCGCATGAAGAAGCGTTGGCCGCCGTACTCACCCATTGTGGTCGACGCGGTGTAGGTCCGCTCCGCCGCCGGATCGTCGGTCAGATAGTTGAACGTGCCGCCCAGTGCCTCTACCGACCGGGAGGCGATGTCGGCCGTCCCCTGCGACACCTCGACTCCTCGGAGGTTCATCGGGTCGAGGAACCGGTTCGCCTTGGCGCCGCTGAAGTAGTCCGACGTGCCGTTCGGGAAGCCGTCGATCGTGGTGCCGATCTGCGCCTCGCTGATCGTCACCTGAAAACCGCGCATGGCGACGTTGCTCGACCAGTCGTCGAAGCCGTACGAGTCCCCTCCTGGACGGATACTCCCGGCAGGTTGTCCACCACCGACGTGACGCTCGTGATGTTCGACTGTTGCCGCATCATCGGCTGGGAGACGATGTTCCTCGCGAAGGTTCGGGGCTCCTCGGCCACGACCGTGACCGTTTCGAGGAGCCTCGCGACCTGCAGGACGATCCGGACATTCTCTGTGGCGCCCGTTGCCACGGAAACCGAAGTCTCCATGGCCTCGAAGCCCGGCAGAAACGCCGTGACGACATAGTCGCCGGCCGCCAGACCGGCGCTTGCGTACGAGCCTTCGGCGTCGGTCACGCGTTCCTGGCGCACGCCTGGACCGGCCATCGTCACCGTCACGCCGGGCAGGGGACTGCCGTTCGCGTCGACGACGACGCCTTCGATGGTTCCTGTCGTCTGGACTGCGGCCGCCGCGGTGGCCGACAGCAGCACGGCGGCGATGGCGAGTCGGCTTAGCCGCCAGAGGTATGGGATGTTCATTGGAACAGCACCTCCCGGAGCCCGACAGACATCCGCAGGAGAGAGTCCCGCGTTCACAGAGTGTATTCCGTCTCAGCTTGAGCTCTTGCGCCACCGTCGCCGTCGGGTGCACGTCTTGTCGGCGGTCGCGCTAGAAGATGATCCCGAGCTTCAGGCGGAACTCACGCGGAACGAGGTAGCCGCCGGCACTCGAACTCGCCCTTCCGTTGGCGAGATTCACCGACACCTGTTCCTGCTCGTCCGTCACGTTCGCCACCTCGAAGCCGACCTTGGCCGCGAAGGCGCCGCGAATCGGAAAGTCCCAGGCAGCGGCGACTCCCAGCGTGATCGTGTCGGGGAGCTGCTGCGCATCGCGGGGCTCGACGTAGGCCCACGTGTTGATCCGAGCGCCCGAAACGGAATGCAGCACGGCCGTGCTCGGCCGTCGCCCCCACCGCCGGCCCGCCTGAGCATTGACGACGGCACTCGCGACCACACTCTGTTTGCCGAACTCCCAGCGCTTGACCCCAATGACGTGGGCTACGTACTCGCGATCGGTGTTCAGCCGGCCGTCGAGATTGCGGGCGGTGGGGTTGAGAACCCCAGTCCCAAGCTGGACTCCGCCGAGGCCCTCGAACTCGTTGCCCTGAGCGTTGAGATCATCTTCGTTGCCCTCGAACTTGCCGACCGTCAAGTCGGTGCGCAGCGACCAACCCCCGCGGAAATAGCGGTTGGCCGCCAGCATCAGCCCCCGGTACTCGCGGTACAGCTCGGGTCGGTTGACGATCTGTCTGAAGATCTGGCCGTTGGCGTCATACTGGTCGTTGGCCTGGTAGAGGTCTTTCGACTCGTTCCACATCAGCCGCGAGGTGAACACCCAGTTGGGGGCGAACTGCCAGTCCACACCCATCGAGACCTCGTCCTTGAACCAGGGCTCGACTGCCTGGATCTCGTTGTCGTTGGCCGCTATGAAACTCCGTTGGAAGATGTCGTACGCTTGGGTTACGGGATTCCATCCGAACTGGTCGAAGGTGTTCAGGCCGTTGCTGCCGCGGGTGAAGTGACGGAAGGCGAGGTCCAGCGGGAAGATCCGAACCGCGCGCCCGGCGGTCCCCCGAACGAGGAGCTTGCCGTCGGCGTTGACGTCGTAAACCGCCGAGAACCGCGGCGCGGGCTTCCGGTAGTCGTTGACCTGCTCGCCGACGTTGTTGGTTACGGTCTGATCGTCGAGGCGGAGCCCCGCGGCCAACACCCAGTGATCTCCGATGCTGATGCGGTCCTGGGCGTGGATCGCACGCATCGGGCTCTCGTATCTCGAAATGCCGTCTCCCCCCGGCGACACGTAGACCCGCTTGTTCACGGGTGTCGTGAAGCCGCTCGGCGAATTCACGTCGTAGCCGCGCCCGCGGTAGTCGGTGACGAGGTCGGCTTTCGCGTTGTAGAACATCGTGTGCTCATCGATCCCGAAGCGCCACTCGTGGTTGCCCCTGAAGAGTGACGCCGCGAGGTTGATCTGCTCGCGAGGAAAGTCGTTGAAGCCGTCGCCGTTGGCCGCCGCGTTACCGTTGTATCGAAGCCTGTCGTTGAGGTCCTGGTAGCGGAAGTTGGTGGCGAGCGGGCTATCCGGCGGAGCGTTGGTGTCGATCACGCGACGATGCGTAACCCCGCGCGTCAGTTTGTCCGTGCTGTCCGCGACCTTCACCTCGAGGAAGAGGCTCCGGGTGGCGCTGAAGTTCCAGGCGGCGGAGTAGAGCTTGCTGTCGATCTCTGTCACTGAGAGGGAGTAGATATCCCCGCTGTTTCCCGCGCCCTCGTAGTCGCTCGGTGCCGTGAGGCCGGTGAACGAGAAATGATGCCGGTCTCCAGCCTGAACGTTGAACTTGCCGACGACCGGCTCGCCCCTCTGGGCAGTCTCGACAACGAAACCAGTGTTGGTCTGACTGTAGTAGCCGTCGAAGCTCTCACCCGTGGAGACGAAGAACCACGCCCTGTCGCGCCAGATGGGGCCTCCGAGTGAGGCCTCCCAGGAGTTGATCTGGTCGTTTGGGCGAGGAAGGTCCGGAGCGACTTGGGAGACAGCGCGCCAGGTGGGGTTCTGACCGACGAAGAGCGCATCGCCGTGAAAGTCGTTCGTGCCCGACTTGATGACGGTATTGACGATCCCACTGGTGGAGCGGCCGTACTCGGCGCCGTTTCCTGCGACCTGCACGCTGATCGCGGCGGTGGAGGTGGTCGGCAGGTTGAAGCGGAACTCACCGCCGCGCCGGGTCTGGCTGATGTCGACGCCCTCGATGAACGAGCCCACTTCGTAGGTCAGGCCCCCTGGCGTGGCCATGAAGCTGCTGTCGTTGGCGGTGTTGCGCGAAGTGACCCCGGGAAGCTGATGCACAGCCGACCCGTACGCGCGACTGGAGAACGCCACTTCCTCGGTGACCTCAGAGCTCAACGTCGCCGTCGAAGTGGTCTCGAACCTGCTGATCAAGGGCGCCTCGGCGGTCACCGTGATCGCCTCGGAGGCCTCAGAGCGCAGCTCGAGGTCGATGGCGCGACGCTCTCCGACCTGCAACTGCGTCGATACTTTGGCTTGGCCCAGGCCCTCGAGCACGCCGTGGACCTCATAGGCGCCCGGCGGCAACAGGGCGAAGCGGTACTGCCCGTCGGCATCGGTGATTGCCGTCCTGGTTCCCTGAGGGCCGGTCAGGGTCACCGTGACGCCGGGCAGGGCCCCACTCTGAGCGTCGAGAGCGCGGCCCTCGATCGTCCCTGTCTGCGGACCGTCGGCCCACAGGGACATGGGAGCGCAGAGAACGAGGGTTATGGCGAGAAGAAGGCGCGACCGACTAAGTGCTTTCATAAGACCAGCTCCCGAGGCTCGTTGGGCCGCTCCGAACGGCGAATTTCACACAGCGTAGGAACGGTAGCATGTTCGGCACCCCACAGTCAGGTCTCCGGGAGTGGAGTGGAATCCATAGTTCCAGTTCATGAACTCACCGCCAGCACGGCACAGATGGCGCGGCAGCGCGTGCGGGTCATCGGCACCGCCGGGGGGATGGGCGCCTCCTGCCCCGCTCACCCCGCGAACGACAGCTCTGCGATGGCGATGCCGGCCTCGCCGGCCACCGAGTAGAGCAGGTAGGTGCGGCCGTCCTCCTCCAAGACGGCCGGATCGCGCAGCTGCCGCACCCGCACGTTGATCGCGTCGCGTACCGACGGGACGAGGGGCAGATCGGCGCCTTCCCACTGCTCCTCGGGGAGCAGGACGGTGCGCGGCTCGCTGGCCTGCCACCCCGACCAGTCGCCGCTGATGTCGATGGTCGAGACCAGAATGTGCTCGGGCTCGTCGCCGACGTTGCTCCAGAATACGAAGAGGGTGTCTCCGCGCACGAGCAGCGCCGCGTGTCGCATGGTATTGGGAAACAGTCCTGGTCCCCGCTCGAAGTCGGCGAGCCCGTCGGCCGAGCGGTAGAACACCCCCGGCATTCCCAGCGCGTACCACCGCCCGTCGTGACGAAAGGCGCGCAGGTAGGTGGAGCTGCCGATCAGCGGCTCTGTGGCCGTGAAGTGGATGCCGTCCTTCGAGCTCGCCACGCGGGTGCGCTGGAAGCGAAAGCCTTCGAGCCCGTGGAAGTACATGACGATCTCGCGCAGATCCTCACGCACGTGCACGTCGGGGGAGGCGATGTGCGGCTTCGTGGCGCTGTCGATCGGCGTCGGCGCTCCCACGACGCTGGCCACGCGCCATCGGTCCGATTGCGGATCGACATCGTCCGGCACGGCGGCCGGGGAGGTGAGGAAGTGCGAGTCCTCGATGTGCAGCGAGCCGGGCGAGTGGATTTTCCACGGCCCCTCGAGGTCGTCGGCGTAGGCGAGTCGAATGTAGGCGCCCTTGTGGTCGGCGAAGTAGAGGTAGTAGCGGCCAAGCGGATCGGGCACCCACTCGGGGACACGGATGAGCGATGGCCCCTGCACGTTGGACCCCATCCGGTGGTCCATGTCGGGGCGGACGATCGGGTTGCCGGCGAGGCGGGTCGCTCGCACGGCGGGCTGCTCCTCCGGCGCGGCCGGGGGGACGGCAGCGTGTGAGGTGCTGCTGCCGCGATCCTCTCTTCCTACTCGCGAGCGAACCTGGTCAGCATCCCCGGAGAGGCGAGTTGTGGATCGAAAAATGGTGGAGGCGGTGGGAATCGAACCCACGTCCGCGAGACTCGGCGCGAGGGATCTACGTGCGTAGCCTTCACTCGAATAGTCGCTGCCGGCTTGGGTAGAAGGCCACCACGGCCGGCGGTCTAGCTCCGAAGTGATCCGGCCTGAGTTCGGAGCCGCGCTCAGGCGTTCGATCCACTTTAGTGTCGCTCCTGCCGGCGCCGGGAATCAAGGCTCCGACAGGACCGTGGCGACCTAAGCCGCCAGTGCCAAATTATCGTTGGCGAGTGTCAAAAACCGGTTTACGAGTCGGACTCGGCACGCAACCCCCGAACCGCATGATCTCCCGTCGAAGCCATGCGCCCCCAGGGAACCCGCGATTCTATACCAGCATCCGCGAGGGCTCAGTCGAAGTCGCTCGGCCGGTAGGCCCGCGCCGTATGGGCCTCCACGTCCTCCCAGTACAGCCACGCGGGCTTGAGCCGTCTTTCCGAGAGCAGCCCGGCCTGGTCGAAGAAGTGGGGTGACTCGGGGCGATGGCTCTGGCCGTAGTGGAGGTAGCTCGCTCCCCGCGCCTTCTCCCCGAACTCGTAGACGGCCATGTAGGAGGCGCCGGTCGCGGCGTAGCGCAGCTTGCGCAAGTCGCCGTTTTCGAGCGTGGTGGGCGGCGAGTGGTACAGCGTGAACGCCACGCCGAGCGGGCCCCGGACGCCGGCGAGCGGCAGGCTCGGCTCGTCGTCCGAGAAGGGAACGCCGGAGCTGGCGGGCTGGTTGGCGTGGCGCTGGATGCGGTGGATGTCGCCGTAGGGGACGCGCCAGTCGCCGTAGAGTTCCGTGAGCTTCGAGGCGGCTCGCTCCAGGGCCACAAAACGCGCTGCCATGTCGCCCACGTACTCCGGCTTCAGGGTCTCGACCGGGTAGCCGCGGCCGTAGAGCTCCTCGTACCAACCGACCGCCAGGGTCGTCTGCGTGGAGGTGAGCGAGCTCTTGAAGTCCCAGTCCAGCAGATGCTCGAGGTAGGGCCGGATTCGGGCGGCGAGTTCCGGGTCGGTGCGTGCGAGTGTCTCGAGCCTGCGCGCGTAGACGGGCAGCTCGGTCATCGGCCAGTAGAGGGTCGTGTCGTAGGCGAGCGCCTGGAAGTCCTCGAAGGTGATGTCCCGGGCGTTGCGCAGGAGGTAGCGGGCCATCTTGGCGCGGCGCTTGTCGTCGTGCTTGTCTTCGACCATGTAGGGCGGAAAGTCCAGCAGCGAAGGGTTGCCGTCGTCGGTGGTCGTAAAGGGCGTCGAGTTGCAGTTCTGGACGTAGCCGGACGGCGGATTGAAGACCTGGGGCAGTTCCTCGATGGGGTGGAACGGGCCCCACTCGTGGTTCGGATCGGCGCCGTCGACGGGCACGGTCCAGTCGACCGACGGATCGCGGCGGGCGATGGCGCCGTTGTAGAGGTAGAAGATGTTGCCGTCGGCGTCCGCGTAGGTGGTGTTGAAGGTCTGCAGCAGTTGCATCGAGGCGGCGGCGTACCACTCCTCGAAGTTGCGCGCCTTGGCCTGCGCCAGCGCCTGGACCATGCGGCTGCCCTCGTAGAGGCGCGGCACGCGCACGGCCAGGTAGTGCTGGTCGTCCTCCCTGGCGATGATCGGGCCGTAGTGCGACCGCCTCAGCACCACTTCGCGCGGCACGAGATCGTCGTCGACGCGTACCTGGATCGTGGCGCGCCACTCCTCGGCCTCGCGATAGCCGGCGCCGTAGCGGTACTTGAGAGGGTCGGTCGGGTGGTCGAAGGTCAGACGATACGTGTCCGATATGTCGGCGGCGTTGACCGTGTACGCCCAGCCGAGCCGCTCGTTGAAACCGGCGGTCGGGAACGGGCCGCCCGGGTACATGGCGCCGGAGAAGTTCCAACCCTCGTCGCTCACCACGTGCATCTCGGTGAACATCCCGGAGCCGTACCAGGGCTGATGGGGATTGATGAAGAGCATGGCGTTGCCGTCGCGGGTCCTCGACGGGCCGACGGCCCACTGGTTCGAGCCCAGCGACGCGGCGAGCTCCGCCGCCAGCGAAGCGAGCTTGCCGCGCGGAGCGTGGGCGGCGCCGAGCAGCCGGCCGAGGATCATGTAGCGCTCGAACGCCAATACGTGGAAGGGCTCCATGCGCTCCAGCAGACGGGCTTCACCTCGGGGTGCTTGTCGAGGTAGTGGTTGTAACCGGCGGCGAAGGCCTCGGAGATGCGCTGGATGTTCTCGGGCAGCAGCGGGAAGTCGCGGCGAGACGTCGCGACGAGGTCGAAGAGGGCCACCTCGAGGTCGCTGCGGAACCCGGACTCGCCGACGACCTCGGAGTAGCGCCCGAGCGCCTTGATGTACGTGTCCTCGAGCTGGAAGAAGTTGTCCTCGCACTGCGCCCACGCCGAGCCGAAGGCGACCGCGGCGTCGGTCGACGCCTTGATGTGCGGCACTCCCCACTCGTCGCGGTGGATGACGACATCAGCGGCCCAGTCGGGCGCGCTCTCGGCACCGACCGAGCACCCGACCATGGCGAGCGCCAGGGCCGCTGCCCCAACCCTCCTCGTGCGGCCGTATCTCAAGCCCATGGGGTCGATGAGTATCGCACGGCCGCGCTCCTCAGAAGGGAATCGAGATTTGCGCCAGCACCGCCAGATCGGCCTGACCCGCTCGGTTCTCCCGCCTTATGGTTTCCACTTCCAACTTCAATGGCATTGCCTGGTGCAAGCCAATCGGGAGGCTCCAAGCGGTCCCCACGGCCAGCTCCCTGCCCTGTCCGGCCCATCGCAGCCGGCTATACGGCGTCAGCAGACCCGGTAAGCCCGACGCCTTCATGCCGGCGTAGGCCACCTCACCTTCCATCCGGTACCGGGAACCTATCCCCATGGTTCCCATGCCCAGTGGGCGCGTCACGGCGTCCGCGTTGTTCCACAGCGTCGTCCGGCCGCCTCCGTGCGGCCCCCACGAGGAGTTCACCGACGCCCTGAACCCGCGCTGTTTCTCCCCCGGGTCCCAGCTCGCCTGTAAGCCCACTCCCCAGTCCCGGTAGTCGCTTTCATGCACAATCAGCACCCGGCCGTTCAGCGCCACGTCAAGTCCGCGGTTGGCATCCAGGTACCCCAGACGGAAACCGGTTTCCGCCCCAGCGCCCCGATCCGCATCGCCGTCGTCGAAGCGCCCGCCGGCCTCCGCCTGCACGCTCAGTGACCGCCCCTCTGACAGCTCCCTGTCGCGCACCCATTCCAACATCAACCGGCCCCGGTGGGCCTCACCGGTCACCCTGGCGACGTCGTTCGAGGCGTCGGTTTCGAGTTGCGTCGTGAAGGCATCCGCGCGCAAACCCCATTCACGGTTGCTCCGTCTGCTCAGCACCGCCCTCACGCCCCCGGCGAACATCGTGAAGCCGGCATCGAAGGCGTGCGCCCGGCCCGGCTCTTCGACATCCACTTGACCTTCTCCGAAGCCGCCAATGCCCCACACGCTCACGCGTTCGTTCGGCTGCCAGTAGAGATAGGGGTGAACCGTGTTCATGCGACTCTCCAGCACCCCATCGCTCCCATCGGCGGTGTAGTCCATGTCTCCCCAACTGCGCATGAAGGACAGCCCGGCCAGCATCCGATCGTCGGCATACAGATCCAGCCCGACGTGAGCGGCCTCGAGACCTCCTCGATAGTCCATCCCGATCCTTGTCAGATCCCCGTTGAATTGCTGCAGGTCCCCCTGTCCCCACAGCACCGGAACCCAGCACGTCTCGCGCTCACCCGAACCGGCTCCGCAGTTCCTCCATGTCTCTCCCAGGGACGTCTCGAAGGACAGCTCCGAAAGGGTGAGTTCTCGATCCCTCACGCCCGAGAAGTTCCCCGATCCAGGCGGCGCCTCCTGAACCCCCGAACCCGGGAGTCGATCCTGCCCGTCGACCGTCCCACCAGGCGCCCAGCCGGAGCCGGGAGAGGCGCCCTGTTGGGTTCGGTCGGAGCGTGCCAGGTTCCCCAATGATCCAAGCGAGAAACTCCGCAGCCGCGATCCTCCACCGGCGCCCTCGCGGCCCGTCCGCTCCGATTCTCGCGGGCGCAGAGCCGTGGCGCCGTTGGCGCTCGCCGACTGCGGTGGCGGCATCTCGCCAACCGAAGTCCCCGATCGACTCCGCTGCCGATGCCGCTCAAATCGACCCTCAATGGTTGTCTGCGCGCTCGCGGCCGTCGAGCGCGCGATCACCGCCAACATCCCCTCCAGGGAGCGCGAGAACTGCTCCGCCGTGCGCCGGTGGGTGAAGTTCACTGTTGTCTGCGGGATCTCGCCTTCACTGACTCCCTCCGGCAACCCGCCCAGGATCAGCACAATCCCCTCCCCAGGGTCGTTCACTTCATCGGCCAGGACCTCCAGGGAAATCGTCCTTTCACTCTCGCCTTCCTCGAACACCACCGACGCCGGAACCCCGCTGTAGTCCTCGAGAGTCGTTCCGGCTTGGAGCGCCACCACCAGCGGCACGTCCACCCGCCGGTCCGCGGCCGGGGAGAGGGTCACCTCGATGTCGGCCTGCCGGCCTTCCTTCACCTCGTACGCGGCCTGCCCAAAGCTCACCTGCAGCTCCACCAGCCCTTTGTCCTCGAGTGTCACCGTCGCCGCGGCCGGTTTCCCGGTCATCACTGTCTCCGGCAGCTCCCCAAATCCCAACTCCACCGTCTCGTCGTCCCCGTCACCATCGTGGTTGGCTGCAATCCTCCATGTCCGTTCCCCTTCGTCGGCTCGGAACGTAAGTGTTCCAGTGCCCTCCTGGGCATCCCAATCTTCCAATCCCTCAACCGTGTAGTCCCCGACTTCCGTCGTCTCTGGCCGCGTCACCCGGATCTCGATCGTCAACGCTTGGTTTCCGGCCTGGCTCAGCTTCACCGTCACGGTCGCCGTCTCGCCCCCTTCGGTCGCCGTGTAGCTCTCCGCCCCGTAGCTCACCACCAGCTTCGCTTCCACTTCGAAGGGCTCCGCCGCCTGGTTGCCGTTACCGGCACTGTCCTCGGCGATGTCCCCGGGGACCTCCACCATGACGGGCTGCCCCGCCTCTTCAGGCTTGATCGTGGCTCGATACTCAATCGATGACACTTCGGTGAAGTCCGTCACCGTCGCGTTGCTGATCTGGATATCTTCCCGCTCAAAACCCTCCACCGGCTCCGAGAAGGTGATCGTCACTTCGAACCCCGCCATTCCTACGGGGACCGGCTCCGTCGGACCTGCGATCGTCACCTCCGGCCGCTCCAGGTCCGCCTCGATGACGAGTGGCTCCGCCGCCTGGTTGCCGTAGCCGCCCGCGTCCAGGGCCACGTTCGAGCCCACCTCCACCCTGACCTCGCCGGTTTCTTCCGGCGTGATCGTCACCGCATAAGTCCGTGGGGACAGCTTGTTGAAGTTGGACGCCGTCCCGTTGCTCACCTCGATATCTTCCAGTTCAAAGCCTTCCACCGACTCGGAGAAGCGGATCGTCACCTCGAACGCGCCGCTCACCGGCCCCTTGGCCTCGCTGGTGATCTCCACTTCGGGTCCCGTCAGATCCGCCTCGATGACGAGTGGCTCCGCCGCCTGGTTGCCGTTGCCGCCCGCGTCCAGGGCCACGTTCGAGCCCACCTCCACCCTGACCCCGCCGGTTTCTTCCGGCGTGATCGTCACCGCATAAGTCCGTGGGGACAGCTTGTTGAAGTTCGACGCCGTCCCGTTGCTCACCTGGATATCTTCCAGTTCAAAGCCTTCCACCGACTCGGAGAAGCGGATCGTCACCTCGAACGCGCCGCTCACCGGTCCCGTGGCCTCGCTGGTGATCTCCACTTCGGGTCCCGTCAGATCCGCCTCGATGACGAACGGCTCCGCCGCCTCGTTGCCGTAGCCGCCCGCGTCCAGGGCCACGTTCGAGCCCACCTCCACCCTGACCTCGCCGGTTTCTTCCGGCGTGATCGTCACCGCATAAGTCCGTGGGGACAGCTTGTTGAAGTTGGACGCCGTCCCGTTGCTCACCTCGATATCTTCCAGTTCAAAGCCTTCCACCGACTCGGAGAAGCGGATCGTCACCTCGAACGCGCCGCTCACCGGTCCCGTGGCCTCGCTGGTGATCTCCACTTCGGGTCCCGTCAGATCCGCCTCGATGATGAACGGCTCCGCCGCGTCGTTGCCGTTGCCGACCCGGTCCCGGGCCACGTTCGAGCCCACCTCCACCCTGACCTCGCCGGTTTCTTCCGGCGTGATCGTCACCGCATAAGTCCGTGGGGACAGCTTGTTGAAGTTCGACGCCGTCCCGTTGCTCACCTCGATGTCTTCCAGTTGAAAGCCCTTCACCCACTCGGAGAAGCGGATCGTCACCTCGAATGGTCCCGCGACCTGGGCCGACGCCTCCGTCCGAATCTCTACGCTCGGATTGATCTCGTCCTCGTCGTCGGCCTCAATCGCCGTTACCAGAAAGACTCCGACTATGTCGTCGTCGTCGTAGTTCTCGTCGTCGTCGCTCGACACGCCGTGTTCGAACGTCGCGATACCGTGCAACCAGTCGTCGTCTTCGGCCGCCGAGACCGTCACCGTCTGCTCTTCATGCCAGTTTGCTTGCGTGAAGGTGAACTCGTCCGGGCTCGCCGTCAGGCTTTCGTCGCTCCCGGACATCCGCTCCACTTCGACAACGACGTCACCGTCCGGCTTGCTGCCGAGCACCAGCGTGTATTCCGCCGAGCCGCCCTCCGGCACCTCCAGTATCCGCCGCGAGGCCGTCGCCCCGATCGGGTCATTGTCGGCCTCCCTTGCCGTGACGCTGGCGGTCCGAACGCCTTCATAGTTGGGGTCGCTGCTGTTCGCGGCGTGTTGAAAGACACGAACGCTAGCCGTACCGTCGTCGTCCTCGGCCGCCGAGACGGTCACCGTCAGCGCCTTATTCCAGTCTGCGGGTTCGAAGGTCAATGTGGTCGTGCTCGGCGTCAGATCCGCGTCGCCAGCGACCCAGCTGACGGTGATCGTGACATCGTGCGTCGGCCGGGTTTCGAGCACCACCGTGTAGCTTGCCGAGCCGCCCTCCGGCACTGACAGGCTCGACGTCGAGGTCTTCACACCGGGTCGGGGCCCGTCCACGGCCGGGAAGGCAATCTGCGGCCGAACCGGGTTGCCGGCGCCGTCTTCGGCCAGCACCACCACCGTCTGCGCGTCGGGGCTGCCCGTGGTCGGCGTGCCGCTGATCACACCTGTCGTGCCATTCAACGACAATCCCTGCGGCAGGGGACCGGTGTCAATCACGTAGGAGACGATGTCCGTATCGTTCGTGGTCGGATCTATCGTGATCGGCGCGCCCACCGTGAGACTCATCGGCGCCGCGTAACTCACAGTCGGCGCCGTCAAATCCACGGTCAGCGTCCGCGTAACCGTCGCGCTGTCAGAACCGCTGGTGGCCGTCACGGAAAGCGCCACGCTCGGTTCGGTGATGTAATTCGCCCGGGACGGCACGGTCACCGACCAGGTCGCGTCCGTCTGCAGGGGCTGGATCGCGGAGGTCACGCTCGGCAACGTTTGGCCGCCGATGGTCACGTCGACCGTCACGCCTTCTTCCGTACCTGTGTTGCCGCTGATGGCGAAGTTGTTCACGTGCTCCGACCGGTTGATCGTGTTGTCGCCCGCAACGTCGTCCACAACCAGCGTCGGCTGCGCGAAAGCCCCGGTCGGCCAGGCCAGCCAGGCCAAACACGCGACGACGGCCAACACGCGTGCGCCCCACTGGTCGCGACGGCTGCGCGTGGGGCGATCGTCGGGAAGAAGCCCCGCCGGTGGATTGGCATCCGGCCCAGGTCCGGTCGACTGGCTCATGCGAGGCGGGTACGACAAGTCAACGGCGTGAACTTGGGGCTTTGATCTGGGCATAGACGAGGTTCCTTCTCCTGCTCGTTGGGCGACGTACTATATGCAATCGCATGCCGCAACCCGCGTCGCCCGGCTGGGCGTCCCGATGGCAGTCAGTCGGTCGCGCGAAGCCGAGCCACTTCGCCGGGCCAGTCGAGCAGCCGCCGATCGGCGGTGGCGAGGCGGTGGCCGGCCAGTGCGGTGGCGACGATGATCCGGTCGGCCGGGTCGCCGTGCAGCTCGGTGAGGAGGCCCGCCCGCAACGCAATGTCTCCGTCCACCGGGATCTCGTTCAGGCTGTGATCCAGGAGATATCGCCGCAGCGCCTCCACGGCCCAATCGATCTGGACGCGACCTTTCCTCAGCAGGGTCGCGATCTCCAGGAAGGACACCGCGGACACCGCGGCGTTGCCGGAGAGGAAGGCCTCGTCGACCGCGCGGTGAGCGCCCGCTCCGAGGCGCCGGTCGCCGAGGGTCAGCCAGAGCAGAACGTGTGTGTCGAGGAGCAGCAACGGCGCATCTCGCTCAATCGGGATCCTCGCCCCGGATGACAGAGGGCAACTGTCCGCTCTTCGTCCCATTCATCCAGCACGGGAGACATGATGTCGCCGGTGATCTCCATCACACCGCGAAGGCAGCCGTACAGGCTCTTCGGCCGTTCCCGGTACGGCACGAGCCGCGACACGGGTTTGCCGTTCTTGGTGATGACCACCTCGGCGCCGCTCTCGGCGACCTCGTCCATCAGCTTGAGGCAGGTGGCCTTGAATTCCGAGGCCTTGATCGTCCGTTCCATGGTGCCGCCGACGGTATCACGGATCCGGTCCATGGTCACGTCCATGGTCACGTCGACCTCCCGTTGGTGTATCGGCTGACGATGCAGGAGCCGGCGGAGCCGGCGTCTCAGGGATGCTCGCCCGGCCGCGGCCCCAGGCTGGCCAGGAAGTCCGCCGCGCTTCGGTGGCGGAGCCTCGAGCCGACGACGAGCCAGGCGAGCAGGATGAGGATGAAGCCGCTGCCGGCGAGGTTCGGGGAGGTCCCGGGCAGCAGCGGCCAGGCGAGCATCGCCAGAACGCCCAGGGCGCCGAGTGCCAGGATGCCCACCGCGGCGGCATTGGTCGAGTAGTCGGACCGCTCGACGTGAAAGAGGACGTGGACGCCGGCCCCGGTCGACCGCACCGAAACCGAGCCGTGCAGGACGCCGGAGCGGACGCCGGCGGCGACGGGCAGGGTCAGTTGGCCGCCGGTACCCTGGCGGTGCCAGGTTCCGTTCCAGGCCTCGGCGCCGTCCGAGAGCGCCTCCAGAGCTTCCTCGGGAGTCAGTTCCAGTTCGATCTCATACTGTGGAAGCACGTCGGGTGCTGACAGGCGCGGCTAGGGAGCTTCCCTTAGGCGGCCAGCTCGTCGAGTTGCCGGTCGAAGAAGTTCTCGACCGCGACCAGGAACTTCTCCACGGTGTCGAGCTGCTGGATCTGCTGGCGCAGGTGCTTTCCGTTCGGCAACCCGTGGGTGTACCAGCCGGTGAACTTGCGCAGCTTGTGCAGGGCGAACCGGTTTGCTTCGCGTTCCGCCACCATGTGGAAATGGCCAAGGATCAGGTCGCGCCGGTCGATCAGGGTCGGCGCCGGCGCCTTCTCACCCAGCAGGTGGCTGGCGATCTGGTGGAAGATCCACGGGTTCCGCGTCGCGCCGCGGCCGATCATTACGCCGTCGCAGCCGGTCTGCCGGAGCAGACGTTCGGCGTCCTCCGGAACCACGATGTCGCCGTTGCCGATCACCGGAATGGAGAGGGTCTCCTTGAGTCGGGCCAGGTGGGTCCAGTCCGCTTCGCCGCGGAACATCTGCTTGGCGGTCCGGGCGTGCATCGCCACCGCGTCGGCGCCCAGGTCTTCGCAGAGCCGGCCGAGGTCGAGGTAGTTCGACTGCCCGTGGTCCAGGCCGAGCCGGAACTTGACCGTCAGCGGGATGCTGATGCGTCGGCGCACCTCGCCGACGATGCGGCCGGCGAGGTCGAGATCGCCCATCAGGGCGGCGCCCGCACAGCCCTTGAGCACCTTGTTCGCCGGACAGCCCATGTTGATGTCGCAGATGTCGGCGCCGAGCGCTTCGACGACCTCGGCGGCTTCCGCCATCGTGTCCGCGTCGGCGCCGTAGATCTGGATCGCCAGCGGACGCTCTTCCTCCGAGAAGAACATCAGGTCCCGCGTGTGCCGGTTGCCGTCGACAATGGCCCGCGACGAGATGAACTCCATCGACACCAGGCCGATGCCGCCGATGCGGCGCACGATCAACCGGAAGTCCCGGTCCGTGACGCCGGCCATCGGCGCCAGGAACAGGGGCGGATCGATCGTTACCGCCCGCTCGCCCTGACCGAGCACGATCGGCTCGAGCGGCGGCATCGCTGGCGAGGGCCCGGTCATGGCGCCGATTCTACGTCCCCTACAGCCATTCCGGGGCTAGGATCAGCCGCCGTGCCGAACCACCCTCACCCTGCGAGTGCAAGGCCCGCTCCGGTGGGCCCCGATCTGTGCGCGTGCGGCCTCTTGGGCGAGTTGCCGCGGCGGTTCCTCGACGGGCGTGATCTCGACCTGCTCGAACCGCTGCGATTCGCGCTGCCGGGCGACGAGGATTCCCTGACGGCGCCGGCCGGCTCGGCGCTCGACCGCGGGTCCATTGCGGCCGCACTCGGCGAGCGGAACGAACGCTACGGCCACGCCGGCGCCGCCCGGCTCGCCGACGCCCTGGCCGATCCGGAAACGCTGGTCGTGATCGCGGGCCAGCAGTGCGGCGTAGGGGGCGGACCCCTGTTCACGCTGACCAAGGCGGCGGCTTGCACGCTCTGGGCCGAGGAACTCACCCGCCGGGGGCGGCGCGCGGCGCCTCTGTTCTGGATGGCGTCGGAAGACCACGATTTCGCCGAGGTGGCGCGCGCCTACTTTCCGCCCGCCGGGCCCGAGGCCCTGACCCTGGGCGAGGATCCGGCGCCGCTTCGACCTGTCGGCGACCGGCCGTTGGGGTCGGCTGTAGAAGCGCTGCTGGCGAGGGTTCTGGAGGCGGCGCCGAGCGACGACTACCGGCGGCGGATCGAGGACTGCCGGCAGCACCTCCGGCCCGATCGCTGCTTTGCCGAGTCCTTCTCGCGGCTCATGGTCCGGTTCCTCGGCGACCGGTGCCCGCTTCTGGTCGATTCGCAGCTTCCCGCGCTGAAGTCGGCCGCAGTACCCGTGCTCCGGCGGCTGATCGAGCGGCGGCGTCCGGTCGACCGGGCCTTGGAGGCGGCGGCGGAGGAACTCAAGCGCCGGAACATCCGGGTTCCGGTGCGGTCGAAGAGCGGCGAGGCGCCCCTGTTTCTCATCGACGCCGGAGGCGAGCGGCGGCGGGTGGTCTGGGACGGGACCGGCGGTTACCGGCTGCGCGGCGGCGGCTCGGGGACCCTGGACGACCTGATCGACACCCTGAGCCGCGACCCGGAGGCCCTGAGCCCTGGAGTTCTGGCGCGGCCGGCGGTGCAGGATGCGGTCTTCGGCACCGCGCTCATGATCCTCGGCCCCGGTGAACTGGCCTACATGACCCAGGCCCGCGCCCTCTACAGGGAGCTGGAAGTGGCGGCGCCGGCGATCACCCTGCGGCCCCAGGTTCTGCTGCTTGGGGCGCGCGAGCGCCGGTGGCTTGAGGGGCTCGAGGCGGAGGGGATCGATCTAGCGAATGTTCTTTCCCGGCCCGACGAGCTCGACCGGCGCCTCGCGGCGCGTTGCGGGCTCGAGTTCATCGCCTCCGCCCGGGCCAAGGTCGAAGCGGCGGTGGACGATCTCGCGGCGGGCCACGTTTCGGTCGACCAGTCGCTCGCCGGTGCCTGGAGCAAGACCGGGGCGAACCTGAGGCGGACGCTCGACCAATTCGAACGGAGGGTCGTGGCGGCGGCCGCGCAACGCGACGATGTCCTCAAGGGCCGGATCGAGAGGTTGCGCGAGCACTGCCTGCCCAACGGCCATCTGCAAGAGCGGGAGTTCACGTCGCTCCATTGCCTGGCGAGCTACGGCGGGGAACTGGTGCGCCGGTTGTCGTCGATCGACCGGGATCCGCGGCGGCTGCAGCCGCTGGCGATGGACGGGACTCCGCCGGGGGGCGCTGCAACCGCGAGCGGCGAGACCGCGTAGAAGGGGGTCGGATGCGCGTTGGGATCTGTTGCTTCCCGAGTTTCTGGGGCTCCGGGGTTGTTGCCTCGGAGTTGGCTCTCGCGTTGGCCGAGAGCGGCGACTCCGTCCACGTCGTCAGCTCGACCCGGCCGCCGCGTCTGCCGGAGGCGTCGGGAGTTCACCATCACCCGGTCGACGGTTCGGGAATCCTGGAGTACGGGCTTTTCGAGCATCCGCCCTACACGCTGGCCCTCGCGAACCGGCTGGCACAGGTGGCCCAGGACTGCCTGCTGGACCTGATTCACGTTCACTACGCGGCGCCGCACGCGGTGGCGGCGCTGCTGGCGCGACAGATGCTTGCGCAAGCCGCGGGCGGGCCGCGGGCTTGCCCGGTGGTCACGACGGTCCATGGCACGGACGTGACCCTCGTGGGCGCTCATCCGAGCTACAGCGACATCGTCGGCTGGGCGCTCAGGGGCAGCGACTGCGTCACGGTCCCCAGTCACGCCCTGCAGCGGGAGGTCACGGAGCGGTTCGCTCTCGATGACCCGGTCGAGGTGATCCCCAACTTCGTGCCCGTGGCCCGGGACCCCGTATGGCGGGCAGCGTCGGGGATCACGGGAGCGGACAACGGTCTTGGCCCGGCGGTGTCGGACGCGCCGCTGGAACGGGGCATGCAGATCGTCCACATCTCGAACTTCCGTCCGGTGAAGCGCCTGGCCGATGTCGTTGCGGCGTTTGCTCTGGTCCGGCGCCAGCTCCCGGCGCGGCTCTGCCTGGTGGGCGACGGTGTCCGGTCGGCGACGTGGAGGCGCTGGCGCGGAGCTGCGTTGCCCTGCTCGGCGACTCTCCACGCCGTGAGGCTTTCGGCAGGCACGGTCGTCGTTGGGCCCGCTCCCGCTTCGACCGCGGCGCGATCGTGGCGCGATACCGGGAGGTCTACCGCGCTACACTGGCTCTCGGAGGCGCCTCCGCATACAGGCCCGGCGAGGCGCTCGATGTGAAGGTAGACGCATGACAGAACCGGCAGCGCCCCCACCCACACCGCCCCCTCCCCCTGCGCCGGCGTCGAACCGGAACCTGATGGTGGTTCTCGCCTACCTCTGGATCCTGGTTCTGGTGCCGCTCCTGATCGAGGAGAAGGATGAGGAGGTGAAGTGGCACGCGAAGCACGGCCTCGTCCTGATGGGCGCGGAGTTCGGGCTGTGGATCGTGATCCAGATCGCCCTGTTCCTGACCGGAGGCATCGGCTGCCTGCTGGCGCCGTTCATCTTCATGGCGTTCGTCGCCTTCGTGCTGGTGCGGATCGCGTGCATTGTGCAGGGAATCAATGGCCGGCGCCTCAAGGTGCCTGTGCTGACGCCCCTGGTCGACCGCTTCTGAGCGTTCGCCGCCAAACCCGAAGACCGAAGCTCTCCCTGAGGAGAGTGTTGATGTTCGTGGCTCTGGCGCTCTGCGTCGCCCTGGCTTTCGACCTCGGGCGGCGGCCGGAGAGGCAGTTTTCCGTGCGGGTCGCCGGCGCGCTGATCAGCGTGTACCAGGTAGGCGTGCCGCCGCTTCTTTCCCGCGCCGGGGTGCGCTGCCGTTTCGTGCCCTCCTGCAGCGAGTACGCCCGGGCACAGGTCCGGGCGCGCGGTCTGGCAGCCGGCGGTCTGAGCAGTGTGGCGCGCCTGGTCCGGTGTGGACCATGGACGCCGTTCGGCACCGTCGACCCGCCGACGCCGTTGCAAGCGGCGACCGGGGGCCGGCCATGGCCACGCACCGGACGGTTTCAGTGACCATCTGGCCCACCGAAGTGCGGCGCGATCACGAGGCGCGGCTGCTGCGCGTCCAATGGCAGGACGGCCACGCGAGCGACTACGAGTACGACGTCCTCCGCGGCTACTGCCCCTGCGCCATGTGCCAGGGGCACAACGCGGGGCCGTTGCGGTATCAACCGCCGCCGCGGCCGGTGACTGCACAGACGGTGTCCCAGGTCGGCAACTACGCACTCAGCATCGCCTGGTCCGACGGTCACTGGACCGGCATCTACCGCTTCGACCTCCTGCGGCGTCTCTGCCCGTGTGCCGAGTGCCAGGCGCGTCGATCAGAGGGCGGCGGGTCGCAGTCCCGTTAGGTCGAATAGCCGCTGGGCCCGCTCCCAGTCATCGGCCGTGTTCACATTCAGCAGAACGCGCTTTGGATCACCGAACCTGCCGGCGTCGATCGCTTGTACCCGGAGGCCAGAGCTCTGGAGCGTCGGATAGAGGCGGAAGTCGCCGGTGGCGACGCGCCGTTCGAGCAACCTCAGGGCCGGCGGCTTCCACAGCGCACAGGTGGGGTTCATGGACCACGGATCAGCCGGGTTGGAAGCCGCCGAGGCCAGGTCGGCCCGGCTATCGGCGAGGGCGTCCAACAATTCCACCGGCGCCAGCGGAAGGTCACAGGCGAGCACGAGCAGCTCTCGGCCGGGCCGGGACCGGGCCGCTCCGAGCACGCCGGCAGCCGGGCCCGAGCCGGTGCCGTCGGCTATAGCCGAGACCGGCACGTCAGTTCCCGTTGAAATGCTCCCGGTGCCGACGTTTCCGGCCGCCACCAGGACCTCCTCGACGCCGTTGACCGCTGCAAGCCGGGACGCGGCCCATTCGACCAGCGTCGGCCCCGGCTCTTCCGGCCGACGACCCGGCAGCCGGAGGCCCGCCTTGCCGCGGCCGAGCCGGCGGCCGGCGCCGCCCGCCAGCACGACGCCCACGAGCGACGGCGTCTGAGGGCGCGGACTGCTAGGCTGCGCCGCGCCTGCGGCATGGGGCCCAGGCGGATTCATCTCTGGAGATCGACCAGATGCACAGTTCACAGGCCGGACCATGGAGTCGCTTCTTGATTTACGCTGCTACGACCGTTCTGCTCGCCGCGCCGGCCCTGGGCCAGGACGCCGCCCCCAGGGTTGCCCTCGAAACGAACCACGGCACGATCGTGCTGGAACTCAATCCCGAGAAGGCGCCGATCACCGTCGCGAACTTCCTCCAGTATGTCGAGTCGGGCTGGTATGACGGCACGGTGTTCCACCGGGTCATGGACGCCTTCATGATTCAGGGCGGTGGCTTCGACGCGAAGATGCAGAAGAAGATCACCCGCCCGGAGATCGAGAACGAGTCCAAGAACGGCCTCTCCAACAAGCGCGGCACGATTTCGATGGCGAGGACCGGTGATCCGCACAGCGCCACGGCGCAGTTCTTCATCAACCTGTTGGACAACAAGGGCCTGGACGCGGAGGGCGACAGTTGGGGCTACGCCGTGTTCGGCAAGGTCGTTGAGGGCATGGAAGTGGTCGATTCAATCGCGACGGTGGAGGTCAAGGCCACTCACGTGAGCAATGCGCAGCCGCTGGAGACCGTCTCGATCAAGAGGGTCAGCGTCCAGTAGCCCGCTCGCGTCCAGTAGCCCGCTCGCGGGGCAAAGTGGTCCCTGGTAACCGTTCGTCCGCCTGCTGGATCGATCGTGGTGCCGAAGGCCGGACTCGAACCGGCACGGGTTGCCCCACACGGCCCTCAACCGTGCGCGTCTACCAATTCCGCCACTTCGGCTCAGTCACGTCTCCGCTGAATCAGCCTGGATTGCCGTTTTGGTCTTCGCTTGCCGGCTCGGCCGCCGGCGAATCCGTCTCCGCCGGCGCTACGGGCGCGGCGTCCGGAGCGGTCTCCGGTTCGGCGGCCTCGACCTCGTCCATCACCGAATCGACGCCGCTCATGACGGACGAGGTGCCCTGCTTCTGCAGGATGCCGATGGACAGGGTCGTCACGATGAAGAGCACGAAGCAGACCACGGTCAGCTTGTGCAGCAGAGTTGCCGCTCCCCGGGCGCCGAAGGCGGCCTGGGACGCGCCGCCGCCGAAGACGGACAGATCGGCGCCCTTGCCCTGCTGCAGCAGCACGACGAGGACCAGAAACAACGAAAGCGCCACGTGGACGGCATAGAAGACAAGGATCACGAGAATCTCCTCGAGGCGGTTCCGTTCGTCTAAGGCGCTGCACCGCCGCCGGAACCCGCAGAAAGACGAATGATACGCAGGAATGAGGCAGGATCAAGACTTGCGCCGCCGATGAGAAAGCCGTCGATGTCCGGGCGGCTCAGCAGATCGCGGCAATTGTCCGCGTTGACGGACCCGCCGTAGAGGATGCGGGCGGCGTCGCCGAGGCCGTGCCGGTGGCCGTTCAGCGCGCTTCGCAGGTGGCTGTGGACGGCGGCCGCGATCTCAGGCGAAGCGCTCAGGCCGGTGCCGATCGCCCAGACCGGTTCGTAGGCGAGCACGGCGCCGGCGCCGGCGTCACCGTCGGCGGCGTCCAGCACCCCGAGCACGGTGGCCAACTGCGCGTCGAGGATCGCCTCGGTCTCACCCTGCTGGCGGTGCTCCAGCGTTTCGCCGACGCAGACCACGGGCGTCATGCCGGCTGCGAGAGCCCGCTCCGCCTTGCGCGCCACCTCGGCGTTCGATTCGCCGTGGAACTCGCGCCGTTCCGAGTGCCCGGCCAGCGCCCACGTGGCGCCGGCGTCCCGCGCCTGGGCGGCGGCGACATCGCCGGTGTACGCGCCCTTCTCCTCGGCGTGGACGTCCTGTGCCCCCACCGAAGCCCACCGCGGCATGGCGCGGGCGGCCACATCCAGGTAGACCGGGGTTGGAAACACGACGACGTCGACGTCCGTCTCACCCGGCCCGGCCGCGGCCAGCGCCTTGGCGTAGGCCGCGACATCGTTTCCCAGCAGGTTCATCTTCCAGTTGCCGGCGACAATGGCTTTGCGCTTCATTGGTCTCTCCTCGGGGCCTTGCGCAACGCTTCGACCGCCGGTAGTTCTTCCCCCGCGAGCAACGCCAGGGAAGCGCCACCGCCGGTCGAGACGTGATCGATCCGGTCGGCCAGGCCCTCCTGCTTCACTGCGGCCACCGTCTCGCCGCCGCCGACGGCGGTAAACCCCGGGCAGGCGGCGACCGCTCGCGCCACCGCGCGGCTGCCGGCATCGAAGGGCGGCGTCTCGAAGACGCCCAAGGGTCCGTTCCAGAACAGCGTCGCGGCGTCCGCCGTGGCTCCGGCGAACGCGTCCCGGGTCGCGGGGCCGATATCGACCGCCAGCCACCCGGCCGGGACGCCGCCGTCGGCCGGCGCCGTGCGGCGCCGACGCTGGTCCGCCGGCGCGTCGAGGGAGTCGGTGACCACGAGATCGGTCGGCAGCAGCAGTTCGGCGCCGCGAGCCACCGTCTCCGCTTCGACCGCTACGGCCAGGTCGAGGGCCTCGCTTTCCACCAGGGAGGCTCCCAGGTCGACGCCCCGCGCGGCGAGAAAGGTGTTGGACATGCCCCCGCCGACGAGCACGCGGTCGACCAGGGGCAGCAGGTGGAAGAGCGCGTCGATCTTGCCGCGGATCTTGGCGCCGCCGACGATCAGCACGAAGGGGCGGGGTGGGTCGTCGAGCAAACGGCGGAGCTGCCGCAGTTCGCGGTCCAGCAGCAATCCGCTGAAGACCTGATCCATCCGGTCGCAGACGGCGGCGGTCGACGCGTGAGCGCGGTGCGCGGCGCCGAAGGCGTCGTTCACGTAGATCTCGCCGAGGGCCGCAAGCGAGGAGGCAAACGCCGGATCGTTCGCCTCCTCGCCGGCGTGGAACCGGAGGTTCTCGCACAGGCAGACGGCGCCGTCGCCAAGAGCGGCCACGGCTTCGCGGGCGGCCGGGCCGACGCAGTCCGCCGCGAAGGCGACAGCGCGGTCGAGTACCTTCGCCAGCGCGTCGGCCACCGGGCGCAGGCTGAGCTCGGGGTCGACCCTGCCCCGGGGCCGGCCGCGGTGGGAGAGCAGCACGACCCGGGCGCCGGCATCGCAGAGGGTGCGGATCGTCGGCGCCGCTTCGCGCAGCCTGGTCGCGTCCAGCACCTGCCCGTTCGCCATGGGAACGTTGAAGTCGACCCGCACGACGACTCTCCGGCCGCGGAGGTCGAGCGAACCGTCGGCGAGCGCGGCTTGGAGGCTGGGGGGAGGAATCACGGTGGGTTCTCGCGCGAAGGCGATGGCGCCGCTGCCGGGCGCGGAACTGCGGAGGATAACGTCGCCGGCATGTCCGGGGAGACGACGGCGTTCCGGGGATACGTCCTCGGCATCGAAACCTCCTGCGACGACACCGCTTGCGCGGTGCTCGACGGCGAGGGTCGGGTGCTTTCGTCCCAGGTCTCGAGCCAACTGGAGGTCCATCGCCCCTTCGGCGGCGTGGTGCCGGAGGCGGCGTCGCGCGAGCATCTCCGGAACTGGCCGACGGTATCGGGCGCGGCGCTGGCGGAGGCGGGGATCGGCTGGTCGGACATCGGGGCGGTCGCGGCGACCCGGGGACCCGGGCTGGTGGGGTCGCTCCTGGTCGGGCTGTCCCTCGGCAAGGCGATCAGCTACTCCCTGGGGGCGCCCTTCCTTGCCGTCCACCACCTGGAAGGGCATCTGTTCTCGCCCTTGCTCAGGACCGACGGTACGAGCCGGCCGCTGCCCGAGTCGATGCTGGGGTTGGTCGTGTCCGGCGGCCACACCAGCCTGCTCGAGGTCGACGGCCGGACGGGCGCCGTGACGAGCCTTGCCGAGACCCGCGACGACGCGGTCGGGGAAGCGTTCGACAAGGTCGGCCGCCGGCTCGGGCTGCCCTTTCCCGGCGGCGCCGAAGTCGACCGGCTGGCCGAGCTGGGCGATCCGTCCGCGCGGCGGTTCGGCACTGCCAGGATCAGCTCGAACGAGCTGGCCTTCTCGTACTCGGGCCTGAAGAGTCAGGCTCTGCGGGCGCTGGCGGAGATCGAGACCCGGGCCGAGATACCGCCGGCGGCGCTCGGAGGTGACGACACGGCCTGGCCCCAGGATGTACTCGACCTGCTGGCGGGCTTCCGGCGCGCCGCGGTGAGCCAGCTCATCAACCGTCTGGATCGCCTCTGTGCCGAGCGACCCGTGGCGCGCCTCTCGGTATCGGGCGGCGTGGCGGCGAACCGTCTGCTGCGGCGGGAGGTGACGGCCTGGGGTGAACGCCGCGGCGTCGAGGTGCTGCTCGTGCCGCTCCGCTTCAGCGGCGACAACGCGGCGATGATCGCGCACGCCGGCCTGCTGCGCCTTCGCAGGGGCGACGCCGACGATCCACGCTCTGCCGATGCCGAAAGCCGGATCCCGTTTGCGCCGAGCGCCGCGTAGCGCCGAGCGGCGTTAGTCGATCAACTGATCAAGCGGCGACGACGCAGTCGCATACAGCTTCCTGGGGATCCGACCCGCGTTGGCGGCGAGCCAGCCGGCTTCGACCGCCAGTTTCATCGCCCGCGCCATCCGCACGGGATCCTCGGCGCCGGCGATGCCGGTGTTCATCAGCACGCCGTCCGCGCCGAGTTCCATGGCCAGAGCGGCGTCGCTGGCGGTGCCGACGCCGGCGTCCACGATCACCGGCACGTTGGCCTGCTCGACGATGATCCGGAGATTGGCGGGATTGCGGATGCCCATGCCGGAGCCGATCGGCGCGGCGAGCGGCATGACGGCCGCGGCGCCGAGATCCTCGAGCTTGCGGCAGGTGATCGGATCGTCGGTCGTGTAGGGGAGGACGATGAAGCCATCGCCAACGAGTTCCCGGGTCGCCACGAGCAGCTCTTCGTTGTCCGGGAAGAGGGTCTTCTCGTCACCGATGACCTCCAGCTTGACCCAGTTCCAGCCGCCCAGCTCGCGCGCCAGACGGGCGGTGCGGATCGCGTCGTCCGCGGTGTAGCAGGCGGCCGTGTTGGGCAGCAGCAGGTAGCGCTCCTGGTCGATGTGGTCGATCAGGGAGCCCTTTCCCAGGTCGTCGAGGTTCACCCGGCGCAGCGCCACGGTGACCATTTCGGTGCCCGAGGCGGCGAACGCGTCGACCATCAACTGCTCGTCGCGGTACTTGCCCGTTCCAAGGATGAGTCGCGAGCTGAACTCGTGGCCAGCGACAACAAGAGGCTCCGGTTTCGTCATGGCGGCGTAGCCTCTCAGGTGCTCTGCGCGGGGACCACGTACTGGGTGCCCCGGATCGGTCGGGTGATGTGGTGTAGCAGTTCCTCGAAGTCCGCGGGCCTGTGTTCGAAGTCGAGGTTGCGGCTGTCCACCACCAGAAGCGGCGACTGATCGTAGTGGTAGTAGTAGTGGTTGTAGGCCTCGATCAACTGCGCCAGGTAGTCGGCGGAGATGTTCTGCTCGATGTCGCGCGAGCGCTTGTGAATGCGCGCCATGCAGGTCTCCACGTCGGCGGTCAGAAAGATCTGCAGGTCCGGTCCGCGTAGCTGTGGCTCTAGCAGGTCGTAGAGCTTCTCGAACAGCATCAACTCGTCGTCGACCAGGTTGAGATAGGCGAACAGCCTGCTCTTGGCGAAAGTGTAGTCGGCGAGTCGGATGGGATCGAAGAGATCGCCCTGGGCCAGCGCCAGTTGCTGCTTGTAGCGGGTCAGCAGGAAGTAGAGCTCGGTCTGGAACGCGGTCCCTGGCCGGTCATGGTAGAAGGCCTCGAGAAAGGGGTTGTCCACGTCCTCGAGGACCTTCACGCCCTCGAAGTGCTGCGCGAGCATCTCGACGAGAGTCGTTTTGCCTACGCCGATTGGTCCGTCGACGGCCAGGTACCGGTACGGAAGCGCGTCAACGGGCACTGCGCGGACTATACAATCCCCGTCGGCGCGGGGGACCGTCGGGGCGGCGGGTTCGTCGGGCCCGAAGCGACAGCAAGAGGATTTTCAAGAGGGGGAGAGCGAAGTGAATCCATGGTGGCGGAGACAGGTAGCGGAAGATGGCCCTGCCCGGGCGGCGTCGGAGAGTGCCGCTGCCGCGGACGCGGGCGAGCCGGAGGCTCAGGCGGCTGTCGAAGAGGTTGAAGCACCCACCGCGGAGGAGACCGCACCGGCCGCCGATTCATCGTCTCTGCTGGTCGATGCCGAGCGGCCGGCCGGGGATGCGGAAGCAGGCGTTGACGCGCCGGAAGCCGGCCCCAATGCGGCCGCTGAAGAGGACGTGGCGCCGGTGACGGATGTGGCTGACGGCGAAGACGCTGGTGAAGCGAGTGTTTCGCCGGCCCTCGAGGCGGCGACGGAACCGGCGCAGCCGGCCAGCCCAACTCCCAAGGACGAGCCGGCGCCGGCCAGACGCCGCCGCCGTCGGCGTGGCGGTCGGCGTGGCGGTCGCGGTCGGGCGGCGCAGAGTGACGGCGAGTCGAGCGCGGCGAAGGAAACTCGAGCCGCGCCTGCCGGGCCGCCCTCGGCGTCGCCGTCGGCGGCTGGACGGGCAGCCGTGCTGCTCGATCTGGGCGCTCTGAAACGCGGCCTGGAAGCAACCTCCGGGCTTGATCCGGAGGGGCTGTTTGCGCGCCTCGATGGGGAGCTCGGGAAGCTCGTCCTGCGCCGTGTCTACGCGGACGCCCGGGACGACGACCTGGATCGCGCCGCGCTTCACCGCGGAAGCGTCGAAGTCGTCGACGTGCCGTCGAACATGGAGGAGCGCGGTTGTTCCGCCGCAGTGCGGATCGTGGTGGATGCTCTCGAGCTCTGCTACACGAAGCCCGGTGTCAACACGATGGTGCTGGTGGCGTCATCGGTGCAGATGCTGCCCCTGGTGGCCAAGCTGCAGCAGAACGGCGTGACGGTAATCGGCCTCGGCGGAGCGGACGCCAATGCGCAGGTGCGCGGCCAGTGCGACCGCTTCATCGATCTGGGCGGCTAGCGCCGCACCCGCCCGTCTTGGGGCAGGAGGGGTCAGCTCCCAGGTGACGTGAGCGCTTGAGAGGAGATGGGAGGGGGTTGCGCTCACTCCGCTTCACTCGCTCCGGTTGGGCGTCGGTTTCTGGGAGGTCGCCGGGCGTCGCTCGTTCAGAGGCACCTGGGAGCTCACCCCTCCTAACCCCGACTGGGCTGGACGGCGTTGCCGAGGGGGTCGGCTGTAGCTGGCTTCGAGCCGCGAGGGGTCCCCTTCCCCAGCACAAGCTGTTAGGGTTCCGCACTTCCCGCGGAGCCGCGGATCAGTGCACCCTTAGCTCAACTGGATAGAGCGTCGGACTACGGATCCGAAGGTTGGGGGTTCGAATCCTCCAGGGTGCGCCATCCCCTCACCCGACGCCGGCGTAGGGGACACCTGCCAGGTCCGCCATGTCGCGCTTCCAGGTGACGAGGTCGCCTGTGCCGAACCGGCGAAGATCGTCGTGGCCGCAGGCTCGTGCCAGGACCTTCATCAGGTCGACCGTGGCTTCGAGGTAGTTGGCCAGTTGACGGGCTGACGAGCCGATTCGCAGCCGGGCGCGCAGGTTCGGCCTTTGCGTCGCGATGCCGACGGGGCAGTTGTTCGTGTGGCAGGCGCGCATGCCCAGACAGCCGATCGCCTGAATGGCCGAGTTGGCGACGGCGACGCCGTCGGCGCCGAGCGCCAGGGCCTTGACGAAGTCGGCCTCCGTACGGAGCCCCCCGGTGACGATCAGGGTCACGTCGCCGCTCTTGCAACGCGCGTCGAGATGACGGCGTGCGCGGGCCAGGGCCGGGATGGTCGGCACCGAGATGTTGTCCTTGAAGATGTTCGGCGCCGCTCCTGTGGCGCCGCCGCGCCCGTCCAGGATGATGTAGTCGACCCCGACCTCCAGAGCGAAGTCGATGTCGTCCTCGATGTGCTGGGCCGACATCTTGAAACCGATCGGGATGCCGCCGGTTCGCTCACGGACCTGGGCGGCCACCTCGCGGAAGTCCTCCGGCGAGACCAGGTCGGGGAACCGCGATGGACTGATCGCCGCGGTTCCCGGCTCGAGGCCGCGCACCTCGGCGATCCTGCCGGTTACCTTGGCGCCAGGGAGGTGGCCGCCGGTGCCCGTCTTGGCGCCCTGTCCGCCCTTGAAGTGAAAGGCCTGCACTCGGGCCACCTTGTCGATCGACCAACCGAACCGGCCGGAGGCGAGTTCATAGAAGTAGCGGGTGTTGCTCTCCTGCTCTTCCGGCAGCATGCCGCCTTCGCCCGAGCAGATGCCGGTGCCCGCCATCTCGGCGCCCTTTGCCAGAGCGATCTTGGCCTCCTCGCTCAGCGCTCCGAAGCTCATGTCGCTGACGAAGAGGGGGATGCGGAGGCGCAAGGGCTTCTGGGCCCGGGGGCCGATGACCAGTTCGGTGTCCACCGGATCGTCGTCGGCCAGCGGCCGGCGGGCCAGTTGAGCGGTCAGTAGCTGGATGTCGTTCCAGCGGGGAAGCTCCGTCAGCGGCACGCCCATGGCCGAGACCTGCCCGTGGTGGCCGACGTTCTTCAGCCCGTTTCTGGCCAACTCCTGGATGTAGCGGTTGTGCGGCTCCTCAGGCGTGCCGTGGACGTCGGCGTAGAGACCGAGGTACTCGTCGCGCTGGTAAGGCTGGGGGAATTTGGCGTGCCACGCCGCCACCTCGGCCTCGTCGACGAAGACCGCGTCGGCGTGGGTGTTGACGCATGCCGAGAACTTCTGCAGGACCTCCTCCGGGTTGTAGGAGCTGACCCCGGTGTCGTAGCGGTAGTCCCAGTTGTGGACGCCGCAGACCAGGTCGTCGCCGCGGATGTGGCCGTCCGAGAGCAACGCTCCCCGGTGAAGGCACCGGCCGTAGAGCACGGACACCTGATCGCCGTACCGGATCACCACCAGGTCCACGTTCGCCACCAGGGCATAGGCGGGTTGCCGGTCCTCGAGTTCGCTCCAGGTGGCGACCTGGACAGCCTGCGTGTGTTCGGGTTTCGGGGGCATACCGTGTTCCTTTCGCGGCGTTTCGCCGTTCGTAGCAACCGGCTTGGGGAGCAGTTCTTTCCGTTGGAGTCTGGCGACGCTACACCCGGGGCCGCCGCTCCTGGATCGAGAGTCGATCCTCGACACCGGCGCGGAGGTTCTCTATCGACTCCACCACGTCGACCTTCTTCGGTTCGAGCAACCAGAGGAGAGTCGTTCCCCTCACCGAGGCGAGAATCTCGAATGCGATCCCGGCAGGGTCGAGGTCGGCCCGGATCTCGCTGGCCTCCTGCCCTTCCCGGACGGCCTGTTCGATCGCGGCGGCGAAGCGCTCGTTGCCGGCGCGAAAGAGGTCGATCTTCCCGTTCAGGGGCCCGAGGGAGTCGGTCATCAGCATGAACAGGGCGCGCATCCACTGCTCGGCATTGCGGAGCAGTTCGGAGTAGTCGGTGAACAGACGGTTCAGGCTGGCGATACCGGCTACACCCTCCTCCGGCTCGAAGGCCTCGCTGCCTGCGTGGGTCTGGAGGCGGGTGACGATCGCTTCGGCAATTCCCTCCTTGGAGCCGAAGCGCAGCGACACGAGGGCGCTCGAGTAGCCCGCCTTCCTGCCGATCTGCTCCAGTGTGGTCGCCGTGTAACCCTGGCGGCCGAAGAGAACCGCGGCGGCTCGCAGGATCTCGCGTTCGGATTCGGCCCGACGTTCAGCCTGGGTGCGGCGGGGCCGCCGGGCGTCGCGCCCCAGGGCTTCCGAATTCGAACGGCTGGACTCTGGCATTGCCTGACTTGGATCGAGCAAGATGGTGGCTGATCACTCAGTAAGATGTTGGCTCTTGAGCCGACGCCGACTCTATCCCCGACAGCTTCCGGCGCCGATGACGCTTCGGCTACTCTGCCCGGTATGGAGCTATCCGAAGAGGAGACGACCATGATCCGCCGTTTCGCTGCTCTTACGACCCGAGCGGCAAGCGCCGGTCCCTGACCGGGATCCTGAGCGTGCAGACGGAGTTTTCGAGGGAGCAGCAGCTTCTCCGCGACGTCGTGTCACGGGCATTGCGGGACAGGTCGCCGACGACCGCCGTCCGCGAGTTGATGGCCTCGGACCGGGGCTACGACCTGGCGGTGTGGCAGGAACTCTGCGGCGACGCGGGCCTCACAGGCGTCCACGTTCCGGAGATGTACGAAGGCGCCGGCGGCGGTCCGGTCGAACTCGGAATCGTCGCCGAGGAGATGGGCCGCACGCTGTTCTGCGGGCCGTTCTTCGCGTCCGTCGTGATGGCCGGCAACGCGCTGCTGGAGGCGGCGGACGAGTCCGCCCGGGCGGAGCTGCTCCCGGGTATCGCCGCGGGCCCTGTGATCGCGACGCTGGTCATCGACGATCTGAATAGCCCGGCCGGCGTCGGCGGTTCGATCCGGGCCACAGACGGCGGCCACCTTTCGGGGACGGCGCCGATCGTGGTCGACGCCCACGTCGCCGACCTGCTCCTGGTGATAGCCGGGACGAGTTCGGGGCTCGGGCTCTACGCGGTCGAGTCCGGCGCGCCGGGTCTCGAGATCGAGCCGCTCCAGGTCGTCGACCCGACGCGCAAGCTGTCTCGGGTCGTATTCGTCGACGTTCCTGGCCGGGAGATCGGCCGGGTGAGCGGGGACTCCCTGAACCGGATCTGGGACCTCATCTGCTCCGCTCTGGCTCACGAGATGATCGGCGGCGCGCAGCAACTCTTCGAGTCCACCGTGGCGTACACGAAGGAGCGGTTCCAATTCGGCCGGCCGATCGGCTCCTTCCAGGCGCTCAAGCACCGTTGCGCCGACCTGCTCCTCGAGATCGAGCTGGCGCGTTCTCTCACCTACCACTCCGCCCGCTGCCTGGACGCGGGCGAAGGCGAGCCGTACGCCGCGAGCATGGCCAAGGCCGCGGCCGGCGACGCCTACATGAGCGCCGCGAGAGCCGGCATCCAGTTGCGGGGAGGGATCGGCTTCACCTGGGAGAACGACACCCATCTCTGGTTCAAACGCGCGAAGAGTTCCGAGGTGCTGCTCGGGACGCCGGCGATTCACCGCGAACGGATGATGACGATGCTCCAGGGCGCGGCATGACCCCGGAACAGATCCGGCGCGAAGTCTCGGCCTGGCTCGATGCGAACTGGCGTACCGATCGTCCCCTGATCGAGTGGCGGAACATCCTGCTCGAGGGTGGCTGGGCGGCGCCGCACTGGCCCGAGGAGTGGTTCGGGCGCGGCTTCACGCTCGACCAGGCCGCGGTGGTCGCCGAGGTCTTCAGGGAGAAGGACGTGGTGCCGGCGGCCCAGGTGGGTCCGCGCGGTCTCGCATCGGAGACGATCCTCGCCTGCGGGTCGGACGACCAGAAGCGGCGGTTCCTCCGGCCCATCCTGACCGGCGAACACACCTGGTGCCAGCTCTTCAGTGAGCCCGGCAGCGGCTCCGATCTGGCCGGCCTGAGCACCCGTGCCGAGTTCAAAGACGGCAAGTGGATCGTCAACGGCCAGAAGGTCTGGAACACGAGCGCCCACCACGCGGACTTCGGGCTCCTGGTCGCGCGCAGCGACTGGGACGTGCCGAAGCACCAGGGGATCAGCTACTTCCTTCTCGACATGCGGCAGCCCGGAGTCGAGGTGCGGCCGCTCAAGCAGATGAACGGGCATCAGTCGTTCAACGAGGTGTTCATGTCGAACGCCGCCGTGCCGGCCGAGGACCTGATCGGCGGCGAAGGCAACGGCTGGCATGTCGCCGCGACCACGCTGTCGTTCGAACGGCGCGGTTTCAGCCGCCGGGTCAGGGGTTCCTCGCTCCAGGGGCCGAAGCAGGGGCCCATCTACGAGGAGTACGAAGAGGAGCTCCGGATCGCGACCGAGCCCTACACCTGGTATCCCCAACGTGAGGGCCGGGTGGACCTCGTGCTGCCGCGCGCGCGCGCGACAGGCGCGATCGCGGATCCGGCCGTGCGGCAGGAGATCGCGAAGTTGATCTGTCTCTCCCGGGGGGCCTCGCTCGCGTCCGACAGCGCGGAGGCGCAGCAAAAGGCGGGCACGACCGAGATCATCCCGGCCGGGTCGATCGGCAAGTTGGCGGCGAGCGTCATCGCGCGGCAGGCGTCCCTGGTCCACACGATGATCTCGGGCGCGGACGCGATGCTGAGCGGCCCCGAATCGGCCGCGGACGGCATCGTCGCCGAAGTCCTGGTCTCCGTGCCCGCGATCTCGATCGCCGGTGGCACGGACGAGATCCAGCGCAACATCATCTCCGAGCGCGTGCTCGGGATGCCGAAGGGATTCCGCGCCGACCAGGGTCCGTTCCGGGACATCAAACGGAACGCGTGAGCAGCTAGCTGGCCGTTCTCCTACCCCCGCAGCAGTGGCAGGACGTCGTCCGTGAACCGCTCCGCGGCTTCCCGGGCCGGCGGGCTCGGCGCCGCGAAGTTGGGTCCGGTGACGGCGAACTTCTCGATGCCCAGCTCGAGCAACGCCTCGATCCGGGCCACGCAGTGCTCAGGCCCGCCGACGATCGCATAGCCGTCGATGAACTCGTCGGTCAGCGCGGTCGTCTGCTGACCGCCCTCCCGGCCGTGGGCGTTCATGTCGTAGCTGTCGTGGAGCTTGTGGAACACCTCGGCCTGGCGATCGTCGGCGGGGCCGGCGATCTCCCCGTACATGACCGAGAAGCGGGCGAACAGGCCGGTGGATGCACGTCCGAGCTCGCGGCCGATTGCCGGGTCGTCACAGCAGACGACGTTCACGTAGGCGCCGAACTGGAGCGAGTCCGGGTCGCGGCCGGCGGCCGCGGCGGCTTGGCGCGCCGTCTCGATGCCCCAGGCGACGCGTTTCGGGTCGGCGCCGACGGCGAGCATGACCCGGTCGGCCTGCCGGGCGGCGATCCCGATCACCTTCGGGCCGGTGGCCGCGACCTCGACCGGCACCTTAGGCCCGTCGCCGATCCAGCGGATCGCGCTGGCCGACGGACCGTGCGCCAATCCGAGCTTCTCGGCAAGCGGCGCGGCTTCGTCCGCAATGCTCGTGTCCTCGAACGCCACTTCCTCGCCGCGCAGGTACGCCTGCAGGTTGACGAGGTGGTTCTCGAACCATCCCAGGCGGGCGGGCGCCCGGCCGAGGTGCGCCAGCGCGCTGTCGCCGCGGCCGATGCCCAGCACCATCCGGCCCCGTGACACCAGTTGCACGGAGAGGGCCGAGGATGCCGTAGCCGCCGGGTGCCGCGTGACCGGGTTCGTCACCGAAGTCGCGACCCCCAGCTTCTTGGTCGTCGTCGCTGCCAGGGCGAGAAAAACGTACGGGTCGCCGGAGAGGTTCTGCGAGTCGACGACGTCTATGCCGTCCCAGCCCCGGTCCTCGGCCTCGAGGGCGAACTCGGCACTGCGGGTCGGTGCGGCGACGGTCTTGGTCCAGAATTCCATGGCTGTGCTCCTCCGTGCTCAGTCCTGTTGGTGCGCCGCACTGTAACGGTCGGCGAGGAAACAGTACGATCCGGCACCTGCGCGGCCGGCCGGCATAATGCTGGCTCGTCAGCCAGTGAATGAAGGGGCGATCATGCGACCGATGTTCAGAACGAGCGCGGTCTTTCGTCTGCGGGCCGGCGATGGCGGCGAGGTCTGGGTGCGGGAGCTCGGCCCCCTCTACGTTCACCCGGACAAGGGCGACGGCCCGCGCTCGGCGCCGACGATCCACGGCGACTCGCTCTACGTGCAGAACGGATGGGCGAGCTTCGTTTCCGGCCGCCCCAGCGGGGCCTCCTCCACCGCGTGATCGGCCAGAGCGGCGGCTTCTTCGACGGTCTGCCTGAACTCCGCTCGTCCGAGGACGGCTCGGCCGAGAGCGCCGGCGAGGCCTTCGCCAACCTGGACAAGCTGGACTACGAGTACGCCGAAGCCGACCACCAGCTCGCCCGGGCGATGTCGGACTACTGGGTCGCCTTCGCCGCGACCGGGGACCCGAACCCGCTGGGCAGCTCGGATCTGCCGGCGTGGCCGGAGTTCAAGCAGGACACGGCACGGCACCTCGAGTTCGGATCGACGATCGAGGCCGGGAGCAAGCTCCACGAAGCCCGCATGGCATTATGGGACCGATTCTTCGAGGTGACCCTGCCATGAACCGACGCGCACTCGTCACGATCAGCACCATCTTCTTCCTCTCCGTTGCGGCCACCGGACAGCAGCAGGGCGATTCCCCGCCGCCCCTCAATCCGGTCGGCCTGACGGGCCTCGCCTGGGGCGTCTGGATTCAGCCCGACACGAAGATGGAGGACTGGGTGCAGATGGGGAAGTTCCTGTGTCGGGGGGAGGAGTTCTGCAAGATCAACGTCTTTGACGGCCCGGAACTCGCCACGCACGTGGACCCGGTCCCCGAAGAGAACCGGAAAGCCCTGAAGTACGTGTTCACCTACCAGCAGGGAGAGACGCCACCTGTTGTGGTGCGTGAGGCGCGGCCGGAAGACGGCGCCGAACCCCAGGAGTGGACCTTCGAGTAGCTACCGATTCCGCGGGAACCCCAGGTCCACCTGGCTGTCGGCCGGGTCCGGCCAGCGGGAGGTGACGACCTTCGCCTTCGTGTAGAAGTGGACGCCCTCGGGCCCGTACATGTGGGTGTCGCCGAACAGCGACTGCTTCCAGCCGCCGAAGGAGTGGTAGCCGACCGGCACCGGGATCGGCACGTTGACCCCGACCATGCCGGCGTCCGCATCCTCCTGGAACTGGCGGGCGGCGCCGCCGTCGCGGGTGAAGATCGCGGTCCCGTTGCCCCACGGGTTCTGCTCGACGAGGTCCACCGCCTCGCGGTAGGTGTCCGCGCGGACCACGCTCAGCACCGGCCCGAAGATCTCGTCGCGGTAGACGGTCATGTCCGGGGTCACGTGGTCGAGCAGGGACACCCCCAGGAAGAAGCCGTCGCCGTCGAAGACCGTCTCCCGGCCGTCGACCACGACGGTGGCGCCCTCCTCGGCGCCGGCCCCGATGTAGCCCGCCACCCGATCGCGGTGTTCGCGGGTGATCAGCGGGCCCATCTCCGACTTCGGGTCGGTGCCGGGGCCGATTGAGAGCTTGTCCATCCGCTCCCGGATCGCCTCGACCAGGGGATCCGCCACTCCGCCGACGGCGACGACGACGGAGATCGCCATGCAGCGCTCGCCGGCTGAGCCGTAGGCGGCAGACACGGCCGCGTCGGCGGCCAGATTGATGTCGGCGTCGGGCAGTACCACCATGTGGTTCTTGGCGCCGCCGAGCGCCTGGACCCGTTTACCCGCCCCGGTGCCCGTCTCGTACACATAGCGCGCGATCGGCGTCGATCCGACGAAGCTGACTGCCGCGATATCCGGGTGGGTCAGGAGACGGTCGACCGCCACCTTGTCGCCGTTGACCACGTTGAGTACGCCGGGAGGGAAGCCGGCCCGGTCGAAGAGTTCCGCCAGGAAGAGGGGCGCCGACGGGTCCCGCTCCGAGGGCTTCAGCACGAAGGTGTTCCCGCAGGCCACGGCGTTCGGGAACATCCACAGCGGCACCATGGCCGGGAAGTTGAACGGTGTGATGCCCGCCACGACGCCCAGAGGCTGGCGCACCGAGTAGACGTCGACGCCGGTCGAGGCGTGGGAGTTGTAGCTCCCCTTGAGCAGGTCGGCCAGGCCGCAGGCGTACTCGATGTTCTCGATCCCGCGGGCCACTTCGCCCGCCGCGTCCGAGAGCACCTTGCCGTGCTGGCTCGTCAGCAGCCGGGCGATCTCGTCCGTGTGGGCCTCGACGAGGTTCCGGAAGGCGTACATCAGCTTCGTGCGCGCCGCCAGCGACGTGCGCCGCCAGCCGCTGAACGCGTCCGCCGCGGCGGCGACAGCGGCATCGACCTCGTCCGTGCTGGCCAGGCCGACCGCCGCGGTCTGCTCGCCCGTGGCGGGGTTGAAGACGCTGTGTGTCCTGCCGGACCGGGCCGGGTGGGTGGTTCCGTTGACGTGGTGTTCGATCGTCTGCATGTTGAAGTCTCCCGCAGTCCAGCCTACACGGATCGGCCCCCGCGGGAGCAGTTGGGCGTGTGCCCGGTTGCGCAGGACTTGACCGATCGCGGTTCCTGCGTTACGTTCCTGCGCACCGTTCCCATGCGATCCGTCAACGTCAGGCAGCTCAAGAACAACCCCTCTGAAGCTCTTCGCAGTGCGGCAGAGGCTCCCGTCCTCGTGCTCAAAGGCGATCACCCGGAGGCGCTGCTTCTTCACCTCGACCTCGAGCAGCTTCCCGACAAACCTGACGTTCTGCTGGCCCTCGCGGCGGCTCTGTTTCAGGGCGGGTCCATCTCGCTTGGCCGGGCGGCCCGTTTGGCCAGAGTGTCTGTGGTGGAGATGATCAGCCATCTGTCGCGTCTGGGGGCCGCCGTGGTCCAGAGAGACGGGGCCGACGCCAAGGCGGACCTCGAGACGCTCGAGGCATGGCTCGCCTCGTCCTGACCGACGCGAGCCCCCTGGTCGGACTGTCGCGGGTCGGCGGAGTCGTTTGGCTGAGGGAGCTGTTCGGGACGGTCGAGATGACCGCTGCGGTACGGGACGAGCTTGAGCGGGGAGGATTGGAAGCCCAGATCGCGGCGGCCTTCGATCAGGGTTGGCTTCGGTCCAGAGCAGCCGCGCGGCCGCTCCCGGACTGTCCGCCCCATCTGGGCGAGGGCGAGTGGTCAACGATCGTCGCCGCGCGCGAGCATCGCGGTTCGGTTTTGGTGCTCCTGGACGACCGGCTCGGTCGAAGGGAAGCGCGGGCCGCAGGACTGGAGGTCGCGGGCACTGCCGCCATCGTCGGGCTGGCCCGCCGGCGGGGGATCATCGAGTCCGCTCGCGACGTCTTCGAGCAGCTCCTTCGCTCCGACTTTCGGATCGCGCCGGACATCGTCCGTGCCGTTCTGGAAGTGACCGAGCCGCCCTTGGCCGAGCTCGACGAGCACTGCCGGCGCGTTGGCAGGCAGGCTGCGGAGCGTGGCCTGAGCGAGGAGAAGCTCGCCGAGATCCTGGACGGTGGCGAAGACTAGGCGTTTCAAGGCACCAGCCGGCACTACCCCGCCGGCTCAATCTCCGCCAAATCCGGCAGCAGAAACCGTCTCGATGTTGAGCTGACCGGCCAGGCCCGCTTCGCGGTGGACGGCGGCTTTGCGCCAGGGTTCCGACGTCGACATCGCGACCAGGGCGGCGCGCTTCGGGTAGCAGGCGATTGCGACCTCGTCCCAGAGGTCCTCGACCCGCCCGAGCGAGAGGTTCGTCACGTCTGCGGCAAAGACGACGTGCCCGCCGAAGTCCTGGATGATCTCGCTGACTGCCCGGCCGTAGATCTGGTAGGCCTCGCGCCCGGTGAGATCCGTCTCGCGGCCATCGGTGTACTCGGCCTTCGCCTTGAACTTCAGCAGATTGACCATGTAGATCGGGCCGTGTGGACCGGGCTCCTGCATGGCGGCGATCTGCTCCGGGTCCCGCGGGTAGACGTGGTTCTCGAAACTCGGCATGGATGTGCTCCTGGGTGTGGCGGGAAGTTGGGGCGTCACTCGCCCGGCAGGCGACGCTACTCGTCGCAGTCGTCGTAGCGCCAGTGCCACGGTTCCCAATCAAAGCCGCCGGCGTTGCCGAGCGGGTAGCTCTCCGTGAAGCAGAAGTCGGCCGCGTGTTGCCGCAGCCACTGGTACGCCGGCATGTCCTTGAAGGTCGCGTCGCTGGGAACGAAATCGACGACGCGGCCCGTCATGTGCTCCGAGTAGCCCGGCGGGGCGGTCCAGCGCACGGCATTCAGAAACGGTCTGCCCTCCGCTAGCAGGCCTTCCAGGATCCGCTTCTGGAAGCTGAAGCTACGGAAGCCCGAGTCCACTTCCAACTCGATCCCGTCCTCCCCCGCGTCGGCAGCCATTGCCACCAGCGCGTCCAGGGTCTCCGGCGTGATGTAGATGCCGAGGCTTCCGCTCAGGTCGGGCGGCACTCGGACCAGTTCGGCCGGGTCGGCGGCCTCCCCGATCCGATGGCCGCGCCAGGGCGGCGGCACCTCGTGGAGGACCCCGTTCAGCTCGACCTGCTCGACCGCCGGCTCCTCCGGAGGACCCTGCGGCTGAACTGCCGCGGGGAGCGCCTGGAGCAGAGCGCAGAGGCCTACAGCCGCGAGCAGGGGGCGCTCGGGACCCTTCGAGCGATGTGCCGGAACGCCTTTCTGCCTCGTCCTCATCTCGCTGGTCGTTCCTCTCTGAAACCACTGTAGCGCTGCCAAAGCCGGTGCCCGCGAGTGCTAGCATGCTTGCCCGGTCGCACGGACCGATCCAGGCTGCCAAGGAAGGACTCAAGCCATGCGCAAGCTCATCATCGCCTCGGTCGCCTCGTTCCTCCTGATCGCTCTGCCGGCCATGGCCGAGACGGGCGACGGCATCAAGCGCCTGTCTGACGGCAAACCCGATCTGTCGGGGGTGTATGACGCCGGAACGGTCACTCCGGTCGATCGTCCGGCGCAGTACGGCGACAACCTGTACCTGACCGCCGAGGAAGCGAAAGCGCTCGAAGAGCAGAGGGAAGAGTTCTGGCGGTCCATCGAAGAAGACAAAGGTGGCGGCGCGGAGCGCGGAGCGCCCAAGAAGGGCGGCGATGGCGACAACCGCTTCGGCGGCGGCGGTGTCGGCGGCTACAACGCGTTCTGGATCGACCCCGGCTCCGAGGCCGTCGTGGTGGACGGCAAGTTCCGTACTTCGATCATCTACGATCCGCCGAGCGGTCGGCGGCCGATGATGACGCCGGCGGGAATGCGCCGGATCGCGAGGAACTTCGCCTCGTTTATCCACAACAACGACGGCACCGCGTCCTGGCTCGACCATGACGGACCCGGGCCGTTCGACGGCCCCGAGACCCTGGCCCTGGCCGAGCGTTGCCTGCTCGGCTTCGTTGGCGGACCTCCGTTGCTGCCCAGCCTGTACAACAACTATCTCCGGATCGTCCAGACCGAGAACCACGTCGTCATCCTGGCGGAGATGGTGCACGACGCGCGGATCGTGCGCATCGACTCCGAGCACAGCCCCGAGGGCGTCAACTGGTGGCTCGGCGACGGCATCGGCCACTGGGAGGGCGACACCCTGGTTGTGGACACCCGCAACTTCCGCAACGAAACCGGCCTCCCCGGAGGCAGCGAGAGCATGCACGTGGAGGAGCGCTTCACCAGGACCGAAGAGGGCGATCTGCTCTACCACTTCCGGGTCGAAGATCCGAACGCGTGGACGGGGCCCTGGGCTGGTGAGTACACCTGGAAGGCCAAGGACAGTCGCGTCTACGAGTACGCCTGTCACGAAGGCAACTATGCGATGGGCAACGTTCTGCGCGGCGCTCGCCTGCTCGAGTCCGAGTACGACCAGCCGCAGAGTTCGGGCGGCAACTAGCGGCGCCCCTCAACGTCGCGCGGCGATCACTCCCACCGGAACGCCCGCACGGCGAGTGCGAAGCAGAGGGCTGCCCACACTGCCAGCCCCAGGAGCGGGCCGGTCTGCACGAATAGCGTTTCACCGCTGTTGACCATCGCTCGCATCGCGTCGGCCAGGAAGGTCAGCGGCAGCCACTTCGCGAAGGCGACGAGCCAGTCCGGCATCGCACCCTGGGGGATGAACACGCCCGACAGGAACATCATCGGCAGCGACACGATGTTCGCGAGCGGCGCCGCCGTGTTCTCCGTCTTCGCGATGCCCGAGATCGCCAGGCCCAGGGAGGCGAACACGATCCCGCCGAGGAAGATCAAGGGGATCACCTCCAGCCAGAACAGCGCGTAGCCCGGAGACACCTCGACGCCGGCCACGAGGATGCCGACGCACAGCAGCACGTAAGTCTGCATCACCAGCAACAGGAGCCTTGTTGTGAGCGAGCCCACCAGGAAGTGCTTCGGGCTGATGGGCGTGGCAAACAGGCGCTTGAGCACGCCCTGGTTTCGCAACCGGACGAGCGTGAACACCACGCCGAAAAGCGCGCTCTGCATGATGGACAGCGAGACGATGCCGGGCACGATGAACCCCTTGAAGCCCTGGCCGCGCCCGGCGACTTCGTTGGCCGAAATCGTTGCCCAGTTCTCGACCCGGTACTCGGCCGGAACGTCGGCGACCGTCTTGAACACGCCTTCGAGCACCTGTCCCAGGATGGCGCGGGCCGCTTCCGCCTCCTGGGCTTTCCTGCCGTCGAAGGTGAGGTCGAGAACTGAAGTGGAACCGAGTTCGCCGAAGTCTTCCGGTATCACCATCAGCGCGGTGACGTCGCCGGCCAGGACTTCGGCCCGCAGGTACTCCGCATCGTCGGAGTCCGGCACGTTGAAGAGCGGTTCACCGTCGAACTCGCCCTTCAACACGGACACCAGAACGGCCGACGCCTCGTTCCTGGCGTTGTCCACGATGCCGACCGCCGGCGGGGCGAAGCTGCCGAAGTCGAACAGGCCGAAGACGACCATCATCACGGTCGGAAACGCCAGCGACCAGAAGAGCGCCGCGCGGTCGCGGAAGAACATCTTCAACTCCGCGACCACGAACGCGCTGTAGATCTTCAATCTGACAACCCCTCTTCGGCGAGACCGTGTCCGGTCAGATCGATGAAGACATCTTCCAGCGTCAACGCCCCGTCCCTGCGGACTGATTCTCCGCCGCGGCCCGCCAACTGCTCGATCAGCACCTGCGGCTTGTCGATGGCGACGATCGCACCGTGATCGATCACCGCTACGCGGTCGCAAAGGACTTCCGCTTCCTCCATGTAGTGGGTCGTCAACATGATCGCCATGCCGTCGGAGCGCAGGCCGTCGATCAGTTTCCACATGTTGCGGCGGGCCTGAGGATCGAGCCCCGTCGTCGGTTCGTCGAGGAACATCGCCACCGGCTGGTTGACCATGGCGACTGCGATCGAGAAGCGCTGCCTCTGGCCTCCGGACAGGTGTTTGTACTGTGACCTGGCCCGGTCCGCCAGATCGACCTTGGCCAACATCTCGTCCGGCGACGCGCTCGAGCCGTAGAGTGTCGCGAAGAGTTGGACCGTCTCTCTGAGCGTCAGATTGTCGAAGAACGCGTTCTGTTGGAGCTGCACGCCGATCATGCCCTTGACGCGTCGCCGGTTCTTCGTGACGTCGATGCCATTGATGAACGCTTCGCCGCCGTCCAGGTCGCGCAGTCCCTCCAGAATCTCAACCGTGGTCGTCTTGCCGGCGCCGTTGGGCCCCAGCATGCCGAAGATCTCGCCGCGATAGACCTCGAACGAGATCCCCTCCACAGCCACAAGATCCTTGTAGCTCTTTCGGAGTTCCCGGACGTCGATCACGACGTCGTTGGATATCGCCGCGCCCGACGGAGGAGTGGGGACTAGCACGGGTGCCTTCTCAGTCGTCGAGGCTCGCCCAGACGTACCCGATCCAGACCGGTGCCGGCGACAGCGGGCCGTTGCCGTACGGCGCGTACTTCTCCGGCAGACCGGCCTCCTGGACCTCTTCGAGCGACTTGCCGGCGCTCTTCTGGCCCTCGATGTAGTCGATCGTCTCCGCGACGTAGTCATGGTACTTCTGCAGATCGGCCTTCGTCGCCAGCGGCCCGTGGCCGGGAATGATCTTCGTCTCGTCGTCCACGATCTCGAGCAGTTGGGCCATGTTGTCGCGCAGGCCGAGGGCACTGCCGCCAACGTCCCGATCGATGTACGGGTAGCCGCCGAGGTTCGGGAACTGGTCGCCGTGGCTGTTGACCACGAAGTCGATCCTGCCCTTCTGGATCTTCTCGACCGCCGCCTTGATCTTCGGCGCCACCGGGATCATCGCATCGTCGACGATCAGGATGCCGTCCTCGCCCGCTGAGACCGCGAGGTTGCCCGCCAGCCCCGGCTCGGGCAGGAGCAGGTAGACGGTGTCGCTCAACTGGGTCTGCTTCCACACGATGTCGCGCCCCGCCTGTTCGGCCCAATCGTCGATGTTGAGCTGAGCGGCAGCCGGGATGGCGGCCGCGAGGCCGATGGCCGCGATCGCGACTAGACGCCCAACTCGACGAATGGGCCTATCCTGGTTGTTCGGGGTCATCGTGCTTCTCCTTGTCGTTTCGCGCGGTCGGACCTTGTGTGCTTGCGTGCGGCCGACAAACTACAGGATCCTGGAGGTGTGACTCTCCGGCCCCTGGGAACCCGGGTGGCGCGTTCCGCGCCATCCGTGAACCAGTCCGTGCGCCCGTCATCGGGCGCGCGGATGGAACGCGGGCGTCCCGCCCGCATCTGGACCTGGGAACCCGGGTGGCGCGTTCCGCGCCATCCGTGAACCACTCCGCGCGCCCGTCATCGGGCGCACGGATGGCACGCGGGCATCTTGCCCGCATCCGCCGTAGGCGGCTTCCGCTCAGGCAGGCACGGTGTCAACGCCGCGAGGACGGCTGCAGCCGGCGGGTCTCGTCGGTGGAAGCCAGGACGACGGGCCCCTTCGTGCCTTCGATCGCTACCTCCAACCTCGCCTCTCCCTCCGAGACCTCGACGTTGAGCCCGATCGTCGCGAGCACCGCTCCGAGCGCCTCCGCATCCGGCGTCGAGATCCCGAGCGACAGCAGCGTCCCGCCCACCGGCGTCGTCGCCGCCGGGTGGGGGCAATCCCGCCAGTCGATGAAGAAGGGCATCCCGTAGCCGCCGTCCTGCGGAAAGAGCAGATCCCAGATCAGCAATCCCCCTTCGGCCGTACGCCGCCTTGTCTCGGCGGGGCCAACGGACGAGATCCCGGCTTCTTCGAGCAGGCCCTTCGTGACCGTGAGATCGCCTTCCGCCGCCCAGGTCACCAGTCCGCCCGCGCTGAGCTTCAACATGCGCTCCACCATCTGGTTCTCGACCGACTGCGCGGGGTCCGGCGCGATGATCTCAAGGTAGGTGTCGCCCAGCGCCCCGAAACGCCTCGCAGGCTCGGTGTTTCGGCCCATCCCGTCCTCGCCTGCGAGCTTGCGCCCCGAACTCGCTTCGCTGCGTTCTGCGGCGCTAGCTCGCAAGGCAAGCAGGGCGTTCCGGGTTCCGAGGCCGACATGGGAGCCGCCGAAGACGGGCGCCACGCCGAACGCGTCCTCGGCCCACGCCATGCCTTCGTCGAGCGAGGCGACCGCGTACATGAAGTGATCGATCTTCATCACGGCTAAGATACCCGCATCCGAACAACAGTCGAGGAGCCTGCCATGAGACAGACCGTACTGATCGCCGCTGCCGTCGTCCTGGCGCTGGCCCCGGCCGCGCTGGCAGCCGACAACGCCCCCGTCCTCGGCAAGTGGACGTCGATGGCCGAAACGCCCCAAGGCACCTTCGAGGTCGTGTACGAGTTCACGGAGGTCGAGGGAGAACTCAAGGGCGCCTGGAGCAACCCGCGCAACTCGGGCGACCTGAAGGACGTGTCCTGGGACGGCGAGATGCTGAAGTTCGGACGCGAGGTGGGCAGGGGTGGTCAGACCTTCAACCTCAACTACGAGGCGTCCGTCGACGGCGACACGATGACCGGCAAGATGGTCACCCCCCGGCGCGAGCGCGAGTTCACGGCCAACCGCAGCAGCTAGCACCCGGAACACCTGGGAACCCGGGTGGCGCGCTCCGCGCCACCCGCGAACCACTCCGCGCGCCCGTCACCGGGCGCACGGATGGAACCCGGGCGTCTCGCCCGCATCGGGCGCGCAGCGCCAGCCCGATCACTCCAGGTGCTTCTTGAAGAACGCGCCGACCTCCCTGAACACGTCCTTCGACTCCGGCGATTCGGTGAGGATCAGATAGTCCGCGTGCGCGACGCCTTCGTAGACGTGAAGGTCGGCGTCCACTCCCGCCGCGCGCAGCTTGCGGTGGGTGCGCGCCGTGTCGCTCAGGAACAGGTCGCGTGTGCCGGTGATGAGAAACGTCGGCGGAAATCCCGCGAAATCACCGTACACAGGGGAGATGAGCGGGTCCTTGAGGTCGTGGTCGCCGGCGTACAGCCGCGCGGCCGCCCCCAGGAGCCCGTCGTAGGTCACGAGAACGCGATCCAGCCCTTCGTTGGTGAACAGGGTGTCCCCCGTCTTGGTCAGGTCTGCCCACGGTGTTCCCGCGTAGATGGCGCCGGGTGTCTCGAGGCCCAGTGCCCGGAAGCGATGAACGGACGCCAGCGACAAACCCCCGCCCGTTGAGGTGCCGCCGATGGCAATCGACTTCGCCGATCGGCTCTCCAGGAGATGCCGGTAGACCTTGACGACATCGTCGACAGCGGCGGGGAACGGGTGCTTCGGCGGCATGCGGTAGTCGACGGAGACGGCCGGGATGCCGGCTCGAGCCGCCACCAAGGCGGCCTCGGAGGCCGCCGCATCACCGCCGCCGAGGACGTAGGCGCCGCCGTGGACGTGCAGGAAGAGGTGATCCGTGTGTCGCGGATCGACCTTGTTCGGCGTCACCCGGTAGACCGGCACGCCCTCGATCTCGTCCTTCTCGATCGACAGCCCGAAGCCGCCGGCCATCTGCTCGAGATCGGCGTTGGCGGACACCGCCTGCATCGCCAGCCACTGTTCCTCGTTCTGTGGGACTTGCTGTCGCGACGCCGCCACGTTGGGGGCGGGTATGGCGGCGAGGGCTGCCTGGAGCTCGTCGCTGGCGCCCGCGGGCGCAGGCACGACGTGCTCGCCGATGGTCCAGGCGCCAGCCGAGCCCGGCTCCTGGGCCGCCGCCTGCGGCGGGCCGGCGAGCGTGGATGCCGCGGCCAGGGCCAGTGCAAGCACCAGCGGAACGGCCGGGAGGGTTCGGGAGTTCAATCTCTTCATGTTCAGTCTCCTGGTGGCGACTCAGATGCGGTGTGCCGCGGACGATACCCTCTGCTTCTGGCAACCGGGTGGCGCGATCCGCATCTCCTGGGAACCCGAGTGGCGCGATCCGCGCCACTCGCGACCCAGTCCGTGCGCCCGTCCTGGGGCGCACGGATGGCACGCGGGCATCCTGCCCGCATCCGGCGCGTAGCGCCGGCTTCCGTGTGGCTGCCCCGGAGACCCACTCCTGAAGCACTCCCTGATCACCGCCATCCTCGTCCTGGCCCTCGCCGTCCCCGCGGCGGCGCAGTGGGCTCCGCCGCCCCTCTACGGCCCCGTCGAACCGGCACGCACCTGCGAGAGCTTGGCCGGCATGGAGCTCGCCGACGCCACCGCCGACGCCGACGCCACCGTCGAGTCCGCGACCGTGGATGCCGCAGGTGACGCCGGACCTTCCTACTGCCGGGTAACGGTTGTCGCCGGGCACCCGCCGGCCGGCGACCGCATAACGATCTGGGTCGCCCTTCCCCTCGAAGGCTGGAACGGCCGCTTCCTCGGTACCGGCGGCGGTGGCTTTTCCGGTGGCAGCCCGGGCCCCTTGCCGGGCGCCGTCCGGGAGGGCTTCGCCGCAGCCGCCACCGACACCGGTCACGCTGGCGGGAGCGGCAGCTTCGCACTCGGCGCCGACGGCAGCCTGGAGTGGATGCTGATCCGGGACAACGCCTACCTCGGCATCCACGCGATGACCCGGGTGGGCAAGGAGCTGACCGCGGCCTTCTACGACCGGGCGCCCCGGTACTCCTACTTCCGGGGCTGCTCGACCGGCGGCCGCCAGGGGCTGATGGAGATCCAGCGCTACCCCGACGACTACGACGGCGTGCTCTCCGGCGCACCGGCGATCAACTGGGACCGGCTGCACCTCGCGCAGATGTGGGGCCAACTCGTCATGCTTGAGAGTGGCCACTTCGTGCAGCCGTGCCGGTTCCGGCTCGCCCAGGAGAAGGCCGTCGAAGCCTGCGACCTCCAGGACGGCGTCGCCGACGGCGTGATCCCCGAGCCGCGGCAGTGCCCGTTCGATCCCGCGGAACTGCTGGGCGCCGAAGCCGAAGGCTGCGGCAGGATCACAGAGGCCGATGTCGCCGTCATTCGCAAGATCCTGGAAGGCCCCCGCAGGCGGGACGGCTCCTTCCTCTGGTACGGCCTGACGCGCGGCGCCAACTTCCTTCCGCTCAGCGGCACCGCCGGCGATCCCCCCATGGGCCGACCGCTGCGCATCACGCTCGACTGGTTTCGCTACTTCCTCGCCCGCGACCCCGAGTTCGACTGGACCGGGATGACCCACGCCTCCTACGAGCACTACTGGGATCAGTCCGTCGAGGAGTTCGGGCGCGTGTTCGGCACCGACCGCACCGACCTCTCCGGCTTCCGAGACCGCGGCGGCAAGGCGATCGTCTGGCACGGCTGGAACGATCCGCTGATCTACGCCCAGGGCACGATCGACTGGTTCGAAGGCGTCGAGAACCGCATGGGCGAGACCGGCGACTTCCTGCGCCTGTTCCTGCCTTCCGGCGTCGAGCACTGCCGACACGTTCCGGGCCTGTCGCCCGACAACCCGTTCGCGGCCGTCGTCCGCTGGGTCGAGGAAGGCATCGCGCCCGAGACGCTGTACGGCGTGCGCCGGAATGGCGGGGGCGCGATCGTCAGGTCGAGGCCCATCTGCCGCTATCCGCTCGTCGCGGTCTACTCGGGTAGCGGAAGCGCCGAGGATGCGGCGAGCTTTGAGTGCCGGGAACAGGTTCTGGACCGATGAGCGCTAGCGGAGAGGGCTCCCCGTCAGCGGCGGATCGCTTCGACTTCAGCGGTCGGACAGCCGTAGTGACCGGCGCGGGAGCGCGAGGAGACGGCATCGGGAACGGTCGTGCCGCCGCGATCCTCCTTGCTCGGGGCGGAGCCAAGGTCGTGGTCGTCGATCGGGACGAAGACTGATCCCGACGATGGCGGAGGCCGGCGGCGGGGCGGTCGTGTTCTCGGAGAAGTTCGATCGCTTCGGATCGTGTGAAGTGACGACGCGTTCGATGTGGAAGCGCTCTGCCAGGAGCCTCCGCTCCTTGTCCCCGGAGGCGCCGACGCAAGCCGCTGCGGGAAGGACCTCCGCCAGTGCTGCGTCTTCCTGCTTGAGAATCTGGTCTACCAACGGGGTAAAAAAGGTCCTGATGCTGTTCGTGTTCAGGACGGCGCCTGCTTCCCCGTCTCGGCGGAGGAGCCCGTTGCGAATGTCCAGTTCGCGCTCCTGCATCAGCTTCTTCACCTCGCCCGCGAACTTCCGCCCGCGCTTGTCGTTCGCGGTGGACGGCGGATTCATGATCACGAGGTCGACGTCCTTGAGCGGAAAATCCCTGCCGTGGCTCTGCCCTTCCCACTCGCCGCCGAGGGTGTCCGTTCCCTGGAGCTTCGACGCCATCGAGAAGAGCGTGGGCTGCGGGCCGTCCTCGCGCTGCCGCAGGATCTCCAGCGATCCGGCCCGCACCGTCCCGTCGTCCTGGGGCCCGTGCCGCATCGTGTGCAGGTTCATCCGCCGGTAGTCCACCGACGGCGCGCCCAGAGTGAGGTTGCAGGCGGCGAGCTGGACGCCATGGCGGTTGATGTCGAGTCCGCACAGCACATCCTCCACCAGGGTCCGGTGGAGCCGCTCGTCGTTCCCTTCGCCCAAGGCGTCGTTCTCGCGCATCCTCGCCTTGATCGTGCGCAACGCCGCCATGAGGAGCGTGCCGGTACCGCAGGCCGGATCGATGATGCGCAGCCGTTCCACGGCCCGCGGATCGGACCAGTCGACAAAGGCCTCGTCGAGTGCAAGGCGCGCGAGCATGAGCGCCGAGATGTTGTTCGTGTAGAAGGCGCCGTCGGTCTTCGCCGAACCCAGGATCCGGTGGTAGAGCGGCCCTGCGTGGTCGTAGCCGATCGTTCAGGCTGTCCGCGAGGTTGTCCGCGCATTCCGACAGGCCGCGAAGGGCAGCTTGGACGCCCTTGGTGTTGGGAAGGGCCTGGAGTGCCGCAAGCGCGGGCTCGAACACGGGCGCATAGTCGAGATCGAGAATCGTGCTCCAGGACGCCCCGAGCACGCTCGACGGATCGTCCGTGGCGCCGACCCGGCCGAGGCCTGGCAGCATCTTCATCTCTGGGAGATCGCGCAGTCGGCGGTGCATCAGGCAGCCGTTGCACAAGAGCAGAGCGGCCACCGTGCGGACGGCCTTCTTGTCTTGTTCGCTGTCCGAGGGCAGGTCCAGCGCGGCGGCGAGGGGTTCTTCCACTTCCTCGCGCTGGAAGATCTCCGCCGCTCTCTGCACCGCCCAGGCGATCTCGTCGGCCACCAGCTTGCCGGGCTGGTCCAGGCCCGACGCGGCGGCGACGTGCGCGAAGATTCCCTCGTCGGCCGGTTTGAGATCCACACCGTCGAACAGCCCGTGCGGATCCTCCGCGGGTTCGCCTGGAGCGTTCGGATCCCGCGGCTTTGGTTCATGCACCTGTACGAAGCGCGCGATGTCCTCGTGCAGCCGTTCGTCGTGCGCCTGCAGAGCCCGCAGCACCTTGCCCAGGGTGTGGTAGCCCTCGGGGCTGTTCTGCAAGGCGTCGGCGACGTCCATGCCGGGCCGGACGACCACGGGCACGACGATGTAGCCGAACCTCTTGTCTTCGGACCTCCGCATTACGCGGCCGACGGCCTGCACGACATCCACTTGGCTGTCCCGGGGGTCGAGGAAGGCCACTGCGTTGAGACTGGGAACGTCCACGCCCTCGGTGAACAGCTTCACGTTTCAGACAATGCGCAGTGTCCCGTCACCGCCTGCGTCGCTGAGTTCCCGCAGCGCCTGATTGCGCCGCAAGGCGCTGGCCGAGGCGTCGAGATGCTGCGCCTCCACGGACCAGGCTCGCTCCTCGCCGCGAAGCCGCCTCGTCGTAGCCCGCTTCACCTGGGAGTCCATCAGCGCTTCGGTGAACCACTTGGAGCGCTTGATGCTGTTCGCGTAGGCCATCGTGCGCGCAAGCCGGCCCGGCCGTTCGATTCCCTTGCCTTCGCTCAACCCGTTGATCGCCAGAGACACGCCGAGCACGCGGTTGATGTCGTTCAGCGTGGGCGGTTTGTCGCGGTCTCCTTCGGCGAGGCCTTCCAGGCGGGTGCGTAGCCCCGGCGTGACCCGGGACTGGTCCACGCCGAGCACGATGACCCGGTAGTCCGAGAGCTTGCCGTCATCCACGGCCGTCTTGAACCGAAGGCGATGGAACTGCGGCCCGTACACCGCCTCGTCGCTCATGTCGACGACCTCGACCTCTCTTTTCGCCAACCTGCTCTTCGACTTCTCGGTGTAGATGCGCGGCGTCGCCGTCATGTAGAGCCGCTTGCGCGTGTGCAGGCGTTCATCGTCGTGGACGAGTTGGAAGTCGACCTTTTTCGCGTCTTCCTTCAGCACGCCGGTGGTTCGGTGCGCTTCGTCGGCGATGGTCAGGGCGAAGGGCGCGGCGCCGTGATCCCCCTGGGCTTCCGAGACCCGCATGAGCGACTGGTAGGTGCAGAAGACGACCTTCGTGTGCCGGACAGTCGGCCTTGGTGACGCGGTGGCTCGGCGCGTAGCACTTGCATTGGATGGCGATCCAGGTTCCGTCCCGGTGCTTCGCCACCAGGTCGACGCCGATGTCCTGGCCGCTCAGGCCGGTCAGGCGGTCGCGCTCCGGCCAATTCGCCCACCGCCAGATGCCCTCGAGCTCGAACTCGGGCTCGTTCCGGGCGAGACGTGCGAACAGGTTCTCGAACCACCTGGCCCTTCTCGACCTCGGTGCGGCTGGTCTCGCGGATGCGGCGCAGCCACTCGCCGGCGGCGAGCGGGAGGTTCAGGTCGAGGGTGGACTGGGTCGGGAGATCCGTGAGGCGTTCATCCATGCGGCGTAGGATACGGGCCGCGGTTCATCCGGCAACGGCTCGGCGCCGATTCGTTTCTGGTCGGCGGTCGCTTGCTTGGCGGTAGGTTCTCTGGTGGAGCCTCTACTGATCACGAACCTTGCAGGTCGAGGTCTTCCCCCGTCGAACGCGGAAACAGGTTCATGTGGAACGGGCGCACCCAACGCACGGTCGATCTGGGCACCACGACCTTGAAGTCGTCGTCCCATGGGCCGTAGGAGGCGCTGCCGAGGAGGAATCCAACGTAGTTGGTGGTCAGGTGAAGAGTCTGATCGTCGGGGTTCCTGTAACCGCTGAACAGCGGGATGAGGACCAGTTCGCCTGTAGTTGCCCCGTACTTCCTGATGGTGCTCTCATAGAAGTAGCCGATGTAGGTCTTGCCGCCCTGGAGCGACACCTCTACGATCTTGCGGGCCTTGCATGCCTCGTCTACGAGCACGTCGATCACGTCCCCCTTGCGTTCGGCGGCACGACGTGCTCCTCGGAGAGCGTTGTAGAAGATGTTCGGCGCCCAACCCAAGAAGCCGCCGAGAGCCAAACTCCACAGACTGGCCTCGTTGATGCCCAGATCCTGGGTTGTGGAGTAGTCGAGCAGGGACGTCCAAGACGAAATGAACCAGCCCCCAACGTAGAGGAGAATGCCCCATAGAGCGGCACGGAAGACGACGTGATAGCCGGACTCCCGAAGCAGTCCGAACCTGCTGAAGTTGCTTCCACGCAGGAGCAGGTAGCCCGCGAGTGCAGGCACGAGCAGATTGAGTGAGGCCAAGTGCTACTTCAGGCTCTTTGCACCCGAGGACGATGGTGGGTCGGGCGGTGGTGGACCGGGAATGTCCTTGAACCGGACGGCAAGATCCTCCAGAGTCTTCTGGACCTTCTCATCGGCCATCAACTGTTCCAAGTCGACTCGCCGCGTGCCGTCTCCGATAACAGTGACCGGCGGGGTCTTCTTCTTCCACAGTGCCATGGCGAGTCCTCCTCTGTCGTCGTCTACCCGCTACAACCTGGGAGCTGGAGAGGTTGTTCCTGATGGCAAGCACCCTACACCACCTTGGACGTCTCGCCTCGGGGTCCTCACTTCTTTAGCCTCATCCTGCTGACCCCGTGCCCGGCGCCCCGAGCCCCGTCTGGCTCATCAGGAACGTCGCCTCCGCCGCGACGGCCTCGATCCTCTGCGACAGCGGCAATCCACGACTCGCCGCGTGGCCGGCGTACGGGTGGTAGCGCAGGATCACCGGCAGCCCCGACGAGGTCGACGCCTGCAGGCGAGCCGCCATCTTGCGCGCCTGAAGCGGCGGCACACGCGTGTCCCGGTCGCCCTGGGTCAGCATGACGGCCGGGTAGGCGACGCCGTCCCTGACCGCCTGGTAGGGCGAGAAGCCGCGTAGAGACTCGAACTGGTCGGGGATCTCCCCGTCGCCGTACTCGAGCAGGGCGGGCATGTTGTTCGCCTCGGTGTAGGTGTAGAAGCGGATCAGGTCGAGTTCGGGGAAGCCGCAGAGCACCGCGCGGTAGAGGTCGGGGCGCTGGGTCAGGGAGGCGCCCACGAGCAGTCCGCCGTTGCTGGCGCCGTGGATCGCCAGGCGCTGCGGATCGGTGTAGCCCGACTCGACCAGCCATTCGGCCGCGGAGATGAAGTCGTCGAAGACGTTCTGCTTGTTGTGGAGCATCCCGCCCTGGTGCCACTCCTCGCCGTACTCGCTTCCGCCGCGGAGCGTGGCGACCGCGTAGACGCCGCCCGCCTCGATCCAGAGAGCCGCCAGCGGATTGAAGCGTGGCGTCAGGGAGACGTTGAAGCCGCCGTAGCCGTTGAGCAGGGCGGGAGTGCTTCCATCGGGTTCGAAGTCCTCCCGATGGACCAGGTACATCGGCGCGGAGGCGCCGTCCTTCGAGGTGTAGCGCACCTGCTTCAGCACATAGCCGTCGGCGGTGAACGGGGCCTGGGGCTCGCGGAAGACCTCACGCGTGCCCGTTTCGAGGTCGAGCAGCCAGGTCACGGACGGCTGCAGGTAGGAGACCAGGGACAGGAGAGCCTTGCCCTTCCCAGCGGCCCGAATGCTGGCGTTGTGGTGCTCGGGCACCTCGACCTCGCCGGCCGGCGTGCCGTCGAACTCGAAGACCCGGATGCGGCTCGCCACGTCGTGCAGGTAGGTCAGGTAGAGCTTGTCGTCGATGACCGCGACGCCCTGCAGCACGTCATCAGCTTCGGGCACGACCTCGCGCCAATGCCATCCGAGCGCCCGATGACGGGCGCTCGGACTGGTTCGCGTGTGGCGCGACAACGCGCCACCCGGGTTGGCGATCTCGGGCCGCTCCAGGTCGACCTCCATCAGTCGGTTGAGCGGCGCATCCAGGTTGGTGCGCACGAACAGTCTGCCGTCGGCCCTGTGGGTGTTGAAGCGGGCATCCAGGTCGGTGACGAGCGGCGTCGTCTCCCAGGTGCCGACCGTCACGAGATGGAGCTCGCTCCGGGTCCATCCGTGTTGAACCCCGACCAGCAGCAACGCGTCGTCGAGCTGCTCGGCGCGGACGAAGCTCCGCGGCCCGATCCCCTCGCCGAACACGAGAGCATCGTCCGCCCGGTCGGTGCCGAACGTGTGGAAACGCACGCGCGATCCCTCGTAGCGGTCGCGGATCGTGTAGTAGATGCCGCTGCCGTCCTTGGCGAAGAACGCCTGGTCGTTGAGCGCCCGCGGCAGCTCGAAGTCGAGGTCGACGTTCTGCTCCAGGTCGCGCAGGCGGACCGTGGTCTCGTCCTCGCCGCCGATGCGGACGTTGTAGAGCATGAGCCGCCCGTCCGGCGAAACCGACACGATGTCGAGGATGTCCGTGTAGTCGGCGCTCAGGTCGGCCGGGTCGACCAGCACCTCGTACTCGCCCGCCGGGTCGATTCTCGTGGGCCCGCCGTCGGCCGCATCACCCGGGGCTTCGCGGCGCACGATGGAGGCCAGCTCCTCGCCGGGCCGGCGGAGGGTGAAGACCTCGAAGTCGCCGGCCTTGTTCGGCGAGCCGATGGCCGGCATGTCCATCAGCTCCCGTAGCCGTCGCCGCGCCCAGTCGCGCTCCGCCGGCTCGCCCAGGATCTGCTCCGCGTACTCGTTCTGCCGGTCGATGAAGGTGCGCGTCGCCGGGCTGTCCTGCTCGTCGAGCCAGCGGTATGGATCCTCGAACTCGACGCCGTGGATCGTTTCAGCGAAGGGAACCTGCGCCGTCTCCGGCGGCGGCGGGTACTCGCCGCCGCAGGCCGCGAGGGTCGAGAAGGCCAGAGCGGCGCAGAACGGAAGCAGCGGCGTCAGCGCGTGTGATGGGCCAGCGCTAACCAACCCGGCCCGTCGGGCCGGATGCGGGCAGGATGCCCGCGTGCCATCCGTGCGCCCGATGACGGGCGCACGGAGTGGTTTGCGTGCGGCGCGAGGTCGCGCCACACGGGTTCCCAGGTTCGGAGGCAGCGGTTTCAGTACGTGCAAGGTGCAAAGCGTATCGCCGTTTCGACCGCCGGTTTCGTTGACCGTACGTGGCGCTTCTGTCACAGTGCCTCGTTGTGAGTGCCCGGTTGAAGCGCCTGGTTACCGTTGCCATGCTGTTGGGATGGCTGGCGCCGGGCGCCTTTGCACTGGGCGTGGGATTGCACCTGGCGGTCGAGCATCACGGTTCCCACGGCGCCGGGCACGAGCACGACCTTGCGGATCTGGCGGGGTCGGCAACGCACGGGCATCACCACGAGCACGAGGCCGTGCCTGACCATGGCCACGACGCCACGCTCGCTGCCCAGGCCAGCCTACGCCGGCCCGGCCTGTGGGCGCTCGCGGTGCTTCCGACATCGCCTTCTCAGTCCGTGACCCTCGCCGAAGGATCTCGCTTCGACGGCTCGTCCCGACGCGGACCGCCGGCCCCGCTCTTCGTGAGCCACTGCTCCCTGCTGCTCTGATCTACGGCTCGTGGCCGGGCTCATCTCGAGCCCGAAACCTCGACGTGGAAAGGAGTCAGCATGCATCGTTTCCGTCTGATCAGTCTCTTGGCGTGGCTCATCGCCGCTGCCGGCGGGGCCCAGGAGCCGCGGATTCTCACCGAGGCCCAGTACCTCTCGGCACTCGACGAGAAGCACCCGGCCGTGCGCGAAAGCGCCCAGGCCCTGGCGCGCGCGGAGGCCCGTGTGACCGCGGCCAGGACGTTCGAGAACCCTGTCCTGGAAGGCGTGCGGGAGGACCCGGCGGGGCCGATCGGGCAGACCGACATCCTGGTTTCCTGGCAGATCCCGGGGGCTGAGCGGGGGCCGGAGATCGAGGCTCGCGAATCGGAGGCGCAGGCCGTTCGGACGCGTTTGGCGCACGAGTTCCGGACCTACCGGCTGGCGATGAGAGAGGCGTACGCCGGCTGGGCGGTGGCCAACGCCCGCCGCGAGCGACTGGCGGCTCGGGCGGAGCGGGTCGAGTCGCTGGCGCGGCGAGAGGCCGCGCGTGCCGAACGGGGAGAAGCTTCGGGACTGGAAGCGAATCGCCTCCGGCTGGCTGCGGCCACGCTCAGGTCCCGCGTTGTTCTGGCGGAAGTGGCGAGCGAAGGGGCGCGAGCCGAGGCAGCCGCTTGGCGCCCCGATCTGCCAGTGGACGCGTACCCGGTTCTGCCGGACCCGCCTGACGCCCCGTCGCTCGATGGGGTGGGCACCGGGGTGCGCGCCGCCGAAGCGGACCTTGCCGCCGCGGAACTCGCTCGGGAAGCGACGCGCCGTACCATCGCCTCTCCCGAGGTCACGTTCGGCTGGCGGCGGCAGGATCTCACGCCGGGCGCCGTCGACGGGCCCATCTTCGGATTCGCCTGGTCCCTGCCGTTCTTCGATCGCCGGCAGGCGTCCCGCACGACCGCGAGTGCCGGCCTGGAGGCCGCGCGGGCGCGGCTCGAACTCATCGAGCGGGAGGTGACCGTCGCCCGCGGCGCCGCGAGCAACAACTTCGCTCGCCTTTCCGCGGCTCTCGCGGAAGCCCGGCAGGAGTTGGGCGCCACCGAGCGGATGCTGGACGGCGCCGAGGCGGCCTTTCGCCAAGGCGAGACCAGCCTGACCGATCTGCTCGAAATCCACCGTTCCGTGACCGAAGCGGAACTGGCGATGCTCGATCTGCACGAGGCGGCGCTCGCCGTTCACCGCGAACTCGAACGACTCTCGGGGACTGGCGGAGATGGGGCCGCGCTGCTCACGGCTGCTCTGACGGGAGGAGGGCCGCGGCCATGACGTGGAGTGGAACGCCGATGACGAAGATGTGCGAGCAGGCCCGGAGCCGAACTGCTCCGGATGCGGGCAGGATGCCCGCGTTCCCAGGATCGGAGCGCCGTGTGCCTGACCCGTGCTGCGCCCGCTCGCGGCGGAGTTGGGTCGGCGCGCTCCCCGCGCTCGTCCTGCTCGCCTGCGGTGCCGCTCCGCCCGCCGAGCCGCCGGACCACTCGCACGAAACCTGGGCCGTCACGGCCTGGGGCGAACGCTTCGAGGTCTTCCCCGAGGTCGACGCTCTGGTGGCGGGCCAGACAGCCGAGGCCCACACCCATGTCACCCGTCTGGCCGACTTCACGCCGGTGGTGGACGGCCGGGTGGAGATCGTGCTCGTGGACGCTTCCGGCGAGCAGGTCTTCGGCGCGGACCAGGTGCTCCGGCCCGGGATCTTCGACATCGAGGTGACGCCGCGGCAGGCCGGCGAGGCCGATCTTCTCTTCCGCATCCACGATGCGGAAGGCACGGAGGAGATCCGCGGTGGCCGGGTCCACATCGGACCGGCTGAAGAGCCGGGCGGGCTCCTGGACGCATCCTCGCCCCCGGCCGGGTCCGACGGGGGCGAGCCCATCTCCTTCCTCAAGGAGCAGCAGTGGCAGAGTTCCTTCGCGACCGCCTGGGTCGAGGAAGGTCGGTTGGCCGAGAGCGTGGCCGGTCTGGCGACCTTCCGTCCACCGGCGGGTGGCGAGAGCACGGTGACCGCACAGGTTGACGGCGTCGTGCAGCCACCAGAGGGATCTCCCTCCTGGCCGTTCGTCGGCCGCCGCGTGGCGCGGGACTCTCCCCTCTTCCGGGTGGTTCCCCTGGTCGCGCCCGAGAGGAGCCTGGCGACCCTCGAAGCGGAACTCGAGACACTGGCGACGGAGCTGGAGAGTGCCCTGGCACGACGGTCGCGCCTGGAGGAACTCCTGGCTCTCGAAGCGACGAGTGGGCGCGAGCTGGAGGAGGCTCGGGTTCGGGTCCTGACCCTTGAGGCCCGACACCGGGCGGCAGAGCGAGACCTCGAGTCGGCCCGTTCCTCGCGCGAGGGTGGAGCGGACGGCGCCGGCATCTCCCTGAGGGCTCCGTTTTCCGGCCGGATAGCCGCGGTCAACACGACACCCGGCGCGACGGTGGCCGCCGGCGACTCCCTTGCCCGCCTGGTCCGAACCGACGTGGTGTGGATCGAGGTCGCGTTGCCGCCGCAGGGAGCGCGGCGGCTCGCGGCCTCGGGTGTGCGGGGCCTTGTGCTCGAGGATCCGGAGAGCGAGCCGGTGAGAGTCGAGGAGGGGCTCTCCCTCGTCTCGGTCGCGCCGGAAGTCTCGCCGCGGACAGGTACCGTCACCGTCTTGCTGCAGGTCCCTGGCCCTGGCGGCGCCGGCTTCGCACTGGGATCGACTGTCGCGGCGCAGATCCTCCTCGCCGACGAGGAGACCGGCATCGTCGTTCCGGAGTCGGCCCTGGTCGACGACGGCGGCGTGCCGGTCGTGTTCCTGCAGCTCTCCGGGGAGAGCTTCGGGCGCCAGAGGGTGACCGTGCTCGAGCGGCAGGGAGACCGGGCGCGCGTCGAGCGCCTGGCGCCGGGCCAGCGCCTGGTGACCCGCGGCGGCGACGCCATTCGCCGCTCGTCCCTGATGGCGAGCGGCGAGGCCGAGGGTCACGTCCACTAAGGGCTTAGCGAATGGGACCCCTCGAAAGACTGCTTCGGTTCTCCCTCCGCTACCGGTGGCTGGTGGTCACCGGGGCCGCGCTTCTCACCCTGGCCGGAGCTTTCTTTATCGCGACCCTGCCGGTGGACATCTTCCCGGACCTCTCCGCGCCGACGGTGACCGTGATCACCGAAGCTCCCGGCATGGCGGCCGAAGAGGTCGAACTCCTGGTGACCTTCCCGGTCGAGTCGGCGGTCAACGGATCACCGGGAGTGCGCCGGCTGCGCTCGGTCTCCGCCGACGGGCTCTCGGTGGCGTGGGTCGAGTTCGACTGGGGAACCGACATCTACCGTGCCCGCCAAGTCGTCAACGAGCGCCTGCAGCGGGTCGACCTCCCGGCCCAGGCCGAGCAGCCGGAGCTCGGGCCGATCTCGTCGATCATGGGTGAGATCACGTTCATCGCAATGACCGCGGCGCCGGCCGCGGACGGCGGCGTCAGTGCCATGGAACTGCGCCGTGTGGCCGAGACGGTGGTCCGGCGCACGCTCCTCTCGATCCCCGGCGTCTCCCAGGTGGTCCCCATCGGCGGCGAACGGCGTCAGCTCCAGGTCACGGTCCGGCCGGCTGCTCTCGCCCAGAATGGCTTGCCCCTCACCGACGTCATCGAGGCGGTGGCCGCCGCGAGCCGCAGTCTGGCGGCGGGCTTTCACGTGGAGGGCGGGCAGGAGCACATCGTCCGCGGGCTCACCCGGGCGCGCAGCCCCGAGGACGTGGCCGCCGCTGTGGTTCGGGTCACGGGCGGCGTCCCTCTACGGGTCGGCGACATCGCGACCGTCGAATGGGGCGCCGAGCCGGCTCGCGGCACGGCGTCGTACCGCAACCGCCCGGCGGTCATCCTGTCGGTTCAGAAACAGCCGGAGGCCAACACGCTCGAACTGACCCGGGCGATCGACGCGGCGCTCGCCCGGCTGCAGCAGACTTTGCCTTCGGGGGTGGTTCTCGAGAGCGAGAACTTCCGTCAGGCCGACTTCATCGAGGTGGCGATCGGAAACGTCTCCGAAGCGCTTCGCTGGGGCGCGATCCTGGTCATCGTGATCCTGGCGTTGTTCCTCGGCAGCGTCCGGACGACGCTGATCTCGGCGTTCGCCATTCCGCTGTCCCTGGTCACAGGGATTCTGGTGATCGCGGCCCTGGGCCTCCAGATCGACACGATGACGCTCGGCGGCCTTTCGATCGCGGTCGGTCTCCTGGTCGACGACGCGATCATCGCGATCGAGAACATCTTCCGCCGGCTGAAGGAGGAGCGGCGTCTGACGAGGGGCGATCGCCGGCCGGCGGCCGAGGTTGTCGCCGCGGCGACGAGGGAGGTGCTGAGCCCGATCCTCATCGCCACCCTGGTCGTCGTCCTGGTCTTCGTGCCGATCTTCTTCCTGCCGGGGTTGGAGGGCCGGCTGCTCCGCCCACTCGGCCTCGCCTTCATCGCGGCGCTCTCGGCCTCGCTCGTGGTGGCGCTGACCGTCACGCCGGTGCTGGCGCTCCTGCTGCTGGGGCGGGCGAAGGCGCTGCGTGCCCGGGAGCCCTGGCTCCTGCGCGCGTTCCGAGCGGGGTACACGCCGACGCTCAACTGGTGCCTCGGGCATCGCCGGGCGGTCTTGTTGCTGGTGGTCCTGGCGGTGGCGCCCGTGGCCGCGCTCGTACCCGGTCTGGGCCGCAGCTTCCTGCCCCCGTTCAACGAGGGATCGCTGACTGTTGCGGTCGTCAGCCCGCCGGGAATCCCACTCGCCGAGAGCGACCGGCTGGGGAGCCAGGTCGAGGAGGCGCTCCTCGCCTTCCCCGAGGTGGTTTCGACTAGCCGCCGGACCGGTCGCGCCGAGAAGGACGAGCACGTGCAGGGGGTCAACGCCTCCGAGATTGAAGTGGTGTTGGCCCCGCTCGAAGGCGGGCGCTCAAAGGACGAACTGGTCGCCGAGATGCGCCGGGCCGTGGCAACGATCCCGGGGACGACCGTCTCCTTCGGGCAGCCGATCAGCCACCGGATCGACCACATGATGTCGGGGTCCCGGACCAATCTCGCGGTCAAGGTCTTCGGGCCCGACCTGGCCGTGTTGCGGACGCTCGCTTCCCGGGTCGAGCAGGTTCTGGGCACGGTGCCCGGCATCGTCGACCTGTCGAACCAGGAGCAGGCGGCGATTCCCCAACTGGTGATCGACTTCGATCGCACGGCCATGGCACGGCACGGGCTTGCCCTGGCGGACCTCGGGGAGGGAGTGGAAGCACTCTTCCAGGGTGTGGTGGTTGGCGAGATCGTGGAGGAGGGTCTGGCGTCCGATGTCGCCGTGCGTCTGCTGCCGAGCCTCCGGTCCTCGCCCGAGAAGATCGCGGCCCTTCCGGTCTCGACGCCGGCCGGGGACCTGGTTCGGCTGGGCGCCGTGGCGGAGGTCCGGCACGCTCTCGGACCGTCGCTCATCCGGCGGGAGAACGCGCAGCGGGTGGCGATGATCACCGCCAACGCGACGGGCGCCGATCTGGTGGGCGCCGTGGAGCGGGCGCAGGCCGCCGTCGACGCCGGGGTCGACCTGCCGTCCGGCTACTTCGTGACCTTCGGTGGGCAGTTCGAGGAAGCCGGCCGCCGCATCTCCACCGTGGCCCTGCTGGTCGTGCTCATCCTGGTCGCCATGTACGGGCTCCTCTACATCGAGTTCGGCAGTCACCGCGAGACCCTGATCATGCTCGTCAATGTCCCGCTGGCTCTCGTTGGGGGCGTCGTCGCGGTGGCTCTGGGCGACGGCGTCCTGTCGCTTGCCACCGTGATCGGCTTCGTCACGCTGTTCGGCATCGCCACGCGCAACGGCGTGCTGCTGGTCAGCAACTACCGGCGGCTGCTCGGCGAGGGGCTACCGCTGGACGAAGCCGTGCGGCGCGGCTCGGGGGAGCGGATGGCGCCCGTCCTGATGACCGCCCTGACCGCGGGACTCGCGCTGGTGCCGCTGGTGCTGGCTGCGGGCGCCCCGGGCAACGAGATCCTGAGTCCGATGGCGCAGGTCATTCTCGGAGGTTTGTTGACGTCGACGTTCCTGAACCTGCTGGTCGTGCCGGTGCTCTACCTCAGTGGCCGTCGCACTCGGGAGATTGCCCGGTAGAACGATCTGACCTGGGAACCCGGGTGGCGCGATCCGCGGCACCCGCGAACCACTCCGTGCGCCCGTCATCGGGCGCACGGATGGCACGCGGGCATCCTGCCCGCATCCGGCGCGAAGCGCCGGTCTGGTTATAGACGGCGCTAGCCATACCGAGCAGAGTTCATGAGACAGTGTGACGACGAGGAGGTTCTCGAAGCCATGAAACGGATATCGATCTTCGCTGCCTTGCTCGTCGTCCTTCTGCTGCCGGCTTGCGGCGCGCGGACCACGGATGGGGAGGCCGCCGGCCCTGGTTCATCGGCGCTCATCGCGTCCGTCGGCGACGAGTACGCGGCGTTCGCCGCCGACCAGAGCCCGTACATCAGATTCCGGCGCGGCGAGACGGTGACGGAGTTCCCGGACTCGACGCTGGAGGCGGCCGAGGCGAACGCGGCCTTCGCGCAGAACCTCCTCGACCGGCTGGCGGACATCGACGAGCAGGCGATCGACCACGAGGACTGGATCTCGCTGGAGCTGCTGCGTTGGAATCTCGGCCTCCTGATCAAGGCGCCGGAGCACTACTGGGCGGACTTCAACATCACGCCCTATGCCGCCGGGGGGTTCGTCCTGGACATCCTCCACCAGGTGCTGGGTGCCGCTCCACTGGGAACCGACGAGGAGAGGGCTCACTACCTTCACCTGCTCGGCGAGTATGGGCAGACCATCGGGCAGCTCGCCGACAAGGTTGAGGGGCAGAAGGAGCGCGGCATCTATCTACCGAAGGCCCAGGTCCCCAACGTCGTCGGCATGTTCGAGGGGTACCGCGGTCGTCTCGAAAAGTTGTTCCTGCCCGGCCCGGACCGCGTCGGCGACGGGGCGGAGGGCTTCCTGGCCGAAGTCCGGCAGAAGATCGAAACGGCTATCGACAGCGAATTCACTCGCTTGATCGCCGAACTCGGCGACGACTACCTGGAGGCGGCGCCCGAGCAGGTGGGACTGGGAGGCGTGCCCGGCGGACGCGATCTCTACCTCCACCGCGTTCGCATGCACACGACGACCGACCTCTCGCCCGAGGAGATCCACGAGATCGGCCTGGAAGAGGTGGCGCGGCTCGAAACAGAGATGGCGGCGCTACGGGAGCAGATCGGTTTTATGGCCAGCTCCGAGGAGACCGCAATGAAGGAGTTCCTCGACCAGGTGCGAGCCGACCCGCGCTTCGTCGCCAGCTCGGCCGAGGAGGTCGAAGAGCGGTACATGGGCTACATCGAGAAGATCGAGCCCCGCGTCGCCGACTACTTCGAGGCTCTGCCGGAAGCGCCGTACGGCGTCCGCCGGCTCGACGAGACCTCGGAAGCGACGATGACCTTCGGCGTCTACCAGCTCCCGACCGTGGCCAACCCGCGCGGCGAGTACCGCTACAACGGCTCCGACCTGGAGAACCGGTCCCTGTTCTCGGCCCAGGGGCTGATCTACCACGAGCTGATCCCCGGACACCACTTCCAGCTCGCGCTGGCGAACGAGCGCGAGGACCTGCCCCGGTTCCGGCGCGAGACGATCGGGTACGGCGCCTTCACCGAAGGCTGGGCCGAGTACGCCGCCAACCTGGGCAAGGAGATGGGCATGTATAAGGACCCGTGCGACCTCTACGGGCGCCTGGTCATGGAGATGTTCATTTCGTGCCGGCTGGTGATCGACACGGGCATGAACCACCTGGGCTGGGACCTCGAGCGCGCCCGCGAGTTCATGAGCGCGCGGGTCGTCTACTCCGACGTCGAGATTGCCACCGAACTCCTCCGCTACTCAGCCGACATCCACGGCCAGGCGCTCGCCTACCGCATCGGCAACCTCGAGATCCTCCGCCTGCGCAAGAAGGCCGAAGACGGGCTCGGCGACCAGTTCGACCTCAAGGCCTTCCACGCCGCCGTGATCGGTAGCGGCGCCATGCCGATGGTGGTGCTGGAAGAGCACATCGACTGGTGGATCGAGCAGCAGGGGTAGTGCCGCCGACGGCAACCACTGGATGCGCCGGCTTCTCCGCCGGCTGCCCGCAGTGAGGCGCTGCGGCCCGCTTGCGCGGGCGGCCGTAGCGGTACAGAATCCATGTACGTCTCGCCGAGATCCGCGGCGGTCGTCCCCGAAACACTGCCCGGACACGAGCAGGATTCGCGCGTTCCGAGGGCAAGGTCGGAGCAACCACATGATCAGAGAAACCACCTACACCGGCGCGCGCCAGAACCTCGCCACGCTGATGGATCAGGTGACGGACACGCGGGAGCCGGTGTACATAAGACGGCGTGGCAAGGAGGACGTCGCTCTCATCGCGGCGAGCGAGCTGAGCGCTTGGATGGAAACGGAGTACCTCCTTCGCTCGCCGAAGAACGCCGAGAGGATTCGGCAAGCCGATGAGGAGATCCGAGCCGGGAAGGGCGTGGTGATGACGGTCGAGGAGCTTCGTGCGCGGTTCGGGCTCACGGAAGAGTGACGGAAGTGCGGCCTCGGGAGGCCGTCTTCTCTTCCGGGTTCCTCCGGGACCTCGCCTTCTGGACACGGACTGACCGTCGCCAACAACACCGGCGTCACGCGCCGCTCGTGCAGGCGAAGATCAAGATGCCGGCGTAGCGAACGGATCGAGTATCTCTACGCCGAACTGCTCGAAGTCGCGGGCGTTGCGCGTGACGACGGTGAGACCGTGAATCCTCGCGACAGCAGCGATCATCGCATCCTGGGACAAGGCAACCGACTGACGGTGCTTCAGCCTTCCCAACTCCCGGAAGATCACGCCGTCCAGAGCCAGGATCGGGTACGCCGTCATGACCTGATCGAGCCACACCTCCAGCATGCGGGCCTTCGCAGAGTCGTGCGCCCGAGTCTTCTCGATTCCCCCCTGAACCTCACCCACGGTCACCGCAGACAGATGGAGTCGTTCCGACGGGACGTTCCGGATCCACTCCAGAACCGCAGGATGCGGCCGGCTGCGTCGCAACTCCGAGACGACGTTCGTGTCGAGCAGGTACATCCCCTATTCGAATCGAGGCGCGTCGCGATAGCGGAACTGGCGACGCGGCAGGGCCAGTTCCTCGGTCCTCGGTTCGCGCGCCAGGAGTAGTTCCTTGAGGTCGGGCTTCGACGCGCTCGACAGCCTGCGCCACTGTTCGATGGGCGCCAGGACAGCGGTCGGCACGCCGCGTTTCGTGACGATCTGCGGTCCTTCGGCCACGCTCGTCTCCAGGAACTCGCTGAAGCGCGCCTTCGCATCCTGCACCTGCCACACGTTGTCCATCGGTTCGCCCTCTCAAACAGACTAGTGCCGTGTCACTCGTCAAAAGTCGGATAGAGGCGCTTGAGTTTGACGCGAGCGTCGTCGGTGGTGAAGTGCCAGTTGACCTTGGCTTGGATCCGGTCTCTGGCGGCCTGCCAGGCGCCGACTTCGGCGCGTAGGGTGTCGATGGAGTCGATGCGGCGGTTGAGGCACTGGCGGATCATCACGCTGAGTTCGACCTCGGCGACGTTCAGCCAACTGCCGTGCTTGGGGGTATAGACGAACTCGAAGCGGTCCCACAGCGCCTTGGCCCTGGCCGGGTCGAAGGTCTCGTAGAGCGCGCCGGGGCGGTGCGTGTTGAGGTTGTCCATCACCAGCGTGATTCGGGTGGCGTCGGGATACTGCCCGGCGATGTCTTCCAGGAAACGCGCCCAGTCGGTCTTGGTCCTGCGCTCGGTGACCTTGGTCAGACGCCGCCCGGCCAGCGGTTCGGTCGCCATGAACACGTTGCAGGCGCCGCAGCGTCGGTACTCGTAGTCTTCGCGGACCTCCCGTCCAGGGGCCGGCGGGATGGGCGCGCGTGTCTCGGCGATCAACTGCCGCGGCGTCTCGTCCATGCACACCACCGGGAAGTTCGCGTCGTGCGGACGCCGATAGACGTCGAGCACCCGCTCCATGTTCGCCGCGAAGTCGGCGTTGCATTGCGGCGGAATCACCCAGCCGACGCGGCGCCACGGTTTGAGAGCGTTTTTTTTAGCACCCGCCGCACCGTCTCGTGCGAGACGCTGTCGATATAGCCGAGCTCCACCGCACGGTCCGCCAACAGACGCAGAGACCACTGCGAATGCCCTTCGGGCGGCTCTCCGCAACTGAGCGCGATCAGCCGCGCCTCGAACTCGCCATCCGCCTTGCGCAGGTACTTGGGACGACGCCCCTGCCGACTCCCGAGCGCCGCCTCCAGACCGTCCTCCACAAACCGCCTCTTCACACGATCCACCTTGCGCGCACTGATCCGCAAGACCCCGGCGATCGTCTCGCCGGTCGTCCGACGCCCGTTGAACTCGCCCTCGTCGCAGTTGAGCAGAATCAAGGCGTTGATCACCTTCTGCGACCGATGCGAACCCTTGCGCGTAGTCGTCGCCAACGCCTCGCGCTCCTGCTCCTCCAACTCCACCACATACCGCTTCATGCCAGACTCCTTGCCGTCGTCGAACGGCAAGGAACCTACTACGATTCATGCGACCTAGGACGAGTGACACGGCACTAGGCTCCAGACTGGTCCTCGATATCGACACCGTCAAGCTCGCCCGATTTGGAGTGTGCTCCGAAGTAGTCAAGTTATCTCGGAGTGCGCTACAAGTATGTGCTCTGGCGCGGCAGAACTACCGGAGGCCGGCGCTTCGCGCCGGATGCGGGCGGGATGCCCGCGTGCCCTCCGTCCGCCCGATGACGGGCGCACGGAGTGGTTCGCGGGTGGCGCGGATCGCGCCACCCGGGTTCCCAGGTCGGATCGTTCTGCCGCGCAAGCCTCTAGGGCCGTGCTTTGCGGCGGCGTTCAAGCGTCTTCGGCGTCAACTCCGGCCGACTTCCGCCACGTGCCGGATCGCGTCGGTCAGGTAGGGATGATCCTGCACCTTCTTGAGGAAGCGCGAGTCCGCGGTGACGACGGGATGCTGTTCGTGAAGCGCGAGGGCGAGGTAGAAGCAGTCGTAGGTCGGGTGGTCCAGATCGACGCTTAGTCGCGCGGCAGCGCTAGCGAGTTGGCGCATGGGCACCGGCGTCGCCACAGGGGCTCTCCGCAACAGAGCGACGGCGTCCGCCAAGGCGTCGCGGTCGATGTCGCCGCGGCGGCACATGGCCCAGGGGGCGTTCGTCGCTTCGGCGAACAGCAGCTCCGGCGCCAGCAGCGTCGTGCCGGCGGCGAGCAGGCTCGATGCTTCTTTGGAGTGCTTCTCGTCCACGAGCCACTTCACGGCGACGCTGGCATCGACGACGCAGCCCTTCACAGGCCGCTGTCCCGGTCGCGTTCCTCCCGAATCGTGTCGGTGCTGTCGACGGTTGAGCGGACGCGTCGTCGCATCGCTGCGGCGCGGGCGGCGAAGTCGCTGCCGTCAGCCAGGAGGGCGCGATGGAGAATGTCCCTATGTTCGGCCTCCGCAGACCGGCCGCTCGCGGCTGCCTGGGTCTTGAGTGCGGCGACCACCTGCGCGGGTACGTTGCGAACGGTCAGTTGCGGCATGACGGCGACTCCTTCTCTTCGAGCCTTCATGGTGGTGCTGTCAATGACAGCAATCGTAAGAACTGCCCTCAACGCTGTCAATCGGGGCCGAGTGAGCTTGCTCTCTGGTTTGCCGGCTAGGCTCCCGGCGACATCGGGCCCTGGCGGCCAGGGCTGGGGGAGGCGGCGGCGATGACCATCGGCCAGACAGCAGGAGGCTCGCCGGGCAGAGCAAGCCCACGCTCCAACCTGTGGCGGATCGCTAAGGGACTCCTGCTCGGCGGCTCGGCCCTGGTCGTCGCGCTCGTCGCGCTCGCCGGGTTCTCCTACAACTCCTTCCGCAGCGACCGCCTGGAGGAGCTCCGATCAGGAAGCCAGGTGATCGAGACCCGGGCCGGTCCCATCGAGTACGTCCTGGAGGGAGACGGCGACCAGGTCGTGCTCTTCGTTCACGGGACGCCGGGCGGGTACGACCAGCGCTTCGGACTGGACAGCTTCCAGGTCCTTGCCCCGTCCCGTCCGGGCTACCTCCGCACGCCGATCAGCGCCGGCCGGACTCCGCGCGAGCAGGCGGACGCGTACGTTGCGCTGCTCGATGCTCTGTCGATCGACGAGGTCGTCATCATGGGGCTCTCCGGCGGCGGGCCTTCGTCGATGACCTTCGCTGCGGCGTACCCGGACCGGGCTCGGGCTCTCATCGCGCTGGAGGCGGTGAGCAACAGCGACCTTCCGGAGATCCCGGCCCCAGCGTTCCTCAGCGGCGACTTCACGGCGTGGCTGTCCCTGAGCTTGCTCAGACGTGCCGTCGGTACCGAGGGTCTGCTGGAGATGTTCGTGCCGGATCCCGAGAACCGGCGACTCGTGCTCGAGGACGAAGAGAAGGTCGCCGCGTTCGAAGGTCTGATGTGGTCGCTCTGGCCACCATCGCTGCGTGGCGACGGTCTGGCGAACGACGAGGAGCAGTTCGACGCCCTGGACCTGCCCCTCGCCGACATTCAGGTTCCGACCCTGGCGATCCACGGCACGGCGGACGCGGCCGTTCCGGTCGAGCACGCCCGATTCCTGGCGGATAGTGTGCCCAACGCGCAGGTGCATCTCATCGACGGGGCGGATCACATGATGCCGGTGTCGCACCAGGAAGAGGTCGTGCAAGTCATCACCGAGTTCATCGACGGGCTCGACGACCAGAGCCTCAAGTCGCCCGAGGAGAGCAACCAGTGAGAGTTCTGGTTTTCGCCCTGCTGGAGGTCCTCTTCTCCCCCCTCCAGCTCATCGGAACGCTGGCCTTTGCCTTCAAGGTCCGTTTCGTGAACATGCCGCGGGGCATCTCCGGCACCGCGTACGAGCCCTACATGGCCCGTCTGGTGCTTCAGATGATTGGGAACCGGAGCGACGCTGTTGCTGAACGCATCGCCCCGCACCTGCCGGCGCTGTCGCCCCTGGTCATGCGGCTGCTGATGAAGACCGTGGCCTTAGCAGCGCGGTGGAGCGGTTTCCGGGGCTCGTTCTTCGCCTATCCCGGCCCGCGGCCGTCGACGTTGATGACCTTCATCAGCCATCGCACGCACTTCTTCGACAGCGCCATTGCTGCCGCGGTTGGAGCGGACAGCCCGATCCGCCAGTTCGTCGTCCTCGGCGCCGGCTGGGACACGCGCGCGTACGGCCCGCTGCCGGACGGCGCCGATCCGGGCGGCAGCGGCGTGAAGATCTTCGAGGTCGACGAGCCGCCAACGCAAGAGGCCAAGGTGCGCGCCCTCAAAGCCGCCGGCGTCGAGTACAGCCACGTCACCCTTGCACCGACCGACTTCAACCAGCAGTCCTGGCTGGAGTCCCTGACGGAACACGGGTTCGACCAGGACTTGCCGACCTTCATCCTCTGGGAAGGCGTGACGATGTACCTCGACGACGCGGCCGTCGACAAGACGCTGGCCGAAGTCGCCGGACTCGCTCCCGGGTCGCGCATCGCCTTCGACTTCTTCAGCCGGGAACTCGTGTTCGGCCGAAAGCCTTACGCCGTGATCGGGAACTACATGAAGTACGCCTTGAAGTCGTTCTACGGCGAGAGCATGCACTTCGGCATCTCGACCGCCGCGCCCGCGCGTCAGCAGGCGCTGGACTTCTTCGAAGGCCGCAGCCTGGAAGTGGAGAGCTTCGAGGCGTTCGGAGGGGAGTCCGAGCGCGGTACACCCTTCGGCGGCCTGATCGTGGCGGTCGTGCCGGACCAGTCAGTTGCCGATCAGGCATGACGCCGAAGCTCCATCCGCTCAACCAGGGCTTTCGCTGGGAGCCCAGAGGCGGCCCCTACCGGCGCATCTCTTCCGCGCAGGCCCGCCAATGGAGCGAGCAAGGCTTCTTCGTGCTCGAGAACGCTATCGAGCCTTCCACGCTCGAGCGCTTGATCGCCGAGATCGACCCCTGGGAGGCCGAGGCCGAAGCGTGGCTGCGCAAGCAGCCGCAGGGGCGTCGCTTCATCGCTCGCGCCGACGAGATCACCTTCACCGTCCACCTGGTGCAGCGCTCGACTTTTCTCCGCGACTTCTGTGCCGGGCCTCTCTTTCGCGATCTCGCATGGGACCTGGTGGGCCCCGACGTTCGGCTCTACTGGGACCAGGCGGTCTACAAGAAGCCGAGCGTTCCGGCCCCCTTTCCCTGGCATCAGGACAACGGATACGGGTTCCTCGAACCACAGAGCTATCTCACCTGCTGGATCGCACTGACCGACGCCAGCCCCAGCAACGGGTGCCCCCAGGTGCTTCCAGGACTGCATCGCCAGGGCACTCTCGAGCACTGGACCACCGATCTCGGCTACTGCTGTGCAGAAAAAGATGCCGAAGGGCTCGCCGCACCGGCAAAAGCAGGCAGCATCGTAGTCTTCTCCTCACTCACTCCGCATGCCACCGGGCCGAATCTCACCTCCGAGGTCCGTAAGGCCTACATCGTTCAGCTCGCCCCCGACGGGGCCCGCCGTATGGAGCCCGACGAGAGTGCCGGCGGCTACCGACCCGTCCTCCAGCAAGACCCGGATCGACAGTTCTCGATCCTGGTCTCCGGTCGACCACCCCGAACCTGACGGACCAATTGCGGTGTGCGCGGGGAGCTAGACTCGTCGCTCCATCGCACAGACTCGCCGTCCCCTTTACCCGGGCGACGTCATCAACAACGGCACCTCAGGCGGCACGGCAGCCGGAGCGGCCGCAACTCGCGGACCGGAGGATCGCTTCCTCAAGCCGGGCGAGGTGGTCGAGGCGAACCGCTGAAGGGGGACGGGCCACGACGCTGGCGACGCCTCTCAGTTGCGCTGGATCGGGGCCCTACAACTCCGAGCCCTTGATCTGGGCGAGCTTCATCAGGTGCCGTTGAAGGCCGCTCTTCAGTGTGCCCCGATGGACTGGGACTGAGATACGAACCGCGATGCCTGGCTTGACGAAGATGTGATGGCTGCCTCGGATCCGCTTCAACTGCCATCCTCGCGATTGGAGCAGGGAGCAGAACTGCTTGCCGGCGAGAGCCTTCACACAGCGATTTCGATGACCCGGTCCGTCTCGGAGACGGGGACTTCGGCGATCTGCACGGAGAGGCAGCCCTCGACCGCTTCGTAGAGGTTGGTCAGCAGTTCCTCAAAGGAATCTCCCTGGGTGGCGCACCCCGGGATCGACGGCACTTCCGCCCAGTACCCGCCCTCTTCGGCCTCGTGAATCACGACCTGCAGCTTCATCGTCCTGCTGTAGCGTAGCACTGCAGCCTGTGCGGGAACTCGCATACCCACGCCTACTCCGATAGCGGTCCAGGGCGGGCGGCTACCCCGAATGCGCCGGTCTAGCCTAGGAGAACCCGATGCCTGACGGTTACAACTACCCCGCCGACATCCAACGTGACGAGGACGGCCGCCACGTCGTCGCGTTTCCGGATTTCGGCTGGGGCGCCACAGATGGCGCGACGAGGGAGGAGGCGCTAGCCGAAGCCAGGGATCTGCTGCGGGAGTTGATCGCCACCACGATACGCGAAGGCGGCGATCTGCCCGAACCTTCGCCCACCGGCGAGGAGCGGCTCATGGTCGTCCCGCCGGTGCAGATCGCCCTGAAGGCGGCCTTGTACGACGCTTGGCGTCACGCCGGAATCTCGCGGCGGCAGTTTGCCCGCGACCTCGATGTCGCCGAAAGCGAAGTTCGGCGCATGCTGAACCCCGATCACGCCACTAAGGCGGCTACCATCGACCGGGCGCTGCGCCGCCTGGGCAAGCGACTCAGCGTTACTGTCAGCGAGGCAGCCTGAGTCGGTTGCACGCGGCCGCCCGTTGACCACCGAGCGGCCACCTTTGCGGGCTACTGCATAGCTCTGGCAGCTTTAGCAGTAGGCGGCGTGGCCTTTGCCGAAGGGGCCGGCGTCAGGTGGCGGGGCTCCGCCGCGAGGACGCCCGCGCCGCGGCAGCCGCGGCCGCCGCCGGAGAGCGCGCGATGACTCAAAGGAGATCGCCGCCACAGGCGGAAGCACACGTACCGTGCGCCTCGAACGCCTGCACGACGTTCTTGCCGGTGCGCCAGCGATGGACCTCGTCCGGCCCATCGACCAGACGCTGCGCGCGGATGCCGCGATACCAGCCGGCCAGCGGCGTGTCCATGCTGTAGCCCAGGGCGCCGTGGAGCTGGATCGCGGTGTCGACCACCTGGTGCACCATATTGGCGAGGAAGACCTTGGCGATGCCGTTCTCGTTGCGCAGGTCCATGCCCTTCTCCGCTTTGTAGGCGATGTGGAGCAGCATGAGCCGAGCCTTGTAGAGCTCGGCGGCGCAGTCGGCGAGCATCCAGCGAACCCCTTGGCGGTCGGCGAGGCGCTTGCCGAACGTCACCCGCTTCACAGCGTGCCCGACGGCGAGATCGAGGGCACGCTGTGCCCTCGCCACGTTGTGCATGCCGTGACGCAGCCGCCCGTAGGCGAGGCGGTGCTGGCCCATCGCGAAGCCCTGGCCGCGGCCACCGAGGAGGTTGTCCTTCGGGACGACGAGGTTCTCGATGTGGATCTCCGAGTGCGAGGATCCGAGCTTCAGGCCGAGATCGGTGTGCGGCTGCATCGTCTCGATGTTGCGGATGATCTTGTAGCCGGGGTTCGGCAGCTCGACGAGAAAGGTCGAGAACTGCCGGTGGCGGGCGACGTCGGGATCGGTCTTCGCCATGACGAGGGCGACGTCGGCAACGCTCGCGGAGGAGCTGAACCACTTCTCACCGTTGAGCACGTAGTTGTCACCGTCGAGAACGGCCGAGGTCTGCATGCCCGTGGCGTCCGCACCGGCGGCTTTCTCGGTCATCGAGTAGCAGATGCGCTTCTCGCCCGCCAGCAGAGGCTTCAGGAAGCGCTCCTTCTGGTCCTCGGTACCGTTCTCGAGCAACGTCAGCATGGTCGCATCGTCGGGACCCTGCGTGTTGAGAGAGAGCGCTCCGAGGAAGCTCTCGCCGAGCTCCATCTGGGCCAGCGCATTGGCCAGCGGCTTCAGACCCATGCCGCCGTGCTCCTCCGGGATGAAGGGGCACCACAGCCCCTGCGACTTCGCCTTCGTGCGGAGCTCAGCCAGCACCTCGTCGAAGTTCTCCGGAGTGCATCTCTCTTCGGCCGGGATGCACTCGTTCTGGACGAACGCACGCACTTTGGCGCGCACCGCCTTGGTCTCTTCTGGAATCTCGAAATCGATCATCGTCTCTCCTCCCTCAGCCCTCAGAAGATCGCCAGTGCGTTGATCGGCGAGCCGGTTCCGGTTTCGACGGCCAGAGGCCCCGCCACGAGCAGAAACTCCCAGCGACCCAGCTCGGCCGCCGTCTCGGCGACGGCCTCGAGGTCCTGGTTGTCGAAGATGTCGATGCCCATGGCGACGATCGTGAGGATGTGAACCGGAAGATCGACGCCTTCCACCTGCGATGGAACGACGTCGAGTGCCGCATCGGAGCCGATGAACGAGATGTCGCGGGAGCGAACCCAGGGCATCGTCGAGGCGTGGAGGCCGGCCGCATTCTGCGACACCGCCCAAGGTCCGAGCTCGGCGCGCCGCGCCCAGCGCCCGGTGCGTATGAAGATGGCGTCGCCCGCACGGACGCGGAGCCCGGCCATCTCCTCGAAGGCCTCGAGGTCCTCGGTGTAGATCGGCGTGCCCGGCTCGAGATAGGGCACGCCTTTCAGGCGCGGGATGTCGAACACGATGCCCCTCGTGACGATGCCACCCTGGAGGTTGACGATCGAAGACCGCGTGCAGCCTTCCTCGGTGACCGTGTCCTGCGAGAAGCCGTTGTACATCTTCCCCTTGTAGAGGATGTGACACAGCGAGTCGATGTGGCTGTGCGAGTAGCCGTGGTAGCTGATCTCGTAGCGATCGCTGACACCGCCGCGAAACCCGGGCTCCTCGTCGGGGTCGGGAAGCCGCAAGATCGCGCGCTCGAACGGCAGCGGCACATCGACGGCCTCCTCGGTGATCAGAGGATGGGCGAGCGAGACGGAGATGCCCTCCGTCGCCAGGGCCAGAGCCTCGAGGCGCTTCTCCCGGGTGATGAGGTTGGCCGCCCCCAACTGGTCGTCGTCGCCCCAGCGACCCCAGTTGGAGAGCTCCTCCATCAGGCGCTCGATGTCCGCCTGGGAGAGATCGCGCGATTCGGGAGAGTAGCTCCGAGCGGGTTCCGGCGAGGATGCCGCCCCATCCGTGTCCGATGCCGGCTCAGTCTCGTCCTCCGGGGCGGCCGTGCAAGCGCCAATCAGCAGTGTGAATGCAATACCGAGCGTGAGATGTGTGGCCTTCATATGCTCCCCCTCCCCATTCTGGATTTGGGCCGATTATGCCGCACTCGAGTCCGAGGCGGGCTTGGGCGCAGGCTCCTTAGAAGTGCACGCCCTCGACGGGACGCGGCGCCGGCGGCGGATTTCTCCGAGCCTGCCGCCTCCCCCAGATAGGGCTCGAGATCTTCGATTCGATCGAAGCGGTCGAGGAGCATCTCGATGCGATTGCCGCTGGGGTCGGCATAGAGGAGTGAAACGCTGTCGCCGTAGCGTCTGGCTGCGCGTGGTTCGATTCCCCCGAGTTTCAGAGCGTGGTAGTTGGCGCCGAGTTCGGTGAGCGAGTCGTAGCTGAAGGTGAAGCGATCCCAGCCGAGCAGGCCGGCTTCAGGCACGGGTTGACCGCCTCGCCCGAAGATCGAGACGCGATGATGCTCGATGTCGTAGGAGCACCAGGCGCCGCCCCGAGCCAGTTTCCCGGCTTCCACAGGTGCGCGCGCGACGTGGTTGGGACGGCAACGCAGGAGGGTGTCGTAGAACGTCAGAGCCTCGTTCAGGTCGCCGACTCTCACCGCCAGGTGGGCGAAGTCGGAGGGCGACACGATGTCAGCGGTGCTCGCCCCCTGCGCCGAGCCCACTCCGAGGCAAGCGCCGGCCGCCACCATCGCTCCCTCCAGGAAGCGGCGCCGATCCATCGAGCGGCCTGTGGACCGTTCCGGCCGGGGTGTTGGCGACATCATTTGCTAGCTTGCCATATCGCTGCTTCAGAAGCCTGGGAATTGCCGCGCCGCGCGAGCGTAGTCGTCATCTGCGCCGGTATGTGGACCCGGGAGCTCGGGGATGCTGCAACCCTTGATCTACCACCACGAACCGATCTGGCTGGGGGACGAAATCGCGGGCTACGTCACCTCCGGGAACTACGGCCACAGCCTCGGAGCGGCCGTCGGCCTCGGCTACGTCCGCATGTCGCTGTTGCCGGACTTCCCCGAACTGCCCAGCCGCTTCGAGATCGAGGTCGCGGGCGTCCGCGTCCTGACCGAGACCTCCATCCGACCCATGTACGATCCTGCCGGTAAACGCGTTCGCAGTTGAAACCGGCTGAATCGGAGCCCACCATGCGACCTTCTCGACTCCTTCTCCCGGCGATCCTGGGGATTCTCCAGGCGGCGGCACCGCTCTCACCTGCCGGAGGGCAGGAGCGCTCGGCGTTCTTCGGCGACCTGCACGTGCACACCGCCTACTCGTTCGATGCCTTCTCGTTCGCCACGCGGACGACACCCGGCGACGCGTACCGTTTCGCTGCTGGAGAGGCGATCAGGCATCCCTCGGGCCACGAGATCCAGCTCGACCGGGCCCTCGACTTCTACGCCGTGACGGACCACGCGGCGTACCTGGGGGTCATGCGCGCCCTCGCCGACCCCAGCCACCCGCTCGCGGACGACCCCGACGTCAAGCGCTTCGTCGACGCGACGACGGTCAAGGCGCGAGGAGGCTACCTGCCGGGCGCCGCGGAGTTCGTTGCCCGGCACGCAGATCCCGAAGTGTTCCGGACGGCGTGGCAGGAGATCGTCGCCGCCGCGGAGCGCCACTACCGGCCGGGCACCCTGACGACCTTCATCGGCTACGAGTACACCCCCGCGCGGGACGGCGGCAACCTGCACCGGAACGTGATCTTCAGGGGCAGCGTCGCGCCCCAGGAACCTTTCAGCCGACTCGATTCGGTGAATCCCGAAGACCTTTGGAGCTGGATGGATCGCCTGCGTGACCAGGGCATCGAGGCACTGGCGATCCCGCACAACTCCAACGGCTCGGACGGCTGGATGTTCCAGACCGAGACGTTCGACGGCGGCCCGCTCGACGCCGACTACGCGACGAAACGGATGCGCAACGAGCCGCTCGTCGAGATTACGCAAGTCAAGGGCACCTCCGAGACCCATCCCTTTCTGTCGCCCAACGACGAGTGGGCCGACTTCGAGATCTTCCCCTTTCGCGTCGGCCAGTGGGGCAAGAGCCGACCCAGGGGCAGCTACGTCCGCCAGGCGCTGCTGGACGGCATCGCGTTTCAGAGCCAAGAGGGCTTCAACCCGTATCGGTTGGGGTTCGTCGGCGCCAGCGACACCCACAACTCGGGTTTTCAGTTCGACGAGGAGAAGCACACCGGCAAGGTCGGCGTGCACGACTTCGACCCGGTCAGCAGAGGCTCGGTCCCGGCCGACGTCGTCGATGGCGTGCCGACGTATCGCGAGGTCTTCCGCCGCTACTACAGCAACTCGGGCCTCACCGGTGTCTGGGCCGAGGAGAACACCCGGAAGGCCCTCTACGAGGCTCTGCGTCGCAAGGAGACCTTCGCCACCTCGGGCACTCGCATCCGGGTGCAGATGTTCGCCGGCTACGGCCTGCCCGATGACCTTCACCGCCGTGACGACATGGCGGCGGTGGGCTACGAGCGCGGCGTCTCCATGGGAGGCGAGATCGACGCCGATCGAGGCGGCAGTCCTACATTCGCGGTCCGCGCGCTGCGCGACCCGTCCGGCGCCCCGCTCCAGCGTCTCCAGATCGTCAAGGGCTGGGTCCAAGGCGGCGATCAGCACGAGCAAATCTTCGACGTCGCCTGCTCCGATGGGCTGCAGCCGGATCCCGGGACCCACCGATGTCCGGACAACGGTGCCTCCGTCGACCTGTCCAACTGCGCCATCAGCCAGGACGTGGGCGACGTCGAGCTGGGAGCGACCTGGAGCGATCCCGGCTTCGACCCCGAGCATCTCGCGTTCTACTACGTTCGCGTCCTGGAGAACCCGACGTGCCGCTGGTCGATGTGGGATGCCGTGAAAGCCGGAGTTTCGCCGCGCGTATCCCTGCCGGCGACGATCCAGGAGCGCGCCTGGTCGTCGCCGATCTGGATCTCTCCCGGCAGCTAGCTAGTGTCCGCCAGAAAACCTAGCAAGCCATTGAGTTTGCAGGTCTTTGCGAGGATTCTGTAGCGGGAAGATAGTGGTCATCGGATAGCCTTTTGGGCGAAGTCGGCCAGTTATGGGTCCGTTTCGGGTGATCTTCGGGGAGGTGGGCGATGCGGGAGGTGCAAAGTCGGCAGTTCAAGGTCGGCCAAGTGCCGATCGGGGAGATTTGGATCGACCCAAAGTCTCGGGACGACATCCCGGCGGTGTTGAAGGGTCTTCAGCACCTCTGGTGCGACGAGGAGTTGCGTGGTCGTCTGTTCGATCTCCTGGACGAGCACGTGTTGCCGGGGACCGACCGGAAGGTTGGTCGTCCAGGCATGGAGTTGTGGCGGATTCTGGTGTTGGGGGTGCTGCAGCAGGGTCTGGGCTGCGACTTCGACCGGCTTCAGGAGTTGGCCAACCAGCACGCGACCGTGCGCGCGTTCCTGGGTCACGGTGAGTTCGGCGACAAGAGCTACTACGAGTACCAGACGGTGGCGGACAACGTGTGTCTGTTGACGCCGGCGCTATTGTCCGAGGTGGGCAGATTGGTGGTGGAAAGCGGCCATGCGGTCGCGCGAAAAAAGCCTGGCGAGCCGTTGCGCGGGCGGTGTGACTCGTTCGTGGTCGAGACGGACGTGCATTACCCGACGGACGTGAATCTGCTGTGGGATGCGATGCGGCGCCTTGTGCGGGAGACCGGTCGGTCGGCAGGGAGGCACGGCATCGGTGGCTGGCGTCAGTGGCGGCATCAGTCGAGGTTGGTGCGCAGGCTGTTCCGCAAGGTACGTGGGACGCGCCGGGCGAAGCGGTTTCCGGCCCGTGTGAGGGCGTACTTGGCGCATTGCGGCGAGCTGGTGGCGCGGGCGACAACCACTGTCGAGGCGCTGCGGGCTGCGGGGTGTGAAGCGGCCTGTGAATCGATCGAGGGCTTCATCGGCCATGCTCGGCGTCAGATCGACCAGGTCGAGCGCCGGCTGCTTCTGGGCGAGACGATTCCTCATCGGGAGAAGGTCTTCTCGATCTTCGAGCCGCACACGCGATGGGTCTCGAAGGGCAAGGCGGGCACGCCGGTGGAGCTCGGAGTCCCGGTGGCGCTGATCGAGGACCAGTATCGGTTCATCCTTCACCACGAGGTGCTGTGGCACGGCGAGGACGTCGATGCGGCAGTGCCGCTGGTGAGGGCGGCCCAGGAGCGGTTCCCGGACCTGCGGGCGTGCAGCTTCGACCGAGGTTTCCACAGTTCGGAGAACCGCATCCGGCTTGACCAGATTCTTGATCTCAACGTCCTGCCGAAGAAGGGGTATCTGTCTCGCGCCGATCGGGAGCGGGAGAACGGTGAAGCCTTCGCCGCCGCACGGCGTGCGCATCCGGCAGTCGAGTCGGCCATCAACGCTCTGGAGCATCGCGGCCTCGACCGTGTCCGAAGCTGCGGCGCCGATGGCTTCGAGCGCACCGTCGCCCTCTCCGTGCTCGCGGCCAACCTGCATCGCCTCGGCCGCTTGCTGCAGCAGCTCGAACGAAGACGCCAGCGGCGACGACGCGTCGCCTAACGGCGACGCCTTTCCGAAAACCGAATCAGCGCCGAGCACCGGAGGCGCCGCCCTGCCCGACAAACCCTGATTGCGCCTCGTAAACACCAGAACCGCCCTCGCTCGCCACCGCGCGGCTCCGGCCCCGCCAATCATGCGCCAATGAAACGACCCAGAACCCGAGAAAGACGGCGTTTTCTGGCGGACACTAACTAGTGTCCGCCAGAAAACCCAGCAAGCCATTGAGTTTACAGGTCTTTCCGAGGGTTCTGTAGGGGGAAGATAGTCGTCATCGGATAGCCTTTTCGTCGAAATCGGTCCGTTTCGGGTCATCTTCGGGGAGGTGGGGCGATGAGGGAGGTGCAAAGTCGGCAGTTCAAGGTCGGTCAGGCGCCGATCGGGGAGATCTGGATCGACCCGAAGTCTCGGGACGACATTCCGGCGGTGTTGAAGGGTCTTCAGCACCTCTGGTGCAACGAGGAGTTGCGGGCTCGTCTGTTCAAGCTGCTGGACGCGCATGTGCTGCCGGGGACGGACCGGCAGGTTGGTCGTCCGGGCATGGAGTTGTGGCGGATTCTGGTGTTGGGGGTGCTGAAGCAGGGTCTGGGCTGCGACTTCGACCGGCTTCAGGAGTTGGCCAACCAGCACGCGACCGTGCGGGCGTTCCTGGGTCACGCCGAGTTCGGCGACAAGTCGTACTACGAGTACCAGACGGTGGTGGACAACGTGTGTCTGTTGACGCCGGCGCTATTGTCCGAGGTGGGCAGATTGGTGGTGGAAAGCGGCCATGCGGTCGCGCGAAAAAAGCCTGGCGAGCCGTTGCGCGGGCGGTGTGACTCGTTCGTGGTCGAGACGGACGTGCATTACCCGACGGACGTGAATCTGCTGTGGGATGCGATGCGGCGCCTTGTGCGGGAGACCGGTCGGTCGGCAGGGAGGCACGGCATCGGCGGCTGGCGTCAGTGGCGGTATCAGTCGAGGTTGGTGCGCAGGCTGTTCCACAAGGTGCGTGGGACGCGCCGGGCGAAGCGGTTTCCGGCCCGTGTGAAGGCGTACTTGGCGCAGTGCGGCGAGCTGGTGGCGCGGGCGACGCGCACTGTCGAGGCGCTGCGGAACGCAGGCAACGAAGCCGCCTGCGAATCGATCGAGGGCTTCATCGCTCATGCTCGGCGTCAGATGGAGCAGGTCGAGCGCCGGCTGCTTCTGGGCGAGACGATTCCTCATCGGGAGAAGGTCTTCTCGATCTTCGAGCCGCACACGCGATGGGTCTCGAAGGGCAAGGCGGGCACGCCGGTGGAGCTCGGAGTCCCGGTGGCGCTGATCGAGGACCAGTATCGGTTCATCCTTCACCACGAGGTGCTGTGGCACGGCGAGGACGTCGATGCGGCAGTGCCGCTGGTGAGGGCGGCCCAGGAGCGGTTCCCGGACCTGCGGGCGTGCAGCTTCGACCGAGGTTTCCACAGTTCGGAGAACCGCATCCGGCTTGACCAGATTCTTGATCTCAACGTCCTGCCGAAGAAGGGGTATCTGTCTCGCGCCGATCGGGAGCGGGAGAACGGTGAAGCCTTCGCCGCCGCACGGCGTGCGCATCCGGCAGTCGAGTCGGCCATCAACGCTCTGGAGCATCGCGGCCTCGACCGTGTCCGAAGCTGCGGCGCCGACGGCTTCGAGCGCACTGTCGCCCTCTCGGAGCTCGCGGCCAACCTGCACCGCCTCGGCCGAATGCTGCAAGCACGCGAACGCAAACGACGACGACGCGCCGCCTGACCGCCACGGCAGCTTGCACAACGCGCGGCGCCGCCTTCCCGCTCGAAACGGGAGGCGCCGCCGTGCCTCAACCCTCCGAATCCGGCGCGAATCCCGGCTGCCGACCCGCCGATGCCGCTGCGCCGCTCCTCAGAAGCCCCGCAGCCGACTATTCCCGCCCAGAAACAACCTCCCGGACCAATCCGAAACGCTCGAAACCCAGCGGAACGGGGGTTTTCTGGCGGACACTAGCTATCGGCCCACTCATCTTCCGCCTCTTCTTGGACTCGCTTGCGGCGGCTCTGCGCCAGAGCCGAGGCGCCGACCCCGAGCAGGTAGAGCAGCAGGGTCGGGCCGGCCACGATCGTCATGTTCACCACGTCCGGCGTCGGCGTGATCGCTGCGGAGATGATGACGATGATGAGCACCGCCCAGCGGAAGTGCCGCATCAGGAACTTCGGCGTCACCACGCCGAGTTGCGACAGCATGAAGATGACGATCGGGAGCTGGAACATCACCGCCAGGCCGAGCAGGATGTTGATCAGCGTGTTGAGGTAGAAGTCGATCGTGATCACCGGCTCGAACTTGTCGCCGAGGTTGATCAGGAAATCGACCGCGAAGGGGAAGGCGATGAAGTACCCGAACAGACCGCCGCCCAGGAAGAAGAACGAGCCGAAGAAGATGAAGGGGATCGCGTAACGCTTCTCGCGGCGGTAGAGGCCCGGCGAGATGAAACCCCAGAGCTGGGCCACCAGGTAGGGCGAAGTGAGAAACACAGCGGCCAGCAACGCGACCTTGATGTAGACGACGAACGGATCGGTGATGCGGAGGAACGAGAGCTTTTCGACGTGCGGCTTGATCGGCAGTTCCAGCACTTCGTAGATGTTCTCGGCGAAGGCGAAGCAGGCGAAGAACGCCACCAGCACGACGATGAGCGTGCGCAGGATGCGGCGGCGCAGCTCGTCGAGGTGCTCGAGCAGCGTCATCCGCGGAAGATCTTCGTCCTCCTTGGACTTCCTCCGGGACGGCTGCGTCGCGGGCAGCCGCTTCGGTTCCGACTCTTCGGTCGGCTGGCCCGGATCGGGCTCGTCAGACTTCGGGGTCACTCGGCGTCTGGGCGCCCGATTCGCCCGCCTTCTTCGAGTCGTCCGCGCCTGCCGCCTTCTTCGAGTCGTCCGCGTCCGCGGGTTTCGTGGTCTTGGAGGGCTTGTCGATGCGGCGCGGCGGCGGGGGCTGCTTCTCCTCGTCGAGTTCGACGTCGATCGAGCGTTTCAGGTCGCTCGTGGCGCGCCGAAACTCGGCCATCCCCCGGCCGAGGGTGCGGCCGAGCTCGGGCAGCTTCCTGGGGCCGAAGATGAGGAGAGCGGCCGCCATGATGAAGAGCATCTCCTGCATGCCAATCGGGCCGAACATGGGGCGGCATGATACGCCAACCGGAAGCGCCGGTGCGGCGCTCGCTCGCTGGTACAATGCCTGATTCGCGCCGCTCGCCCTGCCGGGCGGCTGACGGACCGACGCAGCTCACCGCGGGAGACTCGTGAAGAAACCCTGGCGCAACCTCGCACTCGTCCTCTTCGTTGCGGCCGTTCTCATCGGCGGTGTCGCCGGCGGCAACCTCCTGGCTGTGGCCAGCGGCGAGTTCGCGCCCATTCGCGAGTACACCGACCTGGTCGAGGCGGCGCACGCGCACTACGCCGTTCCCGATGTCGCCTACCGCGACCTGATCTACGCCTCGATCGGCGGCATGCTGCGCAGCCTCGATCCGCACACCAGCTTCCTGCCGCCGGTGGCCTACGACTCGATGCGGGAACGGCAGCAGAGTTCGTTCTACGGTCTGGGCATCTACGTCGGAACGCGCAACGGCCGTCTGACCGTCATCTCGCCGATCGAAGGCACGCCGGGCTACAGGAAGGGCATCCGCGCCGGCGACATCATCCATCTGATCGATGGCGAGCCGACGGAGGAGATGAGCCCGAACGAGGCGATCCGGAATCTCAAGGGCCCGAAGGGAACCGACGTCACCGTCACCCTGCTGCGTCCCGGTCTCGACGAGCCTCTGGTGGTTACGGTGACCCGCGCCGAGATTCCGCAGGAAACCGTGCGTCACGCTCACATGGTGAAGCCGGGCGTCGGCTTCGTGTGGGTGACCGACTTCTCCCGCTCCACCGGCGGCGAGCTCGCCCGCGCCCTGGCCGATCTCCGGGCGCAGGGCATGGAGCGGTTGATTCTCGACCTCCGGGACAACGGCGGCGGTCTGCTCGATCAGGCGATCGAGGTCTCCGACCAGTTCGTGCCCCCCGGCAGCACGATCGTCGAGACCCGCGGCCGCATCGACAGTTCCCATCAGACGTACACCTCCACCGGCAGACACGAGCCGCTCGGCCTGCCGATCGTGGTGCTCGTCGACCGCGGCTCCGCTTCCGCCTCCGAGATCGTCTCGGGCGCCATCCAGGATCACGACATCGGTCTGGTGGTGGGCGCGTCGACCTGGGGCAAGGGTCTCGTGCAGACCGTCTACGAGCTGTCCTACGGCGCCGGGCTCGCACTGACCACGGCCCGGTACTACACGCCGGCCGGAAGGTTGATCCAGCGTGACTACTCCTCGTACTGGGACTACCTCACCGAGTACGACGCGAACGGCGCCAACGGGGAGGATGAGGCGGAAGACATGGCCACTGCCCAGCAGATCAAGGCACTCATCAAGAGCCACCTAGGCGACGATGACGGCATCCCGCTCCTCGACCTGGAGCCTCCTTCGCGGGAGGAGCGTCCCGTCTTCTACACGGACCTCGGCCGCGAGGTCTTCGGCGGCGGCGGAGTGACCCCGGACTACGTGGTCGAGCAGGACGAGCCGCCGGCCGTCATCTGGCGCCTGCAGGCGCGGAGCGGCTTCCACCGTTTCCCGTTCGAGGCGGGCAACCCGGAAGATGTCGAATCGACCGACTGGCAGGTGTCGGACGAGTACCTCCAGCGCTTCTGGGAATGGGTCGTCGAAGAGGATCTCACCACAGCCGAGGAACTCGAAGAGGCCCTGGAGGATCCGGAAGTGGAGCGCTACGCCCGGGTCCGCCTCCGCTACGAGATCTTCAACACCAGGTTCGGCCTGACCGAGGGATTCAAGGCCGGGACGGAACTGGACAACCAGCTCGCCCGCGCCATCGAACTACTCGACGAAGCGGAAGACCTCCTCGAGCAGCGCCGCGACCTGGACGGGCAGGGCCAGAGCCGCACGTCCGGCCTGGTCGCTCAGTAACCTCGCCCGCATCCGGCCTGGCTTGGTAACGCCCTATCCCCTGAACCGCTCCGACACGGCATCCCAGTCGACGACGTTCCAGAACGCGTCCAGGTAGTCCGGCCGCCGGTTCTGGTAGTTCAGGTAGTAGGCGTGCTCCCACACGTCGACGCCGAGCAGGGGAGTCAACCCCTCCATCAACGGCGAATCCTGGTTCGGGCGCGCGATCACGGCGAGGCCGTCGTCGCTGGTCACGAGCCAACCCCAGCCGCTGCCGAACTGGCCCATCGCGACGCCCTTGAAGCGTTCCCGGAACTGGTCGAAGCTGCCGAACCGGATGTTGATCGCGGTCGCCAGGTCGTCGCTGGGGGCACCGCCGGCGCCCGGGCCCATGACCGACCAGAAGAGCGAGTGGTTGGCGTGGCCGCCACCGTGGTTGCGGACCGCGCCGCGGATCGCGTCGGGCACGTCGGCGATGTTTCTGAGCAGGTTCTCGACGCTCATGGCGGCGAGATTCGGGTGGCCGTCCAGCGCCGCGTTGAGGTTCGCCACGTAGACGGCGTGGTGCTTGTCGTGGTGTATCTCCATCGTCCGCGCGTCGATGTGGGGCTCGAGCGCGTCGAACGGGTATACGAGATCCGGAACTTCGTGCATGGTCGGGTACTCCTGTGAGAAGGTGGTTAGGCGGGGCGATTGTGCCACGGAGTGACGCGGCCTTGCTCTTCGTTGACGATGTCCCGCGCCTGCCCTAAGATCGCGCGGCCTGCGATGTCCGCCGGGCGGCCGGAGGGTCGGTGCCGGGGAGGTTAGCTCAGGGGTAGAGCACCTGCTTTACACGCAGGGGGTCGCGGGTTCGAATCCCTCACCTCCCACCATGGAGGTTCTGCAGTACGCGCCAACAGGAGAAGTGCCGAAGTCAGTGCCGCTGCGGCGGCCAGGAAGGACGACTCAGATAGCGAGAAAGAGGAAACGGACACCAACGGGGTCGTAGTTCAGCTGGTTAGAATGCCGGCCTGTCACGCCGGAGGTCGCGGGTTCGAGTCCCGTCGGCCCCGCCATTCCGCTCCGCCCTATCCCCTTCGCCCTTCCCCTTCGCCACCGGGTTTCATCAGAGGTGACCACCACGTGAGTGAAAAGATCAAGCTCGTATCAAGCGCTGGTACCGGGTACTTCTACACGACGACGAAGAACAAGAAGCTCAGCCGTGAGAAGCTGAGGCTCAAGAAGTACGACCCGAAGATCCGGCGACACGTCGAGTTCGTCGAAGAGAAGATGCGCTAGCAGCGTGCGCGGCACGGAGATCGGCATACCCCCCATGTTCTGTGGCGCACGCTTGCATGGAACAAGCTCCTGGGAACGCGGGCATCCTGCCCGCATCCGGACGCCGCGTCGTTCCCTGCGCGACAGCGCAGCGATACCGCTGTGGGTACTTGCATGGAACAAGCCATGTTCCTGTGCGTCAGCGCGGCGCGGACGCCGCGACTCGACTCCTAGGGCGCCGAAGGCGCATCCCTGCCTGCGCCGGCCGTTGCGCGGGCCTTCTGGCCTGCGTCTGGGCCACGGCCGCGAAGCGGCGCGCAACAAATTCCGGCTCTCCAGGTCTCCCATCAGGCCGCGGAGAGTGCTACGCTCGCCGGCCCTTGCCGACTCGTGGGTAAGGCCGTCCCGGCTGGACCGCCCAGGTTCCCCCGGACTGCCCCTTGGGTGTCTCCGCTCCTCCTTCTTGGAGCGGAAGATGAACCCAAAGACCAATGAACGTGAGTGCGAAGAGTCGCAGGAATTTCCAATCCTCTGGCGCGGGTGCGCCGCCCCCGACGGCGACTGGGCGCCCGTGGTCCAGCGAGTCGAACCGGCGCTGCGCTGCATGCTCGTCGGGTTGGGGCGAAGCTACGGCCTGCGCTTGACCCGCGACCTCGTGGACGAAGTCATCCAGGAGACCTACGTCCGCCTGCTACAGAACAACCGCCGGGTGCTGCGCGGATGCAAGGGGCGTACGGAGTCGACGATCATGTCCTACCTGCGCAGCGTCGCGCGCAGCGCTCTGGTCGACTGGCTACGCGCCCGCCGGGCGCTCAAGCGCGACCCCGCCGCCGAGCTGAACATCGATCTCCGGGAAGGGCTGGCCGACGAAAACGACCGGTTGGAGTTGCCGAGGGCGGCCACAAGCCAGTTCAACGACATCTACGTCCAGGAACTCCGGTACCGGTTCCGGCGCGAATGCTGGTGCGTCGCGAGTGAGCGCACCACAGGCCTCCGGGACACCTGGATCACCGAGCGCATGGTGGTGGACGGTTGGAGTTCCCACGAGGCCGCCAGCGCCGTCGAGCTGGCGCCGGCTACCGTCGCGATGGTGATCAGCCGCATGCGGCGGGAACTGCGGAGCAGGGGTCTGGAGGTGCCGGGAAGGCTCAACTCAAGGGCCTGAAGTGTTCGCGGCGCATCGGACCTCTTTCCACGAGACGTGGAGCGGAACTTATGTCATAATGGGCAACTGTTCATTAGCCGTTTGGTCGTTGGGCCCCGTGGCCCCACCGTCTGCCGGGCCCCCGGGCCAGGAAAAAGGGCGGAGCCAGGCAAGGACCGAACTAACTGGAGGTCTGAGACCGTGGAACACAGCACAGAACCTCGATCCGTACGCCTCGGCGGTTCGCTGAGCGGACTCGAACCCCGGCACCGTCGCTCCCGGAGAATGACGAAGGTCTTCAAGGCCCTCTCGGACTCAACGCGGCAGGACATACTGCGGCTGCTCGAAGACGAGCAACGTTGCGTCGGTGACATCGTCGGCGAGTTCGAACTCTCCCAGCCGACCATCTCCAGGCACCTCTCAGTGCTCAAGGAGGCCGACCTGGTGATCGACCAGCGGCGCGGCCAGAACGTGATCTACCGGTTGAACGACGAGGCGCTCTCCGAGTCGATGCGCAGTTTCTTCGGCCAGTTCCGAAGCTGCCAGAACTCCCTGCGCAAACGGTCCCCCTGAGCGGCCAACGTTCGCGTTCGGGGGACGGGCCGCAATGCCGAGACCGGTATGGATTCCGGTAGGGTTCCGCGTCGATTGGGCGGTGTAGCTCAGCCGGTTAGAGCAAGCGGCTCATATCCGCTGCGTCGGGGGTTCGAGTCCCTCCACCGCCACCATCCGTTGCCCTCGCACCCCATCGAGCGGGCAGTCGCCCGGTTCTTCGCGCGGCGTCCCGAACTGACCCGTGCGATCCGCGGATCCGCGCTCGTCGTCGCCTTCTCCGGGGGACCGGATTCGTCCGCGCTGCTGATCGCCCTGCGCGCCTGCGCCTCCCGATTCGCCTTCAGGCCCAGCGCCGTCCACGTCGACCACCGGCTCGACGAGGGATCGGGCCGGCGCGCCCGTGCGGCGCGACGCATCGCCGATGATCTCGGGGTTGCCTTCGAACTCAGGGTCGCTGAAGAGATGCCGCCGGGCTGGAGCATCGAGGAGTGGGCCCGCGCCGAGCGCTACCGGCTCCTGACCGCGGCGGCGCGGTCCTTGGACGCCGCGGCGATCGTCACCGCGCATCACCGGCTGGACCAGGCCGAGACCGTGCTGCTGCGCATTCTCTTCGGTAGCGGCGCCGCCGGTCTCGCCGCGATGCGCCCGGCATCGAACCGCCTCGGCCTGCCGTTGCTCCGGCCCTTGCTCGACATCGAGCCCGGGCCTCTCCGCCGCTATGTGACCGACCAGGGGACGCGCCCGGTCGACGACCCGACGAACCGTGCCCCGGGACCGCGCCGCAACTTCGTGCGCCGCCGCCTGCTGCCGCTTCTCGCGGCCGAGACGCCGGACCTCGCCGCCCGGCTGAGCCGTCTGGCCCGGGCCGCCCAGGGCGCCGAGCCGACCGTTCGCCGGTTGCTCGACGAGGCTCTCGAACCGCGGACCGGCCGCCAGAGCTGCGAGATCGACACCTGTGCCCTGACCCGGCTGCCGCCGACGCTCTGGCCGGCCGCGCTCGCCCGCCTTCACCGCCTGGCCGGTGCGCCCTACCCGCCGACGCGGGCGGCTCGGCGCGAGTTGCAACGGCAGCTCGGGCAGCGCCACAAGACCGGCGCGTCCGTCGGCTGCGACTGCGGCGACGGCTGGCGCTGGGAGCAGCGCCGCGACCGGCTCAGAGTGCTGCGGCGCCCTTCGTTCGCTATGGATCAAAGAATTGAATTGCTTGAAGAACCGGGGACGGAGTGACAGTCTTGTTGCAGTCCGGCTGCCTGCGGGACAGGAATCTCGCCGGCCGGAGCGTGGTTGTCACTCCGCGATGAGGACGACCGAACGTGGATGAGCGAGGACCGAAACGTCGACAGGCAGGACTGAAGGTGAATGAGCAGGTTTGGAAGTAGATGAACGCGACACTCAAGAACCTCCTGCTCTGGGCCGCCATCTTCGTGATGGTGATCCTGCTCTACAACCTGTTCAGCCAGAGCGCCGCCAAGCGGGGGGAGATCAACTTCAGCGAGTTCGTCGAGGACATCAAGAAGGGCCGGATCGAGGAGGTGACGATCACCGGCGACGAGGCGGAGGGCACCTACAAGAACGCGCCCCGCGACGGCGTCGGCGACGGCAGCTTCACGGCCATTCTCCCGCCGACCTACCCCGAGCTCCCGACGTTGCTCCTCGAGCACGAAGTGCGGACCGAGTACGAGCGCCAGAGAGAGAACACACTGACCATGATGCTGATGACCTGGGGTCCGCTGCTCCTGATCGTCGGTCTCTGGGTGTTCTTCATGCGCCAGATGCAGAGCGGCGGCAACCGGGCGCTCTCTTTTGGCAAGAGCAAGGCCAAGCTGCTGAACGCCAGCGGCAAGAAGGTCACGTTCAAGGACGTGGCCGGGATCGAGGAGGCGAAGGAGGAGCTCTCCGAGATCGTCGAGTTCCTGAAGGAGCCGCAGAAGTTCCAGAAGCTCGGCGGCCGCATTCCCAAGGGTGTGCTGCTCATGGGTCCGCCGGGCACCGGCAAGACCCTGCTGGCGCGGGCGATCGCGGGTGAGGCGAGCGTGCCGTTCTTCTCCATCTCGGGTTCCGACTTCGTCGAGATGTTCGTCGGCGTCGGCGCCAGCCGGGTGCGCGATCTCTTCGAGCAGGGCAAGAAGAACGCCCCCTGTATCATCTTCATCGACGAGATCGACGCCGTCGGCCGCCACCGCGGCGCGGGCCTCGGCGGCGGGCACGACGAACGCGAGCAGACCCTGAACCAGTTGCTGGTCGAGATGGACGGCTTCGAGACCAACGAGGGCGTGATCCTGATCGCCGCCACGAACCGTCCCGACGTGCTCGACCCGGCGCTGCTGCGGCCGGGCCGCTTCGACCGCCGCGTCGTGGTCGACCGCCCCGACATTGGCGGCCGGCTCGGCATCCTCCGGGTTCACTGCCGCGACATCCCGCTCGATCCCGATGTCGATCTCCAGGTGCTGGCGCGGGGTACGCCCGGCTTCTCCGGCGCCGATCTGGCAAACCTCGTCAACGAGGCGGCCCTGGTCGCGGCCCGGCGCAACCACAAGAAGGTCGACATGGCCTCCTTCGAGTTCGCCAAGGACAAGGTGATCATGGGCGCAGAGCGCAAGACCTTGATGCTCACCGAGAAGGAGAAGGAGGTGACCGCCTACCACGAGGCCGGTCACGCCCTGGTCGCCGCCTTCGTGCCCGAGGCCGACCCCCTGCACAAGATCACGATCATCCCGCGCGGCCGCGCCCTGGGGTTGACGATGCAGCTCCCGACCGAGGACAAGCACACCTACCGCTTGAAGTACGTCGACTCCCAGATCGCGATCCTGATGGGCGGCCGAGCCGCCGAGGAACTCTCTCAGGACGACATCACCACCGGCGCCGGCAACGACATCGAACGCGCCACGGAGATAGCGCGGCAGATGGTCTGCGAGTGGGGCATGTCGGATCTGGGACCGCTGAACTACGGCGAGAAGAACGAGCCGGTGTTCCTCGGCCGCGACTTCTCGCAGCGCGCCGACTACTCCGACAGCACCGCGCAGTCGATCGACGGCCAGATTCACGCCATCGTTCAGCGCGGCTACGACAAGGCCCGGGAGATTCTCTCCGAGCACCGGAGCCTGCTCGAGCAGTTGGCGAAGGAGTTGCTCGAACTCGAATCGCTCGAAGGTGGGCGCGTGTACGAGATGATCCTCGAGGCCACGGGCCAGGATGTGACCCCGGTGTACAAGCCGACCCCGATCCCCGATCTCGAGTCGCCCGATCAGGGTGCTGCGGCGCCCGCGAAGGAAGACGCCCCGGTTCCCGACGTGACGGGCGCGCCCGAACCGGCGACCATCGCCGAACGGCAGGAACCCGAGCGGGTTCCCCTGCCGTTGCCGAAGCCGGAGCGGTAGAGATTCGCAGCGGCGACCGTCCACGGTGATCGGAGCGCGATGGACTTGGCACAGCCGCTCGGGCTTCTAGGTTGGAGGGATCTGGTCGACCTCCTGGTCGTCGGCCTCGTCGTCTACAACCTGCTGCTGCTGATCCGGGGCACCGGGGGCATGCGGATCGTGCTCGGCATCCTGGTCCTGCTGGGAGCGGCGTGGATCGCCGCGGCCGTGAGGCTGCGTACGCTGGAGGCTTCGCTGAACTACCTGCTGCCCGTGCTGCCGGTGGTCATCGTGGTCCTGTTCCAGAACCAGATCCGAAGCGCCCTCGGCCGGGTCGGTCGCAACCCGTTGCTGCGCCTGATGAGCGATCAGACGCCGGAGTCCGGGATCCACGAGATCGTGCTCGCGGCGCAGGCGCTGTCCCTGCGACGGCTGGGCGCCCTGATCGTCATCGAACGGGTGGACGGCCTGCGGGACTACGTGGAGAACGGCATCGTGCTCGACGCCTCGATCTCCTACGACCTGCTGCTGACGATCTTCGCCCGCGGCACGCCGCTCCACGACGGCGCCGTGATCGTGCAGAAGGATCGGGTCGCCGCCGCCGCGTGCTTCCTGCCCCTGACCACCAGCGCCAGCGTCTCGATCGAGCACGGCACGCGGCACCGGGCTGCGATCGGCATCACCGAGGTGAACGACGCCGTGGTGGTCGTCGTCTCGGAGGAGAACGGCAGAGTTTCGATCGCGCATGAGGGTCGCCTGAGCGGCGATCTGACCATGCGGGAACTGCGCAACCGACTCTTCGAGTTGCTGCTGGCTCAGGGGGGCTGATGAACGAGAGCCGCAACCGCTGGGCCTTTCGGGCTCTTGCCGTCTCGATCGCGGTCGGCATCTGGCTGCCGGCCTCCTTCTGTCCCCGCCTGGAGGAGATGACCGTGCCGCCGGTCGAGGACAGTGTTCCGGCGCGGGTCACGACGGAGGATCACGACCAGATGGTGGTCCTGGGTTCGCCGATCCTCGGCTCGCCCGAAGATCCCAGGGAGGAGCTCTTCGTTCTGATCCGGGGCAGCGAGGACGCGATCGCCTCCCTGAACCGGGATCAGATCCGGGTCCGGGTGCCGCTCGGAGAGAACCTCTTCGGCGGCGCGACGTACGGCGGCCCGCGACAGGTCGACGTCATTCTGAGTACGGAGAATGTCGTGCTCCCCGAGGACGCGGAGGGCATCGAGGTGGTGTCGCTCACGCCCGAGCAGTTGACCCTGACCCTCGACGAGGAGATCTCGGTTCAGGTGCCGGTACAGGTCGACTGGAGAGGCGAACCGATCGGCGGCTTCAGCGTCGACTACGGCAATGTGCGGATCGAGCCGCGCCTGGCCACGGTCCGGGGGTCGCGCTCGGAGGTCAACAGGTTGGGGTATGCGCTGGCGGGGCCGATCGACATCGATGGCCGTGGTCTCGGATTCGTCGAAGAACAGGCGCGCGTGCGCTTCGAGAGCGAACACGTCGTGGTCGAATTCCCAACCTTCGTGAGGGTGGAAGTGCCGATGACCCAGGGACGCCAGCCGCAGTCCGGCGCAGGTTCTTGAGCGCGGGACTCTTCGGCACCGACGGCATGCGGGCCGTCTTCGGAACGCCGCCGCTCGACCGGTCGACCGTCCAGGCGGTCGGTTACTGGTTTGCCCGCCTCAGCCTGCCGCCGGCGCCGCCGGCAGGCTCGCGGCCGCTTCTGATTCTCGGCGGCGACACCCGCGACAGCCGGGAGGAGATTGCCGGCTGGCTTGCAGCCGCCGTTCGCGCCGCGGGCGCCGATGTGCGTTCGGCCGGCATCGTGCCCACGCCCGCGGTCGCCTTCCTGGTCACCGAACTGGGCGCGATGGGCGGCATCGTCGTCTCCGCCAGCCACAATCCCTCCGCGGACAACGGCGTCAAGTTGATCGGGGCCGACGGCTTCAAGGTCGACCCCTCGGTCGAGCGGGCGATCGAAGACCGGATCGCGGGCGGCGCGGACGCGGGCGTCCCGTGGGAGGATCACGGCCAGGCCGCTGGACTCGCGGAAGAAGCCGGCCTCGCGGACCGGTACCTGGATCACCTGTGGGCCTCGCTGCCGGGAGGCCGTCCTCTCGACGGCGTTCGGGTGGCCATCGACGCCGCGAACGGCGCCGCGGCGCCGCACGCCGGACGGCTGTTCCGAGCTCTGGGGGCGGACTGCCGCGTCACCTGCGACCGTCCCGACGGCCGCAACATCAACCGGGACTGCGGTTCGACCTGCACCGACCGGATTGTCGCCTTCACCCGCGAGACCGGCAGCGACCTCGGCGCGGCCCTCGACGGCGACGCGGATCGGGCCATCCTCTCCGATCACCTCGGCCACATCTGCGACGGCGACGTTCTGCTGTACGTCTGGGCGTCCCACCTCGCGGCCCGGGACGAACTTCCCGGCCGGCGGATCGTCGCGACGACGATGTCGAACATGGGGCTGGAGCGCGCGCTGGAGCGCCACGGCGTCGAGGTGCTGCGCTGCGGCATCGGCGACCGCGAGGTCGCCGCGACGATGCGCCGCGAGGGAATCCGGCTCGGCGGCGAGCAATCCGGCCACCTGCTCGACCTGAACCTCGCGACCACGGGCGACGGCCTGCTCACCGCCGCCGCCGCGGCCGGGATCGTCTCCTCATCCGGCCGCTCGCTCGCCGATCTGGCGGCCGGCTTCCAGCGCTTTCCGCAGACCCTGCGCAACGTCGCCGTGCGCGAGAAGCTGCCGCTTGCGACCGTGCCCGCTCTATCCGACGCAGTCGCCTCCGCGGAACGGGAACTCGGATCCTCCGGCCGCGTCCTGTTGCGCTACAGCGGCACCGAGCCGCTCGCCCGAGTGATGATCGAGGGCCCCGACCAGCAACAGATCGAGGACCTTTGCGACCGCATCGCCAGCGTCATCGAGGCCGAACTCGGCTAGGAGTCGAGTCGCGGCGTCCGCGCCGCGCTGACGCACAGGAAACATGGCTTGTTCCATGCAAAGCTTCGCGGTAGAACGATCTGACCTGGGAACGCGGGCATCCGGCGCGAAGCGCCGGCCTCCGGTCGTTCTGCCGCGCAGTCTCCTAGGCCCGCATCGCCGCCAACATCTCCCTCACCGCAGCGGTCATGCCGATCAGCACCGCCCGCGAGACGATCGAGTGGCCGACGTTCAGTTCGCTGATGCCGGCGAGTGTCGCCACCGGGCCGACATTGGCCACGGTCAGGCCATGTCCGGCGTACGCCTCCCGGCCCGCGGCCAGGCCGCGCTCGGCGGCGTCCTCGATCTTCGCGAACTCGGCGACAGTAACGGCGCCCGAGGCCCGGGTGTAGGCGTCGGTGTTCAACTCGAAGCCGGTGACGTCGTCCTGGTCGTCGAGCGCCGCGATCTGGTCGAGAGCCGGATCGACGAAGACGGAGACCCGGATGCCGGCGGCGACGAGACGCTTCGCGGCGCTCCGCACCTGGTCGCCGCGTCCGATCAGGTCGAGGCCGCCCTCGGTGGTGACCTCGTCCGGGCGCTCCGGAACCAGCGTGACCTGATGCGGGCCGACGCGCTCGGCGAATTCCAGCATCGGTTCTTCCGACGCGATCTCGAGGTTGAGCCGGCCGCCGACCGTCTGCCGGAGAAGGACGACGTCCTGATCCTGGATGTGGCGGCGGTCCTGGCGGAGATGCACCGTGATGCCGAACGCTCCCGCCTCCTCGGCGAGCCGCGCCGCCTCGACCGGGTCCGGATAGCCCACCAGGCGCGCCTGCCGCACGGTGGCGACGTGGTCGATGTTCACCGACAGCGCGGTCACGCCTCGCCGTCCCCGAGCAGGCCCAGCTCGCGATAGTCCTTCAGCTTCCGCTGCAGGGTGCGCACGCCGATGCCGAGCACCCGCGCCGCCTGGGCGCGCCTGCCGCCGGTGCGGCCCAGGGTCTCGAGGATCGCCTGGCGCTCGATCTCGGCCATCGTCCGGGGCTCCCCGAAGGGGCTCTGGACCGGGCTCTCCACCGGCGCCTCGGCGGCGCTCCGGACCTCATCCGGAAGATCGCCGACCCCGATCCGGCCGCCGTCGTGAAAGACCGCGACCGTCTCGAGCACGTTGCGCAGCTCGCGCACGTTGCCCTGCCAGCGATGCCCGGACAGACACTTCAGCGCCCTGCCGGAGAGCTGCATTTCCGGCTTGCCCTCGCGGGCGGCGAGATCGTGCAGGAAGTGGTTCGCGAGCAGCGGCAGGTCGTCGAGCCTTTCCCGCAGCGGCGGAAGGCTCAAGGTAACGACCTTCAGCCGGTAGTAGAGATCCTCGCGGAAGGCGCCGTCGGCCACCGCCTGCTCCAGGTTGCGGTTGGTCGCCGCAAGCAGCCGGAAGTCGACGTCGATCATGCGGCTGCCGCCGACCCGCATGACCTGCCGCTCCTCGAGCACGCGCAGCAGCTTCACCTGGAGTTCGGGAACCAGCTCGATGATCTCGTCCAGGAACAGGGTGCCGCGGGCGGCGAGTTCCAACTTGCCGATCTTGCGCCCGACCGCGCCGGTGAAGGACCCCTTCTCGTGGCCGAACAGCTCGCTTTCCAGGATCTCGTTCGGAATCGCGCCGCAATTCAGAGCCATGAAGCGCTCCTGCCGGCGGGGGCTGGCCTGGTGCAGGGCCTTGGCGACGAGTTCCTTACCGGTGCCGCTCTCGCCCAGGATCAGCACCGAAGCACGGCTCGGGGCGACTTGGCGCATCTGCTGGAACAGGTGCTCCATCGGCGCCGACTGGCCCACGATGGCGTCGAAGCCGAAGCGCTCGTCGAGCATCTCGCGCAGGTTGGTCACCTCGTCGCGCAACTGCCAGTTCTCGATCAGCTTGAGCACCCGGCCCCTCAGCTCGTAGAGGTCGACCGGTTTGGTCAGGTAGTCGTCGGCGCCGACGCGCATCGCCTCGACCGCCGACTCGATGGTGCCGAAGCCCGTGACCAGGATCACCGCCAGGTCGAGCTCCTGGGCCCGCACCCGATTCAGGAACGCCAATCCGTCCATGCCCGGCATCCGCAGATCGCACACCGCCAGGCGCACCCGCGAGTCCCGCTCGACGAACGCCAGAGCCGGCTCCGCGTCGTCGAACACGCGCACGCCGAGGCCGGCCCGCTCGAGTGCAATCGCCATCGACTGGCGGGAACCGGTCTCGTCATCGATCACGACGACCCAGGGAGGGGCGGACATGGCGGGCATACTAGTTGCTACAGGCATTCGCCGCAGGTCGGCGTGGTTCTGGGATCCGGTCCTGGGACCGCGGGCGTCTCGCCCGCATCCGGCCAACGAGTCACCGGCGCCGCTGCCATTCCGCCGGTGTCGGCGCGCCTGCGGGTAGAGTCGGACCGCGCCGCCGGCCCCGGTCGTCAGCCGGTCCCCGGGGAAACGGGAGGAGGTCAACCGTGAGTGACACGCCCAAGCCAGGCAACCTCAGATCCAGCGCTCCAAGGGAGAATGAGCGAGGTCGTTGCGCACGAGAAGCCGATTCGGCCGAGGTCACGGGACAGGCTTCGCAGGCTCAGGGTCTCGTTGCGTGGCAAGGAGAGGGCGCCGGAGACCATGCGGTGCGGTTGCCCCTTGCTGCCGCTGCTTGCAGATAGGGCAGCCTCAGGCGCATGAATCGCCCCTTGGTGCGGCCAGCAACTCCTCGAACCGCTCTTCGTCCAGAACCTCGACCCCCAGCTTCTCCGCCTTCCGGAGCTTCGAGCCCGCCTTCTCGCCCGCGACCACGTAGTCCGTCCGGCTGCTGACGGAGCCGGTGACCTTGCCGCCGAGCGCCGTGATCCGGGCTGCCGCCTCGTTGCGGGTCGTTTCGGCGAGCGAGCCGGTGAGGACGAACACCTTTCCCTCCAGCGGACGGGCCGCGTGATCCTCTTCCGCCGCTTCCTCCTCGAACTGGAGGCCTTCCCCCCGGAGCCGGTCGAGGAGCTTCCGGTTCTGCTCCGACGCGAAGAACGCCCGCACCGATTCGGCAATCCGTGCGCCGATCTCGTCGACCTCTTCAAGTTCCTCCGCGGTCGCGGCAGCGAGCGCGTCGACGCCGTGGAAGCGGCGCGCCAGCAGCGCGGCCGTGCTGTCGCCGACGAAGCGAATGCCCAGACCGTAGATCAAGCGCGCCAGCGGCCTCGTCTTCGAGTCCTTGAGACTCGCCACGATGCGCTCCGCCGACCGTTCGCCGAGGCGCGCCTCGTTGGTCTTCTTGAGATCCGCAAGCTGCTCCGCCTTCAGGCGGTATAGATCCGCCGGGTTGCGGACCAGGCCGCCGCCGACCAGTTCGCCGACCAGCCAGTCGCCCAGGCCCTCGATGTCCATCGCGTTGCGCGACGCGAAGTGGCGGACCGCCTCGCGGACCACGGCCGGGCAGGCGGCATTGACGCAGCGGCGCCGCACCTCGTCCTCGAAGTGGGGCAGCTCCTCGCCGCAGGCCGGGCAGTGCTTGGGCGGTTCGAAGCGCGTCGACTCCGGGCTGCGCCGCTCCAGGATGACCCGCACCACCTTGGGGATGATGTCGCCGCCCTTCTCGATCACGACCGCGTCGCCGACCCGCACGTCCTTGCGGGCCAGGTCCTCGTAGTTGTGGAGCGTGGCGCGCTTGACGGTCGTGCCCGCGACCAGCACCGGCTCGAGTTCGGCCACCGGGGTCACCGCGCCGGTGCGGCCGACCTGGGCGTTGATCGCCACCACGACCGTCTCGGCCTGCTCGGCCTCGAACTTGAACGCCACCGCCCAGCGCGGCGCCTTGGCGGTGGCGCCGAGACGGTCCCGGAGCTCCGGATCGTTCACCTTGACGACGACGCCGTCGATCTCGAAGTCCAGCTCGCCGCGGCGCTCCTGCCAATCCGTGCAGTAGGCGACGACTTCCTTGAGGCCCTTGCAGCGGCGCCAAGAATCGTTGACCGGCAGACCAAGATCGGCCAGGGCGGCGAGACTCTCGCCGTGCGATCGGCGCTGCTGTTCGCCGCCGTCGCCGGCGGGCTGAACCCACTCGTAGCAGGCCAGGTCCAGCCGCCGCCGCGCGACGTCCCGGCTGTCGAGCAGCCGCACCGTCCCGGCGGTCGTGTTGCGGGGGTTCGCGTAGAGCTCCCGGCCGGCCGCGCCGCGTTCCTCGTTCAGAGCCGCGAACACGCTCCGGCGCATGTAGGTCTCGGCCCGCACCCGCAGCCGGGCGGGCGCCCCGGCCGGCAACCGCAGCGGCAGCGTGCGGATCGTGCGGGCATTGACGGTCACCAGGTCGCCGACCCGACCGTTGCCCCGGGTCGCGGCCTGGGTCAGGACGCCGTCCTCGTAGAGCAGGGACAGGGACACCCCGTCGACCTTCAGCTCGCAGATGAACTCGAAATCGGCCTCGGGCAGCAGCCGGTTCAGCCGGCCGAACCACTCTTCGAGCTCCCCGTGGTCGTAGGTGTTGTCGAGCGACAGCATCGCCGGTGTGTGCTCGACCTGGTCGAAGCCGTCCGTCGGCTCGCCTCCGACCCGCTGGGTCGGACTGTCCTCGGTGCGAAGCGCCGGGTGCTCCGCTTCGAGCGCTTGCAGCTCCGTCATCAGGGTGTCGAACTCCCGGTCGCTGATCTCGGGCTTCGCGTCCTGGTAGTAGAGCCGCTCGTGTCGCTGGAGCTCCTCGCGCAACCACCGAGCCCGTGCCGCAGTCGATTCCCCCGCCGCCATAGCCCGCATTCTGGCGCGTTTTGCCAGCGAAGTATGCTGCCCTGCGCATGGAGTTGCTCGCCTTCTTCCTCCGGTACGCCCGCCGCTACGTGCACTGGGGGCTGTTGGCCCTCGCCGCGATCGTCGTCTTCAGCATCGCCACGGTGGCCTTTCTCGGGCTGATCAATCCGATGTTCCAGGAAGTGCTGGGCGCTTCCGAGGACGAGGCGCCAGACGTTTTCGGCGGGGGAGGCCTTCCCGAAACCGGGAGCGACGGGCCGGTGGCGCGCCTGTTCGACTCCGTAGAGGGCCGGACGGAGGGCCTGAGAGCGGCGGCCGGGGACCTCTACGACGACCTCAAGCAGTGGGCGGGCATCGAAGGCCGGCGCGAGGTCTTCTTCACGCCGATCCTGCTTGTGCTCGTTCTGCTCCTGCGCAGCCTGATGGCGTTCCTTTCCGGCTACTCCTTCCAGCGCGCCGGCCTGGGGCTCACGACCGACATCCGCAACGACCTCTACCGCCACATCATCCATCAGTCGAGCCGCTTCCATCAGCGGCACACGTCGGGCGAGCTCTACAGCCGCGTGGTCAGCGATGTCGCAAAGCTCCAGAACGCGGTCGCGGCGCGGCTGTTCGACATCTTCATGTCCGGCGCGCTGCTGCTGGTCTACAGCGTGGTTCTGCTCACGATCCACTTCAAGATGGCCCTCATCTCGCTGATCGCGGTGCCGATCTTCGGCTTCCTGCTGGCCCGCTTCGGCAGGGGGATGCGCAAGGTCACCTACCGCAGCCAGGAGCGGATGGCCGATCTCTCCGGGCTCCTGTCCGAGGGCATCCGCGGCAACCGTGTGGTCAAGGCGTTCGGCATGGAGGAGTTCGAGTGCCGGCGGTTCGAGCGCGCCACCCACGGCCACCTGCTCGCCAACCTCCGCGCCCAGTTCCTGTCTACCGTCTCGAGCCCGGTGATCGAGTCGATCGGGGCGATCATCGTAGCGGCTCTGGTCATCTCAGCGGGTCTCATGATCCGGGATGAGCGGCTCACCTTCGCGCTCTTCTTTCAGTTCCTGATCGTGCTCTTGTTCATGTACGACCCGATCAGGAAGTTGAACAAGGTGAACCTGGTGTTGCAGGAGGCCGTCGCCTGCGGTCAGCGGGTTCACCGGCTGATGCAGATCGAGAGCGACATCGTCGACCGGCCGACCGTTGCGCCGATCGCCGGATTCGAGCGCGGCATCCGCTTCGAAGATGTCTCCTTCGGCTACCGGAAGACCGGCCACGGCCAGTCGGTGCTGTCCGGTATCGACCTCGATCTGAATCGGGGAGAGATGTTGGCCCTGGTCGGCTCCTCCGGCGCCGGCAAGTCGACGATGGTCAACCTGCTGCCGCGCTTCTTCGATCCCGTTTCGGGCCGGGTGCTGATCGACGACACGGACATCCGCGACCTGCCGCTTGCGAACCTGCGCTCGCTGATCGGCATCGTCACCCAGGAGACGGTGCTGTTCGACGACACGGTGCGGAACAACATCGCGTACGGGCGCGACGATCTGCCCCTGGAGCAGGTGCGCTTGGCGGCTGCCGCCGCCTACGCCGACGACTTCATCATGGCGATGCCGGACGACTACGAGACGATGATCGGCGAGGGCGGCCAGAACCTGTCCGGCGGCCAGCGTCAGAGACTCGCGATCGCCAGGGCGCTGCTCAAGAACGCCCCCATCCTGATCCTCGACGAGGCGACCTCCCATCTCGACACCGAGTCCGAGGCCGTGGTGCAGCGCGCCATCTACAACCTGATGGAGGGCCGCACCGCGCTCGTCATCGCCCACCGGCTGTCCACCGTGGTGCGGGCCGACCGCATCGCGGTCCTCGACCGCGGCGTCCTGGTCGAAGAGGGCACCCACGAACAACTGCTCGAGTTGGGCGGCGCCTACAGGCGCCTCTACGACCTGCAGTTCCATGGTTGATCCAGGCGCAGCAACGAACCGCGAGCACCACCCCGAGACCCTGCTGGAGGCGCTTCAACGAGCGGCGTCAGTTTGGCCGCAGCGCGGCATCACGCTGATCGACAGCCGCGGCCGGGTGGAGGGCCGGCGCACGTGGCCTTTCCTGCTGGACGAGATCGAGGCTGCCGCGGGTCGTCTCATCACCCTCGGCGTCCGCCCCGGCGACCGCATCCTGGTGTGCCTGCCGACCTCCTGGCCCTGGTTCCAGGTCTGGTTCGGCGCCGTTCGCCTCGGCGCTCTGCCGGCGGCGGTCGCGCCCCCGCGGACGCTCGGCTCGCCCCGCAATCAGATCGAGAAGGCGCTCGCGGTGAACGAGTTGCTCGACGCCCGCTACATGGTCTGCACCGACCCGGTCAGCGATCAGGTCCAGGAGATCGCCTCGGTCGGGCCCGCCGGAGGGTCGCGTCCCAATCTGCTCTCGCAGTCCGCCCTGGCCGCGACGAGTCCGTCGCCGGTACCGGCCGGCCGGCCGCCGCGGGGCGACGATCCGGCCTTCCTGCAGATGACCAGCGGCTCGACCGGTCACCAAAGGGCCGTGGTCGTGGGCCACTTTGCTGCGACCTGGAGCGCCCGCGCCAGCATGGAAGCGGTGGCGATTCCGCGCGGCGGACAACTGATGGATGCCCTCGTCGGCTGGTTGCCGCTCTACCACGACATGGGGTTGGGAGGCTGCCTGCTCGGCTCTCTGCTTACCGGCGCCGACCTGATCATGCTCAACCCGCGCGCCTTCCTGGCGCGGCCCTGGGTATGGCTGGAGCAGTTCAAGCGCACGAAGACCGCGATGTCGGCGGCCCCCAACTTCTCCTTCCGGCAGTGCGTCGAACGGGTCGGCGACGATCGCCTGGCATCGCTCGATCTGAGCGGCTGGCGTGACGTGTGCAGCGGCTCGGAGATGGTGCGCGCCGACACGATGCACGAGTTCAGCCGCCGTTTCGAGGCCGCGGGCCTCGATCCGGGCGCCCTGCGCGCCGCCTACGGCATGGCCGAGAACACGCTGCTCATCTCGATCAGCCAGACCGTCGACGGCCTGCACACCGCGGCGCCGTCCGGCGGCGGACCGGAGGTGACGTCGAACGGCCCGCCGATGGACCGCACCGATATCGAGATCGCGGCGCCCGACGGGCGCCCGCTGCCGGCGGGCGAAGTGGGCGAGATCCGGCTGCGGTCGCCCTCCCTGATGCTGGGGTACTGGAACGACCCGGAAGCGACCGCCGAGGTGCTGCGCGACGGCTGGCTCTACACCGGCGACCTCGGCTTCCTGAGCGCTGCCGGCGAGGTCCACATCACCGGCCGCACCAAGGAGCTGCTCATCCTGGGCGGCTCGAACGTGATGCCGCACGAGATCGAGTGGGTGGCCGAGTCCGTTCTCGGCGCCGGCGGTCGCGAGCGCGCCGCCGCCTTCTCGGTCGACGCGCCGCACGGCGAGCGGGCGATCCTGGTGATGGAGACCGGCGGCGACCGCGGCAGCACCGCCCTGCTGCGGAGCGAAGTCGGCCGCAGCGTCGGCCGCGCCCTGGGCATCCAGCTCGCCGATCTGCTCCTGGTGCGCCGGGGTAGGATTCCGCGCACCACCAGCGGCAAGGTCCGGCGGCGGTCCCTCCGCGAGCAGTACCTTCGCGGCGAACTAGCGGCCGACTTCTGACCCGGCCTCGCCGGACTTGGCAGCCACGGTTGGGCACAGGAGCTGAGGAGCAATGGATCCACGTGCAGCGGCGAGCAAGGTACTGGCACGGGCCAGCGGCCGGGACGAAGGCGAGCTGCGGCCCGAGTTCGACCTCGTGGCCGACCTCGGCATCGACTCTCCCAAGCAGCTCGAACTGCTGATCGAACTCGAAGAGGCCCTCGACATCGAGATCAGCGACGAAGACGCCGCCGCCATGGAGACCGTCGGCGATGTGCTCAACTACGCCGCCGGCATCGGTTGAAGATACGCGGCGCCGCCCTGCCCGCGGCGGCGGTCCTGGTCCGTCTCCTCTCCCAGACCCTCACCGCCAGCTACCGCCTGCACCGCCTCGAAGGCGCCGAGCACCTCGACCGCGCGCTCGAGCCGCCGGCCATGCTCGCCTGCTGGCACGAGCAGTTGGCGCTCTCCCTGCTGCTGGTGCGCCGGCGCCTGCTGCCGGCCGGTGGACCGGTTTCCATCCTCTCCAGCCACTCCGACGACGGTGAGTTGGCTGCTCGGGTCGCGCGGGCCTGGGGCATCCGCGTCACCCGCGGCTCGACCTCCCGCGGCGGCCGCGAGGCGGTGCTCTCCCTCTACCGCGAGCTCGTCAAGCATCGGTCGACCCTGTTGCTCACGCCCGACGGTCCGCGCGGGCCGGCGCGCAGGCCGAAAGCCGGGAGCATCGTGCTGGCGGCCATGTCCGGCGCGCCGATCGTCCCCGCCGGCCTCGCCGCGGACCGCGGTCTGAGGTTGAGGAGCTGGGACCGCATGATCGTCGGCGCCCCGTTCACCAGGGTGGCGGTCGCGGTCGGGGAACCGATGGTGCTCGATCGCGGATCGACCGACGCCGAGCGGGAGGCGGCCCGGCTCGAACTCGGCGCCAGGCTCGACGACCTGACCGCTCGGGCCGCCCGGCTGCTGTCCTAGCAGTCCTGAGCCGGAATCCGGCCGCGCCGGCGCGCGTTGAAACCAGTGTTCCTCGCTCAAGAACACCGTAAAACACGTGAAAATGCTAGAATCCGGCGGCTTTCGCCCTGCGCTCCGTGGTCTGGGCGCGGGTTTGACCTATGTTCACCCATCGTCTAATCGACATGTCTCTTCGCTCCGGCCGCCGGAGCGGCAGGACTGCCAGCGGGCAGCCCGGATGGGCTTCACGAATGCGTCGCGGCAGCGTCTTGCCGCCCAGTAAGCGGCTTCTCGCGCTGCTGCCCGGGCTCGCCGTCCTGCTGATCGTGGCGGCGCCGGCGGCGGCGACCGTCTACGTCATGCCGACCGACCAGGCGATGGTTACGCGGTCGCCGGTCATCGTCTTCGGCGAGGTTCTGGCCACGGAGCCGGCGCCCATTGGAGGACCTCCCGCCACCGACCTCATGTTCCAGGTCGAGGAAGTGCTGAAGGGCTTCGTGCCCGGCAGCACGATCGTCGTCCGGCAGGCCGGCGGCCTCGGTCCGGGCGGCCTTGCCGGCCGGGTGATCGGTGCGCCGGTACTTGCCGAGGGAGACCGGGCGCTGCTCTTCCTCGATCCGGTCGAGGGCGTCTACCGCAGCGTTGAACTCGCGCTCGGGATCTTCTTCGAGGTGCCGGCCGGCCAACGGATGCTGCTGTTGCGCGATTCGACGGAGCAGTTGGTGTTGCCGATGCCGGGCGACCAGGCCGCTCGGCAAGGCGCGCAAGGCGCCGTCCCGCGCGACGCCGTCCGCTTCCGCCGCTGGATCGCCGACCGCGCGGCGGGGGATCAGCGCGCGCCCGACTACTTCGCGACCGACCTGCCGGAGGGCCTGGCCACGGTCATTTCGGACTTCCGTCTGATCTCGGCCCCCGGCGGCTGCGAAAAGCCGGGTACCCGCATTCGCTGGCGCAACTTCGACCGGGGTCAGAGCGTGGGGCTGGTGGTCCAGCGCCGGGGCCAGCCCGGCGCGCCAGGCAACGGTCATGCGCAGGTCCTGGCTGGAATGAGGGCCTGGAACCAGGACCCGAGAAGCCGGGCGCGCCTGGTTCGCAGCGGCCTGTCGGATGACGAACTCCCGCTCGCTTCGGACAACGAGAACGGGATCAGCTTCGAGGATTCCCTAGACGAGATTCCCGGCTCGTTCCTTCCCTCGGTGGGCGGGGTCCTTGCGATCACGTACGGATACTTCTTCTGCGGTGCATCCGCCCCGCCGCACCCGATCCCGGGCCTGGGGAGAGTGGAGGCCTACGAGTTCGTCGAGGCGAACATCACGACCCAGGACGGGTACCGGGATTGGTTGGCCCTCGTGCCGGATGCCGGCCTCGCCCACGCCCAGATCATGGCCCACGAGCTGGGCCACGTCCTGGGTATCGGCCACAGTTGCGACGAGGGGGCCAACAGTCCCTGCGACACGGAGTTGAAGCGCACGGCGCTCATGCGGGCGCGGGTCGGAAGCCGGATCGATGGGGCCGTGCTCAACGCCGACGACCGGAACGCGGTGCGCGCTCTCTACCCGGAGATCGGTCCGGTCGGTCCGGTGGGGCCGGCGGCGGCCACCGATCTGACCGTCACCGCGATCAGCCAGAACGAACTCGAACTCCGGTGGCAGGACCGTTCCGGCGACGAGAGAGCCTTCGACATCTACGAGCGGATGGTCGACAGCGACTTCGAGCGCATCGCCACCCTGGAGCGCAACAGCACCTCCGTGGTGATCCAGAACATCCCGCCCGCGACCTACCGCGGCTACCAGGTCGTGGCGCGGAACAACCGCGGCATCTCCGAACCGACGCCGGAAGCGGGCGCCACGACCTTCGCCGAGGTCAAAGGCTGCGTGGAGGACGATGACACGCTGTGTCTGAACGACGGACGCTTCCGGGTCGAAGTGCGGTGGGAGACCGGCAGGGAAAGCGACCGGGGCGATGCCGAACCGTTGACCAACGACACCGGCGATTTCTGGTTCTTCTCTCCGGACAACATCGAACTCGTGGTCAAGGTCCTGGACGGGTGCGCGTTCAACGAGCGCTTCTGGGTGTACGCCGGCGGCCTGACCGACGTCAAGGTCGTCATGACCGTGATCGACTCCGAAACCGGAGTCGCCGCGACGTACTACAACCCGCCGGGCACTCCCTTCCGGCCGGTTCAGGACAATGAGTCCTTCGCCGTCTGCTCCCAGGGCCGGAACCTGTACGGCCAGAGCCGGTACCTGCTGCTGCCCGGGGAGATGGAGTCTGTGCGCGGAGGCACGAACCGGACGTCCCGGTTCGCCGAGCGCTTCACCGGGGCGCTTCGTCCCGGCCGGGTCGCGCTGCCGCAGGACGAAGGCGGCGCCTGCGAGGCCGACGACCTCACCCTCTGCCTCGAGGGCGGTCGCTTCGCGGTCCGCGCCCGTTGGGAAACGGATGACGGCAGCGGCGACGCCACGGCCTGGCCGCTCACCCGGGATACGGGCCTCTACTGGTTCTTCGGTCCGAACAACGTGGAGATGGTGATCAAGGTGCTCGACGGCTGCGAGCTCAACGGCCACCGCTGGGTGTTCGCCGGCGGACTCACGGACGTCGCCGTGACGATGACGGTCACCGACAGCGAGACCGGCGAGGAGAGGACCTACGAGAACCCCGCCGGCACGCCGTTCCAGCCCATCCAGGATGTCGAGGCCTTCGAGTGTTCTGCCCCGGTGGCCTGAGAGTCGTCACGTTGTAGCGCCCTGCTGGAGTTCGGATCCCTGAGCATCGCATCACAGTCGCCCCGATGAGACCGGCGGCCTGGCATGCCGCGTGCATCGTTGCCGGGCAGATGACCGTTGACCGACACCGAGGAGGAATCGTCGTGGTGCGCCTGAACCTGGATCGCTGTTCTTTCGTCTTTCTTTCCGCGCTGCTTGCTACGTCCGCGGCGCCGCTCGCGGCCCAGGAAGGCCGCGACCTGCTGGCGCCGGTCGCCTCGGAACCGCCGGTGCGGGTCGGGGCGGTTCACTCGGGTCTCATCGAGCGAGCCGCCGATGTTCCCGTCTCGGTGCGTGCCCGCGACGTGCGGTCGGTACGCCAGGATGCGGTCGGCGTCCCGCAGCCGGCCACCGAGGTCTACCAGTACGACGACGACGATCTCGAGGCGGCCTTGTACCTGGTCGACGACACGACCGATGAGCCGCTCTTCGAGTTCGAGCTGGCCCAGAGCTTCCGTTTGCCGCGGGCTGGGACGGTCGAGTACGCGGTCATCTGCATGGGGCGCGGGGTGGACGACACGAGCGCCGACGTGGACTTTTCGCTCAACTTCTACTCCGGCGCCGGCAGTACGCCGAACTCCCTGCTGGCCGCGTTCAACGTCACGGGACAACTCCAGGCCGGGACCTACGCCTGCTTCGAACTCGCAGACGATCTGGTGGGACTGGAACTCGATGGCGGCCCTGTCTGGGTCGCCGTCTCGTGGCTGCGCGGAACCCCGCCGGAGAACACGAAGTTCCTGATGGTTGACGAGAACGGGCCTGGCGGCGGCAGGCGCGCCTTCCGGGCGCGTTCGGAGGAGGACGACGATTGGTCGGAGTGGGAGGCCGACACGGATCCGGACATCAAGGCCTATGGCATCCGGCTCGCCGTCGACCACCCCGACCCGGATCCCGACCCCGACCCCGACCCCGACCCCGACCCGGACCCCGACCCCGATCCCGAGCCGCCAGTCGACGAGGGCTACACCGACTGCGAGCCCGAGACCACGCCGCTCGTGTTCGACGGCGGCTACAGCGTCAGCCTTTGCTACGAAACGCCGGCCGGCGAAATCGGCGACGGCAAGGGCGGCATCTGGGCTTCCGGCGAATCCGGCCTGCTCTGGTTCTTCAGCCGCGGCAACGCGGAAGTGCTGGTCAAGGTGCTGGACGGCTGCGCCCACAACGGCCACCGTTGGGTGTTCGTGGCGCCGGTGACCGACGTCGCCTTCAATCTCTACGTGACGGACGGGGAGGGTGACCCCTGGTCGCACCGCAACAGACAGGGCGAAACGGCAACTCCCAGGAGAGACACGTCCGCGTTCCCATGCCGCGAGTAGTTCCAGTTGCGCTGCTGCTCGCGGTGTCCATCTGTGCGCCTCCGGCGGCGGCGATCGTCTACGTCCTGCCGACCGACGAGTCGATGGTCGAGCGTTCCCAGGTGATCGTGTTCGGCGAGGTTCGGTCCGTTACGCCGGCATTCGCGGGACGCCGGCCGGTCCGGGACTACGCGGTCGAGGTCGCGGAGGTGCTGAAGGGCTTCGTGCCGGGCGGCACGATCCTCGTTCGCCAGCCGGGCGGCGTAGGCCCGGACGGCGTGGCGATGAAGATCCTCGGCCTGCCCATGCTGGCCGAGGGGGACCGGGTCTTGCTCTTCCTCGATCCGGTGGACGATGCCTACCGCCCGGTCGAGTTCGCCCTGGGCCTGTTCTTCGAGGTCCGGGTGGGGGAACGCGTACTGCTCCGAGCCCGAAGCCGCCGACCGCGCGACGCGGCCCGTTTTCGCCGCTGGATCGCGGACCGCGCGGCGGGTGTCGAGCGGCCGGCCGACTACTTCGACGCCGGCTGGCCGGACGGGCCCCTCGCGGTCGCCGAGCCGTTCCGGGTGACCCGGAGTCCCGCGTCGTGCCTCCACGACGGCCTGCCGATCCGGTGGCGAGAGTTCGACCGCGGCGAGAGCGTCGGCGTGACCGTCCAGGCGAGCGGTCAGCCGGGGGTGCCCGGCGGCGGCCTGTTCGAGGTGCGCACCGCCATCCGGGCCTGGAACAACGATCCCGAGAGCCGTGTGAACCTGGTCCTTGAGGGCACATCGAGCAAGGAGTTCCTGATCGACGATGTCGACGGCGTGAACTCGATCTCCTACGAGGATCCGTTCGACGAGATTCCAGGGTCCTACGAACGTGGCGGTGGCGGCGTGATCGCGATCACCTACACCTTCTTCTACTGCGACGGCTCCGCCCCGCCGCACAGGATTCCGGGCAACGAATCGGACGAGGCGCTCGCGATCGTCGAGTCGAACGTGACCACCCAGGACGGCTACCAGGAGTGGGTGAGTTCGAACTCGAATCCGCGCAAGGCCCACGAGGAAGTCATGGCCCACGAGCTCGGCCATGTGTTGGGAATATCCCACTCTTGCGGCGATCGCGCCAGCGGCTCCTGTGACGCCGTGACCGCCCAGGCGCTGATGCGCGCGAGGGTCCACGGCGACGGCCGCGGCGCCGCGCTCAACAGCGATGACCGCGACGCCGTGCGCTATCTGTATCCGGTTCCGCGCGATCCGTATCCCGACCCGCCGACGGGACCTGGATATACGAGTTGCCGTCCGGAGACCACGCCGCTCGTTTTCGACGGGGGCTACGAGGTGCACATGTGCTACGAGACGCCGGCTGGCGAGGTCGGTGAGGCGAAGTCCGGCATCTGGGCCTCGTCCGAGTCGGGTCTGCTCTGGTTCTTCAGCCGCGGCAACGCGGAGGTCCTGATCAAGGTGCTCGACGGATGCCACCTCAACGGTCACCGCTGGGTCTTCGTGGGCCCGGTCACTGACGTGGCCTTCAATCTGTACGTCACAGACGGCAACGGGCACTATTGGAGCCACTACAACCGGCAGGGTGAGAAGGCAGCGACCGGGATCGACACCATGGCCTTCAGGTGCGACTGAAGCCCACTCAGCGACACGTTCCCCTCCCCGCTCCCGTCCTGTAGCGTCGCGCATCATGCGGATCGCCGTTGTCTGGAACCACGGCACGCCCCTGAGCCAGTGCTCGTTCCGGTTCGAGGAGTACATCCGCGGCCTGGAAGAGCTCGGCCACGAGGCATTCGTTGTCTGCCCTCAGTCCTCTGACGACGGCTTCCCCGTGCCGACCTTCTGCCCGCCGCTCGGCGAGGGGCTGGCGAACCGGGAGTTCTGGCTCGATCTCAAGGTCACCGTCGCGATCCTGCCCTCCTTCCACCAGATGTCCGGCCTGCTCGAGTTGCTGGTGGGTATCGGTGTGCGCACGATCGCCATGGGGGACTCGGACGGGCAGATGGGGTTGCGGGCCTTTCCGCTCGCGACGATGAGACGGACGGTCTATGCCGGAACCTCCGACCGGCGCCGGCGCCGCCGGCAGTTGGCCAGGCTCGGGCTTCGCTACCTGCGCTCGTTCCAGCGCCGGGATCCGCAGGACGCCGAGTTCCTGCGTAGCGCCAGGTTCTCCGACGTGCTGATCCTGGGCAACGCGGAGTCGCGCGACCACTTCCGCCGCTTCCTGCGCAAGGCCGGCGCCGGCGACCACGCCGAACGGGTCCACGTGGCGCCGCTCGCGATCAACAGGGTCTTCTGCGAGTTTCCCGACCTCGAACGGGAGCGCCGCGGCCTGGTGGCGGTCGGCCGCTGGGACGACCCCCAGAAGAACGCGCCTCTGTTGGCTGCGGCGCTGACCCGCTATCTCGCCGCCGCCGGCGACGAGGAGGAACAACCGGTCCACATCTTCGGCGCCGGCGGCGAAGAGCACTTCCGGGAACTGTGCGGGCGGTTCCCTGGGGTCGTCTACCGCGGTCCTCAGCACCCGCCGGTGCTGGCCGAGGCGCTCGCCGGCAGCCGCTCCATCGTCTTCTCCTCGCGTTGGGAGGGCGCCCCCCACGCCGGTTGCGAGGCGCTCTCCGTGGGCGCGACGATCGTCGGCACGCCCATTCCGAGCCTCCGGAGCTGGTCCGAAGACGGCGCCTACGGCCGGGTTTCATCCGCCCACCGTGCCGGTCCCCTGGCCCATGCGATCGCGGCGGAGCAGGCCGCGTGGCGCCGTGGCGAGCGCGATCCGGTTAGCATCGCCGCCGTGTGGCGCCAAAGGAGTTCCGGCCGCGGCGTGTGCGCGGCAATGCTGGCGGCCCTGTCGTGGCCCGCTCCCCCCTCCGGCCCTGGGAACGCGGGCATCTTGCCCGCATCCGCCGCAGGCGGAATCCGCCTCTGACATCGTGACCCCCACCTCCCCCTTCCGTCGCCGACCGCTCGAGGTCATCCTCGACACCACCGAGCGCTGCAACCTGAAGTGCAAGATGTGCTACTTCTCCGCGGTCGACCGGCTGCAGTTCCTGCCCTTCGACCGGAACCTGTCGCGCACCGGCATGATGCCGCTCGAGACCTTCGGCCAGGTCGCGGCCGACCTCTTCCCGCGCGCCCACCGGGTCGCTCTCGGATGCGCCGCCGAGCCCCTGGTTCACCCGAAGTTCATCGACATCATGCGCGAGGCGGGGAGCTACGGCATTCCGGACCTCTGGTTCCCCACCAACCTGCTGCCGCTCACCCCGCCCAAGGCGGAGGCGATCTGCGAGGCGGGGGTCAAGACGGTCGGCGTGTCGATGGACGGCACCCACGCCGAGACCTACGAGACGATCCGGGTCGGCGCCACGTTCGCCCGGCTGATGCGCTCTCTCGATCTTCTGAACGACGTGCGGCGTGGCGCCGCCACCCGCCTGCGGCTGATCTTCGTGTGGATGCAGACGAACCGCGCCGACCTCGCCGATCTGCCGCGCTTCGCCGAAGAAGTCGGCGCCAGTGAGCTCGACGTCCGGTTCGTCGCGCCGACCGCCCACGTCACCGCCGAGGACGAACTCCTCGACGGTGAGGATCCGGGCGCCCTGCGGGCCGAGCTGGCCGCGGCCGCCGAAGACGCGGCCGCCCGGGGCCTCCGGCTCGTCTCCTACCCCGACTTCGACGACGGCGCCGCGATCGGGCTCCGCGGCCACCTGCTGCGCTGGCGCGCCGGGCTCTACGATCGCCGCCGCCTGCGCGGCCGCGTCCGGACCGCGGTCGGCGGTTGCGCCTGGCCCCGCCACACCGTGGTCGTGCGGCCGAACGGCGCCGTCTCGCCGTGCATCTTCTGGGAAGAGCAGCCGATCGGCCTCTACCCCGAGACGACGCTCGCCGAAGTCGAGCGCTCGCCGCTTCTTTCCTCGATCACCGACGGCCTGCGCACCGGCAACCCGTGCGGCACCTGCCGCACCTGCTCCGAACGCAAGCACGCCCTGTACTTCCGCCTCCAGTGGCGAGAGCAGGTCGAAGAACGCCTCGAACAACTCGGCCCCGGCCCCGGGACCGCTGGGGTCGTGCCCGCTTCGCCCGCATCTCCTGGGCTCGTGTCCGCCTCGCCCGCATCCGGACCTGGGAACGCGGGCGTCTCGCCCGCATCAAGTGCGATGCCGCGAAGCGGCGAGCCCGAGCCGCCCGCATGGGGCCTCCCCGCCCCCGTCCGCGCCGCCGCCGCCGGCCCCGCCCCGGGCGAGTGGATCGCCGAGCACGCCCCCGCCGACCCCTTCGACCGCGTCCTCCTCGTCGGCGACGACACCTGGGCCGCCGAGTTCCTCCGCACCGGCTTCGCCGCGCATGTCGACATCGCCGCCTCTCCTGGGAACGCGGGCGTCTCGCCCGCATCCGCCGCCATCCGGCGCCTCATCCTCGACCCCCGCCGCCCCGCACTCCCCCCGGCCGCCTACCAGGCGGTCTGCTGCATCGGCGGATTCTCCGCCCACCTGCGGCTCGAGCGCCTCCTCATCGCCGTGCTCGAGGCCCTCGAACCCGGCGGCCGGCTGATCGTGGACGACTACGTCGGTCCGGCCCGGCACCAGTGGAACGGCCGCGCCGGCGCCGCCGCCGCGGCGGCCTTCCGCCGTCTCCCGGCCGCGGCCCGACGATTCGACCGGCTGCCGCTGCCACCGACCGCGGGCGATTGCGCCCACGCCATCCGTTCCCGCGACCTGGGTCGCCTGATCCGCACCGGCTTCCAGGTCGAATCCGTCCGCCCCTACGGCGGCGATCTGGTCGCCCCCCTCGGTCCCTGCGTGAACTGGAGCCAACTGTCCCCGGACGAGCTGCGCCGCCTGGCGGAGGGCGCCGGCCGCTCGAGAGCGCACTACGCGCTGACCGTCGCGCGGCCGCACAGCGGCCTCGCCGGGCGGCTCGCGCGGTTCCGCTATCAGGTCGGGCCGAAGGTGCGCCGGGTGTTCATCTACGAGCCGCGCCGCGCCCGGGACCTGGTCCTCCAGGCGCTGCGGGGGCAGGTGTAGCCGTGGCCGTTCGTTGGGGCATCCTCGGTCCCGGCGCCATCGCGCGCTCCTTCGCCACCGCCATCGATGCGCTGGACGGTCACGACGTGACCGCCACCGGCAGCCGCGACCCGGATCGCGCCCGCGCCTTCAATGCCGAGCGCGGTTACGCCGCCGCCGAGGCGGGGACCTACCGCGAGCTCGCGCGTAGCGAGGCGGTCGATGCCGTCTACGTCGCCACGCCCCATCCCGGCCATCTGGAGCACGCGGCGCTGGCGCTCCGGCAGAGCAAGGCGGTCCTGTGCGAGAAGCCGCTCACCGTTAACGCCTCGGAGGCCCGTGCGATGTGCCGCATCGCCCGGGAGCACGGCGTTCTGCTCATGGAGGCCATGTGGAGCCGCTTTCTGCCGGCGACCCGCCACGTCGCGCGCTGGCTGGCCGAGGGCGCGATCGGCGAACCCCGGCGCCTCGCCTGCTCCTTCGGTTTCGAGGCCCCGTTCGATCCGAAGAGCCGGCTCTACGCCCCCGAACTCGCGGGCGGCAGTATGCTCGACATCGGCTGCTACACCCTCTCGCTCGCCACACTCGTCTTCGGCCAGGCGGTGATCGGCCCCGAAGCCCCGGAACTCGAGGTCGAGGCGGAACTCGCACCGACAGGTGTCGACCAGCACTGCAACATGACCCTGCGGTTCCCCTCCGGCGCCGAGGCGCACCTCGAAAGCTCCGTCAGCCGCCACACCGATCACACCGCCGTGATCGAGGGCACCGAAGGCCGCATCGAGATCCCCCGGTTCTGGCGCGCCCAGCGCGCAGTGCTCCACCGCGGCGCCCGCCGCGCTGCGACCGCTGAGTTCGCCTTCCTCGCCAACGGTTACGAGTACCAGGCCCTGGAGGTCGAACGTCTCCTGGGCGAAGGCGCACTCGAGAGCCCCTTGCTGCCCCACGCCGAATCGATCGCCCTGCTCGAACTGATGGACGAGGTCCGCCGGCGGATGGGGGTCCAGTACCCGTTCGAAAGCGCCATCGGCGTCACGGAGGGGCTCAGCCGTCGGTGATGCAGCCGGTCGACGCGGAACTCACGGTCTTGATGTAGCGGTGCAGCGTGCCCCGCTTCGCCTTGAGCGGCGGCGCCTCCCAGGCTTTCCTTCGGGCCTCCAGCTCGGCCTCGTCGAGCGCCACGTCGATCGTGTTGCGCACGCCGTCGATCTCGATCCGGTCGCCGTCGCTCACCAGGGCGAGCGGGCCGCCCTCCTGGGCCTCGGGCGCCACGTGGCCGATCAGGAAGCCGTGGGAGCCCCCCGAGAAGCGGCCGTCGGTGACCAGCGCCACCTGGTCGCCGAGGCCGGCGCCCATCAGCGCCGAGGTCGGCTTGAGCATCTCGGGCATGCCCGGACCGCCCTTCGGGCCCTCGAAGCGGATGACGATCACCGAACCGGCGCGGATCTCGCCGCGCTCGAGCGCCTCGACCATCGCCTCCTCCGAGTCGTAGACCTGGGCCGGACCGGCGAACTGCTCACCCTCCTTGCCGGTGATCTTCGCCACCGCGCCCTCGGGGGCCAGGTTGCCGCGCAGGATCTGGAGGTGGCCGGTGGACTTGATCGGTTCGTCGAAGGGCAGCACGACATCCTGCCCCGCGGCGAGATCCGGCAGCGAGGCCAGGTTCTCGGCCAGCGTGCGGCCGGTGACGGTCAGGCAGTCGCCGTCGATCAGCCCCCGGTCGAGCAGCATCCGCAGCACGGCCGGGGTGCCGCCGACATCGTGCAGGTCCTCCATCAGGTAACGGCCCGATGGCTTCAGGTCGGCCAGGAAGGGAATCCGGTCGCTGACCTTCTGGAAATCGTCGATCGAAAGGTCGACGCACGCCGAATGGGCGATCGCCAGCAGGTGGAGAACCGCGTTCGTCGAGCCGCCGAGCACGGTGATCAGCACCATCGCGTTCTCGAACGCCGCGCGGGTCATGATCGCGCTCGGCCGGATGTCCCGTTCGAGCAGGTTCTTCACCGCGGCGCCGGCGCGGCGGCATTCCTCCAGCTTCTCGTCCGCTACGGCGGGCGTCGACGAGCTGTAGGGCAGGGACATGCCGAGCGCCTCGATCGCCGCCGCCATCGTGTTCGCGGTGTACATGCCGCCGCAGGCGCCGGCGCCGGGGCAGGCGCGGCGGACGATTCGTTGGCGGTCCTCCTCGCTCAGGGCGCCGCTGATCGCCTCGCCGTAGCTCTGAAAGGCGGAGATGATGTCGATCTTGGCGCCGCGAAACTCGCCGGACCGGATCGTGCCGCCGTAGATCACGAGCGACGGGCGGTCGAGCCGCGCGATCGCCATCATGCAGCCGGGCATGTTCTTGTCGCAGCCGGGGATCGAGATGTTCGCGTCGTACCACTGCGCCGCCATCACCGTCTCGATCGAGTCGGCGATCAGATCCCGCGACTGGAGCGAGTAGCTCATCCCGTCCGTACCCATCGAGATGCCGTCCGAGACCCCGACCGTGTTGAACCGCAGGCCCAGGCAACCCGTCCCGTCGACGCCCTCCTTGGCCGCCGCGGCGAGCTCCAGGAGGTGCATGTTGCAAGTGTTGCCCTCGTACCAGACGCTGGCGATCCCGACCTGCGGCTTCGCCATGTCCTCGGGCGTCAGGCCGGCCCCGTAGAGCATCGCCTGCGACGCCCCCTGGGACTTGTCCTGAGTGATGCGAGCGGAATAGCGGTTCAACTGGATCATGGCCGCGGACTATGGCATAGGGGGCTGGGCCTCGGCTGGCCGTTCAAAGCGGCGCCGGCCTTCCGGCCCGCATCAAGCGCGATGCCGCGAAGCGGCGAGCCCGAGCCCCTTGCCCCCTCTCTGCTGTGCTAGCCTGTCCAGCACAACTGACAACTACCCCCCGCCTCGAAACAACGAGAGGCAACTGGAGGATTTGGCATGAAGAAGGCACTATTTGCGGTTCTGGCTCTTTCGTTGATGGTCGGCGCCCCGGCGCTGGCTGGTGACACCTGGACCGGCGAGGTCCTCGACATGGTCTGCTTCGGGGACGGTCAGAAGGGCGCCGGTCATGCCGGCTGCGCCGTGACCTGCCTGGAGAAGGGCAACGACATGGGTCTCCTGGTCGGCGACGATGTCGTCAAGATCGACCGCGGCGGCTCCGACGCCGATGCGATCAAGACCCTCGAGGGTCTCGGCGGCAAGGCCGCCAAGGTCACGGGCGAGGCCATGAAGGCCGACGACGGCACGGTCACCGTGACTGTCAGCGCCGCCGAAGCCGCCTGACCGTCGCGTCAAGCGACTTCTCTGAAAGCGGGCCTCCGGGCCCGCTTTTGTTTTGGTGTCGGGGGCCGATTCGTCGCGGCTCAGAGCAAAAGCCACGCTGCTACCGCCGCAGCGGTCAACAGCAGCGCCAGCAGCGGACCGGTCAGCACGCGCCACAGTGCCGGGGCCGCGCGCTCGCGGGCGAGGCGGCGGCGTCGGTCTCTGATCCGCGAGATCGCGGATTGCCACTCGGGGTCGGCCGGGCTGGCGGCGGAACGATCGGTGGCGGCTGCCGTCTTGCGTGCGTGCGTACGGGCCACGCTGTCGACCGCCGGCCGAACGCGCGGGAAGAGCTCGTCCTTGACCTGGCGCAGCCGGCCGATCACGTCGTCCAGTGCGGCCCGGCGACGGTCCGCGTCCCGGTCGAGGGCGGCAGCGAACACCGCCTCGAAGGCCTCGGGCGCGCTGCCCGGAAGGGTGGCGGCCAGGTCCACGGGCTGGACGGCGACGGCGCGTCTCATCGCGGCGTAGGTGTTGGCAAGGAAGGGTAATTCCCCCGTGGCAAGTTCATAGAGCACCACGCCCAACGTCCACACGTCGTCCGCGGTCGTGAACTGCACCGGGGCGCCGGTGATCGCCGCCTCCGCCCCGTCGATCTGCTCGGGCGAAAGGTAGGCCGCGGTCCACAGGCTCGGCGATTCGGCGGCTTCGCTGGCCACCGCCAGCGTCACCGGCCCCAGGCTCGACGGCGCCAGCAGGCCGAGCCTGCCGCCGTCCTGCAGTTGGACGTTCGCCGGACGCAGGCCGCCGTGAACCACGCCGGCCCGGTGCACATCGCGCAGTGCACGGGCGAGCGCTAGGCCGGTGTCGGCGGCCTGCTCGGGGCTGAGCGGAGAGCGCTGGAGTCGCTGGCGGATCGTCTCGCCTCCGCCCAGGGACCAGGCGAGGAGCGCCGGCGGATCGAACGACCGATCGACCAGGCGCGGGAAGCCGTGTCCCTCTTCACCCTTGGCCGCGGCCAGCGCCTCCGCGCGTTCCGCGGCGGCTTCCACCTCCGCGTGCGGCGCATCCTCGGGGAAGCGCTGAACCAGCACCCACGACCGGGCGCCGATGTCCTGGGCGCGGTACAGCGGCAACGGCAGCTCGCCCGGCAGGCCGGGAAGCGCACCGTGGACCCGGAACCGCGAGATGATGTCGCCGGCCTTCATGTGCCGATGTTGGCACGAGGCTCCAGTTGCAGTCGAGGATTGCAGACCACCCCCGACCACCCCCGAGACGGAATGGAGCCATGCCCGGCGGGGTTCTCCCGAGCAGGCCTTGCCACCGGCAATGGCCGTGTCCGTATAGTCTTCTTCCCCCGCTGACCTAACCAGAAGTAACCAAGTTGGAAACCGAGACCATGACGAAGCCCAGACGAACATTCGACGTGCCCTGGATTGTCGCCGCGCTGGTGCTGCTTGCGGCCGCGGCCCCGGTCCCGGCCCAGCAGGACGACCTCCCGGCCGTGTTCTCGGAGGTGATCGACGTCCGGGTCGTGAACATCGAGGTCGTGGTCACCGACAAGCAGGGCAACCGCATCCACGGTTTGAAGGCGTCGGACTTCGAACTCCTGGTCGACGGCGAGCCGACGCCGATCAACTACTTCACGGAGATCGAGGAGGGTCTGGCCAGGGAGACGGCGGGCGCCGACATCGCCGGCGTGCCGAACCTGGACCCGAACGCGCCGGTGGGCACGAGCTTCCTCCTCTTCATCGACGACTTCTTCTCCATCGGCCGCGACCGGGACCGTGTGCTCGATCGCCTGGAGGACGATCTGACGCAGCTTGGGCCGGCCGACCGGGTGGCGGCCGTCGCCTTCGACGGCAAGTCGGTCGCCATGCTCACCACCTGGACCAACTCGCCGAGCCAGTTGTCGGAAGCGCTGCGGCAGGCCCGCCGCCGCAAGACGTTCGGCCTGATGCGCATCGGCGAGCTGCGCACGAGTGACCAGGAACGGACTGAGCAGGCGAACCTGCGTGCGATCGCCAACCGGTTCGCCGAGGAGGGCGGCGTCCAACTGCCCGAGGACGTGCTGCGCAACAGCCTGCGCGGCACCGAGCTGCGCTACGCGACGAACCTGGAGAGCCAGTTGGAGCGCTCCGTGCTCGCGGCCGTGGCGACCCTGCGCAGCTTCGCCAACCGCCCGGGGCGCAAGGTCATGCTCCTGCTTGCGGGCGGCTGGCCCGAATCGCCGGCGCTCTACACGATCGCCGATCGCGGCATAGTCGCCGCGAGCCTCGGCGCCTCGTCCGACTCCCGGCTCATGAGCCAGGACGACCTCTACGGCCCCCTCGTCTCCGCCGCGAACCTGATCGGCTACACCCTCTACCCGGTCGACGTGCCGGGATTCCGCCCGCAGTTCTCCCTGGGTGCGTCGGCGGGAATCGACGGCAACTCAGCGGGCGACCCGTCCCGGGGCGCCGGCGCGTTCCAGGAACGGGAGCTGCTCCAGCACAGCACCCTCCAACTGCTGGCCCACGCAACCGGCGGCGTGCCGATGATCAACTCTCGACGCGACACGGCGCTCGCCGACGTGGTGGCGGACACCCGCTCCTACTACTGGCTCGGCTTCGAGCCGCAGCGGCGCGAGGACGACGAGGTCCACGACATCGACGTGCGGCTGGTGGGTTACCCGGAGTACAGGGTGCGCTCGCGCGAGGGCTATGTGGACATGTCGCGCGGCGCCGAGGTCACGATGATGGTCGAGGGCTCTCTGCTGTTCGGCAATCCGCCCAGCGCCAAACCGCTCGGCGTGCGCTTCGGCAAACCGCAGCGCGGGGGACGCGGGAAGATGCTTGTGCCGGTCGAGGTCGCGATCCCGCTCGACGAAGTGGCGCTCCTTCCGGTAGCCGGCGTGTGGCAGAACGAGCTGGAGTTCCGCGTCACGGTGATGGACGAGAACGGCAGCCGCTCGGAAACGCCGGTGGAGAAGATCCGCATCGCCGGCAACCAGGAACCGCAGCCGGGCCAGTACTTCACCTACCAGACATCCCTCCAACTCCGCCGCCGGGAGCACACCTTCGTCATCGCCGTCTACGACCCGCTCACCGGCGCGATCCTGTCCTCGAGCGGGGCCATCGGCCCGAAGTAGTGGGGCCGAGCCACCGCGAGCCGACCCCCTACGGCGCCTGGACGTCGCCGATCTCGGCCCGCGGCGTCGCCGAGGGAGCACGCCGCATCGACGACATCGCCGCGGCCGGCGACTGCGTCTGCTGGATCGAGCGGCGCCCCGACGAAGGCGGGCGCAACGTGCTCGTCTGCCGCCGGCCGAACGGCGCCACCGAAACACTGACGCAGGCCGGCTACGACGTCCGCAGCCGCGTCCACGAGTACGGCGGCGGCGCCTTCTGCTTCTGCCCTGGGAACGCGGGCGTCTCGCCCGCACCAGGCGCGCTGCCGCGAAGCGGCGCGCGCGAGTTCCCCCACGCCTTCGTCAACTTCCAGGACCAGCGCGTCTACTTCGTGGCAGGCGCCGGCCCGCCGATCCCCCTGACCCCGGCCGACGGCGCCCACTACGCCGACCTCACTCCCGACCCGCACCGCCGCCGCCTGATCGCCGTCCAGGAGCGTCCCGACCCCGCGGGCGGCGAGGAGATCGCCGCCCTGGTCGCGATTCCTCTGCCCGCACCCGACTCGCCCGAGCCCGACCGGTCCACCGCCCCGCAGCCGCCCACCGAACTCGTCTCGGGCGCCGATTTCTACAGCAGTCCCCGGCTCTCGCCCGACGGCTCGAAGCTCGCCTGGCTGAGCTGGAACCACCCCGACATGCCCTGGGACGCCACCGAGCTCCGGCTCGCCGACCTCGACGAGAGCGGGCTGCCGGTTGCCCCACGCCTCGTCGCCGGCGGCGACGCCGCCGCGCCCGAGGCGGTCCAGCAACCCGGCTTCGACGCCCATGGCCGGCTCACCTTCGTCTCCGACCGCAGCGGCTGGTGGAACCTCTACCGCCTGGACCCCGCCTGGACCGCCGCCTCTGCATCCTCCGCCCCTGGGAACGCGGGCATCCTGCCCGCATGCGGCGCGCAGCGCCGGCCTCCGCCTCGAATCCACCCCCTCCACCCCCGGGACTCCGAGTTCGGCATGCCCCCCTGGCTCTTCGGCATGTCCACCTACGCCCACACCGCCTCGGGCATCGTCGCCGCCTGCTGCGACCAGGGCGCCTGGCGCCTCCTCTTCCTCCCCGCCGGCGCCACCGACGCCGCGCCTCCGCCCGTCCCCATCCCCACCCCCTACACCTCGATCTCCTGGCTGCGGGCAGGCGCCGCACCCACTAACGCCGCCGTCTTCCTCGGCGCCGCGCCGGACCGGCACGCCGAGCTCGTCCGGCTCCGCCTGCCGGGCAGCGCGGCCGGCGCCGCCGCCGACTCCGCCGCCCGCTCCACCAACCCCGAAGCCCCCGAACTCGAAGTCCTCGCCACCACCGGCCCGGCCCCGGACCCCCGCTACCTCTCGGCCGGCCGCCCGATCGACTTCCCGTCCGCCGGCGGCCGCCGCGCCTTCGCCTTCTTCTACCCGCCGAAGAACGACGACGAGCAGGCCCCGGCCGGCGCCAAGCCGCCCCTGATCGTCAAGAGCCACGGCGGCCCCACCTCCGCCGCCGAGCATGCCTACGACCCCGGCGTGCAGTACTGGACCTCGCGCGGCTTCGCGGTGGTCGACGTGAACTACGGCGGCAGCACCGGCCACGGCCGCGCCTACCGCGAGTCCCTGCGCGACCGCTGGGGGATCGTCGACGTCGAGGACTGCGCCGCCGCCGCCGAGTGGCTAGCCGCCCGCGGCGAGGTCGACGAGCAGAAGCTCGTGATCCGCGGCGGCAGCGCCGGCGGCTACACCACCCTCGCCGCGCTCGCGTTCCGGGACACCTTCGCCGCCGGCGCCAGCCACTACGGCGTCGCCGACCTCGCGGCCCTCGCCCGCGACACCCACAAGTTCGAGTCGCGCTACCTCGACCGCCTGGTCGGCCCGTACCCTGAGCGGAGCGATCTCTACGAAGAGCGCTCGCCGCTCAGCACCCGCGACGGCTTCTCCTGCCCGGTCATCTTCTTCCAGGGCGCGGAAGACCGGATCGTGCCGCCGAACCAGGCCGAGTCCATGGTCGAGGCGCTGCGCGCCAAGGGCGTCCCCGTCGCCTACCTCCTCTTTGCGGGCGAGCAGCACGGCTTCCGCCGCGCCGAGAACATCGTCCGCGCCCTCGAAGCCGAACTCAGCTTCTACGGCCAGATCCTCGGCTTCGAGCCCTCCGGCGGGGTGGAGCGGGTGCCGCTGCTGGGCAGCCAGGGTACTGCTGCGCGGCGAGTCGTCGTGGAAGACAATGGCTGACCCCTATCCCGTGGTCACCGTCCTGCCCGCTTGGGTATTGGACGAGGAGGGCATGGGAACCAAGAGAAAGTTTTGGTATCGCGATCCGAGCACCAAGGTCGAGTGGCTGTTCAAGTATCCCCGAGAGGGCACGGGCGAGCATTGGGCCGAGAAGATCGCTGCGGAAGTTGCGGCAGCATTGGGAATCCTTCACGCCACGGCCGACTTAGCCGTGTTTCAAGGGCAGAGGGGCGTGGCCGTTAGGTCCTTCATGACGCCTGGAACGGTGCTGGTTCATGGCAACCAGCTAATGGAGATCGCGGTGGACTCTTACAATCCGTGTGCGGGGTTTCGTTACAAGCGGCACACGCTGGCGAACATTTGGGAGTGTCTCGGTCTATTGAGTCGTCTGACTGCGAGCGACCTGCAGACGACGAAGCGGCTGTTTGCTGTATACCTACTCCTGGATGCGGTGGTTGGCAACACGGACCGGCACCACGAAAACTCAGTGCTGTCCCACAAACGGGGAGGAAGGATGGGTCTGAACCAGTGCTGTCCCACAAACGGAGGGTCAGGATGGGTCTGAATCGTGCCCTGTCGTATGATTGGTTTTCACACAAAGCCAATGACGGCAAGGAGATCCAGACCCATGGCGCACAATGGTACCGTACTCGGTCAGTTCCTCAAGCTGGTGTCGAGACATGAGTTCGAGCGGGAGGCGGGAAGGCACCACAGGGGACGCAAGCTGCGCTCGATGAGCCGCTGGAGCCAGTTCGTAGCGATGGCGACGGCCCAGCTTTCCGGGCGGTGCAGCCTGCGCGACATCGTGTCGAACCTGGACGCGCAGGCTCACAAGCTCTACCACCTTGGCGTGGGCCGGGTGGCCCGGTCGTCGCTGGCGCGCGTCAACGAGAAGCAGCCCTCCGGTCTCTACGAGGCGTTGTTCGGTCGTTTGCTGGCGCGATGCCGTACGACGGCGCCGGGGCACGGGTTCCGGTTCCACAACAAGCTGTTCTCGCTGGATGCGACGTACGTGGACCTGTGCCTGGAGCTGTTTCCGTGGGCGCAGTACCGCACGACGAAGGGGGCGCTGAAGCTCCACGTGGGGCTGGACCACGAAGGCTTTCTGCCGGCGTTCCTGCAAGTCACGGACGGCAAGGGGTCGGACGTTGAGGTGGCGCGGTCCCTTCGTCTGCCGAAGGGAAGCATCGTCGCTGCGGACCGGCTGTACCTCGACTTCGAGTGGCTGAAATCCCTTGATGCACAAGGGGTTTTCCTGGTCACTCGGCTGAAGCGCAAGATCAAGTACGCGGTTCGAGAGCGGCGGTCGTTCGCGCCTGGGACGGGCGTGACCTCGGACCAGATCATCGAGTTGACCAGCGTCAGAGGCCGCGCCCGGTGTCCGATTCCGCTGCGTCGAGTCGGCTATCGCGACCCCGACACGAAGAAGTTCTACGCGTTCCTCACCAACAACTTCAGGCTCGCTCCGAAGACCATCGCGGCCATCTACAAGCAGCGTTGGCAGATCGAGACCTTCTTCAAGTGGATCAAGCAGAACCTGCGCATCAAGAGCTTCGTCGGCACTTCGCGCAATGCCGTCATGACCCAGATCTGGATCGCCATGTGCGTGCATCTCCTGCTCGCCTACCTGAAGTTCGTCAACAAGATGTCCTGGACCATGAGCGAAATCCTGCGCCTCCTGCAACTCAACCTGTTCGCGCGAAGACCGCTCCTGGACCTGTTCGAACCCCGGAGCGGACCCCCTGATCCCAGAAACGCACAGACTCAACTCGCACTGCGCTGAAGTTTGTGGGACAGCACTGGGTCTGAACCGTGCCTTGTCGTATGATTGGTGTTCAAGCAAAGCCAATGACGGCAAGGAGATCCAGACCCATGGCGCACAATAGTACCGTACTTGGCCAGTTCCTCAAGCTGGTGTCGAGACATGAGTTCGAGCGGGAGGCCCGGCGGCATCACAGGGGACGCAAGCTGCGCTCGATGAGCCGCTGGGGCCAGTTCGTAGCGATGGCGATGGCGCAGCTTTCCGGGCGGCGCAGTCTGCGAGACATCGTGTCGAACCTGGATGCGCAGGCTCACAAGCTGTACCATCTCGGCGTTGGCCGGGTAGCCCGATCTTCGCTGGCGCGGGTGAACAGAGAGCAGCCTCACGAACTGTACGAGGCGCTGTTCGGTCGCCTTCTGAGCCGTTGTCAGGCGGCGGCGCCGGGGCATGGGTTCCGTTTCCGGAACAAGCTGTTGTCGCTCGACGCCACGTACGTGGACCTGTGCCTGAAGGTGTTTCCCTGGGCGCGGTACCGCAAGACCAAGGGTGCGTTGAAGCTGCACGTGGGTCTCGACCACGAGGGCTGTCTGCCGTCGTTCCTGCACGTCACCGACGGCAAGGGCTCGGACCTCGAGGTGGCCCGGTCGCTTCGTCTTCCGAAGGGGAGCATCGTGGCGGCGGACCGTCTGTACCTCGACTTCGGATGGCTAAAGGACCTTGATGCACAAGGGGTTTTCCTGGTCACCCGCCTGAAGCGCAAGGTCAAGTACGCGGTTCGGGAGCGGCGCTCGTTCGCTCGCGGCCGGGGCGTGACGTCGGACCAGACCATCGAGCTGACCAGCGTCAAGGGGCGCAAGCGGTGCCCGATTCCGTTGCGTCGGGTCGGCTATCGCGACCCGGAGACGGGCCGGCACTACAAGTTCCTGACCAACAACTTCAGCCTCGCCCCGAAGACCATCGCGGACATCTACAAGGCGCGCTGGCAGGTCGAGCTCTTCTTCAAGTGGATCAAACAGAACCTGCGCATCAAGAGTTTCGTCGGCGCCTCGCCCAACGCGGTCATGACGCAGATCTGGATCGCCGTGTGCGTCCATCTCCTGCTCGCCTACCTGAAGTTCGTCAACAAGATGTCCTGGAGCATGAGCCGGATCCTGCGCCTTCTGCAACTCAACCTGTTCGACCGAAGATCGCTGCTGGACCTCTTCGAACCTCCGAGCGGACCACCCGACCCGAACAACACGCGAACTCAACTCGCTCTACTCTGAAGTTTGTGGGACAGCAATGACCCAGTACCAACCGTCATCCCCGATGTCCGTGAATGAAACTTGACACTCCACCGGATCACCATCCGCACCGGCACACAGGGAATCGGTCAAGAGTTGGACGACCAAGCCGTCGGACCGCGGGAACAGGGTTTCTCGTACAGCCGTGCCGTCGCGCTCGATGCTGACTTCCAGGGAGTGACCGCCTTCCGGCTTCGCCACGAATCCGCCGGTACCTCGAAAGAACGGCGCCCCGTAGCGTTCGCAACCCTGCGCGCTGTTCGCGCCGCCTACTAGAAGGACAATCGGGAACAGGACCAGCAGGCGACTCGCAATCCCGGCGGCCCTGGTCCGCGAAGCGCAGCGCGCGGGCAGCGTCGTGCTGCCGATCGACGTGAACGAGTCGGGGGTGACGTGGCGCTGGCAGGCCTGGATCAGGACATCATCTTCAGGGCGATATAGGGAACGACATTCAGGACCACCACTGCGAGTCGATATTGCTGAAACACGCGGAAGAAGGTTACCGCCGCTTCTTCCTTGGTCACACCGAACATCTTCGCAGTGATGGTGGCGAAGATGTCGCGAAACACACTGAAAACCACCATGGCCAGGAGCAACAATCCGACATTGACCGCCGTACACCAGCCGAAAAACGTCGCCAGTGTGTCGATCGAGTTCATGATCTTGACTCCTGTAGTGGCCCGGTTTCGTGACTGTACCGCGCGCGGTTCATGGCCGGCCCGACCGCACCGGAATGCCCTGCCGGTACTGCTCCAGTCTCCGGTTCAGAAGCTCAAGCAGCCGCTCCCGGTACGCCGGCGCGGCCTGCCGCCGCCCCGACGCGCCGCGGATGGCCTCCAGGGCGGTCTCGATCGTTCGCACCGCAGCGTCGAAGTCGCCGGTCTCGGCCTGGGCTGCGGCCAGGGTCTCGAGCAGGGCCGGCTCTTCGCCGCCGGCGACTGCGTTCAGCTCGAGCGCGATGATCAGAGCGAGCTGGCCGTCCCGGCGGCGGCTGTCGCGATCGGTTGCCAGGGTCCAGGCGAGGTCGTTGCCCCGTGCGAGCAGGCGCTCGTCCTCAACGTACGCGCGCCGCAGGTGATCCGTGCCCTCCATAGCGCCCTCGGGTCCGCTACGCAGAAGAGTCAACCCGAGTTCGTGGCGGCCGGCAGCGTGATTGGGGTCGTGCTCCAGAAGCGACCGGTATCCCTCCACCGCTTCCTCCAGACGGCCCGACCCCGCCGCAACCTGGGCGGCGCCGTAGAGAGCGTCGACATCCCTGGGCGCCACCGCGAGGATCGCACGGTAGTGGGCCCCAGCCGCCTCCGGGTAGCCGCTGCGGACCGCCGCGACGGCCAGGATCCGGTGCGCCTCGACGTGGCGCGGATCGCGGTCGACGACCGCAGCGAACTGCTCCATCGCCAAAGGCAGCCGGTCCAGCTTGCCGAGCAACTGGCCGTAGAGATAGCGGAGTTCTACGTCGTCGGGGCTCTGCTCCACGGCGCGACCGAGTTCATCTGCCGCGGCCTCCGTTAGCCCTTCGCTGTCCAGGAGTTCGGCCAAGCGCACCCGCGCCGCGACATTGCCGGGATCCGCGGCCAGCGCCGCCTCCGCCTCGGCACGTACCTGGTCCACGTCGCCGGCGTCCACCAGGGCGTTCTGGTAGGCCATCCGCGCACCCGGATCGTCCGGTTCGAGGTCCAGTGCGGCGCGCGCGTGACGGACGGCGGCCCGGTTGTCTCCGCGCCGGCTCTCGATCACCGCCAACCGCTGGAGCGACTTGAACAGCCGGTCCCGCGCACCGCGCTGCTCGAACGAGGCTCTCCCACCGCCGTCCGCCCGGCTGCCGTCCAGCCGCGCCTGTTCCACCTCCACCGACCGTTGCAGGAGGTCCACGGATTCCGCGGGGAACCGATCCTCGAACCAGCGCGCGTAGCTGGCCAGCGACACCTCGTCCGGCGGCTCGGTGAACCAGCGGCCGGCAATCGGCGCGGAGGCCGCCCGCAGCGTGGAGCGCGGCGCGTCGAGCAGTTCGAGGTCGGCCAGAAGATCGCCGGCGGTCACACCGCCACGGTAGAGAACGGCGACCCGGCCCTCGCCGTCGATCAGCATGGAGAACGGCAGCGACAGCGGGAAGCGGCGGTCGAACAGCGAGCGCTTGACGATCTCGACCTTGTCGAGGGTCTCTTCGGTCGCCATCCCGCTAGAGAACGGGAAGCCGACCTCGTCCATGAACTTCCGGGCCGACTCCTCGGTCGTGGTCGGCACGTCGCCCAGTCCGTCGGTCGACAGCGCCGCGATCTCGAGCCCGGCGGCGCGTAGCGCGTCCTCCTCCCGCGTCAGGTCGAGCAGCTCTGACCGGCAGGGAGCGCACCAGCTCGCCCAGATGTTGAGCAGCACCGGCCGACCCCGTCCGATCGCGATCGGCAGCGTCTCCGCGGCGCCGAAGGGTCGCATCGAGAGCTGCGGCGAAGGCGGCCGCGGCGCCAGCACGACCCGGGCGCCCGTGGTCGGCGCCGGGGGCTGCTGCTCGCCCGGTTCGAGGGCTGACTGCCGCCTGCGCACCGGCGCCGGCGCCGCCCGGCCGCTGCCCTGGACAATCCGGTAGCGGCCGCCGGCCGCGATGCCGCCGAACGTCTCCCGGCCGGCGCCCGGCCAGTGAACGATCGCCGTACCCGTCGGTTCGGCGTCGCCGAGGCCGAAGTGCAGCCAGCGGCTGGACTGGGAGAGGAAGCCCTCGCCGGCGCGCACCGAGCGCCGCAAGGCGCCTTCTGTCGTCTCAAGCTCGACCCGGGCGCCGACCGCGTCGCGGTTGGTGCCGGTGCCGTCGCCTTCGAGGTGCAGCGCGACGAAGCGGTCGCCCGAGGGCAGCTCGTTGCGCATCAGCCGCAGCCGGGGCGCGGTTCGGTTGCTGATCGCCACATCCAGGTCGCCGTCGCCCTCCAGGTCGAGGAAGGCGACGCCGCGGCCGTCGTCCGGAAAGTCCAGGCCGCTCACCGCCGAGGCGTTGGCGAAGGCGCCGCCCGCCCGGCCGGGGTTCAGGAAGACGCAGTTCCGTTCGTTGCCGCTGAAGGACAACCCCTCGTCCAGCCGCTCGTGGAGCGCGCGCAGGGATTCGAGATACGGCGCCAACGAGCGGTCATCGGGCGCGCCGTCATCGAGGGCTCTGGGCGCACGCGGCACGACCTGCCGCCAGAAGAAGCTTCACAGATCGTCCGGGAGGATCTGGGTCAGGTTGCCGTTGGCTACGACCAGATCCTCCCAGCCATCGTTGTTGATGTCGGCGAACACCGACGACCACGACCACCGGCCCATCGTCACGTCGGCCTGGACGCTCCGGTCGACGAACCCTCCCCCGCCTGTGCCCGCGAACAGCGAGTTGCCGCGCGCCATCCGCTGGACCTCCGCCAGCGGACCGGCGCGCTGCCGGTCGCGCTCGAACTTCCGCTGGTAGGTGATCCGGTTGCCGGCGGCCGAGAACATGTTGCCGACGTAGACATCCATGCGGCCGTCGCGGTTGTAGTCGGCCCAACTCACCGACATGCCGGAGGAGATGTCCTCGACTCCGGCATCCCCCGCCACGTCGACGAACGAGCCGCCGCCGTTGCGGTACAGGTTGTTGCGGCCGTAGTCGTTCGCCACGTAGAGGTCCGCGTCGCCGTCGCCGTCGTAGTCCTCCCAGGACGCCGCCAGACTGAAGCGGCGGTTGTTGCGGTCGAGCCCCGCCGCGGCCGTCGCGTCGACGAACCGGAACCCGCCGTCGTTGCGCAGCAGCACGTTGCGGCCGCCGTTGTTCGCGTCGTGGTACGGCACCGGGCTCGCCACCCCGCGCTCGTCGTAGGCGCGGCGGTAGGCGCAGACGTAGAGGTCGAGGTCGCCGTCGCCGTCGTAGTCGGCCGCAGACAGCGAGTTGCTGTCGGGAATGTCGCCCGCGATGTGGCGCACCCGGGCGAAACCGCCGTCGCCGTCGTTCTCGAGCACCAGGACCGCCGGCCGGCTGGAGAGCACCAGGTCCGGGTCGCCGTCGTTGTCGAGATCGACGAACAGCCCGGCGAGGGCGCGTTCCAGGTAGTCGACCGCCGCCGCGGCCGAACGGTCGTCGAACGTGCCGTTCGGCTTCTGAACGTAGAGGCGGTTCGGCAGTCCGCCCTGCTCGGGCAGGAAGATGTCGTCCAGTCCGTCGCCGTTGACGTCGGCGACGGACACGCCCTGCCATCCCGTCTTGTTGTAGCCAGCCGCCTTGGTGATCCGGTTGAGCCAGGCGTCCGGCGGCTGCAGCAGTTGTTCCCGGTAGCTCGGGTTGTGACCGACGGCGGCTTCGGTGACGTCGACGAACAGGGCCCCTCCGGCCGCGGAAGTCTCCTCGTAGTCGCCGACCTCGACCGTGCGCAGGAGCGGCTCGCCCGCGCCGTCCTCAGCCAACGTCCAGGTCGTCGTCCAGACCGCGTTCAACTGGCGGTGGCGCGCGGCACCGGAGACCGACGCCTCGAAGTAGGAGCGGGTGGTGAAGCCCGACGCGCCTCCGTCGATCGTGAAGAGCTTGAAGTCGGCCCGCGGCGGTCCGTTGCCAGCCAGGCGCTCGCCCAACGCGCGAAGCGCCTCCAGGAAGCCCTCGCCGCCCCGATAGGCTGCGCGGTCAGGGTGGCCGGTAGTCACGGTGAAAGCCGGACCGGAGTAGCGCTCGATCAACTCATCGGGGACGAAGCCCCGGGTCTCGAACGTCTCGTCAACCACTTCATCCAACGCACCCGGCGACACCGCGGCCGCGCCGCCCACAAGCCACACCGCGACGCGCTTGAGCTGCGCCTCGGCCTGCTCGCTGAGCGCCTCGGTGTCCCAGCCGTCGGTTCGAGGATCGACCGCGGCGGCGAAGTTCTCCGGGCCGAAGGCAGGCGATGTCTCAACAGCCGCGGCAGCCGCGCGGCGGCCCTGTGCCACCGCCGTCGGTGAGACGCCCAGCAGGATGACCGCCGAGAGCGTGGCCGCGGCAGGCAGAAAAAGCAGTGGCTTGAGCAAGTTCTTGAGCGCCATTCGACACGTTGGACTCTATCGGCGGAGCCTAAACCGAAAGCGCTCATCTATGATCGACCCGTGAGCCCCGGTTCCAGGATCCCCTTCGGCCTGGGGCAAACCAAGCCGCACCACTTCCTGGAGATGGGGAAGGTGGCGTGGCGGAACCGGGATGAGGCCGGCTACGCGTGGCGCATCCTGCGCGACGGGGTCTGCGACGGCTGCGCGCTGGGCACTTCGGGTTTGCGCGACTGGACACTGGACGGAGTCCACCTGTGCATGGTGCGTCTCGATCTGCTGCGGCTGAACACGATGCCGGCCCTCGACCCGGCCGTCCTCGCCGACGCCGACGCTCTCGCCGCTCGCGGCTCGACGGCGCTGCGCGGTCTGGGACGCCTCGCTCACCCGATGCTGCGACGGGCCGGAGAGCCAGGGTTCCGGCGGATCGGCTGGCCCGAGGCGACCGACATCGCGGCGTCCAGGCTCGCGGAAGTCCGGCAGCGCGACCCCACGCGGGCGGCCTTCTTCCTGACCTCGCGCGGCATTCCCAACGAGACGTACTACGTGGCGCAGAAGGCCGCCCGCTTCCTCGGTACGCCCCACGTAGACACCGCTGCCCGCCTCTGCCACGCCGCCTCCACGGTGGCGTTGCATCGCGCGCTGGGATTCGGCGCCGCGACCAACTCCTACCGCGACTGGCTCGACGCGGACCTGATCGTGTTCTTCGGCTCGAACGTGCCGAACAACCAGCCGGTGACGATCAAGTATCTCCACTTCGCGCGCCGCCGGGGCGCCGAGATCGCGGTCGTCAACCCGTATCGCGAGCCCGGCCTCAAGCGCTACTGGGTGCCGTCGGTCCCTTCGAGCGCCCTGTTCGGCACCGACCTGGCGCAGCACTGGTTCGCGGTCGACACCGGCGGCGACCTCGCCTTCCTGAACGGCACGATGAAGGCCCTGCTCGATCTGCCCGGAGGCGTCGCGCGCGGTTTCGTCGAACGCTCCACCGAGGGCTTCGCCGAGGTCGAGGCGGCGCTGAGAGGAACCGCCTGGTCCGAGCTCGAGAGCTCGAGCGGCGCCTCGCGCGCCGAGATGGAGCGTTTCGCGGCACTTCTCTGCTCCAAGCCGAAGACGATCCTGGTCTGGTCGATGGGGCTGACCCAGCACCGCCACGGCGTCGACACCGTGCTCTCGATCTGCAACCTCGGCCTGATGCGCGGCCTCCCGGGCCGTCCCGGCGCGGGCCTGGTTCCGATCCGCGGCCATTCCGGCGTCCAGGGCGGTTCCGAGGTCGGCTGCGCGCCGGTGACCGAAGCGCAGACGCTCGACCGTTGGGCCGGTGTCTGGGGTTTCGAGCCCCCGCGCGGTCCCGGACTGGCCGCGACCGGCCAGATCGCCGCGGCGGCGGCCGGAGACATCGACGCGTTCTGGCTACTCGGCGGCAACTTCCTGGAAACGACGCCCGACCGGGAACGGATCGAGCGTGCGCTGCACCGGCCCAGGCTCCGGATCCACCAGGACATCGTGCTCAACGGCGCGATGCTGGTCGAGCCGAGCGACACCGTGCTTCTGCTGCCGGCGACGACCCGCTACGAGATCCCCGGAGGCGTGACGGAGACGACGACGGAGAGGCGGATCGTCTACTCGCCGCCGATCGACTACGGGGGCGCCGAGGCGCGGCGGCTGGGCGAATGCCGCCCGGAGTGGGAGGTGCTGTGCGAGATCGTCTCCAGGGTCCGGCCCGAGCCGCGAGGCGCCCTCGACTTCGCGGACACGGCAGCAATCCGCGACGAGATCGCACGCGCCGAACCGCGCTACGCCGGCATCGAGCACCTGAAGCGGAAGGGCGACCAGTTCCAGTGGGGCGGTCCTCGCCTGTTCGAGGATGGACGCTTCGCGACCCCCTCGGGCCGAGCCGGCTTCCACGCCGTCGAACCGCCCGCGGAGCGCGGTCTCGAGGATGGCGAGCTCTTTCTTTCGACCCGCCGGGGCCGCCAGTTCAACTCGATGGTCCATCACGGGCGCGATGCCCTGACAGGGCTCGAACGTTCCGACCTGCTGATGAACGCCGAGGACGGTCGTATCCGGGGGATCGCGGACGGCGACCGCGTGGTCGTCTCGTCTCCCGTGTCGCAGATCGAACTGGTGGCGCGCTTCCAACCGATCAAGGCGGGCAACGTCGAGGCGCACTGGCCGGAGTGCATGGAGTTGCTGCCTTGGTCGCTGGACCCCGATTCGGGCGAGCCCGAATACGGCGTGCGGGTGCGGATCGAACGGGCGGGCGCCGCACATGGCGGCTGACCGCCCGGCGGCTGACGGGGCCGGACGCGCCGCGGCCCGTGAGGCCCTGGTCGAGCGCGGCGAGGGCGATGTGCGATGCGACCTGGTGGCGGTCGAGGCGCCGCTGGAGATCCGGGTCGACGGAGAACCCCTCGTCATCACCATGCGCAGCCCGGGCGCCGAGGTGGAACTGGCCCTGGGATACCTGTACGCCGAGGGTTGGATCGAAGACGCCGCGGACGTGGCCGACGTCGCCGCCGGCGCCGCCACCCGCTCCGACGGGCAGCCAGCGGTTCCGGCCGACGACGAGCCGACCCTGGTCCCCGGCTCGATCGTCGACATCCGGCTCTCGGCGGCAGGACGCCGGCGGACCGGCCAACGGAAAGATGCCGGCAAGCGCGAACGCGCGTTCCGCGTCACGAGCGCCTGCGGCGTCTGCGGCAAGCCCTCGCTCGAGGACCTGTGGGTGCGGCTGCCGGCGATCCGGCCGCTCGACCTGGCGCCGGACCGTGAACGCTCGCTCGTCCGGGAACTGCCGGCCGCGATGAGGGGTCGCCAGGAACTGTTCGACGACACCGGCGGCGTTCACGCAGCCGCCCTGTTCGAAGTCGACGACCAGCGCGCCGAGCTGCTGTGGCTCTACGAGGACATCGGCCGCCACAACGCGGCCGACAAGGTCGTCGGCCGGGCGCTTCAGGCCGGCCGGCTGCCCTTGGACTCGACGATCCTGGCGGTCAGCGGACGCCTCGGCTTCGAGATCGTCCAGAAGGCGGCGGTCGCCGGCGTGCCACTGATTGCCGCCGTTGGAGCGCCGTCCAGTCTGGCGCTGGACATCGCCCATCTGGCCGGGATCCGCGTCTACGCCTTCGTGGCAGGCGATCGCGGCAACCTCTATCCCGCCGTCCCGGTCGAGGCGCGTCTGGTGACTGGCGGGCCGATTGACGACGCGGGCGAGCGGGCATAGGTTGACCCCTTAGCCCCTGTTGACCTCTACAGGGAAAGCACAACGTTGACGAGGAGTTTGGAGTGACGACAACGGCAACCGGGTCTACGGAGCGGAAAGCGGCGCCGCGGCTGACCTTCTTCGAGCAGGTCAACGCCTCCTTTGACGAGGCGGCCAAGCACACGGATCACGACCCCACGCTGCTGGAGCAGGTGAAGTGCGTGAACTCGGTCTACCGCATGAGCTTCCCACTCCGGCGGGACGACGGGTCGATCGAGGTCATCGACGCCTGGCGCGCGGAACACAGCCACCACCGCTTGCCGACCAAGGGCGGCATCCGCTACGCGATGAACGTCAACGAAGACGAGGTCATGGCGCTGTCGGCGCTGATGACCTACAAGTGCGCCCTGGTCGACGTCCCCTTCGGCGGCGCCAAGGGCGGCGTCCGGATCAACCGCTACAAGTACTCCCAGGCCGAGTTGGAACGGCTGACCCGCCGCTACACCGCCGAACTGCAGCGCAAGTCCTTCATCGGCCCCGGCAAGGACGTGCCGGCGCCGGACTACGGCACCGGCGAGCAGGAAATGGCCTGGATCGCCGACACCTACGCGCAGATCGAGCACGGCGAGGTCAACGTCGCCGCCTGCGTCACCGGCAAGCCGGTCGAGCACGGCGGCATCCAGGGCCGCACCCAGGCCACCGGGCTCGGCGTCTTCTTCGGCATCCGCGAAGCCTGTTCGTTCGAGGACGACATGGCGAAGCTCGGGCTCGAACCCGGCGTCGCGGGCAAACGCGTGGTGATCCAGGGGCTGGGCAACGTCGGCTACCACGCCGCGAAGTACCTGCAGGACGCGGGAGCGCGCCTGGTCGGTCTCGCCGAGTACGAGGGGGCGATCGCGTGTACGGACGGACTCGATGTCGACGACGTGGTCGAACACCGCCGCGAGACCGGGTCGATCCTCGACTTCCCCGGCGCATCCAACATCGAGCCCAGCCGCAAGGCGCTGGAACTCGACTGCGACATCCTCATCCCGGCGGCGCTCGAGAACCAGATCACCAGGGAGAACATCGGGCGCATCTCCTGCCGCATCCTGGCCGAAGCGGCGAACGGACCGACGACCTCCTTTGCGAGCATGGCCGCCGCCAAGCGCGGCATCCTGGTGATTCCGGATGTCTACCTGAACGCCGGCGGCGTCACCGTGTCCTACTTCGAGTGGCTCAAGAACCTCTCCCACGTCCGCTTCGGGCGAATGCAGAAGCGCTTCGAGGAAGACGTGCGCCGCGATCTGCTGCACGCGTTGAGTTCAGCCACCGGCGTCAGCTTCAGCGACGGCGAGATCAAGATCCTGGCCCGGGGCGCGGACGAGATCGACCTCGTGAACTCCGGCCTCGAAGAGACCATGGCCACCGCCTATCACCACATGCGCAGGTTCCAGAAGAAGGCGGGCCCCGGCGTCGACCTGCGCACCGCGGCGATGGCCCTGGCCATCGACAAGGTCGCGGCCTCCTACAAGACCGCGGGGATCTTCCCCTGATCCGCCACGGCGCCGACCGCTCTTGATCTCCGTACTCCTCATCGTGCTCGGCATCGCCGTGCTCTGGGCCGGCGGCGAGGTCCTCGTGCGCTCGGTGACCGGTCTGGCCGCGGTGTTGCGGGTGAGTCCGACCGTTATCGGTCTGACCGTTGTCGCCTTCGGCACCTCGGCGCCGGAGCTGGTGACGGTGGTCTTCGCCGCGCTACGCGATTCGCCCGGGTTGATCTACGGCAACGTCGTCGGATCGAACATCGCCAACGTCGGCCTCATCCTCGGTCTCTCGGCGCTGGCGGTTCCGCTCCACAACCACGACGACGCCAGCGAGCGACAGGCCGTGCGCCTGGTTCGCCGCGAGTTGCCCTTCCTGCTCGCCACGTCACTCCTCGTGCTGATCTTCGCCGCCATCGGACGCCTTGGGCGCTTCGAAGGCGCGGTGCTGCTCGCACTGATGGCGTTCTTTCTCGTCGTTCTGGTACGCACCGGCAACGTCGACGCGCCAGAGTCGCACGGCGTGAATCGACTCAAGGCCGTCCTGGGTACCCTGTTGGGACTGGCGTTGCTGATCTTGGGCGCCGACCGACTCCTCGTTCCGGCAGCACAGGATCTGGCCAGTGCGGTCGGCGTCAGCGAGCGGGTCATCGGCCTGACCGTCGTCGCCTTCGGAACCAGTGTCCCGGAGCTCGCTGCCTGCCTGGTGGCGGCATACCGCAAGCACCACGGCATCGTGCTGGGGAACATCATCGGCTCGAACGTGTTCAACATCCTGCTCGTGCTGCCCGCCGGCACGATTCTCCGCCCCTTCACCACCACTCTCGCTGCCGAAGGCCTGGACGCCGTCGTGATGCTCGTCTTCAGCCTGCTCCTGTTTCTCGCCATCTACATGCTGAGGCACGGGCGCAGCATCGGACGAACCTGGGGCATCCTGCTGCTCGCGGCCTACGGCCCCTACGTAGCCTGGCTCTTCACCAAGCAATGACCCCTCTCGAACCGACAGCAAGCGGCGCCATGCCCTTCGCCGACCGTCACATCGGACCGCGCGGCGCGGAAATCGTGCAGATGCTCGAAGCGCTCGGTCTGCCGACCCTGGAGACCCTGGTGGACCAGGCGGTGCCGGCGGCGATCCGCAGCGCGGGCCCCACCGGCGGCCTCGAACTACCGCCGGCCGCCTCCGAAGCGGAGGCGCTCGTCGAACTGGACGAGATCGCGAGCAGCAACGAGGTGCTGCGCAGTTTCATCGGCATGGGGTACCACGGCTGCATCACGCCGCCGGTGATCCAGCGCAACGTGCTCGAGGACCCCGGCTGGTACACGGCCTACACGCCCTACCAACCCGAGATCTCCCAGGGCCGGCTGGAAGCGCTGCTCAACTTCCAGACCATGATCGCCAACCTCACCGGGCTCCCGATCGCGAACGCCTCCCTGCTCGACGAGCCCACGGCCGCCGCCGAAGCGATGACCCTGTGTTGGGCCGAGAAGAGGCGCCAGGGCCGGTTCTTCGTATCGAGCGGCTGCCATCCGCAGACGATCGAGGTCGTCCGCACCCGCGCCGAGCCGCTCGGCATCGAGGTCGAGGTCGGCGACCACGAAACGCTGGACACCGAGGGCGTATTCGCGGCGCTGGTGCAACAACCGGCTTCCGACGGCGCCGTGTACGACTACCGGGATCTCGCGGAGCGGGTGCGGGAAGCGGGCGGCCTGACCGTCGCTGCTGCCGATCCGCTTGCCCTCTGCCTGCTCGAAGCACCCGGCGAGTGGGGCGCCGATGTCGCGGTCGGCAGCACGCAGCGCTTCGGCCTGCCCATGGGGTTCGGCGGTCCGCACGCCGCCTACATCGCCGTCCGCGATCGCCTGAAGCGGCGTCTTCCCGGCCGCCTGGTCGGCGTCACCCACGACGACCGCCACCGGCCGGCGCTGCGCCTCGCGCTCCAGACCCGGGAGCAGCACATCCGGCGCGACCGCGCTACCAGCAACATCTGCACGGCGCAGGTGCTGCCCGCGGTGATCGCCAGCTTCTACGCCGTCTACCATGGCCCCAGGGGGCTCGAGTCGATCGCCCTGGCCGTGCACCGGCGCGCCTGCCGCCTGGCCGAACGTCTTCGCGCCCTCGGCTTCGAACTCAGGGCGGACCGGTTCTTCGACACGGTCACGGCGGAGGTCGACGGTCCCGAGGAGGAGCGCCGCGTGATCGCCGCCGCCGTCCGCCGCAAGCTGAACCTGCGGGCCTGGGGCACAGGCGCGATTTCCGTCGCCTGTGACGAGACGACCACGGACTACGACATCGAGTCCGTGCTCGCGGCCTTCGCTGAGGTCCGGCAGGGCGCCGCCGTTCAGGTTCCGGTCGACACGCCCGAGCCGCTGCCCGAGTCGCTGCGCCGAGAGACTCCCTGCCTCGATCACCCCGTCTTCACCAGCTACCGCTCGGAGACCGAACTGCTCCGGTACCTCCACCGGTTGGAGGCGCGGGACCTGTCGCTGACCACGTCGATGATTCCGCTCGGCTCCTGCACGATGAAGCTGAACGGGACGGCCGAAATGATGCCGATCACCTGGCGCGGCTTTGCCCACATGCACCCGTACGCGCCGGCCGAACAGACCGCCGGCTATCAGAGACTGTGCGCCGATCTTAAGACCTGGCTGGCGAAGATCACCGGCTTCTCGGCCGTCTCCCTGCAGCCGAACGCCGGCTCCCAGGGCGAGTACGCGGGCCTGCTCGCGATCCGCAGCTACCACCAGAGCCGCGGCGAGGGCGCGCGCAACGTCTGCCTGATCCCGATGTCGGCCCACGGCACGAACCCCGCGAGCGCGGTGCTTGCCGGGCTCAAGGTCGCGCCGGTCCAGTGCGACGACGAGGGGAACATCGACCTCGGTGACCTCCACGCCCAGGCGGAGCTGCACCGCGACGACCTGGCGGCTCTGATGGTCACCTACCCCTCGACCCACGGCGTGTTCGAGGAAGCGATCCGCGAGATCTGCGAGGTGGTCCACAGCCACGGCGGCCAGATCTACCTTGACGGCGCCAACATGAACGCCCAGGTCGGCGTCTGCCGGCCGGGCGACTACGGCGCCGACGTCTGCCACCTGAACCTGCACAAGACCTTCTGCATCCCGCACGGCGGCGGCGGTCCCGGAATGGGCCCGATCGCGGTTGCCGGGCACCTGGCGCCGTTCCTTCCGCGCCATCCCCTGGCCTCAACCGGCCGCGCCGACAGCGCGGGCAGCCTCGGCGGCGGCACGGTCGGCGCGGTGAGCGCAGCACCCGTCGGCAGCGGCGCCATCCTTCCCATCTCCTGGGCCTACATCCGCATGATGGGCGCCTCCGGCCTGCGCCGCGCCACCGAGGTCGCCATCCTCAACGCGAACTACATCGCCCACCGGCTCGACGCCCACTACCCCGTGCTCTACCGCGGCTCGGGCGGCCTCGTCGCCCACGAGTGCATCCTCGACCTGCGCGGCTTCAAGGCCTCCGGCGTCGAAGTCGACGACGTGGCGAAACGGCTGATCGACTACGGCTTCCACGCGCCCACCATGTCCTTCCCGGTCGCTGGAACATTGATGGTCGAACCGACCGAGAGCGAGTCCAAGGCGGAACTCGACCGCTTCTGCCACGCGATGATCGCCATCCGCGCCGAGATCGCCGCCGTCGAACGTGGCGACGTGGCAATAGGCGACAGCACTCTCCGGGGCGCGCCGCACACCGCCATGGCACTCACCGACGACGACTGGGATCGCACCTACTCCCGCCGTCAGGCCGCCTTCCCGGCCCCTTGGAACGACGACCACAAGTATTGGCCCCCGGTCGGGCGGGTCGACAACGCCCACGGCGACCGTCACCTGGTCTGCACCTGCATCGGCATGGAGCCGTTCGAAGCGATCGGCGCCCGGGGCGCCTTCGTCCGCTGACGGCAAACCCGCGGCCGGCGGGCAGCGCTCAAGGGGGCGCCTCGCGGTTTGACACCGTCACGACCCGCCGCTAGCGTAAGATATTCGATGGCCGTCAAGCTGGCAAACGTCCTCCAGGATACTGCTGACAACGATCAGGTTGTCTCCCAGTTTCAGTACTACGAGGACTTGTATCGCAAGAAAAAGGATAACGCGAGTTTCACCAAGGCCTACTACGATCTCGTCACCGATTTCTATGAGTACGGCTGGGGACAATCTTTCCATTTCGCTCCCCGGGCGCCGAAAGAGAGCTTTGCTGCGTCGCTCGCGCGTCACGAGCACTACCTGGCCCACAGGCTGGGTCTGAGGCCTGGAATGCTGGCCGCCGACTTCGGTTGCGGCCTGGGCGGGCCCCAACGCGAGATTGCCCGGTTCTCGGGCGCCAGCATCCTCGGCGTGAACAACAACGGGTACCAGGTCGAACGAGCGCGTATCGAACGTCCTGAACCTCTGCGCGGCGGCCATGGCGGAAGCGGGCCGGCTCGGCATCTTCACGCCGATGTACTTCCTCCACGCCCGCAAGCCCGAGTAGCCGGACGACGCGTCGCGCGGCCGGAGCCGGGCGCGGTTACTTCGTCAACCCGTACTCGATCGCGTCGGACAGAGCTTCCCAGCTCGCCTCGATGATGTTGGTCCCCGCGCCGACCGTGGTCCACCGGTCGCCGCCGGCCACGAAGTCCACCAACACCCGGGTGATGGCGGCCGTACCGTGGGCGCTGTCCAGGATGCGGACCTTGTAGTCGGCCAGCCGCATCTCGCCCAGTTGCGGGTAGTGCGGCTCCAGGGCCTTGCGCAGGGCGTGAGCCAGGGCGTTGACCGGGCCATTGCCCTCGGAGGCGGTATGGGCGATCGTGCCGCCCGGCACCTCGACCTTGACCGTCGCCTCGGCAACCAGGCCGCGGCCATCGCGGTGTTCGACGACGGTCAGGAAGTCGATCAGTCGGAACGGCGCTTCATACCCGGGCTCCGCCTGGCGCAGCATGAGTTCGACGGAGGCTGCGGCTGCCTCGAAGCTGTAGCCGCGGTTCTCAAGTTCCTTGACCTTGTGCAGCACCTCGCGCGCGTACGGCGTATCGGCGCCGACGCCGGTGCTCTCAGCCAGGTGGACGATGTTGCCCCGCCCGGCGAGTTCGGAGACCACGGTACGCATCTCGTTGCCCACCACCTCCGGCTCGAGGTGCTGGTAGCTGGTCGGTTCCTTGAGCATCGCGGCGACGTGGATGCCGCCCTTGTGGGCGAAGGCGCTCCGGCCGACGTACGGCAGGTGGTCGTCATGCGTGATGTTGGCAACCTCCGCGACGTAGCGCGACAGCGCGGTCAACTCATGCAGGCTCTCGTCGGGAACGCAGGAGAACCCCATCTTGCACTGCAGGTCCGGCACGATGGTGACCAGGTTCGCGTTCGCCACCCGCTCGCCGTAGCCGTTGATCGTGCCCTGCACCATGACCGCGCCGGCCCGCACCGCCGCCAGCGAGTTGGCGACGCCGCAGCCGCCGTCGTCGTGGGTGTGGATGCCGATCCGGACGTCCGGGCCGAGCTCGGCCCGCGCGGCATCGACACCCGCTTCGATCTGCCACGGCAGAGTGCCGCCGTTCGTGTCACAGAGCACGATGTAGTCGGCGCCCGCCGCAGCAGCCGCGCGCAGCGTGCCGAGGGCGCACTCCGGGTTTCCGGCCAGGCCATCGAAGAAGTGCTCGGCGTCGTAGATCACCTCGCGGCCGAGGTCCTTCAAGTAGCCGACGGTGTCGCCGATCATCGCCTCGTTCTCTTCGGCGTTCGTCTCGAGGACCTTCTCGATATGCAGATCCCAGCTCTTGCCGACCAGGGTAACGGTGGGCGTCTTCGCAGCGACCAGCGCCTGGACGTTGCCGTCGTGGGCGCACGCGCTGTGCTTGCGCCGCGTGCTGCCGAACGCGCAGATCTTCGCCTGTTTCAGTTCGACCTCGCGGATCGCCTCGAAGAAATCGGCGTCCTTCGGGTTCGATCCCGGCCAGCCGCACTCGATGTAGGGGATGCCGAAGGCGTCGAGGCGCCGGGCGATCGCCACCTTGTCGACCAGAGACAGCGAGATGTTCTCGCGCTGCGTGCCGTCGCGCAGCGTCGTGTCGTAGAGCTCGATCCGGAAGGTCGTCAAGGCGCCATCCTCACATGCGCCATCCTCACATCATGGCGAAGCATCTTCCAGCCCCGGTCCCTGCAACAGCTCGATCAGTTCTTCGCGCGAGAAGATCTTGTTCAGACGCGGATCGTCCTCCTGCACCACGCTCTCCATCAGCCGGCGCTTGCGGTCGATGATCGCCGCGATCCGTTCTTCCAGCGTCTCCTCCGTAATCAGCTTGAACACGTGCACGACACGCTTCTGGCCGATGCGGTAGAGGCGGTCGGTCGCCTGATCCTCCCGAGCGGCGTTCCACCAGCGGTCGTAGTGGATCACGACCGAACCGCCAACCAGGTCGATCCCCGTACCCCCGGCCTTCAGGCTGCCCAGGAACACCCGGCACTCGTCTTCGTTGTTGAACCGATCCACGACCTTGCCGCGTTCGCGGGTCGAACCCGTCAGGGTGACGTAGTCGATGCCGAGCTTCGTCAGGTGGCGCTCCAGGATCGCGATCATGCCCAGGTACTGGGTGAAGACGACGACCTTCTGGCCGCTGTCGAAGCTCTCCTCCAGCAGCTCCTTGCACAGATCCCACTTCCCCGACTCGTAGTTCTCGTAGCGGTCGAGGTCACCGACCGCCAAGGCGGGATGATCGCAGATCTGCTTCAGCATGTTCAGCAGGGCGAAGATGTGGATGTAGGGCAACGAGCCCCGTTCGCTCCGCAGCGTCTTCATCAGCGCCGCGCCCTTCGTCTCGATCGTCTGCCGGTACATGCCGAACTGCTCCTCGCTCAGGCGGCAGGTGCGGACATCCTCGATCTTCTCCGGCAGTTCGTCCAGAACCGCCTTCTTCACCCGGCGCAGGACGAAGGGCGCGGTCAGACGCCGCAGGTTGACCGCGTACCACGAGTCGGCATCGAGTTCGTTCGGCCCTATGAAGTCGACGTAGCTGTCGTCACCGCCCAGATAGCCGGGCAGCACGAGATCGAAGAGTCCCTTCAGTTCGGTCAGCGAGTTCTCGATCGGCGTGCCGGTCAGCCCGATCTTCATGCGCGCCGTAAGCGCCACCGCGGCCCGATAGCCCTGCGTGCTGCGGTTCTTGATCTGCTGAACTTCGTCGAACACGATCAGGCCCCACAGTCGCTCGCCGAACTGCTCGACATCGTTGCGCATCACACCGTACGAGGTGAGCACCACGTCGCCCTGGGCCAGCGATTCCTCCAGATTGCGGTGAGGTCCGTGGTAGTAGACCGGCCGCAAACCCGGAGCGTACTCGCGCAGCTTGTTCCGCCAGTGGCTGATCACGGTGCGCGGGCAGACGACCAGAATCGGCAGGTCCACAGCCAACTGCTCGCGCAGAAGGACCATCAGGGCCATCGCCTGGTGGGTCTTCCCCAACCCCATGTCGTCGCACAGCAAGCCGGCCAGACCGTTCTCGTACAGGAACTTGAGCCACTCCACGCCCAGCTTCTGGTACGGCCGGAGGACGCTCTTCAACCCCTCCGGCTCGACCAGTGGATCGGCGGGCCTCAAGGCCAGGAATCGGCGCAGGAAATCCGTCCGGCTTCCCTCGCCCTCGACCCGGATCGGCGCCGCGCTCGAGGCCTGAAGCCGCAGCAGTTCAGCCGACGAAAGGCGCACGCGGCCCGCGCCGCCGTTGCCCTTGACGCTGGCCCGCCCGGCACGCTCCCCACGACCGGGCAGCGAGCCCAAATTGCGCAGCGCCGGCGCGTTCAGATCGATCCAGCCGGAGGCCGTCTCGAGATAGGGCTGGCCCGCCCGTTTCGCTTCGAGCAGCTCGTTCAGCCCCACGTCGCCGCTGCCGAAACCGTAGCGGATCGACAGCAGGTCGTCCTCTTCGTCTTCGCCCTCGGGCGCGATCTCGATGTAGTCGAACTCGGTCAGAATGCCCAGGCTGGCCAGGGGGTTCTCGGCCAGGGTCGGCGCAGGTTCCAGGGTGGGTGGCGCCGAGCGAAACGTACCGATGGCCGCGGTCTCGAGGTCCAGAGACCTGGGTTCGCGCCACCTTCCCTCGCCCCGCTCCGACCGCCGCACGAGAATCCCCAGTTCCTCGAGGAACACGAGGTCGCCGTACTGAAAGCGCTTCCGCCCGGGTTCGTCGAGTATCTCCTCGCCCTCCGCGGCGAGGCGCAGGGCGTCGAGCTTCCGCTTCTCTTCGATCCTCGTGTCCGGCCCGACGTAGAAGAGGTCCGCCGCCGGCAGCGGCGCAACCGAGTCCTGCCCCGTATCCGCCAGCAGCGCGAGCACGTCGGCCACCCGCCTCGGCGGCACCGCAATGTGAAAGCGAACCGAGACATCGGAATCGACCCTGACCTTTAGAAACACGCTGCCGCTACGGAGGTCGACCGCGGGCTCGAGCCGGATCCGGGCCTTGACAAGCTCCGCCATGTCAGGCGCGCCACCGGGGATGTCGCCATACTCCCGCAACGCGTGGTAGGCGATGCGGCACCAGAGACTCCGCTCGAAGAACTGCCGGTTCGTCTGCATTCCGGCCTTGTTCAGGTGCTGCTCCTCTGGCGTACGCATGAAGGTCGAGAGACGCTCCAGGAGACCCGAACGATCCGCCACCGAGGCGCCGGACGAGAGCTTCCCGATCCGCTCGAGGAAGCGAACCACCGATGGAGACTGCTCCAGGTAGCAGAGAACCTCCACCCCAGCCGGCGAAAACAGACGGATCGGCCCGCCCGGCCGCTCCTGCAGAACGCTGCAATCCGAAACGGAAGGAAGGCTGTCCTCGAAGAGTGTCTGAGCGAGCCGGAACCAGCCGCTGCGTGAAAACAGGTCGAACCAACTGCCGCCGAGGGCGCGGTGGAACTCCCGGATCTGGCCTTCGAGCTGCTTCAGATGGCGGCAGCCGCTGCGCCGCCCGGCCGAACAACTGCAGAACGTGAGTGGCCGCTTCGACCCCGCCACGTTGGCCAGATGCACCGCCGAACCCGGCTCTGGATCGTGCGGATCCGGCAGCAGTCCGATGCCGGTGCGGTGGAATTCAAGACGGGGAAACAGCTTCACGACACAGTCGCCAGTTGGCTTCGGTGAAAGGCGCGAAACGCGCGCAGAAACGGGGCTGGAGCTAAGTCCCATGGGGCCGATCCGCCACGCTGAGCGCGTAAACGCTCGATCCTATCTCCGATTCGGGGACCTGTGGGGTTCTCTCTCGCGTGAAACTCGCAGGACCGCCGAACCCGCGGTTTGTACGGAAGCAGAGAAGAAACGACGGATCGACACCGGCCATCGCCTGGCCAGTTGAAGCGAAGAGCGCCTTGCCGCCCGTTACCGGGGCGACCGGCGTTTCGAACGCGTCACCGAGTAGCAGACCAGATCGGCAGGCTGCTCCTCACTCCGGACTCTCGGCACTGAATTCGGTGGCCTTGAGTTCGCCCTTCGATCCCCACCTCTCCCAGATCGGTATGCCGTCCAGGGCGGTGATCTTCCATGTGCCCCCGTACTTCCTCAGGTAGAAGAGGCGTTCCATGATGCCCTGCCGAGCGGGCCGAAAGTCGATGAAGATGCCCCGCACGATGGCCACCTCACCGGCCCACTCGACGTACATCGACTTGACGTCGGCCCCGAGCGGCGAGCCGATCCTGCCGATCTGCTCGAACCTGCGCCGGTACATCTCCGTCCAGTCCGCCTTCATCTGGCCGGAGTAGTCGCTGAAGTCGTCGGCCCAGTAGCTCAGGTGCTCTTCGACCTGTTCCCAGGTCGTCGCCTCCTTCTGCGTGTCGAGCACGTTGGCGGCCACCTCGAGGGCCGCCGCCTCATCCTCCGGCGTCGGCGCCCAGGCATCCGCGACGGCGGTCTCGGCCGGGCGGTCCGGCGCCTTCGTGACCCGGTCGGCAGCGATCTCGAACGCGACCAGGTGCGCCGCGTCCTTGACGTACATCCGCGACCCGGCGACCGTCAGGTGGGTAAACACGGGAGTGTCGGCGACCTCCCAGGACGCCAGCTCCCGGTACTCCGCCGGATCGGCCGCGACCACCTTGATGTCGCCGTTGTCCGTCAGCACGAGAAGCCGATCTCCCACCACGACGAAGGTCGCGTACCGCGCCGCCTGGGGCGGGCCCCGCCAGCACTGCTCCCCGGTCCGGACATCGACGCAAACGAGTGTCCCGAGCCTCTTGTTGGAACGAAAGTAGACGTAGTCGTCGACGAGCACCGCCGAGTCCATGTAAAGCTCGTGCCGCTTCGACGCCCAGACATTGTTCACCTGCCAAGGCTGATCAGTCGATCCGCTCCGGGGTTCAACCCCGAGCAGCGTGTTCCCCCAATGGTAGCCGCCGATCAGGATCCGGTCCTCGTAGAGCACGGGCGTCGTGATGTTCATCTCCATGAACGTGCGCATCTCCTTCGACCACAGGAGCTTGCCGTCACTGGCGCGGACGCCGATCGCGTTGTTCTGGGTCAGCGTCACGATCTGCCGGACGCCACCGATCGTGAACGCCATCGGCGAGGCGTAGCTCGGCGGGAACTCCTCGGTCCGCCACACTTCTTCACCCGTGTACCGGTTGTAGGCGATCAACGCTCCAACACTTACGAGGGAAGGATCCGGCCAGGTCTGGCCGATCGGCACGACGATGAGATCCCCTTCGATCAAGGGCGAGGCGCTGGCGCCGCACTCCGGATACGGCTGCTCGTAGATGTCGTCGTAGCTCTTGTCCCATAGGACATCGCCAAACTCGGCATCCAGGGCGTGCAGTCGCTCTGTGACCCCGAAGCTGTAGATGGAGTCCCCCTCCGCCACCAGTGTCGACTTGGGGCCTGGACCCCACGCCGCCGCGTGCGTCACTTCCTTGTAGGGGACCGGGTAGGCATAGCGCCAGATCTCCTCTCCCGTGTCCGGAGAGAGGGCGAGGACGACCTCTTCTTCACCCTGCCGGGCGTGGATGTAGAGCCGGCCCCGGTGAATGATCGGCGCGGACTGCCCGAGACCCACTTCGAGCTTCCAAACCTGGTGCAACGCGGCCGGAAGGGGCCCTTCGAGCGCCGCCTGAAGCTGCTCGTTGCCAGCAGCCGGGGCGACTCCGTTCCGGTCGGGACCACGCCACTGGGGCCAGTCACCGCCATCCGCAAGAAGGACGGATAGCGGACCGAGAAACAGGAGCACGAAGACCGCCGCTTGAACCGCCCCGAGGGTACAGGCGCGGATCTGCATCACGGACCCAAGGGTCTCAGCCCTGCGGCTCAACCAGCTCAAACCACTCGACGATCTGCCCGTCTTCGACGAAGAAACTGCCCGAGATCTTGATCTGCACCCGCCCCCGATCCGTCACGATCGTCTCCACTGCGGCACCCACGACGCCGGCCCCAAGGAGGGCACGGCGATCGAGGGGGATCTTGTGATCAGGTTTCTCAACCGCGGTGGATTCCGGCATCACGTCAGAAGTCCAAGGTCAGGCGCAGCGTCAACCGCCGCGGCAGCAGGAAGTTCAGGGGTACGAGATTGCCGCTCCGATAAGCGCCGCGCTGCCACTGGTCCCAGCCATCGTCGTTGAGTACGTTCTGGACCTGCAGGTCGACCCCCAGCGCGCGGCCGTTCCCGAGCGAGAACGAGCGCCCGAGGCCGAGGTCCAGGAAGGTGTTGCCGGGCAGCCGGACGCCGTCTTCGTGCGGGTGCAGAGCGATCTCGGTCAACCCCTGGTTCAAGCGCACGCGCCTATGGACCGTATACGGCCGGCCGTCCTGGACCCTGAGCACTCCGACCGCCCTCAGATTCCAGGGCAGGTCGACATGCCCCTGGGCCAGGAACATCAGCTTCCGGTCGGCCTGGTAGAGCCCGTCCCCGTTCAGATGATGATTCGGATCGGCGCCCTCCTGGTTGCTGAAGAAAGGCTGACCCTGGATCTGGTTCAGAGGACGGGTGTTTCGTCCCGTCGACTTCGAGTAGCCGAGAGAACTGTTCAGTCCCCAACGGCCGACCTGGCGTTTTCTGAGGGTCACAAAGAACCCCTCGTAGTCCTGGTAGTACCTCGCATCGGACGGCGCGTTCGCTCCAGGGCCTGGGCTGTTGCCCTTGCGCCGCGTCGGCTCCTCGATGATGCTGAAGAGCGTCATCGTCTCGCCAGTTTCCGGGTTGACGAAGGGCACATTCTCATAAACGCCGTCATCGAGGATGTGCCAACCGATGAGGTTCGTGCCTTCCTTGATCACTAGCTCCGCACCGATTGTGAGGGTGTCGCTGAGCTGCTGCTCGTAGCCCACGGCGTACTGGTCGAACTCGGGGGGCTTCATGTTCGGGTCCGGCGGATCGAGGTTCTCGTCCGTGACCGTTCGGAAGTAGGTGAAGGGGCCGTACCGGTTGGCGCTGAAGCCGAACTTCGCCTCCGGCCGGTTGGGATGCGGCCCGTTCCACATCGCCGTGTTGTTGCTCTCGAAGTACTTGCCGTAGGACACCCGCAGCACGCCCTGCTTCGAGCCCTCGCCGACCTGGTAGGCCAGCCCGACGCGCGGAGAGATGGTCTCCCAGTCCACGACGTCCTTGTAGGCGGGATGCACGTTCCCAGTCTTGACGCCCTGGTTCTCGCCGCCGAAGTGCTGCAAGAGCTCAGGAAAGGCAGGGATGTCGCCGTTGTCCTGGTCGTAGCGAACGCCCACGTTCAGGGTCAGCCTGTCGCCGACGCTCCACGAGTCGTCCGCAAAGATCCCCAGCGCGGTCGCGTCGCTGCCGTAGTAGTGGGGTCGGCGAGCGTAGATGTAGTAGTTCGCCCCGAACTTGTAGTAGTACTTGCCGCTGGCGCCGGGATAGATCGCGGCGGTCTGGATCGAAGCGTCGGTGAACTGGACGCCGAACTTGAACTCGTGGCTGCCTCCGAGGTCGTCCGCGAAGTGCGTCAACTTCGCGCTCGCCCTGGTCATTTCCGGCGGGTAGTCGTAGGGGTATTTCACCCCGCCGACCGTGGTCGGCACCGGCGCCGTGTAGTCGATGACCGGCGCGGCGATGCTTCCGGTCACCGAGGCGACGCGGTCGTAGTTCTCGAACGCGCCGACGCTGACCTCGAAGAAGGTCCTGTCCGTGATCACGGACTGCCAGCCCAGCTTCCATCCGGGCTTTTCTCCGAACTCGTGGGACGTCGCGTCCTCGTCCGTGAAGGGATCCGCGGTCTGCTGCCAGTCGTAGTCCTCGTACTGGCCGCTGAACGTCAGGGTATTCGACTCAGTGAGCGACCAGTCGAGCTTGAGGTTGTAGCGCTCCCATTTGTCCGGCCGGATCAACTCGCGTACCTGACCCGGCTCCCCCAACGCGTCCTCCTTGTACTCGAGCGACACGTAGTACCACAGCTTGTCCCGCTCAAGAGGGCCGCCGAGCGCCAGGGTGTAGTTCTGGAAGCTGTCTCGATAGAAACCGGTCTCCTCGCCACCCAGCCCGGCCGCCTTGGGACCCTCGGCCGTCGTGCCCGCGTACTGACCGAAGTAGTTCAGGCGACCGTTCAGGTCGTTGGTCCCGGACTTCGTGACCACATTGATGGCCGCGCCCGACATGCCTCCGTACTCGGCCGGGGCGCCCACTCCCAGCACCTGAATCTCGGCGATCGTGTCGGGGTTGATCCACCACCACACGTTGCTGTTCTCGTGGAGAGAGGCATTGAGACCGTCAACGTTCCAGGAGTTCGCGGCCATGCCGCCGCCGTAGGCCGAGTAGCGGTACTCCGCGTAGGTTTGGTCGCGGCCCATGTTGCTCATGCCCTTGGCGAATCCCGCGTAGTCCTGGAAGTTGCGGTTCGTGGGCAGGGGGTCGATGAATTCTTCCGGCAGGTTCGTGCTGATGACGTTGCTCGTCACGTCAACGAAAGGCCGCTCCGAGGTCACCGTGATCGTGTCCTCGGCCGCGACGAGGTGGAGCACCAGATTCACCGTACTGGTCGCCGAGATCGAGATGCGCACGTCCTCGACCGTTTCGTCCGCGAACCCTTCGAGCGTTCCCGTTACGGTGACAGTGCCCGGCGGCAGAGCCGTCACCAGGTACTCCCCGGTGGCCCCGCTGGTCGTCGCGCGCTCACCACGCACGATGTCCCCTGTCACCTCCACCAGGACTCCCGGCAGCGGGTCGCCATTCGTGTCGCGAACCTCTCCGCGCACCGTTCCGACGTTCTGGGCCAGGGCCGGCGTCACCGCCAGCAAGAGAAATGAGACTGCAACCAGGAATCGAACCTTGGACATACCGATCCTCCGATCTACGGGTAAGTCGTTCTTTTCTATACCTTTATGAACTGCCATCGACTCGTCGATCCAACATCCGATGCCAGATTGTTGTCTAGGTCATTGCAGACCATATACTCTCTGAGCGCGGAGCACCGAGAGCGAAAATGTAATTTGCTTAACAAATCTTTGCGCGTCGCCGACGAACCACAACCATCGAGAAGCCGGCTCCCCTTGACAGGGAGACTGGCCGACGATTCCGAAAGAGGGAGATCCCTGGAATGAGCGAAGCGGGCAGGCCCAGGACAAGCAATCGCCGCGACTGCATCAAGACCATGGCGGTCGCCGGCGGCGCCGCGGCTCTGGCGAGCTGCACACCAGGTACGGAAGGTGCGCTGGGAGCATCTGACGATCAGAGACCAGCAGACATGGAAGCGCGACACTTCCCCGAGGGTTACCCACCCTACCCTTCGGCAGAGGCCACGGAGACTGCGTTCGCGGAGCACGTGTCCCCCGGAAACGTCGGCGTCATGAGAGCGTTCGGCACCGAGCTTCACTTCGGCCAGCGCGAGGGCGCGCGCGTCCAGGACGCCTTCACCAAGAAGTGGTACTGGGACTGCCACCGCAACGGCACGCTCTACAACCTCGGCCACCGCAACCCGGACATCATCGCGGCCGTCAAGGAGGCGCTGCACCAGCTCGAGATCGGGAACCTGCTGCTGGTTTCCGGTTACAAGGCGAAGGCGGCCGAGAAGCTGATTGCCAGCACCGATGGCGCACTTACCGGGGTCACCTACACCGCCAGCGGCGCCGAGTCAACGGAGGTCGCGATACGCGCCACTCGAGGCATGACCCGGCGTACGAAGCTCGTTTCGATCGAGGCTTCCTACCATGGCCACACCTGCTTCGCGATGGCCGCCGGCGACAGCGCCGACAACCACGAGCGCTATCTGCTCGACTTCGACGACTTTGTCTTCGTGCCGTACAACGATGTCGACGCCATGGCCGCTGCCGTCGATGACGAGACTTCGGCGGTGATGATCGAGTCCTCACCGGCACAGGCGGGTTTCCCGGTGCCCGACCCCGGCTACTTCCAGGCCGTCATGGACATCTGCCGGAAGCACGGTGCGAAGTTGATCATCGACGAGGTCCAGACGGGGCTGGGCGCGACCGGAAAGTTCTGGCTCTGGCAACACCACGGCATCGTCCCGGACATCGTGACCACCGCGAAGGGTCTCGGTGGCGGCATCCTCGCCAACGCGGCCGTACTGTTCGCCCCCGAGGTCAAGGAGTGGTTCTTCGACACGGCGATACCGCATTCCTCGACCTTCGGCGGCAACGAACTCGGCTGCGTGGCGACCGCCAAGGTCTGCGACCTGACCATGGCGCCCGGCTTCCTGGAGCACGTGAACGTCTTGGCCGAGCAGTTCGCCGAGGGCCTGCGCGGCGGTCCCTACAAGGTGAACCAGCACGGACTGTGCATGGGCATCCTCTCCGAAGAGATGGGCAAGATGGAGATGACCACGAGGCTGTTCGAGGCCGGCATCTTCACCGTGCCCGCCTGGTACACGGATGGTGGAGTGGAGTTCCGTCCCATCCTGACGCTCACCGAGAACGAAGCGGACGAGATCATCGGCATCTTCCGCGACACCGTCGGATAGCGCCACCTCGACGGCGCCAGGCGCGCGGTCCACTTGACAGCCGCTCCTGTCCTCCCCTACGCTCCCCGCACGACCTACCATCCGGTAGATCACTCGGAAACCCATACCCGCAGTAACCCTCTACCCAAATGGGACACTCGAACCGGCCATGACCCGCTTGGCGCCAGGATGGCTTCGGAGAAGTGCGCGGGCGCCTCTCCACAGCGCCCGGCCCGTCGTCGCCGTCCGCGCGGTGCCGCGATCGATCGCCGACTTCGGCGTTCCCGCCGGCCTGCTGCTACTGGTTCTGATTCTGGTCCTTGCCGTCCAGGGGGCTAACTAGGCGCACCAACCGGTACCTTGACCGACCTAGAGCCCCCAGCACCGCCTGGGGGCTTTTTTAGTTCGGCCCCCGGAATCCACCATGAAACACCACATGACCACTGAACAACCCATACGACGACTGATCAACCCGCATGACGATTGAACGATCCGAGTGGATCTGGCTCGAGGGCCAGTGGACGCCCTGGGCCGAGGCGAACGTCCACATCACGACCCACGGCCTCCACTACGGCTCGTCGGTCTTCGAGGGCATCCGCGCCTACGACACCGGCGAGGTGACGGCCGTCTTCCGGCTCGGCGCCCACATCCGGCGTTTGTTCGACAGTTGCCGGATCATGCGCATGGATCCGGGCTACGTCCAGGACCAGGTCGAGGAGTTGTGCCTCGAGGCGGTGGCGCGCAACCGCCTGGAGTCCTGCTACATCCGGCCGCTGATCTACCGCGGCGCCGAGAGCATGGGACTCAACCCCACGGACTGCGGAGTGAAGCTCGCGATCTTCGCCGTCCGCTGGGGGCGCTACCTCGGCGAGGAGGCGATCGAACAGGGCGTCGACGCCGCGGTCTCCTCCTGGCGGCGCTTCAACTCGAACACCGGCGCTCCCCTGGGGAAGATCGGCGGGCAGTACGTCACGAACCAGTTCGTCTCCGTCGAGGCGCGCCAGAACGGCTACGCCGAGGGCATCATGCTCGACGACCGCGGCCTGGTCTGCGAGGGCCCCGGCGAGAACCTGTTCCTGATCAAGGACGGCGTGATCTACACGCCGCCGAGCCACAACTCGATTCTGAACGGCATCACCCGCGATTCGGTGATCACGATAGCCCAGGATCTGAAGTTCGACGTGCGCTTCGAGCCGATCAGCCGCGAGGAGTTGTACCTGGCCGACGAACTGTTCATGACCGGCACCGCGGCCGAAGTCAGCCCGGTCCGCTCCGTGGACCAGATTCCGGTCGGCAACGGCTGCCGCGGCCCGATCACGCACCGCCTGCAGGAGGAGTTCTTCGGTCTGGTGGAAGGCCGGCTCCCCGACCGCCACAACTGGCTCACTCCGGTATCCCGATTGGCAGCGGCGGCACAGCCGGCGGCGGGCTGAGGAGGAGGTCAAGATGGCCGAAGAAACGACCGCAACGGACAGCGAACACACAGAGACAGGCACGGGCACGGACGCAGTCGTCCTGACCGGCGCCGAGATCGTCTGCGAGTGCCTGCTCCGCGAGGGGATCGACATCGTCTTCGGCTATCCGGGCGGGGCCATCCTGCCCACCTACGACGCCCTGACCAGGTACCCGCAGCTCCACCACGTCCTGACCCGTCACGAGCAGGGCGCGTCCCACATGGCGGACGGCTACGCCCGCGCCACCGGCAAGGTCGGCGTCGCGATGGCGACCAGCGGCCCCGGCGCCACGAACCTGGTCACCGGCATTGCCACCGCGATGATGGACTCTTCCCCGATCGTCTGCATCACCGGCCAGGTGCCGACCGGCGCCATCGGAACGGACGCGTTCCAGGAGACGGACATCACCGGCATCACGATCCCGATCACCAAGCACAACTACCTGGTCACCAGCGTCGAGGAGCTGGCCGACGTGATGCGCGAGGCGTTCCACATCGCCCGCACCGGCCGTCCCGGCCCGGTCCTGGTCGACATACCGAAGGACGTGCAGGTTCAGACGACCGAGTTCGTCTATTCCGAGGAACCCATCACCCTGCCCGGCTACCCGCAGCCGCTCAAGGGCCGCGCCGACCAGATTGACAGAGCCCTCGAGCTGATCCGCGAGTCGAAGCGGCCGCTGATCCTGGCCGGACACGGGATCTCCATGGCGGGCGCCAACCGGGAGCTCAACGAACTCTGCGAGCGCACGCAGATCCCGGTCGCCCTGACCCTGCTCGGCAAGGGCGCCATCTCGGAACACCATCCGCTGTGCCTGGGAATGATGGGTATGCACGGCGGCGCGGAGGTCAATCACGCCATCCAGCACGCCGACCTGCTGATCGCCCTCGGCATGCGGTTCGACGACCGGGTGACCGGCAACCTGGCGACCTACGCCCAGAAGTCGCGCAAGATTCACGTCGACATCGATCCATCGGAGATCAACAAGAACGTCAGGGTCGACGTGGGGATCGTCGGCGACCTCGGCGAGGTGTTGCGGCAACTGCTGGAAGGGGCCGAGCGCCCCTGGGACAAGGCCTGGCTCGACCGGATCGCCGAGTGGCGGGCGGGCGCCGAACAGCGGGAGATCGTGAGGCCGGCGAGCGAACCCCAGCACCCCGCGGTCCCCGAGGGCAAGCTGCTCGGCGCCCAGGTCATCCGGGACCTGTTCGAGTTCACTGATGGCAACGCCGTGACCGTCACCGACGTCGGCCAGCACCAGATGCTGGAGGCGCAGTACTACCAGCACGAGCGGCCGCACAGCCTGATCACCAGCGGCGGCCTGGGCACGATGGGCTTTGGGCTGCCGGCGGCGATCGGCGCCAAGATGGCCCGCCCCGACCAGGAGGTCTGGGCGATCATCGGCGACGGCGGTTTCCAGATGACGATGATGGAACTCGCCACCGCCGTCCAGGAGCAGGCGAACGTTCACATCGCCATCATCAACAACGGCTTTCTCGGCATGGTCCGCCAGTGGCAGGAGTTCTTCTACGACGAGCGGTACAACCAGACACCCATGGTCAACCCCGACTTCTGCAAGCTGGCGGCCGCCTACGACATCCCCGCGATCCGGGTCACTGAACGCGGCAAGATCGAGGAAGCGGTCGCTGCGTCGCGGGCACAGACCGGCGGTCCGACCCTGATCGAGTTCGTCGTCGAGAAGGAAGAGATCGTCTATCCCATGGTGCCGTCGGGCGCCGACCTCGACGACATGATCCGCCGGCCGACGCCGGAGGAGTTCGAGAGCAGGCGCCGCGAACAAGCGGCGGCCGTCGAGACGCCCGAGCCCGAGGCGCCCGAGCCCGAGGCGCCGGCAGCCGCGGTGGCCATCGGACACGGTTCGGAGTCTGAGGCGCTCGGGTCCTGAGGGCACTGCGATATGGCAAAGCACATCCTGGCCGCTCTGGTCGAGAACCGCCCCGGCGTCCTGGCCCGTGTGGCGAATCTCTTCCGGCGGCGCAGCTTCAACATCGACAGCCTCTCCGTGGGACGCACCCAGCGTGACCACGTGTCGCGGATGACGATCGTCATGGAGTCGGACGCCGCGGAGGCGGACCGCCTGGTGAAGAACCTCTACAAGCTGGTCGACGTCGTCCACGTCGACCACCTCCACGGCCAGCCCGCCGTCGCCCGTGACATGGCCCTGGTCAAAGTCAGGGCCGACTCCTCGAACCGGCGGGAGGTGATCCAGCTCTGCGACATCTTCCGCGCCCGGATCATCGATGTCGCCGCGGAGTCCCTGGTCGTCGAGATCACGGGCGAAGAGGAGAAGATCGAGCACTTCACCGAGCTCGTCCGTTCGTTCGGCATTGTCGAGATGGTTCGCACCGGCGTCATCGCCATGGGCCGCGGCGGCCACACCCTGAAGGACGCGGGCTTCAAGCCGAACCGAGGCGGGTCCAGGGCCAGACGGAGCGTGCTGTAGCGGCTTGCGCCGTAGAACGAGATTCGAGAACCCCGCCAGGAACCACACTACCGACGGCCGCTTCGGCTCAGGTCACACAGACGAGGAACAACTCAGATGGCAAAGCTCTACTACGACGACGACGCGGATCTCTCCCGGCTCGAGGGCCGGACCGTCGCCGTCATCGGCTACGGCAGCCAGGGCCACGCCCATGCCCTGAACCTGCGCGACAGCGGGGTCGACGTCGTCGTCGGCCTGCGGGAGGGAAGCAGCAGCCAGGCCAAGGCCGAGGCCGACGGCCTCGAGGTGCTGGGCAACGCCGAGGCCGCGGCCAGGAGTCGGATGATCATGATCCTGGCCCCCGACACCGCCCAGGCGGAGCTGTACGAACAGGACATCGCACCGAACCTCGAGCCCGGCGACACCCTGATGTTCGCGCACGGCTTCAACGTCCGCTACGGCCAGATCGAGGCGCCCCAGAACGTCGACGTGTCCCTGGTGGCGCCGAAGGCGCCCGGGCACCGGGTGCGGGAGGTGTTCACCGAGGGCGCCGGTACGCCGGGTCTCGTTGCCGTGGCGAACGACGCCACGGGGAGCGCTCTGGCGGACGCCCTGGCCTACGCCAAGGGGATCGGCTGCACGCGCGCCGGCGTCATCGAAACCACCTTCGCAGAAGAGACCGAGACCGACCTCTTCGGCGAGCAGATCGTGCTCTGCGGCGGCGCCTCGGCCTTGGTGCGCGCCGGCTTCGAGAAGCTGGTGGCGGCCGGTTACCAGCCCGAAGTCGCCTACTTCGAGTGCCTGCACGAGCTGAAGCTGATCGTCGACCTGATGTACGAGGGCGGACTCGGCTACATGTGGTACAGCGTCTCCGACACCGCCGAGCACGGCGGCTACCACGCCGGCGACCAGATGATCACGAAGGACGTGCGCGCCGTGATGGACAAGGTGCTGAGCGACATCCAGGACGGGACCTACGCCCGCGACTGGATCGCTGAGAACCGGAACGGCCGCCCCCGCTTCGATCCCCGTCGAGCGAAGGAGAGGACGCATCCGATCGAGGAGGTCGGCCGGGAACTGCGCCGGATGATGCCGTTCCTCGACGCCAAGGAGGTGTAGCGATGGCGGGACCAGGGCCGAACCGCGACTACGTCCGGATCTTCGACACCACGCTGCGCGACGGCGAGCAGTCGCCGGGCGCAACGATGACGAGCGCCGAGAAACTCGAGGTGGCGCGCCAGCTCGCCGTGCTCGGCATCGACGTCATGGAGGCCGGCTTCCCGGCCGCGAGCCCGGACGACCTGGAGGGCGTACGGCGGATCGCGCGGGAGGTCGGAGGCCGCGACGGACCGGTCATCACGGGGCTCGCCCGCTGCTGGCGCGAGGACATCGACAAGGCCTGGCAGGGGGTCCGCGATGCCGCAAAGCCGCGGATCCACGCCTTCATCGCGACCTCGGACCTGCACATGGATCGCAAGCTGGGCATGACCCGCGAGCAGGTACTGAGCCAGGTCGGCCACATGGTCGCGCACGCCCGGTCGCTATGCGACGACATCGAGTTCAGCCCCGAGGACGGCAGCCGCTCCGACCCGGACTTCGTGGTCGAGGTTCTCTCGCTGGCCATCGCCGAGGGCGCCACCACCCTGAACATCCCCGACACGGTCGGCTACGACATGCCTGTCGAGTACGCCGACCTGTTCCGGTACCTGATGAAGCACACCGACGGCGCCGACCGCGTCATCTGGTCGGCGCACTGCCACGACGATCTCGGCTGCGCCACCGCGAACACGCTGGCGGCGATCCAGGCCGGCGTGCGCCAGGTCGAAGTGACGATCAACGGCATCGGCGAGCGAGCCGGCAACACCTCCCTCGAAGAAGTCGTCATGGCGCTTCACACCCGACCCCAGATCTACGGCGTCGGCACCCGCCTGAACACGACCGAACTGGTGCGGACCAGCCGCCTGGTGGCCCACTACACCGGCATCGCGGTGCCCCGGAACAAGGCGATCGTCGGCGAGAACGCGTTCGCGCACGAGGCCGGGATCCACCAGCACGGCATGCTCCAGGATCAGCGCACCTACGAGATCATGACGCCGCAGACCGTCGGGCTGACGCAGAGCAGGCTGGTCCTGGGCAAGCACTCCGGCAAGCACGCGCTCCGGATGCGCATGGAGGAACTCGGCTTCGAGCTCAGCCGGGAGGAGCTGGGCGAGGCGTTCCGCCGCTTCAAGCAGCTCGCCGATCAGAAGAAGGACATCACCGACGCCGACCTCCAGGCGCTGGCGAACCAAAAGATCCTGGCGCCCACGGAGATCTTCACGCTGACGGAGTTGCAGATCTCCTGCGGGCGGCCCGGCATGCCGACCGCGACGGCCCGCCTGGTCGGTCCGAACGGCCAGGAGTACGTCTCGCCCGGTGTCGGCACCGGCCCGGTCGACGCCACCTTCCGCGCCATCGACGCCGTCGTCGAGGCCAGGAACACGCTGCTCGAGTACAACGTCCACAGCGTCACGGAGGGCATCGACGCGATGGGCGAAGTCACGGTACGGATCAAGAGCCCAACGGGCGGCCGCGGCAAGGGCCGCGTCTTCGGCGGCTACGGCGCCGACACGGACGTCATCGTCGCGTCGGCCAAGGCGTACGTAGCCGCCCTGAACCGGATGGTGACCGCCATCGGGACCAAGTACACCGCCGGCGAAGGCAGTCCGGCAACACTCGGAGTGTCGAGCCCCCAACCGGTGAAAGCATGAGCCAGGCACAGACCCTGTTCGAGAAGATCTGGCGGCGCCACCTGGTCGCCGCCGAGGCCGAAGGCCTGCCGGCGACGCTCTTTGTCGACCTGCACCTGGTCCACGAAGTGACCTCGCCCCAGGCGTTCACCGATCTGGTCGAACGGGGCTTGAGCGTGCGCCGGCCCGATCTGACCCTGGCGACGATGGACCACTCGACTCCCACCGACCCGACGATCGACGGCGCGAGGCTCCGGGTGCTCGACCCAGAGGGATCGGCTCAACTCGACCGATTGCAGGCGAACTGCGAACGCTACGGCATCCCGCTCTACGCCATGGGCGATGAGCGCCGCGGCATCGTGCACGTGATCGGACCAGAGCTCGGCGCCACCCAGCCCGGGATGACGGTTGTCTGCGGCGACAGCCACACGAGCACCCACGGCGCACTCGGCGCGCTCGCCTTCGGTATTGGAACCAGCGAAGTCGGCCACGTCCTGGCCACCCAGTGCCTGCTCCAGCACCGGCCGAAGACCTATGAGGTGCGCGTCGACGGCCGCCTCCAGGAAGGCGTGGTCGCCAAGGACATCATCCTGGCCGTGATCGCCAAGCTCGGGATCGGCGGCGGCACGGGTCACGTCTTCGAGTACACGGGAACGGCGATCCGCGCGCTCGACATGGAAGGCCGGATGACGGTCTGCAACATGTCGATCGAGGGCGGCGCCCGCGCCGGCCTGATCGCGCCCGACGAAGTGACCTTCGACTACCTCGAAGGGCGGCCGATGGCGCCGGCCGGCGAAGCCTGGGAAGCCGCGCTCGAGGACTGGCGGTCCCTGCCCACCGACGAGGGGGCGATCTACGACCGGACGACGACGCTCGACGGCTCGGCGCTCGCACCCATGGTCACGTACGGCACGAATCCGGGCATGGCGATCCCGATTGCCGGCGCGATCCCGGAGGAGGACACCGTCGAACCCGCGAAGCGGGCCTCCTTCCGCAAGGCGCTCGACTACATGGCGCTCGAACCGGGTCAGCAGCTCCAGGGCAAGCCGATCGACGTCGTCTTCGTCGGCAGTTGCACGAACTCGCGCTACAGCGATCTGCTTGCAGCCGCCAACATCCTGCGCGGACGCAAGGTGGCCGAGGGCCTGCGCGTACTGGTCGTGCCCGGATCGGACGCGGTCAAGCGGCAGGCGGAGAGAGACGGCCTGGCCCAGGTCTTCGTCGACGCCGGGGCCGAATGGCGCGAGGCGGGGTGCTCGATGTGCCTGGCGATGAACGGCGATCAACTGGCGCCGGGCCAGTACGCGGTCAGCACGTCCAACCGCAACTTCGAGGGTCGTCAGGGCGCCGGCGGGCGCACCTTCCTCGCCAGTCCGCTCACCGCCGCGGCATCGGCGATTACGGGTCGGGTCACCGATGTCCGCGAGGTTCTGTCATGAGCGTCCGCTTCGACCGCTATACCGGCACGATGGCGCCGCTGCCTAACCAGAACATCGACACTGACCAGATCATCCCGGCGTCCTACCTCAAGGTCACCGACCGCTCGGGGCTGGCCTCCGGCCTCTTCTGCCGCTGGCGCTATCGCGACGGCACCCCGGAGGGCGAACCGATCGAAGGCTTCGTCCTGAACCAGCCGCAGCATCAGGACGCCCGCGTCCTGCTCGCCGGCGACAACTTCGGCTGCGGCAGCTCCCGCGAGCACGCGCCGTGGGCGCTGGTCGGCTATGGCTTCCGCGCCGTGATCAGCACCTCCTTCGCCGACATCTTCCGCAGCAACGCGCTGAAGAACGGCCTCGTGGTCGTGCCGGTGTCGGAGGACGTCTCCGCGGCCCTGTTCGACGCCGTCGCCGCCGATCCGGCAACCGAAGTCACGATCGACCTGAAAGCGCGGACACTCAGCCTGCCCGGCGGCGGCGAAGCGACGTTCGATGTCGACCCATTCGCCCGCCGTTGCCTGCTCGACGGCACCGACCAGCTCGGCTACCTGCTGCAGCAGGCGCCGGCGATCCAGGCGTTCGAGGCCGGCCATCCCTCGCGGCTCGACACGCGGGCAAGCTGAGCGGGCCGATCCCTCTTCCAGTCCCGAATTCCGTCTGAGTCCCTTAGGGGGCCGGAGCAAGACCCGGCGCCATGGACTACAGGACGGAGTTCAGAGTCAATGCAGAGGATCGCAGTAGAATCCGTTGCGGAATCGGCGAGGCGAAGGCTCCTGGAGGCAGGCTTCGATGACGAACAAGCTCGAGCGGTAATCGAGGTGACAAGCACCAGCGGCGAATGGCTCACGCTCCGGACGGACCTGGCCGAGTTGAGGCGGGACGTCACCGTCTTGAAGCAGGACGTCGCTGTACTCAAGCAGCAGACTGCGTCACTCAACGAGCGGTTCGACAGCTTCCGGGACGAGGTCGCAGCCCGCATTGAGGCGTCCGAAGGGCGCGTCAAGAACGAGATCGCAAGCGTCCGGGGCGAAATCGCCACGCTCTGCACCGAAATCCGGGGTCATGTCGAGGCGCTTCGGCTCGAGGCCAAAGCAACCGCAAAGGGACAGGACGATCGGACGAAGCTGATCGTGTGGCTGCTGGGAGCGGGGCTGACGCTCTACACAGGCACGGTGGTTTCGTTGATGTTCCTCCTGTTCCGGAGCGTCGTGGCCTGAGCACCAGCCGGAAGAGCGCCAGCTACAATCGGCATATGGCCGAAGCGTTCGTCAAACTGATAAGCCTCCGCGGAGTTACCGACCCAGTGCATCGCCGGCTGACGATCGTCATCTGGCTCCTGGCAGCATTCCTCACGGTCTCCGCAGCCACGACAACCCTGGTGATGATTCTCCTTTTCCGCCACATCCCGGGCTGATTCAAGATCTCCCAGTCCCGCAAGCAACGTCGCCGAAAGGGTTCGGCAACGGAGTGCCCATCTCATGCAAGCGAACATCGTCCTCCTTCCCGGCGACGGCATCGGGCCTGAAGTCACAGCCGAAGCGGCGCGCGTCCTCCGAGCGGTCGCCGACCTCGGCGGGCACGAGTTCCAACTCGACTCCCACCCGATGGGCGGGAACGCGATCGACGACTTCCAGAATCCACTGCCGCCCGGCACGCTGGCGGCGTGCAGGGACGCGGACGCGGTGCTGCTGGGCGCGGTCGGCGGGCCGAAGTGGTCCGACCCCACGGCCGAACTCCGACCCGAGCAGGGGCTACTCGACCTGCGGGCCGATCTCGGGCTGTTCGCCAACCTGCGCCCGGTGCCGGTGTTCGAGTCCCTCGTCGAGTTCGCGCCGCTCAAGCCCGAGCTGCTGCGCGGCGTCGACCTCCTGTTCGTTCGCGAACTGACCGGCGGCATCTACTTCGGCCCCCGCCAGGAACAGGGCGACGGCGATGTGGCCCACGACACCCTCGTCTACTCGACCGCCGAGGTCGAGCGAGTCGCCCGCGTGGCGCTGCGCGCGGCCCGGGGTCGGAGCGGGAAGCTGGCCTCGATCGACAAGGCCAACGTGCTGGCCTCGATGCGGCTGTGGCGCCGCGCCGTGACCGAGGTTGCCGGCGCCTACCCCGATGTCGAAGTGACACACCACCTCGTCGACGCCTTCGCGATGCAGTTGATGCGCTCGCCCAAGGACTACGACGTGATCCTGGCCGGCAACATGTTCGGCGACATCCTGAGCGATGAAGCGGCGATTCTCGCCGGCTCGCTCGGCATGTTGCCCTCCGCGTCCCTCGGCGCCGGGCGTCAGGGCCTCTACGAACCGGTCCACGGTTCGGCGCCCGACATCGCGGGACGGGGCATCGCGAACCCGATCGGCGCCATCCTCAGCGCCGCGATGCTGCTCCGCCACAGCCTCGGCCTGGAAGCGGAGGCGGTTCAGGTCGAGGCGGCGGTCGCCGCGGTCCTGGACGACGGGCGCCGGACTGCCGATCTGGCGCCCGAAGGGCAGCCGGCAGTATCCACAACGGAGATGGGCCTGGCGATCGCCGCCAGGATCGGCGGCGCCTGAACCCGCTGGCGTTCCTCTGACTCTGCAGGCTCGCGCCGCCGGCGGTCCGCCCGCCGAAAATCGACTGCTCGCTCCCGAGATCAGAGATCCGCTGGAAAAAACAGCACCGGCTCGTCGGAACCGAACCCGAGGTCGACCTCGAACTCCACCCGCCCCCCAGGCACGAGCACGCTCCCGGCGCCGGCGCTTGCGTTGAGCGCGCCCGCGCAGGCGTTCACATAGAGCCAATAGTCGAAGGCCGCCGATTCGACAACCCAGTAGCGACCGGCGGAAAGTCCCGGCAGTTCGATCCTGTCGATCACACTGCCGGTCGCCAGGTCCACGCCCGCCCCGCCGGCACGGCTGCTCCAGGCGAGCAGGTCGCTCATTAACAGTACGCCTCCGTGCGGCGTCACGAGGACCGGCTCGGAGAGACCTCCGGCACGGTCGCCGACCGTGTTGCGCAGCACGACCGTGCCGACCGGTTCGTCCATCAGGTCGAGTCGCAGAACGGGCTCGCCCGGCGATGGCAGCGACACGCAACCCGACCACAGCAGGTGGGGCGGCGCCTTGACGACCACCGAAGCCGGTCCGACGCCGCCGCGAGGAACGAGGACCCTGGTTCGGCCCGAGCGGTCCGTCGCACCGAAGCCAGCGCCGACGGCCCCCGATCGGCTTCGCGCAACGACCTCGACCATCGCAGCCGGCAAGGGACTTCCCGCTCTCGTCAGGAGCAGGTCGAGTGGGTCGCCAGGTTGGAGGCGCAGGCGCACTGTCCGAACGTCGTCTACTACCCAGTCCTCCAACGGCGAGGAAGGAACCTCGGCCCTCCCCTGGGTGAATCCGTCGAACCAGGCCCACAGGCGATACCGGCCTTCCTCGAGCCCGTCGAACGCGAAACGGCCCTCCTGGTCGGACACGACTGGCAGAGAAACGAACGCTTCCATATCGTCATCGTCGTTCCCGTCCCCCTCGTCCGCTCTCTCGATGCTCACCGAGGCGCCGGGGAGCGGCTCAAGCGTTGAGCCATCGAGGACGACGCCACGTACCGTTCGGTCGCCCAGGTCGAATCGCAGGCTCAGAACATCGTTGTCCGCGCGTGCGCTGACCTTGAACATCCGACGGAGTCCGCCGGCCGTTTCCACGGCGGCGGCGACCACATCGCCTGTCGGCCTCGGCATCTGGCCGCCGAACTCGCCGTCTTCGTTCGTGACGAATGGTACGCGGTCGCCAGCCCCGCGGCTGAGCGCCACCCGGGCCTGAACGCCGTTGCCGTCGAGACGCACCTGACCGCGCACCTCGACGAAGTCCAGATCGATGGCCACGGCTGCGTTGCCCGCTACTTGCATCTGCTCCGAATGGAGCACGTCGCCGTCCGGAGTCTGCAGGTCCAGAAAGTACGAGCCCGTCGGCAGACCATGAAGGGTCGCGACGCCGTCGGGATCCGCCTCGGCCATCCGAGGCGCCGCACTCTGATCGAGCCTCTGCGCCGCGACTCGCCACCTGCCCGTGCCAGGCGCCTGCGGCGAGATGAAGACCCGTACCTCGGCAAACTCCCTCAGGAGGACTTCCGCAAGCCGCGTTTCGGCGTCCGGCGCCAGCCGCACGCCGTTGATCCGGGTAGGCGGCCGACCCTCGCTCTCGACGATCAGGGAGTAGTACTCTCCGTCAAGCCCCACGAGCTGCGCGAAGCCGTCTTCGCTCGTCACTGCCCGCGCGGGCACCGGTCCGTTTCCGTCTTCCGCAAGCGGCGGGTACGGCTCGGCCCTCACCGCGGCGCCGGCGACGGGCAGGCCCGAATTCTGTTCCACCGCATGGAGTGACACGGAGGATCCCCTGACAAGCCGAAGCGGTTCGAGTTGCCTCATGCCAGCCCCGATGTCTCGGTCGAAGAGATAGCTAGGCGCCCAGCCCTCCACCGCTATCCGATAGTCCGTGCGGCCAGCCGGCCCGCGCCAACGCAGAAGGTTCCCGTCCAGAGTGGCAGGTTCCAGGAAGTGGAGCGTTCCCGACGCGACTTCGAGCCAGCCTTCGACCAATGGAGTTCCACTTCCGAGGCTCTCACCGGAAGGCAGAACAAGAGGCACAGCGAGGTCAGCCAACGTGTAGGCGGTCAGATTGACAACCCGAACCGGTGGCGCCTCGCCGTCGACGACGCTCGCCATCGAAGCACCCACGCCAACCCGAGGACACCAGATCAGGCGACCGCGGCAGGAAACGTACTCAAGACCCTCAACCGCAGCGCGGACCGGAGTCGCGCCCGGCGCGCCCAGCTCTCGAACCACTCCGCCGTCCCCGTCCACGGAGACCAGCGTGATCGTAGCGGCCGCTTCCGGCGCCAACTGCCCCGCCGCGACCGAGATGACGATCTCCTCTGCCGGAAGCGTGCCCGGCAAAGCCAAGGTTGTGATCAGGATCGTCGACCCGATCGCAATCCTCTTGGGATCGAGTCGCAAGTTCAGGGGCCCGCCGTCGGCACCGCCAAGTCACGTTCGGCAGGAGCGCCTTGCCGAATCCTGCTCCCGCTCTCCCAAGGCGCCTTGCAACCCACCAGGCTCGATTGCCCGTTCGTTATCGAACAGGTTGCGACGGCGGTGGGCACCGGGATGCAAGCGCCGGTCGGACGCAGCGTCGGATCTCCCTCGCGGTCGTCCATCGCCTCCGCAAGCGTCAGAATCGGCCCCGGTTCGAGGTCCGCTCGGTCCGCTCGACCCGCAGCGGGGCGACTGCCGCACCCGCCGACCGGGACGCAGATCGGCCTGCCGTGCTGCTTGTCACGAACAACTCCACGCCTGCGACTCCAAGGACCGCAACGAGAACAAAGCTCAACCGGTTCCTCCAACCATGTGAATGTGAACCATCAGTATAGCGCGCCTGCAAGAATGCCGATGCCGTGTTGCTGGGCGCCGTCGGCGGGCCGAAGTGGTCCGACCCGACCGCCGAACTCCGTCCCGAGCAGGGGCTGCTCGACCTGCGGGCGGAGATGGGCCTGTTCGCCAACCCCATCGGCGCGATCCTGAGCGCCGCGATGCTGCTCCGCCACAGCCTCGACCTCGAAGCGGAGGCGGCTCAGGTCGAAGCGGCGGTCGCCGCGGTCCTGGACGAAGGGTTCCGCACAGCCGACCTGGTGCCCGCGGGCCAGCAGGCGGTGTCGACGACGGAAATGGGAACTGCCGTTGCGGAGAAGCTCCAGGCGTCCTGACTGCGTCTGCCAGAACTGCGAATCCAGGCCGGCGCTGCCGGACTAGAAGAGGATCAGCAGCACGACGCCCAACACCAGCCGGTACGCGACGAAGATCTGCAGGCTCCGGCGACGGACCCAGGCGAGCAGGAAACCGATCACCAGGTAGCCGACGACCGCCGACAGCACGACCACCAGAAGCATCGCCGGTAGTTGCGATACCGGCAGCGCCCCGCTCAGAAGATCGAGACTGTTCTTGCCGGCGACGAAGACGCCGGGCGGGATCGCCATCAGGAAGGCGAAACGCGCCGACGATTCGCGGTCGAAGCCGAGCAACCGGCCGGCGCTGATGGTGACGCCGGCCCGGGACGCGCCCGGAATCAGCGCGGTGGCCTGAGCCACGCCGAACAGCAACGCGTGCCACCAGGTCACCTGGTCGAGACGGCGACCCTGCTTCCCCCAGCGGTCCGCCACGCCGAGCACGAGGCCGAAGCCGATCGTCGCCCAGGCGATCACGCCAGGATTGCGCGCGTCGCCGGCGACCCAGCCCTCGGTCGCCATGCCGACGACTAGAACCGGTAGCGACGCCAGCGCCAGCAACGGAAGCATCCGCCGCTGCGCCGAATCGCCACCTGCGGCGCCGTTCTGCCGAAGGGCCCGGACGTAGCCCGCAAGGTCCTTCCGGAAGTAGGCGACGACCGCCAACAGTGTGCCCGTGTTCGCCGCCACATCGACCGCCAGTCCCTGGTCCGGCCAGCCGAACAGCCGCGGCAACAGGATCAGGTGCGCCGTCGAGCTGATCGGCAGGTACTCGGTCAGCCCCTGCACCAAGGCCACGAGAATCAACTGCAGGGGGCCCACGCAGCGAGGATAGCGAAGCGGCAGAACGCGCCCGCCGGATGCGGATACGATGCGCGCCATGAAGAAGCCACACAGCCACCTCAGCTTGGTTGCCGCAACCCTTGCTCTCCTTGCCGCGACGCCCGCCTGCGCCCATGAAGAGGCCGGCGCCACGGCCGACGACGAGCCGCCGCTCACGGAGACCTGGGACCAGAAGGCCTCCTACGCGCTCGGGCTGAACATCGGCAGCAACCTGGGACCGGACGACCTGGAACTCGACGTCGAGCTGCTTCTGCGCGGCTTCAGGGACGGAGTGGAAGGCAACGAGGCCCTGGATTCCGAAGTAGTTGACACCGTGCTAAGCGAACTGGGGACGAAAATGCAAGAACACACGGATCGCCAGCGTCAGGCCGCGATGCTCGAAAACACGGCCCGCAGCGCCGCCTTCCTGGCCACCAAGGCGAATGAGGACGGCGTCGTCAAGACGGACTCAGGACTCCTCTACCGCGAACTCCGCGCCGGCGACGGCGAAAGTCCCACGGCCGACCAGGCAGTGACGGTGCACTATCGCGGCACCCTGCTCGACGGCACGCAGTTCGACAGCAGCTACGACCGCGACCAAGCGGCAACCTTCCCGGTCGGCGGCGTCATCCCCGGCTGGACAGAGGCGCTGCAACTGATGAAACCGGGTGCTGTGTGGGAGATCTTCATCCCCGCCGATCTCGGCTACGGCAACCACGGCTCGCCGCCCGCCATCCCTCCGGGCGCTGCCCTGATCTTCGAGGTCGAGCTGCTGGAAGTTCAGTAGCTATAGCTAGCGTCCGGCGGTGAAGCGGTAGCCGACGCCGCGGACGGTGTGGAAATGGCGCGGCCGTTCGGGGTCGGGTTCGAATCGCTTGCGTAGCCGGAGGACGAAGTTGTCGATCGTCCGGGACGACGGGAACGCCTCGTAGCCCCAGACGCGGTCCAGAATGTCCTCGCGCGAGACGACCTCGCCTTCCCGCTCCGCCAGGGTCTTGAGGATCATCGCTTCCTTCTGCGTCAACTGCTGGGGCTGGCCGTCCCAGGACGCGCCCGAGAAGGCGGTGAAATCGAAGTGGTTGTCGCCGAAACGCACCACATCGGGACTCCCCTCCGCCGCCCCCCAGGCGCGCCGCCGCAGGATCGCCTGCACCCGCAGTAGCAGCTCGGTCAGATGGAACGGCTTGGCGAGGTAGTCGTCGCCGCCGGCTTCGAGGCCGCGAATGCGATCGTCGACCGAGGCCTTCGCGGTCAGGAACAGCACCGGTGTATCGACACCGTTCCGCCTCGCCTCCTCGCACAGGGTGAAGCCGTCCACACCCGGAAGCATCACGTCGAGGATCACGAGCTGATAGCGCGGATCACGAATCCGCTCCAGAGCCTCCTCGCCGTCGCCGACCCAGTCGACGTCGAGACCCTCCGCTTCGAGGTTGAACCGGATGCCCGCGGCCAGGTTCTCCTCGTCCTCGATCAGGAGCACCCGGGCCGCCCCCTCGGCCGCGGTTCTCACGACGCCGGCGCCGCGGCAGGCTCACCGACCGGCCAGGTGACTCGGAAGGTAGCGCCGCGGCCCGGACCCTCGCTGCTTGCCTCGACCTCACCGCCTTCCAGGGCGACGAAGCCGCGCACCAGGTAGAGGCCCAGGCCACTGCCCTTCTTGTTGCGTCGCAACTCACTGCCGGGCCGGTAGAACTTCTCGAACAACCGGCGGCCCTCGGCGGGCTCGAAGCCGACCCCGTCGTCGAGAACCTGAAGCTCGATCGCCGAACCGAGCCGCCTGGCGGAGACCTCCACCCTGGTGCCGGCTGCCTGCGCCGACTCGATTGCGTTGCCGATCAGGTTCCGCAGCACCGTGCCAAGGCCCACCGGATCGGCCTGCAAGCCCAGACCAGGCTCCACCCGGACTTCGATATCGATTCCCTCGGTACCGGCGGCCCGGTGCCCGAGTTCGGCGAACGCCAGCGAGACGGCTTCCGACAGGTCGACCGGCGCCCGGCGCGGTACCGCCCGGCGCTCCTCCAGACGCGTGGTCTCCAGCAGGTTGCCCACCAGACGTTCCAACCGCCGCAGATCCTCGAGGTTGCGCTCCAGGAGCCCGCGGCGATCCGTCGCCGCCAGGTCGCGCAGCAGCAGGGTCTCCGTCGTCAACCGCAGACTCGCCAGCGGACTCCGCAGTTCGTGCGACACGGCGGCCAGGAAGTTCTGCTGACGGTTCAGGAGGTCGGCCTCCCGGCGCAGCACCCGCCACAGGACGAGAATGCCGCCGGCGAGGACGAGCAGGAAGAACGAACCCTCCCACCGGTACTGGCTGAGGTGGCTACGGCGTTCCGTTTCGATCGCCTGCAGGGCGGAGGGCCGGATCTGCGCGCCCTGGGCATCGATCTCCAGGTGCGGGTAGAAGGCGCGTAGCCCATCGAGGGGTTGCCCGGCCAGAACCGATGCCTCGCCAGCCGAGCGGTCCACCTCGTAGCTCGCCACCCTGTCCGCGGCGATCCTGCCGGCGAGCAGCGACTGGTCGACCAACCACCAGACGACCTGAACCGCGGTGATGGTCAGCAGAAGCAGAAAGCCGACCTGGAGTCGCCGGACGCGCAGGCTCTCCGCCGACGAAGAAGCGCTCAGTCCAAACCAGGGAAACCGTTTCGGCATCGGCCCTATTCTGCTACGAACGCTCCGCTACCGCGGGCTGCTGCCGGTGTTAGGTTCCCCCACCATGCTCGAACCGGTCTCCGTCCACCGTGTCCCGTCGACCGACGGCGTCGAACTCGCCGTCTACGACTACGGCGGCGACGGACCGACCCTCCTTGCCGGCCATGCGACCGGGTTCCATGGACGGGTGTACGACCCCATGCTCGCTCGGCTCGACGGCTATCGCCGGATCAGCGTCGATCTTCGGGGCCACGGCGACGCGCCCGCCCCGGACGGTCTGGACTACCGCTGGGAGAGCTGCGCCGACGATCTGCTGGCCGTAGTCGACACGCTCGAACTGGATACCGAAGAACCGCTGTTCGGCTTCGGCCACTCCATGGGCGCGGCCGCCCTGCTGATGGCTGAGCCGCGACGACCGGGCCTCTTCGCCGGCTTGGTCTGCTACGAGCCGGTGATCTATCCGCCGGGCGTGACGGACGACGACGCGCGCCTGGACGTCTGGGTCGCACGAACCAGGAACCGTCGCAGCCGCTTCGACTCGTTCGAGGCCGCCATCGCCAACTTCGCGTCGAAGATGCCCTACTCGCTGTTCGACCCGGCCGCCCTGGAGGCCTACGTCCGGCACGGCTTCGCCGACCGGCCTGACGGCACGGTCGAGATCAAGTGCCGGCCCGATGTCGAAGCCCAGCTCTACCTGATGGGGCCCCACCACCTCGCCTGGGATACCCTGACCGAAGTGCACTGCCCGGTCGCCCTGATGCGCGGCGCCGTGCTCACGCCCGGGCCCGCGTACTGGGCCGAGGCGATTGTTAACGAACTGCCGAACGTCAACTTCCTGGAGGTCGAGGACCTCGATCATCTCGGGCCGCTGGAGAACCCGCGGCGCTTGGCGGAGTTGACGGCCCGGGCGCTGGCGGGCGATTAGCGCTGTAGCAGCTCCTGGCCGCGCGCCAGCGCCTGCCGCTCCTCACCGGGTCGGCCGAGCCGGCTCAGAATGTCGGCGAGCACGAAGTAGCCGAGCGCGCCATCCTCGCCGGCCGGCGCCAGATCGAGACCCCGGCGGGCGATCGCCTCCGCTTCGGTCAGGTCGAGGTCAAGGTCCATCAGGGCCTTTGCCAGATGGAAGTAGCCGCGCACGAAGTCCGGCGCCGCCTCGACCGCGTCCCGATAGGCTTCGATCTGGTCGAGGGGCCGGTTCAACCGTCCGTAGAGACGGCCGAGATTGAAACGCGGGCGATGGTCCCGCGGCCGAAGTTCCGCCGCCCGCCGGTACGTTTCCACCGCCTCGAACGGTTTCCCCGCCTCGTCGAGCAAGACCGCGAGGTTGTAGTGCGCTTCGCCGAGTTCCGGGTTCGAGGCGATGGCCTGCCGAAACTTCGCCTCCGCCTCGCCGCTCCGGCCCGTGAGCGCCATCACTTCGCCCAGCTTGTTCGTGACCACCGGCGGCGGCTCGCGACCTTCGGCAGCAGCGGCGAGCACTTCCTCGGCTTCGCTCAACTCGCCGCGCTCAACATGGATGCGAGCCAGGGCCATCGTCGCCTTCGAGTCCTGGCCCGCGACCTCAAGCAGGCGCCGGTAGCCGACCATCGCCTCATCGATGCGGCCCAGCTCGTGGTAGGCGTTGGCCAGCCCGAGCAGAGACTGCCGGTGCTCGGGGTCGAGCGCCAGCGCGCGCTGGAAGTGCGAAGCCGCCGGCGCCGGATCGCCGGCAAGAAGGGTGATCGTGCCCAGAAGCTGGTGCGCGTCGAGCAGTCCGTCGTCCTCGGCGAGCGCCGCTCGCAGTTCCGCGTTCGCGGCCTCGTCGTCGCCGCCGCCGAAGGCGCTCTGCGCCCTCATGATCGCGCGGTGGAGATGCGCCTTCGTCTTGGCATCGGCGCGCGGCCCTTCCGCCTCCCGCCTTTCGGCTGTGCCGCGGCCGGCGAGATACCCGAGGGCACGCAACTGCGCCAGGGCCTGCTCGTCCAGATCGGGCTCGGGCGTTGCATCCGGCGCCCCGCGGTCGAGTTCGGCAGCCAGTTCCAGGGCGGCGGCCCTCAGTTCGCGGGAGGTGTCGCGCCGTTCGAACAGGACGTTCGTCAGTTCCCCCGGATCCTCCAGCAGGGCGTAGAGCTCCGGGTCGGGCGTCTCGATGTACTTGTAGTCCACCGTGCGCAGCGAGCGAAGCGGCGCCCAGCCGTAGTGGTCGAGGGCGTAGAACGACTCGGCGTAGACGCCGCGCTCGGTGGCCGGGTCCTCCAGCCCCTCTATCGACAGGAGCAGACTCCGCCCCTGCCCGGCGCCGGCCCCCTCGAGGCCCATGAGTTCGGCCAGCGTCGGCGCGATGTCGACGTGGCTCACGACGTCAGCCACTACCCGTCCGTCTTCCAGCCCACCGGGCAGCCGCACGATCAGGGGAACGTGCACGGTGGAGTCGTAGACGAAGAAGCCGTGGTAGCTCTCGCCGTGATCGCCGAGGCCCTCCCCGTGGTCCGCCGTCAGGACGACGACCGACTCGTCGAACAACCCGCGCTGTTCGAGCGCGGCCCGGAAGTCGCCGATCAGCGAGTCCGTGTACGCCACCTCGCCGTCGTAGGGCCGTCCCTCGTATTCGGTCCGGAACGGTTCGGGCGGCTCGTACGGATCGTGCGGATCAAACAGGTGCAGCCACAGGAAGAAGGGTGGCGGCCCGCTCGTGTCGCCGGCAGCGCCGCCGTCGCCGGAAGAGACCGCTCCGTCCAGCCACTCCAGCGCGTGGGCGATCGTCTCCGGCCCGGAGCGCTGGACCGAGCCCAGGTTCGCGCCGGCCATCGAGTCGAGATCGAAATCGTCGACGTAGGTATCGAAGCCGCGGCCGATCCCCCAGCGCGCATCGAGCACGAAGGCGCTGACGAAGCCGCCGGTGCTGTAACCGGCGTCCCGGAAACGCTCCGCGAGAGTGGTCCGATCCGCGCCCAACACGTAGCCGACGTTCTCCCGCACGCCGTGGGACGGCGGGTAGAGCCCGGTCATGATCGAGCTATGGGCCGGCAACGTGAACGGCACCGTCGACGACGCGTTGGCGAAGCGAATGCCCTCGGCGCCCAGCCGGTCGATGTGAGGCGTTGCAACCCGATCGGAACCGTAGCTCGACAGCCGGTCGGCGCGCAGGGTGTCGATCGTGATCAGGATGACCGACGGGTGGGCCGTCGAGGCGCCCGCGAGGAGGCGCGCAGTGTCCGCCTGAACCGGTGTGGGCGACGCGTCCTCCGGTTCGGGGGCGCAAGCGGCCAGACCCGAGGCCACGATGGCCGCCAGCAGAAGACGCCGACGGCTAGAGCCAGCGCCGGACGCGGTTCGCATACTCGCGGTACTCGTCGCCGAACTTGCCTTCCAGGTAGGCCTCCTCGCGCAGGATCACGCCCCAGCGGAGCAGTATCGCCGTGGCAACGGCAATGACCAGGTACCACCAACTGTCCCTGGCGAATCCGATGCCCAGAAGCAGCAACACCATGCCGGTGTAGATCGGGTTCCGGGTCAAGCGGTAGGGGCCGCGCACGACCAGGCGCGCCGTCGGAGTGTGCACCGCCAGCGAGCCGCCGCCGCGCATCATCGAAAGACCGGCCCAGGTCATCAGCACCACGCTGCCGAGAATCATCACGACGCCCGCGACCTCGCCGAACCTCGAGAGGCTGCCGGGCCAGAGGGGAAGCGGCAAGAAGCGCGACAGCCCAAAGGAAACAAGCAGGCTGGCGAGGATGAGCAGCGGCGGCTCGAAGGCCGTCCGCGCCCGGTCCGATTCGCCCTTTGCCGCTGCCATCAGGCCGCCCCGGCGTCCGCCCCGCGCAGCGCTCCGAGCGCGCGGATGTGTTCCGGCCCCAGGCCGCAGCAGCCTCCCACGATCTGAACGCCTTCCGCCACCCAGCCGCGGGCCTCCGCAAGCAGGTCCGCCGGTTCGATCACTTCGACGAAGTTCCAGTTCGGCATCGTGAAGTAACCCGACTCGGGATAGACGCCGACCGGCCCCTGCCAACGCTCCTGCACCATCGCCACCGCCTCGGGAACCGCCGCGATCTCCGTGTGCATCACATGCACTACCTTTGGACCCAGCGGAATCAGCGCATCGAGCAACGCCTCGAACGACTCGTTCGGCCAATCGAACGGCGTGATGGCGCCCGTACCTGAGTCCTTGCGCGCGCTGACGCCGAGCCACACCGGCAGGCCGGTCTCCTTCGCCGCCTCGAAGGCGAGCGAAGAGCGCTCCCCATTCTGCATCATCTCGAGCGCGATGACGTCGACTCCTGCTTCGGCCAGAAGCTGGCACTGCTCCCGGTAGGCCGCGGACTGTTCGTCCAGCGGTGCGTAGCCGCCCCGAATGTTGCTCGCCGGCATCGTCGACAGCGAACCGGCAACGAGCACGCCGGGACAACCGGCCCGCTCCCGTGCTTCAAGAGCCGCCTCCACCGCCCGCCGCACGATCACCCCGACCTGGTCGCCAAGACCCGCCGCTTCGAGCAGAGGCCGGTGGGTGGCGAAGGTGTTCGTGATGATCGCGTCGGCGCCGCACCGGATGTACTCCTCATGAAGGTCTCGGATCGCGTCTTTGTGATCGAGCGCCGCTGTTCCGCACCAGGCCGCCGAGTCCATCGGCACCCCCCGGCGCTCCAGCTCCGTCCCGGTGCCACCGTCGAGAAGAAGAACCTCACCCCGGTCCATGCACTCATGCCACTCTTCAACAATCCCCATCTGCTCCCCCTCGAAGCGCCACTCTGCCACACACCGCGAAGCCTGGTCCGGCTACACTCGCGGTCCGCCTCAGGCAGGACGCAACCGGGAGGCAGCAGCCATGAGCAGCGACTGGTTCTACAAGTTCGACACGCTTTCGCTTCACGCCGGCCAGCGGCCCGACGCCGCCACCGGGGCGCGCGCGGTGCCGGTCTACAACTCGACGTCCTACGTGTTCCGCGACACGGACCACGCCGCGGGGTTGTTCAACCTGGAGGAAGCCGGGCACATCTACTCGCGGATCTCGAACCCGACGGTCGCCGTGTTCGAGGAGCGGATCGCGGCGCTCGAGGGCGGCGTCGGCGCGGTCGCCACCGCCTCCGGCCAGGCCGCCTTCCACCTCGCCGCGGCGACGATCCTCTCCGCTGGCGACCACGTCGTGTCCTCGGCCGCGATCTACGGCGGCACCCACAACCTGCTGAACCACACGCTGCGGCGCTTCGGCATCGAGACCACCTTCGTCGAGCCGACCGACCCGCGGAACTTTCAGCGCGCGGCGCGGCCGAACACGAAGCTGTTCTTCGGCGAGACGATCGGCAACCCGCGGATCGACGTGCTGGACATTCCCGCCGTCGCCGGGTTCGCACACGACATCGGTGTGCCGCTCATGATCGACAGCACCTTCGCCACCCCGTTCCTGTCCCGGCCGATCGATCTCGGCGCGGACATCGTGATGCATTCGGCAACCAAGTTCATCGGCGGTCACGGCGTCACCCTGGGCGGCGTCCTGGTCGACAGCGGCAAGTTCGACTGGGCCGCTTCCGGCCGCTTCCCCATCATGACCGAGCCCTGCCCCGGCTACCACGGCATCGCCTTCGCCGAGCACTACGGTCCGCCCGCCTTCATCCTCAAGGCGCGGCTCGAAGGGCTTCGCGACTTCGGCGCCTGCCTCAACCCGCAGGCGGCGTTCTACCTGCTGCAGGGGCTTGAGACCCTGCCGCTGCGGATCAAACGCCATGTCGAGAACGCCGCCGTCGTCGCCGCCTTCCTCGAACAGCACGACGCCGCCTTGTGGGTGAGCTATCCCGGTCTGGCGAGCCACCCCCAACACGAACTCGCGCAGAAGCTGCTTCCCAAGGGCAGCGGCGCCTTGATGACCTTCGGTATCCGCGGCGGGCTGGAAGCCGGCGTCGCCTTCATCGAGAGCCTGGAGCTCTGGTCCCACCTGGCCAACGTCGGCGACGCGAAGAGCCTGGTCATCCACCCCGCGAGCACGACCCACCAGCAGATGACGGCGGAGGAACTGGCCGAGTCCGGGGTCACTCAGGAGATGGTGCGGCTGTCCGTCGGTCTGGAAGACCCCGAAGACCTCACGGCCGATCTCGACCGTGCCCTGAAGCGCTCCCAGAAGCAGGTGCAGCGGCTTCGAGCCGTCGCTTCCTGAGCGGGAGACCAAGCATGCCCGAACTCGAAACGCGTGGCCGCAAGGTCTACTGCGGCACCGGCGGCGCCTCCTGGAAGCCGGGGCGGCCGCTCGCCCTGCTTCTCCACGGCGCCGGCTGCGACCATACGGTGTGGGCCCTGCAGGCGAGGTCTCTGGCCCAGCACGGCTGGAATGTCGCCGCGCCCGACCTGCCGGGCCACGGGATGTCGGACGACCTCGACGGCATCTCCACGATCGCCGACTACGCGGCCTGGATCGCCGACTTCGCCGCCGAAGCCGCGGAACGGGCAGGCAGCGAGGAGCTTGCGATCGTCGGCCACTCGATGGGCGCCTGCATCGCGGTCGACGCCGCGGCCAGGCTGAACGGACCCGCCAACCGGGTCGCCCTGTTCGGCGCCGGCGAGACGCTGCGCGTGAACCCCGGCCTGCTCGCCGACACACTGAAGAGACCGCTCAACGCCCACCGCTTCATCGCCGCGTTCGGCCACGGCGCCGGCGCCCACTTCGGCGGCGCCGAATCGCCGGGGCTGTGGATGCTCGGCGCGACGATGGCCCTGCTCGACCGCTGCGCTCCGGAAGTGCTCCACCGCGACTTCGCCGCCTGCAACGAGTGGGAAGGCAGCGAGAGCGCCCCCGGCGTCAACTGTCCCACGCTCGTGGTCTCGGGGACAAAGGACCGGATGACGCCGCCAAGAGCCGGCCGCGCGCTTGCCGACCGGATCCAGAACGGCAATGGCGGCGCCGCCTTTGAGACGGTGGCGGACGCCGGCCACATGCTGATGGCCGAAACCCCGGGCGCCGTCACCCGCTGTCTGCGCCGTTTCCTCGGCGCGAACTGACCTGGCGCGGCAGCACTACCGGAGGCCGGCGGGGACGCGGGCGCACCCAGTTTCTGCCGCGCTGCCGCGGCCCTACTCGCTCAGACTCTCGGCCAGACGCATCAGGGTCACGGCCTCGCGGCGGTAGCCGTACCGGTCGCCGCCGGTGTTCGCCTCGGCTAGCGCAATCGCGTCCGCGTAAGACCAGTCGCCGGTGTAGACGCCGCCCCGCAAGAGCTGGCCGAATCCGGCGATGGCGGCGGCAAAGCGCTGGTCGGCGCCGGCATTGCCCGCCTCGCGGTTGATCGCCACTTCGATCAGGCGACTCGTGTCCTCGCCCGGCGCCTTGTAGCGCAGGCGGAGGAAGGCGAACTCCCCGGACCTCCGCGAGTCCGCGCCGGCGCCCGGGGGCTCCGCCGCGGGCGCCGCGTAGCGCAGAGGATCGTGAAGCACGGCAGGCGAACCGACCGGCGTCACTTCGTAGATCGCGGTCACCGAGTGGCCGGCCCCGATCTCGCCCGCGTCGACCCGGTCGTTGTTGAAGTCCTCGCGCCTCAGCGCGCGGGTCTCGTACCCGATCAGCCGGTACTCGGCCACCGCGGCAGGGTTGAACTCGACCTGGATCTTCACGTCGTCCGCGATCGGGAACAGGGTGCCGGTGAGCTGGTCGACCAGCACCTTCTGGGCCTCCGCGAGCGTGTCGATGTACGACGCTTGACCGTTGCCGTTCTGGGCCAGGGCCTGCATCGTCGCGTCGTCCAGATTGCCGCGGCCGAAGCCGAGGACGGAGAGGTAGATGCCGTTCTCCCGCTGCCGGGCGATGAAGTCCTTGAGTTGCTCGGGGTCCGAGATGCCGACGTTGAAGTCGCCGTCCGTGGCCAGGATCACGCGGGTGACCTCGCCCTCCGCCGCCATTCCCGCGGCCGTCTGGTAAGCCAACTGGATGCCCGCCGCCCCGGCAGTCGACCCGCCGGCGTTGAGGAGGTCCAGTGCACTCAGGATCTCGCCCCTTTCGGTGGCGGAAATCGCGTCGAGCGGGCGACCCGCGCTGCCGGCGTAGGTGACGATCGCAACCTCGTCCTCGGGCCGCAGTTGGCCCAGCATCAGACGGAAGGACTGCTTCAGGAGCGGCAGCTTGTTGGGCCGGTTCATCGAGCCCGACGTGTCGATCAGGAACACGAGGTTGAGCGGCGGCCGGTCGTCCGTTGCCGGCAACCGGCCCTGGAGGCCGATGTGCATCAACAGCGTGTCCGGGTTCCACGGCGTCTGCGCCACCGTGACGGTCGGCCTGAACGGCGCCCCGCCGGCCTCGGGCGCGGGATACGCGTAGGGGAAGTAGTTGAGCATCTCCTCGACGCGCACGGCCTCCGCCACAGGCAGATAGCCGGTCATCAACGAAGAGCGGACGACGGAGTAACTGGCCGTGTCAACGTCGATCGAGAAGGTCGAAACGGGTTCCTCGCCAGCAATCTTGAGCGGGCTGGCCGGCTCGTTGGCGAAGGCTTCTGTGCTGCGCGGTTGGGGAGCTGCTCGAACTACCAGCTCGCCCGCGACGAACGGGTCCGCCGCAACCAGCGCTTTCATACGCGAGGAAAGGGCACTCGGCCGAGGCCTTGGCTGCATGGGTTCAGGCGCAGGCGGCGGCAGCGTTTCAGTCTCCACCGGCGACCCCGCGGTCACCGAGAACCTATCGACCAAGGGCCTCTCTGCGGTCACCGTAATCGCTCCCTCCAGGGGCTCGGCCGCGGGAGGAGGAGGAGGCGCAGGAGCGGGTTGGAGTCGGCGGCGGAGCGCCTCGACTGGAGCGACGGGAGCGGGCGACGGCTCGGTAGGGGCAAGATCGAACAGGTCCAGATCGTCGACCTCCGGAATGTCGATCTCCGCAACCTCCAACTCTTCCCGCTCCTGGAGGCGGAGCGACTCCGGTTCATAGGGCAAGGGGCCCGGTGGCGAGGCGTCGGCCTCTGCTACAACCTCGGCCGGGCGCGGCGTGGTCTCTCGGCTCAAGACCACGAAGAGAGCAGCGAAGCCGACCGCGGCCAGGCCAGCAGCGGCGATCACAGCGGGGCGAGAAGTCAGTGTGGAAAGCATGTGTCGTACTCCATGTCCGATACCCGCCCAGGTAGTGAGGCGGTCATGAGTACGACGCGGCTCGGCCGCTGATTCTTGGGACTGGTCGAAGAGCTCCATCGCGCGGGCCATGTTCGCCTTCCGCCGTTCGGCATCGGGCTCGGGCGTCGCACGGTCCAACGCACGTTTCAGATCGTCGAGTGGATCGGTCATCGTCATCCTTCCTCTTGCCGCATCGCGCGCAGGCGCTTGCGGACTTCCGACAGCCGCCAACTGACGGTGCCTTCGGAGATTCCGAGCACCTCGGCGGCTTCCGCATGGGTCATCTCGCCGTCGAGCGTCAGCGCGGCCGTGTCGCGCAGATCGTCCGGCAGGACCGTCATCGAGCGGCGCAGCCAGTCGAGATCCGCGGCCCTGTCCGTTGCCGCCGCACGGCGGTTCACCTCCCAGTCCCCCCAACCCTCGGCAGCCTTGGCGCTGCTGGCGGCACGGCGCCGACGGTCGTGAGCCGCATTCGCGGCGATCCGATAGAGCCAGGTCGTCAGCTTGGCCTTGCCCCGGAAGTTCTGAAGCTTCGCGGGCAGGGCGAGGCAGATTTCCTGCGTAAGGTCTTCTGCCTCCTCCCGGCGCCCGGTCAGCCGGAAGCAGAACCGGAAGATCCGGTCGTAGTGGAGCTCCAGGAGGTGGCCAAAGGCGTCGCGGTCGCCAGCCACAGCCGCCCGAACCAGCTCGTCGTCACCTCTCACAGTGGCCTTCACACTAGACCACGCCGCAGGGGAACCCCATCTGGTTTCGACGGCCACATGCACCGCGTCTCCCATCCTCATTCACGGGTATGACGCACGGGGAGAGCCAATCCTTGGCTGCCGCCCAGGATTCCCGTGACGCTGCTATCTTCCCCCGCACCAACGGGAGACCTGCCATGCACCTGTCCATGCACAACTGGATGCGCGCGGAACCGCTCGAGAACACCCTCGCGCGTCTGCGGCAGTTCGGCTACGAGTCGCTCGAGATCAGCGGGGAGCCCGAGCTCTACGAGACGGCCGAGGTCGGCGCCCTGCTGAAGCGCTACGGCATTCGCTGCTGGGGCTCCGTGACCCTGATGATGGAGGGCCGCAGCCTGATCGCCAGGGACGAGGCCGAGCGCGCCAGCTCCATCCAGTACGTCAAGGACTGCATCACGATGGTCAAGGAACTCGACGGCCACGAGATGTCGGTCGTTCCCGGGACGGTCGGCAAGGTCGACCCCGACTCGACGCCCGAGAACGAGTGGCGGTGGGCGGTCGAGAGCATGCGCGAGATCTACGAACACAGTCAGGCCGCGGGCGTGCTGATCGCGATCGAACCGATCAACCGCTTCGAAACCTACTTCATCAACCGCGGCGACCAGGCGCTGGCGCTCGCCGAAGCGACGGGACCGGACTGCGGCGTCTGCCTCGACGCCTTCCACATGAACATGGAGGACGACGACCTCCTGGGATCGATCCGCAAGGCAGGCAACCGTCTCGTCGACTTCCACGTCGCCGACAGCAACCGGATGGCCCCCGGCATGGGCGCGCTCGACTGGGCGGCGATCGTCGAGACGCTACGCGAGGTCGGCTACAACGGCGCCCTGACCGTCGAGTTCGTGGCGCCGATCGACCGCACGCCGGCCAACCGCTACCCGGAGGCAGTCGAAACCGAACCGACCGACATCACGCCGGAGCAGAAGAAGTTCATCGAAGACCACGGCAGCAACCTGCTGAGCGACGAGTTCTACACGATGCTCACCCGGCGTTCGGCCGAGGAACTGCTGCCGCTCATCAGCTAGGAAGCCGGTCGGTCGGCAGGGGGCGACCCGTCAGCGGATCAGTTCTTCCTCCCGCCGGGCTTCCTGACGACGCTCGGCGATGAACTCGTCGACGAGGTTCCGGCCTGGTACGCCGAACTGTTCCTGCACCCGTCGAACCACCGATTCCCTGCCCTCGACGACCAACCGGCCGTCCTGTACGCGGACGACGAGAGGGTCGCCCGTCTTGAAACCGAGGGCCTCGCGCATCGGCGCCGGTACCACCAGACGGCCCTGGGCGCCGAATCGGACCGTGACAGGCATGACCGGTTCAGACATCGCCTCAGCAGTATGCCATCGCACTCACATCGCGGCTCGAACGACGCCAAGCCGCGGTCAAGTCCCCATCCGCTCGCACCGCTCCGATAGCCTCGGCAGGCGGCTACGCATCGGTGCATTGTTCGCGCCTCAGCCGCCGCACTCAACCAGAAGAGGACCCGCGCTCATGGCGAAGATCCTGCAAATTCAACACGCGACCGTCGTCGTCGACGACCTGGAGAAGGCCTGCGCCTTCTACGAGCACGAGCTCGGGCTCGAGGCGCTGCCGACCTTCAACCTCGACTTCCCGGCCCAGTTCTTCAAGATCAACGAGGAGCAGCAGCTTCACGTCACCGAGTGGGAGGACCAGGCCTCCTTCCGCGGGCACCTCTGCCTGCAGGTCGACGACTTCGACTCGATCTTCTTCCGCATGCGCGAACTCGGCGCCATCGACACCTCACCCTGGGGCAAGGTCCGACGGCTGCCCGACGGCGCCATGCAGATGTTCATCCGCGACCCCGCGGGCAACCTGATCGAGATTTCCTGCCCGAGCGAGATTCCCGTCGACGAGTCCATCTTCACGGACGACCTCGTCGACGCCGAGGGCGGCCTCTACGAGTCGAAGCGCGACGACCCCCGCGGCCTGCACACCGAGGACGCGACGCTCTACCACGGGCGCTAGCCGGCAACCATGAGTTACCCAACGCAAGAGGTACTCGCAGAGATGGTCGATGCCATCGTCGCCGAGGTCGATCCCGAACAGGTGATTCTCTTCGGATCCCAGGCCCGGGGCGATCACGGAGAGGAGTCCGACATCGACCTCTTGGTCATCCAGTCGGAACCCTTCAAGAAGGTCGGAAAGCGCGACGCGCAGTCGGTTCGCCTGAGCAGGCAACTGGCGCGCTTCTCCGTGCCGACGGACATCTTGCTCTACGGCCGCGATGAAGTCGACTACTGGCGAGATTCGCTGAACCACGTCGTCGCGCGGGCGCTGCGTGAGGGCAAGGTCCTCTATGAGCGACACTAAGTCCGCCCGCGTTCTCCTTGAGGCGGCGGAGCGCGATCTCGCTGCTCTCCGCGGCATGACCGACTCGGAAGTGTTCGCGGACGAGATCGCGGGATTCCTCGCTCAGCAGGCAACCGAGAAACTCGTCAAGGCCTGGATCGCGTTGCTCGGTGAGAAGTACCCGATCACTCACGACATCGCGCAACTGCTTGAGGTCCTGACCGCCCAACAGCCTCCAAAGATCGATCTCGGCGGACTTGTCGAACTGACCCCCTACGCCGTCCGTTTCCGCTATGCAGGCCGCGTCCCCGACGCTCCCAAGCTGAACCGGGAGAAGACGATCGCCCGGATACAAGAGCTGATGCAGCAAGTCCGATCACGCCTCGACCGCGAAACCTGATCGAGCACGGCTGTCGAACCGGCCCCAGTCGCCGCACAGTCCTCCCAGCACGCACCGCTAAAGTTTCGGCACCCAGGTCACCCGCCAATGCGCTCCGAGCAAGCGATCTTCGACGACCTTCGTTCTCCTGCGCTACATCACTTCTCGACCGCACCGTGACGCTTCACACCCGGGACGGGTCACCGGTTTCACTAGCCAACCGGCCGCGAACCATCTTTCCCGTGACACTCCTGACAGACCACTACCACGCCCTCTCGTTTCAGTCTCGCCAGTTTCTCGACGCGAAGACCACCGAGGAGATCGTGGCGCCCGTCGTGACGGACATCTTCACCCTGTCTTCAACATCCTCGCCCAGGCCGACGATCAGCCCCACCCAATGGCCATTGACCTCGGACTGTTCCTCCTAGAGCGGAGCGAGGAGACCATTCGGAGACTCAACCAAGAGTTCGAGAAGATCCTGAAAGGTGCTGCAACTGACGGCAATCCGTACAGGTTTGCCTTCGGTGTCGGCGATGCTGGAACGGCGTTGACAGTCCACTGCAATCGCCTCCCAAGAGAGCGGGCCGAGGCTCTCTTGCAAGCGGACTGCCGCGGAATTCTTGACCGAGCCGACCATTGTTTCGGCATTGCACTTGAGCCTGATGGTTCCATCAAGGCGGCCGGGAAGTTCGTCCGCCCCGTAGAAGACGATTGACAGGTTCGCCGACCGTTACTCGACGCCCGACGCCGTCCAGCCCGTCCAGGGGCCGGTGGGAGGGTGCTGGCGCCGACGGGTCGGCGGCGCGGCCTCCCGGTGCCTAGAACTCGAGCCCGAAGCGCAGCATGACCCGCCTCGGGAAGAGGTAGCCGCTGGGCACATACTGCTCGTCCGCGGGCACCTGGAGGGTCTCCCACCAGTCGTGGGTGTCTTCGTTGAACACATTGAACAACTGGAGGTCCACTTTGATCTCGACCTTGCCGACGTCGAAGCGCCGGCCGAAGGAGAGATCGAAGTTGTTCTGGCTAGGCAACCGCGTGTCGTCGCTGGCGGGGACGGCGATCACTGTCACCCCGCCCTGAGGGAGCGGCGACGCCGACGAAGCTAGACCGACCCGCAATTGGCGGCTGTACGGCTTGCCCGACATGAAGCTGTAGGTGGCGGTGCCGATGAGTTTCCAGGGCAACTCGAAACTGCCCTGGAACTGGAACACGTGCTCGCGGTCGTTCTGAAGGGCCTGGTCGGCGTTGATCCAGTTGTTCGGGTCGCGGCCGTCGGTGTCGGTATAGAACGGGCTACCCTGGGACTGCAGCAGCGGCCGCGGGATGAAGCCGGCCGAGTCGGACCAGGTGTACGAAGACTGCATGCTCCAGCCGTCGCTGTAGCGCTTGTTGAAGGAGATGACCACGCCTTCGTACTGCTGGTTAAAGCTGGCGCCCGGCGCCGCCGAGCCCGGGCCCGGGCCGTTGCCCTTGCGCGTCGTCGGCTGCTCGATGACGCTGATCAACTGCTCCGTTTCGCCCGTGAACGGGTTCGTCCACGGCACGCGCCCGAAGACCCCGTCGTCCAGGATCTCCCAGCCGATCAGGTTCTTCGCCTCCTTGTAGACGCCCTGGATGCCGAGGGTGAAGTTGTCGCCCAATCGACGCTCCCAACCCACCGTGAACTGGTCGGTCTCCGGCGCCTTCAGATCGGGATGGAACAGGTTTCCGTGGTACTCGAAGCTGGACGAGTAGGTCCAGGGACCTTCAAGCGAGGGCCCGGACTCGGTGAGGTACGCGGGCGGGTCCGGCGGCGGCGCGTACCAGTTGCCGGTCACGTCGGCGTCGTAGAACTTGCCGTAGAAGGCGCGGAAGACCTGCCGGTCACCGATCTGGTAGGCCATGCCGATGCGCGGCGAGATCAGTGTCCAGTCGATCACGTCCGCAACACCCGGGATGACGTCCGAACTCGGGCTCCAGTCCTGGTTCAGCCGCGGAAAGTCGGCGATCTCGCCGTTGTGCTTGTCGTACCGCACGCCGACGTTGAGCGTCAGGTTCGAGCCGACCTGCCACGAGTCGTCGATGAACGCCGAAACCGCCTTGGTGTCGGCGCCGTAGTGGAACGGCCGCGCCGTCACCCGGTAGTAGTAGGGGTAGCCCGGGTAGTACTCGTAGCGGTAGAAGTAAACGCCGTTCGGGCCGCCGCCGGTACGGGTATCGCCGGTGCCCATGCCGTAGGAGATGCCGAACTTGAAGTCGTGGTCGCCGTTCAGCAGGTCGTCGGCGTGGTGTGAGAGCTTGACGTCCAACTGGTCACGGCCAAGCGTCCACCGGTAGGTGTAGCCGGGGCTGCCGCTGGACTGGGCGGGGCCGCCGTCCACCGGCGAGTAGTCCGTGTAGGGCGCCGCCTCGCTGCCCGTCGCCGAGAGCAGGTTGTCCTTGCCGCTGTAGCCGGCGTACATCACTTCCAGGTAGTCGTTCGGACTCAGGACGGACTGGAACTGGAGGCCCCACGCCGGATTGGTCCCGGACTGGTTGCTGATGGCGTCGGGCGTCGTGTTCGCGGCGGCGTAGGTGAAGCTGAAGTCCTCGTAGTGGTACTTCGCCTCCATCAGGTTGCTGTCGTTGAACGCTGCGTTGATCTTCATGTCGTAGCGGTCGGACGGGTAGGCCGTCGGGAAGCTGGGGTCGACGCCCGCCTCGGTGAAGGCATCCCGCGCGTACTGGACGGAGCCGAAGAACCACACCTTGTCGCGCGCGAACGGGCCGCCCAACGTGCCCGTCGTGTCGTCGAACTCCTCGCGATGGAACGGAATGCCATCGATTTCGGCGTTCTCCTCCGTCAGGCCGCTGTTCTGGTGGTACCAGTCGATCGTGCCGCTGAACTCGTTCGAACCGGACTTGGTCACCACGTTGAACGCCGCGCCGGACATGCTGCCGTACTCCGCCGGCGCGCCGATTCCGAGCACCTGGACCTCATCGATGATCGCCGGGTTCAACCACCAGTACGAATTGCCGGTGTCGGACGAGGTCGTGTCCAGTCCGTCGATCCGCCACGAGTTCGACGCCGTGCTCGAGCCGAAGGCAGACATGTCGGTGTCGCCCTCGGAACTCACGCTGATCCCCGGCGACACCGCGACCAGGTCCCAGAAGTTCCGGTCGGTCGGCAGGTCGTCGATGAAGTCGGCGGTGTAGCTGCTGCCCACGCTGGAACTCGTCACGTCAAGGATCGGCGACGCGGTCACCGTGACTTCCTCCTCCACCGTCTCGAGGGCGAGTTCGATGTCCAGGTTGACCGTGGCGCTGATGCCCACCCGGACATTTTCGACCCGATGCTCCCGGAAGCCGTCCAGGGTCACGGTCACGACGTAGTCGTCGACCGGAAGCGACGACATCACGAAGCGGCCGCCGGCGCCGGCGATCGTGGCCCGCGACAGGCCGCGATTCTCGATCGTCGCCGTGACCGTGACGCCGGGCAGAGCATCGCCGTTCGCGTCGCGCACCTCACCGCGGATATCGCCCGTGGTCTGGGCGGCGGCGGCGGCCGCCAGCACCAGAAGGGGTGCGGTCAGGGTCAGAACTCGGCTGGCGCGGTGCAGTGCGGGTGACATCGGCGATCTCCCAACGTTCGCTGGATCTTCACGGTCTGCGAAAGAGCGGATGTTACCGCACCGCGACCCTAGAACGGGAAGAAGAGCGGCACCATCCAGACGATCACGGCAAGCAGCACCACGGTCAGCGGCGTGCCGACCTTCAGGTAGTCCATGCTGCGATAGCCGCCCGCGCCCATGACCAGCAGGTTCGCCTTGTGGCTGAACGGCGTCATGAAGGCCGCGGAGGCCGCGAGCGCCACCCCCATCATCAACGGATAGGGAGAAAGATCGAGGCCCGATGCCGCTTCAAGTACAACCGGCGTCAGCAGGACCACCGCCGGCGCACCGTCGAGACACTGGCTGAGCAGGCTCGAGAGCAGGACCAGCGACGCCAGCACCGCATACGGTCCGACCGGGCCGGCCAGGTCCATCACGCTGCTCGCCAGCAGAGCCGCGGTACCGCTGCTCTCCATCGCCGCTCCCACCGGCAGGATCGCCGCGACCAGGAAGATCGCCCGCCACTCGACCGCGCGGTAGGCCTCCTCCATGGTCAGCGCGCCGCACAGCACGATCAGGCTCGCGGAAGCGAACGCCCCGACCTGAATTGGTGCAAACCCCGTCACCACCAGACCAATCATCAAGGCCAGGCAGCCGACGGCGTAGGGCGCCTTGTTCAGGCGACGGGGCTCGTCCGCGACATCCGAGAGCATCAACAGATCCCGCTCCCGGGAGAGCAGACCGAGCCGGCCCCGGCGGCCCTGCAGCAGCAGCGCGTCGCCGACCCGTAGCGCAAGCTGGGCCAGGCCGCTGCGAATGGCCCTGCCCTCGCGCCAGATCGCGAGCACCTGCACGCCGTACCGATCGCGGAACTCGATCTCCTCCAGGCTTCGCCCCGCGAGACCGGACCGGGGCGCCAGCGTGGCCTCGGCCATGCCCACCTCCTCCGACTCGAACGCAGGCGCGGCAATCCCCGACGTCAACTCGACGCCGCCCATGCGCAGCAGGGCGCGCAGGCGACGCTCCTTGCCCTTGACGAAGAGCCGGTCTCCGGCCTCGAACTCGAGCTCGGGTCCGGGGCCCCAGAGCACCTCGCCGGCCCGTTCGACCCCGACGACCGTGAGTTCCATCAGCCGGCCCATCCACCCGACGCCCGCGCCGCTGGCGAGAAGCGCCGAGTTCTCCGGCACCCGGATGACAAGCAGGGGTTGATCCTCGAGCCGGTCCAGCGCGGCGGGGCCGCTCTCTTCGATCTCCAGCACGCCGGAGTCGATCTCCGGCGCGTCGTCTCCGAACAGACCGTAGAGCAGGTCTCCCTTCTCGAGCGGCAGGTTGCCGAGCCGGTCGACGTGAACTTCGCCGTCTCGTTCCACCGCGATCACGAACACGCGCCAACGCTCGCGGAAGCTCGTCGCCGCCAGCGTGCTCCCGGCCAGGGGCGACCCGGCGGGCACCCGCGCCCTGAGCGCGGTCACGCCCACGTCCGGCGCGCCGGTCTCCCCCGTGGTGGCCGTGCCGAGCGTCGTGGCCGTGCCGAGGTCGACGCCCTGGAGCCGCAGCATCTGCCGCACCTGGTCCGCGTCGCCCTGGACGACCAGTTCGTCCCCGGCCAGCAGCCGCGCGTCGTCCTTGGGCGCCAACTGCCAGTCCTCGCCGCGCGCGATGCCGAGAAGCTGCACTCCCAGGGTGGTCCCCAACCGGGTCTCGCGCAGGGTCGCCCCGTCGAGCTGCGAAGCCGCCGGTATGCGGATCGAGAACAGTCCCTCATGGAGGCCGTAGAGATCCGCGAGTTCCGATTGACCGCGGCCGGGGGCCGCGGCTCTGCGACCCGGCAGGAGCCGGCGCCCCAGGGTGAGCATGTAGACGATGCCGCCCAGGAGCAGTACCGCGCCGAAGGGCGTGAAGTCGAAGAGGCTGAAGGGCTCGAGTCCGCGGTCGCGCAACATCGCCGCCGCCAGGATGTTCGGCGGCGTCCCGACCAGGGTCGCGGTGCCCCCCAGGATGGCGCCGAAGGCCAGCGGCAGGAACAACCGGGACGGCGGCAGGTGCGCGCGCCGACCGAGACTCGCCACCGCCGGCATCAGCACCGCGGTCGCCGCGATGTTGTTCATGAACATCGAGAGCACACCGGCGACCAGCATCACGGCGATCATCAACGGCGTCTCGCGGCTGCCGACGAAGCGATGGATGGCGCCGCCGACCAGATCCGCCACGCCGGTCTGCATCAGCCCGGCGCTGACGATGAAGATCGACAGCATCGTGATCACCGCCGACGACGCGAAGCCGGTGAACGCCTGATCGACGGCGACGTAGCCGGTGAAGATCAGCAGCGTCAGACCGAGGAAGGCGGTCAGGTCGATCGGCAGTTTCTCGGTCAGAAACAGGACGACCATGCCCGCCAGGACCGCGAGCAGGAATGCAATCTCGAGGGTCAAACCGTCAGATCACAGTCCAGCCGCCGTCGACGGCGAGTGTCTGGCCGGTTACGTAGCTCGATGCGTCCGAGGCGAGGAACAGGACCGGACCAGCCAGTTCCTCACCCTCGCCGGGCCGGCCCATCGGCGTCTTGCGCCGGATCCAGCGGACTCCCTGATCGGACGCGAACATTCCCTCGGTCATCTCCGATGCGAACCAGCCCGGCGCAATCGCGTTCACGCGCACGCCGCGGCGCGACCACTGTGCCGCGAGCTCACGCGTCAGGTTGACGACGCCGCCCTTGGAGGCGGTGTAGGACGCCTGGGGGATCCGATCGACGGCGGCTGCGGCCAGGGCCTCCACACCGTCCTCGCTGCTGACGTCGCAGGAAACCGCCAGGGCCTCTCCGCCGGCAGCCTCGATCTCCCCAGCGAGCGCCTCCAGCCGTTCGAGCCGTCGCGCCGAAACGACGACCGAGGCGCCGGCGCCGGCCAGCGCGTGCGCGAAGACCACGCCCAGGCCCGACGAAGCGCCGGTCACCACCGCCGTCTTGCCGTCGAGTCGGAAGAGATCGCCAGCCTGGTTCATCGCGGCGCCGAGTCTACTTGCGGCGCGGATGGCACGCGGGCATCGATGCCCGCAGTTGGTTCAGGCCGGAGGCTCGAACCGCCCGTCGATCGCGGTCCAGCCGCCGTCGACGAAGAGCACGGCGCCCGTCATGTAGCTGGCGGCGTCCGAGACCAGGAACGCCGCCGCGTTGCCGATCTCGTCCGGACGGCCCCACCGGCCCAGCGCCGTCTTCTCGGCGTAGGCGCGGTTCCAGTCCTCGTTCTGCTGGATCGGCTTGGTCAACGGCGTGTCCACCACCCCCGGCGCCAGCGCGTTCACCCGCACCCCGGCGCCGCCGAGTTCGGCCGCGGCGGCGCGCGCGAGTTGAACGATGCCGGCCTTGGTCGCGGCGTAGACGCCCTGACCCGGCTCAACGACCAGGGAACGGATCGAAGACAGCAGCACGATGCTGCCGCCGCCGGCGGCCGACAGCAGCCCTCCCGCGACCTGCAACACGCACATCGCGCCACCAAGGTTGAGTGTGATGACCCGGTCGAACTCTTCGGGCTGGTAGTCGAGCAGGCGCTTGCGGACATTGACTCCGGGCGTCGCCACCACGCCCCGCAGATCGCTCAGCGCCTCGAACGCCGACGCCATCGCCGCGGGATCGAGGATGTCGAGTTCGGCCGCTTCGGCCTGGCCGCCGGCCGAGACGATCCGGTCGGCCGTCGCCTGCGCGGCTGGCAGATTCACATCGAAGCACGCGACCAGCGCCCCCTGGCGGCCGCAGGCCTCGGCCGCGCCCTCACCGATGCCGGAGCCGGCGCCGATCACGGCGACAGTGCTGCCGTCGAGACGAAACGGATTCTGTGACACCGTCATCGCCTCACGGCAGGTCGCGGACGGCGAGGATGCCGGGAAGCGACTCGGCATGCCGCACGCTGTTGAGGACCGCGTCGGCCAGCACCTCGGCCGCGAGGGCGCCGATCCGGCTGACGTCGGCCGGCCCTTCGAGAACGCCGGTGGCGATCGCGAACACGGTGTCGCCGTCGCCCGGGGTGTGGGACGGGACGATCGAGCGGGCGAGACCATCGTGGGCCATCTGCGCCACCCGGGTCGCCTCGGCCTGGTTCAGGGTGGCGTTGGTCGCGACCACGGCGATCGTCGTGTTCTCGCGGTTGGCGGCCTCCCGTCGACTGGCGCGGCGGTCGCGCCCGAGGCCGCTGCGAAGCAGCTTGCGGGCGTCGAGCAGTTCGTTGTTCGGGCCGCGCACGCCCGCGACGACCTGACCTGTAGCCGGATCGATCACATCGCCCACCGCGTTGACCGCGACCAGCGCCGCGACCACCAAACCCGCCGAAGGGCCCTGCTCGAGCCGGTGCGACGCGCTGCCCAGGCCGCCCTTCATCCGCGATCCGCGGCCGCCCATCTTTCCCACCGTGGCGCCCGCGCCGGCACCCACGTTGCCCTGCGCCACCGGGCCGGTCGTCGCCGCCTCCGAGGCCCGGTAGCCGCACTCGGCGTCCGGACGGGGCTTGCTGCTGCCGCCCATGCCGAGGTCCATCAACGAAGCGCCGACCACGATCGGCACCACTCCGGCGCCGACCCGGTAGCCGACGTCCTGCTCCTCGAGGTAGCGCATGACGCCCCCCGCCGCATCGAGACCGTAGGCGCTGCCACCGGTGAGCACGACGGCGTGGAGCTCCTGAATCATGTTGTGGGGGCGCAGGAGATCCGTCTCGCGGGTCGCCGGAGCGCCGCCCCGGACATCGACGCCGCCAACCGCGCCGCCGAGCGCCAGCACGACCGTGCAGCCGGTCGGGCGCTCCTCGTAGGTGATCTGACCTACCCGCAGCCCCTCGACCGCGGTCAGGCCGGGATCGTCCGCGGCGGCCTCAGCCAAGCCTGGACCCCCGGCCACGAGCGCGAGCAGCCCGAGTCCCAGCCACGCCGACTGCCATCTCCGTTGGGTCAAGGCTAAGATTCTCGCCATAGATCATCTCTCCTGCCATTCGCGGCGGTGCCTGCCCGGCCGCCAACAGCGTCGGTGACGGCCCTCGTCGGCCGCCGTCCCGCCGACCGGCACAAGCGGCGCGATCATTGTGACAAGAGTCCATCCCCACCGCAAACTCGCAACCACCGGGAGCCTCACCGCCCATGACGTCAGACGCTAGCGGACTCGCCCGGTTGCGCGCCGAGGTCGTGGACCGTGTCCTCTCCGAGGCGGCCATCTGCGGCGAGGAAGCCGCGCACTTCTCGGCCGAGCTGATCCGCGTGCCGACGGTCAACCCGCCCGGCGACGCCTACCGTGAGTGCGCCGAGTTGCTCGGCGTGCGGCTCGAGGCGGACGGTTTCGAGACCGAGTACGTCGAGGGTCCCGGCACCGATCCGAAGCGCCCGAAGGTCAACGTACTCGCCCGGCGCCGGGGACGCGACGCGCGCCCGGCACTTCACCTGAACGGTCACATCGATGTCGTGCCGCCGGGGGCCGGATGGACGGTCGACCCCTTCGGCGGCGAGATCAAGGGCGGCTGGCTCTACGGCCGCGGCTCGGCGGACATGAAGGCCGGCCTTGCCGCCGCGGTGTTCGCCGCCGAAGCGGTCCGGCGCAGCGGGGTCAGCCTGCGCGGAACGATCGAGATCAGCGGCACGGTCGACGAAGAGAGCGGCGGTCTGGCCGGTGTCGCGCACCTGGCCCGGATCGGCCGCGTTACGAGCCGAACGACGGACTACGTGATCATCCCCGAGCCCTTCAGCCCGACGCGGATCTGCATCGGTCACCGTGGTGTGCTCTGGTTCCGGATCCTCGCCCACGGCCGCATCGCCCACGGTTCCATGCCCTTTCTCGGCGTCTCGGCAATCGACGCGGCGGCCGAAGCGGCGCTCGGGCTCCGGGAGGCGCTCGGCGATCTCGTCACCGAGCTGCCCGTGGTTCCGGAGGGCGCCCGCCGGCCGACCCTGAACGTGAACTCGATCGCGGGCGGCCAGGTCATCGAGGGGCTGGGGGAATCTGCCTTCCTGGACGGCCACGGCCAGGGCCTGCCGTCACCCTGCGTCGCCGACCAGTGCGAACTGGTCGTCGACCGGCGCTACCTGCTCGAGGAGGGCGCCGACGCGGTGCGCGCCGAGGTCCAGGGGGTGCTCGATGCGGTGGAGGCCCGCCGGCCCGGCGTTCGTTTCGAGATCGAGGAAGTGCTCAGCGTCAAGCCGACGCATACGCCCGACGACTGCCGCCTGGTCGAGTCCCTGAGCCGAGGCATCGAAGCGGCGACCGGGCAGTCCGCCGACCTCGTGGCAAGCCCGGGCACCTACGACCACAAGCACTTTCAGCGCATCGGCGGGATCGGGCAGTGCGTCGCCTACGGCCCGGGCGAACTGGAGCAGGCCCATCAACCCGACGAACGCTGCGCGCTGTCCGACATCACAGAGTCCACACAGGTCATGGCGCTCACGATCGTCGATCTGTTGGGCTAGTGTTGATCGTCACGCCGCCGCGACAGCGAGCGGCCGAACAGCGAACCACACAGCCGGCCTCAGGAACGGGCCACCGAGGAACTGCAACCATGACCGTGGCACTTGACGTCGCGACCCCGACGGGGTCGCAATCCCTGGAACTGCCCCCGTGCAGCCACCGGCCCCGACCGTACGCGGGCGCCACCCGCGAGGAGATCCTCGCCCTGCGCCGGCAGCACGTGAATCCGGCCCTCTTCACCCTGTACAGCGAACCCGTGATGCTGGTCGAAGGCCAGCGCCAGTACGTCTGGGACGACAGCGGTCGGCGCTACCTCGACCTGTTCGCCGGCATCTGCACCGTCGCCTGCGGCCACTCGCACCCCAAGATCGTCGCCGCGGTCCAGGAGCAGATGGCGCTCCTCGCCCATAGCTCGACCGCATTCCTGCATCCCAACATGCCCCGCTTCGCGGAGGCGCTGCTGGCCAAGCTGCCGCCCGAGCTCGACCGCGTCTACTTCGTCAACAGCGGCAGCGAGGCGAACGACCTGGCTGTGCAGATGGCGCGGCTGCACACCGGCCACTCCGACATCGTCGGCATCCGCAACGCCTACCACGGCGGCAGCGCCCCGACCGGCGCCCTGACCGCGATCCACACCTGGAAGTCCTGGGCGCAGCGCGGCGGACCCGTTCACCACGCGATCAACCCCGATCCCTACCGCAACCCGTTCTCCGGCACGCCGGAGCAGATCGCAAGCCAGTGCGCCGAGGATGTCGCGGAACTGATCCGGTACTCCACCCCGGGGCAGGTCGCCGCCTTCATCTCCGAACCCATCCAGGGCGCCGGCGGCGTCACGATGGGAGCGCCGAACTACCTCGCCGAGGTCTACGACATCGTCCGCGCCAGCGGCGGCGTCTGCATCGCCGACGAGGTGCAGACCGGCTTCACCCGCACCGGCGACCACTACTGGGGCTTCGAGCGCTCCGGCGTCGTGCCCGAGATCGTGACCATGGCCAAGGGCATCGGCAACGGCCTGCCCCTGGCGGCCGTGGTGACGACCTCGGACATCGCCGCCACGCTGGCGCAGAATCTCCACATCAACACCTTCGGCGGCAATCCGCTCGTCTCCGCGGCCGGTCTGGCCGTCCTCGAGGTGATCGAGGAGGAGGGACTCCAGCAGAACGCACAGGTCCTCGGCAGCCGGCTGATCGCCGGTCTGCGAGCGCTGGCCGAGCGCCACGAAGCGGTGGGCGACATCCGCGGCCAGGGCCTGATGATCGGCGTCGAACTCGTCACCGACCGGCGTTCGAAGACACCCGCTACGGCCTTCACGGCCAGGGCGCTAGACAAGTTGAAGAACCTCGGCGCCCTGGTCGGAAAGGGCGGACTCTCCGGCAACGTGCTGCGGATCAAGCCGCCGCTCTGCCTGACGGATGCCGATGTCGACTTCGCGCTCGCGGCGATGGACGAGGCGCTGACGCGGGCGGCGAGGTAGGGGAGGGCTACGTCCCGAATGCGACGAAACTGCCGCGGCCCCAGGACGGAGGCGCTACTACCTTGGTTCTGAACGCACACGACCCCGCCGCAGAGCACACGAAGCCGAGAATGCCGGCAGTCTTGCCGATGGACGAACCCGATCTCCGCCGGAGCTATGGCCTCCCCTAAACCCTCGGCTGCACTACCAGTTGTTGGCGCACTTCTTCGTAGACGGGAATCCCCTCGCCAGCCTCAATCGTGACCGCCAACCCATAGCGGACCGACTCATCGAGGTTGCCAGCAGGAGCGCTGCAGAAGACGGTGAAGCGGAGTTCGCCATCCTCGACGAAGGATGCCGCTCTCTGCCCTTCGAAGTGGACGTGCAGCAGCGAACCGCGCCTCACCGAGGGGACGGACGGCTGCAGCTTCGCCCGCTCTACAAAACCGTCTCCTGTCCGAAGGTTGGGTCCTCTCTCAAGGTCCAGCTTCGCGCGACGATACATCCGGTGGCGTACATCTACCGGCGAGAACCACGCGAGTGTGCAAGTAACCGACCGCGGTTGCTCCAACCGCTCCAAGCTCCGCGGCAGGGGAACGCGATAGTCCGCCACAACCCGGTCAGCCGAGACCTCGCCGAAGCCAAGAAGGGTCGCGCGGTTCGAAGCGCAGGTGAGGGCCTCTTCTATGTTCGGACAACCGTAGCCGATGACCCGCGCGACGTTGTCCAATCGCTGTACGTGCTTGCCCTGGCCATTCGGCCCGTAAAGGGTCCCCAGCTCTTCCCCCTCTTCACCCCAACGAGCCCGATGGACCAAGAGTGTGACGACAACACCGTAGAACGCCGGATCGGCTCCCGCGAGAATTCCGCCGTTCTCTTCATCCATCAGGGCCTCAAACAGGCGGTGTGCCGATCGCGTAGCCAGCGCTGCGGCCGCGCTCGTTCCACCCGTTGAGCCTTCTCGCGTGAGGTCTCCGCCCTCCCCGGGCGCCGCCGCCCTTAGTCCGAAGAATCGGCCGGCTTCCGTGGCCGCCAAGGCAGGTTCCCCTCCCAGTGTCGTCATCCTCACCAACTCCCGGCCGGCCGGCATCATGATGTCCGGCTTGACGACCTTGCGATAGCCGAGCCCCATGGCCGATGTGATGTTTGGGCCAGCCCCGTCGCCCAGTGGTGCGACAAGGTGGTCTGGGGGTTCCGTCGTAGCGGCGTCTTCGTGCCATGCTCCTACGGTCAGCACATTGAGAGCTTCCGCTGGCGAGAGCAGGGTTCGTTGCGAGAACTCGCGGCCAAGCGCATCGAGAACCGCTTGACGTTGTTTCGACGGCGTCGCCGTTTCTATCTCCGTCATTGATCGGTAGGCTGGCACCGGGAGCGAACCGGTGACATTCCCCGCACTCACGAGAAACAAAATGCCATAGCGCGCGGCTAGATGATCCAACAAGCGAGCCCATGGACTAATCGGCCCTGCGAACGGCCGCCTTGGATCGCCTAGGGACAGGTTCACGAGGAAGACCGCGGGCGCCGTAGCCGCACCCTCCGCATCGCCTTCCTTCATCCGCTTGACGGCACCGTAGATTGTGTCGATCAACAGCCGGTCGCCAGGAAACTCCTCCCACGAACCGTCGTCATTGGGAATGAGGACCGGTCGAAAGTAGACCTGCCTAGTCAACGGCAGTTCCTCGCGATTCCGGTCACCGTGAATGACCAACGAAGCCATCGCAGTGCCGTGGTGGCGCAAAGCCACGTCGCTACGCAGCTCCAACTCGTCGGGATCGTCAATCCTCAGCCGGCCATCTAGTAGAGAGTGCCGCTGCACTGGCACACCGTCGAACACGGCGGCAACCGCTTGTCCCCGAATCTCAACTCCGGGTGCCAGGGAGGAACCAACCTCAGCTTCCACCGAGGCGATTGGGAAGCTAACTCTGGATTGCGGCCTCACGACCATCACGGCATTGGAGAGCGCGATTACATCCCGGCGAGTGATCAGATTCCTCAGTGCATGCGAAGGAAGGTCAATGAGCGCCGCCTCGTAGGCGACTTGCGGTATCGAGGCACTGTCGATCAGCCGTCCCCCAGCCTCACGAAGCACGTTGTCGAAGCTGCGGCGCACCGCCGCCCGTTTCCCCGGAGTGACGCAGTTCAACAACTCGACTTCGATGCGCTGCGACGCGTCTGGTTTGTCTGCAAGCGTCTGCCTGATCCACCCGATCGTGTCCTCCGGTATTCGGTCCTCCGGTCCCCAAGCGCGAAGCACGCGAAGGCGCTCAAAGACGCGCCACCAAGGAGCGAATCCTGTCGCAGCCGGTTCGCCCGCTTGGTATCGACGCCAAAGCGAGAGAAGTTGCTGAAGCGCTTGCAGGTCGGGCATCGCTAGGTACATTCGCCCGCTCACCTGCTTGTCGTCCCGATCCTGCCCTTCCCGTCCCCTTCGCTGGTCGATGACGGCGAAGTCCTCGTCGCCCGCTGACTCCGTGTCTTCGTCACCGAGAAACTCAAACCCGTCGACCTTGGCCACCGCTCGACGAAAACCTGTGACCGATCCGGCGATCTCGAAGACGAGCGCCCGCTCTGGCGCTATACCTGCGGGATCCTCGCCGAACGTATGGGGGTGGTCGGGGTCCATTGCATCCCGTAGGCGCTGGAAGATCGGTCCTAGCCGCTCTCCCTGCCGCCGCCGGTCAGGCAGGCGGATGGCATCGCCAACAAACCCTCTTCCCCTACGCTCCCTGTGCGCAGGCGCAGGAATAGGCAGCAGCGGGAAGTCAGTCACACCGTGTCCCCGCCTTCCGACTACGCGTTCGCCCGCTCACGCCATTGACCGAGGCGCTCTCTGACAATCTCCTGGGCAGAGACTTCGCCCATGGCGAGAACCTGCCGCCGCCGAATGTCACGGCAGAACTCCTCGGCTTCGGCGTAGCTGACTGGGCCGAGCTCCTGAGCCAGTGTCTCTGGGGTGTAGCCCAAGGGCTCGGGCAGAGAAGAGGCGAAGCGCGCGATGTACCCGGCGAGGGCTTTGGGCGTGGGGGGGTCTAGGCTAAGGCGGAGCTGAAATCGCCGCCAAGCAGCGCGGTCGAGGAGTTCGGCATGGTTCGAAGCGGCCACAACCACGGTGTAGCTGGGTAACTCGTCCGTCTGCATCAGCAAGGTAGACACGACGCGCTTGATCTCTCCCGTTTCATGGGTGTCGCCTCGTTCCTTACCAATAGCATCGAACTCGTCAAAGAAAAGGACGCACGGTGTGGTCCGGGCGGACTCGAAGACGTGCTTCAGACGCGCGGCGGTCTCGCCCAGGAAGCTACCTATCAGACCTTCGTAGCGGACGACGAGGAAGGGAACGGCAAGCGCCTCCGCGATGGCCTCAGCGAGGGACGTCTTGCCGTTGCCCGGGGGGCCGACCAAGAGGACTCGGTGGCGAGGCTCGATCGAGTGGGCGCGCAGCACCGATGCTCGGTGCTGTTCTTCAATGAGTTCTCGGCAGGCACGACGGTTCGGACCCGAGAGCACGAGGTCAGAGAGCCGGCGCCGAGGTGCAAGCTCGATTAGGCACCGATGCACCTGACGACCACCGGACAGGAACTTGGCAGCGCCCCGGTGGCCGTTGGCTCGGAGCACCGCCTCCAACCGGTCCGCGAGGACGTGATGGCGCTTAGCCCTCTCTTCGGCGATGATCGCCTCAACGGCTGCTTGAGCACGCACCTGGTCGCCCTGCGAACTCGCCTTCACGAGCGCTAGGAGGAGATCACTGCGCGCCATGGTCGTTACTCCAGATCGTTGAGCCGCACACAACGGCTGTATGACTGAGGGTACCAGCGCCCGCGCAGGAGTCACCAAGACACAAACGACCCCGCCGAAAAACCGGCGGGGTCGTTGTGTTTCAACCCACGGGGTCGTCTCTGCAACGGGCCTTACAAGCCGACCACCGAGACGAAGCTGACGCAGCGGCCAGGGGCGCCGCCGAGGTTGTGGGTCAGGCCGAGCTTGGGATCGGCGATCTGACGCTCACCGGCCTCGCCGCGGAGCTGCAGCCACATTTCGTACATCATCCGCAGGCCGGAGGCGCCGATCGGATGGCCGAAGCTCTTGAGGCCCCCGTCCGGATTGACCGGCTGGTCGCCGTCGAGATCGAAGCGGCCGTCCATCGTGTCCTTCCACGCCTGGCCGCGCGGCGAGAACCCGAGGTCCTCCATGAGCACCAGCTCGGTCGGCGTGAAGCAGTCGTGGACCTCCGCCATGCTGATCTGCTCGCGCGCATCCTGGATGCCGGCCTGCTCGTAGGCGTCCCGGGCGCTCTCGACGACCTCGGGGAAGGTGGTGAAGTCGTAGTCCTGCCGCTTGGCGCCCTCGGCCGGACCGGCCACGAACGACAGCGCCTTGATGAAGATCGGGTTGTCGTTGTACTTGTGGGCATCCTCGGCGCGGCAGATCACCGCCGCCGCGGCGCCGTCGGAGACACCCGAGCAGTCCATGATGCCCAGCATGCCGGCGATCTTCGGCGAGGAGTTGATCTTCTCGACCGGCACTTCCCGCTGGTACTGCGCCTTCTCGTTGCGGGCGCCGTTGTAGTGGTTCTTGTAGGCGATGCGGGTGAGCACGTCGCGCATCGTCTCCAGGTCGACGCCGTACTTCTCGGCGTACGCGGGCGCCAGGAGCGAGAAGTTCGCCGGCGCGGTCATACCGGACTCGGTGCCGTCGCCCGGAGGGGCACTGCCGGTGAGACCGGAGAACCCGGAGTCCTTCAGCTTCTCGACGCCGACCGCCATGACCAGGTCGTAGGCGCCCGAAGCAACGGCGTAGGCGGCGTTGCGCATCGCCTCGCTGCCGGTGGCGCACATGTTCTCAAGCCGGGTCACCGGCTTGTACTGGATCTTGAGCGGCTCGGACAGGGTCAGGCCGGAGATGCCGCTGCCGGTGGTGCCGAGCCAGTAGGCGTCGACGTTGTCGGGCTCGACCCCGCCGGAGCCGTAGGCATCCTGCACGGCATCGACCAGCAGATCGCTGGTGCTGCGGTCCCAGTGTTCGCCGAACTTGGTGCAGCCCATACCGACGATGGCTACGCGATCACAGATTCCCTTGCTGGCCATTGGTGCTCCTTGGTCGTTCCTCGAACGGGTCCGTCTCTCCGTATCGAATCTTCAGCGCCTCGGGCGCGCCTTCCAGAAGTAGTTGTGTACGCCCCCAGCAGTGTACAGGCGGCGGAATGTCATTTCCAACTCGTCACCGATCGCCACCTTGTCCGGATCGACGTCGGTGAGCTGGCAGAGCATCCTGCCGCCCTTGTCGAAGTCGACCACCGCACCGACGACGGGCGGCTGCAGGGAGTAGGCGAGCCGGTCCAGCGTGTAGGTGCTGATCCGGCATTCGCCGTCGGCGTAGGACTCGATCGTGGAATCATCGACCGCCTGGCAGACGACGCACACGCGCTGCGGCGGCAGGTTCGTGTTGCCGCAGCGATTGCAGCGCGAGCCCAGGAAACCGAACTTCCAGCGTTCGGCGCGCTGCATCGGCGGCGCCGCCGGCCGATCGGGATCGGGGCGCCGCGGCGGCTCGAAGGGCAGCACGTCGCGCCACTTGAGGTACGCCGTGTAGGCGAGGTCGTCGCGCTTGGACTCGAGCCAGGACGCCACGGTGTGCTTGGGCCGGCCGTCGTCGATCGCGTCGGTGACCTCGAACACGGCCACATCCACTCCGTCGGCAACGCAGGCCACGGCGATCTTGTCGCCGGCCGACGCACCGTCGAGCGCGCTCGCCAGCACCAGACCGGCGTGGGCGGCGCCCGCGCGGCCCACCGTACCCGCCATGCCGTCGACGAGCTGCGTGGGAGCGAGTCCGGAGGGGCGCATGAAACCGCGGAAGACGCGAGCGTTCGTGCCGTCGAGCACGACCTTGGAGAGATCGGAGGCCGCCATTCCGGCAGAGGCGATAGCGCTGGCGAACGTGTCGACCAGCAGGGGCGTGAAGATGCTGGCGCCGAAGCGCTCCTCCCACTGCTTGGCGAAGGGCATGCCGGGGCTCTGCCACACGTCGAGCACCTCTTCGGTGCAGGAAGCCCGGCCGATCAGGCGGGCGATCGGCTCGCCGCCGCCCAGGACGAAGGCCGCCGCCGCGTCGCCGCCGCCCGACTCCCGCGGACCGCTCGGGGCGCCGACGACCACGTCGCTGGCAGCCACCAGGACGGTGCGACCGGCCGCCGCCATGTCCAGGCCCGCCAACAGGGCCGACAGCCCGGCGCGACTCGAACCGCCGAAATCGAGCGCCGCAACCGACTTGGGCAGGTTCGTTGCGGCCTGGAGCGTCGCCGCGTTCAGCTTTTCGCTGTACGGGGCGCTGGTCGAGGCGAACGCCACGGTGTCCACCGCGGCCCCGTCGGGCAACTCGCGCAGCGCCTCACGCGAGGCCTCGACCGCCATCGAGGCCGAGTCTTCGTCGTAGCTCGCGGCAGCGCGCTCTCCGCGACCGCCGCCCATGGCCGACCGCTGGATGCGAAAGAACGGTACGTAGCTGCCGTAACGAACGATTCCGGACATGAAAGCGGGTCTCCTGGTCTACGAGAAAGTTGTCTGCCGACCGGTCGGTAGGTGAGAGGGGCGCAGTTTAGCAGCGATCGGAGTTGGTTCCCCTCAGGACCCCTACTGGTTCCTGTTCATCCGTTCGATCTGCTGCTGAAGCCGTTCCAACTCCCGCACCCGCTCCTGGCGAATCTTCTCCCAGTACTTCTCAAAGTCGACCGGTTTGCCGTCGACGATTTCGTAGATGCGGGTGAACTTCTGCACGTCCCCAGTCTCCCGGAACTGGATGTTGCCGGCCACGCCCTGGAGTTCGCGCACCGCCCTCATACCCTTGAGGAAGTCGCTCGGGACGGCAATCACCTCGACCTCGGAGAGGGCCTCGATGAGGACCGACATGGCGTCGTAGCCGAGACCGGCGAAGTAGCTCGGGGTGTTCACTGTTTCTTCCGCCGCAGTCAACGCCTCGGTCGCCGCCTCGGCCTCGCTCCTCGCGGCCCCCAGGCCCTCGCTGCGGAGGTCCATGCCATCCAATGCCGTCTTCGCGCGCTCGTTTTCGGCCAGCGCTGCCTGGTAGCTGGTCCAGACGGCTGCATCCGTGTACTTCTCGCGGTACTCAGCAACGAACGAGGCCATCGGCTCGTCCGGACTCTCAGGGTCGAACACCGGCGCCGTGAGGTAAACGCCGTTTGCCGCCGGGCCGGCTGCGTCGAGCACCGCCTTGACGCTCAACGAGGAACTCGTGGCAAGCCTCTTGCCACGGCCCTCGAAGCCCGCGAGGCGCAGGGCCTGGATCGCTTCGGCAAGCGCCAAACCGGAGGCCGCGACGTAGATTCCGTCCGCCTCGTAGCTCAGGGCATCTTGCACCATCACGTTCTGATCGGAAGAGGGGGTGAAGGTCACCCTGCCCGCGAGTTCGGTCCCCCACACCGCTTCCACCGAATCGGCCAGCGACCTGCCGAAGGCCGAGTCCTCCGCCACCACGGCGAGCCGCCGCACGTTCAGCCGGTCGCGGAGGAAGGTGGCCATCGTCGACGCCTCAATTTCGGCGCTAGGGAACAGCCGGTAGAAGAACTCCGAAGCACCGGTCAGCTCGGGGCTCGATGCGGAGGGCGAGACCAGAACCCGCCCCGCGTCGTCGGCGATCGGCACCATGGCCAAGGCCTCGTCACTCGTGACCCCGCCGATCGCTGCCAGCGAAGAGGCGAACGCCGTTTCCAGCAGCGCCGCAGCCTGTGCCGGGTCACCCTCGGAGTCGACGGTTTCGAGGACCACGTTGTAGCCGAGACCTTCATCGCCGGCCATCAGCCGCTCGTGGCGCAACTGGACGCCGTTCGCGATCTCCTTGCCGTAGACGGCCGCGGCGCCCGTCAGCGGCACGATCGTGGTGATGTTGACGGTGGGGACCTCGGGACCGCAACCGACCACCGGCAGCAGGCACAGGGCTCCGAGCAGCACAAGGGTTCGTGTACGCAAGCTTATCCTCCAGATTCTCCATCAGCCGGCGATGTCACCGAATCGATGCGGCCCCCCTCTTTGGGGGCGCCTCACGCGATTCGGCAGAAGTAAGGTCTCGAATCGTACAGTGGAACCGTCTGTTCTAGCGCAGCCCTTGGAATCGTGTCAAGGTCGAGCATTCCGTAGGGGCATCCTCAGGGTGCGTCGAAGAGGGGTTTCGGGGGACACCACCCGGCGCCGTCGCGGTCGAGCCGGAAGCCGTCCGCGTTCTTCGTCGGCGTCGGCCGGTTCTTCCAGGTTCCAACGCATGCGCCCCCGGGGCGCGCGCGTTGGTTCACAGCCGGCGCGGGACGCGCCGCCTGGGTTCCGGCGATCCAGGCCCGCAGCGCGGCCATTACGCCGCCGTGCGAAACCACGATCACCTGTTCTCCGGGGTGGCGATCGGCCAACCCGGATACGACCGGCGCGACCCGCGCCGCGACATCGACGAGCGACTCGCCGCCGGGCGCCCGGTGATGCCAGAGCTGCTCGATCTCGAGAGCGGCCACGACCTCCCGGTAGACCGTCCAGGGCTTGCCGCGGAGTTCGCCGAAGTAGCGCTCCTCGATGCCGTCGATCTCCACCACGGGCAGACCGACCTCGGCGGCGATTCCGTCCGCGGTCTGGCGGGCGCGGTGAAAGCGGCTGCAGTACAGGTGCGCGGGCCTGTACCGCGCGGCGAGTCGGCGGCCGGTTTCGCGGGCCTGCCGGCGCCCCAGTTCGGTCAGCGGCTCATCGTCGTGCCAAGTGTAGCGGAGCGCGAGATTGGCCGTGCTCTCGCCATGCCGAACCATCAGCAGCGTGGACACGACATCAGAGCCCGGAGGCGGCTCAGTCACCCACGGTGCACGTGACCGGCTGGCTGCCGACCGGACCGCTCACCCAACCGCCGACCACCGCGGAGAACAGTCCCGCGTTGCCGCCGGCGTGAACCAGTTGCAGCCCGCCCTTGCGAAACTTCGGCACCTGGGCGCCGGCCATCTTCTCGGGCAGCCCCTCGTCGCAGTCGCCGGCGCCGCGCACCAGGTCGGCGCCCGATCGCACCAGGAGACCGTCGAGTTCGCGGCGCAGCCTGGCCTTGTCCCAGCCCGCCCGCCGGAAGACATTGCCATGCTCCGCTCCCACCACCAGCATCGCGTCGAAGCCGACGACCAGCTTGTGGTGGGCGACGCTCAGAAGCGCCGTCGCCAGCGAGCGGGTCAACGATTCCGGCCTGCGGGACAACTGATCGACCACGCCGCGGGGTCCCTCGCCGGCGAACAGGGTCACGGCGGAGGCGCCCTCAGGGATGCCCCGCTCCACCGCCAGCGACTCCCAGGGCGAGTCGTCCTCCCGCTCGGCGAAGCAGAAGCTGAGCTTGCCGGGATTGCCGAGCGTGGCCCGATCCACTTCGCCCGGCCGGGCGCCGCCGACGTTGCGCAGCACGAGCTGAAGCGCGCGGCCGATGGTCGAATTGGCCCGGTTGCCCTGCCCCAGGACGTTCATCTTCGAGTTCATGCCGATGGCGGAGGTCACCGGACCGTTCACCACGACGACGGGGCCGGCGAAATACGTCGTGGCCGCCAGGCCGTGCCAGTTGAACTCTTCGGTCAACGCCGCCTCGACCGCGGCCAGAACCACCGGCATGTACTCGGGACGGCAGCCGGCCATCACCGCGTTGACGGCGACCTTCTCCACCGTGCATTCGCCGTAGTCGGGCGCCACGAGTCCGAGGATGTCCGAGCGGCCGCGCCGCGTGCCGGCAAGCATCCGCTCGACCCGCTCGGGCGTCGGCGGCACCACCGGCAGACCGTCCGTCCAGCCGCGCGCGAAGCAGGCCTCGACATCGTCTTCCTGGTCGCCGAGCTCGACCCGGCGCGAACCGCCGCCCGCGAACCGCGCCGCGAGCCGCTCGGCGTGCCGCGGTTCCACGTTCAGGGCGCCGCAGCCCGGACGGCTCGGCGGCAGATCCGTTCCCAGCCCGTCCAGGCCGCTCACGTCCTGCCACTGCTCCCGGTTCCAGCCGATCGCCGTGCCCACCGTGGCGCCGCCGTCGCGCGACAGCAGCGTCGGCACGATCTCGATCCCCAGCCGGTGCGAGAGAACGAGATCCGCGTCGTGGATGGGATCTCCCGAGGCCGGAAAGGCCGGATCGTCCTGGGTCACGACCAGGACCGGCCGGTGGCGTCGGACTTCGTCCAGCACGGGTTCGACCAACTGGCAGGTCGGACAGTCCTTCTTGACCACCGCCACCAGGCCTTGATCGAAGCCCGGAAGCGCCGGGGCGGAGACGGAAGACGATGCGACCATGGCAGGCGACGATAGCAGCGTGGGTCGTGTATCGTTCGGGGCTCACCGAGGAGACAACCCATGGTCCAGACTCTGATCGACCCGACGAACGAGGCGGCCCCCGCAGCGCGCACTGCGGCGCCGCGACTCGACTCCATCAACGGCAAGACGATCGCCCTGCTCGACATCTCCAAGGCGCGCGGCGACATCTTCCTCGGCCGCGTCGAGGAACGAATCGAGAGCCGCGGCGCGTCGGTGCTCCGCTTTACCAAGCCCACCTTCTCCAAGGTGGCGCCGGCCGACCTGCGCGCCGAGATCGCCCAGCGTTGCGACGCGGTGATCGAAGCGCTGGCCGACTGAGGGTCCTGCACGTCGTGCAGTGTGCACGACACGACCCAGTTGGAAGAGATGGGGCTGCCGTCCGTGTTCGTCGCCTCGTGCGAGTTCCAGGACGCGGCCGAGTCGCAGTCGAAGTCGCTCGGCTCCTCGCCGGAGGTCGTCTACGTGCGGCACCCGATCCAGGACCGCACGGACGACGAGATGGGCGAGATCGCCGACCAGGCCGTCGACGCACTCGTCTCCGCGCTGACCAACTGATCCAGCACGAAGCGCCGGTCCGGCTGAGAGCTAGCTGAGCAGGCCCATGCGGGCAAGTACCTCAAGCGCCAAGAAGCAGCTCGAGTCGCCGCGACGTTTCGTGAGCGCCGCCGGGAGGGTCGTGTACGCCCTGAACATGGAGGTCTTCCCGAACTTCTTCGGCAACGTCTACGTGATCGACGACGGCGCCCGCCGCACCCTGGTCGACTGCGGATCGGGCATGGACTTCTCCAACGACAACCTGGTGCGCGGCCTGGCCTCGGTCGAGGACCGCTTCGGAACTCGCATCGGCCTCGCCGACATCGACGTCATCCTGATCACCCACGGCCACATGGACCACTTCGGCGGCCTTCAGTTCGTCCGCCGCCACACCGAGGCGCCGGTAGGCATCCACGTCCTCGACCGCCGCGTGCTGACCCACTACGAGGAACGGGTCGTGGTCGCCTCGCACCAGCTTCGGGTATTCCTGAACCGCGCCGGCCTATCGGCCGGCAAGTGCGACCAGTTGATGATGATGTACACGGCGCCCAAGGCGCGCTACGGCTCGGTGCCGGTCCAGTTCCTGCTCGACGAGGGCCAACCCGTCCCGGATGCGGACGGCGGAGATCTCGACATCGAGGTCCTGCACGTCCCGGGCCACTGTCCCGGCCAGGTGTGCCTCCGAGTCGACGACATCCTGCTGACCGCCGATCATGTCCTGGCGCGCATCACGCCCCACCAGTCGCCCGAGTCGCTGACCCTGAACATGGGCCTCGGCCACTACCTGGAGGCGCTGGGCAAGGTCGAGACGCTCGACGGCATCCAGATCGGACTGGGCGGCCACGAAGAGCCGATCGAGGACGTGACCTTGAGAGTCGGAGAGATCCGCCACTCCCACCACGAACGGCTCGAACAGATCGTCGACACCTGCCGGGCGTCGCAGACCACCGCCGACATCAGCCGCACCCTGTTCGGCGCCGTCCGCGGCTACACCGTGCTCCTCGCCCTGGAAGAGGCCGGCGCGCACGTGGAGTACCTCTACCAGCGCGGCGAACTCGTGGCCGAGAACGTGGGCGAACTGGAGTCCGAGCAAGACCCGGTGGTTCGCTACGTGCGGGCGTAGCGGCCCAAACAGCCCCGCGCCTGTGGTAGATCTCCCTCTGCTCGCGCTCATGTTCACTGTCGCGCCCACTTCCCATCGCGGTTCGCTGTCAGGCAGCCGGTCCCGCCGCCACGGAACGTGAAGATCACAGGCAAGCACGCCCTCGCCGTGCCGCGCGATGTCGTCTGGGAAGCGATCCTCGACCCGGAGGTCCTGTCTCGCACCCTGCCCGGCTGCGAGGACATGGCGCCGGTCGGAAACAACCAGTTTCGCGGCAAGCTGAAGATGAAGGTCGGCCCCGTGCAGGGGCTGTTCGAGGGCGGCGTCGAACTTCTCGACCTCGACCCACAGAACGGCTACAACCTGAAGATGGACGGCAAGGGGGCGCCGGGCTTCGTCACCGGTACCGGCTCCATTCGCCTCGAGGACTCCGAAGACGGCGGCACTATGCTCCACTACGACATCGACGCCCGGGTCGGTGGCCGCATCGCCGCGGTCGGCCAGCGGCTGCTCGACAGCTCGGCCAAGGTGTTGACCCGCCAGGGCCTCCAGGGCCTGGACAGGCAGCTCGAGGCGCGAGCGGCTGCAGCGGCGGCGGCTGCCGGTGCCGAAACGCCGTCCCAGGCCGCCTTCGCCGGCCGGTTCGCTGCCGGTCTGGCCAAGGAACTCTGGCCATACCTTGCCGGCGGCGCCCTGATCGTTCTTGCCGCCATCGCCGTTTCACTTCGCGCTTGCTCGTAGGAGGATCACGATCAATGCTTCGTCCAATTCCACACCTTCGTCCATCAGGGTAGGCGATCGTGATCTATCCTCGCCAAAGCAGCCCAGGAAAGGAGACACTCCAGAGATGACCGTGTCCATACAACTCGAAGTCAACGGCAAGGCGGTACAGGCCGAGGTCGAGCCGCGGCGCCTGCTGGTCCACTTCCTGCGGGAAGATCTGGGCCTCACGGGCGCCAACATCGGCTGCGAGACCAGTCTCTGCGGCGCCTGCACGATTCTGATCGACGGCCAGGCGGTCAAGTCCTGCACCGTGCTTGCGGTACAGGCGGACGGCGCGGCGGTCCAGACAATCGAGGGCCTGGCCCAGAACGGCGAGTTGCATCCCCTGCAGGACGCCTTCTGGGAGAAGCACGGCCTGCAGTGCGGCTACTGCACACCGGGCATGATCCTGTCCGCGAACTACCTGCTGGCGCAGAACCCGAGCCCGAGCGACGAGGAGATCCGCGAGGGGCTGAAGGGCAACATCTGCCGATGCACCGGCTACCACAACATCGTGGAGGCCGTGAAGTACGCCGCCGAGAGGATGAGCTGAGATGGCGCGCGTACTCGGCACCTCGATCAAGCGCCGGGAGGACCCGGCCCTCATCACCGGCCGCGGCAAGTACACCGACGACCTGAAGGTCGAAGGCATGACGCACGCCGCGATGGTGCGCAGCCCCTACGCCCACGCCCGGATCCGCGGCATCGACACCTCCGCCGCGGAGGCATATCCCTGCGTCCTCGCCGTGCTCACGGCCCGCGACGTCGCGGCGGCCGGCATTCCCGGCGTGGTCCCCGTGGGCTGGCTCCTGCCCGGCCTCAAGACGCCCGCCCATCCGATGATCGCGGTCGACACCGTCCGCCACGTCGGCGACGCGGTGGCCGTGGTCGTGGCTGAGGACCGCTACATCGCCCGCGACGCCGCCGACCGGGTCGCGGTCGACTATGAACCGCTCGACGCGGTGGCCGATGTCGTCGCCGCGCTCGAGGACGGAGCGCCCACCGTCCACGAGGACGCGCCCGGCAACGTCGCCTTCGACTGGGAGATCGGCGACAAGGATGCGGTCGACGCCGCCTTCGCGCAGGCCGCCCAGACGGTGGAGCTCGATCTCCGCAACAACCGGCTCATCCCTCACGCGATCGAGGCACGCGCGGTGCTCGCCTCCTACGACTCGTCGACCGGCCACATGACGATCCACATGACGACCCAGAATCCGCACGTCCATCGCCTGCTGATGACGCTCGCGTCGCTCGGCATGCCCGAGCACAAGGTGCGGATCGTCGCGCCCGAGGTCGGCGGCGGCTTCGGCAGCAAGATCCACCACTACGCCGACGAGGCGATCGTGGGCCTGTGCTCGATGAAGCTCGACCGCCCGGTGAAGTGGGCCGCGACGCGCACCGAGACGAACCTCACCGACGCCCACGGCCGCGACCACTCGACCCACTGCGCAATGGCGTTCGACGGCGACGGCCGCATCATCGGCCTGCGGGTCGACACCAAGGCCGCCATGGGCGCCTACCTCTCGACCTTCGCGCCCTCCGTGCCGACCTGTCTCTACGGCACGCTGATGTCCGGCCAGTACGACATCCCGGCGATCCACTGCCACGTCACCGGCGTCTTCACCCACACCGCGCCCGTCGACGCCTACCGCGGCGCCGGACGCCCGGAAGCGACCTTCGTCGTCGAGCGGCTGATGCACCTCGCCGGCGACGCGACTGGTCTGGGGCCGGTCGAAGTTCGCAAGCGGAACTTCGTGCCGCCGGACGCCTTCCCGTACCAGACCCAGGTCGCGCTCGCGTACGACTCGGGCAACTACGCGCCGGCGATGGACCGCGCGCTCGAGATGGTCGGCTACGACGACCTGCGCCGCGAGCAGGCGTCCCGCCGCGCCAACGGCAACGGCCGCCGGCAGCTAGGGATCGGTTTCTCGTCCTACATCGAGGCCTGCGGCCTCGCGCCCTCGGCGGTCGTCGGCTCGCTCGGCGCTCAGGCCGGACTGTGGGAGAGCGCCGACGTGCGCGTCCACCCCACCGGTTCCGTCACCGTCTACACCGGCTCCTCGTCCCACGGCCAGGGCCACGAGACGACGTTCTCCCAGATCGTCGCCGACCGGCTCGGCGTCGCTCCGGAGGCGGTCGAGGTCATCCACGGCGACACCGACCTGGTCCAGTTCGGCATGGGCACCTACGGCAGCCGCAGCGCCGCCGTCGGCGGCTCGGCGATCGCGGGGAGCGTCGACAAGATCATCGAGAAGGGCAAGAAGATCGCCGCCCACCTGCTCGAAGCATCCGCCGAGGACCTCGAGTACGAGGACGGCAGTTTCCGGGTCGCCGGCTCGCCCGACCGCGCGCTCGGTCTCGGCGACGTGGCGCTCCAGGCGTACCTGGCGCACAACTACCCCGACGACCTGGAACCGGGCCTCTCCGCCACCACGTTCTACGACCCCGCCAACTTCACCTATCCGTTCGGCACCCACATCTGTGTGGTGGAGGTCGACACGGAGACCGGCGCCATCGAACTGCTGCGCTACGCCGCGGTCGACGACGTCGGCAACGTGATCAACCCGATGATCGTCGACGGGCAGCTCCACGGGGGTTTGGCCCAGGGCATCGGGCAGGCGCTGTGGGAGAACGCGGTCTACGACGAGAGCGGACAACTCGTCACGGGCTCGTTGATGGACTACGCGCTGCCCAAGATCCACAACCTGATCCCGTTCGAACTCGACCGCACGACCACGCCCTGCCCGCACAATCCGCTGGGGGTCAAGGGCGTCGGCGAAGCCGGCGCCATCGCCTCGCCCCCGGCCGTGGTCAACGCCGTCGTCGACGCGCTGGCGCCGTTCGGCGTCACTCACATCGACATGCCGCTCACGCCCGAGAAGGTGTGGCGGGCCGTGAACGCCGGATAACCGCCTAGCGCCGCCAAACGCCTCGCTGACTCGGAGTTTGGCCCCATCCCCACCTCACTAGAATGCTGCACGACCGACCTCACTTCGTATCGTTCTGTCGCGCAGTCTTCTAGACTCCGCAGCCGAACCACCGAAGCTGCCGAATCAGGAGCACCGATATGTACCCAGCCCAATTCGATTACCGCCGCGCCGGATCGGTCGATGAAGCACTCGGCCTGCTGCAGGAGCACGAAGACGCCAAGCTGATGGCCGGCGGCCACAGCCTGATCCCGATGATGAAGCTGCGCCTCGCGCAGCCGCCCGTGGTCATCGACATCGGCCGCCTCGACGAACTGAAGGGGATCTCCGCCGCGAACGGCTCGGTCCGGATCGGCGCCCTGACCACCCACGCCGAGATCGCGGCCTCCGACCTGCTCGCCGCCCGTTGCCCGGTCCTCGCCGAAGCGGCTGGCCACATCGGCGACGCCCAGGTCCGCAACCGCGGCACGATCGGCGGCAACATCGCCCACGCCGACCCCGGCTCCGACCTGCCGCCGGTGCTCGTCCTGCTCGGCGCTCAGGTCCACCTGCAGTCCCCGTCCGGCACCCGCTCCGTCGCCGCCGGCGACTTCTTCCAGGACCTGCTCATGACCGACGTCGGTGAGGACGAGATCCTGACCCACGTCGACGTCCCCGCCCTGGGCGCCGGCACCGGCGCCGCCTACCTCAAGTTCGAGCACCCGGCCTCCGGCTACGCCGTCGTCGGCGCCGCGGCTTCCGTCACCGTCCATCACGGCCGCTGCACCGCAGCCGGCCTCGTCGTCGGCGGAGTCGGCGCCGTGCCGACCGCGGTCGACGTGTCCTCCCTCGTCGGCAGCGATCTCTCCGACGAAGCGATCGCAGCAGCCGCTGCCGGCCTCGACACCGAAGACCCGATCGGCGACATCTTCGCCTCCGGCGACTACCGCGTCCACGTCGGCAAGGTCTACGGCAAGCGCGCGCTAGCGGCGGCTCGCGACCGGGCCTCGTAGGGCGCGCAAGTCCTGGGGGAACCACCGGTACGAGACGCCGGCGTGCTGCATCGGCAACCCGTGGTGTGTGTGTGTGTGTCATCCCGCCTTCCACTAAGCCGACGCGAGGATCGGATCACATGATCCCCTGCCACGACCCCGACAAGCTTGACAAGTTCTCCATAGGGATCATACGATCCTCCATGCGCTGGCCGTAGGGCAACCGATGGCCGTGCCTGGAGACCAGATCGACCGAGAAACCCGGAGGCTGCTGGCCAAGTTGGCCCGTTCCGAGAGGACTCGAGATGACACATGGACTCGAAAGCGACCTACGGAGTGGCGACCAACGACAGTCCGCGATCCAAGAGGCGGCTTTTTCCCTACCTTCACGCGCCATTCGGCGTGGGACTTCGTGGCCGAGAAGCTGGAGGAAGGTCACCCTGTAGAGATCGTTCCGCTCGATGAACCGCCCGCCCGAGTCGGTTACGTGCTCAAGGTGGAACTAGAGGGAAACCCACAGACACTGTATGTGAAGCTGGAGCTGAGCAGGAATCGACGATTGGTCCACGGCCGCAGCTTCCACTACTAGTTTGCCCGCTGACAACGCGAACGAAACGCTAAACCGGAGGACAGCACGATGATCGACTACAGAAGGCCCAAGGACGAAGTGGCGGCGGACGACCCAAGCCGCACCACGGCGATCTGCCCTAGGTGCGAAGGGCCCGCGACGACGTCGATCGAAGACGACACGGTCGAGTTCGGCGACCGCGAGATCGCCATCACGATGCCCGTCAGGGCATGTTCCGACTGCGACCTCCAGTTCGTCGACCACGTAGGAGCGCGAATCGAGACCGAGGCTATCTACCGCTACCACGGCCTGTTGACTCCTTGGCAGATCCGAACGATCCGCGAACGTCGGAAGCTGAGCCGCACAGCATTCGCGCAGATCACGGGGCTCGGCGAAGCCACCATCAAGCGCTGGGAAACCGGCGCCGTCGCCCAAAACCGCGCCAATGACCACTACCTGCGGCTGCTCGGCACCGACCTAGGCTGGGCCATGCTCGGGAAGCTGGTGGCGGCACTAAGCGCGCGCCCATCCTCAGAGGCCTCAGGTCCCACCGGTCCGCCCAGATTCCGTCGCCTCAAGCAGCCGGATGCTCTCCAGGCCGGGCAGGCCGGATTCCTGCTGCGGCCTGTGGCTGCCTAGCGGCAGATGTACATCACGACCTTCTACTCCTTCAAAGGAGGAGTGGGCCGCACGATGGCCCTTGTCAACGTCGCCGTCGAGCTAGCCAACAGGGGCTCGCGAGTTCTCGCCGTCGACTTTGATCTAGAGGCACCGGGCCTCGACACTTTCAGTCTCGGCCCCAAGGCCGGGTCGACACCCGGGATGGTCGACTTTGTCGAATCGTACCTATCAACTAATCAGGCACCGGACGCCAAAGAGTTCCGTTTCGAAGCGCCCGAGTACTGCTGGAAGCGGAAGGCAACACAGCCCGCACAGCAGGATGCTGAGCCGCTCTCGACTGACCAAGACCCCCTGGATCTCGAGGGCCATGGTGGTCCTTCAAGCCCGCAAGGTAGCCTCTGGATCATGCCGTCCGGATCCCAAGACCAGAGCTACGCTAATAGACTAAACAGGATCGACTGGGGCCTTCTCTACGAGCACTTCGACGGGTACCTACTGTTCGAGGACCTGAAGGAACAGTGGCGAGCCGACCTGAACCCCGACTACGTCCTTATCGATTCCCGCACAGGCTACACAGACGTCGGCGGCATTTGTACGCGACAGCTCCCGGACGCCGTCGTACTCCTGTTCTTCCCCAATCAACAGAACCTAAGGGGTCTCAAGAAGGTCGTTAGCGACATTCGTGCGGAGGAGAGTGGACCCCGCCACAAGGCGATCGACCTTCATTTCGTTCTGTCGAACGTACCAGACCTCGACGACGAGGCTGCGATCCTCGAGAACATCATCGCGTCCTTCCAGGGAAGCCTCGGGTTCCGCCGAGAACCCCTCGCAATCCATCGATACAACAGTCTATCTCTACTAAACCAGACGGTTTTCACGAAGGACCGCCCGCGGAGCCGCCTCGCTCGCGAGTACCGGACTCTAGTGTCAGAGCTCGCCCGTGCGAATCCCGAAGACCGCGCCGGGGCACTCGACTACATTGAGTGGCTGGAACGGCGACGAGCAGTCTTCCGCCTTCCTGGTGGTTCAGAGCAGCTAGAGACACTAAAGAATCGACTGAACCGAATCCAAACACATCATTCCACCGATGGAGAGGTGCTGTTCCGGCTTGGGAAGCTGGACTACGACGGCCCAGAGAACTCCATTGACTTGTTCGACCGGTCCATCGACGTTGGCTACAGCGAGGCAGCTGTCCACCTTGCACGAGGCGAACTCCGCCGAGCACAGTTCAACGACCGTGAGGGGGCTAGCCAGGACGCTCTCGCTGTTCTTAGCGTTCATTCCGCTTCATACGGTGATCTGAGGCGTGCGCTCTTGATGCTACTCCCAGAACACCTGAATTTCGTACCAGGCTCGCCCGCAATGGAGCAACTACCGAACGTCGGGAAGATCTCCTTGGCCAACAACTTGACGCGAAGCCGTGAGGAAGCCAACGTCGCCGCCACGGTTCTTCAGTCCCTGTTGAGAGAGTCAGACCTCAAGCAAGAGGAACTGAGCATGGCCCGGCAAGGTCTTGTCTTGACTCTTCTGGCACTACGGCGCTTCTCAGAAGCACTGGCCGTCATCCGGTGCCAAGAGGCCAGGTTGGAAGACATGCAAATCCAGTCCGCGTTCAACTACGGTATGGCCTGCTGGGCTGAGCAACAAGAGATTTCTTCTGAGCCATTCGCCAGAGTAGTCGAACTTGACCATTCCGAGCCCAGGAAAGAGCCAAATGCGAACTACCACCAATGTCTGGCTCTGGCTCAGTGGGCCGTGGGCAACACCGATGCCGCCGAGTGGTCGGCATCCCAGTCGACCGCGAGCATTCGGGAACAGAGCGGATGGTTCTCGGCTTGGCGCTACCTGACGGTCACCCGCAGTACTTTCGCTGACGATCTCGCCGAGATGTCGGAGATGATCCGCGGCGACCACTCGATCATGCCGCGCTTCATGCGCGACGCGACGCACTAACGGCCGCTTATCCCGCCCGGCTATCTGACGGGAACCGCGACCCGAGGAGTTGTCGGCACGTCCGCGCTTCCGATCGTGACTTCGATCCTGCACAGCCCATTCGCGTGCGAGGTCCTCGAACGATTTCTCGGCTATCGCAAGGGCAAGGAGCCTCTGACCAGCATGGCGTACTTCGGCGCCACGTTCCTTGAGTACATGGTCGACCCGGAGAGTTGACGCAACACGGCAATCTTCAACAAGCCGCCGTGAACAAGTATGGGATCGCTCGCAAAGTACTGAAAACCAGTGCTGTCCCACAAACATGGATGAATATGGGTCTGGACCGAGCCTTGTCGTATGATTGGTTTTCACAACAACGCCAATGCCGGCAAGGAGATCCAGACCCATGGCGCACAATGGTACCGTACTCGGACAGTTCCTCAAGTTGGTGTCGAGACATGAGTTCGAGCGGGAGGCCGTGCGGCACCACAGGGGACGCAAGCTGCGTTCGATGAGCCGGTGGAGCCAGTTCGTGGCGATGGCGACGGCGCAGCTCTCGGGACGATGCAGCCTTCGCGACATCGTGTCGAATCTCGACGCGCAGGCTGAGAAGCTCTATCACCTCGGCGCTCGGCGGGTGGCCCGAACGTCGCTGGCTCGGGTGAACGAGAAGCAGCCCTCCGGTCTCTACGAGGCGTTGTTCGGTCGTTTGCTGGCTCGATGCCGGAAGACGGCGCCTGGGCACGGGTTCCGGTTCCGCAACAAGCTGTTCTCGCTCGATGCCACGTACGTAGACCTGTGCCTGGAGCTGTTTCCGTGGGCGCAGTACCGCAAGACGAAGGGGGCGTTGAAGCTCCACGTGGGGCTGGACCACGAGGGCTTTCTGCCGGCGTTCCTGCAAGTCACGGACGGCAAGGGGTCGGACGTTGAGGTGGCGCGGTCCCTTCGTCTGCCGAAGGGAAGCATCGTCGCTGCGGACCGGCTGTACCTCGACTTCGAGTGGCTGAAATCCCTTGATGCACAAGGGGTTTTCCTGGTCACTCGGCTGAAGCGCAAGATCAAGTACGCGGTTCGAGAGCGGCGGTCGTTCGCGCCTGGATCGGGCGTGACGTCGGACCAGACCATCGAGTTGACCAGCGTCAGAGGCCGCACTCGGTGTCCGATTCCGCTGCGTCGAGTCGGCTATCGCGACCCCGACACGAAGAAGTTCTACGCGTTCCTGACCAACAACTTCAAGCTCGTCCCGAAGACCATCGCGAACATCTACAAGCAGCGTTGGCAGATCGAGACCTTCTTCAAGTGGATCAAGCAGAACCTGCGCATCAAGAGCTTCGTCGGCACTTCGCGCAATGCCGTCATGACCCAGATCTGGATCGCGATGTGCGTGCATCTCCTGCTCGCCTACCTGAAGTTCGCCAACAAGATGTCCTGGACCATGAGCGAAATCCTGCGCCTCCTGCAACTCAACCTGTTCGCGCGAAGACCGCTCCTGGGGCTCTTCCAATCCACTCACGGACCGCCGGACACGGCCAACTCGCAAACGCAACTTGCGCTCGCCTGAAGTTTGTGGGACAGCACTGACTGAAAACCATCCGATGTCGTTGTCGAAGGCGGGTGGCACCTACGCCCGGAAGGCGGCAGGAGTACGTTGGGAACTCACGAGCAGCGAAACCCAGTTTCTCACAGAGACGATCAAGAGGATCATTCTCCGCGTCGCGGAAAGAGAGTATGATCCAGACAAGAAGTTGGAGGAGGTTCGACTCTCGGACATACGGCCACTCACGTGACCCAAGACCTACGGTGGGGTGCCTTTTCGAGGCCTCACGAACGGCTCGTTGGCTCCCAATTGTTGGCAACGCTCGGAAAGTGAGCCACCCACCGTTTGGAAAGTGAGCCACGTCGGCCGTGTTGAGTGTACGCGAGTCTTCTCTCGTCGGTCCCCTTGAGTCAGTAGCCGTAGCGGCTGCGGTAGCTGTGGGAAACCGGTCTGCCGGTTTTCCAAGGCGGTGCGGGAAACGGTCTGCCGTTTTCCGCGGCGCCGGCAGCTTCCGCAGCCGGCGGCCGTTGCGGTGCTCTCAGCGGCGGCGCCGCGGCGGTCCGGTTGCGCGTCGTGCGATCCGGATTCACGAAGGGCTTCTCCGCAGCCGAGTCCGATAGGAGGAGCCCTTGGTGGCGAGGATGTGGGCGTGGTGGGAGAGGCGGTCGAGCAGAGCCGTGGTGAGCTTTTCGTCGCCGAATACGCGGACCCATTCGGAGAAGGCGAGGTTGGAGGTGACGATGGTCGAGCGGCGCTCGTAACGGTCGGCGAAGACGTTGAAGAGCAACTCGCCGCCGGCGCGGTCGAATGGCACGAAGCCGAGCTCGTCGCAGATCAGTAGATCCACCCGCTGTAGCCACTGCTGCAGGCGCCCCAACTCCCGCTGATCGCGGGCTTCGATCAGGTCGCGGACGAGGTCGGAGGCCTTGCGGAACCAGACCCGGCGGCGGCGCTTCGCGGCCTCGATGCCGAGTGCGATCGCGAGATGCGTCTTGCCGGTGCCGATGGGTCCGACGAGGACGACGTCGTCGCCGCGGTCGATGTAGTCGCAGGAGGCCAGCTCGCGCAGCTTCGGTTTGGACACTCCCTGTAGCGCCTGGAAGTCGATCTGCTCGAGGGTCTTGTGGTCGGGGAAGCGGGCCGCGCGCAGCCGGCGCTCGACGGTGCGGGCCTCACGGTCCCGAATCTCGGTCTCGAGCAGTTGCCACAGGTAGTCCTCGTAGTCCCACTGTGCGTCCTGGGCCTGACGCGCCCGCTGCTCGTAGTCGCGCAGCACGGAAGGCATCTTGAGCATCTTGAGGCCCTCGGCGATGACGGCTCTGCGTGCCGCCCGGCTCACGATGCCGCCTCCTGAAGCAGCACGTCGAAGTCGGCGGCGCGAGCGCTCTCGATGTCGTGGCGGCGGAGCGGCTCCGGCACCTCGATCTTGGAGGCGGGACTCCGCAGGGCGAGTCCCAGAAGGTCGAAGCGACCGGCGGTCAGGGCCTCCTCGAGTGCGGCGGCTACCTCCTCGCTGCCGTGGTCTGTGACCACGCTCAACAGCTTGGCGAAGAGCCGCGCCGTCTCCAGCGCGCCGTGCCGCAACTCCAGCATTCTCCATAGCTTGCGATAGGCCGGGCCAAGCTCCGCGAGCAGCTCCGGAGCCACCTGTCGCACCGCCTGAGGCTTCCGGGACAGCTCCTCGAAGTAGTGCGCGTAGCGCACCAGGCGCTGTCCCGGCCGCACCAGAGCGCAGCGGTACTCCGCGTCGCGACAGGTGAAGACGATGTCGCCCGTACCGACGCGGGCATGGACCTGGAGGCTCTTCCACCGCGAGGGAACCGAGTAGATCGCGCCGCCCAACTGCACCGTCGCCTGGCGCGACACCCGCACGATCCTGAGCTTCCTTGCCTCGAACGCGGTCGGCGGCAGCTCGCGCAGAGCTGCCTGCTCCTCCTGCCACCGGGCGCGCTGACTGTGTGCCGCGTCGACCGAAGCCAGCACGCCCGTGCGATCTCCTCCAGGGTGCGGCCTTGAGGCACCGGACTCATGTGCGCCAGACGGATTCCCTTGCCGCGCGACTCCACGCTGCCCTTGTCGTGCCCCTCGCCGGGGCGGGCGAAGCAAGGCTCGAACAGGTAGTGGCTCACCAGCGCTTGGAATCGAGCCGTCAACTGACGCTCGCCGCCCACCCGCCGACGCACCGCCGCACTCAGATTGTCGTAGACCAGACGCAGCGGCACGCCGCCGAAGTGCGCGAACGCCCGCACGTGGCCGTCGAGGAACGCCACCTGGTCGCAGCGGTCGTACAGCCACACGAACGAACGGCCTGAGTACGGCAGGTGCAGCAGGAACTTCCACACCCGGTGCGCCACACCGTCCTCCTCCACCGTCACCTCGAAGAAGTCCACCTGGCCGCACTCGCCGGCACGGTGCACCAGCGGAATGAACGTCTCCTGGCGCTGACGCTTCCACTCCCGAACGTAGCTGCGAATCGTCGTGATCCCGACCTCGTAGCCATCCTCCAGCAACTGGCGATGCAGACGCGTCGCCGTCAGACGCTGCTTCGCCGTCGTCCGGCGAGACCACGTCCTCAGCAACTCCTCCAGACGAGGAGCCACACGCTCCGTCACCAGCCGCCGCCGCGGCCTGCTCTCCACCCGCCGCGGCTCGCTCTGATCCAGGTACTTGCGCACCGTGTTGCGGCTCACACCGTGCTCCCGAGCCACCGAGCGCTGGCTCCGACCCTCCACCAGCACCTGGTGCCGAATAACATGAACCTGATCCATCCTCAGCAAGTCCTTCCTCCGATCGCGTTGGTCTACTGAACAAGACCAAGCTACCGGTGTCAGGGCCGAGGGTGGATCACTTTCCGAGCGTTGGGTGGCTCAGTTTCCGAGCCATGCCTCCACCCAATCGGCCGTTCCCCACCCAGCTCGTCAGCAACCAAAGGACCAGCCCAGCGCTTACGTCCCTTAGGCCGAAGTTCTGAGGCCTGAGCGTCGCGGATCGTTGCCGCGCCTAGGGCTTTACGGTTTCCGGGCCGCACCATGTACCCATGTCGTACAGTCAATCGTGGTAGACATGGAGACATGGTAGAGCTAAGATAGAAGCCATGTACATCGAACGCGTACCCAACCGCAACTCGCCACCCGCCGTGCTCCTGCGCGAGTCGTACCGACAGGACGGAAGAGTCTGCAAACGGACGCTCGCGAACCTCTCCAAGTGGCCCGATCATCTCGTCGAGGGGCTTCGCACTCTCCTCAAGGGCGGCGTCGCACTGCCTTCCCTGGACTCGGCCTTCGAGATCCTGCGTTCCAAGCCGCACGGTCATGTCGCCGCCACGCTCGGCGCCGCGCGACAATGCGGCCTCCAGACACTGCTCGACCGCCGACCCTCACGGGAGCGGACGCTCGCGGTCGCCATGATCGTCGCGCGCATCCTGGAACCAGGCTCCAAGCTCGCCACCGCCCGCGGACTCTCAAGCGAGACCTCGCCCCACTCCCTCGGCGAGGAAGTCGGAATCGAGGAGGCGGGCGCCGACGAGCTCTACAGCGCCATGGACTGGCTGCTCAAGCGGCAGGAACGCATCGAGCGACGGTTGGCCAAACAGCACCTCGAAGACGGTTCCCTCGTCTTGTGCGACGTGACTTCGGTCTACTTCGAGGGCGCGAAGTGCGCCCTCGCCCGGCGCGGATACTCCAAGGACGGCAAGCCGGGCAAGCCCCAGATCGTCTTCGCGCTGCTCTGCGACCGGGACGGATGCCCGGTCGCGGTCGAGGTCTTCGAAGGCAACACCGCCGATCCCGGCACGTTGAGCGCCCAGGTGCAGAAGCTCAAGGAGCGCTTCTCGCTCGACCGCATGATCATGGTCGGCGATCGGGGCCTGCTCACCAGCGCCCGCATCCGCGAGGACCTCGAACCCGGCGGTCTGTCCTGGATCACCGCCCTGCGCGCGCCGGCGATCCGCACGCTGGTGCAGCAAGGCCACCTGCAACTGTCGATCTTCGACGAACGGGACATGGCCGAAGTGAGCGCCCCCGAGCTGTACCCCGGAGAGCGGCTGATCGTGTGCCGGAACCCGCTCCTGGCAGCCAGGCGGCGCCGCAAGCGCGAGGAGCTTCTCGACGCCACCGAGCGCAAGCTTGAGGCCGTCGCCGAAGCGACGAGGCGCTCACAGCGCTCCCTGCGGGGCAAGGACAAGATCGCCGCCCGCGCCGACCGCGCCCTGCGCGCCCACAAGGTCGGCAAGCACTTCGACACCGAGATCGAAGAAGACGGCTTCCGCTACTCCCGCAAGCTGGCGCAGATCGCCGAAGAGGCCGCCCTCGACGGCTTCTACGTCATCCGCACCAACGTGGCCGAGGCCGACCTCCCGGCGCCGGAGGCGGTCCGGGCCTACAAGAGCCTCAGCCGCGTCGAGCGCGCCTTCCGCAGCTACAAGAGCGTCGACCTCAAGGTCCGCCCCGTCCACCATCGCCTCGCCAACAGAGTGCGAGCCCACGTCTTTCTGTGCATGCTCGCCTACTACGTCGAGTGGCACATGCGACGCCTTCTCGCTCCCTTGCTCTTCGACGACGACGACCCAAGGGACGAACGCTCCTCGCCCGTCCAGCCGGCTCGACGGTCCCAGGCAGCCCGCGCCAAGGCGAGCCGCAGGCGCACACCGGAAGGACTACCCGTCCACAGCTTCCAGACACTGCTCGACGACCTCTCCACACTGACCCGAAATCGCGTCCGAATGCAGGGCCAGGGAAACGCCGCCGTGGACGTCCTGGCCACACCCACACCCCTTCAGGCCAAGGCGTTCAGCCTCCTCAACCTCCGACCTTGACCAACCGTACCCAGTAGACAACACTCCCAAATCCCAAGTTTGCCCCGTCATTACAGGGAATTTCACGCATCGGACCGCAGAACTTCGGGCTAGGGCCGCTACTAGCCATACCTCCGGCCGGACCGGGGCCTTCTCGCTACCCGACGCCCTCCAGCCTGCGCAGGGTCCGAAGGGGTGAGGTCCCAGCGAGGCTGTCGGCAAGCGACGGCCCAGGCCCCTCCAGAAACCGACGACCAACCGGAGCGCAGCCGACCGCAGCGAGCACCCACCTCCCATTCATCCGATAAGTGCGAACCCGGGTGGCGCGGTCCGCGCCATCCGTGAACCAGTCCGTGCGCCCGTCATCGGGCGCACGGATGGCGCGGCCGCTGGGACCTTACCCCTTCGGACCCGGAGAAGGCGGGTGCATTCGACGCCGCCACGCCAGCCGACGGCCCCGCGCCGCCGACGGTCCGCAGTCGAGCCCGGCTCAGTAGCTCCGCGGCAGGCCCAGCACGTGCTGGGCGAGGTACGTGAGGACAAGGTTGGTCGAGATCGGGGCGGTCTGGAACAGGCGGCATTCGCGCCACTTGCGTTCGATGTCGTACTCGGTGGCGAAGGCGAAGCCGCCGAAGGTCTGGAAGCAGGTGTCGCCGGCGTTCCAGGCGGCTTCGGAGGCGAGGAGCTTGGCGCTGTTCGCTTCGGCGCCGCATTCGCGGCCGGCGTCGTAGAGGGCGGCGGCCTTGCGGACGATCATTTCGGCGGCGTCGGTCTCGGCGTGGGCACGGGCGATCGGGAATTGGATGCCCTGGTTCTGGCCGATCGGCCGGCCGAAGACCTCGCGCTCGTTCGCGTACTCCACGGCGCGGCGAATGAAGTAGCGGGCGTCGCCGATCGCCTCGGAGGCGAGCAGGATGCGCTCCGCGTTCATGCCGCTCAGGATGTACTTGAAACCGTGCCCCTCGTCGCCGATCCGGCTGCTGACCGGGATGCGCAAGTTGTCGAAGAAGACCTGGGTGGTGCCGTGGTTGATCATCGTCTCGATCGGTTGGATCTCGAGACCGTTGCCGCGCGCCTCGCGTAGATCGACCAGGAACACGGACAGGCCGCGCGACCGCTTCTCGACCTGGTCCGCCGGCGTGGTGCGGGCGAGCAGGACCATCAGGTCGGAATGGAGCGCGCGGCTGGTCCAGATCTTCTGGCCGTTGACGACGTAGGTGTCGCCGTCGCGGACCGCGGTGGTCCGCAACTGGGTCGTGTCGGAACCGGTTACCGGCTCGGTGACGCCGAACGCCTGCAGCCGCAGTTCCCCGCTGGCGATCTTCGGCAGGTACTCCTGCTTCTGCTCGTCGCTGCCGTGGCGGAGCATCGTGCCCATCGTGTACATCTGGGCGTGGCACGCGGCCGCGTTGCAGCCGGAGGAGTGGATCGTCTCCAGGACGACGGACGCGGCGCGCAGCGGCAGACCGGACCCGCCGTACTCCTCGGGAATCAGGCAGCCGAGGTACTCGTGTTCGGTCAGCGCCTGCACGAACTCGGTCGGATACTCGGCCGCGGCATCTAGACGCCGCCAGTACTCGCCCGGAAACTGCTCGCAGATCCGGCGCACCGGGTCGCGGAGGTAGGGGTAATCCCGCTCGATTGAGATTTGAAGATCGTTGTCGGTCATGGCGCGTGATCGTAGCGCTACGCCCGGACGCGGTGAATCCGCACCAGGTTCGTCGGCGGACGATCCTGGATCGGGTCACCCATCAGCAGCACGATCGTGTCGCCGGGCAGGGCCAGGCTGCCGGCGAGGAGTTGCCGGTCCACCATCGTGACGACCTCGTCGTGGTGGTAGACCTCCTGGTCCATCCGCACACCTTGAACGCCCCACACGAGCTGGAGTTCGCGCATCGTCCGCGGATCGCGGGTGAAGGCCAGCACCGGCGTCGACGGCCGGCGGCAGCCGACCTGACGGGCCGTGAAACCGCCCTGGCTGAGGACCACGATTCCCTGCGCGCTCAGATGCCGAGCCGACAGGATGGCCGCGGCCGAGATCGTCTCCGGGATCTCCAGCCCGCCCAACCGGTTCGGCGGTTCGATGTCGTAGGGGCCGACTTCCATCGTGTGGAATCCAACCGGCTGGGAGGTGTGCTTCGAGAGCTGGTAACGCTCCGACTCGGCGATGATCCGGTGCATCGTCTGCACCGCTTCCAGGGGATAGCGGCCGGCGGCGCTCTCGCCGGAGAGCATCATCGCGTCGGCGCCGTCGAACACGGCGTTCGCCACGTCCGACGATTCGGCTCGGGTCGGCCGCGGATGCTCGATCATCGACTCCAGCATCTGGGTTGCCACGATCACGGGACGCAGGTGTCGCCAGCCGCTCTCAATGATCTGCTTCTGCACCACGGGCACCTGGTGCAACGGAATCTCGACCCCCAAGTCACCCCGCGCCACCATCACGCCGTCGGACTCGAGCACGATCTCGTCGAGGTGCTCCAGCGCCCGCCGACGCTCCAGCTTGGCGATGACTTGCAGGCTGCGGCCCGCCGCGCGCGACGCTTCCCGCACCTGAACCACGTCCGCCGGGGTGCCGATGTAGCTGGCCGCGAGAAAGTCGGCGTCCTCCTCGACCGCCATCCGGATATCGCCCAGGTCCTTGTCCGAGATGTGGAACGGCAGATGGCTGTCGGGCAGGTTCACGCCCTTGCGGCTCGACACGGCGCCGCCGATGATGACCTCCGCCTCGATCTTCTCCTCGTCCTTCGACCGGACCTCCAACTGCACCCGGCCGTCGTCGATCAGGATCTGTTCGTCCGGCTGGACGTGCTCGACCATGTCGCGGTCGAGCGCCAGGTCCGCACCGGCGCCCGCGCCCAGGGCAACGACGTCGCCCCGCTTGAGCACCCGCACGCCCTCGAAGTGGTCGAGCCGGTGCCGGGGCCCCATCAGGTCGACCATCACGCCGACCGACCGGTCGGCCTCCTCGCTGACCTGCCGCACCAGCCGGATGAGCCGGCGATGCTCCTCCCGGGTGCCGTGGGACTGGTTCAGCCGGACGACGTTGACGCCGGCGCGGATCAGCCGCGCGAGAGTCTTGGGGTTCGAGCTCGCCGGGCCAACCGTGGCGACGATCTTGGCTCGGCGCTGCACGGTTGCCTCCGTCTCCCGGCTACGATTCGCCCGCGGCGGCCGGCACGGCGCCGGCCACGTCGTGGACTTCCTCGACCGTCGCCCGGGCCAGTTCCGCGACACGGCCCCAGGCCCGGGCCGCGACGGCCTCGGGCGGCGTGATCCAGGAAACCCCGACCAAGACGACATTCGGCTCGGCGAGGTACTCCCGGTAGCTGGTGCGGTCCAGGTTGCCCGTCGGACAGAAAGCGACCTCGGGGAACGGGCTGCGGACGGCGCGCAGGAAGGTCAGGCCGCCGCAGGCAGGCGCCGGGAAGAACTTGCAGGTGAAGAAACCCAGGTCCACCGCGCCCTGGATCTCGGACGGCGTCGCCACGCCGGGCAGGAAGGGCATCAGGGCGTCGTGCACGGCCATCGCGATCTCGGAGGTGATCCCCGGACTGACCCCGAAACGGGCGCCGGCGTCGCGCGCCGCGTAGACGTCCTCCGCCCTACGCACCGTCCCGGCGCCGACGATGACCTCCGGGAGTTCCTTCGCGATGCGGGCGATCGCCGGCAGGGCGGCCGGAGTGCGAAGCGCCACCTCCTGCACCACGATGCCGCCTTCGAGCAGGGCGCCGGCCAAGGGCACGGCATCCTCCTCCCGCTCGATCCTGAGCAGGGGCAGGATGGGCGCCGAATCAAGTAGGGAACGAATGTCCATCGAACGGAACTGAAGACGGGGCGGGCGGCCCCGGACGGGGCGGCGCCGACTTGGGTCAGGGCCCGAGCTGCGCCAGCCGCTCGATCAGATCCGCGACCCGGTTCGAGTAGCCCCACTCGTTGTCATACCACGACACGACGCGGGCGTACACGCCACCGCCCTCAACCGGAATGACCCGGGTCAGCGGCGCGTCGAAGATCGACGAATGGGGATTGCCGAGGATGTCGCTCGAAACTAGAGGGTCTTCGGAGTACTGGAGGATGCCCGCCAGGTTCGACTCCGCCGCCGCCGAAGCCGCCGCGTTCACGTCCTCCGCCGCGGCGTCGCCGCGCAGCCTGCAGGTCAGATCGACGATCGAGCCGTCCGCCACGGGCACCCGCATCGCCATCCCGTCGAGGCGGCCGTTCAGGTGCGGCAGCACCTTGCCCACGGCGCGCGCGGCGCCCGTCGTGGTCGGGATGATGTTGGCGGTCGCCGAGCGGCTGCGCCGCGGGTCGCTGTGCGGTGAGTCGACCAGGCGCTGGCCGTTGGTGTACGCGTGGATGGTGGTGATGAACCCTTCCTCGAAACCGAAGGCGTCGTCGAGGGTCTTGGCCAGCGGCGCGAGGCAGTTCGTGGTGCAGGAAGCGTTGGAGACCACGCGATGCTCCGGACCGAGATCGCCGTCGTTGACCCCGAGCACGATCATGGCGTCGATCTCGTCCTTGGCCGGCACCGTGAGCACAACCCGCGAGGCGCCGGCATCGAGGTGCAACGCCACCTGGGCGCGGGTCCGGAACACACCGGTCGACTCGACGGCGATGTCGACCCCGAGTTCACTCCAGGGGAGCTGGGATGGATTCCGCTCCGCGCTGAGCCGGATCTGGCGGCCTCCGACCCGCAGGCCGTTCCCGGTCACCTCGACCTCCTGGTCGAAGACTCCCTGCACCGTGTCGTAACGCAGCAGGTAGGCGAGGCGCTCCGCGTCGAACAGGTCGTTGATGCCGACGACCTGCACGTCGGGACGGCTGGCGAGGATGCGGAAGACGCTGCGCCCGATGCGACCGAAGCCGTTTATCCCGACGCGGATCATGAGGCGCCCCCTTCAGCGCCCGCAGCCGGCGCAGCGTCGAGCGCGGCGACGAGTTCCAAGAGCCGGTGCAGGTAGCCCCAGCCGTTGTCGAACCAGGCGATCGTCTTCGACACGTGATCGCCCAGGGTCATCGTTCCCTGCGAATCGAAGATGCAGGTTGCCCGGCTGCCTGCGGTGTCGGCCGAGACGATCGCCTCGCGCTCGAAGCGCAGCCTGCCGCTCCATTCGCCGTCGGCAGCGGCGGCCACCGCCTCGTTGACCGCGGCAACGCTCACCGCGTCGCGGTGCCAGCACACCAGGTCGACCACGGAGCCGTTCGCGACCGGCACGTTCATCGCCGAAGCCGAGAGCTTGCCGCCGAGCTCGGGCAGCACGGTCTCGAGTTCCGACGCGGCTTCCGTCACCGAGGGGATGATGTTCTCGCCCGCCGCCCGGCCGGACCGGAACTCGGGCGCCGGCACGTCTGCGAGCCGCGAACCGGCGCCGTAGGCACGCACGGAACTGATGAACGCCTGCTCGACGCCGAAGGCCCCGTCGAGGATACGCAGCAGCGGCCCGGCGCAGTGCGCGGTGAACGAGCCGGCGGACACGATCCGATCGGAAGGCTCGATCCGGTCCTCGTTCAGCCCGACCACGACCGTCCGGTCCAGCTCCCCGCCCGGGGGCGCGCAGAGCACCACGCGCTCGGCGCCGGCCGTAAGGTGCCCCTCGAGTTCTGGCCGCGTCGGCTGCGTGTCCCGGAAGTCGACCACGGTCGTGACCCCGAGGTCGCCCCAGGGCGCCTCGCCGGCGCTGCCGGCGCGCACCACGCTGGCGCAGGAGCCGTCGACGCACAGGCTGCCGTTCTCGAGCGCGACATCAGCGTCGAGCGGCCACGGCAGGGTCGAGAAGCGCAGTAGGTAGCGCAGCATCTCGGGATCCGCGGTATCGGCCACCGCGGCGACCTCGATTTCGGGCCGGTCAAGAGAGAGGCGGAACAGGCTTCGACCGAGAAGGCCGAAGCCCATGATTCCAATGCGAGTGGGTGTCGTCATCCAAGTCCGAAAGTAGTGAGTGTGGAAGAAGAAGCGGTCAACGGGCGCGGGCAGGATAACCGACCCTGACAACCCTGTCTGTATCCGAATCCGACCTGCGGAAATCCTCAGTCGGCGCCGTACGCAGAGGCCAGGATCTCCATCGTGTGCCGCACGGGAATCCGGGCGCCCAAACGGTGCACGTGGCTCTCGATCTGGGTCAGGCAGCCGATGTTGCCGGTGGCGATCACGTCCGGTTCGCCCTCCAGTAGAGCCTCCGCCTTCTTGCGCCCCAGACGGGCCGCGAGCTCGGGCTCTTCCAGGTTGTAGATGCCGGCCGAACCGCAGCAGATCTGCCAGTCGCGCGGTTCCACCAGGGTCACGCCCGGCACCCGGGCCAGCAACTGCCGGGGCCCCGTCCGCTCCGACTGGGCGTGGGCCAGGTGGCAGGCGTCGTGGTAGGCGACGCGCAACGGCTGCGGCAGCGGCGGCGGCGCATCGGTCTCGAGCGCCGCCAGGAACGTCGAAACGTCCCGCACCTTGGCGGCCAGAGCGCGGGCCGCAGCCTCCTCGGGCCGCCCCGCGAACAGCAGGCCGTACTCCTTGAGGCCCGAACCGCAGCCGGCGGCGTTGGTGAGCACCGCGTCGACTTCCGACAGCAGACCATCAGGCCCGAGTACGCCCAACAGGGAACCGGCGGCGGCGCGGGCGCGCGGGGCGTCACCGGCGTGAAAAGCCAGCGAACCGCAGCACGCCTCTTCCTTCGGGACGACAACTTCGACTCCCCGGCGGGTCAGCACTTCGATCGTCGCGCGGTGAATGCGTGGCGCCAGCACCTGCTGCGCGCAACCGGCGAGGAGCGCCACCCGGGCCCGCCGCTCGGAGGCGGCGGGGAACACGCCGAAGCCGACTTCCGCGCGGTCCGCGGTCCTGGGCAGCAGATCGAGCGGTGCGGCGAGCCGCGCCGGCAGCAGCGCGCGGAACGGCGCCGCCAGGCGCCCCAGCCGCAGCATCCACCGCAGGCGTGCGGGGCGAGTCAGCGTGTCCAGCATCAGGCCGCGCCACCAGCGGTCGAACCGGGAGCGCCGCCGGCCGGCCTCCGCCAGTTCCCGGAACGGCATCAGCAGTTCGCCGTACTCGACGCCGGACGGGCAGGCCGTCACGCACGCCATGCAACCCAGGCAGGGGTCGATGTGGGTCAGCGCCTCCTCCAGGTCAAGGCCGCCCTCGAGCACCTCCTTCATCAGCACGATGCGGCCGCGCGGCGAGTCCATCTCCTCGCCCAGCTCGACGTAGGTCGGGCACGTCGGCAGGCAGAAGCCGCAGTGGACGCAGGCCGAAACCGCGTTCGCCATCGCGGTGGCCGAGTCGCCGACCTCGCTCCGCAGCGCGTCCAGCTCGATCGCATGCTGCATCGGCCGCGAGCGTAGCGCAGCGGGTTGAAACCGGATGCGGGCCCGAATCAGATGTGCTGGTAGGCCTGGAGCGTCAGGAACTCCTGGAACTCGGAGCCGAGCACCAGGTCGTCCAGCAGGTCAGCCGCGAGACCGTAGCGACTCGCGGAGCGGCCCCCGAGCTGGCTCAGCTCTTCGTCGCGCACCTGTTCGTAGAGCTCCGCCGTGACCTTCGCACCGTTGTCCATCTGGGCGTTGCGGTGGACCCACTGCCAGAGCTGGGCGCGGGCGATCTCCGCGGTCGCCGCGTCTTCCATCAGGTTGTTGATCGCCGCCGCGCCGTTGCCGTTGAGCCAGGAGTTCATGTACTGGAGCCCAACCGAGACGTTGTTGCGCAATCCCTGCTCGGTCAGCGTGCCTCCGGGCACGTTCAGATCGATCAGGCTGCCGGGTTCCACCGACACGTCCTCGCGCAGCCGTTCCTTCTGGTTCGGACGGCCTTCCATCTTCGTGCCGAACACCTCCAGGGCGATCGGCACCAGGTCCGGGTGGGCGACCCAGCTTCCGTCGAAGCCGTCGCCGGCCTCGCGCTCCTTGTCGGCGCGGACCGCCGCCAGCGCCGTCGCGTTGACCTCAGCGTCCCGCCGGCTGGGAATGAAGGCCGCCATGCCGCCGATCGCGTGCGCGCCGCGGCTGTGGCAGGTGCGCACCAGGAGCTCCGTGTAGGAGCGCATGAAAGGCACCGTCATCGTGATCTGGCCGCGATCGGGCAGCACCATGTCTTCCCTGAACGCGAACTTCTTGATCGCGCTGAAGATGTAGTCCCAGCGCCCCGCGTTGAGCCCCGCCGAGTGGTCGCGCAGCTCGTAGAGGATCTCCTCCATCTCGAAGGCGGCGAGGATGGTCTCGATCAACACCGTGGCGCGGACGCTGCCCTGGGGCACCCCGAGCGCGTCCTGGGCGGCGACGAAGATGTCGTTCCAGAGCCGCGCCTCGTGCCTGCTCTCCAGCTTCGGCAGGTAGAAGTACGGACCGCTGCCGCGGCTGAGCGCTGCCCTGGCGTTGTGAAAAAAGTAGAGGCCGAAGTCGAAGATGCCGGCCGAGACGGGATTGCCTGAGATCAGGGCGTTCTTCTCGATCAGGTGCCAGCCGCGAGGACGCACCAGGAGGGTGGCGATCTCGTCCCCCAACCGGTACTCCTTGCCGTTCCCCGGGTTCGTGAACTCCAACTGCCTGCGCACCGCGTCGTACAGGTTCTGCTGACCCTCGATCACATTGCGCCAACTCGGACTCAGGGCGTCCTCAAGATCCGCCATGAAGACCTTGGCGTCCGAGTTCAGCGCGTTGATCATCATCTTGCGGTCGACCGGACCGGTGATCTCGGCCCAGCGGCAGTTCAGATCCGCCGGCGTGGGCGCCACCTTCCAGTCCGCGTCACGGATCTCCTGGGTCTCGGCCGGGAACGTGGGGTCGTAACCAGCCTGGCTCCGCGCGTGGCGGTCGACCCGATCCTGGAGCAACTGCAGCCGGCGCTGCTCGAATTGCCGGCAAAGATCGCCCGCGAACTCGAGCGCCTCCGGGGTCAGGATGTGCTCCGCCGCTTCGAAGTCGCGCGCTCCCGTGATCTCGATCCCACTCATGGTGCCGTCTCCCGCAGCCGGCCGCGGCCGGCGTCTCGATTTGTCGTCTGTTGCCGTCTCCCCGCCGAACCGCTGCGCCCACCCGGCGAAGCGGCGGCAGCTTACCGGATGCCGGATGGCACGCCGGCGCACCCAGTCTGGTGGCTCGGTCTGGTGGCTCGGTCTGGTGGCTCGGCTCGCTACTCCGTCTTCTTGATCACCACCAAGCTGATGTCGTCCTCGGCCGGCGCGAAGGCGAGCAGGTCCTCCTTGAGGCGCTCGCAGATCTCGCTCGCGCTCCGGCTGCGGACCGTCTCCAGAACCCCCTCCGCCCGCTCAGCGAGGTAGCGATCGCCGCCATGCTCGGTAAAGCCGTCCGTGTAGAGCAGGAGGAGATCGCCGGCCTCGAGCAGGTCGAGTTCGCTGACTTCATAGGGGCGCTTGTAGCCAAGGGGTCCCGGGTCGACGAACTCGTCCATGTAGGCGTTCGACGCGAACATCCCGACCGGCGGGAACCGTACAAGTTGGTCTTCGGGGAGGTGCTCGATGCGGCCCGGGCGGCCGACGAAGAGCAGGGGCGCAGGGTGGCCGGCCGAGAAGAAACGGAACTTGCCCTGCTCGGAAACCTCGCCGTAGAGCATGGTGAGGTACTTGTTCAACGTGGTCGACTTGTAGAAGCGCTGGTTGATGTGCTCGAAGAGCCGTGTCGTGATCTCGCCGAACAGGTCGAGCTCGTAGTACGCCCCGAGCAGGAACGCTTGGTGCAGCATCGCCGCCACCAGGGCGTCCGTCGCCTTGTGGCCCGACACATCGGCCACCAGGACCCCGGCGCGCTGCTGCGACTGGCGCAGGCCCGCCACGACCCGCGCGTTGCCGGCCGCCTCCGCCTCACGGATGCGACGGTCCAGGTCGTACCGCTGCTTGAAGTCGAGGTAGATCAGGTGGTCGCCGCCGATCGCCTGCCGCAGCGGCATGGACACGCCGCTGATGTCCACACCGCGCAGGTTCGGAAGATCCCCGGACGACGGCTTGGTCGCCAGGGCGATCTCCTCCAGGTTGGCCAGTTCCGCGCGGATCTCGGCCGGCCATGCATCGGACGGTCTTCTGTTCACGACTACCCTTTCTCCGCAAGCGTAGCGCTACCCGAGAGAGAAACGGTGGAGGGGCTGTCCTGATCGGCGGAGTTCCTCGCGGTGTCAGTGATCCCCCGCCTTCACGACAACTTCCCACACCGTGCCGTCGCCGAAGTCCCAGGTCCGGGACCGGACCTCGCCGGTGCTCGCATCCGTGAACGACACGGCGACGCCGGTCATGGCCCGGCACAGGCCGTCCTGGCACTCCGCGTCGACCGTGACGGCGGCCTCCGGCGGTCCTGACGGCTCCGGTTCGGGTTCGGGTTCGGGTTCGGGTTCGCCCTCGGCGTTGGTGGCGCGCACCTGTACCTGATGCGACGTGCTCGGCATCAGGCTCCCGATGGCGGCGCTGGCGCCGATCACGGCCTGCGGGCCGTCGGTGAAGTTCCCGCTGGTGCCCTCGCGGTATTGCAGGTCGTAGGAGGCGATGGCGGGGCCGGTGTTCGTCGGCGCGGTCCAGGTCACGTCCAGGCTGGTGGTCGATCCGGCCGTCCCCGACACCGAGGGCGCCGCCGGGCGGCCCGGGGGCTCGTCCACGTCCGTGACCGTGATCGTCACCGTGACGGTGTCGGCACCGCCCTTGCCGTCGTCGGCCTTGACCATGACGGTATAGGTGGACCTGGCTTCGTGGTTGTAGGTCACGCCCGTCCTGGTGCGGATCTGGGCGGCGGCGGAGGTCGTGACGATGTCGAAGGAGGCCGCGTCACTGCCATCGAGGGTGTAGGTCGGCGTGTCGCCGTCGGCGTCCGTGGCGGTGAGGACGGCGCCGACGTCCTGGCCCGCGGCCGTGTTCTCGGCCACGCTGCGGGCCGCGGTTGCGGCGGAGAACGCCGGCGGGTTGTTGATGACCACGGCGGCGTCCACCTGGAAGACCTCCGAGAGTCCGTACATGGGGCGGGTGTCGGAGCTTGTTGACGCGTTGGTGAAGCTGCTGAGGGGGCCGTGGCCGTTCCCGGAGGAGTTGGGACGGCCGACGCGCACCCCTTGTGTCGCGCCGAGCGCGCGCGAAGCAGTTCCACCGGTCCCGAACGCCTCGGTGCCGTCGTTGGCGCAGCCGGTGAGGGGGTAATTGCCGCTCTGGGAGGTATCGTGCGCGTCGGCGCCGGACTCGTTCTTGTCGTTGGCCTGATCGTCCCAGGACCCGTCGTAGAAATCCTCGTAGTCGTCGGCGGCCTTGGCGCCGCCCAGCCAGTAGATGGGGACGCCCGTGTTGCCGGTGCTGGAGGTGCTGGAGGTGTTGACGTGTGCGTCGACGTCTTCAGTGCAGCCAACCGCCCTGAAGCCCGTGCTGTAGGACTGGATGTCGGCGTGGCCGGCCGCGGCGAGGCCCTGGATGAAGGTGTTGTAGTCCGCGATGTTGGTGGACGAGCCGTCGCGCGTGGTGGAGGAGAGGAACAGCAGCCGGAACGGGTCGCCGGGCTCAACGCCTTCGGGAATGAGCACCCAATCGGAGCTCACCGAAGTCTGGGCGAGGGCCGGCGCGGCGGGCGCCAGCATGCAGGCGAGGCCGGCGAGACCGGTGACCGCCGGTCACCGGGCCAAGGTGTGGCGGAGGGGGTGGGATTCGAACCCACGGTGGGCGTTGACCCACGCCGGTTTTCAAGACCGGTGCTTTCGACCACTCAGCCACCCCTCCGAGGCGGCAAAACTCTCCAAACTAGGCTGCCGGAATCTCCTCGACCCCGCCGACATACGGCTGGAGCGCCGCCGGAATGCGTATCGAACCCGACGCCGTCTGGCAGTTCTCCAGCACGGCAATCAGGGTCCGCCCGACTGCGAGTCCCGAACCGTTCAAGGTGTGGACATAGCGTAGCGAGCCGCCCTCCCGCGGCCGGAAGCGAGTACGGACGCGCCGCGCCTGGAACGCCTCGGCGTTGCTGCAGGAGGAGATCTCCCGGTAGGTCTGCTGGCCGGGAACCCACACCTCGAGGTCGTATGTCTTGGCCATGGCGAAGCCCAGGTCGCCGGTGCAGAGAGACACCACCCGGTAGGGCAACTCCAGTCGCTGCAGCACGCGTTCGGCGTGGGCCGTCAGTTGCTCCAACGTGTCGTGGCTGGTCTCGGGCGTCGTCAGTTGCACCAACTCGACTTTGTGGAACTGGTGCTGGCGGATGAGCCCCCGCACGTCGCGTCCGTACGACCCGGCCTCGGCGCGGAAGCAGGGCGTGAGCGCGGCGTAGCGCAGTGGCAACTGCTCCTCGTCGAGCACTTCGTCGGCGTGCAGGTTGACCAGGGGCACCTCGCCGGTCGGGATCAGGTAACGCGAATCGGGCTCGACCTGGAACACTTCCTCCTCGAACTTGGGCAGTTGGCCGCTGCCGAACAGGCACTCGCGCTTGACCAGGTAGGGAGGCAGAACCTCGGTGTAGCCATGCTCCTCGGTGTGCAGGTCGAGCATGAAGGCGCCGAGCGCCCGCTCCAGCCGTGCCCCCCAACCGAAGTAGGTGGTGAACCGGGCACCGGCAAGCTTGGCGCCGCGCTCGAAGTCGAGGATCCCGAGCTCCGGGCCGATGTCCCAGTGGGCCTTCGGCTCGAAGTCGAACTCCGGCAGATCGCCGACCACCCGCTCGACGCGGTTCGCCGTTTCGTCGCCGCCGACCGGGACTGTCTCGTGAGCGATGTTCGGAACATTCAGCTCGGTTTCGACGAGCTCTTCCTCGGCCTGCGCCACGACCTCTTCAAGGCCCTCGATGCGGGCCTTGAGCTCCGTCATCTCTAGAATGCGTCTGGCGGCGTCCTCTTCCTTCGCCTCGCCCTGAGCCTTGAGCTTGCCAATCTCGCGACCAGCCAACCGACGACGGTGACGGAGTTCCTCGAGTTCGGTCAGCGCTTCACGGCGCCGCCGGTCGCACGTCACCCATTGGTCGACCAGCGCGGCATCGGCGCCGCGCGCTTCGAGAGCGTCCGCAACCCGTTGCGGTTCGCTTCTGAGGAGTTCTCGGGGCAACATGGCGGTGGCAGTCTTCCAACGTTTGCCCGCTACGGCAAGGATGGCCCCCTTGACGACTGAATCCGCTTCCGCGCCGGCCTGTCCCGGGTCGTCCCCTTCTCCGCCATGGATCGCCGCCCTGCCGCCCCTTCTGGCCGGGCTGGCGATGACCTCCCTGGCGGCGGTCGAGCGCGATGCGGAGGCGGCGGCTGAAGGACGCTACCTCGCGTTCGCCGCAATGGCGGTCCTGATCGCCGCCGCGGGCGCCGCGCGTCGCCCGCTGAGCCCGGCAGCACTGGCGCTGCCGCTACTAACCGTGGTCGCGTTCGCGGCCGTGCCCCCCCACGGTCCGGGCCGTGCGACGGCGGTGGGCACCCTGCTCTGTCTGGGTCCCGCCGCGCTTCTCGTGGACACTCTGCTCGCCCGCCGGGCCGATCTGCTGGCGCCGCCCGGCTCCCTGGCGCCGGCACGCCTGATACGCCTCGGCGGCACCCTGCTGTCGGCGCTGATCGGACTCAACCTGCTCCTGCGGCAGGGCGACCTGCTCGACGGCGGGGTGCTCCGGCTGCTGGTCGTACTCGTCGCCATTCCCGCCGCGGCAGCGATCCTTCTGACCGCCCTGTTCGCCCGCATGGGCGCGCCGGCCCTGGCGGGAACAGCCGCCCTGATCCTGGCCGCGGGCGGCGTCCGCTCGAATGTCGTCCTGGTGCTCGCCGCCGCGGCGCTTGCCGACGCGGCCGCTCGGGCCCTCAAGGAGCGTTGGTCCGTGGCGGCGGCAGCGCTGGGGCTCGCCTTGACCCTGATCCTGGGGCTCGTCCTCGTCCGCGAGCCCGCGTTCGGGGTTCTTCTCACCGCCATGTCGGCCGCCGTCGTCTGGCGCCGGTTCGCCTTCGCCATCGTCCTCGTTCTGACCGGTGCCCTGGCCCTCGGGCTACCGCCCGCGGCGGCGGCGCCCTGGCCCCTGGCGCTCACCGGATTGCCCCTGGTCCTCCTTGCCGCGCCCAATCTGGTCGGTCGGGGCAACCTGCATACGGTGGCGGCGGCGGTTCTCCTTTCGCTCGCCGGACTGCGCTTCCTCCCTCCCCCGCAGGCCCTGCTGGCGGGCATCGCGCTGTGGACCGTGCTGAGCGCCGAGCGGCCGAGCGCCGGGTCCGCCGACGATCCGCCTCCAACCGGTCCCTGGCAGGGTATCGGCCTGCGCGGCGATGCAGCCGTATTCGGGTTCTGCTGGCAGGGCAGTCTGCTCGTGTTCGCCACGCTCTCGGCCACCTATCCGTGGCTCCGCGCCGCGCATCTCGACGATCGACTGAGCGCGCTCGGACTCGATACCGCATTCGATCGCTGGCTCGGACTGATCGTCCTGATCCTGATCGGGCGCGGCGTCGGCGCGCTCGTGCGGAGAGCGCCCGCGCCCCGGGCCATCGTGCTGGCAGTCGGCGCCGTGGTGCTGACGGCGGCGGCGCTCGGCTCCTGGGGAGCGTTCCTGCCGCGGCAGACGCTGCTCAGCTCGCCAAGGCAGGTGCTGACTCAGGACCAGCCGCGATGGGCAGCCGAAGCGGCGGGCTGCGGAACCCTGGTGCTCGATACGGCGGTTGCCCACGGCGGCGGCGTTGCCGCGGGTCAAACGGTGGCCCGGATCGGCGCCGAACTGACCGAGGACTCCTTCGAACTACAACACGGCGATCACACCGGCGAGTGGTCCGCCCGCGACAGCGGCGCCGTCGCGGGCCGCGCACCCTGGCTCCACTGGGTCGCGACCGGCGCCGGCGGTCCCTTCTTCTGCACCCGCTACCGTGCCGAGGTCGATCTCGCTCCGCTGTGTGGACTCGGCAACCTGGTCATCGTCCGCGATCCCGACCTCCCCGCGGAGGTCGAGGTGATCCTCTTCCATGCTCTCCACGTCGGCCGGACTGCCGGACCTTGATCGTCGTGCAGGCACCGGCACTCTCCTACGTCGTTCCAACGGTCGGCGTGCCGCCGCACCTCGCGGGATGCCTCGAATCCATCTACCGGGACGCGTCGGAGACGGCCGCGCCGGCCGAACTGATCGTCGTCTGGCAGCACCCGGCCGCGACCGCCCGCGACGTAGCGCGGGGGACCGAGACCCTGGCCGGCGGTCCGGCAGCGCTCAGGGCGCTCGCGCGGGAACTCGCGGCCGATCATCCCGCCGCCTTCCAGCGGGCACCACGGATCGTGCAACTGCCTCGGCCCGCGGGGTTCGCCCGCGCCGCCAACGCCGGCATCGCCGCCAGCGTCGGCCGGTGGATCGCCCTGGTGAACGACGACGCCGTGCTTGCGACCGGCTGGACCCGGGCGTTGCTGGAGATACTTGGCGCATGCGCCGAAGCCGACCCGAAGCCCTCCGCCGACTTCCAGGTCGCGGCGGCGCAGGGGATCAACCTGCTTCCAGCCGGCGACGACGATGAGGTACTAATCGACGGCGCCGGTCTGGCCTGGACCCGCCGCTGGCAGGCGGTCCAGGTCGGCCGCGGCGAAGCCGCACCGCCGCCCGGCGGCGCGCCGCGACCCGTGTACGGGGTGTCTGCGACCGCCGCGATCTACCTTCGCGACGCGCTTGTCGCGGTGAGCCCGGCGGGCCGGCCGCTGCGGCCCTTCAACGAACGGCTCGACAGCTACTACGAGGATGTCGAACTCGCCGACCGGCTGCGCCGGGCATCGTACGAGGCGGTGCTGGCACCGGCGGCGCGCATCGAACATGCCGGCGCGTTGTCGAGCCGCGACCGCCGCGCTGCCCGGCTGCGCATCCGCCGGATTTACTGCAATCGTCTGCTGGTTCTGGCGACGCGGCTCGGCCGGAGCTTCTGGCGCCGGCTGCCCGGACTCCTGTTCCGCGACGTGGTCGATGTGTTCCGGGGCGGAAAGGGCGAGGCGCTACCGGGCGATCCACGACGCCCGGGTCTCCTCGATCTCCTGTTCGCCTGGTGCCGCGCGGTCCGGTTCCTGCCGCGCTTCGCCGGTTTCGGCCGCGCACTCTCGCGGCCGGCGCCCGGGCGCGGCGACGAGAGCGCGCAATGACCGGCACTCCGATTCTGACCGCGGTGGCGCCGCACTGGCACGACGAGGACAACCTCGCGCTCCTCATCGAGAGCTGGCCCCGCGAAGAACGGTTCGAACTGATCGTGGTCGACAACGGCTCGGGTGGGAACCTGAGCGACCTGGGCGCCGGCCGGCCGAACATCCTCGTCCTCGAACCGGGCCGCAACCTCGGCTTCGCAGCGGCGATCAACCGCGGTGCGGCCGATGCCGGGGGATCCCTGCTGCTGATCCTGAACACCGACGCCAGACCCAAATCCGGGGCGCTCGAATCCCTGGTTCGGGGCATGGAACAGCACCCGGAAGCAGCCGGCCTGGCGCCCCGGTTGGTGGACGATAGGGGCGCTTCCCAGGCCGGTTGGCAATTGCGCCGGCTGCCCGGCCTGCGAACGCTGCTCGGCTATTGCTGCTTCGCGGAGCCCGGGCCGATGCCCGAGCCGCCGGCCGGGTCGCCCGTCGAGCAGCCGGCGGCCTGCGCCCTCCTGCTTCGACGCGACGCCTTCGATGCCGCCGGGGGCATGGACGAAGAGTTCTGGCCCGCCTGGTTTGAGGACGTCGACCTCGCCCGCCGGCTCCGCGATCGCAACGAGACGATCCGCTACTGGCCGGACGCCACCTTCCGGCATGGCCTCAGCGCCTCCGTACCGCGCCTCGGGTACGGCCCCTTCCTGCTTGCATACTACCGCAACCTGGACCGATACGCTCGCAAGCACCACAGCCGCGGCGCCGCCCTCGTGCTGGATCTCATGCTGGTCATCGCCGCTCTGCTCCGCATCGCCCTGCTGCCGCTTCGCCGGCCGCGCCGCGCACGGAGCCGCCGCGAGGCGCTGGTCGGTCTGAGTCGCCTCGCCGCGGCGGCCGCTTCCGGTTGGAGGCGCCCGTGAACGCCGGCCCCGAGTGCGGGCGAGACGCCCGCGTCCCAGGGGCGGGCGACTCCGCGGCCGCCACGCCGGACCTCGCGATCTGCACCGTCACCTGGAACGACGCGGCCAACCTGCCCCGCTTCTTCGAAGCGCTGGCGTCGCTCGAGGGCCCGCCATTCCGGCTCATCGTGGTCGACAACGCCAGTACGGACGCCACCCTCGAACGCCTTCGAGAGGGCGCGGACTCAGTAGCCTTCCCGGTTGAGCTGATCGCGCTGGACGAGAACACCGGCTTCGCCGGCGGCCTGAACCGGGCGCTTGAGACCGCCTTCGGCAACGGCGCGGAGACTGACGGGCCACCGACCTACGTGCTGAGCCTGAACGCCGACGCCTGGGTCTCGGCGGACTACGCGGCCCGCCTGATCGCGTGCCTCGAACGGTTCACCACGCCGGAGCAGCCGGTCGGGGCCGTCACCGGCCGACTGCTTCGTGACCAAGCCCCGAACGGGGACACCCCGCCACGGATTGACGCGTGCGGCATGCGCCTGACCCGGAGTTGGCGCCACGAGGACCGCGGCGCCGACGAGGTCGACTGCGGCCAGTATCCGGTAACAGAGCGGGTGTTCGGGGGCAGCGGCGCCGCCATTCTGTTCCTGAGCGCCGCGCTGCGCGACGCGGCGGTCGCGGGCCAGGTCCTCGACAGCGACTTCCACTCCTATCGCGAGGACGCGGAACTCTGCTTCCGGCTGCGGGAACGGGGTTGGGAGGTGCTCTATGAACCCCGGGCCCGCGCGGTACACGGCCGCGTCAACCTGCCCCGGCGGCGGCGGCAGATGTCGCGTGAAGTCAACTTCCACTCGCTCAAGAACCGCTACCTGCTGCAGCTCTACCATCGCAGCCTGGCCGACGCCCCACGCACCCTTCTTATGACCTCGATCCGGGAGTTCGGCATCCTCGGCTACGTGCTGCTGCGCGAGCCCTCGTCGCTGGCCGCCTACGCCTGGCTGTGGCGCAACCGCCGTCGCATCCTCGAGCGGCGTCGCCTGGTCCGCGCCCGCCGCCGCGTGCCGAAGCACTCGACGGCACGGTGGTTCGGGCGGGCCTCCCTGCCGCTCGACCCTGAGCGGCCAAGGATTCTGATCATCGGCAGCCGCGGCATACCCGCGGCATACAGCGGCTACGAGACGATGATCGAGGCGCTGGCGCCCCGCCTGGCGGAACGCAGTTGGCCGGTCACCGTCTACTGCCGGTCCCACTACGTCGACCGGCGGCACCGCTCGCACCGCGGCGTCGAACTGGTGGTGCTGCCGACGCTGCGCACGAAGTACGGCGACACCCCCGTCCACACGCTGCTCTCCTGCCTCCACGCGACGCTCTTCGCCCGCGGCGCCCGCGCCGCGCTGGTCGTCAACGGCGCGAATGCGGTCTTCCTGCCGCTGCTCTGGCCGCGGCGCATCCGTACCGCCCTGCACGTGGACGGAATCGAGAAGCGAAGAGCGAAATGGGGCTGGCCCGGCCGCCTCGTGTACGCCCTCTCCGAACGCTTGGCCTGCCTGTTGCCGGGCACAACGATCAGCGACGCCGAAGTCATCGCCGACCACTACCGCGGCCGGTACGGCCGCAGCACGACGATGATCCGCTATGGCGTCGAGCCCCAACCCATCGTCTCTCACCCTGTCCTGAAGGAGCTGGGACTCGAACCCCGGCGCTACTTTCTCTACGTCAGCCGCTTCGAGCCGGAGAACAACCCGCACCGCGTGGTCGCCGCCTACGCCCAGGCAGACGGCAACCTGCCCCTGGTCATGGTCGGCGACGCCCCCTACGCCTCGGACTTCATCGCCGAGATGAAGAGGACCGCCGATCCGCGAGTGCGCTTCCCGGGCGCCGTGTACGGCGACCGGTACCGGGGCCTGCTCTCGTCCGCGCGCGCGACCGTACACGCCACCGAGGTCGGCGGCACCCATCCGGCGCTGGTCGAGGCGATGGGCTACGGCAACTGCGTGCTGGTCAACGACGAACCGGCCAACCGCGAAACGGCCGCCGAGGCCGCCATCTACTTCGACGTTCAGGATCAGGCCTCGCTCACCGCGGCCTTCGAGCGGGCCGCCGGCGACCCGGTCCGGGCGCGTCTCCTGGGCGAACGAGCGGCTCGCCGGGCGGCGTCCGAGTTCAACTGGGACCGGGTCACGGACCAGTACGAAGAGTTGTTCAGGCGGCTCTGCGAACGGCGCTGAGGGCGGCCGGGGCTCGCGGGCCCGATGCGAGCACAATACCCGCGTTTCCCGGCCGCGGTCAGGGGGCGGATAGACTGCTTGGCCCGGAGTGCTCTGGGCCATAACCCATGTTGAAACAGCGCATTCGACTGCAAGCCGCCCTGATTTTCTCCCTCGACCTCTCGCTGGTCGCGGCGGCGTTCTTCCTCGCCTACGCGATCCGCAGCGGACTGTTCCCCCAGGTATTGCCGGGCCTCTTCCCCCGTCCGCTCTATCCCCTGGGCGACCATCTACCGCTGCTGCCGCTGGCGCTCCTGACCTGGATGGCGCCGCTCATCGCCACCCGGCGCTACCGCTCGCACCGCACCGCCGACCTGAGGACCGAGGCAGCCGCGATCCTCAAGGTGTCGGCAGTCGCCACGTTCCTGCTCCTGTTCGCCGTCTTCGTCCTCCAACTGGACCAGCTCCTGCTCCAGGACCGCCTCAGCCGACCCTGGCTGCTTCTCTTCTCCGGCCTTTCCTGCCTGCTGCTGCTGACCGAGAAGATCGCGCTGCGCATCCTCTCGCGCGACCTGCGGCGGCACGGTATCAACCAGCGAGCCGTGCTCATCGCCGGCACCCCGGAAGCGGCCCGGCAACTCGCCGAGTCGATCGAGGACCACTCCTACTGGGGCCTCAGGATCGTCGGCCTGATCCACACGGACGGGAGCAAGCCCGCTGAGGCGGCGCAACCGGTCTGGGGCGGCGTCGACGACATCCTGCGCATCGTCTCCGAGCACGTAATCGACGACGTGTTCTTTGCCGTCACGCCCAATGAGTTGCCCGCCCTGCAGAAGATCTTCGATGCGCTGCAGGAACAGGGCATCCAGACCCGCATCGCGCTCGACCTGCTCCCGCCGGCCCACAGTCAGGTCCAACTCGATTCTCTTGCCGGCCGGCCCGTCGTCACCTTGTCGCCGGCGCCGTCCAGCCTTCCCCTGCTGCTGTTCAAACGCTTTTACGACATCTGCATCGGCGTCGTCCTGCTCGCGATCAGCCTGCCCGTGATGCTGGTGCTGGCGCTCCTGATCAAGATCACTTCGTCCGGCTCCGTGCTCTATCGGCAGACGCGCTGCGGTCTGAACGGCCGCCGCTTCACCATGTACAAGCTCCGCACCATGGTCGCGGACGCCGACGCGAAACGGGGCGAGCTGAAGCACCTGAACACGATGGGCGGTCCCGCGTTCAAGATGCACCGCGATCCGCGGATCACGCCGCTCGGGCACTACCTGCGCAAGTTCAGCCTCGACGAACTCCCGCAATTCTGGAACGTCGTGTGCGGCGACATGAGCCTGGTCGGCCCAAGGCCTCTCGAGGAGAAGGAGCCGTACACAAGGCGGCAGCGGCGGCGCCTGTCGATGAAGCCGGGCATCACGTGTCTGTGGCAGGTCAGCGGCCGCAGCGATCTGGACTTCGACCGCTGGATGGAACTCGACCTGGAGTACATCGACTCCTGGTCGCCGACCCTCGACTTCAAGATCCTCCTCAAGACGATCCCGGCGGTGCTTACCCGCCGCGGCGCCTCCTAGCGAGGGGAGCGCGGAGACGGAGCCGGCGCTGCGCGCCGGATGCGGGCAGGATGCCCGCGTGCCATCCATGCGCCCGATGACGGGCGCATGGAGTGGTTCACGGCTGGCGCGATTCCGCGCCAGCCGGGTTCCCAGGCCGGCTCAGCTCAGGACCGGCAGCGCGCCACCTTCGCGGCCGCCCGACCAGGACCTCTCTTTCGGACGACGGCGGCGATACTCGTCATCCTCGTACGCGAGGCAGCACAGGAGCCTGCCGCACGAGCCGGAGATCTTGGACGGGTTGAGACTCAGACCCTGGCGCTTGGCCATCTGGATCGAGATGGGCCGGAAGTCGTCGATCCAGGTCGAACAGCACAACGTCCGACCGCAGATGCCGACGCCGCCCAGCAGCCGCGCCTCGTCCCGCGGCCCGACATGAACCAGTCGCACCCGGGACTTGAAGCGGGACTTCAGGTCGCGCAGCAACTGCCGGAAATCGACCCGCCGATCGGCGGTGAAGTAGAACGTCGCGTTGCGCCCGTCCAAGCTGAAGTCGACCCGGGACACCTTCATCTCCAGGCCGAGCGCCCGCGCCCGCTCACGGCAGAACGTCTTGCCGCGCACCTCGTTCGTCAGTTGCCGCTCTCTTGCCGCGCGGTCGGCGTCGTCCGCCCGGCGGATCAGCGACCGGGCGCTCGACTTCTGGCACGGCTTGAACACCGGCATGGGCGACTTCTCCACCCGGCCGTAGGCCGGACCCGGCTTCATCGACACGATCACCTCATCACCGCGGGCCAGCAGTTCGCCGCCCGTCCGGCACAGGGTCAGGTTCGTCTCCTCACCGAAGCGCACGCCGACGAACGTGTCCTCCACCGCGGTCGATTGACCGGCAAAGCTGCAGCCGCCGCAACTCACGACAAGCCCGCTCCCATCCCGAGCACCCGCCGGCCGATATCCGAGCGCATCGCCTTGGCCGGCCAGTGGATTCGGGCCGCCCCCTCGTAGGCCCGCGCAAGCGCCTGAGCCAGATCGTCGCCGACCGCGCAGACGTTCAGCACCCGTCCGCCGGTGGCGATGACCTGGCCGTTCCGGCGGTCGGTGCCGGCGTGGAACACGACCACGCCCTCGCGCGCTCGAGCGGCTTCGATGCCTTCGATCGCGTCTCCCGACGCCGCCTTCCCCGGGTAGCCCGCGTTGGCCAGCACCACGCAGGCCGAAGCGCCGGAGCTGAAGGCGAGTTCGGACCGTCCGAAGTCGCCGTCGGCGCCGGCCGCGAACAGGTCGACCGGGTCCTCCTCCAGGCGCAGCAGCAGCGCCTGCGCCTCGGGATCTCCGAGCCGGGCGTTGAACTCGAGCACCTGGGGACCGTCCGGGCTCATCATCAGACCCGCGTAGAGCACGCCGGAGAAGGGCGTACCGTCGGCGGCCATGCCGGCCACCGTCCGCTCCATGACCTCGCTCATGATCTCAAAGGCGTGCTCCGTTGAGACGATTCCCGCCGGGCTGTGAGCGCCCATGCCGCCGGTGTTCGGGCCGGCGTCGTCGTCGCCGATCCGCTTGTAGTCCTTGGAGGTCGCGAGCGGCAGCACCCGCCGGCCGTCGCAGAAGCCGATGAAGGAGACCTCCTCGCCGTGCACGAAGGGCTCGATCAGAACGCGGGCGCCGGCCGAACCGAACCGACGGTCGACGAAGAAGACGTCCAGGGCGGACTCCAACTCCGCCGGCGAGGACACGATCAGCACGCCCTTGCCGGCGGCGAGCCCGTCGGCCTTGAGCACCGCCGGCAATCCGAAGCGTTCCGCCGCCCGGCGCGCGGTGTCCCGGTCGTCGGTGACCACGAAGTCGGATGTCGGCACACCGTGCCGGTGCATGAACTCCTTGGCGAACACCTTCGAACTCTCCAGGCGCGCGGCGGCGCGGGAGGGGCCGAAGATGCGCAGACCGCGCTCGCGAAACGCGTCCACCACGCCGAGAGACAGCGGCAGCTCGGGGCCGACCACGGTGAGTTCGATCCCGCGCTCGGCCGCAAATCGGCCAAGCCCCTCGATGTCCGAAACGTCGATCGCAACGCTCTCGCCGCACTCCTCGGTACCCGGACTGCCCGGTGCGCAGTAGAGCTCAGTCGCCGGCGCCCGCTCCCGGATGAGCCAGCAGAGCGCGTGCTCCCGGCCACCGTTGCCGATGACCAGGACCCTCAAAGCGCGGCCTCCGCGGCGGGGAGCGGCCCGGCCGGCGCCGGAGACGCGGCCAGCAACTGAATCGCGCCCTCGACTTCCTCGATCATCGTGTCCGGCGTCGAAGCGCCCGCGGTGACTCCCACCGCCCGGCAATCCGCGAACCAGTCTGAGCTCAGGTCGTCCGAACCGTGAACGAGATAGCTGCGCGGTTGGGTAGCCCGGCAGATCTCCCACAGATGCCGGGTGTTGGCGCTGTGCCGCCCGCCGATGACGACGACGCAGTCGATCTCGGGGTCGGCCGCGAGGGCGCGCGCCGCATCCTGGTTCTCCTTGGTCGCGTAGCAGATCGTGTCCGCCCGCTCGGCGTGGTCGGCCGCGCGCTCGATCGCCCGCGCCACGTCCTCGTACTCCTCGCTGTTCAGGGTGGTCTGGTAGAAGATCTTCACCCTGGGATGGCGGTCGAAGTCGATCCGCTCGACGTCCCCGATGGTGAGCACGATGTCGTAGTCGCCGGAATCGAGATCCCGCGTGTAGCCGATCACCTCGCGGTGGGCGGTGTCGCCGATGAACACCGCGTGGTAGCCCGCCTCGAGCGCCTGCCGGGCCTCCTCGTGGACGTCGTAGACGAAGGGACACGTCGTGTCGACCACCAGCAGGCCGCGCTCCAGCGCCCGGCGATGAAAGGACGGCGGCACGCCATGCGCCGAGAAGACGATGGTGCCGGCCCGAACCTCCTCGAGCGACGGCGCGGTGGCAAAGCCCAGTTGGACGAGATCCGAGACGACGTGTTCGTTGTGCACCAACTGGCCCAGGATCTTCCCGCTCCGGCCTTCCGCGGCCAGTTTTCGCACCGTCCTGTCGGCAATGCGCACGCCGGCGCAGAAGCCGTACTTCTCCGCGCGCTTGAGCGTCAGCGGACCCACCATTTCGGTCACCTAATTTGTATCCCCCTACCGCCGGGCCGCCCGGTCGTCCGATGCTAGCAGCGGTCCCGCCTCAGAACTTGAGGTACTCGAAGCGGGCAGCCGAGTTGCCGGCGGTCCTGCCCGGCTCGATCGCAACCCGGACCCACTCGTTGCCGCGCTGGAAGGTCATGGTGTCTCCCAGCGCCGCACGCCAACCCGCGGCCTGCGCCTCGCGCAACAGCCACTCCCGGGCCGCCGGCGCGCCCAGCGGCAGCCGCAGGCTCACGAACTCCACTGTAGGCGGTTCTTCGGCTTCGCCTTCGCCTCCTTGCTGGGCGTCGCCGAAATCGAACACCGTGGACCCGTGAGGAAGCGGAAAGCCGTCCGGGAAGGCGCCCGGGAGGCGCCCGCCGAGCGCGGCCTCCGGCACCCGACGCTCCTGCTGATCTTCGTCCGGCCGGAACACGGAGTCTCGCGGCGGCGCCACCGCCACGCTTTCCAGGTCGCCATCGTCCAGCGGCGGCGGATCCGCGGGAACCATGCACGACCAGGCGAGCGCCGCCGCCGGCACCAGCAACAACGCGAGAGCACGCTCGCCGCGGCGACGGATGAGGCGCAGGGGTGCCCCGACCCCGACCGTCAGTCGGCCAGCACGTGCAGCGGCCGCCCCGACGGACCGTGGAGGCGCTCAGGCGACAGGTCGTGCGGGATCTCGATCTTGTACTCGCAGACTTCCTGCTGGCGTTCGGCTAGATCGGCGAGGCTCAAGTTGCAGAGGATGTTCTCGACCGCCTCCTTCACACTCAAGAAGACCTCGCGGATCGCGCAGTGCTTGGGTCCTACGCCGATCGTGCAGGGCTGAGCCAGGATGTGGTCGATCGATGTCGTGTGTCCCTCCAGCGCGACCAGGATGTCGTGCATGGAGATTTGCTCGGCCGGCCGGCCCAACAGGTGGCCGCCCTGGGGACCGCGGTTCGAGCGGACCAATTGCAAACGGGCAAGGGCCGCCAGGATCTGGCGGAGGTACGGCTCCGGGATGCCCTGGTTGACGGCGATCTCGTGGCTCGGCACCGAACCGGCGTCCGAGTGCATCGCCACGTACAGCATGGCGCGGATACCGTACTCGCCCTTGGTCGATATCTTCATTGCGCACTCTCCGCCATGGGGCAGTGTAGCAGTCGACCGCGGCTCGAACCCGATCGACCGACTGCCGAGTCACGGCTCGCAGCGGAACGCCTGGATGTCGGTAATCACGCCCTTGGCCGTCGTGTATCCAGTCGGCACGTCATAGATCCGTCCGCCCGGAAACTCGTCGCTCGGCTCTTCGTATCGCTCGAAGTACCCGGTGACCGTACCTCCCGAGTGCTTGTAGATGATGGACTCGCCACCAGGCGCCGAGTCCTGAATCCTGATGAAGTACGGCTGATCGGTCCCCGCCGAGCCGTACACCCACCAGTGGCCGTTGTACGAGCAGGCGTCGAGCACCTTGACCAGCAGCTCCGGGTTGTCCGCGGAGTAGAAGTAGAAGAGGGCCGCGGCGTCACCGAGACCGAGGACATCGAGCGGCCCCGCGAAGTCCGGTCTCTCGAGGGCCTTCGCCTGGACGCGGAAGCGCCAGTCCTGCAAGCAGGTAGCCGTTGGGCCGTTCCTGCATGCGTATGGCGGCCCGTCCTCATCCGTTTCGGAGCGCGCCGCTACGTAGTCGGCGGTATCGGGAAGCGTGTAGCGCAGTGCGCGGGCCGCGTTGCTCTCCTCCGCGTTGCCAAGTACGAGACCTCGAACCAACTCCGTGGTCGAGAACCACGCGCCGACGTTCGGCCCCTCGGCAGCCATGATCGACGACTCGAAGCGGGCCTCAGCGACGGCAGAGTGCTGGAACCCATGACCGAACGGCACATACGGTGTATTCACTCCGGCACCAAGCAGCTCGCTCGCCCGGTCATGGACCAGGCCCAGGTTGTGTCCGACCTCGTGAGCCAGGAGCACAGGTCTCTCGTCAAGGCAGGGCGACGACAACGCGCCGACCGCGAACGGCGCCGCCGACGCCGCCGAGACGCCAGGACGGCGCAAGTGGGCGATTCCGCAAGCCATGGCGCGATCCCTCACGATGGCGTAGACGAGGTCGGCGCCGTACTCGCGGCGAAGGCTCACAGCTCGTGTCCGAGTGAACGAGAGCGCGTCGCGGATCTCCATGCCGTTCAGCGCCGGGTCGCGCTGGAAACCGACTACCCGCAATCGGGCGTCAAGATGGGCTCGCCGGAACGCCATCGTCGCCAGGTCCGCGGCGTGGTGAACGGTGGCCCGCAGGCCCCCAAGCGTGTCATGCCGACCGTAGGGTCGGCGTAGGCTACCGCCCCCGCCGTAGTCGGCAAGTGTCAGACCGATGGCGTCATCTGCGTAGATGAAGGCGATGTCGATGACGCAGGTGCCGTCGCACCACGGCGGTGCCTCCGGCGGTCCAGCGGTTGATGCCGACACCGCGGACCAGGGTGGAAGGTCGGGCACGATCGCACCGGCACAGAACGGGTCGTCGCTGGCATCGCATGCGAAGGTGGAGTCGGTGCCCGTAGCAGCCGCAACCGCGACAACCAACAGCATGGCGGCACCTGAGATCGAGAGCGGGCGCACAGACATCGAGGTCTCCTCCGTCAAGTTCAGACTGAGAAACTACCGGATGCGGGCGAGACGCCCGCGTGCTATCCGCGCGCCCGCTGACGGGCGCCCGGAGTGGTTCGCGGCTGGCGCGGATCGCGCCACCCGGGTGCCCAGGAGCGCGCTAGCGCGGTACGTAGCTCAGCACCTCTTCAAGCGTCCCGATGTCGCCTTCGGCGGCATTCAGCCACAATGCCGGCAGCCCTGCCGCCTCGGCCCCCTCGCGATCCTCGATCTTGGCGTCGCCGACGTGGAGCACCGACGCCGGTTCCAGCTCGAGTTCCCGGCAGGCGGCAAGGAAGATCGCCTCGGCCGGCTTCGCCGATCCCACGTCTTCCGAACACACGACGGCATCGATGTCGTCGCCCAGGCCGAGGTTGGCCAGCACACGCGGCAGCCGCCGGTCCCAGTTGCTGGTCACGGCGACCCGCAAACCCCGGCGTCGCAGTTCGGTCAGCACCTTGCGGGTGCCGGGGCGAAGCTCCCAGGCATCTGCGCGTTCGAACCGGGCAAACAACTCGGCGGCCGCAAAGGGACCGGGGTCTTCCTTCCCAAGCAGCGCGCACGACCGCTCCAGCAGCTCGCGCCAAAAGCCACGGGCACCCTCCGGATGGCTGCTGTAGCGGTCCTCGCCGCGTCCGAGCCGGCAGTCGAGTTCGCTCCAGGCGGTCCGGAAGCCACCCTCGATTTCGACCGCGGCAAGACGCAGACCGTGCCGGGCAAGGACTTCGGCGTAGATCTCACCGCGGCGCGGGCAGACGAAGAGCGTGCCCGTGGCGTCGAAGGAGACGCCCCGAAGTGGCGCGGAGCCGCGGCGCGCCGCGGCCCGGACGGGCCGTTGCCGACGTTCGCTCAAGAGAAACCGTAGCGCCGGGCAAAGAAGTAGAAGGCGGTGACGACGAGTGAGTGTCGGATCTCACCGCTCGCGATCCGCTCGGGGACCTCGCGCAAGGGCAGGTGGACGACTTCCAGCTCCTCGCTGCCGTCGCCGATCGGATCGCCGGTAGGGACCAGGTCGCGAGCCAGCCACAGCGAGCACACGTTGTCGAGGATGGCGGGGTTGGGCTCGACCACGCCGAGGCGCTCGATCGTGCCGGCCCGGTAGCCGGTCTCCTCGTGCAACTCCCGTCCCGCGGCGTCGCCAGCGTCTTCGCCCGCTTCGACGATGCCGCCCGGAATCTCCAGCGACACCGCCGCGCGCCCGAACCGCCACTGACGAATGAACACGACGGTCGGGCCCTCGGCCGCCGACTCCGGTTCGATCAGGGGGATCACGTTGACCCAGTCCGCCGACCGCAGCACCAGCGCCTGACGCCGGTCGGCGCCGGCCCGGAGCTCCTGGGTCTCGACCTTGAGCAGCGGGTGATCGAAGACCGAGCGGTCGGCTTCGACGCGCCAGGGACGGACCTTCTTCATTCTTCGCGCTCGAAGGGCGGCCGGCGCCACTCGAAGTTCAGAACTCGCACGGCACGGCCGCTGAAGAAGATCAGGAAAGCGATGCCAGCGGCGCTCGACAGCGCCATGAGCCAACTGAAGTCACGCCAAAACATGACGATCGGCACCGTCAGCGCACCGGCGACCAGCGCCGCCACAAGCAGCCGGAGGGTGATCCGGTCGAACCCCGGTGGGCGAATCACCGTCGGATCGGCGTCGGGTTCGTCGTGCATCGATCGGAGTATGCCAAGCAGTGGCGGATGCCGGAGTCCAACTGCCGGTGCGCTGGCCTTATGCTCTGATGAGATACCGACGCGGCGGCAATGACAACCACCCAGAAACCTGCCCGACAGCTTCGCGTCCTCCTGGTGCGGCTGTCGGCAATCGGCGACTGCCTGCACGCGGCCCCGGTGGCGGCGGCGCTTCGCCGTGCGCACCCGGACGCGTTCATCGGCTGGGCGATCCAGGAGCCTGCCGCGACCCTCTTGCGGGACTGCCCCGACATCGACCGCTTTCATGTCTACCCTCGCCGGGCTCGCGGCATTGCGGCGTGGCTCGAGGCGTTCGGCCGCTTTCGCCGCGAACTCAGGAGCTGCCGCTACGACGCGGCGATCGATGTCCAGGGTCTCACGAAGAGTGGGCTGGTGGCCTGGTGGAGCGGCGCCCGGCAGCGAGTGGGGTTCCGCGGTGGACCGGCGATGGGCAGCCGGGAGCTGAACGCCCTGTTCCTGAACCGGCGGTTCGCCGTCGACCCCACGGTGGCCCACGTCGTCGACCGCAACTTGGCGCTGGTCCGCGCCTCAGGACTGGCCGGCAAGGAAGACCCTGTCGCGAAGTGGCGGCTGCCCGACTACGCGGAGCCCGAGGCCCTCGCCTTCCTCGAGCGCCACGGCCTGGGCGCCGGCGGCTATGCGGTGGTATCGCCCGGGACGATCTGGCGCACGAAGCACTGGCCGCCGGGCCATTTTGCCGCCGCGGTGCGGCGCCTTGCGCGGGAGCGCGGCTTACCGGTGGTCGTCGTCTGGGCGGGCGAGGAGGAACGACGGGCGGCGCAGCAGATCGTGGCCGGCGCCGGGGATGGCTGGCCTATCCTGCCCGCGCCGCCGACCGATCTGCGGAATCTGGCGACCCTGTTGCGGCACGCGGCCCTGTTCCTGGGCTGCGATTCGGGTCCGGCCCACCTGGCGGCGGCGCTGGACGTGCCCTGCGTGTCCATGTTCGGGCCGACCGATCCTGCCCGCAACGGCCCCTACGGGCCGCGGTCTACCGCCGTGCAACTCGACCAGCGGCTGGAATGCCAACCATGCTGGCGGCGCACCTGCAGCCGCGGCGACTTCGCGTGCATGGAGCGGCTGGACGCCGACCAGGTCGTGGATGCGTGCCTGGCAAGGCTCGACACGCCGTAGGCGCCGCCACGGCCCTCCGACTGCAGGAATGTGGTGCGCCCGAAGGGATTCGAACCCCTGACCTACGGCTCCGGAGGCCGTCGCTCTATCCAGACTGAGCTACGGGCGCGCGAACGGGACGATGCGGAAAGGAGGATGGGGTGGGTGAGGGGACTTGAACCCCCAACCACTTGAACCACAATCAAGTGCTCTACCGGTTGAGCTACACCCACCAGACATTCCGACCGAAAACTCTCAACGATCTGGCCTGCCTGGAGGGACTCGAACCCCCGACCCGCGGCTTAGAAGGCCGCCGCTCTATCCATCTGAGCTACAGGCAGGCGAAAGCGACAGAGTAGCCGAGGCCTGGGCATGCGAGCGATATCGGGGCGCCCAGATTTGAACTGAGGACCCCCTGCGCCCAAGGCAGGTGCGCTACCAGACTGCGCCACGCCCCGACAGGCAGGCGCCGGAGTGTAGCAGCACGCGGAACCTCAGAGAACCTCCAGGGGAGCGTAGCGGCGGACCAGCTTCCGTTTGCCGGCCTTGTCGAAGAAGACCGTCAGCTTGGCGTTCTCGCCCTGGCCGTCGAGGTGCAGGACGACGCCCTTGCCCAGGGTGGCGTGGCGGACGTGCGCACCCGGCCGCAAGCCGCCGGCCGCCTGCTTGAACGGCCCGCCCGCCGCTCGACGCTTGGCGCCCGAGGGCGGCCCCGCGCGGTACGGGACCCCAACGGACCGATCGGCGCTGAAGAAGCTGCGGACGCCCGCGGTGCGGGGCCCGGCGTAGATGTCCGGGCTCTGGGCGGTCTCCACAAGTTCCTCCGGCACGTCGATCAGGAAGGGCGACGGCTGCCGATCCTGGAACACCCCCGCGACCATCCGGCGGCGGCAGCCGCTCAGGAACAGTCGCCGTTCGGCGCGGGTCATGCCGACGTAGAGCAGCCGTCTCTCCTCCTCGATGTCCCGCGCGCCGCCCCCGGCGTGGAAGTGGGGCAGCAGACCGTCCTCGAGACCGGTGACGAAAACGGCCGGGTACTCGAGGCCCTTGGCGCTGTGCAGGGTCATGACCCCAACGCCGAGTTCGGCGTTCAGGCCGTCCGTGTCGCTGACGAGCGCAACGTAGTCCAGGAAGTTCGTCAGCGGACTGGTCGGCGATTCCACGTCCCCCTGGTTTCCCTGGTCCCCCTGGTCCGCGCCCGGACCCAGGGGATCGCCGAGGGTCGGGACCGCGGCGGTCGGGATCCTGGCGGGCAGGTCTTCGCAGCCGTACCGGGTCTGAAAGTCCTGCGCCGACGAGACCATTTCGCCGAGGTTGTCGAGCCGCTCCCGTCCCTCCTCGTCGCCCTTGCCGTGCAGGGCCTCGAACCCGGCCGCGACGATCGTCCCCCGCACCAGTTCAGCCAGCGGTTGGCGCTCGCCTTCCGTCCGGAGCGCCTCGATCAGGCCCCGAAAGTCATCCACCGCACGCCGGCTCCGCGACGGCAGCTCCTGCAGCGGGTCGAGTCGGATCGCGTCCCACAGGGAATGGCCCATCTTCGCCGCGCGGGCCAGCAGGAACTCCTGGGTCCTACGGCCGATGCCCCGCCGCGGCTGGTTCAGGATCCGCCGCAGAGACAGGTTGTCCCGCGGGTTGTTGATCACCCGAAGGTACGCGGCCAGATCCTTGACCTCGGCACGCTCGTAGAAGCGTACGCCCGCGACCAGGCAGTACGGAACCTCGCTCCGCAGCATCTGGTCTTCGATCGCCCGCGTCTGGGCGTTGGTTCGCACGAGCACCGCCATATCGCCGAACTCGAAGCCGTCGGCGCGAAGCGCCGCGACCTGCCGCACCACCCAACGCGCCTCGTCCTCGTGATCGGCGGCAAAGAAGAGTTGCAGCAGATCGCCCGCGCCCGTATCGGTCCACAGCGTCTTGCCGCGCCGCTCTTCGTTGCGGGCGATCACGGCGCCCGAGGCGTCGAGGATGTTCTGGGTCGAGCGGTAGTTGCGCTCCAGCTTGCGGACTTGGGAGCCCGGGAAGTGGCGCTCGAAGCGCAGCAGGTTGTCGATCTCGGCACCCCGCCAGCCGTAGATGCTCTGGTCCTCGTCGCCGACCGCGGTCAACCCGGAGACCGAGCCGTCGGGGTCGAGAACGAGGTTCTTGATCAGTTCGAGCTGGGCCGCATTGGTGTCCTGGAACTCGTCGACTAGCAGGTGACGGAAGCGTCCCCGAACGCGCGCGCCGATCTCCGCTTCGTCCCGCAGCAGCCGCACCGCGAGCGCGATCAGATCGTCGAAGTCGACGCCGCCCGCCCGGCGCAGCTCAGCCTGGTAGCGGCGGTAGACGGCGGCGACATGACGGTCGAAGAAGTCCTCGGCCTCGCGCTCGAACGCGGCGGGGGTCAGCAGCCGGTTCTTGGCCGCGCTGATCCGGCCCTGGACCGCGCGAGGCCGAAATGTCTGCTCGTCCAGGTCCTCCGCCAAGAGAGCCGCCTTGATCAGCCGCAACTGGTCCGGCGCGTCCACGATCGCGAAGTCGGACTGGAGCCCGACGCGGTCCCCGTAGCGGCGCAGCAGGCGCACGCAGAACCGGTGGAAGGTGCCGACGAAGACGTTCCGTCCCCGCGCCCGCTGACGAGCGCGGGGACCGGTTCGCGGTTGGCGCGGGGGCGCGCCAACCGGGTTCGCGTTGCCGCCGACCAGGTCGAGGACGCGTCCGCGCATCTCGTCCGCCGCCTTGTTGGTGAAGGTCACCGCCGCGATCCGCCACGGCTCGACCTCCTTCTCGGCGATCAGCCAGGCGATCCGGTAGGTGATGACCCGGGTCTTGCCCGACCCGGCGCCGGCGATCACGAGCTGCGGCCCACCGTCGTGGGTGACCGCCGCCAACTGCTCCGGGTTCAGGGTGCGGAAGTCCACCTGCTCGACGCAGTCACCGTCACGGGTCGCCATGCCCGTTCAGCCCTTGCCGCCGCGGTGGGTCACCGCGGCCGGCGCTTGATGTTCTTCTGGCGCGCGCGGCCGACGGCGAGGGTCTCCTCCGGCACATCCCGGGTGATCACCGAACCGGCGCCCGTGTAGCCCCTGGCGCCGACCTCGACCGGCGCGATCAGGATCGTGTCGCTGCCGACGAACGCTCCCTCCCCGATCACCGTGCGGTTCTTGGTCTTGCCGTCGTAGTTGCAGGTGATGACCCCGGCGCCGATGTTGGCGCCCGCGCCGACCGACGTATCGCCCAGGTAGGCGAGATGGGAAGCCTTGACGCCGGGTCCCAGCCTCGACTTCTTCACCTCGACGAAGTTGCCGACCCGTGCGCCCTCGTCCAGGACCGCCTCCGGCCGCAGGCGGGCGAAGGGGCCGACGCTGCAGTGCGAGGCCACGCGGGCCCCGTCCAGAACCGAGTAGGGCAGGACATCGACTTCGTCGGCGAGGACGCTGTCACGCATCCAGGCGCCGGTGTGAACGGTACAACCGCGCCCCACACTGCTGGCGCCCAGCAGGGTGACGTTGGGGTGCAGCACCGAGTCCGGACCGACGGTCACGCCGGCATCCACCCACACGCTCTCCGGATCGAGGATCGTGACCCCGGCTTCGAGCAGCGCATCGACGCTGCGCCGGTAGAGGACGCCCTGGACGGCGGCAAGGTCGGCCCGCGAGTTGACGTCGAGCACTTCCGAGGCGTCCTCCACCCTCACGCAGGCAACCGGGTTCTCGTTCGCGGCAGCGGAGACGGCATCGGTCAGGTAGAACTCGCCCTGGGCGTTGTCGGTATCGAGCTTCTCCAGCCACTCGAAGATCGCCGGCGTGGGCAGCGCGTAGTGCCCGGCGTTGACCGTTCGAATCGCGAGCTCCCGCTCGCCCGCGTCCGCCGCTTCCACGATCCGCTCCAACCGCCCGTTCCTCTGGACCACCCGGCCGAGACTGCCCGGGTCGTCCAGATCGGCCACGGCGACGCTGCCCCAGCCGTCGCGGGCGCGGCCGAGAAGTTCCCGAAGAGTCGCCGGCCGCACCAGGGGCGCGTCGCCGGAGAGGACCAGGGTCACGGCGTCGGCACGCAAAGCCTCGCGCGCCATCAGCAGCGCGTGTCCCGTGCCCTTCTGCTGCCGCTGCTCCACCCAGACGATGTCCCGGCCGCCCAGTTCCTCTTCCTCGAGGACCGAACGGATCTCCTCCGCTCCACTTCCGACGACCAGATGGATGGGCGCGCAGCCGACCTCGCGCGCCGCCGCAACAACCCACGCCACGAGGGCTCGGCCGCCGACGCGATGCAGAACCTTCGGCCGCTCCGAGCGCATCCTCTCGCCGCCGCCGGCCGCGAGAATGACGGCCGCGCCGGCCTCGTCAGCCACGTCAGTCGCTGCGGTCATAGACGAGCTTCAGGAAGCGCTCGTCTTGGTCCAGCAAAGAGAAGTCAACGTCGTGGCAAGCCCGAACCCGGTTCTTCGGATCGAGTTCCACCGCCTTCGTCAACAGGTCGAGGGCGGCCTCCTGCTCTCCCATCAGGGCACGCCCGCAGGCGGCCAGATAGACGAAACGTTCATCCTGGTCTCGCCCGCCGCCCTCGCACAACTCGAGAGTACGCTCCAGGTCGCCGTCGTTCCTGGCCATCACGGCCTCGAGGAAGGCGTCGTCCGGGCTCCCGGACGCCGGTGTTTCGGCGCGCTCGCAAGCCGCAAGATAGTCCTTTGCGCGAATGACGAACCGGCTCTCGCCGCTGGCTGCGACCACGTCTTCGAATCTGGCCCTGGCCTCGGCGACCCGGTCCTCGTAGAACAACGCGATTCCGGCTTCAAGGTTCTCCAACGAAGAGTCGGCAGCCTTTGGCCGCGCGTCCCGCCTCGTTCCAGTGCTCACCATTCGCACCTCCACAACTGACGATCCAAGAGTTGGCAACTGTAGCGCGTGCAGCCCGCGAGTGCCTAGGAAGCTGCGCGGCTCTAGAGGCCTGGGATGTAGTCCTCGCGCAGAAGGGCGTACAAGTGGTGGTCGGTGCGGCGGCCCTCCAGAACGAAGTACGAGCGGAGCAGGCCCTCGTGAACGAACCCCAGTTTCTCCAGCACCTTCCGTGACGCTTCGTTGTCGACCGCGCACCTCGCCTCGATGCGTTCCACCGGCGTGCGGAGCAGAAGCTCGGGCAGCAACTGTCCCAGTGCTGCGGTCATCGTGCCGCGGCTATGGTGGCGCGTCGCCAGGGCGTACCCCAGTTCGCTCAGCCCGTGCTCCCAGTTCACGATCGCCAACGTGATCCAGCCCGTGCGCTCGCCATCGGACTCGACCAGCCAGGTGTAGCGGTCGCCCCGGCCGCGGTAGATATCCCGGGGACGCTGCGACGCCAGATCCGCTCGCAGTCGGGACACGGACACGTTGTGCAGCGGCTGAAAGCGGCGCACGGCCGGCTCGGAGCGCCAGCGCCGGAGGAAGGGAGCGTCGGCCGGCGACGCAGGCCGCACGACCACGTCCGCCGGTCGGGAAGCAGCGGGAGGCGACTGTCTCTTGAGGGGGTGGATCATCGACGGCCGGCTACGAAGTATGCCTTCCCACGTCGCTCGGCAACCTTCTGCTGTGTCTCCACCGCGGCAGGGCGCCGCCGAGCACCATCAGGCTATATCCGTGCGCGAACAGATACAGGAAGGGCAGGGACCACCAACGGCCGTTGAGACCGGCGGCGGCAATGCAGACCCAGAAGTAGAGCGCGAGCGCGGCTTCGCCCCAGAGGCTCCAGACCGCGTTCGACCGGTACAGCGTGGGAGGGTTTCGCGCGTTGGCCGGGATCTTGGGGGTGCGGGCGAACACGCCGCCGCTGCGGAATAGACCGGTAGCCACCGCGGCCGAGTTGTGAAGCGACAGGCCGATGCCGACGGACATCGCAAGCGGCACCTCCAACCACGCCCGGGAACCCGGTCGCCCGGCCCGGCGCTGGCCGGCGGCGTAGCAACCGGCCACGCCGACGGTGCCGAGCAGGAACAGAGGCGCGTCGATCCACAGCAGCAGGTACGGCGATTCCTGGCGCAGCAGGATGGCCGGCAAGAGCAGCAGTCCCAGCGCGACGAGCAACGGATAGCAGAAGCCCGAGGTCAGGTGCGCCGTCGCCGCGAGCTTGACCCGCGGCCGGACCGCGCTGCGCAGGATAGGTCCCAGCAGCTTGCGCATGGCCTGGGCCGTACCGCGCGCCCAGCGGTACTGCTGGCTCTTGAAGTCGTTGACGCGGGCCGGCAGATCCGCCGGCACCGCGAGGTCGGTCATCAACGCGAAGCGCCAGCCGGCGAGCTGCGCGCGGTAGGAGAGGTCGAGATCCTCGGTCAGGGTGTCGAACTTCCAGCCCCCGGCCTCTTCGATCGCCCGGCGCCGCCAGACGCCCGCGGTGCCGTTGAAGTTGAAGAAGCAGCCCGACCGGTAGCGCGCCTCCTGCTCGACCAGGAAGTGTCCGTCGAGCAGCACCGCCTGGGCGCGGGTGAGCAGGGAGTCATTCCGGTTCATGTGGTCCCAGCGCGCCTGGACCATGCCGAGCCCGGGATCGGCGAAGGCCGGCACCGTGCGGCGCAGGAAGTCCGGGCCGGGGACGAAGTCGGCGTCGAAGATAGCGATCAGCTCGCCGCGCGCCTCGCTCAGACCGGCCGCCAGAGCCCCTGCCTTGAAGCCCTCGCGTCCGCGCCGGCGAAGGTGGCGGACGGCCGGCAGTGGGCGCCCTCTCTTCGACGCTTCCTCAAGCACGGCCTCGATCCGCTCGCCTGTGTCGTCGGTCGAATCGTCGAGGATCTGAATCTCCAGCCGCTCTGTGGGGTAGTCGAAGTCGAGCACGGCCGCGACCAGGCGCGGGGCCACGTAGCGCTCGTTGTAGATTGGCAGTTGGACAGTGACCCGGGGCACATTCACCCGGGGCAAGGGGGCTTCATCCTCCGCGCCGGCTGCGACCGAGCCACCCACTTCGGCGGGTGACCGGACCAGACGCAGCACCAGCAGCAGAACCAGCCGATGAAGTCCGAAGAGTGCGAGCGTGCCGAGAACGGCGTAGTACACGGGAAGAAGCACAGACGCCGACGATATGGCAAGGGCACTCCCACTAGCGTCGGCCGCCTGGCCCCTGCTCGCGTGCTTCGGCGGGCTCCTGCTCCTGGACCGGACCGGCTTGCGGCCGGCGGCGGACGCGCCCTGGGCGAGCGTGCTCTTCCTGGCAGTGGTCCTGCTGGCCTTCGGCGCCCTCTTCCGGGCGCTGAGGCGGCTGGGACGGGCACGGCAGAAAGAGGCGGGCGAGCTGCCGGTCGCCGGCGTCCTCGCCGTCGCCCTGCTGCTGCGCCTGTTGGCCCTGCCGCTGGCGCCGAGCCTGTCCGACGACGTCCATCGCTACCTCTGGGACGGCCGCGTCGCCGCTGCCGGCGCCAATCCTTACCGGCTCACGCCGAACGATCCCGACTTGACCGGGTTGCGCGACGACCTGTGGCAGCGGACCGCTCACCGCGACGTCGCCACGGTCTACCCGCCCCTGGCCCTGAGCCTCTTCACCGCCGCCAGCGTCCTGCCGCGGCCGCTCCCCGGCTACAAGCTGACGCTGGCCGCGGTCGACCTGATCGGCTGCGCCCTGCTGCTCGCGCTTGCCCGGCGGCGCGGGTCCGTCGTGGCCGCGCTCGCCTATGTCTGGAATCCACTGGTCGTGATCGAGGGCGCCGGCATGGGCCACATCGACGTGCTGGGCGCTTCGCTGGTCATCGCCTGCGTCTATCTGATCCCGGTCCGGCGCGGTTCCCTGTCCACCCTCCCGCGTTCGCTCGCTGCCGGGGCCGTCGCCGCGCTCGGCGTGCTGGCCAAGCTGGTTCCCCTCGCCGCAATCCCCCTCTGGTGGCGAACGATGCAGCGCCACGGGCAGCACGGCCACATGTTCGCTCTCGGCGCCGCCTGCCTGCTCGTCCCCGCTGTGGCGGCCGTTCTGGTCTGGACGGGCGGCGTTCCGCCGGGCCTCGCCGTCTACGCGCTGCGCTGGGAGTACAACGGCCCGCTCTACGAACCGCTCTGGCGTCTCCTCGACGCGCTGCAACTCGACCGGGCGGCCGCGGGCGCCGTCCACCTCCTTCGGGTGGTCTTCGGCGGCGAGGTCACAGCAACGCCATGGCACACTCTCTACTCCTACACCTATCCCCAGTTTCTCGCCCGCGCCCTGCTCCTGGCCGCGGGCGGCGCCGCGTGGCTTCGCCTCTGGCGGCGGCGTCCCGGTGCGATCGGCGCGGCGTTGGGCGCCTTCGGCATCGTCCTGCTTGCAAGTCCGACGCTCTATCCCTGGTACCTGATCTGGGTGCTGCCCTGGGCGGCGCTGCTCGGAGTGCGCAGCGTCCTGCTGCTGTCGGCGACCCTGCCCCTGGCCTACCTGCCGGCGCTCGCGGGAATAGACTATTTCCCCTGGGTCTACGGCGCAGTCTGGCTGCCCCCGCTGGTGGTCTTCGTGGTTGATGGCCGGATGCGGGCGGGACGCCCGTGAAGTACCGCCTGCGGATCGCCTATGTCGGCACGGACTACGCCGGCTGGCAGCGCCAGGACAATGCGCTCGGCATCCAGCAGGTCGTCGAGGAAGCCCTGGCCCGGATCCTCGGCCGAAGCGTGAGGGTGCACGGCGCCGGCCGCACGGATGCCGGCGTCCACGCCCGCGGCCAGACGGCTCACCTGACTGTAGCGGCAAAGTCGGCGCTCGAGGAGACGCGCCGTGCCCTGGTCCACGGCGCCAACCGTCATCTGCCGGCGGCGATCCGGGTGCTGGACGCCGACCCGGTGGACGACACCTTCCACGCCCGCAAGAGCGCTGCCTTCAAGGTCTACCGCTACCGGCTCAGCCGCGCCCAGGTGATCGACCCGTTCCGGGCGCCCTTCGTCGTCCCGGCGCCGGCCGGATTCGACCTCGAGGCGATGAAGACCGCCGCCTCGCTGCTCCTGGGACGGCACGACTTTTCGGCCTTCGCCAAGTCGGGCGGCAGCCACAGCCGGCCGGAGCGGACGATTCACCAGGCCGCGTGGACCGAAGCCGGGGACGAAGTGAGCTTCTGCGTCGCCGGCGACGGGTTTCTGCGCGGCATGGTCCGCGCCCTCGTCGGCACCACGCTCGAAGTCGGTCGCGGTCGCCGGTCGCTCGACGATCTCGCCTCACTGCTCGAAGGCGACTGCCGCTCCGCCGCCGGACCGAACGCCCCCGCGCGCGGACTTTGCCTGGAGCGGGTGGAATACAGTCGGCGGCAATGAAACGCGTTGTCACGGGGATCGTGACCGCAGCGCTGGCGACAGCCATCGTCCTGTACCTGAAGCCCCTGTTCTTCGTGGCGGTCGCCACCGCGGTGGTCCTGCTGGCGGCCGCGGAGTACGCCGCCCTGGTGCAGCGGATCGTCGTCTCGCCGAAGTTTCGCCTGGCGCTGTGGTTGGCCGTGGCCCTCCTGGCGTTTACCGGCGCCGTCCACAACCAGATCGTCCCCCTGCCCCGGCTCACCGGCCTCGACCTCTGGTTCGCGGCGGCAACGGTCGTTCTCGCCATGGCGGTGGCGGTCGGGCTGGGCGGCCGCGCCGAGGTGCGCGACCGGCTGGCAGCCTCGGCGCTGTTCTCCTTCGGGGCGCTCTGGCTGGGGTTGTTCCTCGTCGCCGCGATCCACCTTCACCGCCTCGATCCCGTGCTTCTGCTCTGGGTTCTGGCCGTCGCCGCGCTGGGCGACATCGGCGCCTACTACGGTGGGCGGATGTTCGGTCGCCGGCCCCTGGCCCCCACCATCAGTCCGAAGAAGACGATCGCGGGCGCCGTGAGCGGCCTGGCCGCGAGCACAGGCGTCGGCGTCGCGGTGTTCCTGCTCTGGCTCGGCCCGGACGATTTCGAGCTGGGGGTTCCGTTTGTGACGCTTGTCTGCGGCGGCGCGGGTCAGGCCGGAGACCTGGTGGCGTCCCTGCTGAAGCGCGCGGCCCAGGCTAAGGACACCAGCCACCTGCTACCCGGGCACGGCGGCCTCCTCGACCGGCTGGACAGCGTGATGCTGGCGACGCCGCTGATGTACCTCGCTGTCGACATCGGCGCCTTCGGGCCGGCTGTCTCGGTGCTTTCCGTGACCGGCGCGGCCGGAGCCCTGCCTTGAACCGACGCAGCGTCGCCGTACTCGGGGCCACCGGCTCGATCGGCGAAGCCACCCTGGCCGTGGCCCGCAGCCACCCGGACCGGTTGCGGGTCTCGGTGCTCGCGGCGCAGGGAACTCGACCGGCGCGTCTGGTCGAATTGGCACGTGAGTTCGGGCCCGATCGCGTCGTCGTGGCCGGCGCCGACGCGGCGGCCGCGCTCCGCGGCGAACTGCCGGCAGGAACCAGCCTGGCAAGCGGCGAAGAAGCGCTGCTGGACACGGTCGGTTCCGGCAAGATCGACTTGGTGGTGACGGCGATCGTCGGCGCGGCCGGCCTCAGGCCCGCAGCAGCGGCGCTTGCAGCCGGCGCCGATCTGGCGCTCGCCAACAAGGAGGCGATGGTTGCGGCCGGCCCCGTGCTGCGCCGGCTGGCGGCCGCCTCGGGCGCGTCCATTCTGCCGATCGACAGCGAGCACGCCGCGATCCACCAGGCGCTGCGGGCGGGCCACCCCCACGAAGTTCGCCGCCTTGTGCTGACCGCTTCGGGCGGTCCGTTCCTCGACCGCGATCCCACCACCCTGGAGACGGTGACGCCCGCCGAGGCGACCGCACATCCGACCTGGGACATGGGCGCCAAGATCAGCGTCGATTCCGCGACCCTGATGAACAAGGGCCTGGAGTTGATCGAAGCGAGCTACCTGTTCGACGTGGCCGGCTCACGGATCGACATCGTGATCCACCCGCAGTCCCTCGTTCACTCGATCGTCGAGTTTTGCTGTGGCAACGGGATCGCACAGATTTCGCCCAACGACATGCAGTACCCCATCCAGTACGCGCTCTCGTATCCCGAACGCTGGCCGCGGTCCGGCGGTGAGGCGTCGGGCAATCTGAGTGACCTGCTGCTGGCGACCTCGAGTCTGGAGTTCCGGCGAGTCGATCCGGCGCTCTTCCCCGCGCCGTCGCTGGCCCGCGATGCCCTGGCCCAGAGCGGCGGCGCGCCGGCGGTGCTGAACGCGGCGAACGAGATCGGGGTCGACGCGTTTCTCAGCCGCAGAGCCCCCTTCACCGCGATCGTGCCGGTGGTGGCCGGAGTGCTCGAACGCCACGGCAGGCAGGCAGGCGACGGCGAGCCGGAGAGCATCGAGGAAGCCCTGGCCTGGGATTCGTGGGGTCGTCGCCACGCCCGGGAAGTCCTGGCGCGTTTCGGCGGTTAGCATCGGCGGGCGCCCGCGCCGGCGCCCCCTCGCGCGATGAACATCCTGAGCAACATCCTGGCCCTGCTGGTCGTGATCGGCGTGATCATCTTCGTTCACGAACTGGGTCACTTCCTGGCGGCGCGGCTGTTTCGGATCAAAGTCCGGGTGTTCTCGATCGGCTTCGGCCGACGGCTCTGGGGATTCGAGCGCGGCGGCACGGAGTACCGGCTGGCGATGGTGCCGTTGGGCGGCTACGTCGCCTTCTCAGGCATCGACCCCTCGAATCCGACGGGCGATGCAGGCGACTTCATCACCAAGCCCCGGTGGCAGCGAATGGTCGTCCTCCTGGCTGGCCCCGCCGCCAACGTCGTGCTCTCGATCGTCCTGATCGCCGCCGTGCTGGTGGCCGGCACCGAGCTGGCGGGGCCGCGCGACCTGAGCACCGAGATCGGCGCCGTGGCGCCCGACTCCGCCGCCTCCGAGGCCGGCCTGCAAGCCGGCGACACCATCCTGCGGCTGGACGACGAGGACGTGTCCGACTGGCGCGAGGTCGCGAGCATCGTTCTCACTTCACCGGAACGGCGTCTCGCGGTCGACTTCGAACGCGACGGCAGGACGCGGAGCACGGTGCTCGTACCACGCCGGATTCCCCGCCACGAACTGGGAGACGCTGGCATGTACGCCAGCCTGCTGCCGCGCGTTCGCCAGGTGTTTGAAGGCACACCTGCCGAGCAGGCGGGCATCCGGTACGGCGACACGCTCTACGCAGTGGACGGTCACCCCATCGCCGACGCCGACGACTTCCGCCGGCTGGTGGAACCGCGCGCAGGCGAAGAGGTGAGCGTCGAGATCGGCCGCGGCGATGAGCGCCTCGTGGTCCGATTGGTGCCGGCAGATGAAGGCGGTGTCGGCCGCGCCGGCATCGCGATCAGCCACTTCTCGTACCGGCGCGCCGGCCCCGCCTCTGCCCTCATCGAGAGCGTACGGATCAACTGGGAGACCGCGGCCGAAATCTTCGGCTTCCTTGGCAGGCTGGCCGAGCGTCGCGTCTCGCCCCAGAGCGCCCTCGCCGGACCCATCGAGATCGCCAGGATCAGCGGTCAGGCGGCCCGGCGGAGCTTCAGCGATCTCGTCTTCCTGACCGCCCTGATCAGCCTCAACATCTGCATTCTCAACCTGCTGCCGATCCCGGTCCTGGATGGCGGCCAGCTCGTCATCCTGCTGTTCGAGAGCGTTCTGCGGCGCGATCTGTCCATCCGGTTCAAGAATCTGGTGACCCAGTTCGGCCTCGTCGTAATCGTCGGAATCATGATGTTCGCGCTCTACTTCGACCTGGTGAAGAATCTGCCCGCCCTGGGGCGCTGAGGGCGTTGGGGGCGTTGAACGCGATGACCGCCAAACGGAAACTGACCTTCCCCGCGCCAGCACGGAAGGTCGCGCGGTTCGCGATGAACACGCTGCGCAAGCGCTGGCTGAAGCGCCTCATCGTGGGCGGGTTGTACGCCGGCCTGCTCACCGCGCTGCTCGGCGTCTCGTCCTATCTGGCCCTCTCCAACTTCGTCCGCAGCGGCGTGATCGCGGTGCCCGACCTGGTCGGCCTGGATGTGGATCATGCCGAGACCACTCTCGCCGTCGCTGGTCTGACAGTGCGGCGAGTCGAAGAGGACCGCTACGACGAGGCCGTCCCCGCGGGCTATGTGCTCCGGCACGAGCCGCCGGCCGGCAGCGCCGTCAAGCAGGACAGCGACGTGGTCATCCACCTGTCACGGGGACGTCAACTCGTCGAGACTCCGGATCTGACCGGTCAGGTCCTGCAGACGGTTCAGGTCAGTCTCGCGGCCTCCGGCCTGCAGTTCGGCAGGAGCCGGAGCGTGTACGCCGAGTTCGGCGCACCAGGAACGGTCATCCGTCAGAGTCCACCGCCCGGCGCCCGGGTGGCGCCGTCTTCCCAAGTGGACGTCATGGTCAGCCTGGCCAACCCGGGCGCGGCGTTCGTCATGCCGGATCTGATCGATCTGCCCGAAGCGCCCGTCCGCACTTACTTCGAGACGCGCGGATTCCGGCTCGGAAGGGTAAAGTACGAGCCTTACGAAGGCGTCGAAGCCGGGATCATCCTGCGACAGTTTCCACTTCCGGGCCATCCCCTGCGACAAAGCGATTCGATCGCCCTGGTCGTCGCCGCGCAGGAAAGTCGTTGATACCGCCCAGTTCGCCCAGAGAACCCGAACGATGAAGATCGCGCCTTCGATCCTGGCGGCGGACCTCGCCGACCTCGCCTCCGCCGTGAAGTACTGCGAGGACGGCGGCGCGCAGTTGATCCATGTCGACGTGATGGACGGTCACTTCGTGCCCAACCTCACCTTCGGTCCGCCGGTGATCGCCGACCTCGCGAAACGCAGCCGGGTGGGCTTCGACATCCATCTGATGGTCTCGAATCCGGAGGCACTCATGGACCGCTACCTCGACAGTGAGCCGGTCTGGGTGTCGTTCCACCATGAGGCGACGTCGGAGCCGGCCCGCCTGGCGGCGCACATTCGCGGCCGGGGCGTCGGCGCCGGCGTGGCAATCAACCCGGGGACGGCGCCGGACGAGCTCCTGCCGTACGTGGAGCACCTGGACTACGTGGTTCTGATGTCCGTCCAGCCAGGATTCGCCGGTCAGGCGTTCCAGCCGGACGTACTGGACAAGGCGCGCCAGCTCGGCGCCACGATCGAAGCCCGTGGGCTCGCGACCAGTATCGAGATGGACGGCGGAATCAAGCCGGGCAACCTCGACGAGGTCGCGGCGGCCGGCGTCGACGTGGCGGTCGTGGGCTCCGGCGTCTTCGCCGCGGAGCGCCCGGTCGAGGCGCTTTTGGCTCTGCGCCGGCAGGCGAACGAATGAAGCGGCCGGCCACAAAAGCGGCGCTGGCTGTGACGGCGCTCACTCTGGTGGTCGCGTGCGGAGGCGTCAAGGACGATCCGATCCTCCGGCTGTCGTCCTCCGAGGCGCTCGAAATCGGAAAGCAGCTCCTGGAGGACGAGAAGTTCACCCAGGCGCTCCAGCACCTCGTCCACGCCTTCGAGGTCGAACCGAACTCGGAGACCGGTCGGGAGGGTCTGCTGCTGGCCGCGGACGCACTGTTCCTGCGCGGCGGCTACCAGTCCTACGTGGAAGCGGAGCAGCGCTATCGCGACTTCCTGAACCGGTTTCCCACCTCCGAGCGCGCCGCCTACGCCCAGTTCCGTCTGGCCGACGCGCTCGCCGAGCGGATCGAGAAACCGGACCGCGACCAGCAGACCGCCCGTCAGGCGCTGACCGAGTTCGAGAACGTCCGCCGGCTCTACCCGACCAGCCAACACGCCGGCCAGGCCGCCCAGAAGATCGTCGAGGTGCGGAACCAACTGGCGGAGCACGAGTTCGTCGTCGGCTCCTTCTACTTCCGCTACCGCACTCCCAGCGCCGCCGGCAACCGCTTCAAGGACATGCTCGAGGCCTATCCGGAGTACCCGGAACCGGACAAGGTCTTGGCCTACATGTGCCTGACCTACGTCCGGGTGCTCAAGCAGATCCCGAGCCAACGGGGGCTCGACACCTACGACTACCTGCGTGATGCCTGCGACCGGCTGCACACCGAGCACCCGGGAAGCAAGTGGCTCAAGAAGGTGCCTTCGGAGGAGAAGCTCCGCACGCTTCGAAGCAAGGTTCCGGAGGCCCCGAAGTTCCCGCCCCGCCGGAGTGACGATGGTCGACCAGTCGAAGAGAGCAAAGAAGGCTGACGGTTCGGCGCGGCGCCTCCGGCTTTCCGGGCGCCAAGCGATACGAACAGGCGCGCCCGTGCTCCTGGTCATCGCCGGCTTCGGTATCGGCTGCGCCTCGACCGACAGTCCGCGCGAGTTCATGAACCGGCTGACGACGCCGAATGAGGGCGTGCGGGCGGAACTCGAGCAACTCGAAGAGAGGATGCGTCAACTCGAACAGCAGATCACGGAGAGCGGATCGGAGAGCTCCCTGCTGCGTGAGCGCATCGCGGAACTCGAGAGCGCGCTGGAGGAGGTCAGGGCTGCGGCAACCGCGCCTCCCCCACCCGTCCCCTTCGAACCGCCGACGCCGGCGCGGGTGCAGGTACTCGAGGTGACGGAACTCGACGATGCGCCCAGGGATGCGCCGCCGGTCGAGTCGGACGCCGCGGCTGAACCCAGGGCCGAACCGGGCGCAAGCGCCGCCGGAGACGAAGCCAGCGCCTCGGCGACCGTCGCGGAGACGGGCCAGGAACTCTACGACCGCTCTCGCGACAAGTACCTGAACCGCGACTACGTGGAAGCTGAACTGGGGTTCCAGCGCTTCCTCGACGACTTTCCGGACACCGATCTGTCGGACAACGCCCTCTACTGGATCGGCGAATGCCGGTTCGCCCGGGGCGACGACCGCGGCGCCATGGCCGCATTCCAGACCATGCTCCACGAGTACCCGCTCGGAAACAAGGTTCCCGACGCCCTGGTCAAGGTAGGCCGAACGTTGGAGCGGCTCGGCGACACGGAGGGCGCCAAGCGCCGCTTCAGGGAAGTCTCGAGACGCTTCCCGAACTCCGAAGCCGCCCGTCTGGCCACAGAGTCGCTGTCGCGGCTGCAACAAGAAGAAGGCTGACTGAGCCGCACGGCGTTCAGCAACGCGGCCTCCTGAACCGCCCAGATCCCCCCCCCCCATTTGTGCTAGAATCGCTGTTTCGGCACGCGACTCGCCTTGAAGCAGATCAGTGCAGACGACCGCGTTCCCGAGGACGCGACGAAGGATCTCAACGAGCGGCTTGACCACCTCGTCAGGCATCTGGTCAACCGGGGCGTCACCCTGGCTCAAGCCCGCCGGATCTTCGAACGGCAGTTCATCCTCGCTTCGCTACGACTCAACCAAGGCAACCTCAACCGCTCCGCAAAGAACCTCGGCATCCACCGCAACACACTGCGCACCAAGGTCGACGCACTTGGCATCCAGTCGGCCGAATACCGTACATCCAGCAAGAGGATCCAATCGAAATAGAACTCCGCCCCAGATGGTCGGCTGGGAAACGAGGAACCAGGTTGGCATAGAGCTTGCTGCCAAGCGCAGTCAGGCGTTCCCTCCCACGGTCGGCGAACGCCTCCAGGCACGAAGCCGCGCCGTCGATACCGGCCGGATCGTGCAACGCCGAAAGCGACCGTCCTTACAGCGGCCACCTGGGCCTCAGCGGCCAGGACCCTCGACTCCACTCTTCTCATGTACATCTCGAACACCAGCACTCGCAAGAAGGCTCTGGCCGTCGTTGTGGCCGCCGCCGCCATTTTGGCCGTCTCGGTGCGGGACACGGCGCCCGGGCGGCAGCCGGACTCGCTACCGGCGCCACCGCATGTCGCGGATGTCGCTCTGTTCGAGGAGATTCAGGCCTGGCTCGACCCGGCATCGGGTGCGACCACCGCCCGTACATCCCTGGATAGCCGCCCGCTGTACGAGACGATTCGGTCGCAAGGGGAGAGCTTCGCGCTCTTCATCGGCGCCGCCGACGGGAACGCGGTTCGGGACCTCTTGCAGCGCGTGCCCTTTGGCGCCCAGATTGCCGCCGTCGCCGAGCGGCGTGAGATCGACCCGCTGCTGGTGGCGGCCGTGGCGCAGACCGAGTCCGCCTTCGACACGCTGGCCGTTTCACCCGAAGGTGCTCTCGGCCTGATGCAGATGATGCCGGCAACCGCCGAGCAGTTCGGCGTCGCCAACGTCTACGACCCCAGCCAGAACCTGGATGCCGGGGCGAGCTATCTGGCCTCCCTGTTGCGCCGTTTCGACGGCGATCTGGTGCTGGCGCTCGCGGCGTACAACGCTGGACCCGGCAAGGTCGATCGCTTCAACGGCATGCCGCCGTTTCGCGAAACCCGCAACTTCACGGACAGCGTGCTCCGCCTCTACGTCGAGCACCACCGGGCGGCGTGGGTAGCCGTCAATCCGCACGGCCTCGACTTCGCCGTCCTCGCCGGCGGCTAGGGCTGCTTTTCCTCCAGTTCGGAGGAGTCGTCGCTGCGCAGGCCCTTCTTGAAGTTCCGGATGCCCTGACCCATGCCGCGGCCAAGGAGAGGCAGCTTGCTGCCACCGAAGATGACCATCAGGATGGCGAAGATGATGAGTAGCTCTTGGATGCCAAGGGACGGCATAGCGTTCTCCTGTCGAAGTCGGCCACCGACACTATCAGCTAGGCGATTGCGCGGCAGAAACCGGGTGCGCCGGCGTCCCCGCCGGCATCCGGCGCGAAGCGCCGGCCTCGGGGAGTTCTGCCGCGCTAGGTGACCGACGCCCAGGCCCTGCGCAACCAGGGCGCCAGCTCGCGGCCTTCGGGAAGAGCATCCAGGGCATCCAGGAACCTCCGCAGGGCCGGTGGAATCAACTGCAGATAGCGGCCGCTGCCGACGGTCGCGAAGTACGCGAAGGTGCCCGCGATCTTGAGCGTGCGCTGGGCCGTCGCCGCGTGGTACTGAGCGATCCGGTCAGCGTCTTCCCGGACGGCCGACAGGTGCTCCTGCCGCTTGCGGATCGAGAGCGTCAACGTGTCATTCAGGAGCGAGGCCAGGTCATAGCACGGCGGCCCCATGCGCAGATCCTGGTGGTCGATCACGACTAATTCATCGGCGCCTCCCGGCGAAACCGCGGCCGGCGCGCGCAGCATCAGGTTCCGGGCCATGAAGTCGCGGTGACACGGCACGCTCGTTGCCGAGTCGAGCCGTTCGCAGATGGCAGCGCATACGGCACGGACCTGCTCGGCCAGCTCCAGGTCCGCAACCAGACCTCGCGGTTCGAGGAAACGTTCCCAGGTCTGGTCGAGTTCAGCCATCAAGAGGGCCCGGTCGAGCGGCGGAGAGCCCAGGGCCCGAACCTTGTCCGCCGGCAGGAGCTGTATCCGCCCGATGAGTTCCCTGGCTTCCGCCAGTCGCCGGTCCAGGTTCACCCCGGCGTCGCTGCCCGCTCCCTTCCAGTGCTCAAACAGAGTTCGCTGGCCGAGATCCTCCAGGAGAACCCAGACCGGATGCTCGAGTGAGTACAGGTCCACCCTAGGTGTCGGCACAGCGACCGAAGCCAGCAGCTCGGTAGCGTCCACAAAGCGCGCTGCCACATCCTTCATGTCGTCGGGATAGCTGCAGACGACCCGCTGCTCGCCCGACGCAAGACGCAGCCGGCCGTATCGCCGGGCGGAGACGTCGCCGGCCACAGGCTGGAACGAGACCGGCGCCCAACCCGCCCCGGTCAGCGCGTCGAGCACCGGCCGCCAAGTGTCCTTAGCGCCCTGTAGCGAACCCGGAGTGTCGCTACCGGCTGCGGTCTGGGATAATGGTCGTCGGCCCATGGAACCCCGGCTCAAGCAACTACTCGAAGAACTCACCCGGTCTCTCTGCGAGGCGATGGCCGAGTCGCCCGAGGTCCACGATCGGCTCGAGTCGATCCGGCGCGAAGGCTACACGCTCAACCTCTTCCTCGACTGCAAGAGAAGCAGCGATGACGATAGCGACGCCGACGAGAGCTCTTCGACCAGGCGGCCGCTTCCGCCGCCGACGTTCCGCATCAATGGACGCGACCTCGCTTTCCTGCGCTCCGTAGGAATCGATCCCACCCGCAGGACCCGGCGCCGCAGTTCGCGCGGGGCGGCATCCGACGGCGACTGACACCCGCTATAGGGCGCGCCAGATGAAGGCGTAGTTCCGGCCGGCGCCCGCGCCGTCGCGGCGGTAGCTCCACCAGTCCGAATCGCAACGAACGCAGCAACCGCTACTTGAGATGCGGCCCACACCCAACCCCGTAAGCTGCTTCGAAGCCGCCAGGACCAGGTCGAGGTGCGGCTTGCGCCCTGGCCGGCGAATGACGACTTCGGCGCCGCTCGCGGATTCCACCTGGCCGGCCACGTCTTCGCCTACTTCGTAGCAACAGGGGCCGATCGCCGGACCGATCCAGGCCTCGGCCGTCGCCGGATTGGTGGCGCCGGCACGTTTCAACTCCCGTATCGCCGACGGGAGAACGCCGCCCGCCAGCCCCCGCCAGCCGGCGTGAACGGCTGCCACGCTCTCACCCGCGGCGATCAGCACCGGTACGCAGTCGGCGACAAAGACGGTCGCCGCGACGCCGGAGCGAGAGACGATCAGGGCGTCTCCCTCCCCCCTCAAACCAGGCTCGTCTACCCGCAGCGCCTCGGCGCTGTGCCGCTGCCTCAACCAGGCGGGCGAGGCCGTTTCCGCAGCAGAGACATCGCGCGCCAGGAGTCGGAAAGCATCCTCCGGCCCCAGCGCCTGCGCTCCCCGCACCGCGCCCAGGAAGGCGGCCTGGACCGGCCCGCGGCGGTGGACCATGGTGACCGCGGCCCGGCGCTGGTCCGTCACCCCAGGTAGCTGCTGTAGGATGCCGCGGCCATCGTGACGGTCATGAGCGTAGCGCAGAGCACGGCCACTCCGGGAGTCTCTCCGGCAACAATCGATGCCGCGTGGGAAACGGTCATCGGGCTGGAAGTCCATGTCCAGTTGCGTACCAGAACGAAGATGTTCTGCCGCTGCGAGAACCGTTTCGGCGCCGAGCCGAACGAACTCGTGTGCCCGGTCTGCCTCGGTTACCCGGGCACCCTGCCGGTGACCAACCAGTACGCCGTCGACCTCGCCATCCGGCTGGCGCTGGCGCTGGGGTGCGAGGTCAGGCAGCGGTCCGTGTTCGCGCGCAAGAACTACTTCTACCCCGACCTGCCGAAGGGCTATCAGATCAGTCAGTACGACGAGCCGCTGGCCGAGGGCGGGTCGGTGCCGCTGCCGTCCGGCCGCGAGGTCCGCCTCCATCGGATCCACCTGGAGGAGGACGCCGGCAAGCTCCTGCACGAGGTGCCGGGAGGCGGTCCGCTGCCGGGGCGAAGCCTGGTCGACTTCAACCGCTGCGGCGTACCCCTGGTGGAGATCGTGACCGAGCCCGAGATTCGCTCACCCGAGGACGCGCAGGCCTATCTGCAGACGCTCCACCAGGTCCTTCTCTACACCGGCGCCAGCGACGGCAACATGGAGGAGGGCAGTCTGCGCTGCGACGCCAATCTCTCCCTGCGTCCGGCCGGCACAGGCAAGCTCGGCACGAAGACGGAGGTCAAGAACCTGAACTCCTTCCGTCACGTCGCCAGGGCGCTCGAGTACGAACGGGAGCGGCAGTTGCACATCCTGGCCGCTGGAGGCCAGGTCGAACAGGAGACGCGCAGCTTCGAGCCGGCAAGCGGCGCCACCCGCACCCTCCGGTCCAAGGAGGAAGCGCACGACTACCGGTACTTTCCCGAGCCCGACCTCTCCACTCTGGTGGTGACGGAGCGCCGCATCGAGCGTCAAGCGGTGGTGCTCCCGGAGTTGCCGTGGGTCAAGAGTGCGCGGTTCCGCGACGCCTACGGGCTGCGCGCCGAGGAAGCCGCGCTGCTCTCCGGCAGCGTCGCCCTGGCGACGTACTACGAGCGCGCCGTGGCCGCCCATCCGGCCGGCGCCAGGTCGATCGCCAATTGGGTGATGACCGAAATCCTGCGCGAGCTGAAGCAGCGGGACGTTCAACTCATCCCGCCCGAGCGGCTGGCGGCCATTGTCGCCCTGGTCGACACCGGCGAGCTGTCGGCTACCGCCGCAAAGGACGTGCTCGCCGAAGCCTGGGACTCGGAGGAGACGCCCGACCAGATCGTCGATCGTCTCGGGCTACGCCAGGTCCGGGACGACGATCGGCTCGAGGCCTGGGCCGACGCCGCGATCGCGGCCAACAGCAAGGCCGCCCTTGAGTACCGCGGCGGCCGCAAGCAGGCCCTGGGCTACCTGGTCGGCCAGGTCATGAAGGCATCTCGAGGTAGCGCTGAGCCCCGGGCGGCGCAGGAGATTCTGCGCCGGAAACTGGGCCAGGGCTAGGGGCTTGCGCGGCAGAACGATCTGACCTGGGAACCCGGGTGGCGCGATCCGCGCCACACGTGAACCAGTCCGTGCGCCCGTCATCGGGCGCACGGATGGCACGCGGGCATCCTGCCCGCATCCGGCGCGAAGCGCCGGCCTCTGGGAGTTCTGCCGCGCTAGCAGACCCCTACCGGAGCTGGAAGGTGACGGTCAGGTTGAAGTAGACAGCGACCGGCCTTCCGTTCAGTGTCGCCGGCTTGAACTTCCACTGCCTGACCGCGGCCACCGCGGCCTCGGTGAGGCCCATCTGCAAACCTCTCAGCACCTCGACATCGGTGATGTCACCCTGCTGATCGATCGTCGCCCGCAGAGTGACTGCGCCCTGAATCCGCGCCTTGCGCGCGATCTCGGTGTACTGCGGGTCGACGTGGAGGGTCTTCGTCGGCTTGATGACGTCACGGGTCACTTCGATCGGCCCGGGCTCCTCCAGAGGCGGAGGCGCGGGCACCTCGATCTTCCAGTTCAGCTCGTCGACCTCGGGAAGGTAGAGCTTCGGTTCGTCAATCCGGATCGGCTCCGGTTCCTCCGGCGTCGGATCAGGGATCGGCACCTTCTTCGACTTCGGCTTCGGGATCCGAATCTCCTCCGTCGGCGGCGGCGGCTTGAAACGCACCTGCTGCACCACGAAGACTTTCGGCGGCGCCGGTGGCGCCGCCTGCTCCTTGCCGTACAGATCGGGCAGCTTGACGAGCAGGAGAATCGCGTGGAAGAACAAAGCCAGTGCCAGTGAGTAGCGGAACGTCCTGGTGTCTTTTCGCGTCTCCTGCACATAGGTCAACAGGCCATGCTCCGCTGACGTGGCGGGCACAGCGTCGGCCGCCGACTCTTCGGCCGGGGATCCAGCCGCCTCAAGGCTCGTGTCGCTCATCCGGGGCCCCCTTCTGTCGGGTGGTGTGTAAAGGGTGATGCCCCCGTTCCAACCTGTTGCCGGCCGCACCTATTCCGTGCGGTGCGCGAACCTCACCGGCATACGCCGGCCAGAAGGCCGGCGCTACGGCCGGCGCACTGGCACGAGCTCGTTGGAGCTTCCGCTACGCGGAATCGCTAGCGGCGCGGCGGATCGTTCGTCGCCCCCGGGAGTTCCTCCATTTGAATGCGGAGTATCTCCTGCTGACGTCGCAAGTCTTCGACGGTCTTGTTGTGCTGCTCGGCTTCTATGTTCTCCTTGGCGATCCGCTCGTTCTCGCGGACCCGGGAGACGCCGGCCGGGTCGCCCGCCCTCTCGTAGGCATCGATGGAAAGGCCGTACTTCTTCTGCTTCTCGAAGACGAAGCCGAGTTGTTTCCATACCAGCTTCTCGTCGTCGCCCGAGGCAAGCGGCAGGGCTGTATTCAACGGCGCTTCGGCGTCGCTGTAGCGGCCAAGCGAGCTGTAGGCCTGCCCCAGGTAGAAGTGCGCGTGCCAGTCGTTCCCCGTCTTCGAGACCGCCTGCTGGAACGTCGAAGCCGCCGAGTCGTAGTTCTTGGCGCCCAACTGAACCTCGCCCAGGAGGAGCAGGTAGTTGTAGGAGGGACTGCTCGCGACCAGGCTCCGGGCCACATCCTCAGCCCTGGCGTAGATTCCGGTCTTGGCCGAGCCCTGTGTCCTCCGACCCTTGATCTTCAGGGCGTTGACCAGCGTCTCCTTCCACTCCGCCTTGCTGCCGTCCATCGACACCGCCCGTTCGTAGGCGGTGATCGCGGGGTCGAGCTGCGCGTCGTTCTGCAGCAGCTTGCCGTAGTCGAAGCGCGTCTTCGCGTCGTCCGACTTCAAGTCCGCGACCTTCCCTAGGTCGGCGGCCGCGCCGGGGGTGTTTCCGAGCCGCGCCTGGCTCGCGCTGCGCATCTGGTACACCAGGATCTGGTGGCCCTTCGGCAGGCTGCCGATGTTCAGCCTGTTCAGTGTCGCCACGCATTCCCGGGGCATGCCGCTCTTGTGGTACGCCTGCCCCAGCGCAACCTGGCTTCCGACATCGCCGGGCTTCAACTCGAGGTGCTTCTGGAACGCCGCCACCGACTCCTTGGCCTTGCCGCCCCTGAGCAGGGACATGGCCAGCATCTGATACCCCTTCTGCAGGGCCTCTTCGTCGGTCCGCTCCTCAACGAACTGCTGGAACTCGGCGATCGCCTGGGCGTAGTTGCCGGCGGTGAATGCGGCGACTCCCTCTTCCCATCCGGCGGAAGAGGCGGAAGCTCCGAGCAGCGCACAGGCCGTCGCGAGGGCAAGAACAGATCGGCGATTGGTCATCTATGGGGCCTCCTTCATGGGGCGCCAGGTACTCCCGGTTGCTTCATTCGGAAGTTGACGGTCAGGTTCGTTGATGACGACGGCCGGGCCGGCGCAAGCGCCTCTCCGGCTTGAGGTTCCCAACCCCCTACTGGAGCTGGAAGTTGACAGTCAGGTTGTAGTAGACGGCGACCGGCTTGCCGTTGAGGGTCGCCGGCTTGAACTTCCACTGCTTGACCGCCGTCACAGCGGCCTCGCTCAGACCCATGTGCAGGCCCTTCAGCACCTTGACGTCCGTGATGTCGCCGTTCTTGTCGATCGTTGCCTGAAGAATGACGACACCCTGGATCCGCGCCTTGCGCGCAATCTCCGTGTACTGGGGCCTGACCTCGTTGATCTTCACCGGCTTCGCCACCTCGCCGGTGACGTAGATCGGTCCGGTCGGTTCCGGAGGAGGCGGAGCGTCGGGCAGGTTGAACAGATCCAGGTCGTCGACCTCCGGAATGTCGATCTCATCGGGCTCGTCGATGCGGATCGGTTCCGGCTCATCGGGCGTCGGATCGGGGATCGGAACCTTCTTCGACTTGGGCTTCGGAATCTGCTGCTCCATTTCCGGCGGTGGCGGCTTGAAGCGCACCTGCTGCACCACGAAGACCTTGGGCTTCGGCGGCGGCGCCACCACATCGCCGTACAGATCGGGCAGCTTGACGATCAGCAGGATCGCGTGAAGCAGCACCGCGAGCCCGAACGAGTAGCGGAAGGTCTTGTTGTCCTCCCGGGTTTCCTCAACGTAGGTGAGAAGGCCCTGCTCCGCTGACGTCAGCGCACCAGCTTCTTCCGCCTGTGGCCCCCCGGCCGGGGATTCAGCGGCCGGAGATGCAGCCGCTTCGAGGTTCTCATCACTCATCGGGGTTACCTCTTGTCTGTCAGGTCGACGTGTAGTTCCAACTTCGTTCGGGCTCGGTCCTATTCCGGGAGCGGCAAGGCTAGTACCAGAAGCTCTGGATTTCCCGCTGAGTCGGCACCGAGATGTTGATCGGCGCCGTCAGTCCGTGATCTTCGCCCTGGCGCAGCTCGTCGTATACCTCGACCATGAACCTGTACTGCGTCGCAACATCCGGCCGGATGATCACCGGCTTCTTCGGATTCCGCTCCAGCTTCGGCCTCAGGTACTCGATGATCTCGCCGAGCTGCATCGGGTTCTGGTCCACCATCAGCACCCCTCCCGGGAAGATCTCGATCAACACCGACTCTTCCTTCTCGATGACCGGCGGGTTGTCGTCGTCGTCCGGAAGCGCGAAGTCGAGTCCGCGGGTGGCCGTGAACGTGGTCGTCACCATGAAGAAGACGATCAGCAGGAAGGCGATATCCGCCATCGACGAGGTCGGAATCTCGTCGTCCGGGCGGTCACGTTCGATCTTCATCTTGAGCCTCCATCGGTATCGTCAAGTACCAGAATGCCGCTGCGTCCTCTACAGGTCGTCGACCGTTCGCTGGTCGGACAGCAGGCGCAGATCGCGCACCTTGGCCCGCTTCAGAGCATCCAGCACCTCGTCGACCTTCTCCCACGGCACGTCGCCGTCGGCCTTGACCACGAACGTCTTGTCCCGATCGGTCGAGATCACGGTTGCGGCCATCGAAAGCACCTCGTCCGCCGCACTGACCAGCGAACTCTGAGACTGGCCGTCGGACACCCGGATGCGACCGTTCGGATCGATCGACACGTAGGCGGCCTTCTTCGGGATCTCGTACCTGAGGGTCGTCTTCGGCAACTGCACCTGGGTCTTGTCGACCTCGAAGGTGATCGTCAGCATGAAGAAGATGATCAGCAGGAAGGCGATGTCGGCCATCGAGGCCGTGGGGATGTTCGGCTTGTGCTCGATGGATGCCTTGAGTTTCATGTCGCTGTCCTCGCCTTGGGACCCGTAGGAACTCTAGCTGCCTTCGCCGCTCTCGGGCGAAACGCCGCTGCGCTCCATCTCGCTGAACGTCTCGAGCAGCATGTTCGCCGCGGTCTCGATGTCGCGCACGAACTTGTTGATCCGGCTCATGAAGTAGTTGTAGGCGAGCTGCGTCGGAATGGCGACCGCGAGACCGCCGGCCGTCGTCGTCAGGGCCTCCTTGATACCCGTGGCGACCGCGCCCGGGTTGGAGAGGCCCTGCGCCGCGAGGGCGTCGAAACCGGCCATCATGCCGGTCACCGTGCCGAAGAAGCCGAGCAGCGGCGCGACGTTGGCGGTCGTCGCCAGCACCGCAAGACCGCGCTCCAGGCGCCCCATCTCGAACAGCGCCGCGTTCTCGATCGTCTTCTCGATCTCTTCCTTGGGCTGGCCGTACTTCATCAGACCGGCCTTGAGGATCGAGGCGACCGGCCCCCGGTACTCCTCGCAGACCTTCACCGCGTCGCGGATCGACCGGTTGACCACCAGCGCCTTCCTCACCTTGGGGAGGAACTCGTGAACGTTGATCCGGGCGCGCCACAGCGCGTACAAGCGCTCGGCGACCACCGTAAGAGCGACAACGGAGAATGCGAGCAGCGGCCACATGACGGGTCCGCCCTCGTTCATCAACTTCCAGAACGTGCCACCAATGTTCACCTATGCTACCTCCTCAAAACCTGTGTACCCGCCAGCGACGGGACGAGTTGAACCGCCCACCGACAGTGGACGCGATTCTGAACGGACGGTGACCCCTACACCGAAAGGGGTGACTGGCTCACCTTGGAACGGTGAAGGAATATAGCACACGGACCCTGCATTGGAACCGCCAATCCGACCCGGATCAACGGGCGCTCCGCGCCGCCTCCACGACCCTCCGCAGCGGACGCTGCTGCACGTAGTAGATGGCCACGGCCAGCGCATCCGACGCGTCCGCGCTTCGCCGGCCCGCCGAAGCTCCCAGCAGGACCTCGACCATGCGCGCCACCTGGGTCTTGTCGGCCCGGCCGTTGCCGCACACCGCCTTCTTGACCTCGGCGGGAGACACCTCCTCCACGTCCAGGCCGCGCCGGCCCAACACCGAGAGAATGACGCCCCGGGCCTGGGCGAGCGCGATCAGGGAGCGGCTGTTGCGCCCATGAAACAGGGTCTCCAGAGCGGCGGCGGCCGGCTGCCAACGGTCGAGGGCCTGCTCCACGCCCTCGGCGAGGAGAGCCATGCGCGCCGCCGGACTCGGCTCGGACACCAGCACGATCCGACCCGAGTCCAACTCCCTCAGCCGCGACCCTTCCTGCTCCACCACGCCGTAGCCGGTGTACCGGCTGCCCGGATCCAGACCGAGGATGATCAAGGCCGCCGTCCCGCCACTGCGACGATCAGGACGCCAGCCGCTCCAGCAACTCGTCGTCGAGGTCGAAGTTGGCCCAGACGTGCTGCACGTCGTCCTGGTCCTCCAGCGCGTCGATCAGCCGCACGAGCTGACCCGCGACCGCCTCTTCGACCCGGACCAGGTTTTGCGGTTCCATCGTCAGTTGCGCTATCCCGGTCTTCAGTCCCCGCTCCTCGACCTCGTCCTTTGTGGCATGGAAGGCCTCGACCGAAGTGTAGACGTGGTAGCTGTCCTCCTCGACCGAGAAGTCCTCGGCCTCGAGGTCCAGCGCCAGCTCGACCAGTGCCTCCTCGTCGACCCCGGACTCCTCCATAGCGGCGCGGTCGAACGCGAAGAAACCTCGCCGGTGGAACATCCAGGCGACACAGCCGTTCTCGCCGAGGTTTCCGCCGTGCTTGGTGAACAGGTGCCGCACGTCGGCCACGGTTCGGTTCCGGCTGTCGGTCAGCGTCTCGACCAGGACCGCGACACCGCCGGGACCGTAGCCTTCGTAGGTGACCTCCTCATAGGACACGCCCTCGAGTTCCCCCGTGCCCTTCTTGATCGCCCGGTCGATGGTGTCTCCAGGCACGTTGTGCGCCTTCGCCTCCGAGAGCGCTTGGCGCAGCCTGGGATTGCCGGCGGGGTCGCCGCCACCGAGCCGGGCCGCGACCACAACCTCCTTCAGGATGCGGGTGAACACCTTGCTGCGACGGGCGTCCTGCGCCGCCTTCTTGTGCTTGATCGTGCTCCACTTGCTGTGACCGGACATCCCCTCACCCTTCGTGGTTCGCGCAGACGGGCCGTACTGCTCCCTAGTCTATGCTGCGCGGCCCGATGAACGCTGAGAACAAACCCTCTCCTGCTGCCGCAGTCGTCCCTGGCGGTGTTCGTGGGATCGGGTCTACTGCTTTGTCGGCCAAAGAGATCCTGGACCGGCTCGAGGTCTGGGGGCAGAAGTTCGGCCTCGATGCGATCCGCCACCTGCTCGGCGCCCTCGGCAATCCCCAGCGGGCGGTGCCCACGATCCTGGTCGCGGGCACCAACGGCAAGGGCTCGACCAGCGCGGCGCTCGCATCGCTCCTGACAGCCGCCGGCTTCCGGTGCGGCCTCTACACCTCGCCCCACCTCGAACACGTCGAGGAGCGGCTCCGGATCGACGGCGAGGCGATCACCGAGGCCGAACTCGGCGCCCACCTCCGGCGCGTGCTCGACGCCGCCGGGTCGGCGCCGCCGACCTACTTCGAGAGCCTGACCGCGGCAGCCTGGCTGCACTTCGCGGCGCATCGGGTCAACGCCGCCGTGTTCGAGGTCGGCCTGGGCGGGCGTCTCGACGCAACCAACGTGTCGGAACCCGTGCTCTCCGTGATCACCCAGGTCGCGCGCGACCACGCGCAGCAACTCGGCTGGACCCTGACCTCGATCGCCGGCGAGAAGGCCGGCGTCATGCGACCCGGGTGTACCTGCCTGACCTGGCGCTCCCGGCCGGAAGTCGAGTGCGAGTTGAACCGCTGCGCCGCGGTCTGCGGCGCGCCACTTGTCAACGCGGCCGACGACGTCGAGTTCCTGGATTCAACCGCCGCCTGCGACACACCTTCACAACGGCTCTCGACGCTTTCCACGCCACAGGCGGAGTACCGGTTCCACGCGCCCCTCGCCGGCGGCCACCAGCTCGCCAATCTCGCCCTGGCGGTGAGGGCGGCGGAGGAGTTCTGCGCTCTCGCGGATCGGGAGCTTGCTCCCGCAGCCGTCCGGCGCGGCATCGAAGGCATGTGCTGGCCGGGCCGGCTGGAGTGGGTCGAGATCGAAGCCCACAGCGACCGGCGCCGCGTTCTCTTCGACGCGGCGCACAATCCCGCCGGCGCCGCCGCGCTGCGCTCGTACCTGGACGAGACCGGCCTCGCGTACGACCTCCTGTACGGCGCCCTGGCCGACAAGCAACCGGAGCAGTGCCTGCCCTTGCTTGCGGAACGGGCGGGCCGGATCGTGCTCACGGCTCCGGACCATCGGCGCGCGACCTCGCCCGAGGCGCTACTGCCGCTTCTGCCGGCCCGTAGCGCCGTCGTCGACGCCGATTCGGCGCATGCGCTGGAACGCTCCCTCGCCGCGCCGACCGACCAACACCGGGCCCTGGTCGTCACCGGCTCGCTCTACCTGGTCGGCGAAGTCCGAACGGCCCTCCGCGCCCGTTACGGCACTCCGCCCCCCGCCCGCGACCTCGTAACCGGCTACCACCAGGGCCGGCGCCGCTAGGGGCTTGCGCGGCAGAACGATCTGACCTGGGAACCCGTGTGGCGCGCTAGCCGCGCTCCGCGGCGCTGTCGATCTTGGCCACCCGCCCGACGTGGCGGTCGCCGTCGAAGGGCGTGTCGAGGAACATCTCGAGCAGTTCGGACGCCTGACCGGCGCCGAGCGCGCGGGCGCCGAGGGCCAGCACGTTGGCGTCGTTGTGGGCCCGGGACATCCGCGTCGTGTAGCTGTCGCTCGGATTGACCGCCCGGACCCCGGCGAAACGGTTCGCCGACATCGCCATGCCGACTCCAGTGCCGCACACCAGCAGGCCGCGGTCGACCGCTCCCGACGCCACGGCCCGCGCCACCGCCGCTGCCTTGTCGGGGTAGTCGACGGGCGCCGAGCCGTCGGCCCCGAAGTCGACGACTTCGATCCCCCGGGCGCGCAGAACCTCGCGCAACTCGTCCTTCAACTCGACTCCGGCGTGGTCGGCGCCGAGCGCGAACTTCATGCACTCTCCAAGGCTTCGGAGGCCCGCCGGACGCGCTCGTCGGCGGCCGCCACGCGCTCGCCCATCCGGCGCCGGTAGTCGGTCAGCGCGGCGGCCAGATCGGCGTCGCCGAGCCCCAGGATCTGAAGCGCCAGCAGCGCCGCGTTGTCGGCCCGGTTCACGCCCACCGTGGCGACCGGAATGCCCGGCGGCATCTGCACGATCGCCAGCAGGGCATCGACGCCGTTGAGCGGACCATTCGCGACCGGGACGCCGACCACCGGCAGGGTGGTCGCCGCCGCCACCACGCCCGGGAGAGCGGCGGCGCCGCCGGCGCCGGCGATCAGTACGCCGATGCCTCGTTCAGCCGCGCCTTCGGCCCACTCGGCGGTCTCCCGCGGCGTCCGGTGGGCCGAGAGCACCCGCGACTCGCAGCCGACGCCGAAGTCGGCGCAGACCTTCGCCGCGGCCTTCATCGTCGGCCAGTCCGAGTCGCTGCCCATGACGATCCCCACCCTGATGTCGCTCATTCGTTCGTTCGCTCCGCGTTCCGTGCTCGTTTTGGTCTTCGTGTCTCAGGTGAACCGTTGCGCCGGCCTGTCCTGCTAGAGCGGCACGCTGCCATGCTTCTTGGCCGGCACGCCGCTCCGCTTGCCCTTGAGCTGGCGCAGTGCGCACACGATCTTGTGGCGTGTCGTGCGCGGCGCGATCACCGCGTCGACGAAGCCGCGCTCCGCCGCCACGTATGGGTTGGAGAACTTCTCCCGGTACTCGGCGGCCAGCTTCTCGCGCAGCGCCTCGGGGTCCTCGGCGTTCCGGATCTGCTGGCGGTACAGGATGTTGACCGCCCCGCTCGGCCCCATGACCGCGATCTCCGCGGTCGGATAGGCCAGATTGACGTCCGTGCGCAGGTGCTTGCTGGCCATCACGCAATAGGCGCCGCCGTAGGCCTTGCGGGTGATCACGGTAATCTTCGGCACCGTCGCTTCGGCGAACGCGTACAGCAGCTTGGCGCCGTTGCGGATGATCCCGCCGTGCTCTTGCTGAACGCCCGGCAGGAAACCCGGCACGTCCTCGAAGGTGACGAGCGGGATGTTGAAGGCGTCGCAGAAGCGCACGAACCGAGCGCCCTTGACCGCCGCGTCGATGTCGAGGACGCCGGCGAGGTAGTTCGGCTGGTTGGCGACGATGCCCACGCTGCGGCCGCCGAAGTGCGCGAAGCCGACCACGATGTTCTGGGCGAAGTTGCGGTGGACTTCGAGGAAGCGACCGTCGTCGACGACGGCTCGGATCAGCTCGCCGATGTCGTACGGCTTGTTCGGGTCGACCGGCACCAACTCGTCGAGTTCAGGCGCCTCGCGGTCGTCCGGATCGTCGGTCGGCCGCCGCGGCGAATCGTCCAGGTTGTTGCCGGGCAGGTAGCCGAGGAGCTCGCGGACGGCCAGCAGGCAAGCCGTGTCGTCGGGGGCGGTGAAGTGCGCCACGCCGCTCCGCCTCGCGTGCGTCTTCGCTCCGCCCAACTCCTCCATCGAGACATCCTCGTGGGTCACCGTCCTGATCACGTCCGGCCCGGTCACGAACATGTAGCTCGTGCCCTCGACCATCAGCACGAAATCCGTGATCGCCGGCGAGTAGACCGCGCCGCCCGCACAGGGCCCCATGATCGCGCTGATCTGGGGCACCACCCCCGATGCCAGCGTGTTGCGGAGAAAGATGTCGGCGTAGCCGCCCAGTGAGGCGACACCCTCCTGGATGCGGGCGCCGCCCGAGTCGTTCAAACCCACGACCGGGGCGCCGTTCTCGACCGCCAAGTCCATCACCTTGCAGATCTTGCGGGCGTTAGTCTCGGACAGCGAACCGCCGAAGACGGTGAAGTCCTGGGCAAAGACGTACACCGGACGCTGGTCCACCCGACCATGCCCGCACACCACGCCGTCACCCGGGATGCGCTGCTCGGCCATGCCGAAGTCGGTGCAGCGGTGCGTCACCAGCGCATCGATCTCGACAAACGACCCCGGATCGAGCAGCAGATCGATCCGCTCCCGCGCGGTCAGCTTGCCGCTCGCGTGCTGACGTTCGATGCGCTCGGCGCCGCCGCCCAACCGCGACTGTTCAAGCCGCTGCTCCAGCTCGCTCGCTTGCTGGCCGCGGACCGAGCCGTCCGCTCCGACTGGCTCCTGCACCCTGGTCATGCGAGCAGCTTTCTTACCACAGGCCGAGGAGAACGCGCCGGCCTGCGGCAGGCGTCTTCCAGCCGCCTACGACGGCAGCGGGCGGGGACGCCGGCGCACCCGGTGTTTTCCCCCTCTAGAATCACATCCATGGAGACGACGGCCACCGCCCAACGGCCGAACGAGCTGCTGGCTTCGGACGTCCCCGCACTGACCGATGCCCTGGCCAAGCTGATCGAGCACCGGGGTCAACGCACGGAGGCGTTCTTCGAACGTCTGGAGACGGTCGAGTTGCTTCCCGGAGGCAAACACGACCGCCTCCGCCTGCGGCGGGAGCAGGGCCTCTCCGTGCGCAGAATCGAGGCGGGCAGCAGTCGTCTGGCCTCTGCCGACGCGATCTCAGGGCCCGCCTTCGCCTCCTGCTGCGACCGCGTATCCGGCACGGCCGGTTCGATCGGGCCACCTCCGAGAATCAAGGTCAGTCGCTGGCTGCCACTCCGTCTTGCCGAGATCGAGCGGGCTGAGCGCCAACTCGAACGGGCGGTCAATCGGCGCCGGGTGGGCTTCCCGATGGAGGTCACCGTCCGACGCCACCGCCGGCAGGTTCAGGTGATTCACGGCCACATGTCAGCTCCCAGCCAATTCGAGGAGTACTTCAGCCTGCGCGTGGTAACGCCGTGGGGCATCTGGGGCGGTCTGCTGCCATCGCTCGCCGACGAGGATCTCGATCCGGTCGCCACGTGCCTGGTCGATCGCCTCAGGTCGCGCAACCTGCCGGAGCATCCGAGTACGCCGCGCGTCATCGTCCTCGGACCCTGCGCCGCCGCGGTGATGCTGCACGAGGTCGTCGCCCACGCGCTGGAAGCGGACACCCTGGCCCTGACCGGCGCCCCGGAAAGCATCGTCGGCCTGAAGCTGGGCGAGGTCCATCTCGACGTGGTCGACGATCCCCGCTTGGCGCCGGATGGTTGCGGACGTTTCAGCGACGACGAAGGCACGGCCGTCATCGCCCGGTGGCTGCTCCGCCGTGGCCGTGTACGGCAGCCGTTGGCCGACCTCTCCTGGGCCGGCCGCTACCAGCGACTGATTCCCGGCGCCGCACGACGCGCCAGCCGCCACCTGTTGCCGGGCCCGCGCACGACGCACCTGGAGTTGCTTCCGAGCGATCTGCCCGAAGCGGAGCTGTTCCGCGAAGCCGCCGGCGGCCTCTACATCGGCGAGTTCGAGAGCGGCACGTTGAACCCGTTCGATGGCGGCTGTGTACTGCGGGCGCCCGGCGCCCGGCGGATCGGCGCCAGCGGTCCCGTCGACTTCGTGGGACCAGTGGAGATCCGGTCGCACACGGTCGACCTCCTCGCCGCTGTGACAGCCGTCGGAGACCGCCCGCTGGCGGCAGGCGCCGGATGGTGTGTGAAGGACAGAGCTCTCCTGCCGGTATGGGCCCGCAGCCCGTCCGTGCGCCTGGAGGGGCTGGCTTGAAGCCACTCCGGCTGCCGACCATTCAGGCCCTCAGGACCGCGCTGACCGCGGTGACGGATCGCACCGGCGCATCGAGCGCCGAGTTCTACGTCAAGGCCGGTGGCAGCCTCCGGATCGAGATCGACCCCTGGCGGCCCAGTATCGCATCGCCGTCTGCTCCCGAGGACTGGCGCTCTCACGTGGGCAACGTAGAAGAGAGAGGGTGGGCCCTGCGTGCCGGGGGCGCGAGCGGGGCGCTCTTCATTGCCGAGTCCGGTTCGCTACCCGCTCCCGGCGGCTGGCGCCGATTGAATAGTCATTCCCTGAGGCCGGGTTCGCTCAGACTGCCGCCACCAAACAGGCCAAAGGCGTCGCTGCCCAACCCCGGCAAGAAGGATGTGCCGGGCAACGACTCGGAAGCTCTCGGCCGAGACCTCATCCGCGGCATCCTGGAGCGAACCCGCAACGAGCTTCCGGGCAGCCGCCTGATCCGGGCGAGACTGGACGACGGCGCCAGCGCGTCCGTGCTCGCAAACAGCGCCGGCGTCACCGGGCGGACCTCGCTGCGTCTCGCGACGCTCGAGATGGAGTTCGCCGTCGAACGAATCGGTACTCGCGGATCCTGCAGTCTCTATCGCGCGGCCGGCGATCTGACGAGCTTCGATACCCGCACCATCGCCGCGGAGGTCGCCGACCGGCTGACACTCGCGACCGCCGCACCCGCACCGGTCCTGCCTTCCGGCGAGATCGCGGTGTCGCCCGCCCTCGCCTCCAGCCTGCTGGCTCTCCTCGGCCCTCTGTTCAGGGACCGCGGCGGCTGGGAGACGCTTCAGCGCCTGACTTCAGGGCACTCGCTGGGACCGCCGGACCTGCAGATCCTGGACGACGGCGCCCTCGAAACCGGCTGGATCAGGACCACGATCGATGACGAGGGCGTGCCCACACGGGCGGTGGCGCTGGTGAAGGACGGGGAACCCGGTGAGCCGCTGCTGACCTGGGAAGACGATGGTTGGTCGGGTTTCTCCGCCGCCGGCTGTCGACGCCGGTCCGGCTGGCGGTCGCCGCCCGAGATCAGCCACTCCCATCTCTACATCGCGCGCGGCCCGGAGTCCGCGGATGCGATCCGGAGTGGAATCCGACGCGGCTGCTATTTGCTGGACTGCGCTCCGGGCGGCCGTCGCCACGCCACCTTCGGACTCTCCGACAACCACCGGGAAGCGAGCTTCGAGATCGATGCGACCGGCTTCGTGGTGGAATACGACCGCATTCTCGGCGCCATCCCGAAGGCGCGGCTCAGAGGCTCGATCCGGCAGTTGTTCCGGGGAATCCGGGCCGTCGGCGACGATCTCCGGTTCCTGCCGGTGCCCGGAGCGGTGGGCGCGCCGACCCTGCTGCTGACCGGGCTGCAACTCGACCCTGTCGTCTAGGAGCGTGCACCTCAGAACATGGGGTACGCCGATTCTTCCTGCCGCGCACGCTGCTAGGGCGCCGGGACCGGGATGCGGCGAATCGTCACCTCGAGCTGAGCGCTGCTGCGGGAATTCGGCTCGAAGCGCCCGCCGCTGGAGCCGCCGAAGGACGAAGGCTGGGGCTCCGGCTGCCTGCCGCCCGGTCCAACCGGTGTCCCCACCTGAATTGCACCGCGCCTCCCCGATGCAGGGCTCGACGACGGCGGCCGATTGCCCGCCGGCACTCTGGCCACACCGCCGCCGGAAAGCGTGCGGCGGCGAAGGTCGTCCCGGGTGAAGACCCGCGACTCCTGCTCGGCGGCGTTGTCGGCTGTGCGGGGCAGGTCGGCCGGGCCACTCGCCCTCTTATTCTCCAGCGAAGACAGCGGGCGAGGGGCAGGGGCGGGCGCCGCAGCCTCGAACCCTGTTGTCTCCGTTCCCGCGGGAACGCGGGATCCGCTCACCCGGTCGGGTCGGCGGTGATCCGACTCAGCCGTCTCCGTTGCCTCGGTTGCCTCATCTGCCGCCGACTCCGCATCCGGCACCGTCGGCGCCGGCACGAGCAGGCCGCTGATCCGGCCCGGCTCCGAGTAGGTCCTCGGCGGCAGAGCCCTGGCGCGCTTGCGGTCCGCCCGCAGCAGAATCTCGGTGGCGTACCGGTTCACCGCGAAGTGGGGATTGACGTTGCCGAAGGCCAGGTGCGAGTCCAGGCTCACGGCGCGTACATAGTGCCGCACCGCCTTCTCGGCTTCACCCGAATCGTCCAAGACCCGGCCGAGCTGGTATTGCGCCCAGGCGTTTCCCGGCTCCAGCTCAATCGCCGTTTGAAGATGGCTCGACGCCAACTCCGTGTCGCCGGTGGTGTAGGCCAGCAGGGCCAGGTTGTAGTGCGCGGGCGCCCAGTTCCCGTCCGCGTCGATCGCGGCCCGGTAGTGCTCGAAAGCCGCCGCGACATCGCCCCGGAGCTCTAGCAGATTGGCGAGATCGTTCAGGGCCGTCGCGCGATCGCCCGGGCGGTTCTGACTCTCCACCACCCTGCGCTGCTCGGCAATCGCCCGCTTCAGGTTCGGATCCGCGTGCGCCGCGGCGCCGACGACCTGGGCCCCGATTGCGGCATCGACGCCGAACGGCGCCGCCGCGCCAAGCAGAAGCAGGCAGGGGGCGAGCGCCATCGCTCTCGAGAGTGTTCTGAAGAGTGATTGCTTGGCGTTCATGGCTCTCCGGGCGGTGGCTGCGAGGAATAGGATCAGCGGGACGTGAGTCAACTGCGACGACTACCTGCAGTGGGACATTTACTGCAGGAAAGCCCGCTTGCCGAACTCACAGGATTATACGGAAGGCAAGCGACGAGGGTCCAAGCAGCCAGGGTTCTCGACGCGCTTCGCAGCGAAATCCGAATGGGCATCGGCGATGACGACCTGAAGGACCGGATCCGCAAAATCCCCGAACTCGTCCGCGCCGCCCTTGAAGCGGAAGCGCCTCCGCTTCGCCGGGTGCTGAACGCAACGGGCATCTTCCTTCATACGAATCTGGGCCGGGCGCCCCTTCCCCGACCTGTCGTGGACGGCCTGAAGACTCGGCTCGACGCCTACTGCGACCTGGAGATGGACCTCGCGACCGGACATCGCACGGACCGCAGTCTCCGCACAGACAGCCTCCTCCAAACCCTGACCGGCGCCGAGGCGGCCCTGGTCGTCAACAACAACGCGGCGGCGCTGGTGTTGGCGCTCACGACCCTGGCTTCCGGCCGCGAAGTCCTTCTGTCCCGGAGCGAACTCGTCGAGATCGGAGGTTCGTTCCGGATTCCCGACATCCTCGAGGCGAGCGGCGCCCGGCTCGTCGAGGTCGGCACCACGAACCGCACCCGGCTCGCCGACTACGAGCGGGCCGTGCGTCCGGCCACGTCCCTGGTCCTCAAGGTGTTCTCAAGCAACTTCCGTATCCGGGGCTTTGCGGAGGAGGTTCCGGCAGCCGACCTCGCCGCCTTCGCGCGCCGTCACGATCTTCCCCTCCTGGTCGACGAGGGCAGCGGCGTCATCGGGTCGCACACGGCGCCGGCGCTGCGACGGCACGAGAGCTTTCGGGATCTGGTCGAAGCCGGCTGCGATCTGGTCTGCGGCAGCGGCGACAAGGTCCTCGGGGGACCGCAGGCCGGACTGATCGTGGGGCGGAGATCGTTCGTCGACCAACTCCGGAAGTCGCCGCTCTACCGCGCGCTCCGACCGGGACGGCTGGTCCTGACCGCCCTGGACGCAGTGCTCCGGCGCCGCCTGGCGGCGCAGCGGATGCCGATCGAGGCGCTCTGGGACGAGACCGGGGAATCGCGCCGGCGGGTCGAACAGATGGCGGCCAGACTGGGCGGCCAGGCTGTCCGGGGTGACGCCTACCTGGGCGGCGGCGCCGCGCCGGATGAGGCGATCGAAGGTTGGGTGCTGGCGCTGGACGCCCCCGCGGAGACCGCCGGTCGGCTTCGGACCGGCGAGCCGCCTGTGGTCGGATACCAGCGCCGAGGACGCCTCATCCTCGATCTGCGGACCGTGGATCCAGCCGACGACGAGGCGCTGGCCGGGGCGGTCGAACGGGTTCTGGGGCGGCAGCCGTAGGAGTCACCTAGAGCCTGCCTTCGGCCCAGTCCACGTCGATCCGGCATACCGGAAGGACCGCCAGCCGTACCTCTGAGCCGTCCGGACCGGACCCGGTCAGCCGGATGCGGCTGCCGTCGAACCGGCAACGCTGCGGCATCTGATCCCGGAGCCCCTCGAGAATCGCGATTTCGTCAGGCTGAAGCAGCGGAGCGGCCAGACTCCCCGGATGGTCGACCTCGATCCGGGTCGGCGCCCCGAGGGCGGGTGACGGCCACGACGCGTTGCGATCTGTAAGCTGCGAACGGGGTCCGGCGCCCGCGGCGTCGCCCGAGCGAAGCCGCAGCGCGTACCTGCGGATCTCTCCGCCGTCCGGCCCGGTCGGGCGCAGGGTGAAGAAGGTGAGGAGCCCGCCGGCGGCCAGCGGCGCGGAGACCGGACGCTCCCCCACGCCCAGGGCCAGCGACCATCCCTGCTCCCGCGGCGCCAGCGCCGGGGCCAACCGATCGACGCCCCGGGGCGGACTCTCCAGATCGAGGTGAGGAAGTCGGTCCGCTGAACCGGGACCGCCGGCGCCGCGCTCCACGAACAGGTAGAACCGGCCGGCCACTGCTTCTTCGGCGCCGGCCTCAGGGTCGGCGGCGCCGCCGGCGCCCAAGGCGAGAGCGTAAGCGCCAAGCGCCGGCAGCGGGATCGCCGCAGGTGGATGGTGAATCGGCAGGCCGCCGGTGTCGAACACCCGCCGCGGATTCCAGGCGCCGGCCGGAACGCGGCCCGCCTCGAGTTCGACCGGGGCCGACAGGTCGACGCGGTACAGGCTGCCCGCGGTCGTTCCCACGTAGAGCCGATCGGCCAGTCCATCGCCCCTGGTGTCCACCGCCGCAGGCGCGGCGGTGACCGGCGCATCAAGCGACCGCTTGTACAGCACCTGCCCGCTGTCGATCCCCACGAAGTACAGCCAGTTGCCCACCTCGCTCGACCGCTCGGGGTCGAAGCCGCCTCCGAACACCGCGACCGCGCGGACACGGGCGCCGAGCCGCAGCGGCACAATCGCCGGCTTCGACACTGTGTAGCCGAGGTCGGGCGCGCCGTTGCCATCCGCGTCCGCGCTATCGGCAAAGCGCCACAGCGGTCGGACCTCCGGCGACAGTTCAAAGGCGTAGAGAAGGCGGCCGGCCCGGCCAAGTCCTCCGACCGCCACCGTCCGCGGCGTGCCGGTGTCCGGATCGGCGATCCTCGTCACCGTCAGCGGGGCATCGTCATCGTAGGCGCCGATCTCGCTCAGGGCGGCATCCCGGATCCGGCCTCGCGCCGCCGTTGCAGTTCCGGCGAGGTCCCATTCATCGCTCGCACCGACCGGCCACGGCATCAGGTCGACCACCGCGGTCAGCTCCCGTCTGGGAGGCGGAAGACCATCCAAGCGGCTCGGCGCCGTGGCGGCCGCTCCGGCGACGTGGCTGACCCGGCGCAGACCGCCAAGCGAGCCCAACGAGCCGTCCAGGTTGGCCATGCACAGGTGGCATGCGCCGTCCGCCATCGGAACGAAGCCCGTGACTTCGACCGTGATCTCGGCGCCCGGCGCTCCGGCGCCCAGGCTACGCGTGTAAGGGTCGGCGGCGCCGGCGACCCCGCGCGCCACGGCGAGCTGCAGGCCGCCTTCCGCTGCAGCGAGCAGACGAGCCTGCAACTTCTGCCCGGAAGAGATCAGCATCTGCGTCTGGGTTGCCATCAGCAGGGCCAGGCAGGAACCGCTCAGGAGCAGGAGGATCAAGGTGACCAGCAGGGTGGAACTGCCCCGCACCCCAGCCGGCAGCCTGCCAGGATCCATGTTCACCCGCATTGTGGAGCTGCCCCGCACCCCAGCCGGCGGCTTCCCGGGATCCAAGCTCACTGCAGGTTCCTCATCCGAACCACGGTGGCAGCCGTCCGTTGCACCCGCAACGCCGCCGCGGCCGGTTCTCCAACCCGGGCGGTACTGACTACGGTGATGCTCCATCCACGACCTTCTCCCATCTCGTCGACCGCGACCTCCAGGTCGGCGATGTCGTCCGCGATCACCTGGGCCAGGTTCACGCTGCGACGGCGCCAGGCAATCCCCGTACCGGGATAGAGGCGGGCCATCGCCAGTTGTGATCCCGGCAGCGAATCCGGGTCCGGCGGTGAGATGTAGAACCGCCACTCTTCGAGCACGCCGACCCGGTCGACCCTGCCCATGTAGCCGGCCGGCCAGCTCCCGCCGCTCGACATCGAAAGGTAGCCGGCCGCGAACGGACCCCGCGAGGCATCGGCATGGAACTCGACCCGCAACGTGCGGTCCCGGCCCGGGTTGCTCAAGACCACGTCGACGATCGGGACCACGGCGTGAACCCCAGTCGCGTCACCGGAGACCAGGAGCAGGGCGTCGTCACCGGCATCGCCGGCCTCTCGGAGCATCTCGAGGGAGTGGTCGGAGCCGTATGCGGTCTGCGCGCGCACCTGAACCCAGCCGCGCCTCGCGGCCGGGTCGAATCGGTACTCGTCGACCCAGTAGAGCGGACCGTTGATCACGCCGCGGACCACCAGAACGTCGGTTGCCTCGGCCGCCGTCCTGGCGCCGACGGCGTGACCCGCGCTCACGTGCTTCTCGACCTCGACCGCGAGTTCGGGACGCGGCGCCTGCCCGGGCAACTGGTGGATCAGGCCGCCACGGCCGGCGGCGCGCAGTGTTCGCCGCACTTCGCGGTGGACTGCCTGCTGCGCCTGCTGGAGCGACGCCGCCTCGAGTTGAGCCCGGGCCAGTCGCTGATGAAGAACGAACAAAGAGAGGGCGGCCGCCGAAACCGCCACGGTCAGACCGAACGCGACCAGTGTCTCGATCAGGCTGGCGCCGGAGTCCGGTCGCCCGACGGGCAAACAGCGGCGCCGGTCGACCTTCACCGGACCCCCGCCGTGCGGAACGTGACGAGGCGGATCGTCCTCTCCCCGGCGGCGCGGCCCACCTGCAGGGCGGTCACTTCGACCGTCACCTCCTCCACTTCCACGGACTCTCCGGCAAGGGCCGGCACTGTGACCGGTACCGCATGCACCGAGCGCCGGAACTGCGGCGCCTCCGCACCGCAGTCATCTCGCCAGGCCGAGATCGAGGGACACCAGACCTGCTCGACGTTGTCCGCGTTCCCGAGGTCGTCCAGGGAAGAGCGCGCCATGGCGGCCAGGGCATCGGCTCGACGCGCTTCCAGGTTGTTCAGGCCGGATCGAACCAGAAGCGACATCAGCGTCGCGGCGGCTAGGCCCAGCAAGGCGCAGGAGACCAGCACTTCGACCAGGGTGAAGCCGCCGCACCTCTGCCGGCTGGTAACGGGACGGCGGGAACTCTCCATACCGATCAAGACGGAATCGGGGCCCGTGATCTCGCACGCGGAAGTGCGGGCGGGACGCCCGCGAATCGCGCCACCCGGGTTCCCAGGGGCGGCTCTCGCAGCCAGCTACAGCAGGGAAGCGTAGGCGGCGATCAGGCGCGGCCCGAAGAACAGCGACCCGGCCGCGCCGATCGACAGGAAGACTCCGAAGGGCAAGCGTGAACCCCAGCCCAGACGCCCGCGGACCATGAGCAGAAGCCCGAAGACCGCGCCGAACAGGCAGGCCAGGAAGAGCGTGAGCAACATCCCGTAAGGACCGAGGAAGGCGCCCACACCGGCGAGCATCTTCACATCACCCAGGCCCATGCCGCGGACGCGGCGGAGCAGGTACCAGGCGCCGATCATGAGGAGCAGCACCGCGGCGCCGGCGGCGGCGCCAAGCACCGACGCGAGCGGCGTCGTCCAACTGACTCCGAAGGACGCCGCCAGACCGAGGCCCAGAGTCAGGTACGTCAGTCGATCCGGGAGCAGGAAGTGGGCCGCGTCGATCACCGCGAGGGCCAGCAGGAGGCTCGAGAAGACGGCCGCCGCCAGACCGTCCACGGTCGGTCCGAAGGTGAGCCAGGTGATGAGCCAGAGGAGACCGGCGGTGGCCTCGACTGCCGGGTAGCGCCACGAGATCCGCCCGCCGCACATCCGGCAGCGGCCACGGAGCAGCACGAAGCTCAGAACCGGCAGGTTGTCCCGGCCGGCAATCCTGCCGCTGCAGCTCAGGCAGCGGGAACGCGGCCGGACCACCGACTCCCCGCGCGGCAGGCGGTGGGCGACGACATTCAGAAAACTGCCGACACACAGGCCGATCACCGCCGCGTATGTCGCGCCGAAGATGGCCATCGCCGGCGCCTCTTCGAGCATCATGGCTTCCTGCGGCCGGCGCCGCCGGCGGCAGGCGGCGCGGAGTCGTCCTCCGCAAGGACGAGGGCGGCGACGACCCGCTTCATCATCTCGCAGCCGCGGAGGAAGCCCTCGACCGGTATCCGCTCGTCGGCGCCGTGGATGCCGCCCGCATCGTCGGCGGAGAGCGTGAAGGGCGAGAAGCCGTAGGCGTCCACGCCGCGGCGGCGGAAGAAGCGGGAGTCGGTGGCGCCGGCAATCATCGTCGGCGCCACCGGGGCGCGCACGCCGAGAACCCGCTCCAACGTCCGGTAGACGTCGCTGCTCGTACTCGACACCGGACTGCCGCCGGAGCGCAGCAGCTCCTCGACATGGATGCCGCTGCCAAGCACCGTCTCCACCCGGCGGCGGAACCCCTCGACATCGGTGTCCGGCAGCAGGCGCGCGTCGATCAGCGCGCCCGCCGCACCGGGCGCCACGTTCACCGGCCCGGCGCCGTTGTCGATCCGGGTGATCTGAACCGTGTCGCGGAAGCTCGCCGACATGCCCGGCAGGAGAATCCGGTCCAACCCGCCGTCCCGGACCCGGCGGTCGAGTTCGGCCTGAACGACCTCGATCGGCTGATCGAAGACCTCGGCGAACTCGCCCGGACGGAACCCGGCCAGCGCACGGTACGCCTGGTGGGACGCGGCGGTAACCCGCCAGGGATGCTCCAGGTCCAGGACCCGGTTCAGGGCCCGCAGCAGCCGATGAGTGGGGCTCGCGGGGTTGAATCCCGAGCCGTGGCCGCCCCTGCCGGCGGCAGTGACCCGCAGCCAGAGCACCTGTTTCTGCGCCGTCTCGATTCCCCACCACAGCAGCCGGGCGCCGGCCATCCGGTTGACGCCCGCCTCGTTCAGCACCGCCTCGGCGTCGCCGAACAGTTCCGGGTGCTCTTCCAGCAGCCAGCCGACGCCGTCTTCGCCGCCCGCTTCCTCGTCGGCGCTGGCCACAAGGACCAGATCCCGGCGCCGGGGACGATCGCTCTCGAGGAGATCGAGCATGGCGTTCAGATGAGCAACGCCGAGGCTCTTCGCATCCAGCGCGCCGCGGCCCCAGATCCGCCCGCGGTGCAGCTCACCGCCGAACGGCGGTCGGTTCCAACCCTCGCCCGCCGGCACGACATCGAGGTGGTGCAGCAGAACTAGGCTGCCGCCAGTCGCTTCCACCGCGTTCGCCGGCAATCGCGCGTACAGGTTTGCGCGTCCGTCGGGGCTCAGGAGAACCCGGACCTCGATCTCTCCGCCGGGATCGCCCTCTTCGATCAGCGAAGCCAGGTACAGGGCGGCCGGACGCTCGCCGCCGGGCGGATTGCTCGTATCGAAGGAAAGGTACTGCTGAAGCCAGGCGACGGGGCCGGTGCCGGCCAGCACCGGCGCCGCCGCGAACAGCGCGGCTGCCGCCAGGCCGGACCGCAACCCTCGCCGTACGCTCCCCACCATCACCGGGCAGCCTCCCGAAAGGAGTTCGCGGCCGCAGCGGCGGAACTGTCCGGCCATGGCGCAGCATCGAGCAGGTCGAGCACAACCTGGCGATACAACTCAACGCCCTCGACGAAGGCTGGCAAGGCGATCTTCTCGTTCGGACCCGCCACGGTCATCGTGTCGACGGAGAGAAGCAGGAATGGAGTGAACCCGTAGGCGGCAATGCCGTGCCGACGGAAGAACCGGGCGTCGTTGGCATACCGGGTCAGCAGGTAGGGACCGACCCGGCCCGGCTCGACGCCGGTCCGCCCAAGCAGCGAATCGATCAACCGCACGTACGCGGGGTGGTCGAGGGGACTTCCGCGTACCGCCCCGCGGCGCTCGTGAATCCGGATGTCGATGCCGTCCAGGCGCCGGCCGGGCAGCAGTTCGGCCGCCGCTACGTCGGCGTCGAGACCGGGCAGCACGTGGAGCACGATCCGCAACCGGTAGCCGCCCGCGGAAGACACTTCGACCGCGAACGGGTGCGCCTCGTTGCGGAACAACGCCTTGAGCAGATCCGGCAGGCGCTCGAACAACTCGGGCTCGCTCAGCACACGCTCGGGCTCGGCCAGGGCGGCACGGTAGTCCGGATGATGACGCGACGGTCCGTAGGCGGCGGCGAACGCCTTCGCCTCCGGCACCAGGGCGGTCGGCGGCGCCGTGCGCAGCGCCTCGAGCAAAGCCGCGCGGAGCCGCTCCAGCCGTTCCGCCGACGCACTGGTCGCGGTTACCTCCAGGAACTGCTTCTGAGCGAATGACGTGCCCCAGTACTTGACCTCACCGGGCCAGGGCGCCTCCAGCACCCCGCCCTCCGTGAGCACGGCCCAAAACCGGCGGGTCAGCTCCGGCCGGGTGGCGAGGATGTGGCGGGTACCCAGATCGCTGCCGGTTTCCTCGCTGCTGGTCGCGAGAAAGATCAGCGAGTACTTTGGACGCAGGCCGGTCTCGTCCATCCGCTCCTTCGCCGCCAGCACCGCGGCGAGCTGGGCGACGGTGACGCTCTTCATGTCGAAGACGCCCCGCCCGATGATCCAGGGCGGATCGATCCGGCCCTCGAAAGGCGGCACGACCCACTCCTCGGGACGGCGTATCGGATCGACATCGAGGTGGTTGTGGAGGACCAGCGCCTCCTCGGTTGCCCCCTCGAGGATCGCCCACAGGTTCGCCTTCGCGCCCGGATGCTCTTCGATCTCGACCGGCAGGCCGGCGTCCTCCAGGATCCCCGCCAGGTAGCGAGCGGCGTCGATCTCCCGGCCCCCCTCGGGCGTCGTGTCGATCCGGACCAGGGCCTGCAGCCGCCGGACATCCTCGTTCGCCTCGTAGTCGACCCCGGACCAAGCCGTGTCGAAGACCGGCGCCGGCGTACGCGGCAGGAACACGGCGCCAACGACCGCCACGACGAGCAGTGCTCCATAGAGCGCGATCCTGAACGCCACGGGGCGCCGCGCGTGCAGTTTCGCGCTGCTCGACATCAATGGGATCAGCTTAGCAACCCTTGTGGCGCGTTTCGCGCCACAAGCGACCCAGTCCGTGCGACCGTCATCGGGCGCACGGATGGCATGGCGCCGTGCCGGACCGCGCCCACCGCGGCCCGTAGAGCTGTACGGCTGTGAAGCTGCTACCGTCCATGCCGCCCCGGTACCGCCTCCCGTGCCGCTCCCCCGCTACCGCGCCGCCGACCCGACCCACCCGTTCCGCAGCATCGGGAGGGGTCTCCTCGTCCTCCTCCTGCTCGGCGCCGTGACCTTCGCGGTGCTCGGATTCGTGGGCGACTTCGACCAGATCCGCGATCTCATCGGAGACTTCGACGTCGGCGTACTGACCCTGGTGCTGCTGCTGTCCGCCGTCAACTACGGTCTGCGCTTCCTGCGCTGGCACTACTACCTCCGCCGGCTCGAGGTCCGTCTCCCGCTGGGTCGCAGCCTGGCGATCTTCCTGACCGGCTTCCTGCTGGCGCTCACGCCGGGAAAGGCCGGGGACCTGGCGAAGGCGTGGCTGGTCCATCAGTTCGGCGGCGGCCGGGCTCGCCCCGTCGTCGCCGTGGTGGTCACCGAACGGCTGCTGGACGTGCTCGCCGTCCTGCTGCTCCTGTCGTCGTCGGTACTGGTCTTCACCGGTCAACGTTCGTTCACAGCAGCGATCGTTCTCGTCGCGGCCGCCGCCGTGGTCGCGGTGATTTACCGGCCACTTGTCGACCGCCTCATGCCGATGCTGGCGAAGACCCGGCTGGGCGCCGGACGCGCGGCCGTGCTGATCGACATCCACCAAGCGTTCAACCGGCTCGTCGAGCCACGGACGCTGCTCGCCGGACTGGCGCTCTCCACCACTGCCTGGGCGGCCGAGGGAGTCGGTTGCGCGCTGGTGGTCCGGCACTACGAACCGGCCGTCCCGATGCTCGCCTCGGTGTTCGACTACGCGGCTTCCACCGTGGCCGGCGCCCTCTCCATGCTCCCCGGAGGCCTGCTGGCCGCCGAGGGCTCGCTGGTCCTCCTGCTGGAGCGTCAGGGGGTCGCTCTCGACGCTGCCATGGCCTCGACCGTCATCGTCCGCGCCGCGACTCTCTGGTTCGCGGTCCTCGTTGGCCTGCTGGCGCTGCCCTGGGTGCTGGCGTTGCTACGCCGGTCGCAGGTAGACGATCAGGACCACGGCCTGGCTGTAGAACCCCATGTTGACCAGGAACGGGACATCGAACAGCAGTAGCTCGGTCGGATTGCGCTGGTCGAACTCTGACTCCGACACCAGTCCTCAGCCTTCACTCAGGTTGATGCGGCACAGTCGAGAGAGCGTGAAGTCCACCTTTGCTGGGCTACTCTCGACCAGGTAGGGGCGCAGTCATGAAGGTTCTGATAATTGAGGACTCTGAGAGGCTCCTCTATTCCCTGGGTCGCGGCCTCACGAAGGCCGGCTACGCCGTCGACCTGGCGACCGACGGCAAGACGGGCGTTGCCTTCGCCGAGACGTACGCCTACGACGCGATCGTGCTCGACCTGATGCTTCCCTTCCTGTCAGGACTGGAAGTCCTGTGCCGTCTTCGAAAGGGCGGCCAGGACACCCACATCCTGATCCTGTCCGCCAAGGACAGGGTGGAAGATCGCGTCACCGGCTTGGAGATGGGAGCGGACGACTATCTCGTCAAGCCCTTCTCGTTCGACGAGCTCTGTGCGCGCCTCCAGGCCCTGGTGCGGAGACGCTACCGGGCCAAGAATCCAAGACTTCGCGTCGGCCCTCTGGAGATCGATACAGCCGGCCGGCGCGTTCGTCGCGAAGGCGAGTCCATTCCCCTGACGCCCAGTGAGTACGCGCTGCTCGAGCTTCTTGCGTATCGGCGCGGCCGAGTGTTCTCCTGCGATCAGCTACTCGAACATCTCTACCACAGCGACAAGGATGTATCGCACAACGCAGTCGAGGTTCTCGTCTCCAGCCTGAGAAGGAAGATCCGTCGCGGCGACGAACCGTCGATCATCGAGACCCGGCGTGGATTCGGCTATGTGATCGAGACCGAACGAGGAGCCATGGCGTAGTGCGCTCGATTCGCACTCATCTAGCGGTCTGGCTCCTCGGCGGCGTCGGCTCGCTCATCCTTTCCGCGGGACTTGTCCTCGAAGTCACAGTCGGGCGTTGGCTGGAGCGGGAGTTCGACCGCGCCCTCGAGTCGAAGGCGCGGGCCCTCGCGACCCTGACGGAGGAGGATCAGGGCGAGGTCGAGTTCGAGTTCGCAGACGAGTTCATGCCCGAGTTCAAGTCCCGTACGGACCCCTACTACTTCGAACTGTGGCTCGATGGCGAGACGCTCCTGGCACGATCGGCCTCGTTCGACATCGATGAAGAACAATCCGGTACTTCCCTGCTCCGAGATCCCGAGCGGGCCGTACCCACGCGGTTCGCCGATACACGCCTACCCGACGGAAGACGGGGTCGTCTGGTCCGGATCGACTTTGTTCCACAGATCGATGACGAATCCGATGAAGAACTACCTCCCGACGACGAGCCCATCCTCGACTCCACCGAGGGGAACCTGGGAAGAGAGCGGCACACGGCGACCGTTCTCGTGGCCCGTGAGCGTGGAACTCTCGACGGGCAGACCTCCCGGATCCGTTGGTCTCTCGTTGGCTTCACGGGACTGCTTCTCTCTACAGTCGCGGCGCTCATCGTGGGTTCCTTGAAGGTTGGGCTGCGTCCGCTCGACGACCTGGCTGGTCAGGTTCAAGACCTCGACGCGAAGTCGCTCGACCGGCGGGTGAACTTGGCGTTGCCGTCGCGAGAGCTTGCACCTGTTGTGGAGCAACTCAACCAACTCTTGACGCGTCTAGAGAACGCCTTTGACCGTGAGCGACAGCTAACGAGCGATATTGCCCACGAGCTGAAGACGCCGATTGCCGAACTCCAGAACTTGTGCGAGGTTGGATCCCGGTGGCCGGAGGACTCGGCAGCGACGCGGAGGTTCTTCGACAACGCCCTGGCAATCGGTCTTCAGATGGAGAGCATCGTGGTCCAGCTTCTGGCATTGGCCCGCTACGATGAGGGAGGCGAGAAGGTGCGCGCAGGCCGGGTCGTTGTCTCGAACATCGTTTCCGAGAGTTGGAGACCTCTCGAAGAACGGGCTCAAGAGAAGGGGCTGACGTTCGAAAACAGGGTTCAGCCCGGCGCGGTTATCGAAACCGATCGAGAGATGTTCCGACTAGTGCTCTCGAACCTGCTCTCGAACGCCGTCGACCATAGCCGGCCGGGAACGGCAGTTGCTGTCCGTCTCGACGAATCCGACCGACGCTTGTCCCTGACCGTTTCGAACTACGCAGCCGGCCTCGATCACGACGACCTGGCGGTCATGTTCGATCGCTTCTGGCGCAAGGATTCGGCGCGCGCCGGCGACCGCAATGTCGGCTTGGGGCTCGCCATCGTGCAGGCTTTCTCCGATCTTCTCGGATTCGAGATCGAGACTCGCCTCCAGGCCGATAGTCTGGTCCAGATCACACTGTCCAAACTGCGCTGACGTCGTCATTGGAAGATCGGGTCCGTAGTTTCGCGCACGGATTGCGCCACTGCTGCGATCGTACCCGGGGTGCCGAGCATGGTGGCGCTCCGTGAGCACTCCGGGGCCCGGACACGAACCGCGCGCTCGACTCGACCTCCTGCTCTACGGGCTCGTCATTTTCGGGATCTCCCTCGCGTTTCAGGGCTCACGGGGACTCTTCGAAGCCGACGACGGGCGCTATGCCGACGTGGCTCTCGCCATGTTTCGTACCGGCGACTGGCTCGTGCCCCGCCTGCAAGACCTCGTCTATCTCGACAAGCCGCCGGCCATCTACTGGACCATCGCGGCAGGATTCAAGCTCCTCGGCGTCAATGAGTTGGGCGCTCGAATCGGGCAGTCGCTGGCTCTCACGGCCACTGCCTTCCTGGTGGCGGCCTGGTCCGGTGCAGCCTGGGGGAAACGGGTCGGCAGACTCGCGGGCGCTGCGTATGTGACAACTATCCTTCCTGGCGTCGCGGCGAATGCGCTGACTCCCGACACGCTTCTGGTCCTTTGGACCACCGCAGTCTCCTGGTCGTACTGGAGGTGGCACGAGTCTCAGCGCTCGGCCGAGCGATGGCGCTGGGCCCTTCTGCTGGGTTTCTCGATTGGTCTTGCGTTACTCAGCAAGGGCGCCGCCGCCTTGGTGCTCGTGGCTCCGATGGTCGCCTACGGGTTCTGGCAGCCGGGACTTCGCCGGTTCCTGTCGCGGCCGGAGCTGTGGGCGGCGGCGCTGATCGGCACGACGATCGGTCTCTCCTGGTACGCCGGCATGTCGAGAGATGTCCAGGGCGCCGCAGCCTACTTCTTCGACAATCAGGTGGCCGGTCGGCTGTGGAAGGACAGCTACGGTCGCAACCCTCACTGGTGGGCAGGCCTCACTGTCTACGGCCCGGTTCTGGTCTTCGGCAGCCTCCCGTGGTGCTTGACCTGGCTAGGGCTGTGGCGATCGAAGGCGGGACGGCAACAACTCAGCAGCCTGTGGCGCGACCCTTTGCATCGCTACCTGGTGTTGTCTACCGTTCTGCCCTTGGTGGTCTTCAGCGTGGCGAAGTCGAAGCTACCCCTCTACATCCTTCCGGTAGTGCCCTATCTCGTCATGCTCACCATCTCGCAGGCACGCTCAAGAGCGCACATTCGGTGGGGCGCCCGGGTGTTGATCGCGACCATGGTCCTGGCCGTCGTAAAAGGTGTGATTGCCTACGTTCCCAACAAGCGGGATACCCGTGCACTCGCGCAGTCGCTGCATCGCACCGGCGTGACGGCGAATGAGTGCATCGACGTGCTTGGAACGAAGGTTCACGGCCTGAGCCTGTACGGCTACCCGCGATCCACTTGGCACACGCTCTGGCCGGAGCCATACCCTTACTTTGAAGCGCCTCGCGCTCTGGCAGACGACCTGCGTGGGCTGCTGCATCGATGCGAGGGCCGAGCCCGCTTTCTGGTCGACATCAAGCACAAGCAAGTGGCTGTGAGCTTCTTCGCTTCGGCTCAGCTCGCCTGCCGCGACGAGCCGATCTCCTCTGAACTGACGCTGTTCTCGTGCGCGGGAAGCGCCGACTCCGGCGCCGTAGAGGCGCGCGAGCGCCGCGGGCCGCCTTGGGGAAACAGATGATCCGACCACCAGAATCTCAGGAGCTCGGCAACAACCGGTAGAGCATGTAGCGGCGACACGGTGCTCTGACCATCGCGTCGAGGGCGGTGCCGAACGCCGACCTCGACGATCGAGGCGCCCCGGTTCGACAGCCTGGCCAGGAGCTCGGCGTTGAAGACGAACCCGTTGGTTCGAATCGGGATGCCCTCGAGAGCCGAGCGCCTGAACACCTTGAGGGCACAGTCGCAATCGCGGACATCCAGCCCCAGGAGGCCGCGAACGAGCTGGTTGTAGATCTTCGAGTACAGCAGTCGGAGCCAGTCGTCCTTGCGGTTCAAGCGGTAGCCACAGGCGGCATCGCGGCCGCCGAGGGCCCCGAGCAGCAGGCCCAGGTCATCCAGGTGAAACTGCCGATCTGCGTCGGTAAAGGCGAAGAGTGGGAAGCGGGCTGCGGAGAACCCTGTGCGAAGCGCCGCTCCGTAGCCGCTGTTGCGTCGATGACGCAGCAAGCGTACGGAGTCGAGACCGCCGAACTCTTCCGTCACCCGCGAGGCAGTCGCGTCCCGACTTCCGTCGTCGACCAGCAGGACCTCGAACTGGTCCGCCAAACGTGACAGCGCAGCCAAGGCCTCGTGGACGGCCTTGACGATGGACTCTTCCTCGTCGTAAGCGGGAATGACCAACGAGACAGCCATTGACGATTGACAAGGTCCGAGCTCGGGTTGAGCGGGAGCAGTGTAGCTCAAGCTATCGATCATGCCGCTACTGTAGATGGCGAGTCTGAGAGGAAGCTGAGGGCCGCGGAGTCCCCTGCCGCCCGGGGCGGGACGCGCGTCAGAGGGGGCGGTGCGGCGCCGGGCGGGGACTGCTAGTCTCTACGGCGCGTTCGCCCCGTCCCGTAGCCGGAATGGAAGGCAAAGAACACCGTGGGCGTCGATTCGACGAGATACGCCAGCGCATCGTACGCACCATGGACCTGGTCGAGCAGGCGGTCCAGCGTCGGTGATCCGGCTGTCTGAACTGAACCGCCCAACCGTCCTGGAAACCGGGACCACCCCACTGGCGTCTGGGCGCGAACCGAGCCCTCCCCTTGACGTGTTCCTGTACGGGCTCGTCATCTTCGGGATCGCTCTCGCGTTTCAGGGCTCGCGAGGACTCTTTGAACCTGACGAAGGGCGCTACGCCGACGCGGCCCTCGCCATGTTCCGGAGCGGCGACTGGTTCGTGCCCCGTCTGCAGGGACTCGTCTATCTCGACAAGCCCCCGGCCATCTACTGGACCATCGCGGCGGGCTTCAAGCTCCTTGGCGTCAACGAGTGGGGCGCTCGCATCGGGCAGTCGCTGGCTCTTTCCGCTACGGCCTGCCTGGTGGCAGCCTGGTCGGGCGCCGCCTGGGGGAAACGGGTCGGCAGGCTCACGGGCGCTGCGTATGTGACGACTCTCCTCCCCGGTCTCGCGGCGAACGTGCTGACCCCGGACACTCTGCTGGTTCTCTGGACCACCGCGGCCTCCTTCTCGTACTGGCGGTGGCGCGAGTCTCAGCCACTGGGCGAGCGATGGCGTTGGGCTCTGCTGCTGGGTGTCTCGATTGGTTTGGCGCTGCTCACCAAGGGCACTTCCGCACTGGTGTTCGTGGCGCCGATGGTCGCGTTTGGGCTTTGGGATCCCGGGCCCCGCCGGTTCCTTTCGCGGCCGGAGCTGTGGGCGGCGGCGCTGGTCGGCACGGCGGTCGGCCTCTCGTGGTACGCCGGCGTATCGAGAGATCTACCGGGCGCCGCCGCGTACTTCCTCGACAATCAGGTCGCCGGCCGGCTGTGGAAGGACACCTACGACCGCAATTCCGGATGGTGGGCAGGCATCCGGATCTACGGCCCGGTCCTGGTCTTCGGCGGCCTGCCGTGGTCCTTGACCTGGTTGGGTCGGTGGCGATCGAAGGAAGAGCGAACCCGGCTCAGCACTCTGTGGCGCGACCCTCTGCACCGCTACCTGATTCTGTCGACCGTACTGCCCCTCGTGGTCTTCGGTCTGGCCAAGTCGAAGCTCTCGCTCTACATCCTGCCGATAGCGCCCTATCTGGTGATGCTCACCATCTCGCAGGCTCGCTCGAGCGCGCCTGCGCGCTGGGGCCGCCGGGTGCTGATCGCGGCAATGGTCCTGATCCTGCTGAAGGGTGCTGCCGCCTACGTTCCCAGCAAGCGGGACGCCCGCGAGCTCGCGCAGGCATTGGGTGGCGCCGGCGTGACGGCGAGCGAGTGTGTCGACGCGCTTGGCGTCAAGGCTCACGGTCTCGGCTTCTACGGCTTCGAGCGCTCGAGCTGGCACACGATCTGGCCGGAGCCCTACCCCTACTTCGAAGCCCCTCTCGCTCTGGCAGAGGATCTAGGTGAGCTGCTCGATCGATGCGACGGCCGGGCCCGCTTCCTGGTCAAGACCAAGCACAGGCTGATGGCGCTCAGCTTCTTCGCCCCGGCACAGCTCACCTGCAGCGACGAACCGATCTCCGACGAGGTAACGCTGTTCTCGTGCGCGGGCCGTGGTGCTGGCGCTACTGCGCCGGCGGAAGGTAGACGATGAGGATCACGGTCAGGCCGTAGAGCCCCATGTTGACCAGGAACGGGGGATCGAACAGCAGTAGCTCCGTCGGATTGCGCTGTTTCGGGTTCTCGGCCTGGTGGATCAGGTACAGGTAGCGGAAGATGCCGAACAGCACGAAGGGAACCGTCCAGACCAGGCTGTAGGCGCCGAAACGGGCGACCGTCTCGTCGGCCGTGGTGTAGAGGGCGTAGGAGAGCAGCGTCGAGGCGGTCACCACGTTCATCATCTGATCGAGGAACGTCGGGCTGTAGTGATTCAGCACCGACCGCTGCTCGCCCGCCTCACCGACGAGAAGCACCAGTTCGTGCCGGCGCTTGGAGAAACCCAGGAAGAGCGCCAGAAAGACGGTGCAGAGCACCAGCCAGGCGGAGACCGCGACCCCGACCGCGGCGGCGCCGGCCAGCACCCGGATCACGAAGCCGCTCGACAGCACCATCACGTCGACGATCACGATCCGCTTCAACCACAGGCTGTAGCAGACGTTGACCACAAGGTAAGCGGCCACGAGCTGCGCCGTCCGGCCGTTCAGGCTCCACGCCGCGCCCAGGGCAAGGGCGGCGAGCACCGCACTGGCCGCCAGAGCCGGCGCCGGGCCCAAGGCGCCTGACGCCACGGGCCTCAGCCTCTTCCTTGGATGGCGCCGGTCCAGTTCGCGGTCCCGCAGATCGTTGAACAGGTACACGGCGCTCGCCGCGGCACAGAACGCGGCCAGCGCCAGCACCGCCGCCGCGATCGTGCCCGGATCCGTCAGGCCGCCGGCGAACGCCGCCGGCGCCAGAACGAAGACGTTCTTGCTCCATTGGGCGGGTCGGAACGATCGAAAGAGAGTCGCGAACATAGCAGGCGCGGAGCCCAACGGCTTCCGGCAGCTACCCCTTGCCGGGAACCGGAATCCCGTACTCGCGAAGCGTCCCTTCGAGAGTCGGGCGCCCCAGCCGAATCCGGTTGTCGGTCAGCAGGTAGGAGAACAGGTAGCCGCCGCCAAGCATCAGGATTCCGACCAGGAAGCAGTACATGACGGCCCGATCCGGGTACACGTCCTTCAGGTAGCCCAGGTACACGGGCCCGACGAGCCCAGCCGCCGCCCAGGCAGTCAACACCGCGCCGTAGATGGAGGACATCTTCTTCGACCCGAACACGTCGAGGACGAAGGGAGGCATCGTGGCGAATCCGCCTCCAAAACAGAGCAGGACATAGCACACGAGGGCCGAGAAGACCCAGGGGTTCGTCTCCGTCATCAGAAAGCCGAAGACCACCATCTGGCTCGCGAGCAGGATGCGGAAGACTCTGACCCGCCCGAGGCGATCGGATAGAAGACCCCAGAACAGCCGCCCGACTCCATTGCAAAGGGAACTGATCGCGATGAGCGTCGCTCCGTACTCGGCGAGCGTCGCCGGCTCGAGGGACGGGTCGGAGAGTCCCCAGACCTCCTGCAGCAGCTCGGACTGGAAACTGATCACCGTGATGCCAGCCGCGATGTTGAAGAAGAACACGATCCACATGAACACGAACTGCTGAGACCCGAGATAGGTCTTGACCGCCAGGGACTCCTCCGGCAGCGCTTCCGCTCCTGGAAGCCCGGCCGCCCCCGACGGCCCGGCAACCTGGGTCGGGAGCGTCGACGGCGCCGGCGGATCGCTCAACAACAGACTGCAGGGGATCAGAACGCAGGCGAAGATGATGCCGAGCCAGAGAAAGACCTGAGCCAGGTCCATGACGACGATCCCGGTGACCAGCCCCTTGTGGTCCGGAAACCACTTCGCGACCGTCGCCACCGGAGTCACGTAACCCAGCCCGATGCCGGCGCCGCCGATCACCCCGTAGCCGAGGTAGAAGAGGGGCAGCATGCCCAGTGTCAGGGAGCCGGCCGCGATGACGTAACCGCCCGAGAACATCACGCTGCCGATCACCGCCAGCTTCCTCGGCCCGAGCCGCGGCAGCATCTGTCCGGCCCACGCCGCCGATACGCCGAGCGAGAAGATCGTGATGCTGAAGGCCCATGCCGTCTGCGAGAACGTCCACCCAACCTGCCGGACGAGCATCGTCTGGAAGAAGCTCCAGGCGTAGACCGTCCCGAAGCACAACTGCAGCGTCGTGCACAGCAGGGCGATGACGGTCCTCGGTACCCGCACGCCGACCGCCTACTCCTGCCCCGGAACGCCCGAAGCCGCTGTCTGCGTCCCCCTTCGGCCCCCTGCCGCCTTACGTGAAGAAACAGACGCGCCAAGTGCCCCACTTCGTCGTCGCGCCCGAGAATGTCGCGCTCGGCAAGTTCCTCCTTCTCGCCGTCCTTGGCCAGTTCCACCGCGTAGGCGAGGAGTTCTCCAAGCGGCTTCGCCGCCAGGTTGATCAGCCAGATCGAGGCCAGCACGCCGAGGACCAGGATGACGCAGATCAGGTAGACCTGCTGCCCGATCGCCCGTTGAATCTTGAGCGCCACGACATCCAGGAGAATGCCGACGCTCGAGTCCGCGATCGTCTTGGCAATGTTCTGGGTGTTGGTCTCGTACTCTGCCAACAGTTCCGTGTCGACGGTGTAGATGCAGAGAATCGAAGTCGACAGGACGATCAGGCCGAAGACGGCGAAAATGCCGCACCTCGTCTTCTGAAACAGCCTGTGGATTCTCATCTCAGGAGAAACCGATCTCAGGCGAACCTGGCTCCCCAGTCGTCCAAGGGCACGAATCGACCGTCTTCCACGACGGCGTGGTACACGCTCTGAAGCCCCTGGCGCCGATCGGGTCCGAACGACACCCGCTCGCTGATCCCGAGATCGAAGTCGCGGACGGAGAACACGGCTTCCTCCAGTCCCGCCCGGCCAGGGCTCGGACCGAGCCGCCGGAGGATCTCCACCTGCTTCCTCATGCTGCCCGTGAACTTTCGCCCCGGCTGTAGGTGGCTTCGCCGGCGAGCTTCTCTCCGTGCTTCGCCAGCGCCGCCCGGACGCCCGCCCAGCCGCTCCGCCCGTAGGCGTCGATCTGGTAGAAGACCGCGATCCGCCGCTTGCCGATGCCCACCAGGTTGTCGACGAGCCCGGCCGTCTCCTGGTTGTAGGAAGCCCGCAGGTTGAAGGCGAAATCGCCGTAGGGCGGCTCACGCTGCGGCTGGGCGCCCGTGAAGGGGAAGAACAGGAAGATGCTCTCGTTCTGGAACTTCTTGAGGATCGGCAGCACGCGGGTCACGGTCGGCGTTCCCACATAGCCGAACAGAAGGAACACCTTGTCCTCCAGCATGAGCCTCATCGTGTTCTGGACGCACGGGTCGGGCTGATACCCGTCGTCGTACAGCTTCATGCTGATCCTGCGGCCTTCGATGCCGCCGTTGTCGTTCACCTGGTTGAAGTAGGCGATGGCGCCCCGGTAGAGCTCGGCGCCCAAACCCCTCGACGGGCCCGAAAAGGCGGCGGACACACCGAGGACGATCTCGTCGTCGGTGGCGCCAGAACCCTGGGTCCGGCCCGACGCCTCGGCATCGGAATCGTCCGATTCCTGACCGCCTCCAGCGCCGAGAGACGATGCCGTCCACGGCGCCACCAGCAGCGCCGCCAGACCGCCTCGCATCAGGGATTTCCTGGTCACCGGAGGACCCCACTTCTCGCCGCCGCCGCCGTCATGTCCGAGGCTTCCTTCCACGTTCATCGTCTCTCCTGCAAGTAGGAACAAACACTATAACTCCCGTGCGGGCCGGGCTTTCGGGCCCAGGAGCTTGCGCGGCGCTAGGATTCGCCTCCTGGCATGACGAACAGGTTGCAGAAGGTGTTGGTCGCGAACCGCGGCGAGATCGCGGTGCGCATCATCAGGGCGCTGCGGGAGCGCGGCATCGTCTCCGTCGCCATCTACTCCGAGGCGGATCGAGACGGCCTGGCGACCCAGATGGCCGACGAGGCCCACTGCATCGGTCCGGCGCCGTCCATCGAGAGCTATCTGCTGGCCGGGAAGATCGTCGACCTGGCCACAGACATCGGTGCCGACGCGATTCACCCCGGCTACGGCTTCCTGTCCGAGAACGCCGACTTCGCCCGCCGCTGCGAGGAGCGCGGCGTGACCTTCATCGGCCCGTCCTCGCAGGCGATCGCGGCCATGGGGTCGAAGATCGAGAGCCGGCGCCTGATGACGGCGGCCGGAGTTCCGATCGTGCCGGGCGGTACCGAGCCCCTGGCCGACGCCGCCGCAGCCCGAGCCGCCGCCAGGGAGATCGGCTATCCGGTGATGCTCAAGGCCTCGGCCGGAGGCGGCGGCAAGGGCATGCGCCTGGTGCGCGCAGAGGAGGAACTCGCGGCCGCGTTCCGGGGCGCCTCCTCCGAAGCCGGCGCCAGCTTCAACGACGCGTCCGTCTACATCGAGCGCTTCGTCGAGCGTCCCCGGCACGTCGAGATCCAGATCCTGGGCGACCGGCACGGGCGGGTCGTCTCTCTCGGGGAACGGGAGTGCTCGCTTCAACGACGCCACCAGAAAGTCGTCGAGGAAGCGCCGTCGCCGGCGGTGGACCCGGACCTGCGCCGGCGCATGGGCGCGGCCGCGGTGCGCGCCGCCGAAACCGTGAACTACGTCGGCGCCGGCACGGTCGAGTTCCTTCTCGACCCCGACGGCGAGTTCTACTTTCTCGAGATGAACACCAGAATCCAGGTCGAGCACCCGGTGACCGAAGCGGTCACGGGCATCGACATCGTGGACGCGCAACTGGACATTGCCGCCGGCGAGGCGCTGCCGGAAGCGCTACGCAGCGGCATCGAACCCCGCGGCCATGCGGTCGAGGTCCGCCTCTACGCGGAGGATCCGTTCCGGGGCTTCGCTCCGTCGCCCGGGAGGATCGAGCTGCTCCGCCTGCCCGAAGGTCCGGGGGTCCGCAACGACTGCGGCGTCTACGAGGGCGCCGAGGTCACGATCCACTACGACCCCCTGCTCGCCAAGCTGATCGTCTGGGGCCGCGACCGCGCCCACGCCCTGGCGCGGTTGCGGCGGGCCCTGGCCGAAACCCGGGTCGAGGGCATCCGCACCAACCTGGCCCTGTTCGAGTTGCTGCTCGAAGACGAGGACTTCCTCGCCGGCAACATGGACATCTCTATGCTCGACCGCAAGCTGGAGAACGGCGACCTCCGGGCGCCCACCGCGAACGGCGACACGCTTGAAGGCGACCTGCCGGTGCTGGCAGCGGTCCTAGCCCACCTCGGGCGCAACCACGCGAACGGCGCCGCGGCGACGTCCAAGAGCGACGCGACGCGCTCCAACTGGCAGCTCGCCGCGCGCCGCGACAGCAGGCGGGGAACGACTTGGAACTGATCGTCGCCAGCGCCGACCGTGAAGTTCTGGTCGAGGCCCAGGCCGAAGCGGACGGCAACTGGACCATTGCCGTCGACGGCCGCGAGTACCGGGTCGACGCCGCGACGGTGGGCCGGCCGGACATGCTGAGCGTGATCGTTAACGGACGCCAGGCGACCGCGAGTGTGCGCGCCCTCGGCAAGGGCGTCTACGTCGTCGACGGATCCGAACTGCGGGTGATCGACCCCCGGTCGCGGGACTTCGCCGCCGCCGCACAGCAGCCCGAGGACGGCGTGTTCGAGGCCACGGCCTACATGCCCGGCCGCGTGACCGCGGTGCTCGCCGGCGAAGGCGAGGAAGTGGCCTCCGGCCAGGGTGTCCTCGTGCTCGAGGCGATGAAGATGGAGAACGAGATCCAGTCGGAGATCGATGGCCGCCTGGACAAGCTCCTGGTCGAGGTCGGTCAGACCGTCGACCGGGGCGATCCGCTGTTCGTGGTCACCCCGACCGGCGGCGAGACGGCGGCCTAGCGCGGCAGAACGATCCGACCTGGGAACGCGGGCATCTTGCCCGCATCCGGCGCGGAGCGCCGGCCTCTGGGAGTTCTGCCGCGCTAGCTCACGGCGCCTCTCGCACCAGCACCTTGGAGGCGGCCGGGAAGCCCAGGCTGAGCTGTCGCGTCCCGGAGATCACCGCGACGCTGCCCGCGGTCTCGTCCCGCGCCGCCACCTCGACCGACTTCCCCGGCGTCAGACCCTCGCGCTCGGCGAAGCGCAGGAACTCGGCGTCCTGATCGGTGACCCGCACGACCTCGACCGTGCAGTTCAGCGCGCACTTCAGAAGGCTGGGATGATCCACGATCTCGATGTGGCCGTCTGCCCTGGGGATCGGATCGCCGTGCGGGTCGACTGACGGATGGCCCAGCATCTCGTCCATCCGCTCGATCATCCGTTCGGAAACCGCGTGCTCGAGCAGTTCGGCTTCGGAGTGAACCTCGCTCCAGTCGAACCCCATCTTGTTGACCAGAAACAGCTCGACCAGCCGGTGCCGCCTGAGGACGTGCGCCGCCAGCTTGCGGCCCGCGGGCGCCAGCCGCACACCGCTGTAGGGCTCGTAGGCGACCAGACCGGACTCGGCCAGGGTCTTCATCATCGCGGTGACCGAAGCCGGCGCCACCTCCAGGAGAGCCGCGATCCGGCCCATGGGCACGAGGTCCTGCCCGCTCTGCCGCGCCTCCTGCTCGGCCCGGAAGATGCACTTCAGGTAGTCCTCGACTGTGCTGCTCGCGCGCATGTTCATGATGTCGGAACGGCACGTGGCGTGGCGGCCGCGCGTGCCTACGTAGGCGATCTCCAGGGTCGTTCGCTGGAACGGACGAGTGTACCGGCGACTTCCGCCGCCCGTCCCGGATGCCGAAGCACGGATTCCAGCAGGCCCGGCTCGCGGCCGTCGAGAATCAGCGACTCCACGCCGCCCCGGGCCAAACGCCATGCGGTGACCAGGCGGTGCTCCATGCCGCCGGTCACGTCGACCGCCGCCGAACCGCCGGCGGCCGCCGAAGCGGCCTCGATGTTCGTCTCGTCGATGCGCGGAATCAGCCGTCCCGCGTCATCCAGGACGCCCGCCACAACACCCAGCCACAAGGCGCGCCGCACCTCGATCCCGAGCGCAGGCAGCGCGCCGGCCAGGAACTCGAACACCGTCTCGGTCGAGACGATCGCCGCCCCGCGCCGGCGGTCGATCGCCACGTCACCCATGGTTACCGGCACCAGGCCCGACCGCAGAGCTTCGGCCAGGGGCGCGGGGGGATCACCGTGCGGCTTGCCGTCCTCCGCGACCAGGAATCCGGACGGCGGCTGGGAGTACGCCGGCACCCCGGCATCGATCAGACTGGAGACGATCGTCCGGTGCAGAGCCTGTGCAGCGGACTGCGTGCGGGCGATGCCCATGCGGTCCGCCGGCGAGTCGAGCCGCCGACCGCCAGCGCCTCCGACCAGGCCGGCCGCCCGCGCCTCCGGGTGACCGAAGGAGCCGCTGCCGTGGCCGACGATCAGGCCGCCGCCCGACCACCCGGCGGCGATCTCGGCCGCTAGGCGACCCAAATGCTCCCTCTCGACGGTGCGCGGTTTCGTCTTGTCGGTGATCAGGCTGCCGCCGAGCTTGACCAGGGTCACGCTCAACCGACCGCGCGCATCGGTCTCTTCCTGCCTCGAGCCGGCGGCCATGATCAGAGTTCGGCGCCGCTCCGCCACACCGGCGGGCCCCCGGTGCGGTCGCGCAGGACGTACTGGACGCTGTCGAGCGCCTCCAACCGGTCCGCCACCTGCGGCGCATCGGCCGGTTGGCAGATCACGTGGACGTTCGCGCCGGCGTCCATCGTGGCGTAGGCGGCAACGCCGTCGGCCCGCAAGCCGCGGACCGCCGCCAGCACCTCGATCGTCCCCGGCGACCAGTAGTAGACCGGCGGCCGGGAGGACATCGCGATCAGGTGCAGCTCGATCCCCTCCTCCTCGACCGCGTCGCCGAGCGCCTCGAAGTCGCGGCCACACAACGCGGCGCGCACCCGCTCCAGCCTTCCGTCGAGCGCGGCCAGACGCGGCGCGAAGTATGGACTGCTCTCGGCCCGCCGGTGGCCGTCCCGCGACGACACCTTCTTCGCCCCGGTCTCGACGACGGCGACCAGATCGCACAGCACCCAGGCCCGCTCGTCCAGGATCTGAACTGCCGCCTTGCTGTCCGCGTCCGGCCACTCCACGTAGCCGCCCCAGGCGGAACGCGCGGCCGAACCCGACCCGCTGCTCCGCGACAGCCCGGAGAGCGTTCGCGGCGCGAGGTCGAAGCCCATGCAGGTCGCGACGGCAAGCGTCAAGGCCGTGAAACCGGAAGCCGACGAGGCGATGCCGGCAGCCGTCGGGAAGGTGTTGTACGTCGCGATCCGGAACCCGCCTGCGTACGGCGCCGCGGTCTGACGCGACCACTCGCGCAGCCGGTCGAGGTGCCGCTTCGTGCGCTCGACGAAGGCCGGGGGCGGCTCGACCGGGGCGCCCGGCCGGTCGCCGGCCGGCTTGTCCAGCCACGAGATCTCGTCGTCCCTGCCGTCCGGGAGCGGCGACGCCGAACAGATGGAACGGCACGCGTCGAGGGTCATCGACAGGGATCGGTTGAACGGCACCGGACCCTCAGAATCGCCTTCGAGATCGCGGGCGCCCCAGTACTTGATGAAGGCGATGTTCGACGGCGCCTCCGCGGTCACCGGGCCCGGCTCGCGCGCCGGTTCGAAGGTGGAACTCATGATTCGCTGCCGAGCCTACAGCCGCCGCACAGCCGCCTTGGAAACGCCGGCAGGTCGGCCGCATTCGGCTCCCAAGGTCAGTCCTCGAACCGCAGACCCTCGGCGCCTATGGCCGCATCGACCGGCGCGAGATCCGACAGGCCTTCGACCGTACCCACGTCCCGTCCCCCGAGCATGCAGACCAGCGCTCCCGCCGACTCGCCCTCGAACGCGCCGGCGCCCGAGACCTTCGCGGCGCCGCCCGCAGCCTCGACCCGGCCGATCCGCGTCGCGATCGCCGGCGGTACGACGCCGAGATCAACCAGGCCGCGGTGCCCCGCCGCGATCGCAGCCGCCGCCTGAGGCTCCCTGTCCGCGACGAGGGCCTCGCGAAAGGCCTCCGCCGCCGCGCCGATGCGGTCGAGCACCTCGGCAACCCCATCGGGATCCCGTTCGTAGCGCATGCGAACGGTCGTGACCACGGCGCCCGTCGTCTGACCGGGCGTTCCGCTATCGACGATCAGGGTGCCGCATCGCAGCCAATCCCGCTGCGGCAGGTCATCGCAGCGCAGCTCTTCGCCCTCGCGTCGCACGAGGAGGACGCCGCCACGCAGGACCGTACCGCTGTCGATCCCCGACGGAAACCCGTGCTGACGCCGTTCGACTTCGAGCGCAGCGCCCTCGATCGCCGCGAGTTCGTCTCCGTCGAAGCCACCCGCCACTGCCCGCACCGCAGCGACCACGCCAACCGCGGCCGCCGCCGAACTGCCCAGCCCGGCGCCGACCGGGATCGCCGACCGCAGCCGCAGTTCGAGCGACCGCTTCTGCAAGCTGGCCAACGCCGGCGGCGCCAACGATGCCAGCGCCTCACCGACCGCGATGCGGACCAGGGCGTTGCGATCACGATCCGCCCGGAAGGACTCTTCCCCGGCCTGGAACGCGCGCCAGCGCCGGCGTGCCCGGTTCGCGAACTCCTCCACTTCCGACCAGGAATGCTCCTCCAGGACATCGATGTCCGGCAGGTCGAGACGAACCCGGCCGCGCACCAACCCGCGGCTGACCGGCCCCAGACACGCTTCCACCTCAAGCCGACGATCAACAGCAGCCACCACCGCCGGTCGCCCGTAGACGGCGGCGTGCTCGCCCATCAGGATCACCTTCCCGGGCACGCTCAGCCGCACCGATGTGGCGTCGGCCATGGCCGGCGATCAGTCCTCGTTCGCCGGGCCAGAGCGGGCCAGCCGCTCGTGCGCCCGCGCCAGATCGCGCGAGGTGAACGCCGCGGTCAGCGAGAGTTCGCCGGCCAGGACGACCGCGCCGACGATTTCGGCCAGGCGCCGCACCGCCGCACCGGGCCGATCCCGGTCGGGCCTCACGCCCATCACCTCGAGCGCCTCGCGCTGCGTGTCCAGACCCGTGCCGCCGCCGATCGCGGCCAACGGCACGTCCGGCATGTAGACCGAAGCGTAGACCGATCCGTTGTCCCGAGCCTCGAACGACGCAACGCCCATCGCACCCTCGACCACGTGGGCGACGTCCTGGCCGCAGGCCACGAACACCGCCGCGAGCACGTTGGCGAACTGGGCGTTGAAGGCGAGCGCGCCGGCCGCCACCGAACCGAGAAGGTTCTTGCGGTAGGCGACATCCTGGAGCGCCTTCGCCTCCGACTTGAGCACCTTGCGCACGGTCAACTCGTCGAGTACGACTTCGGCGTGGATGCGCTTACCGCGTCCGAGCTGGTAGTTGACCGCGGAGGGCTTCTTGTCGACGCAGTAGTTGCCGGAGAGAGCGACGCACTCGACGCCGGTCTCCGGTTCGATGAGTTCGGACACGACGCGGTCGACGGCGATCGTCACCATGTTCATGCCCATCGCGTCGCCGGTGGCGAAGCGGAACCGCAAGAAGACCGTGCTGCCGACCACCGAAGGGCGGATCTCGAGCAGCTTCAGATAGCGGCTCGTCTCCTGGGCCTTGGCGCGGACCGTCTCCTCGTTCGCCTGCAGCCAGTCGAGCAGGCGCCGGCTCTCCTTGATCCCGCTGGTACGGAAGACCGGCGCCCGGGTCATGCCGATGTCCTCGACGAACACGGTGACGCCGCCGGCCGCGGTGATCGCGCGGCAGCCGCGGTTCACGCTCGCGAGCAGGGCGCCCTCGGTGGTCGCCATCGGTACAAAGACCGTGCCGTCGATCTCGCTGCCCCGCACCAGGACCGGGCCGGCCACGCCCATCGGCACCTGGGCGGCGCCGATGAAGTTCTCGCAGTGCTGACTGGACGCTCGTTCGTCGTCCAGGGTGTAGCTGCCGATGGCGCTGAGCGGCCCGCTGCCGCTCGCGAGGTCCAGGGCCCGACGCCGAACCGCGGCTTTTGCCGTCGCGTCGAGATCCTGCGGCAACCGGTGGAATCCGCGTTCTGCGCCGGCCATCTCGGCCGCCGCCGTCTCGAGCTCAGGACTCAGTCGATCAGCCATCGCCACTCCCGCGCAGCAAGGGCGCCCGGCGCAATGCCGCGACATCCACAGCCCCGGTGCAGAACATGGAGATGCGCAGCTCAAAGGCTGTGCGATCGATCCGATCGATCACCGCGGCGGTCGACGCGTTCGCAGCCTCCAGGAACGGGAAGGCCATGCCGGCGATGTCGGCGCCGAGCGCCAGCGCCTTCGCGGCGTCGATGCCCGACCGGAGGCCGCCGCTGCCGATCACCTGCACACCGGGCACCTGGGCCAACTGGCGGATCGACTCCGGCGTCGGCAGCCCCCAGTCGGCGAAGCGCTCGCCGAGCACGATCTCGTCGGCCCGCGCCGCCTCGATCCGCGCCCAGCTCGTACCGCCCACACCCGCCGTATCCAGGATCCGGACGCCAACGTTCGCCAACTCCCGGCCGACCGTCCCGGAGATGCCGCTACCGATCTCCTTGACGATCACCGGCACCTCCATCGCCTCGACCACACGCGCAATCTTCGGCAGCAGGCCCCGGAAGTTCAACTGCCCCTCCGGCTGCAACGCCTCCTGCAGCGCGTTCAAGTGCAGCACCAGGGCGTCCGCTTCGACCATGTCGACCGCCGCCCGGCACTCGTCGATGCCGTAGCCGTAGTTCAGTTGCACCGCGCCCAGGTTGGCCAGGATCGGCACGTTCGGCGCGAACTCCCGAACCCGGAACGTCGCCGCCGTCTCCGGATCGTCGATCGCCTTGCGCTGCGACCCGACTCCCAGAGCAACGCGCCCCGCCTCGGCCGCCTCCGCCAGACGCCGGTTGATCTGCTCCGCAACCCCCGTGCCCCCGGTCATGCACGAAATGAGCAGCGGCGCCTTCAGCTCCCGCCCCAGGAACTCGGCGCCGATCCTCACATCATCGAAGTCGATCTCGGGCAGCGCCCGATGCTCGAACCGGTAGTCGTCGAAGTAGCTCCGCTCGACCTGCATGCGCCGATCAAGCGCCAGCCGGATGTGCTCAGCCTTGCGGTCGCGCTCTCCCTCCGCGGCTGCCAACAGGGGCCGGGTGCTCACGCTACGAGGGGAGGCCAAAGATCATCCGGTCAGTCTACCGCAACACCTTGAGCGCAACGACCTTAGGTACCTCTCCTTGGTGGGCTGCCAGCGTCGCCGGCGATCGACGCCAGAGGAGGGAGTGGATGGCATCACGCGAGCGAAGCCGCGGCCGCGGCAAGCGGTTCGGCGCAAGCAGCCGCCGCACGGCGCAGCCGGCCGAGCGCCGCCCAACTTGCCGGCTGCAGCAATGCGCGGCGGGCGATCAAGCTCCGGTTCAACCTGCCATCGGACCGCATCGCCGCTTCGAGCACCGCTGGCAGATTCTCCGCCGCCGTGTCACTGATCGCTCGCACCGCAGCGAAACGGACACCGGCAGCTTGAAACAGCCGCGCCGCCTCCCAGGTCTCCATATCCACTGCGGTCAGCGGCACGCTTCCCGTCCGACGCCAAAGCGCCGCCTTCTCTTCGGCTCGGACCACGAGGCCGGGCACGGTGACCAACCGGCCGAGGACGCAGCCCCGAGTCGCAAGCTGGGCGGCCAAGTCCGCATCCAGGTCAAGACCGGTGGAGCCGTCCTCTGCCACGACGCTCTCGGCCGCCACCAGGTCGCCGACCGCAAGATCGGGCGACAGGGCGCCGGCGACACCGATCCACACCGCCTGCCGACACGTGTCGCGCGCCGCCAGACGGACACACCAGTCGGCCGTCGCTCGGGCACGGCGCGCGCCGACGCCGGATACGGCGATCACCACGTCGGCGCCGCCAATACGCCCCACCACAGCGGGCGATCCCCCCGGCCCGGGAACGCGGCGCGCGTCCTCGAGGCGTCTGAGCAAGGCCGCAACCTCGAACCTCATCGCAGCGAGGTAGACGGTTCGGGCGCCGGCACCGGAACGTCCCATGGCCGTCATGGCCGCCCCGGGCACGCCGCCCAATGTGACCCCAGTCCAGTCGCCGATCTCGTCACGGCTTCCGCACGTACCCGTTCGCCTCGAACCATCCGACCGCCCGCTCCAGCGCGTTGACGACTGGCGTTTGGGGCAGCCCCAACTCTCGAACCGCCTTGGCGGCGTCGAAGAACATCCGGCGCCGGGCCATGCGCGCGCTCTCGAGCGAAACCCGCGGTTCCCCTCCGGTAACCTCCGCCCAGCCGGTACCAGCAGCGGCGAAGACGAGCGGTAGCCAATGCGGCAGCCGCAAACGCGGCGCCCTGAGGCCGGTGATCTCGGCCAGGAGGTGCAACAACTCCCGCAGGGTGAAGTTTCGGTGCCCGAGGATGTACTTCTCACCCACGCGGCCACGCTCGGCCGCCAGCAGGTGACCGTGGGCGACATCGCGGACATCGATCAAATTCAGTCCCGTGTCAACGTAGGCCGGCATGCGGCGGTTCAGAAAGTCGACCACGATCCGTCCAGTCGGCGTCGGTTTGATGTCCAGCTCGCCGACTGGTGTAGAGGGGTTGACGATGACCACGGGCACACCGTCCCTCGCGGCTCGTTCGGCGACGCGCTCGGCGAGGTACTTGCTTCGCTTGTAATGCCCGACCATGGACGCCTCGGTGGCTGGCGTGGCCTCGGTCGCCGGCTGGCCGCCGGGTTCCAACCCGAGGGCGCCGACCGAGCTCGTGTAGACAATGCGCCGGGCGCCGGACTTCGCTGCGGCGGCCAGCAAGTTCCGTGTTCCGTCGACATTCGAGGCGTAGAGTTGGTTGGGGTCACGGACGTACAGCCGATAGTCCGCAGCGCAGTGGTACACCTGTTCGCAGTCTCCGCAGGCCGCGTCGAGGCTTGCCCTGGCCCGCAGATCGCCCTCGACCAATTGCACGTCCAGGCCCTCGAGATTGGCGCAGTCTGAGGCGGCTCTTACCAAGCAACGAACGTCGTCCCTGCGGGCGAGCAGCGCCCGGACGACGTGCGCGCCGACGAAGCCGGTGCCGCCGGTGACCAGGACCGTCACTGAGAGCGCACGACGCGGACTGGAAACCCCGAGTGGCGGCGCAGTCGATCGCTCAGCCGGTCACGTACCATGCAGCCAAACGCACTGCGTCGCGTGGGCTCTTGTGGATCTCGCGCACGACCGATGCTTCGAAGCCCGAGTGCATCGCACAGTTACGACATAGCGGGTCCTGACGCGACTCCCAGTAGCTCCAATCCGTCTCTTCCCAGAACTCCTGATACGTCGGGTAGTAGCGCTTGCCGATCAGGTAGCAGGGTCCCTTCCAACCCATGGGCGTGCGGGTCACGGTGCTCCACGGTGAACAGGAGTAGTCCCTGAGACCGGCGGCAAACTCCAGGAACATCGGGGTCGAGGTCAGCTTGTAACCGTCCGCGATCTCGAGGATGCGCTTGAACTTCCGCTCGGTATCCTGGCGACTCAGGAAGATGTCCCGGCCCACTGACTGGTACTGGTAGCCCGGCGAGATCAGGATGCCGTCGACGCCGAGATCTCGCAGAAACCGGCATAGCTCTTCGACCTCATCGATCTTCGTCTCCTTGAACACCGTCGTGTTGGTGGTGACGTGGTAACCGAGTTCCTTGGCCGTCCTGAGCATTTCGACCGCTTTGTCGAACACGCCCTCGCGAGCGCAGACGTAGTCGTGGGTCTCCCTCATGCCATCCAGATGGATGTTCAGCGTCAACCGCTTGTTCGGCGCGACACGGTCGAAGACCTTGGTGTCCAGGAGCAACGCGTTGGTGCAAAGGTAGATATGCCGACGCCGGGCGATGATGCCCTCGATCAGCTCCGGAAGTTCGGGGTAGACCGTCGGCTCGCCGCCGCAGATCGAAACCACAGGAGCCGCGGTCACATCGACCGCGTCGAGACAATCTGACACCGGCAGACGATCCTTCAACTTGCCGGTATGGCGTTCCACCGCGCAGCCGATACAGGCCAGGTTGCAGGTATACAGGGGCTCCAGCATGAGGACGAAGGGATAGCGGCGGTTGCCCGCCAGGGCGTTGCGCACCTGGTGCTTGACGTTGTCCGTCACCATATGGAGTGGGGTTCGCATTGTTCGGCGCCGTTCTCAGTTCACCGGCCCCGACCAATCCGCCAGGCCGAGGCGGCGGTAGGCGGCCAACGCCTCAAGGGGGAAGTACTGAGCGTAGAGGTGGTACCGGAGATAGAAGACGCGGGGAAAGCCGGTGCCGGTCCATTCCCGGTCATACCACGAACCATCCTGCCGCTGCCTCTCCGAAAGGAAGGACACGCCTCGTTCCAGCGCCCGAGGGACGCGACCGGCGCCGCCGCCCGCCAGCTGCGGCTCGGAAGCCGCCATGACACCGAGCATGGCCCAGGCCGTCTGGGAGGCCGTACTTGAGCCTTGACCGCGGGTGCGCGGGTCGTCGTAGGAGTTCAGAGACTCACCCCAGCCTCCGTCCCCGTTCTGCACACTGAGCAGCCAGTCACGTCCGCGCTGAATGGCGCCGGCTAGCCGATTCACGAAGCGCTGGCTCATCAACCGGGAAGCGCCATTCTTGCTCCCGTCTGCGCCGGCGCCAACCAAGTCCGCCTCGAGGCCGTCGGCGATCCGCCGAAGAGCGCTCAACGCCAGCCACGTGCCATAGATGTAGTTCGCCCCCCAGCGGCCGTACCAACAGCTGTCGGCCTCCTGCTCTCGGAGCAGGAAAGCCGTCGCCCGCCGGAGTGGTGGATTCGAGACCGGGTGGCCGTGCGCCAGCAGGGCCACGATCGCGCGCGCGGTGATATCCGACGTGCTGGGATCGATCATCGCGTTGTGGTCGGCGAACGGAATGAGGGTGAGGACCTTCTTGTCGCAGCGGCGGTCGAAGGCCGCCCACCCGCCGTCCGGGTTTTGCAGGCCCAGCAGCCAGCGCAACCCCCGGGCTGCCGCGGCCCGCCGCCTGGCCTCCGTCTCCGCGTCCCGACCGTGGAGGCGAGCGAGCAGGAACAGGATCTCCGACGTATCGTCGCAGTCCGGGTAGGATTCATTCCGGTACTCGAAGAACCAGCCGCCGGGAGCTGTCTGCAGACTCTTGTGCTGCCAGTCCCCGGCGACCGTCACTTCTCGGTCGAGCAGCCAACACAGGCTGTCCTGCATCGGGTCACTGTAGGCGTCCTCGCCCGCTGCCAGAAGAGCGTTCGCCGACAGCGCCGTGTCCCAAACCGGCGGGAAGCAAGGCTGTATACGGAGTTCGCCTTCCTCTTCGATCCCAAACCTCTCGAGTTCGCGCAGTTGACTGGCCACGAGGGGATGATCCTCGTCGTAGCCAAGGCATCGCAGGGCGATGACCGCGTTGACGACCGCCGGGAAGATAGCCCCAAGGCCGCCGGATTCTCCGATCCGTGCAGCCAACCACCGCTCGGCCGCTTTGAGTGCGCGGCGTCGCCAGGGAGCGACTGGGCCGACGTCCTCGACAGACTTGATCAGCAGGTCCACTGCGCGGAAAACAACAGACCAGCCCCGCTCGAAAGCGGTCAGCCGGCGACGGCTGGGCAACACGCTGGTGTGCAACTCGTCCAGGCCAACTGCAAGCGGCGCGCTGGGCTTCAGCGCCCAGATCACCGACAGGGGCACGAGGATCGCCCGTGACCAGGAAGACATCTCGTACAGGTTGAAGTAGAACCAGCGCGGCAGCAGGACGATCTCGGGCGGCACCGATGGCGCCCGCCGCCAACTCCACAGGCCGAAGATCGACAGATAGAGCTTCGTGAACGAGTTACAGGCCTGAAGTCCGCCCGCGCAGCAGATGGCGCGTCGCGCGGCCAGCATGTGGGCCGCTTCCGGATCGTCCCCGTCGAGCTTCAGGCACAGATACGCCTTGACCGAAGCACTAACATCCGTCCCACCGCCCGGGTAGATCGACCAGCCACCGCTCTTCAGTTGTTGGCCGCGGATTCGCTGGCAGCACTTGGATGTCTGCGGATCGGTCCCCCGGCCCAGAAAGTACAGCAGCAGCACGTACTCGGACTCCAGGATCGTGTCGCCCTCCAGTTCGCCGCACCAGTGGCCATCCGGGTTCTGCTGCTTCAGCAGGCAACGCTTGGCCGCATCGATCATCCCATCGACTCCGTGCGGCGGTCTGAACGAAGGGCACGCGGCCGCGCCTATGGCCTCCTTCGTCAGCCCAACCATGCCAAACCTGATGCCACTGCCATCCGGAACGACTCCTGACCCTAGAGCGTGTTCGCCCGACGTGCCGCCCACCGGGGCTCCCAACGGTGCGCTAGTATACGCAACGGCGTGAAGCTCTCGCTTTACCCGCCGATACGGAACATCTCCACCCGCTCCGCCGGCGTCCGCAAACCCGCGCGCAGGCGTTCGGCGCGGATCTCGGAGTAGCGGTCCTCGCGGCCGCGCCAGTGGCCGGCAAGGAAGGCGAGCAGCTCTTCGTCCGTCACGCCGGAGCGGAGGCGATCCCGTATCGAGGGGCCGGTGTCGGCGAACAGGCAGGTGTAGAGGCGGCCGTCGGAGGAGAGGCGCGCCCGGGCGCAGTCGCCGCAGAAGGGGCGGCTGATCGAGGAGATGACGCCGAACTCGACGCCGTCGTCGAGGTAGCGGAAGCGCTCGGCGACGTCGCTCGGTTGGGCGCGGCCGACCGGCTCGAAGGCCCAGCGTTCGGCGATCCGGTCGGTGATCTCGGCCGCCGTCACTACGCGGTCGAGGCTCCAGTCGTTCACGGTGCCGACGTCCATGAACTCGATGAAGCGCACGATGTGGCCTCGCTCCTTGAAGTAGCCCGCGATGTCGGCGACCTCGTCCTCGTTGGTGCCCTGCATGACGACCGTGTTGATCTTGATCGGGCCGAGACCGGCGTCGGCCGCGGCGTCGATGCCGTCGAGCACTTGCTGCACGCCGTGTCCAAGACCGTTGACGCGGCCGAAGACGTCGTCCCGCAGCGACTCGACGCTGACCGTGACCCGGTTGAGGCCGGCGTCGGCGAGCGCCTGCGCCTTGGCCCCGAGCAGAACGCCGTTCGTGGTCAGGGCCAAGTCGTCGATGCCGGGGGTGGCGGCCAAGCGCCGGACAAGGTCCTCGATGTCCCGGCGCAGGAGCGGCTCCCCGCCGGTGAGCCTGATCTTGCGCACGCCGAGCTCGACGAACAGCCGCACCAGGCGTTCGATCTCCTCGAAGGTCATCAACTGCTGCCTGGGCAGGAACTTGTACTCCCGGTCCGCCGGCATGCAGAACGTGCAACGGAAGTTACAGCGGTCGATGACCGAGATGCGCAGATCGCGGATCGGTCGTCCCAGGCGGTCGATCGGCTGGCTGCCGGCGGCGCCGTTCGTGGAGTCGAGGGTCATTGCCGACCCATGCTACGCGAGCCCGCGCAGCCAGTCGTCGATCAGCCTGCGAGCGATCGAGAGCGGCAGCGGCAACCGCACCTCGCGGGCTCTGATCGCGTACTCGAGGTCGGAGCGGCTCACCCAGACCGCGTGCTCGAGTTCCTCGGTGTCCACCTGCACGTCGCCGCCGGGGGACGTGGCGTAGAAGCCCAGCATGATCGAGGTCGGGAAGGGCCACGGTTGAGAGGAGTGGTACTCCACGGTGTCGACGGCGATGCCGGTTTCTTCCTGGACCTCGCGCGCCACGGCGCTCTCCAGGCTCTCACCAGGTTCGACGAAGCCCGCCAGGGCCGAGAACATGCCGGGCGGCCAGGTGGCCTGGCGGCCGAGCAGGCACGAGTCGTCGCCGCCGCTCGACGTGTGCACCAGCATGATCACCGCGGGGTCCGTGCGCGGGAAGTGCTCGGCGCCGCAGCCGGTGCACACCCGCAAGTGACCGGCGTTCCGGCTTGACGTCGCCGCGCCGCAACGGCCGCAGAAGCGGTGGCGTTGATGCCAGGTCGCCATAGCCCGGGCGTAGGCAAGCAGGTTGCCGTCTGGACCGCTCATCGCGGAACCGACCTGGCGCAGATCGACCAACCGACCAGCGCCCCGCAACGCTCCCGGAAGCGGATCGTCCCGGTCGGAAAGGTCGATCGAGAAGTAGCTCCGGCCGGCCGCGTCACCCAGGTAGACGAGTTCCTCCGTCTGCTCGACCAGCGCCGATGCCGCGGTCACAGGCACCGTCCCCGGCGCCGGCGCGCGATCGCCATGGGCGTCGATGACCAGACTGCGCTCCCGCCACACGACAGTCAGCAGGCTCTCGGGGTCGGCGAGGCGCCCCGCAAGCCACTCGGCGTCGCCGCGCCGCTCGGACCGCCGGTCGACCGCCGGTTCGGCGAGTGCGTTGTGGGGCTTCATTCCGTGTCGACTTCGACCTGCCGCTAGTCGGCGCGGCGATAGGCCATCACTTCCGAGACGCGTCGCTGCGCGATACCCATCGCCGCCTCGCGCGGCAGGCATCCCTCGGTCCGGGCCAGTTCCAGCACCTCGCGGGTGTTCTCGCGCACCGTGTCCTCGATTCTCTCGAACGCCTGCCTCTCCGAGCCGCCCGCGTACCCGACCGCGCCGCAGATGATGCCGCCGGCATTGGCGACGAAGTCGGGAATCGAGAGAACACCACGGTCGTGGAGAATCCGTTCGCCGGCCGGCGTGACCGGTATGTTCGCCCCCTGGAGCACGACCTTGCAGCCTACGCGGCCCGCATTGCCGCTGTCGATCACGTCGGGACGCGCCGCCGGCACCAAGAAGTCGACCTCCAGGTCCAGGAAGGCGTCGCCTTCCACCCGGCTGCCGCGCGGGTAGGCGGTCACCCCGCCGGTCGCATCCATCGTCGCCACGAGTTCGTCGATGTCGATGCCGTTCGGGTCATGGATCGTGCCGTCGAGATCGGTGACCGCGACGAGCCGCGCGCCCCGCTCGGCCAGGAACCGGGCCGCCGGTCGACCGACGTTGCCGAAACCCTGGATCGAGATCGTGGCGCCTTCGAGTCTCACAACGCCCGCCTCCTCGGCCACCTCGGCGGCGATGGCGAGACCGAAACCGGTCGAACCAACCTCGTCGAGAGGGATCCCGCCCAGCGCCTTGGACAGGCCGACCGAGCAGCCGCCCTCGTCGCGAATCCAGGCCATCGCGGTCTCGTCCGTGCCCATGTCCGGGGCCGGGATGTAGTCCACCAACTGCCTGATCGCCCGGCCGAACTGCCGCACCAAGGCCTCCCGGTTCGGCGACCGTGGGTCGGCGCGGATGCCCGCCTTGCCGCCGCCGTGAGGCAGACTGGCCATCGCGTTCTTCCACGTCATGGCCCGCGCCAACCGGCAGACCTCCTCTACCGAGACGTCGGCCGCCATGCGGATGCCGCCCATCGTCGGTCCGGCGGCGCTGTTGTCGATGACGACGATCCCCTGCAGGCCGCACCGCGGCTCGTACAGGGTGACGACCTTCTCCGGACCGTACTCGTCGGAAAAGCCGAAGTGCTCGAAGACCGGGTCTGACATTCGCGTCCCTCCTAAGCGCCTCTGTCTCGGCGCCCAAAACCGACAACACCGGGAAGCAGTCCGCAGCTTCCGGGCTCTCGCCCGGCAAGGCCGGGTGCGGGCAGGATGCCACGTTCGGTGAGCGGGCAGGATGCCCACGTTTCTGTAGGGTTGCCGATGTCGGCGAGACACCGTGCGGGCTCGCTCGACCCGGATCAGGATCCCCCGTCGGCCTCAAGCAACTCGAGCACCGCCTCTTCGAACTCCGCGTACAGCATCCGTCCGAGATGGATGTTGGTCAGTTCGCCACTGCGATCGAAGAACATCGTGGTCGGCAGAGCCCCGGGCCACTCGGGATCGAACGAGGTGACGAAGTCCACCGAGTTGTCGCCGGCGGTGGCGAGGTAGGAGACCAGGCCGGGCGCTCGCTTGGCGAAGAACGGCCGCACCCGGTCCTCGAGCTTCTCCGGATCGTCCAACGAGACGGCAATCACCTTCAGGCCGCGGTCGCCGTAGCGCTCCTGCAGCAGGTCGAGCTCGGGCAGTTCCTGCAGGCAGGGGATGCACCAGGTGGCCCAGTAGTTGACGATCACCACCTTGCCCCGGTGGTGCTCGAGTACCGTCCGGAATTGCTCCGCGGTCGCGGGGTGGATCGTGTCCGGTTCGAGCAGATGCTCCGCCGATGCCGCGTCGTCCGCGATCGCGGGCAGCGCAACGGCAAGCAAGGCCGCAATCAGAACCGAAGCCCAGACCCAGGTCGGGGCCACTCTCTTGACGGACAATCGAACCTCCTGTTTCCGGCGCAGCGACCGACCCCGAAAGGAGCCGGTACGGAACCTGACTGGCAGTATAGACCCGCCGCCAACAGGCCAGGGCTTCGGCGTCAGAAGTCGGCTCCCCACATCCTTTCCAGCAGCAGCGCGAACTGGAAGTGGCTCCGCGCGCCGATCACGGTCTCTTTGAGTTCGCCCTCCGCATCGAAGATCAACGTGGTCGGGAACTTGGACGGCCAGTCCTCGTACAAGGCGCGGATGAACTTCCTCGAGTCTTCCCACCGCTGCTTCTTCCCCTTGCGCCCCTGCTCGGGCGGCGGCCCGACCGCCACGTAGGACGTGAGATCGGGGGCGCGCTCCTTGAAGCACTCCCGGATCTTCTTCATCTTCCTGGGATCGTCCGCGGAGACCGCGAGCACCCGCAGACCGCGCTCGCGGTAGTTCTTCTGCAGATCGTTCAGGGCTGGCAGTTCATCCAGGCAGGGTTTACACCAGGTAGCCCAGATGTTGACCATGACCACCTTGCCGCGATGGTGATCCAGGATGCCCTGGAACTGGTCCGAGGTCACCGGGTAGATGTCGTCCGGATCGAGGAGCCGTTCGGCGACCGGCCCGGCGTCACCGGCCTCACCCGGCAGCGGCGCCGCGGCCAGAGTTCCAGCCATCAACAACGCCGGCAAACCGAACCAACCGACCCCAACCTTCATCAATGGCCTCCTCGGCGATTCCCTGGCCAGGAATGCTAACGCAGCGCCCGATACGTCTCTCCACTGCGCTCGACCCGGCCGCCCTGCTGCAGCCGGTCCAAGTGGAGCTGCATGCTCCGTCGCTCGACCTTCGGGATCCCGGCGCCCGCGTCCTGAGGACGGTAGACGAAGCGGTGGTCCGTGATCTCGTCCATCGTCCGCGGTTGCCCCAGGTACTCGAGCAAGCGCCGTTCGCGATCGCGGATGCGATCGCCGTAGCGCTCGAGACGGCCCAGGTAGGCGGCCCGGTCCTCGAGCAGACCGATGTGATGGCCGGTGGCGTAGTGCGCCGCTTCGATGCCGCGCACCAGGTCGAGCGAACGCTCGAAGGCGGCAAGGTCCGACCAGTCGTCCCCGTAGTACGGGCCGAAGCCGGTCAGGTCGATGTCGGCCAGGAACAGGATGCCGTCGGGCTCGATCAGGAAGCAGCAGTGGCCCCGAGTATGGCCCGGGGTGTGGATCACCCGCACCGACACGCCGCCGCCGAGGTCGAACAGATCGCCGTCGCGGAAAGGGACGGCGTCGGGCCGGGGCTCGTAGAAGAACGTGGTCTGCAGGTGCCGGCCGTACTCCTCGCGGCGCTCCGGTTCGACGCCGAAGATGCCCAGAAACCCGTCGAAGTCGAGGAGGCCGCACAGGTCCTCCTCGTGGACGTGTACCGGCGCGTCCGGAAACAGAGGCAGCGCCGCGGTGTGGTCCTCGTGGCAGTGGCTGAGCAGCACGAGGTCGACGGCGGGCAGGGCGCTCCGGCCGCGGGCGCGCACGCCGAGCGAAGGGTCGATCAGCATCGTCGACTCAGCGCCCTCCACCAGCAGGGCGTTGTTGTCGGGGTACTTGCCGGAGCCTTCGCCGAACAGGATGGTCGCGGCGCCAAGCCGGCAGTCTTCGAGCAGGGTCAGGGTGGCAACTCGCGAATCAGCCGGCCGAAGCCTCGGCGCCCGTGACCTGCGGGAGTTGCCAGCCGTTGTGGTACTCGGCGCGCAGCACTGCTCCGAGACTGCTCATGCCACCAAGAAAGGAACGTCTGGTCGTCGTCATCGTCTCGCTCCCTGACAAGAGTCGCCAATCCACAGGTGCCTGTACACTGCGCTATGCAGACCGCGAATCATACTGACCCGAACGGACCCGTCCCCTCTGCCGACCTGATCGGCAGGCTGCCGAAGACCGATGTCCACGTCCACCTCGACGGCTCCCTCCGGCTCGACACGCTGATCGAGCTGGCGCGCGACGCCGGTCTGGAGCTTCCTTCCCAGACCCCGGAAGGCCTGCTGGAACTCGTCTTCAAGGAGACCTACGACGACCTGGAGGACTACCTCCGCGCCTTCTCCTACACCTCGCCGGCCCTGTGCGCGGCCGAGGCGCTGGAACGCACGGCCTACGAACTCGGCGTCGACAACCTGGCCGAGGGCGTGTGCTACGTCGAGGTCCGGCTGGCGCCTCAACTGCATACCGGCCCGGACCTCGACACGGCCGGCGTGCTGGCGGCCGTGGACCGCGGCCTGAACCGCGTGCGACAGGAGCATGAGGCCACAGACGGCGTCAAGAGCGGCGCCGAACCGCCCTTCCGCTACGGGATCATCGCCTGCGCGCTGCGGATGTTCGGCCCCGGGCACAGCCCCTACTACCACGGGCTGTACTCGGCCCTTCAGGGGTTCACGCAGCCGGAGGTCCACGCCGCGGCGTCGCTGTCGCTGGCCCGAGCGGTGGTCGAGGCGCGCGACCGCCTCGGACTGCCGATCGTGGCTTTCGATCTGGCTGGCGCCGAAGCCGGCAATCCGGCTTCGCTCCATCGCGACGCCTACCTGTTCGCGCAGCAGAACTTCCTGATGAAGACAGTCCACGCCGGCGAGGCCTACGGGCCGGAGAGCATCTACCAGGCCATCACACTGCTCGGCGCCGACCGAATCGGCCACGGTACGCATCTCTACGACGTGGACCGGCTACGCCGCGACAACCCGAACTCGACGGCGACGAAGGATCCCGAGCGCTACATCCGCAACCTGACGCAGTACATCAGCGACCGGCGCATCACCCTCGAGGTCTGCATCACTTCGAACCTGCAGAGCATCCAGCACCTACGCAAGTTCGCCGACCACCCCTTCGGACGGATGGTCAAGGACCGGCTCTCCGTCACCCTCTGCACCGACAACCGGCTGATGTCCCGCACCACGGTGACCAACGAGATCGCCTCCGCCTGCAAGGCCTTCAACCTGTCTCAGGACGACCTCCGCAACGTGATCATCTACGGCTTCAAGCGCAGCTTCTACCCCGGCAGCTACCTCGAGAAGCGCGCCTACGTGCGCCGGGTCATCGACTACTACGACGACGTGATGCGGGCGGAGTCGGCGGCCGCCGGCGCCTAGCCCGAAGCCGCGGCCATTCGCTGCTGGCGCTGCCGCCAGCGCTCGCGGGCCTTCTCCGCCTCGACCTCGCGGTCGCGGGCCGGCGCGGTGGTGGTCAGTTCCTCGAGCAGCCGTGCGGTCGCCTCCGCGACGGCATCCACAGCCTGCTCGAAGGCAGCCGCGTTGGCGCGTGACGGTTTGGTCGAACCGCTGACCTTGCGCACGTACTGGAGCGCCGCCGCGCGTACTTCTTCACTGTTGGCGGGCGGCTCGAAGTTGTAGAGGACGCGGATGTTTCTGCACATGGGTCTTCCTCCATCGGTCCACCGGATCGTATCGGGGCCGGGTATTGATCGGCGCTTGGATCTCGTGCGCGGCGGGTGCTGTGCCAAAGTTCGGGTCATGAGCGCAGTGACGCCTCCGCCTTTCTCGATCACGTCCGCAATCCTGTCCCAGGTGGAACAGGTCGGCGAAGCGGTCGGTCGAGCCGAGGCCGCAGGACTGGGGCTGGACCTGCGGTTGCGGCGTGAGGCCCGCGTTCGCACGGTGCACGGTTCCGTGGCGATCGAAGGCAACGTGCTGTCGGAAGAGCAAGTCTCTGCGATCCTCGACGGCAAGCGGGTCGTGGCGCCACCGAAGGACATCCAGGAGGTGCGGAACGCGATTGCGGCCTACGACCTCCTCGATCGCTGGGCGCCGTCGAGCGAGGCCGACCTGCTGACGGCCCACGAGATCCTGATGACCGGGCTGGTGGAGGCGCCGGGCCGGTACCGCGCCGGCGCGGTGGGCGTAATCGGTCCCGACGGCGTCCACCACATCGGTCCACCGGCCGGCCGCGTGCCGGGGCTGATGGCCGACCTTCTCGGCTGGCTGCAAGATTCGGAGGAACATCCGCTCATCGCCAGTTCCGTGTTCCACTACGAGTTCGAGTTCATCCACCCCTTCGAGGACGGCAACGGTCGCCTCGGGCGACTCTGGCAGACCCTGATCCTCACCCGCTGGAAGCCGCTGTTCGCCCACGTGCCGGTGGAAAGCGTCGTGCGCGCCCGTCAGGGCCAGTACTACGAGGCGATTGAACTCAGCTCCGCGGATGGCGAAAGCACGCGCTTCATCGCCTTCATGCTGGACGCGATCCTGGCCGCTGTGGAGCAGACCGCCCCCCAGGAATCACCCCAGGTTACCCCCCAGGTTAGGCGGCTCATACGCGTAGTCGACGGCGAGATGTCCGGGCGCGAACTGCTCCATGCGCTGGGCTTGCGCGACCGCAAGTGGCTGCGGCAGGGATACATCGGGCCCGCCATGAGTGGCGGCTTGGTCGAGATGACGAGTCCCGAGGCGCCGAGTGCGCGGAACCAGCGCTACCGCCTGACTCCGGCGGGGCGGCGCGTTCTGGCAGAAGGACGGGGAGCGGACTAGCTAGCCAGACGCGGCTGCCGCGATCCGCTCCTCGCGCAGCCGCCAGCGGTCCCTCGCCTTCTCCGCTCCCGGCTCCCGACTGCGCGGCTGCGCGTTCGTCGTGAGTTCCTCGAACAGCCAGGCCGTCGCCTCCGCGCGAGCATGGTCGAACCGTTGACCTTCTCCACGTACTGAAGTGCCGCCGCTCGCACTTCCTCGGTGCCCCGCGGGCGGCTCGAAGTTCTAGAGGACGTGGATTTCCTGCACATGGTGTCTCCTTCAGCGGTTGCCGGGCTGGCGCTGACGTCGTCAGTCCGTTCCACGGCTGGCGGTGACACCTTGGTCCGCTTCCGCCGGCGGGTCGACGGAAACTCGAATCTGCCCGACAGTCGGCCGAGTGAGTGGCGCTTGGACTACTCATGTTTCGCCTTCGTTCGCAGCCCTCGCCTCGTGGACCGACGCCGCCGGTATCCCAAGCAGCAACAACGGGCACGGATTGCCAACGCCTCTCTCTATCCGCTGGTGAAGCTTCTCCCAGTGGGTTGTCGCCCTCCCGAACTTGTCGCCTACGAACTTGCGTGCCCAAGCATCCACGAAAGCGGCTCCAGTGTCCTTGACCATGCGGCGCTGGCGGGCCGTCGGGTCCACACCGAATCCCCGAAGATCCTCGAAGCCCGTGACCTCGTGATTGACAGCGAACCGAGCTACGATGCTCACTAGACCATCCTGTAGCGAGTCTCCGCGCGTCACGATAACGCCCACGCTGATGGCACCCTCGCTATGAAGCCGTTGGAAGTTCTCAAGATCGCGATCGAAGAAGGGATCCTTGTTGTTCCATTCGATCTCCAGGGCCACCACTCCTTGTGCAGCCCTACGCACATGGTCGATTTCGTGGGAAATCGCAGCACGTTCTTCGCCGTCGACTGTCTTCCTAATGAGAATCTTCCGCTTCTCCCATCCTTGAGCCGCCAAAGCACGCCGAAGACGCTGCGTCGGCTGGGACTCACCGCCGCCACCTCGAATCAGTTCGACATCTTCGATGCGAATCGCAGCAAGCGACGCACAGAGTTCCTCGAGCGGCCCACAAAAGTCGTTCGTGAGCACGGCCAGTGCGTGGTTGACGGTTCTTACGTTGAAGCCGATTCTCTCCAGATCGGACAGGTTCACGGAGATGCGGCAGCCGAGTTGTGGCTGTAGGTCGGCCAATCAGGAGTGTAGTCCTTTGCCTGGTTTCCCCATACCGTCCAGTTCGCCTTGGTACCGCGCCCGAAGAGCTCGAGGTAAGGCCCCCAACTACAACTCTCAATCAGGTCGTATTGCTCGTCCGGCTTGCGGGAGTGCTCTCGCTTCCGGCTGGCAATCAAATTGACTTGGCTCCGACCGGGGTCAAGCGTCCGGACCTTCCGGCCTCGGACGCCGAACAATAGGATCTCTGTCACGTTGCGGAAGTAGAACCCGACACCTCGGCCATCCGATCCGCCGTCTTTCCGGACTTTGTGCCAGATCAAATTGGTCTTGTACTGAAAACCCCAAGATTCGAGTACACGGAGCCCGTCCGGAAGGAGAGCATTCGGCACCCACAGGTAGCAGTGAGCCCGGTCTCTAGCGTAGTCGGCTACGGGCAGTGCCGCGATGTCCTCTAGGGTGAGAGTCCCGTATCGCGAGAGGCGGCGATGCTCAGGCGCGATCTTGCCAGTGCGATTGGCGAAGCGCCAAGGCGGATCGGCAAGAATCGTACCGAACCTCTCATGCCCCAAGAAGTCGGAAATGTCGTTGGCCAAAGATTCATTTTTCACTTGCTGAGTTCCTTTGTAGCGGAGCCGCTTACCGAGGAAGCTATCGGTGAGTTCGGCGAAGTGTTCGAGGTGTCGATGTCGCGGATGCCCACGCGCCCCGCAAACCGGTTCACATTGTGGTGTACGTGCCTGAAGCGCACCCGGCCATGGGTACCGCAGAGGCGCCGCTTCAACATCGACTTCAGCGAGATCACAGTGTCGGCGTGAACGTCGATCTTCCTGGCGTCCCCGTCCACGGAGGGCGTACCCGCGCGATGGCAGTGGTGCCTCGGCAAGCCGGTGCAATCCCCGTGGTCGTCGGCGATGGCCCGCCAGCGGTGGTTGATGTCTCTCTTGGCGGGCCGCGTCATCGTGTTGGCGTTTGGGCTGCGGCTCAGCATTGCGACTTCGCCTGTACCTTGTGTGTGGGCGTCCCCAGCACCATGGCCAGAGCAATACCAGAAGCTCGGCGGTGCCGCAAGGCGCTCCGTAACCGGAGTACATGTGGACGAATCGGCTCAGTGCGGCCTATCTCGCGGAGCCGACATGACTTCGGCTCGCGGTAGGGTGTGGACGGTCTGCGGATTGATGTCGGAATGCAGCGACTATAGCCAATCGGCTATCGGTCGCCAGACCAGAAGTGTTGGCTGGCTCCCGAGGTGTCCCCGACTCTGCCTGCGGCCCCCAGGAACCGCCCGGTCACTTCTCCTCCACCGTGTACCGCATCAGCAGCCAGCCGTCCGGGTCGATCCGGAGGCGCGCCGGATGCTCCGGCACTGCCACGGTCGCCGTCGTCAGTTCACCCTCGACATCGACCCGCCCGCGCACGGTGCGGCCATCGGCGAGCACGGCCTCCACGTCCAGAGGCAGCCGGTAGATCGTCGGTCCAAGCTGCCGCACCTGCAAGCCGACCGCCGACGCCGCGGCGTCGTAGCTCCACTCGATCTCGAGTTCCGGCACGCCGGGCCGGCGAAGCCACTGGTCGAAGAACCAGTCGAGCCGGCGGCCGGACACCTCCTCCATGACGGCGGCGAAGTCGGCGGTGGAGGCGTTGCGGTCGCGGAACCGCTGGTAGTAGGTGCGCATGCCCCTCCAGAAGGTGCCGTCGCCGACTTCGCCGCGGAGCGCGTGCAGCACCCACGCGGCCTTCTGGTAGACGTTCGGGCTGAGCAGACGCCGCGGGTCGGGCACGGCCTCGGGAACGATGACCGAGTCCGGCGCCTGCTCGAGGTACCTGAGGACCCGTTCGCGCGCCGCGTCCATCTGCCCCAGGAAGCGCTCGCGGCCGTACGTCCAGTCCAGGTAGCAGGCGGTGAGGTAGGTCGCAAAGCCCTCGCTCAACCAGACGTGCGGCCAGTCGCTCTCGGTCACCGCGTCGCCGAACCACTGGTGGGCGACCTCGTGGGCGATCAGGGTCTCGATGCCGTTCTCGCTGATGACCGCGTCCTCGTCGTAGAACACGTTGCCCGCGTTCTCCAGGCCGCCCCAGCGGGTCGTGGTCTGCACGTTGGCGAGCTTGGCGTAGGGGTACTCGCCCAGCCGCCGCTCGAACGTGCCCACCACCCGGGCGGCGGGCGCGAACGCCCGCAAGCCGGCTTCGCGGTCCTGCGGGTAGACCCAGGTCTCGACCGGCACGCCGTCGACCGTGGCTTCCCTGCCGCGGGCGAAGCGGGCGACGCCGATCGCCATGACCTTGGTGGCGACCGGCGCCCGGCTGCGCCACTCGGTCCGCCGCCGGCCGCCGTCGAGATCGACCGCTTCGACGAAGGCGCCGGTGGCGACGACCTGGTAGTGCGCCGGGGCGGTGACCGCGAAGGAGACCAGCGCCTTGTCCGACGGGTGATCGACCACCGGCAGCCAGTGGTGGGCCCGATTCGGCCAGTTGTCGGCGAAGAAGGTGCGGTCGCCGTGGCGGTTCTTACCGATCGTCAGGCCGTCGGCGGGCACACCGCGGTAGCGGACTTCGAGGTGTCGCTTCTCGCCGACGCGGGCGTCGTCGCCGAGGCTGACCCGCAGGCGATCGTCCCCATGATCGAACGACGCCGTTGGGACGAACTCTCGGCCCGATCCGGGAGGGCCGACGTAGGCAACGGAGGACACCTCCATGCCGCCGCTCTCCAGGGCCGCGTCACCATGCTCCAGGTAGCTACTGCCGTCTACGTCATCCAGATCGAACTCGACCTCGGAGACCGCCTGCAGGAGGCGGAAACCGATCACCGCCCGGCCCTCGATCTCGTCGCTGGTATCGGAGAGCACCAGCTCGAAGCGGTAGTCCAGTACATCGATCGACGCATCGATCGCTTGCGCCCGAACCGGCGCAGCAAGGCCCGGGAAGGCGCCCTGCACCCACACAACTGCCGCGCCGAGCAGCAGCAAACGCACCGCGACGTGCCCCGGTCGGTGGGCCGAAACCGGGGTCACGCGCGGTTTCCGGGCCGGACTATGCCGGCGCCGCGAACCTTAGTCGGCGTTAAGGAACTTGTAGACGACCGCCGCCAAAGCACCGCCGACCAACGGGCCGACCCCGTAGAGCGCCAGCGTGGAGGCATCGAAGCTGCCGCCTGATATCGCGCCCATGATCTGCGGCCCGATCCCGACAGCCGGGTTGAAGGCGCCGCCCGAGACGCCAGCGCCGGCGTACACCATTGCCGCGAGCGCGAAGCCGATCGCCAGACCGTGAGCGGAGTTGTCCGAGCGAACATTCAGGACCACGGTGGCGAGCGCGAACGTGAAGAGCGCCTCGACCAACATACCGTGCCAGAGTTCATGCTCCGCGACCGGCATCAGGGCGAAGCCGTCGCCCGTGACGAGCCGGAAGACGCACCAGCCCAAACCGGCGCCAACGAGTTGGGCCACCATGTGCTTGAGGGCATCCGCCGCCCCGATCTTGCCTCGCATCCAGGCGGCTACGCTCACTGCCGGGTTGTAGTGGGCGCCAGACAGGTGTCTGCCGCTGTAGACCATCATCGCCAACATCAGTCCGACGGCGATGGGATTGTTCCCTGAGAAGGCCACAGCCATCATCAGGAACATCGTGCCGATCAGCTCCATGAGCAGTTTGCGCATTTGTCTTTCCCTCCCTTAGAGGTTCTACTTCAGATTCTCTTCCTCCTCATTTACGCCCTCACGTCGACCACACGACCGGGCGCCACTACTGATGGTAGCGTCTGAACAGCGAAATTTCACATCAAGTTCGGTCTTTTCTTTGAAGGAGCCTCCCCAGCGATGAAGTCGAGAGCCGCCGTGGCCCGCGAAGCGGGCAAGCCACTCGAGATCGAAGAAGTCGACGTCGAAGGGCCGAAGCAGGGAGAAATCCTCGTCCGCGTCGTCGCCACCGGCATCTGCCACACCGACGCCTACACCCTGTCCGGGGCCGACCCGGAGGGGCTGTTCCCCGCGATCCTCGGCCACGAGGGCGGCGCGATCGTCGAGGAGGTCGGGCCCGGCGTGACCTCCGTTGTGCCCGGCGACCACGTGATCCCGCTCTACACGGCGGAATGCCGCGAGTGCAAGTTCTGCACCTCGGGCAAGACGAACCTGTGCCAGGCGATCCGCGCCACCCAGGGCCAGGGCGTGATGCCGGACGGCAGTTCCCGGTTCGCCAGCGGCGGCCGGCCGCTCTACCACTACATGGGCACGTCGACCTTCTCGGAGTACTCGGTGATCGCCGAAATCTCGGCCGCCAAGGTGAACCCGGCGGCGCCCCTCGACAAGGTCTGCCTGCTGGGCTGCGGCATCACGACCGGCATCGGCGCGGTGATCAACACGGCCAAGGTCGAACCCGGGGCGACGGTCGCGGTATTCGGTCTCGGCGGCATCGGCCTGTCGGTGATCCAGGGCGCCGTGATGGCCAAGGCCGGCCGGATCATCGCCGTCGACGTCAACCCGGCGAAGTTCGACTTCGCGCGCTCACTCGGCGCCACGGACTTCGTCAACCCGGCCGACTACGACGACCCGATCCAGGAGGTCCTCGTCGACCTGACCGACGGCGGCGTCGACTACTCCTTCGAGTGCATCGGCAACGTCGAGGTCATGCGCGCCGCCCTCGAGTGCTGCCACAAGGGCTGGGGCGAGTCGGTGATCATCGGCGTCGCCGGCTCCGGCCAGGAAATCGCGACCCGTCCCTTCCAGCTCGTCACCGGCCGCGTCTGGCGCGGCACCGCCTTCGGCGGCGTCCGCGGACGCACCGACCTTCCCGGCATGGTCGACCAGTACATGGCCGGCGAGATCGAGATCGACAGCATGATCACCCACACCATGGGCCTCGACGACATCAACGAAGCCTTCGACCTCATGCACGAGGGCAAGAGCATCCGCTCCGTCGTCCTGTACTAGCCGGCGCCGGCGCGGTCACATGTCCATGACCGCCGCGACGTCGGGGGCGAGTTGCGGCGGTTTGGACAGCAGGGAGATGCCGAAGAAGAGGGTCAGGGAGACGAGAAGCGAGAGCGCGCCGCCGTCGATGCCGAAGGGCACCCGCAGCCCGAATACCTGGATCGAGAAGTTGATCACCAGGCTGGAGAGGATGGCGACGTTGGCAGCGGTGGCGGTCGCCCGTTTCCAGTTGAAGCCGATCGCTACCGTCGGCACCAGTGCGGCGGCGAAGGTGCCCCAACCGAACGCGCCGAGCAGCGCGACCAGGCCCTCGCCGCTGTAGAGCGCGAACAGCGACGCCAGGACCGCGATAATCAGGGTCCAGGTGCGGGCCCAGAAAAGCTCGTTCTTCACCGAACGCCCTCGGAAGAACTGGGGAATGTCGTGAACCACGGCGGCGGCGCCGATGTTCAGAAAGCCATCCGCCGTCGACATGATCGCGGCGAACAGGCCGGCGAAGACCACGCCCGCCAGCAGCGGATGGGCGAACGCCTGCAGAAACTGCGGCGCCGCGGCGTCGGCGCCCGGAATCTCCGGGTGGAGGCCCTGCAGCACCAGGGCGCGCATGACCAGGCCGATGCTGATCCAGAGCAGGGCAGAGACCACGTAGGCCCCGAGCGATACCGGCAGGATGCTGCGCGCATCCTTCACCCGGCGGCTCATCATCATCTTGGTGATGATGTGCGGTTGACCGGCGAGGCCCAGAGCGAAAACGAAGTACCAGGACAGCGAGTTCATCATCCCCGCCGCGCCCCACGGGGACATCGACTCCGGATCGTCGGCCATGATCGCCTCGCTCATGCCGGCGAAGCCGCCGTCGATCGCGGCGATCGCAGCCAGCAGCACCAGCACCGCGGCAACCATCATCACGAAGCCCTGAATCAGGTCCGTGTATACGGAGGCGATGATGCCGCCGGTGACGCAGTAGAACACCAGCACGGCACACGAAAGGGCGACGCACGCCTCGATGCTGATACCGCTTCCCAGCGTGCTCCTCAGAATGTCCTGGAGGACTGTGGCCATCGCCAGGATCTGGGTTGCCAGGTAGCCCATCACCCCGAGCAGGATGGCGATCGCGGTGAGCAACCGGCTCCACTCGCTCCGGTAGCGCGCCGCCACCACATCGGGCAGCGAGATCGAGTCCCGCAGCTCGGCGAACAGACGCAGGCGCTTGCCGAGCAGGTAGAAGGCGATCACGTACCCGACCGAGGCGCAGACCACCATCCACAGCGAACTCAGGCCCATCCGGTAGACGAGTCCCGGCCCGCCGACGAAGCCGAAGCCCGAAAGCGTGCTCGAGAACACGGCCAGCGCGGTGACGATGATCCCCAGGTCCCGGCCGGCCATGAAGAAATCGCGGGTCGACTTCGTCCGCCGCAGCGCCCACAGACCGACCGCGATGCAGACCGCCAGGTAGACCCCGATGCAGGTCAGGATGACGATGTTGCCGCCGTCCATCAGCCGTCGCCTTCGGACGCTTCGCGGTCGCGCCGTGAGCGCGCCACCAACCGCTCGAACTCGGCCACGTCCTCATCGCTCATCACCCATCGGTCGAAGTAGCGCATGTAGAGCACGACGAAGACGACCGGCACCGGCCACAGCGCGTAGAGCATCCACGCCGTGGGCTCAGGGAAGGACCCGAACAGCGCGCGCTCCGCGCCCGGCTCGGCGTAGGCCCGGTAGCTCAACACCAGCATCGTGAACACCAGGACAAAGAGCCCCAGCCCCCAGGACAGAGCACGGCCGCTGCCCGCCGGTAGCTTGCCGCCCCGCCGGAGCCCCAGCGCCATCAGCCCCACGAACAGGACGATCGACAGGGTGCCGTAGAGCCAGCCCCAGAACAGGACAGAGTCGTGGCGGTCGGTGCTGCCGCCCTGGCGCATCGTCTGGTACTCGGGATGGTCGATGCCGCGGCTGTCCGCCGGCTCCTCCACCAGCGCCAGCACCAGCACCACGGCGCAGAGTGCAACCAGCACCCCAAAGATGACGACCGGGATCCGCATGACCACCTGTACCGCTCGCGCGGCAACCCTCGTCCGGCCTCAGTCCTCCTGCGCGAGCGGATTCAGGATCATCGTCATCTGACGGCCCTCGAGTCCGGAGCGAGTCTCGACCTCGCCGACTCCGTCGATCGCCGTGCTCACCTTGTCCAGGATGGCGAAACCGAGTTCGGGGCGGCGGAGTTGCCGGTAGCGGAAGAAGATCGTCACCTTGACCTTCTTCCCCTCGCGCAGGAAGCGCAGCGCCCGGTCGGTCTTGATCTGGTAGTCGTGCGGGTCGATCGTCGGCCGGTACTTGACCTCCTTCAGATCGATCGTCGCCGCCTTGCGCCGCGACTCCTTGTTCTTCTTGTCGCGTTCGAACTTGACCTTGCCCCAGTCCAGGATACGGACAACGGGCGGGTCCGCGTTGGGACCCACTTCGACGAGATCGAGCTGCGCTGCCTCAGCGCGCGTCTTGGCCTGATCCAAGGCGACGACACCCAACTGGGTACCGTCTTGATCGATGAGCCGTACCGGGCTTTTCCGGATCCGGTGGTTGATGCGCGGCTCTCTAGATGGGGTTGCGATCTCGGGGACTCCTGTATTGACGACTGGTCGGTTCTGCTCTTGGACGGCCGATCAGGCCGCCTACGGACGACGAAGACGAAGCAATACCTTAGCCGCTCCCTGCCTGTGTGCGTGCGCGGATCCAGTCAGTTGAATAGACGCGGCCGTAGCCGCACTGACGCCCTCGCCGTGAGGGCTTCACTGACGGCGGCTCACGTCAACCAACCGCGGCCCTGCGCGCTGGTTCCGCCTTCGCCCGCCGCGCGCGTTTCTTCTTTGTTGTCTTGCTATCAGCGACCGCCTTCTTCGCGGTCTTGGCGCCGCCGCCGGCCTTGCGGGAACTGCCCGCGCCATCGCCTGCCTCGGTCTCGTCCTCGCCGTTCTTCGACAGGCTCGCCTTGAGCGCCTCCATCAGGTCGATGATCTGCGCCTGCGGCGCCTCGGTCTCGTCCTCGGCGACTTCGCGGCCATCGATCTTGCTCTGGATCGCGTCCCACAGCCGCTTGCGCACCTCATCCGTGTACTGGTCCGGCCTGAAGTCGTCGGAGGCGATCTGCTCGATCAACTGCACCGCGAGTTCGAGTTCGCCGGGCTTGAGTTCGGTCTCTTCGCCCAGAGGCACTTCGTCGAAGGCCTTCAGTTCGTCCTCGTACTTCAGTTGCTGCATCAGCAGACCCGAGGCGTAGGGCCGCAGCATGACCAGATACTGCTTGCCGCGCGCGGCGTGCTTGGCCAGCGCCGAGCGGCCCGTGCTTCGCATCGCCTCGCTGAGCAGCCGGTAGGCGCGCTCGCCGCCCTTCTCCGGCCCCAGGTAGTAGGACTTCTCGAAGTAGATCGGCTCGACCTCGGCCAGCGGCACGAACTCGGTGATCTCGATCGCCGGCGAGGCCTTCTCCTGCAGTTCCTGGATCTCCTCGTTGTTGAAGGTGACGTACTGCCCCTTGCCGAACTCGTAGCCCTTGATCGTCTCCTTCCGCTCCACGAGCGCGCCGGTCCGGGGGTTGACCAACTGCTGCTTGACCCGCGTGTTGTCGCTCGGGTCGAGCATGTTGAAGCGGACGCCGCCTGAGGTCTCCGACGTCGAGTACAGCCGGACGGGAATCGAAACCAGGCCGAACGAGACGGTGCCGGCGCCAACGGAACGAGCAGGCATAGACGGCAAACCTTAGCACCGAAACCGGTTCGGCCGTTCTTCCGCAAGCTCCGTTGACACTGGCGGCCGGGGTCTCCCCGGGTATGCCGGCCGGCTTCTGGGAGAATGCAGCGGATGCCGAGCGGCAATCTCGAGGCCTACCGCCGCAAGCGATCGAGCGAGGCGACGCCAGAACCCTTCGGTCCTGCGACGGGGACAGGCGGCGGCCGCTTCGTGGTCCAGAAGCACGCGGCACGCCGGGTCCACTTCGACCTGCGCCTGGAACTCGAAGGCACGCTCAAGTCCTGGGCCGTGCCGCGCGGACCCAGTCTCGACCCGGAGGTCAAGCGCCTGGCGGTGGCCACCGAGGACCACCCGCTGGAGTACGCCGACTTCGAAGGATCGATCCCCGCCGGCAACTACGGCGCCGGCGCGATGATCGTCTGGGACAGCGGCCGCTGGAGGCCGCTCGAGGATCCGGTCGCCGGCATGGAAGCCGGCAAGCTCCTGTTCGAGCTGCACGGCTACAAGCTGCGCGGTGTCTGGACCCTGTTCCGCATCAGAGACCCGCGCCAGCAGGACGACGGGAACCAGTGGCTGCTGATGAAGAAGCCCGACGCCGCCGCGCGGCCGGATGGCGGCGACAGCGACGATGACCTGCCGCCCCAGTCCGTGCTCTCGGGTCTCACCGTCGAGGAACTGCGCGACGGATGCGAGCGGATCGAGGAGGTTCGCGCCGACGTCGCCGACTCGGCCGCGCGCAGCCGCCGGGTCGATCCGCGGTCTCTGCCGCTGATGCTGGCGGTCACCGGCGCCCGGCCCTTCTCGCGCCAGGGCTGGATCTACGAGCTGAAGTACGACGGCTACCGGCTGGTGGCGGCCAAGGAAGGCGGCAGCGTCTTCCTGCGCTACCGGAACGGCGGCGACGTGACCGCGCTCTACCCCGAACTGACCCGCGCCCTGCGGGCCCTGCCGGTGCGGTCCCTGGTGCTGGACGGCGAGGTCGTCGCGCTCGACTCAGGCGGCAGACCGAGCTTCGCCAGACTGCAGACGCGGGCCCTGCTCAGCCGCCCGGTCGACATCGAACAGGCCGCCGTGCGCCGGCCCGCGACCCTGTTCGCCTTCGATCTCGTCGCCTTCGAGGGGTCGGACCTGAGGTCGCTGCCCCTCGTGGAGCGGAAGGCCCTGCTGGCGAAGGTCCTGTCCCCGGCCGGACCGCTCCGCTACTCGGACCACATCGAGGAACAGGGCGAGGCCTTCTTCGAGCAGGTGGCGGCCATGGGCCTCGAGGGCGCGATGGCCAAGGACGGCGACTCCCGCTACGTCGGCCGCCGCTCGTCGTCCTGGGTGAAGCTGCGAACCGAACGGACCGCCGACTTCGCGATCGTCGGCATGTCGCCGCCCAAGGGCAGCCGGGTCGGTTTCGGCTCGCTCCACCTCGCGGTGTGGGACGCCGAGGCTGCCGGGCTCGTCTACGCCGGGCGCGTCGGCACCGGCTTAAGCGACGCCGCACTCAGCGAACTGACCGAACGGCTCTCCCTGGCCCAGCTTGAGGCGCCGCCCTGCCGGTCGCCCGCGGGCGACGAGCTGACCGCGGGAGACCTGATGGGCGGCCGGATCGAAGACCAGACCTGGGTCGAGCCGGACCCGGAGCTGATCTGCGAGGTCCGCTACAAGGAGTGGACGCCCCACGGCATGCTCCGGCACCCGGTCTTTCTGCGCCTACGCGATGACAAGCCCATCGAGGACTGCGTGCGCGGCGCCGGGCCGCGAGCCCCCGGGGCCACCCCGCCGGCGCCGCCGGAGCGTCGCGTCGAAGTGACGAACACCTCCAAGGTCTTCTGGCCGGTCGAGGGCTACACGAAGGGCGACCTGATCGACTTCTACGCCGCCATCGCCGACGCGATGCAGCTCTACCTCACCGACCGTCCGCTGGTGATGACCCGTTATCCGGACGGGATCCACGGCAAGTCGTTCTTCCAGAAAAACGCGCCCGACTTCGCACCGAACTGGCTGCAGAGGGTCAAGCTGACCAATCCCCGGACGGACAAGGAAGTCGAGTACTTCGTTTGCCAGGACCGGGAGAGCCTGATCTACGTCGCCAACCTGGGCGCGATCGTCCTCCACGTGTGGTCCAGCCGGCGCCACCAGCTCGGCCAGCCCGACTGGTGCATCCTCGACCTTGACCCCAAGGACGCACCGTTCGAGGACGTGATCGAGATCGCCCTGGCCATCCGCCGCCTGTGCCGGAAGATCAAGCTGCCCAGCTTCGTCAAGACCAGCGGCTCGAGCGGCCTGCACGTCCTCCTGCCGCTCGGCGGCGCCTGCACCTTCGAACAGTCCCGCAGCCTCGGCCAACTCATCGCCCAGATCATCTGCCGCCAGTTGCCCGACATCGCCACCATCACCCGCAACCCCGAACGTCGCGACGGCAAGGTCTACATCGACTTCGTCCAGAACGGCCGCGGCCGCCTCCTGGTCGCCCCCTTCAGCGTCCGCCCGCTCCCCGCGGCGCCGGTGTCCACACCGCTCCGCTGGTCCGAGGTCAAACCCGGCCTCGACCTGCGCGACCACAACATCCACTCGGTGCCGGAGCGGCTCAAGAAGCTCAAGACCGACCCGCTGCGCGGCGTACTGACGGAGCAGCCGGACCTGCTGGCGGCGCTCCGGCGGCTGAGCGAACTGGTGTAGGCGCGGCATCGCAGGACCTCGCTCTCCCTCCGCATAGGGGTCCTGAGGTTCCACGGTCATCTTCCCCCTTTGACAACGACTCAGAAAATGAACTAAGTTTCCAGTCATGAAGCGACTCAACATGCACGAAGCGAAGACTCACCTGTCCCACCACATCGCCGAACTCAAGGAAGGCGAGACGATCATCCTCTGCCGTCGCAACAAGCCGGTCGCCGAGATCCGGCCGCTGCCGCGGGAGCGCAAGAAGCCCCGACCCATTGGACTGTGCCGCGGACAGTTCACGATCCCGGAGTCGTTCTTCGATCCGCTGCCGGACGACTTCATCGAAGCCTTCGAGAACGGACCGGTCTTCCCCGACGAGTGAAGCTGCTACTCGACACCTGCACCTTCCTCTGGTGGTGCCTGGATGACCGCAGGCTGCCGGCGACCGTCCGAAGATCCGTGTCCGACCCGGCGTTCACCGTATATCTCAGCGCATCGTCGGCTTGGGAAATCGCCGTGAAACACGGCCTCGGCCGATTGCCGTTGCCACAGGACCCTCAGCTCTTCGTGCCCGAACAGCGCAGGCGCCACGGCTTTGAGAGCCTCCCCTTTGATGAAGCGAGCGCTCTGCAGCTACAACGTCTCCCGCCCCTCCACAAGGACCCCTTCGACCGCCTCCTGATCTGCCAGGCGATCGAGCACGGCATGACGCTGGTAACGCCGGACAGGCTGGTTTCTCAGTATCCCGTGCGGATCTCGTGGTAGCGGCAACCGCTCAGTTCGGTGCCGGCTCGATCTCCACCATCTCGCCGTTCTCCACCAAGTTCTTCAAGCTCCGGTCGAACCGCCGCCTGATGACCGGTTCATAGGGCAGGTACTCCAGGGCGAACGTGGTCTTCCCGGCGCCGTTGGGCCCGGCGATGATGATGACCTTGGCGCCAGGCTCTATTGGAGCGAGCGACTCAGTTGCCACTGCACCCGCTCCATGAGCGACTCGATTCGCCCAACGACCGCTTCACGATCGACTCCCGGCGTCTCGGGCTCTTGCCCCACATAGCGGAGCCGAACCGCATACGGATTGAGGGCAATCAGATCCCGGTAGCCCACGGCCTCCATCTCATGCGCTTGCAGAGCGTCGAGCAGTTGGGCGATGTTGTGGGTGATCGGACGAGCGCACTTAGGGTCGCTCATAGAGGGCTCGCCCCTCCCGCAGTGCACGCGCCAGCACGTGGTTGATCGAATCGCGCCAGTACTCGACTTCGTCTTCGCTGTAGACGAGGACGTCCGCAGGCACCCTGAACTTCGCGAGCGCGACATCAATGCGCACCATTTCCGCGTGCCGACTCCTGCTCTCGCCGAACGGCTCGGCCTCGATCACGACGAGGTCCACGTCCGACTTCTCCCCCTCCTCCCCTCGCGCCCGCGAGCCGAAGAGAATCACCCGTTCCGGATCGACTTCGGCAACGATGGCGTCCACCATGGCCGCAACGAGGCGGTCCTCCGCTTTCATCGGTTGTCGCATTCCCTCGGCTGGATCCTTCGCACGTGGCCTGGCGCGGCAGAACTTCCGGAGGCCGGCGCTTCGCGCCGGTCATTCATGGTCTGAGCCCCGACTTGTCTTCGTACATCGCCGGATCCGGTTCGATTTCGACCAGCTTGCCGCTCTCCACCACGAGAACGGTGGTGCCGTGTTGGTGCGCGACCTTGTGGGCACGCCTCAGGGCGCGCTCCATAGCGGCGGGTGCAGCCTGCATGTCAGGATCGTCAAGTCGTGAGACAGGAAGCTGCCGCTTCTGCGCTCTCATCGGTTGTCCCCCTCCTCCACAACGACGAGATCGTAACCACGTCGGTTGAGGACCTGCCAGATGTCAACGATGTCGCAATACACGGTTCGGAAGTTCTTCAAACTCCGGTCGAAGCGCCGCCGGATGATGTCTTCAGGAATGCCGTGGCCGCCTTGCTTCACCCGCTGCTCCACACGCTTGATCGCCTCCTCGGGAGTCGCGAGCGGCAGGTAGATCAACTTGACCACGTAGCCCATGCCCTGCCACCGGCGAATCCTCCGTACATAGCCTAGACCAGCGAGCGTCGTCTCGAAGGCGAAGCTCCGGCCGTGGTTCGCGTGATCGTCAATCTCCTGCAGCATCAGACGGCCGGCTCGAAACAGCGCCGCTGCCGGCTGGAGCGGCGACAGGCCCGCCGCAATGAGGTCGGCGTTGACGAAGATCGGACAGGCCGGCTCATACGGCAGGTACTCCAAGGCGAACGTGGTCTTCCCGGCCCCGTTGGGCCCGGCGATGATGATGACCTTGCGGTCTCCCTGCGCCTGAGCCGACATCAGAACTGCAACCGCAACCCGGCACGCACCCGCCGGCTGTCCGGGAACGCAGCCGGCCGGGACTCACGGAGGTCCGGTCTCGCCTGTTGCGCGGCCGCCGCGGCAAGCAGGTCGCTCTGACCAAAGCCGATCAGTACCGGATCGAGGTAGGCGAGCGGCCACAGCACCGACGCCGCGTCCTGGTCGAAGACGTTCAGGGCTTCGGCGAACAGGGACAGGCGCCGGTCGTTGGAGCGCAGCGGCACGCGGTAGGTCAGGGAGAGGTCCGCGCGCTTGAGGTCGGAGCTCTTGATCGGCGTGTCCGGACTCCGAGGCAACGGCGCGAGGCCGGTGCTGAGGATGCGGTTCGCCTCGTCGAGGCGTACCGCCATGGTCCGCGGCACGTAAGCCCCGCCGGTGCGGAAGCGGTAAACGAGGGCCATCAACAACCGGTCGCCGGGAGACAGCACGAGCCAGCCGGAGAGCTGGTGCTCGCGGTCGGCGTCGAGACGCCGGCTCTCATCGGTCACATCGAAGACGTCGCAGGGCACCGGCGACGAGCAGAGGTCGAGCGCGGCCACTCCCGGATGAACGTCCATCCCACTGAGGGCCTGAAGCCCGAGGCCGCCGGCCTCGTGGTTGCCGGTCAGCCGGCTCCAAAGGTAGGTGAGATGAACGCGCCAGGCCGGGCTGAGACCGACGTTCGCGTTCAGTTCGGCGCCCCACCACTCCTGCTCGAGTCGCGGCAGGTCGGCGCCGGTCTCGCCCCAGGGTGCGCGGCCGGCGCCGCGGCCGGGGGTCAGCAGGGTCGACACGACCTCTCCGTCAACGAGGGTGGGCACCAGGCGAATGCCGTCGCGAAGGCGGCGCCGGGCGAGGCGCGCCGAGATGACCACGTCAGGCAGGAACTGGTAGCGGGTACCGAATTGCACCTCCCGCACGAGGCCTGGACGCAGATCGGGATCCACCGCAGCGCGGCCGAAGTCGAGGCCGGAACCGAAGAAATCGCCCGCCTCAAGACCGCCCGCGGCGTCGATCCCCGCCAGACCGCCAAACGACCGGAACGCGTCGACATGCGACCAGGCCCCACCGCCGTAAACCTTCCACTTGCCGCGGCCGCCGACATCCCAGACAAAGCCGAGCCGCGGCTCCGTGCGGTCGTCGAAAGCCAACTCAAGCGGGCCGGTCCTCTCCTCCTCCGCACGCAGACCCAGGTGGAGGGTGACGCGGCGGTCGAACGGACCCGCCAGACGCCAGGCGTCCTGGACGTAGAGGGCACGCTTCTCCTGCCGCAGACCGGTGGCCGCGAGGGGCCGGCCGCTCCACTCCGGTAGCGCCCCGCCGGGCAACGCCAGCAGCCTTCCGGGATGGTCGGACCGGACCAACTCCAGGTCTCCCCGGGAGTTCTGCACGCCCACTTCCAGGGTGTGGTCGAACAGGAAGAAGGACGGCTCGACCGCCCAGTTCCGGCGCTCCGCCGCTCGGCGGACAAGGCCGGCGGGACGAGCTTCGTACCACCCCGCGGCGCGGCCTCCGGCAGGCGCCGCAAAGTAGACGCCGGCGTCCTGCCACGGCTCCTCGCGGCCCCGCTGGTCCGAGCGTCCCGCGAATACTCGCAGCCAGAGTCGGTCCGTGATTCCCCATTCGACGTTGAGGCTCGTCGTCTCCTCGGTGGACCGGCGGTTCTCCCGCCCGTCGGCCGAAGGAAGCACCAGGAGCGCCGGCCTCCGGCCGTCCAGCTCACTCGATCCCGAATGGTGCTTCAGAGTCAGGTTGCTGGCCGATCCGGCCCACCAGTCGAACTTGCCCACCGACTGCTCGATCGTCTCCTTCCAGGTCACCGGCGCACCGGCGCCGAAGAGCTCCACCTCCCCACTCGTGCGACTCGTCGAGTAGCCGCCGAAGGCCCGGGCGCGCTTGTCCCGCAGTGGCCCGCCGAGGAACACGGTCGCCTCCTCGCCATCCACGCTCCTCCGATCGACGCCACCCGCGGGCAACCGCTCCACGCCCAGCAGACGCAGCGCGGGCCGCTCCCCGGTGTCGAACGGTTCGACCACCGACCAGCCGCCATTGACACTCCACTCGGTCCCTCCCGAGCGCGTGATCACGTCGACGTGCGGCCCGGCCATCGCCGCCGCGAAGTCCATCGAACGCACCCGCACCTGATCCACCCAGCGCGGATCGACGGCGGCCGCCGAAAGGCCCGGCAGTACGCGATCCTGGCCGTCTACCCGGTAGGTGGCGAAGCCCGGCGACCAACCGTTGACGGAGAGATCGCCGCCCGCCGGGTCCAGACCCGCGGCAAGATCGAGATTGACGGCGGCGGTACTGCCCGGCAGTTCCCGCAGATCGTCGCCCGCGAGCACATTCCCGTCACTGCCGGTCACCACATCGAGCAGGGGCGAGGAGACGAGTTCGAGCATCGAGGCGCTGCCGCTCCGCATCTGGAAATCGACCCGCAGAACGCCGCCTACGACCAGAACCAGGTTTTCCACCACGGTGGTGACGTAGCCGTCCACCGTCGCCTCCACGTGGTAGACGCCCGGCGGCAGGCCGGGCGCACGGTAGCTGCCGCCGTCCCCGGCGTGAACGATCCGGGGGCTGTACAACTGGTCGCCGGTGATCCTGATCTCGGCCCCGGCCAGCGGAAGGTCCGTCGCGACGTCACGCACCTGCCCGTTGATCTCGCCATTCAGGCTCGCCGCGGCCGGGCGCGCCCCAAACAAGGTCAGGCCCAGGGTCGCAACGACGAGAACCGCCGACACCGCCGGCGCCGCGGCGAAACGCGACGGACGCTCCCTGGGCAACAGCAAGGAGGCAAAGGCCACGGCCACGCCGATCACGGAACCCACCTGCAGCACCTCAGCCAGCCCAAAGCGCTCGGCAAGAAACCCGATGGCCGAACTGGACACCGCGCCCATGGCGAACAGGAAACCGAGTGCGCTGCCGGAAGCGAGGCCCCGCCGCCAGGGCAGGAGCGACTGCGCCATGACCATCAGGACCGAGTGGGGCGCCCCGAGCAGGGCGCCGCACACCAGGGCGACCGCAAACGCCCAGGTTCCCGACCCCGGCAGCACCGCCAGCAGCAAGGCGCCGAGCAGGGTGGGCACGAACACCACAAGGCGCCGGCCCCAACGATCAACGAGCGCGCCGGCAGCGATGGCTGAGATGGCGCCGCCGAGCGTGAACAGGCCGCCGACCGCGCCCTGCTCGAGACCGCTCCAACCCTGCTGTCTGAACAGCAGCGGCAGGAACACGAGGGTGCCGATGAAGACCCAGGCGCGGCCCGCGAAGATCAGCGCCAGGAGCGCGATGACACCCGGCTGGGCGGGTTCGCTCGGCCCCGTGTTTCCCGCCGTCGCCTCTTCCTCGAGCAGCAACTCCGAACGCCGCTCGTGGAGCCGCCGCGGTCCCATCGCGAAGGCCATGAAGAGCGGAACCGGCGCCACCACCAGCAACAGCCAGTAGACGCCCGTCAGACCGGAGCGGTCGAGCGCGTAGCCGACCAGCATCGGTCCGCAGGCGAGCCCGACCTGGCCGAAGAAAAAGAACACGGCCGTGAAGAAAGATGAGCGCGAGAGATCCGCGGTGCTGGCGTGCAGTACGCCGAGCGGATGAAACGCGCCGGAAGCCACCGCCGCTATGGCGAAGGGAATCAGGAACAGGGCGTAGCTGCCAAAGGCGTCGGCGGCGGCGACCGCCAGGCCGATGCAGGCCAGGTTGACGGCCACGCTTGCCGGCCCCAGGAACCGGGTGCCCAAGCGGTCCACTACCCAGCCGAACCCCGGCTGGGTCGCGCCGGCCAGGAACTGGTAGAGACCGAGAGCGAAGCCGACCTGGGTGACGCTGAGGCCGAGCGGCGCCTTCAGGAAGGCCAGCAGCACCGGCCCCATGCTGTTGAAGATGTCGATGCCGAGGTGACCTACGGTGACCGCAGCGAAGATCCGCCGACCGTTCATGAGATGTCGATGCCGACGCGACGTGACGTCACCGCGGCGAAGATGCGCCGGCCGTTCATGTGCGGCCCGTCACTCGACTCCCGCGGGCGCGTCTCCCCGCGGCGCGCTGACGCCGCCTCCCCGCCGCGGATCGGCGACACCGACGAGCGCCTCTTCCCTGACGCGGATCGCCGACACGTCGCCGCTCAAGCCGCGTTCGAACGGTTCGTGGCCGCGCGCGGCCAGACCCTCGAGTGTCGCGGCGGAAAGGCCGCCCTGCTCGTAGAAGATCTTGTCGGGCCACGCCTGATGATGCACCCGCGGGCTCTCGACCGCCTGCTGCAGGGTCATGCGGTGGTCGATCACGTTCGAGATCACATGGTAGACGGTGGTGATGATCGTCGGACCACCGGGCGTGCCGACGACCATCATCAGATCGCCATCCGGGTCGAGGACGATGCTCGGGGTCATCGACGACAGCATTCGCTTGCCGGGGACGATCGCGTTGTTCTCGCCCTCGACCAGCCCGAACTGGTTCGGCTGGCCCGGCGAGGCGGCGAAGTCGTCCATCTCGTTGTTGAGCAGGAACCCGGCGCCGGTGACGACGACCGCGTTGCCGTAGCCGCTGTTGATCGTCGTGGTGATCGAGGCCGCATTGCCCCAGCGATCGACCACGGAGTAGTGGGTCGTTTCGGTGCTCTCAGCCGGCGGCGCGATCTCAAGGGGCGGCAGGGGCGTTGCCTGCTCGGGATCGATCTCCACCCGCAGCCCGTCGGCGTAGTCCTGGGACTCGAACTGCGCCCGCGGCACGTCGACGAAGTCCGGGTCGCCGAGCAACGTGTTGCGGTCACGGAACGCGAGTCGCATCGTCTCGGCCTCCAGGTGGATCAGTTCGGCGCTGCCGAACGGAGGCAGGGAATCCCAGCCTTCCAGCACGTTCAGGATCAGGCCCAGGGTCAGACCGCCGGACGAGACCGGCGGCATCGAGTAGATCGTGTGGCCGCGGTACTCGACCTCGACCGGCGCCCGCCAGGCCGGCGCGTAGTCGGCGAGATCCTGATGCGAGATGAGGCCTCCGCCCTTCTCCATCTCGGCCACGATCAGGTCGGCGACCGGGCCCCGGTAGAAACCGTCCGGTCCCTGCTCGGCGATCGCCGTCAGGGTCGCCGCCAGGTCGGGCTGCTCCAGGAGCGTCCCCGGCGCCGGCGCCTCGCCACCCTGGAGGAACTGTTCGGCGCTGGCCGGGAACCGGTTGAGCCGTTCGGCCGCCGACGCCAGGCTCCGCGACCGGACCTCGTCGACCTCGTGGCCGCGCGCCAACTCGATCGCCGGCGCGACCAGGTCGGCCCAGGGCATGGAGCCGTACTGCTGGTGCATCTCCCACAACCCGGCCACGGATCCGGGCACGCCGGCCGCAAGATGGCCGATCACCGCGCTCTCCGCGACCTGGCCGCCGTCGTCGAGGAACATGTCGCGGGTCGCCGCCCCCGGCGCTTTCTCGCGGTAGTCGAGCGCCCGGACCTCGCCCTCGTTCGACCGATAGACCAGGAAGCCGCCGCCGCCGATGTTCCCCGCCGCCGGCAGCGCCGCCGCCAGGGCAAAGCCCACCGCGACCGCGGCGTCGACCGCGTTGCCGCCCCGTTCCAGGACACGGGCGCCGGTGTCGGACGCCAGACCGTGGCCGCTCGAGACCATGCCGTCCTGCCCCTCCGCTGCCTTTGCCCGACCGTAGAAGTCCCAGGACGAGGAGGAAGCGTCGTCTGAAGGCGCCCCCCCAGTCCCTCCGCAGGCGGGTCCAAGCAGGACCGCGGCAGCAACGAGAACGGCAATCAGGCCGCGAGCGAGCGCACGCGAGGCAGTGGTCGCGAGCCGGCTCATGGCAGCGCGCAGGGTATCAGAGCAGCCGGATACGATTGATTGGTCCCGCAACGAAACTGCTTCCCCTTTCCCGGAGAAGACGCATGAAGACGAAGCTCCCCGAGCTCACGATCGGCATCGAAGAGGAGTACCAGATCATCGACCCGGAGAGCCGCGAACTGAAGCCCTTCATCCAGAAGTTCCTGGAACAGGGTCAAATCGTGCTCCAGGAGCAGATCAAGGCCGAGCAGCTCCAGTGCCAGGTCGAGGTCGGCAGCGAGGTCTGCAGGACGATCGGCGAAGCGCGACAGGAACTGATCCGGCTGCGGCGAAGGGTCGCCGAGCTGGCGGCCAACAACGGCCTGTGCATCGCCGCCGCCAGCAGCCATCCGTTCTCCGCATGGCAGGAGCAGGACGTCACCGAGGCCCAGCGCTACATCAAGATGCAGGAGAGCTTCGGCGATGTCGCGCGGCGCATGCTGATCTTCGGCATGCACGTCCACGTCGGCGTGCCGGAACGGGATCTGCGGATCGACGTGATGGACCAGTCCCTCTACTTCCTGCCCCACCTGCTCGCCCTGTCGACTAGCTCACCGTTCTGGCAGGGGCGGAAGACGGGGCTCAAGTCTTATCGCTCGGTGGTCTTCGAAAGCCTGCCCCGCTCCGGCCTGCCGCCCTCGTTCCGTTCCTACGCCGAGTACGAGCGCCTCGTGAATGTCCTCGTGAAGACGAAGTGCATCGAGGAGCCGACCCAGATCTGGTGGGACGTCCGGCCGCACCCCAAGTTCCCGACCATCGAGTTCCGGGTCTGCGACGTCTGCACGAAGATCGAGGAGGCGCTCTGCCTGACCGCGTTGTTCATGGCGATCGTCGGCAAGCTGATCCGCCTGCGCCGCGACAACCAGGCCTGGCGCCGGTACCCCCGGCACCTGCTCTACGAGAACAAGTGGCGGGCCATGCGCTACGGCATCGACGGCAAGATGATCGACTTCGGCAAGGCCGAGGAGGTCCCGCTGCGCTTCCTGACCCTGGAGTTGCTCGAGTTCGTCGACGACGTGCTGGACGAACTCGGCATCCGCAAGGAAGCCGAGTACGTCCACACGATCCTCGCCGAGGGCACCAGCGCCGACCGCCAGTTGCGCCGCGCCGAAGAGGGCGACCTGAACGCCGTCGTCGACGGCCTGATCGAGGAGACCCGCGAGGGCTGCGACTGAGGCGGCGCTAGCGGCGGCCCCGTTCTTCTCGACGCGCCTCCCGAGTCTTCGGATCGAAGTACAAGATCAGGCTCAAGGGGAGAAGCAAGCCAGCACACGCCAACCATGTGTAGCGTCTGGGCCAGATCCAGATCCTGCTGCCGCCGGCGGGGCTTTCGTAGGTCGGTACCGGGACCGCTCCCTCTTCCTCCAAGCGCAGGACCTTCTCCGGTTGAAAGGGGTAGCGGAGAGTGCCGTCGGGCGTCACCAGTTCCAGTACGGCCGGGTAGTAGCGGCTCAGGATCGCCTGCTCGGCAGCCGCCGTCGGCAAATCCTCAGCCCGGTACGCCTCCTCGCGAATCTGAACGTGCCAGGCGGCCTCGGAGAGGAAGTGGTCCTCAATGTGCCAGGGCTGAAAAGCCGACCGCATCGGCGGCAGGCTGGTTGCCCAGCGCGCACGGCGGTTCTCGTTCAGACGCTCCAGGCGCTCGGCGCTGTAGTGGCTGCGGAACCGGCCGAGTTCGGGATCTTCGATCACGTGGCCGAGGTTGGTCAGTTCCAGCAAGCCGGCCGACGCCAGGACGAGGAAGGACCACAACACACCGACACCCCGTAGCTCGGCGCGGCTGGGCGCCGCATCGTCGAACCCGAACAACCCCACGCCGAACACGACGCCGCAGCCGGCGGCGGAAGCGTTGAGCAGGACGTCGTACACGTCGCCGACACGGAGCCAGACCAGCCACTGTACGAATTCGTCCGCGACGCCCACCAGTGCGGTCACGACCGCGGCGACGACCGCGGCGGCGAGTGCCGCCCGGCCGGCGCGCAGCAGGGCGCGGTAGAGCAGCAACGCCACCAACCCGTAGAGCACCAGGTGCATCCGCTCGAGCGCGGACTCTTCGGGGCGGCCGCGGGCGAGGGCGGTCGCCTGGGCCACGGCCCAGAGCGCCCCCACGGCGAGGGCGGCGTAGTTGGACCAGCGCAGTTGGCGGGCGGAACGGACAACCCAGACCACGAACGCAGCCGCCGCGATCCAGAACAGGATCGTCGGCACGATGACGAGGAGGGATCGGTCGAGCTCCTCTCGAACCCACTGGGTGAGCCGACCCAGGAAAGGCGCCGAGCCGACGATCCAAAGAGCGATGAGGGCAGGTGCCGCGAACCGGCGCATCAGGAAGAGGACGCTAGCAGCCCGCGACCGCAGCGCTGGTAGTCTGCATCCGATGGTCGGAGCGTTCGCGCGCAGGCACTCCATGCTGGCACTGATTCCATGCCTGACGGCTGCTCTCGCCATCACCGCCGCATCCGCGGCCGGCGCCGATCCTGAAGCCCTGGAAGTGGTCCGCATCGAGCGCTGGATCGAAGGCGGCGCCCGCGTCGACTGGTCCCGCCAGGGTGAGTGGCTGGCCTACGACAAGGCCGGAACCGACGGCCGATACGACGTCTACGTGACCTCCACCGACCGGCTCGCGGAGCGCTGCCTGACCTGCGAGATGTACGAGTTCCGCAAGGACAACGTGGTCAACCCCGTGTGGCACCCCTCGGGCGAGCGGCTGATCGTTCAGGTCCAGAGCCACCCCAAGCGGCTCAAGTTCGTCGCCGATCCGCTGCAGCTTCTGACCCCCGACCGGGCGCTGCACAGCGAGCTCTACGACATCGACCGCAAGGGCAAACACTTCACGCTGCTGACCCGGTTCGGCGACAACGGCAAGGCGGTGCTCGATCCGCACTTCTCCTTCGACGGCGAGCGTCTGCTCTGGAGCGAGCGGATCAGGGCACGCAAGGGGCGCTACGGCGCCTGGCGACTGCGCAGCGGCCGCCTTCAGGTCAACCGTGTCGGTATCGCGAAGCTGAAGCAGATCAGGTCCCACTCCGCGCCCGCCGATGCACTGATCGTTCCCCAGGGCTACACGCCCGACGACCGGGGCGCCCTGGTGGCCGCGAACCTCGAACCCGGGCAGTCGCCCGACACCCTCGACCTCTACAGGCTCAGCCTTGACGGCGGCGAGCCCGAGCGCCTCACGCATTCCCGCGGCGGCGTCGAGGAGTACGTCCGCCTGTCGCCCACGGGCCGACACCTCGCCTTCACCTCGAACGCCGAGATCCGCGGCACCGAGCCCGGCCAGTCGCTGCCGCCTACCGCCCGCCGCGAACTGTGGCTGATGGATGCCGACGGCTCGAACAAGCGCCGGCTGACGTTCTTCAACGACCCGAACTCCGACCACAGCCTGGGGCACACCTACGTCGGCGACCTGACTTGGCGCCCGCGCGGCGACCAGATCGCCGTGCACGTGCTCTGGAGCCCCCGAGACGGCGGCGCCCCGCGCGAAGCGGTGTACCGTATCGATCTTGATCCGTCCTTCAGGCGCTAGCGCCGCAGAACGACCGGAGACCGGCGCTTCGCGCCGGATGCGGGCAGGATGCCCGCGTGCCACTCGTGCGCCCGATGACGGGCGCACGAGTGGTTCGCGTGTGGCGCGGGTCGCGCCACACGGGTTCCCAGGTCAGATCGTTCTACCGCGCAAGCTCCCTAGCGCCGCACCGGGCAGTCCCGCCCTTCGAGGAACCTGCATGAGAAAACGTACCCGTCCGTTCACGCTCATCCTGGCCCTGGCCGCGCTCTACGTCGCGCTGCCAGCGGCGGCCCAGGAGGAGCCCCACGTCTTCCGCGGCGCGCAGATCCTGCCCATCGCCGGACCGCCGATCGAATCCGGGGTCCTGGTCGTCCAGGGCGGCAAGATCACAGACGTCGGCGGCCCCGACACCCGCGCGCCCCGGCGTGCGGTCGAGCACGACCTCTCCGGCAAGGTGCTGATGCCAGGCCTCGTCGACACCCACTCCCACGTCGGCTCGGTTTCGGGCGGAGACCGGTCGTCGCCGCTCCACCCCGAGGTGCGGAACCTCGACTCGATCGACGTCGCCGCCGACAGCGTCTGGCGCGCACGCGCCGGCGGCATCACGACGCTCAACATGATGTCCGGCTCCGGGCATCTCATGTCCGGACAGACCGCCTACGTGAAGCTCCGCGACGGCGCCCGCACGATCGAGGACTGGCTGTATTGCGACGATCCGCTCACCGGCATCTGCGGCGGCATGAAGATGGCCAACGGCACGAACTCGATCGGCCAGCCACCCTTCCCCGGCACGCGCTCGAAGTCGGCGGCCCTGGTCCGCAACCTCTACCACGAGGCGGTTGCCTACGTGGAGAAGATGGCCGAAACGGCTGATGGTGACGATGACGACGACGGAAACGGCGCTCCCGCCAAGCGCGACCTGCGCATGGAGGCGCTGGCCCAGGTGCTCGCGGGCGACCGGATCGTCCAGCACCACACCCACCGCCACAACGACATCGCCACCGTGCTGCGGCTCAAGGAGGAGTTCGGGTTCCGGGTCGTCGTCCAGCACGGCACCGAGTCCTGGAAGGTCGCCGAGGAACTCGCCGCGGCCGGCGTGCCGGTTTCGATCACCTGGATCGACTCTCCGGGCGGCAAGGAAGAGGTGATCGACTGGAACATGGAGATGGGGGCGATTCTGGAACGTGCCGGTGTCGACGTCGCCTTCAACACGGACGACTCGGTGACCGACTCGCGGCTCCTGTTCCGGGCCGCCGCAATCGCCGTCCGCTACGGCATGTCGCGCGAGAAGGCGCTCGAGGCGCTGACCCTGGCGCCGGCTCGGATGCTCGGTCTCGAAGACCGGATCGGCTCGCTCGAAGCCGGCAAGGACGCCGATTTCGTCGTGCTCTCGGGCGACCCCCTCAGCGTCTACTCGAAGGTCGAACAGACCTGGGTCGAGGGGACGATGATCTACGACCGCTCGAACCCGGACCACCGCAAGTACGCGGTCGGGGGCTACAAGGTCTACCGCACCACGGCCGAGGAAGAACACATGATCCGGCAGTTGCTGTCCGGAGAGACGGGAGAGACCCGATGAAGCGGCTCGGAACGCCTCTGCTACTCGTCGCCGTGGCGGCTCTGGCCGGCGGACCGGCAGCCGCCCAGGTGGCGGTGCGGGCGGAGACCCTGCACACCGTCTCGGGGCCGCCGATCCAGAACGCCGTCGTCATCGCCGGCGCCGACGGCAAGATCGAATGGGTCGGCCCGGCCGCCGAAGCGAACATTCCCGACGGCGCCCGTGTCCTGGAAGCCGCCGTCGTCACCCCCGGCCTGGTCGACCCGCACTCGGTCGTCGGCCTCTCGGGGGCGCTGAACAGCAACGTCGGCCCGGTGCGCGACCAGGACCAGCTCGAGCGCTCGTCGCCGATCCAGCCCGATCTGCGGGCGATCGACGCCTACGACGCGAACGAGACCCTGGTCGAGTGGGTGCGTTCCTACGGGGTCACGACGCTCCACACCGGTCACGGCCCCGGCGCCCTGATCAGCGGCCAGACGATGATCGCCAAGACCCGCGGCCGGAACGTCGATGAAGCAACCCTCGTGCCCGCGCGCATGCTCGCTTCGACGCTCGGCAACGCGGTGTCCTCCAACTTCCAGTCGCCGGGGACGTCATCCAAGGGCGTGGCCATGCTGCGCGGCGCCTTCATTGGCGCCCAGGCGTACCTGGAGCAGATGCGCAAGGCGGAGGAAGCCGGAGCGGAGTCAGCCGACGACGATGGCGAACACGACGATGACGGCGACGAGGACTCCGAGGGTCACCACGACGGCGATGCCAAGCCCGCTCCGAAGCCGCCGTCCCGCGACCTCGCCAAGGAGGCCCTGGGCCAGGTGCTCGACGGCGAGCTGTCGCTGCTGATCACCGCCAACACCGTGCCCGAGATCGCGGCCGCCCTGCGCCTGCAGAGCGAGTTCGGCTTCGACCTCGTGCTCGACGGCGCCGCCGAGTCCTACCTGCTGCTGGACGAGATCCGCGAGGCCGGCGTGCCCGTCGTCCTCCACCCGACGATGAGCCGGGTGCGCAACGGGTCCTTCGAGACCGCCGCCAAGCTCGCCGACGCCGGCATCCCCTTCGCGCTCCAGACCGGTTTCGAGGGCTACGTCCCGAAGACCCGCGTCCTGCTGTGGGAAGCCGCCATCGCCGCCGCCAACGGCCTCGGCCGGGAGCGCGCGCTCGAAGCGATCACCCTGAGCGCCGCCCGCATCCTCGGCATCGACGACCGCGTCGGCTCGATCGAGGTCGGCAAGGACGCCGACCTCGCCCTCTTCGACGGCGACCCCTTCGAGTACACGAGCCACATCTGCGGCGTCATCATCGAGTCGGAAGTGATGTCGACGGAGTGCCGGTAGGAAGCCGCGCCGAACAAGAGTGTCGAGCCTTGATCAACTGCTGCCCGTTCTCCTCGGCCTCCTCTCCGTCTGCGCACTGATCGGCGCCATCGCTCGCTCGAGGTGGGTCTCAACCAAGCAGCGCGTGTCCTCCGGCCCGGACTCCGATCTCGACGATGGGGATGAAGATCAAGACCTCATCGCAGTCGACTACGAGTGGATCGACGAGCCGCTCCGTGCCAGTGAGATCCTCCGGCTGGCGCCGGTAGGAAGGCACCCGCCTCTGGCAAAGGTCCCGCCGTTCCTCGCGGTCTTCACCGCAAACCGGCAGTCGCATTCAGCGGACTTCAACGACCCGGTCGAGTTCGACCGGATGTTTCGCGACATCACGGGCGGCCGGATCGCCTCCGTGCTCCTGATGTTCGAGCACGACAAAGCCCAGGTAGAGCGGTTTCTTCTGACCCATGAGCTCGATCTGCCCGCCCTGATCGGTGCGTCTTCCGAACTCGAGAGCCCGCTCACGGACTTCCAGGGCAACCGCCACTTCGGGCAGATGGTCGTGGTGAACACCGCCAGTGGCCGGGCCGTCGTGCGAGTGCTCGTGGCAAACCGGGGGCTGGGCCCTGTTCCCGTTGCGTCGAAGAGAGCTCTGATCGAGAAGATCCTCAAGAGATGACCGAACAGGACGGCAACGGCGACTTCCTCCAGGAGAAGGCACGGATCGGCAGCGACTCCGAGCCCGGCTTCGTTCTCGGCCACCCGTCCGCGATCACAGTGGATCGTCGCGGCCACGTCTACGTCGCCGATATGGCGAGCATGACGGTCAAGGTGTTCGACGGGGCCGGCCGGCCGCTACGGCGGTTCGGCGCCCGTGGCCGCGATCCGGGCCAGTTCCTCACCATCGGCCCGATGTCGCTGGTCGGCCCTGACGAACTGGCGATCGTCGACAACACGAGGGGCGCACTGTCCTCGTGGTCGACCGCTGGAGACTTCCTCGGTGAGCTGACTCTTCCGGAGGGCGCTCAGCACGTCACTCAACTCAAACCATGGGGCCCCGGTTCCCTGCTGTTGCTCTACAACAGCACCGCAGCGACCAATGCGCCCCAACCGGACCTGAACGCCCGTGGGCGCCTGTTCCACCAGGCGAGCCGGGCGTCGCTGGCACTCGAAGCCGAATTCGGATCGGCCGAACTCTCCTTGAACCAGCAGCCGACGCCGGGGCTCCACTTCCGGCCCTCGCCGAGCACGGGATCGTTCACTCCAGTCGGCAGTGTCCAGATCGCGTACGCGCCCGCCTACTACGAAGGCAGCATCTATCTGTTCGGACAGGAGAGCTGGAACAGTCCCTGGCGTTTCCGCGGCGTCCTGACCGGGTACCAACCCCCCGGACCCGCTCTTCAGCACCTGGGGACTACGAAGAGTGCGCCGAAGATGCTGGCCGTACCGCAGCCGGCAATCGAAGGAGGCGCCACGTCACCGCCGGGCCATCTTCCATCGAAAGCGGCAGTCACCGTCTATTCGAGGTCCGGCTTCACTCGTTACGAGGCGGTCCACAGGAGCCTGGGCCTGTTTTCGACCCGCGCCGGCGCCCTGGTCCAGCTCGTTCGGGTCCGGCTCGAGCAGGGGCACGACGCGATCCTGATGCAGACGTTCTCGCCCGACGGTGAGCTGCTCCACTGCAGGCAGAGTGAGCTACTGACCAGGGAGCTGCTCGAAGACGGCCTCGACCACGCAGTCCTGGCCATGGACGACCGGCGGCAGGTCTACGTCGTCAGCCGCACGCCGGCCTGGCGGGTTCCGACGTTGCGGGTGTTCGAGGTGCGGCTCGGGGACGACTAGCATCGCTGCCGCTTCGACAAAATCGCGCCCTACTCCGCCGGCGCCGGGAACTCCGGCAGACCCCGCTCCAGCCACTCCCCCGCCTGCATCACGCGCTCGATCTGCCTCGTGTTGCGGATGTCGGCAAGCGGATCGGCTGACAGCAGGATCAGGTCCGCCGCTTTGCCTGCGGCGATGGTTCCGAAGTCGGGGTCGTCCGTCAGGACGCCGGCGGCGTTGGCGCCGGCAGCCGCCAGGGCCTGAAGCGGGGTCAGGCCGCCGTCCTCGACCAGGGCTTCCAGCTCGTGGTGGGTGCCCCAGCCGTAGGCGGTGTTGCCGGCGCCGCTGTCGGAACCGACGGTGATCGTCACACCGGCGTCGTTCATCCGGCGCACGAACTTCGTCACGTAGTCGAAGGCGACGCGGCGCTTCGCGGTGTTTTCGCTGGCCAGCATGCCGGCCCGGTGCTCCGGGTCGCGGAGGCGTTCCAACAGCGGCGGCTGGACACCGGCCATGAGTTCCGGATCGTCCAGCAGCTCCGGGTGCTCGGCGACGTACCAGGTGGTCTTCGCCTGACCGAGCGCCGGCGCGAAGGAGAGTTCCTTCTCCTGGGCCATCCGTACGAACTCCTCGTCGACCTCCTGGTCGCGCACGCCATGGACGAAGGACCGGACGCCGGCGTCGACCAGTTGCCAGATGTCGTCTTCGAAGAAGACGTGCGCCGAGACCGGGATGCCGTGTTTCGTCGCCTCGTCCACGATCGCGGTGCGGATCTCGGGCTCGATCTTCGGCCGCGTGTCGAGGAAGGTGTCGACCCACATCTTGATCAGGTCGACTTCCTGTGCGGCAAGTTCGCGTACCGTCTCTCGCGCCTCTTCTTCGGTCGCCGGGCCGCGGGCGTTCGGCGGGAAACCCTCAGGGTGGGTGAAGCCGAGCCCGGCGGTGAAGATGCGGGGCGCCGGCACGTTTCCGGCGCGCGCTTCGGCGATCATCCCGGGAGTGCCTCCCTGGTCGGAACCGAGGCTGCGGGCGGTCAGGACGCCGGAGTGGAGTTGCAGCCGCCACGCCCACTCCTCCAGGCCGTCGCGATAGTGGTTGTGAAGGTCGATGAGACCGGGGATCAGGAACTTGCCCGTGGCGTCGATCACTTCGCCGCCTTCGGGTATGGGCACTTCGGCTCGGGAACCGGAGCGCTCGATCCGGTCGCCGCGGATGATGACGACCGCGTCCTCGATCGGCTCGGCGCCGGCGCCGTCGATCAGGGTGGCGCCGGCGATCGTGATCGTGCCGGCGCCGTCGATGGCGGGCTGGTCGGCGGTGCAGGCGATGAGGGCGAGCGCGGCGGCAAGTCCTACGGCCGGAAACGAACCCCTCATTCGAAGAGCACCTCGGCGATGGCGATGCCGCTCTCGCCTGCTACTGCGTAGAGCAGGTAGACGCGGCCGTCTTCCTCGAAGATCGCCGGGTCCCGCAACTGGTTGACCTGACCGTAGGCGGTGCTGCGAACCGACGGTTCGAGCGGCGCGGCGGCGCCTTCCCAATCGCGCTCCGGGCGCAGCACCTCGACGGCATCGGTCTCGCTCCAGCCCATCCAGTCGCCGCTCAGGTCGATGCTGCTGAGGAGAATCCTCTCGGGCACTTCGGCAACCTGGGTCCAGAACACCCACAGCGTGTCGCCGCGCAGGAGCAACGCCAAGTGGCGCATGTCCGGGTTGAAGAGCAGCGGTCCTTCCTCGAAGTCGGTGAAGCCGTCGGCCGACCGGTAGAGCCGGCCGGGCATCGCCAGGGCGTAGGTCATGCCGCCGTGCCGGAAGATGCGCATGTAGGTGCGGCCAAGGATTTGGGTACGGGCCTCGAAGTCGATGCCGTCGGTCGACGTGGCGACCCGGGAAACCTGGGTGCCCACGCCTTCCAGGCCGTGGAAGTACATGACGATCCGCTGGCCCTCGTGGTCGACGTGGACGTCGGGCGACGCGATGTGCGGGGTCGTGATCTCCTTCTGGATGTCGTGCGAGAGCTTGGCGCCCCGGCGCGCCTCCCACTCCGCCACGATCTCGGGCGTCACCTCCGGCGGCTCGGTCAGGAAGTGGGAGTGCTCGATCTGCAGGCTTCCGGGCCCGTGGATCGACCACGGTCCGAGCAGTTCGTCGGCGTACGCGAGCCGGATGTAGCGACCCTTGTGGTCGGCGAAGTAGAGGTAGTAGCGGCCGAGCGGCTCGGGAATCCAGTCCGGCACGCGGATCAGCGACGGCCCCTGGATGTTCTCGCCGATGCTGTCGTGGATCTCGGGTCCGATGATCGGACGGTCGAGGAGCCGCTCGACGCGGAGGGGCGCTTCGTTGGCGGCCGCGGGTTCGGCGTCGGGCGCCGTTTCGGATGCCGGCGCGGTGCAGGCCAGGGCGGTCAGGGAGGCGGAAAGAGACAGGACCATCAGGGTCGGCCAAGATCTCATCGGCGGTTCCGGGTGCTTGTGCGTGTCATCGCGGTCTATGCTAGCGGTCGTGTCCCACCAACTTCGCTGGGGCCTCGCGTCACTGCTGGCCCTCATCCTCTCCGCCAGCGCCTCGGCCCAGCACGGCGCCACCAGCGGCGAGTGGCGCCATCACGGCGGCGACCACGGTTTCACTCGCTACACACCGCTCAGCCAGGTCGACGCCTCGAACTTCGAACGGCTCGAACCGGTGTGGCGGTGGTCGTCCGCCGACTCCCGGGTCGAGCAGAACTCGCCCTACGACCGGCAGGTGTTCCGGTCCTCGTCACTCGTCATCGGCGACCGGCTCTACATCCCCACCGAGCTGAGCCAGGTCGCGGCGCTCGACGCCGGCACCGGGGAGGAACTCTGGGTCTACGATCCGAAGAGCTACGAGCGCGGCAAGCCGGCCCAGAACAACTACTACACCCGCGGCCTCGAGTACTGGACCGACGGCGAGCAGGAACGCCTGTTCCTCGCCACGATCGGGAAGCAGCTCGTGTCGCTCGACCCGGCCACGGGCCTTCCCGACCGCGCCTTCGGCGAGGACGGCGTGGTCGAACTCTCCCGGAACCTGGGGCGCGAGAACATCGCGCTGCGGAACATCAGCCACGGCCAGCCCGTGATCGTGGTCGGCGACACCATCGTCGTCGGTTCGCGCATCTTCGACTTCCCGCTCCAGAACAACAACCCGCCGGGGCATGTGCGCGGCTACGACGTCCGCACCGGCGAGTTCAAGTGGCGGTTCCACACCATCCCGCAGGAGGGGGAGGACTTCGTCGAGACCTGGGAGAACGACTCCTGGAAGACGGTCGGCAACGCGAACGTCTGGGCGCCGATGACCGCCGACCAGGAACTCGGCTATGTCTACCTGGCCACCAGCACGCCCACCAGCGACTACTACGGCGGGCTGCGGCACGGCGACAACGTCTACTCCGAGAGCCTCATCTGCGTTGACGCCGCGACCGGCGAGCGGGTCTGGCACTTCCAGACCGTCCATCACGGCGTCTGGGACTACGACATCGCCTCCGCCCCGAACCTGATCGACATCGTCGTCGGCGGCCGGCTGATCAAGGCCGTTGCCCAGGTCTCGAAGACCGCCTTCACCTACGTCTTCGACCGCGCGACCGGCGAACAGGTGTGGCCGATCGAGGAACGCCCGGTCGAATGGCGCACCTCGGTGCCGGGCGAGAAACTGTCGAAGACGCAGCCGTTCCCCACCAGGCCGCCGGCCTTCGACCGCCAGGGGGTGACCGAGGACGACCTGATCGACTTCACGCCGGAACTCCGGGCCGAAGCGCTCGAGATCGCGGAGAAGTTCATTCTCGGGCCGATGTTCATGCCCCTGATCGAGCGCGGCGCCGGCGGCAAGGAGGCGATCCTGGCCGTTCCGGGCGCGGGCGGCGGCGCCAATCACCCGGGGGCCGCGGCCGATCCCGATACCGGGATGCTCTTCGTGCAATCGATAACCCGGCCCTCGGGCATGGCTCTGATCAAGCCGGACGCGGCGCGCAGCTTCTGGCCGTACGTCCTGGACCGCGTCTCGACCGCCGGCCCACGCGGCCTGCCGCTGCTCAAGCCGCCGTACCGCCGCATCACCGGCATCGACCTGAACCGCGGCGACATCGCGTGGCAGACGCCGCTCGGGGACGGGCCGCGCAACCACCCCGCGATCCGGCACCTCGACCTGGGGCCGCTGGGCGGGCTGTCGTCGAGCGCGGTGACCGAGGGCGGCCTGCTCGTCACGAAGACCCTCCTGGTCACCCATGCCGCCCGCTTCGAGACCTACAACGACCGCTCGACGGTCCTCGGCAGTTCGCTCCAGGCCTACGACAAGTCCACCGGCAAGCTGCTGGCCGAGGTGCTCACCGAACGGGCCCTGCACGGCGCGCCGGTCAGCTACATGGTCGAGGGACTGCAATACATCGTCGTCACCGGCGGCGGCATGACCGAGCCGGCCGAACTGATCGCCTTCGCCCTGCCGGAGAGCGAAGCGCCTTAGCCAAACGGAAGAGTCCCAGCCGGAGAACATCCCATGCGAACCCGTCTCCTCCTTCTCGCCGCCGCCCTCTGCCTGCCTACCGCGGCCTCAGCCCAGGACGACATTCCCCGCACCCCAAGCGGCAGGCCGGACCTCTCGGGCACCTACGACATCGCCACCCGCACGCCCCTGATGCGCGACCCGAAGTACGGCGAAGACCCCTGGATGAGCGCCGGGGACGCGCACCGGATCGCGGCCGCCACCGAAGCGACGAAGGTCGAGGCCGACGTCCCCAGCGAACCGGACCGCAAGGCGCCGCCGGTCGGCGGCGACGGGCACCGCAGCAACATCGGCGGCCACAACCAGTTCTGGTTCGACTTCGGCAGCACCGTCTTCACCGTCGACGGCAAGTACCGCAACTCCTTGATCACCGACCCGGCCGATGGACGGCTGCCGGCCAAGACGGAGCGCGGGCAGGCGCTTACGCCGCTGGGCCTCGGCGCGTTCAACCGGAACCCCGGCGGCGCCTGGTGGCTCGAGACCGGCGAGACCCTCTTCGACGACCCGGAAAACCAGACCCTGGGCACCCGCTGCCTCTACGCCGGCGGCGCCACGGTGCCGGCCCGGCCATCGGCCTACAACAACCTGAAGACGATCACACAGACCGAGACCCATGTGGCGATCCACGTCGAGTGGATGCACTGGACGCGGATCGTCCGACTCGACGCCGAGCACGCGCAGCCCGAGGTCCGCTCGTTCGGCGGCGACTCGATCGGCTGGTGGGACGGCGACACCCTCGTCGTCGAGACGACGAACTTCCTGCGCGCCCCGAACGTCCCCCACGACGGGTTACGCGTGACCGAGCGCCTCCGGCGGATCGATGCTTCGACCCTGTTCTACGAGTTCACGGTCGAGGACTCCGACTACGAGGCCCCGTTCACGGGCTCGCTACCGTGGCCGCAGACGGACAAGCGGCTGTACGAGTACGCCTGCCACGAGGGGAACTACGCGATGGGCAACATGCTCCGCGGCGCCCGGCTGCTGGAGAAGGAAGCGGCTGAGGAGCGTCGCGAGCCGCGCATCATCATCGACTGACGGGGGCGCTGCGGCCCTCGGCCCAGGTCATGGTTGGCGAACCGAGGCCCCGATCTCGCACCACTCGCCAGGCGGCAAGGCCTCCAGGGTCCTCAGAATCTCGCCAACAAGCGGTCTCAGGTGAACCAGTCGGGTGGAACTCGCGCGGATGATCACTGCCCGCACACCAAGAGCACCCAGGTTCTGCTGGTGTTCAAACCCCCGGTCCATGGTCAACAAGGCATCGAAACGACCGTCCGCCCTTCGAAGCAACTCGCCGTTCTTCGTGCCTGACCACCCCATGGACTGAACGGTCCTGACACGATGCCCCTTCAACTCCGAGGCGAAGGCACGCGGCAGGTTCTCGTCAAGCAGGACGCGCACGGCCTAGCACGTAATCGCAGGCCAGATCCAATGCGGCGAGTGCCTGTTTCTTCGACACCGACGGAAACTGATCGAGGAACTCGTCGAGCGTCTCACCACCCTCCAAGTAGTCGAAGAGCGACTGAACCGGTACTCGCGTCCCGCGGAAGACCGGGGTGCCCGCCAGAATGTCCGGGTCGGAATGCACGACCGTCTGCGACTCAGTCTGCATAGGAACCATGGTAACTCAACCGCCGCCGCGACAAGAAAGGTGGAGCGGCTTCGACGGCTGAGGCTGATACCCTCCCCTTCCTCAACCCACAGACCGTCGCTTCGCGCCGGATGCGGGCAAGATGCCCGCGTTCCCAGGAGCGCCTGTTCTTGCCGCGCAAGCTAGTCGCGCCGGAACCTCCCCTGGCTAACCAAGCACTCGATCCGTACACCGTCCGGCATGGCGAGAGCGTGGCGCCGCCGGCGACGTTCCGGGGCCGGCTGAAGTATCTCGGGCCGAGCCTGATCGTCACCGGCGCGGTGATCGGCTCGGGCGAACTGGTCCTCACGACCAGCCTGGGCGCGGCCGCCGGCTTCACCCTGCTGTGGTGGATGCTCCTGTCCTGCTGGTGCAAGTCCCTGGTCCAGGCGGAGCTGGCCCGCTACACGATCGAGTCGGGCGACACCTACCTGCGTGCGATCAACCGGGTGCCCGGGCGCATCTGGAGGATCTCCTGGCCGATCTGGCTCGGCTTGCTCGCCTACGTCCCGGGGACGATGGGCCTCGGCGGCATCATCGGCGGCGCCGGCCAGTCGATGTCCTTCCTCGCCTCGCTGGCGAACATCGAGATCGGCGGGGTGTTCTGCACGTTCCTCATCGCCGTCGCCGGCTCGATTATCCTCGGCACCGGCTCCTACAAGTGGCTGGAGCGGGTGATGCTCCCCCTGGTCATCGCGTTCACGTTCTGCACCCTGGTCTGCCTCATCGCGATGCAGTTCACCGAGTTCCGCACCACGCCCGGCGAGATCCTCGGCGGCATGAAGCCGGACATGTCCCTGTTCGTCGTGTTCGCGGCCCTGGCCCTCTCTGCCTACGGGTACACCGGCACCACCTCCGGCGACATCGCCTCCTACACCTACTGGTGCGTCGAGAAGGGTTACCCGAGCCTGCTCGGCGCCGACCGCAGCGACCCGAACTGGGAGCCGCACGCCCGGGGCTGGATGCGGGTGCTCCACACCGACGTCTGGCTGGCGCTCATCATCGTCACCTGCGCCACGATCCCCTACTACGTCCTCGGCGCCGGGGTGCTGAACAAGATGGGCCTGACCCCCGAGGGCAACGACGAAACGATCGGGGCGCTCTCCAACATTTTCACCCAGACCCTCGGCCTGTGGGCGGTGTGGATCTTCGCCATCGGCGCCTTCTGCATCCTGTTCTCGACCGTGCTCTCCGGCGCCGGCGGCGGCGGCCGCACGATCCCGGACTACCTGATGGAGATGGGCCTGATCGAGCGCTCCAACCTGGCGCTGCGCAAGAAGATCATCCGCGGATATCTCGTCTTCCTGCCTCTCGCCGCCTTCGGGATCTACTACTTCGTCACCGACTTCGTCGTCCTGATCATGGTCGGCGGCCTGACCTCGGCGATCCTCCTGCCGGTCCAGTGCGGCGCCACGCTATGGCTCCAGCGAAAGCGAATGGACCCGCGGATCCGGCCGCGCCGGCTGACCCAGATCGGGCTGTGGCTCGTCTTCGTGTTCGAGATCGCGATGGCGCTGCTGGTCGTGCGCTACGTGGTCCTGGCTCGCTTCTTCGAGTAGTCGCGGCCCCCCTGGGACCCAACGCGGGCATCCTGCCCGCTCTGGGAACGCGGGCGTTTTCGCCAAGCATCCGCCCCTGGGAACCCGGGTGGCGCGATCCGCGCCACCCGTGAACCACTCCGTGCGCTCGTCATCGAGCGCGCGGATGGCACGCGGGCATCCCTGCCCGCCCTGGGAACGCGGGCATCCCTGCCCGCATCCGGCCTTGATAGACGCTTGGGCTCCCTCCAACGTATCTGGGGCGAGCGATGTCAGGCCTCGAGTCCATCCGCCTGCCCCCACAGGCCTCCAGACGGCACCGAGCGTGGCACAGTCGAGGCTACATTCCGCACCTTGATGAACCCGGCCTAGTCCAGTTCGTGACTTTCCGCTTGGTCGATTCGGTGCCCTCCGAAGTCGTCCTTCGCTGGAAGGACGAGTTGGGCATCAGGTCCGATACCTCGGCGGACGACCCACGTTGCGCGAGTCTCCGGAGGCGGATAGACCGCTGGGCCGACGAGGGGCACGGGGAATGCTGGCTGCGTGATCCGCGTATTGCCGAGCAGATCGAAGCCACACTGCTGCACTTCGACAGCCGCCGATATCACTTGATTGCTTGGGTCGTTATGCCCAACCACGTGCACGTCCTGATCGAGACTCTCCCTGGATTCCCATTGGATGTTGTCGTGCACTCGTGGAAGTCCTTCTCGGCACAACGAGCCAACCGGGTGCTGGGGCGATCGGGGGCCTTCTGGATGCCGGACTATGTCGATCGCTTCATTCGGAACGAGGGGCACTTGAGGGCCACTACCGAGTACATCGAGGGTAACCCGGTCAAGGCCGGACTGGCGGTGTCACCAGGAGATTGGCTGTGGGGCAGTGCGGCGCGGCGACGGAACACGGCTCTTCGTTGAGTCCGGATGCGGGCAGGGATGCCCGCGTTCCCAGGTCCGGATGCGGGCAGGGATGCCCGCGTTCCCAGGGCGGATGCGGGCAAGGATGCCCGCGTGCCATCCGTGCGCCCGATGACAGGCGCACGGAGTGGTTCACGGGTGGCGCGGATCGCGCCACCCGGGTTCCCGGGGTGGAGCGGAGTGGCTAGTGGTCCCGCTCGTAGTGCTGCCGGAGCAGGTCCTTGCCGTAGTCGTTGCCGTTCGGTGTGCGGACGACGGCGTGGATGTGCTGGCGGATCGGGCTGCGGCCGGCAACGAGATGACGGATGCCGACCGGGCGCTGGTGGTCGAACTCGATCAGGATGACCGGGCTGTGGATGCGGTAGTAGAAGACCGCGTCGCCGCCGGTGCCGCCGATCCAGGCGAAGTGGGTCTCGTCGAGGTGCCGCTCGACCTCGTCCATTCGCACTCTGGCGTGGCCCTCTCGCATGTTGTGGACGTAGATGCCGATCAGGTCGAGCAGTTGCTCCCTGGTCTCGGCTGAGAGCTCGGCGGCGGGGATACCGGCGTAGTCGAGGACGACGTTGTCGTTGAACGCCTCGCCGAGGTTGTCGTTGCCGTCCTTCGACGTTTCGATGACCGCCTTCGCGCGCTGCTCTTCGGTGAGCGAGCGGATCAGCGCGAGGCCCCGGTCCTGCTCACGCTGCATGATCGCCGTGCCCTTGAACTTCCCGGACTCGGCGATGACCGGCTCCGAGCCGATGAACAGCGGCGTCATGACGACCTGATCGCCGAGCACGAAGTAGTTGATGATCAGGTGGTGACCGTCGACTTGCCAACCCTAGGGCTGGTCGGCCGAGGGCTCGCCCATCACGGTGATCCAGTACAGCCACTCGTTGTACTCGGCAAAGTTGTCGTTGTTCAGTTCGCCGAGGGTGCGGTTGAGGTTCATGATGTCGCGGCTCAGCTTGAGCCCGTCGGCGCTCAACGAGGCCCGCATCAGGCCGAAGGCCGCTTCCCGCTGGGCTTCGTCCATCTCGTCGAAGCCGACGCCTTGGCGGACGTAGAAGTGCTGGTTCATCCACTTGCGCCACTCGTCGTCGTCGATCGGGAACATCGTCTTGGCGCGCTGCCCGGCGGACAGGGCCGTGAGGAAGTTCTTCGCGGCCAGGCGGACGGGCTCCGTCGACACGCCGGTCGACTCGATCTTGAACAGGCCGCGTTCGATGCCCGAGCTGCCGTGAATGCCGACGTAGGGGTCGTCGGCGAGCCGGGCGTCGATTTGCCGGCTGCGCTCCCGCATCCGGTCGCCGAGGTCGCCGGGGGGTTGGGCGAGGACGGTGGCAGTCGAGAGACCACAGACGGCAACCGCGAAGAAGGAACGGAGCATCGGCAGTTGCATGCTACCGCCAAGGGGGGCCGGTGCTTGGCGCCAGATGCGGGCAGGATGCCCGCGGCCACAGGGCGGGCAGGATGCCCGCGGCCACAGGGCTTACTCCACCGTCACCCAGATCGGTGACGACCAGGCCATGTTGCCGTCGTTCTGGATCACCCGCACGTAGTAGAGGTGCTCGCCCGGTTCGACATCGGAGTCCGCGAACTCGAGGCTCACGTCGGCGTCGAGGTTCTGGCGGTTGTAGACGAAGGTCTGGTCGCGGATGATGTCGAGCTGGCGGATGGGCGTCGTGCCGATGACGCGGACGCTGAGGCGGAAGTCGTTGCCTGTGGTCAGGATGTCGCCCTGGAGGTACTCTCGGTCGGCCGTCCGCAGCCGGTAGTCGAGGACGATGTTGTCGGTCGCGCCGTAGCTGTGCCGCTTCTTCATCGCGTCGAGCATCCCCTCCCGCGTGAAGTCCTCGGCGATCGTGCAGGCGTACGAGATATGGGTCGACAGGTGGTCCGAAGCCGCCTGCACGCCGAGCTTGTAGCCCTTGGCCCAGGCGTTCCAGACGTAGCCCGCGGGCTCGAAGCCGCCCGGCGCTGAGCGCAGGTTGCCGCTGCGGGCGGCGCGCGGGGCGCCCTCGTACTCGTTGGAGACCCGGTCGCCCTGGTAGATCTCGACCAAGGGCTCGACCTCCGGGTCGTTGTCCCGCCAGTCGGTGCCCATGTTCGAGGCCGAGGTGTGGGAAATGGCGATGCCGTCGTGTACCTTCAGGTACCCGTAGAGTCTCGCCGCTCCCTCCTCGTGGTTCTGCTCCGCCTCGGTGACCGGGAGGGTCGGCTTGCCGCGCTCCGCGAACAGGATGTTCCGGTGCCCGTCGGGGTACCGGAGGCTCCGCTCGTAGCCGTAGAAGGGCTGGAACCGGCCGGAAACCGAGAACACGTCGACCGTCTGCTGCAGCAGCCAGTTGATGTAGTCGTTGTCGGGGCCGCCCTGAAAGTTGTGCTCGCTGGCGAGGAGATAGTCGAGCGCGGCGGCGTCCATCGCGTAGCGGTAGGTCTGGATCAGCGAGCCGTCGTTGTTGCCGTCCATCGAGATCTCGGTGTGGCGGTGGGTGTCGCCGCGGTAGATGCGGTAGGTCTTGCCCTCCGACTCGAGCTCGTAGTCCCGGATTGTCGCCAGGTCCTCCGCCTCGTTCTCGTGGATCGAGTAGGCCGGAATCGCGTCCTCAACGAGGCGGGCAGTGAGCTTCGGCGGCACGACCTTCGTCGAAAGCCGCGGCAGTCTCGCGGCATAGACGTCGGCGTGCTCGTACAGGAAGCCCTCGTAGTCCCGGTTGTCCATCGGCCAGCTCGCCCAGACGTTGCCCTTGCCGTCGGCGGCCAGGCCCCAGCGCGCGTCCTGACGGAAACGCGTCATCGGGATGTGCTGCGGCCGCAGCCAGCGGTCGCCCTGGAGCGTCGTGCCCCAGATCTCCCAGGCGGCGCGGTGGGCCGGCGCCTCGCTCGGCACGTCGGCGGTGCGCAGGGTGCGGTGCCGGAAGTAGAGCCACATGCGCCCGTCGGCGTCCGGGAACAGGACCGGAAAGTCGTTGTAGTTCTCCAGTTCCGCGGGCATTACCGCGTTGACGTCCGCGGCCGGGGACCGCCATTCCCAACCGTCATGGACGGCGACACCGATCGTGCGCCACTGGTACAGGCGGGTGCCTTCGCGGTTGAGCACCCACCCCGTGTCCTTGCCCCAGTTCACGCCGCTCTCGTTCCACGCAGCCCAGACCCGATCCTGCGGGTCGACGGCGAGACTCAGGTGGGCCTCGTACTTCGGGGTCGCGGCCACCGCCATCTCTTCGCCCCACGCGCCGTCCGCCCAGCGGCGGATCAGCACGTCGTAGTTGCCGGCGCCGTAGCTGTCCCAACCGACGTAGACGCCGCCCTTGGAATCGGCGGCGATCACCGGCTCCCAGTCGTTCGCCGGCGACGACGAGACCTGCTCCGCCTCGGACCAGCCCGAACCGTCGTAACGACGGGCGAAGATGTCCGCGGCGCCGTCGCGGAAGCCCTGCCAGACCAGCCATAGGTTGCCCTCGGCGTCGGTTGCCAGGTTGTGGAAAACGTCCGGTTGCGGCGCCTCGGTCAGGCGCTCCGCAGCCGACCAGGCGTCGCCGTCGAGGACGCGCGCGTAGAGATCCCAGTTGCCGTCGACCTGCGCCGAGTAGACGACCCAGGGGCGGCCCTTCCCGTCGCGGCCCATCTTGACCATGTAGTGATCTCCGGGCTGTTCCGAGAGAGACTGGACGTCTCCCCAACTCTGCCCGTCGAAGCGGCGGGCCAGCACCTCGTTGGCGCCGTCCCGGTAGCCCATCCAGGCGGCCCACACCTCGTCGCTGTCGCTGCCGAGGATCACAGCAAAGTCGTCTTCGTACTCGTCCGACGTCAGACGTTCGGCCGGGGGTACCCGCTCAACGGTCACGTCGCCGCCCAAGAGCCTCAGGCGGCGGCCGAACGCGACGTCGGCGAGCCGGAAGTCGAACTCCCCGTTTGCGGTCGCGAACATCAGCCGCGAACCGCCGTTGCCGCGGATGTCGACCACCAGTCCGGGCGATCGGATGTACGGGACGGGGCCGACGTTCTGCGTCTCGTGCCATGCCCTGTACCCGAAGTTCGGCCCCTTGTAGCTGGCGAGCTTCCAGGTGTTGCCCGCGACTTCATGGTCGAGGCGCGGACGCCAGTCGCGCACGTCGAGCAACTCGCCGCCCGCTACCTCGAGCGAGCCGTCCCAGTCGCGGGCGGCCGTGTCGTTGACGCCGAGGCGGACGAGTAGGGAGATGACGTCGTCGCCGCCGAGCGAGGCCGGTTCCTGCGCCGGCGCGGGGGCCGGAGGTAGGGCGAACGACAGAGCGGCTGCCGCTACGGCAGCCGAGGCGAAGGCGACCTTGTTGTGAGGCATACCGGCTAGCTTAGTCTGCTATCGCGATGGGCTGCTGGCCCGGATGCCCGCGTTCCCAGGTGAACGCTTCGCCGGCTGGGTTCCGGCCTGGGAACGCGGGCATCCTTGCCCGCATCCGGCGCGAAGCGACGGCAAGACGTACTCGGCCATACTCTACGGCTCCAGCCACACAGAAAGGGGTTCCCGATGCCGAACCTGTACCGACACGCACTCGTCGCCGCGGCGGTCGCGGCCCGGTTCCTGAGCCTCACCGCCGCCCACGCCCAGTCCGACGACGACTTCGTCCCGGTCACGGACAAGATTCTCGAGAACCCCGCGCCCGGGGATTGGCTCATGTGGCGCCGCACAGCGAACGGCTGGGGCTACAGCCCGCTCGACCAGATCACGCCTTCGAACGTCGGCGGCCTGCGCATGGTCTGGACGCGCTCGCTCAACGACGGCAGCCAGACCGGGACGCCGCTCGCCTACCGCGGCGTGATGTACATGCCGAACCCGAACGACGTGATTCAGGCGCTCGACGCGGTGACCGGCGACCTGATCTGGGAGCACCGGCGCAAGATTCCCGACGATGCATCGGAGTACGTTGGCGGCTCCCGGAGCTGAACCTGGTCTTTGTCGCCGCGCCGGCGCCGAAATTCATGCTCGGCGGTGTCGACAAGACGCACCTCTACCACAACTCAACCCTCGCTCTGGACGGCGACACCGGCGAGATCGTCTGGCATTACCAGCACATGAACGACCACTGGGATCTCGACCATCCCTTCGAACGCCTGGTCGTCGACACCGCGGTGACGCCCGACCCCGACGAGGTTCCGTGGATCAATCCGAACCTCGTACCGGGCGAGGTCCGCAAGGTGATCACCGGCATTCCCGGCAAGACCGCCCTGGTCTACTCCATCGACCGCGAGACGGGCGAGTTCCTCTGGGCGCGGCCGACCGTGTACCAGAACGTGATCCAGAGCATCGACGGCGAGACCGGCAGGGCGACCGAGAACCCGGAAGTCGTCTTCCACGCTCTGGAAGAGGAGCGCCTGATCTGCCCCAACATGCACGGCGGCAAGGACTGGGAGGCCGGCGCCTACAGCCCGGAGACGAACACGCTGTACTACCCGCTGCGGAACATGTGCATGCCGACGTTGACGACGACTGACCCGAGCGCGTCCCACACCATCTACGCCCTGAGCGTGCGCCACGAGCTGGCGCCGGGCACCGACAACCTCGGCGCCGTCTACGCGATCTCGGCCGAGACCGGCAAGACGGTGTGGCTCCACGAACAGCGCGCGTCGACGACCTCGCTGGTCGCCACCGGCGGGGGACTGCTCTTCGGCGGCGACACGAACGGCCGCTTCAAGGCCTACAGCCAGGAGACCGGCGAGGTGCTGTGGGAAGTGAACCTCGGCTCACCGGTGACCGGCTACCCGATCACCTACGCCACAGGCGGCACGCAGTACGTCGCCGTCAGCACCGGCATCTCGGCGACCACGTCGAGCTTCCTGCGTCTGACGCCGGAGCTGAAGCCGGGCTTCGCGAACAACCTGTTCGTGTTCGCGCTGGAGTACCCCGGGCCGTAGCGCGGCAGAACTCCCGGAGGCCGGCGCTTCGCGCCGGATGCGGGCAGGATGCCCGCGTGCCATCCGTGCGCCCGATGACGGGCGCACGGAGTGGTTCGCGTGTGGCGCGGGTCGCGCCACACGGGTTCCCAGGTCAGATCGTTCTGCCGCGCAAGCTCCTAGCCCGCCATCTCATCGATACACCTCCCGGCGATGCCCGATGCGGACGACCAGAATCGTCAACTCTTCGTGGAACGCTTCGTAGATGATGCGGTACCGCCCCACCCGAAGTCGGCGCAGGCCCCCGAATTCCCCCTTGAGCGCAGCGCCCGCGGAAGGTTCCTCAGCGAGTCGGTCGATCGCCGCAACGAGCCGCGTTCGCTCCCGGGCGTCGATTCTCTTCAGAGCCTTGACAGCGCTACTCTTGATCTTGATCGAGTAGCTCACCCTTGACGTCTTCCCAGTCGAGGACCGGGTCGGCAGGATCGTTGAGTCGGTCCAGCGCCAGACGCAGATCCTCGAAGTCATCGAGGTAGTACTCCAGCGCCTGTCTGACCAACTGCGCTCTCGATCGATTCAACTGGCTAGCTGCACGATCGGCTTTCGCAACGAGGTCGTCGGGGAGTCTTGCGGTCACTTGAACCATCGTCATGCTCTCTGGCTCCACATGATGTCTTTGACTTCAGATGAAGTCAAACCGTTTCCGTCTGGCGACACCCACGAAGGCCGGCGGGGACGCCGGCGTCCCCGGTAGTAGCTAGCGGAACGAGAACCGCGCGTCGATGAAGGGCCGCTTAGCCTACGGAGGCATCCGCTCGACCGCAATACCCTCGAGAATCGCCGATTCCGCCGCCAACTCCCGATCGCCCACCGGGTACTTGTTCGCGCCGAGCAGGAAGGCGACGATGTCGATGTACTCCTGGGCGCTGAGCCTCCCCGGCTCTTCCGGCGGCATGGTCGACCGGATGCTGGTGTAGACGTCCCCCACCTTGAGCCCGCGCCAGCGGAAGGAAAACGCGACGCCGGTCAGGCCCGGCGCCATCTCGCCGCCGCCGAGGCCCTCCCCGTGGCACTCGGCGCAGTTCTTGCCGTAGGCGGCGCGGCCGCGATCGGCCTGCGCCTCGGTGTAGATGCCGTCGAGAACGGAGGTCGGGGGGGCGGACGGCGCCGGCTCCGCGGCCGGTGGCTGATCGGTGGGCGCGGCGGGCGGCGCTGAGCCCGGCGTGGTGGACGCCGTGGTCGCGCACGCCAAGGCGATCACCGCGATCACGGGAACAACGGCCGATGGCAGATGCTTCCTCATCTCAGAACGACGACCCGGGCTCCTGGAGGAAGGCGATCTCCTCCGCGGTCGAGGCGCGGCCGAGGACGCGGTTGCGATGCGGATAGCGCCCAAAACGATCGATGATCGCCTTGTGCCGCCGCTCGAAGTCCAGGCTCTCCGGGTCCGCCAGGCCCTCGAACAGCGCTGCCGCGACCTCGTGGATTCGCGGCGACTCGCTGTGCTGGTAGGGCATGTAGAAGAACTGTCGCTTCACCGGCGGCACGGCTTGATCGGCGCCGGTTCGCACCGCCTCCTGCGCCAGCCCCAGCGCCATCCCGTCGGCCGCGAAGGCGCGAGAATCGTCACGGTAGAGGTTGCGCGAGAATTGGTCGAGCACGATGATCTCAGCGAGGCGACCCTCGGGCGCGTCGCGCCAGCCGTCGAGCTCTCCCAGAACCGCCCGCGCATGCAGCGCCCCGAACCGGGAGCGGATCACGGCGTCGAATTGCGGATCCCTGGTCCACCACTGCTCGGGGCCGTTCTGTTCAAACCAGAAGGACAGGACTTCTTCGATCACGGCTCGGCTCCTCCTGCGCCGTCCATTCTCACCTGTCGGGGCAAGAACGGCGCAGCAGCGGTCGGATAATCTCTACCTTCTCCATGAACCTGTTCGCGTCACTCGGAGTACGAGTGGTTTCGCCACCGTCCGCTCGTCTGCACGTCATCGCTCTGGCGAGTGCGCTCCTGGCGGTTTCCGCTCCGCCGTCAGCCCAGGCCGTCGCGGCCGCCGAGCCCGCTCCCGCCGTCGACTTCCAGCGCGACATCAGGCCGATTCTGTCCGACAACTGCTTCGCCTGCCACGGTCCCGACGAGGCGACGCGCGAGGCTGACCTGAGGCTGGACACCCGCCAGGGCGCGTTCGGTCAGCGACCCCCAGCCGGACGCAGCACCAGGCCGCGCGATCCCGCGGTGGTTCCCGGTGATGTCGACGCCAGCTTGCTGGTCGAGCGCATCACCCACGCCGACACGCTCCGGCGGATGCCGCCGGAGGTGTCACAGAAGACGCTCTCCGATGAGCAGATCGATCTCCTCAAGCGCTGGATCGAGCAGGGGGCGGATTGGGACCAGCACTGGTCGTTCAAACCCATCGACCAGCCGGCGCCGCCCGCCGTCGTAGACGAGGCCTGGATTCGCGATCCGCTCGATCGCTTCGTTCTGGCGCGGCTCGAGGACGCGGGGCTCACCCCCGCAGGTGAAGCCGACCGGCGCTCGCTCGCCCGGCGCGCGGCTCTTGACCTGACCGGCCTGCCGCCCGATCCGGGCACGCTGGCGACCTTCCTCGACGACACGGAGGCCGGCGCCTACGAGCGGCTCGTGGACCGGCTCCTCTCCTCGGCCCACTGGGGCGAGCACCGCGCCCGCTACTGGCTCGACGCCGCCCGCTACGGGGACACCCACGGCATCCACAACGACAACTACCGGGAGATGTACGCCTACCGGGACTGGCTCATCAAGGCGTTCAACCGGAACCAGCCGTTCGACGAGTTCACGGTCGACCAGATCGCCGGCGACCTGCTGGAAGACCCGACCCTCGACCAGTTGATCGCCACCGGCCTCCAGCGCAACAACATCACGACCAACGAAGGCGGCGTGCTGGTCGAGGAATACGAGGCGATCTACGCCAAGGACCGCGCCGAGACGATCGGCAGCGTGTTCATGGGGTTGACCGTCGGCTGCGCGACCTGTCACGACCACAAGTTCGACCCCATCACCCAACGCGAGTTCTACGCGCTGACCGCGTTCTTCCGCAACACGACGCAGTACGTGATGGACGGCAACATCTCCGATCCGCCGCCGACCCTGGTGGTGCCGCGAGACGAGGACCGCGACACCTGGTACCGGTTGCGCGCAGAGGTCGACGAGCTCGAGGACGCGATGACGGAGCGCCTCGACGCGGTCGAACCGACGTTCGCCGAGTGGCTTGCGAGCGACGGCCATCGCGAGATCGAAGCGCCTCTCGGAGTTGCTTCCGAGCTCCTGAGGCTCGATCTCGAGGGGGAGGCGCCGGCGGTAGTCACCAATGGAGAACGCCAGCCGATCAACCTGCACGAGGCAGTCCGGATCGAACCCGGACCGAACGGTCTGCCGGCGCTGCGCTTCGAGGACGAGTCCTCGGCCGAACTCCCACCGCTCGAACTCGACACCGACACGCCGTTCTCCCTGGCGCTCTGGATCTACATGCCGGAGGCCGAGGGCAGCTACACCGTGGCCAGCCAGAACGACCCACACGACGCCAATCGCGGCTGGCAAGTCACGCTCGGATCACGCGAGCTGTACTTCCGACTCAACGGCGACCGCGCCGGACCGGGCAGGGGCGCGACCAGTGTCTCGATCAATCCCAACAACACGCAGCGGCTCACCCCGGGCGAGTGGGCCCACATCGTCTTCACCCACGACGGTTCCGGAGAGCGCGGCGGCCTGCACATCTACCGCGACGGCGACCGAGTTGCCGAACAGGGCAGCGAGTTCTTCACCAAGGTCCAAGGCAGCATCCTCACCGACCGGCCGTTCTACCTCGGCCGCCACGACCTGAGGGGCGACGGCAAGGCCCAGTACTTCGCCGGCGGCGGCATCGCCGACGTGCGCGTCTTCAACCGGGCGCTGTCCGTGCAGGAAGCCAAAGTCGTCTCGGAGTGGGGCCCGCTCCAGTCCGCCGCCTCGAAGTCGCCGGAACAGCTCACCGCCGGGGAGCGCCAGGCCCTGCTGCTCTCCTACGCCAACACGAACGACGAGGAGTATCGCCGCCTCGTCGCCCGCCGGCTGGAGATCGACCGCGAGTGGCGGGATCTGCGGCGCCACGGCTCGATCACCCACGTCATGCAGGAGCTTCCCGGAAGCGAGGCGGCCGCGCGCGTCCTGTATCGCGGCATGTACGACCAGCCGCGCGAGCGCGTTCTCGCGGGCACGCCCGCCGCCCTGCCGCCGATGCCAGACTCCCTGCCCCGAAACCGTTTGGGGCTCGCAGGTTGGCTCATCGAAGACACCAATCCGCTGCTGGCGCGGGTCACGGTCAACCGTTTCTGGCAGCAGATCTTCGGCACCGGTCTCGTTGCCACCAGCGAGGACTTCGGCGCCCAGGGCGAGGTGCCGTCGCACCCCGAGTTGCTCGACCACCTGGCGAGCGAGTTCCGTGACTCGGGTTGGGACACGAAGGCTCTCTTCCGCCGTTTGGTGACGTCTTCGACCTACCGGCAGGCGGCCGCTCTCACACCGGACACGCTGGATCGCGATCCCCAGAACCGCCTGCTTTCGCGCGGCCCCCGTTTCCGGATGGACGCCGAGATGGTGCGCGACACGGCGCTCGCCGCCAGCGGCCTCCTGGTGCGCACGATCGGCGGACCGAGCGTCAAGCCGTACCAGCCGAAAGGCCACTGGGAACGGGTGGCGATGAACTCGAGCAACACGGCCCGTTACCGAAGAGATTCAGGGGACAAGCTCTACCGGCGCAGCCTCTACACCTTCTGGAAGCGCGCCGCGCCGCCGCCCTCGATGACGATCTTCGACGCCGGCAACCGCGAGCACTCCGTGGTTCGCCGCGAGCGCACGAACACGCCACTGCAGGCGCTTGTGGTGATGAACGACACGCAGTTCGTCGAGGCGTCGCGCTTCCTCGCCCAGCGGGCGATGCGGGAAGCCGGCGACGACTTCGACCGCCGGCTCGACTACGTCACGACCCGACTCCTGTCCCGGCCCTTCGACGACGCCGAGCGGGCGGTCGCGCGACAGACGTACGACGCCCTGATCGACCTCTACCGCGCCGACGAGGCCGGTGCGAAGAAGCTGGTCGCTACAGGCGAGTCGGCCCACGATGCCGCCCTGCCAGCCTCGGAGTCGGCGGCGTGGACGATGCTGGCAAGCCAGTTGATGAACCTGGACGAAGCTCTTAACAAGTGAGCCGCTGGAGGCGCCGAAGATGGACCCACTCAAGGAAACCGTTCGAGCAGAGACGAGGCGCCAGTTCTTCGGCACCGCCGCGCGCGGGATCGGCGGCCTGGCGCTGGCCAACCTGTTCGCAGAGGACGCTTTCGCGCTGACCGCCGCCCGTGACCAGGTCGGCGGCCTGCCCGATCTGCCGCACTTCGCGCCGAAGGCGAAGCACTGCATCTACCTGCACATGATGGGCGCGCCGCCGCAGATGGACCTGCTCGACTACAAGCCGAAGATGAAGGAGTACTTCGACCAGGATCTCCCCGACTCGATCCGGCAGGGGCAGCGCCTGACGACGATGACCTCCGGGCAGTCGCGCTTCCCGATCGCGCCATCGGTCTTCGATTTCTCCCAGCACGGCGAGAGCGGCGCCTGGTTCTCCGAGCTCCTGCCCCACACCGCCAGCATGGCGGACGACATCGCGATCATCCGCTCGATGCACACCGACGCGATCAACCACGAGCCGGGCATCACCTTCATCCAGACCGGCCAGCAGATCCCGGGGCGTCCGTGCATCGGTTCCTGGTTCGCGTACGGCCTTGGCAGCATGAACGAGAACCTGCCCACCTTCGTGGTCATGAACGCGGAACGCAGCCATCCCGCGGCCGGCCTGCAGGCGATCTCGGCCAAGCTCTGGAGCGCCGGGTTCCTCTCACCCGAATACGCCGGCGTCGGGCTCCAGACCGGCGACGAGCCGGTGCTCTATCTCAAGGATCCCGAGGGCGTCTCACCCGCCGTGAGGCGCCGCGTGCTCGACGGCATGAGCGAACTGAACCGCCTCCGGCACGCCCAGGTCGGCGATCCCGAGACCCTCGCGCGTATCGAGCAGTACGAGATGGCGTTCCGCATGCAGTCCTCGGTGCCGGAGATGGCCGACCTCTCGAGCGAACCCGACAGCACCTTCGAACGCTGGGGCGAGGAGGCGAAGCAGCCCGGCAAGTTCCAGAACGCGGCCCTGATGGCCAGGCGGCTGGTCGAGCGCGGCGTGCGCTTCGTGCAGATCTACCACCGGGGATGGGACGTCCATTCCGCTCTGCCACTGGTGCTGCCGGCCCAGGCGCGCGACGTCGACCGGGCGGCCTGGGCTCTCGTCCAGGACCTCAAGGAACGCGGCCTCTTCGATGAGACCCTGGTCATCTGGGGCGGCGAGTTCGGCCGCACGATCTACTCCCAGGGGCGGCTGACCGCCGAGACCTACGGCCGCGACCACCATCCGCGCTGCTACAGCCTGTGGATGGCCGGCGGCGGCGTCAAGGGCGGCGTCGTCCACGGCGAGACCGACGACTTCTCGTACAACATCGTCAAGGATCCGGTCCATATCCGCGACTTCCAGGCCACCATCCTCCACCTGTTCGGCATCGACCACGAGCGCTTCACCTACAGGCACCGCGGCCTGGACGCCCGGCTGACCGGCGTCGAGAAGGCGCGGGTGGTGCGCGAGATCCTGGCCTGAAGCAGCGACAGAGTGGACCGGCCGCGACATCACGGGGAAGGGGCCAGATGCGCTACGATCTTCTTGCAATGGCTGCTGCGACCGACACGCTCCACACCGCCGACACGCTTCGCGATGCTGGCGTCGCTGAGAGACAGGCTCAGGCCCACGCCCGCGCGATAGAGGACGGATGCTCCGGGGCCATTTCGGGGTTGGTCACTCGCGCCGATCTACGATCAGACTTGGCCAATCTGGAGCGGCGGCTTGTTCTGTGGGCGGTAGGTGTCGCGCTGACCGTCGGTGCGGCCGCGGTGAGCGTGTTGGCGCGGCTGCTTGGCTGACGGGGTTCCCTCCAAAGCACCTCTTCACCGAACAACGAAGCCATGGGAGAGGAGACAACCCCATTGATGCAGGCTGAAGAACGCAACGACATCACGCCCCTATGCCCGCACTGCGAGCAGCCGGTGGGCATCTACTTCCGGTCCATCTCGGGAGTCCTCGGCAAGCGCTACGTCTACTTCTGCGCGCTATGCAAGAAGGTCCTCGGCGTCTCGCACCGCAAGGGCTTCTGGATGGGGTAGGAGCCCCTGGGAACCCGGGTGGCGCGATCCGCGCCACCCGGGTTCTCGCCGGCCTCCGCCGCAGTTGGCCTCCGAAGGGCGTCAATCGATACGAACGCGATCGAACTCGTCCCAAGCGGACATGTCCGACAGCACGACCTGGTCGCCGGGCTGCAACCCGTCCACTACTTCGATCGTGTTGGCCGAGCTTCTCCCCAGGAGCACGCGGGTGCGGGTAGCGCCGTTCCCTTCGCCGTCGAGTCGGAAGAGACTGACTTCGCTCTCTTCCTGACCGACGACCGGCCGACCTACGAAGAGCACCTCCTCGAGCCGCTCGAGCTCGATCGTCCCGGCGACAGTCAAGTCCGGCCGCGCCCCGCGCGGCAGTTTGCCTTCGAGCGCGACATCGACCGTCACCGTCCCCTCTTCCACCGCCGGATCGATCCGTACCACGCGACCCGGAACGATCCCGTTTCGCGTGTCGACCGACGCGACCTGCCCGATCTGAACGTCCTTGGCCTGCGTCTCGGCAATCCGTAGCTCGGCCTTCAGCACCGTGGGGTCGCCGACTCGGGCCAGATTCGTGCCCGCGGTAACGCGCTGGCCCTCGTCGAGCGGTACCTGCTGGAGGACGCCGTGCATGCCGGCCCGGACCTGCAGGTCGGCGACCTGATCGAGCCGGAGCTCCCACAGGCCTCGTAGCCGATCCACCTCCGTGCGCTCGACGGCGAGCTTTGCCGCCATTGTCCTTTCCGCGATGCCGAGACGCTCCTGCTCCAACGCGAACCGCGTTTCGTGTTCCCGCTTGGACGCCTGCGCCCGCTGAACCTCGATGGCGGAGGCCAGACCATTCTTCGCCAGCTCGGCGTCGGCGTCCGCCTCGAGCCGGGCAACGACCAGTGCGGCCTCAACACTCGCGAGCCCCGCGCGCTGCATGAGCAACTCGCTCTCGAGTTCCACCTTGCGGTTCTCGTAGCGCGCCTCGGCAGCGCGCAGGTTGAGCTCCGCTTCTCTCGCCTGGTGCTCGAGTTCCGGGTTGCTCAGTTCGACGATGACCGAATTCGGTGTCACCTCGGCCCCCGGATCGATCACGATCCTCTCGACGGTGCCCTCCGTCGTCGCTGGAATCCACCGGATCTTCTCCGGCACCAGGGTTCCTCTCCCCCGCACCTCGCGGATCAGCGGGCCCCGCCGCACCGTGTCGATGTAGACGGCGTCGCGGTCAACTCGAGGCGCCGTCGGCTGGACCTGTTGCAAGCCGAGCGTGACCAGCACGAGCAAGACGCCCGCGAGGGAGAAGTACGTCACCCGGCGGACCTTTTTCTTCCGCGCCAGGTCCGGTCTCGCGATGTCCATTCCGGTTGCCAAGATGGCCTAGCCGTTCAGGTCGTCGCCCGCCCGTCGAACAGTTGAATTTCCCGCTCCGCATAGTCGGCGTAGCGCGGATCGTGGGTCACCGTGCAGATCGTCGACCCCTCCTCGTGCAGCGTCCGCAGCAGGCCCATCACCGCCTCGCCGTTCTTCGAGTCGAGGTTCCCGGTCGGCTCGTCGGCAAGCAGAATCGAAGGCTGGCCGGCAACGGCTCGTGCGACCGCCACCCGCTGCTGCTGCCCACCCGAGAGCTGGCTCGGCAGGTGTTTCGCCCGCGGCGCCATCTCCACCTTCTCCAATGCCTGGTTGACCAGTTCGCGCCGCTCCGCCGGCCGGATTCCGCGGTAGGTGAGTGGAAGCTCAACGTTCTCGTAAACGGTCAGGTCGCCAATCAGGTTGAAGTTCTGGAAGATGAAGCCGATCTCCCGGTTGCGGATGCGCGCCCGTTCGGATTGCTTGAGCTGCGCCACCGCGTAGCCGTTCAGGGTGTAGTCGCCCGCCGTCGGCGTATCGAGCAAACCGAGGATCGACAGCAAGGTCGACTTGCCGCAGCCGGACGGGCCGGAAACGGCCACGTACTCCCCGGAGTCGATGTCCAGGGTGACTCCATCGAGCGCGCGGGTTTCGATCTCGTCCGTGTAGAAGATCTTGGAAACACTCTCCAAGTGGATCAGTGTACTCATGGTGTAGACAATCTACGTCATTATGGAGTAGCTTGTCTACACTATGACGCCAGCAAGTCCCCGCAATCAACTCCTGTACGGCACCCTGGACCTGCTCATCTTGCGGACCCTGGTCTACGGCCCGGCGCACGGCCACGCGATCGCCGGGCACATCCAGCGCGTGTCGGAAGATGCGCTCCGCATCGAAACCGGGTCGCTCTACCCCGCGCTCCACCGGCTGGAAACACGCGGTTGGATTGCGGCGGAGTGGAAAACCTCCGACATGGGCAAGCGCGCCAAGTACTACCGCCTCACGAGGACCGGGCGGCGGCAGCTCGTAGTGGAGCAGTCGCGATGGCAGCAACTCTCGGTTGCCGTCACCAGGGTGCTTCGTCCGGCGGAGTAAGGGCGGGGGGCACGGGGAAATGCTGCGGCTGCTCTACAACCGACTGCGCTCCATATTGCACCGGCGGCGCAAGGACGCCGAACTCGACGACGAGATCCGGTTCCATCTCGCCGAAGAGATGGAAGAGCGGATCCAGGCGGGCCTGTCTCCCGAACAGGCCCGCACGGCCGCGCAGCGCGACTTCGGCAACCTCACGCTGACTCGCGAACTGACGCGCGAGAGCTGGGGCTGGGCGCCCGTGGAGCGCCTCCTCAAGGACATCGGCGCCGCGTTCCGGATGATGCGACGCAATACCGGCTACACCTGCGCCGTGGTCCTCACGCTGGCACTGGGCATCGGACTGAACGCCGCGATGTACGACCTGCTTTCCCGGCTGTTCCTCCAAGCGCCCCCACACATCGAGGATCCGGAGGGAATTCACCGCATCTGGGTGCGGGAAAGGGGCGATGCGGTTGACCGGGGCGTCTTCACGGGCCCTTCTGCCACCAGAGACCGAATGGACTGGGCGGAGTTCAACTCGCTCCGCGATGACCCTGACCGGTTCAGCGCTGTCGCCGGCTACACGGCTCCGGCGCGGATGCAGAACGGACGGGGCCAGAGCGCGGAGGAGCTACAGGTTTCCTCGGTAACCGGAGAGTTCTTCGCGCTCCTGGGGGTTCAACCCGCGCTAGGCAGGCTGCTCCAACCCGAAGACGACGATCTGGCGGCGACACCGGCAGCGGTGATCAGCGATGCCTACTGGCGGCAACGGTTCGAGCGTTCACCGGAAGCCCTCGGAGCAAACCTCAGCTTCAACGACGTCACATACGTCATCGTCGGCGTCCTGCCGCCCGGTTTCGCCGGCCCCGACCCCAACGCGGCCGAGCTCTGGCTGCCTCTCCAACTCGCGGCCACGGCCATCCGCGGCGACTCCTGGAGGCAGTCCCTCACTGGATTCTCCCTGACGGCATTGGCTCGCCTGGCGCCCGGAGTGAGGGCGGAACCCGCGGCCGCCGCGGCAACCGCCGCGGTGCGCGCGGCGCGAGCCACATCGCGGATGCCCGAGGCACGGGACCCTGAGCCAACCGTTGTGCTGGGTCCCATACTGCGGAGCCGCGGACCCTCCGCGTTGCCGGGTCAGATGCGCCTGCCGCTGGTCGTGGGCGGCGCAGCCCTGGTCGTGCTCCTGATCGCGACCGCCAACATGTCGAACCTGCTGATAGTGCGGGTCGCGGCCCGTCGACGGGAGCTTGCCGTTCGCAATGCACTCGGCGCGGGGAGATGGGGCGTGGGACGCCTGCTGGTTGTCGAGTGCGTCGTGCTCTCCGCTGTCTCGGGCGTAGCGGCGCTGGTCGTGGCCGCGCTCGCCGGCCGCTCTCTGCGGGTCACGCTCTTGCCGGGCTTTCAATGGGCTCAAGAGCCATTGGACGGCACCGCGATCGGCTTCACCGCCACCGCCGTACTCGTCATCGGCCTCGGGGCAGCCCTGGCGCCCGCCGTGTATGCAGCGCGGAGCCGCGGCATCGAGAAGCTCGACAGTTCGCGAGGCGCCCGTGCTGCACTCGGAATGCCGGTCCGTACCGGTCTGATCGTCGGTCAAGCCGCCCTGTCGCTGATCCTGCTCAGCGGCGCGGCCATCTTCTACCGCTCGTTCGAAGCGGCGCGTCAGGTGGACGTCGGCTATGCGAAGGAGAACCTGATCACGGTGAACCTGGCGAGCTTTCGTACCGCCGGATCGCCCGATGAAACCACGATCAACGCACTGGAGTCTCGACTCCGGTCACTGCCGGAGGTCCTGGATGTCGCCCAGGGAACGAACTCACCGATGTCGTCGATGGCAGCGATGCCGCCACCGCGGGTCGAAGGGCTGGACCGCCTGCCTTTCAACGAAGGTCCCTACGTGAGCCTCACGACGCCCAATTTCTTCCGCGTCGCAGGCCTGGCGATTCTGGAAGGTCGTGGCTTTACCGAGTGGGATCGCGCAGAGACTCAGAGGGTCGCGGTCGTAGACACCACGTTCGCTCGCGGCGTCTGGCCCGGCAAGAGCGCCGTCGGCCGGTGCCTCTTCTTCGGCGACGCGTCCACAGACTGCACGACGGTGGTTGGCGTCGCCGAATCCGCCCTCGAAAAGGGTCTCTTGGACGCCGATCGCGTAGCGGTCTACTACCTGCCCATCTCCCAGGCTTCGTCGAACACCATTCAGGCCAGCTTCGTCAACAACATGCGCACGTTGATCGTCCGGACTCGCGGGAACCCCGGGCGAGTGGTGCAGCCAACGCTCCTCGCCTTGGCGGACTTGTTCCCCGACCTGCCGCGCCACAGCGTGCGAAGCCTCCCCACTGTCTTCGCGCCGCGCATCCGAACGTGGACCATCGGAACGGGGCTGTTCGGCGCCGCGGCACTCCTGGCGGTGCTGCTCGCAGCCATTGGTCTCTATGCGGTCATCGCGTTCGGCGTACGGCAGCGCGAACTCGAGTTCGGCATCCGGCGCGCCCTGGGCGCCCGGGCCTCGGACCTCCTGCGGATGGTGCTGGCACGAGGCTTCTCGCTGGCGGCGGCTGGTGTCGTGGCCGGCGCGCTCGTCGCGCTCTGGGCCGGCAAGTTCATCGAACCGCTGCTCTTCGACGACCGGACTCCCCGCGACCCGCTGGCGTTCGCCGCCGCGGCGCTGGTGCTCCTGACGATCGCCGTGTTGGCCTCGTACCTCCCGGCCCGTCGGGCTGCTCGCGCCGATCCCCGTCAGGCGTTGGAGGCGGAGTAGCACGGCAAACCCGATGCTGAAGCAGTTCCGGTTTCGCCTGCGTTCGGTCTGGGATCGCCCACGGAGGGACGCCGAACTCGAAGAAGAGATCCACTTCCATCTCGCCGAAGAGACGGAAGAACGGATAGATGCCGGGCAGCCTCCCGATCAGGCCCACGCCGAGGCACGGCGCAACTTCGGCAACGTCACGCTGATTCGCGAACTGACGCGGGAAACCTGGGGCTGGGCGCCCGTGGAGCGCTTCCTCAAGGACATCGGTTCCGCATTCCGGATGATGCGACGCAACATCGGCTACACGTGCGCCGTCGTCCTCACCCTGGCGCTCGGCATCGGACTCAATGCCCCGATGTACGAGATGCTGTCCCGCCTCTTTCTCCAGGCGCCGCCCCACATCGAGGACCCGGACGGCGTCCATCGCGTCTGGCTCCGCGAGCGCGTCGATCCAGACGATCGCGGCGCCTCCACGGGACGAACCTGGGTAATCGACGCGATGCAGTGGCTCGACTTCACCGCGCTGAGCGCCGACAACGCACTGATCGACGGCGTCGCGGGCCACAGAGTCTCGTTCAGAACGAACGGACGCGGCCAGCGCGCCGAGACCCTCAGGGTCTCCTGGGTCACGGGAGAGTTCCTCGACTTCCTTGGCGTGGCTCCAACGGTCGGAAGGCTGATCGCTGCCGGGGACGACGACCTGGCGGCGCAACCCGTCGCCGTGATCAGCGACGGCTACCGGCGGCAGCGGTTCGGCAGCGCAGAAGAAGCACTCGGCGTAACGCTCAGCTTCGACGACATCACCTACCTCGTCGTCGGCGTGATGCCGCCCGGCTTCTCCGGGCCCCGCTCCAACGCGGTCGACGTGTGGCTGCCTCTCGAACACGCGGCAACAGCCAGCCGAGGGAACAGTTGGAGACGATACGGAACCACCTTCTACCTCACTCCATTCGTACGGCTGGCGCCTGGGGCGACGGAGGAGGCCGCTGGCGCCGCGGCGACGGCCGCCGTCCGGGCGGCGCGTGCCGGCTCGCGGTTCTCGGACTCCCTGGACCCGGAGGCGACCGTGGCTCTGGGCCCGATACTTCGAACCCGCGGCCCCACCACGCTGCGGCGCCACATGCGCCTGCCGCTTATCGCAGGCGGGATCGCCCTTGTGGTGCTCCTCATCGCGGCCGTCAACATGTCGAACCTGCTGATGCTGCGGGTCGCTGCCAGGCGACGCGAGTTGGCGGTGCGCTACGCGCTCGGCCTGGGACGATGGGGAATCGGACGTCTCCTGGTGATCGAGAGTCTGGTACTCGCCGCCCTCTCCGGCATTGCGGCGCTGGCCGTTGCCGCGGTCACCGGCGACGCCCTTCGCCGCACGCTCTTGCCAGATCACAAGTGGGCCGAAGATCCGCTGGGCGTCACGGCGATCGGTTTCACCGGAATCGCCGTGCTTGGGATCGGCCTGGTGGCAGCCCTGGCCCCTGGCCTGTACGCGGCGCGCAGCCGGGGAATCGAGAAGCTCGACAGCTCGCGGGGCGCCCGCGCGCTCGGGACGCCCGTCCGCACCGGCCTGATCGTGGTCCAGGCCGCGCTGTCGGTGGTCCTGCTCAGCGGGACGGCCGTGTTCTACCGTTCATTCGAAGCGGCGCGCCAGGTGGACGTCGGCTATGCGAAGGAACACCTGCTCACGGTGACACTGGGGAGCTTTCACGGTGACACCCGCCTGGATGGCCTGGGCGGCGCACCGCTCGACGAGAGCGCAATCCATGCCATGGAGGACCGCGTGAGGGGTGTGCCGGAGGTGCTGGATGTTGCACAGGGAACGAGTTCACCGATGGGGGGTGGTGGTGCAGCGTACGGAGACCTGCGAATCGAGGGGCTCGACCGCCTGCCGTTCCGCTACGGCCCCCATGTGAATCTCACGACGGCCAACTTCTTTGACGTCGCCGGTCTGGACATTCGGGAAGGGCGTGGCTTCACGGAGTGGGACCGCGAAGGCACGCGGAAGGTCGCGGTCGTCAATCCGTCGTTCGCCCAGCAGGCCTGGCCCGGTCAGAGCGCCGTCGGCCGTTGTCTGTTCGTCGGCAGCGCCGCCGACTGTACGACGGTGGTCGGCGTGGTGGAACCCGCAGCAGATTGGGGTGTGCTGGAGAGCGATCGGGACCCCGTCTACTACCTGCCCATCTCCCAGACATCCTCCGACCCCGCGCTAGCCGGCTGGAGGAGTATTCAGCGTTCGCTGATCGCCCGCACCGGCGGAAACCCGGGGCGCGTTGTGGCACCGGTGCTTCGCGCCCTGGCCGAGCTGTTTCCGGAACTGCCGGGCTACCACGTCAAGAACCTCTCCACCGTCTTCGCGTCGCGAATCCGCACCTGGAGAGCCGGAACGCGTTTGTTCGCCGCCTCCGCCCTCCTGGCAGTCCTGCTCGCCGCCATCGGGCTCTATGCCGTCATCGCCTTCGGCGTGCGCCAGCGCGAGTTGGAGTTCGGCATCCGGCGCGCCCTGGGCGCCCGCCGGTCCCAATCTCCTGCGCATGGTGCTGACGCGCGGCGTCTCGCTCGCGGCGGCCGGTGTCGTGGCTGGTGCGCTCGTGGCGCTGTGGGCCGGCAAGTTCGTCGAGCCGCTGCTCTTCGACGACCGGACGCCGCGCGACCCGCTGGCGTTCGCCGCCGCGGCGCTGGTGCTCCTGACGATCGCCGTGATGGCCTCTTACCTCCCGGCCCGCCGGGCCTCTCGCGCAGATCCTCGTCAAGCGCTGGAGGCCGAGTAGGGCAGCGACGACTCTCAAGCCAGCTTGCAGTCCGCGAAGTGACCGCACAGACTGCGTCGTTGCGACCGCGCCCGCGGAAGGAGGCCCAATGAAGACGATGACGATTCGAAACGTGTCGCCGGATCTCGCGGCCGCCCTTGAGGCGGAAGCGCTTCAGAAGGGCCTGTCGCTCAACAGGACCGTGCTTGCTCTCCTGCGAGAGGCTCTCGGCCTCTCAGAAAAGACAGAGCCGGGAAACGGACTTCGTCGACTGGCCGGTTCGTGGACCGAGGACGAGTTCAGGGAGTTCGAACGCGCCGTTGGGTCGTTCCGAGAGACTGACGAGGAACTCTGGCACCAACGCGGCGGCTAGGCTCACGGCAGATCAGCCACCCACATCTTCGCCTGGGCGCCGCGGCCTGTGGCCGAGCCGCCGGCGGCGTAGAGCCGGCCGCCGATGATCGCGGCGGCGGGCGACGACAGCGGCATCGGCAGCTTGCCGAACAGCTCCCACTCGCCGCCCGGCTCCAGGACCAGGATGTCCGGGTCGATCGACTTCGTGCCGCCGGCCGGGGTCGTGTGGCCGCCGACCATGACGACCCTGCCCTCGTGGACGAAGGTGCCGGCCTCGCCGTGGGAGTGGCCCTTTGGCAGGTCAGGCCCGCGGCGCCAGGAATCGGTGTCGGCGTCGTAGATGTCGACCCGCGGCTGGTCGAGCTGCACGCTGTCGTGGTGGTACTGGCCGCCGACCGCGTAGATGCGATTCCCCAGCGCGACTGCTGAGAACTGGTTGCGCGGGTCGGGCATCGGCGCCGCGTCCTGCCAGCTCGCCGATCCCGCCGCCCAGTCGTCCAAGTCGAGCACCCAGTGGTCTCCTGAGTCGGTGTCGCGGTCGGCCATGAGGCCGCCCATGTAGTGCAGCTTGCGGCCGATCAGCGCCAGACCGCCGCCGGCGCGAGGTTCGGGAAGGAGCGGCGCGGCGGTGTAGCGGTCCTGGTCCAGGTCGTAGCTCCAGACCTCCGCAATCGCGTGGCCCTTGTAGCCGTCCTTGAAACCGCCGGCGAACCACACCGTGCGGCCGTCCAGGACCGCATTCAGGTGCGTGACCGCACTCGGCATGTCCTGGATCCGCGTCCAACTTCCGTCCGCCGGGTCGAACACGTCGACCCGTTTGCTCGACCGGACCCGGCCTTCGTAGCCGGCGAACAGGTAGAACTTCCCGTCGACCACGGTGGTTGCTGCTTCCCACTTGCCGGCCGGCATGTCGGGGAGTTCCTGCCAGGCGAGGTTCTGGGCGGGGAGGCTCGTGGCGGCGAACGTGATGACTAGGAAGGCGACGAAACCGGCGCAAGCGAAAGGTCGGCGACGCCGGCAGTTGTGTTCCGTTGACACGGCGATTCCTCCAGTTCACAGTGGTCAGCCGCAGCGAAGTAGCTGAGAATGAGTCGTGACTAGCACATTCGACCGCATAAGGACCCTCGTCGCCGAAGGCAAGGTCAGGATCTCGGAGCACGGTTACGACGAACTCGCCGCCGATGGACTCCTGGCCAGGGAGATCGTAGGGGGTGTGGCCGCAGCCGAGGTGATTGAGGACTATCCGAACTACCCGAAGGGACCGTGCGTCCTGCTGTTCCAGAGAACCTATGATGGACGTTTAGTCCACACGGTGTGGGGGCTTCCCGCCCGCCAGGAAGGCCCGGCGGTGTTGATTACGGCATACTTACCTGATCCCGAGAGATGGGAACCCGGGTTCCGGCGGAGACGGAGATGAAACGAACCAAACGCACGAAGCTCGTTCACGAGGGAAAGTACGTCGCGGAAGTAGATGTCGAACTGCTGGAAGAGCCCGAAGAATGGTCGCCGCATCTGTCTCTGGAGGATGCGTATCGTCTCGACGACGTGCGGCAGGCCCTACGTCGAGGCGACCTGAAGACGGCGTCCAGGCATGCCCGCGTGTTCAGCCTGACGCCGGTGGCCGTTTAGGAAACGGTCCGGGGCTCGTACCAGCCGCTTCGCGGCATCGCGCTTGATGCGGGCGAGACGCCCGGGTTCCATCCGTGCGCCCGATGACGGGCGCACTGAGTGGTTCGCGGATGGCGCGGATCGCGCCACCCGGGTTCCCAGGGCGGAGGCCGGATGCGGGCGAGACGCCCGGGTTCCATCCGTGCGCCCGATGACGGGCGCACTGAGTGGTTCACGGGTGGCGCGGATCGCGCCACCCGGGTTCCCAGGGCGGAGGCCGGATGCGGGTGAGACGCCCGCGTTGTCACGGGCGGCTAACATGAACCGTTCCCAACCCAAGAAGGAGAGCCGATGCGGATGAGGTTGAGCCTGTGACCACGGCCCTGCTGGCCCTGTTCCCGATCGCCCTGGGCGGAATCCTGCTGATCGGTTTCCGGGTGCCGGCCCGGCGGGCCATGCCGGCGGCCTATGCCGCGGCCGTGCTGGTCGCCCTGCTGATCTGGCAGATGCCGATCGCGCGCATCGCCGGGGCGTCGATCCAGGGACTGTTCCTGACCTTCGACCTGCTCTTCATCATCTTCGGCGCGATCCTGCTCCTGCACACGCTGGAGCGCTCGGGCGGCGTCGACGCGATCCGCCGCTCGTTCCACGGCCTGAGCGACGACCGCCGGGTCCAGGTGGTCATCGTCTGCTGGCTCTTCGGCTCCTTCATCGAGGGTGCCGCCGGGTTCGGGACGCCGGCGGCGGTCACCGCGCCGCTTCTGGTCGCGCTCGGCTTCCCGGCCGCGGCCGCGGTGATGCTCGGCATGATGGTCCAGTCGACCTCGGTCACTTTCGGCGCCGCGGGAACGCCGGTGCTGGTCGGCGTCCAAGGCGGTCTCGGCGGCGAGGAGTTCGCCGCCGATCTGGCCGAAGCAGGCATCGGCATGCTCGACTACCTGGCCGTCGTCACCGAACGGGCCGTCGTGCTCCACGCCACCGCCGGGGTCCTGATGCCGACTCTGATGGTCGTCATGCTGACCCGGTTCTTCGGCGCCAAGCGCTCCTGGACCGAAGGGCTGTCGATCCTCCCCTTCACCTTGGCCGGCGGCCTGGCGTTTACGGTCCCCTACGTGCTCTTCGGGTTCTTCCTCGGGCCGGAGTTCCCGTCGCTGCTGGGCGCGCCGGTCGGCCTCCTGATCATGGTCACGATCGCCCGCCGCGGCTGGTTGCTGCCTTCGAACACCTGGGACTTCCCGGCCCGCGACCAATGGAAGCCGGACTGGGTCAGCGGTTTCGAGGACGAGGCGACCGAGCCCAACGACCGCGGCATCGGCCTCGTCAACGCCTGGGCACCCTACGCGCTGCTCGGCGGCCTGCTTGTGCTGACCCGTCTCCCCGCGTTGCCCCTGGGCGGCTGGCTCCGCACGCCGGCGATCCGCTGGGACGACATCCTGGGCAGTGGCGTCTCGGGCGCGACGACGCCGCTCTACCTGCCCGGCTTCGTGCTCCTCGTGGTCGTGGGGATCACGGCGCTGCTGCACCGCATGACGTTCTCGGACGTGCGCGCCGCGGCCGCCTCCTCCGGCAAGGTCCTCCTCGGCGCCGGCTTCGTGCTCATCTTCACCGTCCCCATGGTGCGGGTCTACATCAACTCGGACGTGAACGAGGCCGGCCTGCTGTCGATGCCCCTGGTGATGGCGGACTGGGTGGCCGCGAACGTGGGCGACGTATGGCCATTCTTCGCCGGCATGACCGGGGCGCTTGGCGCCTTCATCGCCGGCTCGAACACGGTCAGCAACCTGATGTTCACCGCCTTCCAGTACGGCGTCGCGGAGCGACTCATGATGTCCACCGCGATGATTGTCGCCCTGCAAGCGGTCGGCGCGGCGGCCGGCAACATGGTGGCGATCCACAACGTGGTCGCCGCATCCGCCACCGTCGGCCTGCTGGACCGCGAGGGGGCCACGCTGCGCAAGACGATCCTGCCGACGATCTACTACCTGCTGGTGCTGGGGATTCTGGGGTTGGTGGCGGTGCATCTGCTTGGGCTGCCGGATCCGCTGATGGGGGTGAAGTGACGCTCGATCGACGCAGCCGCCAACCGGAGAACACGATGCCCAAGACCCTTACCTGTTGCCCGGCCGTCACGGCGGCTGGCCGCCCGCTCAAGTGGACGATCGCGTCCTTGACGGTTCTCCTCGTCCTGGCCGTCGCCTGCGCCGGTAACGCTCCGGACGGGTCGGATCCAGCCGACGGCCCGGCCGGCGCAGAGTCCGGAAGCCCGGGCGAAGCTGCCGAGAGCCGATCGATACGCAACGCGTACTTCGGCGACGTCCACGTGCACACCAAGTACTCGTTCGACGCCTACATCTTCGGCACCCGCAACGACCCCGACGACGCGTACCGATTCGCCAAGGGAGAACCGCTGACGCACGCGGCCGGCATCGAGATGCGTCTGAACGCACCGCTCGACTTCCTGGCGGTTGCCGACCATGCGACCTACCTGGGCATGTTCGAGGAGATGGACAACCCGGACTCGGCAGTCGGCCAGCATCCACTCTCGGTCGCCTTGCGGAGCGCCGCGACGCCGGCCGATCGCAGCGCCGTGTTCCAGGAAGTGCTGCCACGCGAACGGGGCTACGTCGACCCCGACGACCTGCTCGATCTCGGCATCGTCAAGAGTGCCTGGCAGAAGATCGTGGAGGCTGCCGAGAGGCACAACGATCCCGGCAACTTCACGACCCTCATCGCCTACGAGTTCACCGCCGGAGGCCCCAGGGGCGAGAACCTGCATCGGAACGTCATCTTCCGCGACTCGAACGTGCCCGGCATTCCGTTCAGCCGGCTGGACGCCAGGAACAACCCGGAGCTGCTGTGGGACTGGATGGACGAGCAGCGCGCCCAGGGCATCGACTCCCTGGCGATACCCCACAACTCGAACGGCTCGGACGGGTGGATGTTCGCGCTCACCGACCGGGCAGGCGACCCCATCGACCGGGCCTACGCCGAGCAGCGCATGCGCAACGAGCCGCTGGTGGAGATCACCCAGGTCAAGGGCACTTCAGACACCCATCCGCTCCTGTCCCCCAATGACGAGTGGGCCGACTTCGGGATCATGGAGCGGACGATCGGCAGCGACTTCCCGAGTCAACCGCAGGGCAGCTACGTGCGTGACGCCTACCTGAACGGCCTCGCCCTGGAAGAAGAAGAGGGCTTCAATCCGTTCCGCTTCGGTCTGATCGGCTCCTCGGACACGCACAACGCGGCCGGGTCGTTCCAGGAAGACAACTACTGGAGCAAGACCGGACTGCTGGACATCCGGCCCGAGCAGCGCGGGTCGGTCCCGCGTGAGGACACGGGCGAGTACGACGACCCGACGAGGCAGTACTGGGGCGCGTCGGGTCTGGCCGCGGTGTGGGCCGAGTCAAACACCAGGGAGGACATCTTCCGCGCGTTCCAGCGCAAGGAGACGTTCGCCACCACCGGGCCGCGCATGCGCGTTCGCTTCTTCGCCGGGTACGACTTCGACGAGGCGACCCTGGACGGCGACGACGGGATCGCCAGGGCCTACGCGGAAGGCGTCGCCATGGGCGGCGACCTGATGGCGGATGGGACCCAGCGGCCGCCCCGGTTCCTGGTCTGGGCGATCAGGGATCCGACCACCGATCCGCTGGACCGCCTGCAGGTCATCAAGGGATGGACCGAGCAGGGCGCCCACCACGAAGAGGTCTACGACGTCGCCTGCTCCTCCGGAGCGACCGTCGATGGCGCTTCGCACCGCTGCTCCGACAACGGGGCCGCCGTGGACCTTTTGACCTGCTCGACCCAGGAGGGCCAGGGAGCGTCCGAACTCGAGGCGCACTGGCAGGATCCCAACTTCGATCCGAACCAGCGCGCCTTCTACTACGTTCGCGTTCTGCAGAACCCGACGTGTCGGTGGTCGACCTGGGACGCGATCCGGGCGGGAGTACCGCCGAAGCCCGGGCTGCCGGCCACGATCCAGGAGCGAGCCTGGTCGTCGCCGATCTGGTACGTGCCTGGCGAGGGCGGCGAGGGCTAACCGAGTAGCCGGAGCAGCGCCAGGACGGCGGCCAGTTGACCGGCCAGGAGAGCGGCGGCGACGCCGTAGAGCGTCCGGGTCATCCGTGTTTCAAGCTCGGCCAGGGCGACCTTCGTTGCCAGTGGTTTGAGGTCCGCCTTCGTCGCGGCGTCGTCATGGACGACCGCGGTGTCGAAGGTCGTCACGCGCAGCAGCCTATCGGAACCGACTCCGGATCCGTCGACTGCCGCGCTAGCCGCGGAGCTGCCGCGCCAGAGCCGCGGCTTCGTCCAGCAGGGTTCGCAGACCGCCGTGCTCCACCCAGTCAAGTCGGAACAACTGGTAGCTGGCGTCCGCCCGAGCCGCGTTGAGTCGGCACAACGCCAGCACTCCGGACTCGCTCGCAGACGAGTCGCCGTCGAGGTAGACCCTCAGCAGATCGTCGAGGATGTTCGCGTCGTTCAGAGTGCCGAGCACATCCTGCAGGCGCTTGCAGCGATCAACCAGGGAGACCGCAACTTCGCTTTCCGCCCCCACCGGTTCGACCAGGTAGCGGAGGCGCTTACACGCGATGCGGACCCTGTGCGGGCCCCGCTCCCGGTCGCCGCCAAGGCCGCCAACGCGAGCGTCCAGCCGGTGAGCGATCCGGTCCACCCGCTCGGCCAGCGCCTCCGCGTACGGCGGGCCAGCGCCTGGTCCCGGTACCTCGTGGCACACGCGCGACTCGAAGCCGCCCGCCCACGCGGCGAACTCGGCACAGACCGCCCGGTGTGCGTCGCCCGACGGCGTGTGGCTTGCCGAACGAAGTCGCGCCTCGACCCACTCGAGACCGGGCAAGTGCTCGGGGCACAGTTCCGAGCCCTGGCTCTCCAGCCACACGAGCGCCACCTCGGCATCGCGGCTGGAGCCGGTCCGTTTCTGGAACCCGGCGAGCGTCCGCGGGTCCCGCTTCTCGGCGACGCCTCGGAGCAGTTCCTTCCAGGCGCTCAAGGTGCTCCGCAGCCGCCGGATCGAGACCCTGAAGTCGTGGAGGCCCTCGGCGTCCTCCGGGTCGACGCAGCGCGGCGCGGCTTCGCGCGCCTGGGACACGAGCTCCTTCACGATCAGACGCACCGCCTCTTCCCCGTCCCGGCGCAATAGATCACCGGCAAGCGGCATGTCGTCAGTACGTCGTGCGCTCAGTTATCAGCGCCGAACTCTCTCTTCAGGAGCATTCTTTCAATAAAGAACAGAAAGACCGGATCGACTTCCCCGGCATCAATCTGGCTGAGCGCTCGTTCGCCAACCTCAGTCAACTCGTCGTACTCCTCAAGAGCCTCCAGCAAGCCCATATAGGTCAAGGCCGTCTCGGGGCTCACTTCCATTTCAAAAGCCCGTCGGGAGAACTCCAGCGCCCGCCGGAGCCACTCCTTGTCAGGGCACGGAGCCAAACTGCGTGCGGCGCGCAGGTAATCCGCAGCGGTCACGGCGTCGCCCTTCGCCTCGAATTCCTGTCGGGACCGCTCATCAACGGCCGCCCAATCCTGCTGAGTCCGTTGGTACGACCGGTCGCCCAGCTCGACCAGATACTCCTTGAACAGATAGTCGTTCTGTATGACCTCGACCTGAACCTTGTAGGCAGGCTTCAAACTACCGTCGAGTTCCTCAATGAACCGCGCATAGGACGAATCACCCTTGCTTGCGGCCTCTCCCACGGATCTCTTGATGGACTCAAGCAGCACGAACGCAACCTGGGACTCCGGCGCCACAGAGGCAAACGCCTCGTAGTTACCGGCCACGAACTCGACCAGGGGGTCGTTCCATCCGGCGTCCTGAAGAAAGTGCGCCAGCAGGGAAAAGTCGTCACGGTTTACAAGATCGCGCAACTTCCCGGCGGCAAGGTATTCGTCGAACACCTGCCGCATCTCATGCCGGTAGAGCCAGCCTTCCCTGGTCCGGGCAGACGTCAGAGGACGAGGAATCGATTCTGCCAGATAGGTTTGGACAAAGGTCCGATCCCGTTCGCCGGCCTCGTACCGAGCCTTGAGTACGTCGAAGGTGTCGGCCGTACCACCGAGCGCCGCTTCGCCGAACTTAACGAACGCCTTGGGCTCGAAATACCCGGTACCCCGATGGACGTGTTCACCGTCAGGCCCGATAAAGAGGTAGGTGGGTAACACGGACACTTCGTTCCGGCCCGTCAACTCTGGGCCGTCGAACTCCTCGGCCTCCTGATTCCGTTTGATGCAAACGAAGTGCCGGTTGTAATAGTCGCCGACCACGGGGTCCGTAAACACGTTCAAGTCCATCAACTTGCAGGGGCCGCACCAGTCGGTATAGACATCGACGAAGACGAGCTTGTCTTCGGCAGCCGCCTTTTGCAGAGCTTGCGAATAGCTTCCAGGGAAGAACTCGATGCCGGAACCCTGAAGTCCCTTTTCGGGTGCGGCGCACGCGGCGATCGCCAGAATCACCACTGAAACGGCAAACGAAGTCTTCATTGCCGTGTCCAGCCAAGAAGAAGCCGAGACTGCCGATCCCAGGCTCTTTTGTTGCTGAGATGCCAAGGTCGGTTCAGCGTATCCCAGGGACGCGCCATCAGTAGAGGAGCGGTAGGATGGGCATTGAGCCCGGCGCACGCGCCAGCGCCCGGCGGTCCGCCAATGAAGACCATCATCGAGCCATTCCGGATCAAGGCCGTCGAGCCGATTCGGTTACCCAGCGCGGAGCGCCGCGAGGAGTTGCTCCGCCGAGCCGGCTTCAACCTGTTCAAGATCGAGGCGGCGCACGTACTGATCGATCTGCTCACCGACAGCGGCACGGGCGCCATGAGCGCGCAGCAGTGGGCCGCGATCATGCGCGCGGACGAGAGCTACGCCGGTTCCACCAGCTTCCGCCGCCTTCACGATGCCGTCCGGGACATCATGGGCTTCGAGCAGACGCTGCCCACCCACCAGGGGCGCGCCAGCGAACGAATCCTCTTCGAACTGGTCGGCGGGGCGGGGAAGATCGTGCCCAACAACGCTCACTTCGACACGACACGGGCGAACATCGAGCACAGTGGCGCCCGCGCAGTCGACCTGGCCATTCCCGAAGCGGCGGATCCAACGAACCGCCACCCCTTCAAGGGCAATCTCGACCTGGCCCGGCTCGAGTCGCTGCTCGCCGCCGAGGGCGCGCGAATTCCGCTGGTCATGTGCACGGTGACCAGCAACACGAGCGGGGGCCAGCCCGTGAGCCTGGAGAACCTCCACGCGACGCGGCAGTTGTGTCGCCGGTACGACCTGCCGCTGTTCCTCGATGCCTGCCGCTTTGCCGAGAACGCCTGGTTCATCAAGCAGCGCGAGGAGGGGCAACAGGGGCGATCGGTCCCGGAGATCGTGCGCGAGATGTTCGACCTCGCCGACGGCGCCACGATCAGCGCCAAGAAGGACGGCATCGTCAACACCGGAGGTCTGCTGCTTCTGCGCGATGCCGACCTGTTCCGCCGCGCCAGCGAGCTGGTCATCCTGACCGAGGGCTACGTCACCTACGGTGGCCTCTCCGGCAGGGACCTCGAGGCGATGGCGCTCGGCTTCCACGAAGTGCTCGACGAGAACTACCTCCACTACCGGATCCGTAGCACGGCGTACGTCGGCGAGCGGTTGCTGGCTGCCGGCATTCAGATCGTGGAGCCGCCGGGGGGGCACGCCATCTACATCGACGCCTGCCGGTTCTGCCCGCACCTGTCTCGCGAGCAGTTCCCGGGTCAGGCCCTGGTCGTCGCCCTCTACCGGCATGCCGGCATCCGCGCCTGCGAGGTCGGAACCGTCATGTTCGGCGCGCGCAAAGCGCCGCCGCTAGACCTCGTTCGTCTGGCCGTGCCAAGGCGGGTCTACACGCAGTCCCACATGGACTACGTCGTGGAGGCGTTGATCGAGTTGTTCGCCCAGCGCGATCGGATTCGGGGGCTGCGGATCGTTGAGGCGCCGGAAGCTCTGCCGCACTTCAGCGCCCGGTTCGAGGAGATGTAGGGCCGCAGGGCGATCAGCCGGTCGTGCGCGGCAGGAGGCGGAACACTCCGTAACCCGCCAGCAGCGCCGCAACGCCGAACACGGCGGCCTCGAGCCCGCGGCCGTACAGAGCCATTCCGGTCCCGAACAGGGCGGAGTACACCGCGACGCAACCGAACAGCCAGGCCAGCAGCGCCGCCGTAGCGCTGCCGGGCTCATCGGCGCGCGTCTCCACAACCCGGCGCCAGCCCCGCGCAAAGGGCCGCACCCGGTCGTAGAACGCCTGGAGAACGGCCGTCTCCGTCGGCCGCGTGGCCATGGTCACACTGAACCAGACCGCGGTGGTCAGCGCAACGCCAAAGAGGAGCTGCGCAGCGGTCGAAGGCAGTGCCAACCCGACCTCTTCGTGGCCGAACTGAAACCACACCGCGACCCCGAACGAGACGACCATCGCCGAGATCTCCGACCAAGCGTTGATGCGCCACCAGAACCAACGCAGCAGGAAGATCAGGCCCGTGCCGGCGCCGATCTGAAGCAGGATCTGGAACGCCTGCATCGCGTTCTCGAGCCACAGCGCCACCACCGCCGCCAGCGCCACCAGGCCGATCGTCGACAGCCGGGCGACCCGGACGTAGTGCGCCTCGGTCCTTCCCGGTCGAACGAAGCGACGGTAGACGTCGTCGACGATGTAGGAGGCGCCCCAGTTGAGATGCGTGGAGATCGTCGACATCAGGGCCGCCGCGAGCGAAGCGACGACCAGACCGAGCAGCCCGTGCGGCAGGAAGACGAGCATCGCCGGGTAGGCCAGGTCGTGGCGGATGATCGATGGGTCGAGGTGCGGGAAGGCGGCGGCGATCGAGTCTAGGGTCGGGTAAACGACCAGCGAAGCCAGCGCGACCAGGATCCACGGCCAGGGCCGGAGCGCGTAGTGGGCGATGTTGAACCACAGGGTGGCCGCCATCGAGTCGCGCTCGGTGCGGGCAGCGAGCATGCGCTGAGCCGCGTAGCCGCCGCCGCCCGGTTCGGCGCCCGGATACCAGGTCGACCACCACTGGACCGCGACCGGGATCAGGAAGACGGTGGCCGCCGTCTCCCAATCTCCGAAGTCGGGCAGCAGGGCGAGGCGCGAAGCGATGTCCGGGTTCGATACGAGGCCCGAGAGCCCGCCGACGGCGGGATGCGCGAGCGCGTACCAAGCGGCCGCCACGGACCCCACCATCGCGATGACGAACAGCATGAGGTCCGTCACCACGACGCCCCACAGGCCGGAGGTGGCCGAGTACGCGGCGGTGACAGCCGCGGCGACGAGCACCGTCGTGTACTTGTCGGCCCCGAGCAGTACGCCGCCGATCTTGATCCCAGCCAGCAGGACCGCCGCCATGATCATCACGTTGAAGAACACGCCCAGGTACACCGCCCGGAAGCCGCGCAGGAAGACCGCCGCCCGCCCCGAGTACCGGAGCTCGTAGAAACCGATGTCGGTGAACACGCCGGAGCGCCGCCAGAGCTTCGCGTAGAAGAAGGTCGTGCACATGCCGGTGATCAGGAACGCCCACCACATCCAGTTGCCGGAGACGCCGCCGTTCCGCACCAGGTCGGTCACCAGATTCGGCGTGTCGGTGGAGAACGTCGTGGCGACCATGGACGTGCCGAGGAGCCACCACGGCAGGTTCCGCCCGGCGAGGAAGAACTGGCCAGTTCCGGCGCCCGCCCGCCGCGCGAAGACGAGCCCGACGGTGAGGGCGAGGGCGCCGTAGACGGCGAGGACGGTCCAGTCGAGGTTGTTCAGCCTCAAGTGAGTCTCCGGGACGACCGCCCTGCGAACCACTCGCTCAAGTCGGCCGGGTAGTCGCCGGCTGCCACGGCCTCGCTCAACGTCGAAGCGACGGGCGGCAGGTCGCCGGGGTAGGTCAGTCCGGCGGTGCTCTGCGACATCGGCAGCAGCCGGACACGGGCCGCTCCTTCTCCGACCAGGTCGCCGACCGTCTCGCTGAGCAGGAACTCGCTGGTCAGCGGGTCCGCCGGCGGATGGGCAAGGCGGGCGTGAAAGTCCGCGAACGCGGCTTCGAGGTGGCCGAAGATGGAGGGCTGGAAGGCCCACAGGTTCATCGAGCACGGGGTTTCGGGCGGGAGTTCCCGGACCTCCCCTGCGCCGTCGCGGCCGACGAGGCCCGAGTCGGTCCGTCGGACGTCGTAGACCTCGTGCAAACGTTCCAGAAAGCCAGATGCGGGCGAGACGCCCGCGTTCCCAGGCCGGAAGACGGATGCGGGCGAGATGCCCGCGTGCCTCCACGCGCCCGATGACGGGCCGGTGGAAGGTTCACAGGTGGCGCGGGACGCGCCACCTGGGTTCCCAGGGGCACTGCCGGCGGCCACGATCCCCCGGTTGACGCCGCTGGTGCGGGAGACGCCGGTGCGATGGAGCTCATACGCCGCCAGGAAGTGCGAATCGTCGCCTGGCGCCAACGCCTCCCGTACCCGCTGGCCGAACGACTCGATCGCGCGCGGACCGTAGAAGTCGTCCGCGTTGACGACCAGGAAGGGTTCCTCGATCTTCTTCCGCAGGGCGAAGACGGCATGACCCGTGCCCCATGGTTTGGCTCTCTGCGCCGGCGGCACCGCCCCGCCCGGCAGGTCGTCGAGCGACTGCACCACGAAGTCGACCGGAACGGCTCTGCCCGCATACTCGGCGGCCCGGCTCATGATCTGTTCCGTCCGGTCCGCCGACGTCACGAATACGACGCGCCCGCATCCGGCGCGGATGGCGTCGCAGATCGCGTACTCGAACAGCACCTCGCCGCTCGGCCCGACGGGCTCGAGCGTTTTCGGGCGGCCGAATCTCGCTGAGCGGCCGGCGGCGAGGATCGCCAGGGTCAGTCCCTTGTCAGTTGCGGACATGTGGCTCACAGACCGGCGCTTCGCGCCGGATGCGGGCGAGACGCCCGCGTTCCCAGGCCGGAGCCCGGATGGTTCACAGGGTCGGTTCCCCGGCTCAAGCGGCTCGATGCCTCGCGACGACGGCTTGATCGAGTTCGACCCCCAGCCCGGGACCGGTCGGCGGTTCGATGAACCCGTTCTCGAAGCGGATCGGCTCGACGAAGATGTCGTTGTGCAGGTCGTTCGTGTTGAACTCCTGGATCAGGAAGTTCGGCGAGCAGGTGTCGAGCTGCACCGCCGCCGCCGCCGCGACGGGGCCGCAGTACATGTGCGGCGCGATCATCGCGTAGTGGGTCTCGGCCATGCCGGCGATCTTCTTCGCTTCCAGGATGCCGCCGCACTGGCCCACGTCGAGCTGAATGATCTGCGCAGCCTGCTTCTCGAGCACCTCGGCGAACTCGAACCGGTTGACCAACCGCTCGCCGGTCGCGATGGGGATGTTCGTGTGGGCCGCGACGCGTGCCATTTCGTCCACGTTCTCCGGCGGCACCGGCTCCTCGAAGAAGTAGGGATCGAACTCCTCGAGGATGTCGGCGACCCGGATCGCCACCGCGGTCGAGAACTGCCCGTGGGTGCCGATGCCGATCTCCAGCTCGTCGCCCACGGCGTCCCGCATGGCGCGGAAGATGGTCGCCACGTTGCGGATCGTCTTCAGCGAGTAGTCCCGCGGCGGGCCGGTGATCGGCGAGAACGGGTCGAGCTTGCAGCAGGTGATGCCGCGTTCGACCAGTTCCTGCGCCCGTTCGCCGGCCAAGGCCGGGTTCTCCCAGATCCCGGAGCTGTTCAGGTACGCGTAGGCGCGGAGCTTGTCGTGGTACCGGCCGCCGAGCAGGTTGTAAATCGGCTGGTTCGTCGCCTTGCCGATCAGGTCCCAGCAGGCCATCTCGATCGCCGAGAACGCCGGCACGCCGTACAGCCCGGGGTGGCTGTAGTCGTGGAGGCTCGTCTTCATCCGCTGCCAGATCTTCTCCACGTCGAAGGGGCTCTGGCCCACGACGAAGCGATCGAACAGGTCGTTCAGCAGCTCGATCTGCGGCTTCAGGTTCGTTGCGCCCCCGGACACCCGCTCGCCGAGGCCAACCAGCCCCTCGTCCGTCCTGAGCTGAATAAACAGCCACTTCCGGTGCCCGATCGGCGGGTCGATGTTGTCGATCAGGATCGTCTCGAGCTCGGTGATCTTCATCTTCGACCCCTCGGAGTGTTGAGCCAGCGCGGCCGCCGCCTGGCGAGCCGCGGACAGGCCGGCCGTCATGCCGGCTGCCGCGATTCCGGCACTGGAGAGAAAGCCGCGTCTCGTGATCATGACAGGCGGTCTGACTCTATGCCGGGTTGGCAGCCTCGCCGCTTTCGCGGCCCGGCGAAGATCAGCGCCTCTGCACAACCGGACCGCCATCGCTGCGTCTGATGCCGGCCACTGCGAGGCCCGGCCGCCTCGCCGATGGGCCCCACTGCCACCCGATCATCGGTCGACTCCAGTAGATTGGCTGCCCTCTCCATCGCCTTGAATATTCTTGTGTTCCCAATCCTCTGGTGATAGGTTCATTGTCCTCGACGTAGGCTCCTAACGGCCGGTTTCGCGGCCTACGACACACGTCAACCGGACCGTCAAGTCCCAGCACCGAGCAACACAAATGATTGACAAACAAACCGGCATGAGCGCAAAGGAGCGCATTGGCGAAGAGATCGCCACGCTCGCTGCGCGCATCGACGCGGCCACCTACGAGTTGCTCGTCCTGATCCGCGAGTTCGATGAACGGGAGGGTTGGAACAACGGCTTCCTGAGCTGCGCTCACTGGCTCACCTGGAGAATCGGCCTCGCGCCAAGTGCGGCCCGCGAACGGGTTCGGGTCGCCCGGGCCCTGGGCGATCTTCCCTTGATGAGCGAAGCGATGAAACGCGGGCAACTCTCCTACTCGAAGGTGAGGGCGTTGACCCGCATCGCAACGCCTGAGACCGACGAATCGCTGGCCGATCTCGGAAAGACGGGAACCGCGGCGCACATCGAAGGTGCCGTCAGGTCGTGGCGAAGAAACGACCGCACGGTCGAGGCGAACGAGGACGAACTGCGCGACGCGTCGAGTCACGTCACGACCCACATCGACGAGAACGGCATGTTCGTGATTCGCGGACGGCTGGCCCCGGAGGCGGGCGAGCTATTGATGAAGGCACTCGAGGCCGCGGGCAGGCTCGCGAGACACCCCTGGGCCCACGAGCATCCAACGGCGCCTGGCTCGGCACCTCCCACGTTCCTGTTTCCGCGGAAACAACACGTCGCATCGCCTGCGACGCCGGCAAGGTCCGGATGACCCACCGCAACGGCCACATCCTGAGCGTCGGCCGCAAGACGCGCACGATTCCGCCGCCGATCCGCCGCGCGCTGGAGTTCCGCGATCAGGGGTGCCGCTTCCCGGGCTGCACATCGAAGCACTGCGACGCCCACCACATCGAACACTGGGCCGACGGCGGCGAAACGAAGCTCTCGAACCTCGTGCTTCTCTGCCGGCGGCACCACCGCCTGCTCCACGAGGGCGGTTTCCGTGTCCGAATGAACAAGGAAGGCGTCGTGCAGTTCGTTCATCCCCGCGGACGGCCGCTGCAGCAGAGTCCGACGCCGCCGCCGGTCGGCCTCCGCGCCGCCCGAGACTTGGTCGAGCACCTGGAGGATTCGGGCATTCTGGTCACGGGCAAGGAATCGATGCCGGCCTGGGACGGCCGGCCGATGGACCTGCCCTACGTCATGGAGTGCCTCTGGCGACCGCCGCCCCACCTGGAGGCGGCGGTGGACCGGGAACGGGAGTCATCGCGGGCCGCATAACGGCGGATCTGGCGCGTTAGAACTCGCGCCGCCTGCTAGGCCACCCTGTCTTCGACCACGAGACTGCGCCCAACGGCTCGAAGGGCGTTCGTGACTCTACTGATATGGGAGTAGCGGTCTGGATCGAGAAGCTGGCCGACCGAAGCCTCGTCCAACCCGAGCTGCTTGGCCAGGGACGCCTCGTTAAGGCCCTGTTCCCGCATCGCCGAATAGAGCGCCAGCTTTGCGGCGGGAACGGGTGGAACGGCCACCACTTCCTGACCATCCACGACGGAGCTTGGGGTCGGAAGGTCCTCGCCGTTGTGGACGTGAGTCGCGAGTATGGCTACAAGGGCGTCCGCCGCCATTTCCAGAGCTTCGGCTCGGTCGTCGCCGCACGTCAACGCGCCCGGAACGTCGGGGAAGACGACGAAGAAGCCACCGTCTTCCTCCGGGTTGAGGACACACGGATAGGCATAGCGCATCGGTCAGAAGTCTCCTCTGTCGACCTTCAGATCTCTCAACATGGATGCCAGCAGCCCTCGGCCGATCTCCTTCTGCGGAACGGTCGTCAAGCGGTTGCCCAGATAGAGCACCGTGTGGCTTCCTTTCCCTCTGCGGGTGTCCAAACGGAAATCCTGCGCCGTCCTCCGCGCATATCGCCTGGCTCGTCTGATGAACTCCCGTCCGTTCATGCTCCCGCTGCCGCAACGGAGGATCCTCCCTCAGAAGGGGAGATGGACTACGGTCGCTCGCAGACGACGCGAGGCTATCACCGGGTGATGGGCGGTCGGCCGGGGAGGATGGTGCAGCGGTACACCGTCATGGCCGCCGCTGCCAGCAAACGGCGCTAGCATGCGGTCCGCGCCCCAGACGCTCCCCATCCGACTGGGAGGCTGCTCACGATGAGTTCCGTCATCAACGTCCGCGACATCGACCCGGGAGACAGGGTCTGGCTGAGGCACGAAGCAAGCCATGCCGGCCTCTCGATGAGCCAGTACGTTCGCCGCTTGATCCGGGAGAAGCGCGAGGAGGTGGAACGGCGCCTAAGACCCTCGGAGGCATTCAAGAGGCACTTTGGTCCCGAGCACGGGATCGAGTTGCCGCCTCCCAAGCGCTACCGGCACAAGCCCGTCACGGTCAGCGACGAGAGCGAGGTGTGAGTCGCCCGATAGCGGGGCTTCTCGACACAAACGACGAGTCGCTCGTGCGCGCCGCTTCGCGGCAGCGCACTTGATGCGGGCGAGACGCCCGCGTTCCCAGGGGCGGATGACGACGAGGACGGCGAAGCACCCAGTGAGGAACGGGAACTGCTAGCAGTAGCCGGGACGTCTCAGCTCTCGACCCTGCTCATCAGCCGGGCATCCGTCACCGGGTAGTGGCAGAGCGTTTCGTCGCATGCCTGGTAGTCGATCAGTATCGTCGCCACGTCGCCTGAGCCTTCGAGCGGGACCTCGATCCGGAAGTCGCCGTGTATCCGGCCCTGGCCGTCCACCTTGGGCAGCACCGGGTCGCCGGCCACCTGGTAGCCGAACCCGGATGGCGCCCGGACGCCGAACTTGAACTCCGCGTCGGAACCGGGGGCGTAGATCCAGAAGCCGGGCTCGAGCTTGAAGTCGAGGACGGCCAAGGTTGACTCGCCGTCGGTCGTTGTCGACATCGTCACCTCGACCGCGGGACTCACGGTGACGGAGAGATCGTCCAGTTCGTCTCCGTCCACTGCGAACCGGGACGAACTGAGCAAGTCCGGTTCTCCGGGTCCGTTGGCGACCTGGAACCGGTACCCGCCCCAGTCGGAAGCGAAGAGCGAACCTTCGTTCTCGTCGAGCCAGCTCTGCCAGTCGTCCGCGGAGTCATGGCCCGCCCCGCTGTACCGGGCCAGCAACCGGTGCGCGCGCTCCGGTTCCACTCCTTCATGCAGGTCCGCAACCGCCCGCTTCAGCAGAGCCGGGTCGTTGTTCGCGATCCCGAGCGCCCTGGCATCTTCGTCGATCCGGTACTTCCCCTCGAGCCGGAAGTAGGCCTTGCCGGCGTACTCGCTGCCGACGCGGGCGCCATCCCAGTAGAGGTACGGCTCGTTTTCCCCGTACCACGCCCGACGCTCCTCCTTCGAGCCGCGGGCCGCCGCTGGAACCGTTTCGCCGAAGGTGCGCTCAATGACCCGATCCTGGGCCTCCTTCACCTTCTCCGGCGTGTCGTAGTACTCCTTCATCTCCTCGGTCGCGTAGATGTCGAGGAGGGCGAGGGAGGTGGCGAGCCCCTCGCGCGGACGCGCTTCGCGAGTGGCCAGGATCGGATGGTCCTTGAAGCCGTGGATGTAGTGCACCGCGTTGATCAGCAGGCGCTGGCCGGTCTCGGTCATCTCGTCCGGGGTGCCGTAGAACCCCCACTGCAGCAGCCGCCCCTGACGGCCGATGGCGAAGTAGTCCGGACCCTTCAGGTGCATGCCGCCGGCGATCCACTCGGTGTCGGGCGAATCGAGGAACCCGTCGCCGGTCGTCACCACGCCCGGCTCGCCATTGTCCGGCCGCCCGCCGACCGGCAGGTTCCGGGTGTCCCATTCCTTCTTGAGGACCTTGACCGTGGTCATCGTGTCCGGAACATCGCCTGTCAGTTCGTAGTACTTGTACTTGGGTGGGGTCGGCACCTCCTCGAGCTCCAGCTCGATCGGCAGAGGTCCGTGGAAGATCGGATGGCCAAAGGTCGGATCGGACGTGGACTGTGGCACGACAGCCCTGGAGAACAAACACAGTCACCCGTATCGCCAGCCCAGCAGCAGGTTCAGGTCGTCCGAGATGCGCGCACCCTGGCCGCCGATCAGGACGGTGGGCATCGACAGGGTCTCCAGATCGACTCCCTCGACTCCCGGGATCGTCTGGATCCGCTCTTCCGACCGGTCGATCGTTTGCCCGTCGACGATCAGGACGTCGGCGTCGCTGAGGTCGGCCTTCGCCAGGTCGTTGCGCGCGATGCTCCGCACGTCGAAGTGCTCGGCCAGCAGTGCGTGGTAGCCCTCCGCGTGCGGTGTGCCGGCGTCGCCGGCGTAGACGACGCGGAGTTGCGGCGCCGGTTCGGCGCTGCACGCCAACGTGAGCAGCATTGCGGTTGTCGACAAGCCGAACCATCTTCCTCGTTTCATGGGTACATCCTCATCGCATTTCTTGAACGAACAACAGTCTAGACGCTATGGCGGTCCAGACCGGCGCTACGCGCGCGATGCGGGCAGGATGCCCGCGTTCCCAGGACCGGATGCGGACCGCGCCACGCGGGTTCCCAGGGGCTCCACCGGCCTAGCAGCAGCCGGGCCGTCTCTGATCGGACGCGGTCGGCGTGTCCAGCGAGTACACGTTGAACTGCCGCAGCGGCGGCGAATAGATGTGGAGCGTGATCAGGTCCTCGCCCGCAGGCTGCGTGTTCGCGACCTGGTGGCAGTCGTCTTCCTCCGACGCGCAGACGCAGCCGGCCCCATGCTCACGGCGACCGCAGGGGCAGATGAGACCGGATGCCGTCGGCTCGAACGCGGTCTCGGTCGCCACGCCTTCGACGACGCGGAAGGCGCAGCTCGAGCCCCGGTGGTCGTGGATCGGGGTCCGCTGGCCGCTGGACCAGCACAGGCAGACCAGTTCGTACCAGTCCGACTCGGCGATCCGGTTCCGCCGGTAGCCGTCCGCGCCGAAGCGGCACGCGGAACCGAGGTCGGCTCGCGTCACCGCGAGCTCGCCCAGCAGGCCGCTCAGGACCTCCAGGTCGGCGCGGCCGTCGAGCGAACCCAGGTACTCCAGCAGCGGACCGAGCCGGCCCGCGGACGCCCCCGAGTTCACGTCAACGCCCTCCTACATCGACCACCTGATCCCGAACTGGGCCGAACGCTGCGGTCCGCGCCTCCGGATCTCTGGAAAGACGGCGTTCGAAGTGGGGCCGTTGGGGTGACCGATGTTCCAGGTGCGCAGACCCCTCATCTCGGTCACGTTCGTCCGGTCGGTGGCGTTGAAGACATCGATGAAGACGTGAAGGTCGTGCCGTTCCCTGACGGTGAACGTCTTGGCCAAACGCACATCGGCCGAGAAGACGTCCGGCCCGGTCCTCGTGTTGAAGCCCTCGAAGAAAGTCGACGGATAGGTGACCCAGGCCCCCGGTGATTGCATGTACGCCTGGTCCCAGGCGGTGAAGGGATTGCCGGACCGGTAGTCCAGGAATCCCGCCAGTTGGAGGCCCCAGGGCAGGTTCCCTACTGCTGAGAGCTTGTAGCTGTGCTCCACCTCGGTGTTGAGCGGCCCATTGAATTGCGCGGGCGGGTCCCCCAGATCGGACCCGCGCGACGACCCATTGAGAACGGAGTTACCCGAGATCAACTCGAAGAACGAACTGCCGACGGCGTCCTGATTGGTGTAGCTCACGTGCACCAGGGAGCCGTTGGCAAAGCGGCGCTTGAACTCGACCTCGACATCGAGGACCTCGCTGTAGCCAGTGTTGGTGTATAGGAGGACATCTCCCTTGGTGGGATCGGGCCGCGCTCCGTCGAGTGCGAATGACCGCCTGTTCTGGAAGTCCGTAAAGAAGAGACCATCGCTGTCGGAGCCGAAGACGTGGATGCTCATCGTGTTGCGCTCACCGAGCTGGCGCTCGTAGCCCACGTTCCACTTGACGATCTCGGGCAGGTGGAGGTTCGGATCAACGACTAGCTCGCGAGGTTGCGAGCCCGCGCTCGTCGGGTCCATTTCGAGAGTCACGGGATCGATCGGCACACTGAAGAGGAGCGGTGGCCGGTCAGCCCCCGTATGGCCGATCAGGTTCGACCGATCGTGATACAGCCCGGCGCCGAAGCGGAGAACGGAACGGCCGTTCCCGCCGACATCGACGGCAGCACCCAGCCGCGCCTCGACGGTCTGGTCGTCGACCAGGTTGTTCCGGTCGTAGCGCCCGCCCAGATTGAACGTCCAACGGTCGCTCACGAACCAGTCGTCCTGGATGAAGAGGTGGGAGTTCGTGACCGAGACGTCGATGTCGGTCGGAAACTGGTATACGCCACTGGCCGGAGGGGTTGAGAAGTCGTCGACAAACCCATAGCCCCAGCTTTGCCACGCCGGCTGCATGGTTCGCTGACCGAAGCGCTCCACGCCGACGCCGGCGCGCAAGGAATGATCCCCACGGAGCCAGGACAGGCGTTCCTTCCACTGGAAGCTCTCGAGCGTGTTGTCGACTTCGGGGCCGATGGAGCCCTCGAGGTGAAAAACGAGGCCGCCATCCTCGTGGAAGTAAAGACGCAATCGCCGCAACGGATCCGAGGAGGTTTCCATGCTCCGGTCGGCCTGAATCTGCCCCAGCACCGATTCGAGCGTCATGTCCGAACCCACGGCGGCAACATGGCGCACGGACAGGCCCAGGGAGTCGTTGGCATGATCCTGGTGCTCTATGTGTTCCTGGCTGGAGCGGAAGAGCGAGTGCCCAACGGCGGCCTGCTCGCTGACCCAGTTCCCCGACACGCTCAGGTCGTTCGAGTCCGAGAACTGGTGGGTCAGCTTGCCGGTCAGGCGGTCGCGGTTGGTCACGTTGGCGGTCAACCCCAATTCGACCGGCACGGCCCGTATGTAGACGTGGCTCTGGTTGTAGTCGTAGCCCATCTCATAGTCGTCGTACTCGTAGCTGGTGAAGAAGTGGGTCGTGCCCCGGTTGATGGGGCCGCCCAGGGTCAGCGATGCCTGTCTTATTGTGAAGTCCTGGCCCTCCAACTGTTCCGCGTCGTCCGCGGTCCGCCCCGTGAACCCCGCTTCCACCACCCCGTCGTGCTGTTGTTGAACCGTCGCCGAGGCGTTGTACTGGTCGGCGCCGGAACGGGTGATGATGTTGATCACGCCCCCGGACGCGTTGCCGTACTCGGCCGAGAACGTCGCGGTCGACACCTGGACCTCCTGGATGGCGTCCAGGTTGTAGGTCTGCAGCGCCGTTCCCGTCGAGAAGGTCGACCCCCTCTGGCCGGCGCCTGCGGAACTCCGGGGGCCGGCGCGGGTCTCGGACGTGGCCAGGTCGTCGTAGTTCAGGTCGCTCAGGTCGTTGTTGGCCACGCCGTCGATCAGGAACTGGTTCTGGTTCATGCGCGCCCCGTGAATGCTGAAGCTGTTGTTGGGGGCACTGTTGTCAAGGCCGCCGGTCGCGAGGCCCCCGTGGACCCCTGGAAGGATCCTCAGCACGTCCAGGAAGCTCCGGTTCGGGAGCGGCAGGCTCTGGATCTCCTCGAAGGAGATGTACTTGTTCACGCGGGAATCGACCGACTCGATCTGCGGCCGCTCGGAGACGACGGTGATCTCCTCGCTCACTTCCTCGGCGGCCGCGAGTTCGAAGTTCACGCGCTGAATGCTGCCGACCCGCACCGCGAGCGACGCAGGGGCGCCGGCATAGCCGGTCGCCTCCACGGAGACCTGATAGGTCGCGGGGCGCACGTTGGTCGCGTTGTAGAACCCGTCGGCGTCGGTGGTGACGACGAGCGGATCATCGATCTCCTGCGATTGCAGGATGACGGTCGCTCCGGAGACGGCAGCCCCCTCGCTGTCCGTCACGTGGCCGAGCACCTGGCCGGTGGGACCCTGGCCGGCGGCCGGCGCCGCGGACAGCAGCACGGCCGCCATCAGGATCCATCCGAAGCTCTGCAGGCGTTGCATCGTCGTTTCTCTCAGCATTTCGTTGCTCCTTCGTTCAAACCGTTCAAACCCGACGGCGGCGTTGTTCGACGCCTGCGGCAGATTGCGCGCATTTCAAGCCACAATCGACAGACTATGGGTACCCGCCCCCCATAGCTTGATCCAATCCGGAGCCGAACTTGATCGGACTTGAAGCGATAAGCAACCAGAACGTGAGCCGATCCGCTAGAATCCGCCGGTGATCTTCTACTTCGGCCCCTTCGTGCTGAAGCCGGAGCAGTACGGCCTTGAGGTCGCCGGACAGCCCCGGCAGCTTCAGCCCAAGGTGTTCGAGCTGCTGACCTTCCTGGTCGCGAACCGGGACCGGGTGGTGTCCAAGGAGGAGCTGCTCGGGAACATCTGGGACGGCGCCTACGTGACGGAAGCGGCGATCAGCCGGGCGGTCAGCGAGGCGCGCAAGGTCCTCGCCGGCGGCGGCGGAAGCGCCAAGTGGATCACCACCGTGTACGGGCGCGGATTCCGCTTCACCGGTCCGGTGATCGAGGATCTGGCCGCGACGGAAGGCGCCCCCTCGGTCGCCGTGCCGCCGCCGCCGGAAGAGGAACGGGGACTCTCGATCGCCGTCCTGCCGTTCGCCGACCGCAGCCCGCAGCGCGATCAGGCGCACCTCTGCGAGGGGATGGCCGAGGAGATCCTCCACCGCCTCGCCCACGTCGTCGGCCTGCGGGTCACGGCCCGCGGGGTGTCCTTCCAGTACGACGCGCTGGCCGATCCCCGGGTAGTAGGGCGGCAGATCGGCGCCAACCTGGTGCTGGCGGGTACGGTCCGCAAGGAGGGCGACGAACTCCGCATCGGCGTCGAAGTGACGGATGCCCGCACCGGCATCCAGGTCTGGTCGGAACAGTGGCAGCGGCACTCGCAGGAGATCTTCGCGCTGCAGGACCAGACGGCGACTCTGATCGCCGAGACGCTGGAACTGCGTTTGGCGCCGGACGCGGCGCGGCACGAGGCCCGGCGCACGGCGTCCAGCCAAGCCTACGACCTCTACCTGCGCGGCCGGAGTCTTTACCACCAGGCGCGCAAGAGGACCTACTACGAGGCGCGGCGGCTGTTCGCGGAGGCAATCGAGCTCGATCCTGAGTACGCGCTGGCTCACGCCGCGTCCGCGCACTGCTCGGCATGCCTGTACCTGTTCCACGAGCCGAGCGAGGAGAACCTCCGACTGGCGGACGAGGCGAGTTCACGGGCACTGGAGCTGGCGCCCGAGGTCGCGGAGGCGCATTCCGCGCGGGCCATGACCCTGAGCACCAATGGTCGGCTGGAGGAAGCCGAAGTCCACTTCCGGCGTGCCCTGGAACTCGACCCGCTGAGCTTTGAGGCGAACCACAACTTCGCCCGTCACCGCTTCGCCCAGGGCCGGATGGAGGAAGCGGTCACGTTCTTCTTCCGGGCCATCGAAGCCGATCCGACGGCCTACGCCCCCTGCTCGATCTGCGCCTCGGCTCTGGCGGCGCTCGGCCGGGAAACCGAGTCGGCGCGACTTCAGGAGCTCGCTCTGGCCAGAGTGCGAAAGCGCCTGTTGCGCTACCCCGACGATCAGCGCGCGATCTACCTGGGCGCGGTCGCTCTTGCCCGCCAGGGCCGGAAGAAAGAGGCTCTGGAGTGGGCCGATCGGGCGGAGGCGCTGGATGTGCAGGATGCCGTCGCGCTCTACAACCTGGCCTGCGTGGCGTGCGTGTGCGGCGATATGGATGCCGGGCTCCGGTACCTGGAATCGGCAGTGAGGAATGGTTACCCGCACCTGCGCTGGATCGAGAATGACGCCGATCTGGCGGCGCTGCGGGAGGATCCGCGGTTCGGGGAGGTGGTGGCGGGGCTGAGGGAGGCGGCGCGGCAGGCGGTGAGCTGAGGTCGCCGCTTCGCGGCGGCAGTTTCTTCGGAGAGCGGGCAGGATGCCCGCGTTCCATCCGTCCGCCCGATGACGGGCGAACGGAGTGGTTCACGGGTGGCGCGGATCGCGCCACGCGGGTTCCCGGGGCGGATCGCGCCACCCGGGTTCCCGGGCGGACCGGTTTGCGCAGACCGGCCCATGACAGGCACACTCACGCTTCACACGAACATCTCAAGGAGCGGAGCGGATGCTGGAACTTGGTCTTGAAGGCAAGGTGGCGATCGTCACCGGCGGCAGCGAGGGGATGGGGCTCGCGACGGCGCGGCGACTGGCGAGCGAGGGCGTGCGGGTCGCGATCTGCGCCCGCCGGGCGGAGAACCTGGAGCGGGCGGCGGACGAACTGCGCGCGCTCGGCGGCGGCGAGGTGTTCGCGCAGCCGGCGGATGTCACGTCCGCCGGCGATGTCGAGCAGTTCGTCGACGCGGTGACGGCGAAGTTCGGCGGCGTCGACATTCTGGTCAACAACGCCGGAGCGTCGGCGGCTCAGGGCCTCGAGTCGCTCGACGACGACGCCTGGCTCGCCGACATCCAGCTCAAGGTGATGGGTGCGGTGCGTTTCTGCCGGGGCGTCGTGCCCTCGATGCGCGAGCGCGGCGGCGGTTCGATCGTCAACGCGACGATCGGCGGCGGCAAGGCGCCGCCGGCGCGGGCGCTGCCGACCAGCGTCACCCGGGCCGCCGGCATCAACCTGACCAAGTCGCTCGCCAACGAACTGGCCGCGGACAACATCCGCGTCAACACGATCTGCATCGGCCTGATCAAGAGCGACCAGTGGGTGCGGCGGGCCGAAGGCCAGGGCGTCGAAGTCGAGTCGATCTACGAGGCGATGGGCAAGAGGGTCCCCCTGGGCCGCGTCGGCGAGGCGGAGGAGTATGCCGACCTGATCGCGTTCCTGGTCTCCGAGCGCGGCGGCTACATCACCGGCGCGTCGATCAACCTGGACGGCGGGCTGTGTCCCGTCGTGTGACCTGCAGGGCTAAGGAGCAGAACGTGAAAGTAGCGATGCAGCGCAGTCCCTTCAACCGTGGGGATCTGTTCGACGATCAGGGCTTCGAGACCGTGGACGGCATCTGCCGGAGCGAGGACGACCTGGCCGAACTGCTCGCCGACGCCGACGGCGCCCTGGTCGGCGTCATGCCGCTGACCTCGCGCTCCGTCCTGGAGCGCTGTCCGAAGCTCAAGGTGATCAGCCGGCTGGGCGTCGGCGTCGACTCGATCGACCTCGACGCCGCGACCGAACTCGGCATCCTGGCGACGAATGTACCGGGTTCCAACACGACCGAGGTCGCCGACCACGCGATGGCGCTGATGCTGGCGCTGACGCGGCGCGTCGTCGACGCCGTTCGCACCACTCGCGAAGGGGATTGGGGCCGTGACCGGGAGTCCATGATCGGGCTCCTCACCGGGGCGCGGCGGATCGCCGGCCACACCGTCGGCATCATCGGCTTCGGCAACATCGGCCGCGCCTTCGCCACCCGGGCTCGCGGCTTCGGGCCGGCGCGGATCATTGCCGCTGACCCGTACGTCGACCAGGTCACCGCGGACCTCTACGGCGTCAAGCTGGTGCCGCTCGAGGAGCTGCTGGCCGAGGCCGACTACGTGACGATCCATTGCTCGGCGACCGATGAGACCCGGCACATGATCAACGCCGACACCCTGGCGCTGATGAAGACGACGGCGCTGCTCGTGAATGCGGCGCGCGGCCCGATCGTCGACGGCGCGGCGCTCGCGACCGCGCTCGCGGAAGGACAGATCGAGGCCGCCGCGCTCGACGTCACCGAGAAGGAACCGATCGACCCCGACGACCCCCTGCTGAAGCTCCCCAACTGCATCGTGACCCCGCACATCGCCGGCTTCTCGCCCGTGTTTCTCGGCGAGTGCCCGATCCGCCAGGCCGAGAACGTCACCCGGGTCCTCACGGGGGAGATGCCCCACGGCATCGCGAACCCCGAGGCGATCAAGACGATCGCGGTCATGCGGGCCACGGACCCGGGGCGTTGGGAGGGGGTACCGGACTTTTCGACCGCGTTGGCGGTGTAGAAGAGGAGGAACGTCATGTCCGCAAGCGAACTCCCTGCATCCGTCCCTGGGAACGCGGGCATCCTGCCCGCATCCGGCACACTGGCAACGACCCCGGTCCTGGTCACCGCTCTGCTAGTAGTCGCCGCCTGCACCGCCCCGCCGCCCGAGGAACCCTCCGCAGCCTCCACCCCCGACGCCGTCGCCAACTGGCGCACAATCGACCTCAGCCACGCCTACGGCGCCGACACCCTGTACTGGCCCACCGACACCCGCGGCTTCGACCTCGAGACGCTCGCCGAGGGCCACACCGAAGCCGGTTACTTCTACGCCGCCAAGCAGTTCGCGACCGCCGAGCACGGCGGCACCCACCTCGACGCCCCCGTCCACTTCGCCGAAGGCGGCGACGATGTCGCCTCGATTGCACTCGACCGGCTCATCCTCCCCGGGATCGTCGTCGACGTCAGCGAACAGGCGGCCGCCGACGCCGATTACCTCGTGACCGCCGGGGACATCGGCGCCTGGGAAGAACAGCACGGCCCGGTGCCGGCCGGCGCCGCCGTCCTCATCCGCACCGGCTGGCCGGAACGCTGGCCCGACGCGCTCGCCTACCTCGGCGACGACACGCCCGGCGATGCCAGCAACCTCCACTTCCCCGGCATCGGCGAGGACGCGGCGCGCCTGCTGGTCGAGGAACGGGGCATCAGCCTGCTCGGCATCGACACCGCCAGCGTCGACTACGGCCAGTCGACCGACTTCATCGTGCACCAGATCGGCGGCGCCGCCGGCGTGCCGAACCTGGAGAACGTGGCGGACCTGTCGGAACTGCCGTCGACCGGCTTCCTGCTCGTCGCGCTGCCGATGAAGATCGAAGGCGGGACTGGGGCACCGGTGCGGATCGTGGCGCTGGTGCCGCAGTAGGCGGCTGGCTCAAGCGCATCGGCCTACGCCCGCTGCCCGCCCGTCAGCCGATTCTCGTCGTCGATCAAGACCACCATGCTCGGTCGTTCTTGGCCCCAGGTCCAGAGAACGAGGTTGAAATCCTCCCTCCCCACGCCATGGGCAAAGCTCCGGACCACCATTCCCACCTGGCCGGCCGCGACCAGTCGATCGGCCAGGGCCTGCGACAACGGGACCGCTCCACCCAGCATCTCCGCCTCCCAGGCCGGGCACAGCAGGTCCGCCTCGCTGACACCAAAGGCCGCTCGCTCAACCCCGTCGCGCGTGTCCAGCACCGGTTCGGCGTCAACCTCGTAGGCGCAGAGCGTGAGCGGCTGCATCGGCCGGCCCAACGGCTGTGCCTCGCGGATCGCAGCCAGCGGGGTCAGGGACGAGTAAAGCGCCGGCATGCCGCGCCGGTTGAAGTGTCCACCATGACGGCGGGCGCCTTCGCCGGACAACGGTGTCCACGACCACTGCGGATTGTGGGCCCGATAGACGACCCGGCGGAAGCGCACCGCCGGACTCGGCCTCAGGCGTAGCCGCCGGCCACGACCCTGTCGAGGTAAGCGTGGACCTGAGCTGCCTTGCCCTCCCGCAGCAGCAGATCCGCCGTGGCGCCGCCGAACCCGGGCAATGGCTCGGCTCGGAACCATGCGTACGCCGCGAGCGGCGAGCCCGTCTGCGCCTCTACCCGGTTCAGAATCTCCAGCATCTGCCGGAGCCGTACCTGGGTCTTCCGGGCCCGAATCCGTGACGCGCGCGAGAAGGCGTCCCGTCCCAGACCGAGCGTGCCGGCGATCTCAGCCTTGGTGGTTCGCAACTCGGATGCGATGAGCACCGGTGAGAAGACCTGATCTTCGATGAATTCCTGAAAACGCATGACAGCAACCTCGTGGTTCGTCACGCAGTCTAGCGTGATTTTGTGTGACGTGGTCGAGGGACGGTTCGGTTCCGGCAGGGAATCAACCTTGTTGATCTAACGGCTACCGTTCAATCTGCAAGGATGTGAGTCGGCAGCGGCGCGTACAGTTTGCGTCACAACGCTGAGCGCCGGATGCGGCCTAGTGCTGCATCGCCAAACCACCCGTGGGGACTGAGCAATGACCGAAGAAAGACGATCCCGTCCCAAAGCCCGCGCCATCGGGAGGGCTCTGCTCGCGGTGCTGATCGGCATGCTCGCCGGCGGCGGGCTCAACGCCGCGCTCGGCGAGAAAGGCGCGGACACGCCGACGCTCGCGCTGCTCGGCGGCGGACTGGCGCTCGTCGTCGTGCTCGTGCAGGCCCGACGGCGAGCACGAGAGTCACAGGACCCCTGACTAACCCGGAGCTTGCGCCGCCGAGCCGGCCGCGTCGAAGCCGAGTCGTTCGGGTGGAGAGACGACCTGCTGGATCACCAAGTCGATCGGCACCGAGACGGCACCTTCCGCAGGTTCCGAGTGCAGCTTCAGCGGTGTCAGCCCACTCTCTTCCAGCACCTGGTGCAGCGTCCCGATCTCGTGGCACGTCGCCAGGAACAGCGAAACTGCATCGTTGAGCATCTCCAATGCCTCGGTCTTGTCGGAGCCTTGACTCGCGACATCGAGTTCGGGGCACCATGCCACCCACATCTCGCGCTCCTGCTCGAACTCGACTGACAAGACCAACTGCCAAGACCCCAAAAGCCCACTCCCCCAGCAACAACCCTACTTACACGCCGCCACAAGCTTCGGATTCGCTGTCAGTACGTCAATCCCGCCCACCGTAATGTCCCCGTCATGAGTCACGAACTTCCATCCGTTAATGCGACATGTCTCCACCAACAAGCCATCATTGAACTCGCCCGCTCCCTTCTCGAAGTAACTCAGCACAGTTTCCACCGCCGTCCGCCTGAACGGGTGGTCCCTCCTGGTGCAACTCTTCAGCATCGCCCGCGCGAAACCGGCTGCTTGCCCACCAACGGTCGAGAAGTCCGTCGAGTTCCGGAACTTCTTGAAGTTCGGGTGTCTTTGCCGATGAAGAGCTCGCCACTCTATTCCGCAATAAGCCCTCAAGTACTCTCCCAAGACAATAGGGTCCATCACCACCTCTACGCCTGCCGACAGCATCGACTTCAGTGCCCGACTGTACTCAACCACATACTGCCGTCGTCTATCCGACGGGGCGGGGTACAGATGAAGCCAGACGTTTGCGTCGATAAGTATGACCTCGCCTCCAGAGAACGTGTACTGCGATACGTCGTGAGCTCTATTCCTCGTCCCCGGCATCCGCCAACTCCTCCTCCCATGCCCGATCGAAGTCCTCCGCGTTCTCGAAGTAGAGCTTCGCATTCCGGACCACGCGCCTAAGCACCTCCCTATCATCGGAATCCATGTCCTCCACCTGAAGAAGCTCTCTGATCCTCTCCTCCGGAAAACCCTGATAGAGCTGACCCACCGCAGCGTTCAAGAAAGCAGAGATCATCGTCTCTACTCTCTTGAATGAGAGAATCACGGGCCTCCCGGTCTCCAGCAGGGGTGCTATCTTGTCGTACAGCCGTTGACCATCTTCGGCGGACACGCAGAGCGGCCCTCCTATGATGTCGTAGACGCGAACGACCACTGGTGCATTCATCTCGTCACCTCGCCTCTCAAGCTCAAAATATGTCTTCCGACGCCGTCTCGCTGGTCAACGAGTATGTCGTCTCATCTGCGGTGTTTACTTCGATTGTGACGGCGGTTCCTGGGAAGTCCGCCGACATCTTGCGGAAGTGCTCTTGGCCTCCTGTAAACTCGTAGAACGCAAACCGAGACGCAATCTGTATCTTGCCCCGGTTGAGTCTCGAAAACTCCTGAAGGAACCCAAGTCCAAGGCCTCCTGGCTGCGGACCACGCTTCGTCGTGTGATTCGGCTTCAGAGCCCACTCGAGAGCCGGAATAGAGTCAATTCGGGGCTGCCCGAAGTAGCGCCGGACGGAGTCACGAATCCCCATCCCCCCGTCGGCTACCGTGAAGTCGAGCCGGTTCCTGTTAGGGAAGAACTGACCACATGCGAAGACGCCGATATCCGATTCGGAGTGGATGACCGCATTCTGATAGACCTCAAATACTTTCTGCCTGAAGACCCTACTAGCAGCGCCGGTCATCATGGGCATTCCCTTGTCGCGGAGTTGTCGATGCACGTAGTCCTCGAAGGCGCCTTCGTCGAGCAGACGAAAACGCCGGAAAGGCATCGTGGTGCAGAAACTGTCTTCTAGGGATTCGTACCAGTAGTGCGTGAGAAACCCATTCTTGCGGAGGATTCGCCCGACATCATCTCGCATGGCCACGACTTCCACGTGGTTGAGATTGTCCGCAACGCGAGAGAGTATCGCGCCCAACGGGGCGGCCATGTTCGCATCGAAGAACCTCACGCGGGACATATCCAGGGTCAACTTCTCCGCGAAGAGGTCGCTTGTCGCAGCGGCTAGATGGCCGAGATGCTCAAAGCCCCCGCAGTCACTGCGGACGGTGGGAAGACGGTGGATCATGTCGTCGCTCTGGGCCCGGGGCACTTTGGCGGTCGTTAGTCGGTACCCGGCGCGCAGCCTATCGCGGCTCTTGTCTCAGCGGGCGGTCGAGTGCCGCAGCGGGCGTGCCCTAGCTACGGCGTGTACCAGATCGGCGACGACCAGGCGCGTTCCTGGATGATTGCCGGGAAGTCCTGGCGGGGAGTTGTACCGGCTCGGATCGCATCCCAGGACGACCAGCGGCAGGTGGGGTTCTCGAGGACCCGGGCGTAGTAGAAGGCGCGCTGGCCCGGGTCGAAGTCGGGGTCTGTCCAGAGGGTCTTGAGTTCGCCGGCGCCGACATCGGTGCTGATTGAGCAGTCGGTGAGATCGACGGTGGCGCCGTTGTCGGGGCAACGGTGAGTGGCCGGGTCGACCTCGAGGCCGTCGGAGCAGGCGACGTCGTAGACCTGTTCGGCTGTCTCGCCGTCTGATTCCCAGCCCTTGACGATCTGGACGCGCTGTAGCGGTGCCGCCATGGTGTCCTGCATCGCCCAAACGAGGAAGCTCGGTGCTTCGCCACCGCTCTCATCGGTGAGGTCGCCGCCCATCGCGACGCCAGCCTCGTACGCGGCCGCGACGAGGTCCGGGTCGTCGAGATCGAGGCCCGAGAGTGCGGCGCCACCGAAGAAACGGACCTGGATCCGGGTACCGCTGGTGCCAAAGGTCTCCTTGCGGCGCATGGCGTCGAAGATCGACTCGCGGGTGTTCTCGTTGGCCCAGACAGCGGCGAGGCCCGAGGCGCCGTTGGTGATCGCCGTCGTGAAGGGGTAGATGCGGCCAGTGCCGTCGTCGACCGGCTGCGCGGCGGCGCTGGGCTCCTGCAAGCTCGCTCCCGCCCCGGCGGGCTCGCTGGGCACCGAGCCGCGCTGCTCGGCGGTCTGCTGCATGAGGCCCGAGGCGCCCCAGTAGGTCTCCTCGTCGAAGGCGCCGGCGGCGACGTGAGTGTCGGACGAGCCGATCACGCCGACCTTGTACGGGTTCGACACGCCGCCGGCCTCGATCGTGAGGCCGCGGCGGAAGGCGTCGCGCACGTAGCTGCCCGGCGGCTCGCTCGCAATGCTGGTCGAGACCCGGTAGGGCATGATCTCGAAACCAGCCCATTCGTCGTTCGGCGACAGCGCGGGGTGGGTCTCCGAGGTTCCCTTGGTCTGGGTGATTTCGACGACGGGCTCGTTGCGGCTGCGGAGATCCGAGTAGGCCTGATCGATGGCGCCGCCCTCGAAGTACTCGTACTCGAACATGCGTCCGCCGGAGCCGTTCGTGTTGTGGGGGATCGCGATCGCCTCGAAGCCGTCGGCGCGCCACTCGTCCATCCGGGCCCACAGGTCCTCCGGGTTGTAGGAGTCGAGCCGTGAGAAGGGGATGTCGGGCGCCTCGGCGCCGCGGAAGACGACGTTGCGGTGCAGGTTCTCGTAGATGCCTCCGGCGCCGGCGGACGTGTACTCGTAGGCGATGAAGGTCGTGAACACGCCGGGCTCGTAGTGGCGGTTCGCCGAGGCCGCGATCTCGCTCCAGGCGGAACGCACGACATCCTTGTTGAGGTGCTCGCGAATGCTCGGATCGGCGTCCTCCATGTAACGCACGTAGGGCTGCATGGCGCGGAAGATGCCCCGCCGCTCGGTCACGGTCTGCGCGGTGCGCACGGTTTCGGCCGCCGGGTGGTTGTAGGCCGGAGAGCCGGGGTCCATCATCGCCGGCAGCATCCCGAGGTAGTTCGCATGGTCCGCGACGCCCTGGAAGTCCAGCGGCCGGTCGAGCTGGAGATCGAAGCCGGCGGGGTGCTGGATCGGGTTCCCCTTGGCGAACTCGTAGGCCTCGTCGGGACCGGCGCGGGTGGCGAACACGAAGGCGTCGTAGGAGTAGCGCGTGTGGACGTGCAGGTCGCCGAAGAAGGCCTGGCGGTCCGCGGGCGGTCCGGCGGCAGCGGACGCGCCGGCAGCGGCCGCGGAGGGGTCGGATGAGTCGGAGTCGCCGGCGGCGCAACCGAGGAACAGAAGTACGGTCAGGCTCAGGATCAAAACGACTATTCGGCGCACGGCGAACCTCCCTCGAGCAAATGAATGAATCAGTGTAGCGCCGCCAAGATCAGCGCAGATACTCGCCGAGGGACACGAAGACGACCCTCACTCTTGGAGACACTGATCAAGATCTTCCTCCGTCAGTACACCTCCCTCCTGCGCTCGGCGACTCCAGTAGCCCTGCAGCGCTTCAAGCTCCGCTTCGAAGTAGTGGGCGCAGGCCTTTCGAAGTGCCTCTTGAACAACGGCGCTCAGGGTCTTCCCCTCCGCTTCCGCGATCTGTTCGGCGGCGCGGGCAAGATCCGGCGGCAGAGAGATTGTCTTCCTTACCACGTTGGACATGGTCGGGTGCTCCTTCCAGGGCAGCGTGACTGAATCACACTGTACCCGCGTGCCAAGAGATGCAGGGGCTAGGATGAACCGCTCACCCCGTTCCTGTTCGCCTCGTTTGGAGGAGCCATGGCTCGACAATTCGTCCTGCGCGCCGCCGCTCTCTGCTGCCTTCCTGCCCTGGTCCTCGCGGCAGGTTCCCTCACCGCACAGGCGATTCCGCCGCTTGCGGGCGACGACGTCGTCTCGGTCAGAGTCCGGTTCGGCATCACGGACACGGAAACGCAGACGTGGGATGGTTCGGTCGAGGCCACGGGCGGCGAGGTGCTGGCCGTCCGCAACTGGAGTGTGCATCCGACCGAGACGGTCGACGGTCTCGCCTGGACGATGGCGACGCGGGAGGGCATGAACTACCCGCGGCGGGTGTACCAGTGGGAGGACCCGCTGGGAACGGTGACCTACCTGCATCAGCCCGGCATCGTCGTCGACGTGGCGGGCGGCGGTGGGACGCGGCTTGCGTTCACGACGCCGCGGGGCGACTTCGACTTGCGGCCGGCGGACCTCGACGTTGACGAGGAGCTCTCCTTCCTCGACGGCGCTGTGCTGGCCGACCGGGTCGCGCCGGCCGAGCCGCTGTCGTCGCCGGACGACGAGAACGACTTCGCGACCTTGGCAAGCGGCGAGAACGGTGAGGTCTGGGCCGCCTGGACCGCCTACCGGGACGGCGGCGTCTCGATCATGGCGCGCCGCTTCGACGGCTCGACCTGGCAGCCGGCGGTCCCCGTGACCGACGAGCCGGGCGACCGGCTGATGCCGAAACTGGGCCGCGACGGCCAGGGTAGGCCCTGGTTGGTCTGGTCCGAGCAGGTCGACGCCAACTTCGACCTCTACGGCCGCTATCTCGAGGACGCGGACACCGGCGACTGGTCGGCAACCGAGCGCCTGACCTCCGCGCCCCAGGCGGATATCGAACACGAGCTCGTCACGGACTCGAGCGGCAATCTGTGGCTCGTGTGGCAGGGCTTCCGCGACGGCCGCTCCGACATCCTCGCCCGGCGCCACGACGGCTCGGGCTGGTCGGCCGAGGAGACGGTCTCGGCCTCGCCCGCCAACGACTGGACGCCGGCTGTCGCGGCCTGCGGTGACGGTTCCGTCTACGTCGCCTGGGACACCTACGACCAGGGCAACTACGACATCCTGCTGCGCCGCTTCTCCGGCGAGCGCTGGGGCGACACGGCCCCGGTCGCCGACACGCCGAAGTTCGAGGCCCACGTCTCGATCGCCTGCGATCGGCAGAACCGACTCTGGGCGGCCTGGAACGAGAGCGGCTTCCAGTGGGGCAAGGACTCGGGCTTCGAGATCTACAAGGAAGCCACCCGTATCTACGAGTGGCGCTCCCTGGCGGTCGCGGTGTGGGACGGCGTCCGCTGGCAGGTTCCCGCAGCCGACGTGAACGAGCTGCTCGAACAGGAACTCCCCGAGTACATCACGGGCTTCAACGACCTGCCCGTGCTCCAGACCGACGCCGACGGCCGGATGTGGCTGTTCTTCCGCCACCGCACGATCCGGGCGCGCGACACGCCGGACTTCACGCCGGCCCACCGCGCGGTCTGGCAGCTCCACGGCACCGCCTACGTCGGCGGCGCATGGACGCGGCCGCTCCACTTGCCGTTCAGTCGCGGCCGCCAGGACGTGCGCTGGGAGCTGGCCTCGGACGGCCGGGGCAACCTGTTCGCGGCTTGGCCGACGGACAACCGGGACTCCGAGGAGTACCTGTTCGACCACTCCTCGATCAACGCGGCGAAGCTCCCCGCGCTGACCGGCGAGGCCACGCCGCCGCGGCTCGTCGACCCGGACGTGCGCGAATACCACACCTACCCGGTCCACCCCAACGAGGCCGAAGACGTGGCCCGCATCCGCGCCTACACGATCGAATCGGAAGGCCGCACCTACCGCATCTACCGCGGCGACACCCACCGCCACACGGAGTTCTCGCACGACGGTCTGAACGACGGTTCGTTGATGGAGGCTTACCGCTACGCCCTCGACGCCGCCGAACTCGACTTCCTGGGCGTCAGCGAGCACAACAACCTGGGCGGCCAGGACATCGAATACGTGAACTGGCTACACCCGCAGATCGCCGACATCTTCCGTCTGCCGGGGAGCTTCGTGCCCGTCTACACCTACGAGCGCAGCATCAGCTATCCGGACGGCCACCGCAACATCCTCTCGGCCAAGCGCGGCATCCCGACCCTGCCGATCACCGAGGCGGAGCAAGAACACGAAGAAGGTGCGGCGAGGCTGTTCGCTTACCTCCGGGAGCACGACGCGATCTCGATCCCCCACACCTCGGCCACCGGCATGGGCACCGACTGGCGCGACAACGATCCCGACGTCGAACCGCTGGTCGAGATCTACCAGGGCGACCGCACGTCGGCCGAGTACGAGGGCGCTCCCCGCGCCGCGACCGCGGAGAAACCGATCGGCCAGCAGGGCGGCTTCGAGCCCGCCGGGTTCGTCTGGAACGCATGGGCCAAGGGCTACAAGCTCGGCGTGCAGGCCGCGTCGGACCACATCTCGACCCACATCTCCTACGCCGCCACGATCGCCGAGGACTTCACCGCCGGGGGCCTCCTGGACGCGATGAAGAAGCGCCACTCCTATGCAGCGACCGACAACATCGTCCTCGACTACCGGATGCGCGCGAACGGTCGCGAGTACCTGCAGGGCGACATCGCCGAGGTTTCGGGCCGCTTCGAGCTTGTGGTCAACGTGATCGGCACCGCCCGCATCGAGCAGATCGACATCATCCGCGACCAGACCTTCCTCTACAACCGCCAGAACCTCGAACAGGAGGTCAGCCTGACCTTCGTCGACAGCGACGTCGAGCCCGGCGAGCACTACTACTATGTGCGGGTGATCCAGAAGAATCGGGAGATCGCCTGGTCGTCGCCGATCTGGGTGACGGTCGAGTAGGCCGGCGCTTCGCGCCGGATGCGGGCAAGATGCCCGCGTGCCACTCCGTGCGCCCCATGACGGGCGCACGAGTGGGTCGCGGGTGGCGCGCATCGCGCCACCCGGGTTCCCAGGGTCACCGCGCTGGTACCCTCGGCGCTTCATGGACACAGTCTGGGTCCTGGTCTCGGCCGCGGTCGGCATCGGCTTCGTTCACACGGTGATCGGCATCGATCACACGCTGCCGTTCGTGGTCCTGGGCAAGGCGCGCGGATGGTCGCTGCGCCGGACACTGTGGATCACCGGGCTGTGCGGCGGCGGCCACGTCGCGTCGTCGATCCTGCTCGGCGGCGCCGGCATCGGGCTGGCGATCTTCGCTACCGGTCTCGACACCCGCGAGGGTTACCACTGGATGCAGGGCCGCGTCGGCAGTTTCGAGTCGATCGAAGCGGTGCGCGGGGACCTGGCGGCCTGGGCGCTCGTCGTCTTCGGGCTGACCTACGCCGCCTGGTCGCTGGCGCGTCGACGCAGGTCGCAGCGGCACGTTCATGAGCACGCCGGCGGGCTCGTCCACTCGCATGACCATCCCACGGCCGGCGGCCACGAGCACCCGTCCGGCAAAGCCGCCGGGGTCGCCGGCGTCACCGCCTGGAGCCTGTTCGTCATCTTCGTGCTCGGGCCCTGCGAGCCGCTGATCCCCATCCTGATGGTGCCCGCCTTCCAGGTCGGCCTGTGGGCGGTGGTGCCGGTGACCGTGGCTTTCGGGGTGACGACGATCGCGACGATGGCGGCGGTCGTGGCCCTCGCCTACCGGGGCCTCGACTTCGTGCGATTCCCCGGCCTGCGGGCCTACGCGCACACGCTGAGCGGCCTCGCGATCGCGAGTTCGGGGCTGGCCATGTTGCTGTTCGCGGTGTGAGCGGCGCACCCTCCTGATGGGCGCACACTTCCACGACGACGGGCACGGCCATAGCCACGGCCTGCTGCAGCGGATCGGCTACATCGCGCTCTGCGGCGCGGTCGGCGTGCTGCTCCTGCTGTACCTGACCGGCGCGCTGCGCAACGTCGCCGGCATCGACCTGGCGCTGATCCTGACCCTGGTCGCGGGCTATCCGCTCATCCGCCACGCGATCCTCGACCTGCTGCGCGGGCACTTCTCGTCGCACCTGACGATTGCCATCGCGGCCGGCGCGGCGGTCGCGATCGGCGAGTACTTCGCTGCCGCCGAGGTCATGTTCATCATGCTGATCGGCGAGGGGATCGAGCACTGGACGGTCGACCGCGCCAAGGGGGCGATCGCCGGCTTCGTCGCCAGCCAGCCGGACCAGGTGCGGGTGCTGCGCGACGGCGGCGAGGAATTCGTCGGCCTGGACCAGGTCGAAGTCGGCGACCTGGTGCGGGTGCTCGCCGGCGAGCGGGTGGCGGTCGACGGCACGATCGAACGCGGCGAGTCGTCGGTCGACCAGAGCAGCGTGACCGGCGAACCGTTGCCCGCCGAACTCGGCGTCGGCGATGCGGTGTGGAGCGGCAGCCTGAACGAGTACGGCGTCCTCGACATCCGCTCCGAACGCACCGGCAGCGACACCACGGTCGCCCGCATCGCCAACCTGATCGAGGACGCGCAGAGCCGGCGGGCGCGGGTCGTACGCACCGCGGACAAGCTCGCCCGGTACTTCCTGCCTGCCGTGCTCGTGGCCGCCGCCGCCATCTACTTCTTCACCGGCGAGATGATGCGCACGGTGGCGGCCCTGATCGTCGCCTGCCCGTGCGCGCTGGTGCTGGCGACGCCGGCGGCGATGGCTTCCGCAATCGCCCGGCTGGCGCGCGAGGGCGCCCTGGTCAAGGGCGGGGACGTGATCGAGTCGCTGTCGCGGATCGATGCCTGCGTGCTCGACAAGACGGGTACTTTGACCTGCGGGCGTCCGGCCCTGGCCGCGATCCTGCCCGCCCCGGGCGTGGCGGAGGATCGACTGCTCCAACTCGCGGCCAGCGCCGAGTTGACCTCGGAACACCTGCTCGGCCGGGCGCTGGTGACCGAGGCCCGCGAGCGGCAACTCGCGCTGTCGGAGCCCGAGAGCTTCAAGCTGCACCCCGGCCGGGGCGTGACCGCCACCGCCCTTGGCCACGACATCGCGGTCGGCAACCCGGCGCTCCTGGCCGACGTGGTGAACGAGGACGACCTCGACGCCATCGCGGAGAGCCTCCAGCCGACCCCGGGCAGCGGCGAGACGCGGCTCGCCGTAGCGGTCGACGGCGCCTTCGCCGGCGCGATCGCGCTTGCCGATCCGCTGCGCGACGAGGCGACCGACGCGGTCGCCGACCTGCGGCGAGCCGGCGTCGACCCGATCGTCATGCTGACCGGCGACGCCGAAGCGACGGCCAGGGCGATCGGCCGCCGAACCCGCATCGACCAGGTCCACGCGGAGGTCCTCCCCGAAGACAAGGTGCGCCGGCTCAGGGACCTCTCGCGCGGCAACCGCAACGTTCTCATGGTGGGCGACGGGATCAACGATGCGCCGTCGCTCGCGGCCGCCACGGTCGGCGTCGCGATCGGTCACGGCGCGGCGGACCTCTCTGCCGAGGCAGCCCAGGTCGTGCTGCTGCCTGACCGGCTCGACTACCTGGCGCCGCTGCTGCGGTACTCGCGCCGGGTGGTGGCGCGGATCCGCAGCAGCATCCTGGTCTTCGCCTTCGGCATCAACTTCGTCGCCGTCGGCTTCGCGGCCTTCGGCTGGCTGCCTCCGGCCGCCGCGGCGATCGTCCATCAGGCCGCCTCCCTGCTGGTCATCCTGAACTGCGTTCGTCTGCTCTACGAGGGTCGCGCGGTGGCCGAACGGCCAGGCGGCCGTCTCGGCCGCTTCCCCGCTCTCGCCGGAGCGGCGGAGGGGATGGCCGCCGGCTGGAGATCGTGGAACGCCGGCCGGCGTGAGGCCGTCCACCGCCTCGAACACGCCCTCGAGGCCAGCCCGGCGCGACTCCGGTCGCTGGCGCCGCGGCTGCTGCGCGCGGCGCCGTTCGTGCTCTTCGCGGTCTGGGCGGGGGCCGGAGTGCGGACGATCGCACCGCAGGAAGTCGGTCTGGTGCAGCGCTTCGGCCGCCACGTCGGCGACGAGCTCGGTCCGGGTCTGCACTGGCGCTGGCCGTGGCCGGTTGATCGGGTCACCCGCGTCGAGCCGGATCGCCTGCGGGTGGCCGCCGTCGGTTCACCCAGGTCGCCGGCGCCAACCGGGGCCTACGGAGCAACCGGCGGCGAAGCGACCTACGAGTGGAACGTGCGCCACGCCGGTTTCGACGAGACGCCGCCGCTCGAACGACTTATGCTGACCGGGGACGAGAACCTTGTCGAGGTCGCCGCCCGCGTCCACTACCGCGTCGCCGACCCCGCCGCATTCGCATTCGCCACAGCCGATCCGGCGCTCCTGGTCGAAGCGAGCGCCGAGCGCTCCCTGCGCACCGTGCTCGCCAGCCACTCGCTGGACGACGTGCTGACCGGCAAGCGGGAGGGGATCGAGCGCGCCTGGAGCGAGCACCTCGCCGCCGTGCTCGACCGCCTCGGCATCGGCGTCGAAGTGGTCAGCGCCACCGTTCAGGACGCTCATCCGCCGCTCGATGTGGTCGATGCGTTCCGCGACGCGGCGAGCGCGCTCGAGGAGCGGGAGACCCTGATCGACCAGGCGGAGGGTTACGCCCTGGAACGCCTGCCCGTTGCCCGCGGCGAAGCGCAACGGCAACTCCTCGAGGCCGAGGGCTATCGGAACGAGCGAGTCGAGGCCGGTCGCGGCGAGAGCCGGCGCTTCGAACTGCGCGCCGGAGGGTACCGGCGCGATCTCAACCTCCACCGCTTCCGCCTCCAACTGGAGACGCTGGAGAGCTCACTCGCCGGCAGACCGAAGCTGATCACCGACGCCGACGCCGGCCGCAAGCGCTTCGTCTTCGTGGACGAGCCGGGCGACCGCCTTCTCGATGTGTACGTTCCTCCACCGGGCACTGCCCAGAACGAGGTAGACCAATGATTGATCAAAGCCACGGAAGTCACGACGACCACCCGGATGCGGGCAAGGATGCCCGGGTGCCCAGGAACGGTGACGGGCAGGAGCACGCGCCCGGCCGGGCCACGTCCTGGTGGCGCGGCGGTCTGGCCGTGCTGGCCGTCGTCGCGCTGGCCCGCTCCGTGTTCGTCGTACCGGAGACCGAGAGCGCGATCGTCACCCGTTTCGGCAAGCCGGTTCGAACGATCGAAGCGCCGGGGCTTCAGTTCAAGTTGCCGATCGACCGCCGGCTCCGCTTCGACAACCGGGTGCTCCTCTACGATCCGGCGCCGGTCGAGTTCCTGACCCAGGACAAGAAGAACCTGGTCGTCGATACCGCGGTCGTCTGGCGGATCGCCGACCCGGCCCGGTTCCTTGAGACGATCGGCGACATCTCGGGCGCCGAGATGCGCCTGCACGACGTGGTGTGGGCCGGTCTGGCGGCCGCGCTCGGCCGCACGGAACTCTCACAGCTCGTGTCGACCGAGCCCCGGCAACTGCGGATCGAACAAATCTCCGCCGAGGTCCGGGAATCCGCGGGCGCCGTGTCCGGCCCTCAACTCGGGGTCGAGATCCTGGAGGTGCAGCTCGTCCGCCTGAGCTTCCCGGAGCAGAACCTGGAGTCCGTCTATGCCCGGATGCGGGCGGAACGCGAGCGGATCGCCAAGGAGTATCGGGCCCAGGGCGAGGAGCAGGCGATGGTCATCCGCGCCGAGGCCGACCGCGACCGTGAGGTGATCCTGGCGGCCGCCTACCGCGACGCCGAGATCCTCCGCGGCAAGGGCGACGCCGAGGCGGCCGGCATCTACGGCGACGCCTACCGGCAGGACCCGGCTCTCTACCGGTTCCTGCGCACCCTCGAGTCCTACGAGTCGATCCTGGACGACCAGACGACGCTCATCCTGTCGGCGGACTCCGAGCTCTTCCGACTGCTGGGTGGAGGATCCGAGTGAGGCTTCGCGGCCTCCCGACCGCGGCTCTGGTCCTGGCCCTGATGTGGGCGGGCTGGGGCGTGTACTTCGTCGCGCCGGACGAGGAGGCGGTGGTGCGGGTACTCGGCCGGGCCAGGGTGGCGCCCGCCGGACCTGGACTGCACTGGAACTGGCCGCGGCCGGTGGGGCGGGTCGACAAGCTGAAGGTGCGGGAAGCCAAGCGCCTGACCCTGGGCTTCGCCGCCGCGGACCGGGTCCTGGGCGGCGACTCCTCCGCCGCCGAAGCGCGCTGGTTGACTGGCGACCGGAACGTGGTCCATGTCCGGCTGGTGATCCTGTACTCGATCCACGACCCGCTCGCCTACTCGCTGCGCTTCGCCGATGTCGAGGCCTTGCTGCAGGCGAGCGGGCGGAGCGCCCTGCTCGAGGTGATCGCCGGCATGAGCGTCGACGAACTGCTGACCACCGGCAAGGTGGCCGTGCAGCAGAACGTCCAGGCCGCATCGCAGGAGCTGTTCGACCGCTTCGGGACCGGCGCGACCGTACTCTCGGTGAGTCTGGAAGGCGTGAGCCCGCCGAGCCCCGTGCGCGAGGCCTTCAACGACGTGGCCAGCGCGCGCGAGGACCGGGACCGCCTGATCCGCGAGGCCGAGAGTTACGGCAATGAGGTGGTCCCGGTAGCCCGCGGCGAGGCGCGCACGCTCGTAGCGCAGGCCGAGGGCTTCCGGACCGCAGAGGTCGACCGGGCCACCGGTGAAGCCGACCGTTTCCGCAGGGTCGCCGGCGCCGACCAGAGCGCGCGCGACGAGATCCGCACCCGCATGGTTCTAGAGACGATGGAACGTGTCTTCCCCCGCATGAAGAAGACGATCCTGGAGCCCGGCCAGAGCACGATCGACATCGACTTCCTGCGCCGCGAGTTGACCCCCGGACCGAACAGACCGCAGTGAAGATGACGCGCAATCTGGGGGCGACGGCGCTGACCGTCCTGGTGCTGGTGGCTGGCCTGGCCGTGGCGCTTCGGGACCGCCTGCCCGAGCGCTCGGGCGACGCGGCCGACGCGGGCGAACCTCGGGAGGTCTTCTGGCAGATGGTCGAGGCGAGCCGCGAAGGCGCGGTTGCGGTCTATCTCGATCTCTTTGCCGGTGAGGTCCGCGAGCAACTGGAAGCGGTGCATGACGAGATGGGAGACGCCGCGTTCGAGCAGTACCTCCGGCAGCGGTTCGCCGAGGTGAAGGGTGTCGCGGTGACCGATGAGGAGGTTCTCGGCGGGAAGGTGCGGCTCGAGGTCGAGTACGTGCGGGAGGCGAGCTACGAGACCCAGAGCCTCGATCTCCGTTCGTCACGGGGGCGCTGGCGCATCGTCGCCGTCGGCGCGACCCGCGAGCGCGAGCCACCGGTCCCCTACGGCACACCGGTCGGCCCGACCGACTGACGCCGGGGAGGAAGGGAGCGATGAGAAGGTTCGCGATCGGTCTGCTTGCGCTCTTTCGCCGGGTCTCGCTGGCGATGCGGAAGCTCCGTGGAAAGTCCGAGGACGATGTCGCCGCACAGCGGGTGGTCAGCGGCCGCGCCTGGGACGAGTTCTGCGACACGTTGAAGGCCGCGGGCGCATCGCTGAACTTCCCCGGCACGCCCCGCGACGCGTTCAACCAGGCTGAGGGCTACCGGTACCTGAGCCGTCTGACCCGCGCCGGTCTGATGGCCTTCCTCGAGCACGCCGACCCGAGAGCGCCGGTTCTCCATCGGGTCGCCCACGAGACGGTCAAGCTCGGTTCCGACAACCCGGACAACCACTACCTGACCGCCGCCATCTCGGGCGCGTTCGAGTACCGGATCGCAGGACGCCGCAACACCGTCGCCTACCTCGGGTTCGGCACCCAGGCCGGGCACTACGGGCAGGGAGGCGGCATGCCCCCGACCGGCTACGTCGAGGCCTCGGAACTCGAGATCGACGCGGGAGGCCGCTTCGAGCTGGTCCTCAGTTGCGAGCCGCAGGACGGGAACTGGCTCCCGATGACGCCCAAGACCGGCGTCCTCATCGTGCGCCAGACGTTCCTCGACCGGCGCACGGAAATCCCCGCCGAGCTTTCCATCGAACGGATCAACTGTCCGCCGGACGAGAAACGCCCGTCACCGCTGACCCCAAGTCAGGTCGACGAAGGGCTGCGGTCGGCGAGCACCCTGGTCGCGGGCGCCTCCCTCCTGTTCGCGAAGTGGGCGCGCGACTTCCAGAAGCACTCGAACACGCTGCCCCGGTTCGACCAGGAGACGTCGAACCAGGCCGGGGGCGACCCGAACATCGCCTACTTCCACAGCCACTGGCGGCTGGCCGAGGACGAGGCGCTGGTGATCGAGGCCACGCCGCCGGCATGCGAATCCTGGAACTTCCAGCTCAACAACTACTGGATGGAGTCGCTGGACTACCGCTACCACACGATCCACACCAACAAGCATCTCGCCGACTACGAGAGCGACGGTTCCGTCCGCCTGGTCGTCGCGCACGAAGACCCCGGGCGCCCCAACTGGCTCGATACCGCCGGTCACACCTCCGGCACCATGTGCTTCCGGTGGATCCGGGCCGAAGAGCACCCGGTACCCGCGACCCGGGTCGTCAAGCTGAGCGAGCTCAAAGCGCTTCGCCGGTAAGTAGATGCCGAAGCGGGTTGCCGAGACATCGACGGATTACGAGCGGCCGTACCGGCCTCTTCCCATAGCGCTCCTGAACGCGGTCGGGCGGGCGGGCGGCCATCTTGGCCTGCGCGGGAAGCTCGACGTCGGCAAGATGGTCGCCAGGGCTCGGAGGAGGACGGGGCTCGCCAGCTTCGGCGACGAGTGGTTCATAGAAGCGCTGCATGTGCTCGTCCGTTCGATCAACGAGGAGGCCGACCTCACAACCCTGGGCCGGTGGATCCAGAAGCGGCGGATCGAAGGCGCTCTGGCCACGCGCCTGCGGGTCGAGGAACTGATCCGCAGGCGCCCGGAGATACGGGAGATCGACCTCGGCAGCGTCGTCGTGATCGCCGGCCTCCAGCGGACCGGCACGACCACGCTGCACCGGCTGATCGCCTCCCACCCGGAGATCCGCGCAGTCACGGCCTGGGAGGGACTGAATCCGCTGCCCCTGCCGCGCGAGGAGCCGGGAGACCCCCACGCCCGGATCAGGCAGGCGCTCATCGGGGTACGCGCAATCGCCTACCTGGCCCCTGCCTTCTTTGCCGTGCATCCCGCCGAACACGACGCCCCCGAGGAGGACGTGCTCCTCCTCGACGTGGCTTTCATGAGCCAGTCGGCGGAAGCGACGATGCATGTCCCCACCTACGCGCGCTGGCTGGAAGAACAGGACCACACGAGAACGTACGAGGAGTTCCGCACCCTGCTCCAGGTGCTGCACTGGCAACGTCCGCGTCGTCACTCGGTGCTCAAGACGCCGCACCACATGGAGTACCTCGACACCGTCCTCGAGGTGTTCCCCAAGGCGACGATCGTGCAAACGCACCGGGATCCGGTCAAGACCATCCCTTCCTTCTGCAGCATGGTCGCCCACGGCAGGGGGATGTTCAGCGACCGCGTGGAACCGGGGGAGATCGGCGCGCACTGGCTCGCCAAGACATGCCGCCTGGTCGAGCGCACCGCCCGCGCGCGGGAAGCGGCGGATCCGCGCCGCTTCGTCGACATCTCCTACTACGACCTCGTCAACGAACCGATGGCGCAGTTGGCGAAGGTCTACGAACGGGCCGGCATCGCCTTCGGCCCGGACGCGGTGAGCGCCGCCGAGCGCACCGCGGGCCGCAACGTCCAGCACCGCTACGGCCGGCACGTCTACGATGCGGACAGTTTCGGCCTGACCCCGGAGGCAATCGAGCACGGCATCGCGCCCTACCGGCACAGGCACGGCATTCCGCATGAGTAGAGGAGACGCCTGGTCGTGAACAGAATCTTCGGCGCCCTCCGCAAAGCGGTCGGGGACCGCGCCGCCATCCGCCCGACGATCGAGCCTCTGCCGGCCTCCGTTCGGATCGACGGCAAGACGTGCCTGGTGACGGGGGCCAACAGCGGCCTCGGCAAAGCCGTCGCCATCGACCTGGCCGCACGCGGCGGCCACGTCCTGATGGCCTGCCGAGGCGGACACCCCGACGCGGGCGAAGACGTCAAGGCCGCCTCCGGCGCCGACCGCGTCGAGATGCTGCGGGGCGACCTCTCCGACCTGCGTTCGGTGCACCGGCTCTGCGACGAGCTGCACGAGAGGGGAACGAGGATCGACATCGCGGTTCTCAACGCGGGCCTGATGCCGCGCCGTGCCCGCCGGACGGCGCAGGGTTTCGAGACGATGTTCGCCGTCCACTTCCTCGCCAATCGCGTCCTCGTCGACCGCTGGTTGAAGGACGGGACGGTGCGCCCGACCACCAGGATCGAGAACGCGCCCCGCATCGTTCTCGTCTCCTCCGATGCCCACCGCTCCGCCGAGCCGATCGACTTCGATCGCTTCGGCGCCTTCGCGGACTACGGCGTCCGGGACGGAATCAAGCACTACAGCGCGAGCAAGCTCGTCCTCTGCACCTATGCGACCGAACTCTCGCGACGCTTGAACCGCGATAGCGAGGGGCACGTCGCGGTTCACTCGCTCTGCCCCGGCCCCGTCCGCACCGCCATCGCGCGGGAGGCGCCGCTGCTGTTGAAGCCTCTCGTGTACCCGTTGATGAGACTCTTCTTCCTGCCGCCGGCCAGAGCCGCGGCGCCCGTCAGCTACCTCTGCTGCGCCGGCGACGCCGGCAAACGAAGCGGCATCTACCTGCACATGATGCGCGAAAAGCGCCCGTCCGAGCACGCCACCGACCCGTCCAAGGGCGTCAGGTTGTGGGAGGCCAGCGAGGCGCTGCTCCAGACACACGCGCCGCCGGGCTGCTAGCCCGGTCAGTAGCAGGAGGCCCAGGATGTTCAAACACGCCACCACTTCCGAACCCGTGGAGATCGACGCCCCGATCGACACCGTGTGGGACATCCTGGTGGATGTCGACCGCTACCACGAGTGGAATCCCTTCGCCCGGACCTACACGAAGACCGACGTACGCGTCGGCTCCTTCGTCGACTTTGACGTCAAGCTGGGCCGCTACGACCGGAAGCAGACCGAACGGTTCGTGGCGATCGAGCCGCCGACCCTCCTGTCCTGGAGCACGAAGATCGTCCACAAGTCTCTGCTGAAGGCGCTGCGGGAACAGCGGCTCGAGAAACGGAGCGAGACCAGTTGCGCGTACTTCAATACGGATACGCTTGAGGGCCCGCTGGCGCCGCTCGCCGTCCTGCTCTTCGGCCGGGCCATGCACCGCGGCTTCGCGGACGTCGGCCGGGCGCTGAAGCGGCGAGCCGAAGATGGCGCGGTCCGCAGCGGACCAGACTAGAGGAGAATTCCGATGACGACCTCCCTTCTCAGGCTCACCGGGCCGGCCCTGTGCGCCGGCCTTCTCCTGGTTGCCGCCTGCACGCAGCCTGGGAGCTCTCCAGAAGCCGTCACAGCGGGTCCGGACGGCTTCATCGCCGGCGGCGTCCAAAGCGCCCAGGGCCCCGAAGCCGGCGTCTGGGTCATCGCCGAGACGAAGGACCTGCCGACGAAGTTCGTGAAGATCGTCGTCACCGACGACGAGGGCCGGTTCATGCTGCCGGAACTGCCCGACGCGAGCTACGACGTGTGGGTGCGGGGCTACGGCCTGGTCGATTCGGCGCCGCTCGAGATCAGACCCACGGCCGACCCGGTGACGCTCCAGGCAACCGCCGCAACGACTCCAGAGGAAGCGGCGAAGGTCTATCCCGGCGACTACTGGCTGTCGCTGATGGCCCCGCCCGACGAGAGCCTCTTTCCCGGCACGGGAGATGACGGCAACGGCATGGGAACACGCATGCTGTCCCAGGCCCACTGGCTCGACTCGCTGAAGTCGGACTGCAACTTCTGCCACCAACTCGGGAGCCGCCAGACTCGCACCGTCGACCACGTGTTCGAAGCGAAGCCGGAGCTCACCACCCACAAGGAAGCCTGGGAGTGGCGGCTAGGCACCGGGGTCCGCGGCAACCAGATGTACAGCGTGCTCCGGCTTCAGGGCATGAAAGCGTCCTTGGACGTGTACGCGGACTGGACCGAGAGGATCGCGGCGGGAGAACTGCCGCAGGCGCCGACGCGGCCGCGGGGGATCGAGCGCAACCTCGTCCTCACCCTGTGGGATGTCGGCAGCGACAAGACGTTCATGCACGATCTCGTGTCGACCGACAAGAACAACCCGCGGGTCAACGCCGGCGGACCCGTCTACGCGGCGAGTTCCGGCCACGGCCAGCTCGTGGTGCTGGACCCCGTCCTGAACGTGAGCTACGCCCGGAACATCCCCACCAGGGATCCCAGGAACGAGGTCCCGTCTCGCTTCCCGCCGCCGATGCGGCCGTCCTTCTTCTGGGGCGACGAGCACATCTGGGCCAATCCCCCCTACAACCCTTCCGATCCGCACAATCCGATGATCGACAGCAAGGGCCGGGTCTGGCTGACTTCGAAGCTCCACGGAGCGCGGCGGCCTCCGGCCTGGTGCAGCGATCCGGAGAACAAGTACGCGGCCTGGTGGACGCCCCGGCCAGGCGGCCGTCACGCTTCGTTCTTCGACCCGGTGGCCCAGAAGTTCACGCTGATCGAGACCTGCTTCAGCACCCACCACCTCCAGTTCGACAACGACCCCAACGAGACCGTCTACTTCAACGGCGGCGGCGCCGGCCTTTCCTGGGTCGACGCGAAGGTCTTCGACGAGACCGGCGACGAGCGGCAGGCCGTGGGCTGGTGCCCCCTGGTCGTCGACACGAACGGCGACGGCGCGATCACGAAGCCCTGGAACGTCGCGGTCGCCTCTGCGGGCGGCTTCACCTACCGGGTCGATGCCGTCAGGGCCCAGGAGGAACGAGCCGCAGCGGGACAGGCCGAGACCACCCCGGCGCCCGATCCCCGGTACGACACGCAGCTTTCATACGGCCTCTACTCGGTCATTCCAAGCCCGGTCGATGATTCGGTGTGGGGCGCCTCCCAGACCTATCCGGGCTACATCATCCGTCTGATGCGCGGGGAGGATCCCCCGACCAGTTGCCGGTCGCAGATCTTCCGCGTCCCGGAACCCGGTTTCGACCCGCGTGGGATCGACATCGCCAGCGACGGCGTGGTGTGGACGGCTCTCGCCGGCAGCAGCCACCTGGCGAGCCTGGACGTTCGCAAGTGCGAGCCCCGGGACGAGCCCGACAGCCCCGACGGCAGCCAGTGCCCCGAGGGCTGGTCCCTGTACCGGACCGAGGGCCCCACGATGAAGGGCACGGACGTGCCGGCCGACTTCCACTACTACAACTGGGTCGATCAGCACGACGTTGCCGGGCTTGGCGAGAACACCCCCATCGCCACCGGGTCGAACTCCGACAGCCTGCTCGCGCTCGATCCCGAAACCGGCGAATGGACGACGCTGCGCGTCCCCTACCCGCTCGGCTTCTTCTCCCGCGGCCTCGACGGCCGCATCGACGACCCCGACGCAGGCTGGAAGGGCCGCGCCCTCTGGGCCAACTACGGCACCAACTACATCTGGCACACCGAAGGCGGCAAGGGCACCCGCGGCAAGTTCGTCAAGTTCCAGATCCGGCCGGATCCGCTGGCGCGGTAGGGCGTCGGATCTTCGTTCTCGACCCCAGCCCCACTGCATGCGCGACTTCGCACAACCGCCGATAGCTGGCGCTCGCGTATCCCTCCGCTTCGTAGCGCTGGATCTGCTGTGCCTTGAGTTCCAAGCGTTCAGCCAACTCCCGAGCTGTCACCGGAGCGTCCCCTGGCGCACCGCGACGAGTGACCGAAGGTTGGCGCAGATGGAACGGGGCCTCAACACCACATACGCCCTCTCGATCTCCCGATGAAACCGCTCCGGCAGACGCGCCCAGTCGCGGGCCTCAACCAGGAACGGAATGGTCGAATCGTGGAGCGCCTGAGTGAAGTCGGCGAGCGCGGAGAGCTCGATCTCATCCAAGCCGCGGCCCCGCAACACGAGATCCAGGTCGCTGCCATCGTGGCTCTGGCCGTTCACCCGGCTGCCGTAGGCCCAGACCTCCACGCCGGGGAGGTGTTCGCGCAGCAGGGCTTCGAGGCGCTCCCGGTGGCGCGGCAGCAAGTGGAGGCTTTCAGTCATCGGGCGCCTGCTCGATAAGCGCGGCCAGCGCCCGGGCGTCGGCAACGAAGGCCGGCAGCCGCTCCACCGCCGCCACGACGGCCGGGTCGGCGCCGTCCGGTTCGCCCGCGCCGATCAGGCTGTCGCGGTAACCCAGCCAGCGTTCCGCGGCCTCGATGTCGATCAGGCCGCGTTTGGCCGCGTGCCGGAACACGTCCCGGAACGTCAGCCGGTCCGCCGCTCGGTTGCTTGCGAACCACGGACGCAACGTCTTTCTCAGCAGCTTGCCGCTCTGTTCGAGAGCAACCTCGAACCGCTCGATGCAAATCTCTCGCCCAAGCCGGCGAGCCGTTTCGTCCTCACGATCGCGGTCCAGGAGTTGGCAGTAGACCTCCAGCCGGTCGAGGCACTCCTTGAAGAAGGTTGTATCGATGCTCATCGTGGGCGGCTGGCCAGCCTCGCACTCGGCACCCGGCCAAACGTCGTACTCCCGCACGGCACGTGCTTCGCGATCAGCGCGTCACGGCGTAGGCCCGAAGCTATCCAGGCCGAGCGCGTCCCGACAACCTCAGGCGCCGACAGCCTGCGCTACATCCACCTGGACAGCCGTGGCTTGAGGTCGAGGCACTGGCTCCCCGTCTTCCCGCAGCCCCTCAAGGTGAAAGGCGATGCCCTCGCGCATCAACTCAATCACTCGCGCACGCGTCTCGGCGGTTGCCACGCAGCCGGGCAGGTCGGGCGCATAGGCCGCGTAGTTGTTGGGCGCCTTCTCGATGACGATCGTGTACTTCACGAGCTACTCACTTATCGAGCCCAGCCTGTTTGACGATGCTGTTCCAGGTGCCCGGCGGCAAGTCGTGGCTCAGTTTACCAGCGATCGTCACTTTGCCGGGCTTCGTCGCGTGCCGGTACTGGCGGTGACTTCCCCGCGTCGCGACCCATCGCCAACCATCCCGCTCCACCGCACGAATGGCGTCCCGGACCTTAGGCATTGCAGAACCGGGGCGCGCTGCCGATGGTCGCGCGAACAAGAACGTCCACTCATTCCACTCCGAACCCCAGCGACCCCAGGTTCTCCTCGATCACCGCGTCGAGCTGGCGCACCTCGGCCCGCTGCCGACGCCATTCGGCGGTGAGCCGGGCCATCTTCTCCTCGAACGGCTCGCCGTCGTCCTCCTGCGGCTTCATGCCGACGTAGCGTCCCGGCGTCAGCACGTGGCCGTGTCTGCCGGCCTCTTCAAGCGTCGCGCTCTTGCAGAAACCGGGCCTATCCTCGTACTCGACGACGCCTTCCCCGCCGCGCCACGCGTGGTAGGTCGCGGCAATCTCGGCAATGTCCTCCTCGGTCAGTTCGCGGTGTGTTCGGTCCACCATCCGGCCGAGCTTCCTTGCGTCGACGAAGAGGATCTCTCCGCGCCGCTTGCGCCCGCGCGCCAGAAACCACAGGCAGGCGGGAATCTGTGTCGAGTAGAAGAGCTGGCCCGGTAGAGCCACCATGCAGTCGACCAACTCGCCCTCGATCAGGTTCTTGCGGATCTCTCCCTCGCCGGACTGACTCGACGACATCGATCCATTGGCGAGCACGAACCCCGCAACGCCCTTCGGCGCCAGGTGGTGAACCATGTGCTGCACCCAGGCGAAGTTCGCGTTGCCCTTAGGCGGAATCCCGTAGCGCCAGCGCTTGTCCTCGACCAGCCGGTCGCCGCCCCAGTCCGAGACGTTGAACGGTGGGTTGGCGAGGATGAAGTCAGCCTTCAAGTCCGGGTGGTGGTCGCTGTGGAAGCTGTCGCCGTGGGCGATCTGTCCCCCGATCCCGCGTATGGCCAGGTTCATCTTGGCGAGCCGCCAAGTCGTGTAGTTCGACTCCTGGCCGTAGATCGAGATGTCGCCGCGCGCTTCGCCGCCGTTGCCGTTTCCGCTCGCGTGGGCGCGGATGAACTCGATCGATTGAACGAACATGCCCGAGGATCCGCAACACGGATCGTAGACGCGCCCCCGATAGGGCTCCAGCATCTCGACGAGCAGCCTGACGACGCAGCGCGGCGTGTAGAACTCGCCGCCCCTCTTGCCCTCGGCACTGGCGAACTGAGAGAGGAAGTACTCGTAGACGCGGCCCAGCACGTCTCGGGAGCGGGCTTCGGCGTCACCGACGCGGATGTTGCCCATCATGTCGATGAGCTGGCCGAGGCGCTGCTTGTCCAGGGCGGGACGCGCGTAGTCCTTGGGCAGCACCTCCTTCAGCGCCGGGTTGTCGCGCTCGATCGCGGTCATGGCCTTGTCGACGGTCTGGCCGATCGTCGGCTGCCGCGCCTGAGCCTTCAGGTGCGCCCAACGGGCCTCCCGCGGCACCCAGAAGATGTTCTCCGCGATGTACTCGTCGCGGTCCTCCGCGGCGTCTTCCCCCCACTCGGCCAGCACCGCCGCGTGGCGCTCCTCGAAGGCGTCCGAGATGTACTTCAGGAAGATGAGGCCGAGCACGACGTGCTTGTACTCGGCCGCATCCATCGAGCCGCGGAGTGCATCGGCCATCGCCCACAGTTCGGCCTCGTAGCCTGTCGTTGCCCCGCTATCGGTTTGCCTGCTTGCCATCTTCGTCACTGTCTTTGTCAATCTCGTCAGTCCGGATGACCTCCCGGAGTCGCCATCGTAGCCCCACAACGCGACGTGTGTCACGATGGCTTGTGTCACGCGGGCGCGCACCTCGTCGCGGCATGTGCGGTGACCGTCCAGCCGAAACCCCGAGTCCGGCGGTTGGTAGTCGAGAGCCCCATCTGTCCGTGGCGCGGAACAAGGCGATGCACCGACGCCAAATGGACTGGCTCGACGTACCCGTTCAGCCCCTAGGCGCTCACGCCCAGCACTACATCCACTTCGGCGGCTGTGGCTTGAGGCCGAGGCACGGGCTCCCCGTCTTCGCGCAAGCCCTCAAGGTGGAAAGCGATGCCCTCGCGCATGAGCTGGATCACCTCGGCACGCGTCTCGGCGGTTGCCACGCACCCAGGCAGATCAGGCGCATACGCCGCGAAGTTGCCGGGCGCCTTCTCGATCACGATCGTGTACTTCACGAGCTACTCACTTCGCGAGTCCGGCCTGTTTGACGATGCTGTTCCAGGTGCCCGGTGGCAAGTCGTGACTCAGTTTACCAGCGATCGTCACTTTCCCCGGTTTCACGGGATGCCGGTACTGTCGGTGACTTCCGCGCGTAGCGACCCGTTGCCAACCATCCCGCTCCACGGCACGAATGGCGTCCCGCACCTTGGGCATCGCCGGGACAAGGCATGCTGGCTACGATCACAACAACGGGAACGCTCCGAGCACGACATGCTTGTACTCGGCCGCATCCATCGAGCCGCGGGGGAGCGCGTCGGCCATCGCCCACAGTTCGGCCTCGTAGCCTGTCGTTGCGGCGAAGGAAGAGGTAGCCGGCGAGCGCTGGAACGAGCAAGTCGAGCGAGGGCATGGTCTCGCTGCTGGTTCCCGAGAACCTGCCTAGGCGTCAACACGCCGTTGAAATAGTCCATACGGCTATGCTGACCACTTGTTTCCGGGCCGGCCTGAGCGGCCTCTGAGCAGCGAGGAGATTACCCTGCAGTGAAGTCACGCTTGAGCCGGCGGGGTCTTTTCGGTTTGCTGGCCGCGGTCGTCTCGCTGCCGAAACGGATCGGACGCGCCGAGGCTCGGCAGGAGCGGCGAGACGGGGCCTCCGGCACCCAAGTCGACCGGTGGCACCGGACTCATGACCGGGTGTGGCTCGGGGAGTCCTTCTGGGCCAATCCGATGGAGGACTGGCGGGTTATCGAAGGGGCGTCCGAGGTGCAGACGGGCGGCGGCGACCGGAATGTCCACTTGATCACGCATCGATTGACTGGCGAGCGGGGACGGTTTCGGATGTCGGTGCGTTGCAAGCGGGTGGAAGCCGGGAAACGCGACGGGGGCGCCGGGTTCCGGATCGGCGTCCGCAACCTGATCGATGACCATCGCAGCAACTGCTTCGCGCGCGGCGTCGGGGTCGATGCCGGGTTGGTCGGCGGGCGGCTGGTGCTGGGTGGAGCGAACGCGGAGGTAGGCGACGGCGACGCGGTCGCAACGGAAGGGATCGAGATGCTTCTCCAAGGGCGAACGGAAGACGGCGAGTGTGAGCTCCGCCTTGAAGTTCGGACCGCCTCCGGAACCGAGTTGGGCACCGTCACCCACACCATGCCCGCCGCGGACATCGAGGGCAACGTCGCGATCGTCAGCAACTTCGACCGGGAGATCCCGAAGGGTGAGGGGGCCCGCTACCGGTTCAGCGAGTGGACGGCGGACGGGGATGCCTTCGCCGTGGAAGAGGAGCGCCGCTTCGGGCCCATCCTGTGGTCGATGTACTCGATGAGCGACTCCCGCGGCGACGAAGGGTTCGTGGTCAAGATGACGGCGCTCCTGCCGCCGTTGGGAGAGGGCGACGACCGGCGGGTCGAGCTGCTGACCCAGCACGACGGGGGATGGCGATCCCGTGGCTTCGCCGAACTGGACCCGGACGCCTGGACGGCGACGTTCCGGCTGTCCAACTGGAACGAGCGCGTGGCAGCGCCATTCCGGCTCGTCTACCGCGAACAGCACACGGACGGCGGCGAGACGGCGTCGGAGTGGCTCGGGTCGATCCGGGCCAATCCGGCCGGCCGGCCGCTGCGGCTCGGGGCCCTCACCTGCCAAAACGACTACTCGTTCCCCTACGCGCCGGTCGCGGAGCACGTTCTGGCGCTCGATCCCGACCTGGTCTTCTTCTCCGGCGACCAGCTCTACGAGAACCATGGCGGCTATGGCCTGATCCGCGACCCGGCCGGGCCGGCGATCCTGAACTACCTGCGCAAGTACTACCAGTTCGGCTGGGCGTTCCGCGAAGCGATGCGCGACCGGCCGACGCTGTGCATACCCGACGACCACGACGTGTTCCAGGGCAACATCTGGGGCGAAGGCGGCAAGCCGATGGGGACCGGCCGCGATACCTCGACGCGCGGCGGGTACCGGGCGCCGGCGCGGATGGTCAACGTGGTCCATCGCACGAACGCCTCTCACCATCCCGACCCCTTCGATCCGGCCCCGGTCGAGCAGGACATCAGCGTCTACTACGGCGACATGGTCTACGGCGGCGTCGGCTTCGCCATCCTGGGCGACAGGCAGTTCAAGAGCAGCCCCGAGCGCGTGGACACGGGGTCCGGGCGCGCCGACCACGTCCTGGACATCGGACTGGACACCTCGACGCTCGACCAGCCCGGGCTCGCCCTGCTCGGCGAGCGGCAGGAGGAGTTCCTGGAGCAGTGGGCCGACGACTGGCGCGGCCACACGATGAAGGTGCTGCTCAGTCAGACCGTGTTTGCCGGCGTAGCCACCCACCACGGCGCCTACGACGACTTCCTGGCCGCGGATCTCGATTGCGGCGGCTGGCCCCAGACGCCGCGCAACCGGCTGGTCCGCATCCTGCGCAAGGCGAAGTGCCTGCACGTGTGCGGCGATCAGCACCTGCCCTCCCTGGTCCAGTACGGCGCCGACCGCCAACGCGACGGGTGTTGGGCCTTCTGCACGCCGGCGATCAGCGCCGGCTACCCGCGCTGGTGGCGGCCCGACGAGGCGGGCATGCCCCACCGCAACCGGCCGCGGCACGGGCTGGCCGATACCGGCGAGTTCCGCGACGGCCTGGGCAACCGGGTTTACGTCTACGCGGTGGGCAACCCCGAGGTCGGCGCCGAGCGCAATCCCTACCGGCTCGCTCACCAGAAGAGCAGCGGCTTCGGCATGGTCACCATCGACTTGGAGGCGAAGACCTACCGGATCGAGGCGTTCCGGTTCCTGTCCACGGCCGACGCGGGTGACAACGAACAGTTCCCCGGCTGGCCGGTGACCCTGCACCAGGACGAGAACGCGGGCGAGAATCGGATCGGATAGGGGCCGCCGCCCCTATACTCAATCGCTTGACGCAACAAGAGAACAACGGAGGTTCCGCCATGAAGCCACGAGCGTGCATTCTGTTCACCGCGGTCGCCTTGCTGATCCTCGCCGGGCCGCTTGCGGCCCAGGACGGCGAGATGAGCTTCTTCATCACCAGCGCCGGACCCGGCGACGGCGCCAACCTGGGCGGATTGGAGGGGGCCGACAAGCACTGCACGGCGCTCGCCGAGGCGGCCGGGAGTTCGGGCAAGACCTGGCACGCCTACCTCAGCACGGACGGCGAGGACGGCGTGAACGCCCGGGATCGCATCGGTGCGGGCCCGTGGCTCAACGCCAAGGGCGCGGAAGTGGCCCGCAACCTGGACGCCCTCCACTACTCGAATGTCGGGCTGACCAAGGAGACGCAACTCACCGAGAAGGGCGAGATGGTCAAGGGCCGCGGCGACACTCCCAACGAGCACGACATCCTGACCGGGTCGAAGCTCGACGGCGCCCGCTTCACCGACGGCGCCGACCACACCTGCAGCAACTGGACGAGCAACGACGAGGGCAGCGCCCAGGTCGGCCACCACGATCGCACCGGCGGCGGTCCGGTCCCGTCGTCCTGGAACTCGGCCCACGGCAGCCGCGGCTGCAGCCAGGCCAACCTCCAGGGCACCGGCGGCAACGGCTACTTCTACTGCTTCGCGATCGACTAGCGATCGACTAAGAAGATTGCACCGCGCAGCAGGCTGCCTGCTCATCGGCGGCCTCGTTCTGACTCAAGCCGCCGAGGCACGCCAGGAGGCTAAGGCCCCCTCGCCGCCGCCGCCGCCCGGCACGCCGGCGCCGTCGGACGAGCCGCTGGTTCTCCCCTCGGCCTTCGACGGCCCACCGCCACCCGAGCCGCCAGATGTGGTGACTCGGGACGACTCGGGCCGGGCCACGGTGCGAGCCGTGCGCCTCGCCGCGCCGCTCCGGATCGACGGCCAACTCGACGAGGTTCTGTACACGGCCGTGCCGCCGGTTTCGGACTTCCTGCAGACAGAACCGCAGCCGGGCTCACCGGCCACCGACAAGACGGAGGTCTGGGTCACGTTCGACGATGCCAAGGTCTATGTGTCGTTTCGCTGTTGGCAGGACCCCGAGCGGATCGCCGCCAACGACATGCGGCGCGACGTGTACAGCCAGGACGACTATGTCGATTTCATTCTCGACACGTTCCATGACCGCCGCAACGCAGCCGACTTCACCATCTACCCCTCGGGCGGCCGAATCGACGGCCAGATCACCGACGAGCGCCAGTACAACAGGGATTGGAATCCGGTCTGGGATCTCGCGGTAGGCCGATTCGAGGGAGGTTGGACGGTCGAAGCCGCGGTCCCGTTCAAGTCGCTCCGCTATCGCCCCGGCCGGGCGCAGATCTGGGGCTTCAACGTGCAGCGCTACACGCAGTGGAAGAACGAGATCTCGACATTGACCCGCCTCCCGGAAGCGTTGGGCCAGATGGGCCTTTTCCAAGTGTCGCTGGCGGCAACGTTGGTCGGCCTGGAGGCCCCGCCGGCCTCGAGAAACCTCGAGCTCAAGCCTTACCTCGTCGCCGACGTGACCAGCGATCTCGTCGCCATCCCGGAGACTTCGAACGAGGTGGCAGCCGACATCGGTATCGATGTCAAGTACGGTCTCAGCCAGAACCTCACGGCCGACTTCACCTACAACACCGACTTCGCCCAGGTCGAAGCCGACCAGCAGCAGGTCGACCTCACCCGCTTCAGCCTCTTCTTCCCTGAGAAGCGGGACTTCTTCCTCGAGAATCAGGGCACCTTCGCCTTCGGCGGCGCCCAGACCGGGGTGTTTGCGACGTCCAATGACACGCCGATCCTGTTCTACAGCCGGCGCATCGGTTTGCAGGGAGGACGCGCGATCCCCATCGAAGCCGGCGCTCGCCTGACCGGCCGCACGGGCCGCTACACCCTGGGCCTGCTGGACATCCAAGCGGACGAAGAGCCGCTGGCCGGCGCGCGCTCCACCAACTTCGGCGTCGTGCGACTCAAGCGCGACATCCTGCGCCGCAGCAACGTCGGCCTCATCTACACCCGTCGCTCGGTCGCGCAGGACGGCGGCGGGCTCAACGACGCGTATGGGGTCGACGGGACGTTCGCCTTCTTCCAACATCTCACGTTCAACACCTACTGGGCACAGACCCGCACGCCGGGGCTTGTGGGCGACGACACCAGCTACCGCCTGCACATGGACTACAACGGCGACCGTTACGGCGTTCAGTTGGAGCGCCTGCGAGTGGGCGACCACTTCAACCCGGAAGTCGGATTCCTGCGCCGCGACGACATGCGCCGGTCGTTCGGCCTGTTCCGCTTCAGCCCCCGGCCAGCGGCGAGCAGGCTGGTTCGCAAATACTCCTGGACCGGGTCGCTGGCCTACATCGAGAACGGCGCCGGCCGGATCGAGACGCGCGACGGCGCGGCCGCGTTCGGCATCGAGTTTCACAGCGGCGATCGCGTCCAACTCACCTATGGGCAAACCTACGAGTTCCTCCTACAGCCGTTCCCCATCGCCTCAGACGTGACGCTCCCCGCCGGCGCCTACGAGTTCGACTATGTGCGCGGAGTCTTGAGCCTGGGCCAGCAGCGGCGGATCTCGGGCAGCTTCCTGCTCGAGTACGGCGATTTCTACAGCGGCCGCAAGACGACGATCGGCTGGGGTTTCGGCCGAGTGAACGTGAGCCCGCACTTCTCGCTTGAGCCGAGCGTCTCGATGAACCGACTGGAGCTGCCGGAGGGGGAGTTCACGGTGGAACTCCTCGACCTGCGCGCCATCTACACGATGACGCCGCGCATGTTCGTGAGCGCGCTGCTGCAGTACAACTCCGAGAGCAACGGGTTCGCGACGAATGTGCGGCTGCGCTGGGAGTACCGGCCCGGCAGCGAGCTGTTCGTCGTCTACAACGAACAGCGCGACACGCTGACACGGGGCTTTCCAGGCTCAACAACCGGGCCCTCGTCGTCAAGATCACTCGTCTGTTCCGGCTCTAGCCCGCCGCGAGTTCGCGCTCCGTCGCCGACTCGGGATCGAACCAGGTCAGGCGGCCGTCGCCGTAGGCGATCAACCGGCTCTTGCCATAATCACCCATGGCCGAACGGACCCGCACCTACCATCACGGCGACCTGCGAGCGTCGCTTGTCGACGAAGCCGCCGCCATGATCTCGCAGGGCGGCGCCGCCAGTGTGACGATGAGGGCGATCGGCGGCCGCCTCGGCGTATCGCGGGCCGCGCCCTACCGTCACTTTCCGGACAAGACGGCGCTCCTGGTCGCGGTCGCGGTCGAAGGGTTCAAACGCCTCAACAACCGCCTCCAAACCACCAGCCAAGGCGCCCCGCAGTCAAGCGTCGAGAGGCTCCGGCACATGGGCGAGGAGTACGTGCGCTTCGCTCTGGAGCATCCGGCCCACTACCGTCTGATGTACGGCAAGGAGGCCCTTGCGCGACAAGATCAACCCGAGTTGCGGGAGGCCGGTGGCGCCCTACTCGAACACCTGATCGATGTAATCCGGGTCCACCAGCAGCGCGGCGACATCGAGCGAGGGGATCCGCGGGCGAAAGCCTACGTCGCTTGGAGCGCGGTCCACGGCCTGGCGTCCCTGCTGATCGAGAGACAGATCGGCCCGAGCGTCGATGTGGACGAGCTGATCAGGCAAACCACCGAGACACTCCTGGACGGGATGCGAGATCACAGCGCCGTCTAGACGGCCGGTGTGCTCAACGGGCGATCAGCATCGTCACCCGATGGGGCTGAGTCGTGGACGCGTGATGCATCAGGATGTCCTGCCTGCCGTCCTTGTTGAGGTCCACCAGCCAGGTGTATTCCTCGTCGTTGGGGATGGCGACCGCCACCCTTTGAGGCTGCCGGGCGAACAGGTCCGGCCCCGGCACACCGACAAAGACGAGCATTTGCCTATGCGTCTCCTCGATGAGCAGGTCTGAGCGGCCGTCGCCGGTCACATCCCCGATGAGCAAGGTCGTGTTGAACGCCCGCAGGTGACGCTTCTGTGTCTTCCGTTCCTGGTGCGTCCCCCCTCGAAGCACCACATCCAGTGGCGCCCACCCCAGCTCCCTGATGCTGGGGTGGCCATCCAATTGCATTCTGCGGGTGGCGTTGGGTTTCTCGGGATAGAGGCCCCCTGCCATGGAATGGAACTCGAGATCCAACCAGATGTCATCGCCCATGAACCCCTTGATTCTCTTCCAGAGGCTGCTCTTGAGGTACGCGACCTCGATCGTTGTGAACATCAAGTCGACGTGACCGTCGCCATCGAAGTCGCGCCGGTCCATCCCGAGCTGGATTCTGCCGTCCGACTGGAAGGCGAAGTCGACGCCCCGTGCGAACAGAGTGCCGCCATCGGGTGCTGGCGCGCCAAGATGCACCTCGTAGGTTGAACGCTTTCGTGAGATTCTCTCGCCCTCCAGCGAGAAAACCACGAGATCCGCGGCACCGTCGCCGTTCAGGTCGGCTATCGAGTGCAGCACCCTCCCCGTCATGTCTCCGGTGGCGAGCGAGGAGAGTTCGTCAGAGTCGAATGCCACATCGGTCGTGAAGGTTTCGGCCACTGTGGCAAACAGCCCATCTTCGTCCTGGTGATGAACCTCGAAGTGGTCCTCGTTCCAGAACACCAGGTCGCCAAGACCATCCCGGTCGTAGTCCATCTCGTGGACACGGCTTTCATCCCAAGGCTTGTATCGGTATCCATCGGCGCCGTAGATCCTGCTCATCTCAGTGGACCGGCCGATCTTCACTGGATCCGCGAACTCGCCGGCGCCCGTCTGGATGAACACCCGGAAGCCATCGACGCCCGGGACGACCAAGTCGTCGCGGCCGTCGCCGTTCACGTCCCGAGTGACGTCTACATGGGGGATCTCGCCTGCGCGAGGCGGGTTGAAGTTGGCAGTGACGGCGACCAGCGCGCGTTCCGTCGCCGATTCGGGATCGAACCAGTTCAGGCGACCGGGGTCGTAGGTGACCAGCCGGTCGCGTCCGCCGATGTTGGCGACGTCAACGAACAGCACTTCGGGACCGAGCGTTGCGTCGACTCCTGGCGCCCAGGCGCCGTCGCCGAACTCGTAGATTCGCAGGCGGCGTTCGTCGCTGTCGTCGATGTTCACCACGGCAAGCTCCGCGCTTGCGCCACCGAGAAGAAGTCCCGTCAAGACGGTCTGACGTTTCGCGGCGCCGGTGACGACCTCGTACTGCGTGAAAGTGAATTCCGCAGCCTGGTCGGAAGTGGACTGCGCGGCGGCAGACCCTGTGCATCCCGACAGGAATACTCCGAGAGACAGTATGGAGGACAGGCTTCCTCGACACTGCATCGTGCGGTCGGTTGCCGAAGTACCGACTTTGTTCATCGGGCGATCAGCATCGTCACCCGATGCGGCCCGGTAGTGAACGCGTGATGCATGAGGATGTCCTGCTTGCCGTCCTTGTTGAGGTCCACCAGCCAGGTGTATTCCTCGTTGGGCATGGCGACCGCCACTTCTTCAGGCCGCCTGGCGAACAGGTCGGGCCCCGGCACGCCAAGAAAGACGCGCAGTTCCTTCCGGCCCCTCTGCACCAGCAGGTCCAAGCGGCTGTCGCCGTTCACATCTCCGATCAACACCGACGGGTGGAAGATGCCCTTTTCCCCTGAAACGCCGGGGGCGCGGCCCTTGATTCTGCGGGTGGCGCTCGGTTTGTCGGAGTAGACGCCACCTTCCATGCGGTAGAAGTCGAGATGCATCGGCACGGAACGAGTCAGCAACCCTTGTCCAATCATGCGCATTGTCTTGAAGATGCCGAACTTCATGGTGGTGTACACCACGTCAACCTGACCGTCGTGGTCGAAGTCGTACCGCCCGATCCCGTACGGGAGGCCGCCCGACAGAATCGCGGCGCCGACATCAGGCGCGAACGCGGTGCCGCCATCGGGTGTGGGCGCGCCCGGGTGGACCTCGTACGTGGAGTGCACGTTCCACATGCTCCTGATCTCCAGCGAGAAGACCACGAGGTCGGTAACGCCGTCGCCGGTCAGGTCGGTCAATGAATGCAGCACCCTCCCTGTCGGGCTTCCGGTCAGGCTGTCGTCAATACGCCGGCGGCGAACCTCCTGCGGCGCCGCGAGCGAGCGGAGCTCGTCCGAGTCGAACGCGACGTCGGTGGTGAAGGTCGTGCTGGCCTCCGCGGCGAATAGACCGCGCTCGTCCTGGAGATGGACCACGAAGTGGTCGTCATTCCAGAACACCAGGTCGCTGCGTCCGTCCAGGTCGTAGTCCATCTCGTGGACGCGGCCGCCCTCCTCCCAAGGCCGGTACCGGTAGCCGTCGGCGCCGTAGGCCCGGTCAAGCCCGGTCGACGGCCCGACCGCCACGGGCTCGGCGAACGCGCCGCCGCTCATCTGGACCAGCACCTGGAAGCCGTGGCCGCGCGGCACGACCAGGTCGTCGCGGCCATCGCCGTTCAGGTCACGCGTGATGTCCACGTGGAGAACTTCGCCCCGCGGAGGCGGACTGAAGTCGGAGGTCACCGCCGCGAGTTCGCGTTCCGTTCCGGTCTCGGGATCGAACCAGGTCAGGCGGCCGTCGCCGTAGATGACCAGCCGGTCCCCGCCGTCGATGTTGGCCACGTCGACGAAGGAGGCCTCGGGGCGCAGCGTGGTTTCGACTTCCGGCGTCCAGTCCCCGTCCGTGAACGCGAGAATGCGCAAGCGCCGGTCGTCGTTCTCATCGATATGCACGACCGCGAGGTCCGCCACCGAATCTCCCACAAGGAACCCCGTCAGCACCGTCTGGCGTTCCGCGGCGCCGATAGCGACTTCGTAGCGCTCGAACGCGTACGCCGCGGCCGGCTCGGAACCGGAGTGCATGGCGGCCGGCATCATGCATCCCGACAGACACACTCGAACAGCGAGCATGGCGATCCGGCTCGATGGATGGCGCCTCCGGCCGCGGGTCGTCTGTCGCTTCGTCATGGTGCTTCTCCTTGCTCCAAAGGTTGTTGACGGCGTCAACATACACACTCGTGTTGACGTTGTCAACACCCCTCGCTCCTTCGCGGACGCTGCTGGACGGGATGCGCGCAGGCAGCTAGGCGCCGTCTGCTCCCAGAAGAAGGTCGCGCACGGCGCGCTTCTGAAGCTTGCCCGTGGCGTTCTTCGGAATCTCGTCCAGCACGAAGAGTCGTGCCGGAACCTTGAAGCGGGTGACGTAGCTCGCCAGGTGCCGCAGGAGATCCTGCTCGCTCGCCTGGCTGTCGCCGCTGAGCGCCACCGCCGCCCAGATGTTCTCGCCGAACCGTGGATCCGGTACGCCGAAGACGACCGCTTCGCCGACGGCCTGGTGTTGGTAGAGCGCTTCCTCGATCTCGCGCGGCGAGATGTTCTCGCCGCCCTTGATGATCAGGTCCTTCTTGCGGTCGGTGAGGTAGAGGTAGCCGTCTTCGTCCAGATAGCCGATGTCTCCCGAGTAGAGCGACCCGTCGACCAGGGTCTCGTCCGTCGCTTTCCGGTTGCGCCAGTAACCCGCCATCAGCGTCGGCCCGGACATCAGGATCTCGCCGCGCACGCCGGCGGGCACGTCGGCGCCGCTGTCGTCGACCACGCGAATCGACATGGTGGGCTGCGCGCGGCCGACGGAGCCGGGCCGAAACGCATCCTGATCGTAGTAGGCGGCGCCTGCCCCTCCCGACTCGGTCATGCCGTAGCCGTCCCGCACACGGCACGAGAAAACCTGCTCGAACTCGCGGCGCACCGGGTCCGGAAGCGGGGCGCCGCCGGTCCACACGCCCTCCAGGCTCGAGGTGTCGAAGCGGTCCCGTTCCGGGAACTCCAGCATGTAGGTCAGCATCGTGGGGACCATGGAGAAACGAACCACCCGCAAGTCCTGAATTGCCTCGAAGACGCCGCGAGTATCCCAGTGCACAAGAAGGCCCGCCTGCATGCCCTTGATGAAGCCCAGATTCATCATCAGAACCCCGAACGAATGAGACAGCGGGAGTACGTGCAGGGTCGGCATGAAGGGCGGCAGGTCGACCATCCTCGGGTGCGGAATGGAGACGACGCTCTCATGCGTCAGCATCACGCCCTTCGGCTTGCCGGTGGTGCCGGAGGTGTAGAGCAGCAGCGCCAGATCGTCCCCTGCCCGGTCGGTCATCTCCACCAGGGGCTCGGCGCCGGCCATCTCCAGAGACAGGTCGACCGCCTCGTCCCCAGCCGGACCGTCGGCCGCGAGGAGCAACTGCAGTTCGGGGCAGGCCCGGCGGATCAGCGGCACGAGTTCGCCGGCGGTGATCACTGCCCGGGCCCTGGAGTCCCTCAGCATGTGCTCAATCTCAGGGACCGTGAGCTGAGGCCTGATCGGGAGGATGACGGCGCCGATCTTCCACACCGCCTGGAATGCCTCGAAGACCTCGGGGCCGTTGGGCATCACCACGGCAACGCGATCACCGGCCATGACACCGCGATCCCGCAGCACCCTCGCCAGCCTGCGCGCCCGCATGTCCAGTTCGACGTTCGAGATGATCTCGCCGCGCCAATGGAGGATCGGGTATTCGCCGAACTGCTCGATGTTCTCCAGGGCCAGATTGGCTGCGTTCAACTCGATGGACCTCCGTGCTGATCGACGATCGCCCGGCCCATTCTCACCTACACTGGGCCATGGTAGAGATAGAGAGTCGGCGGCGGCGGCACGCAAGCCGGCGCGCAGCAGCAGGAGGAGGGCCATCCATGAAGAAGCGCCTTCGCTGGTCCGGGTTCATCTCGGCGATCGTGCTGGCGACAGTCCTGGTCTGGAGCCCGGCGCAAGTTCAGGAAACGGTGCGGCCCCTGCTTTCCAGCGACCATGCTCCGGCGCCCGAGCCACGGGTGTTTCCGCCTCTGCGTTCGGAACAGAGCCCGGAAGACAGGCACTTCGACGCGCCGGGGCGGAACCCGGGGTCGGCAGCCCACCCCATGGCGCCGGGCAGAGTGCGCAGCGATGCACCTGCATGGCACGAACTCAACCACGTCGATCCGACCCTGCCCTCCTGGGTCGGGCCTCTGCTCCATCCCCGGCAGACCGACCCCGAGCCACCGGTCGACGCCAGGTTCCACGATCCGATCCGTCTGTCCGGCGACTTTCGCAACGACGACTACCCCTTCATCCTCTCCGACCCGGACGACCGCGACGACGTCTGGATGGTGTGGACCAGCTACTCTGGACGGCGCGACCGGCTTCACCTCGCCCGCCGCGACCCGGCCACCGGTGTGTGGGGACCATGGAATCCGGTTCCCGGCGTCACCGGCGACGTCTGGCGTCCCAGCCTGGCCTTGGACAGTCACAAACGGCTGTGGGTCGTGTGGGCGCAGCCGGAGCGGTTGTTCGAAGACGAGCCGAACTTCGACCTCTACGGGCGCTGGTTCGACGGCGAGCACTGGGGCCGTCTGGAGCGTCTGACTTCGGCCCCTGGAAGCGACTTCAACCACCGCCTGGCGCGCGGCCGGGATGGCTCGCTGCATCTGGTCTGGCAGGGAACCCGTGAGGGACAGGCCGACATCCTCTACATGAGCTACGACGGTACTTCGTGGTCAGCGGAGCGACGGATATCCGAGAGCCCACGCAACGACTGGACGCCCGCCCTGGCTCTCGACTCGGAGGGCGCCGCCTGGATCGCCTGGGACAGCTACGACCGCGGCGACTACGACGTCTTCCTCCGCCGCCTCCAGCGCGACCGCCTGGGACCGGTGCAGACGATCGCGGCGACGCCGTTCTTCGAGGCCAGGCCCAGCGTCGCCGTCGATGGCGCCGACCGGGTCTGGATCGCCTACGAGGTCGGCGAGGCCGGCTGGGGCAAGGACCAGGGACTTCTGATCGACCAGGAGCGTCAGCCGGGCTCGATGCTCAACCGCGAGCGCACGGTGGCGGTCCGCGTTTTCGATGGCGACGAGCTCACCGCCGCCGCTCCCGAACTCGGGACGCTCTTCCCGGCTCGCCGGCGCCTGCACTACACGAAGACGCCGAACCCTTCCCTCAGCGGCCCGGAGCTGGCCGTCGACGATCGGGGCCGGGTCAGTCTTCTGGTGCGGGCGATGGAGAGCTCCGGCGCCTACGCCCAGTACTGGAGGCTCTACGTCACCACGATGGCCGCGAACGGTTGGAGCGCTCCCGCCGCCGTGCCGTGGAGCATCGGCCGCCTGTCGATGTCGGCCTCGGCGACGCCCTCGGCGGGCGGCGGCCTGTGGCTCGGCTGGCCGCGCGACAACTTCCCCACCTTCTCGGCCATTCTCACGTTGCCCGAAGAGACCGTGGTCGAGAACGTCTACGCGGCGAGGTGGGCGCCGGCGACCGCGCCCGGGCTCAAGACTGAGGCCCCGCGGCCACCGCCCTTCCCGCAGCGCGCCGCCGGCCACGAGCGAGAGGCCGAGGACATCGAGCGTATCCGCGGGTGGAGGACTCGAGTCGACGGCGAGGACCTGCGGATCCTGCGCGGCGACACCCATCGCCACACCGAGATGTCACTCGATCTGCGCGGCGTTCCGGATGGCTCCGTGCTCGACTTCTACCGCTACATGATCGACGCCGCGGCGATGGACTTCGGGCTCATCAGCGACCACCAGTACGGCGGCGAACTCGAGTACTGGTGGTGGCTGGAAGAGAAACTGGCCGATCTCTTCCACGCCCCGCAGAGTTACATAGCACTCTTCGGCTACGAGCGCTCGATCAACTTCCCCATGGGGCACCGCAACATCCTCCACGCCGAGCGCGGCCACATGCCGGTGCCCTTCTTCCAGAAGACGGGCTACGTCGAGTATCCGAACATCCGCTACCACAACGGCGCCGGAATCGTTCAGGACGACGACACGAAGATGCTCTACGAAGAGGTGCGGCGCACCGGCGGCATCACCATCCCCCACACCAGCGCTACGACGATGGGCACCGACTGGCGCGACAACGATCCCGAAATCGAACCCCTGGTCGAGATCTACCAGGGCGATCGTCACAGCTACGAGGCCCCGGGCGCGCCGTTGACCGACCGCGCGTCGCAGGCGCAGTCGGAGCTCACGCGGCCGCACGACGAGGGCTTCGTCTCGAATGCCTGGGAGAAGGGCTACCGCCTCGGCGTCATCGCCAGTTCGGACCACCTGTCGACCCATATCTCCTACGCCATGGTCTTCGTGCCGGAGCGCTCGCGCCATGCCGTCCTCGAGGCGATGCGCCAGCGACGGACGTACGGCGCCACCGACAACATCGTGCTCGAGTTCTGGATGGGTGAGCACTTCATGGGCGCTGAGTTGAGCGGCACGGACGAACTGCCGGAGATGAGGATCGTCGCGGTAGGCACCAGACCCTTCTCGACCGTCGAGATCCTGCGCAACGGAACCTCGATCTACCAGAGTGCTCCCACCGGCGCCGAGATCGATCTGCGCTATGCGGATCTGTCGCCGGCGCCGGGACTGAACTACTACTATGTTCGCTTGATTCAGGAAGACGGCCAGATGGCCTGGAGTTCGCCGATCTGGGTTCAGTTCGAGTAGACGGCCGGCGGATAGACACGCCGCGGAGCGGCGGGAAAGGAGCGTCCATGGATCTCAAGGATGTGACTTGGGAGCGCGACGGTGGAGTGGTCACTCTGACCATGAATCGGCCGGAGAAGCTCAACGCCCAGTCGATGGACATGATGGACTCCCTGATCGCCGCCTTCGAGGAAATCGAGCGCGACGACGACATCAAGTGCGCCATCTGGACCGGCGCCGGCAGGGGCTGGTCGTCGGGGCGCGACTTCTCCGACCCCAAGCTCGCGGGCGTGGCGCCCTACGGCCCCGAGTTCCCCCGCGGCACGCGACTGCTGCCGCTGTCTCTCGGCGGGCGTCTGCAGTTCGCCCTCTGGCGCTGTCGCAAGCCGATCATCGCCGCGGTCAACGGGCACATGCTGGGCGGCGCCTTCTCGGCAGGGCTCATGGCGGATTTTCGGATCGCCTCGGAACGCGCGAAGTTCGGCGCCCTCTTCGTCAAGCGCGGCCGGGTCCCCGACAACGGCGGCGTCTACATGCTGGTCAAGATCATGGGGTTAGGGCCGGCGCTCGAGTTCATGTACTCGGGCGAGATCATCGATGCGCGGCAGGCGGTCGAACTCGGTCTGGCGAACCGGGTTGTTCCCCACGACGAGCTGATGCCGACCTGCCGGAAGATCGCCGCCAACATCGCCGCCGGTCCTTCCCTCGCGATCGAGTTCATGAAGAAGATTGCCTATCGCACGTTCGAAGGCGACAGCATGGAGAGCCTCACCGCCTACGAAGCCTTCGCCCAGAGCGTCTGCGAGGCCAGCGAGGACGGCGAGGAGGGCGTGCGCTCCTTCGCCGAGAGGCGCGAGCCGGTGTTCACGGGGCGCTAGGGCCGGCCAGACCGGCGCGGATGCGCAGCGGACCACCGCTGTGGATACTCCTAGCGCCGGCAGCGCGTTCACTGTTGATGGTTCAGCCGTAACCCCGGCCGCGGCCAGTCGCAGGCGACCAGCGAACCGGTTCCCGACAGCGTGATGTAGGCGGTGCGCAGATCGGCGCCGCCGAAGCAGATGTTCGTCGTCAGAGGGTCCGTAGCGGGCACGATCTCGACGATCTCGCCCTCGGGCGAGACCACGGTGATGCCGCCGGTGATCAGGGTGCCGATGCAGATGTTGCCGCCCGCCTCGACTGCCAGAGAGTCCCAGAGATGGAGGCCGGGCGGATCGACGACCAGGCGGCCGCTGAGGGGCAGGATGGTCGTGTCCTGGATGACGGCGCCCGGCGACGGAATGGGCCAACTCCACAGACGCGTCGGATAGGTCTCGGCCACGTACAGCGTCGCGCCGTCGGGAGACAGCCCGATGCCGTTGGGCCCGTCGAGCGGAAACAACACCTCCTCGATGAAGGCGCCATCCGCCCTGGCATAGAAGACGCCGGTGCGATCCCGGTCGCGCTCCCGGGTCTGGCCGTGGTCGCTGAACCAGAATCCACCGCAGTCGTCGAAGACGATGTCGTTCGGCGCCCGCAGCGGCCTGCCGTCGCACTCGGTGTAGAGATCCTCGACCTTGCCGGTGTGGATATCGACGCGCTGGATGCGACCGCCGATGTAGTCCGGATGCTGGCGCCCGGGGACCTGCAACGGGCCGCCGGGAAAACCGGCCACCGGCAGCGGCCCGACGTTCAGGCGCTGGTAGTCGAAGCCGCCGTTGTTGCAGACGTAGACCCTGCCGTCGGGCCCGAAGGCGGCGCCGTTCGGCCCGCCGCCGCAACGCGCCAGGACCTGGTGGCGGCCGTCCGCTCGGACGCGGGTGAGGTTGCCGCCGGCGATCTCGACCACGATGACGCTGCCGTCGTCCATCGCCATCGGCCCCTCGGGAAAGTCCAACCCGGTGGTGATCTCGCGGAGGACTGCCACGCTCACTCGCGTTCAGACGGTCGCATCGAAGGTTTCCTTCACCCCCAGCCAGGGGAGCAGGATGTCGATCGGCCCCCTGTTGACCGGAGTCCACAAGGGTTCCTTCATTTCCGCCTCCCAGCCTCGGTAGAGTTCCAGGAGGGCTTCGACGCGCGCTGGTTCGCGGTGTGCAAGGTCCTCGACCTCGCCCGGTGATGCCCCGAGATCGAAGAGGTAGAGGTGGCGCTCGTTGACGCTCACCAGTTTCCAAGAACCACTGCGCACCGCGAAGTTCTCGGCATTGCGCCAGAAGAGCGGCCTTGCCGGAGGCGGCTCGGCGTCTCTCAGCAGGGCTGTCAGGTCGACGCCATCGAGCGTCACGCCGGTCGGCAGCGAGACACCCGCAAGGCCCAGCACCGTGGGCAGGATGTCGAGAGAGCTCACCGGCGTCGACTCGACTCGTCCGGCCTCGATCCGGCCGCGCCACGACGCCAGGAACGGCACTCGCACGCCGCCCTCGAAGTGCAGCAGCTTGCCGCCCAGAAGGGGATCGTTGGAGCAGGCCTGCACATAGGTGGCGCACCCGTTGTCCGACAGGAAGAGCACCAGGGTGCGCTCCTCCACCCCTGTCGAGCGCAGCTTGGCCATGATCGCGCCGACGCCGTCATCGAGGGCGCTGACCATGGCCGCGAAGACTCGCTTGCGCTCGTCGCCGATGTCGGGGAAGCGGTCGTAGTACTCCTCCGTCACCTGCAGAGGCGTGTGCGGCGCGTTGTACGCGACGTACAGAAAGAAGGGCTCACCCTGGCGGCGGTCGATGAAGTCAACCGCCTCACGGGTGAAGGCGTCGGTCAGGTAGTCGGTCTCCTGGACCGCCTCGCTGCCGCGTTGAATGGGGTTGATCTCGGGTCGATGCCGGAACTCGTGGGGTCGGCGGCCACCGGCAATCGACCCTGAGGCGACGGTGCGGACTCCCGGTTGATCCGCGGGGTCCATGTAGAGGTTGCCACCGTGCAGGAATCCGAAGAACTCGTCGAAGCCGCGTTGCCGCGGCTGAAACCGCGGCTGCGAGCCGAGGTGCCACTTCCCCACCATGCCGGTGGCGTAGCCGGCGCTCTTGAACAGCTCCGGCAGCATGACCTCGGAAGTCGGCGTGCCGAGTCCCGCCTCCTCGACGCGTTGCATGGCGCCGGCGCCGAACTCGTGGCCGAAACGCTGTTGATAGCGGCCGGTGAGCAGACCGGCTCGGGTCGGGCTGCACAGTGGTGCGCTGACGTAGCCGTCGGTGAAACGAATGCCCGCGGCCGACAACGCGTCCAGATGGGGCGTGCGTCCGCCCTCGCAACCGTAGGCACAGACATCGCCATAGCCGAGATCGTCAGCGAGGATGAGCACGACGTTGGGCGGCGGCTGGGGATCAGCCGGCGACGGCGCTCCATCCCCGCTCTCGCAGGCCGCTAGCAGGACCGCGAGAGACAGCAGGCCGATCCCTGGCCTGGCGCCCTTCATCGCCCCGCTCCGGCGGGCGCCACCCCGAGCTCGACGAGCAGCGAGTCGCGCAGGCGGTACTTCTCGACCTTGTTGGTGGGCGTTCTTGGCAGGTCGTCTAGCAAACGGACATGACCGGGGCGCATGTGGCGCGGCATGCGCCCGTGCAGCCAATCTCCGAGCTCCTCCGCGCTGACCTCGGCGTCCGGTCGGGTCACCACGAAGATGGCGACCTCCTCCTCATCACCCTCGCGGGCCGGCACCCCGACCGCAGCGCAGAGGCTTATGTCGGGATGCTCGGCAACCAGTTCCTCGATCTCGTACGATGAGATGTTCTCGCCCTTGCAGCGAATGAAACTCCCCATGCGGTCGGCGAAGTAGAGCAACCCGTCGCCGTCCATGACCGCGGCGTCACCGGTGTGGAGCCAGCCGTTGGCGAGAAGCTCGGAGGTGGCTTCGGGCCGGCCCCAATAGCCCGAAGTAAAGAGGTCGGGCAGCCGCGGTCGGAACGCGAGCTGGCCATAGCTCTCTGGCGGCAGCACGTCGTCATTGGGGCCGAGGATCGCGGCCTCAACGAAGATGGAAGGCGCGCCCATCAGGCCCTTGCGGATCTCCCGGTCGCCCCGGAAGATCGGGTATCCCGAGCGGCGCGCGAACTCGATCATCTCCTCCTTGGGGCAGCCGCGATAGAGATCCGGGGGCGTTCCGCCACCGTCCGGGAACTGATCGATCAGGGCGAGGGCGCCGAGTCCCGTCTCCGTCTGACCGTAGGCGGTGGCGCAGATGTCCAACCCGAAGCGGCGAGCCAGTTCGTGGTGTTTCTCCGGCAGCGGCGTCAGGTTGACGCAGTGGAGCGTGTTTCGCGCGTCGTCCGCCCTCTCGGGAGCCGCTACAAGCCTGGAGATCATGACGTCGATCAGAATCGCCGTCGTGGCGCCCCGGCGGGCGATCCGCCGCCAGTAGTCGCGGGCGCTGAAGCGGTCCCAGGTCGCCACCTCGCACCCCACCCAGGCGGCGCGCACGACATTGCTGATCGCGCCCGCGGCGTGGTAGAGCGGCAGATCGTTGTAGACCACGTCGTCGCAGTCGATCAGGCCGCGGGGGCTGTAGCTGAACTGGTTCATCCAGCGATGGGAATGCAGCACTCCCTTGCTCGGTCCTGTAGTGCCCGATGTGTAGAGAATGTTCGCTAGGTCGGTCGGCTTCTGCGGCGCGCGTGATCCCTCGCCGCGTGCCGCCAGCAGTTCGGCGAAGCCGCAGACGGTTCGGCAGCCTTCGGCCGTAGTACCGGATACGGCCTGATCGAAGTCGTGGTCGTCCCGAGCTGGTCGATGCACCACGAGATCCGGCCCAGCCAGAACGTCGGCGACGGTCGCCAACCGGGGCAGCAGGCTCTCCTCGCAGATCACGAGGCGGGGTTTCAGGTCGCGCAATTGATGCCCGAGAAGGCGGCCGGTCAGGCTGTAGTTGATCGGACAGTAGACGGCGCCGATACGCCACAGGGAGAACATCGACAGCGCGCTGACCAGGGGGTTGGTGAGGAAGAGAGCAACCCGGTGCCCGGCGCCGACACCGAGCTGACGCAGCCCGCCGGCGATGCCTGAACACAGACGGTCCATCTCCGCGAACGAGATCGAGCGATCCTCTTCGCCGTAGTGGATGAAGGTGCGATCGCCCCGGCTGACCGCCCATTCGTCGAGCTTGTCGAGGACGAGCACGCCGTCGCGCGCGAGTTCGGCCTCCAGGCGCACGGGATCGTCAACCATCGATCAACGCCCGGCCCTGAGTAAGAACCGTCGCCTCCCCGGTGGAGGCAGAGAACAGCACCTCCCCGTTGTCGACACGCCATGCCTCGACGGTCAGCGTGTCGCCCGGCACAACCGGCGCGGAGAACCGGGCCTCGATCTCCGTCAACCGCTCCGGGTTGCCGTCGCAGAACTCGCGAACGAGGGCAACAGCCGCGTAGCCGAGGGTCGCGGGCCCCTGCAGGACGGGCCTCTCGAAACCGCGACTGCGCGCGAACTCCTCATCGACGTGGATCGGATCGGCGACACCGTTGAGTTGGTAGAGAATCGCCTGGGTTTCGGGAATCGGCGTCGACCAGCGGAGATCCGGCGGACGATCCGGCGGACGACGCTTCGGCACCGACGCAGGCCCCGGATCGCCCCCGAATCCGCCCGATCCCAGCAGCGCGGAGCTGGCAATCAGCTCGAAGACCAAGTGCCCGTCGTCGGCACGGCCCTCGACCCGGGTCTGCATGATCGCCAGCGAACCCTTGTCCCAGATATCGGTCACCTCCGCCGACACGTGCAACCGGCCGGACACCGGCAGCGGACGGTGCATGCGCAGGCTCTCGCCGGCCTCCACCCGATGGTAGTTCCGCACCAGGTCCACAAAGTGCGGGCTCAGAGAGTGCATGGCGACCAAGCAGAACGTCGGCAGAACGCGCATCCCTCGATTCCGATCCTCAACGAAGAGGCGGAGATCCTCGGCGCCCGCGCCGACGCTCAGAGCGTAGAGGCCGACATCCCGCCGGTCATAGGCGAACACCTGGGGGCCGGCCTGGCGCCCGATGTCCGCGAGATCGGCCTTGGGAGGCCTCGCCGCCATCAGTCGGTGACGGCGTAGGCGTTGCTGATGACGACTCCCCGGGGAGTCGAAACCTGGATCAGGGTACGGCCGTTCTCCTTCCAACCCCGCGTGGTGAGTTCCTCGCCCGGAAACACGACATCCGAGAAGCGGGCCTTGAACTCGCGGAAGCGACCCACCTCGCCGTCGCAGAGGCCCTCGACGATTGCTCGCACAGCGAAACCGTACGTACAAAGGCCGTGCAAGATCGGCCTTTCGAAACCAGCCTTCAAGGCGAACTCGGGGTCGATGTGCAGCGGGTTGTAGTCGCCGTTGAGGCGGTACAGGGCAGCCTGTCCCTTGGGAATCCTGTACGTGATGTCGAGATCGGGCCGCACGTCCAGAGGCGGATCCAGGACCTCGGCCCTGGGCCCGGGGTCGCCGCCGAATCCGCCGCCTCCCCGGTAGAAGCCGACTTTCAGCGTCTCGAAGACCTTCTCGCCGCTTGCTGTCGAGCCGGCGGCGCTGGAGTGGATGACCGCCGCCTTGCCCTTGTCGAAGATGTTGACGACTTTTCCGGTCACGACCAGCGGCCCTTCGGGCGGGATCGGTCGGAACATCCGGATCAGTTGCTCGCCGTGCAGCATCCGCGACTGATCGAAACGCCCCTCCAATTCCTTCATCGCCTCGTACTCCGGAATCACGCAGTAGCTCGGCAACACTTGGAGTCCGCCCGAGGCGCCCTCATAGAGAAGCCCAAGGTCTTCGACGGGTACTCCCACGCCAAGGGCGTAGAGAACAACGTCCTTCCAGCCGTAGTCAACCGACCTCGGCGCGGTCTCCAGACCGATGAGATCGGCAAGGCCCGGTTCCGGCATCTGCTCCTCCAAGGCGGCGGCGTTGCTTGCTTCGGCTACGATAACAGCCCGCCGCGAGAACCCGTCACTCGGCGCCCAAACCGAGTCGGAATGAAGGAGACCATCCCATGTACGGTCTAACGGACGAAGTGCGCGAGGGCCGCGAACTCTTTCGCACCTTCATCAACGACTACGTAATTCCCGAAGAGGCGACGTTGGCCGAGGAGTACGATCCGACCGGCCCGACCTTCACGCGTCTGAAGGAAGAGGCCAAGCGTCAAGGCCTGTGGGCCATCGGCCACCCAAGAGAACTCGGCGGCGGCGGTCTCGGCTTCATGCCCTTCGTCTATCTGAACGAGATCATCGGCCGGTCTTATTGGGGTCAGGTCTGCGTCGGCAGCGTCTCGATGCAGGACTCGATCATGTTCGACCTCTATGCCAGCGAAGAGCAACGAGAGCGTTTTCTCAAGCCCTTGGTGGCGGGCGACATCTATCCCTCGGTCGGCCTGACTGAGCCACAGGTCGCCGGCTCGGATCCGACCCTGATGCAGGCGACCGCGGTTCTCGACGGCGACGAATGGGTGATCAACGCCCACAAGTGGTTTACTTCCAGCGCCGACATCGCCGCATTCACCACCCTCTTCTGTATCACCGAGCCCGAGGCGGATCGGTACGCGAAGTTCTCCTCGATCATCGTTCCGACCGACACCCCTGGCTACGAGATCGTGCGCGTGATCCCGACCATGGGGAACCGGCGCAGCGGTCACTGCGAGATCCGGCTCGAGAACGTACGCGTACCCAGGGCCAACCTTCTCGGCGAGCGCGGCAAGGGGTTCCTCATCGCCCAGAAGCGCCTGGGACCGGGCCGGATCTTCCACTGCATGAGATGGCTGGGACAGGCCCAGAGGGCCTTCGAACTCATGTGCGAGCGGGCCTCGAGCCGCTACGCCCACGGTTCGTTGCTTTCCGAGAAGGGAGAGATCCAGCGCTTCATCGCCGAGTCGGCGGCGGAGATCCAGGCGGCCAGGCTGATGACCCTGCAAGCGGCCCAGACTCTCGATCAGGGAGGGGAAGCTCGGGTGGAGGTCTCCCTGATCAAGTTCTGGGGCGCGCGCATGCTTCACAACGTGATCGATCGAGCCATCCAGGTACACGGCGCCCTCGGCGTCACCGGCGACACGCCGCTCGAGCACATGTACCGTGAGGCTCGCTACGCCCGCATCTACGACGGGCCGGACGAAGTCCACCGCATGGTTGTGGCGCGGCGCCTGTGCAGGGATCCCTACGGCGCGCCGCCCTGGGCTTAGCCAGGCTTCCGCGGCCCCAGGACGGAGTGGCGGTAGCCCCGACTCAGAAGCGGATGCCGACGTGTATGCGGTACTCGCGCGGCGATTGCAGGGCCGCCGTGCCCGGAAGCTGGCGGCCGTTGGCGCGGTTGATGCCGATGATCTCCTGCGCGTTCGTGATGTTCACCAGTTCGAGGCCCACCCTGCCGTGGATCCGGCCTCCGAGAGGAAAGTCCCACATTCCGGTCAGGTTGACGGTGTGGGTGTCCTCGAGCTGGTTGACGTCTCGCGGCTCCCGGTAGGACGACGTGTTGATCCTGGCGCCGGTGACCGGGTGGACGAGCCGGGTCGCCTGCCGGCGCCCCCAGCGCTCGCCGCTGCGGAAACCGTAGTATCCGCCCACTGAGATGTTGTGACTCCCCAGAACGAAGCTCCGCAGAGCCACGACGTTCAGGTTGTGGGTGCGATCGAGGAACCCGTGGCCTTCGCGGAAGACGACGGTCGCGTCGGTGGCGCCGGTGCCGAGTTCGATCCCGCCCAGACCTTCACCGAGATCGTCGTCGTAGATAACGGCGTTGTCGTTGCGGCCGAAGTTGTTGCCGTTGTTGTTCGACCAGGTGTAGTTCGCCTGCATCGTCCAGTCGTTGCGCATGGCGCGGCGGAGCGTCAGGCGCAGGCCTTCGTACTCGCGGAAGGCGTCGGGTCGATTCCGCACTTCACGGAAGATCCGCCCCGCGTCGTCGTACTGATGGGTTGCCAGGTAGAGGTCGTTCAGCTCCCAGGTGATGCCCGTAGCCTCAAAGAGCCAGATGTCGCCGAACTGCGCCGCGATTCCGACCGTGAACTCGTCCTTGTAGTAGGGGTTCACCGCCTGCACGGCGTTCGGATTGGCCGGAGTTGCCCGCCGCGCGAAGCGGTCGTAGCGCTGGCTCGCCGGGTTCCAGTTGTACTGGTTGTAGAGGTTGCGGCCATTGGGCAGGGTGCTGAACTCCCGGGTTACCAGATCGCCCTGAAGAATCTGGTAGTAGCGCCCGGCATTCAGCTTGAAGACCAGTGTGCCGTCACGCCTGATGTCGTAGTTGGCCGCCAGCCGCGGCGCCACCTCGCTCCAGTCATTGATCTTGGTACCGACATCGTTGTTCTGTTTCTGGCTGTCCAGGCGCAGGCCGTAGTAGATGTTCCACTGGTCGGACGCCGCCACGCGATCGTCGGCATAGACAGACAGGATCTCGTCGGCGTTGACGGTCGGACTCGGCGGATCGAAGACGTTGAGGAACTGCGGTCGAGCGAAGCCCCCCGGCAAGTTCGGGGCATAGCCGATGCCGTAGAAGCGATGGCCGATCTCGTTCACTGCCTCGATCGAAAAGTCCTGGTAGTCGGCGCCGAACTTGAACTGGTGATTGCCGCGGAACGTGCCGATCGACAGATTCGCCTGCTCGCGCGGAATCGTGATGTAGCCCTGTCCCGCGGGGTGGCCAATCGTGTTGTAACGAACGCGCGATCCCCGGTCCTCGTACGAGAAGTTGTTGCCCAGGGGAGTGTGGGAGTCGGCGCCCGGGCTGAGAGTTCGTGAACGGATGATGCCCCGGTTGACCGTGTTCTCCTGCGATGCGATCTTGAGCTCCAGGAAGGACGATGAACTGAGACTCGCGCTCCACGTAGCGGAGAAGAACTCGCCCGGCAGGTCGCACTTGCAGACGGCGAACTGATCGCCCGTCGAGACGTTGGCGTGGTTCTTGTCGATCGGGCTGTCCACCCCGGTGACAGTGAAGTAGTGGCGCTGGTTGGGCTGGAAGCTGAGCTTCAGCGTCGCCACGTTGGCCTTGAAGCTGATGTCCTCAAAGCTGCCGTCCCCGAGAATGTCGAGAGCGTTCGTGTTCTGCTTCGAGTGGGCGGCGAAGAACCAGGCCTTGTCGCGCTTCAGGTAGCCGCCGAGGTTGGCCTCGTAGCTGTTGTCGACATCACTCGATCGCGGATGTCCGGGCGCCACATCCGAGGTCGCCTTCCACTTCTGGCTCTGCGGGATCACCAAGGCCTGACCGTGGAAGTCGTTGGTGCCCGACTTGATCACCGCGTTGGTGACGCCGCCGACCACCCGGCCGTACTCGGCGCCGAACCCGGCGTCCTCCAGCCGCACCTCTTCCAGCGAACTCGATGGCAGCATCGCTCGCGGGCTGCCTCCGAAGCGCATGAAGCTGATGTCGACGCCGTCGACGAACCCGGCCATCTCGACATCCTGGCCCCCGTTGACGGCGAACTTGATGTCGCCCTGAAAGCGGGACGTGGCGTCATGCACCACGCCCGGCAGGACCTCCATCGACGCCTGGTAGTTGCGGCCCTTGAAGCTCAACTGCTCGGCGAGATCGGCCTCCAGACTCGTCTGCGAGCCGACCGCATACCTGTCGATTCTCACCGCATTGGAGACCACGGTGATCGTCTCCTCCGTCGCTGCAATCAGGGTCATGTCGAGGGTCCGGCGACTGCCGGATTCGACCTGCACGGCCGCCTCCGCGGTTCCCATGCCCTCGAGGTCCGCGCTGAGCCGGTAGGAGCCCGGAGCAACCAGGAGGAATCTGAAACCGCCTTCGGCGTCAGTGATGGCGGCCATGTCGCCACGGTCACCGCCGAGTGTCACGGTAGCGCCGGGAACTCCGGCGCCGGCGTTGTCGCGAACGATGCCGTCCACAGTGCCGGTCTGAACACCGTCCGCCCACAACGACAAGGGGCAACAGAGAGCGATCGCGAAGATCCAAGGCAACGGGTGCAACGTACGATCCTTCATGACTCGCCTCCGAACTGGTTTGTGACGCGGAATCGGCAGAGCCTACGACAACGCAGTTAGAATTTCAAACGCTGATTGGGCGGAGATTCCAGGAACGGAGGAGGCCCGTTCTGCCGCACAAGCTCTTAGCCGACCCGGTAGCTGCCCTGGCGCATCATGGCCTCCAGCTCGCCGCAACGGCGTGGATGATCGGCGCTCAGATCGACCTCTTCCCGGGGATCTTCCTGGAGATCGTAGAGGCGCCGGTTCGCGCCCTCGAAGCCCACAATCAGCTTGTAGCGGCCGTCGTAGACCATCCTCCAGTCGTAGAGGCCCGACAGCACGTACTCTCGATGCCGGTCAGTCTCCCCGGCAAGGAGCCCACGCAGCGAGATACCGTCCATGTCCTCTGGAACGCCGACGCCGCCGAGGTCGAGAAACGTAGCCGTGAGATCGATCAGGCTGACCATGGCGCGGGTTCGCCGGCCCGGCGCCACGCCGGGTCCGGCGATCACCAGGGGTACCGCCGCCGAAGCCTCGAAGGGCAACTGCTTGCCCCAGCGCGAGCGGTCGCCCAGCATCTCGCCGTGGTCGCTCGAGTAGACGACGATCGTGTTCTCGAGTTCGCCGCGCTGCTGAAGGCGCTCGACGAACAGGCCGATCCAGCGGTCGATGTTCTCGATCATCGCGGCGTAGTTCTGGCGAATGCGGATGTGATGGTCCGCGTCCCACGGGCCGTCGTAACCGTGCGGCTGCGGGAAGTCGTCGATCACGCGATCCGGCCCCCTGTAGAGGCGCTCCATGCGCGCGGTGATGTCCATCGGCGGGTGGGGGCCGGCGAAGTTGACAGCCATGAACCACGGCTCGCCGGCCGGAACGGCGTCGAGCAGCGACATGCCGTTGCGACCGATCCAGTTGTCGCAGTAGTCCGCGTCGGCAAGCGGTGAGACGCGGGTCTTCCCCCACTGCTCCACCTTCTCCGGAGTCCGCCGCTCGAGCATGTCCTCGGCGCAGATCAGCCCCTGACCCGGGTCGAGCGCGTCGAGATAGGCATAGTACGGATCCTTGGCGCCCAGCGGCTGTGCGCTGTAGATCATCGCACCGGCGCCCTTGCCGGCGTTGTTGATCGCGTCGCTGAAGCCCCACTGTTCCGCGAAGCGACGCCCGTCGAGGCCCAGCCCAAGCGGCGCCCCGGGCGCCCCGGAGTTCTCGATAATCTCGAATAGCGCGCCCGAAGCCAGGTCCAGCTTGCCGCAGCCGATCATGTGGTAGCCGCCGTCCCGAAGCCGGCGGTAGAACGTCGTCCGGTCCAGGGGCAGGCTCTGTCTGTTCGTCGGCACACCGCAATCGTCGTACTCGCGTCCGAATGCCAGGCAGGCGCGCGAAGGCCCGCAGACCGGGGCCGCGCAGTAGGCCCGCTCCAACGTCAGCCCCCGTGCCGCCAGCGCCTCGAGATGGGGCATCGGCACAGGGACAGCCGGGTTCCCGGGCATCCAATCCCAACGATGCTGGTCGGGGAACAGGAACAGGATGTTGGGCCGCGAAGGCGCCTGCGTCGCCGGGTCCGACGGGCGACACCCGTAGGCCGCGGACAGAACTCCGGTCGCCAGTGAACCCGTGAGGAACTCGCGTCGCGTCGATCGGAACATCTCCTATCCCCCTTTTCCGATGCAGTCTCCTAGACTATGCCCACTCATGAACCAACGCCGAAGCTTCCGGATCTCGGCCCCCTTGCAGGCCGGGTTGGTCGCCGTCCTCTTGCTGGGCTGTGAGGCCGCCCCCACGGTCGGCGGCGACTACCTCTCGCCCGACCTCCGCGCAAAGGTTGAACAACTGAAGATCGACCGCGCGGCGGCGCCGACCAGTTCGGCCAACGTCTACGAGCGTGTCGACATCCTCTGGGAATGGGCGAACGCGTACGCCCTGACCGGAGGTCCTCTGCCGGTGAACTTCGCTCTCGATACCGCGATCATGCGCTGGGCTGAGGCCGACGGCTCGCCCCCGGACGTACGCCTGGTCGCCGATGTCGAGTTGAACACCGTCGAGGACTACGTTCCGTACATTGATCGCTATCTCGAAGAGCTGCTGATCAAGGACGAAGACCCTCACGCTCTCGGCAGTCTGAGAGTGGTGCCCGACGAGCCGCTGTTGGCTGGTTCGAAGGCGACCGTCGAGCTCGTCTATGAGGTCGGCAACATGCCGATGCAGATCGGCGGCGGCGTGCTGGCCGGACGCCAGTGGCTGGCCGACACGAACGACTTCCAGAACCAGGATCCGGCAGGCCCCAACTACCTCACTGCCCGAACCTCAAAGCCCGAGGCTTGGCTCGAAGCGGTCATGGTTCCCCTCGTGGGGCCGCACGGTTCGCAGCGCTTCCCGAAACCGACGCCGGCCTTCCGCCTTGTCGGCGCCCCCCTCGAGCCCGGCGACACGATCACCGTCACGTACGGCGATCGATCCGGCGGCTCGGCCGGAATCGGAGTCCAGGCCTTCGAAACCGACGCCCTGCTGCTACCGCTCTACATCGATCTTCAGGGCAACGGCAGCTGGCTGACTCCCGAGTGGCCGAGTCTGACGGTGATCGGCGGCGCTGTGGCGGGCGTGAGAGTGCTGGCGCCGTCGGTGGTCGCGGCCGGGGAGACCTTCGACCTGACGGTTCGCAGCGAGGACGCCGGCCTGAACCGCGCCAGCGGCCCACTGCCCGGCTACGAGATCCTCCTGAACGGCGAAGTGGTGGCTGAGGTCGCGGCGCCCGAAAGCGCCGTCGCCATCGCCGGCGGGCTGACGATCCAGGAGCCCGGGACCTACCGCTTCGTGGTCCGTTCGACCGACGGCACGCTTGAGGCCACGAGCAACCCGATCTGGGTCGAAGCCGAGCCCGAGCGCAGGATCCTGTGGGGAGAAACCCACGGCCACACCGGCTTCGCCGAGGGCCAGGGATCGCCTGCGGGGTACTTCCGCTACGGTGTAGAGGACGCGCGCCTCGACTTCCTGACCCTCTCGGAGCATGACTTCTGGCTCGACGACTACGAGTGGCAACAGTTGCAGGAGTTCAGCCGCCGCACCACGGAGGCGGGCCGGGCGATCGCCTTCCTGGGCTACGAATGGACCCCGACCCGCAAACGCGGCGGCCACCACAACGTGCTCTTCCGCAGCCCCGACCGCGAGCGGGTGCCGGTCCAGGAAGCGCATCGGCTGCCGCTGCTGTGGGAGGGGCTTCGCGCCGCCAACGACCCGGCTGACGTCCTGGTCATCCCGCACGCGCACTCCGCGGGAGACTGGACGCAGAGCGACGGCGAGCTGGAGCGCGTCGTCGAGATCTACAGCGAGCACGGCACCTTCGAGTGGTTCGGCAACATGTTCCTGAAGAACGGCTTCGAAGTCGGCTTCCTGGCCGCCTCCGACGACCATCGCGCCAAGCCCGGAGCTCCCCAGGGTCACTTCCAGGCTTCCTTGATCGGAGTTCCCGGCCTCGCCGCGGTCAGCGCCGCCGAGAAGACGCCCGACGCCATTTTCGACGCCCTCCGCGAGCGCTCGGTCTACGCCGTCTCCGGTCAGCGCATCCTGCTCGACGCCGAGCTGAACGGTTATCCGATGGGGGTCCGCCAGCCGCAGGCCGAACAGCGCCGCATCGTGGCCCGGGTATCCGGCACCTCCCCCATCGACCGCATGGAAGTGATCAAGAACGGCGAAGTCGCCTTCAGCCGCAGCTACCTGTCGGCGCCGCTTAGCGACCGGTCCTGGCTTCAACTCGGCTTCGAGTCCTCCTCCGAGGTCTTCACACTGGACGCGGTCGACAACCCACGCCCCTTCCGCGTCTGGCGCGGCACGCTGCGGGTGCGCGGAGCGCGGGTTCTGGACGTGGTCCCGGTAGGCCTCGACAACCGGGTACTCGACTGGATCGAGACCGAAGACGCCGGTGTGTTTCGCTTCGACATTCGCACCCGCGGCCGCAGCGACACCGTTCTGCTGGGACTCGCCGGCGCCACCGCATCGACCACGCTCGAGATCGAGCTCGAACCCACCCGCGAGTACGGCATAGGCCAGGGACACGAGCGGCCGGCGATGGACATTCCCGGCGCCAGCATCGAGCTCCGGCTCGCCGGCCTTCGGGACAACCGACTCGAACGCGAAGTTCCGTTCGGCGAGCACATCGACCGCGTGACCCTGCAAGTCGTCGAGCCGGACGCCCCGCTCGACCGCGAGTTCGAGTACCTGGACATGGGACCGGCAGCGCCCGGCGACTACTACTACGTACGCGTCACCCAGCTCGACGGCGGTCAGGCCTGGTCGAGCCCGTTCTGGGTAGGCAGGAGAACCGCCGCCTCGCAGTCCGCCGCCGGCGCCCGCCCATGAGGACGATCCGCTTCGACGACATCGACGCCCTCCGCGGCGAGATCAGCGAGGAGTTCGGCCCCTGGAGCGACTCCCTTGAAGTGAAGCAGGCGATGATCGACGCGTTCGCCGAACTCTCGGGAGACCACAACTGGATCCACGTCGATGTCGAGCGGTCGCGCCGCGAGAGTCCCTTCGGACGGCCTATCGCCCACGGCATGCTCACCCTGAGCCTGTTCGCCAACCTCCCGGACGGCGCCGACTTCCGGGTCACGGGATTCGGCAATTCGACGAACTACGGCATCGACCGGGTTCGTTTCCTCGCCCCGGTGCCGGCCGGCGCCCACTTGCAGGCCAGCGTCCGGTTGGTCGACGTTCAGAAAAAAGGCCGCGGAACCCTGCTGGCGCGGGAAGTGCGTGTACGCCTGGCCGGGGAGGATCGCCTCGTCTTCGTCGCCCGGCCCCTGGTTCTCTTCATGCCATCGACAGCAGAAGACGCGAGTTAGCGCCGCCATGCACGAGAGCGGGAACGGCGCCGAGCCGAAGCGTTCGACTTCTCGCGAGAGGCGGGCGTTCAGCGGTTACTCCTGGTACGTCCTCGCCGTTCTCGTCCTCTGCTATCTCTTCAACTACGTCGATCGCAACATCCTCTCGATTCTCGCCGAGGACGTGAAGCGCGATCTGGGTCTCACGGACGCCCAGATCGGCTTTCTCTACGGCACCGCCTTCGCGGTGTTCTACGCCGTCTTCGGCATCCCCTTCGGTCGTCTGGGCGATGCCTGGATCCGCAAGAACCTGATCGCCATCGGGCTCTTCTTCTGGAGCCTGATGACTGCCCTGACAGGCACTGCCCGGAGCTTCGCGATGCTGGGCACGTACCGCGTCGGAGTCGGCGTCGGAGAAGCCAGCCTCAGTCCGTCGGCGTACTCGTTGATCGTCGACTACTTTCCTCAGAGATTGCGAGCCACGGCCCTGGCTCTCTACTCCGGCGGTATCTATCTCGGCGCCGCCACCGGCTTCGCCCTCGGCGGCTGGATCGTCGATTTCTGGAGCGGCAGGTACCCCGACGGATCGGCGCCGCTGGGGCTCGCCGCCTGGCAAGCCGCCTTCCTCGCGGTCGGTATCCCGGGGCTGATCATGGCCCTCTGGGTGTGGACCCTGCGAGAGCCCGCCAAGGGCCAGCAGGAGGGAGTTGCGGTCGAAACCGTGGGTCGTCCGCAGCCGCTCCAGGAGTTCGGGGCCGTCATACCGCCCTTCACGGTCATCAGTCTGTGGCGATCCGGGTGTGACCGGAAGGGGCTGCTGATCCACGCCGGCTGTGCCGCCGCGCTGGCCTTGGTGGCATGGGCGATGGTCGCCTCGGTGGGCGAGCCGGCCCAGTGGATCGCCCTGGCCATCGGCATCTACGCCGCCTTCTCCTGGGGTCAGGGACTGGCCTATCGCGACCCCACCACTTTCGGCTGCATTCTTGGCAACCGCGCCTTCATGTACAGCAGTGTGGGCTTCGCCAGCCTGTCCTTCGTCACCAACGGCCTCGCGTTCTGGACAGCGCCGCTCTTGATCCGCAGCTTCGACGCCAGTCCGACCCGGGTGGGGGCGTTGATGGGCATCGGCGTCGCGGTCGGCGGCTGGATTGGCGTCACTGCCGGCGGCCTGGTGTCCGATCGCCTGAAGCAGAGGACACCGAACGGCCGGGTCATTCTCGGTCTGGCTACTGTCGTCCTGTCCGTGCCGGCGATGATTCTCATGCTCACCGCCGCCAGCCTCACGGCGGCCTTCATCTACTTTCTCCTGACCGTCGCCTTCGTATCTCTGTGGATCGGTCCCGGAGCAGCCGCGGCCAACGAACTCGTGCCGCCGAGAATGCGCTCGACGGCGTCGGCGGTCTATCTGCTGCTGAACACTCTGATCGGTTTCGCGCTCGGGCCGTTCGCGGTCGGCAAGATCAGCGATGTCCTGGCCGCGGCCGGCCAGTCGCCTGCCGACTCCCTGCGCTACGCGATGATGATCAGCATGCTGTTCTGGACGGTCTCGGTGGCCTTCCTCTGGCGGGCGCGCGCTCACGTGGGGCCGGCCGAGGCCGCGCTGGCCGCTACAAGGACAGGGTCGCGGCCAGATCCGTCTTGAGGATCTTGCCCGAGGCGTTGAGCGGAAACTCGTCGATGAAGCGCCACAACTTCGGCGTCTTGTAGGGCGCCAGGCGTTCCCTCACGTAGTCGAAGAGATCTTCCTCACTGGGGCGCTCGTCCCCGGCCAGTCGAATTACCGCCGCCACCTGCTCGCCCCACTTCGGATCGGGAACGCCGATCACCGCCGCCTCGGCGATGTCGGGGCGTTCGAGGAGCACATCCTCGATCTCCTTGGGGTAGATGTTCTCGCCGCCGCGGATGATCATCTCCTTCAGCCGCCCGCGAATTCTGCAGTAGCCGCGCTCGTCCATCGATCCGATGTCGCCGGTGTGCAACCACCCCTGGTCGTCGATCGCGGCCGCCGTCGCCTCCGGCATCTCGAAGTAGCCGTGCATGACCAGGTAGCCGCGGGTGCAGATCTCGCCCGCCTCGCCGACAGGAAGGACGTTGCCGCTGTCGCAATCGACGATCTTGACCTCGGTCTGAGGCAGCGGCGGCCCGGCCGTCGCCGCCTTGTCTTCGACGCTGTCGTCCGGATGGTTCTGCGTCACTCCCGGCGAAGCTTCGGTCTGACCGTAGGAGATCGAAAAGCTGACCCCCAGCGAGTCCTCGATGCGGCGCACCAACTCGGGTGGCACGGAGGTGCCGCCCGAGCACACGCTGGTCAGCGACGAGAGGTCGCGGCGCTCGAAGTCGGGATGCTCGATGATCCTGATCAGCATCGTCGGCACGCCGGGAAGGAAGGTCACCCGCTCGCTCTCGATCAACTCCAGGATCAGGCCCGGATCGAACTGCTCGACCAGAACCACCGTCGCCTTCGTAAACAGCGGGCCGAAGATCGCCAGGCCGCCGCCGCTCGAGTGGAACAGCGGTACCGCGTTCACCCACACCTTGCCCAGCCGGCCGCGCTGCGCGACGAATCGGGCGTTGTTGACCATGCCGCGGTGGTGCAGCAACGCGCCCTTGGGAACGCCGGTGGTGCCCGAGGTGTACTGAATCTGGACCGGCGCCTCGGGGCTCACCTGAGGTAGCTCGCGGTCGCCCGGTGCGCCGCCCATGAAATCGTCCCACTCCTCGAAGAAGAAGACGTGCCTGAGGCGTTCCAACCGCGGGCGCACCTCGTCCAGCGAAGCGGCCATCGAGTTGCCGCGATGGTCGCGCACCAGGAACAGACCGGCGGCGCGCGACTGGCCGAGGACGTACTCGAGTTCGCTGCCGCGGTAGGCGGGGTTGACGGTCACGAGGGTGAGCCCGGCAAGGGCGGCGCCGAGTTCGACCAGCACCCACTCCGGCAGGTTTGGCGCCCAGACCGCAAGCCGCTCCCCCGGCTCGAAGTACCGCAGAAGCCGGCGCGCGACGCGCTCGGCACAGGCGTGCAGTTGCGCGAACGTCCAGCGGCGGCGCGACTCGCGGTCGGGGACGCCCTCCACCAGGGCGATTCCTTCGGGGGCCGCCGCTGCAGCCTCGACCAAGAGTCTTCCGACGGTCCAGTCGAGAACCGGCTGGCTGGTATCGGCCGGCCAGTAGGACTCCTTCAGCGACATCCGTTCTCCGCCCGCAACGCCTCGCGATCCTCGCCTAACCGCCCGCTGTCACGCCGTCGCCGGCATCGCGGCGGCCGACCCAGAAGGGGCTCGACCATGCCTGACCACCGTCGAGCTGTGTCACTCGGAAGTAGTAGTAGTCGCCCGGTGCAGTCGACCCGAGATCGACGAAGTCGAACTCCCGGTCGAGGGCGGCATCCGCGTCGATCACCTGCAGGCTGAGACGATCGAGATGGCGGCCGACCGGCAGCACGTGCTCGATGCGGCTGTTCTCGAGATCGTCGAGTTGGAACGCCACTTCGGCGGCGGGAATGTCCACCGGCGCCCGAACCAGTGGCGGCGCAAAGCCGTTCTCCCGCGCCGCATCCAGATGCAGCGTGACCCGCGTTGAGCTGCTGGCGCCGCTCAGACGAAGCAAGAGCGTGTTCATCCGGCCGCGGGTCTCGGTGTAGAAGCGCACCCGCTGCGGCTGCTCCGGGTCGATCTCGGCCCACTCGAGATAGGGGTTCTTCAGACCCGGAGACTCAACGCCGAGAAGCCGGGCGCCCGCCACCTCGAGTACGCCCGACCAGACTCTGTAGACGCGTGGATTGTCGCGGTCGGGAGCGAAGACCTCCGAAGACGACTCGAACCCGATCTGCACCCAGGCACTCGATTCGAGCGGCGCCGACAGGTAGCTGCGGCTGCGCAGGACGCGCCCGTTCTTGATCAGGTCGATGCGGTCGATGGGAGAAGTACCCGATACCCGGCAAGAGAACTCGCGCCGCTCTGTGTACGGCTGCCGGGTTCCCATGGGCTCGCCGTTCAGGGTGGCCGAGAGCAGGATTCTCTGGCCCGAAGTGGCGTATGCGCGGCGTGAGCGTAGAGCGTCGAAGACCGCGTCAGTGGTCTTTGACGGCGCCACGGCCGCCGCCAGGCCGGGGCCCTGAACGTGGGGAGAGAAGAAGAGCCCGGGGTTGTAGCCCGGCTTGGCGCGATGATCGTCCGAGGCCGAGATGAAGCCGACCTCGAAACCGTTCTGCAGGTACCGGTTGCCGAACCACTCGAAGGTCCCGTGCTGAGACATGATCTCCACCAGCGGCTGGAGATCCGCGGGACTCTGATTCCAGTCGCCAGCCTGGTGGGCATGCGGAATGACCAGCACCTCGGACGGCTGGTTCTCGCTCCGCAGGCGTTCGTACATCTCGGCCAGGGTCGGCGCCTCCTGATTCGGCACCCGCGAACGATCGCGGGAGCGGAAGAAGACGTTGTGGTGCCCTCCGAGATCCCGGGTGGCGCTCCACTCGTAGCCGAGAATGGCGAGGAACTCTCCTTCCCGGTTGAAGTCCCGGCTGAGCTCCTGCACGTAACGCCACTCGAAGTCGTCCATCGACGAGTCGTGATCGGTGAGGGCAACGAAGTCGAGCCGCGCGTCGTCGCGGGCGTAGCGATAGAACTGCTCGCCGCCGCCCTGACCTTCCGCGAAGCCGGCGTGGCCGTGCAACTCGCCCCAATAGATTCGCTGTTCGGGGGCGCTCTCGACCCAGACCGGATTGCTCCGGGCTTCGAGCCGGCCGTCCGCCGAACGGACGACGAAGCGGGCGACCCTCGGGCTGCTCACGGACAAGCCTTCGACGCCGGCCACCGACTCCGAACCCGCGGGTACCGTGGCGACGGCCTCACCGTCTAGAAACACTTCGTATTCCTGAACGGTGACACCGCGCGAGCGGTTGAAGTGCCGGTCCTCGCTGCGCACCACCAAGTCGATCTCCTCGCTCGCCGCGACCACGGAGGGAGCGAAGACCGCCAACGACTCGACCTCGTTCCGGCCGACGATCTCGTGATGCGGCCAGCGAGGCGTAAAGAAGACCCCGGCGCCCACAAGGTCGACGTAGATCGGCAGCACCAGCTTCTCGGTCGTCAGCGTCTGCAACCTCAGGCCCGAGGAGCCCTGCGACCTGTCACCGTAGGTGAAGGTCACCGTGTCGCCGTGCTCGAGCGTGGCTTCCGCGAGCCGGAAGACCACCATCTCCGCTTCGTCCTTGAAGCCGCCGTGCTTCCCCGACAGAGGAATGCGGGGCTTCTCCCAACGTGCATCGGCGTTCGACGAACGGACCGAAACGTAGTTGTCCGCCGCAGGATCCTCGTGCTGCATCGACGCCTGGTCGGCCATGATCTGGGCGCCGAGAAGGAACGAGCCTCCGGTGGCCATCCCCATCGAGCCGACGGTATAGGTCTGTTCGAGTTGCGCCCAACTGCCGGCGACCAATAGCTCGTCGGCCTTGGCCGTAACGTCGCCGATGGCGTCCGGGCGCGCGTCGCGAATCGCCAGTTCGTGGATCTTGTCGTCGAGAGTCCTGAGGATTGCTGGCGAGATGCCCCGGCCGAGCTCGTTCCGGCTCATGACCCGCATCACCGTTGTGGTGCTGTCCATGGGCAGGGTTCGACCGGTGAGCGCGTAGGCGTTCAACCACTCCCAGAACACTCGGGCGCGCTGCACCGCGTTCTCCCGGGTCGCCGGCGCCGCTTCGACCTCCACCTTGAGCGCCTCCACCCGCAATCTCAGATCCGCGTCCAGATAGTCGTCACCCGGCGGCGGCGCGCAGGCGACAACGACGGCGCACACAGCCAGGAGAACTCTTTTGAGAGGAACACTCCGCATTCGCGTACCACGCTCCTTCAGGCTGGGACGGCGGCTGGACGGTCGAGGTCAAGTTAGCACGGCGGCGCCGAGACGAGTTACGGAGGCGCTAGAGTGCACCGCCAGAGATCGAGACTCAAGAGAGGAGGCCCATGGGACTGCTGGCCGGAAAAACAGCCATCGTCACAGGCGCGGGCAACGGCCTGGGCAGATCCCACGCCGTTCTCCTCGCCAGGGAAGGAGCGCGCGTCCTGGTCAACGACCCGGGCTGCGCGCGCGACGGTTCGGGCGAGAGTGACGTTGCCGACGAGGTCGTCGCCCGGATCCGCGCCGATGGCGGGGATGCCGTCGCCAGCAAGCTCGCGGTCGGCGCCTTCGATGCCGCCGGCCAACTCGTCCAGCAGGCGGTCGATGCCTTCGGCGGCGTCGACGTCCTGGTCAACAACGCCGGCATCCTGCGCGATCGAACGGCTCTCAAGATGAGCGAAGCGGAGTGGCAGGCGGTCCTGGCGGTGCACCTCAGCGGCACCTTCAGTTGCCTGCAGGCGGCCGGGCGCGTGATGCGCGAGCAGGGCCGAGGCGGCCGGATCATCAATACGACATCCGTTGCCGGAATGCAGGGGAACTTCGGGCAGAGCAACTACGCCGCCGCCAAGGCCGGCATCTACGCCCTGACGCGCACCGCCGCCATGGAGCTGCAGCGCTACGAAATCACTGTCAACGCGATCTCGCCCACCGCCTACACCCGCATGACCGCGGACAATCCGGGCGTCACCGAGAGCTTCGGCGCTCGCTACGGTCCCCAACACGCTTCACCCCTGGTCGTCTTCCTGGCATCGGACGACGCCGCTCACATCACCGGTCAGACGCTGGGAGTCGAGGGGACACACATCTTCGCCTATCGCATGATGAGCACCGTAGGCGTCAAGCAGTACACGAGCGACGACCCTTGGGATCCGGCCGCCATCCGGCACGTGATCGACCAGGTGATCAATAGCTGATGCCGTCCCGGCGTCAAAGCGCGGCCGCGCTGGTCGCGCTGGCACTGCTGTGGATTGGCTGCTCTCCCGCGCCCGAGTCCGTCCAGACTGCCGAAGACCTTCGCGACCGGGTCGAGAAGCTGATCGCGGACATCGAGCGCGAGCCCACGTCGGCGGACAACATCTTCCGCCGCACCGACACGCTGTGGGACTGGGCCAACAGCTTCGCCCTCGACGGAGGCGTCTTGCCGGCGGATCTACCCCTCACGGTGGCCCTGGTTCGCTTCGCCGAAGCGGACGGCGGTGAAGTTCGCCTGCCGCCAGCTATCGATCTGTACCTTCAGACACAAGTGGAGCGGTTCGATCAGTACGTGCGGGAACTCGAGTTGAAGGAGTCGGATCCGCAGGCAATGGGCGCGTTGCGCATGACCACGGCCGGCCCCCTGGTCTCCGGCACCCGGGTCATCGTCGAGCAGACGTACACCGCCGGCGCCCGCGGCCTCGCGCTCGGCGGAGGATTCCTGGTCGGCAAGTCGGGGACCGGTAACGAAACCCGACCCCAGAACCAGGATCCGGCCGCCGAGAACTTCGTCTCGGTGCGCAGTTCCAACCCCTCGGCTCTGTTCGAGCCCGTCCAGGTGGAATGGAACGGTGTCCACTCGCACGTCCCAGGCAAACGTCCGCTGCCCGGCTTCCGGCTTGAGGGGGCCGCGCTCAAACCGGGGGAAACGGTCACGTTCACCTACGGCGGCGAATCGAGCCGTCTCGCGGTGCCGGCATTCAGCAGTGACGAGCTGCTGCTACCGGTCTACGTGGACATCGACGGCAGCGGGACGTACCTGACTCCCGAGTTGCCGGGAATCGAGGTCGTCGGCGAGGCCGAAGTCCACGGCGTTCGGATCCTGGCGCCCTCCGTCGTCGGTGTCGGCGAAGCCTTCGAGATCACAGTGCGAAGCGAAGACCGGGCCATCAATCGGGCCAGCGGCGCGATTCCCGCCTACGAGGTGTTCCTGAACGGGGACGCCATGGCGAGGGTCGAGGCCGGCCACGATGCCCTGACGGTGGTCGACCAATTGGTGATCGAAGCGCCCGGAGTCCACCGCCTCGAGGTGCGCTCGGTCGATGGCCGGTTGCGCGCCACCAGCAACCCGATTCGCGTCGAGCATGAACCGGCGGAGCGCATTCTCTGGGGCGACACCCACGGCCACACCGGACTGGCGGAGGGAACCGGCTCGGCGCGGGCGTTCTTCGAGTACGCCAGCCGGGACGCCCGCCTCGACTTCGCGACGCTCTCGGAGCACGACATCTGGATGGACGACAGCGAGTGGCTTCACCTCGGGGAGCTGACCCGCGACTTCAGCGAAGAGGGTCGCTTCATCGGCATCCTGGGCTACGAATGGACGGCGTTCAGCAACCGTGGCGGGCACCACAACGTCTTTTTTCGCGATCCCTGGAGCCGTCGAGTCTCCGTTCAGGAAGCGACCCGGCTGCCCGATCTCTATCGCCAACTGCATGCGATCTACGATCCCGACGAGGTCCTGGTCATTCCGCACGCCCATCGCGCCGGCGACTGGACCCGCAGCGATCCCGAGTTGGAGAAGCTGGTCGAGCTCTACTCGGTTCACGGCAGCTTCGAGTGGTTTGCCAACCGCTACCTCAAGAACGGCTTCGAACTCGGCTTCGTGGCCGCCTCGGACGACCACCATGCCAAGCCGGGACTGGCGCCGGGACCCCTCTCGAGCGTCTCCCAGCCCGGGGGTCTGGCCGCCGTGCTGGCCCCCGAACTCAGCAGAGACGCCGTGTTCTCGGCGCTGCGTAACCTCTCGTGCTACGCCACTTCCGGGCAACGCATTCTGCTCGAGGCGACTCTGAACGGCGCCGGCATGGGGCGCCGGCAGGAGAGCGCCGGGCGGCGCGAGATCCGGGTGAAGGTCAACGGCACTTCGCCGATCGATCGAATCGACGTGGTGCGCAACGGCGACATCATCCTCAGCAAGCACTACCTTGCCGAACCGCTCAAGCCGCACACTTGGCTGCAGGTGTCCTTCGAATCCTCTTCCGAGGTCTTCGGCGAGCAGCTCGACAACCCCCGCGGCTACCGACAGTGGGAAGGTACCCTCGAAGTCGAGGGAGCGCGCGTTATCGGCATCGCACCGACCGGCCTCGACAACCCGCTTCGCGATCAAGTCTCGCGGCTCGACCAGAGGTCGCGGGACGGCGCCAGGTTCCGCATCCTGACTCGCGGCCGCGCCGACTCGTTCCTGGTCGAACTCGATGGCGCCGGTCCTCAAACCCGGCTCCGCTTCCGCCTGGAGGCGACCACGGAGTTCGGCTTCGCACCGGCGGTCAGGCCCGCCGCCCGGATCGCCGCCGCCGACTTCGAAGTCCGGCTCGGCGAGCTTGAGGCCGGCCGCCTCCATCATGAGCTGCCGGTCGGACCTCACCTGGACCGCCTCCACCTGCAGGCGGTCGATCCAAGCGGCGCCCTCGACCGGGAGGTTCAGTTCGTGGACTTCGAGGACGTTGCGGACGGCGACTACTACTATGTTCGGGTAACCCAACTCGACGGCGGCCGGGCCTGGTCGAGTCCGTTCTGGGTCGGGGATCGCTAGCAGCGGCAGGGAGCAGCACGAAGTTGGCTGGAATCGTCACCTACGGCGCCTACGTACCGTACAACCGCCTCAACCGCGCCGTGTTCGGCGGCCGCGGTGAGCGCGCCGCGGCGAGCTACGACGAGAGCTCGGTGTCGATGGCGGTCGAGGCGGCGCGCGAGGCTCTGCGCGGCGGCGCCCGGATCGACACTCTCTGCTTCGCAACGACAACGCCCGCCTACGCCGAGAAACTGGACGCCGCCACCATCCATGCGGCGCTCGACTTGCCGCCCGGCGTTGGGGGGCACGACTTCGGCGGCTCGAGCCGGGCCGGCCTGTCTTCCCTGGCGCTTGGCAATGACCTGGCCCTCGGCGGACGACGGCCGCTCGTGTGCCTGAGCGAAGTGATGGTCGGCGCCCCAGGCGGTGCGCGTGAAGCGACCGGCGGCGACGGGGCCGCGGCCTTCAGCTTCGGTCCCAGCGTCGAAGCTTGCGCGGAAGTTCTGGGCAGCGGCTCAGCGACCGACGAGTTCATGGACGTGTGGCGGGCGCCGAATGAGCCTTTCGCCAATCAATGGGAGGAGCGGTTCGGGACTCAGATCATCGTTCCCCTCATGCTGCGCGCGCTGGAGCAGGCCCTGACCGGCGCCGGCGTTGCCGCGGAAAGCCTGACCAGGGTCATCGTGGACAGCACGAACCCGCGCGCGGTGCGGAGCTTCGTCGCCAAGGCAGGCATTCCCGCCGATCGCCTGGCCGACGATCTCGCGGCCTCCGTCGGGCGGGCCGGCACCGCGCATGTGGGCCTTGCCCTGGCAAACGTTCTCGACCGGGCCGAGCCCGGCGACCGGATCGCGGTCATCGCCGGCATCGACGGCGCCGACGCGATCATCTTCGAGGTGACCGACGCGATCGCCGCCAACCGCCCCGAGCGGAGCGTGGGACGATGGATCGAGGCCAAGCGCAACGACCTGCAATACAACACCTACCTCAAGTGGCGCGGCGTGCTTCCATTCGAGAAGCCTCGCCGTCCCGACCCGAAGCGGCCGGCAGCGCCGCCGTCGTATCGCGCCAAGCGCTGGAAATTCGGCTTCGTCGGATCGCGCTGCGCCAACTGCGGCACGGCGAACCTGCCGCCCCAGAGAGTGTGCGTCGAGTGCGACTCGATCGACGAGACCGAGCCCGAGTCCTTCGCCGACAGGGCGGCTTCAATCGCCACCTACACGCAGGACAATCTCGCCTATTCCCTGCAGCCGCCGGTGGTCGTCGCCATGCTCGACTTCGATCGAGGCGGCAGGCTACCCTGCCAACTCACCGACATCGACCCGCACAACGTGCGGATCGGGGACCGGGTCGAGATGACGTTTCGCTGCCTGCACTCCGCTGAAGGCATTCACAACTACTTCTGGAAGGCCAGACCGCGGCGCTGAAGAAGAGGGCCGATCGGACTTGCGAAGGAGAAGGTCATGCCGAGTCATGGAATCAAGGATCGGGTCGCGATCATCGGGATGGGATGCACTTCCTTCGGAGAGCACTGGGATCAGAGCATCGGCGATCTTTCCCTGACGGCGTCGCAAGAGGCACTCGTTTCGGCGGGGCTCGATCTCGCCGAGATCGACGCCTTCTGGCTCGGCAGCGCCGGCACCCTCGCCTCGGGTCTGCTCCTCGCCGAGCCGTTGAAGATTCGCTACAAGCCGGTCACCCACGTGGAGAACTTCTGCGCCACCGGTAGCGAAGCTCTGCGCAACGCGGCCTATGCGGTCGCCAGCGGCGCTTACGACATCGTCATGGCCCTCGGTGTCGAGAAGCTGAAGGACTCGGGCTACTCCGGGCTCTTCGATCTGAATCCGACGACAGACGGCACCGAACTCGAGATGACGCCGCCGGCGGCGTTCTCCATGATCGTGCCGGCCTACGCCGAGAAGTACGGCGTCAGCGAAGACACGCTGAAGGACGTGCTGTCCCGGATCGCGTACAAGAACCACGCCAATGGGGCCAAGAACCCCAAGGCCCAGTTCCGGCGCGAGGTACCGCTGGAACGGATCAAGTCCTCTCCTGCGATCGCCGGCAAGCTCGGGCTCTTCGACTGCTCGGGAGTAAGCGACGGCGCTGCCGCCGCGGTCCTCTGCCGGGCCGAGGACGCCCACCGCTACTGCGACGACCCGCTTCTCTTGAAGGGCGTCGGATTCGTCGTCGGGCCGGCCGAAGGAGTCAAGAAACCGGACTATGACTTCACCACCTTCCCCGAAGTCGTCGCGAGCGCCGAGGACGCGTACCGGCAGGCCGGCATCACCAACCCGCGCGAGGAAATCAGTCTGGCGGAGGTCCACGATTGCTTTACTCCGACCGAGCTGGTGCTGATGGAGGACCTCGGATTCTCCGAGCGCGGCAAGGCCTGGAAAGACTGCCTGGACGGCCGCTTCCAACTCGACGGTCGCCAGCCGATCAATTCCGACGGCGGACTCAAGAGCTTCGGCCACCCGATCGGCGCCAGCGGCCTGCGCATGATGTACGAGATCTGGCTACAACTGCGCGGCGAGGCCGGCGAACGGCAGGTCGCCGACCCGCGCATCGGACTGACCCACAACCTCGGAGGACTTCCCGGCAACTGCGTGAGCTGCGTCTCCGTGGTCGGAAAGGCCGCCTAGCGCGGTTCCGCTATAGTTTCCGCCCCATACCACGAGGAGAGTCCGCCATGAACCGCTGGGTCACGATAGTCGTTGTCAGTCTGGTCATCCTCGGTGTCCTCGGATGGGGTGGCTTCAAGACCTACCGCTTCCTGGCGGAGCGCGGACTCATCCGGCTCAACGAGTACGACATTCGCACGGAGGGCATCCTCCAGGTCGGCGACTTCGCCCCCGACCTGCCCTTGGACCTGGTCGGCGGCGATCCGATGCGCCTCTCCGCCCTGTGGGCTGCCAAGCCCCTCGTGCTCGTCTTCGGCAGCTACACGTGACCGCCCTTCCGGGCCCGTGTGGCCCGGCTCGAAGAGGTGCGAGAAGAGTGGAGCCCGGCGGTCGAGTTCAGCTACATCTACATCAAGGAAGCCCACCCCGACGACGAGTGGCAAGCGCCCAAGAACGTGACCAACGAACTGATCTTCAATCAGCCGAAGACGATGGTTGACCGCATGGACCTCGCCAAGGAGTTCGTCGAAGCGATGGATGTCAAGACGCGAACCCTGGTGGACGACATCGCCAACACCGCCAATGCCTGCTACGCCGGCTGGCCGGAGCGCATCTACGTGATCGACAGGGGCGGCATCATCGCCTACAAGGGCGGGATGGGACCGTTCAACTTCGATACCGACGAACTCGAGGAGTTCCTTGAGGACAACTACGCCGGGCTGCGCGAGGGGAGCGAAGCCACCGCGAGCTAGGGGCTTGCGCCGTCACTGCTCTACCCTGATCGGCCGGCCGGGTTGTTGACCCGGTAGGTTAGGCGCGCCGCCGCGCGCCGCGTCAGGATGCGCATCAGGAAGATGACGACGCGGTTGCGCCAGCCCGGTACGACCGAGGAGGCGCGGCCGAGCCGACGCAGGCTGGCGTCCACCACCTGCTCGGGGCTCGTCCAACCGGTCACCGGCTCGGGCTCGCCCATGCCGGCCTTCTTCTGGTACTCGGTGGGCGTGAATCCCGGCGACAGCACGATGACGTCGATTCCGTGCTCCGAGAGCTCCGCCCAGAGCGCTTCGCCGAACATCAGGTTGAACGCCTTCGACGCACCGTAGACCGCCTCGAACGCCACCGGCTGGTAGGCCGCCGTGCTCGACAGGAAGATCAGCGCGCCGCGACCGCGCTCAACGAGCCGCGGAGCGAGAATCGTCGCCAGCCCCACGGCCGCCCGGTTGTTGACCTCGACGATCTGCAGTTGAAGCTCGGGATCCTGCTCGACGAAGGGGCCGTAAGTGCCGAAGCCGGCGTTCGACACCAGCATGCCGACCTCGATCCCGAGATCGTCGACGGCCTCGAAGACGAGCCGCGGGCCGGCGCGCTCCCCAAGGTCCTGGGGAACGACATGGACCGTCACACCCGAGGCCGAGCGCAGTTCCCGCGCCAGCTTCTCGAGCCGGTCGGTGCGCCGTGCGACCAACACCAGTTCCATGCCCTCATCGGCAAGCCGCCGCGCGTAGGCCTCCCCGATACCGCTGGAGGCGCCTGTAATCAGGGCGGCGCCGCCGTAGCGTTGCGAAAGTCGAGTGGTCATCGCGTCCAGACGTTCCTCTCAGCGCCACGCGCGACGCCTGCGGGTCGTGGTCCCTTACTCGTAGCGTAGCTGCTAGCGGGCTAGGCGACCGCGCCGGGCATCGCCACGCGGGGATCGTTCACGCCCATACTGTCCACCAACTCGTTGAACCGCGGCTCGTTGCGCAGGCAGTCGAACGCTGGATGCACCTTGGTCCATAGAACGGCGCCAAGCCTCGCCTTCACGGCGTCTTCCAACCAGAACAGAGCAGGTTCCTTTTCGTCGAGCCAGCCGTAGAGGATCGCCAGGGAGGCAGAACGGACATTCCTGGCATTCACCTGCTCCAATCGCTGATCGACCATCCAGCGAAGCACTCCCGGCTCGCCCTTCTGCGCGTAGATCCTCCCGATTGCCTCCGCTTCCTCTTCGCCGCCGGTATTCCGCAGGTGCACCTGGCGCTCATGGATCGCCTCGTCCGTGCGACCCATGGCGCTGTAGCAGGCCGCCAGCAGCGAGCGCACTATTGGATAGTCCCCTTCCAGGGCGAGTGTGTGACGAGCCTGGTCGATGGCCTCTTCGTAGCGGCGCGTGTAGTAGAGGATCTGGCATAGACCCTGGCTGAACAGGGGCGCCAGAGGATCCAACTCTACGGCAGCTCTGATCTGGCGTTCCGCTTCCTCGACACGGCCGACCGGCGACAGGAAATGGTTTCCGTACGAGTAGTGGGCGGTCGAGTTATCTGGATCGAGCTGCAGAGCCCGCAGGAAAGCCCGTTGCGCTGTTGACCAGTCCCATTGGAACGTGCTCACAAGACCCAAGGCCCGGTACGCGAGCACACTCGAGTCGTTGAGTTCCAGCGCCCGCTGCACTGCTTCCCTCGCCTTGACCACCGTCTCGTCCACCGGCAGGAAGCCGTAGGCCACGAGGTTCGCGTAGCACACCCCGAGTAGTGCGTGGCCGCGGGCGAACTCCGGTTGCATCTCGAGCGCCCGATCCAGAAACCCGATCGCCTGTTGGATACGGCTCTCGGTCTGTTGATTGACGCAATACCGCGCCTCCAGGTAGAGGCGATAGACGTCCGGGTTTTGCGTGTGACGCGCCACCACCGGACCCGGGTGCGGATCCAGCAGCTTCGTGCGCACGCGATCCACGATCGCGCGCGCGATGTCCTCCTGGATCTCGAAGACGTCTCCCAGTTCCCGATCGTAGCGCTCGGACCAGAGCTGAGTGCTATCCGACGTCCGGATCAACTGTGCCGAGACCCGCAGCCGGTCCCCCGCCTTCCGCAGGCTACCCTCGAGAATCGCCGATACCCCCAGTTTCTCGCCAACCGAGGAAGCGCTGAGTTTCCTCAGTCGGCGGTCAAAGGAAGATGTTCGGCCCACAACCCTCAGGCCCTCGACCGCGGCCAACGTGTCGATCAGTTCTTCCGCCACCCCATCGCAGAAGAAGGCCTGATCCGGGTCGGGGCTCATGTTGGCGAAGGGCCGGACCGCGATCGACCCTTCAAGAGAGACCTCGACCGGGGCCGTGAATCGGTAGCCCCGGCCGGGAACCGTGACGACGTACTGGGTCTCCTTGCTCTGCCCCAGGATCTTCCGCAGCACGGAAAGGTTGTGCGTGAGGTTGCTCTCCTCGACCGTGGTACCGGGCCACACCATCGCCATCAACTCCTCCTTGTGGAGGAGGCGGTCGTTGTTCTCGACCAGCGCCCGCAGGGTGTCGAAGATCTTCGGGCGCATCCCTATCGGGCGCCCGTCCCGGAGCAGCCGGCGCTGACCCACATCGAGCAGGTACGGGCCGAAGCCGTAGGAGCGGCGGTCAGGAAGCGAGGACATTCGACGGCACCGGTGATTTCAAGGGCCGAATCCTAACGCTTCTTAAGAAATCCGGCGCCTCAGCGGCGCTGGGGCAGAGCGAAGACGTACAGGTTGCCGCCGCGGGCGCGCGCGGCGCCGGCGGGAGTGTTCCTGAGACTTCCGGGCCCGGTCGAGATGGCCACGTATTGGCGACCGTCGACGGCGTAGGAGATCGGGTAGCCCATGGCGGGGGCCCCGAGGTTCACCTCCCACAGCACCTCGCCGGTCTCGTGGTCGAAGGCGCGGAAGCGTCCACTCGCGTCGCCGCCGAAGATCAGGCCGCCGCCGGTGGCGACCACCGAGTAGGTCGAGGCCTCGGTCTCGAACAGCCACTTCGTTTCGCCTGTTATGGCCGAGATCGCGTAGACCGTGCCGAGGTACTCCTCGCCGGGCGCCTGGATGTGATCCGCGGCCAGGTTGTAGATCGCGACCTGCTGCTGCATCGCCTGGGCTCGCGGGCTCTCCACATCCCCGGTCACCAGCATCCTCGCGCACTGGTTGCGCAGCGGGTAATACATCGTCTGGGTCAGGGGGCTGTAGGCGCCGGCCTCCCAGTCCTTGCCGCCGATCCAGGTCGGGCACACGAGCATCTCCTGCTCCAGCTCGGTGAAGATGATCTCGGTGTTCTCCACCGCGCGCCCCGTGGTCTCGTCGATGTCGACCACCACGTTCTGCGGCACCGTCGGCCTGGCCCAGAGGAACTCGCCCGTTTCGCGGTCCAGCGTGTAGACGAGGCCGGTCTTGCCGGGGATTCCCGTCATCACTTTGCGCGTCTCTCCGGGCTCGAGGTCCGACCGGATCCAGCGCACCGCCTCCGGATCGGGCGACACCGGGAGGTCGACCAGGATCCGCTCGAAGGGATGATCCAGATCCCAGTGGTCGTTCAGGTGCTGGAAGTACCACCGGATCTCGCCGGTGTCGGCCTCAAGCGCCAGGGTCGAGTTGTGGTACAGGTGGGTCAAGTCCACGCCGCCGAGCATGAACTTCGGCGCCGGCGAGGTGACGGCAGTGCCGAAGTAGATGAGTTCGAGCTCCGGGTCGTAGCTGGGCACCATCCAGGTGCCGACGTGGCGCCGCTTCTCGAAGGGCACGTCGCCCCAGGTCTCGTCGCCGGGCTCGCCGGGCGCGGGCATCGTCCGCCGCCGCCAGAGTTCCTTCCCGGTGAGCGCGTCGAGCGCGATCATGATGCAGGATTCCGGGCCGCCCCACGGCCGGCAACTTCTTCCGGAAACCACCCGTCCACCGGCGACGATCGGACCCGAACTGTGCGTGGCGGGATTGACCTGCCAGTCCAGGATCTGCGTCTCCCAGACCATCTCTCCGGTCTCGGCGTCCAGCGCGAAGGCGTAGTTGTCGTCGCTGTTGTTCAGGATCAGGCGGTCGTAGATCGCGATGTTGCGGTTGTTCTTCGCGTTGAAGCCCACCTGCGCGTAGAGGTCGCTGGGCAGCTCGCGCGTGTAGCGCCAGATGAAGTCCCCGGTCGCCGAGTCCACCGCCTCGATCACATCGTCGACCGAGGGAATGTAGAGCACGCCGTCATACGCCAGGGGTGTGATCTCGGATGTCCCCACGCCGACTTCGCGTGCCCAGACCAGGCTCAACCGCTGCACGTTCTCGCGATCGATCTGGTCCAGCGGGCTGTAACCCCAACTGTCCAGCGTGCGACGGAACATCAGCCACTCCGACGCCGGCGGGTTCTGGAGCATCTCGTCCGTCACGGGCACGAACGTCGACCCCGACGCCCCCTGGGCTGACAATGCGGCGCCGAACCCGACGCTCAGAGTAAGGGTCACAACCACCAACCCGCGTTCGAGCCGGCCAGTACTCTTCACTCCAGCGCCTCCGTTTCCTCGCCGTCTTCAGGACAAGGCGGGGACTGTAGCAGCCGCAACGGGGCCGACTCCGGAAGCTCGGACCTGTCGCCCGCACCGGCCTTCCAAGTGACATCATCGACCAATCCGACCTCGCCACCGAGATCTTCACGGACTTCGTCACAGCCAACACATCGGAGCATCCGTCATGAGTCAGCACTACCCCGCCGGGCCTGGACAATCGAGTCGCCGAGACTTCCTCGGCCGCGGCGCCGGTCTGGCCGCGGTTGCGGCATCCGCAGGGTTCGCCGGCCCGTCCACTCCGGCAGCGGGGGTCGCGCGTGCCCGCACAACACGGCAGGAAAACGACGACCCAAGCCGGATCCGGATCAGCTCGGTCGACGCCTACACCGTCTACATCAACCAACGCTCGGAGGGCCTGCTCGACCCGCCCGCCTTCTCCGGCGACGACGATCCGCGACGCTGGCGCTACGGCGGACCCTTCGAGCAGCTCCCGTCGGCGATCATCGCGATCGTCAAGACGGACGCCGGCGTCACAGGCTTCGGTATGGGCGCCGGCGGCAGCGCGGCGGTCGAGATCATCGACGGCCATCTGCGGCACCTTCTGGTCGGCGCCAATCCGCTCAACGTCGAACAACTCTGGGACCAGATGTACAGCTCGGCCCTGCTCTACGGGCGGCGCGGCGTGTTCGCCATGGCGCTCAGCGCCATCGACAACGCGCTCTGGGACATCGCGGGCAAGCACGCCGGCAAGCCGGTTCACGCCCTGCTCGGTGGCAAGCCGGACGACCGGATCGCCGTCTACCAGACCGGCGGCGACATCGCCGCAGGCAAGAGCCAGGGCATCCGCCACTTCAAGCGCATCCTGCCGATCGGTCCGCACAGCACGAAGGCCGACACCGACCGGGGCATCGAGGACGTGCTGGCCGCCCGCGAGGCAATGGGACCGGAAGGCAACCTGATGACCGACTGCGTCTCGCGCAACGGCACCGTCGACTGGGCGGTCGGCATCGCGGATCGCCTGCGACCGGCGAACCTCTACTTCATGGAGGAGCTGCTCTCCCCGGACAACGTGTTCGGGTACGCCGAACTGGTCGAGAAGATCGGCGGCGGCGGCCCCGGCTGGACCAAGGTCGCCTGCGGCGAGCACGAGTACACGGAGTACGGCTTCGAGGTGCTGGTGCGTCTCGGTTCCGCCGAAGTCCTGCAGCCCGACATCACGTGGTGCGGCGGGCTCACCGCTGCACGACGCATCGCGGCGCAGGTCGAAGCGGCCGGTCTCGAACTGGTGCCCCACCGCGGCGGCAGCCTGTGGGGGCTGCCGATTTCGCTGACGGCCCCAAGCTGCACCATGGCCGAGAGCTTCGCCACCGGTTCCGCCATCCTCGACGCGATGCAGGCGCCGTTCGACGACGGTCACTTCCTGGCGCCCGAGGAACCGGGCTTCGGCACCGCGCTCACCGAGGAGATGGTCCTCGACCACCGGCTCCCGCGGTGAGTTCCAACACCGCCTCCGGCCGTGAAGTAGCATTCGCGCCTTCCGAATGAGGTGCTTGAACTGTCTTGTCGCGGTGCTGCTCGCAGCGACCGGCGTCGCGGCCCAGGAAACCGGTTTCGAGCCGGTCACCCAGGAGATGCTGCGCAACCCGGAACCGGGGCAGTGGCTCCACTGGCGTGGGACGCAGGACGCCTGGGGCTACAGCCCGCTCGACCAGATCACGACCGAGAACGTCGGCCAGCTCCAACTGGTGTGGGCGTGGGCGATGGACGACACCGGCCCCCAGGAGGCGGCGCCGCTGATCCACGACGGGGTCATGTACCTGCCGCATCCCGGCGGCGTGGTCCAGGCGCTCGACGCCGCCAACGGCGACCTGATCTGGGAGTACCGGCCCGACCTCGAGGCCGAGCAGCAGGGCTCGTTCGGCAGCGGGGTGCAGAAGAACATCGCGATCTTCGGCGACCGCATCTTCGCCGCCACCAGCCGGGCGACGATCCTGGCGCTCGACGCGCGCAACGGGAAACTGGTCTGGGAGACCCGGACCGCCGACCCGGCCCTCGGCTACCGCTACTCCGCCGGCCCCATCATCGCCAACGGCAAACTGGTCACCGGCATCACCGGCTGCGACCGCTACAAGGACGACGTCTGCTTCATCACCGGCCACGATCCGGCGACCGGCGAAGAGATCTGGCGCACCTCGACGATCGCGCGCCCGGAAGATCCGGGCGGGGACACCTGGGGCGATCTGCCCCTGCGCTTCCGGGCCGGCAGCGACGCCTGGATCGCCGGCAGCTACGACCCGGAACTGAACATCGTCTACTGGGCCACCGCCCAGGCCAAGCCGTGGGCCCGAGCTGTGCGCGGCACCGACGGCGACGCGCTGTACACGAACTCGAGCCTCGCGCTCGATCCCGACACCGGCGAACTGCTCTGGTACTACCAGTACCTGCCTGGCGAAACCCACGACATGGATGAGGTGTTCGAGTCGCTCCTCATCGATGTGGACGGCAGGAAGCGGCTCTTCAAGATGGGCAAGCTCGGCATCCTCTGGCAGCTCGACCGGGAAACCGGCGAGTTCCTCGGCGCCACCGACGTCGGCTATCAGAACATCGTCGACGTCGACCGCGAGACCGGCGAAGTGACGTACCGCGAGGGGATGGTCCCCGAGATCGGCGTCGAGATCAACATGTGCCCGAGCACGTCGGGGTTCAAGAGCTGGCGGGCGATGTCGTACGACCCGAACACCCGGGCCCTCTACATCCCGATGACGATGAACTGCGAGCTGGCGACCTTCGGCCCCGTCGAACGCGTCCTCGGCGGCGGCGGCGTGGGTCCGGTCAAGCGCGTCAACACCCTGCACCCGTACTCGGACGGCAACCTCGGCGAGCTGCTCGTGATCGACGTGGTCGAGGGCGACATCATGTGGCGCCACCGGACGGCATCACCGATCAACACCGCCGCGATGTCGACGGCCGGCGGCGTGACCTTCGCGGGCGACTACGACCGCAACGTCTACGCCTACAACGCGCGAAGCGGAGAGATCCTCTGGCAGACGCGGTTGCCCACCTCCGCCCAGGGCTTCCCGGTGTCCTACCTCGCGGGCGGCCGCCAGTTCATCGCGATCCCGGTGGGAACCGGCGGCGCCAGTTGGGCGACGATGTTGCCGCGGGATCTCATCCCCCACATCCGCCGCCCGAACAACGGCAACTCGATCCACGTCTTTGCGCTACCGGCTGACCTGCCGGCGGCTACGGCGCGGGCGCGCACCGCCGTAGCAGACCAGGTCGCGCCGGCGACCGAGGTCGGCGCGACGGTCTGGGACGGCGTCTACACGGCGGAGCAGGCGCAACTGGGCGCCGCGGCCTACCGCGAGACCTGCGCCTCCTGCCACGCCGAGGACCTGGGCGGGGGCAGCAACTCTGCGAGCCTGGTCGGCGTGAGCTTCCAGTTCCTGTGGGGGAACAAGACGGTCCACGAGCTGTTCGAGGCGATCCGCACCACCATGCCGACCGACGACCCGGGAAGTCTGCCGCGGCAGACCTACTTGAACATCGTCACCTACATCATGCAGGCGAACGAGTTCCCCGCGGGCGACGAGGAACTCGGAGTCGATGCCGAGTCTCTCGGCAACGTGCTGATCACCGCCAAGCCTGACGCGTAGCCAACCAGGCCGGAAGCGGGCCGCGGGGTCTCGGGCCGACTGCGGTCCGCCCTCACCGCCCTATCTTCTCCTGAAGCTGGGACGTCACGTCCCTGCCTTGGCGCGATCTCTCGGCAATGAGGAACAACCCCCTGCCGTCGCTCCAGCGCTCCCAGAGTTCACCGATGGCTCTCTTCTCGGCCGTATCTGAGCCCTCGGCAAGGTGGGCGCCCTTGTACTCGACGACAAGGAGCCGGCCATCCTCCAACTGGACCACGAAGTCGGGGTAGAACCTGCCCGTCGCAGTGGGCAGCCAGAAAGACTCCGGGTGGTTCGCAGCGTTGCGGACCCAGAAGCGCACACCGGGCAGGTTGTCGATTGCCTGGGCGCACTGGAACTCCTCGCCGTCTGACGCGCCGTCGAAAGCCGGAACCTGGTCGGGTCCGAGGAAATGCCGATTCGGCTTCCACCGGCCGCGATAGAGGCGTTGGCCGTGGTACATGCCATCCCGAAAGGCGAATCGGTGCTCGAAAGAAACCTCGACTCTGGCACCGGGATCGAACAGGTATCGCCGGTGAACCCGCTTCCGCTCCATCTGGCGAATGCCTGCAATCTTCTGGCGCACCTTTCGGGCCAGGATGAACTTGCACTGCATCAAGGCGGCGATACGCATCCCGCGGGTGACGGTCAGGTGATTCACGAGTTCGCTCAGCCAACGAATCAACTCGGCCTGGCCGATGTCCGGCTGACGGCGAATGCATCACCTGAGTCCTCATCGTGGACTGGAACAACGCTCTTTCCAGGATGGATTCCGACATGGGTCGTGCCGTTGCGTTCTGGCTCATGACAAACCTCGAAAGCCAAGCGATGTCGTCAACGGTCAAAGTAGGGGCCGCATAGAAGTCCCGCTTGGCGAGATCGTCGCAGATACCACTGCGGAACGTAGTGATGCTTCCTCGCAGGCATTGGCGATTCTCAGTACTGACTTGACCGTTTCGCTGATACTCCGGTGCCCCTCTAGTAGAACTACCGGAGGAACTCCTCTATGCGCTAGTGACGACTACGCAGCCGTGATCACGACCGCGAACGCTCCCATCATGCCTCAGGCTCTTCCCCCGACGCCGGGTCGAGACCGACGCCAACGTCGCCCACCATACAGGCAAGAAACTCGCCCACCTGTCGGCGAAAGGCGCGGAGAACCGCCGGCAGCCGGTCTTCCAGCGGCCGCATCCGCTGCTCCTCCAGGGCGAAGCCGTAGACGTTACGGAAGACGTGGCGAAACCGCAGGAAGTCCCCGAGAGACCGCGCCAGATCCTCGTCGATCACCGCTGGGCGGACACCGGGAATCTCCAGGCTCATGTCCTTGACGAGTTGACGATGCCACTGGTCGCCCTTGGGAACCCCTCCGTTGAGTTCCTCCGCGATGCGAACGAAGACACGCTCAATGCCGTTGTAGAAGTCGTGGAGAATCGACCCGCGGGCTCGCAGCGAGAAGGTGTCGTTCTCCTGCGGCGCCGCAGCGCTCTGTTCCTCAAGAAGTCCGAGACTGACGAACTCACCGCGGATCTCGGCGGCGAGCCGGCGGGCGAACGCCTCATCCAGCTTCACAGGTCGACCCCTTCTTCGAGGATCGCCTTCCGCATCGGTTCCGTAGCCGACTCGATCGGGATGATGTCGAGCGGCAGCTCGGTCAACTCCGCGGCCCGGGCGGAGAGTTCGAAGAAGCGGTCCGCCCGGAGACCGGCCACGGCAAGGTCGATGTCGGAACGCCAGGTGAAGCGGCGTCCCGGTACGAATGCGGAACCGATGCCGACGACACGGCGGGCGCCGTGGCGTTTGAGGAACGCGGCGATTCGTCGCGCGTCGCTCTTCGCTCTGTCCCGGCCGCCCGGCGGCAGTCTGGTGCGGCGAACGTTGTCCAGCAGAACGCGACGATCCATCGGGGCCAAGTATAGGTGTCACAAGCGGACACCGGCGCCCTTTACATCCCGATGAGGCTCCGTCTACGTCAGGATTGCGGCGAGGCGAGCCAGCACCTCGTGCATGATCTGCTCGGAGACGGATTCGAGACGTTTCCCGTTCCGGGCGGCGAGATCCAGGGTGCGCGGCTGGTCGCAACGGATCACGCCGACCGTTCGGGTACCCACGTCGTCGAGCGAGACCGTGAAGCCGCGCTGACGCGCGAAGTTTCCACCTGTAGTGATCGGAAGGACGACCGGCGTCCTGGTCAGCTCGTTGAAGCGTGCGGGGGACACGATTACGACCGGCCGTGTCCCCCGTTGTTCATGGCCAGCGGTGGGATCGAGGCTGACGAGCCAGATCTCGCCGCGGCGCACTACAACAGTTCGTTGCCGACAGGCCGGCCATCGAGCCATGCCCGATCTTCGTCGTCGGCCGGGGCGGTCTCGTCGCACTGCGCCAGCAGCTCGTCGAGCGAGTAGCTTGGACGGGTTCTGGGCGCAACGATCAGGCGGTCGCCCTCGATGCCGATATCCACTCTGGCGCCAGCGCCGAGTTTCAGGAGATCGAGAAGCACCGGGGGCACCGCGAGCATGACCGAGCCGCCGACCTTGCGCAGATTGGTGGTGTGCATGCGCGAGATTATACTCCCGTATAACAAATCCTGAAAGGGAAACAGTTGCGGCAGTTGAAGCTGCTGCTGAGTGCGAGGACGAGGAGTTCCCGGTGCTTCAGTCGTCGACGGCTTCCGGAATCGCCTCCACCAGCAGGGCCAGCGCGTTCTGCAGCGCCTCGTCGGCATAGCCGCCGAAAGACCCCTCGTACAGACCGAGGCGGACGACCACCATCTCGTGGGACGGCACGATGATCGTGCTCTGGCCGCCCGCGCCCTGCATGCTGAAGGCGCTCTCAGGCAGTGAGGGGTAGCGTCTCCCGCCGCCCCGAGGCGGCTGGTTGACCCAGAAGAAGCCGCCGTAGATCGGCCGGCCATCCGCGACCCACGAAGGCGCCGGGGTGCTCACGAAGTCCGTGTAGCCCTCCGGCAGCACCCGCTCTCCGGTCGGCGACACGCCGTCGTCGAGGTAGAGCCGGCCGAGACGTGCCCAGGTGCGGCCGGCCCCGAAGCCGTAGCCGTTCAGCAGGAAGTTGCCGTAGGGGTCCGTCTCCGCCACGAAGCGCCGGACGCCGATGCGGTCGAAGAGGTTCCGCTGCGGGAACTGGTGGTAGTTCTCGCCGCGACCCTCGACCGCCAGTCGCACCAGGTGGTTGATCAGGATCGGATCGCAGTTCCGGTAGCGGCCGACCGTGTTCGGCGGCCACTGCGGCGGGCGTTGGCTGGCCCAGATGTGGGAGTCGACCGTGCCGGTGTAGAGGTAGAGGTGGTCCGGATAGCCCATCTCCTCCTCGTCGTACTCCGGGTCGCCTGCGTTGACGCAGCGTAGGCCGCTCGACATCCGGAGGATGTCCTGGATGCGGATCGTGCCGCGCACGTCGTCGGGGTCCTCGTGCCAGGAGTCGACCGGGGCCAACTGGTCGAGCGTGTACGCGCCCTGCTGGATGAGCACCCCCATCAGCGTCGCCGACAGGCTCTTGTTCATCGACCAGCTCTCGAGGGGAGTGTCCTTGTCGATGCCCTCGCGGTATCGCTCGGCGATCAGGCGGCCGCGGTGGAGCACGACGAAGGCGAGCGTCATCGCCTCCGGCTCGAAGGCAGCGTCCACCGCCGCCTGCAGCTTCGCCGCGTCCACGTCCTCGGGCAGGGGCTCGTCGGGCAAGCGGTCGCCCATCGGCCAGGGGGCATCCTCGCGCAGCGCGGTCGTGACCGGAACCGTCTCGTAGAAGGGGGCGTCCTCGCCCTGGGGGAGCGCGACGCAGCCCTGGTCACCGTGCAGCACCGCGGTCCGGGTCACTCCCGTGTCCGTGGTGATGTGAACCCGCCGGTTCTCCCGGTCGAGCCGGCGTCCCGGCAGCCGGTCCCGGTACCGGTGGCGGGACGTGAACCCGCCGATCTGGCGCTGGGCGTCCTCGAAGTCGAGCCCGGTCAGGAAGACCGCGGAGCACAGAACCTTGGCGAACCCGGCCGCCTCGTGCTCGATGAAGTCACCCGGCGGCGGCGTCCGGACCGTGTCGAGCTCGAGTTCCTGGCCACGCGCCACCAGGCTCTCGCCCAGCGTCAACTCCTCGCCGGCGGCCGCGGTGTGGTTCACGCCGGCATCGACGCAGCCGGCGAGGAGAGCGGCAGCGAGAGCGATCCGCTGGGCGGCCTGGTTGCCGAACCGCATCACTCTGTGTCCCCCGGCCGGTACCAGATCGGCGATGTCCAGGCCATCTCCTGGATCGCCTCGGGATAGGAACCGTCGGTGCACACCGCCGGACGGGCTTCCGGCGCCAGGCGCAGGCAATCGTGGACGCTCCACCGCAGGCTGGGGTTTTCGACCACCCGAAGATAGTAGTAGGCGTGCAGGCCAGGATCGAACTCCTCGTCGCGGTAGACGGTGCAGAGGCTGTCGTGGCCGTCGCCGGAGCGTTCGCCGCTCACCGGGTCGACGCTCGCTCCGTTGTTGGGCGACCCGGCGATCGGGATCACCTCGTAACGCCCGGTTCCATCGGCGGCGATCCAGCCCTTGATGAGCTGGAGTTGCTGGAGAAGCCCGGCGCCGTCCGCCGGGTCGCGGGCGGCGAACGCGAGGAAGGTCGGCGCCTCCCTGGGTCCCGTCCCCGGCAGATCGCCGCCCATCGAAACGCCGCCGCCGTACGCCCGCTCGAGCAGGTCGGTCTGGTCGCAGAGGTTCGCCGGGTAGTCCCAGCCGCCGAAGAAGCGGGGCTTGATCCGCGGCCCCGAGGTGCCGAACACCTCGCGGCGCTCCATGGCGTCGAAGATCGCGTCGCGGGAGTTCTCGACCGCCCACACGCCGGCCAGACCGCCGGGGTTGCCGTCGATGCCGCTGGTCAGCAGCCCCGGCTGGAGGCGCTCCTCCGGCGTCGACTCGACGGAGACGTGGCCCTCCCAGTCCCGTTCCGAGACGGCGCCGGGAGTCGCGGTGTGCGTATCCGTCGAGGCGACGATTCCGAGCTTGGCCGGGTTGAGGCCGGTCGCCATCTCCTCTTCCAGGCCCTCGAGCAGAGCGGAACGCACGTAGTCCGACCGGGCGACGCAGCCGGCGCCGACCATGCCGGCGCTCCCGTTCTCACCGGGGGCGCATTCCGTGGTCACCATGCGCTGCTCCGTCTGGTCCAGGGTGTTGAAGACCTCCTCGCGTCCCATGACCCGCACCGCCTCGACGTCGCAGAGCTCGTCGGGCTCGCCGAAGACTGATGACAGGCCGTTGATGCACTCCGAGCCGCCCTTGTGCTGGAAGATCTCGATGATCGGCTCGCGCTCCAGGCGCTTGCGCGAGTAGGCGCGGCGGTTCTCGAGTGTCGCCTCCAGGCCGCGGTACGGGCCCATCCGGCCGTTCGCCAGGTTGCTGTTGTGAGGAATGGTCAGGTAGTCGCAGTTTGGGTCTGCGCTGCCCTCGCCGCAGACCGCGTCCAGCCCCTGCCAGAGCTGACTGTCGGTCGGCGCGTCGATGTACGACACCGGCAGGTCCGGCACCTCCGAGCCCCGGAAGATGACGTTGCGGTGGTAGTTGGAGATCCCGGGGGTGCCCGTGTACTCGTAGCCGACGAAGCTGGTGAAGCTGCATTCCTCGGTGCGGTCGTACGCGTCTTCGGCTGCCTCGATGATCCTCTGCCACGGGCTCTTCGCCCACTCGAGGCACAACTCGCCCGATTCGCCGCACACCTCGGCGATCCGGCGCGGCGTCTCGGTCGTGATCACCGCTCCGAGCATCTGCATGCCCCGGCGCTCGCTCGTGCGCGCTTCGCGACAGAACTCCGTGTCGTAGCGGGGCGACTCCGGATCCCGGCACAGGCGTCGCTCGCCCAGGAACTCGCCGTGGTCGGTGACGGCGACGAAGTCGAGCGGACGATCGATGGAGATGCTGCCCTCGGGCTCGCCGCCGGCGCCGATCGGGAAGAACGGGATCGCCTCGCCCCTGGCGAAGCGGTAGGCGTCCGCGGGCGTGGCGCCGGTGCTGTTGGCCGCCGCGTCGAACGAGAAACTGGTGTGGACGTGCAGGTCGCCGAAGAGCGCCTGGCGGAGCGGCGTGGCGTCCCGGCAGGCGGGCCGCTCCTCGGTGCGGGAGACGGTGGCGCCAAGGGTGGCCGCGTCCGGGGCCGCCTGCTCCGCCGGCGGGCCACCGCAGGCAGCCCCGGAGAGCAGTAGCAACAGCGGTAGCGGCAAGACGCGGTACGACTCGATTCTCATGCAGTGTCTCCCTGGAGCGGTGCGGTGAAGGGCTCGGCTTCGGAACGGCGCCCGACGCTATCGGCTGTGCGTCCGACCCGCGAGCGGCAAGCGGTCCCGGCAGCCGGCGAGACCAAGGGCCGGGGCCGGTGGCTGTAGTGGCCCGATCCAGTTCCAGGAGAAGAAGATGCACTCACCGCTGCCGATCGTTCTCACCGCAGCCCTCCGTTGCCGTCAACGCGCCGGCTCAGACCGCCGTCACCGACGATGTGCGCTCGAGATGGGAACCTCGTGCATGATCCGGCACGACAAGTTCGACTACGTCCTGCCGGGCGCCATGCGCCGTAACGACATCGACATGTGGATCGTGATCGAAGGCGATCCGGGCTGGCAGCCCGTGATCGGCGCTTTCGTGGCCGAGCGGGATCCCCAGCGCATCGCCGTCAACTTCGCGCGGCAGAACCCCTTGGCCGACGGCATCTCCCACACGGACTTCACGGCCCTCAGGGACGCCCTGGGCGAGACGCCCGCGTGCCATCCGTGCGCCCGATGACGGGCGCACGGAGTGGTTCGCGTGTGGCGCGGGTCGCGCCACACGGGTTCCCAGGGGTGCATACGACCGACACGTCTCGCCCGCATCCGCTACTCGTCGTCGCCCCACCAGCGGCGCAGGCGCTCGGCAATGGCGGCCTCGGAACCCTGGTCCGACGGCTCGTAGTAGCGGCGGTCTGACAGGCCGGGCGGCAGGTACTCCTGCGCCTCGAAGTGCCCTTCGGCATCATGGCCGTATTTGTATCCCGCGCCGTAGCCCATGTTGCGCATCAGCCCCGTGGGCGCGTTGCGCAGGTGCAGCGGCACCGGTTCGTTCGGGGCGTTCCGCACGTCCTCCGTTGCGCGCCCGAGGGCCACGTAGGCGGCGTTGCTCTTGGGCGAGGTCGCCAGGTACACAGTCGCCTCGGCCAGGGGAATGCGGCCCTCGGGCAGCCCGATGAAATGAACCGCCTGCTGGGCGGCGACCGCGACCGGCAGCGCTCCCGGGTTCGCGAGCCCGATGTCCTCGGCGGCCAGGATGACCAGGCGCCGCGCGATGAACAGAGGGTCCTCGCCCGCCTCCAGCATCCTGGCCAGCCAGTAGAGCGCGCCGTCTGGCGAGGAGCCGCGCACCGACTTGATGAAGGCCGAGATCGTGTCGTAGTGGCTGTCGCCGGCCTTGTCGTACTGCGGGGTCCGTCGCTGCAGGGCGTCCGATATGGCCTCGACGCCGATCCGGCGCACGCCGTCGGAGTCCGGCTCGGCCGCGACGACCGCCATCTCGAGGGCGTTCAGGGCGACGCGGGCGTCTCCGTTCGCGATGTTCACCAGGTGCGACAGGGCGTCCGCGTCCAACTCCGGGGCCAGTAGTCCCAGCCCGCGCTTCTCGTCACTCAGTGCACGCTGAACGATGCTGGTCATCGCGTCGGCGTGCAGCGCGTGCAGAGTGAACACGCGGCAGCGGGACAGGAGCGGCGCGTTGACCTCGAAGGACGGGTTCTCCGTCGTCGCCCCGATGAAGGTGATCGTGCCGTCCTCGACGTGGGGCAGGATCACGTCCTGCTGCGCTTTGTTGAAGCGATGGATCTCGTCGACGAACAGGATCGTCGGGCGCTGGTAGAGCGACCGGAGTTCCCGTGCGCCGGCGACGGCCCGGCGCAAGTCCGCCACGCCGGCCGATACCGCGCTCACCGGCTCGAAGTGGGCGCTCGTCACGGTGGCGATCAGCCGCGCCAACGTCGTCTTGCCAGAGCCGGGCGGCCCCCAGAACAGAAGCGACGGCACCCGGTCCGCCTCGATCGATCGCCGCAGCACCTTGTCCTCGGCGAGGATGTGCTGCTGGCCCACGAACTCGTCGAACGCGGCCGGCCGCATTCGGTCGGCGAGCGGCGCGGCAGACCCGGTCCCCGATGCCCCGGCATCCTCGAACAGCCGGCCGCTCCTGGGCTTGCTGGTCACCTTCATAGGCTACTCGTCGCCGTGCTCCAGCGCCGCCACGGTATCGGCGTACCGCTCAAGTGCCGCATGGCCCATCGGCGTCAAGCCGTAGACACCGCGAGGCGAATCGGCGGGGCGTTCGAACCAGCCGTAGTGATCGGCGTACATGATCGCCCTGGCCCGGGCGACTCCGACCGCCTTGGCGACGACGGCAGCCTTGGTCGGACCGTTGAGGCGAAGATGGGCGGCGCAGCGCAGGGCGTCCTGCCGGTAGGCAGTCATGATCGGACGGCGGGTCGAGCCACCCTGGTTCGCGTCGCCCACCCGGCGCTGGAACTCCCGCAGCAACCGTTCGATGCTGCGTTTGCGCCGGCGCGGCCGGTAAGGCGCCGGGTCGAGCAGCGCCTCCACGAACGGCGAGGGCTCAAGCCGGACCGTCAGCAGCCCGAGCCCGAGCCGGCGGCACAGCGCCAGTGCATCCTTGCGGCGGGTCGTGCGGCCGGAGAACGGTGGAACGGCGAGGTAGACGTTGTCGGAGAGGCCCTGTCGCGCGATCCCCTGGAACACCAGCGGCAAGGAGAAACTCGTTTTCAGTTCGACAACCAACGCCGGTTCCTCGCCCCGGATCGCGACGAGGTCGCAACCGTTGACCTCTCCCTTGACGGCATAGCCCTGTGCCTCGAGGAACGCCTTGACCGGCGGGTAGAGGGTCTGTTCGCGCACGCTGGTCAGCAATGTGCCATGAGCGCCGAGTATACGATCGGGTTCAGCAACGTCGTCACGGGATTGATGCGCGGCAGACGTCGGCGTGGTGCCGGAGTAGGCGCCTCCGGCTCAGGGAACGCGGGCGTCTCGCCCGCATCCGATGCGGAGCGACGCTCCGGCGAATCCTCGCGCCATCGAGCCTCACGCGTGCTAACGTCCGCCGCCCATGGATAGGGCCCACGCGACGCAGAACCTGACTTCCGGCGCCATGCAGATGTGCGGCGCCAGGGAAGAGGTCCGTCCCGTCGGCCACCGTCCGACATCCTGAACATCCACCGACGGACCTCTCCGCTGCCGGAGTGGCCGTCCTGTCGATGAGTCCTCCGGTTCTTGATCGTCCGGCACCGAAGGAGCTTGATCGTGAGCGACACGCAGAATCCGCCCCTCCTTGACGAGGCGAGGGCGTACTACGAGCAACTGCTCCGGCCGGTCTTCGCCGGCCACAAGTTCGTCCTACCGGGGATCATCGCAGTCCTCCTCGGCAACGTGGCCCGTCAACTCGGACCGCTCGGCGTGGCACGACCGTTTCTGATCGCGGGCAGCAGAGGAACAGGCGCCGTGCCGCCGAGAGAAGAAGCGGAACTGCGGGTGCTCGAAGTCACCGGCGAGGATCCCGTCGATCACCAGCGAAGACTGGACCGCGCGCTGGCAGACCTCCCGCCCGAAGTCCAGCGCGCCGTCGACGCCTGGGACCCGGACGGCACGGCCCGGACCCTGCACACGGACCCGCTCGCCGACCCTCAGCCGGTGGCCGGGCGAAGTGCCTACGCACCCCGCCCACAGGCATGGAGGGCACTCGAAGACAAGGTGGCGATCGACGCCTTCTGGGACACGGTCGGGGTGCCGCGCGCGCCGTTGCGGATCGTCCCCGCCGAGTACGAGGCGCTCCGAGCCGCGGCGGCCGCCCTGGATCGCGGCAACGGCACGGTGTGGGCAGCGGACGCCCGGGACGGCACGCACGCCGGCGCCATCGGGCTACGTTGGGTCCGACCCGGCGACGACGGACGGGAGGCAGCGGCGTCTCTGTCGCGGATTGCGGACCGCGTGCGCGTCATGCCCTTCCTGGAGGGGATTTCAGCGAGTATCCACGGCATCGTGTTCCCGGAAGCAGTGGCGACCTTTCGCCCCGTGGAGATGCTGGTGCTCCGTCCGGCGGCAGGCGACCGCCTGCTCTACGCCGGCTGCTCCACTTGGTTCGACCCGAGCCCCGAAGACCGCGAGACCATGCGCCAACTCGCCCGCCGCGTTGGCGCCGCGTTGCGCGACCGGGTCGGCTTCCGCGGATCGTTCAGCATCGACGGCGTCCTGGCCGAAGAGGGGTTCCTTCCGACGGAACTCAACCCACGGCTCGGCGCCGGGATCAGCACCCTGGCCGGCGCGCTCGGCGACTTCCCGCTCACGCCGCTCTGCCTGGCCATCGCCGAAGGCGAACCGCTCGACTACCGGCCGGAACTCCTCGAACGCTCGGTGGTCGAGGCCACCGACGCCCACCGCGTATGCGGCGGCGGCAGGGCGATCCGCAGGAGGCTCACGGAGACCGGCACGATCGACCTCAGAAGAGACGGCGACGACTACCGCAAGGCCGCCCGCGGCGAACAAGCGGACGCCTCGATCCTGTTCGGACCCGGCCCCATCGGCGGCTTCGTGAGTTTCACGTTGGATCAGGATCGAAACGAGCCCGGGCTACCCTCGGCCCCGGAAGCAGCCCGTGCCTTCCGCCTCGCGGATCGCGTGCTCGGGACCGAATTCGGCGTCCTCGAGGCCGCACGCAACGTGAGGTCGTGACGCGCAGCCTCCACGCGGCTTCGCGCTTCCGTGCCTAGCCGCTCGACCGCTGCAGGGAAGCGCACGGGCTCATTCTATCGAGGGATCCCCCCGCCGGATGCGCTGGTAGAGGAAGGAAACGGCCACCAGCAGCGCGCCGACGATCAGGAAGGAGAGGATCCGGTAGCCCTGGTCCAGGAAGGACAGGTCGACGAGAAAGGTCTTGGCGACGACGACCAGAAGGAGCGCCAGACCCTGCCAGCGCAGGCCGGGGGCGCTGCGACGGATGCCGGCGGCGATCAGCGCGGCCGCCCACAGCAGCCACAGCGCCGACAGGACGACCTGGGCGGCGAGGTCCAGGTCGAGATCGAGGCTGAGTCCCTGGACGAAGTCCCAAGCCTCGAGCGACACGCCGACCAGCGCGAGCAGATTGGCGATGACCAGAGCGCCAGCCCATAGCCCACCCTCCATCCGTACCTTGACCTTCAGGCGGCGGCGCACGTAGAGCGCGGCAACGGCGAGCCCGGTCGCCGCGCCGGCCAGGGTGAGGAAGCGGAGGTTGACGAGCAGGTCCCGATCGGCCGAACCGAGGAGGGCCTGCGGCGTCATCAACAGGACGACGGCGAAGAGCACAACCGAGAACGCGCGCATCCACAGCGACGGCAGGCGCGCCCCGGCGATTGCCAGCGCGACGGCTTCGGCGGTCCACGCGATCGTGATCCAGTCGCCTTCAAGCCGGATCGGGAAGGCGATCGTGGCCAGGAGCGCGGCCAGGACGCCGAAGAGCTGCTGCAGGTGAAGGGCACGGCGCCCTTCGGCCGCGTTCCAGCTTCCGAGCGCGCGAGGGATCGCCAGATGGAGCGCCGCCAGGAGCAGAACGGCGCCGGTCAGCAGCCAGCGGTGCTCGTCGTACAGAAGCTGCTGGAGCAGCAGCACGTAGAAGCCGAGCGTCGCCGCCAGCACACCGATTTCGCTCGGGCGCAGGCGGCGGGCCAGCCGGGCTCGGGCAAGCGGGAGCGCGGTGTAGATGGCGTAGAACAGCGTCCCGAAGAGAGCGGTCGAGACCAGCCGATCGGGGTCGTAGAACTGCAGCGACCAGGCAACGAAGTAGACGACGGTCGCGGTCAGAGCGGCCGGCGCCAAGGCGTGGAAGCCGCGCACGAGAGCCAGGGTCAGCAGGCTGGCGCTGAGGAGCGCGAGGTAACTGAAGAGCACGACCTGCGCGTCCTCGCCGGTGCTCAGCAGGGCCGGCGTCAGGTAGCCGGCGGCAAGCGCGAGGGCCGCCAGGCGCTGGGAGTCGCGGCGCACCGACAGCGCAATGACGCCCGCCGTGACCAGGGCGAGGAAGGCGAACGCCACCGGCTGCGGCACCAGGGCATAGAACTCCCAGGCGGCGTAGCCGGAGAGGTAGACGACACCGGCGCCGAGGGCCGTCATCCCCTCGGAAAAGTAGCGCATGCCCCGCGCCGCGAGCCACTCTCCGTAGCCGGCAAAAGCGATGCCGCTGACCAGGCCGATCAGGACTCTTCCCGTCGGCCCGATCCACTCGTTCTCGAACGCGTAGCGGAGGAAGAAGGCGGCGGCGAGGAGGAGCGTGAGGATGCCGAGACGGTTCAGCCAGCGGCCGCCGATGAGAGCCTCCAGGTCGACGTTGCGCCTTGCAGCGGGCTTGGGTTTCGAGGTGCCCCATGGCCGCGCGGCAGCCGAGTCGGGAATGTCCGACGCCGCCGGCGCCGATTGCGACGGCCCCTCTTCGCCGGCGCTCCGCAGGGCCGCCACCTCGCGCTGCAGTTCGAGCACGCGGGCTTCAAGAGCCAGCACCCGTTCGTCGAGTGGTGCTGGCGGCTCTGTCACTACTTGGTTACCTCCAAGGCAGCATCAGACGGTACCACTCCCCTTAGTGGAGGCGGGCGCTCCGCCGGAGAGCGCGCCGCCGCTGCTATCTTGCGCCGCATGATCGACCTCTACTACTGGCCCACTCCGAACGGCTGGAAGGCCTCGATAGCGCTCGAGGAGATGGAACTGCCCTACCGCGTCGTGCCCGTCAACATCGGTCGCGGGGACCAGTTCAAACCGGAGTTCCTGCGCATCAGCCCGAACAACCGGATGCCGGCGATCATCGACCACGAACCTCTGGGCGGCGGCGAGCCGCTGGCGATGTTCGAGTCCGGCGCCATCCTCCTCTACCTGGCGGAGAAGAGCGGCCGGTTCCTGCCCCGGGGCGCCCGCGAGCGCTACGACGTGACGCAGTGGGTGATGTGGCAGACGGGCAATCTCGGCCCGATGCTGGGCCAGCACAATCACTTCATACGCTACGCACCGGAAAAGCTCGACTACGCGATCGAGCGCTACCGGAACGAAGTGCTACGCCTTTTCGCCGTGCTGGACGGCCAACTGGACGGCCGCGAACACATCTGCGGCGAGTACTCGATCGCCGACATGATGAGCTGGCCCTGGGTGTTGACCTACAAGAGCCAGGGGATCGACCTGGATCAGTACCGTCACCTGCGCCGCTGGTACGACGCGCTCAAGGGGCGGCCGGCGCTCCGCCGAGGTTTCGAGGTCGGCCGCGACACTCGCGGTCTCGGCAGCGGCGCCGGCAAGGGGCCCGACGAGGAGGCCCGCAAGCACCTGTTCGGGAAGACGTCGCCGGCCGGCGAGTAGCGCGCCAGCCTGAGCCGCGGGGGCTACAATCCCCTCCCATGAGTTGGTTCTTCGACAAGACCCGCATACCCAAGCGGGGCGAGGCGCTTCCGGGCCGCGCCGAGACCGTGCCCGTCCCCCCACGCCACTGGGTGCTCGACGCGCCACTGCGGCCCCCGTACCCGGAAGGCAGCGAGCTGGCGATGTTCGGCCTCGGCTGCTTCTGGGGCGCCGAGCGCAAGTTCTGGGAGGCTCCCGGCGTGATGACGACCGCGGTCGGCTACGCCGCCGGGGCGACGCCGAACCCCACCTACCGCGAGGTCTGCAGCGGCATGACCGGTCACAACGAGGTCGTCCGCGTGGTGTTCGACCCCGAACGGACCTCGTACGAGGAGCTGCTCCGCATCTTCTGGGAGAGCCACGACCCAACCGAGGGCATGCGCCAGGGGAACGACATCGGCACCCAGTACCGCTCCGGCGTCTATGTCTACTCTGCGGACCAGCGGCGGGCCGCGGAGGCGTCCCTCGGGGCCTACCAGGAGCGGCTCTCCGCCGCCCGCTTCGGCCGGATCACGACCGAGATCCTCAAGGCGCCCGATTTCTACTTCGCCGAGGACTACCACCAGCAGTACCTGGCGAAGAACCCCGGCGGATACTGCGGCCTCGGCGGTACCGGCGTGACCTGTCAGACGGGACACGAGCTACCGGCGAGCCAGGCGGTCTGAGAGCGGCAACAAGGGAGAAGACGATGGCGGACTCCGGCGATCGGCACCGCCGTCAAGCTCGACTAGGGCGCGCAACGAAACTGCGCTAGCTGCGCACGCCCAGGCGCTCTAGCACCCCGGCGACGAGGAGCGGCCACACCAGGGTGGCGTCGGCGGGCACTTCCGCGAAGCGGCCGCCCTCGGAGACGGGCACGAACTTGCCCCAGGACACGCCCTCGCTGTAGCCGCAGCCGGAAAGGCCGCCCCAGTGCTCCGGTTCCGGGCAGATGCGGACGCCGTAGCGGAAACGCTGGGGCTCGGCTTCTTCGCCGTCCCGGCGCGCCGCGGCCTCGAGGTACGGCGCCACCTGCTGCGCCCAGTTCCGCGGCACGCCGCCACCGATCGTGAAGATGCCGAGCCGCTTCGCACCCGCGACGAGCTCCGTGTAGTGCTCCAGGTCCAGGAACGGATCGAACTGGACCGGCGCCCGCCCGCGCCGGCGGCGCACGCGGTTGAAGAGCGCGAAGTCGAGACCGATCTCCGAGTCGGTGAACGCGGGCACGTAGACCGGGACGCCGCGGCGCCAGGCTGAGGACAGCACACCGCGCACCGGCCGGCTCTCCCCCGGCTCTGCCTTTGCCGGCGAACCCTCGCCCTCGCTCAGCCACCGCCCGAACGCCCTATTCAGGGTGCGCGAACAGGCGACCTCGCCTTCAAGCCACTGCTCCAGGATCGCGTGGACGATGAGCTCCACGCGGTCCAGGTTGCTCTCCAGCTCCAGCGTGTCGTAGATGCGGTCGAAACCGGCGTAGTACGCGGAGCGGTCATCGAGGGCGCCATCGCCCGCCGGAACCTTGAAGTGGATCATCCCGGCGGATTCGACGAAGCCATGGACCATCAGGGCCCCGGTACAGACGATCGCGTCGAGCAGCCCGTGGTCGATCATGTCGCAGAGGACGAGCCCCTGCTTGGCCGCGGTCATCGCGCCGGTGAAGGTGCCGACCACCAGGCAGTCCGGGTCCGCCGCCATGTCATGGAGCACGTCCGCCGCCTCGCCAAGCTGACGGCCTCCGAAGGAAGTCGACTTCATTGCCGCGAGCAGATCCGAGAAGGACCCGACGGCGCCGAGATCGAGCGGTTCGAGGGGTTCCAGTCCCTGCCCGTCGGCGAACTCGGTCGGGCGGCGCACGCTGCCGGCAGGATGGGAGGGTCGATTACTCATGAAGCTCGATCCGAAACTATCGCGGCCCGCACTCAGGCTGTGACAGGATTCGCGCCGAAGGCAACGAAGGTTCGCCGCCGAAGGAGGGAGACGTCGGCCGCGATTCCGAGGTTGGCGCCCTACCATCTCGGATCCCGTTTCCGGCATAGGCGAGTTGCGTCCCGACTGCAGCGGCGATGGGCTGGACAGTGGGCTGGACAGTGGGCTGGACAGTTGTGAACTCGCGCGAACCCAGGGAACTGGAACTCCTCTACCGCCTGAGCCAGACGCTCGGCGGGAGCCTCGAGCTGCGTGACGTGACCCACCCCGCGCTCGCAACGCTGGCCGAGCACCTGAATCTGAAGCACGGCACGATCACGCTGCTCAACCGGAAGACCGGCGAGATCCACATCGAGGTCGCCCACGGACTGAGCGGCCAGCAGACCTCCCAGGTCCGCTATCGCCTGGGCGAGGGCGTCACCGGCAAGGTGATCGAGACCGGCGAGCCCCAAGTGATCCCGAAGACGAGTGAGTCCGAGATCTTCCTCGACCGCACCCGTCGCGGCACGAACGCGGAGGTCTCCTTCGTTTGCGTGCCCATTCGCACGGGCAACGAGACCTACGGCGCGCTCAGCGTCGATCGGTCCTACGACCCGGACCACGATCTGAAGGGTGACGTCCGCGTGCTCCTGATCGCCGGCGCCCTGATCGCCCAGGCGGTCAAGCTGCGCCGCACTGCCGAGGAGGAGAAGGAGCAGCTCGAGGAGGAGAACGAGCGCCTGCGCGTCCAACTCCGCGACCGCTTCCGACCCGCCAACATCGTCGGCAACTCGCACGAGATGCAGGAGGTGTACGACCAGATCGCCATCGTCTCAGGCAGCAACACGAGCGTTCTGATCACCGGCGAGACGGGCACCGGCAAGGAACTCGTGGCGCAGGCGATCCACTACAGCAGCGCCCGCGCCACCCGGCCCTTCGTCAAGGTCCACTGCGCGGCGCTTCCCGAGAGCGTGATCGAGAGCGAGCTTTTCGGCCACGAGCGCGGCGCATTCACCGGTGCGATCAATCAACGCAAGGGCCGTTTCGAGCTGGCCCACACCGGCACCATCTTCCTCGACGAAGTCGGCGACGTGCCCCTGCTGATCCAGATCAAGATGCTGCGGGTGCTGCAGGAGCGGGAGTTCGAACGAGTCGGCGGCAGCCGCACCCTGAAGGCGGATGTGCGGATCATCGCCGCCACCAACAAGAACCTGTCCGACATGACCGCGCACGGCGAGTTCCGGGAGGACCTGTTCTACCGCCTGAACGTGTTCCCCATCCACGTCCCGCCGCTGCGCAAGCGCAAGTCGGACATCGTCCAACTGGCCGACTTCTTCCTGGAGCGTTACGTGCGCGCCAACGGCGCCAATGTGCGCCGGCTCTCAAGCGCCGCGATCGACATGTTGATGAGCTATCACTGGCCCGGCAACGTGCGGGAGCTCGAGAGCTGCATCGAACGCGCGGTCCTGGTGGCAAGGAACGACGTGATCCACCCCCACCACCTGCCGCCGACCCTTCAGACCGCGGAGAGTTCCGGCACCGAGCCGCCGGGCAGCTTCCGTTACCTGGTCGAGAACTACGAGCGCGACCTCCTGCGCGACGCCCTGAAGAGCGCCCGCGGGAACATCGCGGCCGCGTCGCGCAAGCTGCACACCACGCCGCGGATCACCGGCTACAAGATCCAGAAGTACGGCATCGACCCGAACCGCTACGCCGGCTAGCGCCGGGTGCGCCCACGTTTGTCTGCCCTTCATGCGGCCTGCAACAAAATTGTACGAACGGGTTGGGATTCGCGACCAAGACCGGCCGCAACACCATAGGGTCGAAGCCCTTGACTCGCAACGGTTTGACACCGGAACAGCCGGCGCCGGCCGCGGTTGGCACCCGTGTTGCTAACTCCACGCGCTACCGGCAACCATGCCCTAAGGGAGGTCACCAATGATCCGGAAATCAGCAACCTTCGTTGTACTCGCTCTGCTCAGCCTGGCCGCCGCTCCGGCGTCGGCCGACGCTGAATACGCCCTCGACTTCGCGTCGGCCTACGTCTGGCGGGGCATCACCTTCACCGACGGCGCGGTGTTCCAGCCCTCCGTCACCGCCTCGAACGACAGCGGCTTCGCCATCAACGTCTGGGGCAGCCTCGACATCGACGACGCGAACGACATGAGCGGCGAGTTCAACGAGATCGATCTCACGGCCTCCTACGGCTTCGGCACGGACGCGGTCTCTGCCGAGGTCGGCTTCATCGAGTACCTGTTCCCGAACACGCCCTTCGACGGCACCCGCGAGATCTACGCCACGGTCGGCTGGGACATCGTCGCCGCCCCCAGCTTCTCCCTGTACTACGACATCGACGAGGTCAAGGACTTCTACGCCAACTTCGGCGTCTCGTTCGGCGGCGACGCCAGCGGCGCGCTGGCCTGGAGCGTCTCGATCTCGGCCGGCTACGCCGGCGACGACTTCGCCGCCGCCTATGACGGCCTCGCCGGCGGCATGTACGACGGCAACGTCACCTTCGGCCTTTCCGGCGGCGCCTGGGCGGCGTTCGTCAGCTACATCGACGCCCTGGACAGCGACGCCCTGCCGGAACAGCCCGTCGACTTCCTGGCCGGCATCGGCTTCTCGTTCTAGACGCGCTCACCACGAAACGGCACAGTCGGCCGTTCCAACACACAGCCAAAGCGCCCGAGGCTCGAAGGAGCTTCGGGCGCTCTTGCCTGCCCCGGCGCCGCCATACCGGCGACGTCGTCTGCTCAGCGCCCAGTGAACTGCGGCGCCCGCTTCTCCATGAAGGCCGCGACGCCCTCGCGGTGATCGTCGGTCTCGCCGCAACGGATGTGCGAGATCGCTTCCCGGTCGAGGATGGTCCGGAAGTCCTGCGTCACCGCCAGGTTCACGTTCTCCTTCATCCAGCGATAGCTCACCAGCGGCCCGTGGGCGAGCCGCGACGCGAACTCCATCCCCTCCGCGTGGAAGCTCTCCGCGTCGTAGATGCGGTTCACGAGGCCGATGCGCCGCGCCTCCTCCGCATCGATGATGTCGGCCGTGAAGAACAGCTCCTTGGCCACCGCCGGACCGACCAGCCGGGTCAGTTGCCAGGTCGTGCCCCAGTCGCCGCCGTAGCCGACCTTGGAGTACGCGGTGCCGAACTTCGCCGCGCTCGAGGCCAGCCGCAGATCGCAGCTTGCCGCCAGGCCGAGGCCGGCGCCCATGGCGAAGCCGTTGACCAGGGCGATCGTGACCTTGGGAACGGAATGAACGAGCCACGCCGCCTCCTGGCCGCGCCGCAGACTGTCGATCCGCTGCTCGAGCGTCGCCGGAGCGCCGCCCGACTTGCCCATGCCCGAGACGTCGCCGCCGGCGCAGAAGGCGCGACCTTCGCCGGTGAGAACGATCACGCCGACATCGGGGTCGGCGGCCAGCCGCGGCAGCTCTTCCTGGAGGCCGCTGGTGATCTCGGCGGAAAGGGCGTTCAGCTTCTTGGGACGGTTGAACGTCAGCAGGGCGACGCGGTCCTGGACATCGACCCGCAACTCCATCCGCGGGCTCGTTGACTCGCCCGCGGACTGGTTCGCGTGCGGCGCGGAACGCGCCGCCCGGGTTCCGGGTTCGGGGGTGCTCTTCATCTCGGCTACGGTCATTCGCGCTTCTCCTGTTCTTGATTGCCGGGAAAAGCGGAGTCTACCGGGAACCCGAGTGGCGCGTTCCGCGCCACACGCGAACCAGCAGAACGCCCGTCATCGGGCGCACGGATGGAACCCGGGTGGCGCGTTCCGCGCCACACGCGAACCAGCAGAACGCCCGTCATCGGGCGCTCTGCTGGAACACTTCACGCGCTCGCGCGTTGTAAGAGTGAAATGCCCGTGGCCGCGCTCAGGCCCGACCCGCTGGCGGTGCCGACGAAGCTCCGAAGCACCGCGGCGCAGATGACCGCCCCTGCGGACGCGGCCCACGTGGCCCGCGCCGCGGACGACGGACGGCTCATGGCGCGCGTCAATCAGGGCGACGAGCAGGCCTTCGCCGAGCTCGTGGAGCGCTACAAGAACCCCCTAGTGAACTACTTGACCCAAATGACCCGCAACCGCGAACGCGCCGAAGATCTGACTCAGGACGCGTTCGTGCGCGTCTACCGTTCGGCGAGCCGCTACCGGGAACGAGGCCAGTTCCAAGCGTACCTGTTCCGCATCGCCACGAACCAGCTTCGCAGCGAGGAACGCAAGGCCGCCCGCTGGCGCGGACTGCTGCCGTCATTGACCGCGGAGCACCGGCAGCGTGCGCCGGTCCCCTCGCCGCAGAGAACCGCCCTGGGCGCCGAGGCGGCAGACGCCGTCACCAGAGCCCTGAGCCGCCTGCCACTTCACTACCGTGCACCCGTCGTGCTGAGGGAGATCGAAGGCTGGCCCTACGCGCGTATCGCCAAGACGCTCGGGTACAGCGAAGGAACGGTCAAGTCGAGGGTCCACCGCGGCAAGAATCTGCTTCGCGACGACCTGAGCGAGTACTGGAACGGAGGACAAAGATGAAGGACTCTGACGGAACCCCTCGCGCGCTCCCGGATCTGAAGCGCCTGCCCCGCGTCGAAGCCTCGGCGGACTTCACGGCCGACGTTCTCCGGCGCGTCCGGGCCGATGAGGCCCGCCCGCCAGTCGCACGACTGCGTTTCGCCGCGGCCTGCGTCGCTGTAGTCATCGCCTCGGCCGCCGCCGGTGCCTGGTGGGCCCGGCAGTCGGCGCCCGAACCGGCGCCGATGACGGCGGAGAGCATCGAGCAACTGAAATCCGAACACCGGGAACTCATTGAGGAGTTGGAGTCGCTGCGCCGACTGGCCTTGGACTCCCAGCCCTTCGTACCGGTGTCCATCGACCCCCAGACCGAAGTCCTCTTCGATCTGCGGGACATCGAACCACTACCGGTGCGGTACACCGCCGTTGCCGGCCGCAGGATTCAATAGGAGATTCACGCAATGACCACGAACAGCCTTCCCGCTCGCAATGCAACCGGCAATCGCTTCCGCCCCCTTGTCCTCACCTTGACAGCAGCGCTGGCCCTGGCTTGGGCGCCGGGCGCCTTCGCCCAGGAGACACCAGAGATTCCGCCCGAGATCAGGGTTCTCAGCGAGTCCGGAGCCAAGGTCCTCTCTGGGGAGGAAGCCGCGAGTCTGGCCCGCGCGCTTGGTCGAGACGAGCCCTCGTTCGTGTTCGTGCTAGGAGACAAGATTCCCGCTGCTGAGGATCTGGCAAATGCCCGCATCAGCGCGAGGGGCGCCGGGGCGACCCTGGAGGAGGCACTTCGGAACACCATGGAGAGCGGACATTCCGTGGGCTTGTTCGGCGGCGCCTATCTCGGCGTTGAACTCGTCAATCTCAACGAGCCGCTACGCGCCCACTTCGGGGTGCCCGAGGACAGCGGAGTCCTGGTCTCGAACGTTGCCGAGAACAGCCCGGCGGCCCGCGCCGGCATTCAGGTGGGCGACATCCTCACTCGGTTCGAAGGCGAGGACGTGCCCAGTTCTCGGCGGCTGACCTCCATGGTTCGGCGCGCCGAAGCCGGAGATCCGGCCGATCTCGAGATCTGGCGGGACGGCAAGGTCGAGATCCTCAGTACGACCCTGGACGAACGGCCGCGTCAGGACCTGAAGCCCGGTTCCTTTTCCTTCTTCCTGCGTGGCCGGGAGGATCTTGACGGCGACGGCGAGGTCGACGTGTTCGTAGGACCCGAGGACGTGCACGAGAAGATCCAGGAGTACTTCAACGGCGACGAGTGGAAGGAGCGCCACGAACACGTGCAACGTTTCCTCCAAGAGCGGCGCCCCGACATGAAGGCCCTCGAGGAACGCCTGGAGAGCCTGAAGGAGCGTCTGGCAGACCTAGAACGAATGCTGGAAGAGAGAGGCCTCGCCGACAACAACTGACAGGGACCGTCGGCAGCGCCGCTACAGGACCAGGCTCTCCCACTCGGAGAGCATCGCCAGCAGCCTCCGCATCATCTCATCGACCTCGTCGGAGTTGATGGAAAGGGGCGGCGAGATCCAGATCGGCAGGCCGCGCGCCAGGGCGGGCTGGCGGGAGGAAGGGCGGATCGTAGCAAGCCGCCGTCCGGGTTCGGCACGTCGAGCAGGCGCGGCAGTGCTACCGTTCCGCTTCCTCGCCGGCCCGGCGGAAGGAGCAGCGGATGTCCCAACCCACAGGCAGCGAACGGATGGAACGCATCGTGGCGCTCGCCAAGCGCCGCGGCTTCGTGTTCCCGGCGTCCGACATCTACGGCGGCATCAACGGGTTCTGGGACTACGGCCCACTCGGCGTCCAGCTCAAGAACAACCTGCGCGACGCCTGGTGGCACGACATGGTCGAGTGCCCCCCGATCGGCCCGGACGGCGCTCCGCTGTCCATCGTCGGCATCGACTCGTCTATCATCCAGAACCCCCGGGCCTGGGAGGCGAGCGGCCACGTCGGCGGCTTCTCCGACCCGATGGTCGACTGCCGGCAGACGAAGGCCCGCTTCCGGGCGGACCACCTGCAGGTGCTGCGGCCGAAGCGCGATCTGGACCCGCCAGCCTTCTTCGCCTACCTCGAGGGCGAACCGGAACCCGCGCTCAGGACGGCGCGCAAGGCGATCCACGGCCGGCCCACGCTGGAGGACTTCGAGTCGGTGCCGCTAGCCGAGCTCGACGCGGCGGAGCGGGACCATGTCTGGGCGCCCGGCGCCTCGGGGCCGGGGACGCTGACCGAGGCCCGCGACTTCAACCTGATGTTCAAGACCTTCGTCGGCGCCGCCTCCGGTGAGGACAACATCGCCTACCTGCGGCCCGAAACGGCCCAGGGCATCTTCCTGAACTACAAGGGCGTGCTGGACACCTCGAGGGTGCGGCTGCCGTTCGGCATCGCACAGATCGGCAAGGCCTTTCGGAACGAGGTCACGCCGAGGAACTACATCTTTCGCACCCGTGAGTTCGAGCAGATGGAGATGGAGTGGTTCTGCCACCCGTCCGAGGCCAAGATCTGGTTCGAGTTCTGGACCCAGGCGCGGATGGACTGGTGGAGCGGCCTGGGTCTGGCCGGCGACCGGCTGCGCCTGCGCCGCCACGAGGCGTCCGAACTGGCCCACTACGCCCAGACCGGCGAGGGCACCTTCGACGTCGAGTACCAGTACCCGTTCACCGAGCCGGGTTTCGGCGAGCTCGAGGGAGTGGCCCACCGCGGCAGCTTCGACCTGGAGCAGCACCAGCAGTGGAGCGGCGTCAAGCTGGAGACCTTCGATCAGCAGACGCGCGAGCGCTTCGTGCCCCACGTGATCGAACCCGCCGCCGGCCTGACCCGGGGTGTGCTGGCGCTGCTCTGCGAGGCGTACACCGTCGACGAGAGCCGGCCATCGTCCGAACTCATGCGCTTCCCGCACCGGCTGGCGCCGATTCACGCGGGCGTCTTCCCCTTGGTGAACAAGGGCGGAATGCCCGAGATCGCGGAGGCGCTCTACCTCGAACTCCGCCGGTACTACCGCATCCAGTACGACGCGAAGCAGTCGATCGGCAAACGCTACGCGCGAATGGACGAGGCCGGCACGCCCTGTTGCTTCACCGTCGACGGCCAGACCCTCGACGATCAAACGGTCACCGTGCGCGACCGCGACACCGGCGCCCAGGAGCGAATCGCTCTGGACGCCGTGTCACGGTACCTGCACGACCGTCCCTAGCCGACCGCGCCATCCTGGCGCGGCCGGGCGCCGCGACCGGTCCACGTTGTCGTGTCCGGGGCGGCGGCTCTTGGGTATAGGTGGAAGCGGAGCGGAGGAGGTCCGTTGGAAGGAATCTGGAAGGCTCGCCCAGAGATAACGGAGCGAGTTGGAAGATCCGAGCAGGAGGCTGAACCGGCAAGTAGTGGCGCAGGCGAATAGCTAGAACAAGCGTCGTTAGCACGCGGCCGCGCCGCCGGTCCGCTCTTGGGTTACTAGGCAGGAGAGTTGGTGAGGGACCTCCTCCGGGTGTGTTCCACATCTCTCGGGACGACGCTTGCAGTCCCGACACACAGGGATCAAGCAATCCCCATGCCAGGACGGCCAGGCCTAGTCCGCCGCGGCCTTCTGCGCCGTGCGCCGCGGGTCCACGGTGCGGATCAACCTCCGTAGCGCCAACAGATGGAGAACGATGGAGATCAGAAACACGCTCTCGATCGGCGCCACCTGGCTGATCAATCCCGCACCCAGGAACGCCGCCACGCCCGCCGCCTCGGAGAGTGAGTGGGTGGCGGCGATGCGCATCGGGCGGTCGCGCTCCCGTCCGAACTCGAGCACCAGGTTCTGCGACGCGAGCAGCACGCCGCTGAGGCCCGCGCCAACCAGCAGGAAGACCACATACGCGACCGGGAAGACCGGCGCCCAGAGGACGATGAGGCTGCCCATGATCCAGGTGCCGAGCGCCAGCACGAACACGACGCGAAAGCCCGACCGGTCACCCAGCAGGCCCCACATCAGGGCGCAGACCGACTGCGCCGCCACGAAGACGATGGTCAAACCGGCGAGGCGGGCTCCGCTGACGCCGAACCGCTCGCTGACCAGCACGATGTAGAACGGCAAGGCGCCTCGAGCGGCACTGCTCAGCAGTCGCGCCTCCAGGAAGCCCGCAAAGTCGCGGTCGGAGCGGAAGAGATCCGGCAGTTTGCCAAGCCGGACTCGCAGGCTGAGTCCCGTCGCGTGCACATCGAGGGCGGCGGGTTCCCGAATGAGGCCCATGAAAGCAAGCCCTGCCGAGGCCATCACCGCGGCGCCCAGGAAGGTCAGACCGTAGCCCCGCGGAAACCCGTAGCGGTCCAGCACCCATCCGGCGACGACCGACATCAGGATCACCGAGACACCGGCACTCAGGTTGCGTGTCCCCTGCAGCCGTCCTCTCCGAGTGACGGGCACCGCTTTCGCCAACAGCAGGTTGAACACGACCATCTGCATGCCACTCGACAGGCCCCACATCACCAGCACCGGCCAGATCAGGAACACCGCGACATCGACCGGCGCGAACAGGGCCAGCAGGGCGAGGACCAGGATCTGCAGCCGCATCAGACCGCCGAACAGCACGGTGGCCCACTTCACGTGGCTGCGGTGCTCGGCCAGCGCGGCGCTGAGCACTGGCGACACGAACATTCCCAGGCTCTGGCAGGCCGAAGCCGCGCCCACCGCCAGACTGGCGCCGGTCAGCAGGTGGATGTAGGTCGGCAGGAAGGTCGGCGCCTGGAGCAGGCGGAACCCGGTCATGCCGAGCAGGCCATGGGCGAGCAGGGCGGCGTAGTTGCGCCGCCGGTCGAGGCGGCTGTGACCTCGATCGTCGGAGGACATGCTTGGATCGCCGAAGGTAGCAGAATGGGGTTCGGAGAGGCGGCGCGGTCTCCTAGTAAGGTTCCCCGATCGTGACCGCACCCGAACATCAGGCCACGAACGGCCTTCACAAGACCTTCCACCGCATCGTGCAGTGCATCCCCGAGGGCCGTGTCGCCACCTACGGCCAGATCGCCGCTCTCGCCGAGCGTCCCCGCAACGCCCGGCAGGTCGGCTATGCCCTTGCCCGGCTGGGCGACGACGGCGTGCCCTGGCACCGGGTGGTCAACGCCCGCGGCGAGGTCAGCGAGCGCGGTCTCGATCTGCTGGAGAGCGTGGACCGGCAGCGCTTTCTGCTCGAAGACGAGGGCATCGTGTTTGATCGCTGCGGCCGAATTGATCTGGACCGTTTCGGGTGGGCGCCATGACGGCAGGCATTGACCGGCGCGGCCGCATCGATCTGAACCGTTTCGGGTGGGCGCCGTGACCCCGCGGCGCCGCCCACGCCCGCCGGCGCTCCTCGCTTCGATCGGCATCGCCGCCGTCCTCGGTTGCGCCGGTCCGCCGGAGGAGTCGACGCGGGCCGTGACTTCAGAGCCGGCCGGTTCGACCGCGCCCGAACCGGCGCCGGAAGGCATGGTGCGCGTACCCGCCGGCGCCGTGCCCCGCTCCGGAGGGGAACTCGAAGTCGCTGCCTTCGACCTGGACGTCTACGAGGTCACGAACCGGGACTTCGCCGCCTTCGTCGACGCGACCGGATTCGTCACCGAGGCCGAGCGCTGGGACTGGTCCCTGGTCTTCCACCCGGAAGCGACCGCGAACCCTGCCCAGGAACAGCGGGTGCCGGGAACGCCCTGGTGGCTGAGGGTCGACGGCGCCGACTGGCGGCGTCCCCGCGGCCCCGGCGCCGAAGCCCAACCCGAACTCCCCGTCGTCCACGTCAGTTGGGCCGACGCCGACGCCTTCTGCGCCTGGCGCGGTAGGCGGCTCCCGACCGAGGCTGAATGGGACCTCGCCGCCGCCGCCGGCAACGACGGCGCCGGCCACGCCCGCTACCCCTGGGGCGACGATCCCGCCCCCGACGGCGAATGGGTCGGAAACGTCTGGCAGGGCGACTTTCCCGGCACGGACGAGGCGGCCGACGGGCACACCTATCTGGCGCCGGTCGGCTCGTATCCACCGAACGACCTCGGCGTCTTCGACCTCGGCGGCAACGTCTGGGAGTGGTGCGACGACTGGTACCTGCCCGGCGGCGCCGGCGGCGAGAAGGTCCTGAAGGGCGGCTCCTGGCTGTGCGCCGCGAGCTACTGCGAGGGCTACCGGAACGCGAACCGCAACCACTCGGCGCCCGATTCAGGTCTCGACAACACCGGCTTCCGCTGCGCCCTCAGCCCGCGCTGAGGCCCCCGGGCAACCTCGAGGCGGCCGGCGCCTCTTGTTGGCGGCGTTGCCGCCCCGCTTTCCAGGGCGCCCAGCAACACAGTTCGCGGAACCTTCAGAAATTCATGAACCTTCCATCAATTCAGGCACGGTTCGAAAAGAAAAACTGCTAAAGGAGGGTCAACTCATGCTACCGTCCGCTAGCTTATTCTTTCGTAGTGGAAAAGCCAACGCTCATTCGCCGCGATTCCGCCGGTCGAGTACCCCGATAGGGGGCCGACAGCTTCAAGAGGGAGAACCGACGTGACCAAGGTCGAAACAGGCATTGCCTCCATCGGTCTGCACCTGCCACCGCTCGCCATGCCGGTCGAGGAACTCGCCTCGCTGCGCGGCGTGGATCCCAACAAGTACCTCATCGGCCTGGGCTGCTCGGAAATCTCCCTCTGCCCGCCTGAGTTCGGCATCGTCGACCTCGCCTCCGAGGCCGCGCGGCGCGCCTTGTCCCGCTGGGACGGCGACCTCGAGGACATCGGCATGATCGCCGTCGGCACAGAGACCGCGGTCGACATGAGCCGGCCCCTCTCCGCCTTCGTCGCCGAGGAACTCGGCCTGACCGGCCACATCCGCTCCTACGAGGTCAAGCACGCCTGCTACGGCGGCACCCTGGCGCTGCGCCAGGCCTGCGAGTGGCGCATGTCCGGCGCGGCCCGAGACAAGGCGGCCCTGGTCGTGGCGGCCGACATCGCCCTCTACGAACAGGGCGACCCGGGCGAACCGACCCAGGGCGCCGGCGCCGTGGCTTTCGTGGTCGACCGCCCCGAGATCGCAAAGGTAGGTCTCGACTCCCACGCCTGGAGCGAGCCGGCCTTCGACTTCTACCGCCCGGTGGGCGAGTCCTACCCGCGGGTCGACGGCAAGCTCAGCCTGGAGTGCTACAAGAAGGCGGCGGTGGAGTGCTTCAACGCACTCGCCGACGGCCGGAACCCCGCCGAAGTAATGGAGCGGTTCTCGGCGATCTGCTTCCATGTCCCGTTCCCGAAGATGGTCAGAAAGGCGTTTCACGTTGTCGGTGAAGTCGCCGGCTGGTCCGCCGAACGGATCCAGCAGATCTACAACGACAAGGTCGAGCCCTCGATGCTCTGGAACAAGCTCTCCGGCAACTCATACACGGCCTCGCTCTGGATCGCGGTTGCGAACGCGCTTCAGGGCCTCAAGGCCGGCGAGGAGGTAGCCGCCTTTTCGTACGGCTCCGGCTTCGGCTCGGAGATTCTCTCCCTGACCGCAGGTCCACGCGCCGAGGACGCCGCCTGGGCGCAGGACATCGAACGCGACATAGCGCGTCGCGGACGAGTGGACGCAAGCGGCTATAGCCTCTTGCGCGCGGGAGTTCGTACGGCGGCCGCATAAAGTCGACCCGCGGCCGTCGTCCGGGTGGTCGCGGGCTACGGTTCCCTGGACTCCGTAGCCCGCGCCATCCGCTTCAACTGCTCGGCGTACTCGCCGAGCACCTCAGCGGCGATGTCGATCTGCCTCTGGGCTTCGTCCCACTCGCTCTTCTCGATCGCCTCCCGAACTCCCGGCAGCGTCTTCACGCCGTAGCCGGTGTAGAGACCGGGCGAATACAGGTGGTGCCGGAACCAGGGACGGCCCGGCAGACCGTGGGCCCGCGTCAACAGCCGTTCGCTGCCCACGATGAGTTCGTCGAGCTGCTCCTGGGCGTCCTCGTCGCCGTTCTGAGCCGCCGATGCCAGCGACTCGTCGGCAGACTTCGCAGCGCGCACGAGCCGATCGTGCGCGTTCCTGAGCGGCGCGAAGTTCAGGTACGGGGCCGTCGCTTGCGCTTCCGGTTCCACGAAGGGCCGGGTCGGATCAGCCGCCAACCGGAAGGCGCCGCTCCGCACCAGTTCACCCTCCCGTTCCAGCCGCGTGCGCTCGTTCGCGGCAAGCTGGACGACCTCGTCGACGTAGCGGCCGACGGTGGCTGCGGTGGCGCCGAACTCGAACGGCAGCACGTCGGCATTGGCCAGCCGCAGCACAAGGCGCAGGCCCGTGCGGGCCAGCGCGGCGCCGTAGACGGCGCCCGGGTCGACGAACCGGCGGTAGAAGTCGAAGGAGTCGAAGGCGGTGTGGTACTCGCCGCCGGACGACTCGCCGCCGTAACCGACGTTCAGGGACGACACACCGAGGTGCTGGAGGAACGGCGAGTAGTCGGAGCCGGAGCCCAGAGCGGAGATCCGCAGCCGGTCCGAGGCCTGAAGCCGCTGGTAGACGGCGGGAGTGCCGCGGGCGCGCCGCGAAGCGCGTAGCCGTTCGCCGACGCTGACCCCGGTCTGCGGGTCCTCGACGTCCTTCGCGACCTGGTTGACCAGGGTCTCCAGGGCATGCGACCCACCGGCGCGCAGGAAGCCGCGGCTGTTCGAGTCCGAGTTGATGTAGACCGCCGCGTGCTCGCGCAGTTCGTCGGCGTGGTGCTCCACCCACTCGGTGGAGCCGAGCAGACCCGGCTCCTCGGCATCCCAGGCCGCGTACACGATCGTGCGACGGGGCCGGTGCCCCTCTCTGGCCAACCAGCCGACGGCCTGCGCTTCCGCCAGCAGACCGACCAGGCCGCTGATCGGATCCCGGGCGCCGATCACCCAGGCATCGTGGTGATTGCCGCGCAGGATCCACTGGTCCGGCCGCTCACTGCCCGGCAGCCTGGCGATCACGTTGTGCGCCGGCGCGAGGTCCCAGTCGAACTCGAGCCGCAGCCGCACGCGGGCCGGTCCGGGGCCGATCCGGTAGGTGATCGGCAGACCGCCCCGCCAATCGGCCGGCGCCGTCTCGCCGCCCAAAGCCTCGAGCAGCGGCTGCGCGTCCCGCCACGAGATGGGCAGAACGGGGATCTGCATCAGCGTCTCGGCGTCACTCCGGTCGAGCCGGCTTGCGTCCTCCGTGGCGCCGCGCATCGGCGTCAACGGATCGCCGGGACGAAGCGGCAGGTCCAGGACCGAACCGCGCTGGACCGCGCTCGGGTGCTTGAACGAACCGTCCGGGTACGCCGCGCCCTGGCTGTAGCCGTCGTCCCCGGGATCGTTGAAGATCAGGCAGCCGACCGCTCCGCGTTCGAAGGCGACCTTCGGCTTGATGCCGCGCCACGAGCCGCCGTAGCGGGCGATCACGATGCGCCCGCGGACCTCGATCCCCAGGCGTTCGAGCACTTCGTAGTCCTCGGGAACCCCGCGGTTCACGTAGACCAGTTCCGCGGTCACGTCGCCGTCGGCCGAGTAGGCGTTGAAGGGGGGCAGTCCCTCCGCGACCGCGACCTCTGCCGTGCCGTCTCCCGCCGCCGGCTCTTCGATCAGGGAGGCCTCGAACCGGGTCGGCTCGAGCAGGGTCAGTGAGCGCCGCCGGGGCGTCGGGAACAGGACGTGGTAGGTCTCGATCTCGGCCTCGAACCCCCACTCCCTGAAGCGCTCCACCATCCAGCGCGCGTTCGCCTCGGCCTGGGGCGAACCGGCATGATGCGGCCGCGGCGTCATCCCGCGGCTCCATTCCAGGAGATCCTCGGGCGCGATCCAGCCGTCGCCCCGTTCCTCCATCTCCCGCTGCGCGGCGACCCGGTCGGGGTGGAAGCCGATCAGTTCCTGGGCGCCGGCCGGCGCAGCGGCGACGGTCAAGGCCAGGGCCAGCCATCTCATCTCAACCCATCCTTTCCGCCGCCGCCAGCACCGTGTTCCGCAGCAGCATCGCCACCGTGGTCGGCCCCACGCCCCCGAGCCGCGGGGTGATCCAGCTCGCCACGTCGCCGACCGACTCGTCGACGTCGGGCAGGAGCTTCCTGCCCTCCCAACTGATGCCGCCGCTGACCACGACCGCGCCGGGCTTGATCATCTCCGGCTGAACGAAGCGCGGCACGCCCAGAGCCGCGACCACGATGTCGGCGCGGCGGGTGAAGGGCGCTGTGTCCCGGGCGCCGGTGTGGACGACGGTGACGATGGCGTTCGCGCCGGGCTGCTTCAGGGTCAGCAGCAGGGACAGCGGGCGTCCGAGGGTCGGGCCGCGGCCCAGCACCACGACCTCGCGGCCGCCGATGTCGATTCCGTAGTGGACGAGCATGGCCTGGATGCCGGCGGGCGTGCAGGGGACAGGCCCCCGCTCCTGGAGCACCAGCTTGCCCAGGTTGACCGGGTGCAGGCCGTCGGCGTCCTTGCGCGCGTCCATGCGCGCCAGGGCCTCGTTGAAGTCGAAACCGGCGGGCACCGGGTGCTGGATGATGTACGCGTCGACTTCCGGGTCCGCGTTGAAGCGGTCGACGGCGGCAAGCAGTTCGGCCTGGCCGGCATCCGCCGGTACCTGTGCGTGGAACGAGGCGATCCCGACCTCCTCGCAGGTCTCGTGCTTCTTCCGGACGTAGCCGCTGGACGCCGCGTCGTCGCCGACCAGGATCGTCCCCAGACCGGGACGTATGCCGGCCGCGCGGAGTTCGTCGACCCGCTCCGCGACCTCGGCGAGGACCGCCTCGGCGACGGGTTGGCCCGCAAGCAATTGAGCTGTCATCGGTCGATCTCCGTGGCGGCGGGCGGGGAATCCCCGGGACGCCCGTGGCCGCCGTGTTCGTGCAAGTGGTCGTGGTGGTCGTGGTGGTCGTGGTGATGATCGTGACCGTGCGGCCGCGCCGCGAGCCGGCGGGTCAGGCCGTCGATCTCCGGCGCGGCGACGAGTCCCGCGGCTTCGAGGGAGTCCTCGAAGGCCTCCCGCCATCGCTGCCAGTAGTTCCAGGACTCCCCGGCTGCCTGCTTCTCCCACGCGGCTATCCGCGCGATCAGACGCTGGCGGAACGCCTCCCAGTCGAGGCGGCCGGCTTCGACGAGGGTCATCGTCAGGCCGAACAACCGGCTTTCCCAGGGCGCGCTGAAGGCCAGCTCTCCGTTCTCGCGTGGCGGCGCGGCAGCGCCGTCCTCGTCCAGCCGGACCGAGAGGTTCACAGACGCTCGACGCCGATCATCGCGTCGCGGGTGACCAGGGCGGCCAGCTCGTCCGGCTTGAGGCCGTCGCTCGCCGGCGGCCGCTGCGGCAGGACCAGGTAGCGCACCTCCGCGCTCGAGTCCCAGACCCGCAGCTCGACCTCGGGCGGCAGATCGAGGCCCAGCTCCGAGAGCAGCCGGCGGGGTTCGCGCACCGCCCGCGAACGGTACGCCGGCGACTTGTACCAGGCCGGCGGCAGCCCGAGCACCGCCCACGGGTAGCAGGAACACAACGTGCAGACGACCAGGTTGTGGACGGACTCCGTGTTCTCCTTGACCACGAGGCGGGCGACGTGACCGTCCATCTTGTCGCCGAAGCCCAACTCGCGGACCGCCGGCATACCGTCATCGAGCAAGCGCTCCTTGAAGGCCGGGTCGGTCCAGGCGCGCGCCACGGCCTGGGCGCCGCGCAGCGGCCCGATGTCCTGCTCGTAGCGCTCGACCACGGCGTCGACCGCGGCGGATTCGACCAGGCCCTTCTCCACCAGCAGAGCCTCTAGCGCCTCGGTGCGGAGTGCCATCCGCGCCCCCGATGACGGGGGCGCGGACTGGGTCGCGGTTGGCGCGGGAGCGCGCCAACCGGGTTTGGGACTCGCGGTTTCGGTCGTCACGGCATCGCCTCCAGGTACGGCTCGAACAGGTCGATGTAGACCGTGGCGCCGGCTTCCGCCTCCTCGCCCCAGAGTTCGGGGCCGGAGAAGCCGACGGTGTAGAGGTGCTGCGGCGACTCGCCGCGCCCGTCGGCGTTCGTGTCGGGATAGACACACGCCGGATGCACGTCGGCGACCACGCCGCGACGGTTCCGCGCGTAGCCCGGCAAGCGCGTATGGCCCTCGGGGTGCCGGTTCCAGGTGCGAACGGCATCGCCGACCGCGTAGATCGGCTCGTGGTCGACCTCCCTCACCACCGAACCTTCGTGCTCGGGCGGCGCCGGCTGCCGGCCATCGGCCAGGCGCTCGTGAGCCAGGGTTTCCAGCGCGTAGAGCCAGCGCCCGTAGTACCCGTCGGAGAGGTAGCGGTCCGCCGGCATCCGCTCGATCGCATGGCGGAACGCGTCGATGTTCGCGAGTCCGGCGCTCGTCGCGTAACCCGCCAGCGCGCAGACCCGGCCCTGCCAGGCCTCGGGGAACAGAGCCTCGTCCGGGCGGCGATCCACGGCGCCGAAGCCGTGCATCCCGCCCATGTCGTGGATCCCATTCATGGCTTGCGGCTGCCGAAGAAGTCCCGGCAACGGCCGGCAGTCTACAAGGAGGCTGCGTCGCAGAACGCAACGAAGTAAGTTCTGCTGACGCAGCGTCCTTGTGAGGTGGGGGCTGGGACCAAACTCCGAGCCTGCGAGGCGTTTGGAGGCGCTAGTCTCAGGACATGAACACGGTCGATCTACGCTCCGGCGAAGGGGCGCCGCTGCCGCACGCCAACGACTATCCATTCCTGGCTCAGGGCAAGGCGCCGCTGGAGGTGGCGGCGACGGAGGGCTGCTACCTGATCACTTCCTGTGGCCGCCGCATTCTCGACGCGGCCGGCGGCGCGATCGTCTCGAACATCGGGCACGGACGGCGCGAAGTCGCGGAGGCCTACGCCCGCGCCGCCGCGCAGACGGACTACGTCGTGCCTCCGTTCGTGACCCCGGCGCGCGCCGAGCTGGTCCACCGCCTGCGGACCCGCTGGCTGCCCGGCGACATCAAGCGGGTCCTGTTCGCCAGCGGCGGTTCCGAGGCGATGGACCTGGCGATCCGCTTCGCCCGTCAGCATCACCTGTCGGCGGGACGCCCCGAGCGCTGGCGGGTACTGGGACGTGAACTCTCGTACCACGGCGCCACGATGGCCTCGCTGGCGGTGGGCGGCCACAGGGCGCGCCGGGCCGGTTTCGAACCCTGGCTGATCGACGAGCAGACCAACCAGCCACGGCCGCCCGCGCACTACTGCCTGCGCTGTCCCATGGGCAAGACGTTCCCCTCGTGCGAGATCGCCTGCGCCGACGAAGTCGAGCGGGTGTTCGAACAGATCGGCCCGGAAGAGATCGCGGCCTTCGTCATCGAGCCGATCGTGGGATCGAATGCCGGCGCGCTGGTTCCGCCGGACGGCTATCTCGACCGGATCGCGCAGATCTGCCGGCGGCACGGCATTCTCCTGATCGCCGACGAGGTGATGACCGGCTTCGGCCGCACCGGCCGGAAGTTCGGCGTCGACCACTGGGACCTGGTTCCGGACATCCTGGTCGGCGGCAAGGGGCTGACCGGCGGCTACGCACCCCTGGTCGCCATCGCCGCACGGGAAGAGGTCACAGCGCCGATCGCGGACGCGGGCGACTCCGTCATGTTCTTCACCTACGGCGCCCACTCGCCGGCCTGCGCCGCGGCGAACGAGGTGCTCCGCATCCTGGAGGAGGAGGAGCTCGTCGAGCGCGCCGCGACCGTCGGCGCGGTCCTCGGCGAGCGGCTGCACGAGGCCCTCGGCGAGCATCCGCACGTCGCGGAGATCCGCGGTCGCGGCCTGCTCTACGGCATCGAACTGGTCCGGGACCGCGAGACCCTCGAGCCGTTCCCGGCCGAAGTCGCGATGGTCAACGCCGTGATGGCGGCCGGGCTGTCGATGGACGTCTTCTTCTATCCCGGCGGCAACGATCCGGCGCGCGACGTCATCTGTCTCGGCCCGCCCTTCATCCTGGGCGACGAGGAGATCGAGAAGATCGTCACGGTGCTGCCGAAGGCAATCGACTCGGCAGTGGCCCGCAAGGGGCCGGCCATGCCGTCGCTGCTGTCGCCGCCGTCGCCGTGTAGACCATGAGTATCGAGCGCCAATTCGATGTGCCTCTGGTCGCCGAAATGGCTCTGCGTGAGAAGCAGATCCAGCAGGTCTATCGGCCGATCATCGCCGTACACAAGTGGTTCGCTCGCCGGCCCGGCACCCTCTTCCGAGGCCTCCTGCTCTCCGAGTTTGTTGACGGACCTTTGCGCGAGTCCTTCTATCGTTCTCACGATCTTCCGGGACTCCGTGTCGCTGACCCGTTCATGGGCGGCGGCATTCCCCTCATCGAAGCCAATCGCATCGGCTGCGACATCGAGGGACTTGACATCAATCCGATGGCGGCGTGGATTGTCCGGGAGGAGATCGCCTCCATCGATCTCATGGCCTACCAACAGGCTGCCCACACGCTGAGGAGCACCCTCGACGCACGCATCGGTAAGTACTACCGCACCGGATGTCCTCTCTACGGAGACTCAGAGGTTCCGGTCAAGAGCTTCCTCTGGGTGAAGACGCTGACGTGTCGGGGCTGCGACCACTCGATCGATCTGTTTCCCGGCTTCGTTCTGGCCAGGGACAGTCGTCACCCGACCAACGTTCTGATCTGTCCCGAGTGCGGCGACCTCAACGACGCCGCCGACTTGGCGAGGCCCGGCGACTGTACGTCCTGCTCCGCGGAACTCCGTGTCGCGGGACCGGCAGGCCGTGGCCGCTGCGATTGCCCGAGGTGTGGCCACTCGAACACCTATCCGGACAGGCCCTCGGGGCCACCGGCTCACCGGCTGTTCGCGATCGAGTACCACAATCCAAGGCACCGGCCCCACCACAAGGGGCGGTTCTTCAAGAAACCCGACGCCGAGGATCTGGAGCATGTTCGTGCTGCATCCGAAGACTGGCGCGGACTGACACCGCGCTACGTACCGGATGCCGAGATTCCCGCCGGCGACGAGAGCAACCGGCTACGACGCTGGGGCTACGGCCGCTACCGAGAGATGTCGAATTCGCGGCAACTGCTCGGATTGGAGTTGAGCTGCAGACTGATTGCCGATGTGCCGGATTCTCGGATCCGGCAAGCCCTCGCAACCAACTTGTCCGACCTCCTGCGCTACCAGAACATGCTCTGTCGCTACGACTCCAAGAGCCTGAAGGCGCTGGATGTCTTCTCGGTCCATGGATTTCCGGTGGGGCTGGTGCAGTGCGAGCCGAACCTTCTCGGGATTCCGAGATCGAACGGCGGAAACGTGGGCTCCGGAGGCTGGTCGAACATCACCAGCAAGTATCTGGAGGCGAAGCGATTCTGCGAGGCGCCTTTCGAGGTGAAACAGGTTGGGTCGCGTCGGCGTCGCGTTCCCATCCAGGGCGAGCGCATCGGCGCGGAAGCCAACGGCCGCCGCCGGGTCGTGCGATTGCGCCGCGCGGACGCCACCTCCACCCATTTCGAGCCCGACACTCTGGACGCGGTGCTGACGGACCCACCGTACTTCGGCAACGTGCAGTACGCAGAACTCATGGACTACTGCTTCGCCTGGTTACAGCGCCTTGCCGCCACTGACCACCAGGGCTTCAACCGCACCTCCACACGCTCGAGCCGAGAGCTGACGGGCAATGCGACCGAGGCCAGGGGGCTGTCCCATTTCGCGGAAGGTCTGTCTGCCGCCTGGACCCGAGCAGCCGATGCGCTGAAGCCAGGCGCACCCCTGGCTTTCACGTTCCACCACAATCGAGTCGAGGCCTACTGTGCCGTAGGCGTCGCGGTTCTCGACGCTGGCTTCCTTTGCACCACGGCGCTTCCGTGCCCAGCGGAAATGAGCGGCTCGATACACATTCACGGCACGGCGTCATCCATCGTCGACACTGTGTTTGTTTGCAGGTCTCCCGACGCCGAGCTTTCGCATGAGTTCCCCGACTCGCAGGAAGAGCCATCGGCCCTTGTCGCCAAGGACCGGTCCCAGCTTCGGGCGGCTGGCTGGAAGGCTACCTACGGCGACATCCGATGCATGCTCCTCGGCCACCTGACCCGCCTCGCGGTCAACGAGCTGCACGCCCGGTGGGACAAGTCGCTGCCGACGGAGCAACGCCTAGGGCTGCTCAACGAGGCACTCACCCGGTTCGGTAGCCCGGACGACTTGGCTCGACGCCTCGCGGAAGCACCCTTACCGAAGCAGCCGGCGAGCCAGCCTCCCGGCAAGGCTGCCTCTGAGGAAAAACAAGTTGCCATTCCCTTTTGAAGTCGCCTTCCACGAGGTCGAGACGAACCTCGACCGCTTCGTTGACGCCGTGTTCGGGGCTCTCGAGTCGGAGTTCCTCGTGATGCCCCGAGGAGAGGGCTTCGTTGACTTCCCGACGTTCGACGCCGCCTACGAGCGGCTCAAGCGGGTCACTTCGGGCTTTCGGGCCTTCAGGCCGGTGGAGGTAGCAGAGGCGGTCCTCGACGAACCGATCTCCTTGATCGTCCTTCGCTGCATGTTGGGCTTCACGCCGCCGGAATGGGCGTACCTCGCCACGCGCTACACGGGCATCGAGGTTCCACAAGGAGCCGCGAGGGCCTTGGACCGCGGAATCAGGACCGATCCTGAACGGCCGTTGCCACGGAACGGCGGCGTTACCGAACAACGGGTAAGAGCGCTGGTCACCGTCGCGTGCGAACACCTGGCTCGAGGAGCGCCGAACGTGCCCGCCGACCGACTTCATCGGCTCGACAAAGCCGACACGACCGCCGGCCTGGACAGCCTCCGCACGATCGCGAGCCTGGGAGCGCCCTACTCCGTGCTCCTCTGCGAGCGGTTTCTTGGAAGACCGTTCGCGGCCCACCGCGACTCTGTGAGCGAGATCGTCGGTAACCTCGTCGAGAACGCGATCGAGGCAGCACTGGCGCGGGCCGACATCACCTTTCGGAAAACCGGTCGGGCCGAGAGAATCCCCGGCTTCGACCAAGCGCCGGACTTCATCGTTCCGAGCGAGCTGAACCCCCAGGTCGTCATCGAGGCCAAGCTCAGCGAGGACGACGGAACCGCCCGAGACAAGATCACCCGAGTCCAACACCTGAGCGAACTGAGTCTGCGGGACCGGCCTGCCGACAACCCCAAGTTTCAGGTCGTCGCCTGTATCGCGGGCCGCGGCTTCGGCATTCGGCGAGAAGACATGAAGAAGCTCATCATCGCCGCGCGGGGAAAGGTCTTCACGCTCCAGAACATGCGCCAACTGGTGGCTCACACGCGCCTGCGTGAGTACTCGACTCTACGTCGAGGATGACGACCGATCGCACCGGAACCGTACCTTCTCGATGTGGCGCTGGTGTCATGCGCCTTTTCCCGACACTCGCGTTGCGATTCGTTTCACTGCGACATTCACTGCCCTTGAGTCGCTGACTACCTTCAGCCCCTCCTTGCTCAGGCGGTCGTCGATTCCGACTGTCGATACCGCAAGAGCATCGATACTCGCGCCGACTTCGGCGTCGATCTGCGCCGCCGGCAAGCCTCTCAGTGCTTCCGCGAGCTGAAAGTCGGTGCTGAGGAGGTAGTTCACGGCCAAGAGATTCGGCCGGTGTTCCTTCAGACCGTTCGCGCACCGCTTCGCCTCTAGCGCCTCCCTCAGCACGAGTTCCAAGTAATGCTCTGGAGATCCCGTCTGATTCGGCACAATCCCTGGCATATAGGCATCGGCATTCTCGCCTTCCAGGTAGACGTAGAGGGAGCTGTCCTCATCCTTGAAGAGCACCACCGGATACTGCGTCTCTGCCTCCCGCCTGGCCTGGGCGAGACGATCCGAGGCCAGACACCGTTTCAGAACTTGGTCGACGAAAGCTGTCTCGCTAGAGTTCCCTGCGAGGCGGAAGGGCAGGCAACGGTCGTACGAGACACGAATGTTGCGGTCGACAAGCGAGACGAGGTGTTCGATGAAGCTCAACAGACCAAATGACTTGCGCGGCGCGTAGCACTCTACGAAGCAACGCTGGCCGTCGACCAATGCCGACAGATCCGGACTCGCGGCCTTTGGGCTCGCCCAGGCCACCTCTGAACCCACGCTGCTGAGATGCTCGGCCACCTGCAGTTGCCAGACCAGCGACCAGAACTCCGAGTAATCAGCCGATCCGACCAGAGACTTCCTCTCCTGCTTCCAGTTGGGCAGTGACTCGGCAAGCCGCAGCAGATCGTCCAGTCTTTCGAAGGGAGCCTCATTCTGAAAGGTGCCGAGCCGCCAAGACATGTAGTGAGAAAAGTACGGCTCACGCTCTTCGTACTTCCTCAGAAGCGTCAATGGAAATGTCCGACCTATCGTCGGAAACCTCACGCATCGGCCTTCCAGGAGCTCCCAGTCAAGCAACCTGTGAACCCACTTGCGTTGAATAGGTTGGTGTGGAGGCACGTTCATCCTCCCTAGCATCGATCTGCGGGTCGGCTCACCAGCTCCATCAATAGCTGGAGATGCCGATCTCTTTCTCGGTGATGAACTCGAGCAGCGCCGGGGTGCCGGACTCGGTCGCTTCGATGCCGCGGCGAATCGCCGGCACGATCTCCGAAGGCTCGGTCACCCGCTCGCCGTAGCCGCCGAAGGCCTTGGCCATGTCCGCGTAGTGGCCGGAGATGTCGGTGCTCCGGTACTTCTCGGTCGCCACCTTCATGATCGGCAGTTCGATCGCCATCGAGAAGTTGTTCATCAGGATGGACAGGATCGGCAGGCGTTCCCGCACCGCGGTCTCGAAGTCCATGCCCGTGAAGCCGATCGCGGCGTCGCCCCAGACGTTGATGCAGAGCTTGTCCGGCTGGGCGAGCTTCGCGCCCATTGCCAGGCCGAGGCCGTAGCCGAGCTGGGTCGTCTTGCCCCAGCCGATGTAGGAAAGCGGCGTCGTGCTGCGCCAGAAGGGCGAAAGCTGATCGCGCGGCGACCCGGCGTCGTGGGTGATGATCACGTTGTCGCGGTCGACGGTGTGCATCAGATCCCAGAGCACGCGGTACGGCGACAGGGGCGCCGAGTCGGAGGTCAGCTTCGGCATCCACTCGTCGAGCCAGCCGGCCCGGATCGAGTGGATCTCAGCCGGCACGGTTTCAGCCCGCGCCGCCGCCTGCAGCAGCGACTGCCCTTCCAGCTCCTCGATCAGGGCGGCCAGGGTCAGCTTCGCGTCGCCCGCGACCGCGCAATCCGCCGCGATCTCCTTGTTCAGGTCGACCGGGTCCAGCGTCGCGTGCAGGATCTTCGCCTGCGCGTACTTCCTCATGTACAGCCCGAAGGCGGTGGTGGTGAAGCTGCAGCCGATGCCGAAGATCACGTCGGCCGCGCTCAGGAACTCGTGGACCGTCTCCGGCACGGCCCTTCCGCCGGACCCGAGCGACAGGGGATGATCCTCGTTGAAGGAACTCTTGCCGCCGAGACTGGTGGTCACCGGCGCGTTCAGGAGTTCCGCCACGCGCCGCAGCTCGTCCCAGGCCTCGGCGTAGTGAACGCCCTGGCCGGCATAAATCACCGGCCGCTCCGCCGACGCCAGCATCTCCGCGGCCTTCCGAATCAGCTCCGGATCGGGGCCGACACGTACCGGCTGGCTCGGGCGGTGTTGCAAGTCCTCGGGCACGTCCTCGCCGAAGACGTCCTGAGGCACCTCGATCAGCACCGGGCCGGGACGGCCGGAGCGCAGTTGGGCGAACGCGCGCCGCATCACCTCCGGCAGCGCCTTGCCCATGGTCAGCGGCTCGCACCACTTCGTCACATGCTGGAAGTTCATCACCGCGTTGAAGTTCGGCGTCACGTGGGCGGCGCGCCGGCTGTAGCCCATGGGCATCACCAGGATCGGCGCCGACTCGCCGAAGGCCTGGGCCACGCCGCCGAAGGCGTTCTCGGTGCCGGGGCCGCTCTGCATCACGAAGACGCCGAGCTGCCGGCCGGAACTGAGCCGGCTGACCGCATCGGCCATGTGCAGGCCGATCCGCTCCTGGCGGACGATCACCGTACGGATGTCGGCCACCGCCGCCGCCTCGACGATCGGGTTGACGGGATAGGCGAGGATGAACTCCACACCCTCCCGCTTGAGGTACTCGGCGACTCCTTGGGCTACCTTCACGCTGTGACTCCTGAGGTTGTTCGGGCGGCAACGATAACCGGACCGGCGCCGGCCACCCCTACAGGCCGTAGTGGCTGCGATACCAGTCGACGAAGCGGGGGATCCCGACATCGATCGCGGTCGTCGGCTCGTAGCCGAGGTACTTCCTGGCCTGGGTGAGGTCGGCCGAGGTGCGGACGACATCGCCCGGCTGCATGGGCAGGAACTCCTTCTCGCCCTCGCGGCCGCAGCTCGACTCGATCTGGCGGATGAACTCCATCAGCTCCTCGGTGCGGCCGGCGGCGAGATTGCACACCAGAAGTTCGTGGTTGCAGTCGATCGCCGACACGACGCCGGCGACGATGTCGTCGATGTAGGTGAAGTCCCGGTGCATCCGGCCGTGCCCGAAGACCTCCATGCGCTCCCCGCGCAGCACGGCGCCGGTGAACAGGAACAGGGCCATGTCGGGTCTGCCCCAGGGGCCGTAGACGGTGAAGAAGCGCAGGCCGGTCGCCCGCAGGCCGTAGAGGTGGTTGTAGACCGAGGCCATCAGCTCGTTCATCTTCTTCGTCGCGCCGTAGAGGGAGCACTGAGCGGAAGTGCCGTCGTCCTCGCTGAGCCGCTCCCGCGTGCTGTCGCCGTACACCGAGCTGCTCGAGGCGTAGATCAGGCCGCCGACCTCCCGGTCGCGGCACAGCTCCAGCACGTGCGTGAAGGCCTGCACGTTGTCGCGAACGAACGCGTTCGGATGGGCGATCGAATGGCGTACTCCGGCCTGGGCCGCGAGGTGGCAGACCCGCGTCTCGCCGCCGGCAGCGCCATCGACGAGCTCGTCGAAGGCGGCCTGAAGGGCGGGCCTATCCCCGATGTCGGCGCGGACCAGACGAAAGTTGGGGCGCTCTTCGAGGATCGCGTTGCGGGCCTCCTTGAGCTCGGGGTCGTAGTACCGATTGAAGCTGTCGTACCCGATCACCTCGTCGCCGCGGCCGAGCAAAGCCCTGGCAACGTGAAAGCCGATGAACCCGGCGCTGCCGGTGAGCAGGATCCTCATGGCTGTGGCGCCTCGAGCAGGCTCGCGCCGTGCCCCCGCGCGCTGCCGCCGCCGGATGCGGGCGAGACGCCCGCGTTCCCAGGACTCTGCCAACGCTCCGCGAGCTGGGACACGGGGTCGATCAGAAGGTCCTCGACCGGAAGTTCGGCCAGTAGCCGGTCGTCGAACTCCGGCGCCTTCTTCAGCACCTGGTCGCGCAGGCCCGAGTAGCGCTCGCGGTAGCCGGAGAGCAACCGGCGAAGCTCGGGCGCCGGGGCGCGCTCGCGGAAGCGCACGTGGATCAGGCTGAGAGCCGTGACCTCGCCGCTCTCGAATTCGGGCACGCCGATGAACACCCGGCCATCCGTCCGGCCCCGCGCCGCCATCAACCGGCCCTCGACCGCGACCGCGTACTTGGTGCCCTGGAGCAACGGCTGCCGCACCGTCCGCGACTGGAGATCGCGGCACAGGCCGCCGGCGCGCAACACGCGGATGGTGGCGGCGTCGCCCGGCGCGGGACCGTCGCCTCCACACCAGAGCTGGTAGCGGACGTAGCCGAGCACCTGGTCGACGAAGGGATCGAGCGCGCTCATCGTCCGCCGGTCCTCGGACGAGATCGACTCTTCCGGCGCGCCGGCCTCGAGCAGGGCGGTCGCCAGGGACATCCGCCCCAGGGTCTGGTCGTGGCGGGAGATGCCCACGGTCACCGTCTTCGCCTGGTGCTTGATCGTGTCGATGTGCCGGGTCAGATCGTCGATGGCCGGAGTCAGGGAGCTCCGCAGAGCCTCGAGCAGCGCCGCCGTGTCGGTCTCCCCGCCGTCTGCGGACTCGCCGGCGCTCAGGCGGTCGAGTGCGACGGCCAGCCGCACCGCCCTGCCGGTGTGCAGGTTGCCGTCGTAGCTTCCGTCGGCCAGGCCCTCACGAACGGCGTCGATCTCGGCGGCCGCCAGTTCACGCAACCGGGCGACCGGCCGGGAGGGCGTCGCGGCGCCCGCGATCGAGCCGAGCGCGGCGCGGATTGCGCGCAGCGGCTTGGCGAGATCGTCGATGGCAAGCGCCGCGTGGTAGCCGAACAGGTGACCGACGACCGTCGCCAGCACGAAGGACAACTCGGGCGCGGCCTCGGGCACTTCGATCACCACCGGCGCCGCCTGGAACCCGGCGCCCTCCGAGGCGATGACGATCGGCGTGGCGCGGTGCGCCCGGTAGACGTCGATCTCCTTCCTCGTATCGGCCGCGGTCGAACCGTGGACTCCCGTCGCGCACACCAGGATCAGCGGTTCGGACGACAGGTCGATGTGCTTCTTGTCCTCCGTCGCGTCGCAGGCGATCGCCTTGTAGCAGAGTTCCGCAAGCTTGATTCGGATCTCCTCCGCCGCGATGCGGTCGAGGCCGTTGCCGACCACCGACCAGTCCCGCAGCCTCGGCGCGTACCGCCGCGCCGCCGCGGCGATTCCCTCCCGCAACGCGAGGGTGCGTTCCATCGCCTCCGGCAATGCCCGCAGCTCCCGCAGCAGCCGGTCGGCGGCGGGCCGCTCGTCGGCCCCGCCCGCGACCAGGTCGGCGACCGACACGGCCAGCAGCATCCCGGCCGCGATCTGGGAATAGAAGGCCTTGGTCGAGGCGACGCTCATCTCCACGTCCCGGCCGTCCGAAGTGTAGAGCACGCCGTCCGCCCGGTCCGCCAGATCGGAGTCGCGGCGGTTGACGATGGCGATGGCGCGGGCCCCGCGGCGCTGCGTCAGGTTGAGGGTGCGCAGCGTGTCCGTCGTCGTGCCCGACTGACTGACCGCCACGACCAGGGTGTCCGTCATGTCGGGCTGCAGGTGGAAGCCCGAAAGTTCCGTCGCCGGCATCGCCTCGACTCGAAGCCCGGTGAGACCGCGCTCGCGCAGCCGGCCAAGGGTCGCGGCGGCGATGCCCTGACCGGCGACGGCGGCCGTGCCCTGGCCGGTGATCACGATTCTGGTGATCGCGCCGCTTCCCAGGTCGCGCGCCACGGCGTCCGGGATCGTCTGCCGGCCCAACGTCACCCTGAGGCGTCCGGCAGCATCCTCGAACAACTTCCCGCGTAGCGTCTTCAGCACCGATCGCGGTGCTTCGCTGATCTCCTTGAGCAGGAAATGAGGAAACTCGCCCCGGTCGATGTCGCGGGTCGTGATCTCCGCCCGCTCCAACTCCTCCCTGTCCAGCGGCAGCGGCGAGCCGTCCAATCCACAACGCTCGATACCCCCCAGGTCGCCGGCGCGCCGCGCGTCGAGCACCGCGATCTGGCCCGTGGCGACGCTTGGCCGGTCGGGGCCGACCGTCGCCTCACCGTCCAGACGCAGATACGTGGAGGTCTCCTCCACCAGGCCGTACGGCTCGCTGGCCACCACGAAGGCGTGGTCCGCGAGTCCCACATAGAGCCCCTGGCCACTGCCCTGGATCGCCAGGTAGAGCCGGTTCGGATCGTCGCCGCAGAGCGTGCCGACGGCGAGCGAACCCTCGAACCCCGAAACCGTGCCGCGGAACGCCTCGAGCGGTTCGTCGCCGTGGGCCAGCCGGCGCGACATGAGCACCGGCATGACCTTCGTGTCGGTCGTGATGCGCGGGTCGATGTCCAGCTTCTCCAGCACCCGCAGGTCGGCGTGGTTGTCGATGTCGCCGTTGATCGCCGCCACGACCTGCGGCGCGTGCTCCGAGCCTGCTTCGCCGGCACTCGCCTCCGCCTCGTTCAAGGGATGTGCGTTCGCCTCGTTGACCCGGCCGACGCTGGCCCAACGCGTGTGCCCGAGGATGGCCGCTTCGACGTCCGGACTCTCGAGCGCCGCCGCCAGGACCGGGTCGCCTGCCACCGCCGCGCGCAGGAAGCGCACGTTGTCGCCCAGCTCACCGATCTCTTCGGCGCACTTGTAGATCAGGCTCAGGCGACCGCCGCGTCGGGCGATCGCGCGATGGCCGAACAGAGAATCCCCCCTCCGCCGGTCGAGCTCCGCCCGGATCGCCGGATCGCCCGCGTCGAGGCCGTGTCCCGAGAGCAGCAGGAACAGGCCGGCGGAGTCGCGACCGCGGATCTCCAGCCGGTCGAGGGACGAGAAGGCCTGGTGGACCCCGATCAGCACGTCGAGCCCCGCGTCGCTGACGCCGGCCGGCGCCAGAGCCCGGACCTCGGCCGCGGTCCGCAACCGGTCGCAGCGGATCGCCCACTCGGCGTCCGCCAGGGCGCCCGCCGCCCGGTTGAGCACCTCCAGGCCCGCGTCGCCGAACGCCGCGGCGCCGGCGTCCAGGTTCGACTCCAGTCTCTTGAGTGCCTTGAAGCTTGGCTCGAGCGCGTCGGCAACCGCAGCGCACAGCGCCGGGTCCCGCACCAGGGAGCGCACCGCGGGACGGGCGCGCAGCCGCCGATTCCAGCTCGCGATCCCCGAGGCGGCATCGGTCAGAGCCGACGCGAGCACCTCCGCATCGGCGCCATCCAGACCACCGACCGCCGCCTCTACGCAGCGACCGCTCGCGACGAGCCCCTCCAGCAGTTCCCGCGAACAGGTCGCCGGCCCGGGGTGGGAGCGCATCAGGATGCCGACGATCCCGCACATGGGTGCCCGAAGCTTAGCCCGGATCGTGGCCGGGCGGCGGTAAGCTCCCGGCGAAGGGATGCGACCGGAATGAACGACACATCGACCTATCTCGCCGCCGTCGTCCAGATGGGCGCCACGTCCGACGAGCAGGCGAACTGGGAGACGGCCCGCCACTGGATCGAGACCGCGGCGGACCGCGGCGCGAAGTTCGTGACCACGCCGGAGAACACGAACTATCTCGGACCGCACAAGGAAAAGGTGAAGCTCGCGGAGCCGACCTCGGGCGCAACCTGCGGCCGCTTCGCGGCGCTGGCCCGGGACCGGGGCATCTACCTCCTCCTCGGCTCCTACAACGAACTCTCGCCCGAGGAGGACGGCAGCCGCTGCTACAACACCAGCGTCCTGTTCGATCCCCAAGGGCAGATTGCGGCCACCTACCGCAAGATTCACCTCTTCGACGTGGATGTCTCCGACGCCGTGCGGTTCCTGGAGTCGAAGACCGCCGTACCCGGTGCGGACACGGTCACCGTCGACACGCCACTCGGCCGCCTCGGCCTCACGATCTGCTACGACCTCCGGTTCCCCGAGCTCTACCTGCGGTTGGCCCGTGACGGCGCGGAGATCCTGACCGTGCCCTCCGCCTTCACCCTGATGACGGGGAAAGACCACTGGCGCCCGCTGCTGCGCGCCCGCGCGATCGAGACCCAGTGCTACGTGTTGGCCGCGGCGCAGACCGGCAAACACGACGACCGCGGGCTTCGTCACAGCTACGGGCACTCGGTGATCATCGACCCCTGGGGTCACGTCCTGGCAGACGCGGGTGACGCGCCGGGGATCGCGGTCGCCGAGATCGACCGGCGGCGTGTTGCCGAGGTGCGGCGCTCGATGCCCGTCGCCTCCCACCGCCGCCTGCCGATCGGCTAGCTGCTAGAGGCGGCTGCCCATGGATATCTGGATCCTCGTAGCGATCATCGCCTTCACGTTCCTGGCCTTCAGCTTCGAGTGGCTGCCGATCGACGCGGTCGCTCTCTCCAGCCTGGGGCTGCTGCTGCTGTTCGGTCTGGTGACGCCCCAGGAAGCGATCCGGGGCTTCAGCAACGACGCCGTGATCACGGTGATGATGATGTTCATCCTCAGCTACGGACTGGCTCACACCGGCCTGATCGACCGCTTCGGCCAGAAACTCTCGCAGATGTCCGGCGCCACGCACTGGCTTGGCGCCATCGCCCTGATTCTCGTCTGCGGCGTGCTTTCGGCCTTCGTCAACAACACCGCCGCGATGGCGATCCTGATGCCGGTCGGCATCCAGATCGCCAAGCACTACGACGTGTCGCCGTCCCGGATTCTGCTGCCGCTGTCCTACCTCTCCATCATCGGCGGCACCTGCACCCTGATCGGCACCTCGACCAACCTGCTGGTCAGCTCGAGGTCGGAAGAGAGCGGCTACGGCGCCTTCAGCATGTTCGAGTTTCTAGGTCTCGGACTCATCCTGCTGGCCGTTGGTTTCACGTACATCGTCCTGGTGCCGATGCGCTTTCTGAAGCCCCGCGCCGCCACCTCCGACCTGACCGCCAAGTACCAACTGTCGTCGTTTCTGACCGAGGTCCAGGTGCCCGAGGGGAGCCAGCTCATCGGCAGCAACGTGGTCGAAGCCCGCATCAACGAACGATTCCGCCTGACCGTGCTGGAGATCCTGCGCGGCGGCGAGCGGATCGCGGTCGAACTGCGCGCGCGGCCGATTCAGGGGGGAGATCTCCTGATCGTCGAAGGGCGCATGGAGGACATCGTCAACTTCCGGGACCACCACGGCCTGCGTCTCCTGACCGACGTCAAGGTCGACGATCGCGAACTCTCGGACCAGAACAACATCATGGCCGAGATCCAGCTCTCACCGGTCTCCCGGCTTACCGGCTCGACGATCCGGGATCTGGACTTCCGCCGCCGCTTCGGCTGCTTCGTGCTGGCGCTCAACCGCTACGGCGAATCGATCCGCGAGAAGCTGGCTCACATCGTCCTCCACAACTGGGACACCCTGCTCGTGTTCGGCCCCCGTTCCCGGATCGAAGCCCTCTACGAGACGGAGGACTTCGTGCCGCTGCAGGAAGTCAAGCTGCGGCTCGTGGTCCCCCGCAGGTGGTGGCTCAGCGTGGCGATCATCCCGCTCGTCGTCCTCCTCGCAGCCACCGGCGTGACATCGATCCTCAAGGCCTCGATTCTGGGCGCTGTGGCTCTCATCGTCTTTGGCGGAATCTCCGTGCAGCAGGCCTACGAAGCGATCAACTGGACCGTCATCTTCCTGCTCGTCGGCATCCTGCCGATGGGAATCGCGATGGAGAAGACGGGGCTGGCGGCGATGATCGGCGAGACGATCGCGAACGCCGGCGCCGACTACGGGGCTTGGGCGGTGATCGCGCTGATCTACCTGGCGACCGCCCTGCTCTCGGAGATCGTGTCGAACAACTCGACCGCGGTGCTCATGGTGCCGATCGCCGGCACCGCCGCGACCTCCATGGGGCTCGACCCCAAGCCGTTCATGATCACCGTCGCGTTCGCCGCCTCCGCCAGCTTCCTGACCCCGATGGGATACCAGACGAACGCGATGGTCTTCGGTCCCGGCGGCTACCGCTTCATGGACTACGTGAAGTTCGGCGCCCCGCTCAAGATCATGTTTTTCGTGATCTCCGTGCTGCTGATCCCGAGGTTCTGGCCGCTGACGTAGCGGCACCGGGCTCTTCTCGCCGCGCGAAGTACTTCGCTCTACTCTTCCGCGTGCTTGCTCAGGCAGGCAAGAAACCGGCGCAGGTCAGCGGGACCGGTCCTTGCGGCCTCATGGACGCGCGCCATGTCCAACGACTCGTAGGCGTGAGCTACGAGATTGCGGAATCCGGCGGCGCGGACCAGCCGATCGGCGAGGACGGTGCTGATGATCCCTCCGTTCTCAAGGCGTCGAAACGCATCCGCGTAGCTGCAGGGAGTTCCCAGGGAGAGATTCAGGCAAGCGCCCATGGCGGTGTCGATCACGATCTGCGTCGCCTGCCAGAGATGAAGCAGGACGGCGTCGGCTGTATCCGTCGCGGGCCGAAAGCCTGCCAGCGAGGCGGGCAGCCGATCCGCCACCCGCTCGAGATGACGCTCGACGACCATCACGCGCTCCGCAAGAACGGCTCGGTCGAGCACCCGCACGGCTACAGGGCCTCCAGAGTCTCTTCGTAGCCTCGCTCGAAGATCGAGACGTTCTCGCACCAGAAGCTCGCGGCGTCGAGCCGATAGCGGTCAAACACGCCAAACTCCGACTCGTACACGAGCAAGCCGTCGCAGGCGGCCCTGAAGCGCAGCAGACCGGTCGTCCGGTCCAGATCCACAAGATCGACGTTGTCGTCCCCGAGAGCCTCGACGAGTGCAGCCAGAAGGCCCGCCACGTCCATCGGGTCGTCGCCGAGGTAGCCGAAGTCCCAGTCCGCATTCCGACGGGCATCGCCGCGCGCACGGGATCCGTACAGGATGAGCAGGTCAAGCCCATCGGCCGCCCGAGATGCAGCGGCTGCTGCTTGAAGCTGGTCGTCCTGCGACTTGGGGCGCATGCCCGAATCGTACACGCGACCGGACTGCGGTTCCGGTTCGTCAAGACGGGTGGAGCGCCCGGCCCGCCTACCGCTGGCAGCGCGGGCAGTAGTACGTACTGCGGTTCGAGATGTTGAAACGGCGGATGCCTGAACCGCAACCGGCCGGACACGGCTCGCCCTCGCGGCCGTAGACGTCGAGCGAGACCTGGAAGTAGCCGGAGTTGCCCGCGCCGTCGGCAAAGTCGTTGAGCGTCGTCCCGCCCTGCTCGATCGCCTCGCCGAGCACGGCGCGAACCGCCGCGCCGAGGCGGTCGAACCGCCGGCGGGCAATCCGCGCCACGGAGCGGCGGGGGTGGATGCCCGCGCGGTACAGCGCCTCCGAAGCGTAGATGTTGCCGACGCCCACGACCAGGGAGGCGTCCATCAGGAAGCTCTTGACCGGGGCGCGGCGGCCACGGGCCAGCGCCGCAAGACAGGCCCCGTCGAACTCCGGCGTCAGGGGTTCGACGCCGAGGTGGCGAAAGTGCCGGTCGCCGTCGAGGTCTTCGGTTGCCGCTACGAAGGCGACGCCGAAACGCCGCGGATCGCAAAACCGCAGCCGGCGGCCCGACGCCAGATCGAAGCCGAGGTGTTCGTGCGCCACGAGCGGTGTCCCCCGGTCGACCAGCGTCAAGCGGCCGCTCATCCCCAGGTGCACCACCAGGGTCAGTCCGCCGGAGGCGTCGATCCACAGGTACTTCGCCCGCCGGCGCAGGCGGCGGACCGTCCGCCCTTCGAGGCGGCGGAGCGCCGGCGCGCAGAGCGGTTCGCGCAGGGTCGGGAAGTGGACGCGCACCGCCTCGAAGCGGTCGCCCACGAGTGGCCGCTCCAGGCTCCGGCGCAGAACCTCGACCTCCGGCAGCTCCGGCATCGTCAGGACGAGCGGCGGCCGCGGGCGCCGCCGTCGCGACCGGTCCGGCTCATGCCCGCTACCGCCGCGACCAGCGCCTCCAGCGCGGTATCGCCGTCGGCGCTGCCGCCCTTGAGCCGCACTTCCGTCTGGAGCACCCGCCAGGGCAGACCGGCGATTGCCCGCGAGGCGCGGGCATCGCGCCGCGCTGAAGCCGCCTCGTAGATGCGGAAGAGGCGAAACGGGTGGATCCGCGTCAGCGGGTTGGCGGCGCCGCCCGGCAGTTCGGCGGTCAGCTTCGGCAGGACACGTGTCTTGAAGCGGTTGAAGTTGCGCTCTGCCGGAAGGTCGAGGGACACCGCAATGCCATGGGCAACCGCCAACTGCTGGCAGAAGTTGGCCAGCAGGGCGAAGAAGGAGAGTCGAGCGGCGTTCCGGTCGGCGGAACTGTCCAGCCGGCGCCTGAAGAGTGCGAGCGCCTGGGCGGGACGCTGCTGGGCGATCGCGTCGAGCAGTTGGAAAACATCCTGGTCGCCGCGGTCGGCCACCATCTCCTCCACCGCGCTCCGGTCGATCCGGCCCGCCCGATCGCGGACCGCGCCGGCGATCTTGCGGTACTCGGCGGCGAAACGGGCGGCGGAGTCGGCGTCGACCTCGGTCTCGCCCCAGCCCTCGCTCTTGCGCAGGGTACGGCGCGCCAATTCCTCCACCGCGCCGCGATCGATGCCGACGCCGGTCTCATCCGCCAGCTCGGCGACGACGGAGTCGAGTCCCCCAACTCCGCCACGGCGGTCGAACTCGAGCGCACCGACCTCGAAGGTCGCCTTCCTCTCGGACAGCCGCTGAACGAGAGGGTGGGCGCGGTCGGCGCGCCGTTCGGCAAACACGAGGGCATGCCCCTCCGGCAGAACGCCGTCGACCATGCGGCCAAGCTCGGCCAGATCGCTGTCCGACCACCCCATGAGATCCTCGGCTCTCGCGGCCTCGAGCAATCCGGCCAGGTCCCCGGCGAGTTCCGCCTTCTGTTTCTTCGTTCGCCGGCGCCTGCTGCGCCTGCGGTGCTTCACGCCTCCGTCCAGGGCCGAAGCGGGCAGCGACGAGACCACCTCATCGGGAGCACCTGCGTCCGCGGGAATACTGAACAGCCGCAGCGCCTGCAGGAGCCGGCCGGCCGCTTCCTTCCCCGCGGACGAGAGCGCGGCCCCCGCCGAGACCGGCAGCGCCGCCTCCGCGTCGTCGATCAGGTCGGCGGCGGCGGTCTTGTCGGCAAAGATCGCGCTGTCGCTGACCAGGGTGACCTTGGCCGGATCGAAGAGGGAAAAGGTCAACAGATCGGCCAGGATCGGACGCAGCTCGGCCGGCCGTTTGTGGACGACCACCTCACAGCCGCTGCCTGCTGCCAGGGCGCCCGCAATCCGGGTCGCCGCCTTCATCGCCACCACCTGCTCGCCGATCACGAGGTACAGCGGCTGGCGGTCACCGCCTTCGATGCGCGCGACCGCCGCGTCGATTGCAGCAGCCGTCTTCACTCTTCTCTCGGAAGCCGACCCTTCTCCTCGAGTTCCTGGCAGTTGAAGCAATAGGAGGCCCAGGGCACCGCTTCGAGGCGGGCAGGGCCGAGCTCAGCGTGGCAGTGGACGCAGACGCCGAAGGTGCCGTCGTCGAGACGGGTCGTCGCCTCGTCGATCCGCTCCAGCAGAGTTCCGTCGCTGTCGGACAGCGAGAAGTTCAACTCCCGGCTGTAGGCGTGGTTCGCCCGGTCGACGAGATCCTCCGACCCTTCGCCCGACGACGCCTTCAGGCCGGCATGGAGGTCACGGCTGTAGCGACCGAACAGCTCCCGCCGCTTCTTCTCCAGCCGCTCCCGCACCAATTCCATGTCGACGTCGGAGATCTTTAGACCAGCGTTATTCCCCTGGCCGTCGCCCGTGCGCTGTGGCCTGAGGAGCAGCGTCGGCGCTGTCCGCGGAGGCGCCTTCTTCTGGGCTGCCTTCTTCCTGGCCAACTGCTGCTTGGCCGCAAGTCGCTTTGCGGCTTCCCGTTCGGAGGCCTCCCTCGCGGCGGTTTCCGCTGCGGCTGCTGCCTCCACCTCAGGCCTCTTCGCCTCGGCTTCCTCCGCCGCCAGGGCCTTGGCTACCCGCTTCTCCGCGGCGGCAGCAGCCCGCTCAGCCGCCCTGGCCGCGGCCTTCGCCGCGGCCTTCGCCTCGGCCGCAGCCTTGGCAGCCTTCTCGAACGCCGCTGACCGGGACGCTGCCGTGCGCGCGGCCTTCCGCGCCGCCACCCCCTTTAGAGCGGCATCCTTGGCCGCCGCCTGGGCTACCGTCTTGCGTTCCGACGCCAGCTTCGCCGCCTTTTCGGCGGCGGCGCCTGCCGTCGCGGCAAGCCTCGCCGACTGCGCGGCTGCCTTCTTCCTGGCGGTCGCCTCCTTCTGTCCCTTGGCCGCGAGATCGGAGGTGCTGCCGGCCTTGCGTTCTGCTTGCACCGCCGCAGACCTACGGGCAGTGGCGTCACGAGTCGCAAGCTTCGCCGCCTCCTTCTCGTCCCCCTCAACCGCCATGGCGGTTTCGGCGGCTTCACGCTCCGCAGCTTCGGTGCTCCGGGCTTCCTCGAGCGCCGCTCTGCTCTCCGCAGCCTCCAGAGCGGCCTTCTCCGCGGCCGCAGCCTTGGCAGCCGCTTCGCGATCCGCTCGCTTCGCCGTCGCTTCCGCGGTACTTAGGCGCCCGGCCGCCTCCCTCGCCAGACGCGACAACTCGGCGGCCTTCTTGACCGCCTCGTCATGCGCCGCCTTGCGCGCCTCGGCCTCCCGCTCAGCCGTCTGAGCCAGCGCGGCCCTGGTCTTCTTGTCCTTCGCAGCCTGCTGCGCTGCCGACTGACGCGCGGCGGCGATCCCGACTGCCTTCTCCGCGGCCGTGTTGCCCGCTGCAGCCGCTCTCTCCGCCTTCCTCGCGGCAACGCGGCGTTCGGTCGCCGCCTTGACGGCAGCCGCGGCAGCCGCCTTCTTGGTTTCGGCGACCTTCTTCGCTCTGGCGGCGGCGGCCGACAACGACTTCGCCTCCCGAGCGGCCTGTTGAGCCACGGCCTTCTTCTGGACAGCGGACTTCGCCGCGCGCTCGGCTGCAGCCACCTTGCGCGCCGCCTCGGCCGCAGCCTTCTTCGCCGCGGCCTGTTCGGTTTCGACCGAGCGAGCCTTGGCGGCAGCCTGATCCTTCCTGTTGTCTGTTCCGCCGCTCCGGGCGCTTTCGTCAGCGCTTGCCACTTCTTTTTTCCTCACGCGGCTCAGTGAAACGGTCGCCGATGATAGTTGATTCCCGCAAGGATGGTGAAAGAGCGGTAGATCTGCTCGAGAACGGTCAACCGGGCGAGTTCGTGAGGGAGGGTCAAAGACCCCAGAGAAAGCCGGGAACGCGACGATTCCAACAACTTGCGATCGAGTCCCAGATCGGACCCGACGATCCACGCGACCGGCCGGCGCCACTCGGTGCGCAGCCGCCCGACCTCCGCCGCGAGGGCGCTTGAACTCAGGTTCCGGCCCTTCCGGTCGAGGCACACCGTCCAGACCTCCGGGGGCAGGACGGCGCGGATGGCGTTCCCCTCGAGCCGAAGACGAGTCCGGTCGTCCCCGCGCGCCGGACGCACCACCTGCTCCCGCACCGGAACGAACCTCCGGATCCGCCGGCGGTAGTCGCCGCAGAGGGACTCCCAAGGCTCACGCCGACGACCAACCCACACCACGACGATCTCGAACGCCACGAGCAGATTATGCACGCCGCTTGCACTGTTATTGTCCGCGTCATGGCACGGTCCGCCGACCAGGAACTGAAGCGTCTTCGCAGGCGTCGCGTGACCCGCGGCCTGATTCTGGGCGGGGTGGCGCTCGGGGCGCCCGCCGTCATCAACACGGTGGTCGCGCGCCGGGCCGCGCGGTTGCCCCGACCCGCGTGGGGCGCCACCCGGCACATCGAGATCGACGGTCAGCGGATCGCCTTCGTCCACCTGCCCCGGGCCGGCCAGGGCGCCGCGCCGCCGATGGTCCTGCTTCACACCTTCGGACCCGGCCACACCGGACTGCTCTGGCGCGAAGCGGCAGAGCGCCTCGCTGGCGGCCACGACTGCTTCGTCCCCGACTGGCTCGGCTGGGGCGACTCGGAGCGCAAGGCTCAGCGTTACACGGCCGAGCTCTACATCGAACTGCTCGACCGTTTCCTGGAAAAGGCCATCGGCGAACCCGCGGTTCTCGTCGCCCCGCACCGCGCCGCGGCATACGCCGTCCAGGTGGCCCTGGATGCGCCCCAACGGGTCGCCGCCCTGGCGCTCATCGCACCTCAGAGCCTGGGCGTCGACGTCATCCAGGACCGCGGCGACCCTGTCCTTCATACGCTCCTGCGAGCCCCCCTGCTCGGCACCTCGGCACTCAACCTGGTGACCGGCCAGCGGGCTCTGGAGACTCACCTGCGTCGCGAGACCATGTTCGGGGCCGAGGGACTCGGCGAAGCGGTGGTCGAGGCGATGTACCGCGCCAGCCACCTGCCCGGCGCCAGCCACGCCCTGATCGATAGCCTCTGCGGCCGGCTCGGCCACCAACTCGAAGCCGGTTTCGGCCACGAACTCCAGCAGCCGCTGTGGCTGGCATGGGGCCGTCAGGCCACCCATCCACCGCTTGAGACTGCCGATCTCTGGCTCCAGGAGCTGCCGAAGGCCGACCTGGAGGTCTTCGACGGCTGCCGCAATCTGCCCCACGTCGAACGGCCGGCCAAGGTCGCGGCGGCGCTTACGGCGTTCATCGAGCGCCAGCGTTTCGCCGCCTGATCGGGGCATCCTCCCCGACTCTGCTGCAACGTCCGCACGCCGTGTCCAGGGATCCCGCCTTCCCGTCCGTCCCGGGCGGCTATCCCTTTCCAGAACTCGAGCGCGAGACGCTCGAGTTCTGGCGGCGCGAAAAGGTCTTCGAGGCCTCTCTGGCGGCCGGCGGCGACGACGACCGCGAGTTCTCGTTCTACGAGGGTCCGCCGACCGCCAACAACGTGCCGCACGTCGGCCATGTCGTTACCCGCGTGGTCAAGGACCTCTACCCCCGGTTCCGCACGATGACCGGGCGGCGCGTGCCCCGCAAGGGCGGTTGGGACACGCACGGCCTGCCGGTGGAGATCGAGGTCGAGAAGCGGCTCGGCTTCTCCGGCAAACAGCAGATCGAGGACTACGGAATCGAGAAGTTCAACCGCGCCTGCCTCGAGAGCGTCAGCGCCTACGAGCGCCAGTGGCGGAGGATGACCGAGCGGGTGGGCTACTGGCTCGACATGGACGGCGCCTACCTGACCTACAAGAACACCTACATCGAATCCGTGTGGTGGGCGCTGGCCGAGCTCTGGCGGCAGGACCTGCTCTACGAGGGCCGGAAGATCCAGCCCTACTGCGCCCGCTGCGGCACCACCCTGTCGAGCCACGAGGTGGCGCAGAACTACCGGGACACGGAGGATCCGTCGATCTGGGTGCGCTTCCCGCTACGGCCCGGCCAGACGTTTGGGGCAATCGGCGACGAGGCACACGGGGACGCGGCGTTCAGCACCGACCGGCCGATCGCCATCGTGGCCTGGACGACGACGCCCTGGACGCTGCTTTCCCACGCCGGCATCGCGGTGCATCCCGAACTGACCTACCGCGCTGTGACCGACCCCGCCGACCCGGCGCGGCTGCTGCTGATCGCAGAGGACCTCGAACGACCGGTTCCGGTGCTCGTTCCCGGCAACGGCAAGCCGACCCGCCTCGACCTGCGCGAAGCCGCGACGGTGGCCCGCTTCTCCGGCCGGGCCCTGGAGGGCCTGCTCTACGACCGGCCGTTCCCCGTCGAACCGAGTCGCCCGTACCAGCCCGCCGAGGTGTCGGACGCCGCCGGTTTCCGCATCCTGCTCGCCGACTACGTCACCCGGGCCGAGGGCACCGGCGCGGTCCACACGGCGCCCCTGTTCGGCGAGGACGACGAACGCAGCGGCCGCGAATACGGTCTGCCGGAGTTGCAGGCGGTCGACGCGGAGGGCCGGGTCGCGCTCGACGCCGACGCAAGTTCCGAAGATCCTTCCATCCGGTCCCTGATCGACGAGATCAACGGCGACTGGTTCAAGGACGCCGACCCGAAGATCGTCCGCTCGCTGCGGCTGCGGGGCCGCCTGCTCCACGGCGAACGGCACAGCCACAGCTACCCCTTCTGCTGGCGCTGCGATCAGCCGCTGCTCTACTACGCGACGACGAGCTGGTTCGTGCGCACCACCGCGGCCCGCGACCGGTTGATCGAGAAGAACCGGCAGGTCCACTGGCACCCGGAGCACGTGGGGGAGGGACGCTTCGGGGACTGGCTCGAGAACGTCGTCGACTGGGCCCTGTCCCGCAGCCGCTACTGGGGCACGCCGCTGCCGGTCTGGAAATGCGGCGACTGCGGCGAGGCCGAGGTCGTCGGCTCCTTCGAGGAGTTGTTCCGGCGCGCCGGAAGGCCCCTGCCCGACAACCCGTACGACCGCGCCAGCTTCGATCCCCACCGCCCCTTCATCGACGACGACTTCCACTGGTCGTGCGGCGCCGCAGCCTGTTCCGGCGTCATGAAACGCGTCGAGTACGTGATCGACGCCTGGTTCGATTCCGGCGCCATGCCCTTCGCGCAGTACCACTATCCGTTCGAGAACCGGGAGACCTTCCGCTCCCGCTTCCCGGCCGACTTCATCTCCGAAGCGGTCGATCAGACCCGGGGCTGGTTCTACACCCTGCACGTCCTCGGCTGCCTGCTGTTCGACAGCCCGGCCTACCGCAACTGCATCGTCCTCGGCCACGTCAACGACGAGAACGGCCGCAAGATGTCCAAACGCCTCGGCAACGTGGTCGAACCGATGGAGGTGCTGGCCGAGACCGGCGCCGACGCCCTGCGCTGGTACTTCTGCGTCAACAACCCGGAGCAGCCGTCCCGTTTCTCGGCTCGCCTGGTGCGGGAAGCGGCCCAGACCTTCCTGCTGCCGTTGTGGAACGCGCTGTCGTTCTTCACCATCTACGCCAACCTCGATGGCTGGAGACCCGGTCGGGCCGAAATCCCCTTCGCCGAACGGGCTCAGCTCGACCGCTGGATCCTGCTCCGTCTCTACCGGCTCGTTCGAGCCACAACCGACCATCTGCGCGGCTACAGCACGGCGCCCGCCGCACGCGGCATCGAGACGTTTCTCGATGAGCTGACGAACTGGTACATCCGGCGCAGCCGCGACCGGTTCTGGGCGCCCAACGAGGCGCCGGGCGCCGGCGGGCCGGCCACGGAGAAGGAGAGCGCCTACCAGACTCTGTACGAAGTCCTGACCACGCTGCGCCTCCTGATCGCCCCCTTCGTGCCCTTCGTGGCCGAGGAGCTGCACCGCCGGCTGCTTTCGAGCCAGGGCCAGGGCGCGGTCAGTTGCCACCTCGAGTCGTGGCCCGAGGCGCCCGCCGACCGCGCCGAAGAGCGGCTCGAGGCGGCGATGGCAATCGTGCTACAGATAGCGCGCAATGGCCGCTCCGCGCGCAACGCGAACAGCATCAAGATCCGCCAGCCGCTCCGCTCCGTCACCCTGGTCAGCGCCGATCCGGAACTCGAATCCCTGGTCGAGCCCTACGTCGACCTCGTCTCGGACGAACTGAACGTGCGCGAAGTGGGCTGGGCCGCCGACAGCTCCGAGTACGTCTCCTTCGACGTGGTGCCGCACTACCCGAAGTGCGGTCCCCGGTTCGGTCGCGCCATGCCGGCCGTGCGGGCCGCCCTCGCCGCCCGAAGCGGCGCCGACCTGAAGCGGGAACTCGACAGCCACGGGCGCATCGCGATCGACCTCGACGGCGACACCGCGTACCTCGATCCGCACGAGGTCGAGGTGCGGCTCGAAGAGCGGCCCGGGATCGCCGTGCACGGCGACAGCGAGCTCCTGGTGGCCCTCGACGTCGACCTGGACGACGACCTGATCGCCGAGGGCCTCGCACGCGAGGTCGTCCACCGGGTCCAGAACCGGCGCCGCGCCGCCGACCTCGACTACGCCGACCGCATCGCCGTCCGCTACCGGACGAACGAGGAGATCGAACGGGCCATCGACGCGCACCGGGAGTGGATCTGCGGCGAGACCCTGGCTGTCACGCTCCAGGCCGTGAACGGCGACGGACCGGACGGCCTGGAAGAGGCCCCCATCGAGGGTCAGTCCTTCGCCTTCGTGATCGAAGTACAGCCTCACTAAGCGAGGGCAAGAGAACCCCATGGCAGGAATCTTCAAGGCCTACGACGTCCGCGGCCTCTATCCGGGACAGTTGAACGAGGAGCTGGCGCGCCGGATCGGGATGGCATTCGGTCACCTCGTCGAACTCGAAGGCGACCAGGGCGCTGAGCGGCCGCGCACGGTCGTCGTCAGCCGCGATATGCGGTCCCACAGCGTGCCACTCTCCGAGGCGCTCTGCGACGGGCTGACCCGGGCCGGCCTCGACGTCCTCGACATCGGCCTCGCCACCACGCCGATGAACTACTTCGCCACCGGCCGGCTCGGCACCGCGGGCGGCATCCAGGTCACGGCCAGCCACAACGCGGCCGAGTACAACGGCCTCAAGTTCAGCCTCGCCGGCGCCGTGCCGGTGTCGGGAGACCACGGCATCCCGATCATCGAGGAGCACGCCCTCGGCCCGGAACCGGCGCCGGCCGCGTCGCCCGGACGGGTCGAAGCGACGAGCATCGAAGCCGCGTACGCCGAGCACGTGCTCTCCTTCCTCGATCGGTCGTTCGAGGCCAGAGACGGACCGAAGTTGCGGCTCGCGGCCGACGCGGCGAACGGGATGGGCACGATCTACCGGTCCCTGCTCGAAGCCTGCGGCGTCGAACTGCTGCCGCTTTACTTCGAACTCGACGGGACCTTCCCGAACCACGAGGCGAACCCGCTGCTGCCGGAGAACCTGCACGACCTGAGCCGCCTCGTCACAGGCAGCCAAGCGGACCTGGGCGTCAGTTTCGACGGCGACGGCGACCGCGCCGCCTTCGTGGACGAGCTCGGCGAGCCGATCGGGTCCGACCTGATCACCGGCCTGATCGCCGGCCTGATGCTGGAAAGGGTGCCCGGCGGCACCGTGATCCACGACATCCGCTCCTCCCGCGCGGTGCCCGAGTACATCCGCGAGCACGGCGGCACACCGCTGGCGGAACGCGTCGGCCACTCGTTCGTCAAGGCGACGATGCGCGCTACCTCTGCCCTGTTCGGCGGCGAACTCGCCGGCCACTACTACTTCCGCCAGAACTACTGCGCCGACAGCTCGATCCTGGCCGTGGTCGCGGTTCTCAACCTGATCCGCCGCTCCGGCAAGTCCTTCTCCGAGATCACCGCGCCCCTTCGCCGCTACGCGAAGAGCAGCGAGATCAACTTCGAAGTCGAGGACAAGGACGCCGCCATGGCGGCCCTCGTCGAGCGCTACGTCGAGGCCCAAGGCGGCACGCTCGACCGCCTCGACGGCATCCGCATCGACTTCGACGACTGGTGGTTCAACGTCCGCCCGTCGAACACCGAACCCTTGCTGCGGCTCGTCCTGGAAGCCTCGACCCCCGAAGAACTCGCCGTCCGCCAGGCCGAGCTCACGGCGCAGTTGGGCGAACCGATCTAGTCGCGGCCACCGAGAAGACCAGCTCGCATCAGGAAGTAGGCGAGGGTGAGGAGCGAGGAGACGGCGGCGGCGACGTAGGTCAGCGCGGCGGCGTTGAGAACCCGGTCCATCCCGACCCGCTCGGTCTGCAGGATCAGACCCTGCTCGACGGCGAGGCGCTTGGCGCGGGCGGTGGCATCGAACTCGACCGGCAGGGTGACGAGTTGGAACAGGACGACCGCCGAGAACATCACCACACCCACCATGAACATGCCCATGTTGCCCAGAATCAGGCCGAAGAACATGACGAGGTAGCCCAGGTTGCTGCCGATTCCGGCCATCGGCACCAGGGTCGACCGCAGCCACAGCGGTGCGTACTTCTTGGCGTGCTGAATGGCGTGTCCGGCCTCATGGCAGGCAATGCCGATCGCGGCCACGGAGTTCGAGCCGTAGACCGGCTCCGACAACGCCAGTTTCTTGGTCACGGGGTTGTAGTGATCGGACAGCCGGCCCCGCGTCGCAACGACCTGAACGTCGTTGATGCCGGCGTAGGCAAGCAGTCGCTGCGCCGCCTGGGCGCCGGTCATGCCGGTCACCGACCGCACCTTGGAGTACTTCTTGAACGCCGACTTGACGCGGAAGCTGGCCCACAGCGACAGCAGCAGGCCGGGGGCCAGGAACACGAAGTACATGGGATCGAAGATCATCGAACGAACTCCTTGGTGAGCGCCCGCTTTGAGTACGGCGCGTCACCGGCGGTGTTTCAAGGGGCGCGCGGCACGACGAGGCGCCGCTTCCGGCTTTGCGGGGGGCAATCCGCGCCGCAGCGCAGTATATTCCGCGCTTCCCACCGCTCGGACCGTCAGACGATGCCTCGAATCACGCCTCTCGAACTCCAGGGCCCCGCCGGGGCGTTGGAAGCCACACTGGTCGAACCAGAAGCGCCGCCGACCTTCGTCGCCACCGTCGCGCACCCCCACCCGCTCTACGGCGGCGACATGGACAACCACGTCGTGGACGCCGCCGCCACGGCCGCGGTCGAGCTGGGCGGCGCCGCGCTCCGCTTCAACTTCCGCGGCGCCGGCCGCAGCGAGGGACGCCACGACGCGGGCCGCGGCGAGATCTGTGACCTCGCCGCCTGCGAGCAGGAACTCCGTCGCCGCTTCCCGCGGTTGCCGCGTCTCGGTGTCGGCTACTCCTTCGGCGCCGTCGTCACGATGGCGCGGCTCCCGCAGGCTGACGCCGCCCTGGACCCGCCCGCCGGCATGTTGCTCATCGCGCCGCCCTTGACCCACTACGACTTCGAGGACGCCGCCACCGCCTCCGTACCCGTCGCCGTCGTCTACGGCCAGCTCGACGGGTTCACTCCGCCGGCAATGATCCGCCGCCTGCCCAAACGCTGGCCCACCCTGAACGGCGCCCTCGAGGTTCCTGGCGTAGGCCACGACCTGTCGTCACCGGACCTCGGTTCCACGATCCGGCAGGCACTGCAGGGCCTGATTCGCTAGCTCGCGCGGGCCTGGTCGGCGGACTCGTTCTCATCCGCCTCGTCACTGTCCAGATCGGCCTCGCTGGACGAGCCGTAGCAGCGGCGGCAAAGGGGCTCATAGGCCTCGAAGTCGCCGACCAGGACCTGCTGTTCGCCGGCCGCGATGCGCAGCGAGTACTGCGCGGCGGCGCCGCAGCGCATGCACACGGCGTGCATCTTGTCGACGTACTCCGCGATCGCCATGAGCTCCGGGATCGGCCCGAAGGGACGGCGCCGAAAGTCCAGGTCCAGCCCGGCCACGATCACTCGCACGCCGAGATCGGCGAGTTCCGTCACCAGCTCGACCAGTCCTCCGTCGAAGAACTGGGCCTCGTCGATGCCCACGACCTCCACGCCGAGACTCAGCTTCTCGCGCATCTCGTCGCTCGATGTCACCGTCACCGCGGACAGGCTCCGGTTGTCCCGGGTCCGCACGACACCGGCCTCGCCGCCCCGAGTATCGGTCGCGATCCGGAACACCTGGACACGCTGGCGGGCGATCAGGGCGCGCCGGAGCCGGCGCACCAGCTCCTCGCTCTTGCCCGAGAACATGCCGCCCGTGATCACCTCGATGCAGCCGCCGTCGCCGCGGCCCTGTTCCCGGATCATGCCCGGCCCTCCCCGGGGCGCCCAACGTGGTTGTGACTGCCTCCGTGGGGCCGTGTCGAACGGTCCGAAGTCCTTGTCAACACGGTTCGATGATACCCTTGGGCACCAGAGCCGCGGCCCCCCTACCTGTACGGCCGGCCACGCCCGAGCGGCTTGATCACGGGTCCGCGGAGGCCCACAGACGATGCCAGAAATCGATTTCCCGAGTCCAACCTCGCCGCCACCCGCGCCGCAGCAGGCGCCGGAAACGCTGCACCTGACCGCCAAGGCGGTGCGCATGATCAAGCTCACACGCGAGGACGAGGGTCTCTCGTCCGATCACGGCCTGCGGGTCGCGGTCCGCGGCGGCGGCTGCAGCGGCTTCGAGTACGCGCTCGACTTCGAGACGAACCAGCGCGACGCAGACGAGGTGTTCGAGTACGACGGCCTGCAGGTGTACGTCGACCCGATCAGCGCCCGCTACCTCAAGGGCACGAGGATCGACTACCAGTTGGGCGTCGCGGGAACCGGGTTCAAGTTCTCGAACCCGAAGGCCGTCGGCACCTGCGGCTGCGGCTCGTCGTTCGCCGTCTAGGCGGCACCAAGACGGCGTCGCAGGTAGCACCCGCCCGTCCGGGGGCCTGTGGGGCGTCGGGCTGTCCGGGCCACCAGGCCGCCGGCTCTACCCGAGCGGCTCTTCCTCCCGCCAGGCAGACTGGCCGTCGCGGTAGTGCTCCCGCTTCCAGATCGGTACTTCGGCCTTGAGGCGCTCTAGCGCAACACGGTTCGTGTCGTAGGCCTGCCGCCGATGCGCTGAAGCGGTGGCGATCACCACGCTGGCTTCGCCGACTTCGAGTGTGCCCAGACCGTGGACGATCTCCACGCGGGTTCCCGCCTCGGCCGCCTCGAGTTCGCTCACGATCCGCGCCAGGCGGCGTTCCGCCATCGCTGGATACGCGGAGTATGTGATGCGCTCGACCGGGCGGCCGCTAAACGAGTTGCGGACGTTGCCGACGAAGACGACGACCGCCCCGTTCGCGGCGTCCTCGACACCGGCGCGCACCGCCGCCACCGTTTCCGCGTCGACGGCGCCGTCCCGCAGCCGGCCTACGCGGCCGCCGCACGATCCGCCCGACACCGGCGGCAGGAGGGCGACCTCGGCCCCGTCGTGAAGCGGCGCCGCCCGATCCGCGACGACCTCGCCGTCGACGGCCACCGCCAGCCGCGGCCACAGAGCCGCCAGACCCGGGTACGCGGCAGTCAGGCCCTCGATCAGGTCGGCGACCGTGCTGCCGTCCAGAAGTTCGTGCTCCGTCTCGGCGCTGCCGACGGCGTCCAAAGCGGTGGCGAAGCTCAGCACGCGTACGATCAAGACGGGAAAGGCTAGCAGTCGGCGCCTCTACGGATAGTCTCCCCGCTTACTTCGGAACTCCGGCAACGCGATGCGGCTCCTGCTCTTCGATATCGACGGCACCCTGGTTCGCTGCGGCCCCCAGATCGGGCCCATCTTCATGGGGGCTCTGAAGCGAACCTTCGGCCAGACAGGCAACGTCCGGGCCTACGACTTCGGCGGCAGGACGGACACCGAGGCGGTGATCGACCTGATGACCGATGCCGGCATCCCACGCGTCGAGGTCGAGGCCCGCCTGGACGAGGTTCGTTCGCACTACACCGATCTGCTCGACCGGCTCGACCCGGCGCAGATGAGGCTGCTGCCCGGCGTGGTCGAACTGCTCGAGGAGCTGGCCGCCGCCGAGGACACCTGCGTGGGCCTGCTCACCGGCAACTGGGAGGTCGGCGCCCGGGCCAAGCTCGCGCCCTTTGATCTCAACCGCTTCTTCGACTTCGGCGCCTTCGGCGAGGACGGCGTCCGGCGCAACGAGTTGGTGCCGGTGGCGGTCCGCCGCGCCGCGGAACGTACCGGGGCGGCAGCGGGCCCCGCCGACACGGTGATCATCGGCGACACCGTGCGCGATGTCGCCTGCGGCGAGGCGCACGGCGTACCCGTGCTGGGTGTCGCCACCGGCTTCACCCCCGACCACCGGCTGCACGCGGCCGGCGCAGACTGGGTCGCGCCCGACCTCCGCCACGCGACCGCCCGGCGCGTACTGCTGGACGGCCGCCACGCCGGCCCCGAACTGCCATGAGCCTCGAACGCGACTACGAGCTGCTCACCACCGAAGCCGCGCTGTGCGAACCGCCGCGGGCCTCCCGGCTCGAACTCATGGGCCCCGACCGGGAACGGTTCTTCGGCGGCATGGTCACGTCGGCCGTCGAAGGCCTGGAACCCGGCCACGGCGTCTTCGGCTTCATCACCGACGTCCGCGGGCGGGTACTCGCCAGCGCCACCGTGCTGGGGCTCGAGGATCGCCTCTGGCTCGAGATCCCCAGGGGCCGAGGCAGGACCATCATCGACCACCTGGAGAAGTACATCGTCACCGACCAGGTCGAGATCCTCCCGCTCGGCGACATGGCGTCCGTCCGCGTGGCCGGCCCGCGGAGCGCCGAGGTCCTGGCGGGGCTCGGCGCCACCGCCGCCAACGACCTCACCGAACCCTGGCGCCACGCCCAGGTCGAGGTGCTCGACTACCAGGCCCGCCTCGTCCGCGAAGGCCACAGCGCGGTACCCGCCTTCTCGCTCTGGCAGTCCTCCGCCATCGCGCCGCTGATGGCCGAAGACCTCGCCGAGGCGGGCATCCCCGAGGTCGGCGCCGAGGCCACCGAAGCCCTGCGCATCGAGCACGGCCACCCCCTCTGGGGCGTCGACTACGACGACTCGAACCTGCCACAGGAAACCGGGATCGACGACGCCGTCGACTACGAGAAGGGCTGCTACCTCGGCCAGGAGATCGTCGCCCGCATCCACTACCGCGGCCAGCCGGCGCGGCGGATGTGCCGGCTTGTATTCGCGGCGGGCCACCTGCCCTCGGCCGGTGCTGAGATCGAGTTCAAGGGCCGCGCCGCGGCTACGTTGACCAGCGTCTGCCAATCACCCCGGCATCAGACCGCCCTCGGCTTCGCTCTGCTGCCGCGGCGCGCGCTGGAAGCGCTACCCGAGGCGAGGGTGCAAGTGGGCGGAAGAGAAGCTCGGTTCGAAACGGCCAGGCGATAGCGATCGCCGTCGCGGATCCGCGCTGTCGTCTCTTCGCCGCAGTTGAATCGGCGAACCACCTGTCTGCAGAGGCGGGAATCGCAGCTCAGCCGTTCAAGACCTCGACGATGCGATTCCGCAACTCGGCGATCTCCGGGCAAAGCCGAAGGAACTGGCGCCGCTGCGCTATCGACTTCTCGGTCATCGCGCTCCGCCCGCCACCTGGACGTCGAGGATCGCCGTGCGCTTTGAGCAGCGGTTCGAAGACGGTTTCCTTGAATCGCGGGTTCGAGCGCGCTTCGTCCCACGAACCGCGAATCTGCTCGCGATAGGCCGCACAGACGTAAATCTCGACTTCGGGCTGAGCGGGACAGCAGAGCAGGGCGACGCCCTGCTGCCGCAAACTCCGCTCGAGATCGCCCATCGCAGCGTCGCTGGCCCGGTCCGCGTCCGGAAAGAACAGCCACAGATCCATGAAGCCGTACCGCGAAGACAGTCCGCGACGGATCACCCGAACTGCTTCATCGTACCCGCGAATTCTGGGGTTCGTCAGCACCGTCACCCTGGCGGTGGGTTTGCCCGCTTCCGCCAGAACCATCTCCACCAGCGGTTTCAGAATGTAGCCATTGAGAGTTGGATCTTCCGGGATGACCAGAACCCGCACACTCACAAAGCCGCCTCCAGCCAGCCTTCCGTGAACAGATCGGCAAGCGAGTGGCTCTTGGCAACTTCCCTGAAACCGGGAACGTCGCGGAGCGGCGTGATCGTTGATTCACTCGTGTCCTGGTCGCGCCGGCAGACGTAGGTCGTGGCGTACTCCGACGGCTTCAACCACGCCAGAACAGCCGGCGAGTGGGTCGTCGCCAGAATCTGCGTCGAACCAGCCGTGGCGTTGGCCCGAAGGAGTTCCAGGATCAGGCGCGTTCGGCTCGCGTGTATGCCGTTCTCGAGCTCCTCGATCGTCATGATCTGCGGCATGTCGGGCTGAAAGAACGCCGCAGCGATCGCGGCAAACCGGAGCGTCCCGTCGCTCAACACCGGTGCCGGAAACTCCCTGTCCCCCTCTCGCAACATGAAGAGCGGCTCGCCCACGGCACCGGACAAGGTCCCTACGCTGTCCACTTCCGCCGGCCGCAACTCGCGCAGCCAATCGAGGTATCCGCCACCCACATCGGGGTCGGCGCAGATTCCCCTGACCAAGGCGGCAAAGTTCTCCCCGTGTTCGCCCATGCGGTCCACCTGCCGCGCCTGCGAGTAACCCCTCAGAATCGTCGGCGTGGGATCGACCCGCTGCATGTCGGCCAACACGTCGGCCACCCGCGCAGTGATTGCACCATGCTGCGACTCCACCCGATTCGCGCCTTCAAATTGCCGCAGAACGGGCCGGGAACGTTCGAACGGTAGGTGCCGGGGTCGGCCGCGTCCTCCGTGTTGATACTCGACTTTGAGAACCGGGCTCCCGACGCCACCCCTGTCGGCATAGCGGGAGTCATAGATGGAACGGCCTCCGTACTCCAGACTCTCCCGCTCAACATGGCCTCGGTTCGGAGACACGGTCACGGAGTACTTCCATCGCCTAATCGCCTTTCCGAGCCTCAGTCGGCCCGCCGCAGTAATCCAGAAGATCTCAGGCTGCTCAGGCCCCTCGAAACACGCCTTCGCACTCCCGCCTCGAATCCCCTCCCAAACCTCGCTGGTCGCGCTTCTCGGCTTGCCGTCAAGGATCTCGCTCACGGTGAAGCCGTTGCCGATCCCCTGCAGCACGCGAAGCGCATCGAAGAAGTTCGACTTGCCGCTGGCATTCGTGCCGACGAACAGGTTCAATCCGCCCAAGTCGACGGTCACGGCGCGAAAACTCTTGAAGCCCTTGATGGCGATTCGGTTGATCATGGGCGGTTCTCGGCTGCCGTGTCCTAGGGCAAGACTGCTGCCCGACGACGGTGTTCCCTGGAGCCGTCGGCATGCGCCGTCACTGGACCGATGCCTTGGAGCGTAGCAGCGGGCTAGACCTGCCCGCCGACCTCAACGCCCATCGCCGCTTTCAGCTTGCCGGCCCCCGGCCAAGCAGGAGTTCGGCACCCTGCGGGGGCAGATCCGTATCGACGATCGGTTCTTCGAACCGCTGCCCGAGGAGGAGTTGGCGGCCTGGGAAGCGTGACGCGTGCGGCTGCTACTCGACACCCACGCGTTCCTGTGATGGCCAATCGGAAGCCAACGGCTGTCCCGATCCGCCCGCCGTGCGATTGAGGATTAAGGAAACGACGTGCTGGTCAGCCGAGCTACCGATCAGCGTAGACGATGCCGGGGGCGCCGGCAGATCTTCGACCGTTACGCCGTCCGTCGCCTCTGGTGATCCGGCGACGGCACCTTTTCTCAGTACCGCGCCAACGACGGATCCACTTCCTCCGCCCAGGCATCGATCCCGCCGGCCAGGTTGTAGGCCTGCTGGAAGCCGCGGTCACGCAGGATGTGCGTCGCCCGGGTCGACCGCGGACCGTGGTGGCAGTGGACGACCCAGAGGCGGGAGGGATCGAGTTCGCCGACGCGGCCTTCGAGTTCGGCGACGGGGATCAGGGTCGAGCCCTGGATGCGGCAGATGGCGTACTCCTGCGGGCCGCGGACGTCGAGGATATGTACGTCGCGGCCTTCGTCGATCCAGGACTGGACCTGGGTCGGGGTCACGTCGATCAAGTCGTTCAGGGACGGTGCCTCGGGGACGGCGGGGATGCCGCAGAACTCTTCGTAGTCGATGAGTTCGGTCTGCGTGGGGTGCTCGGAGCAGATCGGGCAATCCGGGTTCTTGCGCAGCTTGAGTTCGCGGAAGCTCATGCGCAGCGCGTCGAAGAGCACGAGACGGCCGATCAGGGGATCGCCCTGGCCGATGATCAGCTTGATCACCTCGTTCGCCTGCAGGCTGCCGATGATGCCGGGCAGCACGCCGAGGACGCCGCCTTCGGCGCATGAGGGGACGAGTCCCGGCGGCGGCGGCTCGGCGAACAGGCAGCGGTAGCAGGGGCCCTTGGCGCCCCAGAAGACGGATACCTGGCCCTCGAAGCGGAAGATGGAGCCGTAGACGTTCGGCTTGCCGAGCAGGACGCAGGCGTCGTTGACGAGATAGCGGGTCGGGAAGTTGTCCGTGCCGTCGACCACCAGGTCGTAGTCGGCGAAGATCTCGAGCGCGTTGCTCGAGTCGAGCATGACCGGGTGCGGCACGAGTTCAATGTGCGGGTTCACCTCGTGCAGGCGCTCCACCGCGGCGTCGATCTTGGGGCGGCCGACATCGGCGCTGCTGTAGAGCAACTGGCGGTGCAGGTTCGACTCGTCGACGATGTCGAAATCCACCAGGCCGAGGCGGCCGACGCCGGCGGCGGCCAGGTACATGCCGAGCGGCGAGCCGAGGCCGCCGGTGCCGATCATCAGCACCTTGGCGGCCTTGAGCTTCAACTGCCCCTCGGCGCCGACCTCGGGCATGATGAGGTGCCGGCTGTAGCGGAGGATCTCCTGCGGGCTCAGTTCGGTCGCGGTCGCCTGGGCCGGCGGCTCGGCCACCGTGCCGCCGGCGATCGACGGGATGATCGCCAGCGTCGCGTCACCGACGATCGGCGTCGCTTCGCGCTCCAGGTAGCGCACGTCCTCGTCGTTCAGAAACAGGTTGACGAAGGTGCGCAGCTTGCCGTCGTCACCGAACAGGTGGGGGCGCAGTCCTTCGTACCGGGTGACGAGCTGCTCCATCGCCTCGCCGACGGTGGCGGCGGCGACCGCCACCTCGGTGCTCTCGTCGGCGAAGCCCCGCAGGGGCGTGGGGATCTGTATGAGTACGGTCATTTTGGTCTCCGTGTGACTCAGACTGGCTCTAGGTCGTATCCGTGCGGCCGGCTGCGGCCGCTTCGGGGCAGTGGATGGGTTCTTCGTCGAATCGGGAGCGGTCGCCACTCAGCCGCCAACTCCGCTCGTCCCGGGCGCGGCCCTCGCGCACCGAGACGATCAGGTAACTGTAGCCCGGCCAGGCGTGGTCGCGGTCGAAGTCGCTGGGACGCGATGGATGATCGGGGTGGGAGTGGTAGTAGCCGATCACGTCGAGGCCGTCGGCCCGCGCCTCCCGCTCGGTGCGCAGGATGACCTCGGGCGGGATCAGGTAACGGTTGTGCCGGTTCTCGTCCTCACGCTCGTTCTCGGCGCCGACCAGCCGCTCGACGCTGACCACGGCATCGCCGTTGTCGCCGGCCGCCGGCTCGGTACGGCCGACCAGGATGCCGCAGCACTCTTCCGGGTAGGTGGCCTCGCCGTGGGCGCGGATGCGCGTCAGGTCGCTGGCGGAAAGCGCGATCATCAGGATTCGTCCCAGAACGGCTCGGAAAGATACTTGTCGGCGCCGTCGCAGAGAATGGTGACGGCGACAGCGCGTTCCCCGGCCCCGGCCGCGCGCTCGGCGATCCGCCGGGCCGCGACCACGTTCGCCGCCGCCGAGATGCCGACCAGGAGACCGCTCCGGCGCGCCAGCGCCTTGACCTCGGCGTACGCGTCCTCCGTGCTCACCGCGGTCTCCTCGTGGGCGATCCTGGAGTCGTAGATCGCGGGCACGAGGGAGCTGGGCATGTGCTTCATCCCCTCCAACCCGTGGAACGGTCCGTCCGGCTGCATCGAGATGAGCCGGACCTGAGGCGCCCGCTCGGCCAGATACCGCCCGGTGCCGCAGAAGGTGCCGCTGGTCCCCAGACCGGCGACAAAGTGGGTCAGGCGACCTTCGGTCTGCAGCCAGATCTCGGGCCCGGTGGTTTCGAAGTGAGCCCGCCAGTTGGCGGGGTTGCTGTACTGGTCGACGTAGCAGAAGTCAGCCGGCGACGCCTCGATCATCCGATGCGCCTCGCGGATCGCACCGTCCGCGCCCTCCATCGGATCGGTGAGGACGAGCTCGGCCCCGAACGCGCCCAGAATGCGCCGCCGCTCGATCGAGGCGTTCTTCGGTAGGCACAGCGTGACGCCGACGTCCATCGCCGCCCCGATCATGGCGAGGGCGATGCCGGTGTTGCCGGAGGTCGCATCCAGGATGCGGCGGCCTTCCTCGAGCCGACCGGCATCGCGCGCCGCCAGAATCATGTGGCGCGCGGGACGGTCCTTCACCGAGCCGCCGGGGTTCGCCATCTCCGCCTTGGCCAGCAGCTCCGAGCCAAGGGCCCGCGCAGCCGGCCCCAGCGCGTGACTGAGGTCGAGCAGCGGCGTGTTGCCTATCCGGGACAGCAGCCGCCGGGCGGCGTCATTCAGTCCCGCCGGAATCGGCGGGCCGGCCAGCGGGGCGGCGGAGGCCGCGAGAGAAGGTTCGGTGATCATGATGAAGACGCCCGTTCACCGCGCCGACGGGGCGGCGAAAGCGGCGACCGGGAATTGTTGACCAGAATACTCACCTTTGACAACCGGTGGCCTGTATTGCAGCGTTTGAGGGATCACCGAGCGGGCGCTTCGCGCCCGATGCGGGCAGGATGCCCGCGTTCCCAGGACAGACTCAGCACCGAGCACTCGTCGCCATGTATTCTCCGCCGCGATGAACGACGCGCCCCATCGCGGCGACGACCGCGTGCCCCCCGGCCAGTACGTGACCAAGAAGTGGCCCGTGCTCTCCTGCGGCGACACGCCGGAGGTGGATCCGGCCCGGTTCGCGCTGCGCCTGTTCGGGCGTGTCGAATCCGAGCACGCGTTCGACTGGCAGGCGCTCCAGGCGCTGCCGCGCCGCAAGGTCGTCGCCGACTTCCACTGCGTGACCCGCTTCTCGACCCTGGACAACCCGTGGTCGGGGTTCTCGACCCGGGACGTCCTGGCGGCCGTGCGGCCCACCGCCGACGCCACCCACGCGATGCTCCACTGCTACGGCGGCTACACCACGAACCTGCCGCTCAAAGACCTGCTGTCCGAGCACGCCCTGTTCGCCGACCGTCACGGCGGCGAACCGCTGGCGCCCGACCACGGCGGTCCGTTGCGCCTGGTGGTGCCCCACCTCTACGCCTGGAAGAGCGCCAAGTGGGTCTCCGGCATCGAGTTCCTGAACGCCGACGAGCGGGGCTTCTGGGAGGAGAACGGGTACCACACCTACGGCGATCCCTGGGCGGAGCAGCGCTTCTCGTCGCAGGAGACGCGGCAGTCCTGGCAGGTGCGGCGGGCTGTTCAGGGCGGCTGAAGTTGCCGCCCTCGGCGCGAATCACCCTTAGGGCCTAAGGAGCCACCTGCTCCCACAACGACGGCGGTCCCGACAAATCTGGTGCCTCTCCCCGACATACTCGGTCAAACGTCTCTCGCACCTCGGACGAACGCAGTCGATCCATGAAGCGAAGGGCCGAGCCGGCGGCGTAGTCCTTGTCAATCTCCACTGCGACCCATCTGCGGCCGAGTTCCTCTGCGGCTCTTCCGGTCGTGTTTGACCCAGCAAATATGTCCAGAACCAGATCACCCGGATCGGTAAGGAAGGCGACAAAGAACTTGGGAAGACCCAGAGGAAAACGGGCTGGATGTCTCTTAACCCCTAAGAGCTTCGCAAGACGCAGGTACGTAGAGTTGCTGTCCGTGTTTGCGATCTGAAGGAGATTGGGAGGTATTGCGCCCTTGTTCTCTGCTTCGAAGCTCTTGCCGATCTCGTGGCCGGATGGCCTCTTCTTGGGGCTGTAGAAGCTCTCTGGGTTTCGCAGGAGCTTCTTCATACGTTCCGAGTAGGGAACCACCACTCGTCTAACATCTGCCTTTGGCCACTCCGTCTTCGAAAGCCACCAAACGGTATCCACCGAGTCCTTGGCTCGTATCTTTCGCTTGTTCACCCACTCGATTGGCGAAGGTAGCTTCGCCGGGTTGTGCCAGAAGAACTCTTCCGCGAGGTGGAAGCCAGTCTCGTCACATCGCTTCAGCAGAACACGATACTGATAGAGAGAACGAACGGGCACTCCCCGCTTGTAGGCGCCACCGAGATCTAGGACGAAACTCCCCGTGTCACGAAGGACACGAAGGACCTCCCCACCGAACTCACACAACCAATCCACGTACTCGGCCTGCCCCTTGTTGCCGTATGCCTTCTGCCTGAGCAGCGCAAACGGCGGAGAGGTCACGACTAAGTCGACCGATTCGGCCGGAATTTCGCGAATCAGCTTCAGCGAGTCGCCGAGGTAGCAAGCCCCATAGCGGGTCTGGTACACAGGGGTGTGACACAGGTTCAGTTCGGAGCAAGGGCCAGTCCCTAACAGGTCGCTCATCGCGCCGACCAGTCTCTTGACACCCAGCTCTCCAGGAAGGTCCACAACACCGAGAGCGCAAAGTGAACGTCGGGGCGTCTCTCCTGAAGCGTCGCGATGAGGGGCTTCACGTCGTCGCTCGGAAGATGGCCCAAGGCCCATGTCGGCCAAGTTGACCGGCTGCTCTCCGCCATCTCGACGACCCGCTCAACCTGACTCCTGGGAAGGCGACCGATTCTGCGAATTGCCTCGGCTGACCCGCAGCTATGCCGGTCGAGCTATGGCCAAGGCCGGCAACGAGAGCCTGGAGCCCTGAGTCGGCCAGATTCTCGAGCGCCGCCAGCGCCTCGCTGCGCACCTCCACACTGATATCCGAGAATGCGCGGACTAGGCACTCGGCGGCGTCCCGCGTGGGGTGGCAGCCGATGGCCCAAGCGCATGCGCTCCGCAGGTACAGAGCCTGCGTCCGATCCTCCAGGACGAGACTCAACAGCCTGAAGGCACTCGGTGTCTGCACCTCTGCAAGCGCGACAACGGCTTCCAGCCGCATCTGATCGTCTGGGTGGTCGAGCAGAATCTCGCGAAACCAAACATCGGCATTCTCGCCCGCTACAGCACAGAGAAACGACCGCGCTTCCATCCGAACATAGGTGTCTTCCACGGCGTCCTGAGCCAGTTCCCGAATCGCGTCCACCAGTGTCCCGCTCCTCAGGAGCCTTGCCAGCTTGCACCCTGTAAAGCGACTCGTACGCTCGCGCGACCGAATCATCTCCGCAATGCGTCGCCGATCGCACCCCCCACGACACTGCAGCTCCGCCACGTCCAGCGAAGGCGCCTGGGCAGCTATGACTTGGTGTTTCTCGAACCTCTGTCCTTCGTGAAGAACCGGACTCAGGCTCGAGCCGAGGCGATAGTGCCTCTGACGCTCGGGGGCGCCAACGGTCGTGTAGTGAATCTTCTTCTCTTCCAGCCGTGTGACGCGACCATCCTCAGGAGCAAAACGCGCCGACCATTTGATCTGGATCTCCGAACCTTCGGTGACCCCCTTGCGCCCGATTTGCTCAAACGGCACACCTCGAAATGACGCCACTTCAAAAAAGTTGAGATAGCCGTCGCTCTTCCACGAAGTGCGGATCCGCTCGCGCCAGAGCGAACGCTCCGCATCAAGCGCCCCCGCGCTCCAGTAGTCTTCTTGCGACGAAAGAACGGGAAATGCAACCCAGTCGCCGTCGAGCATGCCGTAGTCCCAAGCACGTTCCGCGTCTTGCGTAGAGTGCGACATTCGCAAGTCGGGCCTTGTCTTCGCTCGCGACTCCACTCGAACACCACATAGCGTGCAGCACAGGTCCGGTATCCGGACCCGCTTTCTCTTCACGTCTTGCCAGATCTTCGTCGAGAGTGAACCGCGCTCTAGTTCCACCATCTCGTGTCCAAACGCGCTCAGGTGGTCCTGAACGCCCTGAGCGCCCACGGCACCCAGGGCGATCATCCTGAAGAAGCTGGCGTTTGCCTTGAAGGCGTTTGGTCGCGGCATCTCGGACTACATCGCCTGACTCTTATCCCTGCCGCTCGGCCGACGCCGTACGGCTACCTCGATACTACTCCCGCCAGCTCAGTCGCCTTCCAGCAGCGCTGCGAGCGACTCGCGAATGCGTTCCCGGTCGGCGGCGCTCTTGACGACGACGAGGACAGTGTCGTCGCCGGCGAGGGTGCCGGCGACTTCGGGCCAGTCGGTCTGGTCGAGGGCGACGGCGAGGGCGTTGGCGTGGCCGCTGCGGGTCTTGAGCACGATCAGCGCCTCGCCCTGGTCGAACCCGGTCACGAACTGGCGCAGCGCCCGCTCGATGTCGCGCCGGGGCGGGCTCGCGGCCTGCTCCGCCGGCGCGTAGCGCGAGCCGCCGCCCGCGAGCGGCACCTTGACCAGGCCGAGACGGCGCACGTCGCGCGACACGGTGGCCTGGGACACTCGGATACCGCGCCGGTCGAGCGCCCGCACGAGTTCCTTGTGACTCGACACCGGCCGCTCGCCGATGATGTCGAGGATCGCGCCGCGCCGAATCGCCGGACTCATGCGCCGTCCCCCGGGATCGCCTCCGCCATCAGCTCGCCGTCCAGGTGAGCGCGGTAGACCGGCGGCGGTTCCTGTGCCTCCAGCCACCGGCGTTCCTCCTCCAACCGTGCCGCGGCGAGTTCGATCTGCTCGGCGACCCGTTCCGGCGCCGGCCCGCCGTAGCTCCTGTGGGCGGCGAGCGAGGCTTCCGGGCGAAGCGCCGCCAAGAGTCCGTCGATGTCCCCGATCTCGGGAACGAGTTCCCGAAGCTCCGAGGCCGGGAGTTGCCACAGCTCCACGCCCCGCTCCTCGGCGGCCCGAACCACGGCGCCGGTGCGCTCGTGGGCGCTGCGGAACGGCACGCCGGCGACGGCGAGATGGTCGGCCAGATCGGTGGCGGTGATGTAGGAACCTTCGAGCGCGGCCGCCATCGCTTCACGATCGAAGTCCAGGCTCTCGCCAAGCACCCGGGCCACCTCGAGCGAGGCGCACACCGTGTCGAAGGCGTCGAAAAGCGCCTCCTTGTCCTCCTGCAGGTCGCTGTTGTAGGTGAGCGGCAGGCCCTTGACCGTCACCAGCAACGAAACGAGGTCGCCGATCGCGCGGCCCGACTTGCCGCGCAGGATCTCCGCCGGCTCCGGGTTCTTCTTCTGCGGCATGATGCTCGAACCCTTGGCGGCCCGGTCCTGCAGCCGGGCGAAGCCGAACTCGCGGGACGTCCACAGCACGACCTCCTCGGCCCAGCGCGAGAGGTGCACCATGGTGAGCGCGCAGGCGAAGAGCGCCTCGGCGGCGTAGTCGCGGTCCGCCACCGCCCACATGGTGTTCGGGTACGGCGCCTCCATGCCGAGCAGCTCGGCGCTCCGTCGGGGGTCGATCCGGTGCGGCGACCCTGCCATCGCGCCCGCGCCCAGGGGGCAGAGTCCCGCCGTTCGATGCGCCCGCCGCAGCCGCCCGGCGTCGGCCAGAACGGACCACGCGTGGGCCAGCAGATGCTGCGCAAGACTGGTCGGCTGGGCGCGCTGCAGGTGGGTGTAGCCCGGCAGCGCGGTACCTTTGTGCTGCCGGGCGTGGTGGATCAGGGCGCCGGCGAAGCCCGCGGCCGCCGCGACCGCGCGCTCGACCTCGGACCGTTGCCACAGCCGCAGCGCCACGGCCGTCTGGTCGTTCCGGCTGCGCGCGGTGTGCAGACGCCGGCCCGCGTCGCCGACCTCTTCGGTGAGCTGCCGTTCGATCCAGGTGTGAACGTCCTCGTCCGCACCGCCGACCTCGAGCTCCCCCGCCTCGATCCGCCGCAGCAGGGAACTGAGACCTTCGAGGATCGCGCGGGACGACTCGCGGTCGATCACGCCGGTCTCGGAGAGCATCCGGGCATGGGCCAGGCACCCCACCAGGTCCGCTGCCGCGAGCCGGTGGTCGAACGGCAGCGACCGCGTATACGCGTCAATGACCGGATCGACCTCCGATTCGAAGGCGCCGCCCCACAACCGGGGCGCAGCGGTCGGCCCCGCCCTTCCTCCCGGGTCTCGCGCGCTCAAGCCGCGGCCTCCTCCAGCGCGTGGCCGAGAATGCCGACCGCGCGCTCGATCTCCGGGTCGTGGACGACGAGGGGCGGCAGCATGCGGATGCTGTGCGGCCGCGGCGCGTTGACGATCAGGCCGTTCTCCAGGCAGCGGTTCGCCACGGCGGGCGCCGCCGGCGTGCATTCGATCGCGGTCATCAGCCCCTGGCCCCGTACCTCGGTGACCAGGCCGCCGGCGCCGAGTTGTCCGAGCAGCGCGCGCAGGTACTCGCCGGCCCGCGCCACACGCTCCAAGAAGCCCGGATCGAGCACTGTCTCGAGCACCGCCGTCACCGCCGAGCACGCCAGGGGGTTGCCGCCGAAGGTGGTTCCGTGGGTGCCGGGCACGAGCGCTGCCGCAACCTCTTCCCGCGCCAGGACCGCGCCCACCGGGACGCCGCCGCCCAACCCCTTGGCCAGGGTGATCACATCCGGTTCGAGCCCGTAGTGCTGGAAGCCGAAGGCGCTGCCGAGCCGCCCGATCCCGGTCTGCACCTCGTCGAGAACAAACAGGGCGCCCCGCTCCCGGCAGAGAGACTGCAGACCCTCGAGGTAGCCCGCCGGCGGTTCGATCACGCCGGCCTCGCCCTGAATGGCCTCGATGAGCACCGCGCAGGTCGTGTCGTCGATCTCGGCCGCGGCCGCCTCCAGGTCACCGAACGGCACGCCGGCGAAGCCCCCGGGCAGGGGCTTGAACCCGACCTGGTAGGCGGGCGTGCCGGTCGCTGCAAGCGCGCCGAGGGTGCGGCCGTGAAAGCCGCCCTCGGCGGTCACGATGCGGTGCCGATCGCCCGAACCGTCGCGGTCGTAGGCGTAGCGCCGCACCAGCTTGATCGCCGCCTCGACCGCCTCCGCGCCGCTGTTGCAGAAGAAGGCCCGGTCCAGGACGCCGCCCGTGGCCTCGACCAGCATCCGGCCCGCCCGTTCCTGCTCCGGAATCCGGTACAGGTTCGATACGTGGAGGTAACGCCCCGCCTGGCGTCTGATCGCGCCGGTCAGCGCGGGGTGGTTGTGACCCAGCGAAGAGACCGCGATGCCGCCCAGGAAGTCGAGATACTCGCGACCCCCCTGATCCCAGAGGAACACGCCGTCGCCGTGGCTGAACGCCACCGGCATCCGTTTGTAGTTCGCGAACAGGCTGTCCTCGGTCATGCTTCAGTCACTCCACGGGTTCCGCAGGTTGTTTGATCATCGTGCCGACTCCGCCCTCGGTGAACAGCTCCACCAGGAGCCCGTGCGGCTCGCTCGCGGCGAGGATGTGGGCGCTTGTGACCCCGGCCTCGAGCGCGCTCAGGCAGGCCCGCACCTTGGGCACCATGCCGGCCGACACGACGCCGGAGTCGATCAGCTCCTGCGCCTGCGCGGGCGTCAACCGTGAGCGGAACTCGCCGTTGTCGCTGATGCCGCGCACGTTGGTCAGGAGCAGGAGCTTCTCCGCCGCCACTTCCGCGGCGAGCGCCGCGGCGGCTGTGTCGGCGTTGATGTTGTACGTCTCGCCGCCCGGGCCGACGCCGAGCGACCCGATCACCGGCACGTAGCCCGAGTTCGTGAGCTGATCGAGCAGCGAGGTGTCGACCTTCTCGATCTCGCCGACGAAGCCCAGCTCGTCCGACCGCGGATGGGGCCGCACGCGCAGCAGGTCGCCGTCCTTGCCGGTCAGCCCGACGGCGCGGCCGCCGGCGCGCTGGATCATCCCCACCAGGCGCTTGTTCACCGAACCGCCGAGCACCATCTCGACCACCCGCATCGTGTCCTGGTCGGTGACGCGCAGGCCGTCGACGAAGCGCGGCTCGATCCCCATGATCTGGAGCGTCTTCGAGATCTCGGCGCCGCCGCCGTGGACCAGCACCGGCCGCAGGCCGGCGCTCCGGAGCAGCACGATGTCCTCGATCAGCGAGCCGAACTCGTCGCGGGCCATGGCGCGGCCGCCGTACTTGATCACCACCCGCTTGCCACGCCACGCCGACGCGTAGCGCAGCGCGACCGCCATCTCCAGGCCCAGATCGCGTTCCGTTCTCATCGTTAGCAACCGTTCCTCAACTGATGTAGCTCGCGTTGATCTGGATGTAGCCCTCGGACAGATCGCAGGTCCAGACCGTCCACCGGCCGGAGCCGAGCCCGAGATCGACGTGGAGTACGGAGTGGTCCGCCAGCATCGCCCGGCCCAGGGGTTCGAGGTCGTCCGTGACGCCGAGGCCGCCGCGCACGACCTCGACCGTATCGTCCGCTACGGACACCGCGATCGCGATCCGCTGTTCGACGATGTCGACGCCCGAACGGCCGATCGCCCCCATGAACCGGCCCCAGTTCGGCTGGCCTGTGCGATACGCCGTCTTGACCAGGGGGGAGTTGGCGATCGTCGTCGCCACCTGCCGCGCCGCGGCGTCGGTGCGTGCGCCGCCTACGCGAACCTCGATCACCCGGTTCGCTCCCTCGCCGTCGGCGATCAGGGCGACCGCGAGGCGGCCCAACAGACGTTCGAGTGCGTCGGTGAAGCGTTCCAGGTCCTTCCCCGAGGCCGCTTCGACACCGGCGGCGCCGTTGGCAAGAACCAGGATGCTGTCGTTCGTGCTCGTGTCGCCGTCGACGGTGACGCTGTTGAAGGTCGGCTCAACCGCTCTCCGCAGCGCGAGGTCGAGCGCCGCCGGCGCCACCTTCACGTCGGTGGTGACGAAGGCCAGGGTGGTCGCCATGTCCGGCGCCATCATGCCGGCGCCCTTGGCAATGCCGCCGATGGTGACTTCGCCGCCCGCGAGTTCCACCTTCAGGGCGTCGATCTTGGGCCGCGTGTCCGTGGTCAGGATCGCTTCCGCCGCCAGTTGGCCGCCGTCCGGCCCCAGTTCGGCAGCAGCGAGATCGATGCCGGCGAGCACCGTGGGCATCGGCAGGGGGACGCCGATCACACCGGTCGAAGCCACGAGGACGTGTTCTGAGTCGATCTCTAGCGCCGCCCCGGCGCACGCGGCCATGGCCCAGGTATCGGCCAGACCCGATTCACCCGTACAGGCGTTGGCGTTGCCGCTGTTCGCAACGATCGCCCGGGCCCGGCCGCCGGCCGCCACCTCGCGGCAGTAGAGCACCGGCGCGGCCTGGACCTGGTTGCGCGTGAACACGCCCGCCACCGTTGCCGGCGCCGCCGCCGTCGAAGCGATGATCGCAAGATCCAGCTTCTCCTTCTTCAGGCCGCAGTGGACACCGGCGGCAACGAAGCCCCGCGGGGCGGCGACGCCGGCGCTCACGGGAACACCGGAACGGCCAAGAGACCGGTTGTTTCGGGCAAGCCGAAGATTCCTAAGCGACACAGCCATGTTCTGCGCAGAACTGCGATCCTCACGGGAACACCGGAGAGGCCAGAAGACCGGTTGTTTCGGGCAAGCCGAACATCACATTCATGTTCTGCACCGCCTGTCCGGCGGCCCCCTTGACCAGATTGTCGATGGCCGAGAACACGACCGCCAGGCCCCGCTCCCGGTCGACCCGGACCGCGATGTCGCAGTAGTTGGAACCCAGGGTCGCCTTCGTCTGCGGCAGAACCTGTTGCGTCAGCACCCGCACGAAGGGCTCGTCGGCGTAGCGATCGAGGAACGCCGCCTCGAGTTCCTCCCGGCTCGGCGCCTCCGACATTGGCACGTAGCAGGCGGCGAGGATGCCCCGCGTCATCGGGGCGAGATGCGGCGAGAAGAAAACCTGGGCGCCGGCGCCGCCGCCAGCGGCCAGCTCCTGCTCGATCTCCGGCTGGTGGCGATGAACTCCCGAGCCATAGGGCTTGAAGTTCTCGTTCAGCTCCGAGTACTGGTAGCCGTCGCGCGGTTTCCTCCCCGCTCCCGAGACGCCGGACTTCGCATCGATCACGATCGCGCCGGTCACCCGGTCGCCGAAGTGTTCGAGCACCGGCTTGAGCGCCATCGACGACGCGGTCGGGTAGCAGCCCGGATTGGCGACCAGCCGCGCGCCCGCCACCGCGTCACGACGCCACTCGGTGAGCCCGTAGACGGCTTCCGCCAGCAGGTCCGTCGCCGTGTGCTCCGCGCCGTACCAGCGCCGGTAGGCGGCCGGATCCCGCAGCCGGAAGTCGGCGCCGAGATCAACCACCCGGGCGCCCGCATCGAGCAGCCGGGACGCAGCCGCCAGCGCCTCGCCGTGCGGCAGAGCAAGGAACACGACATCGGCGTCCGAGCCGAGGCGATCCCAGTCGGCCTCGACCAGGTCGCCTTCCGCCACGCCGCCCAGGTGCGGGAAAACGGCCTCGACCGGCTGGCCCGCGCTGCGGCCCGCCGCAAGCGCACCAAGTTCCACGTCCGGGTGGTCGTGCAACCACCGGACCAGTTCCGCCCCGCTGTAGCCGGACGCCCCGGCGATCGCTGCCCGAATCACAAGGCGGCGAATAATACACCACAACGGCGCACGATTATTCGCGCGGCGCTGCCCTCACCATGACCTCGCGCCCTAGAACGACCAGGTGAGAAACGAGAACGGAACGGCGAGAACCGAGACGACGAGCAGCACGAGCGCGACCAGCACCTCCCCGGGACCCTCCGGCTTGTCCGGGCTGTACATGCTCGCCAGCAGGTAGCCGCCCGCCAGACCGCCGAGGTGAGCCCAGTTGTCGATCCCCGGAAGCAACAGTCCGAACAGGACCAGCGGAATGGCCATGCCCAGCACCTGCCTCAGGAACATGCGGCCGCCGGTCCTCCGCGAGTAGCAGAGCAGCGCCCCCAGCCAACCGAACACCGCCGCCGACGCGCCCAGGGTCACACCGCGATGCGTCAGCGGCATCCACGGAGCGAAGACCGGCAGGGCGCTGGTGACCAGGAAACCCAACGCCGACGAGACCAGGTAGATGATCGCCGCCCGCCCGGTGCCGTAGAGCCGCGCCATGGCCGGGCCGAGTTGATGCACCCAGTACATGTTGAAGCCGATGTGCAGCAGACCGCCGTGCAGCCAGCCGGCGCTCAGGATCGTCCACCAGCGGTCGTACTCGAAGACGATGGGCGCCCCACTCGCTCCGAACCGGATAGCGACCTCGAAGTCGGGCGAGAGAAAGCCGAAGCCCAACCGGGTGCCGACCCCGCCCGGCGCCATCGCCAGCTCGAGCACGAAGATCACCACGCAAATGCCGATCACCAAGGTGGAGAACGCGGCCTCGCTGCCGATTCGCTGCAGCACGCGGGAGAAACCGAACAGGCTGGGCCGGGCGCGGCCGCAGTTCCAGCAGCGCTCATCCCGAACGCCGACCAACCGGCCGCAGCCGGGGCACACGACGGAGCCTGTCTGCTGGCGCTCAAACATCAGAGAGGTTGTCGTACAACATCAGAAGGGAATGTCGTCGTCCTGATCGCCGGCCGACGTCTCGAAGCCGGAAGCCTCCTGGGGATCGGCCGCCGCGTCGCCGGAATCAGCCGCCTCCTCCTCGATCGCTTCGACAATCTGCTGAACCTCAACCTCGGCCCGCCGGATCTTCTTCCGGCAGATCTCGAGCAATAGAGCGGCGCGCCCCAACTCCCTGCCCAGTTGGTCGATGTCGATCTCGTCACCCTCGATGCGCCGGAGCACGCTCTCGAGCTCCTCCATCGCCTGGCTGAAACTCAGTTCGTCCCCGCCGGCGGCGCCGTCTGCGCTCATGTTCGCTCCTCCGTACCCAGCACCCTGCTGCGGATGGTGCCGCCCGAGACCTGGGTCCGCAGTTCGGCGTCTACCGCTACGTCGTCGACCCTTCGCACCAGACGGCCGTCCACCCGCCGGGTCAGGCTGAAACCACGCGCGAGCGTCCGCTCCGGCGAGAGTTGATCACACAGGCGCCCGTGAGCCTCCATCTGCTCCGCCGCCCGGCGCACGGGCAGGAACGCGCCCCGCAGCAGCCGCATCCGGCGTTCCCGCTCCTGCTTCCTGGCGTCGGTCAGGAGTCTCCGACTCGGACCGGGTAGCCGCGTCGCCGCCGAGCGCAGACGCTCTCCGACACGGACCACTGCGGTCTCCGCGCGTCGTCCCAGTGTCCGTCCCGTGTCGCGGACCGACCGCTCCGCCGCGGACAGCGTCCGCTCGGCCGACCGGGTCAGATCGCGCTCCAGCGCATGGCATTGAGCGGCGGCCTCGCGGACGCGGCCGACAAGAGTCTCGGCCGCCTCCGTGGGCGTCTTGCAGGTCGTGTGCGCGACCAGGTCCGAAATCGACACGTCGATCTGGTGGCCGACACCGCAGATCACGGGCACCGGCGATTCGGCGACCGCGCGCGCCACAGAGCGACTGTCGAACGTCGCCAGGTCGGCCCGCGACCCGCCGCCGCGGATCAGGGCGATCGCATCGAGCCGGCGCCCGCCGCGCGCGAACGCGCTCAGCAACTCGAAGGCGCGGCCGATTTCCGCCTCGGCCGTAGCGCCCTGGACGGCCGAATGGACCAGGGACACCCGAAAGCCGAACCCGGAGTTCTGGAGCGTGTCGAGGAAATCGTGGTAGGCGGCGCTCCCCTCCGAGGTCACCAGGCCGATGTCGAGCGGCACCGCCGCCAGCGGCAACCGCTTGTTCAGTTCGAGCAAACCGGCCGCCTCGAGCGCGCGGAGGGTCTCGCGGCGCCGCTTCTCCAGGGCGCCGAGCGAGAACAGGGGGTCGACGTCGGCGACGACGAACTGGAACCTGCCCCCGCCGGGCCAGAAGTCGGGCCGGCCGGCACACCGCAGGACGACGCCCTCCTCCAGTTCAACGCCCGCCTCCCGCAGCGCCGCCTCGACCCGGGGCCGGTCGTCTGTCCAGACCACGCAGTCCAGCTTCGCCTGGACCCGGTCTCCCCGCCCCTTCTCGATCAGCTCGAAGTAGAGCTGACCCCGGGCGGCCGTTCGGAGTCTCTGGACCTCGCCGGCGATCCACACCGAGGGATAGGCGTCGCCGAGGAGACCCTTCATCTCCCACGCGAACTGGGAGACGGTGTAGGTGCCGGCCGGGAGTTCGGAACTCAGTGGAAGCCCTTGAGTTCGACCACCGACTCCATGGGAATCGCTTCGGCCCACTCGAGAGCGCTCTTGTCGCCGATCGTGAGCTTGTCCAGGAACTGTCGCGCCTCGTCGCGGTGTGTGAACAGCCGCCAGATGAAGGTGTGGCCGGCCGGCGCGGTGAAGTACGTGTAGTTCCGCATCCCCTCGCTCAGGTCGAAGCCGAGGTCCGATTCGCCGTTGACGCCGACGCAGGCCATCGCGATCGCCCGGTACGCGAGTGCGAGCGCCTTGAGCGGCTCCTCGAAGTCGGACAACTCCTCGCGCGACAGCGGCGAGTGGTACAGGGCGACCCGCGAACCGTCCTCCTCGGCGAGCAGGTTGTACGGCACATCCGCCCGGTCGAGGGCGTCCCGCGTCTCGCTGGTCATCACGAAGACATCGTCCGTGTCCCCAACCTTGTACGCGATCGCGAAGGTCTCCGAGTCCAGACCGGCGAACGACTCGGCGAGGATGCCCTCATCCTCGATCGTGAAGTAGTAGAGGCGCGAGATCATTCGACGGGTAGCCATGCGTAGTCAACTCCTGGGTCGGCCCTAATCGGCCGAGCGGCCGAAATCCTACCGGATTCGCCGCCCCGCCGGAGGGTTCCTGCTGCCGTTTCGGGCGCGGGGGCGCCGTCAGGGCTTCGAGCGCTCCCCAAGAAAGCGGTCGAACTCTTCGCGCTCCTCCGGCGTCGCATCTTCCAGGGCGATAAGGTACTCGCCACCGGCCTCCGGCAGCGGCACGAGGATCAGGGTGACGGCGCGCTCGATCGCGTCGCAGTCGAGGCTGACCAGCACCAGCGCCATCTGCCGGCAGACGGTGAAGAGCTGCGTGCCCAACTCGCTCTCGATCCTCACCTGGGCCGTTTCCGGCATCCGCTCCGTGGTGATCCAGTAACCTTCCTCGCCCCGCCGCACCGTGACCAGGCCCTCCAGGTAGAGGGTCTGGCGCGGAACGGTCAGCTCCTGGCTCAGCCGGCTCTCCAGGCTGCCGATCGTGACATCCGCGTCGATGCGGCCCGAACCGGCTATCTCCAGTTCGAGCGCGGCTTCGAACACGCCGTCGTGAACGGGACTCAGGGTCGCCGCGTGGTGAGTCACGGTCAGGGAGTGCTCGGGCGAGCGCAGCATGACCTCGGCGGGGCCGATGCGCACCGGAACCAGGTCGTCGATCAGGTGCTCGTAGGCCCGGTTGAGACGCTCGAAGGACACCACGCGGGCGCCGGGCTCTTCCTGAGCCGCGGCCGGCCCGGTCAGGAGCAGCAGCGCCACCAACGCCAGCGGCAGCACCGCCAGCCGGGCCCTCATGGGTAGTAGCCGCTGATCGTCCGCGCCTTGAACCGGCCCTTGACCTTCAGCTCGACCTGGCGGTACTCGTCGCCGCTGCCGGCCCGGTTCGAGTTGTACGCCAGCAGGTACTGCGAGCGCAGCTCGCGTTCGATCTCGTCATACACCGGCACCAGATCCTCGGCTTTGGAGATGAAGAACGACCTGCCGCCGGTGACCTTGGCCAGGCCGTTCAGCTTGTTGCGCAGGATCATCTGGGTGCGGCTGACTCCGAGGCCGATCGTGTAGATCGCCACCGCCGAGCGGCGGGCATAATCCTCGACGTCAGGAAACGACACCGTGCTCGCCGTGTCTGCGCCATCGGAGAGCAGGACCAGAGCGCGCCGGCCTCTGACCCCCCGGAAGTAGTACAAGCTGGTGATCAGCGCATCATGCAACGCGGTGTTGCCGGCGGCGCGCAGATTCTCGATCGAGGCAGCGACCGCGCTGACGTCCGACGTCCGGCCGATCAGCAGCGCCGGACGAGAGGCGAAGGCGACCGCGAAGGAACGGTCGCGCGGCGTGATCAGGTTGGAAAGGAACTGCGACGCGGTCCGGCGCGCCTCGCCGAGGGACGTTTCCATCGATCCCGAGGTGTCGATCACGATTCCCAGGGTGAGCGGCAGGTCTTCGACCAGTTCAAACTTCGCAAGCTCCTGCCGGCGCCCATCCTCCATGACGGTGAAGTCGCTCTCGACCAGGGTCGTCACCGGCCGGTTCGCACTGTCGACCACCGTCGTGTAGAGCTCGACCAGGTCGACGTCTACCGTGTCGGTGAACTCGGGCGCGTTCAGGAAGCGCACGTCCTCCGCGCGGCTGCCGTCGTCCAGCGTGGCGCCGACGGTGAGGTAGACGAGCTCCTGATCGCCGGCCGCGGGCACATCGATCTCGGCACGCCACGGCGGTTTGCGCAGCACGGTCTGCACCTCTTCTCCGACCCGGAACTCGACCTCCTGAACCACGCGCTCCTCGGGCACGATGACCGTGGCGACGGCATCCACCTTGCCCGTCACCCGAACACCCCGCCGGGGTTCGTTGATCAGCACCCGCAACTCGCCGCGCTGCTGGTTCAGCACCAGTTCGTCCGAACCCACGACCTCGCCGTTCTCGTCGAGCCCCTCGACCCGAACCACCTGCTCGGCCGGGTATTTCGCCAGCCGCACCTCGGCGCTGAACGGGGGCCGGCGGCGCGTGACCTGGAGCACGCCGTCGACGAAGAACCGCATCGCTACGATCTCGCTCCCGGTCACCAGGGTCTCGGCCCGCCACAACCCGAGCACGACCTCGCTTTCGGGCGGCACCAGGACCAGGCGGCTGTCCGCGGCGAGCGCTGTCTCCGGCAGGTCCGCCACCAACTGCTCCGCCGCCAGGATGAGGCGGCGGCGGTCTTCCGGACTCGCCGGCGCCGTCTGCGGCGCCAGCGGCACCTCGAGCGGCACCGCCCCGTACGCCACGGCGCCGCTGATCTCGTCGCGCACCAGGAACCTCACGAGGACGACCGAACCCGGACGCAGCAGGTGCTCCATCGGCAGCGCCAGCGACCGGTCCTCCGGCGGCGTGCCGGAAAGGAAGCGCACCCGGAAGACATCGAAGATCCGGTCCGGCTGCTCGATGACGCCTTCCACGTTGATCCGGACCTGCTCTCTGCCGGTGTCGTCAACAAAGGGCTCGAAGGAGGCGCCTGGCGGCAGGGAAAGGAGAATCCGGGTCACGATGCGCTGGCCGCTCCGCGCCGGGAAGGTGACGATCGGATCCTCGAGCTCCAGCGCGGGCGGCGCCGGCAGATGATCGGCCGCGGCCGCGGCGGCCCAGGCGTCGAGATCCTGTGGGGGCCTCAACCAACCCTGCACACTCGCATTGGTAGGCCGCCGCGGCCGGAAGTCGAACAGGCCCCAGACGCCTGTGGCCCGGTCGACCCGCCGCGCCTCCTCGCACACCTGCAGGTCGAAACGGCGAGCTCTTATGAGACCGCGAAGCTCTTCGTACTGCTCGAGCCAGTACTCCATCTCGGGCATGTACAGAACCCGCTTGGAGTACTCGGGCAACCAGAGCTGGAACGCCTCGTTCGGCTTGGGCTGGAAGAGGACCAGGTTCTCGTGCTCGCCCTCCTCCGGCCCGTAGCGCCAGATCTCAAGCGGCCGGAAGGTCTGATCGCAGTCGACCGGCTCGATGTCGTCCGGCTCGCCGTGCAGGAACAGCAACTGCGCGCGGACATCGAAGAACGGAGCGCCCGACTGGCGGATCCGCCGGTGACGCTGCTCGATGCCCTCGGCGATCTGGGCTCGGTTCAGGAAGGTCTCGATGTACTCGCGGCGCGCCCCCGGGTGGAGATCCTGGACCCGGTGCAGCTCGGCCGGCGTCAGCAGGTACTGGGGTCCGTCGAGAAAGAACTCCCGCTCCTCGTCGCTCCACTCGGAGAGCCGCCACGCGGGCTCCTGAGCCCCGGCCAGCGCCGGCGCGAGGCAGGCGGCAACCAGAAGCAGCCGGCGGATTCGCACCCGGTTCCGTCCCGCCTTCACCACGACATCCGGTACAGCATCCAGTACACAACGACCCCGGTCACGGACACGTAGAGCCAGATCGGCAGCGTGATCCGGGCGATCTTCTTGTGCCGGTCGTACCTGCCTCGAAGGCCCCGGAAGACCGTGATCAGCGCCAGCGGCGGCACCGCGACGGCCAGCACCGTGTGCGTCAGGAGGATGCCGAGATAGACGGTCCGCACCGTCCCCTCGCCCTCGAAGTGAACCGAACCGACCTTGTAGTGGTAGTAGAGATAGGAGACCAGGAACGCCGCCGAACACCCCAGCGCCGCCAGCATGACCTGCTTGTGCCGCTCGCGGTGACCGCGCCGGATCAGGACGTAGCCGGTAACGAGCAGCAGCGCCGCGGCGGCGTTCAGGATGGCGTTGAGGGTGGGCAGGTGCATCGGGCATGAGCTTAGCCGGGTTGAATGCAGGGGCTATGCCACCGTTCACCCTCTCACCGCTCCGCGGCTCGCCGGAATGTGGGCGAGACGCCCGCGTGCCATCCGTGCGCCCGATGACGGGCACACGGAGTGGTTCGCGTGTGGCGCGGGTCGCGCCACACGGGTTCCCAGGATCACCGCTCCGCTGCGCGCCGCTCGCGCCAGTAGCGGACCTGCCACCTGGCGACGTTGCGGTTGTGCTCGGCCAGGGTCTCGGCGAAGACGTGGGTGCCGTCGTTGCGGCTGACGAAGTAGAGGTAGGGGACATCGGCGGGCTGAGCCGCGGCGCGCAGGCTGTGTTCGCCCGGGGAGCAGATCGGGCCGGGTGGGAGTCCGGGATACCTGTAGGTGTTGTAGGGCGAATCGAGTTCCAGGTCCCGCCGACGCAGGTTGCCGTCCCAGGCGCCGGCCATCTTCAGGGCGTAGATGATCGTTGGATCGGCGTAGAGGCCGATGCCGCGGGCGAGGCGGTTGTGGAAGACGGCAGCGATCAGGGACCGCTCATCGACGGCGCCGGCCTCCTTCTCTACGATGCTCGCCAGCGTGACCAGGGAACGGATGTCGAGGCCGTTCCGAGACGCCGCACCGACGTGCTCCTCTACCCGCCGGCGGAAGTTGCGGACCATCGCTTCGACGATCTCGCCTTCGCCGGCGCCGGCAGCGAAGGCGTAGGTGTCGGGAAAGAGGTAGCCCTCCAGCGACTCCGCGGCCGGGTCGAGGTCCGCGATCAGCGATGGAGAGGACATGGCGGCCAGAAACGCGTCGAGGTCGCCGAAACCCTCGGACGCCAACCGGTCGGCCGTCTCGCGCAGGGTCAGGCCCTCGACCACCGTGACCGGATAGGTCACGACCTCGCCGCGGATCACCCGGTCGAGGGCGTCGACCGTGCTCATCGGTTGCTCGAAGCGGTACTCGCCCGCCTGCAGCGCCTCCCCCGGCCGCCGGTAGTCGAGGTACAGGCGCGCCAGCAGCGGATCGCCGATCACGCCGGCCGCCGACAACCGGTCGAGGATCGAGGCCAGGGGGGCGCCGCGCTCGATCGCAACGTCCACGGTGTCCGAACCCCGCGGTCGTTCAAGCTCCCGTTCCGCCCATGCGGCCAGGCCGGCGGCGACCGCGGCCAGTGCGATCAACAGAGCGACGACTGTCGCAACCGACCACAACAGCAGACGCCGGCGTCGCCGCCGGGGGCCTGACGTCATCCGGCCTCCCCGTCCAGCGCCTCCTGCAGGAGGATCTGGGCGGCCGTGGCATCGACCCGTTCCGGATGCTTGCGTGGGTCGACTCCGGCCGCTCGCAGCCGGCGCTCCGCCTCGACCGAAGTCAGCGACTCGTTCACCGTCTGCACCGGCAGTTCGCAGGCCCGGCCCAGCTTGCGGGCGAACGCGCGCGCCCGCTCCGCCGCCGGGCCGACGGAACCGTCCAGGCGCCGGGGTTCGCCCACCACCAGCATGTCCGTGCCCAGATCGACGGCCAACGCCTTAAGTTCCGCGATCAACTGCCGGTCGCTGGTGCGTCGCAGCGTCGAGTGCGGCACCGCGACCCCCACCTGGGAATCCCCTTCCGCCACACCGACACGCTTCTCGCCGATGTCGATGCCAAGGAAGCGCACAGCAACGTCACTCTGAAGCGGGCCGCCACGGCCTGTCAACCGGGTCGGGCGCGGTACGATGGGCAATGCCCAGATGCCCGTGGGCCGGTGCCGCCGCGAGACTTGCCGCCTGTCATCCCGATCCCGAAGCTAGGCCAACGTCGGAATGCGTACCGCTGACATCTCGCGTCTGACCCTCGCGCTGGCGTTTAGCCTGGCGCTGGCCACCGGCGCCGCGGCGCAGGCGCCGGTTCAAGAACCTGCGCCGGCCGTGGAGGAGGAGCAACAAGACGAGGTCCAACCGGCCGACGAGGAGTCGTCCGAGCCGACCACCGACGAGTCGGGCGACGCCGAACCGGCCGCCGCCGAAGAGCCACCCGACCCCGGTCCACCCAAGCCCGCCGACTCTTCGGAGTTCACCTTCAGCATCGACGACGAGTCCGGGGGCGGCCAACTCGCCGGCTGGGCCGGCGCCATGCAGGGCCCGATCGGAGAGCCGGGAGAACATGCGCTGTCGGGCGGGTTCTCGGTCCGCGTTCGCGACTACCGGGCCTGGGGCGACGAGCTGTTCTACGACCAGGAAACCGAACAGATCCGGGCCGAGGGGTCGATCGTTCTCATCCGCGGCAACGAAGTCCTGCGGGGGTCACGCCTCGAACTCGATCTGGCGACCGAAACGGCTTCGATCTTCGATGTCGAGGGCAACCTCGGCACCGACTACTTCTTCACCGGCGCCGCGGTGCACAAGCTCAGCGAGGAGCGCTTCACGATCCTCGACGCCCAGTTCACCGCCTGCGAGGTCGAGGACGGCGAGACGCCGGACTGGAGCTTCCGCGCCAAGAAGGTCCACGTAAATGCGAGCGGCTACGCCAAGACCCGCGGCGTGTCGTTCCGCGCCAAGAACGTGCCGCTCGTGTACCTGCCCTACATGCTGTGGCCGGTGAAGACTTCCCGGGTCAGCGGCTTCCTGATGCCGAAGCCCGGCTTCTCCACCCGCCGCGGTCCCTCTCTCGGCATCGCCTACTTCTGGGCGATCAACAGGAGCTACGACGCCACCCTCAACGTCGACCTCTACGGCGGCGCCCCGGCCGGCGCCGAGAGTGCCTTCTCGGAGAGGCCCTTCTGGGGCGCGGGAACCGAGTTTCGCTACCGGCCCAGCGAGGGGACCGAGGGCATCTTCGACGGCTACGTGATCGACGACACGGAGCGGGGCGAGAAGCGCTGGCGGATGCGCTGGAACCACCAGTCGCAGCAACTGCCCGGCGGATTCCGCGGCGTGGTCCGCTTCGAGGACGTGTCCGACTTCGACTTCTTCCGCGACTTCGAACGCCGGGTCGATCGCAACAGCCGGCGCCAGCTCTACTCGACCGCCTTCATGACCCGGAACTGGGGCAGCCAGTCCATCAACGTCCAGCTCGACCAACGCAAGACGTTCATCTCGGCTGACCGCACCGTCCAACTGCGCCAACTGCCCGAGATCGAGTACAAGCTGCGTTCCACGCGGCTGGGAGACTCGCCGGTCTACGTGCAGTTGAAGAGCTCGCTGCACTATCTCGACACCAACCGCTCAGCCCGGCGGGTCGGCCGCTACGCGCGCGCCAATCTGGCGCCGGAGATCAGCGTTCCCATACGGATGGCGACCTGGCTGTCCCTGTCGCTCACCGCCGGCGGTCATCTGACCTGGTACGGCGACAGCCTGATGAGCGCCCAGGAACGGCGGGCCGCAATGAGCGACTCGGACTTCCGGGGCGAGGACCTGATGCGGCTCGTTCCCACCGCTCGCGCCGAGCTTGTCGGCCCCGGGTTCTCGCGCATCTTCGAACTTGGGGAGGGTGGGCGCTTCTCGCGGATGAAGCACTTGATCGAGCCCCGCGTCGTCTATGCCTACTTCGAAGACTTCGACGACCGCTTCCGCATCCCACTGTTCGACGAGGTCGACAACCTGCGCGGACGCAACGTCGCCCGCTTCAGCCTGTTCAACCGTCTGCTCGCCAAGCCTGCCGATCCCGAACAGGGCGGCGCCTTCGAGATCCTCTCGGTCGAGTTCTTTCGGGACCTGTCGCTCGACAGCGAGAAACCGCTGCTGCGCTCGCGGGACCGCTCCCTCACCAGCCAGAACGGTCCCGTCGGCGCCCTGCTGCGGTTCAATCCGTCCCGGCGCACAGGCATCCGCTTCGACGCGCTCTACGACACCCTGTTCTCCCAGTTCTCCTCAACCGGGATCTCGGCAACTCTGGGTGTCGGCGACACGAGTTCGCTCGGTCTTCGCTGGGCGGTGCGCCGCAATCCCGAACTGGACAGGACGCGCCGCCACCACGTACAGGTCTCGGCCGGCCTGGAACTGATCCCGAGCAAGCTGCGCCTGAACAGCATGGTGAGCTACGACATCGAGCAGAGAGCCCTGCAGATTCAGCGCCACGTAATCGACTACCAGGCCTGCTGCTTCGGTCTCCGCCTGGAGGTCGCCAACTTCCGCACCACCCTGCGCCAGGACACCCAGTACCGGCTGCTGGTCACGCTCAAGAGCGTCGGCGCCTTCTTCGACATCACTGGCGGCCAGAGCGAAACCCTGTGATCGAAGGCACCGGTGGCGACGCACCCAGGGCGGTCGTGCTGGGGGCAGCGGGCCAGCTTGGACGCGAGGTGGCCGACGAACTCCGGCGGCATGGCGCGGAAGTGCTCGCCGCCGACCGTGGCCGCGCGGACCTCTGCGATACCGACGGGACCGCCGCGCTCGCCGCGCGGTTCGGCGCCCGCGCCGTCTACAACTGCGCGGCGTACACCGATGTCGACGGCTGCGAGAGCAACCTGGATCTGGCCATGGAGGTCAACGGCAGAGCGCCTCAGCGGCTGGCGGCGGCCCTGCCGTCCGGCTGCCGCCTGATCCACGTTTCCACCGACTACGTGTTCGACGGCCGCGGCCGGCGGCCCTACCGCGAAGGTGACGCCACCGCGCCGCAGACCGCCTACGGCCGTTCGAAGCTCCCCGGCGAGCGGGGCGTTCTCGACGCCGGCGGTCTCGTCGTCCGCACGAGCTGGGTGTTCGGCCCCGAGGGTCGGAACTTCGTTTCGGCGATCGCTTCGCGCATCGGCCAGGGCGAGCCCCTGCGGGTGGTGTCCGATCAGGTCGGTTGCCCCACCTACGCCCCCTACCTGGCGCGGGCGCTGGTCGATCTCGCCTCCGCCGGCGCCTCCGGTATCGTCCACTACTGCAATACGCCGGAGACGTCCTGGCACGGTTTCGCCCTCGCCATCGCCGATGCCCTGGGACTGAACGTGCCTATTGCGCCGATCGAGTCCTCCGAGCTGACCCGGCCGGCCGCGCGGCCCGCCTACTCCGTGCTTGATACGGCAGGTTTCGAGGCCCTGACGAACCGTGAAGTCGAGGGCTGGCGGCCCGGTCTCGACGACTACTTCCAACGCCTGCGGCAAGGCAAGGCCGAGTCATGACCCGCGTTCTCGTCACCGGCGCGGAGGGCTTCGTCGGCGGGCGCCTCGTGCCCCGGTTGCTCGAACGCGGCGCCACCGTCATCGCCTGCCATGCCCCGGACACCGCCCCGGCCGACTCCCCGGCCGCTAACCCGCCGCATCACAGGTGCGACTGGGTGGAACTCGACATCTGCGACCGCGGCGCGGTGGAACGGGTCCTTGGGGAACACGCGCCGGACGCGGTGGTGCACCTCGCCGGGCTTTCGGACGTCGGCGCCTCCTGGCGGCGGATCGACGACTACTACCGGGTCAACGTCGAGGGTTCCGAGTTCGTGGCCGCCGCGGCGCGGGCACTCTCCGGCTCGTGCCGCCTGGTCGTCGCCTCGAGCGCCGAGGTCTACGGGCGGGTCCCCGAGAGCGAACTTCCTGTCGGAGAGGAGCGGCCCCTCCGCCCCCGGTCCCCGTATGCGGTGACCAAGGCTGCCGTCGAGCGGCTGACTCTCGGCCACGGCGCCATCGCGGTGCGCTCCTTCAACCTGATCGGCCCCGGCCAGAGCGTGCAGTTCGCATTGCCCTCCTTCGCCGCGCAACTTGCGGAGATCGAGGCCGGCCGGAAGGAACCCGTGCTTCGCGTCGGCAACCTGACTTCACGCCGCGATTTCATCCACATCGACGACGGGGCGGACGCTTACGCCATGCTCGTTGAGCGCGGCGAACCGGGCTGCGCGTACAACATCGCTAGCGGCGAAGCGATCGAACTGGCCGCGGCGCTCCGGCGACTGATCGAGATCAGTGGCGTCGAGACCGAAATCCGCGAGGATCCCGACCGCCTGAGGCCCGCGGACGTTCCGGTCCTCTGCGGTGACGGGCGCCGTCTCCGTGCCCTGGGCTGGAAACCGCGGCGCGGTTTCGATCAGGCTCTCGTGGGGATCTGGGAAGATGCCAGGAGAGCCCTGGTGCTAGCTGGCAGTGTTGCTCCGCTCCAGGGCGAGTAACTGGGCCTTGCGTTCCGCACCGCCGATGTAGGTACCCGGGCCGCTCCGGCGCGGCACGACACGGTGGCACGGCACGAGGATCGGCAACGGGTTGGCCATCAGCTTCGACCGGATCAGCCGGTACGCCCCGGTCCGGCCGGATGAAGTCGCCACGTTGCGGTAGGTGCGGGTCAAACCGTAGGGAATCCGCACCGTCTCCTGGAAGATCCGGCGCGAGAGGGAGTCCAAGCCGATCCGGTCAAGGTCATAGGGCAAATCGAGGTTTCGCCGCGCGCCGGCAAAGTACTCGGACAGCCGGCCCAGCGCCTCGTCGATGAAGTCGGTCGTCTTCATCGCGCCGAGCGCGGGGAACAGGGCCTTCTCTGAGCGCGCCGGATCGATGACCAGACGCGTCACCAGCCGACCCATGAACTCAAGCCCCAGGGCGCCGAGCGGTGAAGGGATCAGGACTCGGAGTGGCTCAACCGTGCGCGCCGCAGGCCAGACCGGCGCACCGACCGGCGCCTGCACAAGGCTCACCATCTCTTGGACCACAGCCAATCATGGTAGCATGGCGGCTTCTTTGTGTCCAAGCGGATGCCGCACGGGGCCTGACAGGCCGCCGTTTCGCGTCACTCCTGCCGAAGTTCGATGTGCAGCGAAACGTCTTCGCTCCTGGCGGCCTCGAACGCGCGCACCTCGGACGCGTAGCCGGGGCGGGTCACCTCCAGGCGGTGGGCGCCCGGGTCGATGATCAGAGGCGAATGGAGATTCGCGAGTTGGGCGCCGCTACCCAGCAGCCTCCCGTCCAGGTAGACGACCGCATCGGCGGGCTGCACCTCGACCATCAGGCGCGCCGGCTCGCTCCGCTGATCCTGCTCGATCGGCTGGCCACGCTTCTCGACCCTCCAGGGCTCGCCGGGAGGCGCGGTCCGTTCGGCGGCACGGGGGGCGACAAGGGCGGGCGCGGCCGGCTGTGGCTGAACCGCGTCACCCGGCGCCAGATCCTCGTCGATCTTGATCACCAGGCCGGGATGAACGCTGATGCTCCGTTCCAGGGTCTCATGGCCCTCCATGAAGATCGCCAGCCGGTAGCTGCCCTCACGCAACCAGAGATAGCCAGGGAAGCCGTCGAACGAACCGACGCGCCCGATCAGTTCGCCATCGAGGTAGACCGACGCCTTCTTGGGTTTCGTGTTGATATCCAGCGCGCCCGCGTTCGGCACAGCAAAACCGGCCGGACCCCGTCCCCAGGCGTAGGGACCGTACTGGCCGAAGGCGTAGGGCGAGAAGTAGTAGGGCCAGAATGCACCGAAGCCGCCGTACCGGCCGAACGAACCGTAGTAGGGGCGATAGACCGCCCGCGAACGGCTTCGGCGTCCGGCGCGCGTGCCTTCCCGGCGTTCGCCCCGGTCGCTGGCGGCGGCAGCGACCGGCGCCGAGACCGCCACCGCAGGGGCGACCCCGGCCACGGCCCCATGCGCGCCTGGGGTCGCCTCCGCGCTGGCGACAAGCCCCAGTCCAAGCAGCGCGGCGACCACCGGCGACGACCACCGGCAAATCAACGTGCAGGGCCGGCGTCCCCTCATGATGCCTCTCCCCGGTCCAGACCAACGCCATCGGACCAGCCGTTCCTCAGTCCTTCCAGATAGTGATGTCGCATCGTCTTCTCCCAAAGCCGTGGCAGTCTGACCGGCATTCCTTGCAACGCCCGCGCCAACCGCTCCTGGGCCCACAGCAGAACTCGCTCCCCGGCGCCTCCCGCCGAAGGGGGCTTGCCGTTCTGCATCCCCAGAAAGGGCCCGAGCTGTTCGTGGCGCCGGAAGAACACGACCGCCGAGTATCCCGATCGGTACTGCCGCTTCGCGAACCGCGTCAGATCGGTCGGGTGGTCGTGCGCGACGCGGGCCGCGGGCCGGTAGAGCAGCCGCAGGCCATGTGCCGCCAGCCGGTAGCCCGCCTCGACATCCTCCCAGGCCGCGAAAGGGAACGCCGGGTCGAACGGCTCAGCGGCCATGGCCTCCCGGTCGACCGACAGGTTCGAGGTGTAGAAGAAGTTGAACGGCACGTTGTCCTCGTCCTCGATCAGGGCGAATCCGAACTGAAGTCCCTGCTCGTTGATGTAGTCGAGGAAGGGTGTTCGGCGCATGCGCGGGTGCCAGTCCGTACGACCGATGACTCCGACGCAGCCGCCAGAGGCCCGAACAGAACACGCGAGATCCCCGTTCTGGACCCGGTCGTGCGCGGCCAACCATCCCGGCGAGGGGACAGTGTCGTCACCAAGAAAGGCCACCCAGCGTCCCCGCGCCGCCGTCACCCCTCGATTCCGCGCTACCGCCGGCCCCTGGTTCTGCTGGTGGATGACCCGCAGTCCGGGCGCGGCGCCGTGGCGGTCGGCGACCCGTTCATCCAGCCAGGCGGCCGTGCCGTCGGTGCTGCCGTCGTTCACCACGAGGACTTCGAACGGCGGTCCTTCCTGACCGTCCAACGCCTCGAGAACCTCCTCGAGCGCCGCAAGGCGGTTGAACGTGGGAATGACGACGGTCCAGGCCGGCGGCCCGGTCACCGCTCCACCTCCATGATCTCCTCCAGGGTGCGACGGACCAGCATCAGCCCTTCCGGCCACATGGACTCGAAGCCGACGCTCTCGAACAGTTCTTCGTCGCCCGGATAGGTCGGCACCAGGTAGAGCGGGAAACGCTCGAAGATCTCACCGTCCGGCCGCCGGCGCCTGGCCTGGATCCGGCGCCGGCGTTCAGCCGCGCCGTCGAGTCCGCGGACGATCGAAGACACCGCCCGCACGTGAGCCAGAGTCTGCTCGTCGACAATGGCGGGTACGCCATCGGGCAGTCCGGCGTGCGGTCGCGCGAACCGCCTGAGCCTGGTGCGGAGTGCGACGACGGACCGTAGCCGCTCCCAGGCGTCGCGCGGCCCGGCGCCGACGAGCGGCCACTGCCTCGCGCCAGAAGCGGCGCCGGCCCCACCAACGCTCCCGGCGGGAGCACCGCCGCACCCCTCCGCCGGGGCGCCGTACGGGTCGACGGCCAACTCCTGACCGTGCGGGTTGCGGTTGGCGAGCAGGTACTGGACGCGGGCGATCAGCGTCATCTGCACGACTGGCATCAGTTGCGGCCACAGCTCCGCATCGTAGTTCTTGAACGCGGTCAGATAGGCGTTGCGCTCGAACAGCAGTCCACGGTTCGCGTTCCCCAGCAGCTTGCTGGTGGCCATCGAGCGATGGTGGACGACTGCCCGCGGCGCGGACAGCACACGCTCTCCAGCCGACCACAACCGCCAGCCGAGATCAACATCTTCCAGGTAGGCAAAGTACGTCTCGTCGAAGCCGCCCGCCGCGAGGTAGACGTCACGACGGACGATCATGTTCCCGCCGCATGGGAACAGCAACTCACTGCCCTCTTCCGGCATCTCGACCCTTGCCAGGGGTCGGTGGTAGTCGAGCTGGAACGCGTGGCCGTCGAAAGTCATCACGCCCCGGCCGAAGTCCAGCCGGTTGCCCTTCCAGTCGACAATGCAGCCGGAAACCGCCGCGACGTCGGCCGGCGCTCCGCCCAACCCCGCAACCAGTTGGGCCAGCCAGTCCGGCCGCGGCCGGGTGTCGTTGTTGACCAGCGCCAGGGCGCTGGCGCTGCTCTGCTCTGCCAGTCGATTGTTCGCGACACTGAAGCCGATGTTGGTCGGGTTCGCCAGCACCTCCACGCGCGGGTGCTCGGACCGAACCCAGGCCACCGTGCCGTCGGTCGAACCGTTGTCGAACAGCCTGACCGTCACCACGGCGCCGGGAACCTGCTGGGCCTCGAGCGCCGGCAGCAGGGTCTCCAGGTGGTGGCGGCCGTTCCAGCTCACCACCAGCACGTCGACACTGTCGATCCGCTTCCGACCGGCGGTGGGTCCGCTCATCATCTGCCGGCCGCCTGCGCTCCCACCAGACGCGTCCGAAGCCAGCGCCGCAGCCGGAACCCCAGTTCGTCGGCCGGGGCCCCGGTTGACGGCACGAAAGCGAACTCTTCCTTGGTGGGATCGACCCGCGGAGACTCCAGGAAGGCCGCAAGCGGCGCCAGGCTGCGCTCCCAGGAGAACGTCGCCAGGGCCCTCTCCCGGCCGCGACGAGCCCGCGCCTCGACTTCCGGTCCACCGGCGACCAACTCGGCAAGGCCGGCCCTCAGCGCGTCGACATCGCCGCACGGGGCGACAAGGCCGGCGTCCCATTCCTGCAGCAGGCGGGACACGGTGCCGCCCTCGGTGGTCAGCACCGGACAGCCGACCGCGAGGGCATCCACGAACCGGGTGCGCAGCGACAGGTCGGTTTCCAGTCCCGGTCGATGGCAGGCCGCAAGCGCGTCCACGTCCCGCAGCAGGTCGTAGCGTCGCTCGAAAGGAACCCATTCGAGGAAACCGATGCGGTCCGGATCCTGACGCCGACTCAGCGCCTCCACCTTTGCCAACAGCCGCTGAGGCGCCTGCGCCCCCGGGGGCTGCCGAACGAACAGAAGGCGCGCGTTCGCCTCGGACAGCGAGGCGAAGGCCTCCAGCAGAGGCGCCGGGTCGTACCAGTCGTACAGCCCACCGAACAACAGCCGCCGTTCGTCCGGGACCCGCGGCGGCAACACCGGCCGGTAGTCGGGCAACGGATCCGGCACTCCAAAGGGCGCCTCGACGATGAGGCCGGAGAGACTCGGATCATCGCGGTAGCGGTGTGGATTCACCCGCCCCAGGGCGGTCAGGAAGCCCAGGTAGTAAGTGCGCTGCTCCGACGAGGAACAGAGGAAGAAATCGCCGCGAGCCAGTTGATGAACCCAGGTCTGGTGGTCGTTCCGGTAGGGATCGAGTCCCAAGGTGTCGAAGTGGGTCAGGTTCTCGACCAGGAAGGGATCGTAGAGATCGATAGCGGTCGGCAACTCGGGTAGCTCATGGAGCACGTCGTTGGCCAACTGTCCCTGGGCCACAGCGACGTCGCAGTCCCCTAGCAACTCGGGCAGCGGTGCGGAATCGAACCGGCGCGCTTCAGCCGGCCCGCTCCCGGCGTCGGGCGACTGCCCGGAGCGCCAGGGAGACACGAGGACGACCTGGAATCCGAAGTCGGGAAGACGGCGGGCCATTTCCAGGTAGCGGATTCCAATGCCGGCCGCACGGTCTCCCAGCGCCTCGCTGCACACCAGGGCGACACGCTTCAACGGCTACCTCCAGTCGCCCTCATTCGTTCCCGAACGAGCCGGCCGTCAGTCACCCGCACCACGCAGAGACTGCATACGTTCGTGCAATCGCCAGACCCGGGTCGCCTTCATCGCTTCGATCTCGGCCAGCAGATCCCGCTCACGACCGTGAAGCCTGTGGATCTCGGCGCCGCGTTCCCGGTGCGACGACTCCAACTCCCGTTCCCAGGCCCGCATGCTCTCGATCTTCGCCTGCATCCGCTCCAGCTCCGCCTCGCGGTCGCGAATCTCCGCCCGCGCCGCATCGCCCGCCAGCACCGCCTGACGCCGCATCCGGGTCACCGCCCGCGCCAGCGAGCCCGAGTCGAGTTCAGCCGCGTGCTTGCTCAGGACCCGCGCCTTCAGGGTTTCAAAATCGCCGCGGTCGGAGGCCGCCCCACCGAGCGCATGCCCGCCCGGAGCGCCGTCCGCCGTACCGCCCAGGAAATGACGGTACTCGCAGGTGGTCCGCGCGATATGGACGAAGTCCGTTGAACGCGACAACCGGATCAACAGGTCCCAGTCCTCGAAGACCGGCAACCGCTCGTCGAACGGTCCCGCCCGCTTGATCGCCTCCCGCGTCGCCAGCACGGTGTGGAACGGGATGTAGTTGTCGAGTAGCAGGATTCCCCGGTCGAAGTCCCGGCTGTAGGGAAGCCGCCGTCCACATTCCACCCAACCGCCCTTTCCCGGCTGGTAGCTGACCACGGCCGCGTCGGTATAGGCCACCTCGACATCGCCGGAAAGCTGCGCGGTGAGTGTTTCGAGGTGCTCGGGCGCCAGCAGGTCGTCGTCGTCGAGAAAGCCGATGCAGTCGCCTGAAGCCGCCTCCACCCCGGCCTGGGCAGCGGCGGCCCGGCCGCGGTTGCTGTCCAGGTCGACGCGGCGCACCTCGAACGGAAAGTCGTCCGCCACCTCGGGGCGCCGCCCGCCGTCGTTCACCAGAACCAGCTCGACGTTGCGGTAGGTGCTCTGCGCCAGGCTGTCCAGTGCCTCCGCCAGCCGCCGCGGCCGGTTGTACGTCCGGACCACGATCGACACCCGGCGGGGCGAAGCAACCTCGACCAGCGAAGGCGCGCCGCCCAGGTACGCGATCAGTTGCGCCGGGCTCCGGGTGGTGAAGTCGCTGGCCTTCAACTGGCAGTAGGCCTCGGCGTAGCGGCATGGATCCGGCAGGCTGAGCGACCGGTAACGGCGCAGGCCTCGACAGGAACCCATGTAGTCGTGGCGGTCCAACTGGCTCCGATAGTGGGACATCGCGCCGGCGATTCCCTCCATCTCGGCCGTCACGTCCACGAGCAGGTCGGGATAGAAGGGGTGGTTCACCTCGTAGCAGAGAACACGCAGCGCCAGATCGCCGGGCGATGAGTCGTCGTCCTGACTCAAAAGCGGTTCTCCCCCTTGGGTTCGTCCTCGCCGGCGGTTGATCAGAGCCTCGTGCAGGGCGCGAAACGCCGTCTGATGATCTGATGTCACTTCGAGAGGCGAGGGCGCCAGCAGCAGGTCCGGCTTGTGTTGCTGAAGCAACGCCTCGATATGGCCGGTCAATTGGTCCAGGGAGGAGGCCATGGCGCCGTCTCTCAGACTGTGGCGCGAACCCAGATGCTCCACGCTGCCGATACCGAGTACTTTGGCGGCCGCATCCGCTTCTTCCCTTCGCCGCTTGGAGTACTGGTCCCTCGTCACCCCCTCCGGCGGTCCTTCCACGCCGCCCGAACCGTCGCTCATGAAGGCACACACGATCCTTGCGCCGCCCGCGGCCAGTTGCAGGATGAGGCCGCCGCAGCCCAGCACCTCGTCGTCGTAGTGGGGCGCCAGCACGAGCACGCGGCGAGCCACCAGCGACTCCGGCGCGGTCGGCGGCAGCGGCCGCTTTAGACCCGTCATGGCGCCAACCCGGTGCTGGGTTCCAGCGGGAGTCGGGCCGACCGGGCGGGGCTATGGCGGTTCTCGTTCACGGCGCTCCCTGGATCAGTGAACATGCTACCGGAGCCCATTGCCCGCCTTCGGTACACTCCGCCCCTCCAATGCTGCAGCGCAAGAGATCCCTGGTCGCCGACGCGCTGCGAAGCGCCCTTTCCAACGCCTTCGGGCTCGATCACGACCCGACCGTCGAAGTACCGCCCCAGCGGCGGCTGGGCGACCTCGCGAGCCCCTGCGCTCTTCACCTCGCGCGCGAACTCCGCCAGGCGCCGCGCGCGATCGCGGAACGTCTGGTCGAGGCCATGGACGTGCCGCCGGGATTCGACCGGGTCACCGTCGAAGGCCCGGGCTACGTCAACTTCCACCTCGACCGGACCGGATTCGCGGCCGCGATGCTCGACGCGGTTCCGGTCGCGCCCTCGCGCGACGGCGATCAGCCAGCGAAGGTCATCGTCGAGCACACGAACATCAATCCGAACAAGGCGGCACACATAGGCCACCTGCGCAACGCCGTCCTCGGCGATGTCCTGGCCCGCGCGCTCCGCGCTCTCGGACGCACCACCGAAGTCCAGAACTACATCGACGACACCGGGGTCCAGGTCGCCGACGTGGTGATCGGCTTTCTCGATCTCCGGGGCTGCTCGGTGGCCGACATCGAGGCCTTCCCCGAGCCGTTCGACTACATCTGCTGGGACGTCTACAGCGAGGTCGGCCCCTGGTACGAAGCGGATCCCGAACGGCTGGAGCTCCGGCGCACCACTCTCCACGCCCTGGAAGCGGGCCACGGCCGGAGGGCGGAGGCCGGCCGCCTGGTCGCGCGACGAGTCGTCAGCCGCCACCTGGCGACGATGCGCCGCCTCGACATCGACTACGACCTCTTGACCCGGGAAAGCGAGATCCTGCGCCTGGACTTCTTCGTCGCCGCCTTCGAGCAACTCAAGGAGAGCGGCGCGGTGCGGTTCGAGGAGACCGGAAAGAACGCCGGCTGCTGGGTCATGCCGCTGTCCGAGAGCGAGGAGTTCCAGGGTCTCGAGGATCCGGACAAGGTGATCGTGCGGTCCGACGGCACGGTGACCTACGTGGGCAAGGACATCGCGTACCAGCTTTGGAAGTTCGGCCTGCTCGGCCGCGATTTCGAGTACAACCGGTTCGACGACGGACCCTTGTGGGAAACCGCGCCGGCCAGCACACAGAGCGGCCCGGAGCGGGAACAGGCGCCGGCGTTCGGCGCCGGCGCCCGGGTGATCAACGTGATCGACGCCCGCCAGGCCTACCTGCAGCGGATCGTTCGCGCCGGTCTGGAAGCGCTCGGTCACACGCGCCAGGCCGGCGAGAGCGTCCACTTCGCCTACGAGATGGTCGCCCTGTCCGCCCGGACCGCGGAACAACTCGGCTTCAGCGGCGCCGCGCGGCTGGAGATGTCCGGTCGCAAGGGCATCGGCGTCAAGGCGGACGACCTGCTCGACCATCTCGAGGCGAAGAGCCGGGCTGAGATCGCAGCCCGCCGCGGCGAATCCGACGCCGTTGACGCGAACGACCAGGCCGCCGAGCTACTGGCACGCCAGATCGCCACCGCGGCGCTGCGCTTCTTCATGGTGCGGGCAACCACGACCCGGGTGATCGCCTTCGACATCGACGAAGCCACGGCCTTCGAGGGCGAGACGGGGCCGTACCTGCAGTACTCCATCGTGCGCGCCCGGAACATCCGCCGCCGCCTGGTGGAAGAGGGCCTGCCGCAGGAAGTGAGCGGGCGCCGCGCCGCGGAACTTCCCACCGAGGCATGGCCCGACGATCTCTGGGACCTGGTTCTGCTCGCCTCGCAATGCCAGGACACCGTCGAGCGCGCCGCGGCCACCCTGGAACTGTCCCTGATCGCCAGGCACGGGCTGGACCTGGCGCAGAAGTTCCACGCCATCTACCACCGCCATCCCATCCTGCACGAGCAGGACGCCGATCTCCGCGACGCGCGTCTCGCCGCCACGCAGATCTTCGTGCGTTCCCTCGAAGCGCTGGCCGCGATTCTCGGCGTGCCGTTGCCAGAAAGGATGTAGGCCTGCGGAGCGGTCCGACTCGCCGGCGCCCGCGTGGTCGGGCCGAGCGAAAGGCTCCCCGCGGCAGCGCGGCATCTGATCCGTACTGCTACTAGTGGGCGGGCCGGAACCTGTCAACGACATTGACACAGCGGGGTTCTGGATTTACTGAGTCGTCTCTGCAGTCTCGTTGTCGGGCTTGTTGATCCAGACGGCCTGGGGCAGTGGCGTGTGCATCGGTTGGCCGCCGACGAATCGTTCGGGGGAGCTTTCCCAGGCGGCGCTCAGCGTGCGTTGGCGCTGCTCGATCACGGCTTGCGCCCGGCCGTAGTGGACGGTCTCGGGGGTCAGCATGGCGATGCCGGCATGGCGGTGTTCCGTGTTGTACCAGGGGAAGAAGGACCTGCAGTAGTCGGTCGCGGCGTCCTGGTTGGGGAAGCGGCTGGGGAAGTCGGGGTGGTACTTGAGGGTCTTGAACTGTGCTTCGGAGTAGGGGTTGTCGTCGCTGACCCGCGGGCGGCCCAGGGACCGGTTCACGCCGAGGCGGGCGAGCAGTTGGGCGGTACCCTGGCTGGTCATGGGGGCGCCTCGATCGGAATGCAGGGTCAGGACATGGGGCTTGACGCCGTGCTTGAGGCAGGTCTCCTCGATGAGCCTTTGGGCGAGCGCGGAGTTCTCGCGGTCGGCGACCATCCAGCCGACCGCGTAGCGGCTGAAGAGGTCAAGCAGGACGTAGAGGTAGTAGTAGGTCCAGGTCTGCGGTCCGAGCAGCCTGGTGATGTCCCACGACCAGACCTGGTTGGGCGCGACAGCGACCAGCTCCGGCTTGGCGTACGACGGATGGACGCGCTGATTGCGGCGGTCCCTCACGGGGTGGTTCGCTTCGAGGATGCGGTACATCGTGCGCTCCGAGCACAGGTAGCGGCCCTCGTCGAGCAGGGTGGCCACCACTTCTCCTGGCGAACGATCGACGAAACGCGGCGACGCAAGCGTGGCCTCGACCCGTTTCCGCTCGATCTGGCTCAGTGCCCGGGCAGGCGTGGGGCGGGGCTGCCGTCGCCCGGGAGCGGGCCTCGCACGACGATAGAAGGTCGATCGCGATACGCCCAGCGCCCGGCACGCCGGCGCGACGCCGACCTGCCGGGCCAGGGACCTTGCCGCCATCAGCAGTCCTTCCCGTCTTCGAGGCTGAATCCCAGCAGCCCTGCAACTTTTCCCTGGACGTCCAGGATCGTGTGCGCGGCGGCGACTTCCCTCTCGAGCCGCTTGACCTTCGCTTCCAGCCGCTTCACCTTCGGCATCAGAGGGTTGGCCTCGTTCGGCTTGCGGCCCCGCTTCTTCGGCCTCAGACCGGAAAGCGCGCCCTCGCGCCGCGCCTTGCGCCAGTTGGCCAGATGGGAGCTGTACAGACCCTCTCGCCGCAGCAGCCGACCCACCTCGCCGCGGTGGGTGCATCGGTCCGCTTCCTCCAGATCCGCAGCCGGTACTCCGCCGTGAACTGCCGCCTGGTCGGTCTCGCCAGCACTTCCGGGTCGGGAACCGCCCCGGCGGGCGCCGCGCCGGCCGCGGGGGCCTCGTCGCTACGCTCCTCAACACCCGCGGCCGGGAGCTCCGAGCCGCCGCCAAACCTCTGCTCTCGTCTTGACATTGATCCTCCTTGCCGCCAACGTGTGCCCTCCACTATTCAACGGGATGGCCGCTGTGTCACGTACGTTGGCAGAGAGGGGGCCGCGTCAACCTGCGCGTGCCGCCTCATAGAGGTCCATGTCGAACAGCCTTGCGCTGAGTACTTCGGAGAGCGGTATGGCGAGCCTCATACGGCCGGGATCGCCAATTGCGTCATAGAAATCATAGAACTTGTCGTAGTCAGTCGTAAAGTGGAGCTGTTGGTTCTCGGGATCCCGATGGCCACTAGTCGTTGGCAGCAAAGAGATATCGGCGTCCGCCCCGCCGTAACGAAAGATGGCGCTGTCCAACACCCAGCCGACATAGGACTTCCCGCTGCGAAGTGAGATCTCCACTGTCATCGGCATCTGCGCCGCCCGCTGCAGGGTCAGCTCGATTAGATCGTTACGGGCCTCGGCGGCGCGGATGGCCCCCTTCAATACCGTAAAGCGCAGATTGAGTGTGGGTGGAACGGCCAGAGCGAGAAGGGCGCTGAAGACTATCGCTAGGACGAACTCGGTGTGATCCGGTTCTATCTTCAAGACAGAGCCGAGGCGTTCCAGTCCCGGGAGAACCAATGCGAGAACGTAGGATGCAGAAAACAGTGCAAGGCCGCTGGCGGCCGAACGAAAGAAGACGTGATAGCCGGACTGCAGCAGTACCGTGAACTTCCAGCGGTTGGAGTGGGTGAGCAGCCAGTAGCCACCCAAGGCTGGGATGAGGAGTAGACCAAGTCCCATACCGTCGACGCGCCGCTACTGTCCGCTCTTGGCCTTCGCGTCACGCTGCTGCTTGACGATTCGGGAGGCTGTCTCAAAGGACTTTCGCACGTCGTCTCTACGATAGAAAGCTTCTTTGTCCTTGATCCCCCATGCGCCTTGACTCGTCACGTAGAGTTCGACTCCGCTTTGCTCTTTCGGCGTGTCGGCGCTGGCAGACTTCTCTTTCGGCATGTTCTCACTCCTCGGTTCAGTCGTCGGTCACATGGCAATCTGTCAGTTTAGCAGAGTTCTCCAGGCATTCTTGCAGCGGAAGCGTCGCCTAAGGAGAAAGTCGGTCGGCGCGCCGTGTAAGTCTCTCGCTTGCTTGACTTAGGGGCTTCTCTCAGGCTGTACGGCCTCTCACGGACCCCCTTCCCAGCTCAGTCCATCTGCTTGCGCAGCACCGTCGGGATGTCGTAGTCGTCGACGTTGCGCCAGTTCGGTCCGAAGCCACCCGGATCGATCTTGTGGCGCTCGGCGAGCAGCCGATCGCGGAAGCCCGCGTCGTCGGCGGCCTTGTCCGCGGGCGAGTCCCCCTTGAGAGCCGCGTCCGCCGCCTGCCCGGCGGCAGCGAGACCCTCGGGCGAATCCGCAGCCTCATCGGTCCCGGCGCCCTCAGGCATCAATTCCGAGCCGCCCGGGCGAGGCTTCCGATCCTCGGCGAAGCCGGTCGCGATCACGGTGACCTTCATCTCCTCGTCCATCGTCTCGTCGACCACCAGACCGGAGATGATGTTCGCGTTCGGATCCACCGCCTCGGTGACCATGCGGGCCGCTTCGGCTACCTCGTGGAGCGTCAGCGAACTGCCGCCCGTGATGTTGATCAGGCAGCCCCTGGCGCCCTCGATCGAGGCGTCCTCGAGCAGAGGCGAGGACACGGCGCGCTGCGCCGCCTCGAGCGCACGGTTGTCGCCCGACGCCAGGCCGGTGCCCATCACCGCGATCCCCTGACCGCACATGATCGCCCGCACGTCCGCGAAGTCGGCGTTCACCTCGCCGGGCATCGTGATCAGGTCGCTGATGCCCTGAACCGACTGGCGCAGAACGTCGTCGGCGGTGAGGAAGGCATCCGAAAGCGACGTGCCCCGATCGACGAAGCTCAGCAGCCGCTCGTTCGGGATCGCGATGACCGTGTCGACCGCCTTGTGCAGCTCTTCCAGACCGCGCTCCGCGATCAGCATCCGCCGCCGGCCCTCGAAGGCGAACGGCTTCGTGACCACCGCCACGGTCAGAGCTCCGACCTCGGCTGCCAGGGAACCGATGATGGGCACCGCGCCCGTGCCGGTTCCGCCGCCGAGTCCGGCCGCCAGGAAAACCATGTCGGCGCCGCTCAGCACATCGAGGATCTTGTCCGTGTCCTCCAGCGCCGAGTTGCGTCCGATGTCCGGGTCGGCCCCGGCGCCCAGGCCGCGCGTGATCTTGCGGCCGAGCTGCAACTTCGTCTCCGCTTCGCAGCGCCTCAGCGCCTGCAGGTCGGTGTTGGCCGCGATGAACTCGATGCCGCTCAGACTGCTGGCGATCATCCGGTTGACGGCATTGCCGCCGCCGCCGCCGACACCGACGACCTTGATCTTGGCCGGGCCGAAGCTCTCCTCGGAGGAAGCCGCATCGTCGATCGTCGGCTCCATCGCGGCCGGCTGCTGCTCTTCCATCAGAATCATGGCACTCTCCCTTTCGAACCCTCCGGTTCAGTAACTCAAGATCAGAGAAGATCGCTGAACATCTGTCGCAGGCTGCCCATCACCCCGCGCACTCCGCGAACGGAGCCCTGGCGCACGAGCGGCAATCGGGCCTGCTCCGCGGCGACGGCGTAACGCACAAGGCCCGCGGCGGTCGCCCATGTCGGATCGGTAAGACCCTCGATCTCGCTGGTGAGACCGAGCGGCACTCCGTAGCGTGCGTCGCACGAGAAGAACTGCTGGGCCAGTTCGGGAAGACCGGCCAGCTTCGAACCGCCGCCGGTGAGAACGACTCCGCCCCGGAGCTGATCGGCGCAGCCCGCTTTCTCCATCTCGACCTGGACGAAATGGAACATCTCCTCGGCGCGGGCCTGCAGGATCTCGGCGAGCCTCGACCGCGCGATCGTCCGGCTGGCGCCTCCCCCTACGCTCGGCACGGTCACTCCCTCGTCGCCGTCAAACAAACCGGGGAGGCAGCAGCCGTCGCGGAGCTTCAGCGTTTCGGCGCCGGCGAACGAGGTTCGCAGCACCGAGGCCAAGTCGGCCGTGAAGTGGCTGGCGCCGAACGGAAGGACGCCGCTGTGCTGGACTTCCGATTGGTGGAAGAACGCGAATCCGCAGGTGCCGGATCCGATCTCCAGCATCAGAACGCCGAGTTCGCGCTCATCGGGAAGCAGGACCGCTTCCGCCGTGGCCAGCGGCTCGAACACGACCTCCGCCGCCTCCACACCCGCCTGGTTCAGGCACCGGATCAGCGTCCTCGTTCTCGGCGCGTGGCCCATGACCAGGTGGACCTTGGCCTCGAGACGGCTCCCCAGCATGCCCTGGGGGTCCGCTATGCCACCGTGATCGTCGACCGCGAACTCCTGCGGGATCGCGTGCAGGATCTCGCGGTCGGGAGGAAGCGGCACGTCCCGGGCGGCATTCAGAACGAGGTCGATGTCGGCGCGCGAGATGCCCCGGTCACCGCTGTCGATGTAGGCCGTGCCGTGGCTGTTCGCCGAGCGCAGGTCGCTGCCGCCGACACCGACAACGGCACGGGAAATCTCGGTTCCCGCCATGGTCTCGGCTTCCTCGGTAGCCCGCCGCAGCGAGCTCACCGTCGCCTCGACGTTGACGATGTGACCCTTCAACGTGCCGCAGTTGGGCGCCCTGCCGACGCCGACGACCTTGAGGCCGGGCTCTCCGTCGATCTCGGTGCGCTCGACGATCAGCACGCCGACCTTCGCCGAGCCGACATCGATGGCTACCAAACGTGTGTCCGTATTCGGCATCGTTTCGTCCTCCCCTCTACGAGGGATCTCCGGCATTGATCTCATCGGCGGGGTCGCGGCCTGTACCCGGCGCCTCCCTCGACAGGACAATTCGCTCTCTGAACCGCAAGTCGACGACCTCGGGATCGCTGTGTTCCCTGATCGCCGCCTGCAGCAACTCGAACACCGAGCCCTTTGCGGTCAGATCGCTCTCGCGCACCAGAACCGTCGCCGGCCGACCGCTCCGCGCGAGCAGATAGTCGCCGTCGCTCAGAACTCCGACCGCGAACACCTCCCGGCCCCAGTCGAACGACCTGACCTCGCTCGCGACATCGACGGCCCGCTTCAGCGTCCGCGCGAGCACTTCGCCCGAGATGTCTCTCGATGCGAGGCCGGTAACGCCGGGGTTCCGCGCCGGACTCTCCCCGACACGCTCCCCGAGCAGCGCGCTCTGAATCGAAACTCGAACCAGGGTGCTCTCGGCGACCGCGACCGCACTCCCCTCACAGAGATCGGCAGCGCGCTCGCATCCCACGATCGCCCGGCCGTCTCGGTCGATGATCCAGGATCGGTCTCCAGACTCGAACACGGCGGCCGGCTCGTGTTCCACGATCTGCACATCGAGTTCGTTCGGGAGCCGCTTGGTCAACCTCGCTTCACGCACCCACTCGTGCTCGAGTCGCACCGCGGCGCGTTCCAGAGAGAGGATCGGAAGGTTGCGTCCCACCAGGCCGGCAAGCCGGTCCCGCACCCACTCCTCCGACACGCGCGCCCCCGTCTCGATCCCGATCTCAGGCTTCAGGTCGAACACCGGCGCCGTCGCCAGCCACACGCCGACCGCCACGACGGGCACCACGCCCAGGAAGACCTTCCCCGCTCCCATCGCCAACCAGACGACGGGCCGCGGACGGCGGCGGCGCACGGTCCGGCGTCCCGCAAGCGGCAGCCCACTCCTGCCGCGATTCATCTTCCGTCCTCCTCATCCGCCACGAGGAGTCGAGCCAACCGGTAGATGTCTCCGGCGCCGAGGGTGAGGATCATGTCCCCTTCCCGAACCACCGGACGGAGGCGCTCAGGCACCGTACACCAGGGACCGCAGCCTGTGACGCTGGGGTGGCCGCTGCCGGCGGCCGCCGCGACCACGAGGCCCCCATCCACCCCGGGAAGCGGCTTCTCACGGGACGCATAGATGTCGGTAACCAGAGCGTTGTCGGCCAGCAGCAGGGCGCGGCCGAAGTCGCCCGCCAGGTCCCGCGTCCGGCTGAACAGGTGGGGCTGGAACACGGCGTGAAGCCGGCGCGGCCGACCCTCTTCCCCAGCGAAATCCAGCACCTCGCGAGCGGCCCGCAGGGTCGCCTCGACCTCGGTCGGGTGGTGCGCGTAGTCATCGACCACGGTCGCACCCCGCCAACTGCCCACCCGCTCGAAGCGCCGGTGAACGCCGGAGAAACCAGACAGGAGACGTGCGGCCGTCTCGAAGTCGACTCCTGTGGCGCGGGCCGCAGCCACCGCCGCCAACGCGTTCAGGACGTTGTGTCGACCGGGCATCGGCAGCTCGACCGCGCCAAGACGACCCGCGGCCGAATCCACTACCTCGAACCGCACGCCGGAGGCGGTGGGCTCGGGATCGCGCGCCTGCAGGTCCGCCCCCGAGTCGAAGCCGTAGGTGACGATCCGCCGGTCCGCGAGGCGGGGCAGCAGGTCCCGCACATTCGCGTCGTCGACGCAGGCGATGATCTGACCGAAGAAGGGAACCCGGGTGGCAAAGCGCACGAAGGCATCCTTGATGTCAGCCAGGTCGCGGTAGGTGTCGAGGTGATCGACATCGATGTTCGTGATCACGGCGATGACCGGCGCCAGATCGAGGAAACTGCGGTCGAACTCGTCCGCCTCCGCAACCAGGTAGTCGCTCTTGCCGTGGCGCGCTCCCGTGCCGGACACGCGGAGCCGGCCGCCGACGACGACGGTGGGATCGAGGCCCGCGCCGGTCAGTACGCTGCCCACGAGCGACGTCGTCGTCGTCTTGCCGTGCGTACCCGCCACGGCGATGCCGTACTTGAGCCGCATCAGCTCAGCCAGCATCTGGGCTCTGCGCACGATCGGGACGCCGCGCCGGCGCGCGGCAACGACCTCTTCATTGCCGGCGGAGACGGCCGAGGAGACGACGACCAGGTCGGTCTGCCCCACGTTCTCGGCCGAGTGGCCGAGGAAGACTGACGCGCCGAGTTCGGCAAGCCGCTGGGTCGTTTCGCTCGCCTCCAGATCGGAGCCGCTGATCGCGAGGTCGTAGTTGAGCAGGACTTCCGCGATGCCGCTCATTCCGGCGCCGCCGATGCCGACGAAGTGGATCCGTTCAAGGCCCGCGCTGCGCAGGAACAGAGGCATCAGCGCGTCCTCCCGGCGCTGGAGGCGCCGGCGATCGCGCATACCCGCTCCGCTACGGCGCGCGCCGCATCGCCCCGGCTGTGGGCGCGCGCCGCCCGAGCCATGGACGAAAGCCGGGCGCGATCCGCGATCAGCCCCGCGCATCGCTCCGCCGCCGCCTCGCCCTGCAGATCGTCCTGCTCGACCAGGATCGCCGCTCCCGCATCGACCATCGCCTGCGTGTTGCCGCGCTGGTGCCCCGCGGCCAGCGGCAACGGAACGTAGACCGCCGGCCGGCCGGCCGCGGCCACTTCCGCCACCGTCACCGCCCCCGCCCGCGACACGATCAGGTCGTGGGCCGCCATCGCGCCGGCGGTGTCCTCGATGAACCCCTCGACCGTCGCCTTGAGCGCCGGCGCCCCGAGACCTCGATAGCGGTCGCGGGTGTCGTCGACCCGGGAAGGTCCCGACTGGTGCGTGACCTCGATGGCTGTCTTTCGGGCGGCCCGGGCGAACAGGCCCGGCAGTTGCCGGTTGAGAGCATCCGAGCCCTGGCTGCCGCCGAGCACCAGCACCCGCGTGCAGTCGCTCTGGAGGCGCGGTTCGCCGACCTGGCGGAAGGCCCGGCGCACCGGAACACCGACCAGCCGCGCCTCGCACGCCAACTGCTTCGCAGCGGACTCGAAAGCAGTCCCCGCCTCCGTGGCGAACCGCGACAGCAGCCGGTTCGCCGCACCGCTCTGCGCGTTCGGCTCGAGCAGGTAGAGGCCGGAACCGTTCAGCCGGGCCCCCAGGGCAGCCGGAGCGCAGGCGTAGCCGCCGGTGGCCAACACCACCGCCGCACCAAGGCGGCGCAGCAGCACGGCGGCACGCAGCGTCGAGACCGCCAGAACACCCAGGGCGACCGCTCGCTCCAGGGCGCCGCGGTCCACGAACGCCCGCGCCGGCAACGCCCTGAACTCGAGCCCGGCCGCGGCGACCAACCGTTCCTCGAGGCTCCGCCCGCGCCCTATCCACGCCGTTCGCCAACCGAGGCGCCGGAGTTCCTCGGCCACTGCCAGGCCGGGGAACACGTGGCCGCCGGTTCCACCACCCGAGAAGACCACCGTTCGACGGTGAGTGCGAGCGCTCATCCATGCTCCGAAACGCTCAGCAGCAGGCCGCACGCGACCAGGGTCATGAACAGGGAGGATCCGCCGTGCGACAGAAACGGCAGAGGCGTACCGGTGACCGGCACCAGTCCGACGGTGACGCTGATGTTGACGAGCGCCTGGATGAGCACCGCCGACGTCAGTCCCCAAGCGAGAAACCGGCCGAACGCGTCCGGGGCGCGGTGCCCGGCGACGTAGCCCCGCCAGGCGAGAACGACGAATGCGGCCAGCACCGCCGCGGCGCCGATCAATCCCAGCTCCTCGCTGACGATCGAGAAGATGAAGTCGGAACTCGCCAGCGGCAGGAAGTAGAGCTTCTGGGCGCTCTCGCCCAGGCCCTGACCGGTCACGCCGCCGGAGCCGATCGCGATCAGCGACTGCAGCACCTGAAAGCCGTTGCCCGAGGGGTCGGTCTCCGGCGAGAGGAAGCTCATCACCCGCTCCACGCGGTAGGGCTCCGACCAGATGAAGAGCCCCAGCATCGCCGGGAACACCAGCAGCCCGGGCACGATCCAGCGCCAGGACAGACCGGCGAGAAACAGCATGACCGCCGAGATGCCGAGGATCAGCGCGGCGCTGCCGAAGTCCGGGGCCTGCATCACGAGCAGGGTCATCAGGCCGACCCCGACTCCGCACGGCACGAGTACCCGGGGCTGGCTGACCCCCTCAGGGCAGCGGTGGATCTGGTACGCGAGAAAGAGGATGACCGCGACCTTGGCCAGCTCCGACGGCTGAAAGGTCACCGGTCCAAGCGACAGCCACCGGCTGCTGCCGTTGATCGGCGGCGACGCCAGCACGATGCCGAGCAGCCCGAGCGAGACGCCGAGGCCGGCGTACACCAGCCACGGTCTGGCCCAGCGCCGGTAGTCGATGTTCATCACCACCAGCATCGCGCCCAGACCGACGATCGCCGCCGCGAGCTGGGTGACGAACTGCCGCTTGAAGGCGCCGTCGGGGTCGGGCGGGTTGGCCGAATAGACCATGACCAGCCCCCCCACCACCAGCAGGACGACGACCGTGAAGAGCACCTTGTCGATGGCGAGCTTCTTAGCCATCGCCGCCCCCTCCGCGAGCCGCCGCGAGAGCTCTGACCTGACGCTCGAAGCAGCGGCCGCGGTCGGCGAAGTCCTCGAACTGGTCGAAGCTGGCGCAGGCCGGCGAAAGCAGCACGCTCTCGCCACGGCTCGACGCGGCGGACGCCGCCTCGACCGCCCGGTCGAGCGAACCGCAGCGGCGATGCGCCGTACCGTCGAGCAGCACGGATTCGATCGCGCCGGCGGCCTCGCCGATCAGGTAGACCGCCGCGGCCTTGGCCGCCGCCACCGCCGCCAGTTCGGCGAAATCGGCCTCCCCCTTCGCCCGGCCACCCAGAATCAGGTGAACCGAGCCATCGCCGAAACCGGCCAGCGCCTGCGTGGACGCCGCGGGGTTGGTTGCCTTCGAATCGTTGTAGTAGCGGACGCCGTCCATGGTCTCGACCAGACGCATCCGGTGGGGCAAGCCGCCAAAGCCGCGAAGACCTGAGGCGAAACCGTGTGGATCGGCGCCGACAGCCGACGCGAGCAGCGCAGCCGCCATCGCGTTCTCCACGTTGTGCAACCCATCCAGCGCCAGATCGTCGAGCCGGAACAGCTCGCGCCGGACGTTCGGCCCGACCTCGATCACGCGGTCGCGGTCGAGGTAGCAGCCGTCCTCAACCTGACGGAGACGTGAGAAGAGGCGCCGCCTGACCTGGGCCGATGCCCCCCCGCGGTCGCTCCCGAGCCGGCGCGCCTGGGAGTCGTCGCCGTTCACCACAGCGATGTCTCCGAGCGCCTGGTTGCCGAAGATGCGCGCCTTCGCGGCCGCGTACTCTCCCACGTTGCGGTAGCGGTCGAGATGGTCGGGGCTGATGTTCAGAAGCGCCGCCGCCCGAGGACGGAAACGGTCGACCGCCTCGAGTTGGAAGCTCGAGAGCTCGACGACGAACACCCGCCCGGGCGGTCCGTCGACGCGGGCGCTCAGCGGCGTGCCGATGTTGCCGCAGACCTCAACCGGGTAACCCGCCGCTTCGAGCAGGGCGCCGGTGAGCGCGGTCGTCGTGCTCTTGCCGTTGCTGCCGGTGATCGCCACCACGGTCGGCGCGCACGACACCTCCAGCAGGCGGTAGGCGAGCTCCACTTCGGCCACAACCGGCGTCTTCGCCGACCGGGCGCTCCGCAGCAGGGGCCGGTTGGGCGGCACGCCCGGACTCAGCACGACGGCGTCGAGACCTCTCGGCAGCGCCGCCTGTTCGTCCAGCAACGTCTCAACCCGTCCCGTTCGGAGGAGTTCCTGTGCCGCCGACCCAAGACCGGAGGCCGGACGGCCGTCGACGGCCGCCACGCGAATACCGCGGTCAACAAGCGCGCGCGCTGCCGCCACGCCGGACAGGCCCAGCCCATAGACCAGCGCCCTCCGCCAGGCGGAGACCGGCGGCGCCGGGTTCGGGGACGTGCTGCTACTCGACTCGACCAATGCCGCTACCTCAACTTCAGGGTCGAAAGCCCGAGAAAGGCGAACAGGACGGCGAGAATCCAGAACCGCACGATGACCTGGTTCTCGCTCCAGCCGCGGAGTTCGAAGTGGTGGTGGAGCGGCGCCATGAGCAGAACCCGGCGCCCGGTCGTCTTGTAGGACGCCACCTGGACGATCACCGACAGCGCCTCGATCACGAACAGTCCGCCGACCAGCACCAGCAGCAGTTCCTGCTTGGAGAGGACCGCGACCGCGCCGATCGTGCCGCCGATCGCGAGCGAGCCGACGTCGCCCATGAACACCTGCGCCGGATGGGCGTTGAACCACAGGAAGCCGAGGCTGGCCCCGACCAGGGCGGAGCAGATGATCGCGACCTCGCCTGCCCCAGCGACGTAGGACACCTGCAGGTAGCGGGCGGCGATCGAGTTGCCCGCGATGTAGGCGAAGACCGCGTAGGTGGCTGCCGCCACCAGGGTGGCGCCGATCGCCAGGCCGTCGAGCCCATCGGTGAGGTTCACCGCATTGGAGGAACCGGCGATCAGGATGGCGACGAAGGGAATGTAGAACGGCCCGAGTTCGATCATCAGGGTCTTGAAGAAGGGGAAGCTCAGGTTCAAGTCGAGATCCGTCAGGTGGACCAGGCCGGCGCCGAGAGCCGCGCCCACCGCGAGCTGCAGGCCGAACTTCGCCTTCATGCCCAGACCCTTGCTGTGGCGCCGCCGGACCTTGAGCAGGTCGTCGACGAAGCCGACGGCGCCCAGCGCGATCGTCGTGCCGACCGCAAGCCAGACGTAGACGTTCGAAAGGTCGGACCACAGCAGGGTCGGCACGATCACCGCGACGAGGATGAGCAATCCGCCCATGGTCGGGGTGCCTGCCTTGCTCTTGTGCCGTTCCGGGCCTTCCTCGCGGATCGCCTGTCCGATCGAGAGGCGCCGCGCGGCGCGGATGAAACTGGGGCCCAGCATCAGGCTCAGCACGACACCCGTCAACGCGGCGCAGGCGCAGCGGAAGGTGATGTACTGGACGACGTTGAAGGGCGCCATCCTCTCGCCGAGCGGCAACAGCAGGTCGAGCAGCATCAGTTCGCCCCTTCCTGCCTCAGCGCCCCGACGACATGCTCGAGCGCCGAGCCGCGCGAACCCTTGACCAGCACCACATCGCCGTCCCTGATCAGGGCTGGCGTGCCGGCGCTCGCGGCGAGCGAGTCCTCGAACCAGACGGTCTCCGCGCCGCCCTCGGCCGCGGCCGCCAGCAGATCGGTCGTCAACCCGCCAACGCCCACGACCAGGTCGAATCCCAGATCGGCGGCGGCGCTGCCCAGTTCCCGGTGGTAGCGGCGTTCGGCGCTGCCGAGCTCGAGCATCTCCCCCAGGATCGCCACGTGGCGCCGGCCGTCGAGCAGGCGAGCGGCCTGAAGCGCAAGCTGCGCGGCTTCCGGGTTCGAGTTGTACGAGTCGTCGACCAGGGTCGCGCCCGAGGACAGCGAGACCACTTGGCCGCGTCCGGCCGCGGATGTCGGCCGGCGCGCGGCTGCAGCCACGCGCTCGATCGGCACGCCGAGGCGAAGGGCACAGGCCGCGGCGGCCAGGAAGTTCTCGACGTTGACCCAGCCGTGCAGGGGCAACTCGACGAGCGCTTTGGCGCCGCCCCGTTCGAGCACGAAGCGCGTTCCCGGTTCTCCCGCCAGCGGCTCGAGGCCACGTGCTGTGACCTCGGCAACGGGGGTCTTGGCGGCCACGGGCGCCACCTCGAACCAGACGACGCGCCCGGCCGCACCGGCGCGGTCGCTTTCCGGACGTTCGGCACGTTCGGCACGTTCGGCCAGGTACCGCTCCACGAGGGCCACGACGTGGGGGTCGCCGGCGTTCGCGACGACCAACCCGTCGTCGGCGAGCCCCTCCAGCAGCTCCGCCTTGGCCCGGGCAACTGCCTCCATGCCCGCGGCAACGCCACCCTCCTGCTCGAAGCCGGCGAGGTGCGCCGGTCGGACGTTCGTGAACACCGCCACGTCCGGCCGGCCTAGCCGGCTGACCGCGGCCAGCTCGCCGGGCGCCGACATCCCCATCTCAGCCACCAACCACTCGCAGTCCTCGTCTACGGCAAGCAGCGTGAGCGGGAAGCCGAGAAGGTTGTTCAGATTGCCCGGACTCTTGTGAACCCGCCAGCATTCGCCGAGCAGCAGGGCCAGCAGATCCTTGGTCGTCGTCTTGCCGGCCGAGCCGGTGACCGACGCGACCCGGGCCTTGAGCTGCCGGCGATGGTCTCGGGTCAGATCGTGGAGCGCAGTCGTCACGTCGTCGACCCGGATCTGGGGGCCCCCCGCCCGGTCGACCGGCACCGCCACCACCGAGGCCGCTGCGCCCGCGGCCAGGGCGTCGGCCACGAAGCGATGGCCGTCGGTCCGCTCACCGGGCAGCGCGAAGAACAGTTCGCCGCCCTCGATCCGGCGCGAGTCGATCGCCCCGCCCTGGTAACAGGCGCCGGGGTCAACCTCTCCGATCAGGCAGCCGTTCATGATCCTGGCCGCATCAGCAAGGGGTCGTCTCACCCTCGAGCTCCCCGTTCAGTGCGTTCAGGGCCGACTCCAACTCATCGCGGTCACGAAAGGGCACCTTGAGGGCACCGATCGTTTGCGTCGCCTCGTGGCCCTTGCCGGCAACCAGGACCGTCCACCCCGGCGCCGCCGCCGCCACCGAGACGGCCCGCCGAATCGCCTCGCGCCGGCCCGCGACGACTTCCCAGGCACAACCCCGAGCCGCCTCGAGACCAGCCACGATCGCGGCATGAATAAGCGCCGGTTCCTCGCTCCGCGGGTTGTCGTCGGTGACGATCGCGAGATCCGCGAGTTCTCCCGCCGCGCGTCCCATCAGCTCCCGCTTGCCGCGGTCGCGGTCGCCGCCGCAGCCGAACACGACGGCAATGCGCCGGTCGCTCAGTTCGCGCACCGCCGCCAGGGCCGCGCGCAGACCCCCGTCCGTGTGGGCGTAGTCGACGAGAACGGGAAACTCCTGACCACGCTCCACCGGCTCCAGCCGGCCGGAGAGCGGCGGCTGGTCGGCTACCGCGTCGCGAATGGCTTCGGCGGAGACGCCGAGGGCCCCGGCCGCGGCCACGGCCGCGGCCAGGTTCTCGAGGTTGAACCGGCCGAGAAGTGGGCTGTTCAGGGCGATGAGGCCCGCGGGCGTCTCGATCTCGGCGCGAATCCCGGCAAGATCGAGGTCGGCGCGGACCACTCGCACCTCGGCGTCCCGGCGTCCGGAGGCGCTGAACCGCACGACCCTGCCGCTGTCCTGGAGCTCCGACGCCAGACGACGGCCGTACTCGTCGTCGACGTTGAGCACCGCCGCGCCCTCGAGCCGGAGCAGGGAGAACAGGCGGCGCTTGGCCGCAAAGTAGGCCTCGAACGACGGGTGGTAATCGAGATGGTCTCTGGTCAGGTTCGTGAACACCGCGGCGTCGAACCTCATGCCGTTCATGCGACCCTGGTCGAGGGCGTGGGACGAGACCTCGATCGCCGCCGACCGCGCGCCCAGGTCCACGGCCCGGCGCAACATCCGGAACAGGTCACTGCTCTCCGGCGTGGTGCGGTCCTCCGCCGCCCGGCTCAGGGGCTCGAAGGCCGCCGGCGCGGAACCCGGCCGATGGACCGTGCGGCCGAGGGTTCCGACCACTGCGGCGGAACGACCCGACCGGGTCAGACAGGCGCCGATCAACTGGGACGTCGTGCTCTTGCCGTTGGTGCCGGTGACGCCGACGGTCACAAGTTCCCGTTCCGGGTGGCCGTAGAGCCTCGCGGCCACCCGCCCCATGCGGGCACGGGGATCATCGACCTCCAGCCACGGTACGGTCGGCGGGGCCGGCGGCGGGCCGAAGGCCAGTACCGCCGCGGCGCCGCGCGCCACCGCGTCCGGAGCGAAGACACGACCGTCGTGGAGGTCGCCTCGCCAGGCGACGAACAGATCGCCGCTCACAACCCGGCGGGAGTCGTGCTGAACGCCCATGACTTCCGTCTCGGCGGCGGCAAGGCCCAGCGGTGACCGCAGCGGCAGGTCGGCGATCGCGTCGCCGAGTCTCATCAGCTCGAAGCCTTTGCCGTCCACAGCTCGCCTTCCGTCCCCGTGTCCTCCTGCTTCACCTCCTCTTCGGCGACCGCGTCGGCGACCTTGACGTCCGCCGGCTCGGCCGGCCGCAGCCACACCGGCTGGCTCCAACCCATCGGCTGCCGCGAAGGCGTCGCACCGAGGTAGAACAACGCCTCGCTGACGATGCGTTGGAAGGCCGGCGCCGCGACTTCACCGCCACCGGTGGCGACGGTCGGCTCGTCGATCATCACCAGACAGACCAGTCGGGGCGCCCGGGCGGGAGCGATACCGACGAAACCAGCGACGCGACCGGTCTCCGAGTAGCCCTCCGAGTCCGACTTCTCGGCCGTTCCCGTCTTGCCGGCTACGCGGTAGCCGGCGATGGCGGCCTTGCGGCCGGTGCCGCTCACGACCACTTCCTCGAGCAGGCGGATGACCTCGTACGCGGTCGACTTCGAGATCACGCGCCGGCTGCGATCCTTGGGACGCTGGTCGACGATCTCACCTTCGCGCTCCAGGGAGCGCACGATGTACGGCTGGTTCCACACCCCGCCGTTGGCAACCGCCGCGTAGGCGTTCGCAAGCTGGAGGGGCGTCACCGCCAAGCCGTAGCCGAACGAGGCATACGCTGTCGTTTCGCGATCCCAGACCCGGAGCGGCACGATGCCCGGATGCTCGCCACCGATGTCGATGCCGGTGGTCTGGCCGAACCCGAAGGCCGCCACGAGGTCCTGCATCGTCTGCTCACCGGCCAGGAGCCCTGCCTTGATCGCGCAGACGTTGCTCGACTTGGCGATCGCCGTGCGGAAGGTGAGTTCGGGAAAGGGCTTGTGGTCCTTGATCCGCGCCCTGCCGACGCGAATCCGGCCATTGCCGCAATCCATGATCTGGTCGGCGTGAACAACCTGCCGCTGGAACGCTCCCGCCACCGTGATCGTCTTGAACGTCGAGCCCGGCTCATACGAATCCTGGATCGCCCTGTTCCGGAGCTCCTCGGGACCGAAGTCGCCGAACTGGTTCGGGTCGAAGGCCGGATAGGAGGCCATCGCCAGCACCGCCGAATCCTCCGGCGCCAGAATCACCACGTTGCCGGCCTTGGCCTTCGACCACTCGATCGTCTCCCGCAGGGCCCGCTCCGCCAGGTGCTGGATCGTCGCGTCGATGGTCAGGTGGAGGTCCGCCCCCGGCTTCGGTTCGCCCAACGAACCGGCGACGACGACCAACCGCTGCTGGCCATCCCGGAGTACGTGCCTTTTGACCGACTCACCCGCGACCTCGCCGTCGTACTTGAGTTCGATACCGGCGAGGCTGGTGTCCGTACCGACGAAGCCAAGCACATGAGCCATCAGCGAACCCATCGGGTACTCGCGCTTGCTCTCGGCCAGGAAGTAGAGGCCCGGGAACGCGGACAGGTCGATGCCGTCGGCCAGGGCGCGGTCGAGCTTCCGCGCCAGCGGCACGTGCCCGGGCTTCTGCAGCAGCGCCTCGATCCGTTCCTCGGTGCGGCCCACCAACGGAGCAATGTAGGCGGCCAGCGTCGGCGGATCGTCCACCTTGGCGGTTTCGGCATAGAGCGTCCGGGTCTCGACCGACACCGCCATGGTTCTGCCGCGCGAGTCGTAGATCGTCCCGCGCTTGGGGTTCAGGACGACCTCGCTGCGCTGCTGCCGCGCCGCGCTCTCCCGGTACGAGTCGGCGCCGAGAATCTGCAGATCGAAGAGCCGCCAACCGATCGCGCCCATCCAGATGCCGGCGACCGTGGTCAGGATCAACAGCCTTCCGAGGTGGCGGCGCCGGGCGCCCCTGGCGCGGGGTCCGAGGGCGTTCACTGCGCCGCCTCCGTCGCGATGCCGGCCTGGACGAGGGACGCGCTCTCCGAACTCAGGAAGATCATCTGGTCCAGCGTCGGGGGCGCCATGCCGAGCTGTTCCAGCGCCAGCGCCCTCAGCCGCTCAGGCCGCGCGAGCCGCGTGGCCTCCAGTTCGAGCAGGCGTTCTTCCTGCAGCAGGTCCTCCAGGCGCCGTTCGAACTGCTCGATCCGGTAGCCGGCCTCCAGACCCTGTTCGTGTACCCAGGTGTACGCGAACACCGCGCCGGCGAAGGGCAGGACGATCGCCACCAGCCGCCACAGGCCGCGGAGCCGGCCCGGATCCCGCTGGCGCACGAGGAAGGGATTCGTGATCTCCTTGCTGACGCTGTAACCGGTTTTCACAGTTCACGGATCCCGTCTCTGCCGCTGCTAGAGCCTGCGGGCCGCGCGCAACCGCGCGGACCGCGACCGGGGGTTGTACTCCACCTCGCTCGGCTGCGGCCGGATCGGCTTCTTGGTCATCAGTTCGATCAGCCGTGTTTCGGTGCGCGGGCGCCCGGTGATCGGATCGACCTCGCCCACGGCGTGGGCGCGGAGCCGGTGCTTGACGATCCGGTCTTCCAGACTGTGGTACGAGATGACGACCAACCGGCCGTCCCGCTCGAGCAGATTCACCGCTCGTTCGAGGGCCGGCTCCAACCCGGACAACTCCTCGTTGACGGCGATCCGAAGCGCCTGGAACGTCCTGGTCGCGGCATCGATCGACCGGCTTCCCGGCATCGCGCGGCCCCGCCTCACCCTGGACGTCCCAACCGTCTCGTGAACCAGTTCGCGCAGGTCGTCGGTGGTCTCGATCGGCCCGCGGCGACGACGCTCCACGATCGCCCGCGCGATCTTGCGGGCTTGGCGCTCCTCGCCGTAATCGCGGAGCACGGTCTCCAACACGCTCTGGGATTCCAGGTTCACGATGTCCCTCGCAGTCGTGGTTGCCGATCGAGTCGATTGATCCATGCGCATGTCGAGCGGGCCGGAGCGCCTGAAACTGAAGCCCCGCTCCGGCTGGTCGAGTTGCAGCGACGAAACGCCGAGATCGGCGAGGATTCCCGCTGGTTTCCCGCTCCCCACCTCAGCGAGAACTTCGTCGATCGAATGGAAGTTCCCGTGCACCAGGAGGACCCGCGAACCGAACTCGCGCAGCCGGCGCCGGGCGTGGTCCAGGGCTTCCTCGTCGCGGTCGATGCCGAGCACTCGCGCGCCGGGAAAGCGCCCAAGGAGTTCCGCGGCATGACCGCCCAGACCGACCGTGCAGTCGACGAACCAACCGCCGCGTTCCGGCGCCAGGAACCGCAGGGCCTCGCTGACCAGGACGGGCTGGTGCCGGGGCTTCTGACCGTCGCCGCCCACATCAGTCGACATCCCTGTTGCCGGACGCATCCAGCGCCTCGAGATCGTCGGTCAGTTCGTCCAACTCGCCATCCGTGAACGGTTCCGAGTCCAGGTCGTTCTCCATCCGCTCGAGGTTCCAGACCTCAAGGCGGTCCGGGCGACCGAAAATGACAACCTCGCCCTCGATGCCCGCGCGTCCTCGCAACTTCGCCGGGACCATCAGCCGCCCCTGCGAATCGAGACGGCTCTGGAGACCGAAGTAGCTGACCCGGGACTCCCACTTGCGGCGCAGCCTGTGGGTGGCCGGCAGGCGGGCCATGCGCTGCTCCTCCAGCTCCCAGAGCCGCAGGGGGTAGATCCACGCGCAATCGCCGTGCAGCGAAGTGGTGAAGATGTCGGGACCGAAACGCTCCTGCAGCGGGCGCAGGAACACGCTCGGGACCTTCAGGCGGCCCTTCGCGTCGATCTTTGCTTCTGCATGCCCTCGAAACATCGCTCACGACCTGAAGAGTCAGGTGGGTGTGGTACCCACAAGAAGTGGGCGTAGTGCCCACAAACTGACGCTCAGACGCGCGACGTTACCACTTCTGGGCCATTCTTGTCTACTTCAGACCACTTTGCTCCACGCGAGGATTGAGGAAAACCCCGGAACAAACCCCGGAACCACGAAGAGACCTCCCGAGGACCTGCTACGAACGGCTAGGCCCCTCTTCCGGGGGCCCCGACCGGCCGATCGTCAGCGTTGTTGCCCGTCGGTCTCCTCGGCCGTATCGCCGGACGGCTCGTCGACATCCGGCGCCTGGACGCCGCGACCGAACGGAGCGAGCAGCCCCAGCGCGTCGCCGTCGAGCGAAGGGGACTCGACAGGCCGATATCCCTCGGCCCCCTCCGGCAGCCGTTCGACAACGTAGGCGGCGTCCGCGAGTTCGCTCAGGTAGAGGTCGTACTCCTCGGAGAACAGTCGATTCCGCTCTTCCTGCTGGATCGCGTCGCGGACCTCCTCGAACGGCTGAACCGTCGCCGGCGTTCGCTCCAGCATCTTCAGAACATGCAGACCGCCGCGGGCGGCGATCGCGTCGCCGACGCCGTCGACATCGAGCTCCCAGGCAACGGAATCGAGAGCGGGCGCCAGGTCGCCGGCCGTCACCCATCCAACATCGACGGCCGTCACACCTTCGCCAAGGCCTTCCGCCACCTCCGCGGCCGTACCGCCGGCCCTCAACCGCGTACGGGCCAGCGCCGCCAGCAGCGCCATGCGGTCGGCTGGAACCACACCCTCCAGAACCACGACCTCCTCGAAGCGAGCCCGCTCCGGAATGCGGAAACGCTCCTCGTTGTCGCGGTAGAACCGTCGCATGTCTTCATCTTCGACCACCACCCGGGGCGCCACCTCCCGGCCCCGGACGACGTTGGACCGCAACCGCTTGCGGGTCTGCGCCCGGAAGTCCTCCTCCCGCATGCCCTGCTGCGCCAGAGCCTGACGGAACTGCTCCTCGCTCTCGAGCCCGAAACGCTCCCTGGTGGCGCGGATTTGGTCCTCGACTTCGCTCTCGTCCACCACGACAGCCAATTGGTCCGCCCGCGACATGAGCAGCAGTTCCTCGAACAGCCTCTTCATCACGAAGCGGCCGGCGTCGGCGATCCGCTCCTGCCGCTCCGGCTCGGTCAGTCCGAGAGCGCTCCGGATCAAGCCGACCTCCTCGTTGACCGCCCTTTGGTAGTCGTAGAGGGTCGCGATGCGGTCGTTGACCCGCAGCACGACGCGGTTCTCCGAGCCGGGCGAAGACTGCCCGGCCACGGGGAGGGCTGCCATGGCCAGCAAGGCCGCCACCGAGCCGGCGAGTGAGCCGGCGATACGGCGGCCGGCAAACCAGGAACTGCCGGGCGCGGGGCCCAGGCTGCGTTGAGTCAATTTTACTACCTCATTCTGCGGCAGCCTGATCCACGAACGCGCCGTGGTACTCGAAGGGCAACCGCTCCACCGCGACGCGCAGATTGTACTCCTGCCGGGCTTGGGCGGCGGCGGCTCGGACGAGCTCTTCGCTTTGCGCCTCCTCCAGCAGGGTCCTTACTCTTGGCGCCGCCTCCGAGAGCGTCAAGGTTTCTTCCGGCAAGAGGCGCTCGACCTGGAAGATGCGAAAGCCGTAGTCGGCCTCGAGCAGCTCGCTCCATTCTCCTTCGCCAAGCTCGAACACGACGTCGGCGAGCGCCGGGGGAAGATCCTCGCTCGACAGTTCGCCCTGGAGACCGCCGGCTGACGCGCTGGGGCCGATGGAACGCAGACGCGCCACCTCCCCGAAGTCCACGCCCACTTCGAGCTCTGCCAGCGCCAGCTCGGCGGCGGCTCGATCCTGGACCAGGATCTGACGCAGGCGCACCCGTGGCGGCCGCGCGAAATCACTCCGGTGTTCGGCGTAGTAGCTCTCCATCTCCGACAACGACACGACCGGCGTTGACGCCTCGAGCAACCGCATCGCGGCCTCGTGGACCGTAGCTTCCCCCTCCACGAGCCCCCGATCCCGCGCCAACTGCACGAGCAATTGGTCGTCGACGAAGCGCTCGAAGAGCCGGGAAAGCACCGCGCTGCCGAAGCGCGAAGCGTCCCCGCCAAGGGACTCCTCAGCGTAGCCGTGAAAGTCCTCGTAACGAAAGTCCTGGTTGCCGATTCGCGCCACCACGCCCTCCGGCAGCCCGCCGCCGCCACAGCCCAGGGATACCCCGGCCAGGAGACAGGCGCAGGCTCGTCGCATCGCACGCGAGTCCAACCGGCCGCTCAATGGACCGTCTCCGAACCGGCGAGCCGCGACAGCGGTTCACCCGCCAGCAACTGCAGGAGCTGAAGCGCGATCTCGAGCGACTCACGGCCCGGTATCTCGGACAGCGTCAGCACCCCGTCCGGAGTGAAGCCCGAGCCCTCCCGCTCGGAAACGAAGCGGATCAAGCGTTCCAGATCGACCTTCGCGTCGCGGCGAAGCTTGACCGTCAGTCGATCGCTCCGGTGCGCGATCGACTGGACACCCAGGGATTCCGCAATCCGTTTCAGTTCCGCGCCCCGAATCAGGGCATGCACCGCCTCGGGCGGTGGTCCGAAACGGTCGCGCAGCTCGGCAAGCAGCGTCTCCGGATCCTCGTCGGCATCCGCAAGGCGCCGGTAGATCTCCAGTCGCAAAGAGATCTCGCCGATGTAGTCCTCCGGAATCGACATGGCCGCGGGCAGGCTGATCGACGCCGACGGCCTGTCCGCCGGCGCCTCGCCCCGGAGTTCGGCGATCGTCTTCTCCAGCATCTTCATGTAGGTCTCGATCCCAACTTCCGCGATGTGGCCGCTCTGTTCCGCTCCGAGCAGGTTGCCGGCGCCCCGAATCTCCAGGTCACGCGCCGCAATCCGGAAACCCGCCCCGAGCTCGGTGAACTCCCGGATGGCGACGAGTCGCTTGCGCGCCTCCTCCGAAAGCACCGTGTCCGGGGGGGCCAGAAGGTAGCAGTAGCCCAGTTGATCGCTGCGGCCGACCCGGCCCCGCAACTGGTAGAGCTGGGCCAGACCGAAGCGATCCGCGCGGTGAACGAGCATCGTGTTCACGTTGGGAATGTCGATCCCGTTCTCGATGATCGTCGTCGCCAGCAACAGGTCGTACTCGCCGGAAGTAAACCCACGCATCCGAAGGCTCAGCTCCCCTTCATCCATCTGACCGTGACCGACGGTGATCCGAAGCCCCGGCACGAGCTCCCGCAGATAGCGGAGCATGCCTTCGATGTCCTCGACCCGGTTGTAGACGTAGAACACCTGGCCGCCGCGCTCGACCTCGAACTCGATCGCCTCGCGGACGAGATCGCCCGAGAACGGCAGCACCCGGGTTTCGACCGCCATCCGGTCCCGGGGCGGCGACTCGATCAGGGACAGGTCACGCACCCCGGCCAGCGACAACTGCAGCGTGCGCGGCACCGGCGTCGCCGACATCGCCAGCACGTGGACGTTGCGCTTCAACTCACGCAGGCGTTCCTTCTGGGCGACTCCGAAACGCTGCTCCTCGTCGATGATCACCAGGCCCAGGCAGGGCATGTCGATGTCACGGCTCAGGAGTCGGTGGGTACCGATGAGAATGTGAATCTCGCCCGCCGCCAGACGCTCGCGGATCGCCTTGACCTGGGCCGCCGAACGGAAGCGGGAGACCATCTCGATCTCGAAGTCGAAGCCCTGGAAGCGCCGCCGGAACGTGCGCAGGTGCTGATCGGCGAGAATCGTCGTCGGCGCCAGGACCGCGACCTGCAGGCCGTTGTCCACCGCCTTGAACGCCGCCCGCATCGCCACCTCGGTCTTGCCGAAGCCGACGTCGCCGCACAGAAGCCGGTCCATCGGCTGTTCGCGGCCCAGATCCTCCTTGATCGTGCGCACCGCCTCCAGTTGATCCGGCGTCTCCTCGTAGGTGAAGGCGCCCTCGAACTGGAGTTGGCGGTCGCTGTCCTCGTTCATCGGCACCGCCCGCGCCAGCCGCCGCTCCGCGTAGAGCTTCAACAGATCGGTGGCGATCGCTTTCAGGCTGCGACTGATCCGGCCCTTCTTCTTCGCCCAACTGCTGCCGCCCAGTTGGTCGAGACGGGGCGCGAGCCCATCGATGCCGCTGTAGCGCTCGATCTCGTTCAGGCGAGTCAGAGGCAGGAGCAGCGTGCGGCCCGATGAGTAGAGGAGCTCCATGACCTCGACCGCCCGCGACGGCCTGCGGGGTCCGTAGCCCTCCACGTCGGGCCCGTCGCCGGGTGGACCTTCAAGTGTCCTGAGCCCCAGGAATTGCCCGATGCCGTGATCCTCGTGGACCACGAACTCGCCGACCCGCAGATCGCCGAGGCCGGACACGAAGGGCCCCATCCGGCGGCGGCGGGGCGCCGCCGCCCGGCGCCGGAAGAGCTGCCCCTCGCCGAAGAGCACGAGGCCGGCTGCCGGGAGCCGGAAACCGCGTCCCAGTTCGCCGTCGACCAGCCGCACGCCGCCTCCATCCCAGTCGATCTCCCGGCTGCCGAGTGTCTGGCGCAGCGACTCGTGCCGCCCGGCGCGCGCCACCAGCCACAGGTCGTCGCCGCGCGCCGCGGCGGTCTCCACCTCGCGCGGAAAGCGGGGAAGCTGATCGACCAGGACGTCCGTTTCGACCGCGCCGAAGTCGACCCGGGTTCGCCGTCCCGCACGCTCATCCAGCACGCCCCCGATCCGGAAGACCGCGTCTTCCACGAACTCGAGCACCTGAGCACTGGGCGCCGTCAACCGTTCCGGTTCGGCGGCGATGTCGCCGTCGTCGGATCGTCTGGCGTACTCGTCCCACAGCATCTCGGTGTGCTGCTCGATCTCCCGTCGCACCCGGTCCACTTCGACCACGACGACGGTGGCGTTCTCCATCACCTCACCGAGACTCGTGCTCGGCTGCAGCAGAGGGAGGTACTTCTCCCAGCCCGGAAAGGGCTCGCCCTCCACCATTTCCTGCAACTGGGTGCGGGCCGATTCAGCCAGATCGTCGCTTCGTTCTTCCAGCAGCACCAGGGCCAGCTCGGCGGCCTGCTCCGGCGCGGCCGCGAACGGCGTCAGAGGCCGGATGCGCAACGAATCGATTGCCTCCTCGGAACGCTGCGTCGACAGATCGAAACGATGGATGCTCTCGATCGTGTCGCCGAACAGGTCAAGTCGCGCCGGCCGCGGTTCGCCGGGTGCAAAGAGGTCGAAGACTCCGCCCCGCTGCGCCACCGCGCCCACCGCCGCCACCAGATCGCTGCGCCGGTAGCCGCGGGCGACCAGGTGGGTCAGGAGTTCCTCGGGAACCACGTCTTCCCCAACCCGAACGCCTATGACCGACTGCAGGAACGCCTCCGGTTCGGCGAGGCGTTGAAACAGCGTCCGGGGCGTGCAGACCACGGTGACCCGTGAAGCGCCAAGCAGGGTGTCGTAGGCGACGCTTTCCTGGGCGCGCACCTGCAGCGAGGCCTCGGCCTGCTGGTAGGGCGTCAGCGCCGGTGACGGAAAGGGAACGACCCGCGCCCCGTCGCGGCGCCCAAGCAGCCGAGCCCCTTCGGTCCAGGCCAGGACCTCGCTTTCGCTCGGCACGACCACGAGCTGGGCCGCGGCACGATCCTCGGCCAGCAGCTCGAACACCACCGAGGCCGCGCGCACCGGCAGACCGACGACCGCCGCACGCTCAGCCGCAGCGAGTTCGCGGTAGTCCCGGCCGCGGCGAATGCGGCGGCGGAGTTCACGCCACACGGACACCGGATCAACGGCCGGATCAGTCGTCCGTCCGGGGCAGGACGACGACCGTGTCACCTGGTCTCACCAGGCCCAGCTCCTCTCGCGCCAGACGCTCCAGCACTGCCGGATCGTCCTGCATCAGCACGACCGTGCGCCTCAGGCTCTCGACCCGCAGCCTCGCCTCCTCCAGCTCGATCTCGAGCTCCGCCTCCCGGTCCGCGAGTTCGGCAAGGCCCGAGTAGTTCTCGGCGCCGGCCTTGGCGAGAAAAAGGAGCACCAGGATCAGGCCGACGCCGATCATCGTCGGAAGCGAGCGCTGCGTCCATTCGCGCCAACGATCGATGCGCTCCCGCAGCCGCCCGCGCCGGTCTGGAGGCGTCGCTGACACGGACGAAGCCTATACGAGGGGCGGACTCGAGGCCGCGAAGACGGGAGCCGGAGAAGCAAGATCCGGCCCGGCTCCAGGAGCGTAGTCCAATCCTGAAATGAGCGTGAACGGGACCGTCATGGAGAGTCGAGTCGGGTCGGTCTCGGGGTAGTTCTGGAGCGGCAGACGGTTCTGCACCGTCTGCCGCCTGCGGTAGCGCCCGCTGCGAGGCCGCGGCGGGTTACTGGCGTTGTGTTCCGGCCTGGGCCGGTGGTGGTGGGCGGTGTATGGCATCGGGCTGCGCGGTCTGCGGTTCAGGCGCTCCGGCGCCGGTGGGGATCGGACTCCCGGTCGATGAGTTCAAAGAGTCTGGCACGAGCCAGCTTGAGGGCGATCGCGGCGTCGAGGTCGCTCGTGGCGCCGGCCTGGTCTTCGAGGGCGGCGATGGTGACGCCGGGCCTGAGGTACCGCTCCGCGTCCGGCAGGGACTTGAGCTTCTCGAACGGCGTCATGGTGTCCTGGTAGCGGTAGCGTTTCCTGGTGCGGCCCTTCCTGTCGGTGACCTCGGTGGGAAACAGGCACGGGCGATGGAAGTTGAGGAAGGGGGTGAGCACATCGCGTGCGAAGACGTTGATCTCGCGGGCGAAGAGCTTGGGGATGTGCCGGTATCCGAACTGGCGCCGGATCACGTTGCCGTTCTTGCTCTCGACCAGGGCGTTGTCGTTGGTGTGCCGGCTGCGGGACTTGGTGAACTCGGGGACGTGCAGTTGGTTGAGCATCTCGGCGACCTTGCGGTTGATGTACTCGGAGCCGTTGTCGGCGTGGAAGCCCAGCACCTTGAAGGGGCAGGACTCGATGAGCTCCTTGAGCACCGGCACGAGACACCGTTGGGAGATGGCCCGTACCGTCGCCACGTGCTCCCACTGCAACACCTTGTCCACGAGGTTGATGTGGTACACGCCCTTCTCGCCGTCTTTGTCCCCCTGATGCACCGTGTCCACCCGCAGGTAGCCCGGCTTCCCCTCCGGCTGGGGCTTGCGTCGTTCCCCGATCCCGACCGCGGTCGACCGCGTCTTCTTGAACGTCGTCCGGCGCCGCTGGTAGGTGGTCGACTTGCGCAGGTTGTAGAACTGGCCGTTCGAGATCACAGCCAGACGCTCGAAGCGCTCGTCGCCGTACAGCTCGAACTGGCGCCGCATCACCGCCCGCGTGCTGTGACCGCACATCTGGCCCAGTGCCGCGTCGACCTCGGCGAGAAGGCCGATGTCGGCCTTCGTGTAACGCCGCCCGAATGCGTGAGGCGGCGCACCGCGGCGGTCCTCGATGCGGCCCGTCTCCCGGTGCTGCCGGATCAGCCGCGTCACCTGCGACTCGGACTTCCCGGTCATCTTCATCAGGTAGCGCCGAATCATGCCCTTGTCGCGCCTCACAAGCGCCCGGTAGCGGAACCTGACCAGCGTCTCACGGATGAACTCGTAGGTCGATCCGCGGTCCACCACCACGAAGTCCACCGCCTCGTTGCCGGCCACGAAACTGCGGACCTCACAAAGAGTCTGAAGTCGGCGTGTCTGGAGCGTCACGATCATCCTCCGATGATCCCCGATACCGGCGCTTCACGCTCACTTCTCGCTGGATTCACGCACCCCGCTCACGCTCACTTCTCGCTGGACAGCTCTCCAGGTTGACACTGCACCCCTCCTGTGCCACGATCCCCCGTCCTGACGCGGGGTGGAGCAGTCTGGTAGCTCATTGGGCTCATAACCCAAAGGTCGCAGGTTCAAATCCTGCCCCCGCTACCAAGCTTCAAGGGCGCGGCCGCTGGCCGCGCCCTTTCTGCTTGCCGCGGGGGCACCACCGAACACACCTCTGGAACACCTAGCTCATCGGCCTGCCATAGCCCAAGGCTCGCAGGTTCAAATCCTGCCCCCGCTACCAAGTCTTCTAAGGGCGCGGCCGCTGGCCGCGCCCTTCTTGCTTGTCGCGGGGGCACCACCGAACACACCTCTGGAACACCTAGCTCATCGGCCTGCCATAGCCCAAGGTGTTGGCAACGCTCGGAAAGTGAGCCACCCACCGTTTGGAAAGTGAGCCACGTCGGCCGTGTTGAGTGTACGCGAGTCTTCTCTCGTCGGTCCCCTTGAGTCAGTAGCCGTAGCGGCTGCGGTAGCTGTGGAAAACCGGTCTGCCGGTTTTCCAAGGCGGTGCGGGAAACGGTCTGCCGTTTTCCGCGGCGCCGGCAGCTTCCGCAGCCGGCGGCCGTTGCGGTGCTCTCAGCGGCGGCGCCGCGGCGGTCCGGTTGCGCGTCGTGCGATCCGGATTCACGAAGGGCTTCTCCGCAGCCGAGTCCGATAGGAGGAGCCCTTGGTGGCGAGGATGTGGGCGTGGTGGGAGAGGCGGTCGAGCAGAGCCGTGGTGAGCTTTTCGTCGCCGAATACGCGGACCCATTCGGAGAAGGCGAGGTTGGAGGTGACGATGGTCGAGCGGCGCTCGTAACGGTCGGCGAAGACGTTGAAGAGCAACTCGCCGCCGGCGCGGTCGAATGGCACGAAGCCGAGCTCGTCGCAGATCAGTAGATCCACCCGCTGTAGCCACTGCTGCAGGCGCCCCAACTCCCGCTGATCGCGGGCTTCGATCAGGTCGCGGACGAGGTCGGAGGCCTTGCGGAACCAGACCCGGCGGCGGCGCTTCGCGGCCTCGATGCCGAGTGCGATCGCGAGATGCGTCTTGCCGGTGCCGATGGGTCCGACGAGGACGACGTCGTCGCCGCGGTCGATGTAGTCGCAGGAGGCCAGCTCGCGCAGCTTCGGTTTGGACACTCCCTGTAGCGCCTGGAAGTCGATCTGCTCGAGGGTCTTGTGGTCGGGGAAGCGGGCCGCGCGCAGCCGGCGCTCGACGGTGCGGGCCTCACGGTCCCGAATCTCGGTCTCGAGCAGTTGCCACAGGTAGTCCTCGTAGTCCCACTGTGCGTCCTGGGCCTGACGCGCCCGCTGCTCGTAGTCGCGCAGCACGGAAGGCATCTTGAGCATCTTGAGGCCCTCGGCGATGACGGCTCTGCGTGCCGCCCGGCTCACGATGCCGCCTCCTGAAGCAGCACGTCGAAGTCGGCGGCGCGAGCGCTCTCGATGTCGTGGCGGCGGAGCGGCTCCGGCACCTCGATCTTGGAGGCGGGACTCCGCAGGGCGAGTCCCAGAAGGTCGAAGCGACCGGCGGTCAGGGCCTCCTCGAGTGCGGCGGCTACCTCCTCGCTGCCGTGGTCTGTGACCACGCTCAACAGCTTGGCGAAGAGCCGCGCCGTCTCCAGCGCGCCGTGCCGCAACTCCAGCATTCTCCATAGCTTGCGATAGGCCGGGCCAAGCTCCGCGAGCAGCTCCGGAGCCACCTGTCGCACCGCCTGAGGCTTCCGGGACAGCTCCTCGAAGTAGTGCGCGTAGCGCACCAGGCGCTGTCCCGGCCGCACCAGAGCGCAGCGGTACTCCGCGTCGCGACAGGTGAAGACGATGTCGCCCGTACCGACGCGGGCATGGACCTGGAGGCTCTTCCACCGCGAGGGAACCGAGTAGATCGCGCCGCCCAACTGCACCGTCGCCTGGCGCGACACCCGCACGATCCTGAGCTTCCTTGCCTCGAACGCGGTCGGCGGCAGCTCGCGCAGAGCTGCCTGCTCCTCCTGCCACCGGGCGCGCTGACTGTGTGCCGCGTCGACCGAAGCCAGCACGCCCGTGCGATCTCCTCCAGGGTGCGGCCTTGAGGCACCGGACTCATGTGCGCCAGACGGATTCCCTTGCCGCGCGACTCCACGCTGCCCTTGTCGTGCCCCTCGCCGGGGCGGGCGAAGCAAGGCTCGAACAGGTAGTGGCTCACCAGCGCCTGGAATCGAGCCGTCAACTGACGCTCGCCGCCCACCCGCCGACGCACCGCCGCACTCAGATTGTCGTAGACCAGACGCAGCGGCACGCCGCCGAAGTGCGCGAACGCCCGCACGTGGCCGTCGAGGAACGCCACCTGGTCGCAGCGGTCGTACAGCCACACGAACGAACGGCCTGAGTACGGCAGGTGCAGCAGGAACTTCCACACCCGGTGCGCCACACCGTCCTCCTCCACCGTCACCTCGAAGAAGTCCACCTGGCCGCACTCGCCGGCACGGTGCACCAGCGGAATGAACGTCTCCTGGCGCTGACGCTTCCACTCCCGAACGTAGCTGCGAATCGTCGTGATCCAGACCTCGTAGCCATCCTCCAGCAACTGGCGATGCAGACGCGTCGCCGTCAGACGCTGCTTCGCCGTCGTCCGGCGAGACCACGTCCTCAGCAACTCCTCCAGACGAGGCGCCACACGCTCCGTCACCAGCCGCCGCCGCGGCCTGCTCTCCACCCGCCGCGGCTCGCTCTGATCCAGGTACTTGCGCACCGTGTTGCGGCTCACACCGTGCTCCCGAGCCACCGAGCGCTGGCTCCGACCCTCCACCAGCACCTGGTGCCGAATAACATGAACCTGATCCATCCTCAGCAAGTCCTTCCTCCGAGCGCGTTGGTCTACTGAACAAGACCAAGCTACCGGTGTCAGGGCCGAGGGTGGATCACTTTCCGAGCGTTGGGTGGCTCAGTTTCCGAGCCATGCCTCCACCCAAGGCTCGCAGGTTCAAATCCTGCCCCCGCTACCAAGTCTTCCAAGGGCGCGGCCGCTGGCCACGCCCTTTTCGCATGTCGCGGGGCCACCACCGAAGACACTCCGGAACTCATTGACACGAACTTCGTGTTTCCCTAGTCTCGTGCCGTGAAGAACGTCACGATCACCCTGCCCGAAGAGGACGCCCGGTGGGTCCGGGTCCGCGCTGCGGAGAACGAGCGCAGCGTTTCCCGCTGGTTGGCAGACCTGGTTCAACGGATGAGGCGCCAGGAGGATCGTTACGACGTCGCCATGGAACGAGCCCTCGCGATTCAGCCCGAGAGGCTGAAGCAGAGGGGCCAGCCTTACCCCTCGCGAGACTCGCTCCATGACCGGCCCGGTCTTCGTTGACACGAACGTACTCGTCTACCGGCACGACTCGTCCGACCCGGCGAAGCAGTCGCGTGCCGAAGACTGGTACTCGTATCTATGGCGCAGCCACTCCGGCCGCCTGAGTGTGCAGGTCTTGCAGGAGCTGTACGCGACCCTTACCCGCAAGCTGAAGCCGGGCATGGGCGGCGCCAAAGCTCGCCAGATCGTCCGGGCTCTGGCCGCGTGGCAGCCGGTCCCGGTCAACCTCGCCATCATGGAACGAGCGTGGATTCTCGAGCAGGCCACTTCGCTGTCCTGGTGGGACGCGTTGATCGTGGCGGCCGCTCAATCGTGTGGATGTCCGGTCCTCCTCACCGAGGATCTCCAGCACGGCCAGACTTTCGGCGAAGTTCGGGTGATCGATCCGTTCGCCTCTGCCGAACGAACCCCGGAGGAGGTCCTCCAGGCTCTTGAAGCGGGCCGCCGCAACAAGAGATGACCGCGATGCTCAGGCAACTGCCGCCCTGCTGTTCAGCACGGCGATCCTCCTCACCCTCGCGCTGGTTCCAGTGGCCCTGACGAGGCAGCCGGATCCGACCCGGCCCGCGGCCATCGGCCTCGACATTCCCGGACTGTGGCGACTTTCTCCGGCGGGCTTCGCCGGTTGTCTCTGCGTGGGTCTGGTCAATGGATAAACGGCAGCACTGAATGCGACCCGACGTCCGGGTAGAGCGCAGCGATCACCGCAACCGGAACGACGCCACGGCAGCAACGAGCAGCACTGCGCCGATGACCACGAACGGCGCGCCCGGCGACAGCTCCTGGAACAGATAGCCCGCAAGGAGCGGCGCGGCGATCTTGCTGGCGTTGCCGTAGGCCTGTTGCACGCCGAGCACCTGCCCCACGACGCCGCTTCCGGGGGCGCGCTTCGAGACCTGCGAGGTCGTGCACGGGAACAGCAGCGAAGTGCCCAACGGGACGAGGAAGATCGCCGCCCCGAGCGTCCATAGCCCGGTGGCGAACGGGATCGCAATCAGCCCGGCGCCGAAGCTCAAGGCGCCGGTGCGCAAGACGTTGACCTCGCCCCAGCGACGGACCGCCCGCCCCAGAACGAGAACGCGGAAGACGATGGACAGGCCGCCCAGATAGAAGAAGAACAACCCGATGTTCGACTCGTCCACTCCGAAACGACGCCCCAGGTAGAGGCCGATGATCGCCGTCATCCCCGCCATGCCGATTTGCCCGGCGGCGTAGATCCAGATCAGGAGATTGAGCGGGCGAAGCGGCTGTGCGGCTACCCGGCCGACGGCCCCCAGGATCGAGTACCGCGCCTCCTCCCCCTCGCCGCTCGGCGTCCCTCGCGGCCGCGACTCCGGCAGCCAGAAGTGCGCGAACACCGCGGCCGCCACGCTGAGCGCCGCGGCCACCGCTCCGGGCCCGGCCGGATGGACCTGGCCCGCGAAACTGCCCACGGCCGGGCCGATCATCGCCGCTGAGCTGGTGACGGCGGTCACCCACCCGACACCCTCGGCGCGCCGCTCGCCGGTCACCGAGTCGGCGATGTAGGCGAACACCACCGGCACCGTGCCGCCACCCACACCCTGCACCAGGCGGCTCAGCAGCAGCAACTCGATCGACTGCGCCACGCCGAAAAGGGCGAAGCCCACAGCCGACACCAGAAGGCCGAGCAGCAGCGCCGGCCTGCGCCCCGAGCGGTCGGCGAGCCGGCCCCAGAGCGGTGCGGTCGCCATCGCCGCCAGGGCGAAGGCGGACACCAGAGCGCCGACTTCGAAGGGACTCGCGCCGTATCGCTCCGCGTAGAACGGGAGAAGTGCTACGACTAGGAACTCGCCCAGCGTGCACACGAACGCGACCGCCATCAGCGCCCCCAGGCGATGGTCGATCAGTCGCGGCACAGCAGGAGGCGGCCCGCGCTCAGAGCCGCCCGCCGGCGCGGTCGTTCCAGGCGATGAATGCGGCCGCGCTCAAGAGCATGAGCAGCACGCCGTAGGCGGCGGCAATACCGGTCTCCTGGATCCGCAGGCTGGACTGGATCTCGATCGAGATCGGGCGGGTGTCGTAGGTGTAGAGCACGATCGAGGTCACGAAGTCGCCCAGCATGGTGATGAAGGCAAGGCCGGCGCCCGCGATCACCGCCGGCCGCAGCAGGGGGAGCACGATCTGCAGCACCGTTCTCAACGCGCCGGCGCCGAGACTCGCCGCGGCCTCCTCCAGGCGCGGGTCGAGCTGCCGCAGGGCCGCGAACACCGAGCGGCCGGTCAGCGGCAGGGAGCGCACCAGGTAGGCCAGCGGCAGGATCCAGATCGTGCCCACCAGCACGAAGCGACCGACCCAGGGAGCGTTGACGCTCATCGCCGCGGCCAGGGCGAGGGCGAAGACCGTCCCCGGAATCGCCCAGGGCAGGGTCATCATCGTCTCCAGTGCGCGCCCGGGCAGACCGCCGCGCCGGAGCGACAGGCGCGCCGTCACGACGCCCACGACCACCGCCGCCAGCGTCGCCGCGGCGGCCATCCAGAGCGAGTTCAGGGCCGGCCGCAGCCGTTCCGCCGACGACAGCAGATCGCCGTAGTTGACGAGGCCCAGGACCGGCGGGAACGCCTCCACGGTCCAGGTGTTCGGCGGCACAAGCGACATCAGGATCAACGTCGCATGCGGCAGGAGCAAGACCCCGGCGAGGATCCAGCCGCCGGCTGCGGCGGCAACGCGGCCGCCCCGGCTGTGCAGGCGCCGCCGCGCCGGCGGCGTGCCACGCGCGCCCGACGCCAGGTCCAGGCCCGGATCGATCCGGCGCAGCAGGAGCAGGGCGCCGAACGCCATCAGCGCCAGCATGGTCGTCTCGACGTAGGCCATGCGCAGCTCCCCGTTCAGCTTGGAGGCGACGATCTGCGTGGTCATCACGCGGAAGCCGCCGCCGAAGATGTAGGGGGCCGAGAACGAGCCGAGCGAGGTCATGAAGGTGAGCAGCGTGGCGCCCGCCAGGGCCGGCCGCAGCCGCGGCAGGGTGACCCGGAACAGGATCTGCGACCGCTTCGCGCCCAGGCTCTGGGCGGCCTCGATGGCGGCGCCGTCCTGCCCGGAGAGTCCCGCCCGGGTGAACAGGTAGAAGTACACGTACATCGAGTACGCGTGGACCAGGAGGATGGCCGCCGGCCCGGTCAGCCGCCACGACACGTCGAGACCCAGGGTCTGCAGCCCCCGCGCGGCGAGACCGCTCTCGCCGTAGAGGAAGAGAAACGCGATGACGCCCACCAGCGGCGGTAGCGCCACCGGCAGCGCGACCAGGGCGCCGAGAAGACGCCGGCCCGGAATCTCGTTGCGCTCGAACAGGAAGCCGAGCGGCACCCCGACCGCGGCCGCGGCGAGCGTGGACAGCACGGAGATCCACAGCGTCCGCCACATCGCGTTCCACTCGTCCGCCCGGCTGAAGAAGGAGCGGAACGCCTCCGTCGTCGGACCGTCCCCCTCCAGACCGCCGATGCCGAACGCCTCGGCCGCCACCACGAGCAGCGGATAGCCGACCAGCCAGACCAGGAACGCCAGCAGCAGCCACGGCATCAGCGACCGGAGCTGCAACGAGCCGCGGCCGCGACTGGCCGAGTTCAAGGTTCGGCCCCGGTTGCCCCGGCTGCCCCGGCCGCGAAAACGCACGGCGGCTCCTCCGGAAGCGGTCGCACCACGCAGGCGCCGGTCAGACCGGCCGCGGTGCCGGGCATCGCCACCTCGACGGTGACCGAACGCGACGCGGCCCCCGACCCGCCCGACGGCGTGGTCAACCGAACCGTGTAGAAGCTGTTGCTGCCGGTGTAGCGCTCCGCGGCGATCTCGCCCGCCAGCCCGGCGCCCGCGCCCGTCGCCAGCTCCAGGGATTCCGGGCGAACGCAGACATCGACCCGGTCGCCGGCCCCGATCCCGTCGCCGCCCCGGCAACGCCAGACCTGCGGCGCCCCCTGCGATTCGATCCGAACGTCGAGCGCGCCGCCGTCGCCCCCGGCTTCGACCACCCCCGGCAGCACGGAGCAGCGGCCGACGAACGTCGCCACAAAGCGCGAAGCCGGATCCTGGTACAGCTCGGCGGGCGCCGCGACCTGCTCCAGGCGGCCGCCGTTGAGAACCCCGATCCGTTCGCCGAGCTCGAACGCCTCCTCCTGTTCGTGGGTGACCAGCACCGTCGTGATGCCGGTCTGCTTGACCGCACGGCGCAGATCTGCGCGGGTCTCCTCACGCAGCGCCGGATCGAGGTTCGATAGCGGCTCGTCCAGCAGCAGCACCCGCGGCCGCGGCGCCAATGCCCGGGCCAGGGCGACCCGCTGCTGCTGGCCGCCCGAGAGCTCGGCGATGCGGCGCGCCTCGAAACCGCCGAGGCGCACGAGCTCGAGCATCTCGGCCACCCGCCCCTGCACCTCGCCCTGCCCGCCGCCGCGGACCTTGAGACCGAAGGCCACGTTCTCCGCCACGCTCAGATGCGGGAAGAGCGCGTAGCTCTGGAACAACATGCCGACGCCGCGGCGGGCGGGCGGCAGGTGCTCGACCGCCTCGTCCGCGATCAGCAGGCGGCCGCGGTCGAGCTGCTCGAAGCCCGCCAGCAGCCGCAGCATGGTCGTCTTGCCGCTGCCGCTCGGCCCCAGCAGGGCGAAGATCTCACCTGGTTCAACGGTGAGCGAGACGCCGGCGAGGACGACCGTGTCGTCGAACGACTTGAAGACGTCGTCGAACCGGACGGAGACGCCCGCCGTCAGACTCATCCTCCGCCCTGGCCGCGAACGGCCCGGTCCCACTGCGCCATCCACTCGCTGCCGTTCTCCTCGATCATCTGCCAGTCGACCTCGGCCCGGCGCAGCCGCGACTGCACGTCCGCCACCCAGGGCGCGAGCTCCGCCGCGTCCAGGTCGCCCCGGGCCGGCAGGCGGAACGCCTCGCGCACCGCCAGACCCAGGGCTTCGGGCGAGCCCAGCCACTCGACGAAGGCCGCCGCCGCGTCCGGGTGGCGGGCGCCCGCGACGACGCCCACCGAGTCCTGGATCACGGCCGTTCCGCTCTCCGGGAACCGGTACGCCACGGGCGCGCCCCGGTCGATCAGGGACAGCGTGTCCGTCATTTCCCAGAGCGTGAGCAGACCCTCCTGGCGGGTCAGCTTCTCGTGCAGCACCGCCGGACTGTGCACGTACTCCCGGGTCTGTCCGTCGAGCCGTCGCAACCAGTCGAAGCCGGCCTCCGTGCTGCCGGTCTCGACCACCGAGTCGGCCAGGATCTTGCCGAAGATCGTCCGCATCGTGCCGCTGGCGAGCGGGTCGCGGATCACGATCTCGTCCTGCCAGCGCTCGTCCAGCAGATCGTCCCAGTCGGCCGGCGCCTCCTCGGCGCTGATCGCGTCGCGGTTGTAGACGATGATCGTCGGCGTCTGGTAGAGCGTGTAGTAGAGACCTTCAGGATGCCGGTCGGCGGCATCGAGAGCGCCGGCCCACGAGGGCTCGAACGGCGCCAGCAGGCCCTCCGCCGCGCCGCGGGCCAGGATCGTCGCCGGGCCGCCGAACCACACGTCCGCCTGCGGGTTCGCACGCTCCGAGCGGATGCGGTCGTAGACCTCCTGCGAACCCATGTCGAGCCAACGGACATCGACATCGGGACGGGCCTGCTCGTAAGCCTGCTCGACGACGGTCAGAAGATCCCGGCCGTGCGGCGAGTAGACGACCACCGGCGTCCGGCCGTCACCGCCGCAGCCCACCGCGGCCGCGGCCGCCGCGAGCGCTAGCAGGATCGATCGACGGCCCAGAGCCAAGGCGTTCCGCATCGGCCGCCAAGTGTACGCCGGCTAGGAGTCGAGTCGCGGCGTCCGCGCCGCGCTGACGCACAGGGAACAGGGCTTGTTCCATGCAAGTACCCACAGCGGTATCGCTGCGCTGTCGCGCAGGGAACACCGTAAGAGCGTGGTCGCTACTTCGGTCCGCCCTGGGGAACGCGGGCGTCTCGCCCGCATTAGGCACGAAGGGCCGGCCAGGACGAGGGGTTTGTTCCATGCAAGTACCCACAGCGGTATCGCTGCGCTGTCGCGCAGGGAACACCGTAAGAGCGTGGTCGCTACTTCGGTCCGCCCTGGGGAACGCGGGCGTCTCGCCCGCATTAGGCACGAAGGGCCGGCCAGGACGAGGGGTTTGTTCCATGCAAGCGTGCGCCGCAGAACATGGGGTACGCCGATTCTTCCTGCCGCGCACGCTGCTACCGAACGACCAGACTCGGATGGAACCGGCGCAGGTTGCGGAAGTAACTGCGGTGGGCGGCGGCGAGCCAATCGAGGTCGACGGTGCTCGAGTCGCTTGTATCGGCTGCCGTGAGTTGGCCTTCGAGAAGACGCCGGGGGAAGATCCTCATTTCGCCGATGACCAGCACCCGTTCGCCCTTCTCGACAGCTTCCTCCACCTTGAGGCCCTCCGCCTCGAGCTCGCGTCGGAGCAGGCGCTCCAGGCGCCGAACCTGTTCGTCGAGGCTGCTGCTAGTGTACTGTCTCCAACATGGCTTTACCACGTGTAACCTTTGCGATGATGCTGTCGGCGGTGGCCGTCCAGACGAACGGCCGGGAGTTTTCGTTGCTGTGCTCCACGTAGTCGTAGATGGTCTTTACGAGGTCGTTGACGCTCTGGAATGCACCGCGCCGGATCGCCTTCGTGGTCAGACCGCCCAGCCAGCGTTCGACCAGGTTGAGCCAGGGCGACGAAGTGGGAATGAAATGGAAGTGGAAGCGAGGCTTTCGCTCCAGCCATGCGCGCACGGCGTCGTGTTTGTGGGTCTGGTAGTTGTCCAGGATCAGGTGCAGGTCGAGATGCTTCGGGATCTCACGGTCGAGACGCTTGAGGAAACGGAGAAACTCCTGGTGGCGCTGCCGGCCCATGCACTCCGCGATCACCGTGCCCTCCAACACGTTCAGCGCAGCGAACAACGTCGTCGTCCCGTTGCGCTTGTAGTCGTGGGTCATCGTTCCCGCGCGGCCGCGCTTGAGCGGCAAGCCCGGCTGGGTCCGGTCCAGAGCCTGGATCTGGCTCTTCTCGTCCACGCACAGCACAAGCGCGTTCTCGGGCGGATTCCGGTACAGGCCCACAACGTCCCGCAGCTTTTCCACGAACCTGGGGTCGTTGCTCAGCTTGAACGTCTTGACCAGATGGGGCTTCAGCCCGTGCGCCACCCAGATGCGCTGGACCGCCGCCGGACTGATGCCCTGGGCCCGAGCCATCGAACGCACGCTCCAGTGGGTCTGACCGGGCGGCTTCTCGTGCAGCGTCGCTTCGATCACTTTACGCACGACCGACTCCGAGAGCGGCGGCTTTCCGCAACCGCGGGGACGATCCCTGGTCAGCCCCGAAGGTCCGTCCTCCGCGAACCGACGACGCCACAGCAGCACCGTGGGCCGCGAAACGCCGAGTTTCGCCGCAATCGCCCGATTGGCCGTGCCCTCCGCCGCAGCGAGCACGATCCGGCTACGCCGGACCGTGCGTTGCGTCGTCGTCGGCGCCTCTACCCATTTCTTGAGAAGCGCTCGATCCCTCTCTTCGATGTGAAGTCGTTCCGCTGGTTCCCACATGAACGGCATACTGACGAACTTGCCCGAAACTGTCAACCCATATCGGAGACACTACACTAGCGCCGGATGCGGGCGAGACGCCCGCGTTCCCAGGTCCAGAGTGGCCCATCGCTCCGCCTCGCGGACTCCTAGGCGCCGTCCAGGCCAGCCACAAGATCGCGCTCGGACGGCACGCGCTTCAACTCGTCGTGCCGCGGTCGATACGCGGCCTGGGTCAGCAGCGACACGGTCACCATGGCGGCCAGGCTGAAGACCGGCGCCAGCAGGGTGTCGAGGCCGCGGTACGCATCGGCCACCGCGAAGTGGAGAGTCATTCGGGCGACGCTACCGGCAATCACACCGGCCAGTGCCCCCGGAGTGTTCGCCTTGCGCCAGAACAGACCGAGCAGGATCCCGCCGCCCACCAGGCCCGGCAGATCGCTCAAGGCGAGGTCGATCAGCAGCGAGGAACCCGGGTCCCGGCCGAAGTAGAACGCCGACAGCCCGATCAGGGAGACGGCGAGCCCGACCACCAGCGTCAGCCCCGCGGCCAGATAGCAGCCGCGCTTGGCCGAGCGGCCCGAATCGGCCGAGATCATCCGCTGGACGAAATCGATGGCCGACACTGCGGCAGTGTAGTCGCCGCCGGATGCGGGCGAGACGCCCGCGTGCCATCCGTGTGCCCGGGACGGCTGTATAGTGCCAGGCTGCTGATGATCGCACGCGGTGTCACCCGGATGCCGGCACTCCTCGCGCTCGTTGCGCTGCTCGGCGGGAACGAGTCTCGCGCCGAGGAACACGGCGACGGCAAGCCGACCGCTGGCGCCGAGACCGTCGTAGCCGACCTGCGCGACGAGGGCTTTCGGCGCTCCCAGGTGATGGAGTTCGCCCGCGTCCTGACCGACGTCTACGGTCCCCGGTACGCGAACTCCCCTCCTACGACGGCTGCCACCGACAACGCGGCGGGCAGTGCGATCGTGATGGAGGCGATGCGGCTCCTGCGGGCCCTCGACCTCAAGCCCCGGCGCACGATCCGAGCAGCGCTCTGGGGCGCGGAAGAGAGCGGGCTGCTCGGCTCCCGGGTCTACGTGCGCGAGCACTTCGGCGATCCCGAGTCGCCCGAGAAGCCGGCCGCGCACGCGAACCTGTCCGTGTACTTCAACGTCGACTGGTACGGCCGCTTCCGAGGCATCTACCTGCAGGGCAACGACAGGGCGCGACCGATCTTCGAGGCCTGGATGGCGCCCTTCCACGATGTGGGGATGTCCTGGATCGTGCCCGGCAACACCTGCTGCACGGACCACATGGCCTTTCTCGAAACGGGACTGCAGGGCTTCCAGTTCATCCAGGACGACCTCGAGTTCTTCAACACCACGTTCGGGCGGCGAGTCGTCGGCGAGAGCGTTACGGACTACACCGCCAGCATCGGTCCCAACGAGTACGGCCACTCGCGCCTCAACCTGATCCGCGCCTGCGAGGCGTCGCTCCGAAGGTTGCAGACCGACTACATCGACCTCTATCAACTGCACCGCCCGTCGCCCGAGATCCCGTTCGACGAGATCCTGAGAGCTCTGGACGACCTGGTGCGGACCGGCAAGATCCGCTACATCGGCTGCTCGACCCACCCGGCCTGGATGGTCGCCGAAGCCGTGATGACGAGCGAACTGAAGGGCTACGCCCGCTTCGTCAGCGAGCAACCGCCCTACAACCTGCTCGACCGCCGGATCGAGAACGAGCTGATCCCGATGTGCCAGCGCCTCGGCGTGGGCGTGATTACCTGGGCGCCGATGGCGATGGGCGTGCTCGCCGGCCGCTACCTGAGCGAGTCCGACTATCCGGAGAACTCCCGGGCGGACTTTCACAACACGGCGGACTGGATGAAGATGACGGTTCTTCCACCAGCCGGGAGTTAGATCCGATGCGCGTCTCCAACGTCATCCACGCCGTCGACACCCACGTCTGCGGCGAGCCGGGACGGGTGATCGTCGGCGGCGTCCTCGACGTCCCCGGATCGACGATGTTCGAGAAGATGCGCTACCTCGAAACCGAGGCCGACGAACTCCGGCTGCGCATGCTGCGCGAGCCGCGCGGCTATCCGGCGGCGAACTGCAACCTGATCCTCCCGGCCACCCATCCCGATGCGGTCGCCGGCTACGTGATCATGGAGCAGGTCGAGTACCCCGGCATGTCGGGCACGAACACGATCGCCGTCGCTACCGTGCTGATCGAGACCGGGATGGTGGCGTCGACGGAGCCGCTCACCGAACTCACCCTGGAGTCGCCCGCCGGCCTGATCCAAGTGCGCGCCGAGGTCGAGCGGGGCAAGGTGAAGCGGGTCGAGTTCAAGAACGTGCCGGCCTTCGCCGTCCATCTCGACGCCGAACTCGACGTGCCGGAACTCGGCAAGGTCACGGTCGACGTCGCCTACGGCGGCATGTTCTACGTCATCGCCGACGCGGATCAGGTCGGCCTCACCCTGGCGCCCGAGGAAGCCGCCGACGCCGCCCGGGTCGGCGAGATGATCAAGGCCGCCTGCCAGGAGCAGCTTCCCGCGCCCGTCCACCCGCTGAACCCGCAGATCCGCGGCGTCACGATCGGCCAGCTCTCCGCGCCGCCGCTGACATCAGGCGCCGACCGGCGCAACACGGTCATCGTGTCGACCGGCACGCTCGACTGGAACAAGCCGCTGACCTGGACCGGGGCGCTTGACCGCTCACCTTGCGGCACCGGCACCTGCGCCAAGATGGCGGCGATGTGGGCCAAGGGCGAGCTGCCGCTCGGCCAGGACTTCGTCCACGAGGGGATTCTGGGCACGACGTTCACGGGCCGCATGATTCGGGAGACGCAGGTCGGCGACTACGCCGCCGCGGTGCCGACCCTGGCGGGCACCGCGTGGATTACCGGCTTCGCCCAGTACGTCCTCGACCCGGAGGACCCGTTCCCCAACGGCTTCGTGGTGGGCGACATCTGGGGCGGGCACTAGTGCATTGACGGGCGACCAGCAACGTGCACACCGCCACCTCGAGCGGGTGGCGGACCAGGCTGTCCTGGTCGGAAGAGCTGGCCCGGTTTCTCCTCATGTGGCTGGCGGCTCTCTCGGCCGCCTACGCGATGAAGACCGGCACCCACTTCGCGCTCCGGTTCCTGGTCGACAGGACTCCGCCCAAGGTGCAGCGCTGGATCGGCGCCGTGGTCGCGCTCAGCTCGGCCGCCTTCCTTGCCGTCTTCGCCTACCAGGCGCTGCGCTTCACCATCGAGGTGCACGACATGCTGGCGCCGGCGACGCGCATGTCCATGGCGATCCCGTACTCGACGGCCTTCGTCGGCAGCGCCCTGACCCTCTACTACGGCGCGGCCCTGCTCGACTTCGACAACGACGGCGCCGGCCTGTTCCGCGACGAGTCGGCGGCGTCGCAACTCGGGCCCCCCAGCCTCCCCTTCACCACCTTCGGCATCGGCTGGATCGACTACGACAACGACAGTTGGCTCGACGTGCTCGCCGTCAACGGCGCCGTGATCGGCATCGACGCGCTGATCCGCGCCGGCGATCCGTACCCGCTGCGGCAGGCGAACCAGCTCCTCCGCAATGGTGGCGACGGCGCCTTCCGCGAGGTCACGGCCGAGGCTGGCGTCGTCTTCGAGTCGGCCGAAGTCAGCCGCGCCGCCGCGTTCGGCGATGTCGACAACGACGGCGACCTCGATGTCGTCGTCGTCAACAGCAACGCGCCGACCCGTCTGTTGCTGAACCAGGTCGGCCAAGGCCGCCCGTGGCTGGGCCTCCGGCTCGTCGCCCACAACCGCGACGCCTTGGGCGCTCACGTCCTGGTCCACCGCGCCGACGCACCGCCCATCTGGCGCCACGTCCACACCGACGGCAGCAACGCGTCAGCCCGCGACCCCAGAGTGCTCGTCGGCCTCGGCGATGGCGAGAACGCCGGCGTCAGCCACGTCGAAGTCCGCTGGCCCGACGGCGCGGTGGAGCGTTGGACGGATGTGCGCCCTGGCGAGTATCAGACGCTGGTTCAGGGCGAGGGGGAAACCCTGGGTCCACGGTCTTGACGAGAAGACACAATCGTGCCACCGTCGTGTACTCGATTGTGAACCTTGAGGGTTGCACCCATGGAATTCGTCAGCATCCGTGACTTACGTACTCGCTCCGCAGCAGTCTGGGAATCACTGGGGGAAGCGAAGGACCTCGTGGTCACTTCCAACGGCAAGCCGGTCGCCGTCCTTTCTGCCGCGACCGCGTCGACCCTCGAAGCAACGCTGACGGCGCTTCGGCAAGCCCGAGCACAGTTGGCTGTGCTCAATATGCAGCGCCGAGCACGTGAAGCGGGCCTTGATCAGTGGAGCCTCGACGAAGTGAACGCTGAGATCAATGAAGCGCGGCGCCGACGCCGCGCATGAGAATCGTCGTCGACACGAACGTCCTCGTCTCCGGTTTGCTATCGCCCTTCGGGCCACCGGGCACCATCGTCGGGCTGACCGCTGCAGGCAGCCTCAGCCTCTGCTACGACGCGCGAATCCTCGCCGAGTACGCCGAGGTACTGCGCCGACCCAGATTCTCTCTCGCTGAAGAGGACATCAGCGCGCTACTGCTACAAGTCGAAGCCCGTGGCGAACTGACCTCTCCAATGCCCTTGCCGGCCAGGCTTCCCGATCCCCACGACGAGCCCTTCCTGGAAGTGGCGGCAGCCGCCCTGGCCGACTATCTGGTCACCGGAAACGCCAGACACTTCCCAGCCAGCGCCAGGCAGAACGTTCGCGTCGTCTCCCCACGAGAGTTCGTCGATACCGGCCTCAGATCGGCCTAGGCGCGGCAGAACTCCCAGAGGCCGGCGCTTCGCGCCGGATGCGGGCAGGATGCCCGCGTTCCCAGGTCAGATCGTCCTGCCGCGCAAGCCCCTAGCTGCTAGTTGGAACTTACTTGCATCGCCGGCACTCAGGCCGCGTCAAAGCGCTCGACCGTGATCTGCTCGGCACGGTCGCGGACCTGCCAAAGATCGTAGGCCATCTGCCTCCCGAGCCAAGTCTCAGGACTCGAGCCGAACGCCTTCGACAGGCGAACCGCCATCTCCGTCGACACTCCGGCATGACCGTTCACCAGGTCGGAGAGCGCCTGCCGGGTGACGCCCAGGCCTTCTGCGGCTCGCGTCACGGACAGCCCCAGGGGCTCCAGGCACTGCCTTCGGACGATCCCGCCCGGATGTGGTGGGTTCTGCATCGCCATGATCTCCTCAATGGTAGACCGCCAGTCCGCTCAATACGGCGGAAGTACATCCCCCACCCGCGCACAGCACGCCTCGCCGCGCTCGTACCGGTCCAGGTTCCGGGCCAGACGCCGCTCCTCGCCCGCTCGCTCCAGCCGCCGCGCGTCCTGGACCAGGGTGCGCTGGATGTCGATCGCCTCCTCGAAGCGGCCGGCTTCAGCCAGGGCCATCGCGGCGGTCTCGGCCTCGGGCGCGGCGTTGTCTGCTTCGAGCAGACGCCCGCGATGGCCAGGGCCCGCGGACCGTCGCGGAGCGACGGGTCGGGTGCGCCGGCGAGCAGTCTCGCCAGGGAGTGAGCGGCGCGGTCGTCGGCGGGCGCAACTGCCAGCCGCGCTTCGAGCACGCCCTTGGCGTCGGCGAAACGTTCGAGGCCCATCAGCACCGTCGCCTCGCGCAGCCAGGCGAGGCCCTGGTCGGGATCGATTTCGCGGACGCGGGTGTAGTGCGCCAGGGCTTCCTCAAGCTGGCCGGTGCGCACCAGGGCTTCGGCGAGGCCGAAGTGGATGCGGGAGGCCCGCTCGTCGCCCGGCTCGTGCCGTAGCGCTTCCTGCAACTCGACGACGGCCTGCTCGAAGTCGCCGGTCTGCGCCAGGACGGCCCCCAGTCCGAGCCGGGCATCTCCGTTGCCGGTGTCGCTCTCGAGCACCCGGCGGTAGGTCGCTTCCGATTCGTCCAGGCGACCGATACGCGCCTGGACGTTGCCGAGACTCAGCAGTGCCTGCACCAGCCCAGGCTCGAGTTCGACCGCGCGGCCCAGGTGTTCCAGGGCGCGGTCGTTCTGCCCGAGCTCTCCCAGCAGGACGCCGAGGTCCGAGTGCGCGCGGGCATTCTCCGGCTCCAGCGCGACGGCGGCGCCGAAGTGCTCCAGGGCCGCCTGCGGATTGCCACGGCGAACCAGGACGGTACCCAGGCTCTGATGGGCGCGCGGATTCGCGGCGTCGGCTGCCACAGCCTGCCGGTAGGCGGACTCCGCTTCCGCCAGCCGGCCCTCCCGCGCGGCGGCATTGCCCCGCGCCAGGTGCGGCGAGGCGCCGATCGCCAGGGTCGTCAATTCGTGCATCAGCGGGTCGGCCATCGCGACCCTGGTCGTCCCGCTGCGCGCCAGGGACTCCTCGGCCTGGTAGAGCCGGCCCAGCTCGCCGAAGGCCTGGGCCTGCTCCTTGGCGGTCGCGGCTTCGTCGGCGAGCAGCGCGTCGAGTCCGGCCCGGCGGGCTTCGAGTTCTCGGGCTAGGGGCGGTTCGAGTTCCGCGAGTTCGGGGTGGGGGATCCCGGCCGGCGGCGCGGAAGTCTCGCCCAGGTCGGACGCGCAAGCGAGGAGCATCGCGAGGACAAGAGCAACCGAGCCTGCTTTCGCGACGCTCACCGTCCGATCCTAGTTGCCGGCGGCAACCAGACGGGCGCTCCGCGCCGGATGCGGGCGAGACGCCCGCGTTCCCAGGGGCGGATCTCCTCGTGTATCGTGTTCAACCGCCGATTGAATGCTCGTTTCTCGCTCCATCGCGATCCTGGTTCTGGTGTGCGGCTGCACGGCGCCGCGAGTCGAATCAGCCGGAGCGGACGCGAGGATTCCGGTCCTGATCATCGGCGGCGTGAACAACCACGACTGGGCGCGCACCACCGCCGCCGTCAGGGCGACGCTCGAGCGGACCAGGCGCTTCACGGTAGACGTCAGCACCTCGCCCGACGAGGGGTTGAGCGGCCGGCACGGCCGTATCCGGGAGTTCCAGGTCATCCACGATCGGCCCGACCACCCCATCCTGGCCGGCCTGCCGACCACCTGGATGCACGCGGCTGACGAGCTCTACGCCTCACTGCGCGGCCCGGCCGGCGCCTCCCTGGACTGCACAGGTTTCCAGACCGCGCTCGCCCGCGGCACGGAGTACGCGGCCACCGGCGAGGTGACGATCGGCGTGCCGGCTGCCTTCCCCGGACCGGACGAGCCGTCCGTTGTCCCCCCCGAACGCCTCGAGTGGCCGATGTGATCGGCCGCCGCGCACCGCGTCCGAGCCGGTCCGGCCGGCTCGTCTTCCCGGTCCTGGCCGCGGCGCTGAGCGCGGCGATTCAGGCCCAGGCGGCGGTTCCGGCCGCGCCGACGCCGGTCGTGCCGGGCTACGAGCACCTGCGGCTGGCCGGCGCGGCCAGCGAGGCGGCCCTCGGCGAAGTGCTGCTCGGCGAACTGAACTGCCTGTCCTGCCATGAACCGACGCCCGACGTGTCGAAACGGATACCCACACGTACGGCCCCCGACCTCGCGGAGCTCAACGAGCGGGTCACCGTCGAGTGGCTCACCGCCTACCTGGCCGACCCGGACGAACACAAGCCGGGCTCGACGATGCCTGAGGTCCTGCACTCTCTCGACCCCGAGGATGGGAACCGCGTCGCGCGTTCCATCGCGCGCTACCTGTTCTACGAGGAAGAGCCGCCCGAGCCGGACGGGGCCCCACACCCGGCCGACGATGCGAGCGGCGGTGTGGCGGATGAGTTCCCGGTGTTCCGCTTCCGGGCCGCGGTGGAGCGGGGGCGCAGGCTGTTCCACTCGATCGGCTGCGTCGCCTGCCACGCGCCGGAGGCTGCCGGCGCCGAACCGGCCATTCCCTCCGTCCCTCTGCCGGATCTTGCCGGCAAGACCTCGGTCGCGGCGCTCTCGAAGTTCCTCCTGGACCCACGGTCGACAAGGCCAGGCGGGCGCATGCCGTCCCTGTACCTGACCCCGGCGGAAGCGGAGGATCTGGCGATCTACCTGCTGCGGGAACAGGAACCGCAGGTGGTCGAGCGGCGGCAAGGCTTCGAGTTCGAGTACTTCCTCGATCCCATGCAGGACGAGGACGTAAGAGGCTTCTTCGACCGGCCGCCTGCCGACCTCGACGCGATGGAACCTGCCGCCGAGGGTCGGATCCGCGGCCTGTCGCTACGCCTCCCGGTCGAGATGAACTACGGCAACCACGCGTACCGGTTTGCCGGCGTGATGCGGGCGCCGGCGACAGGCCCTTACACGTTCACCCTGGCCTCGGACCGCCGCTCGGGTTCCTCGCTCGCCGTTGACGGCGAGGTGGTCGCCACCAAGACCGCCGGCAGCGCCCGGGAGGCGGACATCCGACTCCAGCTAGAGGCCGGAGATCACCCGGTGGAAGTGACCTACTTCATTCGCGGCGACACGGGAGAGCCCTTTCTCCGCGTCAACCTCGAGGGCGCTTCCCTCCCCCGGGGCGCTGTTCTCGACGACTACACCAGCTACGAGAACGTGCGGCTGCGGCCGGACGGGGGAACCCTGGTTTCGCGGGACGCGGAGGACGCGGGCTGGGGCGCGCGACTCTTCGTTCGCCACGGCTGCGCCTCGTGCCACGGCTACTCGGGAATCCAGCCCGACCGGCGGGACGTCGCCGCTCCGCCGCCTCTCGCCGAGCTGGATCCGGCCGCCGTGGTCAACGGACCCGGCATGCACACGGGCGACTCCTCGCCGCGCTATCCGCTCGCCAGTCATCAGAGGCGCGCGATCCGGGCCGCACTCGGGGTGCTTTCCCATCTCGCGGAGTCGCGGCAGCCCGGCGACCAGATCGTCCACACGATGGCGAGCTACAACTGCTACGCCTGCCACCAGCGACGCGCCGGTGACGCGGAAGTCGGCGGCCCGGATCCGGTGCGCGCGACGTACTTCGCCGTCGTCGGCGGCCAGGACCTCGGCGACGAGGGGCGGCTGCCGCCTCCGCTCCACGGCGCCGGCGGAAAGCTGAAGCCGGGCGCGTTGCGCTCGATCCTGACCGGCGACGACCTGCACGTCCGCCGCGACTTCATGGAGGTCAGGATGCCGAGCTTCCCCGCGGCCGCGGCCGAACGATTGGCCGCCGCGCTCGAAGCAGTCGACGCAGCGGCAGGCGACCTCGACGAACCGGTTTTCTCGACTGAAGCCGCCCGCGACGGGATTGAACTGCTGGGCGAGAAGTCCATGAGCTGCATCACGTGCCACAACGTTCACGTCCATCCCGCCCAAGGCGTCTCGACCATCGACCTCGCCACCGTCTACGACCGGTTGCGGCCCGGATGGGTCGCGCGGTTCCTGCGGGATCCGGCCGCGATCCGCCCGGGAACCCGCATGCCCTCGTTCTGGCCCGAAGGCGTCGTCAACTTCCAGCATCTCGGCGGCGGTTCGATGGACGGCCAGATCGATGCGATCTGGAACGCCCTCTCGCTCGGCACTTCCATGCCCGCGCCCGAGGGCACGAACATCGGCGCCGAGCTGGTTCTCGTCCCGGACGAGCGCCCGATCGTGTTCCGCACCTTCATGATCGATGTCGGACCGCGGTCGATCGCCATCGGCTACCCGGAGAACGTCCACGTCGCCTTCGACGCGAACAACGTCCGCCTGGCGAAGATCTGGCGAGGCGGTTTCTTCGACGCCAAGGGCACGTGGCAGGGCCGCGCGGGCCGGTTCTTCGGCCCCTACGGCACGGATGTGCTGGATCTTCCGCCGGGTCCGGCCTTTGCGGACCTGGGCGACATCGACAGCCCCTGGCCCACGGCGGGCCGGGCCGACCGGAACGTGGGCGGCCGTTTCCTCGGCTACCGGCTCGACGACGAGGGCAGACCGGTGCTGCGCTACCGCCTGCACGACCTCCTGATCGAGGAGGCGCCGACGCCACTGCACAGCGGCGGCGGCACGAATCTGATCCGCCGCTTCCAGCTCTCCGCCGGCTCGGACCCCCGTCCGCTCTATCTGTTGCTGGCCGAGGGTGAGGAGATCGTGCCGGCGTCGGAGCGCTCCTGGAGCGTCGATGGCCGGCTCGACGTATCCCTTGCCTCCGATGCCTCCGAAGCGGACCTCGCGACGTTCGTCCGGGAGTCCCAGGGAGTCCGCCAACTCCTGCAGCGGATCGACCTCGCACCAGGCGAAACGCTCCAGCTCGACGTGACCCTGTCCTGGTGATCCCCATGGCCCTCGTGAGCGCAAACACCTTGCAACCCGGCCGCGCCGCCGCCACAGCGCTGGTCGCCCTGCTGATCTGCTTGCCCCTGCCGCTTCTCGCCCAGGAACCCCTGGACGATGGCCTGCGCGAGGAGACCGAGAAGCAGATCCTCGCCCGCCAGCAGGACGCCATCGGCGCGCAGGCCGCCGCGGAGGAGCTGTCCTACCGGCTGCTCACGATGCCCCTCGAGGAGGGGATGTCGATGGAGGTCGGCGGGCTGTTGCAGCTCTCGGACGGCCGCATCATGGCGGGAACCCGGCGGGGCGAGATCTTCATCGTCGAGAACGCGTTCAGCGACCCGCCGCAACCGGCGTTCAAGCAGTACGCCTTCGGCCTCGGGCAGCCGCTCGGCCTGCTCGAGCTCGACGGCTGGATCTACACGGCACAGCGGGGCGAGCTGACCCGGCTCAAGGACACGGACGGAGACGATCGGGCCGATGTCTTCGAGACCGTCACGGACGCGTGGGAAACCAGCGGCGACTACCACGAGTACGTCTTCGGACCGCGCCTGACGCCGGACGGCAAGCTCTGGGTGACGCTGAACATCCCCTTCGGCGCCCAGCCCTACGGGTTCGCGGACTGGCGGGGCTGGGCGGTCCGAGTCGATCCCGCGAGCGGCGACGCCGAGTTCGTCGCCGCCGGCCTGCGCTCTCCCGCCGGCGTCGAGGTCAGCCCCTGGGGCGAGGTCTTCTACACGGACAACCAGGGCGAGTGGAACAACGCCTCGAAGCTCTCGCTGATCGATGTGGGCGACTTTCATGGTCATCCCCACGGCATGGCTTCCACCCACCTACCCGAGTCCAAGGTCGAGCCGCCGCCCGAAGGCCAGCCGCAGGGCGGAACCTTCATGAAGGACATGCACGAGCTGATTCCGAACTTCCGCATGCCGTCGGTGTGGTTCCCCTACGTGAAGATGGGGCAGTCCCCCTCCGGTCTCAAGTGGGACACGACCGGCGGCAAGTTCGGGCCCTTCGCCGGCCAGCTCTTCGTCGGCGACCAGCATCACGCGATGGTCATGCGGGTGTTCCTGGAGAAGATCGGCGGCCACTGGCAGGGCGCCGCGTTCAACTTCCGGCGCGGCCTCGACAGCGGCGTGATCCGCCTCGCCTTCGCTGACGACGGATCGCTCTTCGCCGGCATGTCGGACCGCGGCTGGGGCGGCGTCGGCCCCGAGCCCCACGGTCTCCAGCGGATCGTCTGGACCGGCGCCCTGCCGTTCGAGGTCCACGAGATGCGGGCCCGTCCCGACGGCTTCGAACTCACGTTCACCCGGCCGGTGGATCCGGAGAGTGCAGGAAACCCCGCGACCTACCGCATGCAGAGCTACACCTATCGCCTCAGCTCGAGCTACGGCGGGCCCGAGGACGACAAGCTGCGGGTCGCCATCCGATCCGCTCGGGTGGCCGCCGACGCGAGGAGCGTCCGCCTGACCGTCGAGCCGCTGCGTGCCGGCTACGTCCACGAGCTGCATCTCGACGGAGTCCGGAGCAAGGGCGGTGAGCCGCTTCTCCACCCGGAGGCCTACTACACCCTGGTCAACATTCCATAGATCGGCAGCAGTGCTCCCGCGGCCGGGTAGTCAATTCGGCCGTGTACACGACCTCACCGTCAAGCCGAACTGGGTCCCGGCGCTGACGGTACAAATTCAGCCTTGACCGCGAGCAGGCGGGCGAGTTCAATCCGCTTCTCTCGTTCTGTCGGCCAACCCACAATGTCGGCGTGAAGCGGATGTTGACTCGTTTCGGGAACGACATCCAGTTGAGACACTGATCGCACATCAGCCGCCAGGAAAACCCCGTGTCCCTTGAACGAAGTCTTCCGAGATGTTTCGGAAGCTAGCTGGCGCACCCCTGTCTCATCCAGCCCGTCAATTCGGTAGACCGACGTTCGGAGATCACTCGGGGGCATAAAGGCAGCGTGCTTCACCGTCCTCTTGGCGACGGAGAAGTAACTCTTCGTGTAGAGGAACCGGGCAACGGACTCCCCATCACGGATCGTCAGCCGCGGCCTCCTTCGCGAGCCCCAGCAGATCCGAGGGAAGTTGGGCGTCGAAAGGGCGTCGGCCCGATTCTCGCCGACCCGGAATCTGAACGGCGAAATAGAGGTCGCCATCCGGCCCGAAGCTCACAATCAGAGAGTGCGTACTGCCACTCGACCACTGCATGGCCACGCCACCGTCGGGCTCAGGCACTATCTCGGGAATCGGTACATGGGGCGCAAGGGTGAAGAGAGCATCGACTACGGCGTCCTTCGCGCGGCGCGAGAGCGGCCTGGCATCGTCACCGTCCCAGCCGGGAACGGACGCCTCTTCGAAGATCTCCCACAGGTTCCTCCTGGCATCCTGTCTCGACAACTGCCATGCGGAGACTGCTGATTCCGAAGTCTCTTCCTCCCTATCGATTCGAAACGCCTCCGGCCCAACAGCCGTCGAGCGCCGCCTCCCGAGTTGTCCCACCCAATCCTGAGCTTCTACGGCAACTAGACTCATGCGTACCTCTCGATTCCGTTGGCAGTCAAACTGCTGAAGAAGATCTCGTTCTTCCGGCTACGAAGTTCGTCAATACGCGCCCACACCTCGCAGTCCTCGAAGGCCCCATCTGGCGCCACGGCAAAGGCGTCGATATCGAGGATCACAGTGAACCCCGCTTTCTCTTCTCTAGCTAGGCGGGTCACTATCGTCCTCTCGAAGGCGTCGTGACTCGAGATTTGAAGTCGCTCCAAAGACTGCCGAATTCGACCCTGACCGAAGCCCAGCGGCTGTCTCAGGGGCTCTACGAAGATGGTCTCGAAACCGACCCCGGGGGCAACCTGGATCTCGTTGATGTAACGGACGCCAACCCTCGTAACCCGAACTTCCGACAACAACGACCTGTACTTCGTCCACAGAGTCTCAGCCTCCGCCCGGAGTTGCGCCCATTTCGTATAGGGGCGCAGCTTGTTGAAAGTGAAGCCATCAAGGCGAAACTGGACGATCTTGTCTCCTTGAGAGTTCCTGAAGTGGTATCCACGCAACGCCGCGGTCGCGGCAACTGCTGGATCCGTACCTTCTTTCAACTCGGCAGAAACACTCGCCGCGTAGTTCTTCCCCTTCTCGGGGAACTCGCTCTCGATCCCCCGATGAGCGGCATCGAATCTGGCCAACAGCTCGGCGTCCTGACCTTCCGGCAACTCGCAGCGGAGGTCTATCAGCGCCTCGCGAATCGGCGCGTTGGCCAGTGTGCGAATGCGATTTGGCCGGGAGGAGTTAGTCATTGCCGCGAACCCTGGTCCGGGGCACCGGACGTCCATCGCCTCTGGAGTGTGACCGGCAGGTCAGTGCCCCTCCGGGGGCCGGGCACGGTATCACCCTCTCTCCGCCCGAGGAGTACCATCGGCGGTGGAGGTCGGCGATGCCCAACGTGGGACGCCCGGGCACGGTCTCCTGGCCGAGCACACACTGACTATTGCCTCATGGATAACTCCTGTCAATCGCGGAGCTTGCCAGTGAGTAGCCCTCTCGGACGCCAAGAAGACCCGCCACTTCGCTGAGAAGGAGCCCGCATGTCTCCTGCAGCTCTTCGAGGACTTCCGCGTCTTCCAGGAGCCCGAGATCGTGGGCGGCGTGTCCGACTACACCGCCGAGGCGATGGAGCGGCAACGCCAAGGGCTCGAGGACTACAAGGCGCGGCTGGCCGCCATCGAAATCGACGACTGGCCCGTCTCCGAGCAGATCGACCATCACCTGGTCCGCGCCGAGATGAACGGGCTCGACTTCCACCATCGGGTGACCCGGCCGTGGTCCCGGGATCCCGCGTTCTACCTGATGTCTCAGGGCGGCGCCGGACCGGCGATGGCGGGCTTCCGGACCCTCTTCGAACTCGAGCCGCCGTTCGACGACGGAGAGTTGGAGGAGTACCGGACGACCCTGCGAGCGGTGCCGAAGATCTACGAACAGGCCAGGTCCAACCTGACCGAAGGCGCTTCGGATCTCGCCACGATCGCGATCTGGGCCGCCCCTCGGGAGGCGCGCATCTACGAACAACCTGCGCTTCCCCGGCTTCCACACCGGCGTCGTGGTCGGCAAGGCCCACTTCATGAAACTGTTCCGCGAACGCGCGATGCAACTCGGCGACGACTTCGTGCTCAGAGACTTCATCGACGAGTTCCTGGCCGGCAGCATCATCCCGATCTCGCTCAGCCGCTGGGAGATGACCGGCTACGACGACGAGATCCGGTTCCTCCTGGGCGAGGACGAGGCGCCGAATCGCCTGTTCGATCCGGCGCTGCAGCTCGCGGACCGCATGTAGGAAGGCGGCTCGTCTTGCCAACAATCCTGTTGCCAACGAGCTCGTTGGCAGCAGCCCCGGAACACAGAGGAGCCACCCTGAAATGAACTACCGCACCCTCGGCCGCACCGGCCTGAAGGTCTCGCCGCTCGGCCTCGGCACGAGCAACTTCGGCGACGTGACGCCGGAAGACGAAGCGCGGCGAATCATCGAGCGGACGCTCGACTCCGGCGTCAACCTGATCGACCTCGGTCACATCTACGGCGATGGCAAAGCCGAACGGATCGTCGGCAGCGTGCTCAAGGAGACCGGCCGGCGTCACGAGGTCGTGATCTCGACGAAGGTCTATCCCGGCCAGTTCGACGAACAGACTGGTCTCGCCCGGTCGGAGCACGTGGCGGGGCACAACGCGAACGAGCAGGGACTCTCGCGGGCCGGGATTCTCAACGCGTGCGACGCGGCGCTTCGGCGCCTGCAGACGGACCACATCGACCTGTACCAGACCCACCGCCCCGACTTCAGCATCCCGATCGACGAAACGTTGCGCGCCTTCGACGACCTGGTCCGGGCCGGCAAGGTCCGGTACATCGGCTGTTCGACCTATCCGGCCTGGAGCGTGATGGAAGCGCTGATGGTCAGCGAGATGAAGGGCTACGCCCGTTTCTCGTCGGAGCAATCGCCCTACAACCTGCTCGACCGCCGGATCGAGAACGAGCTGATCCCCCTGTGCCAGAAGCACGGCCTCGGCATCCTCGCCTGGGCGCCGCTGGGGATGGGCGTGCTGGCGGGCCGCTACGCCGATGCAGACCAGTACCCCGAAGGCTCCCGTGCCGACCTGCTCGGCAAGTACTACGCGCGGCGGGTCACCGAGCGCGCCGTCCGGGTCGGCGTCGAGTTCGCCAAGCTCGCGGCCAAGGCCGGGATCACGCCGGCCCAACTGGCGATCCTGTGGTGCAAGGACCAGCCGGGCGTCACGGCGCCGCTGATCGGCCCCCGGACCTGCGAACACTTCGACGAACTCGTGGCGGTCCAGGAGATGACGCTCGACCCCGAGATCGCCGCCGCCTGCGACGCCTTGGTGCCGCCGGGCAGCGCCGTGTCGGACTTCCACAACACGTCGGGTTGGATGAAGAGTCAGCTCACCTGGTAGGTGAATCCACCGGCAGCTATGGCAGGATTTGCCGCGTTGTGGTCATGGTCACGTATTCCCTCGATGATGCGACGGTCCGCCGCATCCGCCGCACGGCAGAGCGACTCGGCAAACCGCAGAGTCAGGTCGTCCGCGAGGCGGTAGCCGACTTCGCAGCCCGGGCCGACCGGCTGAGCGAGGTCGAGCATCTTCGCATGTTGAAAGTGATCACCCGCCTCCGCGAGGCACCGCCCACGCGGCCCAGAGAGGAAACAAACGCCGAACTCCGGGAGATCCGCGCCTCCCGCAGATTCGGATGGCGCCGGGAAACGGGTCCGTGATGGTCCACCTGGACACGTCGGCCCAGGATCGAACCGAGCCCTCGGACCCTCAGGCGCGCCGCTGCGGCAACCACTCCCTCAGCCGTCGCACCTGGTCCGGCTGCCAGGAAGCCAGGTTCCGCGACTCCTCCGGGTCGGCCAGAAGGTCCCACAGCCGCCACTCTTCGTCGCCGTAGTCACGGACCAGCTTGTAGCGGCCGTCCCACGCCATCCTGAAGTCCCGCAGGCCGGAGAGCACGACCTCGCGGTGGCTGTCGGTCGAGCCTTCGAGCAACGGCCGGAGCGAGCGGCTATCCATCTCGCCCGGGACGTCTACGCCGCCGTAGTCGAGGAAGGTCGCCGCGAGGTCCATGATCGAGACCGGCGTGCCAGTCTGGAAGCCTTGCCGGACTCCGGGTCCCGCCAGGAGCAGCGGCACGCCGACAGATGCCCGGTACGGCACCCCCTTGCCCCAGCGCCCGTGCTCGCCGAGCATCTCGCCGTGATCGGAGGAGTAGACGATGATGGTGTTGTCGAGCTGCCCCTTCTCCTCCAGCATGTCGACGTACAGGCCAAGCCACATGTCGATGTTCTCGATCATCGCGGCGTAGTTCTGGCGCGAGCCCAGGTGCTGCTCGGCCGTGAACGAGCCGGTGTAGTGGTGCGGCAGGCCCAGTCCGTCGAGGACGCGTTCCTGGCCACGCACCTTGCGCTCCATCTCCCGCGTGATGTCCATCGGCGGGTGTGGACCGACGAAGTTCACCACCAGGTGCCAGGGCTTGTCGGCCGGCGCCTGATCGAGGAGGTCGAGGCCGTTGCGGGCGAGCCAGTTGTCGCAGTAGGCGTCCGGGTCGAGGGGTGAGGGGCTTGTGTCTCCCCACCAACCCTCCGGCCTGGTGGCGTTGCGCCGGGCCATGTCCTCGGCGCAGAGCCGCCCCTGCGGCGGTTCGAGAGCGTCCAGAAAGCCGTAGTACGGGTCACTCGGACCGACCGGTTCCCGCAGGTAGGACATGCCCGCGCCCTTGCCGGCGTTGTTGATCATCGCCGAGAAGCCCCAGGCGTCGGCGCGGTTCGTTCCCTCGAGCCCCCAGTCGCTGCTCCCCTTGGATAGATCGAGCTTGCCGCAGGCCATCGTGTGGTAGCCCGCATCGCGGAGCAGACCGTAGTAGGTGGGCCGGTCGACGAGATAGTCGTAGCTGTTGTCCGGCACACCGCAGCGGTCGTACTCCATGCCGGACGCGAGGCAGGCGCGCGAGGGAGCGCAGGTCGGCGCCGCGCACACGGCGGAGGTGAAGTTGACCCCGGTCCGCGCGAGCCGTGCCATGTGCGGCGTCGACAGCGGTACTGCGTAGTTGTCGAGACCGATCCAGTCGTACCGGTGCTGATCGGGAAAGAAGAACAGGAAGTTCGGCCGGCGTCCCGCGGCGTCGGCCGGTATCTGGGAGTTCGGATCGGCACAGGCGGCGAGACCCGCCAGACCGCTGCCGGCGACCAGGGTCGACGACTGGCGCAGGAACTTGCGCCGGGTGCTCTTGTCGCTCATGCCGCTTACCTCCAGCGCCGGCGTCGGATCTCAACGAGACACAACCACCGCCTGCTAACATTGTAGGAAGTTCCCACAAGAATAGACAGGCCGTAGCTGCCAGGCAAGGAGTCGACATGAACCGTCGCAACCACCTTCTCTCCCGCCGCGAGGTTCTGACTGCCGGCGCCGCGGCAACCGCGGCCGCTCTCACCGGCTGCGGCGGCGCGCAGACACCGGGGCCACGGGCCATCAAGCGCCCGAACATCCTGCTTCTCATCTCGGACCAGCACCGGTTCGACTGGGTGGGGCGGAACCCGGACATTCCGGTGCCGACGCCGCACCTGGACGCCTTAGCGTCCCGGGGCGTCGACTTCACCCAGGCGGTCGTGCCGGCGCCGGTGTGCGGACCCTCGCGGTCGTGCCTGGCGTCCGGCATGGAGTACGAGAACTGCACCGTCGAACGGAACCGCGACGAGTACAACGCGGCGCTCCGGCCGACCTTCTTCAAGCACCTCCACGACAGCGGCTACCACACGATGGGCTGCGGCAAGATCGATCTCCACAAGGGTCCCGACGGCCGGCGTCCGGACGGGAAGCTGCACATGGAGGAGTGGGGCTTCTCCGACATGCTGATCACCGGCAGCAAGAACGGCGGAGACACGGAGCCCTACGGGTTCTGGCTCGATTCGCTCGACCCGCCGCTCAAGGACATCCACAACGCGGACATCAGCGAGCGGCGCCTTCCCCGGCACGTCAACTGGTGGGGGATGACGGACCCGACACCGATCGGCGACCACGCCTACAAGGACAACTACACGGCGCGCACCGGCATGGAGCTGCTCGACGGCGTCCCCGACGGAAGCCCCTGGTTCCTGCACGTGAACTTCAACGGGCCGCATCCGCCCATGGACATCACCGAGCGCATGGAACGGGAGTACCGAGGGCCGGATCGGGTGATCGAGGACTTCCCGCAGCCGCACAACTACCAGGGCATTGCGCGCGTTGGACAAATGCTGGCGCCGCCGTCTCCGTTCACGCCGGAACATCACATCCGCATCCGCCAGAACTACGCGGCGATGATCGAGAACATCGACCGCTGGATCGGGCTCTACCAGGAGCGGTTGACCGAGCGTGGCGAACTGGAGGACACGATCGTGATCTACACCAGCGACCACGGCGAGATGCTCGGCGACCACGACTACTGGGGCAAGGGCCTGCCCCATGAGGCCTCATGGAAGGTCCCCATGGTCATGGCCGGGCCGGGTATCGCCAGCGGCGTCCGCAGCGACGCGCTCGTCTCGCTGATGGACCTGGCCGCGACCAGCCTGGACTATGGCGAGGCCGGGGTTCCCGAGGAGATGCAGAGCCGGTCACTGCGCCCGCTGCTCGATGCCGGTGCGGGCGAGCACCGCGAGTACGTCCGCTCCGCTCTCCAGTCGGGTAACGCAGCGAGCGGGCGCTTCCGCCTGGTCCAGGACCACCGCTACAAGCTGGTCGACGGCTTCCAGGAGGAGAAGGAGCTGTTCGACCTGGAGGCGGACCCGCTCGAGGACGAGAACATCGCCGCCGCCAAGCCGGACGTGGTGGCGCGGCTGGAGAAGTTGCTGGTGTGATCAGCGGACCAGGATGAGTTCCTTCTGCGGCGGCGACAGGTACTCGATGCCGTCCTCCGTCGCCAACGCTTCCTCGTGGTCCCACCACAGGAGGTACTGGTCCTGCCCCTCGGGCGCCGGCGAAGGCATGTAGAAGAAGTACTCGATGACGAAGTGGTGGTACGGAGCGAGCGGGATCTCCTTCGACCAATCCGGGCCCAGGGAGCCGATCCGGGGGCCGAAGTAGGTCTCGACCGACTCGGGGCGGGCGCCCTTCATCTGCCCGTGGGAGTCGATCGAGATGTGGGTCTTCGCGGCGTCGAAGCCGGTCGCATAGGCCGGGAAGTCGTTCTTCGGGGTCACCATGTGGAGCTGGTTGTCGCGGACGACGATCCCGGCCTCCTCGAACTTGCGGGTGTAGTCCCGAATGATCTCGCGCGGCGTCAGGCCGGCCCGAATCGTCTCCGCCAGGATCGGAACGCCGTGGACCATCACCTTCTTGACCCAGGCGAGTTCGCTTGTCGCCGGCTCGGTCGCATCGGCGGCGCCAGCGCCTTCGTCCGGCGCCGCGCCGCAGGCAACAACGATCACGCAGACCAACAGCACCGAGGCGAGACGTTGGCAGTTTCGAGGCTTCATGGTTCGTCCTCCTTGCGGCGTCATAGCTGCTCTTGTTGCGTCATCCGCGCCCGGTCAGGCCGTGGCGGCCGGCTCGCGGCGGCCTCAAGGGGCCAGGTACTCGCGCCGTACCGCGTCTTCGATCAGTTCCTCGGCGTAACGCCACAGCTCGGGCGCGCCATCTTCGATACAGCAGTTGATCTCCCGTACCTGGTCCGCCCGCACGCCGTGCTTCCGCCAGACACCGCCGCCGTTCACGTAGTTGAGCAGCATCGGCTGCAGGCGGTCCATCGCCTTGGCGAACTTCGCTTCCGGACTCTGCCGCGCCTCGAACTCGTCCCAGAGGGCGCGCAACTCGGCCCCCGTCTCGTCCGGCAACAGCCCGAAGATGCGGTCGGCAGCACGCTCCTCGCGCTCCTCCTGGTCCTCTACACCCACCGCGTCGTAGACGAACGTATCGCCGGCATCGATCTCCACCAGATCGTGCACGACCAGCATCTTGAGCACCTTGAGCTGATCGAGCCCCTTGAAGGCCGCGTGTTCCGCCAGCACCAGGGCCATCAAGGCCAACTGCCACGAGTGCTCCGCGGAGTTCTCCCGGCGGTCGTTTCCAACGATGGAGGTGCGCCGCAGCACCTGCTTGAGGCGGTCGGCTTCGACCAGAAACCGAATCTGCTGCGCAAGGCGTTCGCTGGCTTCCTGCATGCCGCAACGGTACCCGACTCCTCCTGCGGACCGCATCACGTTGCGGCCGTGCTTGATCTGGTCGCGGGTCCAGCCGTCCGAAGCCAGGATGTGGATCCGCTTGCCGTTCGGCCCTTCGAAGTACGTGTACTTGACGAAGTGCTCCCGGAACACCTCGGGCACGTCGTCCGGGCGGTAGGTTCACCGCGCCGCTCCTCACTCCTGCAGGTAGAGCTCCCAGAAGCTGGCCTGCCCCTCGTCTCTCGAGCGATTCACGATCTTGCCGTCCTTGATCACCATGGACAGGCTGCGCATGTGCGAGATGTGCTCGAGCGGGTTCTTCTCGAGCACGATCAGATCGGCCAGCTTGCCGACCTCGACCGTGCCCAGATCGTCCAGCATTCCCATCATCTCGGCGCTGTTTCGGGTCGCGGCCTGGATGGCGCCCATGGCCGGAATTCCGTGGAAGGCGAGCTGCTCGATCTCGAGAATCCCGGCCTTGAGCGCGTGCATCGCGTTGCGGCCGGCGCGAATCGAGGCCCGAAGCAGCGGTTCGTTGGGCAGCAGGCCCTTCGGGTCCGGCAGCAGGTCGCCGAGATGGGAGTGGTTGTTCCACAGACCCGGCAGCACGTAGGCGCCGGCAAGGTCGATGACCCGGGTTCCCGGTGCCCTGGCTATGGCTAGCAGCTAGTTCGGAGACCCGTACTCGACCTCGACGACCCGGTCGAGGCCGTTGACTTCGACTGCCTGCCGGGTACCGTCGGGCCAGACCACGTCGATCCGCACCAGGTCGTCGACCGACGACGCGGCGCCCAGGCCGATCGTCACCACCGGCTCGACCTGGCTCTGGTAGCTGCGGGTCGGCATGACGCGGCGCCGCTGCACCACAGGCCCAGCCGTGGTCCGCTCTTCGACCTCAACCCAGGAACCGATCGCGTCGCGGTTGACGCGCTCGCCGTCGCCGCGCAAACGGAACCGCAGCCAGCGGTGGCCGGTCTTCTGGTCGTTGCGCAGCAGCAGCGGCCGGTCGCCGGTCTGGAGCAGCAGGATGTCCAGGTCGCCGTCGCCGTCGATGTCGGCGTAGGTCGAGCCCCGGCCGACCAGCTCGCGGGTCAGACCGTCGCCGGGCGCCGGCGTGACCGGCACGAAGGTCGACGCCGCTCCTGAGCCGGCGTTCCAGAACAACTGCGGCGGCTGCCGGTAGCGCTGGCTGGGTTCCACGACCTCAATGTCGTCCTCGAGATGGCCGTTGACCTGGAGCAGGTCCAACCGGCCGTCCAGGTCGTAGTCGAAGAAGAAGAGGCCGAAGCTGAGCACGCGGCGGCTCGGCGCGCCGATGCCGGCGGTGATCGCCTCGTCGCTGAACAGCGTCGGATCGCCCTGGGAGACGTAGAGCGAGGTCATCTCGTTGGCGAAGTTCGCGATCGCGAAGCCGAGTTCGCCGTCGTTGCGGAAATCGGCGGCATCGGCGCCCATCGCGCCGGTCGCCGCGCCGTCGCGGCTGTAGGCCAGGCCGTAGTTCCCTCCCTCCTCGGTGAAGACGCCGCTGCCGTCGTTCACGAGCAGGAAGTTCCGCACCGTGTCGTTCGCGACCAGCACGTCGACATCGCCGTCGCCCTCGATGTCGACCGGCGCCAGCCCCAGCGTCTTCGCCACCGGCGCATCCGAGGCCGGGTTCAGGATGTGCAATCCGGCATCCTCCGAGACATCGACGAAGACGCCCGAGCCGTCGTTCCGGTAGAGGTCCATGGTCGTGCCGCCGTAGTTGACCGGCTGCCCGTAGGCGCGCCCAACTCCGGTCAACTGGTAGCCGACCTCGATGTCGATCTCGCGCGACCAGCGCACGTAGTTGCCGACCAGGAGGTCGAGGTCGCCGTCTCCGTCCGCGTCGAAGAAGGCGCTGCTGCTGCTCCACTCCGAGGCGGCGCCGGCCACGCCCGCCCTCACGGTCACGTCCTCGAAGCGAGCTCCTTCCACGTTCCGGAACAGGCGGTTCGGCCCCACCGCGGAGATGAACAGATCGACCCAGCCGTCGCTGTCCACGTCGCCGACCGCAACGCCGGTGCCGTAGAAGCTCGTCGCCAGACCGAGTGCGGCGGTCCGGTCGGCAAACCGCCCGGCGCCGTCGTTCTCGTACAGCGCCATCGTCGGGCCGGTCTCCGGCGCCGCCTTCCACCCGGTCGAGTTGACCAGCAGCAGGTCCTGGTCGCTGTCGCGGTCGAAGTCGAAGAAGGCCGCGCCCGAACCCATCGTCTCCGGCAACAGGGCATCGCCCTCGGCGCCGTTGACATGGACGAAGTCGATGCCGGCCTCCGCCGTGACGTCCGTGAAGGAGATGACCGGAACCTCCGGCGCCGCCGCCACGGCCCGCGGCGCCTCGACCGGGATCTCCCTCGCCTCCTCGGGCGCCGCCCGGAAGACGACACGGAGCGCGAACACGAGAAGCGCGGCAACGGCCAGCGCCGCCAGTACCTTGAGGGAACGAGCGAATACGCGGCCGATGACCGCGTCGTCCTCGGCTACGAGTTCTTCGTCCGGCCGGTCGGGAGTCAACCGCCCGCTCCGGCGACCCCGGCCCGGTCGCCTTCGAAGCGCTCGGGCCGGTGCAGGTCGTAGATCACGATCGCCTCCGCCGCGTGATCGGCCGCCGCGTCGGCGCGTCTGGCCGTGGCGATCGCCCGGTCCCGGGCGTTGTCGTCAGGCTTGTACTTCGCATGAAGTTCCTGGTGCCGGGCGGCGCCCTCGCGATCGCCAAGCTGGCCGTAGATCAGACCCAGGTTGTAGTGGGCGGTCACGTTCTCCGGGTCGATGACCAGAGCGCTCTCGAACGACTCCCGCGCCTCGTTGAGCCGCGCCGCGCGCGCCTCGGCGCGGGCAGGGCCCCGCTCGCGCTTGGCGCGCTCGAACAGAGCCAGACCGAGCTGGTTCTGCAGCCGCACGTCGCGGCTGAAGTCGAAGCCGCGGCGTCGCATCTCCTCGCTGTCGGCGTCGAGGATCGAGCGGAAGTTGGCGATCGCCTCGTCGACGGCGCCGTTCTGGAAGTTGACCAGCCCGGTGAACCAGGCCACCGACCACGCCGGCGCCGCCGGGTCGAAGGTGGCGGCCCGCTCGAGCGCCGCGATCGCGTCGTCGGTGACGGTGCCCTGCGCCAGGTAGACGCGGGCGAGGTTGAGCGGTCCGTCGGGACGGCCCAACTCCTCGACCCGGGTGAAGGCTTCGATCGCCTGCCGCAGTTCGCCGCGACCGGTGCCGCCCTTGCGCAGCAGGCCGATGCCGTAGTCGTTCCAGCGCTGCCAGAGAGGCTTGGCGGGTTGGCGGACCTCCGGACCGGATGCGGGCGAGACGCCCGCGTGCCCAGGGGCGGAGGCGCCCGCCACCGGGAAGGTCACCGTGTCCCGGGCCAGGTCGAGAATCGGCAGTTCGTTCACCGTGTCCTCGCCGTAGATGTAGCGCAGGTACGTCGTGTCGAACTTGCGGTAGCGGAGCGCGGCCTCGACCGTCAGGCTGCCGGTGGCCGCCCCTGGCGGTACTTCCATCCGGTAGTGGACCACGTCGCCCGCCCCCGGCGGGATCTGATGGTCGTACAGCGGCACGAAGATGTCCTCGGCGTTGCGGCGATCGATCCGCGCGCCCTCGCGGTCGAGCATGTAGACGTTGATGAAGTGCGACCAGGGGTCGACCCGGTTGCCCTCGCCCAAACCGCCGCTCCGCCCCACCAGCCGGCCGCTGTCGTCGCGCACCGCGATGTCCAGCCAGAGCTGGTTGGAGTCAACGGTGCCCTGGGTCAGGTGATGCCCCAAGGCAACGGTGCGTACAACGACCTCCAGCAGATAGTCCTCGCCCGCCTCGAGGGCCGGTATCTCGGGGCGCACCGGCGCGATCAGCTCGTCCTCGATCGCGCCGCCCGGCTTGACGCCGAAGATGTCCACGTCGACGGCGCCCTCGTTGAACTCGCGGTGGGCCTCGATCACCCAGTCCGGGAAGTCGAGCAGATGGGGGATGCCGGTGTTCGCGGACGGGAACAGGTGATCGTGAACCTGGGTGACATCAGGCTGGTCGCTCTCCGGGTGGCGGCGAGAACCGAAGTCGTCCGACGGCAGCAGGTCCATGTGGCAGCCGTTGCAGTTCGGCTCGGCCTCGGGCGGGTAGTAGAAGCTCGCCACGCCGTGGCCCGAGACGCCGGAGAGAAGGTGCGAGTCGTAGTGGTTCTGGCCGCGCAGGAACTTGTAGTGATTCAACTCCTCGGGCAGGTGGACCTTGTGGCAGGCGCCGCAGAACTCCGCCGTCGTGTGCAGGGGCTTGAGGAAGGTCCGTTTGTGCAGTTCCGGTTTCGCCTTGACCAGTTGATGGTTGACGAACTTGAGGAACCCTGAGTCGCTGAAGGCAAACGGGTAGTGCTGGGGCTCCTCGATCGTGTAGTCGGCGTTGCCGCGGGGACTGTTGATGTGCGTAATCGCGTGGCAGGACGTGCAGGTGATGCCGGCGTGCGCGGCCGGCTGCTCGACGTCGAACTCCGGGTCGTCGAAGGCGCCCGAGAAGAACACCACCGGATCGTGGCAGCCGGCGCAGAAGCGGGACGCCTGCACGTCGCCCGAACGCTCGTACGCCTTGTCGCGGGTCTCCTGGACGGAGAAACTGTAGGCGGGGTTGTTGAAGGAGCTGAAGCGGTGGGCGCTGTAGGTCCAGCGAGCGTGGATGTCGGCATGGCAGTCCACGCAGTAGGCGTCGTTCATCAACACCCGCTCGGGGATGAACCCGCCGCTCGCGGTGCGCGCCAGGGCCGGGAAGAAGTACTGCTCTCCCGACTCCGGACCTTCCACGTTCCACGCCCGCGGATCCTGGAACTGCAGCACCAGCGCCACGCCGACCAGAACCACGGCGGCGGCCGCGACGCGCGCACCGATCCGCCAGTTGATTCGCTTGCCGGCGAGCCGGTGCAGCACGAACAGCCAGGCCGCTACCAGGGGCGCCAGGACGTGCAGCCAGTAGGCCACGCCGCGGACCGCCGGGTCGTTCACCGTGATCACACCCTCGATCCGCGTCAGCACGATGCCGCTCAGAAGGAGCACGAGCGCCGTCCCGAACAGCGCATACCCCACCTTCACCGCGCGCCGGTTGGGTCGATTGCGCGCGTTCCGCATGTGCGCCAGACCGAACCAGATCACCGGCGCCACGAACAATCCCCCCACCGCCAAGTGAAGCAGAAACATCGAGATGTAGAACCAGTTCTGGTAGGTCGCGCCGGTTGCCGCCTCGGCAACGCGAACGCCGGAGAGGTAGAACGAGTTCACCGCCAGCAGAGCGAACAGTCCGAAGACCACCCACAGGAGCGGTTTCAGCCTGGGGCCGATCGCCGGTCGGTAGCGCCGGCGTGCGGGCGGTTTTGCGCCGCCCGCGCTCGCTGTCACTTGCTCGCTCCGGTCGCTGCCGCCAGCCGTTGCGGAACCCGGGACGCTGTCTCGATCTCTTCGCCGACCAACCTGTCGAGCGCCCGCAGCAGACGGAACGTGACGGCGTACCCGGCGCGGCGAACCCGTGCCGACGTCGGCTGGCCGGTGACCCTGACCGCGAAGGCGTATCGGGGCGGCTGGCTCTCGTCGGAGGGGAAGAAGCCGGCGTAGTTCACGTGGAACGGCTTGTCCGGATCGCGCGCCGTGCCCGTCTTCATCGCCACCCGGAGACGCTTCGGCGCCACCCGGTTCGCCGAGCCGCCCGGAGACACGACCGCGCGCATCGACTCGTGCAGCACCGGCAGCCAGGACGGGTCGAGAACCTCGACGCCCTCGCGCGGACCGTCGCCGACCGGTGTCCGTGGCGAGATGCCCAGAAGTCCGTCCGCCTGCAGAACGAAGCTCGGCTCGCGCCGGCGGCCGTCCGAGAGGGTGGCGGCGAACAGGGCCGCCCCCAACGGTGTGATCGAAGCCTCCTCCAGGCCGATCGAGAGATCGCCGAGCTGCTTGCCCGGGTGACGGTACTCATGCACCACACCGACGGCGTTCCGCGGCACCGCCTCGCTACTCCTGCCGCCGATGACGAAGCCGTAGCGTTCGTACTCTTCGACCAGCGCCCGGTCGCCGACATCCATCGCGAGCTTGGCGAAGGCGACGTTGCAGCTACTGGCCATCGCTGCGGAGAGCCCCCGGAGCCGGCCGTTGATCGCGCTGCAGTAGAGCCGCTGACCGTCCATCAGCACCGAGCCGCGGCAGGTCATGTCGGCGATCTCCTGGTCGGGGTCGAGACCGGCCCGCATCGCCGCCGTCGTGGTGATCAGCTTGGCGATCGACGCCGGCTCGCGCGGATCGAGGACGCTGTCGCCGTTCGACCGCCACCGGCGGCTTCGACCGCGGTTGCTCACCGCGGCCAGGACCGCGCCCGACGGGATCTCCACGATCGCGATCGCGCCCTCTTCCCTGCCCAGCGCCGTGTCGGCCGCCTCGCTCCAGGCCCGGTCGATCGTCAGCCGCAGGGCTCGCGCGCCGGCGGACCTGCTCATCGCCCCCGGTCCGGCGGCGGCAAGACCCGGCGGCTGGAGGGCGGAAGGCAGCAGATGGGTCGCCAACTCGACCGGCACCAGGCCGGCCGGCAGATCCTCTACCAGCGTCAACGAACGGTCGTCGCCGATCGATCCCAATGGCCGGCCCCGCCGGTCGAAGAGCAGTTGCTGCACGCCCGAGGCGTCGACCGCCTGTGCCCGCCGCAGACGCCGCTCGAACGCAGACGCCGGCGGCGGTTCGTCCGCGGCCGATTCTGCTCCAGCTTCCTCGGCGCGATTCACACCGAGTTCCACCTCGGCCGCGGCCAGCAGTGCCGGCGGCAGGTGTTCGGCATGGTCCTCGTACAACGCCGCCACTTCGCGCCAGCGGCCCTCCCCGGCCGCGTGCCGGGCGGCCAGGCTGAGCAGGCCTGGAGACCGCTCGGCGAGTCGCTCGAATCCCTCGCCGGCAGTCGCCGCTTCCGCCAGACCGAGTTCGAGCCGCGCCTGTCCGACCTTCTGCTGAACCCGCCACGCCGAGAACGCCGCCACCGCGAGGACGGCCAGCAGCGCCGCCTGAACCCGGCGGCGCAGCGGCCACAACGTCCGCCAGGTCTCCCAGCGGAAGATGGGCGACTGCAGGCCGGCGGCCAGTACCTGTTCGAGGCGGCGGCGCATCACAGCACCTGGACCGTCGGCAGGGCCGCGCTCAGCGTCCTTGGGTGTACCGCTCATGCTTCAGCAGCCCGCATCGTTCGCCGCGGTGAGGGCGGCACGGCGCACGTCAGCAGCCGGGCTCAGAATACCAATTGGACCCACTCACCATCGATCTCGGTGATCGTGGAACGCACACCCGGCAGGATCGGCTCGCTCAGCAACGTGGCGCGCCACGCATCCAACTCGGCTTCGAGACGGGCGACGACCTCCGGCTGCTCCGCCGCCAGGTTGTTCAACTCGCCGATGTCGGCTTCCAGGTCGTAGAGCAGGGTGGCCTGCCCGTGGGGCGAATCCGTGGGCCAGCCGCCTTCGGGCGGCTGCAAACGGCCGTCCCCGCGCAGATCGTCGGGCCGGAACTCGGTGCGGTTCAGCTTGATCAGCTTGTACTGGGCGTCGCGGATCGCGACGCTGGCGCCGGCCCGCCAGTAGAGGTACTCGTGCGGCGCGCCGTCCGCCTCGCCGGTCATGTACGGCAGCAGGTTCACGCTGTCGCCCGCCTTTGCTTCCTGGCCCGCCGCAGCCGTGAAGGTCGCCGTGAAGTCGAGGGTGATCACCGGTTGATTGAACGTCCGCCCTCCCTCGATTCCTTCCGGCCAACTGATGATGAAGGGAATCCGCACGCCGCCTTCGTGGTGGTAGCGCTTGAAACCGAAGAGCGGCGCGTTCGAGCAGGCGGCGTGAATGTAGCCGGCGCAGCCGTTGTCGCTGGCGAAGACGATCATCGTGTTCTCGTACACGCCCTGTGCCTTGAGCGTCTCGACCACCTGCCGCACGCTCTCGTCGAGCGACGCGACCATGGCCGCGTAGACGCGGGTGCGCTGATCTTCGATGTGGCGGTAGCCGTCCAGGTACTCGGCCGTGGCCTGGAGCGGCGTGTGCGGCGTCGTGTGGCTGAGGTAGAGGAAGAAGGGTTCTTCACCGCTCGCGCTGCGCTCGATGAAGCTTGTCGCTTCCTCCGTGAACACGTCGGTCAGGTAGCGGTCGACCTTCTCTTCCTCGAACCCCCGCAGCACCTTGTTCCGGCGGACCGTCGGCCCGTCTTCGCCGCGGATCGAGCCGTACTCCACGCCCGGCAGGCTGGAGTCGATGAAGATGCTGCCGCCTTCGAGCACGCCGAAGTACTCGTCGAAGCCGCGGCTCACCGGATGATGGGGCGCCTGGCGGCCCAGGTGCCACTTGCCGATCATGCCGGTCCGGTACCCCAGAGCCCTCATCCGGTCGGCCAGGGTCGTCTCCTCGAGACTCATGCCGGCGCCGACATCCCGGCCGGCCGGGTTGAACTCCCAGCCGTGGCGCTGCTGGTAGCGCCCGGTCATCAGCCCGGCCCGCGACGGACTGCACACCGGATGGCTGACGTAGCCCGCCGTGAAGCGAACGCCGCTCGCGGCCAGCGCGTCGATGTTCGGGGTCGAGATCACCTCGCTGCCGTAGATGCCGATGTCGGCGTAGCCGAGATCGTCGGCAAGGATGAGAACGATGTTCGGCCGCGGGCCGGCGCCGGCATCCGCGACGGGGGCATCGGCGTCGGGCGCGGTGCAGGCAAGGAACACCAGGGCGCCCATCGCCAGCGCCCGTGCCGCCACGGGGCAATGGTCTCTCATCACTTCCATTCCAATCCTCCCATCAGCCCTGCCATCACGACCTGGAACACAACATCGTACTCGACGCCGCCGCGGTTTCGCCTCCAGCCGGCCGTCGGCTACGCTCCGCGCTGCCATGATGTCCGAAGCCGAGCGCCAACCGGCGCCCCCCGACCTGCCCGCCTCGGTGCAGCGACTCGAACTCGACGAGCGGGAGGTCTTCCTGGTCGGCACCGCGCACGTCTCGCCGCAGAGCGTGCGCGACACGAAGGAGGCGATCGAGGCGCTCGAGCCCGACACCGTCTGCGTCGAACTCTGCGAGGCCCGCTACCGCAACCTGGAGGACCAGGAGTCGTGGCGCAAGCTGGACATCTTCCAGGTCCTGCGCGAGGGCAAGGCGGCGCTGCTGCTCAGCTCGTTCCTGATGCACTCCTTCCAGCGGCGCATCGCCCAGCGCTTCGGCATCGAGCCCGGCGCCGAGATGAGAGAGGCGATCGCCCGGGCCCGGGAACGCGGCGCACGCCTCGAACTGATCGACCGCGACATCCAGATCTCGCTGAAGCGCACCTGGGCCTCACTCGGCTTCTGGCAGCGGACGAAGGTGATGACCCAGTTGGCCGGCAGCGCCTTCGTCGGCGACGACCTGAAGGAAGAGGACATCGAGCAGCTCCGCGACAGCGGCAACCTGAGCGACCTGGTGTCCGCCCTCGCCGAGGCATTGCCCAGCGTCAAGGGCACCCTGATCGACGAACGGGACGCGTACATGGCCGAGAAGCTGCGCCAGTCGGCAGGTCCGCGCACGGTGGCCGTGGTCGGCGCCGGGCACGTGCCCGGCATCACGAGCCTCGCGGGCTCGCCCTGCGATCTGGAGGAACTCGAGCGACTGCCCGAGCCGCCGCTCTGGCCGCGCATCGTCAAGTGGGCGTTGCCGATCGCGATCATCGCGCTCCTGGCCTACGGCTTCCTGACCGGCGATCGCGAGCGGTCGGTCGAGTCGATCTACCTCTGGATCCTGATCAACGGCAGCTTGTCCGCCCTAGGGGCCGCGATCGCCCTGGGGCATCCGCTGACCATCGCCTCGGCCTTCGCCGCCGCGCCCCTGACCAGCTTGAACCCGCTGATCGCCGCCGGCTGGGTCGCGGGACTGGTCCAGGCGCTGCTCCGCCGGCCCCTGGTGGCGGACATGGAGAACCTCGCCGACAGCCTCAGTTCCGCGCGCGGCTTCTGGTCCAACCGCCTTACACGCGTGCTCCTGGTCGTCGTGCTGAGCAACCTCGGCAGCGTGCTGGGCACCGCGGTCGCCCTGCCCTGGATCGCCGCGCGAATGCTCTGAGGGCGGAAGCCAACACGTTCCGAACCACGCGTCAGCGCCCCTACGGCCCCTCTCTGCCAACGTACGTGACACAGCGGCCATCCCGTTGAATAGTGGAGGGCACACGTTGGCAAGGAGGATCAATGTCAAGACGAGAGCAGAGGTTTGGCGGCGGCTCGGAGCTCCCGGCCGCGGGGGTTGAGGAGCGTAGCGACGAGGCCCCCGCGGCCGGCGCGGCGCCCGCCGGGGCGGTTCCCGACCCGGAAGTGCTGGCGAGACCGACCAGGCGGCAGTTCACGGCGGAGTACCGGCTGCGGATTCTGGAGGAAGCGGACCGATGCACCCACCGCGGCGAGGTGGGTCGGCTGCTGCGGCGAGAGGGTCTGTACAGCTCCCATCTGGCCAACTGGCGCAAGGCGCGGCGCGAGGGCGCGCTTTCCGGTCTGAGGCCGAAGAAGCGGGGCCGCAAGCCGAACGAGGCCAACCCTCTGATGCCGAAGGTGAAGCGGCTGGAAGCGAAGGTCAAGCGTCTCGAGAGGGAAGTCGCCGCCGCGCACACGATCCTGGACGTCCAGGGAAAAGTTGCAGGGCTGCTGGGATTCAGCCTCGAAGACGGGAAGGACTGCTGATGGCGGCAAGGTCCCTGGCCCGGCAGGTCGGCGTCGCGCCGGCGTGCCGGGCGCTGGGCGTATCGCGATCGACCTTCTATCGTCGTGCGAGGCCCGCTCCCGGGCGACGGCAGCCCCGCCCCACGCCTGCCCGGGCACTGAGCCAGATCGAGCGGAAACGGGTCGAGGCCACGCTTGCGTCGCCGCGTTTCGTCGATCGTTCGCCGGGAGAAGTGGTGGCCACCCTGCTCGACGAGGGCCGCTACCTGTGCTCGGAGCGCACGATGTACCGCATCCTCGAAGCGAACCACCCCGTGAGGGACCGCCGCAACCAGCGCGTCCATCCGTCGTACGCCAAGCCGGAGCTGGTCGCTGTCGCGCCCAACCAGGTCTGGTCGTGGGACATCACCAGGCTGCTCGGACCGCAGACCTGGACCTACTACTACCTCTACGTCCTGCTTGACCTCCTAAGCCGCTACGCGGTCGGCTGGATGGTCGCCGACCGCGAGAACTCCGCGCTCGCCCAAAGGCTCATCGAGGAGACCTGCCTCAAGCACGGCGTCAAGCCCCATGTCCTGACCCTGCATTCCGATCGAGGCGCCCCCATGACCAGCCAGGGTACCGCCCAACTGCTCGCCCGCCTCGGCGTGAACCGGTCCCTGGGCCGCCCGCGGGTCAGCGACGACAACCCCTACTCCGAAGCACAGTTCAAGACCCTCAAGTACCACCCCGACTTCCCCAGCCGCTTCCCCAACCAGGACGCCGCGACCGACTACTGCAGGTCCTTCTTCCCCTGGTACAACACGGAACACCGCCATGCCGGCATCGCCATGCTGACCCCCGAGACCGTCCACTACGGCCGGGCGCAAGCCGTGATCGAGCAGCGCCAACGCACGCTGAGCGCCGCCTGGGAAAGCTCCCCCGAACGATTCGTCGGCGGCCAACCGATGCATACGCCACTGCCCCAGGCCGTCTGGATCAACAAGCCCGACAACGAGACTGCAGAGACGACTCAGTAAATCCAGAACCCCGCTGTGTCAATGTCGTTGACAGGTTCCGGGCCGATCTGACTCCCAGCAACCGAAGTGCTAGCCTCCCGAAACTCACGTCCAGCTTCAACGCCCTTCCTTCGCCTTCCGGTACTGCGTCCGCGGAACACCCTGAGGCACAGGTCCACGAATGTCGCCTCCAGCGACATGATGCGAGATAGTCGACTCACCAGGGAGCAGCGGCATGACCGACCAATACCTAGACCCCCTCTTATCCGGCGATGAGATCACATCCGAGCTCAGGAGCCGGAAAAAGCCGGATATCTATAAGACTGTCTCGGGTTCGTCGAAGGAGCTTGTCGCTCAAAAGGTCAAGCTGGAAGCAGCTAACGGTTGGCGGACGGTCAGAAAGAACGCCAAGTCAACGCGAATGGCCCAGGAGAAGCCTGCTGACGAGCAGCTTGAGGACGAAGTTTGGTGCATCCTAGCTCAGATGGGCTTCGATGAAATGAACAAAGGCCGCAAGTTCACGATCGCCGTCGAAGATGGCCCGCCAGGACGTCAGATCGATGTGTTCGCCAAGGACGACGAAACCGTCATCATCGTCGAGTGCACGCAGCGTGGCACCCCGGGCACGAAGCGCATGGCGCCGCTGATCGAGAACATCACGGCAATCCGGGGCAACTTGCTCAAGTCGGTCCGCAAGGCCTACGGCCGGCAGTCGGGGCTCAAAGTCAGATTTATCATCGCCACACGAAATGTCTCATGGAGCGATGCGGACCTTGCGAAGTGCGAGAAGGCGGAGATTGCGGTCGTCACGGACGGGGAACTCGACTACTATGCGAAGCTCGTGAAGCACCTCAAACGCGCGGCCCGCTACCAGTTCTTGGGGCACATGTTCGGCGGCCAGAAGATCCCCGGCCTAGTCCGACAAGTCGTAGCGACCCGCGGCAGGATGGGCGGCGAGACGTTCTACACTTTCCTCATCAGCCCTGGCGAGCTCTTGAAGATCGCCTATGTTGGCCACAAGGCAAGCCGGGACATCGACAATTTGGAAACATACCAGCGCATGCTCCAGCCGCGCCGGCTGAAGAAGATCGCACAATACATCAATGGCGGCGGCAGGTTTCCGACAAATATCGTTGTCAACTTGAAGAACCGCAAGAAAACTCGGATGCGTTTCGATGCGAAGCAGACCTACGGTGACGAGGCCTGGGGCACACTCTATCTGCCACCGAACTACGCCTCGGCCTGGATCATCGACGGCCAGCATAGGCTCTATGGCTACGCCTATGCGCGAGCACAAGAGGGATTCAACAAGGATTCAACCGTCCTGTCCGTGCTGGCCTATGAAAACCTACCTTCCGAGGAGGAGATGAACCTCTTCATCGATATCAACAGCAAGCAGGTCAAGGTGAGCACAGGACTCTTGGTCGAGCTTTACGCTGACCTTCATTGGGGCTCTTCCGACCGTGAAGAAGCGTTTCAGGCCCTACTCTCGCGTATCGCCTCCCGCCTCAACCGCGACAGCACCTCGCCGCTCCATGACCGCCTGGTCGTCACCGGAAAGAGGAAGAGCCACTATCGCTGCCTGACACAGACTTCGGTGCGGGACGGGCTCAGAGTTGCCAAGCTGTTGGGAGCCTTCGCTAGAGGTGCGGTTGTGCCGGGCCCCCTGTCTACGGCCAGAACCGACGACTACAACGCGAACCTCAGGAAGGCCCTATGGGTGCTCTCGGAGTGCCTCAACATGTTCGCGGCGGGGCTCGCGAGCCACTGGGAGCTCGGCGACCGAGCCGGTGGATATCTGTGTACCAACAACGGCATTCGGGCTCTGTTTCACGTTATTGAAGATATTGCTGACCATGTCCGTCGCACGGACGGCGTGGACCTCAGTCTCTTCAATGCAGAAGAGACCTTCGGGGAAATCCGGCCGTATCTTCAGGTCTTGGTCGGCTACTTGAAGAACGCATCACCGCAAGAGATCCAGTCCTTTAGGCGCATTGGCTCTTCCCTGACAGCCGTGCGGCGGCAGGCCTACGGTTTGGAGGCGCATATTGGCCAGACGATCCCCAGCTTCAGGCCGCCAGGGCTGCAGCAGTACTTGGATTCCCGCGATGAAGCGGGTACAGAAGAAGCGAGCGCCAAGGTGCGAAAGATACAGCGTAGGCTCTTTGACTACGTCATCGTGGCGTTGAAGGGACACTATGGCGCGCAGGGCACAGAGTGGTGGACGGAAGGAATCCCGCTCACGATCCGCCAGCAATGCATGGCCCGGTGGGAAGAGCGGCGACGTGAGGGCAATGAAGAATCTCAACTCTTTCTGATAAACTATATCGACATATGTCACCGCAATTGGCAGCTATTCAAAGAAGTGATATCGCTGGACGCGAGTAACAGGGACAACATGAAGGCAAACACGCAATGGATCAAGAAACTCAACGATATTCGCAACATCGTGGCGCACCCTGAGCGCGGTGTCCTGACCCCGGACCAGGTCGCCTTCGTCAACCAGTATGTTGAGAAGGTCGAGAAGTACTTTCCGGAAGATATCGCTGAATCTCAGGCGGTTTAGTAGGACTGGTGTCCCACAAGCGAGAGGCAGAGGTCGAAGCTGGATGCGACAATACTCACAAGCTCGACCATCTTGGAGTTGGCCTCGCGGCCCGGTCTTCGCTGGCGCGGCGAGGAGCGAGACAGACCGGCCCATGACGCGCTTGAGCGAGAGAGGCCAGCGGCGCACCATTGATATGCTAACGCGCGTCTCGAGCGGTTTCGGCATCAGCCTCGCGTGGCAGGAGCAGGGTCACGCTGTCCGACGACTGCAGAATGACCCGGTAACGAGGAAGATGGTGGACTTCGAGTTCGGGAAGAGTCGCAAGGTCGCGACCCGGATGCTGGCCAAATGACGGAGCCGACGAAGCGCGTGCTTCTCCTGGAGCCGGGCTACCGCAACAAGTACCCGCCTCTCGGGCTCATGAAGATCGCGGCTTACCACCGGCAGCGTGGCGACGCGGTGACGCTCGCGAAAGGTGTGTCGGAAAAGGGCCTCTTCCTGGAGCCGTGGGACCGCGTCTACGTCACGACGCTCTTCAGCTTCGAGTGGAAGCGCACCGCCGAAACCATCGACTTCGCCATTCAATCGGCTGGTAACCAGCCCGAACGGGTCTTCGTCGGCGGAATCGCTGCCTCGCTCATGCACGAGGAGTTCCTCAAGGAGCCACGGTGGGCGGGGGTCCGCTTCATCGCGGGACTGCTGGACGGCCCGCCGGCAAGAGCCCTTCAGCTTCGCGCGGAGGACTTCGAGTTCGGTGCGGACGACCTTGACGGCCCTCCAATCGAGGAGATGGTGCCGGACTACTCCATCCTGGAGCAGCTCGACTACACCTATCCGGTGCGGGACGCCTACTTCGGCTATGCCTCAAGGGGCTGCATACGGAAGTGCTCCTTCTGCGGCGTCCCGAAACTTGAGGGTGCGCAGCGCGAAATGCCGCCCCTCGCCGCCCTCGTCAACGGGGTAGACGCGAGACACGGGCCCAAGAAGGACCTCGTGCTCATGGACAACAACATCACTGCGTCCGCCCGGTACAAGGAGGTCATCGCCGAGATTCGCGACCTCGGTTTCGAGCAGGGAGCCAAGCTGAGGCGGAACGATCAGCGGCCGGTGAAGCGCCGCGTCGACTTCAACCAGGGTGTGGACGCAAGGATTCTCGTCAAGTCCCCAATGTACCTGCGCGAGATGGCCACTATCTGCATCAGCCCCCTCCGGATCGCCTTCGACCACATCGGACTACGAAAGATCTACACCACCGCGGTGAGGATGGCGGCTGACAACGGCATCACGTCGCTGTCGAACTACATGCTGTACAACTTCATGGACTCCCCGGAGGACCTGTACGAGCGGATGCGCCTGAACATCGGCCTGAACGAAGAGCTCGGCGTTCGCATCTGGTCGTTCCCGATGCGCTACCAACCGGTGACGCTGAAGGACCGCTCACACGTGGGAAGGCGCTGGAACCGCTACTACCTGCGGTCCTTCCAGATCATGCTGCAGGCCACCCGTGGCGTAGTCAGCGGCAACCCGAGCTTCTTCGAGCGCGCCTATGGAAGGGACCAGGAGGAGTTCTTGCAGCTACTGGAGTTGCCCCACGCGCTCATCTTCCACCGAGAGCAGTACGAGCAGTCCGGAGCACGGGACGAGTACGACACGCTGCGAGCCCGACTGTCCGAGTCGGAGAGAAGGGAGTTCATCGCCTTCCTCGCTCAGGCTAGAGGGGACGGCGAGCTACGGGCCCTGTGTCAGCGCGCCAGTAACGACCGAGCCCGCGACGCCACCACTCGACAGCTCCTCCGCTTCCATGCGCTCAACACGAAGGATGCTCCCGGGACTGTCCGGGACCGGGTACTGCCGTTGTTCCCGTCCCTCAATCCCGATCCGGCCATGCCCAGCGAAGAGGAGTTCGTGGAGGACGCCGGTCTGTTCAGCCACGAGGAGGCGCTCGCCGCCACCCGCTCACGGGCGACGAAGGTCCTGGCTGCGAGCTAGCCTCCAAGCGATCTCTGCCAGCTACTGGCCCGTTGCTTGTGGTACAACGGCTAGCCCTTCAACGGCGGCCTAGCCATCACCTGAACGGCCGTCTCCAAGTGGGGAGAGCATGAGCAGCTCCAACGAACCAGCGCTCGGCCACAGCCTTCTTCGGCTGGTCACGTCGGGGATGTACGACGATCCGCTGACGCTCTACCGCGAGTATCTCCAGAACGCAGCGGACGCGACTACAGGAAGTCCAGGATCCGGCCGAGTCGAGATTCACCTCGACCCTCGGCAGGCCCAGATCCGCATCCGGGACTACGGCCCCGGCCTGACGTTCCAGGAAGCCGTCGACTCGTTGATTCCGGTCGGCCAAAGCACCAAGCGCGCCGCCAGCAATAGGGGATTTCGCGGAATCGGTCGCCTGGCTGGTCTGGCTTTCGCAGAGGCAGTCGCTTTCACCACCAGGGCCAGCGCGGACCAGCCTCCTGTCCGCGTCACTTGGGACGCCCTCCGTCTGAGGAACCACGACCTAGCCGACACGGAACAGCGAATAGGTGACTTCGTCACTGTGGAACAACTGGATGCCGACGAAGAGCCCGACCAGTACTTCGAAGTAGAGGTCCGTGGCGTCGCCCGCTACGCGGCTGGCTCTGTCCTGAACCGGCAGAGGGTTCACAGCTACGTCGCGGAGGTCTGTCCAGTGCCTCTCTCAACCGCCTTTCCCTTCCGCGAGATGGTCGAAGAGTATGTTGGAGATGCGCTGTACGCGATGAACGTCTCCATCGACGGCGACGATGCCGTTACCAGGCCCCATGCCGAGGGCATTGAGTTCTCTGCCGGCCGAAGCGACGCCTTCAGCGCCCTCGAAGTGTTCGACGTGCCCAAGATCGACAGCCGCGAGCGAGCGGCAGCGGGGTGGCTTGCCCACACGTCTTACCTCGGAGCAATCCCCAAGAGCGCGGGTATCAGAGGACTCAGAGCGCGATGCGGGAACATCCAAGTCGGCGGCGAAGGCGTCTTCGACCATATGTTCAAGGAGGACCGCCTCAATAGGTGGGCCGTAGGGGAGATACACATTCTGGACCCCAGGATCGTCCCGAACGGCCGGCGAGACTACTTCGAGCCCGGACCCCACACGAGAAATCTGGAGAACCACCTGGGAGCGATCTTCCGCCGACTGGCGGAGCGCTGCAGAAACACCTCAGCAACGAGAACGCGCGAGCGCAGGTTCGCAGCGGCAATTGCGGACTCGGAGGAGACGTACGAGCTTGCGCGATCTGGGTACCTGACTGCCGAAGTAGCTCGCCGGTTGATTGAACACGACCTTACTCGGCTAGGTCGGATTCGAGACGTACTTCGCACAACAGACGGGTGGGATGCGGGCTTGCTCGACCGAGCAGAGAGCATCGAGCGCAGGCTCACCCACTTCCGGGCACAGCGTGGCCGCCCGCGGCTGACGAACGTCAGAACCGAGGACGTTGCCACGTATCGGAAGGTGTTCCAAGCCATCGCGGAGTCTGCCGAGTCACGCCGGGCCGCTAGAGAGATCATCGAGAAGGTCCTCAAGCGCACATAGGTCCCAAGGCGAAGGAGTTCCACGAGGCCGAAGCACCCGCCTGAGCACCGCTGGACAAGCCCGCCAACTCGGTTTATTGTCGTAAACCTCACCTCTGAGGGTGAATATGCGACAATCTACCGCCCGACAGCGCCTGCTCGACGCCACACTCTGGAGACTCTCCCAGTCACCGGTCACCGCTCTCCTGGGGGCTCGGCAGGTGGGCAAGACGACGCTCGCCCAACAGATCGTGGCGGCGTGGACGGGACCCTCCACGGTCTACGACCTGGAGGTGGCTGCGGTTCGCGAGGCGTTCCGCGCGACTCCGGAGCGGCTCCTTCGAAGCGGCGAGGGGCTGATCGTGATCGACGAGGTTCAGCGCGTACCCGAGTTGTTCGAGATTCTCCGTCCGATCTGCGACGACCCTGCGCGGAAAGCCGTCTTCCTGCTCCTGGGCAGCGCCTCCTGGGACCTGATCCGCGGCGTTTCCGAGACCCTGGCTGGGCGCATCTCGTTCGCCGACGTGAGCGGCTTCTCACTCGACGAGGTGGGAGCGGAGAACCAGGACCGGCTCTGGATGCGCGGCGGCTTCCCACTGGCCTACCTGGCGGAGTCGGATGCCGCCTGCATGTTGTGGATGGAGTCGTTCGCGCGCACGTTCCTGGAGCGCGATGTGCCGGGACTCGGGTCGAGGGTGTCGCCGGAGGCGCTAGGCCGCTTCTGGACCATGCTGGCGCACGCCCACTCGCAGACCTGGAACGCGTCGGCGCTCAGCCGCTCGATGGGTGTCAGCGTCAACGCGGTGAACCACTACCGCGACCTGCTGGCCGGGACGTTCATGATCCGGGTGCTCCAACCATGGTTCGAGAACGTCGGCAAACGCGTCGTCAAGGCGCCCAAGGTGTACCTCCGCGATTCCGGCATTCTCCACCACCTGCTGGGGCTGGAATCGATGGACGACCTCGTCCGCCACCCCGTCTACGGTCCAAGCTGGGAGGGCTTCGCCCTGGAACAGACCCTGATCGCGTTCGGTGCGCGCCAGGCATGCTTCTGGGGCACCCAACGGGGCGCGGAACTGGACCTCATGCTGCTCCGCGGCGGCAGGCGCTGGGGATTCGAGTTCAAGTGCGCGGATGCCCCCCGGACGACCAAGTCGATGCACACGGTCAGCAAGGACCTCGGTCTCGATCATCTGTGGGTGGTCTACCCGGGCGACCTCGAGTACCGGCTGACGGAGAAGATCACCGCGGTCCCGCTCAAGAAGATCCGCGAGATCAAGGTGGCAAACTGAATGAAGCGCCCCTGACCCGAGGGGCAGACACCAAGGGAGCTGATTCATGATTGAACCGACCACCTACGAGCAGGTTGGCGACGTGGCCCTGGTCACCCTGGACGACGGCAAGGCCAACGTCTTCGGACCGCCCATGATCGCTGCCGTCAATGCCATGCTCGACCGTGCCGCAGACGATGCCAGAGCCGTCGTACTGACCGGCCGGCCCGGCCTGTTTTCGGGCGGGTTCGACCTCAACGTGGCTCGCGGTGGAGACGCGGCGCAGGCCCGCGCCATGGGACTCGCCGGAGCGCGTCTGATGATGCGCCTGTACGGATGGCCGCAGCCCCTGGTCGTCGCGGCCAGCGGACACGCCATCGCGCTCGGCGCGCTCTGTCTGCTCACCGGCGATCACCGCCTGGCTGCGGACGGTGAGTTCCGATTCGGTCTGAACGAGGTCGCTATCGGTAGAACGCTGCCGCCGTTCGCCTGGTTGCTGGCCAAGGAGCGGCTCTCCAAACGCGCCCTGACCGGGGCCGCTCTGACCGCAAGGATGTACGACGCCGAGGGCGCGCGCGATGCCGGTTTCCTGGACGCGGTCGCTGCGGCCGACGAGCTGCGCGATGTCGCCCTCGAGCGGGCCGCGCAGTTGGCCGAACTCGACGCCAATGCGTATTCGGGAATGAAGCAGGGCCTGAGAGGCGAAGGCATCGACGCCGTCCTTGCCAATCTCGGGGAGGCGCCGCCAGATGGCGCCGCTCTGATCCCGGCCTAGAACCGCCTACACCGCTACAATTGTCGGACTCTCAAACGGTGTCGACGATGAACCAGGAAGCTACGCCCCAGCAAGTCCAGCTCATGGGCCACCGGATCCGGCGGTTGCGGCGGAAGAACAAGCTGACGCAGCCGGCGCTGGCGGAGCGGGTCGGGATTCCACCGTCGGACCTCGCGCGGATCGAGCGGGACGAACTCCGGGTCAGCCTCGATGTGCTGATCCGCATCGTTGCCGAGTTCGACGTCGGGCTCGACGAGCTGACGGGCAAGCCGCCGGGCGGGCGGCGCGGCCGGCGTTAGTTAGCCGAGCGCTTCGATCAACCGCTGCAGCCCGTCCTCCACCCCGCCGTCGAGGTGGAGGGCAAGCACGCGACGATCGCGCTCGACGAGCACTTCGTAGTCGCCCCAGGCCTGGGCGAGCTGGACCTGGCCGAAGGTCAGGCCTTCGCCGGGAACCGGGATATCGGCGGCCGGCGGATCGGCGGTGATCTGCAGGAACAGGCCCCGGTTCGGACCGCCCTTGTGGGCCTGTCCGGTCGAGTGCAGGAAGCTCGGCCCGAATCCCAGCACCGAGGCGCCGCCCGTGACGTCGGCGACGCGCCGGCGCAGGGTCTGGAGCAGCTCCCGGTTCCGGTTGTTGCGGTCGAGGTAAGCCGAGACGACGGCGTAGCCGCCCTCCGGGAACGTCGCGACGTGAGTGCCCAGGAGTTGGGCCAGACCGAGTGTGCTGACCTCGCTCAGGCGGACGAGGCCGCCGGGCGCCGGCGCATCGCCGGCCTTCATCCGTTCGACGTAACGCCGCGTGACGACCTTCGACGACTCCACGTCCGGCTGGTCGAAGGGGTTGACACCGAGCAGTGCGCCGGCGACTGCGACGCCGAACTGCCAGCGGAAGAACTCGCCGCCGAGGTCGGCCGGAAGTTCGGCCTCGCTTCCGAGCACGATGTCGAGCCGGTCGGGATGCGGTTCCGGCGGCAGGCCGGCCGCATCCACCGGCAGCAGCAGCACCTCACCCTTGCCGAGCGACTCCGCGACGAGTTGCTCGACCCAGGCGGCCATCGCCACTGCCGTCCCAGGCGCATGGAGGTAGAGCTTGTCGCGGCCGCAGTCGTGCGCCGCGGCGAGCAGCAAACCCAACTCGACACCGGGGTTCGTCCCCGATTCCGTTCCGCCGCGCCGGCACGCCGCAGCCATCGCCCGTGCGCTCGCGAGCAGCGGCTCGAGATCGATCCCAGCGACTGCCGCCGGAGCCATCCCGAACGCGGAAAGCACGGAAAAGCGACCGCCAATGTCCGGGTGGCCGAAGACGACCTTGACGCCCGCGGCCCGGGCTCGTGCCTCCAGCGCCGAGCCCGGATCCGTGATCGCCAGCGCAGCCGACGGTGCGCCTGAGCCCAACCGGTCGAGCAGGAGCTCGAACGCCAGCCGGGTCTCGATCGTGCCGCCCGACTTGGAGGCGGCGATGACCCGCAGCGCCGCGGGTTCGACTCCATCGAGCGCCGCGGCGATCTCGCGCGGGTCCGTCGTGTCGAGGACGATGAACGGAGCACAGGCGTGCCGCGGCAACGCCCCCCACAGGAGATCGGCGCCGAGCGCCGAGCCGCCCATGCCGAGCAGGAGGCAGCGTTGGAACGGAGGGCCGGCGAGTTGATCGGCCAGGGCCGCTGTCGCCGCTTCGACGCGGTCGCCGTCAGCCGTCAGCAGCGCGGTCCGGCTCAGCCGCTCGAGGTCGAGCCAGCCAAGCCACTCCTCCTCGCCGGAACCGGTCCAGAGCGAGCCGTCCCGGGACCAGAGGCGGGCCGTTCCGTTCAGTTCGCGCCACTGACGGCGCCGGCGTTCCACGGCGCCTGCGAACTCGGAGTCGGTGTGGACGAGGATCACGGTGGCGGATCGTAGCCCCGTCCGCGACGTGTTTGGCGGCGTCAGGGCTTGAAGGGGTCGACGTAGTTCTCGGGACCCGACGAGCGGATATCGCTGAGCCAATCCCCTTCGTAGGGCCAGGCCTCGGGGTCTGCTTCGCTCGGGCCCTGCCAGAAGCGCGCGAATCGGCCTTCATGACCGCCTTCGAGCGACCAGGCCTGGCGGCGGAAGGCCCAATTGTCGGGGACCAGGCGGTGCGCCTCGCGGAAGTGGCGGACCGCCGCTTCGTGGTGACTCTCCCTCTCCAGGTACGAGGCGAGCTCGAAGTGCGCGTGTCCAAGCGCAACCTCGGCGCTGCGAGGTCGTGATCGTTCAACCACTTCTTCCGGGGAGAGCGCGAATCGACTCGCGGCACCCTTGTCGACCCAGTCACGCAGCGCCTCGTGGTAGGCCTCGGTGTCATGGGGGATCTTCATCGCCTCGGCCAACATCTGTCCGAACCGGCCGGGTATCCGGGAAGGCGAGCCGAAGCTGGGCATCTTGTCGCGGGGCGGCGCGGGCGCGGCTTCAGCGGGCCTGACGATGGTGCCCGATTCGTCGATCCACACCGAGCTGGGGATGTTGATCACGCCGAAGAACCGGGCCAGCAGGTGGTGATGATCGACAAGCGAGGGATGCTTCGGCTCGGCGGCCTCGATGAACCCGCGGCAGCCTTCGGCCCCCAACGTGTCGAGACCGACCGTGACCAGTTCGAACCCTTGCGGATGAAGCTCGTCGCGCAGCGCCTGCCACCCGGGCAGGTCGGCTGAGCACCCTCAGTAGGGCGCCCAGGCGTAGACGAGGACTTTCCGCCCGCGCAGGTTCGAGAGTCGAAAGGGCTTCCCGTCCAGATCGGGCAGCTCGAAGTCGGCATCTTCGGCCGAGACCAACGCGCGCGAGCCGATCGACTCGGGCCCCACGGCCCATAGGCCGTGCTCCTCGTCGTGAACGACCGGGAGACCGATGGCCTCGGCAACAGCAACTCCGTCGACCTGGTTCCGTGACGCCATTGCACCGTCGGCGAGTGGCGCGCAGACCGGCCCCTTGCAGGCGCCCTCGGCAGTAAGATGCCAGCCTGTGCCAGCCTCGAAGGTCGCCCGGGACACTTTCTCTTCGGTAAGGATCATGCGTCGAGTGTAGCCCTGTGGGCGAGGCGCCCGCGTGGCGCGGTGCACCTGATTGGAAGAAACTCCGGCTCAGACCCTGTTAGTTTCAGTCAATGCCCTACGGAGCCTCACCCGGACCAAACAAACGGCCGCGGCCGCGGTTTGCCGCCGCGACCGGATTGGTCGTCCTCGCCGTTCTCGCCTTCGTCTTCGGCTCGAGGTGGCAGGGCAGCGTCCTGCAGGCGGACAGCAGGGGCGAACCTCGGGCGGTAGCGCAGAGTGCCGGCCTGCTGCCGGAGGAACGGACCACGGTCAACCTCTTCCGCAAGGCCTCGCCTTCGGTGGTCTACATCACAACCGCGACACGGGAACGGCGCGTCGACTACTTCGGACGCCGCTTCGATCGCATTCAGGACGGCACCGGCAGCGGCTTCCTGTGGGACACCCAAGGCCATGTGGTCACGAACTACCACGTGATCCAGAACGCAGACGGCGCCCAGGTCACGCTGTCCGACCAGACCACCTGGCCGGCGACCTTCGTCGGCAGCGATCCGGAGATGGATCTGGCGGTGCTGCGGATCGACGCGCCCGCCGAGACGCTGCGACCGATTCCCCTTGGCACATCGAGCGACCTCCTGGTGGGCCAATCGGTCCTTGCCATCGGCAATCCCTTCGGTCTCGACTACACCCTGACGACCGGTGTGATCAGCGCCCTGGACCGCGAAGTGCAATCGATCATGGGGCGCGAGATCCAGGGGGTCATTCAGACGGATGCAGCGATCAACCCCGGCAACTCCGGCGGTCCCCTCCTCGACTCGAGTGGACGTTTGATCGGCGTGAACACCCAGATTGTCTCTGCCGGCGGCGCCTGGGCCGGCATCGGCTTCGCGATTCCGGTGGACACCGTGAACTGGGTGGTGCCGAAGCTGATCGCTCACGGGCGAGTCAACCGCCCGCAGCTCGGTGTCACGCTCGTAACCGGCGCTCAGGTGCGGCCGCAACTGGATGGGGTGCTGGTCCTGGAAGTGGTGCGCAATTCGGGCGCCGACAGCGCCGGCCTGCGCGGCAGCCGCCGCACCCGCCGAGGCGTCGTACTGGGCGACGTGATCACCGCGATCGACGGCGAACCGGTCCAGTCGGCCAGCGACGTGCGGGCGCTGCTCGAGCGCCGGCAGCCGGGCGACTCGGTGACTGTGAGCCTGCTCCGCGGCGATGAGGAGGCCGAGGCGGAAGTCCGGCTCTCGTCGTCGCGCTGAGGTCGAATCCTGCCGTGGGGGCCGAAGTCCTCGGCTAACATCCGGCCGCGTAGATGGGCCAGCGCAGTCTCTTGCTTCAGGCGGCACTTCTCGCCGCCCTTCTGACGGTGGTCCCGTGGACCCCGGTCGCCGAGGCACAGCCGGCAAGCACGCCCGTGCGCGGCGACTTCGTTCCGGTCACGGACGCCATGCTCCAGGACCCGAGCGACGACGACTGGTTGATGTGGCGCCGGACGCTCGACGGGTGGGGCTACAGCCCGCTCGACCAGATCACGCGCGAGAACGTCAAGGACCTGCGGCTGGTCTGGTCCCGTGGCATGAGCGAAGGCCGCCAGCAGGGGACGCCGCTCGTCTACGACGGCGTGATGTACATGCCGAACCCCATGGACGTCATCCAGGCCATCGACGCCACAACAGGAGTCCTCATCTGGGAGTACCGGCGCGATCTACCGGACAACATCCTCCGGCAAGTCGGATCTCTCGCGGCCAACAACCGCAACATCGCGATCTACGACGGTCTGATCATCGACACGAGCGTCGACGAGTTCGCCTTCGCCCTCGATGCGGCAACGGGCGAGCTGGTCTGGGAGACGATGATCCTCGACTACAAGACGCAGCCGGCGATGCAGAGCTCGGGGCCGATCATCGCTGACGGCAAGGTGATCTCGGGCCGCAGTTGTTTGCCCCGCGGCGGTCCCGACGCCTGCGTCATCGTCGCCCACGACGCCAAGACCGGGGCCGAACTCTGGCGGCGTCGCACGATTCCGGCGCCCGGAGAGCCGGGCAACGAAACCTGGGGCGACATCCCGTTCGAGGATCGCACGCACGTCGGCACCTGGATGGTGCCGAGCTACGACCCGGCGCTGGAGCTCATCTACATCGGCACCTCGGTGACGTCACCGGCGCCCAAGTTCCTGCTCGGGGGCAGGGATCTCAGGCACCTGTACCACAACTCCACGCTCGCGCTGAACGCGCAAACGGGCGAGATCGCCTGGCACTACCAGCACCTCAATGACCACTGGGACCTCGACCACCCCTTCGAGCGCCTCCTGGTCGATACCGCGGTGGCGCCCGACGCCGACGCGGTCGACTGGATCAATCCACGCCTGCAGCCGGGAGAGGTTCGCAAGGTGATTACCGGGGTTCCCGGCAAGACGGGAATCGTGTACACCCTCGACCGCGAGACCGGCGAGTTCCTGTGGGCGAGGCCGACGATCAGACAGAACGTCATCAGCACGATCGACGGCGACGGCAAGGTCACCGAGAACACCGAAGTGGTCTTCCGGGAGCTGGGCCAGGAGGCGTACGTCTGCCCCACGTACATCGGCGGCAAGGACTGGCAGGCGGGCGCCTACAGCCCGCTGACGAACGCGATGTACGTGCCCATGCGCAACTCGTGCGCCCTGATGACGGCAACACGCGCGGGCCGGCTTGCGATCTACGCCCTGGATGCCGAGCACCAGATCGCGCCGGGCACCGACCTGAGCGGAAGCATCCACGCCGTGTCAGCCGAGACCGGTAAGTCGCTGTGGACGTACGAGCAGCGGGCGGGGCTGATGTCGCTGTTTGTGACCGGCGGCGGCCTGGTCTTCGTCGGCGACGGGAACGGTCGGTTCCGTGCCCTGGACCAGGAAACCGGCGAAAGTCTTTGGGAGATCAACCTCGGCTCACCGGTCACCGGCTTCCCCATCACCTTCGGGGTCGACGGACGTCAGTACGTCGTCGCGAGCACGGGGAGCACGTCGGCAGCCCTCTCGGCCGGGCTCACGCCAGAGCTGCGCCCCAGCTCGGGCAACAACCTGTTCGTGTTCGCGCTGCCTTGACGTGTTTGAGAAGGGCACACGTCCGCGTGCGATCGTAGGGTCGTTCGCCTTCTTCTTGGCCGCTCCCGCTGTCGTCGCCGGCGTCGGCCCGTTCGTACTGGTCGGTTGGACGATGCAGCCACCGCTGCTCGGGCTACCCGGCGAGCGGGTAGTGGGTGTCGTGGCGGCCGCGGCGGGTCTGGCCTGCCTGCTGGACTGCTTCGCCCGCTTCGTCCTTGAGGGGCGTGGCACACCGGCACCGGTGGAGCAGACCGAAGTGCTGGTGGCGTCCGGCCTCTATCGGTTCGTGCGAAACCCGATGTACGTCAGCGTGCTGATCATCGTTTCAGGGCAGGCGCTGCTCTTTGGCCAGGCCTGGCTGTTCGCGTACGCAGGGGTGTTGCTGGTCGCGTTCCACCTGTTCGTGCAGTTCTATGAGGAGCCGCAACTCCGTCGAAGATTCGGAGGGTCGTACGAGACCTATTGCCTGCGCGTGCGTCGATGGTGGCCACGTCTGACGCCGTGGCGCGGGTCAGATACGTCAGCCTCCTGACGACGGCGGCGATGGTCGCCTTCGCTGCCAACTCGGTCCAGTGGCGCGCGGCGCTCGGGGACGGGGCGACCGCGGGTCCCGCTGTCCGGGAGGTTCTCCGAGTGGCTGGGAGGCAGGGATTCGAACCCCGATTCTACGGTCCAGAGCCGTATGTCCTACCGTTGGACGACCTCCCAGCGGAAGTGGCAAGCCGGGCAGCTTAGCGCGAACGACCGCGATTGTCCGCCGGAGTGCCGGCGCTTTGCTTTGTGCCGCGAGCTCAGCGGCGGGGCGCCCTGTCCTTCAGGTTTTCCTCGATCAGTTCTGGTCGGGTTTGGTCCAGTCCTCGCAGGTCAGACCCCCGACACGGTCGAACTCGCGCCGGTTTGCGGTCACGAGTACAAGTCCGCGCGCCAGCGCCTGGCCCGCTATCAACAGGTCGTACGGGCCAATGGTCTGCCCGCCTGCCTCCAGGTCGCTTCGCACCTTCCCTGCAACTCGGGCATCCTCCACATCGAAGGGCAGAACCTCGAAGCCGGCGCTGTCGAGCAAAGCCAGGTTCTGCCAGGCTCGGCGACTCTTGAAGGCCCCGTAGTACAACTCGTACACAGCCGGCGCGGGTACACCGACCTCCCCAGGACCGTAGCGACCCAGCCGTTCGCGGGCCGCTGGCGACGTGCCGTTGAGCAAGGCGATGCAGATGTTCGTGTCCAGCAGGAAACGCATCAGTCGAAGATGTCGTCCAACGCCGGCCGGGACGGCATCTCAGGCTGGCATCTCCCTTCGGCGAAGAAGTCGTCCGAGAACTTCCCCGCGATCTCGTCGAGCCACGCCCAGTCCGACGCGATGGGTTCCAGGATGACGGTTGTTCCGCGCTTGCGGATGAAGACCTCGCCGCCCTCCATCCGGAACTCCTTCGGCAGCCGTACCGCCTGTGAGCGGCCGGACCAGAACAGCTTGGCAGTCTTGGACATGCGCACCTCCTGGGAAGGTATACAGCGTTGGAATATACCATTGGCGCGCGTAGCACGCCCGCGAGAGCGCAGTAGCTGCAAGCCGCGGTGTTTCTTCCGTTCCGGATCACGTCCGCCTCCTCTCGTTATCTGGAAGCCAAGTCTAGAATGCCGGCACGCCAAAACCCTGGAGGCTCACCTGTGCGAAAAATCATCATCGGAACAGCCATCATCGCGCTGATCGCCGCACTCACCGCGGCCGTGCAGTTGACGGCGGCGGACGCCTTGCCGTCGCTCGACGACATGGTCGAGCCGGCCTACACCGCGGACGGCGACCTGATCCGCCCGGAGGGCTACCGCACCTGGGTGTTCGTCGGAGCGTCGCTGGGTCTGAGCTACAACGAGGGCGCCGGCGAGCGCGAAGGTCCGGGCGCCTTCACCAACGTCTACATCCAGCCGCAGGCGTACCGCTACTTCATGGAGACCGGCGAGTTCCCCGAGAAGACCATGCTCCCCATGGACGTGTTCCGGCCCGGCTCCCGCGAGTCGATCAACCAGGCGGGGTACTTCGAGAAGGACTTCGCCGGGATGGAAGTAGCGGTGAAGGACCGCGAGCGGTACCCGGAGGGTTGGGCCTACCTCAGCTTCCGCGACCGGTCCGGAGGGTTGAGGGAGTCGGCGTCAGCGTTCCCGAAGGAACGGTGCTACGACTGCCATGCCGAGCATGCTACGACGGACAATGTGTTCACGCAGTTCTATCCGGTGCTGCAGCGGGGGGAGTAGGCGGGCTAGGCGGCGACACTCATACGGCGCCGCGATCCCCGCCCTACAGTCCACCACGCGATCGGATCGCGTCCAACGCATCGGCGAGTGTCTCCGACGGCAGCCAGGCACCGCCAACCATCACGCCCGCGGGCCTTCGGAGGACATCAAGAGACTCGAGCGGACGGTCGTCGAGGAGAATCAGATCCGCAACCTTGCCGACCTCGACCGTGCCGACTTCGCTGTCGGTTTCCAGAAAGACCGCAGCCTCTCGAGTAGCCAGCGCCAGGATCCGCCCACGGTCGATCCCCGCCGCCTCGAGGTTCGCCAACTCGTCGTGTACCGAAAAGCCGGGCACCACGAACGGATTCGGCGTGTCGGTGCCGAGGAGCAGCGCCGCCCCCGCGTCGTGGAGCGAGTTCACGAGCCCTAAACGGTTCGAGCGACCCGCCTCGACGAGCGCCCAGTCTTCACCATCCATCCGCTCAAGTGAACGCGCTACCAACGACTGCCAGATACGGCGGCGTCTAGCAGCGATATAGGCAAACTCAGGCTCTGCAAGCCACGCGTCGATCGTTGCGCTCGGCGCAATGGCCCTGTCGGCTTGCCGTAACCTGCCGCTTTCTGGTCGCGTACTGCTCGGCGCGCCTCGCCGGCAGACTCTATGGCCAGATTGTCGCCGCGGAGGGGCGGGTCGCCGTCCAGAATCGGGCCGGCGGTGTGGATCCTAGGCCCGGGCCACTCACGGCGCGCGATTCGGTCCCGCTACTCGAGGATGTAGGGGCGGCCGTCCATGTTCCGAACGGTCGTGACTCCATTCGCCAGGAACAGATCGAGCACCCGCGGATCATCGAAGTACTCGAGATGCACGTGCATGTCGGCGAGACCGGGCATGAAGTACTTACCTGCTCCTTCGACTACGGTGAAGGTCTCGGGCACGCTGACTTGGTCCCGGTTCCCGACGCGGGCGATTACACCGCCGGACACCAGTACCGTCTGATCGGGAACTGCTGCAACTTCGTCTTCCGCCATGGACAAGACGTTCACACCCACGAAGGCCGTGTCCCGAAGGACCGCGGAAGTGACAGAAGAGGGTGGATCCGGCCCTCCGCATGCAGCCAGCAGGGTGCCGAAGCCGACAATGCTGAAGACCGACAGCGATGGCATGACCATAAGCAGCTCTCGACCTCTATACGGTTGCCAACGATCCCAAGTTCCCGACACGGGACCGACCGGCCAGCGTTGCCCGTTCCCAGACAGAGTGTGGGAACCAGCGAGGGATTCGACCGAGCTAGCTCGTCACAAGTCGCGACGCTTCACACACTTGCGGATTACTGGCTGGCGGAGAGGGAGTCCCCTCCGAGGCCCGAACCAGGTTCCGATTCCCTCCAGGTCGGCAGGGAGGGTTTCGACGCTGACCCGTCCGAGATCGACCGACTACACCTCTTCGCGAGGTCCTGAGCGACCGCCGCGTCCCGGATCGACCGCGGGGGCGTTCAGGACCGAACCGTCCAGAGAAGTTGTCGACGGCGCAGCCGTGCCGGACGCCGGCGCACTACACCGACTTCTACGCGCGCCGGTGCTGTGGGCTTCGCCCGGGCCCCAGGCAAGACCGACTCCAACCCTCGCTGCCCGCAGGGCGTCGCGCGGAATGCCGCGGGCGCTTTGCGGTGTTGAACCGTAACGAAGGGCGGCTCGCATCCCTATAGAGGTTTCGGGGAGGACGCAAGTTGAGCACGACAGTGGCCGCACGCGGCCTGCGCCACGTCTACAAGGGCGGCACGGTGGCCCTGGACGGCGTCGATCTGGAAATCGGGGCCGGTCTGTTCGGTCTGTTGGGCCCCAACGGGGCCGGCAAGAGCACGCTGATGCGGATCGTCTGCACCCTGCTCAAGCCGTCCGCCGGCACCGTGACCGCCTCGCCGACACTGGAGGAGGGCTACCTCGCCTTCATGGTCGCGCGCGGCCGCGCCGAGGCCTTCGTGAGCGACGAGCACTTCGGGCAGCACGACGAGGCCGAGGTCGCTGGCGCGGCCCTGGGCGCGGAGGGTGCAGGAGAGGAGGCTCACCCGTGATCTCACTTTCCAACGTCTGGTCGCTCGCCCGGGCCGAGATGCGGACGATCCGCAGGTTGTTCCGCTTCTGGCTGTTCGCCCCCGTGGCCCTCGTCCTGTGCCTGTTGCAGTACGGCTACTTCTGGGTCATCCACGGCCTGTTCTCCGGCTTGTCGGCAACCCTGGGCGCAATGAGCCCCAAGTTCCTCCTCAGCCAAACGGCCCTGTGGCAGACGATGATCCTCGGCCTGGGCGTCGTCTTCCTCGCCTTCGACCTGCGCGCCCGCGACCGCCGCGACCGCGTGATCGAAGTGCTCGACAGCCGTCCCTACTCGAACGCCGAACTCGTGCTGGGACGCTTCCTCGGCGCCCTGTTCATGGTCTGGGGCGTTGCGATCGTCGCCATGGTCATCATCCAGTCGATCGGACACGCGGGGATCACCTTCGGCTGGTACTTCGGCGAACCGGCGGTCTGGGGTTCCGTGTGGGCCTACCTCCTGCTCGAGGCGCTGCCCGCCCTCGCCGTCTACATCGCCTTCGTCCAGGTCGTCTCCCTGGTCACCAACAACCGTCTGATCGCCGCCCTGGCGGGAATCGGCCTGGCGGCCGGAAGCACGTTCCTGAGCTTCCGGGTGCCGGTCCACATCCTGCCGTCGGTGGCTCTCAACGGCGGCTTCGTCAGCCGCATCTCGGACGTGGCGCCCCAGATCTGGACCGCTATCACTCTGATGAACCGGGGCAGCTTCGCCCTGCTCGCTGCGGGTCTGCTGGCGACTGCCGTAGCCGTTCATCCTCGTCTAGACGACGCGAAACGACAGGTGTGGGGCCTCGCCGGCGGCGCTGGGCTGCTGGCCGGAGCCGCGCTCATCGTCGCGACGATCACGTGGAGCACGAACCAGCTCGCCGAACGGGACGCGTGGCGTGCCGCCCACGAACAGCGTCGAGAGGATCCCGTGGTCGATCTTCAGGCGATCCGCGGCACGGTCGACCTCGAGCATGGCGGGCGTACGACCCTCGACCTCGAAGTGCAGTTCCTGGCCGGAGGAGGCTCCGCGGCTACGTTCAGCCTGAATCCGGGCCTCGAAGTGGACGGCGTCTGGGACGCGAGCGGCGCGGCGCTTCCCTTCAGCCATGACAACGGTCTGCTCGACATCGACCTCGGGTCGACGCCGCCGTCCGGTCAGGCCACCGGTGTTCGGGTGCGCGCCCACGGCCGGCCCGATCTCCGCTTCGCCTACCTCGACTCGGCAATCGACTTCAACACCGTCGAGTGGCAGGACGCCCAGATCGTCATTCTGGGCAACCTGAACGGCTTCGTCGAACGCAACTACGTCGCCCTCCCCTCCTCTATCGCGTGGCTTCCCCGCCCCGGGGCATCGGTCGGCGCCGAAGACCCGCGGCAGCGTCCCCGCGACTTCTTCGAACTCGACCTGAACGTGCGAACGCCCTCCGGCTGGACGGTCGCGGGGCCGGGGAAGGCGGAGCCGACCGGCGACGGGCAGCGCTTCGCGCCCTCCGGTCCGGTGCCCGAAGTCGTGCTGGTCGCCGGCAGATTCGACCGCCGGACGACCGAAGTCGAGGGCATCGAGGTCGAAGTCCTGTTCCACCCCGACCACTTGCGGAACCTGGACTTCTTCGCCGACGCCCGGGAGGAGATCGAGACGGTTGCCGCCGAGCGCTTCACCACTGCCCGCGAACTGGGCATGCCGTATCCCTATCGGCAACTAACCCTCGTCGAAGTCCCGTGGACGCTGCGCGCCTACGGCGGCGGCTGGCGGATGGACACCGAGCGGGCGCCGCCCGGCATGCTGCTCGTCAGCGAAGGCAGTCTGCCGACCTCCCGCTTCGAGTTCCGGTTCCGCAACCCGCAACGGTACGAGGACCAGGAAGGCGGTCTCGCGCGGGCCAAGGCATACGGTCTCCAGCAGTTCTTCCGCAACGACTACTCCGGCGGCAACGTGGAGGCGGGCGGCATCCGCAATCTGTTCCTCTACCAGACCGGCGCCCGCGGCCCGGAGGCTCTGGCGATCGAAGCGCTCTGCCACAACCTCGTCAACCGGCTGGTGAATGGCGGCGAGACGTACTTCTCCGCCCATCTGTTCGACCGCGAGTTCGGCTCGACGATTGCCCGCCTGATGTCGAACGGCTTCATCTGGGAAACCCTGGATAACGCGCTCTTCTCGGGCCAGTTCGCGAGCGGCGGCGGCTCGATGGCCAGCGGCATCGTCAGGAGCATCACGGACCGGCCCGACGTGTGGGACGCGGTGCTAGGCAGCTCCCTTACCGACATGGACGTCGAGGAGGATCCAAAGCGAGCCGTGAACGCGCTCTACCTGAAGACCTCCGCCCTGGCCACCGCCATTCTCGACGGCGCCGGCCGGGAGCGAGCCGCCGCCATGATCGCCAACCTCCTCCGCGACCATCGGGGGGCGACCTTCACCGCGGCCGATCTCGACCGCGCCGCCCAGGAGGCGGGCGTGGATCTGGCCGGCCTGGTGGGCGACTTCCTGCACCAGACCGATCTGCCGGGTTTCATCGTCTCTCCCGCCGAACTCGAGCGCCTGCCGGACGATGACCAGGGAACGCCGCAGTACCAGACCCGGTTGTTTGTCCGCAACGGCGAAGCGGCGCCCGGCCTCTTCCGGCTCCGCTATGCCGTGCGGGGCCCGGGCGGCGTGCGCTGGGATTCAAGCGAGCCGGTCCTGATCTCCGGCAATACCACCGTCGAGTTCGGCCTCGTCACCTCCCGGCCACCCGGAACGATGCGCGCATCACCGTACCTGTCCCTGAACCGGCGCGAGTTCCCCGTCGAGCTGCCACGCGTCGACGACGAGACAATGTCGGACGCCGAACCGCTACGCGGCACACGGCCCGCGGACTGGCTGCCGGCCTTCCTCGACGCCGGCGCGTACACGATCGTCGTCGACGACCTGGATCCCGGCTTCTCGGTCGTGAAGGACGAAACAGAGGCCTCCGGCATCCGGCTCCAGGGCGGTCCCGCCGGGTTCTTCTCGCCAGCCGGAGAGACCGACCAGGGGCTGCCCGTCTACAACTTCTTCTCCGGCATTCCAAGCACCTGGTCACGGTACGAACAACCGTTGAGCTGGGGACGCTACCGCCGAACCACCGCGCTCGCCCCCAAGGGTGACGGAAGCCGCCGTGTCATCTACGCGGCGGAACTGCCCGCGGCCGGCCGCTGGCGGGTCGAGATCCACGTACCTTCCCTATCGCCCGTCCCGGGCGGCGGCGACGGTCCGCCTCGCGACGACGCCAGCGGCGCCCAGGTCAACGTGAGCTTCGGCCTGAACCTGGGCAGCTACGATCTCGAACTGCGCAGTGCCGGCAGCTCGCGACCGATCGACTTCGACGCCGAGGGGGCCGGCATCGGCTGGGCGGTGCTGGGAGACTTCGATCTCGCCCAGGGAACGGTGGAAATCGAACTGAGCGACGACACGACCGGCAACGTAGTGGCCGCCGACGCGGTCCGCTTCGTGCGCCTCGACAACGGCGCCGACGCCGACACGACCGGCGGCGGTGGGGCGCCGTGAGCGCGCGGCAGCGGTGGGGCCGCTTCCGCCGCTTGCATCCTCGTCCTGGTCCGCTTCGTTCGGCAGCCAGGACAGCTCGGGGCGCTCAAGCTCGGTGAACTTGAAGAACCAGTGGAACGCGACACGCGCTGTGTGGAGTGAGGCCAGCGGTGGCAACGGCTCCGACGTTGGGGAATCGGCGCCTATACGGGCCTGGTCGTGGGACACGAAGTGGGATCCCACGATCCCCGACTCCCACAAACCACTGACCTGTCTACACTTCTACGGCTCATCTGGCGGAGAGGGAGGGATTCGAACCCTCGGTCCGAGTCACCCCGGACAACTGCTTAGCAGGCAGCCCTGTTCGACCACTCCAGCACCTCTCCCGAGCGGAGGAGTGTAGCAGCGGGCCGCGGCGGCTGGGCGGGCGGGGGTCCGGTTCTCAGGTGAGTGGCGGGACCAACCGGACCGGCGCTTCGCGCCGGATGCGGGCGAGACGCCCGCGTGCCATCCGCGCGCCCGATGACGGGCGCACGGACTGGTTCACGGGTGGCGCGGATCGCGCCACCCGGGTTCCCCGGGGCCGGAGCTGACGGCTTCGCGCTCTACCGGCCCGAGGCGCGGGCCGCGACATCGACCCGGGCCTGGGCCGCGTCCAAGCGGTCCTTCAGGGCACCCTGGTCCTCGAAGTTGGCGCGGTCGTACTCCGCGGCCAGCCGGTCGCGGTCGCCGGCTGCGGCCGCGCTGTCGATGTCCTCGGCGGCCTCGGCGGTCTCGGCCAGCACGGTCACCGTGTCGTCGCTGACTTCGCAGAAGCCCGGCGCCGTGGCGACGTAGCGGCGTGGACCGCCGGCTGCCGGCTGGTAGCTGAGTTCGCCGGGGCGCAGGGTGCTGATCAGCGCCGTGTGCCCGGGCAGAATGCCGAGGTCGCCGAGGCGACCCGGCAGGCCGACGTCGCTGCACTCGACTTCGAGCAGCTTCTCGGCATGGGTCACAAGGATGAGGTTCAAGCCCGCCACGTCCGTTCGCTCCCGCTAGGCCGCCAGCATCTTCTGGCCCTTGTCGACCGCCTCGTCGATCGTGCCGACCATCATGAACGCCTGCTCGGGCAGCTCGTCGAGCTCGCCGGAGAGGATCGTCTTGAAGCCCTCGACGGTGTCTTCGATCTTCACGTAGCGGCCTTCGAGGCCGGTGAACTGGGTGGCGACGAAGAACGGCTGCGACAGGTAGCGCTCGATCTTGCGCGCCCGTGCAACGACCAGCTTGTCCTCCTCGGACAGCTCCTCGACGCCGAGGATGGCGATGATGTCCTGGAGGTCCTTGTAGCGCTGGAGCACTATCTGCACCTGCCGGGCAACGGCGTAGTGCTCCTCGCCGACGACGCTGGGCTCGAGGATCTTCGAGCTCGAGTCGAGCGGGTCGATCGCCGGGTAGATGCCCTTCTCGACGATTGCACGGGACAGCGTGGTCGTCGCGTCGAGGTGGGCGAAGGCGGTGGCCGGCGCCGGGTCGGTCAGGTCGTCGGCGGGCACGTAGATCGCCTGCACCGAGGTGATCGAGCCCTTCTTGGTCGACGTGATCCGTTCCTGCAGGGCGCCCATCTCGGTCGCCAGGTTCGGCTGGTAGCCGACCGCGCTGGGCATCCGCCCAAGCAGGGCCGAGACCTCGCTGCCGGCCTGGGTGAAGCGAAAGATGTTGTCGACGAACAGAAGCACATCGCGACCGTCGATATCGCGGAAGTACTCGGCGACGGTCAGCGCCGCCAGGCCGACGCGCAGCCGGGCGCCGGGAGGCTCGGTCATCTGGCCATAGATCAGCGCCGCCTTGCTGTCCTTGAGCGCGGCCCGGTCGACCTTCGCCAGATCGAACTGGCCGCTCTCCTCGAAGTGCTCGAGGAAGGCCTCGCCGTAGTTCACCACACCGGCCTCGACCATCTCGCGGAGGAGGTCGTTGCCCTCGCGGGTGCGCTCGCCGACGCCGGCGAACACCGAGAAGCCGCCGCCCTGGACCGCGACGTTGTTGATCAGCTCCTGGATCAACACCGTCTTGCCGACCCCGGCGCCGCCGAACAGGCCCGTCTTGCCGCCGCGGGTGTAGGGCTGCAGCAGGTCGACGACCTTGATCCCGGTCTCGAACATCTCGGTCGAGGTCGCCTGGTCCTCGAAGGACGGCGCTTCGCGATGGATCGCCCAACGCTCTTCGGAGTTCACCTCACCAAGGGTGTCGACCGGATCGCCGAGGACGTTCAGCACCCGCCCGAGGGTCGCCTCGCCCACCGGCACCGTGATCGGCTCGCCCAGATCCAACGCGGCCATGCCGCGCACGACACCGTCGGTGGGCACCATGGAGATCGCGCGCACCAGGTTCGAGCCCAGGTGCTGGGCCACTTCGGCGACCAGGTCGATCTTGCCGTCGTCGCTCCTGACGCTGACGGCGTTCAGGATCTCGGGCAACTGCTCGGCCGGGTACTCGATGTCGAGAACCGGGCCGATCACCTGGACCACCTTGCCGGTCGCGCCGGACTTGCTTGCTTCGTTCACGGTGTGCCTCTCTGTTGTCTCTTTCCTTCTTCGGGCGTCCCGGATGCGGGCAAGATGCCCGCGTTCCCAGGGCAGATGCGGGCGAGACGCCCGCGTTCCATCCGTGCGACCGATGACGGTCCCACGGATGGTTCACCGGTGGCGCTGATCGCGCCACCGGGGTTCCCAGGTTGGATGCGTTGTGCCTCTCCGTTGTCTCTATCCCTCGAGCGCGTTCGCGCCGGAGACCACCTCGATCAACTCGGTGGTGATCTCCGCCTGACGCGATCGGTTGTATTTCAGGGTCAGCTTGTCGATCAGTTCGCCGGCGTTCTTCGTCGCGCTGTCCATCGCCGTCATCCGGGCCGCGTGCTCGGCGGCCTGGGACTCAAGGAGCACGCGGTAGATCTGGAAGGTGACGAAGCGCGGCAGCAGATCGTTCAGGATCTCGGCCTCGGACGGCTCGTACAGGTAGTCCCGGTGGTCGCCCTCCGAACTGCCGCCCTCTTCGCCGACCACGTCCTCGCGCGCAATCGGCAGCAGGCGCTCCCAGCTCACCCTCTGCCTCAGCACGGAGATGAACTCGTTGTAGACCGCGTAGACCACGTCGTACTCGCCGTCGGAGAAGGCCTTCGAGACCTCCGCCGCGAGTTCCTGGGCAGTGCCGTAGTTCAGGTCGCGGAAGAGACCGCGGCGGGCGCCGCGCATCGAGGCGCCCCGATGTTTGAAGAAGTCGGCGCCCCGGTTGCCCAGGGCCAGCACTTCGCCGCCACCGTTCAGCTCTGCTAGCTCCTGCTCGGCCCGCCGGGTGACGTGGGCGTTGAAGGCGCCGCACAGACCCTTGTCGCCGGTGACCACCAGGACCAGGGTCTTGCCGGCGCCGGCCTCGCCGCCCGCAGCACCGCCCGCCGGCGTCAGCAAGGGATGCTCGACCTCGCCGGCCGACACCGCAGCCAAATGCTCCGTCACCTTGCGCAACTCGAGTGCGTAGGGGCGCGTGGCGAGGATCTGGTCCTGCGCGCGGCGCAGCTTGGCCGCGGCGACCATCTTCATCGCCTTCGTGATCTGTTGCGTGTTCTTCACCGACCGGATGCGGCGGCGAAGATCGATCAGGCTAGCCATGACTCGGACCTACCTCGGAAACGTCCCGCGAGTCCCTAGTTCTCTGCGACCGCGGCGTCGGGCTTCTCGGCCACGTAGAGCTGGAAGGCTCGTCCCATCGCCTCCATGACCTGGGAGTCCAATTCGTCGCTGAGCTTGCCTTCCTGCCGGATCCGATCCCGGAGTTCGGGCTCTTCGTCGCGGAAGTAACTGTGCAGGAACGCCTCGAACGGCCGTACAGCCTCGACCTTCAGGTCGTCGAGGGCGCCCCTGGTGCCGGCGAGGATCGAGATCACCTGGTCCTCGATCGACAGCGGCGAGTACTGCCCCTGCTTCAGCAACTCGACCAGGCGTTCACCGCGCGCCAACTGCTGCAGGGTGATCCGGTCGAGATCGGACCCGAACTGCGCGAAGGCCGCGAGCGACCGGTACTGCGCCAGGTCCAACCGCAGGGTGCCGGAGTTCTTGCGCATCGCGTTGATCTGCGCGTTGCCGCCGACCCGGCTGACCGAGATGCCGACGTTCACCGCCGGCCGCACGCCGGAGAAGAAGAGGTCGCCCTCGAGGAAGATCTGACCGTCCGTGATCGAGATCACGTTGGTCGGGATGTAGGCCGAGACATCGCCGGCCTGAGTCTCGATGATCGGCAGTGCGGTCAGGGAGCCCCCGCCGTTGGCGCGGGACAACTTCGCCGCCCGCTCAAGCAGCCGTGAGTGCAGGTAGAACACGTCGCCGGGGTACGCCTCGCGTCCGGGCGGCCGCCGCAGCAGCAGGGAAACCTCGCGGTAGGAGGCCGCCTGCTTCGACAAGTCGTCGTAGATCACCAGGGCGTGCTGGCCGTTGTACAGGAAGTACTCGCCCATCGCGCAGCCGGCATAGGGCGCGATGAACTGGAGCGGCGCAGGCTCCGAGGCGGAGGAGGAGACGACGATCGTGTGCTCCATCGCCCCGTGGTCCTCGAGCGTCTTGACCACCTGGGCAACCGTCGAGCGCTTCTGGCCGATCGCGACGTAGACGCAGACCACGTCGCCGCCCTTCTGGTTGATGATCGCGTCGACCGCCACCGCCGTCTTGCCGATCTGGCGGTCGCCGATGATCAGCTCACGCTGACCGCGGCCGATCGGGATCATCGAGTCGATCGCCTTGATCCCGGTCTGCATCGGCTCCGACACCGGCTCACGATCGATGACGCCGGGCGCAATCCGCTCGATCGGATAGCTATCCGCACTCTCGATCGGGCCCTTGCCGTCGATCGGATTGCCGAGCGGGTCGACCACGCGACCGACCAGCGCCGGTCCCACCGGCACCTCCATGACGCGGCCGGTGCGGCGAACCTCGTCGCCTTCTTCCACCAGCCGCGACTCGCCCATCAGCACGGCGCCGACCTGGTCTTCCTCCAGGTTCAGCGCCAGACCGTAGACGTCGTTCGGGAACGCCAGCAACTCGCCGGCCATGGCCTGTTCCAGGCCGTAGACCCGCGCGATGCCGTCACCGACACTCAGGACGGTGCCGACTTCGGCGACATCGACCTCGGCCTCGTAGCCGGCCAACTGGCGCTCGAGGACCGCTGCGATCTCATCGGCTCTTACCTGCATAGCTGCTCTACTCCCTTAAGGGTCCGCTCCGGATTGCGGAGCGCTCGAAGTCCTACTGGGCGGCGTCCGCCGCCATGGTCGGCGATTCCGCCGTCAACCTTGATTCCAGAACGGCCAACTGGCCGCGCACGCTCGCGTCGTAGCGATGACTGCCGAACTGGGCCACGAAGCCTCCGATCAAACTCGGGTCGACCCGGCTCTCCAACCGCACCTGGGCGCCGGAGAGCCGCTCAAGGGCGCCCTTGAGCCGCGCCTGCTGATCGGCATCGAGCTCCTCGGCCGCGGTCACCGTGGCGCTGACCACGCCGCGGGCCCGGTCGAGCAACTCGTCGATCGCTTCGAGGATCGCCGCCAGGTGAACCAGGCGGTAGTTGTCGAGCAACAGCCGCAGCAGCCGCCGCGTCAACTCGCGCGCTTCGAGCATGCCGGCGATCTCGTCGACGACCGCCCGCTTCGTCGCCGGCGGCACCCCGGGATTCGAGGCCATGCGGCCCAAGCGCGGCACGGTCCGCATCGCGTCCGCGAAGGCGGCCAGGTCGTCACGGGTCGCCTGCGCCCGCTCGAGCGAACCGGCGGCGCCCATCAGAGCTTGCGCGTAGGGCCTCGCGTAGCGGTAGATCATCGCGCGGCCGCTCCGGAAGACGACTCGTCGGCGTGGCTCTCCAGGCTGAGCAGTCCGCGGTCGAGGATTCGACGGCGCGCGGCCGAATCGACTTCCCGCTCCAGGCGCGCGGTAGCCAGCGAGGTCGCGAGTCGCGCCGCGTGCTCCGCGAGCTCGACCCGGGCGCGTGCCGCGCGGCTCCGGATCTCGGCGCGGGTCTGTTCCGTCATCCGTTCGCGCTCCCGCTCGGCCAGGGCAACGATCTCCCGCGCCTCGCGCTCGCCCTGCCGCTCCGAGCGCTCGACGGCCTGCGCGACCTCCGCCTCCAAGCCGGCCAGTTGACCGGCGAGGCCGTCGCGCAACTCCTCGGCGTCGGCGCGCTGGCGGCGGGCCGTCATCAGGCTGTCGCGGATCTGGACCCGGCGCGCCTCGAGCGCCGCCGCGGCCTTCGGCCAGATCAGGTAGCCGAGACCGCCGAAGAGCACGATCATGTTGAACCAGGAGAAGACCCAGCGCGGCAGACCCAGGAAGGTCGCCGGTTCCCCGTCGCCGCCCACCTCGGCGCCGAACGCTGCCGCCGCGCCGGCGAAGAGCGTCCAGAGCAACGCCGCGGACAGTGATTTCGCAGTCACCGACTTCACGACGCCGCCCCCATCAACTTCGCGGTCATCTCCTCGGCAAGCCGCTCGGCCCGGACTTCGAGGGTGCGGCGCTGTTCGGCCGTCTCGGCTGCCAGCGACGCGAGCGCCTGCTGAAGCTCCGCGTCCGCTTCCTGCCGAGCCTCCGCGACCATCCGTTCGCGCGCCTGCTGCGCCTCGCGCCGCATCTCGTCGCGGCGGACAGCCGCCTCGACCCGGGCTTCCTTCAGCTTCCCGCGCTGCGCTTCCATCCTCGCCTCGACTTCGGCCTGAGCCCGGTCGAGCGTCTCTTGAGCGGTCACGATCTCGCTGTCCCGCTCCCGGAGCATCTTCATGACCGGGCCAATCAGGAAGATCCGCACCACCACATAGGTGGCCCAGAAAATCGCCATGATGACCAGGAGGCTGGCGTCGAAATCCACAGTTGCTCGTCCCGCGGTCGTCCGGGTCTGTTTTCTCGGGCTTAGGGGGTGTTCCGGCGTTGCTGCCAACCTCTCGCCCGGCCCCGAAAAGCGGCGGTAACGTAACACGGCTGCCATGGCCGGTCAACGGTGCCCCGGGGCGTCGAATCGCTAGCGCTAGGCCCTCTCGTAGTAGCGGCTGTAGTTGCGCCGGTAGTACTGCGAGTAGTAGTACGGATGGGCCTTGAGATTCACCTTGTTGAGCACGACGCCGACGACTCGGGCGCCGTCCGATACCAGCCGTTCCAGCGCGGCGGCGGCGGTGCGCCGGTGCGTCGACTCCGCGTCGACGACGAACAGCACGTGGTTCACGGCGTGGGCCACGATGCTTGCGTCGGGGATCGGCAGCACCGGCGGCGTGTCCAGCACGATCCAGTCGTAGCGTTCGTACTGCGAAGCCAGGAAGGCCTGGAAGCGCTTGGACGCGATGAGTTCGGTCACATTGGGAGACCTCGTGCCCGCCGGCAGCACCGAGAGACGCGGGTCGATTTTCCGGATGGCATCGTCGGACTCGGCTTGCCCGGCCAAGATGTCGGTGAGGCCGGGCGCCTTCTCCTGCTTCCAGCACCGGTGCTGGGTGGCCCGTCTGTTGTCGGTGTCGATGAGGAGCGCCCACTGGCCCGACTGGGCGATCGCGTACGCGAGATTGCTCGCCAGGACGCTCTTGCCGTCCCCGGGCTCGGCGCTCGTAACCGCGACCGATCGGCAGCCCTCCTCCGCCGACGAGAAGAAGAGGCTGGTGCGGATCGTCCTGACGGCCGCCGCGAAGTTGTCGGGCACCGCTGGCCCAACCTGCAGCAGGTCGCCGTCGCCTTCCGAATCGACCCTGGGCACCATGCCGAGGTACGCCTGACCGAGACCCGTCTTGATGTCGTCCGGCGTCTTGAGGCGGTCGTCGAGGTGCTCCACGAAGAAGATCAGCCCGAAGGCGAGAATGCTCGCGCCGAAGACTCCGAACAGCATCGTCCGCAGCGGCCGCGGTCGCGAGGGTCGCAGCGGCACTTCCGCGGCGTCCACGATCCGGATCGTGCTGGCTTGCAGTTCGCCGGTTACGCTCGTCTCGTCCGCGCGCTGCAGCAGCGAGTCGTAGATTCGGCGCACGCTGTCGGCCTCGCGCACCAGCACCCCGTACTCGATGCCCTTGCGATCGAGCGCGAGCGCCGCCTGCGTCCGACGCTCGAGTTCCGACCGTAACTGCTCCTCCTCGTTGCGCGCGACCTCGTACTCGGTTCGCACCGAATCGACGATCTTGTCCACTTCCTCCCGCAGTCGGGCCTCCGCATCCGCCACGTCCGTTCGGACGCCGATCAGTTGGGGATGGAGATCGCCGAGTTCGCTGGCCAGACTGTTCGCCTCTCGCTGAAGCTCCGCCACGCGCGCCTTTTGCTGCTGAATGAACGGGTTGCCGAGAATCTCGGGGAACCGGTCGAGGGCCCGCGGATCGTCCTGCGCGGACTCGATCGCGCTGTAGCGCGACTCGCGGGCGATGCGCGCGGCGGCCGCCCGCGTGACGGCGCCGTTCAGGTCCGCCAGCTCCTGGGCCATGATGCTCTGGCGGTCGTTCAGCGACACCGTGCCCTGCGTTTCGCGATAGCGCTGGAGCACAAGCTGGGACGCTTCGACCAGGCTGCGCTGCTCCTCGATCCGCTGCTGCAACCAGGTCGAAGCGTCCCTCGAGGACGCTTGCCGGAATCGCAGGTCCTGATCGATGTACTCCTGCACCAGGGTGTTGGCGACCTCCGCGGTCAGGGCTGGAACCGTGGATTCGAACCGGACGTCGACGATGCGGCTGTCGCGCACGGGTATGACGTCGAGCTTGCTCATGAACCGGTTGGTCGCCGCCGACTCGGCGCGGGTTTCTACGGCCACGCCAAGTTCTCCGCCGGAGCGCCGCCGCGAAAACAACCTGAGCGACGACGTCAGCAAGCGGATGGTCGAGGCCACGGGGTGGAACTGTTTTTCATCGATGAGGTCGGGGCGATCCCAGAGTCCCAGCCGATCCATCGTCGCGCGGGCCAGGGCCCGGCTGCGCAGAATCTCGTACTGGGTCCGATAGAACTCGGACCGAAACGACCTAGCACTCTCCGTGATGACCTCCTCGAAGCTCACGACGTTCGGCGCGTCCCTCTCGATCTGGAGCCGCGCCGACGCCTCGTAGACCGGCGTCGGCGTCACCGCGAAGATGAACGCCGTTACCACGACGACCGCGAAGACGGTGCCGCCGAGCCAACGCCGCCTGTAGAGGATGCGGAGGGAATCCCCCAGGCGCCGTTCGTCGGATTCGTACGCCCATGCCTGGCGATAACGGCGGGGGTCCGTCCCGTTCTCCGCCATCAGAACAATCGCTCCGGAACCCGGATGATGTCGTTGGGCTCTACGGGATCGTCGAGCTTGACCTTGATCTCCTTCTGCGCTCCGTTCACGACGCGGAGAATGCGGACGCGGTTGAGCGCGGCGAACTCCGTGGTTCCGCCCGCAAGCGACAGCACCTGCAGCACGACGGTGTCGTGCCGGATGGGATAGCGCCCGGGGCTGCGGACCTCGCCGAACACGTACACCACGTCGGCCTCGGGCACGAAGACGGTATCGCCGTCGCGCAGTACGACGTTCTGCGAGAGGTCGCCGGTCTCCAGGGCGTCGAGGTCGACCTGCACGCCCGCGGCGACCCCGTCTTCCCCCGGAAGCGCCGGCGTCTCCCGGCCGTCTTCCGCCCGAACGACCAGGGCTGTCCCGGCCGCCGTCGGCGTAGCCCCGCCCCCGAACGCCAGCAGCTCGACGAGCCGCATCTCGCCGCTCAACGGGTAAGCGCCGGGCCGCAGGACCTCACCGACGATGAACACTCGCTGGCTGTTGTACTCCTCGACCGAGACGTTCACCCGCGGGTTCCGGAAATAGCCGTCCGAGAGGCGATCCACCAGCGTCTGCTCGAAGGCGCGCACCGTCGACCCGCCGGCGGCGATCCGGCCGATCAGCGGAAACGACAGGGACCCGTCCAGCTCGACGGTGTACCGGCCGCTGAGATCGGGTTGGTCGAATACATCGATCCGCAGCGTGTCCTGCGGGCCGATCAAGTAGTTCTGATCGTCCTCCGCGACGGCCCCGACGTTCGCGGCGCCGGTCCACGCCAGGCAGACGGTCACGACGGCCACCCTCCAGGCGGAAGGAATGCACGTCGTGACGTGACCGCGGCTCTTGCACCTACTCATGAACGTTCACCTCGAGCCGCCAGCGACGACGGTCTTCCCCTTGGGACCCTCACGGCCAGTTTCGGACGGAGCGGGAGTCTATCCATATGATGCACTGCAATGTGGCCTTCCGGTGACGTTTTGGCGACGTCTTGGTGACGTTTTGGAGGATAGTGGAGGTCGTCAACTTCCGTACTCGAACACGATCCCCGCCTGCAGGCCCTCGAAGCCCCGATACGCCGTCGACGTCCGACGCACGTCTCCGACTCGCAAACCGATCCGGACCGACTCGTTCAGGCGGTAACCCAGCGTGGCGGAGTGCTGCTGAATGACGTCGCGGCGACCGCCGCCGCCCACATAGTCGTTCTCGTCCCTGACGACGCGGCCGGTCAGGTCGAACGGTCCGTTCCCGAGGCGTCGCCCGACCCCTACGCCATACCGGGTGACGACGTAGTAGTGGTAACGGGGGCTGAAGGAGTACTCGATGTCCCGCCTCCCTTCGACGGTCGCCGTCACGTCCGCGGGCAGAGCGAACTCCAGTTCCGCGCGGGCCACGATCTCGGTGATGTCGCTGACCGCCGAACCCAGCGCCTCGAACTGCCGCACCCCGATCTCCGCTTCGCCCGCAATCAGCGCCCGCGGCTTGAACTCGGCGCCGAGCGTGACGACAAGGTTGTCGCTGTCTCGCTCGGGAGACAGTTCGAAGCGCATTTCGCGGGACTCGGCCGCGAGCACGAAGGTGGAGAGCGCCGTGCGTTGCCAGCGGAAGGCTGCGCGCGCCGCGCGCTCTTCCCGGTTGAGGGTCTCGGCAAGCCGAGTTCCCTCGAAGAACTCGTCGCCGTCGAATTCCACTCGGTCCTCTGCGACCTCGAGATCGAGCGACAGCTTCCGCGTCAGGGCGACGCGGACGCCGCCGTTGGTCTCGGTTTCGACGCGACGCGCCCTCACGTCGATATCGAAGGAGGGCCTTTGCCGCGTGTCGAGCCGATGGCCCGCCCCAAAGAAGGTCAGGGGGCCGGCCGCCAGGTCAAGGCGCGCGCGCACATCGGGATTGACGGAACGCTCCCCCTCGTAGCGCTCGAACCAGTCGCCGCGCACCGCCACGGTCGTCGACAGGAGCGCCCGGCGTTTGAACGGGATCCACACGTCGACCGCGGGCGTGCCCGCGACCACGAAATCGCGCTGGGCTTCGAAGGTGTTGAAGACGTTGGTGTCGACGCCGAGCCGGTCGAGCGTGAAGCGCGGCGTCATGTAGAGCGAGCCGAACCGCATCCGCGCCTCGGAGCGAAAATCGTCGTCGATCCGGTTGCTCTGGGCCGTTGCAGCCTCCGGAGACGCGGCCGCCAGCAGCGCCAGCACCGCCGGCAACAGATGACGGATCGCCGCTTTGCGGCCCCGCCAAGCGCCGCGGCGCAACAGCGCGACGAAGAGGAGTTGACCCGGCAAGATGACAGCGGCGAGACCGACGCCGCCGTACACGACCGCGAAGAGCGCCAGCAGGCAGACGCACGCCACAAGAGCGCACAACTTCAGCACGGCGGCGCGTTCGCCGTTCGCGGCCGCAAGAAGGTGGTGCACGTGCCGGCGGTCCGCCCGGACGACGCGCCTGATGCGCTCGTGCAACCGACGCGTCGGAGACTCCGTGAAGCGAGCGGCCGCGACCAGCAGCGCATCGAACGCGGGCAGCCCGAGCATCAGGAAAGGGATCGACGCCGTCGCCGGTGTGCTCGCCCTGCTCGCCAGATCGAGCGCGAGCCAGGCCAGCACGAATCCGATCGTCAAGGCGCCGCTGTCACCAAGAAAGATCCGGGCCGGGCGCCAGTTCCACTTGAGAAAGCCGGCGCAGGCAGCGCACAGGGCGGCCGCGACGGCGGTCGATATCGCGTCGCCCTGGATCGCTCCGAGTACGGCGAGAGAGCCGGCGACGATGCACGCCACGCCAGCGGCGAGACCGTCGAGACCGTCCAGGAAGTTGATGGCGTTCGTCATGCCGACCAACCAGATCACGGCCAGCATCGATCCAGCCAGCGGCCAGATCTCGACCGAACCGATGTGGGCGACAGGTAGGAGGGCGACCACCAGACAGGCGGCCGCGCCTTGCGCCAACAGCCTGCCCGCGACCGTGCAGCCGCGCAGGTCCTCGAGCAGTCCGACCGCGAAGACGATGGCGACGGCAGCCAGGAAGCTCGCGACGCGGAGGCCCGCCGCATCGAACCCGTTCAGGAAGAAAGCGGCGAAGCAACCGGCGGCGAGACCGCCGAAGACCACGCAGCCGCCGGTTACGGGTACGGAAGCCGAGTGGCGTTTGCGGTCGTCGGGCTCGTCCAGCCAGCCCTGGCGCCTGCCCACCCGAACGGCGACGGGCGCGGCCGCAAGGGCAACCGCCACCGCCAGCAAGGCCGAGATTCCTCCGATCAGCAGGACCGACACGCGACCTCCCTTGGGTTCCCTTGGGGATTCCCGACGCCGGCCAACCGGGCTTCCAGGACCGACACGATGCGCTCCGCCGCCCGGCCGTCCCAGAACCGGGGCGCGCAGGGGCGCGGCCGCGGCATCGACGCCGCCTCAAGGTACCCCTCCACGATCCGGTCCGGATCGCGTCCGACGATGCGGTTGACGCCGGTCTCCACCGTCACCGGCCGCTCGGTGTTCTCGCGCAGGGTCAGGCACGGTACGCCCAGCACCGTCGCCTCCTCCTGGACGCCGCCCGAGTCGGTCAGGCAGACCAAGGCTTCGGCCATCAGCTTCACGAAGTCGAGGTAGCCGAGCGGCCGGGTCACCCGCACTCCCCGCATTCCCGCGACCCGGTCGTCCACGCCGAACCGCTCGAATGCCTGCCGCAGCCGCGGATGCGCGGGGAGGACGACGGGCAGATCCCGCGAGATGCGTTCGATAGCGTCGAGCAGGCGGGCCAGCATTTGGGGATCGTCCACATTTGCCGGCCGGTGAAGGGTAAGCACGGCGTAGCGGCGCGCCCCGAGCCCTTGCGTGTCCAGAATCGGCGACGCGGCCCACCGTGGGCGGTAGCGTAGCAGCGCATCCACCAGGAGGTTGCCGACCATGAACACCCGGTCGGAGTCTACCCCTTCGCGGAGCAGGTTGTCGACGCCCGCCTGCTCGGTGCAGAACAGCAGATCGCTGATGGCGTCGGTGACGATGCGGTTGATCTCTTCGGGCATGGAACGGTCGCGGCTGCGCAGTCCGGCCTCGACGTGGACGAGCGGGACGCCGAGCTTGGCGGCCACCAGCCCGCAGGCAACGGTGCTGTTGACGTCGCCGACCACCAGCACCGCGTCGGGGCGGCGGCTGAGTCCGGCCAGCGACTCCTCGAACGCGGTCATGATGCCGGCCGTCTGCCGTGCGTGGCTGCCCGGCCCCACGCCCAGTTCGATCTCGGGTTGCGGAATGTCCAGGTCGCGGAAGAAGGAGCGGCTCATCGCGTCGTCGTAGTGCTGGCCGGTGTGGACCAGCAACGGCTCGATGGACGACGCGGCGCGGCACGCGGCCAGGAGCGGCGCCATCTTGATGAAGTTGGGCCGCGCCCCGACCACGTGCACGACGCGCCACGGCCGGTCACGCATTGAGCGTCGCCTCCGGCCCCGCCGTCCGCTCGATAATGGCGAGGTACCGCGCGGCAAGCGCGTCGCGGTCGAAGTCGCGCTGCACCAGTGCGCGGCCCGCCGCCCCGAGGCGGCGACGGAGCGACGAGTCGTCGGCAAGCTGCAGAACGGTCTCGGCCAGCTCGGCGTCGTCCTCAGGCGCGAAGCAGCGGCCGCACCCCGCCTCGTCGACGAGACGCCGGGCGAACCCATCGAGACCGGCGATCAGGGGCAGCCCCATCGCCGCGCCCTCGAAGATCTTCGAGGGCAGGACGGTAGCGAAGAGGGGCGCCGCCCGCAGATGCACCAGGAACGCATCCGCGTCCGCCAGCAGGTCCGGAATCTCGCCGTGGTCCATCTGCCCCGCGAAGATCACGTTGTCCAAGCCCCGGTCGGCCACCGCGGCGCGCAACGCGTCCAGCCGGGCCCCGTCGCCGACCAGCAGGAACACGATGTCGCGCCGGGCGCGCTCGGCCAGCCGGGCGGCGGCCCGCAACACGACGTCCAGGCCGTGAGCCAGGCCGATGGTGCCGCACCAGACGACCACGAAGCGGTCGCCCACGCCGAGCCGCTCCCGTCGCCGCGCGTCCGGCTGCCGCGGGCGGAAGACCGCGGTGTCGACGCCGTTCGTCACCACCGAGACTCGCGCCGGGTCGACGCCCCGCTCCGTCAAGGCGAGCCGATAGCCGTCTCCGACCGTTACGATGTGCCGCGCCGCCGCGTACATGCGTCGCTCCAGCCGCGCGATCAGCCACAGCATGGCCCTGTTCCGCAGGCCGCCGACGGCGGTGATCGAGGCTGGCCAGAGGTCGCGGATCTCCAGCAGCAGGGGCCGGCGTCGAAGAGCCGCGACGAGCACGCCCGCCCAGCCGCAGAAGAACTGCGGCGATGTGGCGATGACGACGTCCGGGCGAGGTTCGAGGAGACCGAACGTGGCCGCCGCCGCCAGATACGACAGCCAGCTCAGCCCGCGCCTCACGACGCCGGCGTTGGCGGCCAGGTGCGTGGGGACCCGCACGACGCGGATGCCGTCCACTGTCTCGACCTGCCGGAACCGGCGCCGGTAGCCGGGATAGACGGCGCCCCGCGGGTGATTCGGCACGCAGGTGACGACGGCGACGTCGTGGCCGGCCGCGGCCCAGCGCCTGCAATGCGCGTGCGTACGGATGGCCGGCACGTTGCTCTCCGGCGGGAAGTAGTGGGAGAAGAACAGGATGCGCATCAGACGCCCTCGATGCGGATCGATGCCCGCATGGCGGCCGCGGTGATCGAGAACGCCAGACACGGATTGGGCCGCTCGACTCCGAACTCGGGGCAGTACCAGGACGCCTCGTCCCCGACCGCCTCCCAGCCCGACCAGGACAGGCGAGCACTCCCGCCCGGAAACGAAACCGCGCAGGCGCCGCCGCGCGGCTTGCCGAGGCGGCAGTGCGGATGGAAATGCAGTCGGGCGACCGAGCGGACGGGGCGCGAGGCGACCACCCGGTCCACGATGTCGAGCCTCGAACCGATTTGCCAGCGGAAGGTCCGTGCGTGCGCCGGCCGGCCCGGAAGATGCCGGTAGCCGTCGTGCCGGCCGGACAGCTCGAAGCAGTCGGCGCCCGCCGTCCAGCGCACGCCGCGGGGCCGGCAGCGCCGCCCCACCCGGAAGGCGGCCCACATTTCGGCGGAATCGCTTCCGGCGACCTCGACCGTGTTGTGGGCCCGCGTCGACCGGCAGTAGTCGCGCACCGCGCCCGCCTCGTAGCTGGACACGCCGCTGTCGACGACGACCCGGGCGCCCCGCGAATCCAGTTCGAACGAGAACAGATCGGCGTGGCCGTGCCCCGGCTGGTAGTCCGGGCCGAGCGGCCCGGCGTCGCAGACGATGTAGTCGCCGGCGGCGGTGCGAGCGCCGTAGTAGCCGGTCTCGGCGAGCGCGAACGGACCGTCCGGGGCCGGTTCCGACCCGGCCGCCCGCACCAGAACCTCCGGCGCGGGGTAGACGCCAAGCGCGCTGTCGTTCAGCAGGGCGATGCCGCCGTCGGGATGGGTCAGGGCGGCCAGCGCCTCGGCCGCGGGGGCCAGGTACGGGTGCACCAGCTCCCGGAGTGCCGGCCGCCCGGCGGCGCGCAGGAGCAGCAGCACCCAGAGAACCCGGCACTGGTACATCGGCGAGCGTTCGATGTGCCCTCCGTCCGCCAGCATCTGTTCCCGCAGCTCCCGCGCCAGGAGCCTCCGGCCCGCCTTGAGCCAGCGGTCCGCGTCGGCATGGTCGAAGCAGCTCCCGGTCAGGGCCAGGGCCGCCGCGTTCTCGAGCAGGTGGTTGCCGAGCAGCCGCCACTCCAGGTTGCGCGTGAGGTGCGTCGCCTGCCGGTGGACGCTCGCCCACAGCGCGTCCCGGAACGCGGGTTCGGCAAGGGTCCTGTCGCGGTGGCGTCCCAGGAACAGCGCGCACCAGTTCGTGAGCCGGAGCGACGTCGGATGGGGGTCCCACCCGGTGCGGGCCGGACCGGGCGGATGGTGGGCCATCCAATGGCTGGCGACCGCACTCGCCTGCTCGAAGGACAGTTCCCACAGGTAGTCGTGGTAGTGCAGGTGGTAGAGCCAGTGCAGGGGCTGGTCGGTGCGGTTCCAATCGGGCGGGAAGCCCACGTTGGCGGGCCGGTTCTGAAACGCCAGGACTCCTTTGCCGATGGCCGGTTGATCGACCGCGGCGGGCGGCGGCAGGCCGTCCGCCGACGGCCGGCAGGGCGCCGGCCGGCAGGCGCCCTTCGGAGAGGGCGGGAGCGGCGGGACCGAAAATCGAGCGCGGAGCCGGTGCAGGGCCTGATGCGCGATCTGGCGCGCGCGGAGGTGGCGGATCGTCCGCAGGAACCGAGCCGCGCTGGCAGGCCAGCCACGGTCGACCGGCCCCTTCGCAGGTACAGGCCGGCGGCCGTTCATGACGGCAGGTCCACGGCGACCGGGCGGCCGGTGCGGAGACTGCGGACGGCGGCGAAGCACACCCGGTGGGTGGCGACGAGACTCCGCCAAGGAATCGGCCAGGCGCCGCCATCCCGGCAGGCGTCGACGAACGCGTCCAACGCCTCGGCATGTCCCTTCGCCTGCCGGCCGCGCAGGTTCTGGCCGCCGCCATGGCATTTCGTGACGCGGAAATCGTCCAGGACGGCGGTCCGGCCGCCCGCGAACGCCTCGCACCGCTCCTTCGCCAGGTTCGGGTGGCCGACCGTCACGTACTGGATCGTCGCCAGCGATCCGCCGGCGTAGCGCACGGTGACGACCGCGGTGTCGACCGCCGCGTCGTCGGGCCCGCCCGAAGCGATGCCGGCGGCCGTCACCTCCACGGGGTCGGCGTCGATCAGCGCGCCGCAGAAGTCGACGAAATGGCACGCCTCGCCGACGACGCGGCCGCCTTCGCGGGGGTCGATCAGCCAACTCCCGGCCGGAACCGGGCCCGTGTTGACCCGGTAGGCGACGAACCGGGGCAGGCTCGCTCCTCCGCCCGGGGACCCGGTGGCGAGAGAGGTTCGCAGCGCTCGGGCATGCGGGGAGAAGCGGCGGTTGAAACCGACCGTCAGACAGGGCTTGCTCCCGGCCTCGCGGGCGTCGGCCAGGGCCTGCTCGACCTCGTCGAGCTCGGCCTCCGAGATGCACAACGGCTTCTCGACGAACACGTGCTTGCCGGCCCGCAGTGCCGCCGCCGCCAACTGCGCGTGGCTGGCATGGTTGGTGGCGACAACCACCGCGTCGACGCCGGGGTCGGCGAGCAGCCGCGCCGGATCGCTGGTGGCGACTGCACAGCCGAAGCGTTCGGCCGCGTCGAGCGCGCTGCGACCGCTGCGGGTACACACCCCGGCCAGGCGCACGCCGGGCTTCTTCGCCAAGTGTGGCAGCAGGACGCCGCGCGCGAACCGCCCGGCCCCGAAGATCCCCACCCGGAGGTCGCCGCCGCCGACGCCCGCGGCTGCCTCCTCGCCCAGGGCGGCGCCCCTCCTCCTCCCCCCTGCGGCGTCGAGGCGTACCGTCCGGTCCAGGGCGGCGTCGTCGGGGTACTCCAGCAGGATGCCGAGCGCTCGTCCCGACGCCGCCTCCGGCTGCTTGCCCTCGAGCACGTCGTAGGCGTCGAGCGCGTCGGCGATGGGCAGCCGGTGCGTCACCAGCGCCGCGGGCGTTACCCGGCCCTGTTCGGCCAGGTAGAGGAAACTCTCCATGTTGCGCTGCTCGGTGAAGCGCACGTGGGCGAACGGGTAGTCCTGTCCCTGTTCCTCGTAGACCGGGTCGTAGCGGCCCGGACCGGCGGAAGTGGACAGGCGCAGGTCGAGTTCCTTGCGGTAGAACGGTTCGCGCGGCACGTTCAGCCCGACCAGGCCCACTACGACCACCCGCCCCCCACGGCGCGACATCTCCGCCGCGCTCGAGACCGGCTCGGCGCTTGGCGTGGCGGCAGCGATGATGACGGCGTCGGCGCCGCGACCGCCCGTGAGCTCTTCGCACGCCGCGACGCCTCCCTCGACGACCGCGATGTCGACCCCCAGACGGCGGGCCAGAGCCACCCGCTCGCCGTCAGGGTCGACGCCCAGCACCGCGCAACCGTTGGCCTTCAGAATCTGCGCCGTCAGCAGACCGATCAGCCCCAGGCCGATCACCGCGACCCGCTCGCCGATCTTGGGCTGGGCTTGCCGGACGCCTTGCATCGCGATGGCGCCGACCGTGGCGAATGCGCCGTCCGCGTACGAGACCCCCGCGGGGACTCTCGCGCACAGGTTGCGGGGAACGGCGTTGAACTCGGCGTGGGTGGCATGGCCTGCTCCCGCCACCGCGACGCGATCGCCAGGCCGCAGACCGCCAGCCTTCGCTCCCGCCTCGACCACCTCGCCGGCGGCCGAGTAGCCCAGGGGGAGCACCTCGTCGAGGGTCGCCCGGGCCTTCTCCACCGTCGCGGCGATCCCCTCGGTACGCACCTTGCCGAGCACCTGCCGCACCAGGTCGGGGCGCGCCGTCGCTTTGCCGGGGAGACTCTTGCGCGCCAGCTCCAGCACCTGCCGTTCCGTGCCGGACGACACCACGCTGCAGCGCGTGCGGACCAGTACGCCGCCGGGCGGGCAGGCCGGCACGGGCGCGTCCGCCAGCCGCACTTTGCCGTTCCGGCGAGAGAAGACCACCTGCCTCACGAGTCGACCGCCAGTGCTGCCCCCATGGATGGACTGCCGTATGATCGGCCTCATGGAGCAGCCTTCAGCAGGCGCGTTGACGGTGCCGGCTGCCGGCGCAGAGGGCCAGCCGGTCAGGCTGGCCCTCGTCGTCAGTCACCCCATTCAGCATTTCTGCCCGCAGTACTCAAGCTGGGCACGGCTTGACGGCATAAACCTCCGAGTCTTCTTTGCGTCGCGACAGGGCCTTGAACCGTACCATGACGCGGGTTTCGCCGCGAGCGTCCGGTGGCAGGGTCTGACGCTCGACTTCCCGCACGAGTTCCTGCCCGGCGCCGACGACCGGCCCGTGACGGCGACCCTCGACGTGGCGGCGGTGGAGGAGCGGCTCGCCGGTTTCCGGCCGCACTGCGTCGTGGTCTACGGCTACACGCAGCGCCTGCAGCGACGGGCCGCCCGGTGGGCCCGGGGCCAGGGCGTGCCTGTCGTCATGATCACGGATTCCGAACTCCGGCACAGGCGAAGTTGGGCCAGGCGGGCAGCCAAGGCACTCGTGCTGCCGGTTCTCCTGCGAGGAGTCGACCGGTTCCTGACGATCGGCGACGCGAACGAAGCCTACCTGCGCCGCTATCGCGTGGCGGGCGAGCGGTTCATCCGCTCCCCGTTCTCCATCGACACCGGTTCGGCGGAACAGGCCCTCGAGAACCGTGAAGAGCAACGCGCCGCCATACGCGGCCGGCACGGCATTCCCGGCCACCACCACGTGGTCCTGATGGCCGGCAAGCTCGTGTCGAGAAAGCGGCAGCGGGACCTGGTCGCCTTCTCGAACCGCGTTCGAGCGGCGCGCGACGACGTGACCGTGATCCTGGCGGGGTCGGGCGCCGAGGAGCCGCGTCTGCGGCGCCTGGCGCGGGCGCGCGGCCCCGGCGGCGTGGTCTTCGCCGGCTTCGTCCAACCGCGAACCCTGGCGCACTACTACTGTGCGGCCGACGTGTACGTCCACTGCTCCGAGATCGACCCGCACCCGCTCGCGGTCAGCGAAGCCGTCTACGCGGGGTTGCCCGTCGTCCTCTCGCATCGTTGCGGCAACCACGGGTCCACCGACGACGTGAGGTCCGGCCTGAACGGCTACGTGTATCGGTGCGGCGACGTGGAGGCGCTCGCGTCGGCGCTGGCCCGGATCCTGGACTCCCGCGAGCGGCGCGAGGCGATGTCGCGGGCGTCCCTGCGCATCGGTCGCGCGAACCAGCGCCTGGCGCACGGCGAGGGGCTGTTGCAGGCGCTCGACAGCTTGCAGCTCGCGGCGGGCGGCCGGCCGTCGCGCGAGTTGGTGGCGGGCTGAACGAATCGAGTTGAACGGGTTCCCCGATCGGGCGCGTCGTCCGCCGTTGTGCGACGCGGCGCCGGCGCCGACGGTCGTCCACGTGACGCCTTCTGTGGCTCGGGAGTCGAGCGGGCCGTCCTACACGGTGGTCCGCCTGTGCGAGTCGATGATCGCGGCCGGCGCCGACGCCGTCGTTGCCACGCCCGACGCCGACCCGGACCGGCCGCCGCCGGCTTTCCTGCGCCAGTTCGCGCCAGGACGCGGACCGCTCCTGCTGGGCAGTTCGCCCGCGCTGAGGCGGTGGCTCAATGCGCGGGCGCGCCCCGGGCGCGCCGCCATCCTGCACGCCCACGGCCTTTGGCGGATGAGCGTCGTGTATCCGGCCTGGGCCGCGCGCAAGGGCGGCGCGACGCTGATCGTCTCGCCCCGGGGCTCGCTGTCAGCGTGGGCGATGCGCCATCACTCCGCTACCAAGCTGCTGTTCTGGGCCGCCCTGCAGCGGCCCGCCCTGAAGCGGGCGGCCTGCTTTCACGCCACCGCGGAACAGGAGTACGAGGACGTGCGCCGGCTCGGGTTTCGCCAACCCGTCGCCGTCATTCCGAACGGCATCGATCTGCCGTCCCTGGCCCCGGCGCCGAAGCCGCGTGGCGAGGCCAGGACCCTGTTGTTCCTGGCTCGTCTGCACCCGGTGAAAGGCGCGGACGCACTCATCGACGCGTGGCGCCTCGTGCAGGACCGGTTTCCCGCGTGGCGGCTGGCGATCGTCGGCAACGACATCGACGGCCGGGGCAGCAGCGGTTACGCGGACATGCTCCGGCGCCGAGCGGCCGAGCGAGGCGCGGAACGGGTTCGCTTCGCCGGCGAGCTGCGCGGCGCCGCCAAGTGGGACGCCTACCGCGGCGCCGATCTCTACGTCCTTCCGTCGCACTCCGAGAGCTTCGGGGTGACCGTCGCCGAAGCGCTGGCCGCGGGCACGCCCGTCATCACCACGCGCGCCACCCCGTGGAGCACGCTTGCGACCCAGGACGCCGGCTGGTGCATCGAGACGGGGTCGGAAACCCTCGCCGCAACCCTCCGCGACGCGCTCGCCCGCGACCCGGCCGAGTTGGCGGAGATGGGCCTGCGGGGAAGGCGCTGGATGGCGGCGGACTACTCGTGGCCCGAGATGGGCCGGCGCATGGTCGTTACCTGCGAGTGGCTGCGGGGCCACCGCCCGGAGAAGCCCGAGTGGGTACGGACCGACTGACGGCCCGCTCTCCGAACCTGGGAACGCGGGCATCCTGCCCGCATCCGAGGCGAAGCGTCGGACCCTGGAATGGTCCTGGCGCTACGCCAGGTCCGGCTTGACGGCGGAGGCCAGGAAGACCCGCGTCAGCACGCCGCCGCCGGCGCTGCCCGTCTCGACCAGGTTCAGCAGGGCGAACGCGCCGCGAACGATCCGCCAGCAGCCGTAGCGCACGGTGGAGGGAAAGCTGTACGTCCACGGCACCGGGCAGGCCTCGCGCGTCTCGACTCGGGTCAGGCCTTCCCGCTCCAACAGCGCCGTCAGCAACGACGGCGTAAAGCACTGCTCGTGCGTGATGTCGCCGTGGCGTACCGCGCCGACGAAGGGGCTGGCCGCGTTCGGAGTCTGGAGTATCAGCCGGCCGCCGGGACGCAGGCGGGACGCGCAGAGCGCGATGAACTCCAGCGCCTCGCTCTTGGTGAGGTGCTCGATGAGGTCGATGGCCAGCAGGAGATCGAGAGGTTCGGCGCACCGGCTCAGCCACTCGACCGCGTCCATGGTCAACACCGGATGGGCGACTTGCCGGGCGACCCGTGTTTGCGATTCGCTCACGTCCACGCCGGTCAGGTGGCCGTACCCCCGCTTCGACAGTAGGTACAGCAAGCGCCCGTCGCCGCATCCCAAGTCCACGATGCGCGCATCCCGGCGGCCGGGCAGCCAGCCGCGGAGGTAGTAGTCGAGACACGGCGCCCAACGGTCGGCCGCCGCGCGGTCGAACGCGGCCGCTCCCCCGGCCACCTGTGTGTAGTCAGGGTAGATCGCGGCGCGGTAATCGGTCCCGTGCTGGTTCATCGCGTCCCGCCGCCACGGATCAGGAGGTCGGCGCCGGCCCGGTCGGCCGCGACGCGGCCTGGAACTTCTCGACAATGACCCTTGCCCGCTGCGACCAGCGGTTCTCGCGCACGCAGCGCTCTTGCCCGGCCTCGGCGATGCGGACGCGCTCCGGTTCGTTCTCCATATAGTAGTGGACCTTCTCGACCAGCTCGGCCGGCGCGCCGAAACAGGCCACTTCCCGCCCCTCCTCGAGGTAGTGGGCCAGCTCCGTCGTGCGTTCGTGCAACAGGAACCCGCCGCTGGCCGGAATCTGGAAGGTGCGCGAGGTGATGCGGTCGCCCGAACTCGCGCCGGGCACTCTCTCCGAAAGCAAGCCGAGGTTGATCCGCGATTCACCAATCGCCAGCGCGTAGAAGTCGCCAAAGATGGAACCGCCCCGGACGGCGCGCCGCAGCGCGGCCGATTCGGCCCGATCCCAGCCGTCCCCCCAGACGGCCAGCCTCTCCGGCCCGATGGCGTCCGCCAGGGTCGCCAGCAGGCTTTCCTTGCGGGGCGACTGCCGGCCCAGGAACGACACGGCCGGCGCGTCGGTCAGGGGCCGGTCGGAGGCGATCGGGCGGTGGACCGGCGGATCGCTGGCATGCGGCAGAAACGACACGTTCGTGAGGCCGTGCCGGCCCTTGAGGTCGGCGACACCGAACGACTTGGTGGTGAAGATGTGGTCGAAGAGGCGGAAGATGCGCTGGTCCACGCGCCAGTGGCCGGCGGTCGAAACGTCGGGCCAGAAATTGCACAGCCAGACGCCGCGCCGGCGGGCGTCGGCCAGGGTCGCCGGCGCGACCGCTGTGCCCTTGAAGACCACCACGAGGTCGGGCCGCAGGCGGCGGACCGACTCGCGCACCCGGCGGTTGAACTGCGACTGGTACAACGGGCTCAGCGCCCGCCGGACGCCGCGAGCGGCGAGGGAGCGGTCGACGGCGGGGAAGAACCGGTCCCAGCCGACGAGTTCCACCGCGTGGCCCAGCTCCCGGAACCCCCGGGCGAGGCCGGTGCAGTCCGAGCCGTGCCAGCTCTCGCCGGTCACGACGACGCGCAGCGCGTTCAGACCCGCCTCATCCGCAGTCTGGCGGTCGCGGGCGCGGGCGCGGGCGCGGGGCGATAGCCCAGGACCCGCCGCGCCGCGTACTGCAGCGGCACGAAGACGATGAACAGGTAGAGGTACAGGGGGAAGCTGCCGAGCAGCGCGCTCTCGAACCAGCGGAACCCCTCGTGGCACAGCGCGAGGCAGGCCACGGCGGCCACCGGGTTCAGCAGCCACTGATCCCGGAACAGCAGCCACGCGAGTGCGAAGCCGGCGCCGGTGAGCGCGCATCCCAGCACCACCGCCGGGTATCCGCCCCACCAGTAGTAGGCGCCCTGCAGGGTGACGGCCGTCGAACTGCTCACGCTGTCGGTACTGCCGGCCTCCCCGAGGATCACCGTGAACTCCCGCCCGAACGAAATCTCCGGCTTGTTCGGCCAGACGACGCGCGGCGTGACGGCCACCAGGAGCTCCTCGAGGAAGTTCTCTTCAAGGGTACCCGCCCTCTCCACATCACGATACACCCAGGCGATGTAGGGGGTGAGGGCCATGCGTCCGATCAGTCTCCAGGCGCCGTTCGGAAAGCGGTGCGTCTCGGCGAATCCCTCGGTGCCGGGCACGGCGCTGCGCAGCGCGTCGACCAGGAACGACGCCACCGGCACGTCGTAGCGAAGCGGCCGCGCGTCGCCGACGCCCGCCTGCCACAGCGCGTCCCGGTGGGGCGGCGAATAGGTCCCGACGACGAACAGGAAGAAGAGGGCTACCAGCACAACCGTGGCGACCGCCCGCCGGCGGGAGAAGCGTGCCGACAGCCACCTTCGCGCGCGCCGGTCGGTCGCCACCAGCACCAGCGGCAGCGCGGCAACCAGGATGTCGGACTTCATGTACGAGTACAACCCGTCCACCAGGTCCAGCGCCAGAAAGACGACCGCGACGCCGGCCCGCGGCCAGGAAGGCCGTCCCTGGCCCAGGTTCAGGGCAGCCACGAACATGAGGCAGACGCCGCCCGCCACGCCGTAGTCCGTCATGAAGGAAGTCAGCCTGCCCAGTCCGCTCAACGGGAGCCAGGGCTCAGACAGGCGCAGCGCGCCGCTCGCGGCGGAGGTGGCGAGACCCGCCGCCCACACGCGCGGCCACAGGCCGGGCGCGATCACGGCCGCCACGGGCGGGCGAGGCCGGAACCGGGAGGCGACCAGGAAGTAGCCCGCGACGACGCACCAGTCTCCCAGCAGCGCCAGCCAGTGCCCCTGCATGAGGTACCCCGATACGTCCTGGCGGCCGAGCGTGAAGAAGCGTTCTTCCTCGGTGGCCATCGCGACGACCAGGAACAGCGCGCCGGCGCCGAGCCGGAGGGCGGAGGCGCCGAGGTAGAACAGGATCGGCGTGGGCCGGTAGCCGTTCCACCGGTACTCCGCGACGACGAACCATGCGTACAGCGCCGCCGACGCCACGCCGCTGGCGGCAAGCGCGAAGGCGTCGTAGCCCGCGTTCAGCATCGAGCCGAACCACGCCACGTGCGCGAGCTGAAGCGCCGGGATGACGAGCCGGTGCCGTGCCGCGGCGGGCACCGGCCGGTAGCCGTCCGCGCTCGGGCGGGCACCGAGGTTGCGAATCACCTTGTCAGTCTACGCGGACCCACTCGGGCCGCCGCGCCCGGCCGCGAGCCAACTCCGCGATCTTCCAGAGAGCCTGGTCATCGTCCACGCCAGGCGTCGCGGGCGACAAGCGCCGCCATGGACGCCGCGTACAGGACCAGGGCCGCGGCGGTGGCGACGGCGGCGGCCTCGGCGCCGCCCGCGGGCACGAGCAGCAGGTTGAGCCCGACGTTCGCGGCCGCCGCGACGCCGGACGCGATCATCATGTACCTCGTCTTCGCGGACCCGTGGGCCGCCAGGTCGAAGGAATACGAGACGCCCAGGCAGGCGTACCCCAGGGCAATCCAGAGCAGCAGGTTCGAGACGCCGTCGCGGTAGCTCTCGGCCAGAAGCAACGCGGCCAGCCGGTCGCCCCACAACCAGACCGCCGACACGCCGCCGGCGCCGACGAGGAGCGTTGCCGCCAGCATCGGCCCCGGCAGCGTCGAGGCACCCTCGCGGCGGACGCCGGCCGCCATCACTGCCGGGTACATGACCTGCGCGGCGATCCCGGCGATGATGGTGAACGGCGCCGACACGAGAGCGTACGCGGCCGAGTAGAGACCGACCTGCAGATCGCCGTGGTAGTGGCTCAGGATGAAGCGATCGCTCTCGTGCAGCAGCCATCCCAGGCAGCCGGCGACCATGAGCGGCCACGCGAACGGCCAGGCCCGCGCCGTCGACACGGCACCGGCGTGGGCGCCCGCCGGCGCGGTCTCGCCACGCGCCGGCGTAGTGCGCAGCCGCCGGACCGCGACGATCACGGCCAAGGCGCCGGCATGGGCGAGCAGGATCGTCCATAGCGACCGGTCGAAGCGAACGAGCGCCGCGACAGCGAACGGAATCGACCAGCGCATCGCAACGCTGATTGCCTCCGCATCGCGCTGCCGGGCGCGGGTGACGGAGAGCGACCGGTCGTAGTCGACCAACGCCTGCAGCGCCAGGATCGCGACCACGCCAGCCAGCTCGGCCAACGACAGCCGCTGCCCGCCGATGGCCAGCAGGTAGCCGGCCGCCGCCGCCGCCACGCTCAGCACGCCGACGTACCGCCTGAGCCAGCGGCGCGAACTCGCAAGAAACGCCTCCGCGGCGCCGGCCGCCGCGGCGGCATGGTACGCGCGCATCGCGTACTGGATGAACGGTCGCACCAGCACCGCGGCCAACAGCGAGAGCGCGGCGAGCGCCAGCTTGTAGCGGCCGAAGGCGGCGGGCGGGACGGCCTCGGTCAGGATCCGCACGCCGATGAGGGCACCCAGCGCGGTCAGGCCGCGGCCGGCGACCACGACCCCCAGATCCCGGCCGTAGCGGCGCAGGCTGGCGGCGGACAGGCCGGCACGCCTCAAGAGAACCCGCATCGGGTTCCTCACTCCGCGCCGCTGAGCCAGTCGGGCGCGCGGGGGAACTGCTCGACTCGATGGAGCAGACAGGCGACCCAGTTGCCCTGGACGAACGATTCGATCCGCCAGTCGTACTCCGGCTGCCACTGGATGCCCCGGGGCGTCACCTTTCCGATCGCGTAGCCGGCCGCCGCCAGCAATCGGAAGGCATCCCGCAAGAGGCGTCCAGCGGAGATCCAGCGCTGGTTGTATTCGAACTGAATCACGTCGATGGCGCCCGCCTCGATGAGTTCGGCAGCGCCCTGGAGCACGTCGACGTCGTGTCCCTCGACGTCGATCTTCAGCAGGTCGATCCTGGCGATGCCGCGCTCCCGCGCGTAAGCCGCCAGCGTCGTCGTTTCGACGTCCTCCGTGGCGGCGATGCCGGCGGCGCTGCCGGCGGCGTCCGGCGCCAGCGAGTTGGTCCCGGCCGCCTCGTGGACGACGTGCAGCTTCGCCTCGCCGCTCCGCGCGGAAAGTGCCTGGCGAACGAGATGGATCGACGCCCGGTCGCCGGCGCGCGGCGCCAGGTTCCCGCTCAGCGCTTCGAACGTCGGCGCCGACGGCTCGAAGCAGTGCAGACGGAGCGCCCCGGCGGTCCCATGCCGCCGGAACGCCGTGAGCAGAGCGGCGGACCATTCGCCGGTGTGGGCGCCGCAGTCGACGACGGTCGCCAGCTCGCCGGCATGGCGCGCCACGGTCCGCTGAACCAGGCGTTCGCCGTTGCGGTCCAGCGCGTCCGGCGCGTCGAGTCGGCCGGCCCGGCTGAGCCAGGCGCCCGTCCGCACCAGGTTGGCCCGGCCCACGAGATCGCCGAGGCGGCCGATCAACCGGTCGAACAGCCAGTCCCGCGGGCGCACGTCACGCCTCCAGCCCGGCGACGAGGTCCCGGATCCGCTCCTCGAAGGCGGCGAAGCCGAAATGCCGCAGGCACTCCCGGCGCAGTCGCACCGGATCGGTCAGCTCGGCGGGGGCCCGACCGGTGAGGAACTCCAGGACGGCCTCGGCCAGCCGGTCGGCGTCGTCCGGGTCGACCATCATCCCGAGGCGTCCGTCCAGCAGCGCGTCCCTTCCACCGTCCCGGTCGCCCGCGATGACCGGCTTGCCGCACGCCAGCGCCTCGATGTACACGAGGCCGAAGCCCTCGCCCCGGCTCGGCATGACGAAGAGGTCGCAGGCGTCGTACCAGGCCGGCAACTCCTCGTCGGGCACCGCGCCGGCGCAGACCACGGCGTGGTCCACGCCGAGACCGCGGGCCAGGGCCCGCACGCGCGGCAAGTCGTCGCCCTGGCCCACGAGCACGTAGCGCGTGTCCGGGCACCGGACGAGGATGGCGGGCAGCGCGCGCACGACGAGGTCGTACCCCTTGTGGCCCTGGGCGGCGTCGTAACGGGCGACCGTCAGCAGCACCGGCTCCTGGTCGAGGCCGAGCCGCCGGCGCACCGCGGCGCCGCCGCCGGGGCGGAAACGATCATGGACGGCGTTCGGCAAGATTACGGACCGCAAACTCGCCGCCGGCGCGACGGCGTCCAGTTCGCGCCGGGTGTGCCGGCTGACCGTCACCAGGCGATCCGCCTGCCGCAGGGCGGCCAATCGGGAGCGCCCGCGGAGCCGGCGGATCTCGATGCCGTAGAGCCAGACGACGTAGGGCACGCCGAGCAGGCGCTTCGACAGGCCGGCGAGCGGCGCCAGACCGGCATGGCCGGCCACGACCAGGCCGGGGCGTCGCCGCATCAGGGCCCGGGCGAAGGCATGGGCGTAACGGAGGCGGCTCGCGCCGCGCGCCGTTCCGCACGGCAGGAGGCGGGCATCGCCGTACGCTTCGTCGGCCCAGGCGGGAACCTCCCGGTCGTGGTACAGCAGCACCCGATGGCGTGCGGACGGCCAGCCCTGCACCATCGCTCGCAGGATGTCCCGGCAGACGGTCTGAATGCCGCCGGGCGCGCCGAAGAGCAGGGGAAAGAGATAGAGGACGTCGCGCAGGTCGGGCGCCGCCTGCCGCACCGGCGCAGCGACGCCGCCGGCCAGGTCCCCTCCGCTGTCCGTGCGCGGGGCTTCCGGCCCGCCTGAGGCCCGGGCGGCCGTCATGCGTAGCACTCGCCGGCGACGTGGCGCGCCCAGGCCCGCATCGCGCGGGCCGGCGCGGGCCCGGCCGGCGTCGCCGGCAACTCGCGCTTGCCCGCCGGGCGCTTCCCGACGAGCAGAGGCGCGATCCGCCGGAAGAAGAACGTGTCCACCAGGGCCCCGGCCCGCCGCAGGTCGTCGCGGGCGTCGCGAAAGTCCCGCTCGGCGACGCGCCTGACCTGGTGCGGCAGCCGATACCGGGCCGCCACCTCGCGGGCAAGCGGCGCCTCGTCGTTCCGGCCGCCGGCGAACTCGTCGAAGGCGAGGGTGACGGCGCGCACCGGGTCCGGCGCGACGTTCGCGGCGTGAGCGGCGACCGTCGCCGAATCCCGGCCGGCGGACAGGAACACGCCGACCGGAACGTCCGCGACCAAGTGCTGCCGCACCGTGTCCCGGACCGCGGCGAGCAGCGCATCGGGATCGGCCGGGGCCGGCGCCTCCTCGGCGCGTTCGAGCTCCGCAACGATGTCGAAGTGTGGCGCCGGCGCACGGGCGCCGGCGCCGTCGATCCAGAGCGAGCAGCCGGCGGGCAGGCACCGGATGTGCTCGAAGAACGTCCACGGCTCCGGAACGCAACCCCAGACGAAGAAGCCTGCCCGGCCGGGGGCGGAAGACGCCGTGTCGATGCCGCCGCCAGCGAAAAGGGCCTTGACCTGCGACGCAAACCGCAGCACGCCGCCGGTGTCCGCGTAGTACAGGGGCTTGATGCCGAAGCCGTCGCGGGCCAGGAAGAGCCCCCGGCGCGCCTCATCCCATATCGCCAACGCGAACATGCCCCGCAACTTGCCAACCATCGCGGGTCCTTCGCGATCGTAGAGATGCAGCAGTACCTCGGTATCGGAGGCGGTGCGGAAGCGGCGCCCCGCCGCCGCAAGCGACCGGCGCAGGCTCTGGAAGTTGTAGATCTCGCCGTTGAAGGAGATGACAAGCCGGCCCCCGTCGAAGGCCATCGGCTGCGCCCCGTCCGCGGAGGGATCGATGATCGCCAGCCGCCGGTGTGCCAGGCCGACCCGCCGCGGCGCATCCAGCCAGAGGCCCTCGCCGTCGGGTCCTCGGGTCGCCATCCCATCGCACGTCCGGGCCAGGGCCTCGCGGTCGACCGGAGGTGCGTCGGAGCGCCACGCGAAGTGCCCGGCGATGCCGCACATGGTTGATCCTGTTCTCTCCGCGCCGGCGGCGACCTGCCGATTGTGGAGGCCCATTGTCGCACACGGCGCGGGTGCGTGCGTGGACGAGCCAAGGCAGGGACGATTTGTGTCGAGTTCCTGTACTGTACCGTAGCTTTGAGATTTCCCTATCTCATTGCAAACCCTTACGTCTCACATCTGCCTGAACCACTACACGGGATCAGGAGATCGAAGAATGTCCATATCCAGGTACGCCGAACGTCCGCGTGCGCGGCCGCCGTCGGTGGAGGAACTGCAAGCGGCGATCGGCGCCCGCCGGACCCGTGCCGGAGTCATCGGCCTCGGATACGTCGGCCTGCCGCTGCTCGTGTCGCTGGCCGAGGCCGGGTTCGAAGCGGTGGGCATCGACATCGACCGGGACAAGGTCGAACGCCTGGGCAGCGGCGAGTCGCACGTCGCCGACATCCCCGACGCGGCGGTCCGGGCCCTGATCGCCGACGGCCAGCTCAGCGCGACCACCGACTTCAGCGTGCTCGCCGACATCGACACGATCAGCATCTGCGTTCCCACGCCGCTGGACAAGACCCGGGACCCGGACCTGTCGCACGTGGCCGCCGCCGTGAAGGAAGTGGCGCGATGCCTTCGCCCCGGCCAACTGGTCGTCCTCGAGTCGACGACCTGGCCCGGTACCGTCGAGAAGTTCGTGAGGCCTCGGCTCGAGGCCGGCGGACTGCGTGCCGGCCGCGATTTCTTCCTCGCCTTCTCCCCAGAGCGGCTCGACCCGGGCAACCGGGACTGGGCGACCAGCTCCATTCCGCGCATCGTCGGCGGTCTGGATTCCGAGTCGACGCGCTTGGCGACGACCCTCTACGAACAGATCGTCGAAGTCGTGGTACCCGTGTCGTCGACGCGCGTCGCCGAGACGGTCAAGCTGCTCGAGAACACGTTCCGCTCGGTCAACATCGGCCTCGCGAACGAGTTCGCCCTGATCTGCCGGAGCCTCGACGTCGACGTTTGGGAAGTCGTGGAGGCGGCCGCGACGAAGCCCTTCGGTTTCATGTCCTTCCAGCCCGGACCCGGGCTCGGCGGCCACTGCATACCCGTCGACCCGCACTATCTGGCCTGGGGCGCCCGCCAGAGCGGCTTCGAGAGCCGCTTCATCGAGTTGGCCGCCGACATCAACGCCAACATGCCAGGCTACGTCGCGCGGCGGGTCGCGGAGGTGCTCGACACGCGTTCGAGAGTCACCGACGGTGCCCGAATCCACCTCTCCGGCGTTGCCTACAAGCCGGGCGTGAGCGACGTCCGGAACTCGCCGGCGCTGGCAGTCGCCCAACTGCTCACGGACCAGGGCGCTGCCGTCACCTACAGCGACCCGTTCGTGCCGGAAGTCGAGACGGACGGAGTTCCTCTGCCGCACGTGCCTCTCGACGAAGCGCTGGACGCCGGCGTCGACTGCCTCGTGATCACGACCCACCACGAGGACGTCGACTACGACGGGATCGTCGAGCGCGCGCCGCTCGTCCTGGACACGCGCAACGCGCTCGCCGGCGTGAAGGCCGGCCACGTCTTCCGCATCTGACCGGGCAAGGCCAGGCAACCCGGAGCGGACCGCGTCGCGGCGCTAACGCCGCCGCTGGCGCCAACCGGCCGCGGCACGGCGTGCCCGGCGAAAGAACCCGGTGGCCTGCCGCTCCATCGCCGCGTCCAGGAGGTCGACGCTGGCGGCTGGACCGCCGCACAGCTCGATGCCCAGCCGCCTGGCGTTCGCCTCGGTCGCCTCGTCCGTTTCCGGCGCCACCAGAATCGTCCTTGCGGACGATTGGCTGATGACGTCGACGCAGTGCTCCACGGTGTCGTCGACCAGGGCGTCCAGCTCCAGGGCGGCGGCCAGAGCGCCCCGGGAACCTTCGTGCACGATGACGCTCGGCAGCGCGAATCCGTGCTCCGCGAGCCAGAGCTGCGTCTGCCGCTGCACGGTATCGCCGGCGGTGGCCGGACGCTGCGTGACGAAGAACAGCTCCCACCGCCCATTGACCGCGCGCTCATTGAGTAGCGGAACGACGGCAGGATCGATCGGGTCGAGGGTCAGCCAGAAGTCCGGCGTCGAGCGGATTGTCTTCCAGACACGATTTCGGCGGCGCGACGACAGCTCGGGGGCTGGCGCCGCCTCCTCGTTCTCCGCTTGAAGCGATTCGGGGAACAGGCGATCCGCGATCCGGCCATAGGCGGCGGAGAAGTCCGCGAGAACGCCGTCCAGATCGAATGCGATGCGTGGCGCCATGGCCGTCGATGCTAGCGCTGCAAGATGGTCGCCGCTTCGCGGCGCGTCCTTGTCAGAAGCCGGCGGGGACGCCGGCTCGCCCGGTTCCTGCGGCGCGGGCAATCCGACAGACTGCTAGCGGCGCCGCCAGCGCGGCCGATGGACTGCGATCGCCATCAGCAGCACGAACAGCACGGCGTTGCCCGGCATCTGGAGACTGAAGTCGACCAGGGATTGCAGAGCCAGCCCGCAGAGCCCCGTCACGGCGCCGGCTCGAAACCACCAGGTCCGGGAATCGTCCACGTTGTCCCGGAAACGACGGCGCACGGCCCGGACGAAGGCCACGACCGCGAACGCGGTCGGCAGGCCGAGCAGTACGCCGCCTTCGGCCGCGAGTTGCAGATACTCGTTGTGCGCCTCGACGGCGTGCATCCGCACCTCGTGGGTCTGGTAGACCAGCATGGCCACGCCGTAGGAGTTGAGCCCCGTGCCGACGAGCGGAAAGTCTCCGACCATCCGAAGGGTGTCCTGCCAGAGGCCGACCCGACCCTCGACGTCGAGCGCGGTCGCCAGGGTCTCCGCGGCCTCCGTCCTCACCATGTCCAGACCGGCCCACAGGGCGGCGGCGACGGGCGCCAGGGCGAGAACGAGCGGAATCCACACGAACCGGCGCGTTGCCCGGCCCGCTGCCTGATGCCGTCGCAGCGCCAGAGCGGCCAGGGCCCAAGATGCCGCGATCAGGCAGACCATGCCCGAGACGGAGCCCGTGAGGAAAACGGCGACCAGCATCACCAGGGCCGCGAACCCGACCAGCACGAGTTCGTTCACATGGCGCGACGCGAGCCGGACCACGCTGTCGCGCCAGCCTCGCGGCCGGCTTCGCAGGCCGCGCGCCAGACCCCCGCAGAGGTAGCCAGCCGACAGCGAGAACGTCATCACCAACCAGCCGGCGAGGTGGTTCTCGTTAATGAACGGAGCGGCTGGCTCCCACGCCTTGCGCGGAAACCACACGCCGTAGGCGCGCAGGCTGCCGCTCGCTTCCTGCGCAATGGCCACGACGGCGACGACGAGCCCCAGGACGACGAGGCGTCGGGCCAGCACCGACGCGCGGACAACCGACAGCGCGCGCACGCAAGCCAGGAAGAAGATCGAGAGCGCGGCCAGGAAGGCCAACGCGAGCAGGGTCCGGGACGGCGCGATGGAGATGGTGTGGAGCTGGAGGCCGGCCGACGGATCCGCGCGAAGCGCCGCCATCGTCGCGGCCGCGTGGAGGGCCTCGAAGTCGTGCTCGAAGCGCGCCGGGCTGATGAAGGTCAGCACGCGTTCCGGCAGCGGCACGACCTGCAGCGTTCCCGCGCAGAACACCAGGGCGAGAGCCGCGAAGACCGTCCTCGCTTCGCGCCGGCCGGGGACGGCGACAAGCACGACAAGCCCCACCGTCGTGCAGCAGACGAGAAGCGGCACGTACGCCCACGGGTACTCCGCCCCGAACGCCAGAGCGCCCCAGGCGAGCAGGAGCGTCGTCGCCGGGACGAACCATCGCAGCCGGCCGACGCTCATGGCCGCTCGTCGTCGACGGGTGCGGCGCCGGTCGCGGCGAGAATGCCGTTCACGTAGGTCGACCAGGTGTCGATGCGGCCGTCGCCGTCGTCGTCCGACTCGGTGCGGACCATCACCCCGTCTTCGTAGTGCTCCCAGCGGTCGACGACGCCGTCACGCCGCGTGGACACCTCCAGGCGGACGAGCTGCCCGTCCGCCCCGTGGAACGCCCACGCGTCGGCCACCGCGTCGCCGGCGAGGGAGAAACCGAGCTTCTCGAGCCGTCCGGCCTGGGCCTCCCGCAGGTCGGCGTAGTACTCCCAGCGATCGGTCACGCCGTCGGCGTCGAGATCGCGCTCCACGCGGACGCCATCCTGCTCCGAGTCGACATGGGCCCGGGTCTCGGGCACGCCGTCGGCGTCGAGGTCGAACCGCAACTCCGACGCCCGGCGGCTGCGTTCGTCGATTACCGCTCGAACGGTCTGGCCGGCGTAGTGGAAGTCCCGTACGAGCGTTGAACCCTGGCCGTCCGGACGGGCGATGCGGCGGAACCCAGCGCCGAAGGGACCGTCGCCGTAAGGACCGACGGCGTGGTAGACCGCCACGCCCGACACGGTGGCGCAGAGAAGACCAGCTCCAAGCAGGAGCCGTTGCGCCCACTCCGGAAGGCGCAGTCTCCGTGAGGGAACTGCCGGCAGCGACCTGTCAGCTCAGGTCGTCGCGCCACATCCCAATAGTAGCCACGGCAGCCGCGCCGGCTATTCCCGCGAGCGCTGCCGCCGACAAGCCGCCTCCCGCGGCGGCAGCCCCGGCAGCCGCGCCAACGGCGCTGGGGGCCGCGAGCACGACGCCAGCCACCGGTGCGGCGCCGACGGTCACCGGAATGCCGACCGTCGACCCGTCGATCACGGCGCGGACCACCCACTCGCCTATGGGTACGCCGCTGAAGGCCCAGACTCCGCGCGCACCGGTCCTCACGGTCTGCAACGCGTTCCCGACGGGTTGTCCGCCTTCCGCCGCGACAAGCTCGACTGCGACGCCATCGAGCCCCACGCCAGAGGCGTTCACCAGCCGCCCGGAGACCGCGCTTTCCTGAGCGCTGGCCACCGACGCAACCAACAACACGACGAACGACAGCAGAATGAACTTTCGCATCGGTCAAGACCTCCTCTTGAAGACCTGGCAACCTCAAGCACCTAAGAAGTGTTGGCCAGTATCGCCCAACGGCCACCAGCCGTCAAGCCGCTACACGGTTGGCGCCGGCGCAATTTTCCGCGCAGTCCAGAATGTCCGGGGACGTTTTCTCCTGTGGTCAAAGAACCGTGGTTCACCACCAGCAGGACACCCAGGGGCGCGACCCCGAACTCCGGTACTTCCGCGACACGGACGGCCGGGAGGTCGACTTCGTGGTCACCGACCGCCCGCGGCCGTTGCTGTGCGTCGAATGCAAGCGGGCCGACGCCAAGCTCGAGAAGAGCCTCCGCTACTTCAAGGTCCGGTTCCCGGACTGCGAGGCCTGGCAGGTATCGGCGACCGGATCGAAGGACTATGTGACGCCCGAGGGCATACGTGTCGCTCCGGCGCTTACGCTGCTGGGTCGGCTGGTGTAGCGCGGGGCCTCGCAGCCCCGGACGTCAGGGCGCGAGCACCCGCGCGACGCGGAAGTTCTCTCCCTTGAACCGGCGCTTTTCCACCGGGCGGCGGAAGGCGGAGCGTAGTTCCGTCGGGCCGTCGCGCCAAGAACCGCCGCGGATCACGTGGTACGAGCAGTCGCCTTCGAGCCGGGCGCTGGCATCGGAGGGAGCGCCCTCGTGGTTGTCGTTCCAGCAGTCCTCGACCCACTCCCAGCCGTTGCCCACCATGTCGTGGAGGCCCCAGGCGTTCGGTGGGAACCGGCCCACCGGCGCCGAGAACTGGAACTCGTCCTCACAGGCCCAGCAGTTCGCATGGTTGGCGCCGAACTCCTCGCCCCATGGGTAAGGGGTCGTCGAACCCGCCCGGGCAACGTACTCCCACTCGGCCTCACTCAGTAGCCGATACTTCTCACCAGTCTCCTGAGACAGCTACACCACGTAGGCACTGGCGTCGGCCCACGACACCCAACTCGCCGCGCTGGCCCCTGGACCTTCAAACTTGTAGCCCTTTTGCGCTCGCCCCGGCGCGAAGGGGTTGAACTCCGCGAGCGTGACGACGTACTTCGATACCGCGAACGGCTGTTCGATCGTTACTTCGCGGACCGGAAGCTCGTACTCGCTGCACCCTTCAACCGAGAGGCACCCCATACGAAAGGTGCCCGACGGAATCACAACCATCTCCGGGCCCGAACCGCCCGAACTCAAGGTGTCCGAGAAGGTGTCTCCCGGCTCCAGAGCGGTGCGCTCCTGAGTCGCGGGTTGAGCCTCGAAGCCCGCGGTCGCTGCTGGCAGCAGGACGAACAGAAACGCGGCATGCGCGAAGGTCCTCTTCATTGGCTGCTTCCTCCCTGCGTGAGAAATCCAGGGCATCAATCTAGCGCAACGAACGCCTGCTCTTCAGTCCGCGCGCGAAACGGGGCATACGACGACAACCGTCGCGTTGTCCTGCCAGGGAATCGCCTTCCCTTCGACCCGGCGAATCATCGCCTCGGCGATCCGCGAAGCCCCCGCTGTTCGGAAGTCCGCGCAGATGGCGGCGACCTCCTCATCGGACAGCGTCTCGGTGCCGTCACTCGCCAGGATGACAACGTCGCCGGCCGCCAGGTCGCGTTCACCTTCGGCCACCTCGCCAAGCGGCCGGCCCATCACAGCGCTGGTGATCGCGGCCCGGTCGGGATGGAGGGCGGCGTGGCTCGCTGTGATCTCCCCACGTGCAGCCCGGGCGTCGAGTTCGCGGCCGTATGTGTGGAGCGGATTGACGCGCTCCAGCTCACCGCCGCGCCAGTAGAAGATGTGCGAGTCGCCGACGCTCAACCAGCGGAAGTGGTCCTCGTAGAACAGCGCCGCCACCAGAGTGGACCCCATGCCCCGCAGCGACGGGTCGGCCTCGATCGCAGCCCTCACCGCGTGGTTCGCGTGGGCGAGCGCAAGGCGCAGACGCTCGGCGGGCGGCTTCGCGATCAGCGGGTAGCTGCCGAAGAGTCCCCTGATCGTGATCCTGCTCGCCTGGTCGCCCGCGGGCATCCCACCCATGCCGTCCGCGACCGCCGCGAGAAGCAGCGCGTCGTCGCCGGATTCCTCGGACACGACGTTGACGCCCCAGTCGTCCTCCTGGCGCCTCCGCGCGCCGATCATGCTGGCCGCGGCGAAGTCGCGGCCCTCGATCATTCGTCTCCGGCCTGACTAGGCCCGGCGGGGTTCACCCGGGCAACGTACTTCCGCCTGCCACATCGGTCAAGCCACGAAGAGCCTTCTCTCGGTTGCTAGCCTGACCGCATGGTCCGACTGCAATGCGTGCCGAACATCAGTGAAGGCCGGTGCAGAGAGATCATCGACGCTTGCGTAGAGGCCGCGTCGGCGCCCGGCGTGCGGGTCCTCGACGTGTCGTCAGACCCGGACCACAACCGGACCGTGCTGACTCTGTTGGCCGAAGCTGCCGAACTCGTGGGAGCGATCGAGGCCCTTGCCGCCGCGGCAGCCGAGTACATCGACGTGGGAAGCCACCAAGGCGTTCATCCCCTTCTAGGCGCCCTGGACGTGGTTCCCTTCGTGCCGCTGGAGCAGGACGCGATGCCGGCGGCGATTGAAGCCGCACATCGCACGGCAAACGCGCTCGGCGCGCTCGGCCTGCCGGTGTTCCTCTACGGCAAGGCGGCCCCGGATCCCGGTAGGGTCGCGCTCGCCGATCATCGCCGCGGCGGCCTCAGGCGCCTCGCCGAGCGGATGGCGAGCGGCGAGTGGCTGCCCGACCGCGGGCCGCATCGGCTCCATCCCACCGGCGGCGCGGTGTGCGTAGGCGCCCGGCCACCGTTGGTGGCTTTCAATCTGCTCCTCGATACGGACCAGCTCGCGGCGGCGAAGCGGATCGCGGCCTCCCTGCGTGAATCCGGCGGCGGTCCGCCGGGCGTGCGCGCGCTCGGCTTCTTTCTCGAAAGCCGCGGACAGGTCCAGGTCAGCGTCAACCTGACCGACTGCGACCGGGCGTCGCTGCTCGATGTCGTCCAGCGGGCCGACGAGCTCGCGCAAGCGGCCGGCCTCCAGGTCGTCGAGACGGAACTCGTCGGCCTCGCGCCGCGCCGTGTGGTGCCGCCGGCCGGCGCCGACGCGCTACGCCTACCGGGACTCTCCGCCCGGCAGATCCTCGAGACCCATCTCTAGTCGCGTCTCTAGTCCGAAGTTCTGAGGCTCCTGGGGCCTCCTCGTCGTCGAGAGGCGTTGCAGTGCTTGGGTTTTCGGGTGTTGGGCCGCCCCTGTTTTCTGCCATTGGTAGCCATGTAAGGATCTCGTGGCATGTAGACATTCTGAATGGTTTCGTCTACAATGAGAAGCCATGTACATCGAACGGGTACCCAACCGAAACTCACCACCCGCCGTCCTGCTGAGAGAGTCCTACCGACAGGACGGAAAGGTCAAGAAACGCACTCTCGCCAACCTCTCCAAGTGGCCCGACCAACTCGTCGAAGGACTCAGAACCCTGCTCAAGGGAGGAGTCGCCCTGCCTTCGCTCGAGGCCGCCTTCGAAATCCTGCGCGCCAGACCGCACGGCCATGTCGCCGCCGTCCTCGGCGTGGCCCGAAGCCTCGGCATCGAACGACTCCTCGACCGACGGCCCTCGCGCGAACGGGCACTGGCGCTGGCCATGATCGCGGCCCGCATCCTCGAGCCGCGATCCAAGCTCGCCACCGCCCGCGGACTCGCGAGCGAGACCATGAGCCACACCCTCGGCGAGGAACTCGGCGTGCAGGAGGCCTCGGCCGACGAACTCTACGGCGCCATGGACTGGCTGCTCGAAAGACAGCCGCGCATCGAGCGGACTCTTGCCCGGCGGCATCTGGAAGACGGCTCGCTGGTGCTTTACGACGTGACCTCGGTCTACTTTGAGGGCAGGAAGTGCACGCTGGCCAGGCACGGCTACTCCAGGGACAAGAAGAGAGGCAAGGTCCAGATCGTCTTCGGCCTGCTCTGCAGCCGGGACGGATGCCCGGTCGCGGTCGAGGTATTCGAGGGCAACACGGCCGATCCGACGACCCTGAACGCCCAGGTGCAGAAGCTCCGCGACCGCTTCTCGCTGGAGAGGATCGTGATGGTCTCAGACCGGGGCCTGATCACCGACGCGCGCATCCGCGAGGACCTCGACCCCGCGGGCCTGTCCTGGATCAGCGCCCTGCGCGCGCCGGCGATCAGGACGCTGGCCCAGGAAGGCCACCTGCAACTGTCGCTCTTCGACCAGCGGAAGATGGCCGAGATCAGCGTCCCGGAGCTGTACCCCAAGGAGCGCCTCGTGGTGTGCCGGAACCCGCTTCTGGCGGAGGAACGCGGCCGCAAGCGCCAGGAGCTTCTCGAATCCACCGAGCGCAAGCTCGACGCCGTCGTTGCGGCGACGCGGCGCAAGAAGAACCCCCTGCGCGGCAAGGACGCCATCGCCGTGCGCGCGGACCGCGCCCTGGGCGCCTACAAGGTCGGCAAGCACTTCGAGGTCGAGATCGAAGAGGACGGCTTCCAATACCGCCGCAACGAGGCGCGCATCGCCGAGGAAGCCGCTCTCGACGGCTTCTACGTCATCCGCACCAACGTCCCCGAAGACGAACTGCCGGCAGCCGATGCGGTCCGCGCCTACAAGAGCCTCAGCCGCGTCGAACGCGCCTTCCGCTCCTACAAGAGCGTCGACCTCAAAGTGCGCCCCGTCCACCATCGCCTAGCCTCGAGGGTACGCGCCCACGTCTTCCTCTGCATGCTCGCCTACTACGTCGAGTGGCACATGCGCCGGACCCTGGCGCCCCTCCTCTTCGACGACCAACGCCGCGACGACCAACGCGAGTCGCCCGTCGATCCCGCGCGAAGGTCGCACGAGGCAATGACCAAGGCCAACTCCCGGAGGACCCCCGACGGACTCCCCGTCCACAGCTTCCAGACCTTGCTCGCCGACCTGGCCACGCTGACCCGAAACCGCGTGCGGATGCACGGCAAGGCCGACTCCACCGCCGACGTCCTCGCACGGCCCACTCCACTCCAGAACGAAGCCTTCAAACTACTCGGCATCCGCCCCTGAAGTCGACGTACCCAGTACAAGACACCGCCGAACAACTGAAAACGCCCACCACTACAGGCGATTTCACGACTTGAAGCTCAGAACTTCGGTCTAGTCGCTGCGGCAGGCCGTCGAACGATCCCGAGGACATCGTGACCAGGACGTCGCCGGGCCGGGCTTCCGCGAGCGCCTGCTCGACCAACTCGTCGTTCGATCCGCACGCCGTTGCGGTCGCACCGAGTCGCTCGATGTCCGCCGTCAACCGCTCCGGGTCGAAGCCCTCCTCACCCAGGCGCACGCGGTGGAAAACGGGGGCCAGGAAGACGCGGTCGGCCGACGCCAAGGCCGCCGCGAGGTCGGCTGCGAACTGACGGCGACCCGCGCTCAGGCTGCGCGGCTCGAACAGGGCGACCAGGCGGCGGCCCGGGAACCGCTGCCGGAGCGCCGAGAGGGAGGCCGCCACCTCCGAGGCATGATGGGCGAAGTCGTCGACAACGACCACGCCCGCGGTCTCTCCAACCACCTCGAGCCGGCGCCGTACCCCCCGGAACGTAGCCAGCGCCTCCAGCACAACCCCGGGATCGAGACCGTCGGCCCGCGCCGCGATCCAGACCGCCGTCGCGTTCGCCGCGTTGTGTTCGCCCCAGACCCCGAGTTCGATCCGCTGCCGGGCGCCGGCCTCTTCCAGTTCGAAGGAGATGCCGTTCTCGCCGCTCTCGACCGGACCGGCCAGCCGGATGTCGCCCGTCCCAGCGCCGCAGGTCTCAGCACCGTAGGTCACGACACGGCAGGGGCTGGACGACACCAGCCGTTCGACAGCCGGATAGTCGGCGCAGGCGATCAGCAGCCCGCTCGGCGGCAGCCGCTCGACCAGCCCCACAAAGGCCTGCCGAAGGCCCTCGAAGTCGGGATAGAGATCGACGTGGTCGTGCTCCAGGCTGGTCACGATCAGGGTTTCCGGCCGGTAGTGCCAGAACTTCGGCCCGCGATCGAAGTAGGAGGCGTTGTACTCGTCTCCCTCGATCGCGAAGCGCGGTCCACCGCCGAGCGCAAAGCCGGAAGGCAGGCCGATCGGCGCGCCGCCGATCAGAAAACCCGGATCGGCGCCGGCGCGCGAGTAGACCCAGGCCGCCATCGCGGTCGTCGTCGTCTTGCCGTGGCTGCCGGCGATGACCAGCGGTCGCCGGTCCCGGAGCACGAAGCGATTGAGCGCTTCGGGCATCGACAGCCGCGGCAGGCCGAGTTGTTCGGTCGCCACCGCCTCCGGGTTGGTGCGCGGCACCGCGTTGCCAACGATGACCAGGTCCGGCCGCGGCTGCAGGTGGGCCGGGTCGTAGCCGGCCAGGGGTTCGATCCCCGCGTCGGCCAGCAGCTCCCTGGTCGGTGAATAGAGAGGTCCGTCCGAGCCGCGGACCTGGTGGCCCAGTTCCCGCAACAGGCAGGCGAGGGGCGCCATGCCGGTGCCCCCGATCGCGATCAGGTGGATGTCCACGGGGGCTCCTCAAGCTGTCGAAGCGGAGCGGATGCGGGCAAGATGCCCGCGTTCCCAGGGCCGGAGCCGGATGCGGGCAAGATGCCCGCGTTCCATCCGTGCGCCCGATGACGGGCGCACGGATGGTTCACGTGTGGCGCGGATCGCGCCACCCGGGTTCCCAGGACGGAGGCCCAGAACCCAGCTACTCACGTGGAGGTCGGCCCCAGAGACTGGCCTCGTCGCGGGTCGTTGCCGGTCCTCGCCGGCGGCGATCCAGGGCGTCGTCAACTTCAGCCAGCCGCTCCGAGAGGGTCCGCTGCTGCAGTTCCGTCAGCTCGACGATACCGGCAAGAGCGAGATCAAGCAGACCATCGAACTCCGGGCGCGTGAACACCCGGCCTTCCGCGGTGCCCTGCACCTCGATCAGGCTGCCTTCGCCGGTCGCCACCACGTTCAGATCGACCTGGGCGTCCCGGTCCTCGACGTACTCGAGGTCGAGCAGCAACTCGTCCTCGCAGATGCCGACCGACACCGCCGCCACCGAGTGGACCAGCGGCCAGGTCTTCAGATCGCCCTCGAGCAGCATCTTCGCCAGCGCGGCAACGGTGGCGACGTAGCCGCCCGTGACCGACGCGGTCCGGGTGCCGCCGTCGGCCTGGATCACGTCGCAGTCGATCGCGATCGTGACCTCCGGGAGCTTGCGCATGTTGACCGCCGATCGAAGCGAGCGGCCGATCAGACGCTGGATCTCCGACGTGCGGCCCGACGGCCGGCCGCGCGACACTTCCCGCATCGAACGGGTCAGCGTCGCCCGCGGCAGCATCGCGTACTCGGCGGTCAGCCAACCCCGGCCCTTGCCGACCAGGAAGGGCGGCACCCGCCGCTCGATGCTGGCGGAACAGAGCACCCGGGTGTCGCCGAATGCCACCAGCGCCGAGCCTTCAGCGAATTTCATTGCGTCCAGTTCGATCGACACCGGCCTCAGGGCCGAGGCCGATCGCCCGCCGCTGCGTGCGAAGCCGCCTGATCGTCCAGCTTTAGTCACAGTCGTTCCACCTCCTCAGGAATGCCTCTCGGCCTGATTCACGTCGATCCACTCGAGGGCGACGGGTTCGCCGAGAATCCGCTCCGCGAGTCTGGCGAACCGGGAACCCGCGTCGGTGGCGAAGAGTCTCACACTTGGGGCGTGCGGCGCAGTTCCACCCTGCCAACCGGCCTGCAGGATTCGCTGCTCCACCGCCAGGCTCGTCGACTCGGCCGAGTCCACCAGGGTCACGCCCGGCCCGCAGACCCGCGCCAGCACACCGCGCAGGAGCGGGTAGTGGGTACAGCCGAGCAGCAGCGTGTCGATCTTCGCCCGCAGCAGCGGTTCGAGGTAGCGGGCGACGATCCGCTCGGTGATCTCGTCGTCCTCCCAGCCTTCCTCGACCAGCGGCACGAGCAGCGGGCAGGCCTGCTGACTGACCCGCAGCTTCGGGTTCAGGCGCCGGATCGCGTGCTCGTAGGCCCCCGACCGGACCGTCGACTCGGTGGCGATCACGCCCACGTGCCGGCCAGCCGACGCCACGGCAGCCGACGCGCCCGGCTCCAGCACGCCCCAGTGCGGGGTCCGCACCACGAGGCCGTCGAGCGCCATCGCCGACGCCGTGTTGCAGGCGACGACCAGGGCGTCGACCCCGCGTTGCTCCAGGAAGTCGACGTTGGCTTGGGAGTAGCGCAGCACCGTTCGCCGCGACTTCGTGCCGTAGGGCAGTCGCGCGGTATCGCCGAGGTAGAGGATCGAGGCGGCGGGCAGGCGCCGCCTGAGCGCCGCGACCACAGTGAGGCCGCCGACGCCCGAGTCGAAGACGCCGATCAGGGGCACAGGGTGAGACACCATTCAAACGCCGCCGGACGGCGCCGCGTTCCGTCCCAGGTCGGCCATCAGCGGCCGCGTCGTGTCGACGTGGCCGGCAAACGTCGAGCGCTGCTCGCCGTTCCACATCAGCACCACCCGATCGACCCCCAGGTTGTTCGCGGTCAGGCTGTTCACGAGGCTGTAGACGGCCAGGAGTTCCTCCGTCAGCCCCATCGCCGGCCGCTCCAGGACCACGGGCGACCGGCTTCCTGTAGCGGCCACTTCACCGGTTCCGGAATCGACTTCCACGGTCGTCAGGTCGACATAGGCCACGCCGTCGAGCAATTCCACCGCCAGGAGCCGGACCCCGGTCGGCAGAGCCGGGAGCAACTCTTCGATGGGCCCCGGACCCGCGATCAGTGCTTCGACGATGACGGCAGCCGTCTCCTCCGTGCTGTCTTCGGCGCGGATCGGCCATTCGTCGCAGCGAAGCAGCCCGTCGACACTCGGGAAGCACAGCGTGGCCAGGAAGGCCTCGCCCGGGGCGACGAGTTCCGCTTCGACGTCGCCGTCGCCGTCCTGGCCCGAGCCGCCGCAACCGGCAAGCAGCGCCAGGACGACCACCGAACACAGGCTCGACCGCGGGCGGATCACGATCCCGCCCCGTTGGCGGCGGCCTCAGCGGTGCCCGCGGCGACGCCACGGTAGAGCCGGATCGCCCGCCCGATCGCCTCGATCAACTCCAGGCGGTAAGACTCGTCGAGCAGCGGCGTCCCTTCCTCGTCGCGGCCCAGAGAACCGAGTTCGATCAGGACCGCAGGCATCGTAGCGCCGGTCAGCACCCGCAGCGGGGCGCGACCGACACGGCGGTTCGGCTGCCCGAGCGCGTCGCTGACGTGGCTCTGGATCAGGCGCGCCAGCAACGCGCTCCGCTCGAGCTGACCGTCCTGCACCCGCTCCCACAGTTCGAGCGCCGGGACGGCGACCCGGATCCCCTCCTCGTCTCCCGCCTCCCCGTCTCCCGGTACCACGTCCAGTTCGTCGAACGCGTCCTCCTCGAAGTCCAACGGGTCGGGATCGTCCGATACGGCCGGTGCCATCCGTGCGCCCGCGGACGGGCGCTCGGACTGGTTCGCGTCTTGCTCGTTTCCTCGCAAGCCGGGTTCGCCCTCCTCCGTCTCGAAGAGTGCGGGCGGCGGATCGAGGACGTAAGCCTGGAACCCGTCCCCCGAAGCCCACGCGGAATCCGGACTCACATGCAGCGACAGGAACAGATCGGCCCGGCGCTGGTTGGCCACCGCGGTCCGGGTCTCGAGCGCCACGTCCGTGTCCTCGGTCCGAGTCAGCACGACCCGCGCCCCCAGGCTGTTCGCCAGGTGCGACCTCAGCTCCTGCGCGATCGCGAGCACCAGGTCCTTCTCGGTCACGCCGGAGGGCGAGGACACGCCGGTGTCGGCCCCCCCGTGGCCCGGGTCCAGAACGATGCGGAACTCTCCCGTTTCCTCTTCGCGCCGGGAGAGTGCGCTGGGCGTGCGCCCCAACCGGTCCCGAGTGATGTCCAGAACGAGTTGAACCCGAGGCGGACGTCCGAGGATGTACGGCTCCGACGCCTCCGCCCGCGGCGCCAAGCCGATGTCGATCGAGCGTTCGCGCACTTCCAGCCAGCGCACTAGAGGATCGTTCAGCCGGACGCGCGGACGCGGCGCCATGACGCTGCTCAGAAGTCGGAGCCGCACGCCCCCGCGGTACTCGTCGACTCGGTAGCGGGGCCGGCCCGAGAACGTCACGACCAGCGTCGTCGCGCCAAGATCGTGAACGCGGTCCACCTCGACCGCGAGCCGGCGTTCGCCGGTCTTCGAAACCTCCAGAATTCCGCGTCTGCGATCGAAGTCGAACCGGAATCCCTGCTCTGCCGGATAGGCCCGAGCCAGCGCGTCGACCGGCACGTACAGGTGCCGCGGCGGCAGCTCGATGGGCGGCAGTTCGGGCGCCGGCTCATCGGCGTCCCCCTCTTCGTCGGAATCGTCCTTCGGGCGCAGATGCTCGGGGATCTCCGGCTCGGGCTCGAGCCACGGCTTGATCGACAGCGTCTGCATCTCGCCGTCGACCAGGACGATCCGGCCCAGCGGCCCGAGCACCACCTCGCGACCGGCGACGCGCAGTGTGTGCGCCTCGCCCAGAGGTCCGATCTCCAGCTCGCCTCCCAGCACCTCCACCACCGGAGCAAGGGCGACGAGGGGGCCGAACGAAGACTCCGCCCAGGGCAGCGGCGCCTGCCGCCGGCCTACTTCGATGGTGCCCTCGTCCTGCGAGAGAATCTGCGTCTCGGGCTCGTCGTCGGCCTGCGCCCAGGCCGGAGCGAGCGGCGCGAGCCCCACCGCGGCTGCTAGCAGCCCGCGCTGGAGCACCGTCGCGCAAAGGCAAGACACTACGGCAACCTAACAGCTTGCGGGAGGCCCTGATTCCGGGTCGTAGGGACCTGCTGGCAACCGGACCGCTGTGTTATCTTCTGCCGCCCTGCGCACGCGTGGCCCGTTCGTCTAGGGGTCTAGGACGCTGGCCTCTCACGCCAGTAACACGGGTTCGAATCCCGTACGGGCTACCAGCGCGCCCCGCGGGGCGCGCTGAGAGCCTGGACGGGATTGCGGCGGCACGTTGGCGCAAAGCGCCAACGTGGCGAACGAATCCCTCCAAGTAACTACGAACCCGCCCCGCGGGGCGCGCTGACAGCCCGGACGGAATTGCGGCGGCTCATTGGCGCAAAGCGCCGGCACCCACGCTCGACTCGGGCAGAGTCGGCACGGTCATCGGGCCGCAGTGCCGGGCTGCCGCCGCCTCCTTGTGCTTGTGCAACATCCACCAGCTCTCGGGATGAGAGCTCGGCTGGACGAGCTTTGCGACTTCGCGCAAGCTGGGGTAACGGACGATGTTGAGCCGCGTCCAGTGAGCGTCGGCAGAGTTGAGGGCAGCGGGCACTTCGGCGGTGATGATGAGCTCACGGGGCACGTTGGCCAGCGGGCCACCCCCCTTGTAGCGCCGGTAGGCTTCGATGCCGGTCGATCCGGGGTACGAGCCGTCGCCGTATTGTGCCTGCTCGCGAAGCTCGAGGTGGTTCATGATGTAGACCATGGTGTCGGTGGGGTCGTCCGGGCGTGACTGCCGCGTCGCTCTGACAACCAGGGGCAGGGCCACCACAACGTGATCGTTCGCCACTGCCGCCTCACGATGGACGTACGCCGCCTCCCGCAACCCGCTGCCCTCGACTTTCTCCCACGCACGCCAGCTCGGATAGTGCTTCACCACAACGATGTCCCAGTCGCAGCGCGTCCAGTGAACGTCGGGGCGTTCGCTGTTGCTTCTTCTCAAGACGCTGTTGACGAGCAGGGTGTTGACACCGGCCTCCTCTTCGACCGCGGCGAGGGTGGAGAGATAGGCCTGGTAGGCCCCTGCCGGAGTCTTCAGAGCGCCGAACGCTGCCCCGTCCGGGTAAGCGACGCTCTCTCGCAGCTTCACGTCCTCCAGGCGGAGGAAGGCCTCGTCGCCGTGATGCTCGACCAGGCGCGCGCCCAACTCGGTCCGGGGTGCGTCTTGCGCCGCGGCACCGCCAACGGCAGTTGCAGAAGTGAGCACTACGGCAGCCATCGCAGCCATCAACAAAGATCGGTGATTCATTTCGACTCCTAGTTGCGCGCTCAGCTCACTCCGCAAGCTGCCATCTCTCCGGCGCCACGAAACCCTCGCGGCCTTCCTGGAAGATCGGCACGTGCTCGTCGGGCTGCAGGGCGCGGAAGGCGAGTGCCTTCTCGGTCAGACGCTCGGCGATCTCCGGGTGCTCGGCTAACAGGTCGTTCTGCTCGCCGGGGTCGTCTCCAAGGTGGAAGAGCATGGTCTGGGATTCGGCGAGCGCCGCGCGATCGAGCGGCTCGGGGCCGATGACGATCAGCTTCCAGTCACCTTCCATCGCCATGAGCTGCTCGCGCTCGTTGCTCAACTGGCCGCTGTAGGAGTAGAAGTCGCGGTCGCCGGCGATCTTGTGACCCCGAAGCGCCGGCAAGGCATCCCGGCCATCCAGCTCGAGATCGAAACGGTCGGAGGCGGCCGCAGCCTCCATGAGCGTCGGCATGACGTCGAGATAGTTGAGCGGTGCGGAGATGGAGCCGCCACCACTAACCCGCCAACGGGCCAGCGAGCCGCTGCCGCGACACGGATGCCGCCTTCGAAGACGTTGCCCTTGGAGCCGCGGAACGGGCGGTTCTCGCCGATGCCGGTGTCGCCGCCGTTGTCCGAGAAGAACCACACCAGGGTGTCGTCCGCCACGCCGGCCTCGTCGAGGGCGTCGAGGATGCGCCCGATGCCAACGTCCATCGCGTGGACCATCGCACCGGCGATCCGGCGGTTCCTGAGCCGGCCCTCCACGTCTTCGAGGCGCGCCCGGCCCATGGCGTGACCGCCGAACCACTCGTACTTCTCCGGTGGCACCCCCGGGCCGACGACCGCCTCGATCGGCACCGGCTCGAGGTCCGCATAGAGCGGCAGATCCTCCTCCTTCGCCTGGAAGGGTGAGTGCGGCGCGTTGTACGGCACCATCAGAAAGAACGGCGCGTCACCGCCGGCGTGCTCGCGGACGAAGCGGACGGCGTGCTCGGAGATCAGATCGGTGCTGTAGCCGGGCTCGCCGACCGGCTCTTCGTCGTGGAACCAGTCGACCTCGCCGTAGCGCTCGTGCGTGAAGTAGTCGAAGCCCCAGCCGAGGTGGCCGACGAAGCGCGTGAAGCCGCGCTCGAGCGGGAGGTACTCCCTGCGCGACAGACCCAGATGCCACTTGCCGACGAGCCCGCGTTGCTCGTAGCCGGCCTCGGCAAGCACCTGCGAGATGAGAGTCGCCTCGGGATCGAGACCGTAGTCGTGGTACCCCATGACGACCCCGCGCATCATGCCGTAGCGAATCGGATGTCTGCCGGTCATCAGGCCAGCGCGAGTCGGCGAGCAGATGGGCGCCACGTAGAAGCGATCGAGCTTGACGCCCTCCGCGGCGATGCGGTCGATGTTGGGGGTGGCGATGTCGCCGCCGTTGAAGCTGACATCACGCCAGCCGAGGTCGTCGGCGACGATGAGCACGACGTTGGGCGGTCGTTGTGCATGCGGTTCCTCGACCTCCTCGCCCGGCGCACAGCCGAACAGGACGATGACCGTGAGCAGGATCCACTGTGTCGTCTTCGTCATTGAGCCGTTCTTCGTACGTCCTCTAGCGCCCTTCCATGAGGTCGAAGAGACTCTGGCGGTCCTCCAAGCGAACGCCGGCCTGAAGCCGCCCCTTCTCCGTTCGCCACTTCAACTCAAAGCCGGTTTCTCGGGTGGCCGGAGCCTGGATCATGGCGCGTAGCGCCTCTTCGATGAACATCCGCAAGGGCTTTCCTTCGTTCGCCGCTCGTTTCTTCGCCTCGCGAAGCAGCTCCTCGTTCAGATCAACCGTCGTTCTCATGCCTCAACGGTAGCGTGAATGTGTCTCACGTTTGACACCAATACATCGCGCCGCCGGCCCGATGGCCGGCAGCCCGTCGAGAGCTTCGACGGCCCGAGCCTCTGGGGTCACGACTGGGTCGACCTGCCCGACGACGCCAGGACGATGGCGCGCAACCGCCGGATCGACCTCGCCTCGCCTCGCGCGGCGTTCAGTCTCCGCCCTTCATCGATTGCCCGTGGCTGTTCGAGCAGGTGGCGAAGACGTAGGGCACGGATGGCCCCCCGGTCGTGCTGGTCCCGTCCGGACGGAGAAAGTGCGGCGCCTACACGTACCTCGCCGACCAGTGCTGTCCCACAAACGGGGAGGAAGGATGGGTCTGAACCGTGCCTTGTCGTATGATTGGTGTTCAAGCAAGGCCAATGACGGCAAGGAGATCCAGACCCATGGCGCACAATAGTACCGTACTCGGTCAGTTCCTGAAGCTGGTGTCGAGACATGAGTTCGAGGGGGAGGCCCGGCGGCATCACAAGGGGGCGAAAGCTGCGCTCGATGAGCCGGTGGAGTCAGTTCGTGGCGATGGCGACGGCGCAGCTCTCCAGACGATGCAGCCTTCGCGACATCGTGTCGAATCTCGACGCGCAGGCTCACATGCTCTACCACCTCGGCGTTCGGCGTGTGGCCCGGTCGTCGCTGGCGCGCGTGAACGAGAAGCAGCCCTCCGGTCTCTACGAGGCGTTGTTCGGTCGTTTGCTGGCGCGATGCCGTACGACGGCGCCGGGGCACGGGTTCCGGTTCCACAACAAGCTGTTCTCGCTGGATGCGACGTACGTGGACTTGTGCCTGGAGCTGTTTCCGTGGGCGCAGTACCGCGAGACGAAGGGGGCGCTAAAGCTCCACGTGGGGCTGGACCACGAGGGCTGTCTGCCGGCGTTCCTGGAGGTCACGGACGGCAAGGGGTCGGACCTTGAGGTGGCGCGGTCCCTTCGCCTGCCGAGGGGAAGCATCGTCGCTGCGGACCGTCTGTACCTCGACTTCGAGTGGCAACTACTCAGGGTTTCATCGATCTCGTGGCGGCGACTGGAGAGGAGTTTCCCAAGGCACTGTCTCAACTTTGGCACTACATCTTGCCATTTGAGGAGGATCGCGGGAATCTACACGCCATCAAGTCTTCGGGCGTTACCAAGAGGTTTCCCAACGAGACCCTCAAGCTTGTTTGGCGTGTTTGCGGGCCTAGAAGCCAGCGCCGGTTATTCGACAGGCCAAACATTATCGACCAGATTGTTGAGGCCGAGCCTCTACTGGAGACCGATCGGCGGTTACAGTGGCTCGATCTACACGCGCAGAGGTAGGACTGACGTGAGGCCCCGAGTCGACGATTGGGCCACGGGTCGTCGCTTCGACTAGTTCGATCCTGTCCCCGGAACCAAGCGGCGCTTTGCGCCGGATGCGGGCGAGACGCCCGCGTTCCCAGGTTCAGATCGAGCGCTTTCGGTCCGCCCACCAGGGTGCATGCAGCTCTCGCTTGAGGATCTTCCCGGTGGGATTCCGTGGCAGCTCGGCGCAGGAGTCGATGCTTCGGGGCCACTTGTTCTTCGCCAGCCGCTCGCCCCAGTGGGCGATGAGCTCCTCGGGTTCGACGGTCGCCGCCGGGATGAGTTCGACGACGGCCTTGATCTCCTCGCCGAGGTCGTCGTGCGGGATGCCAAAGACGGCTGCGTCGGCGACGGCAGGGTGGGAGCGCAGGACCTGCTCGATCTCGGCGGGGTAGATGTTCGCGCCGCCGACCAGGATCATGTCCTTGATGCGGTCGACGATGTAGAGGAAGCCCTCCTCGTCCTGGTAGGCCACGTCCCCGGCGGTGAAGTAGCCCTCGTGGGCGCTCTCCGCCGTCGCTGCCTCGTCGCCGTAGTAGCCGTCGACCTGCATCGGACTTCTGATGAAGAGCACTCCGCGTTCGCCCCGAGACACCGGGCGTTGATCCTCGTCGAGCAGCAGCACGTCGACGCCGTCGAGCGGCCGCCCCACGGAGTCCGCCTTTCGCACTTGGTCGGCCGGCTCGAGCATCGTGGCGAAGCCGGTCTCGGTGGAGCCGTAGAGATCGAACAGAACCTCGCCGAGAACCTCCTGCGCCGGTGCGCGCATCTCGGCGGGGAAGGGAGCGCCTCCGACGATCAGGGCGCGAAGCGTGGGGAGATCGGTCGTTTCGCGGAGTTCTTCCGGCAGCGCCAGAATCCTCCGCACCATCGTCGGGACCATGAACGAGCTGGTGGTCCCGCGACCCAGTTCCTCGAGGACGGCTTCGGCATCGAAACGTTCATGGAGCACCAGGTGCCCGCCGGCGCGGCTCGCCTGCTGCGCACAGAACGACGCCGCGGCGTGGTAGAGCGGTGCGACCACGAGGTGCTTCTCGTCGGGCCCAAGTCGGAGCTTCGAGTTGATCGTCTGTACCAGCGCACCGAGAGCCTGCAACTGCTCGGGCGAGTAGAAGCGCACGGCGCCCTTCGGCCTGCCGGTGGTGCCCGAGGTATAGGAGATGTTCTTGGCGCCCAGCGGTGGCCCGGCGATCCGCGGGTCCGGGCGACCCGCCTGGATCAGCTCTTCGAAGTCCAGGGCGCCATCCGGCGGGACCGCATCTGGCGGGTCGCTTCCGACCAGGACCGTTGCGCGAAGCGCGGTCTCTCCAAGAGAAAGCGCGGCCCGCGCCATCGCCGGATCGTCGGTGATGAAGAGCCGCGCTTTGCTGTCGCCAACGATGTGGCGACCTCGTTGGCCGCCAGCCGGGTTCCGGCCGGAACCGGTGCCACTCCGAGCTTCGCCAGGGCCGACCCGACCTCGAACCACTCGACCCGATTGTGCAGCCGGACGGCAACGCGCTCTCCGGCTACGCTGCCGAGCCCCTGCTCGAGAGCGTCGGCCAGCCGGTTTGCGCGATCGTTCCAGGTCGCCCAGTCGACCGAACGCCTGCTGTCGGAGATCGCGGTTGCGTGAGGCGTTTCGGCGGCCCACGCTTCCAGGGAGCCCGGTGGGGCTGCGGATGGCTCTGCTGGTGTCGCTCCGGTCATGTAGACCCCTTCGTGACAGCTCGCACTCGCTCGCGTAAGGCTGAGCCAACTAGTGCCGTGTCACTCGTCAAAAGTCGGATAGAGGCGCTTGAGTTTGACGCGAGCGTCGTCGGTGGTGAAGTGCCAGTTGACCTTGGCTTGGATCCGGTCTCTGGCGGCCTGCCAGGCGCCGACTTCGGCGCGTAGGGTGTCGATGGAGTCGATGCGGCGGTTGAGGCACTGGCGGATCATCACGCTGAGTTCGACCTCGGCGACGTTCAGCCAACTGCCGTGCTTGGGGGTATAGACGAACTCGAAGCGGTCCCACAGCGCCTTGGCCCGGGCCGGGTCGAAGGTCTCGTAGAGCGCGCCGGGGCGGTGCGTGTTGAGGTTGTCCATCACCAGCGTGATTCGGGTGGCGTCGGGATACTGCCCGGCGATGTCTTCCAGGAAACGCGCCCAGTCGGTCTTGGTCCTGCGCTCGGTGACCTTGGTCAGACGCCGCCCGGCCAGCGGTTCGGTCGCCATGAACACGTTGCAGGCGCCGCAGCGTCGGTACTCGTAGTCTTCGCGGACCTCCCGTCCAGGGGCCGGCGGGATGGGCGCCCGTGTCTCGGCGATCAACTGCCGCGGCGTCTCGTCCATGCACACCACCGGGAAGTTCGCGTCGTGCGGACGCCGATAGACGTCGAGCACCCGCTCCATGTTCGCCGCGAAGTCGGCGTTGCATTGCGGCGGAATCACCCAGCCGACGCGGCGCCACGGTTTGAGAGCGTTTTTTTTAGCACCCGCCGCACCGTCTCGTGCGAGACGCTGTCGATATAGCCGAGCTCCACCGCACGGTCCGCCAACAGACGCAGAGACCACTGCGAATGCCCTTCGGGCGGCTCTCCGCAACTGAGCGCGATCAGCCGCGCCTCGAACTCGCCATCCGCCTTGCGCAGGTACTTGGGACGACGCCCCTGCCGACTCCCGAGCGCCGCCTCCAGACCGTCCTCCACAAACCGCCTCTTCACACGATCCACCTTGCGCGCACTGATCCGCAAGACCCCGGCGATCGTCTCGCCGGTCGTCCGACGCCCGTTGAACTCGCCCTCGTCGCAGTTGAGCAGAATCAAGGCGTTGATCACCTTCTGCGACCGATGCGAACCCTTGCGCGTAGTCGTCGCCAACGCCTCGCGCTCCTGCTCCTCCAACTCCACCACATACCGCTTCATGCCAGACTCCTTGCCGTCGTCGAACGGCAAGGAACCTACTACGATTCATGCGACCTAGGACGAGTGACATGACACTAGGAGGAACTCATGATCAACAGAAACCCCGTCGGGTCGGCCACAAGGAGCCCGGCGTTGCGGGCTTTCGGTGCCGCAGCCGTTCTCTGGATCGCCCTGGGCGCTTGCGGTTCGCCGGATGAGACGCCCAACGTCGGGGCAACCGCAGCAGAAGAGAGCGCGACCGCGACGGTACGGCTCCACGTGTTCGACTGCGGATGGCTCGACGCCCTTGACCTCTCCATCTTCTCCTTGGAGCCCGAGGACGTGCCGACGACCGAGATGTTCGTGCCTTGCTACCTGGTCGAGCATCCCGAGGGCCGACTCCTCTTCGACGCAGGCCTGGCCCCCGCGACCGCGGAAAGCGCCGGGCCGATCGAGATTCCAGGCATGCTGATGAGCCTCGAGCGCCCGCTCCAGGATCAACTGGCCGAGCTCGACCTGACGGCCGATTCGATCGATCTCGTGGCCTTCTCCCACATGCACTTCGACCACGTCGGTCATGCCAATCTCTTCGCCCACGCGACACATCTGATCCAGCGGACCGAGTACGAGGCAGCGTTCTCAGACGATGAGACGTCGTCACCCGCCTTCGACCGCAGCCTCTACAGCGGGCTCGAAGGCAGCGAGACGGTCCTTCTGGATGGCGACCACGACGTGTTTGGCGACGGCAAGGTGCAGTTGCTCTCGGCGCCCGGCCATACCCCTGGCCACCAGGTTCTGCTCCTCGACCTCGAGCGAACCGGCATGGTGCTTCTTTCGGGCGACCTCTACCACTTCGAGGCCAGCCGGCAGAAGCGAGCCGTGCCGGTCTTCAATCACGACGCGGAGCAGACGCTTGCGAGCATGGAACGGATCGAGGGGGTTCTCGAGGAGACGGGCGCGGCTCTCTGGATCGAGCACGACATGCCGCAGCGGCAGTCCCTCAGACTGTCTCCCGATTTCTACGAGTAGGCACCGCTGCGGGGAGGGAATTCACGATGAAGTACACGAAGTTGGGCAGTTCCGGTCTCGAGGTCTCCCGGATCTGTCTCGGGTGCATGAGCTTCGGCGAGAAGTCGCCCGGGGCCCACGACTGGAGCCTCGACGAAGCCGGCAGTCGTCCGATCATCGAGCGGGCGCTCGACCTGGGCATCAACTTCTTCGATACGGCCAACGCCTACTCGCTCGGCTCGAGCGAGGAGATCACAGGACGGGCCTTGCGCGACATGGCCAACCGCGACGAGGTCGTGATCGCAACCAAGGTCTACTTCCCGATCCGGCGCGGACGCAACGCCCGCGGGCTCTCTCGCAAGGCGATCATGACCGAGGTCGACGTGTCCCTGCGCCGTCTGGGAACGGACTACATCGACCTCTACCAGATCCACCGCTGGGACAACCGGACATCGATTGAAGAGACGCTGGGAGCACTCCACGACGTGGTGACCGCGGGCAAGGTCCGCTACATCGGCGCTTCGTCCATGTGGGCGTGGCAGTTCAGCAAGGCGCTCTACACCAGCGAGATGCGTGGTTTCTCGAAGTTCATCAGCATGCAGAACCAGTACAGCCTGCTCCAGCGCGAAGAAGAGCGCGAGATGCTGCCTCTCTGTGGCGACCAGGGCATCGGGACGATCCCGTGGAGCCCCCTGGGCCGAGGTCTGCTGACCCGTGACTGGGAAGAGACGACGCACCGGTCGAAGAGCGATCCGCTGACCGCGAGGCGCTTTGACGAGGCGAAGGATCGACCGATCGTCGAGCGCGTAGCAGAGGTGGCGCGGGAAAAGGGGGTCTCGCGAGCCCAGGTTGCGTTGGCCTGGGTGCTGGCCAATCCCGTTGTCGCGTCGCCGATCGTCGGCGTCACGAAGATGAGCCATCTCGAAGAGGCGGTGGCCGCTCTCGAGGTCGAGCTCACGGCCGCGGAGAAGCGGCGGCTTGAAGAGGTGTACACGCCCCGCGCAAACCTCTTCTGAGACGTCGGTCTAGGAGATTGCGCGGCAGAACGATCTGACCTGGGAACCCGTGTGGCGCGAGCCGCGCCACACGCGAACCACTCCGTGCGCCCGTCATCGGGCGCACGGATGGCACGCGGGCATCCTGCCCGCATCCGGCGCGAAGCGCCGGCCGCCGGTAGTTCTGCCGCGTCAGCTCCCGGCCTTGTGCCGTGCCCCCGGGGCCGGTGGTGTTTCGGGGGCGCCGGCGAAACACTGCGCCATGCCCATCCACTCGGTGGCGATGGGTCCTGTGACCTCCAGTGACGTGTCGGCGACGTTGCGCGCCTGGGTGACCACCTGGGCGAAGTCGACCGCATTCCCGGTGATCCGGTTGGCGCCTTCGTCCGCGTTCCAGGTCCAGATCTCGCCGGACGGCGCGACAAGACGCAGGCACGGAACGACATCGGGACGGTCGAGTCCGCGCACGGCGTAGGTCCAGCCGAAGGTGTTGATTCCCAGGAAGACGATGTTCTTGATCCTGTCCGTCTCGACACGATCGAGTCCAAGCACGTCGAAGACCTCCTGGCCGTGCGCCCAGGTCTCCATCTGCCTCGCGGTGATGGAGCTGCGCACACTCATCGACGGTCCGAACCACTCCGCGCGCTGCTTCGGATCGACCCCCTCGAGCCGTTCGCACATCCGCGGGTAGTACTCCCGCCAGACGTCGTAGACGGAGCGGTTGCGCTTGCCCTCGAACCACTTGTCGGTCAGTTCGCGCAGGTTGAGCCGGCCGCGGCGCGCGGCCATGTACTGCTTGAAGTCCTCGAAGGCGGAGAGATCGTGGATCGAGGCGTCGGCGGCGTAGTTGAAGATGTGGAGATGGGCGACGACGTCGTGAAGGGTCCACTCCTTGAAGAGGGTGGCTCGCTCGAAGTCGTCGTCCGAGAGTGGCGCCAGGACCTCCGCCAGACAGTCGCACTCGGCTAGAAAGTCGGCGACCTGCTGAAAGCTGCTCAACTCGTCTCCTTCGCTGGGATGGGTCACTGGAACTCGCCGGGGCGAGCTGGTCTCCGGCACCGCGAGCGTACGCGATGCTTCGCAGGCTGGCACTCGAGAGGAGGCGTCGCGAGCTGATCTGGAGCTTCGGAGCGGGCTGCTAGGGTGCGCGCGTGAGCGGGAACTGCCGCCTACCGTCCCGGTCCATTGAATACGTACCGGCTTGACCTCTCGGAGGAGAACTGGATCATGGCGATCGCCTTCAAGCTCAACGGCAAGTCGACTACGGTCGAAGCGCCGGCGGAGATGCCCCTGCTCTGGGTCCTCCGTGACGAACTCGACCTGAAGGGAACCAAGTTCGGCTGCGGTCGGTCATTCTGCGGGGCCTGCACCGTGCACGTCGACGGCACAGCAGAGCGCAGTTGCCGCATGCCGGTGTCGCGCGCGGAGGGGAAGGAGATCACGACGATCGAAGGCCTGTCCGCGGACGGCGGCCATCCCGTGCAGCTCGCCTGGCAGGAGATCGACGTGCCGCAGTGCGGCTACTGCCAGGCCGGCCAGATCATGTCGGCCTCGGCTCTCCTCGCGAGCACCCCGGCGCCCACGGACGGGGACATCGACGAGGCCATGAGCGGGAACCTCTGCCGATGTGCGACCTACACACGGATCCGGGCCGCAATCCATCGCGCCGCCGAGATCGCGCAGGCGCCGTCGAGCGTCAGCGAGACCACGGGAGGGAGTGAGGCATGAGCGCCGCAGATAGAACCGCTTCACGACGCAGCTTTCTTCAGGTCACCGCCCTGGCGGGAGGAGGAATGCTCCTCGGGGTGCGCTTCGGACTGGACGGTCCGCGCGGCGCGAGTGCCGCCGTTGCCGATGCCAATGTCGAGGCGATCCTCAGCGCGTTCGTACGCCTCACGCCGGACGGCGTGGTGACGATCATGGCCCAGAACCCCGAGATCGGGCAGGGCGTCAAGACGATGCTGCCGATGCTCATTGCCGAGGAGCTCGACATCCCCTGGAGTCAGGTGCGCGTGGAGCAGGCGGACTTCGACCCGACCAAGTACCGGGGTCAGATGGCCGGCGGCAGCATGGCGACGCCGATGCACTACGAGTCGATGCGCCGCGTCGGGGCTGCCGCTCGCTCCATGCTCGTGGAAGCCGCGGCGAAGGAGTGGGGCACGAAGCCTGAGAAATGCACGACCGAAGCCGGAGTCGTCCACTTCAAGAACAAGTCGATGTCCTACGGCGAGCTGGCGAGCGCCGCGGCGCGGCTTGAGCCGCCCAATCCCCGGACCGTCGCCCTCAAGGACCCGAAGGACTTCACGATCATCGGCCAGCCGATTCCGGGCGTAGACAACCCGAAGATCGTCGTTGGCGAGCCGCTGTTCGGCATCGACGTCTCGGTGCCCGGGATGAAGCACGCCGTGTTCGAGAAGTGCCCGGTCCACGGCGGTCGGGTGGGGAGCGTCGACCTCGCGGCCGTCAAGGCGGCGCCCGGCGTCACCGATGCCTTCGTCGTCGACTCGAACGCTGCTCAACTGCCGATCAACGGCGTCGCCATCGTCGGCGACTCCTGGTGGCTGGTCAACGAGGCGCGCGGCAAGCTCGAGGTCACCTGGGAGGAAGGAACCACCGCGACCCAGAGCACCGAGGACTTCGATCGTCAGGCGCAGGCACTGTCGAAGAAGGTGCCGGAGCAGACCCTCACGAGCAACGGCGACGCGGCCGGGGCACTCGGCTCGGCGGCGAAGACGCTGCAGGCCGCCTACGAGTATCCCTTTCTCGCCCACGCGCCGCTCGAGCCGCAGAACACGACGGCCCACGTCCGCGATGGGGAACTCGAGATGTGGGCGCCGAGCCAGACGCCCCAGTTCGCGCGCGGTGACCTCAGCAAGGCGCTAGGCATTCCCCAGGACAAGATCACGATCCACCTGACCCGCATGGGCGGGGGCTTCGGCAGGCGGCTGTACTTCGACTACATGCTCGAGGCCGCGCTCATCGCCCAGCAGGCGGGAGTGCCGGTCAAGCTGCTGTGGACGCGCGAAGACGACACGCGCCACGACTTCTTCCGCCCCGGCGGCTACCACTTCCTGGAAGGTGGTCTCGACGAAGGCGGGAACCTCGTGGCGTGGCGCGACCACTTCGTCACCTTCGGTGAAGGCCGGCGCTTCGCCCCGAGCGCCGAAATGTCCCGGAACGAGTTCCCGCAGGCGTTCGTGCCGAACTTCGCGCTCGAGGCCTCGAAGATGCCGCTCGGCATCCCGACCGGAGCGCTGCGAGCCCCCACGAGCAATGCGATCTCCTTCGTGGTGCAGTCGTTCATCGACGAGCTCGCGGCCGAGGCCGGGAAGGACCCGCTGCAGTTCCGCCTCGACCTACTCGACTCGGCGGAGGCCGGGGTCAAGACCGCGTTCGATCCCCAGAGAATGAAGGCCGTGCTCGAGCTGGTGCGCGACAAGTCGGGCTGGGGCAAGACCGACTTGGCCGACGGGACCCGTCAGGGCGTGGCGTTCCACTTCAGCCATCGCGGGTACTTCGCCGAAGTGGTCCAGGCCACGATCAGTCCGGAAGGAGAACTCGGCGTCGACAAGATCTGGGTCGCCGGCGACGTCGGCAATCAGATCGTCAACCCGAGCAACGCGGTCAACCAAGTCCAGGGTGCGGCGCTCGACGGCCTCGGCCAGGCGCTCGACCAGGAGATCACCTTCGAGGGCGGACGCACGATGCAGAGCAACTTCCACAACTTCAAGCTGCTGCGCATGGACCAGGCGCCGCCGGTGGAGGTGCACTTCGTCAAGAGCGACCATCCCCCAACCGGCCTGGGCGAACCGGCGCTGCCGCCGGTCCCGCCGGCACTGTGCAACGCCATCTTCTCCGTGACCGGCAAGCGCGTGCGCTCGCTGCCACTCTCCAAGCACGATCTGAGCTAAGGCCTGGGAGAGAACATGACGAGCGCAAGCAAGTGCCCGGTTCTGGGCGGGTCTGACAGACACTTGGCGGTTGGGAGTACGGCGAATCAGCACTGGTGGCCGAACCAGTTGAACCTGAAGGTCCTCCAGCAGAACGCCCCGCTCTCGGATCCGATGGGCGTGGGCTTCAACTACGCCGAGGAGTTCGCGAAGGTCGACCTGGATGACTTGAAGCAGGACGTCGAGGAGGTCATGACCACCTCCCAGGACTGGTGGCCGGCCGACTACGGCCACTACGGGCCGCTCTTCATCCGGATGGCGTGGCATTCGGCGGGCACCTACCGGATCGGCGACGGTCGCGGCGGCGGCGCCTCCGGCACGCTCCGCTTCGCGCCTCTCAACAGTTGGCCGGACAACGTGAGCCTCGACAAGGCGCGCAGGCTTCTGTGGCCGGTCAAGCAGAAGTACGGCCGCAAGCTCTCGTGGGCCGACCTCATGATCTTCACCGGGAACTGCGCTTTGGAGTCGATGGGGTTCAAGACGCTCGGCTTCGCCGGCGGGCGCGAGGACGTCTGGGCGCCCGAAGAGGACATCTACTGGGGGTCCGAGACGACCTGGCTCGGGGACGAGCGCTACAGCGGCGACCGCGAGCTCGAGAATCCTCTCGGCGCCGTGCAGATGGGCCTCATCTACGTGAATCCGGAGGGGCCGAACGGCACGCCGGATCCGGTGGCCGCGGCCCGGGACATTCGCGAGACGTTCCGTCGCATGGCGATGAACGACGAGGAGACAGTGGCGCTCATCGCGGGCGGACACACGTTCGGCAAGGCCCACGGCGCCGCCGATGCAGGCCAGTACGTCGGCGCCGAGCCCGAGGGCGCGGGCCTCGAGGAGCAGGGCCTCGGCTGGAGCAACACGTTCGGCAGCGGCAAGGGCGGCGACACGATCACGAGCGGCTTGGAAGGCGCCTGGACCACCGCGCCGGCGCAGTGGGACAACAACTTCTTCGACAACCTGTTCGGCTACGAGTGGGAGCTGGTGACGGGCCCGGGCGGCGCGAATCAGTGGACTCCCAAGGATGCCTCGGCGGCCGGCACGGTGCCGGACGCTCACGATCCGGCGAAGGGCCATACCCCCATGATGCTCACGACGGACCTCTCGCTGAAGGTGGACCCGATCTACGAGCCGATCGCAAGGCGCTTCCACGAGAACCCGGACGCGTTTGGGGACGCTTTCGCCAAGGCCTGGTACAAGTTGACCCATCGCGACATGGGCCCCCGCGCCCGGTGTCTCGGCCCGTGGGTTCCCGCGGCGCCGCAGCTCTGGCAGGACCCGGTCCCCGACGTCGACCATGAGTTGATCGACGAGGACGACGTCGTGGTGCTCAAGAACCGGATCCTCGGCTCAGGGTTGTCCATCTCCCGGCTGGTCTCGACCGCCTGGGCGTCGGCGGCGACGTTCCGCGGCACCGACAAGCGCGGTGGCGCCAACGGGGCGCGCATTCGCCTCGCGCCGCAGAAGGAATGGGCGGTCAACGACCCGGCACAGTTGGGCGATGCCCTGCGGACCCTGGAGGAGATCCAGACGGACTTCAACAGCTCGCAATCCGGCGGCAAGAAGGTCTCGCTCGCCGACCTGATCGTCCTCGGCGGTTGCGCGGCCGTCGGGGAGGCGGCGAAGAACGCCGGGCAGGACGTGCAGGCGCCCTTCGCGCCTGGTCGCACGGACGCGGTGCAGGAACAGACCGACGTGGAGTCCTTCGCCGTGTTGGAACCGACTGCGGACGGGTTCCGCAACTACCTCGCCAACGGTCACCCGAGGCCGGCGGAGGAGCTGCTCGTGGATCGGGCGCACATGCTGACGTTGACCGCTCCCGAGATGACCGTGCTCGTCGGCGGCCTCCGCGTTCTAGGCGCGAACGCCGGACAGTCCGAGTTCGGCGTCTTCACCGACCGCCCCGAGACGTTGACGAACGACTTCTTCGTCAACCTGCTCGACATGAGAACCGAGTGGCAGGCGAGCGCCGCATGCGAGCACGTCTTCGAGGGACGCGACCGCGAAACAAGCGAGGTCAAGTGGACCGGCTCCGCCGTCGACCTCGCCTTCGGCTCGAACTCCCAGCTTCGAGCCATCGCCGAGGTCTACGCGTGCGACGACGCGCAGGAGGCTTTCGTGTGCGACTTCGTGGCGGCTTGGAACAAGGTCATGAACCTGGATCGCTTCGACCTGGGCTGATTCCATGGTGTGACGGCGCTCAGGGACTCTCGGGTATCGGTTATCGTCGTCCCGCACAGTGGACTAGACAGCGGCCGAGGTGCCTCATGGCCAACGACCCCCTCCCGATCACACCTGCCGTCCTGACCTGGGCCCGAGAACGCGCCGCTCTTCCCCTTGAGGAAGCGCGCGCGAAGTTCCCGAGGATCGCTGCCTGGGAAGCTGGAGAGGCATGCCCGACCTACCCGCAACTGGAGAATCTGAGCAAGTTCCTGCGGCTTCCTACGGCCGTCTTCTTCTTCCCGGCGCCGCCCGACGTTCCGCCGATCCGCCAGTCCTTCCGGACGCTTCCGGACGCCTACTTTGACGGCATCCCCGGTGAGATTCGCGCGCTACTGCGGAAGGCCAGAGCCTTCCAGCTCAATCTCGCGGAACTCAACGACGGTGTTAGTGCCGCGGAGCGGCTCGCCGTCCACGATCTGTCGTTCTCTCAGCCGCTCCGTGTCGAGCCCGCGGTCGAGACTACCCGTGAGTATCTTGGGGTCTCTCTCGACGAGCAGATGGCGTGGCCCGACGCAGTCGCCGCGATGGACTCGTGGCGCGACGCCCTGGAAGCCGTCGGTGTAGCCGTCTTCAAGGACGCATTCCCGACCGACCTCCTCTCGGGGTTCTGCCTGTATGACGAGACCTTTCCCCTGATCTACGTCAACAACTCCTCGTCTCTGACTCGCCAGATCTTCACCCTCTTTCACGAGTTGGCTCATCTTCTCTTCCACACGAGCGGAGTGGACGGGTTGCCACAACAAGACGTAGAGGTGCTGCCGCCTGCCTCTCGGGCGATCGAAACCGCCTGCAATCAGTTCGCTGCCGAACTCCTCCTTCCGAAGAGCCGGTTTGACCTGGAGCTTCGGAGGTTTGGTGCAGATGAAGCGTCCGCGACGACGATCGCTCGCAGATACCATGTCTCGCGGGAGTTCGTGTTTCGGAGATTTCTGGATCGCGGACTCGTGAGTCTAGAGCTCTACCGAATGGCCGCTCGACGCTGGGCCCGGCAGACGCGACGAGGAGGAACGGGCGGCAACTACTACTGGACAAAGATCTCTTACCTGGGAAGGCCCTACATTCAAACAGCATTCTCCAAGTACTACCGGAACCGGATCAGCGACGAGGAGCTCGCTGGCTACGTTGATGTAAAGGTCACGAACCTGGCGAAGTTGGAGGACTACTTCGCCAGGAAGGTGACGTGACATACGTATTCGACACGTCGCCCTTTTCGGCGTTGATCAAGAACTTCTATCGAGGCCGTTTTCCCAGCTTGTGGGAGAGGTTTGACGGGCTTGTTTCCAGTGGGAAGATCATCTCGACGCGGGAAGTACGGCGAGAGCTCGAGGATTTTGGCTTTGAGGAGCACAGGCGCTGGCTTAGCCTCAGTGAGGATTTGTTTTCTGCGCCGACGGCCGATGAGGCTCGGTTCGTCCGTCGGATCTTTGAGTTTCCACATTTCCAATCCAACATCGAGTTGAAGAAAATCCTCAAGGGAGGCCGCAACGCCGACCCATTTGTGATCGCGAGGGCCTCCGTCGCGAAGGGTGTTGTCGTGACACTTGAGCAGCCCAGGCCCAACTCGGTCGGCATTCCGGAGATCTGCAGGCACTTCGGTATCGAGTCAACCAACCTTGAGCGGTTCATGGAGGCTGAGGGTTGGCGATTCTGAGGAGTAAGCTGGCGGCGAGGCGTGAGCCACCCTGACGAGGGCCTAGTGTGGTCTTCTCTGTGCTGGCCAATCCGGTCGTCGCGTCGCCGATCGTCGGCGTCGCGAAGATGAGCCATCTCGAAGAGGCTGTGGCCGCGCTTGAGGTCGAACTGACGGCCGAGGAGAAACTGCGGCTCGACGACGTCAACGCGCCTGACGCGAACCTCTTCTGAAACGGTGACGGCTGCGACCCGTTGCTCCCGGCCGGTCACCTAGCCCTGATTCGCAGGAACAATGCGTTAGTTTGACGTGAGTCGAAGGCCGGGAGGGCCTTGCGGGATGGGATATTCTCGTGGTTGCAAACGATCACGAGCCCTATCGACGAGAGGCCACTCCCAGTGCGATCTAGAAGAGCAGAACTGAAGCGCCGTGTCAACGGCAACGTGGACTACAGAACGGGGCGACAGGAAGTCACCTCGCATGCCGGACTCGAGCTGGTCCGGGAGTACCTGAAACGAAGCGGTTTCCCGGCCATGCTCCGCCGTGCCGTGGGCCGGGGATTCCCCGCCACCGACTTCGGCGTCGTGCCAATGCTGCTGACTTTGCTGGGCCTGATCCTGGTCGGCGGCAGACGGATCTGGCACCTGCGCTATGAGCAGGCCGACCCCGTCCTGGCCCGCTTCGGCGGGCTCTCGAGGTTGCCGCGCCCCGAACGGTGAGCGCCTGGATGCAGCAGATCCGCAGACAGGACGTCGAGCGGCTCTCGAAGCTCAACGAGGAGCTGGTCGCGAACGCCTTGCGACGGACTGGCAGGCGCCGGCTGACGCTGGACGGCGACGGTTCGGTGGTCAGCACCGGGCTCAAGGTGAAGGGGGCGCACCGGGGCTTCAATCCCCACCGCCGGAAGGTGCCCAGCTACTACCCGGTCACCGCTTACGAGGCCCAGGAGGGGCGGATCGTGCGGTTCCTCAACCGTCCCGGCAACATCCACGACGGCAAGGCTGCAGTCGGCTTCGTCAAGGCCTTGATCGACCAGGTCCGCACCGCGGTGGGCGGGCGCCGCAAGCTGGAACTCCGTATGGACGGGGCCTTCTTCCGCAAGGACGTGCTGAAGGTCCTCGACGCCGCGGGCGTCGAGTACGCGATCAAGGTCCCCTTCTATCCCTGGCTCCACCTCAGACAGGTGGCGGCCAGAGCTTCCTGGATGCGCATCGATGACCGCACCAGCTGCTACCAGATCCGGCTCCCGGTCTGGGGCCGGGTCCGTCGCATCGTGCTCTACCGGCGCAAGGTCGCGCACGAAACCCGGAAGAACTTCCAACTCGACCTCTTCAGTCCAGAAGACGGCCACTACGAGTACTCGGCCATCACCACCAACAAGCGCGTCCAAGGCCGTACCCTGTGGCACTTCTACAACGGCCGCGGCAGCCATGAGAAGGCCTACGCCGAACTCAAGGGAGGCTTCGCCTTCGACTGTGTGCCGAGCCTCGAGGAGCAGGCCAACGCCGCCTGGCAGATGCTCAGCGTGCTCGCCTTCAACCTCTCCCGAGCCTTCCAGGCCGAAACCCTCGCCCCGGTCAGGAACACCAACCGCAAGCGCCGGACACGCTGCCGATTCGAGAGCATCCACACGCTCCGATTCAAGCTGCTCAGCCGAGCCGCCGTCCTGCTGAGACCCGCCGGAAAGACCACGCTGCATCTCGGCAACTCGCCGGCGGCCGCCAGCCATTTCATTGCCATCGCAAACGCCATCCGTGCGTGAACTTTCCCGCGAATCAGGGCTAGCGGTCCGGTGGCCGTTCAGGATCATCGCCCACAGGTGACCCGCATGCCGAGCGCTTTCGACTGCTCATTGGCCGACAGCCGGAGCTGGTCGAGTTCCTCTCCCTATGTCCATCCACACAAGTCGACAAGTTCTTGGACTGCAGCCCGAAATCCGACCCTGAGGCCATCTATGTCGCCCCGGTGGGCAGCGAACCGCCGACCGTGTGCCGCGTTATCGCCGACCTTCTTTATGTCGGGAAGGGCGTTTCTGGTCGTGCGGCTGAGGTTCCAAGTGGGCTCGCCGGTCACCTTGCCGACAAGTGCCTCAAGCTGCATGAAGTCGCCGGTGGGTGTCTGTATCTTCGTTGCCAGCCCCCTCTCTTCGAATAGCTCCACTATGAGGACTTCGATGACCTTTCGCATCATCACTGCACAGGCGTCGTAACAACCTTGTTCGTACGAACCATTGACCTGGTGGGTAATCGTCTCCAGGTATCCTCTCGTTCCACGAACCACTGAGAGCGGAAGAACGCTCTCCGTGGCCGACGCCGCCCCTATCTCCGGAGGCTGTCGTAGCTCGCGGGTTTCGCGCGCGAGCTTCTTTAGGAGTGTGAGGCCAGTCTTGGCTAGTTCCGGGTTACTGCCCCTCATCGTCGCGACCGTACAAGTGCTTCGCCATGCTCGCGAAGATCAAATCAATTTGCTCTGGCGTGACGCTCGCATCGATGCGGATCTCAACGTTGAGACGCATTTCGGGCATGTCGAGACTAGGACTAGGAGTACGGGTGCGAAGGGCGCTACCGTCCTGAGGAGCTGCGCGTTCCGGTTTCTTGGATGAGACCGTTTCCTTCGGCTTCTTCGACTTCTTCGACTTCGATGCGGTTCTATTCTTCGACTTGGGAGCCGTAGGCTGATCCCCGCTCAATGGAATCGCCTCGGCAAGCAAGGAGTACATCGCAGCCATCTTGCGTGCTGCCTGAACTCCGCATCCAGTCGTCGTCATAAACCAGCGTTTCGCTGCATCTGTGTCGAGCGATGCGTCAGGGATCGCATTCAGCAAGTCGGGAGGATAGATTTCCTCCCGAATCTCCCTGCACACGTCCGCATAGCTCGTGTCGTCTCGCCACAGCTTGGCCCGGTTGGTCGTTGCGCCGTCCTCGTCGACTAGTCCGACCGCCTTAAGGGCCGGTAGAACGTTCCCCTTGGCCGACGTCTCCTTACCTCCTAGGACTGCGACGAGGTACGGCGGCGTCACTTGGGCTGGTATCGACCGGTTGAACTTCTGGCGTAGTGTCCACCACGCCTTCGTGGGGAGGTACGGATAGGTATTTTTCTCGGAAGCCACTGAAGTTGTTCTTCCTTGTCTGTTGCAACGAAAGATGAAGTCCCTACATGTTATGCGGGCCGGAAGCCGAAGATACAGTTTTTAGGGGCAAGGTGTCAAAAGCACCCCCAACGAGACTCGCGGTCGCTGGCACGCCACTTTGCTTGGACCTCTACGACGCTTTCCTGCAATGAGCCCCGAGTTCTTCAGCATCCTCTTGGTCGTGTTTGCGCGCCTCGGATCGCCACAGCCTGATTCTTGAGCCTGCGCGCCCGTTCCGCCCAAGAGCGCGGCCTAGGCGGCCGGCGGGCTTTGTGACGGATGGGAGCGGCCGCCAGTTCGCTCCCGGGCAACCAGGGCCTCCAGGTGAGGCGGCGGGGGCCACAGGCATTCCAGGACGTAGGGCAAGTCCATGGGCCGGCCGTCCCAGGCCGGCATCGACTCCTTGCCGGTGATCAGGATGCCGGCATCCTCCAAGTGTTCGACCATCTCCCGGGCCGCGTCGAGGCCCACTGGTGGTGGCGCCGGACTCTGCTCCAGCGGCCGTCCGCGCGGATGGAGGAACTGCACGGCGCCATCCTCGTTCATCCGGATACGGAAGTCCCCTTCATGGAGGAGGAGGCGGTGGTGTCGGCGGCAGAGGAGCACAAGGTTCGAGAGCTTCGTTTCGCCGCCGTCGGCCCAGTGGACGATGTGGTGCGCGTCGCAGTGCTGTGAGGTGCAACCGGGAAAGCGACAACCCCGGTCGCGGAACTCGAGTGCGCGCCGGATCGGCGGTGGAATGGTGCGGGTCTTACGGCCAACGCTGAGAATCTGGCCGGAACGGTGACTCATGCAGACCTTGCCGGCGTCGCAGGCGATGCGGCGGGCTGCTTCCGCGGAAACAAGAACGTGAGGGGCGCCCGTTCAACCGCCGGCTCGTTCTTCCCGGCCCTCAGTTCTTCGTCGTTCACATGAACGACGACCTGATACCGGTCGCCGCTCGATCCCGGATCGAGACCGCCCTTGAGTGCGCTCTCGGCAACGACGGCGAGAGCGTCGGCGCGCACCTTGCCGACTGGCGGCCGGTCCTTCGCCTGCTCGGCATAGAGCGTGTCGCTCGCGGCCTTGAGCGCCTTCATCAACGCCTCGCCCGCTTCCGGTGCCAGGCGTCCGCGAATCACGAACATGGCGTTCTCGTCGATCTGGATTCCCCACGTGGCTCGACGCGTCGCGCAACTCGTCGTCGCTCGCCTCGAGTGTCCGGTCGATCCGCCGCCACTCCCTGACGACCCGCTCTGCGTGCGCGGCGGTCCCGGCTTTGCCGAGGTCCACCAGCGATTTCTCGGTATCGGGCCGCGCGATGCGGGTCAATGCTCTCACGTTGAGTCGGAGAGCTGGCCGCGCTTCATCGCCTCACTCATCAGCGGCAGGTCGCCCAGGGCCTGGGCCACCCGCACTCGTTCGCGGGCTGCGCTGGGCGCGAAACCGATTCGCCAGGTGAGCCAGTGCGCGCAACTGAGAAGATCGCAGTTCCAACCTTCCTGTTCATCAGACTTGCGAATCAGAACGAGCAACTCGTAGATCGCCGCGTCGATCCGCGCCGCGAGCGCGGCGATCTCTTCACCCATGCGCTCCCTCACCCGGGAGCGCCGCTCGGCAGGTAGGAAGCGATCAACGCGCTCTGGGCATCCAGCGTCATCCAACTCCAGTGGCCGAATGGTCTAGAGTCATGGCAGGAGGGATGCTCTCGTACCCGGTGGCGAGTGGGCGGGAGCGACTGCAGCGCGCAGGCTGCCTGACAAAACGGCCTGGCACCAATCCGACACCGGGCACCTGAGTGAAAGGGGCTGGCATGAAGAAACGGATCGCTACGGTCACCGCGGCCCTGTCCTGCCTCGTCTGCGCCGAGATGGTCGAAGCCCAGGGCGTCGCCGAGAAGTGGGAGGCCACCTATGCGCTCGACATTTGGGGCGACCCAACCGGAATCGACCTGATTTCACATGGCCATTGGCACGAGCGGGGCTCAGCCGAGTCCAACGACCCGCTGTTTGTGGTCCGCTGTCGCAAGGGGAAACCAGTAACAGCACACGTCGATTGGAGACAGCCTGTCGCTCTGGGGGATAGTCCCCTGCACTACGAGGTGCGCGGCGGTCCTCGCATCACGGCCGCTGCCCGCGGGAGTGACCGGGGCTTCGTGCTGGAAATCGGGGATGCAGAGGCGCTTCTGGCGCGTATTGAAGGACACTCGCACATTGCCCTGTTCGGCGAGAACCGGAACGGAGCCTCGTTGAGCGCTAGGTTCTATGTTGAGGACATCAGCCCGGCTGTGCGTGAACGCTGTGATTCCAGCGCCCAGGCCGATTGGGTGAACGAGACTGAGCTTCCAGCGGCCGCCCCGATCTGGGTGGCGCGCGAAGTTACGGACGAAGGGATCCCGCCGAAGGCCATCGTGCGGGTCCTGCCGGAGTACACAGACCAAGCCAAGAAGGCTTGGATTCAAGGTGTCGTGATACTCAAGCTCGTGATCAGCGAGACTGGCGAGGTAGTTGTCGACGAAGTGATGAAGGGCCTATCCCATGGACTCACCGAACAAGCTGTCGCTGCGGTTAGACAGTGGACATTCGAACCGGCAAGACGGCACGGTGAACCTGTCGCGTCCTACTGGATCGAGACGCTCAGTTTCCGACTCCGGTAGCGAGTGGGGTTGGGCACAGCAGACGAACCGTAGCGAAGCTCGATTCGAGCGCGTGTTGGTCGTGCGCAGTGGTTTCGCCAGTGTTCGGCCGGGAAGTCGAAGGAAGCTGAGGGGACGATGCCGGTCTCGGCGCAGCAAGACTGAGGGCAGTTCATCCTGCGTCCTCCACAGGCCCCGAAGGGGCGAGGCCTTCGACCTCGCGCGGCTCTCACAGAAGCCGACGGAGACATCCGCGTACCCAGTGAGTCGCGACGGGTCAGTAGGCCCTTGAAGGCGTGATCCTCCAGCCTTCGAGCGAGTGCACCTGGGCATCACCGCCGCTTGAGAACAGACGCACACCCACACTGTCCTGACGCGACGGATAGATGCGCCGCGCGATGGCCTGGCGGCTGTTGGCGAAGACTTCGACCACGGACTTGTCGACGAAGACCCTCAACTTCAACCACTCGCCGTCCTTGAGTTTGAAGGGCGCAGCCTCGACGGCCTTCGGCGTGTCTTGGGGACCTGATTTGCGCGTGTCGACTTTCAGGAGCTTCTCTTCGGCGTCGTAGAAGACCTTGGTCTCCTCCTCGCCGTCCGGCGACGCGCACACCTTGACGCCGAACCGTGACGCCTCGGCGCTCTCCATTTCGATGAGCAGCTCGAGGCTGTTGCCGGCAACGCCTTCCACGGCCAGTTCCTCGCCGGACGGCACCGTCAGCGGCCCCTTCCGCACCCCGCCATAGCGCAGCGCTTCGATCTCCTCGGGGACGTCCATGCGGAGCCGCCCGTCATCCCCGAGCGACAACACCCGCGGCAGGCTCAACGTGCCCGACCAGCCGTACTTCGTGCGTGCGCCGAACAGGGGCTCGTCGAGGATCCAGGCCCACATGATGTGGCGGCCCTTGTCGTCCACCAGGCTCTCCGGGGCGAAGAACGAGTTGTCGACCCAGCTCATCTGGGCGTGAGACTCGGGATGGAACTGCTCGTCTCTCCATTCACCGACGTAGTAGCGGCAGCCGATCCGGTGACTGATGCAGAGAAGCACGTCCTTGCCGCCCAGCTTGAAGAGGTCGGGACACGACACGTCTTCGTCCAGCGATACGCCCTCGACTCCATGGGAGAACAGGTCGCCCACGTACTTCCATTCGCCGTCGCATCGCCAGACGCCGTCCGGCGCCCTCGTCATCTTGAATTCGAAGAAGCTGCCCCCGGTCGGCGAACGAAGCGCCACGGGGTCGACGCTCGCCGAGTCTCCCTCGACAGCCACCTTGGCGTCGTCCAGGACAAGACGCTTGTCCTCATCGCCGCCCCGGTCGACCTGCTTCTGCAGGTGCTCCCGCAGATCGGCCTTCGTCGTGCCGGAGCTACTCCGCCAGCTTTCCGAGAAGAAGGCCACCTGCCCATCGACGTCCCCGGCCCTCGTCGCGGTGTCGTAGGCCCGCAACGCGGCCAGCACCTCGTCCCCGGTAGTTGCAACCAACGGCGTACTCGCGGATCCGCGCATTGCTCCAAATCCCTCCTGCGGGCCCATCACGACGAGCGCAGCGTTGTTGATCGTATGGATCCCTGGTAGCGACAGTATCGTTCGCTGATGTTGCTCCAGCCGTCACGAACGCGCCACCTCGGCCGCCCGCCTGCTCAGCGGTGAGGCTGGGCGTACAAAGCGCTGGATGTTCAAACAGGGTTAGAGTAAGTCCCGCTACACTACGAGTCCAGGTCCCAATCAGTCCGAGCGGTTGCCTGGGCGCCGGTTTCACCCACAAAGGAGGTTCGAGATGCGACCAGTGTCTGTCCCAATCGTCATCTGCATGGTCATGGGGGCGCTGATCGCCGTGAGCGCTCATGCCGACGCGCCCCAGACCGGTACGGTCGAAGGCGTCGTCACCGACCCATCGGGAACGCCGCTCCCCGGAGTTACCGTCACTCTCCAGAGCGAACGGGGCGCCAAGACGGTCGCCACCGGCGCCGAGGGTGAGTATCGCTTCGGCCTGCTGGTGCCCGGCGGCTACACCGTGCAGGCGGCCATGGAGGGGATGCGGTCGCAGCCGGCGGCAGCGCCTCTCGAAGCGGGTACTCGCTTGCAGAGAAACCTCCAGCTCGCCGCCATCACCGAGGAGACCATCACCGTGATCTCCGAGGCGCCGCTGGTCGACAAGTACGAGGTGGGGGCGGCCTCGACCCTCGAAGCCGAGGTGGCGGAGAATCTGAGCTTCGGGAAGCGGAACTACCAGTCGGCAGTCATGCTGCTGCCCGGAGTGACCAGCGACGCCCGCTCGCAGGCTCTCGGCGATCACACACCGACCGTCAACGGTGGTTTGTGGAGCGAGACCGCGGGCTTCGTCGATGGCGTCGACACCTCGTTCAACCGCCGCGGCGGCAGCTCCCGCCTGTTCCTGCCCACCACTGCACTGGCCTCGGTTCGCCTGGAGTCTGCCGGAGCGCCGGCGGAGTACGGGCGAGTGATCGGCGGCGTCACCAACGCCGTGGTCAAGACCGGCACGAACAAGTTCCACGGCGACCTGCTCTACCTTCTGCAGCGCCAGAGTTGGCGCGCCCAGTCGGACGCCGTTCCGCTACCGCGCTCGAGCGACGACACGAGCAGCTACGAACTCGCCATAGGCGGTCCAATCGTCCGCGATAAGGCGTGGTTCTTCGTCGCCGCCGCCGAGACGAACTCCAACGAAATCGACGCCTTCCGCGGCGGCGCCGTACTCGACAACAGCCTGCGGGGCGAGCCGCTTGTCGGCAAATTCAACTTCCAACCGACCCAGGACCACCAGTTCTCTCTCCTCTATGCCGATGGCAGCGTGTCCAAGGTCACCTGGGCGGCCAACGCCGCCGACCTCTGGACTCCCGGCGCCTTTGACCTCACTGAGATCCTCACTCAGGGCGCCTGGAACTGGGCGCTCTCGTCGAATGCCTTTCTCGAGGTCAAGGTGGCCGACTACGAGTCGGAGATCGTCCGCAACCAGCTCAATCAACGGCCGATCGATCCCAACGCGAACCCCGACAGTCCGGCGGGCAGCGGCGGCGCGTTCTGGGATCTGGCGAACGGCCTCAAGTACAACTCGGTGTACCTGGGCGCCGGCACCGGCTACAACGCCTTTCCGCGGCAGCAGGGCAACATCGCCCTCAGCTTGTTCCGCGGCGACCACGAGTTCAAGTTCGGGGTCGACTACCAGGATATCGAGTTCGAGAGCTTCAACACCCCACCCACTCGCTATCAGGGCCGCGGCTACGACGAGAACCTCCCGGGCGGTTTCATGGTGCCGGTGCGCAAGCGCGTCTTCATTCCACCAGACGCGCCGGTGGCCTCCACCAGCGACAACCTGGCGATCTTCGCTCAAGATCGGATCACGGCCGGTGACAATTGGACGTTCAACGTGGGGCTTCGACTGGACGCTCAGGATCACGCCAACGATGTCGGCGAGGAGGCCACCTCACCGAGCGACATGGCGCCGCGTCTGGCCGCGATCTACGACATCGGAGGCAATGGCAGAACCCTGCTCAAGGGTACCCTCGGGCGCACGTATCAGCTCATTGGTACACACATCGTCAACGGCTTCATGTCGCGGCTGCCGAACGGCGCCAATGCCTTTCACCAGTACGCCTACAACCGGGGGACCCAGCTCTACGACCGCTTGCAGTTCACCGCGATTCCCTCCAACCGCACGCCGATTCAGCCCTTCGACGCCTACTACAAGGACGAGATCACCTTCGCGGTCGAACGTCAGATCGGCGACCTCTGGGCCTTCAAGGCGCGCGCCATTTTCTGGGTCCTCGGAGACATGTACTGGGGCAACGAGCAGTTCGACGAGAACGGCATCCCCTTCAACGCGATCCGCAACTACGACGAGGGCAAGCGCGAGTACCAGGGGCTGCAGTTCGAGTTCAACCGGCGCTACCGGGGAAACTGGACCCTGAGGTCCAACTACACCCTCTCGAAGGCCGAGGGCAACGCCGCCGGAAACATCACGAACAACGACACGACGGACGCCGACACCTTCCTCGAGGGAAGGGGAGGGGTCGACGTGGTGACCGGTCGGACGGATAGCACCGCGGTCAACCGCTTCGGCCCGACTTCGTCCGACCGCACCCACAATCTGAACGTGATGGCGCTCAAGCACTGGGAGTTGGGGCGCCACAGGCTGAGCATCGGCTTGACCGGCTGGTTCCGCTCGGGCCGTCCCTGGACCCGTGTCGGCCGGGCCACGGTGGCTCATCCGGTGAGCGGGCAGAGGATCCTCACCGAGACCTATCGCGCGCCGCGGGGTTCCAACGAACTCGAGGACACGATGAACGTCCACCTGACTGCTTCCTGGGACTTCCCGCTGGGTGGTCGCGTGGAAGGACAGTTGCGAGCTGAACTTGCGAACGCCACCGACGAGCAGGAACAGATCATCGTCAATCCGTTCAACGCCCGGCCGTTCCCCGGACGCGTCTCCTACCAGGTGCCCCGAGAGTTCCGGGTGGTGGTCGGAATCCGTTTCTAGCGTCGCCCTCCGGCGCGCCGCCCGGAAGTAGCTGCGGCTGGTCACCGCAGACCGTGGCGTGGCCAAAGGCCACGGTACTTTCCGCCCGTGTTCCCGTGGGCGCGACTGATGTGGTACACATCCACTATGGATGGGACAACTACAGTCTTGGTGGGAGATCGCGGCAGAGTCGTCATCCCGGCAGCGGTTCGTGACAGAGCCGGACTGGCCGTAGGAACTGTGCTGTGTTTGTTCGAGACGCCGGACGGGCTGGTTCTGCTGAAACGCGAGCAACTCCGCGATCGCGTCCGGGCCGAACTGGCAGGACTCGACCTCGTCTCTGAGCTACTTGCAGAACGCCGCGTCGCAGCCGACGCGGAGGATGCTGCTTGAACGTTCTGGACGCGTCGGCGATCCTGGCCTATCTGCAGGGGGAGCAGGGTGCCGAACGGGTCGAGAAAGCTATGGACGAACGTGCCGTCTGCGGTGCCGCCAACTGGTCGGAGGTGTCGCAAAAGGTTCGCGGAGCGGGGCGGGACTGGCTGCTGGCTCGCACTCTCCTGCTGAGCTACGGCCTGACCGTCGAAGTGGTGACCCAGCAGGACGCGGAGCGGGCCGCCGGCCGCTGGAGGCGGAGAGAAGGTCTCTCCTTGGCCGATCGGCTGTGCCTCGCGCTCGCCGAACGAGTGGACGGGATCGCGTGGACGGCCGACCGTGCCTGGGGAGACCGAGGACGCGTGCGCCAGATCCGATAGCGCGCGGCGGGAGCGGACACCACGGAGATGCGGCGTAGGCCTCGGTCTACTTGGAGAGCGGGCTGTGCCTCTGCTCGTGGTGAAGCCGAAGACTCAGATCGACTCCGGTAGCGCCGCTCGCCAGCCCGCGCGCAATTGACGGGACAGCTCCTCGACGACCGCGCGGCGCCCCGGATCGAGCGCCAGGTTCTCGTACTCGAAGGGGTCTTCTTCGAGATCGTAGAGTTCGCGCTCCGTTTCGGCGTCCGTCGCTTCGAGCGGGGTCCATTCCGTGTACCGGTAGCGCTGGGTTCGCAGGGTGCGGCCGTGGAAGCTCTCGCGCTTCGACTCCGAGAAGGCCGCCGACTTCCACGGCAGCTCCGTATCGTCGAGCAGCGGCCGGAAGCTCGTGCCTTCGAGCTCATGCGCCGGTGTCGGCAGGTTGCACAGTTCAACGAGCGTCGGGTAGAGGTCGACCAGTTCCACGAGTCCGCCCGTGACCTCACCGGCTTGCCGGCCGCCCGGGAGCCGGACGATGAGCGGCACGCGCGTCGATTCCTCGAACTGATAGGTCTTGCGCCACAGCCCGCCGTGCTCGTTCAACTGAAAGCCGTGGTCACTGGTGAACACGACGATGGTGGAATCGGCGAGACCGAGTAACTCCAGCGCCTCCAGCAGTTGGCCGACGTAGGAGTCGGTCATCGTGACCATCGCGTGGTACGCGGCGATGGCCTGCTTGTGCTGCCTCTCGGTGTGGGCGGCGTCGTCTGGCAGCAGTCGGAACGCCGCGTCGGGCAGGTCGGCGGTGTCGTCCGGCGGCGTCGGCGGCAATCGGATCTCAGAGGCGGGGTGCTGCTCGAAGAACTCCACGGGGCCGACCCACGGCTGGTGGGGCTTGTGAAAGCCGGCGGCGATGAAGAAGGGCTTATCCCGGTTCCTTGCCATCAACTGGACGATGCGTGTCGCGGTGGTTCCGTCCGGCGTCATGCGCGGCGATTCCCGGGTCGCGCGCCATGACAGGGGCAGGCCTGCGCGCCGCTCGATCGGCCTGAGGACGTCCGCGCGGGACATGCCGTCCTCGGCGCCGTCCGTCCAGGTGTTGTCGCGTTGGGCGGACAGGTCGACGCCGGGCAGGTAGCCCGGCAGGTGAAAGCGGAAGTCGGGCTCTCGCGACAGGGCGAATGCCGACACATCCCACGTCACCACATGTTCGAAGGTGTTGTGCGCGATCTTGCCCACGCGCGCCGTGAAGTAGCCGTGATCGTGGAAGTGCTCCGGCAGCATGCGCAGAGAACTTCCGATCTTGTGGCGCGGAGGCGTCGAGCCGTCATAGACGTCCACCGTGGGCGGCCGCAGTCCGCTCAGGAACGAGGTCCGCGACGGGTTGCAGAGCGGGTTCTGCACGTAGACGCGGTCGAAGCGAATTCCCTCCGCGGCAAGCCGGTCCAGGTTCGGGGTCTTCGCGCCCGCATACTGCGGCGAGGGCGCCGAAGCGAGGTAGGCGCCGAGCGCGACGTTCAGATCGTCGGCGACGATGAACAGGACGTTCGGACGATCGTCGAGGCCCGCTTGCCGATTCGGTGCAGCGGCGGGCAACAGCAGGAGCTGATCTGACCGGTCGGGCGGCTGCGCGGCGCAGGGTACGCAGAGCAGCGTGCCGAGCACCAGGAGTGCCGTTTGCTTTCCCATGTGGCGCTCCTCTGCTCAACTCCATGGCCTTGGTCCCCATAGAGTTGGAGGACCGAATGTCTGTTGTACCGCCGTTGTCACCGCTCAGGGAGATCGTATCCGGGCCAGTGGTGCTGCTGTCAGTGCTCCTCACCGCAGTGGTCGGGTGCGCGCCCGAGAGCCGAGCCGACCGCCTGGAGGCCGGCGCACCGCCGGCGCGCGAACGCACTGCCGTCGGCGGCCCACGCTACGGCGGCCACCTGCGCGTGGGCCACTCCCTGGAGCCCACCTCGCTCGACGCGGTCCTGGGGCGATCGGGCGCCGACGCCTACTTCTGGCGCCAGCTCTTCGATCAACTGGTCGATGCGGACCCGCAGCTCGCGCCGCGGCCGGAGACCTCCCTCGCGACCTCCTGGGAGATCGCGACGGACCCCGACTCGATCACCTTCCAGCTTCGGGAGGGCGTCGTGTTCCACGACGGCACCCCGTTCAATGCCGAGGCGGTGAAGGTCAACATCGAGCGCATTCTCGACCCGGACACCATCGCCACGCCGCGCGCATCGCTGGCGGTGATCGAGGCGGTCGAAGTGATCGACGACTACACCGTGCGGTTCGACCTGGCGCGGCCGTGGGGCGCGGGTTTCGGCATGCTGGCCGACCGGGGCGGCGTGATGAGCTCGCCGACGGCGGTCGAGGCGCTCGGCCCCGACTACGGCTGGAACCCGTCCGGGACCGGCCCGTTCAAGGTGAAGGAGGTGATCACCGGCACCCTCGTGCACCTGGTGAGGAACGAGGACTACTGGGGCCGTGACGAGCACGGCAATCAGCTTCCGTATCTCGACGAGGTGACGATCCGGGTGATCCGCGACGAGACGGTCCGCGCCGCGGCTTTGCGCACGGGAGAGATCGACGTCACCTACCTCCCCTACAAGGACGTGTCGACCTTCGAGCGTGACGAGCGCTTTCAACTGGAAACGATGCCGGGCGGCGCCATCGCCCTCACGCTGGTGTTCAACGTGAACAAACCGCCCCTCGACGACGTGAACGTCCGGCTGGCGATCGCGCACGCCGTGGATCCGACCGTGATCAACAGGGCGATCTTCTTCGACCGGGCCATCGAGGCCGACGCGGGCATGTGGCCGGTGGGTTCCTGGGTCCACGAGCCGGATGACGAGCGCCCCTACTACGACCTCGACAAGGCCCGCCGCTATCTTGCAAAAGCCGGCCGCGAGGATGGCTTGGAGTTCACGGCGGTCACCCACCACAACCCCCTGCTCGTGTCCAGCGCCGAGGTCGTGCGGGCGCTGCTGAAGAAGATCGGCATTGTGATGAACATCGACGTCCTGTCCAGTGGACCGGCAACCGAGAGGTTCAACCACGGCCAGGAGTACCCGATGTTCGTCACGTCGTGGAGCCGCTATCCCGAGCCGGACTGGATGGCGTCGCTGGCCTACAAGAGCGATGGCTACTACAACCCGGGCAACGTGCTGCGCCCGGACGTCGACGCGCTGGTGGAGCTGGGCGCCTCGTTCTACGACAACGAGGCCCGCAAGCAGGTCTACGTCGAGCTCAACCGGACGGTGCTCGGAGAGGCCTGGTTCACGCCGCTGCTCTACGGAGTGACCTATGCCGCGGCGCCCGCGAGGGTGCGCAACCTCGACCAGTTGATGGGCTGGGACGGCAAGATGAACTTCGTGAACATCTGGCTGGAGGACTAGCACTAGCCACATGCGTAGCTACCTCGCGCGCCGCCTGTTGCAGGCGGTGCCCGTTCTCCTCCTGGTCACGTTCCTGGTGTTCGCGTTGATGCTCGCGATCCCCGGCGACCCGGCGCGGGCCTTCATCGGCCCCGGTGAGGCGCTCGACGAAGAGCAGTTGCAGATCATCCGCGAGCGTCACCACCTCGACGAACCGGTGATCGTCCAGTACTTGATCTGGCTCGGCAACGTCACACAAGGCGACTTCGGCCGCTCGACCCAGAACATGCGCCCGGTCGCGGAAGAGCTCGGTGCCCGGGCTCTTGTGACCCTGCAGTTCGGCATCGCGGCCTGGATCCTCGCGGTCCTGATCGGGGTGCCCGCGGGCATCGCCTCCGCGGTCTATCGCGGCAAGCCGATCGACTACGCCGCGACGGTGGTCTCCATCGGCGGGGTCGCGATACCCAACTTCTGGCTCGGCATCATGGCGATCCTGCTCTTCGGAGTGGGCCTCGGCTGGCTGCCGAGCCAGGGCTACGTGAGCCCGTTCGACGACCCGCTGCAGAGCCTGCGCCACATGGTCCTGCCGGCCTTCGCCCTTGGCGTCACGAGTTGCGCGCTGATCATGCGCCAGAGCCGCTCGGCGATGCTCGAGGTGCTCGCCCAGGACTACCTGCGCACCGCACGCGCCAGGGGCGCGCGCGAGCGCACGGTCATCTGGTCGCATGCGCTGCGCAACGCCCTGCTGCCCGTGGTCACGATCCTCGGCCTGCAGACCGGCCGCATCTTCGCCGGCGCGATCGTGATCGAGACGCTCTTCGGCATCCCCGGCACCGGCCAGTACATGGTGCAGGCGATTTTTGCGCGGGACTTCCTGGTGGTGCAGGCGGCGGTGCTGTTGATGGCGGTGGCGGTGTTGGCCGCCAACCTGATTACCGACGTGGCCTGCGCCTGGCTCGATCCGAGGATCAAGTTCGGTGACTAGCCGCGGTCGCCCTGGGAACGCGGGCATCCTGCCCGTATTGGCGGTCGGTGCCTAGCCGCGGCCGCCCTGGGAACGCGGGCATCCTGCCCGCATCCGCGGTCGGTGCCAGCCACCCGACCGTCGAGCTGCTGCGCAAGCTCGCGTCCGTGCCGCAGGCGCTCGCCGGGCTGGTCGTGCTGGCCCTGATTGCAGCCGCGGCCGTGCTGTCGCCCTGGATCGTCCCCGTCGACGCCGAAGAGATGGACTTCGACAACCTGCTCTCGGGCCCCAGCGCCGTCCACTTGCTCGGCTCCGACCAGATGGGCCGCGACACGCTGGCGCGGCTGATCGTCGGCGCGAGAATCGCGCTCTCCGTCAGCCTCGGCGCGGTCGGCCTGGGAGTGCTGCTGGGCGTACCCCTCGGCCTGCTCTCCGTCTACTTCCGCGGCCGGGTCGACGACGTGCTCATGCGCCTCATGGATGCGCTGGTCGTGTTCCCCAGCCTGCTGATCGCCGTCGGCCTGGCGGCCGCGCTGGGCGGGTCGCTACGCACCGTGATCATCGCCATCGGCATCGCCAACGTGCCCTGGATGGCCAGGATCATCCGCAGCCAGGGGCTATCGATCCGCGAGCGCGACTTCGTCAAGGCCGCCGAGAGCATCGGCCTCAGCCACATGCGCATCATCCTGCGCCATATCCTGCCCAACTGCATCGCTCCGGTGATCGTCCAGGCGACCCTCAGCATGGGCTACGCCGTTCTAACCGAAGCCGCCCTCGGCTTCGTCGGCGTCGGCATCCAGCCGCCCACCCCGACCTGGGGCAACATGCTCCAGCAGGCCTTCCCGATGCTAGAGCAGCAGCCGCTGCTGTCGATCGTCCCGGGCGTGGCGATCTTCCTGCTCGTGCTGTCGTTCAACTGCGTCGGCGACGCGCTGCGGGACCTGCTGGATCCGCGGCTGCGGGGGGTGATTCATTGACGGGGGTGAGGGACTGCAACCACCAACGGCATAGGGCTGCTGGGCGGTGCTACCGGGCAGCCTAGTACGTAAACGGATTTCGGCTGCGCGACGCATAGGGCAGTGAAAGCGAACATCGCTACCTGGTCACCCAGCGCGGGGTTGATCCCGCCGTTATTGGAGGAACTATGCCGGAAAGAGAGAACGAACGGCCCGAAGAGACTTCGGTCGATGCTGAAGTGCTTGAGGAGATGCTGCGGATCGCGGAGAAGAGCAGTCCGCACTCTCCCTACTTAGACAATATCCATGGCCACCAAGAACTCGCGGAGGTAGAAAAAGTCCAAGACTGGGCCAAGGAGATGGAGAAGTGCGGGCACTCGGTCTCTGAGATCAGGCCGAATCTCGACGACCCGCCGGACGTCTTGGTCGAGATCGACGGCGAGCTTGTCGGCATTGAGGTGACCGACTTGGTGGAGTACCCGAAGAGGTACCAGATCTGCTTCGCCTCCGCCCATGGCGAAGTGACCATCTTGGAGTGGAAGCAACGTCAGAACGGTGCCTTTGTCTTTCGCTGGCATGGTGCTGAACTCGATACAGACAAGAAGGCTGAACGGGAAGGCCATGTCAGAGCAGACCCGGCCAAATACAAGGGCTCGGTCGAGTGGCCTCTTGAGCGGTTTCAGATGCGTCTAGTGGAGATCGTCAAGACAAAGGACGAGAAGGCCGGAGCTAAGAAGGCGAGGAGGATGCGGAAGCACGGCGAGAACGCACTCGACTCTCGCCTGCACAGCAGCTTTCTGCTGATCTTCACGCCCGAACTCTATCTGCAGGACCACTTGGCCGAGTACTTGGAGAAGACAGAAGTGAGGCGCCCGGAGAACTTAGATCACGTTTTCGTAATGGGAGACTACGTGCCGGGTGAGCGCTCACGAAGGCATCCTGTTTTGGAGGTTCGCCTGATTCCTTGAATCGAAACTGCGCGGGGAGAGCTCGACGCTCCAGCGACGTTTGGCGTGATTCTCGGTTACAGGCTACTGCTGTCCCATCTCTCCAAGACAGGCCCAAGCTCGTCACGTCCTTTCACGAGCCTCAGCGAGCTGTCAGGTCCGACAGACGTCGTATGGAACTGGCGGGGCGAAGTGAACGCCAGCCGCCCGTCCGGCGAGACCCTGGGGTGAATGCGACCTTGAAGACGGCGTGTTGCCGGCAAGAGACGGCGATGAGGATGTGGGAGGTGCGGGGCCGCGCCCGAGTCGAGAAAGAGCCTCGGCGCCTGCTACTCTTGGGTCATCTGCGGCCCTCTCGAGCCGATGAAGGAGGTCGCGGGCGTGATCGAGGCTCATCTCGACGGCGTGCTGAACACGGTTGAACGGGGGTGTACCAACGCTCGCCTCGAAGGAATGAAGTCGATCATTCAGTCGCTCAAGAAATCGGTCCGCTTCCACCGGAACTCCGACCCATGACGAAGAAGATTGACTGGAGCGCCGGCCGACCTTCGAGAAGTTCCGCTCGCGTCGTCGCCGCGTTCATCACGTGTCTAGCCCTCGGCACGGCTGTTCACCCCCAGACCAACACCACGGGCCGGCTGGAGCCGTCTGACGCTGCACAACTACGGGCTTTGGCAGAGAGCGGTCACGCCGCTTCCGCGTTTCAACTCGGGGTTACATACATGGAGGCCGACCCCGGCGAGGCTGTGAAGTGGATTCGATTGGCTGCGGAGCAGGAGCACGCCGAGGCCCAAGCCATGATCGGGCGGCTGTACTACGTCGGGCACGGCGTGCCAAAGGACTACTCGGAAGCGCTGCAGTGGTACCGGCGAGCTATCGGGCAGAACGACCCCAAGGCCCAGTTCTACCTCGGGTTGCTGTACTACAACGGGCACGGCGTGATCCAGGACGAAGCCGAAGCCGTGAAGTGGATTCGCCGTGCCGCCGACCAGGGCGACGCCGAGGCACAGTTTGAGATGGGCGGCATGTACAGCAGGCGCGGGCGTCTCTCAGGACTACGCCGAAACTGCGCGGTGGTACCGGCGCGCTGCCGAACAAGGCTACGTCGATGCGCAGTTCTTGCTTTGGATGTACCACCACGAGGGCCGCGGTGTGCCGAAGGACCCCGTTGAAGCTGCCCGTTGGCTCCGCATGGCGGCCGAACAAGGCCACGCGGACGCCCAGTTCAAGCTCGGGATGCTGTACATCGAGGGGGATGGTGTGCCGGAAGACGGCAGCGAGGCCGTGAAGTGGCTTTATCGTGCAGCCCAACAGGGCCACGCCCAGACACTTGAGATGTTCGGGGACACGCTCGATGAACTGGCCGAGCTGGATGCGACGCTGGAGGATGTAGGCGGCGTGTCTGAAACACAGGGCGACGCCCGGTTCAATCAACTCCTGGGCGCTGCGGAAGGCGGTGATGCGGAGGCGCAGTACGAACTCGCTGTCGCGTACGCCGAAGGGCGCGGCGATGTAGATGCCGACGAGAGGAAGGAGCAGGCTCTACTTTGGTTGACCCGAGCGGCGAATCAGGGGCACGCCGGAGCGATGGCCGAACTCGGGTCTCTCTACATGGGAACGGACGACGTGATGGCTCTCCGGTGGCTACGCCCGGCTGCCGAACAAGGCCACGGTGGAGCACAGATCAATCTCGGTCACATGTACTCGGTGGGCCAGGGCGTTCCCCAAGACGACGCTGAGGCTGCACGGCTGTTTCGACTGGCAGCCGAGCAGCGGTTCGCGCAAGCCCAGTACAACCTCGGCGTGATGCTCGCTGGCGGGCGAGGTGTGCCGAAGGACACTGTTGAGGCCGACCGCTGGTTTCGTCTAGCCGCTGACCAAGGTCATCCCGACGCAGTGGCAGCCCTCCGGCGGACCGACCCAACGCCCACGCTGCCGAGTACGCCTGAGGCCGCCGAACAAGGCAACGCCGAGGCGCAGTACAGCCTCGGCAGCAGGTATGCCTCTGGACTCGGCGTGGAGAAGGACGACGCCGAGGCTGTGCGGTGGTACCGGTTGGCAGCGGAGCAGGGCCATGCTGTAGCGCAGTACAGCCTCGGACTCCATTACGCATTGGGCCAAGGCGTGGAGGAGGACTACTCTGAGTCTGCCCGATGGATTCGCAGAGCTGCCGAACAAGGACACGCCGGAGCGCAGTTTCTCCTCGGCTCCACTTATGAGAATGGTCGCGGCGTGGAGCCGGATTTCAGCGAGGCCCTGCGTTGGTACCGCCTCGCTGCGGAAAAAGGAGACGACAAGGCGAAGGAGCGGATTGCATCATTGGAGCCGTGGCGCTGCTTCGACACGACCGACTTCAACCGCACGAGTGTATTGCTCACGCTGACTCGGCTGGAGAACGGCGGTGAGGTGTCGGTTGCCGGCACAACCCATACGGCAGCGTTTGAAGTCCAAGGACTCAACCGGCGCTGGGATTTCGGTCCCGATGACGACGGAAGATATGACTACATGTTCCTCATTGAGCCTGACGGCACCGGTCTCTACTACGACTTCTCACGCTCTACGGACGGCACCGCCAGCCCCAGTCAGAGGTTCAACTGTGAGCAGTCGCCCACGGAACACGCTCCGCCCACCGCGGGACGCGGTTTCGTGGATGTGGACGCCATGCTTGCCGCGGGTCGAGATGCGGATGCAGACAAGAGGCTGCCGTCCGCACCAACTGCGGGCGACTCTTCGAGGTGTGACGTCGAGAGCAGAGTCGACGGTGAGTTCGAAGGGTGGGAAGGCGATACCGTCGTCAAGCTGACGAATGGTCAGATCTGGGAACAATCGGAGTACCACTACGAGTACTCGTACAGCTACATGCCGCGTGTTACTATCTTTCAATCAAGAGGGCAGTGCAAGATGCTTGTCGATGGAGTCGATGAGCCCGTCGGTGTCAACCGGTTGAAGTGAGGAACCAGAACGTGCTGGGCTTTGGACGCTGCCGTCACACAAGGGCAGGTCCAAGGGTCCATCTTGTTGATCAGGCGGACATGCCTTTCGCTGCTGCTGGAACGTCCTGGCTGCCCGTCCGGTCACAGTCCGGGAACTCCGCAACGTGCCTGTTCAAGACTTCAGCGGCCGATTTCCGACTGCGGCTGCAATTCGGTTGAAGAGCTTCTCTCGGAGTTCGTCTGGTGTATTCCAGACGATATGGTTGTATTGTCGGGTGTCGAAGTGAACCAAGTTGAGCTTGTCCTCTCGACAACAGAAGAACACAGGAATGTGGAGACCGTGTGCAAATCCCGCCTCATAGTAGACGCCACCGCGGGCCCCGTCATCGCCGTGCGTGAAGTCTGCGACTACGAAACGGGACCTACGGATCTCTGAAATGATCTCATCGTCGATCTTGCTCACGTACTCTTGCTGATCGATCCGGACCGGATCGTACCCCGCGTCGCGAACTGCGGCGCGAAATCCAAGCTGCCATGCCTTGTCCATAGACCGGTCGAACCACATGGCCACAAAGGCTCGTGTCGATTCGGTTTGTGGGCTTTGCAGTTCGGCCAAACGTGAATGGCCACTCACCGTCAAGGCACATGCTTGCTCCGGGTTGCTGATGGCCTTGCGCCGCCGAAGCGCCCCGCGCTCGTCCAAGTAGTCCAGCAGGAAGTCCAGATCGTTCTCGCCGACGCACTCGGCTTGAGCGAGAAGCTCAAGATAGGCTCTGCCTAGATCGTCAAGCTGATGATAGTTCGATACGGTACGAAACCGGACCTTGGCTCCGAGGACGTCAGTCCTGCTTGCAAGGAACTTAAGGATCCTGTCCGCGCGATCGACGACAGGCGATGCCGCTCTCTGGCTCGCGTCATCGAGAGTGACGGAGGAGACCACGGGGCAGTCGTTGCCGAGCGTCCGTTGTTCCACCAGCCAGGACGTAAGCCTCAGTCGCTCTTGCTGGCCGTAGTTCGGGAGCGCCGCCAGCGCAGTACCGGAAACGGAGTAGATGCCGCCGGCTCGCGGGGAATCAAGTTTGAGTCGATCGCCATCTCGCGGATAGTGAGTGGCGGGTGTGCCCCAGATCGGGCAGCGGTCCTTAGTCATGTGACAGCGTCGGGGGGCGAGGTACTGGTGACACTTTCCGATGTGCGCCACTCGTACTCCGCCTCGCCGGCGACCACACGCAGCAGCAGCGTAGCGTGCTCGCGGACCCACCCGGCGCTCACCTGCTTGCGAAACCGCTGCTGACCGGGATCCGAGTAGGGCTTCTCAGCTTCCCAAGCGGCGAAGTGGCCGCCCATTCGCTCACCGTCGCAGTACCAGACCTCGATTGAGTGCAGGTCGTCGCCGTACCAGACGAAGGCGTGGCCGGAACGCCGGTCCGCTTCGAGCTTCTTCTTCCAGGAGTTTCGGTGGTACTGGTACTCGAAGGAACCGCCGGCTACTGCCGACTTGACCTCTGTGTCGCCAAGGTCCGGACCCTCTCGACTGGCCACGCCCTGTTGCCTCAGCAGGATGGACACGTGAACACGTCCCAATCTTCTGACATGACCATCCGCGGCTTCAGGCCTCGGTCCCTGAAGAGGCGAAGACGCCCCCGATAGGGGCGGTAGATGTAAGCGGAAGTAGATCAGCGCCGCGCGAACGTCGAGCGTGTCAGGCAGCATCAAGCGGGGCGAGTTACGTGAACAGCGGACGTTGCGGCTCACGGCGGCCGCTTGTCGGGGGGGCGTACGGGAACTGAATCGCCGCCGTTTCACCAGAGGACGCCGGCGCGTCCTGCGGCGCGCTACGTTCAGGGTCAAAAGCGTGCTGCACCAGCCACCGGACAGCCTGCACGCACACGGCGTCGCCGAAGCCCAGCCTGGCCTGGCGGTCGCCCACTTCGATGGGGAAGGAGTCCGCGCCCTGCAGGCGTGCGTACTCTCGACCGGTCAGTGGCCGGATCGTAGGGGCTCCGGTGCGGCAATCAATCAGGAACTGGACGCTGCTGCCGCCCTGGGGGGTTCTGAGGCAACCCGCAAGGCGGTCGGGCCTGAGTTCACCCACCGTGCGGCCGTTCCGGCGGCGGCGGTACATCGTCGCAACCCCGTCACGCTCTCCGGCCAGCAGTTCATCCACCCGGCTGCGATTCTGCGGCGCCATCTCGGCGACCAGGGCGGCAGTACGGTCCTCGGGCCACCAGCGGGCATCATCCAGCGGAAGATCCTCAAGTACGGAAGCGAGAGTGTTGGGCGCCTCAGTCGGCGGTGCCGGTAAGGGCAGGTCGACGAAGGGCAGCTCGGGATGAGCTGCCTCGAACCGGCGTACCGCGGCAGGACGCACACGAGAAGGCTCAGAATCCGACCGGTGCCACGGACCTCCCAACTTGCGTTGCCGCGCCGCCACGAACAGTCGAGGACGGCTCTGGGGCCGGAACCAACGCGCGTCGACAAGCAGCACGTCGATGACGTAGTCGACAACGGCCAGACGACGGCACACATCGGCGAGATCCGCCCCGCCCCTCGACGTGAGGAAGCCCGTCACGTTTTCCAGCAGGACGGCGGAAGGCGGCGTGCGCTGGATGCACAGGGCCGTCACGATCTCCAGAAACGGCCAGATCGTCCCCGAGTGCCGGCCCGCCAGACCCGCTCGGTTTCCGGCAAGCGAGAGATCGATGCAGGGGAACGACGCGGTCACGAGGTCCAAGCCGGGCGGCAGGTCGCCGATGCCGAGGTCGTGGATGTCGCCCAAGCGAAAGTGTTCGCCGCTGAATCGACGCCGGTACATCTCCTCCTTGCGCGGCGCGATGTCGTTGGCGAAGACGCACTGCCAGCCAAGCGGCTCTATCGCCTCGCGGACCAGACCGATTCCGGCAAAGAACTCCGCAAAGCGGCCAGCCGTCGGCGCGTCGCTCAGCCGGTCCTGTTCACCGGGCCGGGAGGCCGAGTCCGAAACCGCGAGCGCAGGGGTGCTGGCAGTCCTCTCAGACCTTTCTCGCGAGGTCTCGAACAAGCCTTAGGTGCTCCTGGCGGCGGGTCGGATCCTCAGGAGATCCGACCGGGTGAGTGGCGCCCGCGACTATACAGGAGCAGATATGGCTCTCGGATCGGCCGGTGGCGATGCGGTAGCCTCAGTGCTTCCCACCGAATATCTGCGGCTCGGCCTGAGGCCGAGGAGAGAGTGCCGGACACCTTCGACAGCGCGACTCGTTCGCGCATCATGGCGAGAGTCCAGAGCCGGAACACTGGGCCGGAGTTGATTCTCCGGCGCGCGCTCCACGCCCGCGGCTTGCGGTACAAGCTCCACGATTCCGCGCTTCCGGGCCGGCCGGACCTCGTCTTTCCCCGTTACGGAGCGGTCTGCTTCGTGAACGGCTGCTTCTGGCATCGCCACGACGGCTGTCCGCGCGCAACGACGCCGGCGACCAACAGGACGTACTGGGAGCGGAAGTTCGCGGCGAATGTTCGCCGCGACCGGAATCACCGGACGGCGCTGCTTGAGGCCGGCTGGCGCGTTGGGGTCATCTGGGAGTGCGCGTTGCGCCCTAAAGGGCGCTTGGAGGAGGTCGCGGTGGGGGTTGAGGGGTGGCTGAAAGGCCAGGGCGAGGAGTTCACCGCGGGTCGCCAATAGGTGCGCGCGGCGGGCATCGCCGGATCGGCATTCAACCCTTCTGCCAACTCACTACCCACATGAAGAACTGAACGTCGATGAAGTCTCTCGGCTTGACTTCTGCCAGTTCGTCGCGGACGCGCTCGCAGAAGTCGCGGATCCGTCGATAGCCGTCCCAGGTCACTTGCGGGCTGTATCCCACGTCTTGCCGCCAAGCGTCGGCGGCGGCCTTGACACTGTTGGGCTGAACCAGGACCTCTCGGTCGGGGAACAGAATCCACGGAAAGTACGTCGAGAGAGGCCATTTTGCTGCGCCCAAGTTGTCCAACCACGAAACGAACTGTTCGAAATCAGCATCTTCACTCCGCGATCCGTAGAGGAGCGTTCGCAATCTTGTGGCGAACGCCTTTTCTCGGGCGTCATCGCCGAGAACCTGTTTCCACAGGAGGTCGGACTCGCGCCAGTTGACCACGTTCGCGAGGCTCCTCTTGGCGCGTTCGCACACCTCCGAGTAGTTGCCTTCCTTGAGAAGGCCATTGAGGCGGTCACGGTCGAGCAGCACGACCGCTTGCCGATGCGTGTCCACCTTGTAGTTTCGCTCTCCGGCGAGGTACTTCTCGCCGTAAAACCCATCGGGATACTCGCTCATGAAGTACTCGATGCACTGCTGAACATTGCGGTACGGCCGGTCCGGCGCGTCCAGCGAAGACCCCGTCAGGTCAAGCCCGTCGAGACGCCAATGGGCCGGTCTGGGGGCGAGGGGAGTCAGGGGGAACCTCGTGACCGCGATCTTCTTGATACCTGCGTCCACGAAGAAGATCCTCGCGTTGCCGCCCCCCACTTCGATCACTTGGCCCAGGCCGAGCTTCGGATGGCGAACGCGGTCCCCCGACTGGAGCGGCGCTGGCGGTTGACTGGTCATCCCTGGTTGGCGCGAATTGTAGTCGACGAGGTGCCCCTGCGAGGACGGGTCCCGTCCTGCCCCGCGCATCGTTTCCCGGCGACCCGCTCCGCCGGGCGCAGTGACGGCGTCCGACCAGGTCCCTAATACGTGTCGCGCTTGACGACACTGTCGCCCAACGCTACATTCCCCCAGTGAAGGAGATCGTCTACAGCCGTAGCGCCGTGAGGATCCTCACCCGTATGCCCCGCAACAACGCCATCCGCCTACGCCGCAAGATCCGGGCTTTCGTCGAAGACCCCGCTTCCCAAGCGAACAACGTGTCCCGACTGCGGGGCTACGGTGGACTACTCCGACTCCGAGTCGGTGACTGGCGGGCCATCATCCGTGACGGTGACCGGCTTGAGGTTCTTCACGTCGCCAGCCGCGGTAGTGCTTACAAGGAGTGACCCATGACTGACACCGTGACGATCCCGAAGGCCGAGTATCAGCGCCTGTGCACCGTCGAGGAGGATCTGGCCGACGTTCAGGCCGCACTCGCCGTGCAGGCGAGAATCGACGCTGGAACTGAGGAGTTCCTTCCTGAGGCGGTCGCCGAGCGGCTGATCGACGGCGAGCCGCCTCTGCGGGTCTGGCGCGAACACCGCGGCTTCTCGCAGTCCGCCTTGGGCCGCGCCGCCGACACGAGCCGCGTCCAGATCGTTGACATCGAAGCAGGTCGCCGAACCGGCTCCGTTCACACCCTGCGGCGGCTTGCCGATGCCCTCGGTATCGGCCTGGACGATCTCGTTCCGGGCTGAATCCGCCTTTCGACGTAGAGGAGTAGGGACGCCGCTCAGCGCGGGCCGGCTTCGCGGACCCGGCCGCGGAGCTGGTCGAAGTAGGCGGCGACGGCCTTGCCGGTTCGTGGCGACGCCGCGCCCGTGAGGAGCCGGTCGCGCAGGCGCTGGCGGTCAAGATCTTTGCGGGTCAGTTCGCGGACGGGGGCCGTGGCTTCCATCGCAGCGCCCGACTGAGTGTGCGGCCCCACTTTCATGGCGCCGCGATCACGTGGCCGATCATCGTCGAGCCCTCGAACACGGCCTTGTCGGCGACGTTCCTCTCGTCGACAAAGAAGAAGTCGAAGGTCTCGTCGCGGTCGACGTCACCGTGCAGCATCACGATGAACTGCGTGCCGGGCGCCGGCTCGGGGGCCGTCTGGACGTCGATTGTGACGCTCTCGTGAGTACCGGCGGGGAGGTACTTCGCGCCGACATAGATCTCGCCCTGCACCTCACCGCCCTCGAAGGGGTGCAGCACCAGCCATCCCGGCTCTGCGAGCGTCACCTCCCGGAACGTGAATGTCCGGGCCTCGCGGGTCATGCCGTCGACGATGATCGCGTTCTTCTCTCCATTGCCGATCGTCATCTCCTGGCTCGACGCCGAAGGTGGTACGGCGAGTGCGAGGAGCGCGAGGCAGGCCAAGCGACGGCCGGCCACAGGGAGACGGTTCATGGTCGAGTACCCCTTTGGAGTTGGAAAGGCGGGACGGTTGGGAGCGCGAGGCAAGCTACCACGCAGTCCGGTCCCGGTCGGCCACTCTCCGGGTTGCCGGCGAAGCTGAGATGGTCGGGTAGTGTCCCCAGCTTCTACTTCGAGGACCCAAAGGGACCATGATCAAGATCTACTGGCCGACGCGGCTGCCGGTCCCGGGGGGCGGTCGATGAGGGTCGCGACCTGGTGCATCGGTGGCGTTCGCGGTCGCCTGGATGTCCTATGCCACTGGCTTGAACGCCGCCGGCCCGATGTCGTGGCGCTTCAGAAGATCCGCGCTCCGGAGGCTAAGTTCCCGACAGAAGAGTTGGCTCGTGTCGGCTACCGCTCCGAGGCTCTTCGCCGGCAATCCCTGTATGGCGTCGCCCTGCTCAGCCGGAGCGATCTGCCGACGCCCGAGATTCTGGACAGGGGACTGCCGGGCGGCGATCGACCGGACGACGGGTTGCTGACCGCCCGAGTTGCCGATCTGGTGGTCTCCTCCGTGTACGCACCCTTCGGCAATCCGAAGAAGCGTGGAATCCCTGGCGCTTTGGCGCACAAGGTCGCCTGGCTGGATCGCCTGATCCGGCACATCGGCGAGCGACGGACCAGCTCGGGCTACTCAGTGCTGTGCGGCGACTTCAACGTTCTGCCTGACGTCCCCGCGAAGCCCGGCATCCTGAACCGGACTTCGGAGGAGAAGAAGCGACTGGAGGCAATCTTCGGTGCCGGGTTCGTGGACCTCTATCGGCGCGCCAACCCGCTTTCGGACCCGGGCTTCAACTACGACTTCAATCCCCGGCTTCCGCCCACGGCCAGGCTGCAACTGATCCTCGGCAGCGAGGGCGTCGCGGAGTCGGTGGCCTCAGCGCGGGTCGATCTGGAGTACCGAGCCCCGGTCCAGGAGCTTCCGGGCCGAAACTGGCCATCCAGCGCTCCGTTGATCGTGGATCTCGGCGGACTGGCGTAGCGGGCGGTACATCCGCGTTGGCGATCGACAAGCGCGAGGGGAGCGAATGAGGGACCACTACACTTACCGTGTCACCTGGTCAGCCGAAGACGAGGAGCACTTGGGCCTTTGCGTCGAGTTCCCGTCGCTCAGTTGGCTGGCGCCGACGCCCGACGAAGCGCTGGCTGGCGTCCGGGAGCTGGTTACCGGCTGCGTCGAGGATATGCGAGGGAACGGCGAGGAGCCGCCGCAGCCGTCCACACACGCCTGCTGGCGTGCGTACAAACAGGAGAAGCGGAATGCCCGTGAAGGCTCATAGGGCCAGCGACTATCTCAAGTCGCCGGAGGACGCGGCTGCCTACCTGAATCCGGCGCTGGAGGAGAGGGCGACGACCCCCGCCTGCTCATTGAAGGCGCTTGATTCGGTGGGCTGCGGGGAGCGAGCGAGATTTCGACGTGATAGCTACACTCCAGAATCGGGAGTGGATTACCTTGGAGCAGTTCATGTCGAAAGAATGTCGTGGGCCATGGAAGACGCGCCAGTGAGTAGAGAACCGCTCTCGTTCTGGAACACCGTGTGGGCTGTGGGCGTCAATGAGGCCGACTGCCGGTGAAGAACTACGTGGCGTGCGCTGTCCTCGTTGTTCTCAGTTGCACAGGAGCCGAGTATACTAGCCTGTTTCCAGACTCGGACGCAGTGGAACTGCTGCGGACGACTCGTAGCTTCCAATGCGATTTCGGGGACGAGTTCAGCAGCAGCATCACCCTCGGTGACGTGGACTACGAAGCTGGAACCGCCAGGATGCTCGGCAATGTCGGAACGGCTAACCTGGTCGCGGTATTGGGCCGTGACAGTGCATCGTTTATCGAACGGACGCCGCCGGGCGCAGTGAACCTGCTCACGGTCTACGCTTGGCGGAAGGACGATGACGGGATTCTCCAGCCATTCGTGGCGGTGTACTCACGGCACACGGCCGTCGGAGGACCGAGCCCGTCGCAGTTCCTCGGCACCTGCCGAGCGCTCTGACAGGAAGCAAGCAGTTCCCCTCTCTGGAGTGATGGAGCCAGCTATGGAACAGGGGTTGTACTGGACCGGCGGGCCTGCCGAGGTAGACCTGTGCCCTCCCGCGGGCGCTGACGCGGAAGCTGTAGCAACGGCTCGTGCGGAACTTGAGGCGTTCCGTTCGAGGTGCCATGAACAGTACATGGTCTTCGCACTCAATGTAGAGTTACGAGGCTGGGTCCCAACGTCCAAGGAGTGGCAGTTCCTCTGGGATCCGGAGCGTGCAGACATGCTCCTGTCGGTGGGGACTGGACCCCCAGCCAGCGAAAATGTGCCTGGTAGCTGTACTCTCGCGGCAATGACACACAGGGAGGTCCTAGATGGCGTGTTGAAAGGTGGAGTCTTCGGCTACCGTGATGCCAATGCGTTCATGGTCTTCGTCTTCTCTCTCTGGGAGCACGGTTGTCGCCCAAAGATTGCACGCATGTTCGACGTCAGACCCGATGCGGTTCAGTGCCAACTTCTGGGCGATCTTCGTCACGTGCGGAACGCCATCCTTCACGCGGGATGGAGAGTACGAAAGGAGGACAGGAAGAAAATGGAAGTGCTGCCGCTGCTCTGGGGCGAGATCCCCGAAGACGAGTTGCGCATCTCGGCACACATGGTCAACTTGTTGATGGAACAGATCAACGCACTTCGAGTTGAGATTCAGTGACAAGCGTGTGGGCGGTCGGTGGCTGGCCGATGGTCTTGAACGGCAGCCACTGGGGCGTTCCCGCTTCCGCGTCGTCGGGTCGTTTGACCGCACCCCTCGTTCGGGTTGCCACCGCCGGCTTCGCGAGCTACGGTCCGAAACCGTTATGCTGCACCGTTTCCGGGTGGGTAACAGGGATATAGTCCCCCAAGGGAGACCAAACGGAGCGTCTCGGGAGTGCTCTCCGAGGCGATCGAGGAATACCTGGCGCGGCGCCGTGTGCGGCCGGACGCGCTTCGGCATCTGGAAGACTCCATGCGCGAGAACGATGACTTGGGGAAGCTGCTGGCGCAGTAACCTGGTTTGCAGCGCCGGCCCGTGGCCTGCGTCTCACCCGTCGGTCGCCGGCGCCGTCGTCTCCTTCGGCTCGCGACCGGAAGGCAGAACCCTGCCCTCCGGGTAGTCGGCGCCGGTGATGCTCGCGTCGACGGACCGGTTCCAGGCATCTAGTTCCGAGCGCATACGGGTGGCAATCTGGGTTTGCTGTTCGATCAGGTTCTGCTGTTCCTGTGGATCGCCGATCAGGTTGTAGAGCTCGTAGGCATCGGGTGTGTCGGAGGTGTAGTTCCTCATCAGCTTGTAGTCGTTGTCGAGCCAGGCGAGGCCGCCGCTGGCTCGGAAGCCGATGGGCCGATCCCTGCGGGCGGGCTCGGAGTCGAATGCGTGGGCGATGGAGATGCCGTCGCCCATGGCGTTGATCGACATCGGGTCGAGCTTCGCGATCTCGATCAGCGTGGGGAAGATGTCCATGGTGCTGGCCGGAAAGTTGGAGGTCCTCGGGGCGATGCCGCGTGGCCATTCGATGATCGTCGGTACACGCAAGCCGCCCTCGTAGAAGTCCTTCTTGAAGCCGCGCAGGTGGCCGGTGGTGTCGGGACGGATGCCGGGATGCTCGGGGCCGTAGTCGATATTGGGCAAACCCCCGTTGTCGCTGGTGAACCACAGCAGGGTGTTGTCGGCGATGCCGAGTTCGCGCAAGCCCTTGCGGAGAGCACCGATGGAGCGGTCCAGAGCGACGATCTCGCCGTGGTGTGCCCTGGAACCGTCGTCCAGCGCCGCGAAGGGCTCGGCGTCTTCCGGGAAGGCGGCAAGAGGTCGGTGCGGGGAGGCGTACCAGATCACCGCGAACACGGGTCTGCCGCTTTCCGCCTGCTCCGAGATGTAGCGCAGCGCTTCGGCGACAAGGACTTCCGACGAGTCGCCCTTGAACTGCTTCGGCGCCCCGTTCTCGCTTAGTGTGGGGTCCAGGTTGAACTGGTTGGTGTGGCTCAACCAGTAGTCGAAGCCGAGTTCGCCGGGATTATGGGGATCGTCCTTGGGAAGCGGATTGTCGCCGATTGGATTGACGCGGTTCAGATGCCACTTGCCGAAGTGGGCCGTTGCGTAGCCGGCTTGCCGGAACGCCGCAGCGAGCATCTTCTCCTGCTTGTTGATCGAGTCGCCGACCCGGAAGACCCCGGTGCGATCATTGGTGCGGCCCGTCATGACCGATGCGCGCGTAGGGGAGCAACTCGGCGCGCCGGCGTAGAACCGGTCCATGCGCAGGCCGGCGCGGGCCATGGCGTCGAGATGGGGCGTGTTCAGTAGTGGATGGCCGTAGTAGCCGGTCTGTGCCCAACCCATGTCATCGGCCATGAGCAGCACGACGTTGGGCGGATCGTCGCCGGCCTCCGGTTGGCAGGCGCAGGCCGCAATCAGCAGCACGGCGAGGAATCGGCCGAGGGGTTTCACCATGCGATGGCTCCAGGACGCTCTAGAGTTGTTCCGCCGTCGGGATAGTTCTCCGCGAGGAGTCGGTCTATCCTACGGTGGCATCGGCGCGCGAAAGCCGATCTAACACTCTCTTAGCTGGAGGACGAAATGCACAAGTACCGAGCAACGATTCCGCTGATCTTCACGGCCCTCCTGGTCACGGCGCTTCCCGCGGTGGCGCAGCGCGAAGACGACGCGAGCAGGGCGAGCAAGAACGGCAAGGTGGAGGGGACGATCGACGGCGTCACGGTGACGCTGGAGTACGGACGTCCCAACGTGAAGGGGCGGACGATCTGGGGCGACCTGGTTCCGTACGGCAGGGTCTGGCGTACCGGCGCCGACGAGGCCACCACCATCACCTTCAGCGCCGACGTCGAGATCGGTGGCGAGAAGCTGGCCGCCGGCACTTATGGCCTCTTCACCCTGCCAGGCGAGAACGAGTGGACCGTCATCTTCAACAAGGTCGCAGACCAGTGGGGCACCAGGTATGACGCCGGTCAGGACGCGCTGCGGGTGACCGCCACCCCGAAAGCCGTCGACCACGTGGAGGCAATGGATTTTGAAGTCGTGGAGTCGTGGGTCGTGCTGCGCTGGGAGAAGCTCGCCGTGCCGTTCGAGGTGAAGAAGGCGGGCTGAAGTCGGGCCCGCTGCGACGGCGCCAAGTCGGTAGGCAGCGCAGCGGTCTACATAAACGCCAGGCGGACGAGCGCGACCGTGGCCGGGGCCATCATGGCGATCACGGCTCCGAGGAACCACTTGATCATCGTCAGTTGACTGCTGAGGCCGTCGATCCGGCCCGTCAGGTGGCCGTCCAGCGCGTCGATTCGGCCGCTCAAGCTCAGGAGACTCGACGATGAAGTACCCACCCCACATCGCCCGGCCGATCCTGATCGGTGCCGGTTTCACTCCGGAACAGGCCGACGCCCTCATCGAGGTCTTCGGCTCCCCGGAGGAGTTGGCCGGCACTCAGTGGGAGCGGACGCCCGCCAAGGCTCGGCTCCCTGAGTCGTCACGGAGCGAACAGCCGCCTGCGTAATGCGACCCGAGGAAGTGGGCAGCCGTGCTGCTAGCCAGCGCGCTTCGGAATTGACGCGTGCGATCGAGGTTTGGTGCCTCAGCCAGACGAAGGCCGCCGCGTCGTTCCGTGTGAGCCGTCAGGCGTTCGGCAAGTGGCTGCGACGGGACGTGCCGGCGGATCACGCGGTAGCCGTGGCGGATATGAGGGCCGCCACCGATCTGCTGGAGCGCTATCTCAAGCGCGACCGGATACCGGCCGTAGTGCGTCGGCCGATACCGAAGCTTGACGGCGTCTCCCTGCTGGATCTGCTGGGCCAGGGCGACACAAACCGGCTGCTGTCCGCATGCCGCGACATGTTCGACTTCGAGCGCGCGCAAAGCTGACGGCGGACTTGGTCGTCGAGAGAATCCCCGACGATCACTCCTGGTGGCGTATCGCCAAGCCGGCCTGGGCCGATCCACTCGACCCGGGCTTCGCGCAACGACGGGGCGACCGCTGGAACCCGCCGGACAGTTTCCCGACCCTCTATCTGAACGAGGACATGGTGACGGCGCGCCTGAATCTCCGGGCCTTCATCGCCGGCTGGCCGTATGAACCGGAAGAACTTCGGGAAGACAACGGACCGGTCCTCGTGGAATGCACGTTGCCCCGTCGCCAAGTCGTCTGCGACATGCACACGCGGGCCGGGGTCCGAGCCGCCGGGATGCCTGTGACCTATCCGCTCGACCGAGACGGCGCCGTGGTGGCGCGTGACCGCTGCCATCTCGTTGGAAGGCGCGCCAAGGACTTGGGCTTGCGAGGCGTCCGCGCGCGTTCGGCCCACTCCCGGGACGGCGCGGGGCGCGAGCTGGCATGGTTCCCGGCGTCCGTTCGCAGCGTCGCTCGACGGATTGGTACGTTGGCGTTTCCGGTCTGGTTCTGGCGGTAGTCGAGTCCATCCGGGTGATGACCGAGCCCCCGGGTCGTGAGCAGGATGTGGGCGTGTGCAGCGTGGGGTTAGACTGCTCCAGAGAGGGGTAGGAATGGCGTATGGAAGCAGCTCGCCGAGATAATCAACCCGGCGCTGAGCCTGGCGACAGTCGCCCCGGCTGCGGTGGTTCAGGTACCGCGACATTGAGGCTCGAGCGTGAGCAAGAAGTCAGGGCGATCGTGGCGCGCATCGGCAGGGGCGATGCTCCGATGGGGCGAGACGAGGTGGTCCAGGTTCTTCGGGCCCACAAGCCCGTGTTCCTTGACCGGTTCGAGGTAGCTCATCTGAGGCTGTTCGGTTCCGTCGCTCGCGACGAGGCAGGCCTCGAGAGTGATCTGGACCTTCTGGTGCGCTTCAAAGGGCCGTCGAAGCCGGACACCTATTTCGGACTCCAGTTCTACCTGGAAGACCTTCTGGGACGGGAGATCGATCTGGTGATCGAGAGCGCTCTCCGGCCGGAGTTCCGGCCATATGCCGAAAGCGAGGCCATCGCTGTCTGAGACGGGACGGAAGCGGGAGTGGCGTTGCTACGTTCGGGACATGGTCGGCTTCTGCGAGCGTGTTCAGGAAGATACCCAGGGTCTCGATAGAGACTCCTTCGTGTCGGACCGCCGTACCTACGACGCCGTTCGGCTGAACTTGATTCTGCTCGGTGAAGCGGCCGGCAATGTGCCGGAGGCGGTCAGGACCAGGCACCCGGAGATTCCCTGGCGAACGATCGTGGCAACGAGGAACCGGCTGATCCATGGCTACCCCGGGGTTGACGACGGCATAGTTTGGGGCATCGTGAAGGCCGAAGTTCCTGCACTCAAGCCGGCGCTGAAGCAGGTTCTCGAAACGCCGCGGCAACACGACTGAGCCACAGTTTCTGGCCCCTTTCCGCGTTGGTTCTACCGAACCAACCCGTACAGCACCACGAGCACACCCACGAGCCCGGCCGCAATCAACCTCGGATCCCGAACCCCCCTGATCTCCGACCGGGTAAGGAACGCGAACGGTGAATCCCAGGTCAGGCCGTCGATCTGTTCGGCCTTCGGCGGCGGCGTCATCAGGCTGATGGCGACGTAGACGACGCTCAGGATGCAGAAGTACCACCACGCCTGCAGAAGGAACGGAATGCCCAGGCCGTTCACGGGATCGGAGATGTACTGGACGCCGCCGAGGAAGGCGAAGCCCATGTCGAACAGGAAGACGATGAAGCCGGCCAGGAAGCCGAAGAGAAGCGTGAAGGTGCCGGCCTGGGCGGTGCCGCGCCGCCAGAACACGCCCCAGACGAGGACGGTCGCGATGGGGGGCGCGATGAACTGCGCCGGCATCTTGTTGATGGCTTCGAAGATGGAGCCGAGGTCGTCTCCCTGGGTGGACTAGGCGATCGCGACGGCCACTACGACCACGGAGCTGATTCGCCCGATGCGCACTTGCGACGCTTCCGACAGGCTGGGGCGGAAGTGCTTGGCGATGTCGACGGCGACCAGGGTGCCCGTGCTGTTCACAGCGGCCGCGATGGTGCTCATGAGCGCCGCGAGCAACGCCGCGGCCATGATGCCGATGAGCCCTGTGGGCAGCAGCTCGGTGATCAGCGTCGGCAGGGCGTCCTTCGGCTCGGCGATGATGTCCCGGAAGAGCACGTAGGCCAGTACACCCGGCAGGACCATGAAGAACGGGGGCAGGATCTTGAGCAGGGAGGCGAAGAGCGCGCCGTGCTGCGCGTCCCGCAGGGTCCCTGCTCCAAGCACCCGTTGAACGATGGTCTGATCGGTACACCAGTACCACAGGCCGAGGATGGGGAAGCCCAGCAGGAAGCCGTACCAGATCGACCCGGGATCGAATCCCTCTTCGTCCGGGACATGAATCATGCTGAGCTGAATGAGCTTGGTCGCCTCGACGAGATCCAAGCGTCTCGCCCGCGGGCTCAGGCGATGATCTTGTCGACGACCAGGCCCTCGACGTCGGTCAGGCGGAAGTCGCGCCCCTGGGAGCGGTAGGTGAGCCGCTCGTGATCGAGACCCAGGAGATGCAGGATCGTGGCGTGGAGGTCGTGGATGTGGACCTTGTCCTCGATGGCGTAGTAGCCGTAGTCGTCGGTGCGGCCGTGGCTGTGGCCGGGCTTTGTGCCGCCGCCGGCCATGAACATGGTGTAGCCGTGGGGGTTGTGGTCGCGGCCGTTGCGGGCGCCGGCCTCGGCGCCGGGAGTCCGACCGAACTCGCCGCCCCAGAGCACCAGGGTCTCTTCCAGCAGTCCTCGTGACTTGAGATCCTTGATCAGGCCCGCCACCGGCCGGTCGACCTCGGCGCAGCTCTGCGGCAGGCCGGTGATGAGGCCCGAGTGGTGGTCCCACTTCGTGTCCGGACCGTGGGTCGCCTGCACGAAACGCACGCCCGACTCCGAGAAGCGCCGTGCGAGGAGGCAGCGGCGCCCGAAGTTCCGGGTCACCGGGTTGTCGAGTCCGTAGAGCCGCCGGGACGCCTCGGACTCGCCGGCGATGCTCATCAGTTCGGGCGCCTCGGTCTGCATGCGGAAGGCGAGCTCGAAGGACTCGATGCGGCCCTCGAGCGCCTGATCGGGGCCGGTCTCCTCGAGCTGACGGCGCTGCCAGCGTTGCAGGAGATCGAGCTCGCTCCGTTGCACCGCCGGCGAGACCGACTCGTTGTCGAGGAAGTCGATCGTCGCCTCCTCGGTCTTCATCCGGGCCGCGCCGATTGCGGTGCCGTTGTAGGCGGCGGGCAGGAAGGCCGACGAGTAGTTCTGCACGCCGCCGTGCTGGTACGAGGGACAGACGGTGATGAACCCGGGCAGGTTCTCGTTCTCGGTGCCCAGTCCGTAGGCGATCCACGAGCCCATCGACGGGCGCACGAAGCGGTCGCTGCCGGTGTTCATCGCCAGGATCGCGCCGCCGTGGGCGGCGTTGGTGCCCCACATTGAGCGGATGAAGCAGAGTTCGTCGACCACCGAAGCGATGTTGGGCAGAAGCTCGCTCACCCAGGCGCCGGACTGGCCGTGCTGCTTGAACTCCCAGGGGCTCTTGAACAGATTGCCGGTCTCGTTGAACTGCACGCGGGGCTTGGCGAAGGGCAGCGGCTTGTTGTCGTCGCGGACCAGCAGCGGCTTGTACTCGAAGAGGTCGTGCTGGGACGGCCCGCCGTGCATGTGCAGAAAGATGATCCGCTTGGCTTTCGGGGCGAAGTGCGGCGGGCGGGGCGCCAGCGGGTTCCCGGGCGTGGCGGCCAGGAGGTCGCGTTGCAGCAGGGAGGAGAGCGCCAGGCCGCCGAAGCCGCAGCCGCAGGTCTTGAGCATCTGGCGACGGGTGAGAGGCGGCGGCTGGTGGTGGGGGAACCGCATCGTCTGGAAGTCCTTGGTCTGGAACCTAGTTGATGTAAATGAATTCGCTCGCCGCAAGAATGACGTGGCATAGCCGTGTCCAGGCGTAGATCTCCGCCTCGTCTACCGGCGCAAGGCTTCGCATCTCGTCGAGGAAAGCGAGGCTGTCGGCGACCTCGACGGTGCTGGCGGGGCGCCCGTAGGCACGGACGAAGGCGGTGTCAACGCGCCCGCTGGCGCTCGCGTCTTCGATCTCCAGGAGCCGCTCGGCGAAGCCGCGCGCCGCCTCCTCCACGAGGGGGCTGTTCATCATCAGGAGGGCCTGCCGCGGCACCACCGTCGCGGATCGGCTCGATCTCGAGGCGTCGGCGGTTCATGCGCCAGAGGAGGAGGTTCTCCTCGTCGACGGCGGCGTTGCCGGCGTCGTAGTCGGTCGACAGTCGATAGGTGCTCGACAGCATGATGTCGCGGTGCAGCTTCTTCAGCGACCAACCGCCTTCGACGAAGCGGCGCGCCAGCCAGTCGAGGAGCTGGGGATGGGTGGGAGCGCTGCCGATGGCGCCGAAATTACTCGGCGTCGCGCCGATGCCGCGGCCGAAGTGCCAGCGCCAGACGCGGTTGACGATGACTCGTGCGGTGAGCGGGTGCTCGGGGTGGGTGATCCAGCGCGCCAGCTCGAGCCGGCCGCTGGCATCGGCGGCCACCGGCGGCGGCGGCGCCAGATGGTCCGTGACCTTCAGGAAGCCTCAGGGCTCCGGTTCCTCCGCGAGGTTCAGGTGGCTGCCGCGGATGTGCACCGGCAGGTCGACGACCGCGCCCTCGTCCACCGCCATGGCGTACGGCGGCTCGGGCGGCGAGGCTTCTTTCAACCGTTCGACTTCGGCGCGCAACTCGGCGAGCCGGTTCAATGCCCCTGCCGGGTAGAGCTTCTCTTCCTCGTCCCGATCGAGGCAGAGAATGCACAGGTAGCCCTGGTAGACCAGCCGCCGCAGCTCCTCCTGCTCGGTCGGAAGAACGAAGTCCGAGGGCGCGAGTTCGTCCTCGTCCTTGAGCCCGAGTCGCATGAGGTGCTGTTCCCAGGCGATCTCGATCGTCGCGAAGAGGCTGGTATAGCGCCAGGCGACCTCCTCCAACGTCTTCGGCGCCGGCCCGCGCACCAGGCCCCGGGTCAAGGGCGCTGTCAGCACCTTCTCCGAGGCGATCATCGACCGTAGCTCCTCAGTCACCTGCTCGTAGCGATCAGGAGTTGCGGCGGCGTAGGCGTTCCAGATCACGAAGACGACACTCGGGTTCGCGCCGTCCCCCTGGACCGGCGGGCCCTCCCGGTAGCGGTAGAAGGCCCTGACCCAGCGCTCGAGTACCGCCGGTTCCAGGTCTCGGCTCCGGGCGACTCGGGCGATGGTCTCCCTGGCCCTCTCCTGGTTCGCTGCGTCATCGCTCCAGCTCGGGTAGGCCTCCTCAGCGGCCAGCAGATACCGGGCGACGGCAGCGCGGCGCGGACGGCGCAGGACGTCGTTGTGCTCCCGGACCACCTCGTCGACCTTCTCTCGCGCCTCGGCAACGAGTTCCTGCGCCGCCTCGTACCGGGCGATCGCCTCTTCCGGGGCCAGGGGCCGCTCCAGCCAACGCATGGCGCCGGCGTCGCTCATGGTCTCGGTGGAGCGCAGGATGCCGGCCAGAGCGTAGTAGTCGGCCGTGGGGATGGGGTCGAACTTGTGGTCGTGGCAGCGGGCGCAGCCGACTGGCAGGGCGAGAAAGGCGCGGCCCACGGTGTTGACCTGCTCGTCGACGATGTCGATGAGCATCTTGTCGACATCCTGCTCGGCGAGCACCTTGGGACCGAGCATCAGAAAGCCGGTGGCGGTGATCTGCTCGAAGCGCTGCGCGTCCGTCTCGGCCGGCATCAGGTCGCCGGCGATCTGTTCGTGGACGAAACGATCGAAGGGCTTGTCGCGATTGAAGGAATCGACGACGTAGTCGCGCTAGCGGAACGCGTTGCGGAAGGCCATGTTCTCGTCAAGGCCGTTCGAGTCGGCATAGCGGGCGATGTCGAGCCAATGGCGGCCCCAGCGCTCGCCGTAGTGCGGCGAGGCGAGGAGCCGGTCGACGACCCTGCCGAAGGCGTCGGGGCCCTGGTCGGCGAGGAAATCTTCGATCTCGGCTTCCGACGGGGCCAAGCCGATGAGATCGAAGGTGGCGCGGCGGAGCAGGGTGGGTTTGTCGGCCGCGGCCACTGGCGCAAGGCCCTTCTCCTCGAGTCGCGCCAGGATGAAGCGGTCGATCGGCCGGCTGATCCACGCCTCGTTCTCGACCTCGGGCGGTGCGGGATCTGCGATCCGGCGGTAGGCCCAATGCTCGCGGCCGGCGGTGTAGTCGAACGACTCGGCTGGCCGGCTCGCTGCGATCGCCGTCCGCTCGACGCCGGTGCGCGGATCGGGAGCGCCGCGGCGGATCCACAGCTCGAAGTCGGCGATGACCTGCTGCGGCAGCTTGCCGTCGGGCGGCATCTGCGTGAGCCCCTCGTAGTGGAGCGCCTCGATGAGCAGGCTGTCCTCGGGCGATCCGGGCACGATCACGGCGCCGCTGTCGCCGCCGGCGCGCAGCCCCTCGGCATCGAGTAGAACCAGCCCGCCGCGGATCTTCTTCGGATCGCCGCCGTGACACTCGTAACAGCGCTCGGCCAGGACCGGCCTGATCTTCGACTCGAAGAACTCAAGATCGGCGGGGTCGGTCTCAGCGGCGCGCGCCCCAAGAACTGGGGTGACTTGGAAAAGCCTGCAACAACGCTCGAACCGAGCATGGCGAAAAGCCTTAAAAAGGATGTCGTGACGTTGCCGCTCAACAACATCGAGGTCTGCAGCGATCTGATCGACGAGCACCGCGACGATCTGGCAGCCGTGCTCCTGGATCCTCTGCCCGCCGCGCTCGGGCTGATACCGCCCAGCACCGAGTTCGTGTCGGCACTGCGAGCCAAGACGAGGGAGTGCGGCGCTCTGTTGATCGCGGATGAGGTTCTCTCGTTTCGCATCGACTACCGCGGAGCCTGCCATCTCTTGGGTATCGAGCCGGATCTGGTAGCCCTCGGCAAGATCATCGGAGGTGGCTTCCCCGTCGGTGCGGTCGCCGGAAAGGCCGAAGTGATGTCCGTCTTCGATCACCGCGACGGCGAACTCGTTCACCACGGTGGCACCTACAACGGCAATCCAGTGACGATGGTCGCAGGCTACGAAACGATGAAGCGCCACGACGGCGTCTTCTACCTGAAGCGGCGGCCGGCGCGCTCGCTGCGGGGAGCGTTGCGCCGCGGCGAACACGACCGGGCGTGGGTCCGCCACCAGGAGATCGACGAGGAACTCGGTTTCCTCGAGCGAATCGGTGCCGTGGGTGATCACGACCCCGCTGAGCGAGGTGTCGCCCGCCAAGAGTTCGTTCACGCGCTGCGCCAGCGAGAACTGGAGCTCCGGCGTCATCTTGAGAGCTGCCGATGGCACTCCAGTCCTCACCGGTCACCGCCGCTACGCGAGCCAGCTCGGGCATCGCCTCGACGAGATTGGATGCGGTCAGCGTCTTCTCAGGCGCACTGGCGATTGTGCCGCCGGTCGCCAGGATGTGGACCCTGGGCAGCTCATCGCTGCTGCGCCCGGAGCCGTCTCGCCGCAGCGCACGTCCCGGCCGGGCGCCCGTGACCTCACCCTCGAGCAGAACGAAGACACCGCCCACGAGCACATGCCGCGCGCCCTTCGCGTAGTGGTGCGGATCGCCGAATGCGGCGGGGTCATCGACTTCGTCTATGGCGAAGACGGCAATGTCGGCCGCGCCGCCTATCCCCAGACGACCGCGATCCGCAAGGCCGAGGCAGGAAAGAGAATCGAGAGCGAGGTACTCGAGGCCGTGTACGGGTACTGGTCGATCGTCACATCGACGCCCCTTGTCCGCGCCGCGTCGACGAGGGCCAGCGATCGTTCGCTGGCGCCCCACATGGGAGCGCCGACAACCTTGTGATGCGTCAGTTGGGTCGGCAAGCCGCCATCTTCGCCGATGCGGATGGTCTCCTCGACCGCGGCGAGGAGTTCGAGGCCTTCCTCGCGCATGTGACTGACGTGGAAACCGCCAAAGCGCGCTGCGACCCGCGCGAGGGCGTAGTGGCCAACGCCTCCGGGCGTCACCATCTTTCGGGTGAACTCCGTACTCAGGATCCTGTTCGAGCGGCCTTCCAGGGAGAGCTGGACCTCGATCAGGAACCTGGCCAGGTCGGTCGGGGTCGTCCACAGCCCCGCGGCGTAGAGCTCCGGGTACACCTGCCATTTCGCAGACGGCCCTCCCTCGTCCCCGACCTGGCCTGCGTCCGACCCGCCCGCGCGCGCCGTGTTCACTTCGAGTGCAGCCGGCAGCGGTTGGCAGTAGCAACTGCGTGTCATGTCGAGTGGCTCGAGGATCGTCTCCTGGAGGATCTCCTCAAAGGGTCGTTCCCGAACGTCGCTCAGAGCGAGTTGCAGGATCGTCGAACCGCCTCCGGAGTACTCGTAGCGCGTGCCGGGTTGCCAGGAAACGACCACCGGCTCGGTGTTTGCGCGGGTCGTCTGACCCTCACGTCCGAGGATCTCAGGGAGACTCGGCAGCTCGGCGCCGGGCTTGTAGCCGGGGAACCCCGAGACCGTAGTGCCCGCCGTCATGCTCAGCAGCATCCGTGGAGTCACCGGCATCTCTTCGAGCAGCTCGGCGTCGTCATCGAGCGGCCAGGAGCGAAGGACCGAATTGATGTCGTCGTCGAGCTCGAAGAGTCCATCCTGAACAGCTCGGAGAACTGCCATGGCCGACAGCGGCTTGCTGATCGACGCGGCCTGGAAGAGAGTCTCGACGTCGGCACGGGCGCCGGTTGTTTCGTCTGCTACGCCGTAGGCCTTGGCCCAAGTCAGCCGGTAGTCCTCGACGACCGCGAGGCTGAGTGCCGGGATGCCGTGCGTCTCCATGAGTTCGGCGAGGCTCTTGCCGGCATCGTCGCTCGACCCCGGCTGGCGCGGCGCTTCGATCCTGGCGATCAGTTCCGCCGGCTCGTCCGGACTCGCGCCGTCCGGCTGGGCCTGGAGGGGCATGGCGAGAGCCCAGACCAGCAGGACGCCACGACCTGCCAAGGACAGTAGTCGCTGTGGTCCGACGCCTGTTCCCGAAGCGACGAACTAGAACCGCAAACTGATTCGCAGCGACATCCGCCGGGGCAGGTAGTAGAGGTTGGGTACGGGTTCCCTGGGATAGCGCCCCAGGCTTGCGTTTGACCAGTAGTAGAAGCCGTCGTCGTTCAAGATGTTCATCAACTGCAGGTCGACGCCGAGCTTGACGCGATCGCCGAGCGGGAACTGCCGCGACAGAGCGAGGTCGATGAAGGTCTTGTCCGGCATGCGGCGGTCGCCGGTGTACGGCTCGAGGGGCACTTGCACCACGCCCTGGTCCAGGCGTACGCGCGCCGAGTGCCGCCACGGGCGGCCTTGCTCATAGTTGAGAACGCCGGCCGCCTTGAGCTGCCAGGGCAGGTCGACCATTCCCTGAGCCCGAAACACCCACGGCCGGTCGCCCTGGGAGAAGCCTCCCTGGTAGAGATGATGGTTGGGATCCCTGCCTTCCGAGCTGGTGTAGAAGGCATTGTTCCCGTTCTGGTTGAGCGGACGAGGCTGCACTCCCTTCGACTCCGACCAGCCCAGCGACGAGTCGAGAGACCAGCGGCCGGTGTGGCGCTTGCGGAAGGTGAGAAAAACGCCAGTGTAATCCTGCTCGAACTTCGTTCCCGGTGGGACGTTGGCCGCCGCGCCGGGGTCGTTGGCCTTGCGCAGGGTCGGCTGTGTGACGAGGTTCTTGAGCGTGATCGTCTCGCCCGTCAAGGGGTTGACGTAGGGAACATCCTCGTAGAGGCCGTCGCCCTGGATCTGCCAGCCGATCAGGTCGGTCGTGTCGGTGACGACGAGCTGAGCACCGAGGGCGTACTCACCGAGCTGCTGTTCGTAGCCGAGGGCGAACTCGTCGGTCTGCGGCCGCTTCATCCCCTTGACCGGTAGATCGAAGTCGTCGTTGTCGACCGTGTTGAAGACGGTGAAGGGGCCGTAGCGGTTGGGGCTGTAGCCGAAGTGCGCGGACGGCCGGTTGGGGTGCGGCTGGTTCCACATGGAAACGACGTTCATCTCGTGGTATCTGCCGACGGAAGCCCGCAGGACCCCTTGCCGGTCCCCCTCGCCGACCTGGTAGGCGATCCCGAGACGCGGGTCGACGCTCGAATAGTCGATGACGTCGCCATAGAAGGGCGTGAACTCTCCGGTGGTCACGCCGCAGTTGAGCTCACTACAGAGGTAGGACTCGAGGATCGGTTCAGAGGGAATCTCGCCCTTGTCCTGGTCGGCGCGTACGCCGAGATGCAGCGTCAGCCTGTCGGTGATGCGCCACGAGTCGTCCACGTAGACCCCGATAGCCTCCGAGTCGCCGCCGTAGTAGTGCGCGGCGCGGGAGTATTGGTAGTAGTTCGCCCCGAACTTGTAGTAGTACTTGCCGCCGAAACCGGGATAGACAGCCCCGGCCTGCTCGCCGGTATTGCTGTACTGGAAACCGAATTTGAACTCGTGGCTGCCGTTCAGATCGTCGGCGAAGTGGGTCACCTTGACATGGCCGCGCTGCCACCACACGGGGTAGAGGTAGGGATAGGTGGGGCCGCCGCTATGTGTCGGAATAGGCGTCGTGTAGTCGATGAGGGGCGGCTCCAGGCTGCCGGTCGCCGAGACGTTGCGGTCCTTGTTGATGGTGTCGGAGAAGTTGGCCTCGAGCACGGTGTTGCTACCTACCACCGACTGAAAGCCGATGCGCCAATAGGGGACCTCCTCGAACTCGCGGCTGAAGGCGCCCGGGTTCGTCTTGAGGGTGCCAGAGCCGCCCGAGTGGATCTCCAGGTCCTCGTGGCGGCCGTGAGCCGTCAGCGTATTCGAGTCATTGATCGACCAGTCGAGCTTCAGGCTGGTGTGCGTGGCTTTGTCGCTGCGGATGAAATCCGCAATCTCGCCCGGCTCGATCAGCAGGTCTTCCTTGGTCGTGGCCGCGGCGAAGAAGAACAGCTTGTCCCTCTTCAATGGCCCGCCCGCCCACAGGCTGTTGTTCTCGAAGGTGTCTCTCATGAAGCCCTGCTCTTCCCCGGCCGCGTTCTCGGTCCTGGGTCCCGTGGAGGTGGTGTTCTCGAACTCACCGGTGTGGGAAAAGCGCCCGTGGAAGGTGTTGGTTCCCGACTTGGAGACGACGTTGACCGCGGCTGCCGTCATGTTGCCGTACTCCGCCGGGGCGCCGACGCCGAGAACCTGGACTTCCGCGATGGTGTCGGGATCGGTCCAGCCACCGAAGATGTTGCCGTTGTCCGGGAAGCTGCCGTCGAGTCCATCGACGTTCCAGGCCACCGAGGCTTGATCTCGACCGTAGGCCGTGGGGTGCCCCGCGTAGGCGCCGACGTTTCCGAGGCGACCGGGCATGCTCATGCCGGGGGCCATCAGGGCGAGCTCCTGGAAGTTGCGCTGGGTCGTCGGCTTCGCATCGATGAGATCTTCGGAGTAGCTGACGCTGGCCGAGGAGCTCGTCACATCGAGGACCGGCGCCTCCGAGGTCACCGTGATCGCCTCTTCGAGTTGCTCGGGACGCATCGTCAAGTTGACGCTGGCGACGCCGGAGATGGAGACGCGCACCCCTTCGACCGTCTCGGTGTCCAGCCCTTCGAGGGTCGCGGTCACGGTCACCGTCCCCGGCGGGAGCCCGGGGATCAACCACTCGCCGGTGGCGCCGGTCATCGAAGTGCGCTCACCACGCACAACGTCGCCCGTCACCTGTACCAGCACTCCTGGCAGCGCGTCGCCATCCGGCGAGCGCACCGTTCCGCGTACCGTTCCGACGTTCTGGGCGTAGGCCGCCGTCGCTGCCACAAGGACCAGGATGGCCAAGGCGAGAAGACTCATCGCGGTGGAACTAGGAGATGACTTCATACTTCCCTCTTTCTAACGACGTTGGTGGGCGGCGGCTACGTTAGGGGGGTACACCTTGGCAGTCAAGGGACAATTCTTAGCGCATATGAGTAAATGTTAGCGGTGGTCCGTGCGGAAAGGCCGAAGTCGGCCACGTCAGGGCTCAACGCCGACGACCACGAGCGGCATCGGCTGGTCTTGAGCGGCCTGGTGAACCTCCGCTGGGGATTCACTTCGCGCCGCACCCTGACCGTTGACGCCCAGGCGGCGATATTGCGCTGTTCTGGCAATGGGTCTACGTGAGCTCGCTCTACATGGTGAGCTTCTACGTGGCCAAGGGACACGAATCCCTCGGCAGGGTGGAGCGATGGGTCTGGGTGTGGGCGCCCAACTCGGTGTGGATACTCGTCCCCTGGTAGGGCTGTTCGTATCCGTTCGCCTGATTCTCGACGGGACCTATGGCGTACTGGACGACTGACGTCGCCGGGCCCGCCGCAGGCGTCGCTGAGCGCGTCGCCTCTCGCTACCTGACGGCCGACGGAATCAGCGACCGCCGCTGCTCTCAGTGGCCGCTGCTTTCGCTTCCTTCTGCTTCTGCCGGAACTCGCGCAGTTGCTGCATCTGCACCTTCAGCGCATCGGGCACGATGAAGGTGGGCATGTCGGTCTGCCGGCTCGTGTCGGTGAACGTGTAGTGGATGAAGCCGACCATCATCTCGTCGGTCGTCGCCTCGCCCCACATCACGTCCGCCGTCGGATCGGGGTTCGCCAGGTTGTCGGCCGAGTTGTCGAACGTAGCGTCGACGCGAATGGTCGTGCCGGCTGGAATCACCTTGGGCTCTGTCGGCGTGTAGGTGAGCTGCCAGTTGAAGTCGTACTTCGGTACGTCGAGCAGAATGTCCTTCCCGCCGTCGGGGTACTCGGCCGTGAACCTCATCGTCTTGCCGCGCAGGTGCATGTGAGGCGTGAAGTCGAAGAGCACCGCCTCGTGCTCGGTGGTGTACGAAGACCACGACTGGTAGTTGCTGTCGCCCGCCGGAATGTTCAGCGCCGGATCCACCAGCCACAACGTCTCCACCACGTTCTCGGGCTTCTCGTCGTGGAAGTAGAGGCCCATGGTGGTCTGGTCGGTGCCGCCGGTGCCCGCGCCCGGAGTCTTGTGGTAGTGCATCTGGAAGAGCAGCGTGCTGTTCGGCGGCATGCGCATCCCGTGCCCTTCGGCAAACTGAAGCGGCGCAACACCGGGTCCCCAGCCGCTCACGAAGGTGAGGTCCAGACTTCCCGTCCGGCTCTGTACGCCGGCGAGTGTGGCGTCGGGCGGCGCGAGGTAGGTCAACTGGTGATGCACCGCTTCGACGAACCCGGGGTGGATCTCGATCGCCTTGATCCAGCGTTCTTCGTTGACCGGGTTGTCCACCTGGAGCCACTCGTAGTGATCCTCGATGTCGTCGGAGACCTGGAACTCCGGTCCCGTGTAGACGGCGTCCGGCGTACCGAGCTTCCAGTCCGAAGAGAAGCTGGGAGGCGCCGGCGCCTGTGAGAGGTCACCGGACGGAGCGCCCGCGGCCACCCAACGGCTCAACGTCTCGATCTCGGCGTCGGTGAGGCTCGGGTCCTCCACGAACTCCCCGTGCTCCGGGCTCGCGAACCACGGTGGCATGGAGCGCTCGGTGACGACCCGGCGGATCGACTTCGCCCAGGGGCGGGTCTCGTCGTAGGTCAAGAGCGACATGGGCGCCGTCTGTCCGGGTCGATGACAACTCACGCAGTTCTCGTGCAGGATCGGAGCGACGTGGTCCGACCAGGTCACCGTAGAGGGATCTGCCGCGTTGTTGGCTGCCGGCGCCGCGACGACCGCGCTGGCGAGGAGCACGAGGCCGGGAACGAGGATGGAGAGACGGTGCTTCATGGGATCTTCCTTGCCTGGTGGGAGTCCGGGGGATTGGGGCGAGTCTAGCCCGAGCGGTCTCAATCGAACGCGGTCAGGATCTCCTGGTCGATCTGTTGCCACGCCTCCGGCTGGTTGGGGACGCCGCACAGGATGATCTCCTCGGCGCCTGCCTCGAGTAACGGGCGCATGTGCGAAGCGTCCGCTTCTCGCCGTTGCCGCCGATCAGGATCGGGATGTGGGGCTTTCGGGTAGAACGCGGCCTGGTCGAACCCGGCGCGAGGGGCGCTTCGTCCAGGCGGTAGTGGCGCCCCTCGAACGTGACCTTCTCGTCGTCCTTCTTGGTGAACAGCAGACGGATGAGCTGAGCCGTCTCCTCCAGGCGATCGCAGCGCTCGCGAACACTGGGGAAGTCCCAGCCGTAGGCCTGGTGCTCACGCTCGAACCAGGCGGCGCCGATCCCCAGTTCCATGCGTCCGCCGCTGATGTGGTCGACGCTGGCGCATATCTTCGCCAGCAGTGCCGGATTGCGGTAGGTGATGCCGCAGGCGAGTGTTCCCAGCCGCAATCGCTCGGTCAGCACCGCCGCCGCGGTGATCAACGTCCAGACCTCGAGCGCCGACTTGTGCTCGGAACTGGGATCGCCCGGCGGCAGAAAGTGGTCCGAGAACCACAGGCTGCTCCAACTGCCGTTCTCGATCGTCCGAACGGTGGCCTCGACCTGTGGCCACGGTAGACGGCAGCGGTCACGGCGGTGGCCCGGCGAGGCTGCCGATATTGACACGGCTTGCCTCATGCCAATACTGTTCCCAATATGAAGACAATAGCCGTGACCATCGACGAAGAGACGCTGGACCGTATCGATGAGTTGGCCTCGATCCCTGATCGCTACTCCAGTCGTTCCGCTCTGGTGAGGGATGCTCTTGCCGGATACGTGGCTCGTGAACAGCGCCTGCTCGAGGAAGACCGAGAGCGGCGGATCATCCGGCGGCACAAGGAAACCCTGGGAGAGGAACTGGCGGCCCTCGTCGCCGAACAGGCACAGGCTTGAAGCGAGGAGCGATCTACCGAACCCGGGAACGGATGCCGGAAAGGGGTGGCAAGCCGGGCTTCTACGTCGTCGTGTCGCGCCCTTTCATTGCCGAGAACGAGGACATCTCGACTGTTTCTTGTGCTCCGCTCTATGGGGAGCACCTGGGCCTTTCGACAGATGTCGCTGTGGGCCCGGCCGATGGCCTGCCAACAGACTGTTCGATCCGCTGCGACTTCCTTGCTCTGATGTTCAAGTCGAAGCTCACTGGCTTCGTTACCGAGCTGCCGCCCGCCAGAATGGTCGACTTGGACGATGCTCTGGCGAGAGCCGTCGGCATCGAACGGCGTTGAGAGTAGCTGTCGGGCCGACGCCTCGAGCAGGCCCAGCGCACGCCCGGTCAGTCGTCCTCCACACGGTAGCGCTCGGCCTCGGCGTCGTAGCCCTCGAACCCGACGATGTCGCGAAGACGATCGAAGTCCACGAGGCGGGTGGGGCGGTCCCCGTTCTTCAGGGCATGCAAGGCATCGAGCATGGCTGCGGTGGCGGCGGAGAGGAGCGTCAGCGGGTAGGCCGCGATCTTGTAGCCGATCTCCTCGAGCCGCTCGGGCGGCAGGAGCGGCGTGTCGCCCCCCTCGACCAGGTTCGCCATCTTCGGACCGGGGATCGCCTCGCAGAACGCGATCATCTCGCTCTCCGACTGCGGGGCCTCCAGGAAGAGGACGTCGGCGCCGACGTCCGCAAAGGCCTGGCAGCGGGCCAGGGCCTCGTCGAATCCGTCGGTGGCGCGGGCGTCGGTGCGTGCCACGACCAGAATGTCCGCGCCCTCCTCGCGCGCGTCCACCCTCCTCGCGCGCGTCCACCGCGGCTTGGATCCGCGACACCGCCTCGGCTCGGGAGACGACGCGCTTGCCCCTCGTGTGCCCGCACCGCTTGGGCGCTTCCTGGTCCTCGATCATCACACCCGCGAAACCGGCGCTTGCGTAGCTCTTCACCGTGCGCTTGACGTTCAGGGCGTTGCCGTAGCCGGTGTCGCCGTCGCCGATTGTGGGCAGTCGGGTGGCCGAACAGATGTTGCGACCCTGGTCGAGCATCTCTCCGAAGGAGATCAGGCCGGTGTCCGGCATTCCGAGGCGGCTGGCGGACACGGCGAACCCGCTCATGAAGGTCAGCGGGAATCCTGCCTGTTCGATGAGCCGGGCGGAGAGCGCATCGAAGCAGCAGGGCATCACCTGGAGCCCGGGGGCGTCGAGAAGGGCGCGTAGACGCGCGGCGGGGGAGGAACTCATGCTGCTCAGGAACGTAACATCTGCTTCGCTACCGAACAGAGCAAGGAGAACTCATGGCTGAATTCAAGGCGCTCGCCCCTTCACCGGTCCGGGGCATTCACCACATCACCGGGCTCGTCGCGCTTGGCTCTCTGGAGTAAACCGCCTCCGTCGGGCGATGTGCCGGTGTTAAGCTGCCTCTGTGAGCGGCGTCGAAGAGCAGTATCGTGAGGCGATTGCTAGCTGGTCGGGACTGCGGCGAGTCGAGAGGTCGGCTGACCTGTTTTCCGAGGTGCGGGAGATGCTCGCGCGCAAGATCGTGGCCAGCAATCCGCAGTTGGCGCCGCCCGAAGTGACGAGGCGAGTTGCCGAACAGCTCTATCGGTCGGACCGCGAGACGCTGCGCCTGCTGTCGCTTCTCGATTCATGAAGGTCGGCGGGCTGCGCCTCGTCCTGGAGGCGGTGGTCACGGTGCTTCAGGGCCGGAACATCCCGTACCACGTCACTGGCGGACTGGTTTCGTCGTTCTACGGCGAACCGCGTTTGACCCAGGATGTCGACTTCGTCGTCCGGCTCACGCTGTCGGATGCCGGAGCGCTCTCGCAAGAGCTGAGTCGCGAGTTCCTGCTCGATCGTGAACGGGTGGCCCGAGCTGTAGAGGCGGGTGGCATGTTCCAGGCCCTTCACCGAGAGCTGATGATCAAGGCCGACTTTCACGTCGGTGAGGACGTTCCGGGAGAACTAGACCGTAGCCAGAGGGTCGAGCTCTTCGAAGGTCTCGCTGTGAGGATCGTGTCGAAGGAAGATGCCATCCTGTCGAAGCTCCTCTGGGTGAAGAGGGGAAGCGCCAAGAGCCGAGGCGATGTGCTTGGAATGCTCCTCGATCCGACACCGACGGATGAGGGGCTGCTCGAGGAGCTTGCGGACGAGCTCGGCTGCGCGGATCTGCTTCGGGAGATTGGGTCTGAGGTCGACCGTTAGGAGGGAGCGAGGCCGGCGCCATTTAGCCGCGGGATGGAGATCACGAGAACACTCTGGCGCGACGCAGCGCTGTTTGCCGGCGCCCTGCTCGCTCTCGTCGGAGGGCTGGCGTGCCAGCCTGCGGATCGCACCGTCGGCGTGGTTCTGGACACGGATCTCGGCCAGATCGAGGTGCGTGTCTACCCCGACCGCGCTCCGATCTCGGCGAACAACTTTCTGGCCTGGGTCGAGGGCGGGCACTACGAGGGCGCAACCTTCTACCGTGACGGGCATCCTGAATGAGCGCGGTACCGTCGCCTACGCGCGGCTCGAGCCCGGAACCGCCGATTCGGAGTTCTTCGTGAACATCGCCGACAATCCGGCACTCGATACCGGCAACACGATGCGCCAGCCCCACGGCCAGGGCTACGCGACCTTCGGGCGGGTGGTGCGGCAAAGGGCGTGAAGGGAGCTTGACCTGACGTGTCATGACACGTCATGCTCCGGCGGATAGAGGAGACAGGAGGCGAACCGATGTCGGCGATCAAGATCAGCTCGAAGGTGGACGAGGCGGCCTGGAGCGAACTCCACGACCTGGCGAAGGAAACCAGGCGGACCGTTTCAGGACTGCTATCCGAGGCGGTGGAGGAGTACCTGGCCCGGCGCCGCGTACGGCCGGATGTGCTGCGGCATCTGGAGGACTCGATGCGCGAGAACGACGAGCTGGGAAAGCTCCTCGCGCGGTAGCGCGTTCTCCGTCGCCGATCGATGGACAGGGTCCAGTTCCTTACGCTCGACGAACTGCTGGCGATCCACGAACGCCTCATCGTGCGCTTCGGCGGTTCAACCGGCGCGCGCGACCTTGGTCTGGCTGAGAGTGCGCTCTTCCGGCCGCAGTCGGGCTACTACGAAGACGTGGTGGCCATGGCTGCGGCGCTGTTCGAGTCGTTGCTCATCAACCACGCCTTCGTTGACGGCAACAAGCGCGTGGCCTTCTTCGCGACGGATGTCTTCCTGCGCATGAACGGTTGGAGGCTCGTGGTCGACGATGGTGAGGCGTACATGTTCCTGATCGGTGGGCTCGAGGCGGGGACGCTGGATCGGGACGCGCTGGACGAATGGTTGCGAGCCTCGGTAACGCGTCTGGAGTGAGTGCGGCAGTGGCGAAGCCCGAGTCCGACTACCCCTCCGTGGGCGCCGCCAACTACGGGGTCGTGCTCCTGTTCCTCGCCTACGTGCTGTCGTTCCTCGACCGCAACATCCTTTCGCTGCTTCGGCATGGCCCTTGGCACCAGCACCCTGGCCGCGTTCACCGACTTCCTGTTCCAGGACGACGGCAAAGTCCACTACTCGCTCGCCACCATGCAGGCGATCTTCAAGCCGGCCGGGGCGATCCTGTTCTGGTACTGCCTGTCGGCGTACCGGAAGGCCATGGAAGAGGCTGGGAAGTGGGAGGTGGATTGAGGGGGAGCGCAGCGTCCGCTTGGGCCGCTTCGTCTTTTACTCGCGCATGGTCCGCGGCCTGCCGTTCCGGGACTCCGCCTTTTCAGGTCAGCACCCGCAGCGCGGTCTCGGGAGCCTTGTCGAGCACTCGCAACAGGGCGCGCGCCGCGCCGGTCGGGCAGCGCTTCCCCTGTTCCCAGTTGCGGATCGTCTCGTGCGGCACGTCGATGCGCCGCGCAAACTCTGTCTGACTGAGCCCCAGCCGCCGGCGGACCCGGCGCGCGTACCGCGCCACGTCTTGCATCGCCTCGGCGTCATCCTCGCGCTGCTGCAAGCCGATCTCCGCCTCGGTGGTGCTGTCCACCTTCGCAGCGTCGATCCTCCCTTCGGGAAAGGTCGCCGGATCGTCGGGATCAATCCTGACGCGCGTTGTGCTCATGGTTCGCGACCTCCTTCCTGTTGGCCTTGCGGGCCGAGATAATGCGGGTTGCCGAACCCCGTATCGTGTAGACGACGACGTAGGTCCCATCCCGATCGTATAGGCCATTGGCCTACCCCTGGGCAGCGGGAACTGCCGGGCGCGTTGGTGACGAAACCGGCGCGCAGGGAATGCCCCGAGTACTCGGCCGGATCGAGCCCGATCGCCTGGACGTAGTGCTTGACTAGGCGCGGGATGTCCGAATGGTGCAAGCGGCGGCCGCGAAGTCGCCCGCCGCGCCATAGGGACTCGAACAGCGGCCCCTCTGTAGCCCGGACGAGCGCCAGCCATCGTCGCAGGCGCGACACGGCGTTCAGTCCCTTTCCCGCCGGTATCGCGATGCGCTGCCCCTTCGCGGTCTGGTCGGTCTTCGACCTCCGGATGGTCAGAAACAGGCCGTTGTCTTCACCGGGCTGGCCGATGAAGTCGACGTCTTCGACGTTCCTTGAGGTGCGCTTTCAGGAAGTCTCCGGCCGCGCCGCGGGAGCGGTTGTCGAGGATGCCGACAGGGGGCGCAACGAGTCCAGGGGCGTCATGCATCGCCGCGGATGCTAACCGTAGAAGGGTTCGCTGGGCTTGACTGCCTGCTGGCTTACCGGGAGGCGATGGAAGAAGCCGGGAAGTGGGAGGTAGATTGAGAGAGCGGGCGAAACGCTGCGCCCTCGCCTGACCGCCGCACCGTAACGGTCCCTCAGCCGTCGAGGGCACGCACGACCGCCTCCGGTTCCCGGTCGATGACAGTCAGCAGGACGCGAGCCGCACGGCCCGGGACTCGTCGACCCTGTTCCCAGTCCTGCACGGCGCGGGCATCCAGTCCGAACCGGTCCGCGAAGCTCTGGCGACTGAGCTGCATGCGCTTACGGAGCGCAACGATGCGCTCCGCCGTCGGATCGTCGACGATTCGGCAAGGCAGTCGCGTTTCGCCGCGCACGTGAGCGAGCACTTCTCCGAGGGCAGCTTCCACCTCGCGGCCCGTTTCCGTTCGCTGAGTCGTCATGAGTCCTCCTCCTTCTTGATTGTGCCCACAAGGCGGGAGAGCGCCCTCCTGTCCGCAGGACTCAGATCGGCCCGATCCGCCTTCGCGTAGGCGGTCAGCAGGTAGACAGCGCCAGGACCGGCGTGCCAAAAGTAGATCGTACGGACGCCGCCTCGTTTACCTCGTCCAGACCCAGCCCACCGCTGTTTCCGAATTCCTCCGGTCCCGCGGATCACGGGCGCAGCGCTCGGTTCGGCAGCAATGGCAGCCTCCATCGCTCGTCGATCTGCTTCAGACATGAGCTTGCGGATGGCCTGCTCATAGGTCCTGGTGAAGAAAACGCGCACGGCCGACTATGCGGCAGTGCCGCAGCCCTGTCAAACGGCAGGTCGTACTACAGCGCCGGCGAACTCAAGGCCCGACCGCCGCTACGCCGACGCGAGCAGAAGACGCCGGTTGCCAAACGACTTCGCTCGTCACTACTCTTCGAACCCGGAGGAATCGCCGCGAGCGATGGCGATCGCCAGCTCCTTGAGGAGCTTGTTCTTCGGGGAGTTGCCGCAGTCTCCGCTTCTTGAGATCCTGGTCATGGCAGTCAGTCGTCCTCCACGCGGTAGCGCTCGGCCTCGGCGTCGTAGTCCTTGAACCCGACGATGCCGCGGAGGCGATCGAAGTCCAGGCGGTTCGCGGGTCGGTCTCCGTTCCTCATGGCATTCAACGCCTCGAGCATGGCCGCGGTGGCGGCCGAGAGGAGCGTCAACGGGTAGGCCGCGATCTGATCCTCGATCATCACGCCGGCACACCCGGCGCTCGCGTAGCTCCTGACCGTGCGCTTGACGTTCAGCGCATTGCCGTAGCCGGTGTCGCCGTCGCCGATTACGGGCAGCCGGGTGGCCGAACAGATGTTGCGACCCTGGTCGAGCATCTCTCCGAAGGAGATCAGGCCGGTGTCGGGCATTCCCAGACGGCTGGCGGACACGGCGAAGCCGCTCATGAAGGTCAGTTCGAACCCCGCCTGCTCGATGAGCCGGGCGGAGAGCGCGTCGAAGCAGCAGGGCATCACCTGTAGCCCGGGAGCGTCGAGAAGGGCGCGTAGCTGCGCGGCGGGGGAGGAGCTCATGCGGTTCGCGATTGGCTGGACAATCTCGGAAGCGGGGCCGGCACGTAGCGGATCGGATCACGGTCCTTGTAGCAGACCCAACACTGGCCGGTCTCGCCGCCTGTCACTGCCTCGATGACGGCATCCGCGACCTGAGAAGGCGGCATGAGTCGAAGGTCGGCCTCCCTCACGAAGTCCTCGGCCTCGGGGCCGAAGATCCTGGTGGCGACGGCGGCCGGGCAGATCGCGTTGAGCGTGATTCCGCGCTGGGCGAGAGACGGTGCGAGAGCGCGAACCAGGCCGACCACGGCGTGCTTGGTCATCGTGTAGACGGGGTCCACTTCCCACGTTGCGAGCCCAGCAACCGAGGCCGTCACGACGATCGCTCCGCCGCCCCGGTTCTCCAGCGCCTGTACGGTCGCACCCACGCCGAAGACGACTCCGTCGATGTTTGCTCCCATGGCCCGCCGGTAGGCGTCCGCCGGCATGGCTGCGATGTCGAAGGCAGGAAAGTCACCCCCGGCCGCCGGATAGGTCGTCACGCCGGCGTTGAGATGGACCAGATCGAGCCCGCTGTGGGCCCTGACGATCTCGGAAACAACACGCGTCCAGGCGTCTCGGTCGCTTACGTCGAGGCGCGCGAACTCGCCGCTGACCGCGTCCGCGGCTTCCCGCCCCGCGGCTTCGTCGATGTCCGTGACGACGACATGGGCGCCCCGGGCGGCAAGCGCCTCGCAGGTGGCTCTGCCGATTCCGGAGGCGCCGCCCGTGACGAGGCAGACTTGTTGATCTAAGCGCATGGTCCAATCACCTCAACCTCGTCCAGATGGCATCGGATATGACAACCTGCCCCTTCGAGGACATCTTCGTGGTCTGGATCTCGGTCATGCCAAGAACCTTAGCGGTAAGACAGCCCACGACGTTCGAGGCGAAGGCGCAGAATCGCATGCGGCGGGCGTCGCGTGCCGCTTGGCGTGGCGCAGCGCTCCGCGCCGGCGCCCTGCTCCTTTTCTGCGGAGGGCTGGCGTGCCAGTCTGAGGAACGCACCGTCGGCGTGGTCCTGGACACCGATCTCGGCGAGATTGAGGTGCGCGTCTACCCCGACCGCGCTCCGATCTCGGCGAACAACTTTCTGGCCTGGGTCGCGGGCGGGCACTACGAGGGCGCCACGATCTACCGTGTGACCCGCCCCGACAACACGACCGGGCCGGGCGCGATCGAGGTGGTCCAGGGCGGGCTTTTGGGTGAAGAGCTGCGGAGCGGAGCACCAACGTCTCCGTCCACCGGGCCCATACCGCCGATCGCTCATGAGAGGGCCGACACGACGGGAGCTCCTTAGCGCCCCCAGACCTCCTCGAAGACTCGGAGGTAGTTCTCGCCGAGGAACTTGCGGATCGTCTCGTCGCTGTGACCTCGCCGCACCAGCTCCTCGGTGATCGCGGGACCCTGCCGATGTGTTCGAGGCCCTCCGGCGCGAGAGCTTAGTATCATCGGCCTGCGCAAACGGGGAGCATTGATTTGGCAGAGAAAGTCGCAATAGTGACCGGCGGCGGCAGCGGGATCGGCCGCGCCGTTACGCACGGGTTGGTCGACGACGGCTACCACGTGCTCATTGCGGGCCGCCGCGAGGATCGGCTGGCTGAAACGCAAAGCGGCGCGCGCGATCCCGACAAGGTCTCGATAGCGCCCGCGGACATAAGCAAGGTCGAAGGCGTCCAGGCAGTGTTCGACAGATTGACGAGCGCGTTCGACCGGCTGGACCTGCTGTTCAACAACGCCGGCACCGGCGCACCGCCCGTGCCGATGGAAGAGCTGACCCTCGAACAATGGAACCGGGTGGTCGGGGTCAACCTGACCGGGGCCTTTCTCTGCACGCAACGGGCAGTCAAGCTGATGAAGGAGCAGGATCCCCAGGGCGGACGCATCATCAACAACGGCTCGGTCTCCGCACACGTGCCGCGCCCAAATTCCGCCCCTTACACTGCGACAAAACACGCGGTCACCGGGCTTACACGGTCGACGTCGCTGGACGGGCGCAAGTTCAACATCGCATGCGGACAAATCGACATCGGCAACGCCTACACGAGAATGACCGCGCGTATGTCAGAGGGTGTGCCCCAACCCGACGGCAGCACGAAGGCGGAGCCCACCATGGACGTGCGCGCCGTGGTCGATGCGGTGCGCTACATGGCCGCACTCCCGCTCGACGCAAACGTACCTTTCATAACGGTGATGGCAAACCAGATGCCGTACATGGGGCGAGGTTAGGCGCCATGATCAGAAAACCCTCCCGCCTCCTGTTCTCGTTGACCTTGATCCTGTCGGGGATGCTCCTGGCGAGCTGCACGCAGGCACCGCCTCCGTTGGCCTTAGGGGAAGAGGAAGTGGTTGTGCTCGCCGGCGGCACCGATATGGCGTACCTGCAGCGGGCGGGCTATCTCGAGACCGTTCTGACGGACGCGTTCGCCGAGGTTCGGCCCACCTTCCGTGATCTCTCCTGGGAAGCGGACACCGTCTTCCGGCAAGGCTCTTCGCTGGAACGCTGGCGCGAGGACGGCTTCGGCGATTGGGACGCTCAGCTCGAACGGGTCGGCACGACGGTTGTCATTGCGCAGTACGGCAAGCCGGAATCGATGACAGGAAGCGAAGGGCTCGTGACGACTCGACGCGGCGCTTTACCAGGTCGAGCCACGGCTATCTCTCCTTTCGCGAGGAGTGGCAGCAGCTTGTCGGCTTGATCGAAAAGGCGGAAGAGCGCGTCTGGGCTGTAGCCAACGGCGGCCAGGACCCGGGGCATCAGCGCCCCGAGCCGGAAGTGCTCTTTGGCCATCCGGCCGCCGACATCGAGACGGAGCTTGCTTCGTTCAGCGTGCCGCACGGCATGCAGGTCAATCTCTTCGCGTCGGAGGCTGACGGCCTCACCAACCCGCTTGCGATTCGCTGGGACACGGCCGGCCGCGCCTACGTGACCGTCACGACAACGTGGATTGCCTCTTCCTCGACACCTCTTGTGAAGGCGCCGAGGCTCCTGGATGCGCCGCTGGAGGAGGTTGTTGCCGCCCTCGAAGCGCCCGAGCGGTGGACGCGCTATCAGGCGAAGCGCGAGCTCACCCGGCGAAGACACGCGTCTGAGCGCGATCGAGAACCTCCTTGGGCTAAGGGGGAAGAGAGGAAATCGAAGAGTTCGTCTTGACTCCGGATCGCTATTTGAGCGGCGGAAAGTACGACGCCGATGCACATGCACGGATCCTGGCCGCCGCCGCCAGGGCGACGCGTTCTGGAAGTCTCGAGCCGTATGATCATCCGTGGGCTCTGGCGGGGATGTTGGAGCACCCGAATCTCCAACTCCGTGCCAATGCCGCCATCTTGGCCGGGGTCTGGAGGGCCAGGGACACGCAGGAGAGTCTCCTCGCGATGGCCAAGGACGAGTCGCTTCCCGAGTTCGTGCGGACCGCCGCTTTCGGCGCCATGGCAAGCCTCGCGGCCGAAGGCGCAACAGAACTGCTCGCGGCCCATGCCGATGCGCCGCATACACCGACACTGCGCGCCTCAGCGATTGAAGCACTCGTTGTCCTCGACTCGAAAGCGGCTGCGAAGTTTGCGGTCAGACTGTTCGGGGAGCCCGGGTTGGACAACGCCACGGCCACCCGGGCACTTGTCGCATTCCTCGGCCGCGAAGGAGGCGTGCCGGCTCTGACTGCGGCGATCGAGTCTGGCGGACTTGGGCACGACGCCGCGAAGTCGCTGCTCCGTTCCTTCTACGGGAGTGGTCGTTCAGACAACGTCCTCCTGGCCGCGCTCAGCACCGCGAGCGGAGCGAATTCGCTCAAGCTGGACTACACTACCAGTTCTTTATCAACGGAAAGCTCGCCTCTGAGTTCACCGACAACGCGAAAGAAGGACGTTCGGACAAAGGCGCAATCGGTCTGCAGATCCACGATGCGGGGATGCGCGTCGAGTTCAAGGACCTGCGGCTGAAAAACACCGCTTCCAGGAAGTAACCCACGGAAGAGGCGCGTCCGCTCCTCGGTGTCTAACGAGGTAGCTAGGCGACCGGCCGGTCACCCACAATCGAGACCCGCTCGCCGAAGCGCGACTGCGGGTAGTAGTCCCACACGGCATGATGCTGGGTGCAGCGGTTGTCCCAGAGAGTAAGCGTATTGGGCTCCCAGCGCACGCGACAGGTCAGAGAGACTGTGGTGGCAATGTGCTCGAAGAGCATGTCGAGCAGACCGCGGCTCTCCCATCGTCGCAGACCGCGGATATGCGAGGTGAAACCGCTGTTGACGAACAGGGCCTTGCGGCCGGTCTCGGGATGGCGGATCACCACCGGGTGCTCGGTCTTCGGGTACGCCTTTCCATCGGGAGCCGCGTAGCCGTACTTGCCGATGTAGGGCAGCGCACCGTCATGTACCGCGATCAGACCCTCGAGAAACTGCTGCATCCGCTCCGAGAGGGTCTCGTAGGCGCGATACATGTCGGCGAAGAGCGTGTCGCCTCCCGAGCCGCACTCGGGAATCTCCTTGATGTAGAGCATCGACGCCATCGGCGGCTTCTCGTCGCACGACACGTCGGTGTGCCAGCCGTCGCCCGCCGTGTACTTCGACTTCTGGGTGGTCTTGACGACGAGGATCTCCGGGTCGTGCCCGCCCTTGTACTCGGAGCTCTTGTGCAGGGGGTGGACCTGCAGCGGGCCGAAGGACCGGCCGAAGTCCTTGTGCTGCTCGCGGGTGAGTTCCTGGTCACGGAAGACCAGCACCTGCCAGTCCAGCCAGGCTTGCCTGATGTCGTCCTTCTGGGACTGGGAGAGCGGCTGGGACAGGTCGACTCCCTCGATCTCCGCGCCGATATGGGGCGTCAGAGGTCGGATTTCGATGGGGGCTGCGGCGGGCGTCCAGTCAGGGCGCGTTTCGGAAGCGGCTTGTACGGTCGTGGTGCCGGTCATCCTGTCATACGCTCCGCTGTCCACTCATGGAGGAAGGATGATGAAACCAGTTTGCTTTGTCATGGGCGCCGGCGCCGGGATCGGTGGTACCGCAGGCCGAAGGTTTGCTCGCGAGGAGTACCACGCGGTTCTCTGTCGCCGGAGCGACGAAGACGGGCTGAACGCTCTGGTCGCCGGCATTCACGAGGAGGGAGGGGATGCGTCCGGCTTTCTCCTGAACGCCGTCAAGGAGAACGCCATCGAGGATCAGATTGCCCAGGTGGAGGAGGAGATCGGGCCGATCGAAGTGATGATCTACAACCTCGGCGCCCAGATCGGCGATCGGGCGCTCGCCGATACCAGCTACAAGGCCTTCGAGCTCGGCTGGCGCATGGCCACGTTCGGCCTCTTCCGGACAGCCTCCGCGGTCTGCCCCCGCATGGCTGAGCGTGGCCATGGAACGCTGATCGTCACCTCGGCCACAGCCGCGGCGCGCGGCAATGCAGGACAGCACTCCCACGCGGCCGCGATGGGGGGACGCCGCATGCTCTGCCAGACGCTGAACGCCGAGTTCGCCGCAAGGGGAATTCATGTGGCTCATGTGCTCGTGGATGGATCGGTCGATGCACCGGACACGCTAGGCAAGATGCTTGGGCCGGAGCGGTTCGAGGCTCTCCGGAACACGAAGGGAGCGGCCGACGGCCTCATCCTGCCCAAGCAGGTGGCGGAGACCTACCTCCATCTCGTCCGACAGCATCGGTCCACCTGGACCTTCGAGTTGGACGTGCGTGCCTACTCCGACAAGGCCTGGTGGAACTGAGTAGCGTCCATCTAGAGCGTCCGCGCTACCGGGCGCGGCGGCGGCGCCAGGGGTGGAGCAGCTCGCCGGGATGCTGCTTCTCGTCGCGCTGTAGAGTGCGCGAATGGACATCAGAGTAGATACGCGAGGCCGTGAGGCCGGCCCCCCCGGCTACTTCGCCGACGCCGACGGCTTCCTCATGCCGTTGGCTCCCAACACGAGATCCCGTCGCATTCCCCTCGGTGACTTTCCGAACGGTCCCGAGGTCGGCACGCGACTACCCGAGGTGGTCGCGATCGACCAACACGGTCGCTCGATCGACCTGCATGCGGACCGCCGCGGCCAACCGGCGGTCCTGGTCTTCTCCCGATCAGCGGTGTGGTGACCCCCCTGTCGAACCCAGCTGGTCGAGCTGGAGCGAGGAATGGCCGCTTTCGATGCCGCCGGGGTCAAGCTCTACACCCTGACCTATGACGAGGTCGATGCGCTCGCCGACTACTCCAATGCCATGGGGGTCACTTTCACCATGCTGTCGGACCCGAACAGCGAGGTGATTCGAGCGTTCGGGATCCTCAACACGCTCATCCCGCCGGACGAGCACCCCTGGTACGGGATCCCCTTTCCCGGGGCCTACGCGATCGATGCCGACGGCATCATCGTCGCCAAGTTCTTCGACCGCAACTTTGGTGCGAGATTCGGACCCGAGCAGCTCCTCAACGCTGCTCTCGGCCGGAGGTTCGAGGTGGAGCCCGCGGCAAGCCCGGCGGAGCAGGTGAGTGTCGACGTGATCCTCGACGCCGACCGGCTGCTCTCGGGCGTCTTTCACGAGATCGTCGCGACCTTTCGGGTACCGGAAGGGCAGCATCTCTACGGCGAGCCGGTACCGGACGGCCTGGTGGCTGCCACGATCGAAGTCGACGACGCTCCCGGCATCATCAGCCGCGCTCTGGTTGCACCGCCTACTTCGAGGTTGACCCTCGCCGGGTCCGGCGACACCCTCGAAGTCTACGAGGGCGACGTGGTGCTGCGGCTACCGATCGCACAAAACGGCAGAGCCATGCAGAAGGCCGACGGCAAGCGCTATGTCGACATCAGCGGCAGGGTCCGTTGGCAAGCGTGCGACGACGTGGAGTGCGGTCTACCTCGGTCGCAGAGCTTCGACTTCCGGGTCGAAGCCGGTTTCCCGGTCCTCCCGGACATGGGCCCAGGGGTGGGACGAGTACCGGAAATGAACGGTGCTGCCCACTTCAAGAAGATGATGGAGCGGAAGTCCATGTGGTCCATGCTCAACTGGGGCACGGTGATGGGGATCGACGCCTTCTGCGACGCTCTGGAGTTCCCGCTGCTTCCGCTCCCGGAGGTGCGGGCCGGTGAACCTACCCGCTACCGACCCGCGGAGGCCGTCGACGATGGCGCCTGGGTTCCCATGATCCCCAACGATGGCGAGGGTGAGAACGAAGCCGACGTCTACGATCGGCTTCCCGCTTCCCGTCGCTTCGTGCCGAACGTGATTCGGGCCATGTCCCTCGTGCCCGATGCCCTGCGTAATCTGCTCGACCTTCTGTTTCCCTTCTACCTGGCGGGTCACAACCCAAAGTCTGGCAGCCTGGACCGCAGGCAGACGGAGTTGGTCGCCGGCCGGTTATCCGCCCTCAACGAGTGCTTCTACTGAACGACCGCACACGCACAGATGCTCCGGGCGAGCAGTCAGGGCAGCGATGTGGACTTCGAGGCGATCACTAGGGGTGCCAGCGATCAAGTGACCGGGGTGGCGTATGGCGCAGAGTTGATCGCCTACGCGGATGCGGTAGTTGCCCGGTCACCGGAGGTGACACAGGCCCGCGACGCCGTCCAGAAGTCGTTGGGAGATGCAGCGGTCGTCGACGTCGCCGCCGTCATCGCGAACTTTCAGCGCATGGTTCGCATCGCCGACGGAATCGGGATCCCCCTCGGCGAAGAGCTCGATCTTCGCTCGGCGGACCTTCGACACGAGATCGGGATCAACGAATTCGCCAGTGCCGCAGGGCGCAGGATCAGCGCGACGTGAGCTGCGGCCCTGCGCGATCTCGTCGCTACACCCCCCCACCACGCGGTCACCGGTCGGCGGCGGGTGCCAGCTCACGATCCATCACCAAGAGGAGAATCATCATGACTGACGACCGCTCCAGCGTTATCAACTTTCTTTCGATCTTTGGGATGTTCATCGTGGCGATCGGGACCGCGGTGTTCTCTCCGCCCGTGTTTGCGCAGTCGTCTCAGCAGGTCTTCGAAGCTAGCGACGCCGACAGCGACGGCGCGATCAGCAAGGCCCAAACTCCCGATCCCAGCTTCGGGACCCTGAACCCGAACGCGGCAAGTTTCATGATCGTTCCGCCGGCTCAGGACGGAATGTTGTACATGCTCAACCTCATGAAGTACCGGGACAAGGCCGAATATCCCGACGGGCGCGAGACGAACCTGACGGGCGAAGAAGCCGACAGGCTGTACAACCCGTTACCGGAAGTTGAGAAAGTGGGCGGCGGGCTAGTTTACGCCGGCAGCGTCGAAGCGCAGCTCGTAGGCAAAGATCCGACGTGGGATCGGGTCGGAATCGTCATGTATCCGAGTCGGGCGAAGATCGCGCAAATGAGGGCGAGCGCGGGTTTCCAAGAGACCGTCGTTCACAAAGGCCCAAGCCTCGCCGCGTCCCAGATCATCGTCACGATACCCGAAGAAGATTGGACGTATTCGGATAAGCCTCCGGTCACCGCGGCCGACGTTCCCCATCCGGCGTCCGCCGACGACCCGTCCTTTACTCTCTTTCATCTGGTGAAGTATCGCGCCGTCGCCGAGTACCCCGAAGGCAGCAGCGAACCCCAACGGAGTGGACGCGAAGCGATGGACGTGTTTTGGAAATCTCTGGAGGGAAGTCTTCACGAGGCCGGCGTGGAGCCGATGCTCAAAGCGGAAGTCGCCGGTGTTCTGGTCGGCGACGGGCGAGATTGGGACGACTATCGCATCCTGAGGTTCCCGAGCCGTCGCGCCTACGAGGCCGTACTCGCGAGAATTGAGTCGAGCGATTCTGCCATTCACTTTGCCGCTGCCGTCGAGGACGAGTACCGTTTGCAACTGGTGGACCTGATGGACAGGACGGCCAATCCCCCAACGCCTCCGAAGTAGGTGCGGGTTCTGTACCGGCCTGACGCCGAGAGACTCAGCCGGCGGGCGCGATGGCGTCCCCAACGGGATACGACCCAGCGCTCCGAGCCGTAGGCGAGGCGCGGCGACCGAATCCCGCTGGGGCCAGCATCGCGCCCGGCGGCAGCGCAGTGTCCCCAACGGGGATACGACCCAGCGCTCCGAGCCGCAGGCGAGGCGCGGCGACCGAATCCCGCTGGGGCCAGCATCGCGCCCGGCGGCAGCGCAGTGTCCCCAAACGGGGATACGACCCAGCGCTCCGAGCCGTAGGCGAGGCGCGGCGACCGAATCCCGCTGGGGCCAGCATCGTGCCGGCAGGCGCGATGGTGTCCCCAACGGGATTCGAACCCGTGTTGCCAGCTTGAAAGGCTGGAGTCCTGACCTGGCTAGACGATGGGGACGCGGATTCGGGCCGCGGCTTCGGTGCCGACCGCTGTCGAGCGGCGGAGTATACCGGCAGCGGCCGAAGCCGTGTTGCAGGAGTCTGACCCGGACATCGGTCTGGGCCGTTTCCTGTTTGGTTGCGGCCGCTGTTGACGATCGGCATACAATCGGCGACAATCAGCTCCGATCAAGTATGAGCCGTTGTCTCTGGGATCCTGCGAAGAACAGACGCTTGATCGCGGAGCGGGGCGTCAGTTTCGAGGAGGTGGCGACACTGATCGAATCGGGTGCGCTGGTCGACATCTACGACCATCCGGATCCGAAACGGCCACACCAGCGGATTGCCGTGATCGAGATCGGGGAGTACGCCTACCTGGTTCCTTACGTGGAGACGGAAGCAGGCGACTTCTTCCTCAAGACGATCATCCCGAGCCGGAAGGCGACGAAGAAGTACCTGAGGGCGAGGTGACGAGCCATGACCGAACGCACGACGAAGCCCGATTCAGCAGCACTCGACCCTGAGGAGCGCGAGATCCTGAGGGCCTACGAGCAAGGACGTCTCCGAAGAGCCTCGGGCTCTTCTCGGGACGTCGCCAGGCTGGAGTCCGCGGCCCGCGAGACGCTTCGAAAGGACAAGCGAATCAACATCCGCCTGCCGAGTCACGACCTGGTGGAAATCAAGCGGTTGGCGGCCCGCGAAGGAGTGCCGTACCAGACTCTCATTTCCAGCATCCTTCACAAGTACGCCACGGGCGAGCTTGGTTGAGCCGCGACGAGTCCTAAGCCCTCCGTCGCAGCAACTCTGCCGAATCCGGTGCGCCGCACTCCACCGCCCACTCCAGGGGTGTGGCGTCGTAAGCGGCGTCGACGATCGACGGGTCGGCGCCTCGGTCGAGCAGCAGGTCGAGGCACCTGAGCGCACTGTGCTGAGCCGCCAGATGCATGGCGACGGCTTGGACGCCGTGCCCTTCGCCGCCGAAGCCGTGGCGGAGGTCCGGGTAGGCGCCGAGATCGAGCAGGCAGGCGGCGGCCCTGTTAAGCGACCGGCCGATCACCCACGATCGAGACCCGCTCGCCGAAGCGCGACTGCGGGTAGTAGTCCCACACGGCATGATGCTGCGTGCAGCGGTTGTCCCAGAGGGTGAGCGTGTTGGGCTCCCAGCGCACGCGACAGGTCAGCGAGACTGTTGTAGCGATGTGCCTGAAGAGCATGTCGAGTAGACCCCGGCTCTCCCATCGACGCAGACCGCGGATGTGCGACGTGAAGCCGCTGTTGACGAACAGGGCCTTGCGGCCGGTCTCGGGATGGCGGATCACCACCGGGTGCTCGGTCTTCGGGTACGCCTTTCCATCGGGAGCTGCGTAGCCGTACTTGCCGATGTAGGGCAGCGCACCGTCATGCACCGCTACCAGACCTTCGAGAAACTGCTGCATCCGCTCCGATAGCGTCTCATAAGCGCGGTACATGTCGGCGAATAGTGTGTCGCCTCCCGAGCCGCACTCGGGAATCTCCTTGATGTAGAGCATCGACGCCATCGGCGGTTCCTCGTCGCACGACACGTCCGTATGCCAACCGTCGCCCGCCGTGTACCTGGACTTCTGCGTGGTCTTGACGACAAGGATTTCCGGGTCGTGCCCGCCCTTGTACTCGGAGCTCTTGTGCAGCGGGTGGACGTGCAGCGGGCCGAAGGAACGGCCGAAGTCCTTGTGCTGCTCGCGGGTGAGCTCCTGGTCACGAAAAACCAGCACCTGCCACTCCAGCCAGACCCGCCTGATGTCGTCCTTCTGCGACTGCGAGAGCGGCTGGGACAGGTCGACTCCCTCGATCTCCGCGCCGATATGGGGGGTCAGAGGTCGGATCTCGATGGGGGCTGCGGTGGGCGTCCAATCTGGGCGCGTTTCGGAAGCGGCTTGTATGGTCATGATGCCGGGGATCCTGTCATACGCTCCGTCGTTGCGGCCGAACTGAAAGGGACGCGCGCCTTGTCTACTTACGCGGGGAGTAGATGACCCAGATCTTCGTGTAGCCGTCCGTTTCGAAGACTCCGGTCCACTCTTTCGGGACCGTCACTGCCTCCCCGGCGTTGATCACGAGCTCCGTTCCGTCAGATGACGTCAGAGTGACGCCGCCCTCGAGGAAGTACATGAACTCGTCGACACCGTACGGCTGGGTGATCTCGATCCGTGTCTTCCCAGACTTGTACATGCCGGAAGAGAAGCTCTTGTCGCTCGAGACCAGCGACGTGGCCGTCTGCGTCACGTGCCCGTCGGCGTGGGTGTTCTCGACCACGTCCGGGCGCTCGAAGATCTTGCCGCCGAGATCTGGCTTGCTGATCTTCGCCGGCCGAACGGTTTCATCACTTGCAGCCATCATGGAACTCCCAAGGACTGTTGCACAGAGGATGATCAAGACTCTTCTCTTCATGGGTGGACTCCTGGGTTAGGTGATCGCCCGAGTGGACGGGCTCGGTCCAGCGACAGGCCAAACGCTACGAACTCTGCCGGGGACTCCTTGCCGCCGATCGCGACGACGATGAACTGGCGACCATTGTGTAAGTAGGTCATCGGCGCACCGGTGGTACCGGATGGCAGCTCCGTCTCCCACACCACCTCGCCCGTGGCCTTGTCGTAAGCGCGGAACTTCTTGCCCCAGTAGCGGCCTTCTTCCCCCTGGATGCCGGGGATGGCATCGCTGCCTTCACCGATGAACAGCAGCGTCTTCGTCACTAGCGGTGCCGGTCGCCCAGCGACCCCCAGGGGTGGCACGTCGAGGCCATCGAGCAGGGGATGGTCTCGAGGCCCATCGCCGTTGGCCGCCATCCACACGTGCTCGCCGCGATGCAGATCGATTGCAGTGATCCGACCATAGGGTGGCTTCACAATCGGGAGTCCGTCGAGGGTCGGTACATCGGGACCATCGTAGGCGATCACGTAGCCGAGCGTCGCGTCGCTGTCTTCCGGCTGTTTCAAGGAGTACACGCCCGGCCAGGTGTGGGACACGGCGTAGTAGACGCCGGTCTCGGGATCGAAGGCGCCGGTGTGCCAGTTCCCTGTTCCCCACGCTCCCGGATTCGTCAGAGTGCCACTCTTCCCTTGCTCGTCGTCCATCAGGCCGGGCGGCGTGAAGATCGGCCCGAGACGGAAGGGCTTGACGAGCTCCAGGGCCCGTGCCCGGAGCTCCGGTGTGAAGTCGATCAGGTCGTCCTCCACGAATCCCAGTCGGTCGAAGGGCGGCGGCTTCGTCGGGAATGGCTGGGTCGGCGACAGTCGCTCCCCGGGGACCCGTGAGCCAGGCACGGCCCTCTCCTCGATCGGCCACACCGGCTCCCCGGTACGGCGATCGAAGACGTAGAGGAAGCCGGTCTTCGAGGGCTGCATGACGGCGTCGATACGCCTCCCATCGACCGTGATCTCACCGAGGGTCGCCGGACCGGCCGTGTCCCACTCCCAGACGTCGTGGTGCACCATCTGAAAGTGCCAGATCCGCTCGCCCGTCTTGGCGTTCAGTGCCACGAGTGAGTTGGAGTACAGGTTGTCGCCGGGCCGGTGGCCACCGTAGTACGCCGCGGTTGGGGCCGAGAGCTGGACGTAGACGTAGCCGAGCTCCTCGTCGGCCGATAGGCAGCACCACGACCCGAGGTCACCCGAGTACTCCCACGAGCCGTCGCCCCAGGTCTCATTGCCCGACTCGCCCGGCCGCGGTACGACGTGGAACGTCCACAGCCGGCGGCCCGTGCGGACGTCGTAGCCGCGCACATCCTCCGGCGTCGCCTCCTTCTTGCTGCCGCCGTCGCCGGCGCCTCCGGTGAATCCGGCCACCACGACGACGTCGCCCACGACGAGCGGCCCGGCAGTCCAGGTGAAATCGCCGGCAAGCGGTCCCGAGAGGCGGAGGCTGACGCGTCCCTGGTCGCCGAAGTCGCCGTCGAACTCGCCACTTGAGGCGTCGACCGAGTACAGGTAGTTGCCGCGTGCGAGGAACACTCGTTGCTGCTCGCCGCCGGTCCAGAGGTCGACGCCTCGTGGGCTCAAGCCGCGTGCCTCTTCGATCGTCGGCTCGACCGGCGCCTGAGACCACAAGGTCTTGCCGCTCGCCGGGTCGACGGCGCGCAGCAGGCCAACGAGGTTGGTCAGGAAAAGGCGACCTTCGACCATGATGGGCGTCGATCGCAGGTTGTTGCCCGGACGCAGCCCGGGGAACTCCTCCTTGAGCTCCGGTTCCAGACCCGGCCGTCGCCAGACGATGCGTAGATCGCCGACGTTCGAGGCGTCAATCTGGTCGAGCGGCGAGTAGCGCTTGAAGGTGCGGTCGCCGCCGAAGTACGGCCACTCGCCTTCCTGCGCCGCCAAGGTCGACCCCAGCACCAGCACACCGGCCCACGCGACCAAGGTTCGGCCCCTGGCGCGAGGCCGAACATCTGAGTTCGCGATCACCTTCCGCACCACGCGGTCCCGACTCAGAACCAGAACCGGGCCGACAGCGTGATGTCACGCCCGGGGAGCGGCGCGAGTGTCTTGAGGAAGGACGTATGCACGCGCGCCTCTTCGTCGGTCAGGTTCCGGCCCCGAAGCAGCAGCTCGAGGATCTGGTTCTTGAGGATGAACCGGCGCCCGACATGGGCGTTGAGCATCGTGTAGCCGTCGGTCGGCCCCTCCAGCTCGGCGACGTCGTGCTGGTCGTCGACGAAGCGCCACTCCACCGCGGCCCGCCAGTCGTGGCCGTGGTAGTGCAGGCCGGCGCCGAGGCTCATCGGCGGGATCCGCGGCAGGTTGCCGCCCTGGTCCAGCTCGGCGTCGACCGTGTCGCCGAGCAGCTCCAGGTGGAGGTGATTGTCTTCCCATTCCACGACCTCGATCCGGGCTCGGAATTCGGCGCCGGTCATTGTCGCGTTGCCTTGGCTGTAGAGGATGACCGCGATGTCGTCGATTTGGGCGCCCGTGAACCCCTGGTAGATGAAGTCCTGGAAGTCCTGCTGGAACAAGGTCAGTTCGCCCTGGAGGCGGCCCTCGTTCTTGCGCAGGGAGAGGTCCAGGCCGTTGCCGACTTCGGCGTCCAGGTTCGGATTGCCGATCTCATAGGTCAGTGTGGCGACATGGACGCCGTCCGCGAACAGTTCCTCGGGGCTCGGCAGGCGGACGGAGCGGGAGGCGGACAGGCCGAGGGACCACGTGTCGTTCGCCTTCCAGACCAGGCCCGCTGAAGTGGATACCCCGTCGCCGGACCAGGTCGGGCCTCCGGCCGGATCGTGATTGGACTGTTCGAAGCGGGCGCCGAACTGCCAGCGGATGGCGCCCTTTTCGATCTCCTGGGACGTGAACACCGCCCAACTGTTCGATGCGGTTGGCCGCACGTAGGCCTCTGCACCCACCGCGGCGATGTCGCGGTCCGAGTACTGGAGACCGACGGAGCCCCGGCTGCCGCCGCGGACCCGCTGGAACATCTCGACCCGGGTCTCGAAGTAGTCGTTCGTGAACAGGGTGCCGGCCTCGTCACCCTCGAACTCGATGTGTTCGTAGTCCGTTCCGCCCATGCGCACCTCGAGCTTCTCGAAGCCGCCAGCGGGCAGGTAGATGTCGCTGCGCAGGTCGACCCGCTGCTGCTTCATGTCGACGCGAACGGGCAGCTCCTCGTCGCCGTGGTCGTCTTCGCCCTCGTCCTCGTCGTCGTCGTGCTGATCGTCCTCGTGAGCGTGCCCTTGGTGTTGGTGAGCCCCGGGCGGAATGCCGTACTCCGTGTTGAAGCCGCTGACCGACACGCCGAGAAAGCCGCGGTCGCCGAAGAACCGGGTCACGCCGAGGCGGCCGCTCTCGGTGTGCAGGTCGGTGTTCGGGACGACACCGAACGGGTTCTCGAGGTGCTCCTCGCTGTCTTCGTGGTCGTCGTCCTCGTCGTCTTCGTCGTGGTGATCGTCGTCGTCCTCTTCATGGTCGTCCTCGAGGCGGGAGTGCACCGGGATCTCGTAGGGGTCCGTTTCCCGGTTGACCGCGGCGATGGCCCAGGCCCAGTCACCGCTGCCGCCGCCCAACTCCAGGGCGCCCATCCGTTCGTCCGCAACCGAGCCCCCGACGAGGTCGATCGTGCCGCTCAGGGACGTGGCCGCGCGCGTGGTTGGAATGCGTCCGTCGATGATGTTCACGGCGCCGCCGATGGCGCCGGAGCCGTAACGGAGCGTGGCCGGGCCGCGCAGTACCTCGATCTGCTGCGCCTGCGCCGGCTCGGATGTCACCGCGTGGTCGGCGCTGACCGCGGAGGTATCCCCGGTGCCGATGCCGCCGGCCATCACGCGGACCCGAGCCCCGGACAGGCCGCGGATGATCGGCCGGCCGGCGCCGGGGACGAAGGACGTCGACGACACGCCTGGTTCTCCTTCGAGGGTTTCGCCGAGTGTCGCGCCCATTCGCAGTTGCAGGTCGGCCCCGCTGAGGACGGAGACCGCGTTCGACAGCTCGGACTCGCTGCGGAGATCGCCGGTGGCGGTGACGACGATCTCATCGGAGTGGGCGATGTGATCGATCTCCAGTTCCACGGCCGTCTCCTGGCCGGCCGAGACGGTGACCGACTGCCTGGTCAGGCCGACGGAGGGAATCTCGACAACCAGAAGGTAGGTGCCGGGCGGTACGGCATCGAAGCGGAACGCGCCATGCGTTGCCACCGAGGCGCTGAGGGATAGCTCAGGGAGTGTCGCGGTGGCGAGCGTGACCCCGCCCTCGCCGTGAGTGTCCAACTGGCCGGCTATTGAGCCGGTGTCCTGGGCGGCTGCCGGCTGGATCAGAAGCAGCGTGCCGAGGACAGTGGCGGCGAGAGTGGCCCGGAGTGGCGGTGCTGCGGATGAGCGAACGGTTGCAGGATCGGATCCTGCCAAGGCCGACCGGATCGTCGAATCGATCGTGCGGAGCATGCGAAATGGCCGTCTCGTGTCGGTGTGCAAGCAGTCGCCCAGTCTGGCCTTGGGACCCTCAGAGGCGCGATTCTACTTTCCTTCCCGCCTCGTTTGACGGCGCTACGGCGCGGATGCCGAGCGCCGGCTGAGCACGACATGGTGTGCGCCTCGCTGGTCGGCGCCTTCGCCCGCGGACGCGCTGAGCGCGAAGTCGCCGGTAGCGATGTCGGTGCAGACCGGGCTGACGTAGAAGCGGTCGACCTGGGCGCTCTGGGCGGCCAGGGCGTCGAGGTGGGGCGTCTCGATCGCCGGGTTGCCGGCGAATCCGAAATCGCCGTAGCCCTGGTCGTCGGTCATCACCAGGACGATGTTGGGCGTCGGCGCGCCGCCGCCGGTGTCGCCGCTCCGCTGGCCGCCGCCGCAGGCGAGCGTCCAGACGGCGAGCAGTGCCACGCTGATCGGTGCGCTACGCTTCATCGGATTCCCTCCAAATCACGGCCGAGGACAGGTATGGCAGCAGAAGAGGTTCGCTACGAACGGCGCGGCCCGGTAGCGGTGCTCACTCTGGACCGGGCGCGCTACCACAACGCCCAGAGCTGGAAGCTGCTCGACGACCTGGACCGGCAGCTCGACCGGGCGATGGCCGACGAGGACGTTTGCGTCGTGGTGCTGAAGGGCGCCGGCAAGCACTTCTCCTCCGGCCACGACCTGGGCACGCCGGAACAGGAGGCGGACATCGAGGCCCGGGGCCTCACCCAGTGGGTCGGCATGGAATGGTACGAGGCGTTCCGTTGGTACAACCTGGACAACACGGTCAAGTGGCGCAACCTGCCGAAGCCGACGATCGCCATGGTCCACGGCTACTGCATCTTCGGCGGCTGGATGATCGCGGCGTCGATGGACCTGATCTTCGCCGCGCCGAGCGCCCGGTTCCTCGCCAGCCTGTTCGAGACCTTCACCGTGCCCTGGGACGTCCATCCCCGCAAGGCGAAGGAACTGCTGTTCGAGAGCCGCTTCATCGACGCCGAGGAAGCGCGCGAACTCGGCCTGGTCAACCGCGTCTACGCGGAGGACGAACTCGAGCGGGAGACCCTGGCCTATGCCGAACGGATCGCCGAGAACGACCCGGCGGTGCTGCGGCTGGGCAAGCTCGCGGTGAACAAGGCCCAGGACGCGATGGGCTACAGCGCCAACGTCGAGGCCGCTTTCGCCGACTACCTGGTGGTGCGCGAGATCCGCGGCAGCTCCAGCAGGGTCGACGGCAATCGGCGCCTGGTGGGCGTCGACCTGGCTCTCCGGGGCCAGCGCGGCGGACGCGCCGGACAGACGCCGGCAGGCGAAACGGACGCTCCGGAAGCAGGGGAGGACGCATGAGACGCATGAGAACGCCTCGACTTGCCATTGCGATTGCCGTCAGCCTGAGTCTCGCGGCCATTGCCGCCGCGCAGGACGACGGCGCGCGGATGTACAACACGGCCAAGCAGAAGCTGATGAGCGGCGAGGGCATCGTCGGCGTCTCCGTCTCCTCGCCCGACCCGGACAGCTACTGCGTCGCGGCCAACGCCGGCTTCGACTTCACCTGGATCGAGATGCAGCACAGCCCGCTCTCCTACCAGGACGTGGCCCGGATGATCTGGGCTTGCCGCGGCGCGTCCGCCATCCCCTTCATCCGCGTGCCCGACGCGACGGAGGGCGCCATCCAGAAGGCGGTCGACCTCGGCGCCCTCGGCATCGTCGTGCCCATGGTGCGCACGGCCGAGAAGATGGAGCGAGCGGTCCGCTTCGCCAAGTACCCGCCCGAGGGCCGGCGCAGCCTCGGCGGCGGCCAGTACGGCGCTTTGTGGGGCCGCGACTACCGCGCCACGGCGAACGACAACATCCTGGTCGTGGCGATGATCGAGTCGCCGGCCGGAGTCGACGCGGTGGAGGAGATCGCCGCCGTGCCCGGCGTCGATGTCGTGTTCGCGGCCTCCACCGACCTCTACAGCTTCTCCGGCAAACGCCAGGGCGAACCGGAGTACGAGGCGATGGTCGACCGCATCCGCGACGCCGTGCTTGGCGCCGACCTCAAGCTGGGCGGCCCGCTCGCGTGGCGCGACCGCGAGGGGTTCAGCTTCTTCCAGGCCCCCGGCGTCGGCAGCCTGATCCGCCGCGGCGCCCAGGCGCTGCTCGAGGAGACGGCGTCAGGCGTAGCCGAGATCGAGGGGTCGGAGGAGCAGTAGCGGGCGGCCCGCCCGAACGGTCTACCGGGAAACTGGACGCGGGCGCTTCCGAGTTCCTGGCGGATCGTTGAGGGGTGCAGGAGGATTGACCATGGTCATCGACCATGGTACAAACGTGCGCATCTGCCCGACGCGAAGGAGAGGATGAATGGAGGAGATCGCTGTTTCGAAGTTCAAGGCGACGTGCTTGGCCGTGCTGCAGCGGGTCAACCGAACTGGGGAGTCGGTGCTAGTCACGCGTTTCGGCAAGCCCGTCGCCGAGATCGTTCCGCCCGCGCCGGCCGTTCAGCCACGCCGGGTTCTCGGCCAGATGCGGGGTACGGCGAGTATCGTGGGTGACATCGTCTCCCCGGTGGTGGACGAAGACGAATGGGAAGTTCTGCGGTCTTGAGGCTCCTGCTTGACACGCACGTCTGGGTTTGGAGTCAAGTCGAGCCGGAGCGCGTGTCCGAGGAGGTCGCCGCAGCCATCGAGTCGCCGGAAAACGAGCTCTGGCTCTCTCCGATCAGTGTGTGGGAGGTGCTTCTGCTGTTCGAAAAGGGGCGTCTCGCCCTGCACGGCTCGGCAGAGGCCTGGATCGAAGAGGCGATGGACAAGATGCCCACCCGCGAGGCACCCGTTACCCACGAGATCGCACTGGCAAGCCGCGCGGTCGATCTCCCGCACAAGGATCCCGCGGACCGCTTCCTCGCTGCCACAGCCAAGGTGATGGGCCTGACGCTGGTCACGGCCGATGGCCACCTCGCGGAGGCGTCCGACATCTCCGTGCTGCGCAACTAGCGGGTCAGATGTGCGGGCCCTGGCCGCCGTCGACATCGATCACGGCGCCGTTGACGTAGGACGCGGCTTCCGAGCACAGGAAGACGATCATGTTGGCGACCTCCTCGGAAGTGCCGTAGCGGCCGACGGGGACGCTCTTGCCGTTGTTCTTGATGATGTCCTCCCAGTCGCCGCCGCGGGCGTTGGCGATCTCCTTGGCCGCCCGCTCCCACATCGCGGTGTGGATCAGGCCGGGCAGGACGGAGTTGAACAGCACGTTGTCGCGTCCGTACTTGCCGGACAGGGCCTTGCCGGTGGCGACCATCGCCGCCTTCGAGGCGCCGTAGTCGATCAGCGCGGCGCCGGGGTACTTCGCCGCGCCGCTCGCGATCATCACCACGCGGCCCCACTTCTGCTTGCGCATACCCGGCAGGCAGAGTCTGGTGCTGCGCACGGCCGAGATCAGGTTGAGACGGAACAGGTCCTCCCAGTCGTCGTCGCTCATGTAGAGGAAGTTGCGCGAGGGCGAGGCGCCGACGTTGTTGACCAGGATGTCGACGGCGCCGCCGGCCAGGACGGCTTCGAAGAAGGCGTCGATCGATGAACGGTCGGCCATGTCGGCGACGTGTCCCGCCACGCTGCCGCTGCCGGAGGGCGGCTTGTAGCCGTCGAGCGACGCGACGGCGTCCTCGCTGCGGGCGCAGAAGGAGACCGCGGCGCCGTGGTCGGCGAGCAGGCGGACGGTGGCGGCGCCGATGCCGAGGCTGCCGCCGGTAACGACGGCGCGGCGGTCGGTCAGGTTCAGGTCGATCATCGCTGGATCATCCTTCCTTGGGGAGGTTGGGGCGCCGAGTGTAGCGAGGGCTTGTCAGGATGCGCCCTGCCCAAGCAGAGCGGCGCCCTCGGCGGCCGCGGCGGTCTGAAGGCGTCGGTCCAACGTCGCGAGCGGCAGCCGGCGGCGGCCCGCGACTTCCAGATAGGCAGCGTCGTATGCCGTCAGATTGTGCCGTCGCGCCAGATTGAGGACATTTCGGTCGTCGTGGTCGGCGTCCAGTTCGATTCGCATTTGCCCGAGGTCGAGGAGCGTCGTGCGCGTGTCGGCTTCTTCAAGGCGGCCGCGACGCTCGTTCACCAGCAACGCGTTCCACAGTTCGTACCACCAGATCCGAGGTGCGACCGCGCCTTGCTCGACGGTCAGTTGGAGAGCTCGCTGCGCCAGCGGATCCACCTCATCGGCCAGACACCAGCAGAGCACCACCGAGTTGTCGAGGACAATGGCGGTCAAACCCGGTGACCTTCATGGATGGAGTCGAGCAACTCGGTCAGGCTCGCCCGGCCGAGCCGGTTGCGACGCTCCTCGATGCGACGGGCTGCCTGAGCGGCGCGCTCTCGATCGTCCGTCTCTACCGGGACGAGTCGGGCGATGGGCCGACCATGGCGAGTGATCGTCAGGGTCTCGCCGCTTGCAACGCGTTCCAGTAGTCGGGGAAGATGGGTCTTCGCTTCGTAGGCGCCGATCGTCTGCATAGGGTCTCCAGTTCAGTCCGGTCGGTCAGACTAGTCTAAATCGTACCGGGCAATCAACTGCGTTCAAGGGCGGTCCGACTCCGCCTCACCGGTGGGCTATGCTCTCGCCTTACCCAAGGACGAGACTTCCCTCCATCGTGGTGAGGAATCGAGTGCAAGACGGACGAGCTTGGATGCGGCGCCTGGGTCTGTTCAAGGCCCTGTTGGTGGCCTCGGTGCTGACAACGCCCGCGATGGCGCAGGACGCCGGCCACGCGATCCCGCGCCACTACGACGGCAACCCGGACATCAATGGCGTCTGGCAGGCGATCAACACCGCGCACTGGAACCTGGAGGACCACTCGGCGGCCGCCGGGCCGGCGGAACTCGGCGCTCTGGCCGCCATGCCGCCCGGTGTGGGCGTCGTCGTCGAGGGCGAGATCCCCTACCAGGACTGGGCGCGGGAGCAGCGGCAGAAGAACTTCGAGAACCGCTGGCGCGAGGACCCCGAAGCCAAGTGCTACCTGCCGGGCGTGCCGCGCGCGACCTACATGCCGTTCCCGTTCCAGCTTCTCCAGGGCACCGGCCAGATCATGATCGTCTACGGTTTCGCCGAGGCGAACCGGACGATCCACATGGACAAGGACGATCCGGCGCCGGCGCCGATCGACAGTTGGATGGGCCGCTCCCACGGTCGCTGGGAAGGCGAGACGCTGGTCGTCGAGGCCGCCGGCTTCAACGGTCAAGCCTGGTTCGACCGCGCCGGCAACTTCGCCAGCGACACCTTGCGCGTGGTCGAGCGGTACACGCCGACCGGACCCAACTCGTTGATGTACGAGGCGACGCTCGAAGACGAGAACGTTTTCACCGGTCCGTGGACGATCCGCATGCCGCTTTACCGCCGTCTCGAGGAGCACGCGCGGGTGCTGGAGTTCAAGTGTGTCGAGTTTTCTGAGGAGCTTCTCTATGGCCACCTACGCCGACGCGAAGAAACACCGACAGACAGTGATCCGTAGCGTCGCGGCTGCTGCCGCCGGGCTGCTGCTCGCCCTCACCGCCGTTCCGGCGGCGGCGGGCGAGGTTTCCGTGCAACTGACGACCTCGGCTGCCAGCGAGGCAGTCAAGTGGTACCAGCGGCACCTGGACTGCGAGCCGATCGAGGGCCGCGGCGAAGCGATCGACTGCGGCAACGCGACGATCGAGTTCACCCAGGGGCCGATCATGGGCGCCAGCCAGGGCACGGGCCTCGACCACATCTCCTTCTCCTTCCCGGACCTCACGGAGAAGATGGCCGAGTTGGAGAAGGTCGGCGTGCGGGGCTCCGGTGTTCGGCTGCAGCGCTTCGACGACGGCTCGACCCTGCGGGACATCCCGGGCCTGTTCAAGATCGGCTTCATCTTCGATCCCTGGGGCACGCGGATCGAGGTGGTCGAGGACACGGAGACGTTGGGCTTCCACCATGTCCACCTCAGTTCGGCCGATCCGGGCCGGACACTCGATTGGTACCGCGAGACGTTCGGCGGCTCGCCGGCGAGCCTGCGCGGGATGCTCGACGGTGTCCGTTTCGGCGACGTCTGGCTGCTCGCCTCGCAGCACGCCGAGGGTCAACCGGCGGCGAGCGCGGGACGGGCGATCGACCATCTCGCCTTCGAGATCGCCGATCTCGACACGGCGGCCGTCGGACTCCGCGACCGGGGCGTTCGCTTCACCCGGGATCCTGAGCGGCCGGCGGGTGGCCGCTCGGAAGCGAAGCGCGGCTTCGTCTCCGCCCCCGACAACGTGCGGGTGGCGGTCCTCGAACCGGGCTGGCAGGGTATCGACGCGATGGCCGACTTCGAGGATGAAGCCGTCGCCTCGGCCGAGCCCTACGTGGTCCCGCGGACGCCCTGGAGCACGCCCGACCTGCAGGGGATGTGGAGCGGCAACAAGGCCCACGGCATTCCCCTGGAACGTCCCGAGGAGCTTGCCGACCGGGCGCAACTGACTCCCGAAGAAGCGGCGGCCCGCCGCGAACGCGGCACCCTGGGCAGCATCTGGGGCTACGAGCGCGAGTGGCGGGACACGACGCTCGGCTACGTCAAGTCGGCGCCGTCTCGACAGGTCGCGATGGTCATCGACCCGCCGGACGGTCGTCTGCCCGAGTTGACGGAGGAGGCACAGGAGCGCAGGAGGCAGGCCTCTGAGGCGTTTGGGGACTACGTGAACCGCCGGCCTGCGGGACCGGAGGACCTGACCGCCTACGTGCGCTGCATCACGCGCGGCCTTCCCGGCATGATGATGCCTTCGATCTACAACAACGGCCTCCAGATCAGCCAGAGCCCTGGTTTCGTCGCGATCCAGAAGGAGATGATCCACGAGACCCGGGTCATCCCCACCGAGGCACGCCCGCCGCTGGGAGCAGGGGTCAAACAGTGGCTCGGCGAGTCCCAGGGCCGCTGGGACGGCGACACCCTGGTCGTCGAGGTCACGAAGTTCAACGGCCGCACGAACTACCGCGGCTCTAGCGAGGGCATGAAGCTCACCGAGCGCTACACCCGCTTGGGCCCGAACCGCCTCGAGTACCAGTTCACCGTCGAGGATCCGAGCATTTGGACTCAGCCCTGGACCGGCCGCTTCGAGTTCGAACTCGACAACGAGCAGTACGAGCTCGTCGAGTACTCCTGCCACGAAGGCAACTACGGCATGACGAACATCCTCTCCGGCGCCCGGGCCCGCGACCGCGAGGAAGCCGCGGCCGCGGCGGCGGAGACGGGTTCGGGAGCGCAGTAGACGCTGGGAACCCGGGTGGCGCGATCCGCGCCACCCGTGAACCATCCGAGCGCCTGTCATCAGGCGCATGGATGGAACCCGGGCGTCCCGCCCGCATCCGGCGAGCCGCGAAGCGGCGAAGATGGCAAGTTCGACCGCGCGATGTCCTGTCAGGACGCTTCGGCTTCCACAGCGCTTGACTCGCGTTCCTCCCAAGCCTCTGCTGGGCCCTCTGGATAGTGCAGGGCCTGGAGGCAGCGACGGACGCTATCTTCCTGCCGCGAGACATCGAACGGCAGACCGAGCAGCGTTAGACCGTCGTGGAAGACAAACCGCACCGGCTCACTGAAGTCGTCCGTCCGAGGATAGACCAGGGCCACCGTCTTGCAGCCAGAGCGCTTGCCGTAGGCGTATAGCTGGTACATGTCGGCTTGCACAATGCCGCGCTTCGTCCGATCTTCGGTTGCCGACTTGAGCCGTTTCCGTTTCGTGTCGAGGACGAACCGGTTATGGCCGCCCTTCTGAAGAGTGATGTCCGGCTTCATCGTGAACGCTTCGGGGCTACGCGTCAGCGCCGTCCACGGTCCCTGCGCCCTCACGCCGTAGGCGTTCTGGTGGCGCCGGAAGCTCTGGGTCACGAAGTCCTCGTAGATCTCCTCCATCGGAAAGAGAAGCGACTGGTTCTCGTGCTCCCCGTGGTAGGTAGCGAGGCCTTGACCGAACAGAAACAGGTGTACCAACGTCGTCGGGAATGAGACTGTGATCGGGATCGGGCATCATCTCGACGAACGTGAATCGCCGTCTAAGCGCCGTGTCGAGTTGCTGAATCGAGCGGTCGGCCGTATTCATCGTGCCAATGATGTAGAGGTTGTCCGGCACGCCGAACTCGTGGCCGGAGTAGGGAAGAGTGACCCTCACTTCGTCGTTCTTGCCGAATCGCTTTGATGGTTCGATCAGCGTGATCAGTTCTCCGAAGATCTTCGGAATGTTGCCGCGGTTGATCTCATCGATGATGAGGACGTACGGTTCGCAGGTTGGGTTCTTCTCTGCCGCGTCGCAGATCCTGCGGAAGATCCCGTGACGTAGTTCGTAGGCGACCTCCTCTGCCGCGTTTCTTCGGGTCCTTTTGGTCGCGACGGTAGATGCCGAACTTGAAGGCCGAGCCACCCGAGATACTTCCGAGGGCCTTGGTTCGTTCCTCGAGCCAGTAGATGAAGGCGTTGTCCCGGTTGAGATTGGTGTACTGGTCCAGAGACATGCCGCGGACCCGGTCCGGTGGCCAAGCCTCAAGGAACTCGGACCAAAGCGACATTTCTTTACGCATTCTCTAGCGGCTCCTTGGCGGAGAGGGCGGTGGGCGGGCGTGTCGCCCCCGAGAGCGGTCAGGCAGGCCGCTCGGCAAGGCGTGACGAGGGAGCATATCGGGCCGTCTTTCGACCGCGGATCAACGATGCCGGCCGGATGCAAATGGCCGCTGCTTCGTCTTCGCAGGCGAAGGTTGTCAGGAACAGACAACCGGCCAGAGGCGCTTGAAGTCTCGTCCAGCCATGCAGCCGGTTGTTCCATCGGGGAACCAAGACTGCGGCCGACGTTACACTTCTCCCACCATGGCCGACCCCCTCCCCAAGATCGCACGGCGGCCGCGTGAGCCGCAGCGACCTCTCGATCCGAGGGACTTCCCGGGGTGCCGCGCCGTCCACCTGCCGGTCGGGGAGTTGGACGACTACGATGGCCGCATCGAGTACTGGGAGGCCCGCACCGAGACGGCGATGATCCTCGCCGAGCCGGCGACGGTCTATCACGAGATTCCGTCGGCTGGAGTAGCGGGTCTGGTGGAGATGATCTCCCAAGCGCGCGGCGCGAAGATTCTGGCGCTCGGTTCGGCGGACCTGGTGCAGCGCGGGGAGAAGGGGGGCGTCGAGGTCCTCATGCAGGCGGACGCGGTCTTCTTTCTGGACCAGCCCTGGCCGACGGGCAAGGCGATCGATGTGGACCGCGGTCCGCTACCCGATGTCGTGCTGGAAGTGGATCACACGACCGACGTGCGGCGGCGAAAGCTGGGGGTCTACGCGTCGTTGGGGTTTCCCGAGGTGTGGGTGGAAGTGCCGGAGCCAGTGTGGCTTGCGCCGCGGACTTCGGGCCGGCCGCGACTGACGATCTACCTGCTGGAGGGCGGCGGCTACGTCGAGTCGGCCGCCAGCCGGGCTTTTTCGGGTTGGCGAGCGGCGGAGATCCACCGGGCGCTGAACGAGGAGACGAAGTCGGAGGAGACCGTGGCGGCGCTGCGCCGCGTGGGCCGGAGGATGGGCAGGGCGACAGGCACCAGCCCCGACGACGACCGGTTCCTGGCTGCCGAGCGTGCAGAGAGCCGTGCGGAAGGAAGCCTCGATACGGCCCGTTCCCTGGTGCGGCAGGCGCTCCAAGCTCGAGGCGTCGCGGCTACGCCTGCTGTGGAAGCCTGGTTGGAGCGGCTCTCGGCGACCACCGATATCGCGGTCGTAGTCAAAGCCGCTGTCGAGTGTCGGGATGCGGAGGATTTCCTGCGCCGGGTCGAGGCATCGCCGACGGGTGAGGACGCGTCGCCGTAGCCGCGGGAAGAGAGAGTCCTCGCGGTTGCTGCACGGCCGGACTCGGGCCGTGCAGGTGGTAGGGTTGTCCTTCAGTCAAAGCCACAGTTCCACGCAGGACGACGCCCATGAAGACGACGCGACTCCTCTCCCAAGCAGCCCTCCCGGTCCTTGGCCTTGCTGCGGCCTTGGCCCTGGTCCTGCTCGTTCCGCCGCAGCCGGCGTCAGCGCACCACGCCTTCTCGGCCGAGTTCGACGCCACGAAGCCGGTGCGCCTGCGCGGCCAGGTAACGAAGGTCGAGTGGGTGAATCCGCACGCCTGGATTCACATCGACGTCACCGACGAGGACGGTACGGTGACGGCATGGATGGTCGAGTGCGGCCCGCCGGGCGCCCTGGTGCGGCGGGGCTGGAAGAAGCACTCGGTGGCGCCGGGGACTGAGGTGCTCGTCGAGGGCTACCAGGCGATTGACGGCGCGCCGCGGGCGAACGGCCGCGATGTCACGCTGCCCGACGGGCGGCGGCTGTTCGCGGGCTCGTCCGGCACCGGCGCGCCGTACGACAATCGCGAGTCCTCCGGGCAGCCCTAGAGCATCGCGGGTGCGGCGGCGGCCCTGACTGCGGCCTTCGGCCTCGGTTTTCTTGTGCGCTCTCAGCTTCCTGCTGAGGCCGCTGGTCCCGAGGTGTGGGCGGGCGACCTGGCGGTGAGGCAGTGGAAATACGAGCCTACGATGGTCGATGGTGAGCCCGTTCCCGTCCACTACCACGTGACGGTGAACTTCAAACTCGCCTGAGCGCGGCCCCAGCCCGTGGCCGCACATGGTTCCCCGCGGCCGAGTTTTGATGCGACGAAACCGGCGCCGCTGAGTGGCAGGTTGACGGTTGGCGCCGGCATGTGTCACATTTGTGCACATGGAGCACATCGGCATACGTGAGTTGCACCTGAAGACAGGCGAATGGGTGCGGCGGGCAGCGCAGGGCAGGGGCATCGTGGTGACCGAGCGCGGCCGGCCAGTCGCCTCGCTCATTCCCTTCCGCGACGGAGCGGTCGAGACGCTGTTTAGCGAGCGTCAATTGCTTCCCGAGTTCGAAGCACTCCCCGAGATCGAAGGTGACTCCACGGTCGCGGTGTCCGACGACCGGGACCGCTAGCTGGTGGCCTACTTCGACACGGCGTACTTGCTCAAGTGCTACGTGAAGGAGGAGGGGTGGCAGAGAGTGCGGGCGTTGGCTGCGGAGCGGGGACGCATTTCCTGTTCGGTGTATGGACGTCTTGAACTCCACGCCGCGCTCCATCGAAAACTCCGCGAGGGCGAGCTCACCCTCGAGCAGCTCGAGGCCGTCCAGAGACAATTGGGCCTCGACGAGGCGACAGGACTCTGGCATTGGATTCCTCTCTCCCTGGCGGTCATGACGGCTGTGGTCGATCTGTTCAGGCGCCTTCCTTCGGACGTGTTCCTGCGAACCGGAGATGCAGTGCATCTGATCTCCGCGCGGGAGCATGGATTCCAGGAGATCTTCAGTAGTGATCGGCGCCTCCTGGCGGCGGCGCCGCACGTCGGTCTCGCCGGCCAGGACGTGGTTCGAGACTTGAACTCCGACCTCGAATGAGACCGTTGCTCTGGGACGCAGTGGTAGCGTTGGCCCTGTACCCAGAGATCGATGATCGAGGAGGTGGCGGAGTGAAGTTCGAACGGTTCATTCTCCTGGGCCTGGCGGCCCTCTTGATGGCTCCGGCCGTTGTCGCGGCGCAGGACGAGGTTCCGCGGCGGGCCGACGGCAAGCCGGATCTTGCCGGCGCGTACAACGTGGCCACGCTGACTCCCCTCACGAGGCCGCGTGAATTCGGTGATCGCCTGACGCTGACCGACGACGAAGCGGCCGCGATTGCCCGCCGCAAGGCGGAGATCTACGAGGCGGACTTCAAGGCCAGCGATCCCAACCGTGAAGCGCCGCCGGTGGGAGGTGCGCCGATCTTCGATCCGGGTCTCGAGGGCGCCTCCGGCGGCAGCGGCGGCTACAACGCCTTCTACATGGACCCGGGCGACAACGTGATCCGGATCGACGGCAAGTGGCGTACCTCGATTGTGACCGATCCGCCGAACGGCCAGTATCCGGAGATGACGGATGCGGGCATGAAGCGGCGCGCCGCGCAGTTTGCGGCGTTTGGTCACAAGAACACCGGCACCGCCTGGTGGCTCGAGGAGCATGCGGACGGTGCGGGCCCCTACGACAACATGGAACAGCGGCCCCTGGCCGAGCGCTGCCTGGTGGGCTTCAGCTCCACGGGCGGGCCGCCGATGCTGCCGGCGCTCTACAACAACCACAAGCGGATCGTGCAGACCGAGAACCACGTGATGATCCTGATCGAAATGGTCCACGACGCCCGCGTCGTACGCATCGGCGGCGAGCACGCGCCGGCCGATGAGCGCCGATGGCTGGGCGATTCGATCGGCTGGTGGGAAGGCGACACCCTGGTCGTCGACACGGCGAACTTCGGCGACGACCCCGCCCTGGGCGCGGCGACGAAGGACCTGCATGTCGTAGAGCGCTTCCAGCGCCTGCCGAACGGCGACCTGCTCTACGGTTTCACCGTCGAGGACCCGATCGTGTGGGAGACGGCCTGGAGCGGCGAGTACGTGTGGAAGGGGACCTCGAACAAGGTCTTCGAGTACGCGTGCCACGAGGGCAACTACGCGCTGGGCAACGTGATGCGCGGCGCCCGGCTGCTGGAGGCCGACGCGACCGCCGCCGCTACCGGCGGGGAGTAGTCATCGGCTCGGGCATCCGGATCCGGCCGACTCACTGTTCCAGCACCGGCAGGACGATCCGTGACGGATGCTCCGCCGAGTGGTGGACCGCGTTGTTCGCCACCCGCCACTCGGTCTCGTCGTAGTTGTCGCCGCCGGTGTTCAGGTTGCGGTCGTAGCGGGGGAAGTTGCTGCTCGAGATCTCGATCCGCAGCCGGTGGCCGGCGCCGAACACGTTCGCGGTCGCGAGTGGGCCGAGTGTCACCTCGTAGACCGTGCCCGATTCCATGCCGACGTGCCGGTCGAAGCCGTCCCGGTACCGCATGCGCAGGATCGTGTCGTCCAGGTTGACGGCGCGGCCATCGGGGTGGACATGGGCGAGCTTGACGGTGAAGTCGGTGTCGGGCGCGTCGGAGGACACGTGCAGGATCACCTCGACCGGTCCGACCACGGCCAGCGGCTCGTCGAACGGCTCGGTGGTGTAGACGAGCACGTCGGAGCGGGCCTCGACGCCGCGCTGATCGAAGGCGCCGGGTTCGTAATCGCCCATGCAGCAGAAGGCGCCGCCGTGGGTTGGCACCGGCGAGCCCGGGTCGTAGACGAAACGGTCGGCGCCGGCGCCGCTCGCTCCGGCGTCGGCGGTCAACGTGCCGTTGCCGGCGGCGCTGTTCGCCCCGCCGTCGCTTGTGAGATACAGGGTCATCGGCTCGACTCCGGCAGGCGGCCAGTCGGCGGCGTTCTGCCAGCGGTCCTCGCCCATCAGGAAGTAGCGGACCTTGGCGTACCGGTTCTCGAAGCCGTTCGCCTCGGGCTTGGTGAAGCGGTCGAGGAAGGCCCACAGCATCTCGTCTAGCTGAAAGTCCGTGTCGCCGAAGTTCCGCTCGCCGACGATCAGGGGATCCGTGAGGCGGTACATGTTGCAGTGCAGGCTGGGCGCCACGACCATGTACTGATGATCGCGGACCTCCGGGTCGGCGTTCCGGCGCACGTGGCCGTAGAGGGCCAGGTTCGGCGACACGGAGAGGTCGTACCAGGAGTTCGCCCACAGGGCCGGCACGCCGAAGGGCTCGTCGTCGTGGTAGAGACCGCCCTCGTACCAGGCCGGGTCATCCGGCATGCGGGCGGCGAACTCGCCGAAGATCCCCTTCGGCCCACCGACGGACTCCATCAGGGCCTGGACGGGTAAGTGCCGGAGCGCCTGCTGCCAGTCGACGGCCGGCATCTTTGCGGCCAGGTCGAAGTAGGTCGCGAGCCGGGCCAGGTCCTCCCGGCTGGTGCCGGGCGGGAAGGTCGGCCGGAGGGTGTTCTGCTCGCCGTAGAGCCAGACCGCCATCGGAAGCTGGAGGGCGCCGCCCCGGTAGAAGTTCCCCTGCTCGTAGAACGGCCCCATGCGGCCGATGCCCGCGCCCTGGCCCATGGGTACCGCGGCCGCGTGGCCGGGATGCCGCATCGCCGCCAGCCCCATCTGCCACTCCGCGGTCGACGAGCAGCCGAGCGTCGCGACCTTGCCGTTCGACCACGACTGGTCGGTGATCCAGGTCAGCGCGTCGTAGCCGTCGGCCCGCGGCCGGCCGAGGATCTCCCAGTCGCCCTCGGAGAAGAACTTGCCGCGCTCGTTCTGGACCACGAAGGCATAGCCGCGCTCGATCGCGTCGAGACCGAATTTGAGCAGCGCGCTAGGACGTTCCAGGTTCGGGCCCGGCAGGGGGCTGAAGTTGTAGGGCGTGCGCCAGAAGACCGCGGGCACCGGCCCCTGGGCGTCGCGAGGCCGGTAGATTTCGGTGGCGAGGCGTACGCCGTCGCGCATCGGTACCATGACCATCCGGTCGATCTCCGCCTTGCGGTCGAGGTCGGCCCGGCGCACCGTGTCCGGTGTGCGGTGGATCTGGGCGGTGAGAGACGACCCGATCAGGCCGAGGGAGAGGGAAACGGCGAGTAGACGGATGACCGATCGAACCTGGCTCATGAGGATCTTCTCCTTCGGGTTGCGGCTGGGTTCATTCCCCGCTGCGGCGGCGGGATGTGCCGCGGTCCTCGTCATGGCGCCGGCCATTGTGCCAGTTGCCGCCGCTTCGGACTCGGCTGCCGGCAAACCCGGTCGCATCGCCGTTCTGGTCGCCGACCCGAAAGACGATCGCATCTCCATGGTGGGCGACGCGGCGGCGTTCTGGAACCGCGCCGCCTCGGATGTGGGATTCGTTTCCGCGTTTGCCGATCCGCTGCTGGTGTCTCCCCTGGAAGGCCTGCGGCCCTTCGAGAACTACGCGCACCAACTCTCGCAACTCGCCGGCCGCCTGCACTCGTCGGATCCCGGCCCGGCGCCGCCGCCCGCGCTCGTCGGCCTCGATGCGGATGTCGTCGTGCTGCTGTCGGCGCAGAATCTCATGCCCTTCGCCTGGCCGTATGGGGATGACCGGCGTTACTTCGTCGCCGTGCCGTCAGGTGACGAACGCGAAGACGTGACCCGGAACGTGATCGCTCACGAGCTTGGGCATGTTCTCGGCTTGAAGCACATTCGTGAGCCGGGCGTTCTGATGTGTCAGCCGTGCGACACTTCGTCAGCGCGCAGCCGTAACCAGCCGCGATTCCTGCCGCTCACCGACCTTGACCGCGAGCGGCTTCGCACCTTCCTGGAGGGGACTCGACCATGACGTCTACTGTTGGAAACGCTTGGACCCGCAGACGCTTCATCGCCACGGCCGCCGCGGCGGCCGCAGGCACCGGGCTCGGCCGCTCGCCCGCTGACGCTCAGGACGGCTGGCGCGCCGGATCGCTCCAGCACCTGATCCCGGCCGCGAGCCACGATCGCGTGGCGCTCAAGTGCTCGTTCGCGGCGCCGCTCGACTACGTTCCGGTGCTGCGGATCGGCCGCCGCCTGGTTGCGGGCCGCAGTACGGACTCCGAGCGCCGCTTCTTCTCCTTCGACACCACGGGTCTGGAGCCGGATGTCGAGTACAGCCTGCAGCTTCTAGGCGGCGGCGAGGCGCTGTGCGACCCGTGGCCCCTGCGCACCTTTCCGCTGCCCTCGGCGAACCCCGAGTCGGTCCGGTTTCTGGCCTACACCTGCGCCGGCGGCCACCCGGAAGCGGGCGGCGACCGGCCCCACTTTCTGCCCCTGGCGGTCCGCCGCCGGCTGCTGCGCCGGGCGCTCTCGTTCCGGCCGCGGGCGTTGATCGCGATCGGCGACCACATCTACTGGGATCAGCGTACGCTGCTCGACAACCGCGGCGAGGAGCGGGGCCGTCAGGCCCGTGAGTTCTACGAGCGGATCGGTTGGCTGGACCTGAGCCAGCCGGCCCTCGGCACCCCGAACGAGATGTCGCTGAAGGCGGCCGCCGGGCCGCAGATCGCGGATCTCTACGGCGTCATGCTGCGGTCTGTGCCGTCCTACTTCGTCAGTGACGACCACGACTACTACGAGAACGACGACGCCGACCCGCAGATGATCACCCTGCCGCCGGACCGCTACCAGTTGGAGTTCGCGCGCTTCACCCGCAACGCCTACCTGCCGGAGTTCCTGCCCGACAGTGAGCGGCCCACGGTCATGTCCGGCGCCGGCGCCGGCGACCGGGCGCCCGGCATCTCGGAGGCCTTCGGCACGTTCCGCTACGGGCAACTCGCCGAAGTCCTGATCTATGACTGCGCGCGCTACCTCTCGCTCAAGGGCGTCCACGCTGGCCTTGTGCCGCCGGAGGCCGAGCACTGGCTGCACCAGCGCACCCGCGACCAGGGCGTGGCGCAGTTGTTGCACGTCCCGTCGCACCCGTTCGGCTGGTCGGCGGGAAAGTGGCGCGAGTGGTACCCGGACGTGGCCGACCTCGACGACGGCGGCGCCACCGTGTCACGGATCGGCGACTTCGCCGGCAGCAACTTCCGGCTGACCACGGAGCGCGAGAAGTACTTCTGGCAGGGCGGCTGGTGGCGCCAGCATCAGCGGCTGCTCGAGTCGTTGACGTCGCAGTCGAAGCGGCCGGGCGTCGTGCTCTCGGGCGACCTGCACGCGATCGGCCATTCGGCACTCGTGCGGAGCGGCGACCTCGACCTGTCCGGGAATCCGGTCCACGCCGTGCTCACCGGTCCGGTAGGCACCCAGGGCGGCTGGCCCTCGGCGGCGCGCGGCACGCCGCCCCTGGCTGCCACCGGGCTCGTTCACGATGTTCGCGGCGAGACGTTCGAGAAGAACGGCTTCGCGCTCTTCGACGTGTCGCCGTCCGAGATCACGGTGCGACTCTTCGCCTGGAAGACGGGCGAGCCCGAGTCGGCGATCGACGAGCTCGAGCCGTACCACACGTCGGTGATCCGCCGGGGCTAGGGATCCCGCAGCGGCCTTTGCCGTGGGTTACTGTTCCGCGGTGGCTGAGGCCAGCGAACGGCAGAAGCGGCGCCGGGGGAAGCGGCAGGGTCCGTTCAACCGTTTCCTGAACGTTGTCGAGTTCCTCGGCAACCTGCTGCCGCATCCGGTGACCCTGTTCGCGGCGCTGTCCGTGATCGTGCTCCTGGTGTCGGGGATGGCGTCGCTGTTCGACGTGCAGGTCGTCGACCCGCGGCCCGCCGGCGCGTCCGGCCGCGCCGAGGACGGCCTCATCCGCGCCATCAGCCTGCTGAACCCGGAGGGGATGCGGCGCATCGCGATGAACCTGGTGACGAACTTCACCGGCTTCGCGCCCCTGGGGACGGTTCTGGTCGCTCTCCTGGGTGTCGGCGTCGCGGAGCGGTCCGGGTTGCTGGGCGCCGTGCTTCGGGCGCTGGTTCTCGGGGCGCCCCGCAACCTGCTGACCGCGGTCGTCGTGTTCGCCTCGGTGGTCTCGAACACCGCCTCCGAGATGGGCTACGTGGTGCTGATACCGCTGGCGGCGGTGGTGTTCCGTGCCGTCGGCCGCAATCCGCTGGTCGGACTGGCGGCCGCGTTTGCCGGTGTTTCGGGGGGGTACTCAGCGAACATTCTGATCGGCACCGTGGACCCGCTGCTGGCCGGGATCACGACGGAAGCCGCGCGTCTGATCGATCCTTCGTACGCGCCGGGGGGCGCGAACGAGGTCCAGGCGACCGCGAACTACCTGTTCATGTTCGTGAGCACCTTCATGATCACGGCGATCGGCACCCTGGTGACGACCCGGATCGTGGAGCCGAAACTCGGCGCCTTCGATCCGAGCCGGGCGGCGGACGACCTGGAGGACCCGGAAGAGGGTCTGAAGACGCTGTCGAAGGAAGAGAAGCGCGGGCTGAAGCTGGCCGGCGTCACCCTGCTCGCGATGCTCGGCGGACTGGCGCTGCTCGCCCTGCCGGAGAACGGGTGGTTCCGCGATCCGGCGCAAAATCCGCTGTTGATCGACGATCTGCGGCCGATGCTGCGCAGCGTCGTGTCGCTGATCTTCGTCTTCTTCATCGTGCCGTCGATCGTCTACGGCCGGGTCACCGGGTCGCTGCGCAACGATCGCGACGTGATCGACGGCATGGGCCGGTCCATGAGTTCGCTCGGGCCGTACCTGGTGCTCGTCTTCTTCGCCGCTCAGTTCGTCTCGTTCTTCAACTGGACCAACCTGGGCACGATCACGGCGGTCGTCGGCGCCGATCTGCTGACCCGGTTCGACCTCACCGGGCCGATCGTGTTCCTGCCGTTCATCCTGATGTGCTGTGTCGTGAACCTGATGCTCGGCAGCGCGTCGGCGCAGTGGGCGGTGACGGCGCCGATCTTCGTGCCGATGCTGATGACCGTCGGCTACAGCCCGGAAGTGATTCAGGCCGCGTACCGGATCGGCGACTCGAGCACGAACATCATCACGCCGATGATGAGCTACTTCGGCCTGATCCTCGCGGTGGCGATGCGCTACGACCGGAAGCTGGGGATCGGCACCCTGATCGCGACGATGATCCCGTACTCGATCACCTACCTGATCGGTTGGGTGTCGCTCTTCTACATCTGGGTGTTCGCGCTGGGCCTGCCGGTCGGTCCCGGGTCGCCGACCTACTACTCGCCGTGACCGCGGACGGCGTGTCAAGAGTCCCTGCTAGACTCGTTGACCGGCCCTGAGAGAGCGTCTGGGCAGAGGAGGGGAGATCGTCATGGCTAGGCCCGGACCAACTACATTTGCCAAGCGTCAACGGGAAATCCGCAAGCGCCAGAAGCGCCAGGAGAAGCTGGAGCGCCGCGCTCAGCGCAAGGTGGACAAGGAAGAGGCCGCCGAGGAGGCGCCCGTCGACCTGTCGGGCGAGGATCCCGACATCGCCGGGATGGTGCCCGGCCCACAGCCGCTTCCCGACTGGGACTGAGTCCCCGGGTCGTCCCCGCCGGCCGGAACGAACTACTCGCCGCCGGTCGCGGCGGCCGTCTCGGCTTCTTTCGCGCGGGCGCCCGAGAGCATGTTGTACAGGCCGTAGTTGCCTTCGTGGCAGGCGTACTCGAACATCGGGACGCCGCTCTTCTTCATCAACAGGCGCGCGGTGTCGGGCTGCCCGTTTGGGTCTCGGGGAACGTCCGCTCCACCTGCTTCCTGAGCGATCAGGACGGCAGGAGCGAAGGCAAGCAACACCAGGGCAGCCGGCGCCAGGGCCGGGAGCGACCGGCTACGGAGACGATTCGTTCGGTGGCGACGCATGACCTGCCTCCTGCTTGTGTCGAGCTTCTCGCGAGAGTCTAGCGCGGGCGTCTCGCCCGCATCCGGCGCGAAGCGCCGGTCCGCTGGGGCCCCTATCCCCCCGCCGTTTCGGCGATCTTCGACGGCGCCGCGAATAACCCTTCGACGTGGTCTTCAGGCAGTGGCTGGGTCAGCTTGGACACTGCCCACGTGCTGGCGATCGAGACCGCCTCGCCGACCACCGCGCAGGAAAACGGGTTAGCCCGGTAGTGGTGCAGCCACTCCGCAATCCCGGACAGCGGCCCGAGCGAACTCGGATCGACGATCATCCAGGGCACGCCGCTGCGCAGCAGGATGAACGTGGCCATGCCGCTCACCAGGCCGGTGTAGGCGCCGGCGAGGGTGACGCCGCGCCACAACCCGCCGACCACCAGCGGGCCTGCGAAGGCGGCCATCATGCCGCCGGTGCCGATCCATACCAGCAGTGCGATGTTCATGTCCTGCATCGCCCAGGCCATCCCGGTGCAGAGGATCAGGACGATCACCGTGCTCCAGCGGCTGATCCCCAGCACCTTGCGATCGACCTCTTCGTCGCTCAGATGGGACCTGTACTTCGGAACGATCGACCGGCGGTAGATGTCGTTGGCGACGATCTGGGACGACGACACGACGAGCCCGTCCGCCGTCGACATGATCGCGGCCAGGATCCCGACCCCGATCAGGGCCGCCAGCCAAGTCGGGAACAGTTCGATGAACAGCGCCGGTAGCGCCTCGTTCGGGTTGCGCCCGGCAGCCAGAAGCTCGCCCCCGAGAACGCCGCGGGCGAGAATGCCGCCGAGGCCCATCATGCCCATCGTCAGGCCGACCGCGAAGGCGAGCTTGACGAAACGCATCCGGTCGCCGTCGTTCTTGAGCGCCCACACCTTGTTGCCGATGTGGGGCAGCATGCCGAGCGGGATGTGGGCGAAGAGAACGACTGCGATCGCCCACCACGAGTCGTAGAGGGAGTTGGACCGGTTGAGCGGTCCGACCATGTGCTCGTCCTGGGCGCGGAGGTTGTCGACCAAACCCCCGAGGCCGCCGTCCATCCCCGAAGCGAACAGGAACATCACGATGACGACCACCGCGACCGCGAGCATCATCATGCCCTGGATGCCGTCGGTGAGGATGTCCGCGTGGGCGCCGCCGAGGACGACGTAGACGAGCAGCACGCCCGACGTGATGATCAGCGCCGTCATCGGCTTGAGGCCGAGCATGGTCTCGAACATGACCAGCCCCGACACGAGCTGTCCGGCGACGTAGAAGAACAGCACCAGGGAGAAGACGGAGACGAGCAGACGCACGCCGTCGCTCCGGTAGCGGTCGCCGAGGTACTCGGGGATCGACCGGTTGCCGAACTTGTGCCCCGAGTTGGCGACCATCCTGATCGTGATGAGAACCCCGAAGTAGACCCCCATCGGGTAAAGGAACTTGCCCCAGACGCTGGCCATGCCGAACTGGTAGCCCAGGCCGGGACTGCCGAGGAAGGTGGCGCCGCTGGCGGTCGTTGCGGCAAAGGCCAGCGCCAGAAAGTAGGGGCCGTAGCTGCTGCGCGCGGTGGCGAAATCGTCCGCATTCTTGATTCGCCGGCTCGCGACCCAGCCGAAGGCGAGCATGCCGGTGATGTAGAGGATGAGAAACAACCACGACCAGGCGAACAGACTCATACAACTCTCCTCTTCAACTCCTCAGGTTCCTGGGAACGCGGGCGTCTCGCCCGCCCTGGGAACGCGGGTGGCGCGATCCGCGCCACCCGTGAACCAATTCCTGCGACCGTCATCGGGCGCCCGCATCGTCTTGGCCCACGCCCTAGTCGACGATCGCTTCGTACGCGAGCCGCTTGCTGGTGAAGCGCGCGGCCGCCGAGGCAGGGAAATCGCGGCTCTGGATCATGCCGACGATGACCAGATCCTGGTCCGGGTTGATGCCGAACCAGGTGCCGCCGATGCCGTACCACCAGTACTCGCCCTTGGCGCGCTCGTGGTCGGTGGCCGGGTTCGGATCGGTGACGATCGAGAAGTCGAGGCCGAAGCGATTGCCCCGGTAGAGCGGCCCCATGTCGGTGACGCTCTCGGGCAGATGATCGGTGTGCATCAGCTTCACGGTCGCCGGCTTCAGGATCCGGACGCCGTTCAGTTCGCCGCCGTTCGCGAGCATCTGGGCGAAGCGCATGTAGTCCATCGCCGTCGACACCAGGCCGCCGCCGCCGGAGAGGAAGTTCGGCTTCTCGAGGTACTGCCCGAGCTCGGCTCTGCTCAGCTTGCCCTGGCTCGACACGTACATGTGCGAGAACCGGTCCGCCTTGTCCGGCTCGACCCAGAAAGCGGTGTCGTCCATGCCCAGTGGCCCGAAGACGCGCTCGTTCAGCACCTCGTCGAGCGGCTTGCCGGCCAGCACCTCCAGCACGTAGCCCTGCACGTCGACCGCGACGCTGTAGTGCCACATCGACCCCGGCTGCTGGCGCAGCGGGATCTTGGCCAGCCTGCCGACCATCTCCTTCACGGTCAGGGTGGAGTCCAGGATGATCCCGGCCTTCTGGTAGAGCGTGTCCACCTGGGACTGGGAGAACAGCCCGTAGGTCAGACCCGCCGTATGGCTCATCAGCTCGCGCATCGTCATCGCATGATCGGCGGCCTCGACCACGGGCATGCCGTCCGGCCCGTCCTCCTTCGCCACCTTGAGGTCCGCGAACTCGGGAATGAACTTCGACACCGGATCGTCGAGTGTGAAGCGGCCTTCGTCGTAGTAGGTCATCAATGCTGTGCCGATGATCGGCTTCGTCATCGAATAGATGCGGAAGATCGAGTCCTTCGCGACCGGGACCCCGTTCTCGATGTCCTGCTTGCCGTAGGCGTCGAAGAGGACGACCTTGCCCTTGCGCGAGACCATCGTGACGACGCCGGCGAGTTTGCCGTCGTCGACCATGCCGTGCATCGCCTCGGATAGCTTTTCGAGGCCGGCCGGGTCCATGCCGACATCGGCCGGCTTGGCCTTTTGGAGGTCACGCTCGCCGGCAAATACCGGCGCAAGAACGAAGGCCGTAAGCAGCAGGCAGGCGGCAAAGGCAAGCGGGGCGAACTGTCCCCGAGGACGCAATCGGATCACGCGTGGTTCCTCCTTCGGAACTTGGATTTGAGCGTCGGCGAGCGTACCACCGACGCACCATGGGAACCCGCGCCGACTGGAAGTCCGAGGCGGCAGCCACCATCAGGCTGTAGATCGGCGGACAGACTTGCCAGAGGCGGTCCACCCACGGTACTCGCGAGTGATCACCGAGGCCAGCCAGGTCAGCGCGGCCAGGATCACGCACACATCAAGTGCGGCGCCGAAGGGAGTACCGGTCAGCGGGTGGGGAATGAGGTTGAGGTCGGCCATGCGTTCAGCCGCCAGCGCCCCTCAGTCGCCCGAACCGGACCCGGTCGAGGCGCCCGAGGCGTCCTGCTCGATCGCCTCCTGCTCCAGCAGCCGCGCGCCGCGCAGGATGCCGCCGAGCGCGTAGTTCCCCTCGTGGCAGCCATACTCGTAGAGCCTGTTGCCGGTCGCCGGCCACGGGTACTCGCCGCTCCAGGCGGTCTCGTAGACCGGATCCTCCACCGTGAACTCGTAGCGCAGGGTGTCCGCGTCGATCCGGCTGATTCGCTCCACGACGTGCAGATCGTGCGACGCCCGGGCCACCGAACCCGAGATCTCGCGGAAGTTCGTCGTGTCGACAACCAGGGTGTCGCCTTCCCACCAGCCGATCGAGTCGCCGCTCCACTTGCGCACGCTGTCCGGCAGGTGCTCCGAGTCGAGCCGGATGATCCGGGCGTCGTGCATCCACTCGATCAGGATCATCACGTGGTCGTCCGTCTGCACGATCGTCTTCAGGTTGTTGTACATGCCCGGCATCGACGGCGGTCCCGAGGCGCCACGGGTCAGGATGCAGCGCTCGGCCAGGGGCCGAAGCTCGGGATCGTCGTAGGGGCCGACCGGCAGGTGCATCCACCAGGCGGTGCCGGTGTTCTCATGCCGGAACGGCGCCAGCCGTTCGCTCCGCTGCTGCCCGACCGCGCTGAGCGCGGGGTAGCGGCCACTGGTCGGGTTCGTGATGATCGACGTCCGGTACTTGCCGTCGAGCTGGAAGGCGTCCGTGCCGATGTCGACGAAGAAGGCGTTGTACCCGCCGACCTTGCCTGCAGCGCCCGTGAACTCCGGCGCGTAGATGCCGGTGCCGCCCTTGGGCGGCGCCTCGCGGTTCGGGTCGCTCGGCGCGTGATCCTTGTTGAAGTTCGTCTCCCAGTGATTCGCGATCGCCGCCGCCTCCTCCGGCGTCAACGCCAGCCGCTCGCCGTACTGCTCCGGCCGCTGAGCCGGCGTCAACGTGGCGATGTCGTAGGTGCCCGAGAGATCGGGACGTCCGTCATGCCGCCGCGGGTTCTCCTCGGCCGCCGCCGGCGACGCCGCAAACAGCATCAGAGCCGCCGCCGCGGCGATCACGACCAGGGCCCCCACCGAGATGACCGCGGTGCCCCAGACCCTCCAGAACGAAGACCTCCGCTGTTGCCTGATCCGCATCTCGACCTCCCGGCTGTGTGCTTGTGTTGTGTTCCAGTGAGCCTATCGCCTCCGGGCGCTTCAGCCCGTTGGGAACGCGGGCGTCCCGCCCGCATCCGCCCGAGCCGCGAAGCGGCGAGGCTGTTCCGTGCCGCCGCTGAGGGCTGCGAAGCCCTTCGATCTGTGACATCCTCCACCACCGCACGGCAAGCAAGCCACAGGCCTGACCGCACGACAACCGGACCAGGAACATGACGGAAAAGACCTCGCGACTCAGTTGGACGCAGTGGATCGTCTTCGCGCTCATCGGCGGGGGCCTGCCGCTGGCTACCTGCCGGAGATCCCTGGCCGGGCCGGTCGACTTCCCGGTGCTGGCCGATGTCGTTACGACCGCCTTCTACGTCGTGGTGCTGGTCTGCCTTGGCGTGGTGCTGGCGGTGTCGCTGCCCCGGTCGCAGTAGCGCCGACTCGGCGAGTGTCGGTAGGCTGGCCTTCTGGCCGGTATCTGCCCTTGGCAACGCGGTCGTCTCGCCCGCATTCGCCGAACGTCGGTGCGTCGATGTGCCGACTCCTCCGCAAACTGCCGAAGCCGGGGTTCATTGGCCACGCTCGCGCCGTGGAGAAGATCACCGTCACCTTGCCCGACGATGTCGCCTCCTGGGTTCGAGAGCGAGCGGCGAAGGGCTACGGTCGACATGCGTCGAGGCCACGAACCGGCCACAGCGTGCTCGTACCGCTCAGCGTCCGCTTCGCCGAGCAGGATCGCCAGGAGAGCGGACGTGTCGATGATCACTTCGGCAGTCTCCGCTCGTCGTAGAGAAACTCGCCATGCTCAACGGCGGAGGGGCCGGGTTTCAGAAGCCTGGCGCAGCGCTGTCCAATCTCGTGAAGTTCCTGGGCCAAGGCATCGGCCCGTCTCTGGCGCTGCTCCCGATCCAGCCGCTCACGCACCGCAACGGTGATCGCGCCGGTCTTCGTTTCGCCGGTGAGGCGAGCAAGTTCGGCAGCGAGGCGGCAGGTCTCTTTGTTCTTGATGTTGAGACTCATGGTGGCAAGCGGCGTAGAAGGCTCGGATCATTCGACGCTCGGCGCGACCCTCGCAACAACGAACCGCGCCGCCTCCCGGGCTTTCGCCGCGTCGGCCGCCTTGAAAAACTCGGAGGGCACAAGATCAGGCGCGCCCAGGAACGCCAACTCCCGGTCGCGGCGGAGACTCCGGGATGCAGCGGTGAGCCGGTCGATGTCCTGTGCCACCGTGGCTGGCAGCCGGTCCCGTTCCGCTACCAGCAGGTCCGCCACATCGTGCACTCGCGGCGGATGGACTCCGACGGCATGCAACAGCCCATGCAGGGTGAGTTCGACGACCTCCTGCGATTCGCGGACGACATCGGCCCAGCTCTCCGCTTCGTAGAGCGCATCGAGCGCCCGTAGTCGGTTCTGGGCGCGTTTGACGTGGTCGGTGGCCAGGTCGAGATACCCCATCAGACTGCCTCGGTTCAGTAGGGCTGGCGGCGGACGAGCGGGAGCGGGTTGGACTTCGTGGATAGCTGAGTGAGTGTCATCGCAGCAATCGGGATAATAGCGTTCCCATCCCCCGCCGTTTCTGACATTCTCGGTCAGCCCCATGACAGACGAGCAGACTAAGGCCTCAGCGCGGGTGCTCTGGGGCTGCAGCACGGCGCGGACGCTGCGCGCGCACTGGGCGCTGGCGGAGTTGGGGCTCGACTACGAGCACCGGGCGATCGGTCCCCGCACCGGCGAGACGCAGACCGACGAGTTCACGCGGCTCAATCCGCGGCAGAAGATCCCGCTGCTCCAGGACGGCGATCTCACCCTCGCGGAGAGCGCGGCGATCGTGAGCTACCTGGCGGAGGAGTACGGCGAGCCGGATGGCCTGATGCCGGCCGCGGGCACCGAGGCCCGGGCGCGGTACGACCAGTGGGCGTTCTTCGTGATGATGGAGCTCGACGCCCACACCCTCTACATCATCCGCAAGCACCGCGACCTCGCTCACCTGTACGGCGAGGCGCCGGCGGCGATCCAGACGGCGTCGGAGGGCTTCGCGAAGCAGTCCGCGGTGGCGGAACTCGAGTTCGCCGACGGCAGGGAGTTCCTGCTCGGGGACCGCTTCACCGGTGTCGACATCCTGCTCGGCAGTTGCCTCGATTGGGCGGTCGCCTACAAGGAGCCGATCGGCCCTCGGCTTGCCGCCTACCGGGAGCGGCTCAACGCTCGCCCGGCCTACGTGCGGGCCACGCAAGCGAACTTCTACGCGAGACCGGAGTTGCTGCCGCCGTCTCGGGCAGACCGCGAGTCCGCGGCGGCCGGCGGGTCACCCTGAACGGTCGACACGATAGTCGACACGATAGACGAGGAACCCCCTGATGTCCCCGCTTGCCATCAAGATCATCGCCGGCCTGGCGATCCTGGCGATCGCCTACGTGGGCGGCGCGATTCCCATCCTGGTCGCGAAGCAGCGGGCGAGCCGCCGGTACCTTTCCCTGGGGAATGCGCTCGCGGGGGGCATCTTCCTCGGCGTCGGGTTCGTTCACCTGCTGCCCGAAGCCGATGAAGCGCTTCGGGGCGTGGTCGACTATCCCCTGGCCCCGCTGCTCGCGGCCCTGGGGGTCGGCCTGCTGCTCCTGATCGACCGGGTGGTTCTGGAAGGCCGGAACTCGAGGCTCGGGGAGGACGGAGAGCCGACGAGGCCGCCCTTCTACGCCTTCGTCCTGCTCATCGTGCTGTCGGTTCACTCGGTCATCGCGGGGATGGCTCTGGGTCTTCAGCCCGAAGCCGCGGCCGTACTGGTCGTGATGTTCGGCATCCTGTTCCACAAGGGCTCTGCGGCGTTCGCCCTGATCGTGACCGCCCACGCCGCGGGCAACCGGGCGCTATGGCAGACGCTGGCGTTCTTCTCGGTCATGACGCCGCTTGGGATCCTGCTCGGCACCGTGGCAGGAGAAGTGCTCGAGGGGAGAGCAGCGATCCTGTTCGAGGGCAGCTTCAACGCGATTGCGGCCGGCACCTTCATCTACGTGGCGGTGATGGACGTGCTCGATGCCGAACTCTCCCGGGAGCGGGACCGGATCGCGCACTACGTGCGGAGCGCGTTGATCGGTGACGACGACGTTCCGATGCCCGAGCGGGACACGGACCGGTGGCTCAAGTTCGCGCTCGTGCTGATCGGCATCGGCACGATGGCGGTGCTCGGCCTCTGGCATCAGCATCCGCACACCGGCGACGCGCATGATGGTCACGATCACGGTGTGCAGCATGAGCAACAGGAGCATGATGACCATGTCGAGGCTGGTCACGACGATCATGACGAGGCTGGTCACGACGACCATGACGAGGCCGGTCACGAGGACCATGACGAGGATGGTCACGACGGCGACGACGAGGCTGGTCACGACGACCATGCATCGACCGTCGGGGCTCCCGAGAGACTCGGGCTGCAGCCGGCGCTACTGCCGGAAGCAGGTGCGCTGGCCGTCTAGCGTTTCGACGTCCGCGCCGAACTCGCCGGTGGCCTCGGCGCCGTTCTCTCGCAGGATGAAGGCGACGAGGTCGGCGCTGGCCTGCGGGCCGATAGTCCCTTCCTTGCCCTGGGGCATCGTCTCGCGGATCGTCCGGTAGATGCCGCTGGCGGCGCGGTTCGCCCAGTAGCTCGTGAAGCTGCGGCCGGCGAGCGCCGCGCCCTGGGTGCCGCCGCGAAGCGTCGGCCCGTGGCACTCGGTGCAGTGTTCCTGGTAGAGGGCTGCGCCGCGCTCGGCCTGCTCCGCGGCGAAAGTCGCGCACGGTTCTGACGTCTCGAGCAGCGGCGCGTCGATCATGATCATGGGCGGCGGTTCGGCCGCGGCCGGGTCGACGTCCGCGTCGGCCACTACCGGCTGTTCGATCGGCCCGCGCCCGGCCGTGTCGGACAACTTGAAGGCGTAGAGCATGTTCGAGCCGGAGCGGACGGTCAGGTTGGCGAAGCGGTTGAAGAGACCGCTCAACAGATCGCCGCCGCCCGCCGGAACCGCCACGTACTGCTCGCCGTCCACGGCGAAGCTCACCGGGAAGCCGGTGACGGGCCCGCCGAGCACCGTCTCCCAGAGGACTTCGCCGGTGCGGGCATCCCAGGCGCGGAAGCGCCGGTTCGTGTTGCCGGCGAACACGAGACCGCCGCCGGTGGTCATGACCGACATCATCCCGGCCGGCTCCTCGAAGCGCCACAGGGACTTGGCCGTGCGCGCGGAAACGGCGTCCAGGCGTCCGACCGTCGTCTTGCCCGGCGCCAACTGCATGCGGAAGTTGATGCCATAGCCTTGGGGCGGCCCCTCGCCGGTGCCGGTGATGATCGGCGACATGCAGACGTCCTGCAAAGGGGCGTAGACCGCCTCGGTCAGCGGGCTGTAGGCCGCGGTCGGCCAGTCCTTGCCGCCGGCCGCCGCCGGACAGACGACGCCGTACTCCTCGTCGCGGGCTTTCGGGATGACCTCCTCGTTGACCGTGACCGCGCCGGTGTCCGGGTCGATGTGCGTGATCACGTTCTGGAAGACGGTCTCGCGCGCCCACAGGAACTCGCCGGTCTCGCGGTCCAGGGTCCAGAGGATGGCGGTCTTGCCGGGGAAACCGGTCATCACCCGGCGCCGCTCACCGCGCTTGAGCGCCGGGTTGATGGACCAGGCCGCTTCCTCGTCCGGTTCCATCTCGAGATCGACCAGGATGCGCTCGAAGGGATGGTCCAGATCCCAGTTGTCCCGGGGCAGATGCTGGAAGTACCAGGCCAGTTCGCCCGTGTCGGGGCGGAGCGCCAGGGTGCTGTTCGAGTAGAGCAGGGAACCGGCGCCGCTGCCGCGCAGGACCTCGGGCGAGGGAGCGGGCACGGAGGTGCCCCAATAGATGAGTTCGAGTTCGGGATCGTAGGAGCCGACGTGCCAGGCGCCGATGTGGTACCGGCGTTCGAGCGGCAGGCCGCCCCAGGTCTCGTCGCCCGGCTCGCCGGGTCGGGGAATCGTGTAGAAGCGCCACAGCTCGCGGCCATCCACCGCGTCGTGGGCGGCGAGGAAGCAGCCGCCGTCAACGGACATGCTGCAGGAGCGGCCGCTGATCACCTTGCCGTCCGCGATGATCGGGCCGGACGAGTGGGCCATGCGGCTGTCGCCGACCCGGGTCTCCCACACCAGCTCGCCGGTGTTCGCGTCGAGGCGGATAATGAAGGCGTCCATCGTGGCGACGAACAGGCCGTCCTGCCATATGGCGATGTTGCGGGTGATCCGGCCCAGGCCCTGGGCGAAACGCCGCTCCGGATCCCCGCCCTCGGGATCGAGGTAGTTCTGCTCGCGGCGGTACTCCCAGATCAGGTCGCCGCTCCTGGCGTCAAGCGCGTGGATCACGTCGTTGGGCTGAGGCAGGTAGACGATTCCTCCACGCACCAGGGGCGTCGCCTCGTTGGGTCCGTCCTCCATCGGGGCCGCCCAGGCGTAGTCGAGCTGTCCGACCGTCTCCGTGTTCACCGCGTCGAGCGCGCTGTAGGCCCAGGCCGACAGGTTGCCTCGGAAGCTCAGCCAGTCGCCGTTGGGCGTGGCGGCGAGCTCGGCGTCGGTGACCGGTTCGATCAGGGGGCCGGACTGGCTCAGCGCGCCGCCCGAAACCAGGAGCCCCAGAAGCGCTGCGGTCGCCACCCCGATCGCAAGTTGCACGTCGCCCAGTACATGGTTGGAGTTCATGTCACGCTCCCCGCTCGATGGCAGACGGGCACCTGCCTGATCCGTGGTTTGAGCGGAGCATAGCGGGATGCTCTCCGGGACAGAGGCCCGCCGGCGAAGGATCGGCTGCCCGTCTCCGCTGTTACGATTGCGAGCGTATTCGCAGTACGAAACAGTTGGAGAAACACCGATGGAGAACACGATCTCGACAACGTTGCTCCGCTCCGCTCTCGCCCAGGTCTTGGCGGCGCTGATCGCCGTCCCGGCATTCGCCGCCCAGGACGACATTCCTCGCACCGCGGACGGCAAGCCCGATCTGTCAGGCGTGTACAACATCGCCACCCTGACGCCGCTGTCGCGGCCGGCGAAGTACGGCGACAACCTGTTCCTGACCGCGGACCAGGCAAAGGCGATCGAAGAGGAGGAGCAGGCTTTCCTGGCCAAGGCCAACGAGCAGAGCGACCCGAACCGGGATGCTCCGTCCGATGAGGGCGCGGCGCCGGTCGGCTTCGACGACTCTCAGCGAGAGAACCTGGGCGCCGGCAACGTCGGCGGCTACAACGCCTTCTGGATCGATCGCGGCACGAGCACGGTCGCGATCGACGGCGCCTACCGCACCTCGATCATCACCGAACCCGCGAACGGCCGGATGCCGCCGACGACCGACGCGGCCAAGGCCCGCCGGGCCTCGCGACGGGCGCTGACCCCGTTCCGGGCCAACAAGGGCACGGCATGGTGGATCGCAGAAGGCGGCGCCGACGCGCCGGGACCGTACGACGACATCGAGCAGCGGCCGCACGCCGAGCGCTGCATCATGGGCTTCGGCTCCACTCAGGGACCGCCGATGCTGCCGGCGCTCTACAACAACCACAAGCGGATCGTGCAGACGCAGAACCACGTGATGATCCTGGTCGAGATGAACCACGACGCCCGGATCATCCGCCTGAACTCGGAGCACGACGATTCGGGCGTACGCAAGTGGCTCGGCGACTCGATCGGCTGGTGGGAAGGCGACACGCTGGTCGTCAGCACCCGGAACTTCGGCGACCGGCCAGGACTCGGCTCCGCGTCGCGCGACCTGCAGGTCACCGAGCGCTTCACCCGCCTTGATGCGGATACGCTGCACTACGAGTTCACCGTCGAGGATCCGTCGACCTGGACCCAGCCCTGGAAAGGCGACTACACCTGGCCGCAGACCACGAACAAGGTCTACGAGTACGCCTGCCACGAGGGCAACTACGCGATGGGCAACATCATGCGCGGCGCCCGGCTGCTGGAGGAGGAGGCGCGGGCCGTCGCCGCCGAGACGACCGGCGGCGGAGGGGGCGGCTAGCAGAACCGGAGGACGGCGACCCCTGGGAACCCGTGTGGCGCGACCCGCGCCACACGCGAACCACTCCGTGCGCCCGTCATCGGGCGCACGGATGGCACGCGGGCGTCTCGCCCGCATCCGGCGCGGCGCCTGCATTGGTCTCCGTGCCCGTGGGCCGTTGACAACCGTGGTCCACGTCGGTCAGGATCTCCGAAGCGGTTGGGAGGGCTGCCTCGGCGGTCCGCTGAGCACTAGCTCACCCGGCTGCTTTTTCTTTGAGTGCCGCGAGCTAACCCAGCCCCACTTCCTTCAGCACCTCCGCCTCCGTCACCCGCGGGCGGTCGTCGGCGAACTCGTAGCGGTCGGGCTTGGCGTCGCTGTAGATGTGGCGGTCGAGCTGGAACCCGTCCGCGTTCTCCAAACAGTCCACGCTGACGATCAGCATGCCCTCCGGCTGTTCGGCCAGCCGCCAGAACAGGCTCGAACCGCAGCGGGAGCAGAAGCCTCGCTGGGCCCAGGGCGTCCCCTGGTACCAGGTCAGCCCCTCGTCGTTCAGCCACTCGGTATTGGGTTCGGTGCAGTGAACGGACATGAGCGGTCCGCCGGACCAGCGCCGGCACATGCCGCAGTGACAGACGCTGTAGGTCCGCTCCGGCACGTCGACCTCGAACTGCACGGCGCCGCACAGGCACTGGCCGTGCATTCTCTGAACCGTAGCCGCCGACTTACTCATGGATTGCCCTCCTCAGGCGGGGCTGCGCCTTCGTCTGCCGGGCCCGCGACCTGGAACGGCACGGAGGCCATCTGCCGGTCCCAGAGGAGTGCCAACCGGCCGCCTTCCGGGGTCACGTCCAGGAACTGCCACGACAACTGCTCGAAGGAGATGGGCAGGGGCTGGAGCGTCATGTCGGTGCGGAGCACGTCTCGGTCCGGGGTGTAGCCGTAGGCGCCGAACAGCGCCTCCCGTTCCTGGTAGTCGTAGGTCTCCTGTGCCGGCCACTTCGAGATGATCAGAATCCACCGTTCCGGGCCGACCTGGATGAACATCGTGTACTCGCCGGGCTCGAGGCGCACATCGGCGATGACGAGCGGCAGCTCCGTGATCAGCCGTGTCGTGTAGTTCGCTCCGGCACGCCACACCGGGGCGCCGTCGTTCAGGAACGCGATGAAGTCCGGCGGTCCGAAGATGTCCCGGCCGCGCCGCAGCGGCCGGCCGAACTCGACCTCGATCCAGCCGCCGTTGACGTAGCCGGAGCGGGGATCGAAAAGGCCGCCGATCTGGGCCGCGGCCGAGCCCGCCGGGCTGGCCGGCTTCCGCTGGGCGGCGGCGATGCCGGCGCCCGCGAGCAGGTCGACCCCCGCGACGAGAAGCGCCGCGGACGCCAGCGGTACCAGCCGGCTTATCGCCACCGGGCCGACGTTACTTGGCCGCGTCGAGCGGGATGTCGATCGCCTGGCCGTTGGGCAGCTCGATCGAGATCACGAACTTGTCGTCGGCAGGCCGGCTGTAGCCGAGCTTGGCCAGACCGCCTTCGCCCGTGTTCTCGAACTTGACCATCCGGTCTTTCGACTCGACGAGCTTCATGACTTGGAAGCCCTCGGCGCGCGGCGTCATGCCCGGGTTCCACTGCTTGAGGCGCAGCACCAGGGAGTCGTCCTCTTCCTCGATCGAGATCAGCTCGATCATGTTCGTGGTGCCGTCAGGCGAGAAGCCGCGCACCAGCGCCGCCATCGAACCGTTCGTGGGAGTCGCCCAGTTCTCTTCCAGGGAACCGGCCCCGCCCATCGCGCCGCTCCAGGTCCCGGTCATCCAGGCCAGGTCGGCGACCTTCGGTCCGTGGTCGTCGGCGACGACGGCAGTCACGGACAGAAGAATAGCGATCAACAGAACGAAGAGAGTGCGGCGCATCGATTGTTCTCCAGAGAGTTGAGCGGCCGACCATAGCAGCCGGTGGAGTGGGCTGTGGCCGCGGCTGGAGGTTGCACCCGCCCGTTCCGGGGCCTGAGGGGTCAACCTCCAGGTGCCGCGCCATCCGTGCGCCCGATGACGGGCGCACGGACTGGTTCGCGGGTGGCGCGGATCGCGCCACCCGGGTTCGCGCTTGATCGGATATGGGGGAGTTGGCGCTCGCTTCACTCCACTCGCTCCGGTGGGTCGTCGGTTCTTGTCAGGGCGCCGGCCGTCGCTCGTTCCGAGCCACCTGGAGTTTGACGCCTCAGACCCCTGCACGGGCTGGACGGCGTAGGACCATCGCACCTCTCAGACGAGCCAGGGCATGCGGCAACTGTCCCCGGCGCACCGGGGGGCCACACCGACAGCTATCCGGCGTGTCCAGTCAAGCTGCCCCTAACGGCGGAGCTTCCGTGGCTTCTTTCGTGGACTTCGCCACGACCACAAAGACCGGCGGTTCTTCGGTGGTGGGATGTCACGCGCCAAATCGATTGTGATCGCCAGCAGAAACCCCACCGAAACGAGAAAGCTGAAGATGAAGAAGGCGGTCACTGGGAGGCTACGGCTTGAGCCCTCATGGGAGTGTCTGCCTCTCGATGCTAGCGGCAGGGATCCAAGCCTTACGGCCGACCCGGGAAGCCGGGCGGGTGCAACCCAGGAGTCGGCTACTCGGAGCCGCCGCCGCCGCCGCCGGTGGAAGCGGCGTCGCCTTCGAGGGCTTCTTCCTCGAGGAGGGCCTGGATTGTAGCCGCGAACTGGCCCGCCGGTCAGGATACGTCCGGTTCGACGATCCGGTCGGTCGTCGTGTCGCGTCGGATCTCGAACCAGCGCCGGCAGCCGGCGGCGTGGAACCAGCGTTCGGTGACGACGCCCTCCGGGTTGTCGTGCATGAAAGCGAGATCGAGGTCGCGCTCGTCGGGATCGGTGAGGTGCTCGGGCGCTCGCCGGATCTCGCCGTGGACGAACTCATGCACCGAGCGGGCGCCGCAGTTGGGGCAGGGGATGCGAAGGCTCATCGTCAGTGCGTCCCCGCCGAGCCGCGATCGGCCATCGTGCGGTCGCGGGCGAAGCGGTCGAGCCCGAACGGGGCGATGAGTTCGGGCATCTTGCCCGTCGCGATGAGTTGCGCCATCTGCTCGCCGCCGACCGGAATCGCCTTGAACCCCCAGGTGCCCCAGCCGGTCGTGATGAGGAAGCCGTCGACGCCCGTCGGGCCCAGGATCGGCGAGTAGTCGGGGCTCATGTCGCAGACGCCGGTCCACTGGCGGAGCACGCGCAGGTCGGCCATGAAGGGGAGCAGGCACAGCGCCCGCTGCGACACCTGCTGCACGAAGTCGTGGCTCGAGCGGTAGGAGAAGCTCGGCTGCGGATCGATCTCGGCGCCCAGGATCATCTCGCCGCGGGCGGTTTGCGAGGCGTAGAAGAAGAGCTCCGAGGAGGCGACGATGGGCTGGAACTGTCGTTGGTAGTGGTTGGTGACGAAGGCCTGCAGGCGGTGGGTGCGGATCGGCAGCCGTACGCCGGCCATCGCGGCGATCCGGCTGACGTGGCCGCCGACCGCGGAGACGACGACGCCGGCCGCGACATTGCCGGCCGCGGTCCGCACGCCGACGACCCGTTCGCCATCGAGGAGCAGGCCCTCGACGGGTGTGTTCTGGTGGACGTGGACGCCCCGCTCCATCGCACCCTCCGCGAGCGCCCAGACCACACGGTCGTGGCGGGCGGTGGCGCCCGCCGGATGGTAGGAGGCGCCGAGCACAGGCCAGCGGCCGCCGCCCGTGAGGTCGAGCTGCGGGCAGATCTCCAGGATCCGACGCGGCTCCACGAACTCGGTCTCGGCGCCGAACTCGGTGTTCAGCTTCGCACGCATCCGTTCGGCCCGCGCGGCCGCTTCGGTGTGCGCCATCCATAGCAGGCCCTTCTGCTGGTGCATCAGCCCGCGCCCCGTCTCCTCTTCCAGGCCGCGGTACAGGTCGACGCTGCGCTGGTAGAAGCGGACCGCGGCCGGGATGCCGTAGTTGGCGCGGATGATCGTCGTGTTGCGGCCCGAGTTGCCGCGACCGATGTAGCCGCTCTCGAAGACCCCGACGTTCGTGATTCCATGTCGAGTCGCCAGGTAGTACGCGGTGGCGAGGCCGTGGCCGCCGGCGCCGACGATCACGACGTCGTAGCTTGGCCTGGGTTCGCGCCAGGTCAGCTTCATCTGACGCTCGACGAACTCGTTCATGCCGCGCCTCCGGCGGCGTGGCCGAGCGCCCGGCTCAGGCGGCGCTGGAACGCGGCGGAGAGGGGCGTCGGCGCGAGAACCAACGTCCTCTCGGCTTCGAACCGGAGCTTGACCGGGATGCCGGCGACCTCGCCTTGGGCCAAGGCCGGCCGCGCGCTCGGCCGTTCCCAGTCGCACTCGCGGTCGAGCAGCGCCTCGGCGTCGGCGACATCGAGCCAGACGTAGGAGAAGCCGGTCTCGCGCTCGACGATTACGTGGGGGTCGCCGGCAGCCTCGAAGTCCGGTCGTGCCGTAACCAGGAGTTCGTCGGGGGCGAGGCGGAGAGCGAGGGCGGCGGCGGGCCAGGGCGGGCGTTCGATCAGGTCGTCGAGGGCGCTGGGCGCCGCGGCGATCCGGGTCGCTTCGAGCGGTCGCAGGCGCGGCGGGCCGGGCGTCACCCCGCTCTTGAGGTCGGTCGCTCGGGATTGCGTCGGCTGGAACTCGGGGATCCTCTGGGGCGCCTCGCTCGGCCCGTCGACGGGAACGCGTGCCCGTGTTCCCTCCGGGTCGTAGGCCGGACCGTCGAGCCGGCGGGCCGGCTGGCCGTCGATCGTGACCTCTCTGGGCAGGTTGCCGTTCTCGTCGAGGTAGAGCCAGCCCAGGAGGGGACTGCCCCCGCCTGCTTGACGGCGTTTTCCGGCAGGCGCCGGGGCGCCCGACGTCACGTAGCCCGCATAGCGCTTACCGTCGTAGATGGCCGACCCTTCGGTCGAGCAGGAGCGTTGCTCCTGGAGCGGCGGCTCATCCATCCAGAGTGCGACCAGTTTGCGATCGGGCGGTTGCTTGCTGGTTCTGAGAATCGCCTGGCGGCCGATGAAGTCGCCCTTGTTCAGGTTGACCGCCCATTCGTAGCCGAGCCGGCGCGGAGTCGAGTCGTAGTCGGTGTCCTGGCCGATCACGATGTGGCCCTTCTCAAGCCGCAGTTGGAGCAGCGTCTCCAAGCCGTGAGGACGGACGCTCAACTCGCCGCCGACCGAGAGCAGCCGCTGCCACAGGTCGACGGCGTCGGCGGCCGCGTGGTGGAGTTCGTAGGAGAGTTCGCCGGTGAAGCTCAACCGCACGACCCGGCAATCGATGCCGGCGACACGAAGGCGCTGGTGGCGGCCGAACTCGGGTAGGTCGGCGGCGCCGGCTCGCGTCAGCAGCCGGGCGGCTTGCGGTCCGGTGACGTTGATCGCGGCCAGCGAGCCGGTCTGGTTCAGGATACGGACATCGAACCCGAAGGCCTCGGCCCAGTCGCGCAGCCAGAGTTCGAGGAAGTCGGCGCCGCCGGAGGTCGAGGTCAAGAAGAAGCGGTCGCCGTCACCTTGCGCCGCTTCGCGGCAGAGCATCCCGTCGTCGAGCAGGTAGCCGCGCTCATCCAGCATGACCACGTAACGGCAGCGGCCTGGCCGGATCGTCCCGACCCGGGTCGGAACTATCCGTTCCAGGAAGGCCTCGGCGTCCGGCCCGGCGATGGCCATCTTGCCGAGTGAGCTCACGTCCCCGAGCGAGACGCGTTCGCGCACGGCGGCGTACTCCTGGTCCCGCTCGCCGTAGGTCCAGGGCCGCCACCAGCCGCCGGCCCGCTCCATCCGCGCGCCCAGGCGCAGGTGCTCGTCGTGGAGTTGCGAGCGGGCCGAAACCGCGCTGTGCGCGCCGGCGGCGAGTTCGCGTACGGTCAATTGCCGGTTGAGCGGCCGGGCGGTAAACGCGGGTTGGCGCCGGCCGCCCCGCTCCAGCAGGAAGCTCCGCAGGTAGGGCAGGCAGACGCCGCCCTGGCAGGCGCCGGTGCCGGCGAGGGTGGCGCGCTTCAGCAGCTCCATCTCCTGGAAGCCGCGGTCCCACACGCTGTCGAGATCGGCGACGGTGACGCCGTTGCACGGGCAGACGGTCCCTTCACGCGGACAGGGCGGCAGTTCGGACTCCTCCGCGGCACGGCCGACAACTCGGACCGGCAGGTCGGAGGCCATCCGGGCCAGGGCGCTGCGGGGCTGGCGGCCGAGGTCGAGGATCGCGGTGTCGCACTCGACCCGTCGCTCTGGCGCGTTCTGGTCGTCATGGGGATGGACGACGACCGCCTCGATGCGGCGCCGGCCCTCGAAACGGATGAGGTCCCAACCGTCCTCACCGAGCGGGAGGTGGCGGCTAAAGACGTCCGCCGGCAGGTCGGGCAGCCAGTCGCCCAGCGACACGATGCGGCCGAAGTCGATGCCGGCCGCGGCAAGGTCGGCGGCAGCGCGGGCGGTCATGAGGCCTTCGAGGTCGCTGCCGGGAACGACCGGTTGGACTTCCGCGGCACCGGCGGCAACCACGATCTCCCGCTTCGGATGAACGTGGAGCACCCGCCCGGCGTCGTCGAGTGCGACAACGAGAGGGCCAGGGTAGACGCCGGTGACGTGCTGCCCCTCCCGGGCGTCGAGGGTGATCACGTCCTGCCCCGCGGCACGGGCGTCCGCGCCGGCGCGGCGGCCCGAGTCGCCCTGGCCGATGATCACCGTGTCGCAGTGGATGTGGTGTGCGGGCGCCGGCTCGATGTCGGCTCGCGCCTCCTCCGGCAGCAGCGGCGGCGCCTCGTTCCCGAGATGATCCCGGCGCACGACCATGCCGGCCTCCGCCCGCACCTGGCAGCTCCGGGTGTAGGCGGCGCCGTCGACCGTGGCCAGGCAATGCGGGCAGTCGCCGCCCAGGCACAGGCAGCCGCCGCCGGTCGGATGCAGACCGGCCCGCAACATGGCGGCCAGCAGGCTGTCGCCCGGCTGAGCCTCGATCGACTGTCCGTCTACCTGTAGGCGCGTCACGGTGGGGAATCGTACGCGCACCGCGCGATCGCCGCGGCGCTACCATTGCGCCCGGTTCGCACGATGACTGCCTCACTCTCCGGCCAAGTGGTCCTGGTCACCGGTTCGACGCGCGGCATCGGCCGGGCGACGGCCGAGGCTGCGGTCGAACTCGGTGCGACGGTGGCCGTACACGGACGTGAGCTGGCGAAGGTGGAGGCGGTGTGCCGCGAACTCGGTAGTGACGCCGCCTTCCCGCTGGCCGCCGATCTCGACGAGCCGGAGAACGCGGCGGCGCTCGTGGAGCAGGTCGTCGATCGTTGCGGCCGCATCGACGGTCTGGTGAACAACGCCGGCGGCGGCCGCGCCGTTGCGTTTCGGGGTCTCGACCTCGAATCCTGGCGGGCGACCCAGCGCGTGAACCTCGAAGCCTCGTTCGCCGCCGCGCGCGCTGCCTACCGTGTCATGCGCAAGGCGAGGAGCGGCAGCATCGTGAACATGGCGTCTCTCGCGGCACACGGCCCGGGAGGTTGGATGGGCGCCGACTACGCCGCCTCCAAGGCGGGTCTGGTCAGCCTCACCCGCAGTCTCGCCCTCGAGGCGGCCCGTTTCGGGGTCCGTTGCAACGCGGTGTCGCCGGGCTTCATCGAGACCGACATGACGGTCGAGCTCACCGAAGACCAGCGGCAGAGACTGCGCGTGCCGCTCGGCCGGATGGGAACGCCGGCCGAGGTCGCCGCCGTCGTCACCTTCCTGCTGTCCTCGGAGTCTTCGTACGTCACCGGTCAGGTGCTCCACGTCAACGGCGGGTTGTCGATGTATGGCTAGGTTCCTGGGCACGCGGACGTCTCGCCCGCATCCGCGCCTGGGAACGCGGGCGTCTCGCCCGCATCCGGCGATGATCGAACCGAAACGGCGCCACCATGCCTGACCCACGCCGAGTCGCTGTCACCGGACTCGGCGTCGCCTGCGCCGTCGGCACGGATGTCGAGTCCTTCTGGGACAACCTGGTCGCCGGTCGCGGCGGCGTGGGCAAGCTCCAGTCGCTCGACGTGTCGGCGCTGAAGGTCGGCATCGGCGCGGAGGTCGACGCGGATGCCGTGCGCGACGGTCTGAAGCGCCTGCGCCGCCGACCTACCGACCGCGCCGTCGACCTCGGGCTCGTCGCCGCTGCCGACGCGCTCGAGGAAGCGGGTCTGATCGACGGGGCGCCGCCCTTCGAGCCGCAGCCTGTGGCGGTCATCCTGGGCACCGGCGCCGGCTCGGCCGAGAGCCACACCACCGGCCAGCAGCGCTTCCACGAGCGCGGCGTGCGGGGCCTTCGGCCGTCGACCGTGCCGCGGTGCATGTACAACTCGATCTCGGCCGGCGTCTCGATCCACTTCAAGCTGACCGGCATCAACTACGTCGTCGTCTCGGCCTGCACGTCGGCGACGAACGCGATCGGCATGGCCTACCGCATGGTGCGCGACGGCTACGCGGACACCGTGCTCAGCGGCGGTGCGGACGGCTTCTTCGACCCGTTCTACTTCGGAGTCTGGAACAACCTGGGCGTGATGTCGGAGAACCCGGACCCCGCCCGCGCCTGCCGTCCCTTCGACGCCGACCGCGACGGCACCGTGTTCGGCGAGGGCGCCGGCATGCTGGTCGTCGAGTCGTGGGACCACGCCCGCAGCCGGGGGGCGCGAATCCGCGGTGAGATCGTCGGCTATGGCGAGTCGTCCGACGCCAGCCACCTGACCAGTCCGAGCGCCGAGGGTCAGGCGGTGGCGATGCATGCGGCGCTTGAGTCGGCTGGCGTCGCGCCGTCCGACCTCGGCGCCGTGAACGCACACGGCACCGCGACCCGCGCCAACGACCTCTGCGAGAGCGAATCGCTCCGCGCCGTGCTCGGCGATGCAGCCGACCGGGTCCCGGTTTCGGCGAACAAGTCCTACTTCGGACACACTCTCGGCGCGTCCGGCGCGATCGAGGCGATTGCGGCGCTGCTCGGCATCGAACGCGGCCTGTTGCCGCCGAACCTGAACCTCGAGCGGCCCGATCCCGAATGCCGGGTTCGTCTCGTGGGCAGAGAACCGGAGCCTCTCGAACGGCCCTTGGTGATGAAGAACAGCTTCGGCTTCGGCGGCAGCAACGGCGTGCTGGTGCTGGGTCCGGGGGAGTAGAGCGCGGGCATCGCGCCCGTGTCTGACGGATCGGCGATAACCTTCCCGCCCAATGGACGGCGACGCCACGACGGAGATTCTGGGCCGGCTGCGGGACGTGCTGCGCGACAGCGCGGTCGAGGAGCGGGACTGGGACGCCGTGGCGCCCGAGACGACGATCGAGTCGCTGGGTTTCGACTCCTTGACCATCCTCGACGTGCTGTATGACGTGGAGGAGGAGTTCGGTATCGCGCTCGAGCCGAAGCAGGTCGTCAAGACGCGTTCGGTCGGCGAGATCATCGCCCTGTTGCAACAGAACGGAGCCTGACCGCGGTCGCCGCCGAAGGCGCTCCGTCTCTCCAGCGGCCCGGGTGCTTCACCTTCTTGAATACTGGGCGGCGCGGCTGGCGCTGTTCGGCGTCGATCTGCTGCCGCCGGCTGCCGCGTCCCGCTGGGCTGGCTGGCTGGGGGCGTTGTGGTGGACAGCCGACCGGCCGCGACGCCGGGTGGCGATCAGTAACATCCTGCGGGCCGGCGTCGCCGGCGACCTGGGCGAGGCGCGTGCAATCGGCGCCGCCGCCGCGCGCCACATGGGGGCGGTGCTGGTCGAGTCGATGAAGTCGGCGCTGGTGCTCGACGATCCGGACCGGGTGCGGGTCCGGATACCGGACGACGTGCAGGCGGTGCTGGACGATCCCGATCGCGGCCTGATCGTCGTCTCCGGTCACTTCGGCAATTGGGAGCTCGCAGGCCAGTGGCTGTCCCGGTACAAGCCGGTCGCCGGCATCTCGCGGCCGATGAACAACCCCCGGGTGCAGGAGCTCGCGCTCAGTCGTCGGCCGCGGCGCGAGTTCCGGATGATCCCCAAGTACGACCCGGACCCGGGGCGGTTCATCAGGCTCCTGGGGGACGGCGAGATCCTCGCGCTGCTCGTCGATCAGCACGCGCGCCGGGGCGTCGACGTCCCGTTCTTCGGCCACCCGGCGAAAACGCACACGACCGCCGCGATGCTCCACCTCGTGACCCGGGCGCCGCTGTGCTTCGCGACCTGCCGGCGGACGGCCCCGATGACCTTCGAGTTGACCCTGTCACCGCTGATCGAGCAGATGCGGAGCGGCGACCGGAACGCCGACGTGGAGGCGATCCTCGTCACGCTGAACACGCACCTTGAAGAGGCGATCCGCCGCGACCCGGACCAGTATCTCTGGGGCCACCGCCGCTGGCGCGACGCCGGTTAGGTGCTGCGGGCGACCGCTCCGCCCCTGGTTCGCGGGCGTCTCGCCCGCATCCGGCGCGAAGCGCCGGCCTCTGGGAGTTCTGCCGCTCTAGTCCTGTTCGCGCAGGAACTCCAGAACGATCCGGTTCCACTGCTCGGGCTGGTAGAAGTACGGCGAGTGGCCGGCGCCGGGGATCTCGACGACGCGGACGTTCGGCAGCAGGTTGGCGATCGTGCGGATCGACGGCGGCCGGAACAGCGGATCTTCCGAGCCGACGATCATGAGCACCGGCATCGTGAGCTCGGCGGCGCGGGGTGCGTAGTCGACGCCGAACAGCATGGCCCCGATGTCCGTCGGGCGCTCTCCGTTCAGGCTGCTGATCTGGCCGTAGAGAAAGGCCCGCATCGGAGCCTCGTCGAGACGGCCTTCGGCGCGCGCCCGCTCGGCCTCGGCGCGCGCTTCCCCGGTCATGAGCCGCTCGTAGTCCGCCCGAACCTCGTCGGTGACGATGCCGCCGGTGGTGTCGGCGAGGATCACCGATCGCACCCGATCCGGGTGGTCCAGGGCGAAGCGCACGGTGGTCCAGCCGCCCATCGACTGCCCCGCCACGTGCGCCTTGTCGATCTCCAGGTGGTCGAGCAGCGCGAGCAGGTCGGCCGCGAAGGCCTCCGCGTTGTGGCGTCCCGCGTGGTCCGTCGAGTTGCCGAACGAGCGCTGATCCCAGGTGATGACCTTGTAGCGCCGCGAGAAGAAGGCCACCTGCTCGAACCAGATCGCGTGATTGCCGCCGGCGCCGTGACTGAGGACCAGGGGTTCGCCAACGCCCGTGACCTCGTAGTAGATCGTCTCTTCGGCCGTGGCGTCCTCGCCGCCCGCGGGCACCCCGATCGTGCCGCCGACGGGACTCGGCGCGGTGTTTGTGTCGCGGCTGCGGTTTCGTCTGGAACGTTCCATCTGCTCCCCGCGTGCCTGCCGTTGATTCGGACGCCGCCGCTGAGCGATGCACTCGATTTCGACCGAGGCGCCCAGGGCCAACGTCGGCGACTCGATTGTCGCTCGCGCCGGCGGACTGTCGCCGAACGTCGCGACGTAGGCCGCGTTCATGTCGTTGAACGCGGCCATGTCGGTGATGTAGACGGTGCACTTGGCGACATGCGCCAGGTCCGACCCCGCCGCCTCGAGGATCGTCCCGATGTTCTCAAGCGCCTGCGTGGTCTGCGGGCCGATTCCGCCCGGTGCGAGGTCGAAGCTCTGACCCACCGTACCGAGCGTGCCGGCGACGAAGATCAGATCGCCGACCCGGGTGGCGTGCGAGAAGGCTTCGAGTCGCGGCAGGTCGTCGGTGTTGATGCGAGGTGGTTGGGCGCTCGCGTGCGACAGCGATACGAGGGCGAGAGCGCTCATCGCCAGTACGCGGGTCGACGGTCGAATGTGGCGGTGAATCATGGCTTGAAGTGTAGCGACGAGTATGCGCGGCGCTCCCGCGCTAGCGTTGACCGTCTGTGGACACGGCGAAACATCAGAAGTGGAGCCTTGCCGGCAAGATGAGTGAATCCTGGTCACGGCGCCGGCTTCTGCCGTTGGGTTTGGCCAGCTTCCTGTGTTGGGCGGGGAGCGCTCATTTGTCCGCGCAGGAGCACCCGCGCGACGGTGAACACGACCATGCCCGCGACGAGGAGGAGAACTTGCACGCGGAAGGTGCCTTCTCGGAGGAGATCGAGGTCGTGGGCCTTGCTCCGCTGGATCGTCTGGGCGAGGTGTCGGATCGCGTGCCCTGGACGGTCCATCGCGTTTCTTCAGAAGCCCTGGAGCGAGGAGTTGCCGGTGGCGTCGGCGTTCTGCTCGAAGCCGAACTGCCGGGCGTTCACGTGTCGGCGGCTCAGGGCAGTTCCCTCCAGGCCGATGTGCTCTACCGCGGCTTTGGCGCGTCGCCCCTCCTGGGCGCCAACCAGGGGCTGTCGCTGTACGAGGACGGCGTTCGCGTCAACGAGGTCTTCGGCGACATCGTGGCCTGGGATCTCGTGCCGATGTTCGCGGCGGAGCGGATCGAGCTGCTTCCCGGCGCGAACCCGATGTTCGGCCTGAACACGCTTGGCGGAGCGATCGCCCTGAACACGCGTAGCGGCTTCGACTCGGAGCGGCTAGGCCTGACCCTGGAGGGCGGATCGTTCGGGCGCCGGTCGGGCGAGTTGAGTGCCGGCGGCGTCTTCGGCTCGGAGGACGGTCTCGGTTGGTTCGTGGCCGCGAGGTCCTACGAGGAGGATGGCTGGCGCGACTTCTCGCCCAGTTCGCTGGGGCAGGCGCTCCTGAAGTTCTCGCAGCGCGGCGAAGGTGGGCACATGGAGTTCACGCTGGGCGTTGCGGACAACGAACTGATCGGCAATGGTGTAACGCCGGTCGAGTTGCTCGAACTCGATCGCACCGAGGTGTTCACGCATCCCGACCGCACCCGGAACGACCTGTTCTTCCCGCGGCTTCGGATCGGGCGGCAGTACGGCCCGAACCTGGAGCTCGATGCGTCGGTCTATTTGCGGGCAAACGATGTCGACACGTACAACGCGGACGCCTTCGAGGCCGACGATGACGACGAGATCGACGGTTACAACGAGGACGCGGACGACCGCTTGGACGGCCGCGATTTCGACGAATTCGATGCCGTGAACAACAGGAGCCGCACCGAGCAGGAGGGCTGGGGCGGCTCGATCCAGCTCGCGGGGCTGACGGACTCCGGCCGCTGGCTCGCCGGTGCGTCGTGGGACGGCGGGCGGGCGGACTTCGCCTTCGACACCGAACTCGCCGAACTGACTCCGACCAGGACCACCGTCGGCAGCGGCATGCTGCTCACGGGTTCCGAAGTCGGTCTGCGCGCGGAGACCGGGCACTACGGCGTCTGGGCGATGCGGCACTGGACCACCGCCGCCGACCGGCTGACCTGGACTCTGCAGGCCCGCTACAACGACAGCTCGGTCGAACTGAACGACCGTCTGGGGACGGCGCTTGACGGCGATCACGACTACTCCCGTCTCCTGCCTTCGGCCGGTTTCGTCTGGGAGGCGAGTGCCCGGGAGCGGTCGGCCGTCCTGCTGTTCGCCAACGTCTCGCAGTCGGCGCGTGTGCCGACGCCGGTGGAGCTGACCTGTGCGGACCCGGACGATCCCTGCCGGTTGCCCAACGCTTTCGTCGCCGATCCGCCGCTCGACCAGGTGGTGACGACCAGCGCCGAGATCGGCCTGCGCGGCAGGAGCGGCGCCGTGTGCTGGAGCGCCGCGTTGTTCCACAGCGACAGCGCCGAAGACATCATCTTCGTCTCCAGCGGCGCCGGGACCAGCGCCGGGTACTTCACCAACGTCGACGCGACCCGCCGGCAGGGCCTGGAGTTGTGGATTCGCGGTCGAACCGGCTCGCTGAACTGGGATGCGTCATACACCCTGCTGGATGCGACCTTCCAGGATCGATTGACCCTGTCGAGCCCGGCGCATCCGATGGCGACGGACGGCGAGATCGAAGTCGAGGCGGGCGACTTCATTCCGGGCGTGCCGCGGCGCCAGTTCCGGGCCGGCGCGGACGTGCGGATCGCGGATCGGGTGGTGCTCGGCGCCCGCGTGCTCGGCGACTCCGGCCGCTACCTGCGCGGCGACGAGGCGAATCTGCTCGAACCGGTCGGGTCGGCGTGGCGGGGTGATCTGTGGAGCCGGATCGAGCTTACGCCTTCATTGGACCTGGATTTCGAGGTGTCGAACGTCACGGACCGAGAGTACGAGACCTTCGGGGCGCTCGGCGAGCCGGACGAAGTGCTTGGCGATGCCTTCAAGAATCCGCGCTTTCTGAGCCCGGCCGAGCCGCGGGCGTTCCGGGCTTCGTTGCGGCTGCGACTCTGAACTGTCGAATCCTCGTCCCAGGGCGACCCCTGGACTGGTACCATCCGCGCCTCGCATGACCCCTCGCAGGACCATGACCCGGGCCACTCTACTGGCCGCTGCGGCTCTGTTCCTCGCCTCCGGTCTGTGGGCGCACGGCGTTGCCGATCAGGACGAGATCTTCCTGACCAACAACGAGGGTCTCGCCGTCGGCCCGTACATGTACCTGGGCGCCAAGCACATGGTCACCGGGTACGACCACCTGGCGTTTCTGGCGGGGGTCATCTTCTTCCTCTACCGGTTCCGCGACGTGGCCCTCTACGTCACCCTGTTCGCGATCGGCCACAGCGTGACCCTGCTGGTCGGTGTGCTGGGCGGCATCCACGCGAACCCGTTTCTCATCGACGCCGTGGTCGGCCTGTCGGTGGCGTACAAGGCGTTCGAGAACCTGGGAGGGTTGCGGGCGCTCGGGGTGCGGATCGACACCCGGGCGGCCGTGCTCGTGTTCGGGCTGTTCCACGGCTTCGGGCTGGCAACCAAGCTGCAGCCGGTCGCGATCTCGAGCAGCGGCCTGGTCGGCAACATAGTTTCGTTCAACGTCGGCGTCGAACTGGGGCAGTTCGCCGCCCTCGCCATCATCCTGCTTAGCTTCAACCTGTGGCGGGCCAGCGGCCGCTTCCAATCTCACGGTTACGCGGCCAATTCGGTGCTGATGACGGTCGGCTTCCTGCTCGTGGCCTACCAGTTGACGGGGTACTTCTTGTCATGACGGATTCCTCTTCCGCTCCAGGCGGCGATCTCGGAACGCCGCCGCTTCGCAGGCTGCTGAAGACGCTGGCGATCACGCTCGCCGCCGCCGCGGTGGTGTTCGTGGTCGTCATCCTGCCGGCCGAGTACGGCATCGATCCGACCCGGATCGGCGGCCTGCTCGGTCTCGATGGGCTTTACGACGCCGAAGGCACCGAGCCGATGGCCGAAGCCGAAGCCGGCCTCTCCGCGCAGATGGCCGGCAACCGGGAACTTCGCGCCGAGACGGTCACGATCGAGATCGGCGCCAACGAGCAGATGGAGTACAAGCTGCAGATGATCGAGGGGATGACCATCGTCTACTCCTGGCAGACCGACGGCGGCGCGCTGTATTCGGACTTCCACGCCGACCCCTTCAACGATCTCGACGACGAGCCGGTTCGCTACGCGGAGGAGTTCGACATCGCGGGCGGCCGGGGCGGCCTGACCGCGGGCTACTCCGGCAACCACGGCTGGTTCTGGCGCAACGACAGCGGCTCGCCGGTGACCATCGAACTCGACGTGCGCGGTTTCTACACCGGCATGAAGGAGATCGGCCGCGCTCCGGCGGGCACGGAACATCAGGACTCGGAGGCCTACGAATGAAGCTCTACTGGTTTCCGCAGACCCGTTCCAGCCGCGCGGTCTGGATGCTCGAGGAAGCTGGCGTCGACTACGAACTCGTGAGCGTCGACATCACGAAGCCGGAACGCAGCCCGGAGCACCTCGCCGCAAGCCCGATGGGCAAGGTGCCCGCGCTTGAGGACGGCAACGTGAAGATGTGGGATTCGGCGTCGATCTGTCTGTACGTCGCCGACCGCTACTCCTCCGGCCGGCTGGCGCCGGGCCTCGACGACCCGCTCCGCGCCCGCTTCGTGCAGTGGTTGATCTACACGCCGGGCATGATCGAACCGGGGATGTTCGAGTTCGGGCTTCGGACCGTGGTGCCCGAGGAACACCAGGCGGAGGCCTTCAACCCCGGCCGGCTCGGCTGGGGCAGCTTCGCGCAGACGATCAAGACCTGGGAAGAAGGCCTCGGCGAGCATCCCTGGATTCTCGGTGACACCTTTTCGGCCGCGGACGTCATGCTGGGCAGCAGCGCGGTCTTCCTGCGCATGTTCGGCATGCTCCCCGAGTCGCCGGTGCTGGAGGCCTACGCGGACCGTTGCCTGGAGAGACCGGCATACCGGAAGGCGCTGGCGGCGGAGGCGGGGTAGACGCGCCGCGGATAGAGCAAGGAGGCCATGGCGTGGCGCTCCCCGACTTACGTTTCAACTACCACTCGTGCGAGTCTTCGTCGTAGACCGAAGTCGGCAACGCGAAAGAGAGTTCGAACTTACCCAGGTTCGAGACGTTAAGCATGTTGCTGAACTTGTCCATCGAATGGCGTGAACTTCTCCGGGGGCGGATACAGAAGGCCGGCCGGCTCTGTTGGGGTGACGCGCTCTGGTAGCGCGGCTGGGAGGTCTTCCACATGGCGGCACCACACTCCAGCATCGGTCAGGAAGCGTCGGCGCAGCGATCGACCGAACGGCTCCCACCCGGTCCGAAGGGCCGGCGGCTCAGCAACATGCGAGAGCGGCTCCGCGACTTTCCCGGGTTCCTGGAGCGGCTCAACCGTGAGCACGGCGATGTTGTCTCGTACCAGCTTCCGTCCATGACCTGTTGCGCCGTATTCGATGCGGACCTCATCCGCGAGATGCTCGTGGACAAGCGGTCGTTCTTTCCAAAGAGCGAGGTCTTCGAGATCAACAACAAGTTCATCACTCAGCCGGGCGTCTTCACGAGCGAGGGAGACGACCATCGGCGGCGTCGCAAGCTGGTCGCGCCGGCGTTCTCGCAAGAGTATCTTGACGTCTATGCCGAGATAATGGTTGAGAACGCGCTGATGTTGCAGGAAAGATGGAGTGCCGGCCAGATCATCGATGCCAACGAAGAAGCGTACCGCGTCGCCAGACGTGTCGCATTCGGCGCGTTCTTCGGTCGGGACAGGCAAGGCGACCAGGACGTGGGTGACCAGGCCGTGCGCGGGCTCAAGTGGGACATTGCCCTGGGCTTTCTTCCGTTCACGTCGCTGCTGCGGAAACTCCCTGTGCCCGGAAACACTCGCGCCGAGAGAGCCTGCAAGGCCCTGGACAAGATCATCTTTGAGGCGATCCGCCGGGCCCGCAACTCATCGCGCAACGCCGGCTCTGGCCAGCTTGGCCTCCGCGGCCGCTATCTGGGGCTGCCACAGAGCCAGGGGGCTGGCGTCCGAAGCGGATCCTTGGTCCGCCTGCCGCTGCTTGAACTGCCCGTACTGGGCGCGGGCAACGTTGGCTTCTTCCTGCACCTTCAGGAGCTCGAGTTGCTGTACCGCTATGCCGGCGCGCGCTTGTTCTACCTTGTTTCGGTGGTCCGCGCCTTCAACGCGGAAGAGCGGCTGTCCTTCGCGCACCCGTCCACCGCTCTGGAACACCGGCGCTACCCAACGCACCCTGCCGCTGACCTCCGCGGGGATGTCGATTTCGGCGCGGGGCCGCACGGTTCCGGCTCCGCAGACAGGAATTGCGCCCTCGCCGGCCGCGACTGGCGCCGTGATTGCGAAAGGAACCTGCGAGGGTGGCGGCCGGCGCTCCGGCTCGGGCCTACTGGAGACCATCAGAGCGGCCAGGGCAATCGACCCGATCAGGATGACGGCGGCAATGAGCCAGCCAGTTCGTCGACTCATGTGCTTGCTCTCTATTCGGTTGGTTCGTCTGGCTCGGCGGATGCCGATGCGATCTGCGGCGTGTCAATCGGTCCCGAAGCTGTCCAAGCGCCGCCCAGGGCGCGGTGAACGGCGAGTCGGGCTAGAGCCACGTCGCGGCCCGCGCCCGCGAGAGCCACTTCCACGTTCAGCCGCGTCCGCACGGCGTCCAGAAAGTCGGCGTAGCCGCCGATTCCCGCTTCGTATCTTTGCGACCGGAGTTCCACCGTCGCCTCAGCCTCTTGAAGCCGCGAGGCGAGCAGCGAGTGTCTCTGACCCTCGTTCTGCAGTACGGCCAAGGCCGCCTCGACTTCGTTGACGGCTGTCACTACGGTCTGTGTCCGCGATCTCGAAGTAGGTCCTGATCGTCTCAGCCAGGATCCCGATGCGGGCCGCCTGGTAGTCCGACTCCGAGGCGAGGTACTCCGCGCCGGCCGCGAGCGCGTCGCTGCGGACGCGGCCCCAGAAGTCCATCTCGTAGGAAAAGTCCGCGCCGAGCGAGCACGAGGCGAGCGTGAGGGCCGCGAGGAACTGGAAGGAGGCGATCCTGGTAGCGGTCGTTTGCGCAGTCGGGTGCTGTCGATGCTCCGAAGAAACGTCACGATAGCAGTGAAGCGGTTGGCGGGTCTCGGGACTCTCTCGTTGGAGCATCGGTACACTGGGGCGTTCTGGCAATGGCTGATCTCGAAGATCTACTGGTCAAGACGAGCAGGACGTTCGCTCTCTCGATTCCCCAACTCGAGGGTGGGACCCGGCAGCAGGTGACGCTGGGCTATTTGTTGCTTCGGATCGCCGACACACTGGAGGACGCGGCGGTCTGGCGCCGGGAGCAACGGGTTGAGGCCCTGTTCCGCTTCGCCGATCTGCTGACGGACTCGGGCGAGACGGTGGACGGCGTGGTGGAGGCCGCGGTCGAGTCCTGGCTCAAGGATCCTCCCTCGCATCACGAGGGTTACCTGGAACTGCTCGAGGCGACGGGTGAGGTTCTTTCGGCCTACGAAACCCTCGACCCGGCGGCTCGGTCGGTGGTCGGTCGTCACGTGCGCCGCACGACCGTCGGCATGGCGCACATCGTGATGCGTGCTGACCGGGACGGCGAGCTCCGACTTGCCGGGATCTCCGATCTACGGGACTATTGCTACGTCGTCGCCGGCATCGTCGGCGAGATGCTGACCGAGTTGTTCCTGCTCGGCGCATCCCTGGCGCCGGTCGCGGAAGCGCTCCGGCGCCGCGCGGCGACCTTCGGCGAAGCGCTGCAGCTCGTGAACATCCTGAAGGACTCCGCCGCCGACGCGGACGAGGGCAGAACCTTCATTCCGAGCGCCCGCGACCGGAGGCTGGCCTTCGAGCTCGCTCGCGCGGACCTCCTGATTGCCGGGGAGTACGTGGATCACTTGCAGAGAGCCGGCGCTCCGCGCGGCTACCTCGGTTTCACCGGCTTGCCGGTGCGTCTCGCCTGGGCGACGCTGGACCGGGTGGAAGAGCAGGGGCCCGGCTCGAAGCTGACTCGTCCCGAAGTGGCCTCACTCGTCGCCGCCATGTACGCCGATCTGGATGTAGGCCGGCCTGCGGCCGGCATGAGCTAGGAGTATCCACAGCGGTGTTCGCTGCGCTGCTGAGCTACAAGTCCTGCGATTCTTCGTCGTGGAGAGTGGTCGGCAGGGCGTATGAGTGCTCGATCTCTCCCAGATCCGAGGCGTCGAGCAGAGCGTTGAATCGCTTTCTCGAACGCCTCGCGGCCAGAGGGGGGAACAGTTGCAGTGCGATCTTCTCGGCTCTGTTCCTGAGGTAGAGCAGCGGCACCCGCTTGACAACCCTCGACCTGGGGAAGCGGAAGGCGTCCGCCAGCTCATCGCCGATCAGTTCCCGGGACACCTGGTAGATGAACGCCGCCATTTTGCGGCGTTCCTGCGTTTCGGTGAAGCCCAGCAGGATCGGCGCGCTGTTGATGATGCTGTTGGCCATGATGATCGCATCATCGTCCGGCGGCGGCTCGCATATCGCGCCGATCTTGAAGGTCCGGTGCGCCGACGCCTGGTCGTGGAACATGATCGACTCGGGTATGCCCATGACCAGGCCCGTATATCTCCACACGTGGATGTAGGCCTCCCGTTCCTCGTCAGTGAAGTCGCCGCCCAGGCGCCCGACGTGATGCATGAGGCGCCCGGAGAAGGCGGCCGCCCCCAACAGCATGTGCGCTGTGCTGAGCGGCATTCCGTGTGTCGCCGTGTCCCACTCGGTCGATTCCCTGAGCAGCATCCTCGACTGGGCATGGACCAGGCGAATGCGGAGGCTCAGCTTCCAGGCGTCGCTCCCGGGCTCCTGGCCGCCGGGCATGAACTGCTCGGTCAGTTGCAGGGTGTTCTGCTTGAGCTGGCGGACGCCGTTCAGGATGATCCGGCTCCGGATGCGGAACGACTTGCTGATCAGTGTGGAGAAGCCCTCCACGATGGCGCCCCCGACGAGGCCCCCGAGGACCATGTCCGAGTTGCGCAGGAATGCCCGGGTTGCCTTGAGGGCGATCTTCGGGTCGAACCAGTCCGGTAGGACGGCGGAGGACGCGATGAGTTCTCGAAGCGCTTCAGGCGTGTCCTTCGGCGGATCGTAGTAGCGGTCGACCGTCTTCTTCGCGATGGTCGCGTGGATGTGCTGAGGCGCTACGACATTCGCCAACTGTTCGACCGCCTGGTCGGCCTGAGGGTCGGCCAGGGTCGTGTAGCGGATGTAGCGCTCCGCCATCTCGGGATCCTCTGCCCGCGCGGCTTCGTAGCCGTCGACGTAGCAGGCGGGAATGTCGAAGGCCGGTTCCGGGGCGGCTTGTGCCCCACTCTGTCGTTGGACCGGTGAAGGTTGCCTGGTTGCCACGAGACTCGGTGCTCCTGTTTCACTGGCGCCCGGGCGGGAGTTGTCCGCTGGACGACACCCAGAAAGAGGGGCTCAAATGGGGCGGGTCGATCTTGGCACAACTCGCGATCGGTTGGACCTGTGGCTCCATAGCCCCGCGGGGTGCTTACTGTATTCACACCCATGGATCCGAAGCGCGACTCGCGGCCGTGACTGCGGTTCAGCGTCGCTTGTGGTACGGTGTTCCAGTTAGCGCTCAATCGACCCAACCCGAGGAGACCCCGACCCATGAAGCAGGCGATCGGATTGCTGCTGATCCTCGCGCTGGCCGCACCCCTCGCGGCAGCGAACAACAACGACGCTCCCCAGGCTGTGCCGACCTACTACGGCGCGGTGCAAACCGTGCTGGAGCAGAAGTGCCAGGTCTGCCACCGCCCGAACGGCGCGAACCTGGGCGGCATGGTTGCGCCGATGGCCTTTACGAGCTACCAGGAAGTACGGCCCTGGGCGCGTTCGATGGCCCGCCAGGTCGAAGCCGGCCTGATGCCGCCGTGGCATGCGGCCCCGCAGCATGCGGGCGTGTTCGTGAACGAGCGCTCCCTGACCGAAGAGCAGAAGGCCACCCTGATCGCCTGGGCCAAGGGCGGGGCGCCGATGGGCAATGCGGCCGACGCGCCGCCGGCCCGCGAGTGGGGCTCCAGTGACGGCTGGACGATCGGCGAGCCTGACCTGGTCATGGACATGGGCCAGGACTACTTCGTCGAAGACGACGTCCAGGATCAGTACATCAACTTCGAGACCGTGATCACGAAGGAGATGCTGCCTGAGCCGCGCTGGATCAAGGCGGTCGAGTTCCGTCCGGGCGCCTCGGCTGTGCACCACATCATCGCGCGCCCCTTCGGCGGTATTGCCCCGGGTAACGACCCCACGGTTTACGACGACGGCTTCGGCACGCTCGTCAAGCCAGGCACCAAGATCCGCTGGCAGATGCACTACCACAAGGAGCCGGGGCCGGGTACCGGCGGCTGGGATCGCTCCTCGGTGGCGCTGCGCTTCTACCCGGCGGACTACCAGCCCACCTACGTGATGCAGAACAACGCGATGGGCAAGTTCGACTTCCAGATTCCGCCGGGCGAGTCGAACTACGTCGCCACGACGAGCGCCAAGTTCGAGCGCGACTCGCTCCTGCTCGGCTATACGCCGCACATGCACCTGCGCGGCAAGTCGGCCCGCTACGTGGCGAAGTACCCGGACGGCGCCGAAGAGGTTCTCCTCGACGTCCCGCGCTACGACTTCAACTGGCAGACGCACTACAAGTACCCGGCCGGCGGCAAGCGGATTCCTGCCGGTACCGAGATCAAGCTGACGATGGCCTGGGACAACTCGGCCGACAACCCGTCGAACCCCGATCCGACGGAGACGGTCGTCTATGGCGGCCCGACCACCTCCGAGATGATGTTCGGCTTCGTGTCCTACGCGGACGCCGAGGCCGGCTACAAGCCGGAGAACACCGGCTTCCTCGGCGGGCAGCGGTTCAACGCCGAGACCTTCAAGAAGCGGATCAAGGACCAATTCGGAATCGACTGGGACTCGCTGAGCGAAGAGGAACAGGGCAAGTTGTTCCGCCGTTTCCGCCAGCAGAAGAGACGGTCCGACAGCGAGGGAAGCGAAGGAACGGTTTCCGGCGGCGAGTAGCGCCGGTTAGCGGAGTCGGTCCAATAGCCCGGTGGCACGCGAGGTCGTGCGCATCACGGCCGCCCTCACGGCGGGCTCGGTGGCCAGGACGGTGACCTTCTTCCGCGCCCTCGTGACCGCCGTGTAGAAGAGTTCCTTCGTGTTGACGCGGGAGGCGGCGTCGCCGGGGATGAAGATGACTTCGTCGTACTCCGATCCCTGGGCCCGGTGCACCGTGAGGGCGAAGAAGCTCTCGTGCTGGGGCAAGCGCGACGGTGGGACCAGGTAGCGCTCGTGGTCGCGGTCGAGGTCGGGGAACCAGACCGTGCGACCGCCTTCTCCGTCGGGCAATACCACGCCGGTGTCGCCGTTGGAGAGCCCTGTCTGCCGGTCGTTGCGGCTGACGATGATCGGGCGGCCGACGTAGAACTCGTCGTCCGCGCTGCGACGTCCCAGCTCGGCGAGGCGGCGCTCGACGAGCCGGTTGAAACGGGCGATTCCGAACGGGCCGCGACGGTGGCTGCACAGGACGCGGTGGGCCGGGAACGGAGGAGTTCCTTCGGGGTGCGCTTCGAGTGCCGCCATGTGCTTGGCCCATTCCGCGGCGCTCTTGCGGGCGAAGTCGTCGAACGCGGCTTCGGTCTCCAGCGGTCGCAGTTCGGTCTTGTCGTCGAGCGCGTCACGGAGCACGCCCAGGGCGCCGCCGGCATCGCCTGCAACGACGGCCGTCGCGAGTCGGCCGATCCCCGAGTCGGCCCTGAAGCGGTAGTTCTTCGTGAGCGTGGTGACGCACGGAGCGAGCGGTCCGTTGCTGCCGGCCTTGCAGAGGTCGCTGAACACGGAGCCTGGTTCCACCGAGGACAACTGGTTCGCGTCGCCGAGCAGAATCAGGCGGCACTCTTCCGGCAGGGCGGTTACCAAGCGGACCATCAGCGACAGGTCGGCCATGGAGCATTCGTCGACGACCAGGGCCTGGAGGCGCGCCAGCGGTCTGCTCCGATCCGCGAGCAGGCGGTGGATGGTCCGCGCCTCGACCGGGAAGTCCCGCAGGTGGCGCACCTGGTTCAAGGGCTTCTCGTCCATCTTTCCGCGCACGGATTCCTGGAGCCGCGAAGCAGCCTTGCCGGTGGGCGCCGCCAGTCCGATCCGACGCGGCTCAACGGAGCCGCCTGCGACGAGAACCGCGATCAGCTTGGCCGCGAGCGTCGTCTTGCCGGTGCCGGGGCCGCCGGTGACGATGCACAGCCGCCGCTTGAGGGCGGCCCGGATGGCGGCCGTGGCTTCCTCCGTTCGATCCTCGTCTTCGGCGAACACACGCCCGGTCACGTGCTCCGTGGTCACGTCTGAATCGTGGCTTCTGGCCAGCGCGAGCATTCGCTCCGCTAGCCGGCCTTCGGCGGCGAACAACCGGTGCAGGTAGAGACGGTCGCGATCGAGAACCAGGGGCAGGACTTCGGTCGCCTCACCGGTGCCCACGACCGGACTTGCAGTCAGCGAGTCTTCCAATGTCGCGCGGCCCGGCAGGCGTGCTTCCGCCAGCTCGTCGGGTAACTGAGCGCTCGGGCCCGAGTCCGGCCGCTCCACCAGGTCGGCGATCCGCCTGCCGCCATTGCGGAGCTCGAGGCAGGTGTGCCCGGCGCGGTGCATCGCGCTGGCGGTCGCGGCAGCCAGCGCGACATCGTCGTCGGCGCCGAGCTCCGTCATCAGGAGGGCGAAGTACAGGTCGATGTCTGCGAGGACGCCGTGTCTGTTCAGCGCCTCGAGTCGCGCCAGATCGCTCATGGCGCGTCCCCGAGGCAGGCGTCGATCCCCTCGATGCAGGCGCGGGATGGACGGTTGTGGAACACGCCGCCACCGGGCGCGTTCGGTCTCATTCCGCGCACGAAGAGGTAGAACGCGCCGCCGATGTGACGGTCGTAGTCGTACCCGGGAAGGCGCAGCCGCAGCAGCCGGTGCAGGGCCGTGAGGTACAGCAGGTACTGGAGGTGGTAGCCGTGCTGGCGCATCGCTCCCTCCAGCCCTTCCGGCGAGTACACGGCCCGGCCGTGTCCTAGCCAGTTCGACTTGTAGTCCAGGACGTACCAGAGGTCGTTGTTCTGGGCCACGACATCGATGTAGCCGTGGAGAAAACCGTTGATCGCGCTCCGGCTGTCGGGCAACGCATGGTCGTAGCCGTGCGCGTGCAGGCATTCGGCGAGCTGAGCCCGCCTGAGGCCCTGGACCGGCAGGTGGAACTCCATCTCGGGGATCGGCCGCTCGAGGTCGGCGACGCGGAAGACGCTGCCTGCCTCGCCGGGTTGTGTGAGCGGCGTGTCGAGCGTGTCCTGGATGAGCGTGCGGACGACCGGCGCCCACTTCGAGTCGATGCCGTACCTGGCCAGCGCGTCCCGGCAGATCGAAACGAGATCGTGGTCCGGTTGCATCCGCTTCTCGAAGATCTCGTGCAGGCATCTGCCGGGTCGATTGCCGCTGGGGAAGGTGAAGACGGTCAGCGCGTCCTCCTCGGCAGGCCGCTCCGCGGCCGCGACCTCGCCGGAAGCGTCCGGTTCGTCCGGGTCGTGGTCGGGCCGTTCGGCTTCTTCATGCTCGATCTCGGACTGAGCGGCGCCGGCGCCGGTGGAGAGCGCGGAGTAGCTGGTGCGCTGGCGGATGGAAGCGAGCTGGCGGCGGAGTTCGCGGGCCTGGAAGGGTTCTTCGCGGTTTTCGGGCTCGGCGCGGCGGATTGGTTCCCCGCCGTCGGGCAGAGCGAGGTCGATCTCCCGGACCGAGATGTCTTCCGGCGCCTTGCCGGCGAGGCGGTGAACCTCGGCTCGCCACTCCTCCGCGCCGAGTTTGGCCACCCTCTCGGCGTTCTCCTTCAGCGCGTCGATCGGGCTCTGATCGCCGCCGCCCCCATTCGGATGCAGGAGCCAGGCCAGCGGTGCGTGCTGGGCGCCTGTCGCCTGTGCCCAACCCACCACGCAGCGGTACTTCGCTCGGGTCAGCGCCACGTAGAGAAGGCGCAACTCGTCCGCGTGTTCTTCGAGGCGCTGGCGGTCGCGATGGTCGTCCGCCGGTCGCAGATGGAGTACGGGCGTTCCTGCCGCGGCGTCGAAGTACTCGGCCATCTCGGGGGGTTTCGGTTGGCGCCCGTCCCAGGTGAAGGGACAGAAGACAATCGGGAACTCCAGTCCCTTCGCCCGATGGACGGTCACGATCTTGACCAGCTTCTCGTCACTCTCCAGACGAAGCTGTGACGTCTCGTCGCCGCCGCTGGGCTCGGCTCGCGACCGCCTGAACCAGTCGACGAGACCGTGGCGCGAGGGCCGGCGCCAGGTCTCCGCCTCGTGGAGCAGGTCCGCGAGGTGCAGGTAGTTCGTCAGACGGCGCGGGCCGTCGGGGTAGCCCAGAAGGTTCGCGGCGCAGTCGGAGTCCTTGGCGAAGAGGATGTGCCGGATCAGAGCCGCGATGCCCTGCTCCTTCCAGACCTGGCCCCAGCCGCGCGAGCCGCGCGCCAAGTCGCGCCAGTCTGTCCAGAAGTCGTCCTCGTCCCGGAGTCTGGCGAGGTCCTGCAGGCTCAGGCCGAACAGGTCCGCCGCCAGCGCGCCGCGCAGCAGCGGTGTCGCGTTGTACTCCGATTCGGCCGTGCACAGGGCGTACAGGAGCCGGTAGAGGGCCGCAGCCTCGTGGGAGTCGTAGACGCTGTCGACCCCCATCTCGATGCTGTCGATGCCGTAGCCCAGCAGCGATTGGGCGACTGCCCTGCCCTGCTCGCCCGTGCGGACGAGCACGGCGATGTCGCCGTCGGTGATGGGCGCCTTGCCGGCTTCCGAGACGATCGCGGCAGCCCCTCCGTTCCGCGTCGGCTCCAGCAAGCGCGCGATCTCGCCGGCGGTGTGCTCGGCTGTCGCCTGTCTCAGTTGCCCCTTCGTCCACTTCTTGCCATCTGCCCTTCGAACCAACTGGATCTCGAAGGGCCGGGCATCGTGGTCTTGGTCGGGTACGACGAGTTCACCGCGGGTGGAGTCGGCCGCGGCGGCTGCCTCGAAGTGGAACCCCGGATCAGGGAGGACGAATGGCCTGGGTCTTTCGAACAGGGCGTTCACGGCACGGACGAGTCCGGGTGTCGAGCGGTAGTTCTTCTCGAGCTTCAGCTCGACGTTCGTGCCGGACAGGCGTTTCTTGGCGTCGAAGTAGGCGAAGACATCGGCGCCGCGGAAGCGGTAGATGGACTGTTTGGGGTCGCCGACGACGAGCAGGCTGCCGTTCGGCGCGCCGCCGCCGGGGTAGATCTTCTCGAAGATGTCGGCCTGCAGGCGATCCGTATCCTGGAACTCGTCGATCAGGGCGACCGGGTATCGGGCGCGGATCCGTTCCGCCAGAGGCGCACCGAACTGGCCATCGAGCGCGCGGTGCAACTCGGTCAGGAGGGCGTTGAAGCTCAGGCGCCGGTCCGCCCAGGCGTCGTGGTGCAGAGTCGTCCGGACGTTCTCCAGAAGCAGGCTGCGCTGGCCGGCGAGCCAGAGTTGCGGAAGTTCCGTTGCTGCCTTTCCCAGACGGTCGAAGGCGTCGTAGAGGAGAATGGCCGGAAGTTGCTGCCGGGGCGTTGTCTTCCTCAGTTTGCCGGTCAGCGATTCGCGGCCGAAGTAGCCGGCGCGTTCCCGGGGAAACAACGCCGGATCGTTTGCGCGGAATGCGGCGGTGACTTCGCTGAGCCGGTCGTCGTTCTCGTTCTTGTTCCACCTGTGTGTGGCCAGCGCCTCAAGGAAGATCTGACGCTGGCTGTCGTCGTTCCACGCGGCACGTGCTGCCTGGAACGCCTGGAGCCAGGGATCGCGACCTGATTGCTGCGCCTGCTGGACCTCCTCCGGGTCGGCGGCGCCGCGGATGTCGCTTTGTTTGGCGTGGCACCGGACGACCCACGTGGTTGCGTCCTCGCCCCAGGGGAGTCCTTTCTTCGGAACGAAGTTCCGGCCCTCTGCGTACTCGAGGAACGGAATCTCCGCGGGCGCCATGTTCTGGCGCCAGAAGTCCTGCGTCGCCGCGGCGACCGCCAGCGCGTCATCGCCGCTGACCTGGAAGCGGAACGGGATGCCCGCATTGAGGGCGAACTCGGACAGCGCGCGCTGGCAAAAGCCATGGATGGTCGTGATGTTGGCCCGGTCGAAATCGCGGATGGCGCTGGTCAGCCGTATCGCCGCGTCGGCGTCTGGAATGCCGACGTTCCGCCAGCGCTGAGCCAGTTCGCGGGCCTGCCCGTCGACCACGGCGCCGGGCTCGGCGAGAGCCCGTCGTGCCGCCTGCAAGGTACGCCAGACCCGCTCCCGGAGTTCGCCGGCGGCGGAGATCGTGAACGTGACGATCAGGAGCTCGTCGATGTTCCGGTCCGCTTCGACGATCAGGCGGGCGACCAGTGTGGTCAGGGTGTAGGTCTTGCCCGTGCCCGCGCTGGCCTCGATGATCAGATCGCCGTCAAGTGACCTGGTGAGGGGATCGTTGCCCCCGGCCTGGGCCGTCACGAACTCGCCTCCTTCAGCGGGCTGAGCAGGCGCCGGGCAAGGGCCTCGAACTCGTCGCCGCAGGGGTCGGCGCCGAAGATCAGGTGGTGGCAGGAGTCATTCCCGTCACCGAAGTCGCTGTTCCACTTCTTTCGGGCGGCGTCGCTCGACTCCTTCCTGGCGATCCACTCCCAGGAAGTCGAGGCGAAGAACGGCAGCGGCCTGCGCTGGCCGTCCCGCCAGAGATCGATCCAGTCGCCGAGCATCGGCCGGGCATCCGCCGGGTCGGGGCCGGTGAGTGTGACCTTCTCGACTTCCGTCTTGACGCCGAACAGGTGAGCCGTGGCTGTTTGTTCGCGGTGGCAGATGAGCGCCAGCAGCCGCAGCCAGACTTCGATCTGGTCCTTGGCCCGGATGCGGCCGATCCGCCACCACAGGAGCTCGTTCTTCACTTCATGGAACCGGTCGACCCCGCCGACCAGGCGCGTCTCCCCGAACAGGACATCCACTTGCTGGAGCCGGGATCCGCTGTGCTCCTGAAACGGATGCAGGGCTTCCAGGAGACCCCTGACCTGAGCGGCCGACTCGCGGTGCTGAACAAGCCCCAGATTCCTTGGCGGCAGCAGGCCGCGGGCCGCGGCCAGCTCGAGCGTCCGGTCTCCATCCAGGTCGCCGAACCCCGCCAGGTCGCTCTTCAGTTGCCAGATCTCGAGCGCGTTCAGGCCGAGGGGTTCGTCGTCCTCCACGTCCTCGTCCCGTGTGTCGAGGACCATGTCCAGCCGGTTGCGGACGAAGTCCTTCGACGGACTGACTCCGAACCGGATGAGGTCCTCCAGCTCGAGTTCCTCGGCCGACCCCTGCCGGCCGCTCGTCGCCACCTCGCCCTCGAAGCGCTCGGGGGCCTCGCGGCTCGTTCCCATGGTGGTTGCCGCCGCGGCCATCGGCGGCGAGTAGCTGAACAGCGCGGACCTGTCCCGATCCTCGTCCTCGAAGTAGCGGGGGCTGAACGGTTGCAGCGGATGGCGTTGCGCCCGGTCTTCCGTCTCGAACGCCGGGAAGCGCTGCTTGAGGCGCTGCGTCAGTTCGCTGACGACGATGGACGGCGGAATGGGCTTGTCTTCCTGGAGATCCCGGCCGGTGTACGTCAACACGAAGCATTGCCGCGCCGCGAGCAGAGCCTCGAGGAAGGCTGAGCGGTCCTCGTCACGACGGTCGCGGTCGCCGGGCCTGCGGGCCTCGCCGTCGAAGAGGTTGGCCTGGAAGTCGAAAGCCGCGGGCGGCGGGCGGCGGGGGAAGGAACCGTCGTTCATGCCAACCGCGCAGATCACCTTGACCGGGAAGATCTGGCCGGAAGCGAGGTCGGCGACCGCGACCCCGTCGGCCAGTCGCGGCGCCGAGCGAACAGCCTCTTCGGCGAGTCCCTTCAGGACGTCCCGCAGCACCGTGAAAGGGATCGGTCGGGCAGCTCCCGCCCGTGTGCACTGGTCGTCGAACTCGTCGATGAGCCTGGCCACGGTGTCGACCTCCCGGAAGGTCTCGACTCCATGCCGCGGGTCCCGGGTGAAGAACACCTCGAGAACCTCGGCCCGGAGGCGCTTGGTCCACCCGTCCGATGTGTACTCGGCTTCGACCCACCCGCCCAGCGCGAACGCGAGTTCGCAGTAGCGCTGAAACCGACCCAACAGTTCGTAATCGTTGGCGCCGGTGCGGAAGCCCCGCCCGTCGAGTGCGCAGGGCGTGATGCCGTCGATCAGCACATCGCCTTCCTGCATCGTGTACCCGAGGACCAGGCGATTCAGCCCACGGCGCCAGTTGTGGTTCTCGGAAGCCGGCACGCCGAGCTCGGTGCGGTGGTTCTCGTCGAGGCCCCAGCGGACCCTGGCCCGGGCGACCGCTTCTCGAATCGCTGCCAGGTCGGCGTCGTCGATGCCGAAGCGACCTCGGACCGAGGACGCGAGCAGCGGCGCCAGCACGTCGCTGGCCGCGTAGCGCGATCCGGGCAGTTCCAGGAGGTCGAGGAAGGCGGTCAGAGCGGCGCCTTCCTTCAGCCGCTGTCTGCCGATGCTGAAGCCGATCTGCTCCGCCGATCCGAACACCGCCTCGATCAGAGGCGCGTAGGTGTCGAGGTCCGGCGTGACGACGAGCACGTCCGAGGGCTGGATGTCGGGGTGGTGGTCGAAGATGCCGAGCAGCCGGTCGTGCAGGACCTCGATTTCGCGCGTGGGGGAGTGGCAGACGTGGACCTGGATCGAGTCATCCGGGCGTTCCGGTTCGTGTTCGAGTGCTTCGCCGCCGGTCCGCACGCCAAGGATGTCCCGCTGCAGGGCGGCCAGACAGGTGGCGGCGCGCGGCGCGTCTTCGGCGGCTTCAAGGTCCACGACCGCGGTGGCATCCAGCTCGTCCACCAGCAGCACCTGCAGGTCGCGGGCCGGGCGGCCCCAGGCGCTGAGCAGATCGTCGTGCTCCTGGTAGTAGCCGCGGTCGTCGCGCCTGGGCTGCGCGTCCCAGAACCGGCGCGAGGGGCTGAGCAGGTACAGGTGGACATCCATCGCCCCGGCGGCCAGCGCCAGCATTTCGACGTAGGTGGGCGACATCGAGGCGACGTGGAAGAAGCTCACCCTCTTGCGCGGCGCCGTCGCTGTCCGTCCGGCCAGGGCGTCGCGATAGCGGTCGATGGCGTCGACCCAGTGCCGCGGCGCCGTCTCGCCCGCCGCGAGGTCTGCCCACAGCCGCGCATGCCAGTCTTGCGGTCCGCCTTGCTGCCATGCGCGAATGCTGTCCGGCCGATACACGCGGCACCGGTCGTAGGCGGCGGCGAGCCGGTCAGCGAGCTCGAAACGCTTGCGCGCGTCGCCGTCCTCCAGGTAGCGGGCGATCTCGTCGTCCCCGCTCCAGTTCTTCAGATGGTCGAAGATTCTCCAGCGGAGATGGGGCGGTCCGTAGACCGACTCGCCGGCGAGTCCTTCCACCTGCTCGCGCATCGCGGCCCAGGCGAACTCGGCCGGCTGCTCGATCCTGAGGTGGGCAGCGACGCCGAGGTGGGACGCCACCTCGAGCCGCAGCCACTGGCCCATCAGGGGGTCCGGGACGACGATTCGTTCCGGTTCGAGCGGCTCGGCGGGTTTCCGCTCCATGTGGTCGGCGAGCCGGACCGCGAGGGTCTCGAGGCGGGTCGAGGCGTGGATGCGAACTGGAGACTCGGGCCGACCCGGGAGCAGCGACAGTTGCTCGCCGGGGCGGGGTGCGCCGGAATCCGTGGCGTGTCGCATGGACGTCATTGTAGGTCGTATGACGCCGCCACAGTCCGGGTTCGACGACGGCGGTCTCGCTGCTACGATGTCCGCTCGCAGCCTGATTCTTCAATCGTGACAGGGAAGATCGCGTGACAGGGAACATCGCGGCAAGAGTCTGAGCACACATCAGAACGCAGGCAGTTCAAGGGAAGGGAGTGCGAATCTCCCACCGCCCCGCGACTGTGATCCAAGACGAAAACCGTTTCGATCAAGCTCGCGCGGTCGATCCTTTGTCGGTCCTCTATGGCCTCGGTGTTCGACTCACGCCCACAGACTGGCGACCGCTCGCGTTCGTTGACGTGCCCACACCGGAGCTTTGGACCCTTGGCCCGCCGACCTGGGCGCGGCGAGAAGGGCCGCGAGCCTGGAGACTCACCGGCGGCCTGTTCCGCCAGGACCTCCGCAGTGCCCGGGACACCCGCGCCCGCCGCGCCCTCGACGGCATCGAGGCACGTCTGGCGTGGTCGCCCGGAAAAGGCGGCTGGACCCCCGAACTCCTACAGCCCGCGACGGGGAAGACCGGCCCAGGTCAAGAGGTGCGCATCGCCGGCGCCGACGTGCTCCGCATGGCCGGCGACGACGTGCCGGAGGGTCCGCTCACCGACCGGGACCGGAAGCGCCTGGGCCGACTGTTCGAGCACCTGGTCAAGCACGGCTATCTCGCCGCCGGCCGCGGCGAAGCCGAAGCCGGCGACACCGTGGAGCTCGTCGAGCGCATCCTGCGGCCGGGGAAGACGGGTGAAGCCGTCTTCGTCGTGCGTGCCAGTGCGCGCTACGTCGAGGCGACCCGGCGCGTCGAGCAGAACGAATCCGGGGCCTACAAGTGGCACTTGATCCGGACGCTGCTGGACGACTGACCGCCTCCCGTGCGCGTCACGCTACGGCGGGTTCGCGTCACGCTAAACCCCGGAAACCCTTGTCCCGCCTACATCTTCGCGGTCAGCATTAGATCCATTAGATCCAGAACCCCCCTAAGCCCCCCCAAGGGGGGGCCGTTCGCGTTCTGATCCTTCAAGAGCCAGACCCGGTACGCCACGCTTGGACGACCACAGACGCGGCGGCGCTGCGCGCCGCGGAGAATCCGCGGATCCGGAGGCTGGCTACGGCGACCGGAACAGAGGGACACGCGGCGGTAAGACTCCTGCGCGGGCCGCCGGGGCCTCGTGAAGGGGGGCAATCGACCCATTTCCCCCCTGGGGGAAGTTGCTAGCCAGGCGCGAAAAGTGGCCGGAGGGCCCTCAATTCCGTCGTTCAGACGCTCCACCGGGAGAGCGACCGGGCGGCGCTGTGTGCGCCCGTCTCAGGAGCAAGGGGACCGCCGCGGCCGCCCTCCCTACTGACCTAGACGGAATCGAGGCCCGAAACCCTGTGGACTGCGTTGTCTCCAGGTGGGCGTTCCCCTATGTCCAGGTCAGTCGCGTACCTCGACCTGCTTGCTGCTCCCGCTCGGCTGCCGTAGCGATAGGCTTCGTCGCAGGCAGGGGAGGACTCACACGATGACTGGACACTATCCGTGGGAGGACCTCATCAAGACCCTGCCGCCCGAGACTCGCGCCCGCATCAAGGCCGACAACGCCAAGACGCTCGCTGAGATCCGGCGCCAACGCGAACTCGCGAAGACCGAACCTGCACCGTCAGGCCCGAGCCGGAAACCGACCGGGAGTCGCAGGGGAGGACCGACACGATGACCGAGCCCGTTCCGTTGGACGACATCCTGAGGAGCTTTTACACCCCGAAGGAAATCGCCGAGATCGAGCGTGAGGCCGCCGAGATCGTCGCCAACAGCGACCGCCCCCGCCTTGCGAAGCTCTCCAAGACCGAACCTGGAACGACAGGCCCGAGCCGGAAGCCGACCGGAGTTAGCAGGGGAGGACCAAGACGATGACGGGACACTATCCGTGGGAGGACCTCATCAAGACCTGGTCGCCAGAGCGGCGCGCCGCCAGCGAGGCCAGAGCCGACAAGATGTACGCTGAGATCCTGCGCGAACGCCGCCGGCAAGAACGTTCGACTGGCCGGCTCCCGGCTGGCTCATCCCAACACCTAACCGGGGAGCCGAGCGACCGGGACTGATTCCGGCTCCGACCGCCGCTGAGTGGGAGCGCCGGAAACGTAGATCCCCGTAAGGGGCACCGTGACACCTATGGGCGCGGAGCGTTGCGGAGGGTGATGAGTGCTCCGAACAAGTCTCCAGCCCGTGTCTTGATGTTCTTAGCGTCCCCCAGGACGCCTTTCCGTTGACGATCAGTGAGCTGGAGGCGGCCATCCTGGTCGTATCGCAAGACCAACTCTCGGGCTTGCTCCTCGACGGCCTGAGCCCCTACGAACGCCCCGAACAGGGCCTCTTCATATGCCTTCATCGGCTCGGTCGCCGGCCCCGCTCGACCTCGCTCTCGTCGTGCTGGAACGGCCCGGGGCCGGGTTCGGGGCGCACGCCGAACTGGTTGAGCCACGCCACCACCTCGCCCCGCCGCGTATCCGAGACATGGATCGCGCGCGCGATCTCGTACAGCGACAACCCGCTGCTCGAGAACAGTTCGGCGAGATACGACAGCTCCATGCACGCGAAGATCTCGTACAGGTGCGCACGCTCGCGCCGTGTCGGCTGCTCCGAACGGAAGATGCGGGCCAGCTCGGCGCCGTCGGGCCGGTTCGGCGTGCCGGCCAGATAGCCCGCCGACAGAGGCCTCAGAACGTCAGGGTTCAGCGTCGCGCACACCGGAGTGCGCGCCCGGCGGTGCCCGAACCAAGTGAGCGGCAGCGGCCTCCAGTCCACCGCGTACTCGAGCGCCGACGGTCGGCCGACCACCCGCAGCGGTTTGCCCGGCCCGCCGATCAACGAGCCGTGTTCCCCCAGGCCCTCGGCGCGGGGATCGCCGCCGCGCTCGAGACACCACTTGACCGCCCGCCGTTCGTACTGCGCGAACCGCTCCTCGCGGCTCGGTTGGTACTCGGGATCGTCCGGCGGCGGATTGAAGTACGCGGCGCGGACCTGGTCGAGGTCGAGCATCAGTTCACCTGTCCCAGGTCATCTGTCGTTCCCGGAACATCCGGGCGACGATCGCAACGGCGTTCTGAGCCTCGTTCAGCCTCACCGGCTCGATGAGGCGTGGCCGCTGCTTCTCCATCCAGCCGGGCGGCAGGGAACCCAGCTCGCCGGCGATGTCTTCAAGCTTCGAGGCGCGGATCGCGCGCAATGCGCCCTCCAGGGCGGCCGGCTCGTAGTGGCGCGCTACCGCGATGTCGTACAGGTCGCGGACGACCAGGGTCGCGTTGTGGAACATCCGGGCGTCGATCTTCTTCGCCAGGATTTCCTTGCTCGTTTCAAGCGGCACCCTGGTTCCGCGGGCGGTGTCGGACGACCGGGGATCGCCGGTGCGCGTAGGCGTCGTGCCAACGCTGACTTCTCCGCCGTCGGCGAAGTTGATCTTGGCGAAGCCGGCGTTCACCGCGACGAGCGTGCCGTCGCCGAACTGCGACTTCATGTCGCTCACGAAGCGTTCCTCATTCGCGTACAGCCCGCGATAGTGCTCGGCGTCCACGAACAGGTCCACGTCGGTGCTGACCCGGTGATGCCATCGGGCCTCCAGCGCGGTTCCGCCGCCGAGGCGCATGTGTTCCTCGCCGCCCAGGTGCTCGCCGATCGGTCCGCGGGTTGCCTCCAGCAACGCGGCGGGTCCGGGCAGTAGATCGAGTTGAGCCATAGTAGGTGGTCCCTGCCGGCCTCGCCAGCTTCCGGGACTCCGCGGATCCTAACGGAGTCACCGTCTCCACCGGCCGCCGTTCGCTGGCACCAGGCTCCGCTCCCCACTGCGGTGCGCCGCGGCCGCGTTCCCGCCGCCCACCGCACCGCGATCGCTCACTGCCGCGTCACGGTGGCGGAGCTCGAGGAGTGGCGGGAGAAGGCCGAGCGCGCCGGCACGACGCTCTCGAAGCTGATGCGGGCGGCGATGCGCCGCACCCGCACCTGGACCGCGGCGGACTCCGCGGCGGCGCGCGAGCGCACCCGGCAGATCGCGCGCATCGGCGCGAACCTGAACCAGATCGCGCGCTGGGCGAACCGGTACCGGAGCGCCGGCGACGCGGCCCAGGTGATCGCTCACCTGGTCGCCCTGGACCGAGAGGTCCGCGCGCTCCGGATCCCCGATCGCGGCGAGCGCCTGCGCGGTCCGAAGTAGCCGTGCTCATCACCTTCTCGAAGCACGGCACCGGCAGCGCGATGGCGGCTGCGGAGTACCTTCTCGCGGCCCACGACCACGCCGGCAAGGAGCGCGAGGAGGTCACGGTCCTGCGCGGCGATCCGGAGACCGTCGCCCAGGTTGCCGATTCCCTCGACTTCGAGCACCACTACCGGTCAGGCGTGATCGCCTGGGCGCCCGAGGACCAGCCCACCGAGGCCCAGATCGAGCAGACGCTCGACGCCTTCGAGCGCGTCTCGTGGGCCGGTCTGGAGCCGGATCGCTATGCCTGGGCGGCCGTGCTCCATCGGGACGACGACAGTGTGCACGTGCACTTCCTGGCGGCCCGGTGCGACCTTGCTTCCGGCAAGAGCCACAACATCGCCCCGCCCGGCTGGGAAAGCGCCTACGATCCGCTTCAACGGGCGTTGAACACAGAGCACGGATGGGCGCATCCTGACGACCCCGCCCGCAGGCGCTCGACAGTGCCCGGGCGCTTCCCCGGCGCCGGCGCCGAGGCCAGGAAGGCCATCGACGCGCTCTTGCGATCGCAAGTTCTTGCGGGCGCGATTCAGGACCGCGGCGACGTCGTCGCTGCCTTGCAGGAAGCCGGCCTCAAGGTGCCGCGCCAGGGGGAGAACTACCTCACCGTACTGGACCCCAAAAGCCATCAGCGGTGGAGACTCAGGGGGGCCTTCTATGACCGAGACTTCCAAGCCAACGACTTTCGCCGCGCGGTTGAAGGCGCAGGAGGCGAAGACCCAGGCCGTGATCGAGGACCAGCGGCTCCGGATGCAGGACGTGATGAAGGAGCAATTGCGGGAGCTTGGCGAAACCTCGAGGCAGTTGTCCGCGGCCGAGCTGAGGCGAACCGAGAGCGCTATCCGAGGCGACCACCAGAAGATGGTCCGCATGCTCGGAGCGCTCTGGCTCCGGACGCTGGCGGTCGGCCTGGCGCTCTACGTGGCCACCTGGTCGAGCGTCTGGGCGATCGGGCGGTGGCAGTCCCGCCAGATCGAGGAGAACATCGAACTCCTGCGCTACATCGACCAGCAGATCGAAGACCGGCGGCAGACGCTCCGGGAACTGGAGTAACCGATGACCGAACTGGAACGCTTGCTCGCCGCAGCCTTGAAGCGGCTCGACGAACAGCACTCCGCATCCGTCGCGCAGTTGAGCGAGTTCGTCGTGGAGTTGAACGGTCGCGTAGACGCTTTGCTGACGAGCTATCAGGAACTCGCCGGCGAGTACGAGGTACTGGCGACGGCGTACAGGCGGCTCGAAGCAGACATGAACTCAATCGTCCGAGCATCGAGCGGACGGTGAGCCGGCGACGACTCCAGCAAGCGGCTGCCCGCGCCCGCCGCGAGCACGGCGGTACCAGTTGGAGCCGCTGACAGCCAAGGAACCCGTTGACTCGTCTTTTGCACCAGGGTCCGCTAGTCTTGCCAGGAGACAGCGCGACGTGTACCGTCGCCGCTTGGACTCAAAACCGAGAGACAAGGAGAGATGCAGAATGAGGAGAGGACTCAGGCGCGCGGCGCTGTTGCTTGCACTAGCGTGGCTTGCTCTACCTGTGATCGCCCAGAGCGATGAGGCCCCCAAGCGGCTTTACGCTCACCCTGATCGGGATCTGCCCAGTGACGCAGGGCCCTTCTGGGTTGCGGCGTCCAACGTGTTCAAGTCCGACGACACGGTTCAAGAAGGGTGGCGAATCGGTGAAGAGCGGGCGGCAAGCGTCGCGCGCCAGATGACCAGGAACGCCAAAGTGGACGAGGATGAAGCCGACCCCGATTGTCAGGTCACACCGAAAAAGGCAGCTGGCCGCCGTGCATTGATCAACATGCCGGGCCGGTTGGTGTTCCTTCCCGGAGATTTCACGGGTTGGGTGGCGGCCTCTGAGGCTGTCGTTCAAGGCACGGTAACCGAGCTGGTTCCAGGCTTTGACACGACCGGCAGGCCAAACACTCTCGTTGTCCTCGGAGACGTTGACCAGCTCTATCCCTCGGGGGAGTACCCGTACCTGGTTGAGTACGTCATTCTCCCTTACGCGCAGTTCGTAGCAGGAGGGGCCGTCTTCTGCCACCCGTGGTCTGTAAGCCTGGAGTACTACCCAGTCGTTGGCGACCGACTCCTGATCGCCGCGGATTTCCCCGCGGACAACAAGAGTCTGGCTATGACAGTGCAGGACATGTCTCGCGTGGTTCAGGTCCGGGAGGACAACACCCTAGTCACCTACGGCCGCTCTGACTTCTACCCGGTGGGTTTCACCTCGGACTTTCCCAAGACCCTCGATGAAGCGCGGCTGCGGGCCAGGAGTATCTGGCTGAGAGGCCTGGTGGACTTTGCGGCCGGCCTCGGCCTGGAAGAGTTCACGCAGGTTTGGAGACGACTGCGAAAGGAGAGGAGTGCGATGAAGAGCCGAGGGTGCGACGTGGACCAAGGCCAGTTTCATAGCGACGCTACCGGCTGGACCTTCTCCGCACACTGTCCTAGCCCTACTGAAGAAGACAACGATCTACAGAAACGGTCACTGTGAAGCGGGCTGGACTCTTCGTGCTGCTTGCTGCCCTTGGGGCAAGCGGGGGAGAGGGCCAAGCGAACTGCACGCGTACCCTGAGCGGCACCGGTGCCTACAACGACAGCGCCTACTCGGAAACCAGTATGTCCTACAGCTGGTCTGGAGGGAGCCAGCCAAAGTGGTTCGGCAAAACTGTCGGCAAATGGAACAAGTGCAAGGGACCTTCGATGTCAACGGGGACCGCCGGTGACAGTAAGTGGACCGTGAAGTTCTCCAGCTCTGTTCCAGCGCAGTTGAACGGGCAGGGCGCTTGTTCGTACACCGACGTGAACGGTGACTTAGGGAGTCCCCGCACCATCTACCTGTACACGACAGGCAGTGACGGCACCAGACCCCGGTGCTCTACGTTCAAGGCATCGCTTCTTCACGAGCTGGGACACAGTTTGGGCCTCTTCCACGACGGTCCCGGTTGCCCTACCACCGTCATGGTGGCGCAGCCCTTTCTGCGGGGCGCCAGCTGGTGGGCGCCGTACAGTGTCTCGAACGTGAACTGCTCGGCTGTAGAGAGGTTCAAGAGAGAGAAGAAGGCTAGGGACGACGGCAACACTCACGGTGGTGGTGGCGGCGACCCAGAGGCCGGGAATCCGGGCAACGGCGGCGGCGATCCAATGAGCCGGTGCGCGGCCGATCCGAACAACTGCGAGGAGGTCGATGCGCCTATGACCTGCTCGGGCACTAGCACGTCGGAGTGGGACTCGACGACCAATACGTGGAGCGAAGTGACGACCGTCGTATGTACCTACTGAAAGCTGTTTGAGCAGCCCTCAGCATTAAGAGGGAGCGAAACTCGTCGAACGACGCGTCTGAAGATGAGTGGATAGACGACCTGCGCTGCCCGCTCCTCGAAGTTACGAGGGTCGCAATAGGGCGGCGTGAAGTCGTTGAACACCGGGTGCGCGAACTCGTCGCCGGCCTCGGAGGCCGGTGTGAGGCGACCATCGTTTGCGAGTGCAGTGGCTGGGCGAGCGCCAGAGCGAGTAGCGTGCCCACCAGCACCTTCATGTGCCTCATCAATACGTCTCCTCTCTCGGCGGTCAGCCCCGCAAAAGGTACCAGCCCTCATCCTGCGGATAAGTTCAGTTATCGAATGTTGATAGGGTCGCACCGTTCGGCGCCAACGACCTCGGGAGAAGCATGAGAATCATCGCGGCCTCTAGCCTCTGCCTCTTGCTTCTTGGGTGCGACTCCAACCCAGGAGACTGTGCTAACTGGAACACTGAGAACTTCTTCGAGACTGCCACGGTAGAAGAGGTCACCGACTGCCTTGAAGCCGGCGCGAACCTGGAAGCGCGCCTGCATGAGGCAGTCGGGCGGGGCGACATCGACTGGACCCCCCTGCATGGGGCGGCGGCCCTCAACGAGAACCCCGCCGTCATCGCCGCCTTGCTACAAGCCGGGGCGGAACTGGAAGCGCGAGCCGACACCGGCGCCACCCCCCTGCACGAGGCAGCCGTCTCCAACGAGAACCCCGCCATTATCGCCGCCTTGCTACAAGCCGGGGCGGAACTGGAAGCGCGGACCGGCATCGGCTGGACCCCCCTGCATGCGGCGGCGGGCTTCAACGAGAACCCCGCCGTCATCGACGCCTTGCTGGAAGCCGGGGCGGAACTGGAAGCGCGGGCCAAACTCGGCGACACCCCCCTGCATGCGGCGGCGCTCTTCAACGAGAACCCCGCCATCATCGACGCCTTGCTACAAGCCGGGGCGGACCTGGAAGCGCGGGCCGAACGCGGCGACACCCCCCTGCATGAGGCAGCCCACTTCAACGAGAACCCCGCCATCATCGACGCCTTGCTACAAGCCGGGGCGGAACTGGAAGCGCGGACCGACACCGGCGCCACCCCCCTGCATGAGGCGGCGGGTTTCAACAAGAACCCCGCCATCATCGACGCCTTGCTACAAGCCGGGGCGGAACTGGAAGCGCGGACCGGCATCGGCTGGACCCCCCTGCATGTGGCGACGGACTTCAACGAGAACCCCGCCGTAGTCGCCGCTCTGCTGAACGCGGGCGCTGACCCCAACACGCGGACCGATTGGCACCTCGCCAAGGAGAACGAAGGCACTCAAAAACACTGACGGTCTACTGGCAGCCTCGCACTCCAATGAAGGCCCTCCAACGCACCGCCGACAGCGCTCTCACCGCCGGCGACGTCGATCGCATCGGCACCGCGCTCGACGCCTCGATCGCCCCGAACACCGCCAAGGCATACCGGGCCGCCCTGGCTGCCTTCGCCGCCTTCCTGGGCGGCCGCAAGGCGACCGACGAAACCACGGCCGCCTACGTGGCTGCGCTGATGGATGCCGGCAAGGCCCCGGCGACCATCCGACTCCACGCCGCCGCGATCGGCGCCGGGGCCAGGGCTGCCGGCGAAGACGATCCCCGCGGGCCGGTCACCACCCAGGCGCTACGCGGCGCGGTGCGCGCGAACGCCGGCAAGGGCCGCGGCCAGGTGGCAGGACTCAGGCGCGAGAACGCGGTCGCCGCGGCCGCCGCGGCCGTGGCCGAGGGGAGCACCGCCGGGCTGCGCGACGCGGCGCTCCTGCGGGTGATGAGCGACGCCCTGCTCCGACCCTCGGAACTCGCGGCGATTGAGACCGGCGACGTCAGCCGCGAAGCGGACGGCTCCGGACGCCTGGTCGTCCAGCGCTCGAAGACGGACCAGGAAGCCGAGGGCGCGGTCTGCTACCTGACGCCGGCGACGATGACGGCGCTCGATCGCTGGCTTGATGCCGCGGCCGCGGCGTGGAGCTCGAGCGGCCCCTACGCCGGTCCGCTGTTTCGGCGGGTGACCCGCTCCGGAGCCGTCTCCGGACACGCGCCGCTGACCGCGAACGCGGTGCGCGCGATCGTCCGCAAGCGGGCCGCCGCGGTCGGCGTCGAGGGGGCGAGCGGGCATTCCTGCCGGGTCGGCTCGGCGCAGTCCCTCATCGAGCGGGGAGCCTCCACCGCGGCCGTGGCGATCGCCGGGCGCTGGAAGGACCCCGGCATGGTGGTGCGCTACGCCAAGGCCCAGGAGGCCGGCCGCGGGGCGGTCAGGAGGTACTTCGGAGGGAAGTAGACCGGACGGTCAGAAGAGCGCGGTCAGTACGACGCGGAGCGTCGCCATCACGACGGAGAGCACGGTCAGTACGACGCCGGCTACGACGCCGGCGGTGATTATCCCGGCGGCAATGTTGAGGATGAGGTCGAGGTCGAACCTGTCGAGAAAACTCACCACCGCCCCTTTTTTAGCCCGCGAGCCGTGCGCGACTCCAATCGTCCAAGCAGTTCAGCAGAGCCGACATGTGGTCCGAGTCCTGTGTGTGTCATGAGCTGAAGACTAGCGCGGCCATCGAATCTCATCGTTAGTTCTGCATGTGCTCCCATCGCCATCAATGTTCACCGTGCTTGCGCTTTTAGCTCAGAAGGGGGCGTTGGGAAGTCGACCCTCGCGGTTGCCCTGGCCGTCGCCAACGACCTGGCCGGTGGTCAGTCCACAGTCGTCGATACCGATCCGCAGGGAACCGCGTCGGTTTGGGGCCGCCTTCGCGGCGGTGATCCCCCAGAGGTCGTCTCTGCCCATCCGCCCAGGCTGCGGCGGGTAGTCGAGGATGCTCACGACGCGGGCGCGACGCTGGTCGTGATCGACACGGCGCCCAGAGAAAAGGCCGGCGCAGTCGCGGCGGCGGGCCTTGCTGACGTGGTGATCGTCCCCTGCCGACCTGCGGCGCCGGACCTGGCGGCGTTGCCGGCGACTCTCGAGGTGGTCGCCGCTGCCGGCGCTCGAGCGATCGTGGTGGTGAACCAGGCGCCCGCCCGTGGCTCGTGGATCACCGATGCCCGGGATGCGGTGCGCGACTTCGGGGCCGAAGTCTGCCCGGTGGTCATCGGTCAACGGGTCGCTCACGCCAAAGCGTTCGTGCTCGGCAGGAGCGCGCAAGAACTCGAACCGACTTCCAAGGCGGCGGGCGAGATCGCCGACTTCTACAGCTGGATCATCAGGAGGGCGAAATGAAGAAGACCGGATCGTCACCATACGCGGCCGCCATGCAGGCGGGGAGCGCGAGGACGAAGAAGCCGAAGCCACCGGCCTCCCGTGAAGGCAGGGTCGCGTGGGTCAGTTACCACGACGAGATGACGGCGCGCCGCCTGAAGGCGGCCGCGGCGCTGGCCGGTCTCAACCTGGATGAACTGGGCCGAGAGGCGGCAACCGTGATGATCGAGCGGTATCTGCCCCAGTGATGAAGGCCGCACTCTCCGCCGGACTCGAGAGCGCAGTCGAGGCCGGGCAGGTTACTCCCGAGGAAGCACGGCTAGTGCGGGGCTGGCATCGAGACGGGCGCATCGTCGCGCCGAACGCTCGCGCCGCGGCCGTCGCCGGCGAAGTACTGGCCGCGGCGGGTCTCGAGTTCGAGGTCGCCCTGGCCCTGGACGCCCGCGAGCCGGCTGCACAACGAGGCCCTGAGAGGCCCAGGAAGCGCCGATCGGCCCGAAAACGACCCCAGACCCCTCGACAGCCCCGATCACGAGACAGGCGCGACAAGGCGAAGCCAGAGCCGGCAAAGAAGGCCCACCGGACCCCGCAGCCGCCAAAGCGAGCGCGTATCTCGGTCGTCGATCAGAGCTTCACCCGGCAACCGGCCGCGGCGACCGCCCTGCTGACGCCGATCGAGGTTGAGGCCGTCAGCGTGGACGGCATACCCGCCGCGTCTCGACACTTGCGGCCGCGGAAGGTGTACCGCCGCAGCGAACAGCTGGCCCTGGTCGGCCCCCGCACCTTGGCCGGCACCGACTTCGATCCGCTGCTCGCGGCCGCCGCTGAGATCGAGCATCCGACAGTCCGCGCTGACGTGCTCGATCTCGCCCGTTTTAGCTACGCCCTGGCCCGACCGATGACGGCCGATCTCGACACCTGGACCCGGTTGCTGTTGCGGAAGCCGGTTGGCGTGAAGCTGGATAACCGGCGTTAACCACTGTCCCGAACAGGGATGGGAAGGGCCGGCGAGTAGGAGGAAGGTGAGTCAGGAGACCTGGCTGTCTGCCGAGGCACACAACGCTTCGCCGGTCCCGGAAGGGCTGGCCCGGAGCAGGAATCCCGCAGGGGGAGGAAGGCCCGAATGAACAGTAAGAGACGCAACGAGTCCGCTTGCCCTGGCGGCGGCGCGCGCCGCCGGAACCGCCGGTGGATCCACAGGGTCGCAGCCACGATCCTGCTGGCGCCGGCAGCGGTGGCCGGCAATCAGAACGTCGAAGCCGAAGACGAGACCCCGGCCCTCGCGGAAGAGATCGTCGTCAGCGCTCCTACCGGGGCGATACCGCGTTGGACGGTTTCGGCCCCGAGGATCTGAACGCGATGGCGGCGCAGGACGAGGACACGGTGGCTCTGGTGGTCGAGAAGGACTTCAGCTCGTTCTGGCGTCAGACGGTGCGCGTCGGCCAGACCGAGGGCACGCTGCTCGGCAGCGACCCGGACACGATCTGGAACAACTACGAGATCCGTTCGGACATCCGGCAGATCGACCTGCAGTCGGACATCGCACTGGCCGCGGACAGGCCCGGCGTCCGAAGAACCGCACCACGGCGGTCGCGCAGTTGCAGCCGACGGACCGGTTCGCGGCGGCCCTCATGGCCGCATTCGTCTCGGACCGCATCGACTCGAACGGCTTAGGTATGGACGACTACACCAAGGTCGACATCCACCTGAGCTACGGCTGGTCGATGTTCAAGCCCTTCGTGCGCATCGAGAACCTCCTCGACGAGGACTACTTCGAGGTCCCCGGCTTCGTAACGCCGGGACGCACGATCGTTGTCGGGGTCAGGTTGCAGCGGCGCTAGCGGTTCCTCGTGGTCTGAACCGGCTATCGTCGGCAGCGGGATGCTAGGTCTAGCCAGAAGGATCTACCGGCGGCTTCACGCGGGTGTATTTGCAGCTCTGCGCCGGTTGGAGTGGAACGTCGCGCGGACTGACGACTTCTACTCGCCATTGCCGGTGCTCTCGGAGGTGGCGGAGACGCGGGAGTTGTGGGACCGGCCGAGTGAGCTGGTCGGGGTCCGCTACGACCTGGAGGCGATGAAGGCGCTGCTCTCGGCGCTGGTCGAGGTGCATGGCGGCGAGTTCGAGGCGTTGCCGCCGCACAGGGAGATCAGGGCGCTGGGTTACGGGCCCGGTTTCCCGGTGATCGACGCGCTGACGACGTATCTCATGGTGCGCGATCTGCGGCCTGCCCGGTACGTCGAGATCGGTTCGGGCCTCTCGACTTACTACGCGTGGCTTGCGGCGGCGGCGAACGGGCGCGAGGGCAGTCCGTGCGAGATGACCTGCGTCGACCCGTTCCCGACCGGCCGGCTGAGCGAGTTGGAGGAGCCCGTCGTCAACGCGGTGGTGTCGAAGGTCGAGGCCACGGACCTTGCCCTCTTCGAGGCTCTGGACGCGGGCGACGTCCTGTTCATCGACTCGACTCACGTGCTCAAGCTCGGCGGTGATGTCGCGTTCCTGTTTCTGGAGGTGCTGCCGCGGCTACGGCCGGGCGTGGTGGTCCACGTCCACGACATCCACTTCCCGTACAACACGCCGTATCCGGCAGAGCAGTACATCTTTCGCGCCAAGTGGCCGCTCTACCGGACGGAGGCGATGGTCCTGCAGGCCTTCCTGAGCTTCAACCACGAGTTCGAGGTCGTGCTCTCCGCGCCGATGATCCGGCATGCGGACGAGCCGTTCCTGGAGCGGACGATTCCCGGCTACCGTCCCGTCGAGGTCGAGGACTACGACACCCACTTCGGCTCGATCTGGTGCCGGCGGCAGGATCCTCCCGACTGATTGGCCACTAGGCAGCCTGCGAGGCGTTTGGCGCCGCTATTCTGCTCCGAGCGGCTCGATGAGCAGGCCGTCCAGCGCGGGACGAAGCCGCTCCAGCCGCCGGTTGTCGATATGGACGATGAGCCGGTAGGTGTCGCATGACGGTGGCTGGCTCACGAACCAGGCGGAGTAGTCGCGGGTGAACCGGCCGCCGGTCGCCAGGTCGAGCTTCTCCGGCGTCACCATGGAGCCCTCGTGGGCGACCAGGATCGCCGGCCGGACCTCCCGGAGATGGTCGAAGTCCGTCTTGCCCCAGTTGCCGTGGTACTCGCCGTGGCGAGCGTGGTGGGCCGACGTCAAGCCGAGCGGGTCGTGGATCTTCGTGTCTTTGAGCAGCCAACCGAAGAGCCCGACCGCCTCGGAGGCGGCGATGTCATCCGGCGCGAGGTACGGCGAAAGGCGCGTCGCCATGAACTGATAGCAGCTAGTGATCGGATGGAGTTCAAACCGCGGTCCCGGAGAGGTTTGCCAGGGACTGCGGCTGACCATGAAGGCCGCACCCAGGGTCAGCATGACCAGCACGCGCGCCGCCCGCAGGCGGCTCCGGCCAGGAAGCTCCCAGTCTTCGAACGCCTTCGACAGGCAGCAGGCGAGAAGCGCGGCAAGCAGGGGCGCGAAGACGGTCACGAGTCGGTAGTGCGGCATCCAATCGCCGCCGTTGGCGAGAACTGCCGGGACTTCAGACGCCGCGACAAGCAGAGAGAACCATAGGGCCCGGTGCTTCGGCTGCCGCACCAGGGCGACCGCCGCGCCGAGAACCAGGGGCGCGGTTGCCGCCGCGAACCGGCCGAGGTAGAAGAGTCCCGAGACGAAGTTATCGAGGATCGCCACGGGTCCGGCCGTTAGCACCGACTTGGCGACGACGGAGTTGGGGAGCAGGGCTCCGTAGTAGCTCAGCCGCCAGATCGTGGTCGTCGCGACGATGGTCAATGCCGTGGCGGCGATCACGCTCCAGCGGCGCAGGCCGCCGGAGCGTAAGGCTAAGACATCGGGGGTCACCATCCTTTGAAGTGATGCGACCCATCCGGATGCTGGCGAAACGCCCACGGCCCCAGGACGGAGGCTGCCCGCGGCGGATGCGGTCGCTACCTCCGCTTTTCTATGGGTGCCGAGTATCTGGTAGAGCAGCACCAGCGGCAGGATGACCAGGCTTTCCGGTCGGGTGACGAACAGGAGTCCCAGCCCGGCGCCAATCAGCCTGGCGTCGGCCCCCTCCACCGTCTTCCGGGTGACCAGGATGACGAGAAAGGAGAACAGGCCACCCTCCAAGCCGTTCGCGGCCACCAGCCAGTAGCGGCCGTGGACCGCGAGCAGAGCTGCGGCCGTGAGGCATGCGGCGGGCGAGGCGCCCAGACGCCGTCCGAGCAGGTAGGTCTCGCGAAGGGCCAGCAAGGCGAAGGAGACCCCGAGAACGAGGGCCCCCGCCGCAACCGGCAGGCGGAGAGTTTCCACGACCGCGAGCAGGAGCGTCCACGACAGGCTGGTGACACCCTCGACCTGCTCGCCGAGGTTGAAGACCAGGCCGTGGCCGGCGCCCAGGTTGCGCGCGTAGCGGAACGTGATGAAGGCGTCGTCGATCGTCTCGATCGGCAGGAACAGGAGAGTCAACAGCGGCAGCGCCGCGACGCATGCGCCGAGGAGCCGCAACGCCCGGCGATCCGTCACGAAGTCGTTCCCGCGCCCGAGTTGTCGTTCACGGCCGCAGGCGATTTGGACGCGCCGCGGAAGAACCGCCGGTAGTCCGGCAAGAAACGGAGTAGCAAGACGCCGGCGCCGAGCGCCACCGCCGCCAGACTTCCTAGCACCCTCGCCCAACTCTCGGCCGGAAGCAAAGCTGCGACAGCCAGGAAGAAGGGCAGCGGTAGGAGGTAGACCTGGGCCAGACTCGCGACCAGCCGGCGCTTCCGGTGCTCGAAGATGCCGAGCACCTTGAGGAACATCAGCAGGCTGCCAAGGCGCAGGAAGTTCGCCCACGCCATGCCGAGGGGCCCCCATCGGTAGGTGAAGAGGAGGCCGAAGGCGATCAGGGCCGCCATGTTCAGCATCACCGTGGTCAACCACAAGCGGTCCCGGTTCTGCACCTTCAGTGCCTCGCCACCGGTGGTGGTGAAGACATCGACCAGGGGCACCAGGCAAAGAACGCGCAGCAGGGGTGCCGTTTCACCCCAGTTCGGTCCGAGCAGCACGTCGACCGTCTTCTCGACGTTGAAGAAAAGGAAGTAGGCGGAAAGGACGATCCCGGAGAGGAAGGCCAGGGTGCCGAGCCGCAGTGTTTCGGCGAACTGGGCCGCGTCGTCCCGGAACTCGACCAGGGCCGGCAGCAGGGGCCGTGGCGTCAGGGTCAAAGGCGCCAGGAAGGCGATGAAGTAGGCCTGACCGTAGTAGCCGACGAAGGTGGTGGTCGAGAAGATCTCGACGATGTAGATGTCGATGCGGTTGAACACCTGAAAGGTGGCCCAGACGGCGAACAGGTAGCGGCCCGCACGGAGCAAGCCGGGGAGCTGCTGCCAGTCGATCGTGAGCGGAACCTGTCCTCGCGCCCGCCACAACAGGAGGAGGGCGAAGACAGTCGAGCCCAGGAGTTCGGCACCGACGAAGGCCCAGACCTCGGCGCCGAGGAGGGCCAGCACGACCGCCAGAGCGCCGAACAGCAGGCTGCGCAGAACCTCGAAGCCCGCAATCTCGCGGATGCGGAGCCGACGCTCGAAGAAGGTCCGGTAGACCATGATCACGGCGTCGATGACGATCCAGACTGCCAGCGACCGCAGCACGTTCGGCAGGTCCGGATTGAGGTAGGAGAAGACGTCGGCGAGAGCGATCAGCGCCAGGGACATCGCGGCGCCGACGCCGAGACTCCAGGCCAACACGGTGCCGTAGGACTCGCGCGGATCGCGCATCAGGTGGTGGGTCAGGCCGAGGTCGCGGATGGCGGAGGCCATCACCACGAGTTGCAGCGCCAAATCGAAGAGACCGTGTTGCTCCGGAAGGATCAGTCGCGCCAGGGTGATCCGCGCCGCGAAGGCGAGTAGCAGCCGCACGAGCATCGTGGCGTAGGCGCTGGCCGCCGAGTGCAGTAGCCTTTGCTTCGCCCCGAGCGCCTCAGCGGGAGTGCCCGGGTTTTGATGCGGGGTCGGTTCCACAGGCAGTTTCGGCTCGTATCGGCGCGTCGCGGGCCTCGTTAGAGCGCGATCGTACGCCAGGCGGCTGCGACGCAGAACGACACGTAGTGAGTTCTATGGCCCAGCGTCGTAGTGAGGTGGCCAGCCGTCGTCACGCCGCTCGGTCACTCCAGGTAGCCCATCGCCTCGAGCGCCTTGCGAGCGGCCTCCGTGTGTGGACTGACGTTTTCCGGCGACTCGCGGACCCAGTTCCTCAAGCGGCGAGCCAAGCGGCGCTTCACATCCGGAAACTCTTCTGCAACGTCGTCGAGCTGCAGCGGATCGGACGGCAGGTTGTACAGCTCCATGACCGCCTTCTCGCGCTCCTGGTTCGGCGGTCGAAGTACGAGATGCCATTCCTGATCCTGGACGCTGCGGAGATGACGCTGGTAGGCGCCGGCGTCGGCAAACGCCACGGGCGTGGGATCGTCGTCGGCCCGCTGGGTACCTCTGAGCAGCCGCGTCCAACTGCTGCCCTCCAGGACTTCGGGCATCGGTTCCCCGAGCAGGTCGATCAGGGTGGGGAAGAGGCCGATCAGTTCCACCGGCCGTTCGACGCGCCTGCCAGCCTCGGCCCAGGGCTCGCCCACGATGGCCAGGGGTACATGGACGCTGCTGTTGTAGGGCACGGGGCCGTGTTCGAAAGGGACGCCGTGCTCGTTCAGTTCCTCGCCGTGGTCCGCGGTCAACACGAACAGGCTGCCGTCCTCCATTCCCAGGTCCTCGATGTAGTCCAGGATGTCGCCGATCGCCCGATCGGTGACCCGGACGTTGGCGTCGTACTGGGCCACGTAGTGCTTGAGCTCCCGGTGATCGCCGAGCGCCCGGCCCTCGGCGCCGGTGAGATCGACGACTTCGTCGCCCGTGTAGTGCTCGTCGCCAAGGAACGGGTTCTCGCTTCCGGGCTGGAGCAGGTAGGGGACGTGCGGATCCGTGTAGTGCAGCCACACGAACAGGCGCTCCTCTTCGGCGAGCGAGGCGAGCAGGGGCTCGGCCAGCTCGTTGACGCGGTCGGCCCACACGTTGCGCCGGAACTCCATCGGCCGCTGCTCGATCGGCAAGTGGTCGATTGCGTCCAGGGTCGCCTGGTCGACCCAGGTCTGCTCGTAGTGGTCGAAGCCGCGGTCCCAGCCGAGTTCGCGGCCAAGCACCGGATTCGAGATCACCGCCGCGGTGCGGTAGCCCCGTTCCTGGAACCAGGCCGGCAGGGCAAGGTAGTCGTCGGGAATCGTCTGCGCGGCCCGGTTCGTGAGCCCGCTGGAGTGGGGATAGAGGCTAGTGAACATCGAGGCGAAGGACGGGCCGGTCTTCGGCCACTGCACGATGGCGCGGTCGAAGATGACGCCCCGCTCGACCCATTGGTCGAGACGCGGGCTCGTATCACGCGGGTAGCGGTGCCAACCGAGGTGGTCGGCCCGCAGCGTGTCGACGGTGATCAGGAACACGCGCCGAGGGGGCTCGGGGGTGGGTTCGGTGGCGCAGGCCAGGGTCAGCGCTGGGAGGGAAAGGAGAGCCAGCGCTCGCAAGTGGCAATATCTCATGGTCGGTGCCCGGAAACTACCAGCAGGGGCCGCCGGGCCGGTGCGGCAGAACGACCGGAGGCCGGCGCTTCGCGCCGGATGCGGGCAGGATGCCCGCGTGCCATCCGTGCGCCCGATGACGGGCGCACGGAGTGGTTCGCGTGTGGCGCGGGTCGCGCCACACGGGTTCCCAGGTCAGATCGTTCTGCCGCTCGGCCGCCCGCCGTGGTTGGTAGTCTCGCGGCGCGCAGGTTCAGCTCTGCGCCTCGGGCGCCAAAGATCAATCCAACGATGCACTCTCGACCTACCCAGGCCGTGATTCTGGCCGGCGGGCGGGGTACCCGTCTGGCGCCGCTGACGGACTCCCTGCCCAAGGCCCTGATCCCGTTCCACGGCAAGCCGTTCCTCGGCTACGTCGTCGAGATGCTCCGCGACCAGGGCTTCAAGCGCGTCCTGCTGCTGCTCGGCTACATGGCCGACGCGATGATCGAGCAATTCGGCGACGGCTCGGCCTACGGGGTCGAGATCAGCTACCGGGTGACGGACGCGGACGATCTGACCGCCTACCGCGTGCGCGACGCAGCCGATCAGCTCGACGACCGCTTCCTGCTTCTCTACTGCGACAACTACTGGCCGATGCAGTTCGACCGCATGTGGCGTTCCTTCGTGGAGTCGGGCGCCCCGGCGCAGATCACTGTGTACGCGAACGCGGACGGCTACACCCGGGACAGCGTGATCGTTGGCGAGGACGGCTTCGTTACGGTCTTCGACCGCGGCCGCACGACTCCGGGGCTCAGCGGCGTCGAGATCAGCTACGCGATCCTGGACAGGGCGGCCGTGCTGCCGCTTCTGCCGGACCACCAGGAGTTGTTCGAGGAGGCGGTCTACCCGGCCCTGACCGCGCGCGGCGAACTCCACGCCTACTGGAGCGAGCATCGCTACTACAGCGTCGGCGGTCACGAACGCCTGCCGCTGACCGAGGCATTCTTCGCGCGCTCGCCGACGATCATCCTCGACCGCGACGGGGTGCTCAACGTGCGCCCGCCGCGGGCGGAGTACGTCTGCGGGCCGGCGGACTTCCGTTGGTTGCCGGGCGCCCGCGAGGCGCTCGCCGCCTTCAACCGGGCCGGATGGCGTGTGCTCGTGGTGTCGAACCAGCCGGGGATCGCCCGCGGCCGGATGACGGAGGACGACCTGGCGGCGGTGCATCGACGCCTGTGCGGCGAGGCCGAGGCCGCGGGCGGCCGGATCGACCGCATCTACTACTGCCCGCACGGGTGGGACGAGGGTTGCGCCTGCCGCAAGCCGGCGCCGGGGATGCTCTTCCAGGCCCAGCGCGACCATCACCTCGATCTCACCAGAACGACATTCCTGGGCGACGACGAGCGCGACGGGCAGGCGGCCGACGCGGCGGGCTGTCCGTTTGGTCTGGTCACCGAGAGCGAACCGCTGCTCGCACACGCGGAGCGGCTGCTGGGCATCCAATCCGAGGGCCGAACGGCGGTGGCGGGATGAGTACGGCCTTCGTCCGCCGCCCGGTCCTGGTGACCGGTCACCGCGGCTACCTCGGCTCGGTCATGGCGCCGCTTCTCGTCGAGCGCGGCTACGACGTCGTGGGGCTCGATACCGGTTACTTCGACGATTGCACGATCACGGCCGATCCTCTGCCGATTCCATCGATCGACAAGGACATCCGGGACCTCGTGCCGGCGGATCTGCGCGCCTTCTACGCCGTGATCCATCTCGCGGCGCTCTCGAACGACCCGATCGGCAACCTGGACGAGACCTGGACGGAGGAGATCAACCACCGCTCGTCGGTGCGCCTGGCGGAGCTGGCGCGGGAGGCCGACGTGCGCCGCTTCCTGTTCTCGTCGTCCTGCATCATGTACGGCCAGTCGAGCGCGGAAACGGTCGACGAGACCTCCCCTCTCGACCCGCGCACCCTGTACGCGCGCTCCAAGGTCGAGAGCGAACTGGCGATCCGCGAGCTGGCGAGCGACGCTTTTTCGCCCACCTTCCTGCGCAACGGCACCGTCTACGGACTGTCGCCGCGGATGCGCTTCGACACGGTCCTCAACGACCTGACCGGCGCCGCCTTCGCCAACAAACGCGTCGTCGTGTACGGCGACGGCAAGCCGTGGCGGCCGGTGGTCCACGTGCAGGACGTGGCGGCGGCCTTCTGCCGGGTGCTCGAGGCGCCGCTCTCGGTGGTCCACAACGAGGCCTTCAACACCGGCGCCGACCACCTGAACCACCGCGTGATCGAGCTGGCCGAGATCGCGGCCGATCTCGTGCCCGGCTGCGGCCTGGAGGTCCGGGGCGAACCCGGCGCCGACCGGCGCACCTACCGCGCGTCGTTCGAGAAGTTCGCCCGCGCCTTCCCGGACTTCGAGTTCCGGTGGGAAGCGGCGACCGGCGCCGCGCAGTTGATCGAGGACTTCCGCCGCGTCGGCCTCGATGCGGTGCTCTACAGTGACGCGCGCTTCGTCCGTCTGCGCTGGCTCAACCGCCTGCTCGACTCGGGGCGGCTGGATGGCTCGCTGCGCTGGACGGGGGAATCCGACCGGGACCGGATGCGGGCGAGACACCCGCGTTCCCAGGCCCGTGCGGGCAGCACCAAGGTTGAACCGGGGGAGAGACAACCGGAGGGGAAGGGATGATCCACGGCGTCAAGGTGGTTCCGCTTCGTCAGATCGTCGACGAGCGGGGCAAGATCATGCACATGCTGAAGGCCACGGACGAGCACTTCCTCGGCTTCGGCGAGATCTACTTCTCGACCGCCTGGCCGGGGACGATCAAGGCCTGGCACATCCACCGGTCGATGACGGTGAACAACGCCGTGGTCAGCGGCCGCGCCAAGCTCGTGATGTACGACCTGCGCGAAGACTCGCCGACCGAAGGCGAAGTCCAGGAGGTCTTCTTCGGCGAGGACAACTACGTCCTGGTCCAGATCCCGCCGGGGATCGCCAATGGCTACAAGGCCTACGGCCAGGGCCAGGTGATCATGGCGAACGCCGCCACCGAGCCGCACGACCCCGACGAGATGGAGCGACTCGATCCGTTCACCGACCGGATCCCCTACGACTGGGCGCTCCAGCACGGCTGAGGCGGCTGGAACCGACGCAAACGTGGACCGATCAAGGCTGATCGTGACCCGCACGCCGCTGCGGGTGTCTCTGGTGGGCGGCGGCACCGACCTGCCGGCCTTCTACCGGCGCGAGGGCGGCGCCGTGCTGTCGACGACCATCGACCGCTACGTGTACGTCACGGTCAAGCGCCACAGCGAGCTGTTCTTCGAGCCGGTCCGCGTCAACTACTCGCGCAGCGAGCAGGTCGAGCGGATCGACGAGTTGGACAACAACATCGCCCGCGAGTGCCTGCGGTTCGTGGGCGTCGATCCCCCGGTCTACATCTCGACCGTCGGCGACGTGCCGGCGTCGACCGGGCTCGGCGGCTCGAGCGCCTTCGCCGTCGGCCTGCTGAACGCTCTTCACTCGTACAAGGGCGAGCGCGCCTCGGCGGGTCAGTTGGCGGAGGAGGCCTGCCACATCGAGATCGACGTGCTGGGCGCCCGGATCGGCAAGCAGGACCAGTACGCCGCGGCCTACGGCGGGCTCAACCTGCTCTCGTTCAAGCCGGACGGCGGGGTCACCGTCGAGCACCTGCGCATCCCGGGCGAGCGGTTGCGGGAGCTGTTCCAGTCGGTGCTCATGTTCTGGACCGGGCACCAGCGCGACGCGAGCGCGGTGCTGTCCGAGCAGGACGACCGCACGGACCTGAACCTCGACTCGCTTCGTCGCATGCGCGATCAGGCGCGCAATCTGCACCGGGCCCTGGGCGCCGGCGAGATCGACATCGAGGGAATTGGCCGGCTCCTCGACCGGGGCTGGCGGATGAAGCGCGAGCTTGCAGGGTCGATCACCACGCCCCTGATCGACGGCTGGTACCACGCCGCGATGGCGGCGGGCGCCCTTGGCGGCAAGCTCTGCGGCGCCGGCGGCGGCGGGTTCCTGCTCTTCGTCGTGCCGCCGGATCGTCAGGCGGCCGTGCGTGGGGCCCTGGGCGACCTGTTCGAACTGCCGGTCGGTCACGAATCCCACGGCTCGCAGCTCGTGGCGCCGTTCCACCATGGTTAGACCCCTGGGAACCCGGGTGGCGCGATCCGCGCCACCCGCGAACCACTCCGTGCGCCCGTCATCGGGCGCGCGGATGGCACGCGGGCGTCTCGCCCGCATTCCGGGTCCGCCACTCGATGACTAAGCCGTCAACCGCGAACTGCCTCGTCTGCGCCCAACCCGCGGTCGACGTGTTCCTCGACCTCGGCAGCACCGCGCTCGCCAACAAGTTTCCCAGCGCCGACGACCTGAACCAGCCCGAACCGCGCTTCCCGCTGCGCGTGGGCTTCTGCCGCGGCTGCGGGCACGTCCAGCTCACCGAGTTTGTACCGCCGGCCGCGATGTTCACGGACTACCTCTATGTGTCTTCCGCTTCGGACACCCTGCGCGCCCACTTCGCCGACCTGGCGGCGACCCTCACCTCTCGCCACGGCCTCGCGGACGGCCGCCTCGTGATCGACATCGGTTGCAACGACGCCTCCCTGCTGTGCTGCTTCCGCGACCGCGGCGCCTCGACCCTGGGCGTCGATCCGGCGGAGAACCTGGCCGAGTTCAGCCGCGAAACCGGCATCGAGCGCTATCAGGGCTTCTTCGGCGCGGACTCCGCGGCCGAGATCGCAGCGCGGTGGGGCCGCGCCAAGCTGATCACCGCGACCAACACCTTCCCGCACATCCCCGATCTCTCCGGCTTCGTCGCCGGCCTGGACACCGCCCTCGCTCCGGGCGGCGCCTTCGTCCTGGAGGCGCACTACCTGGTCGATCTGCTCGACCAGCTCGCCTTCGACACCGTGTACCACGAGCACGTCTCCTACTGGGCGCTGGGTCCGATGATCCGGCTCTTCGAGGACCACGGCATGGAGGTGGTGCGGGCCGAGCGGCTGCCGATCCACCACGGCCAGCTTCGGGTCACCGTGAGGCGCCGCGGCGAGGGCGAGGTCGACGCCAGCGTGGCCGAGGTCCTCGCCGCCGAACGGGAGTTGGGCATCGACCGGTTCGAGACCTGGAGCGCGTTTGCCGGGCGGGTCGACCGCTTGAAGACCGAAGTCGTGGACTGTCTCCGCGGACTCAAGGCGGACGGACGGCGGCTGGCCGGCTACGGCGCCCCGGCCAAGGGCAGCACGCTGCTCGAGTTCTTCGGTGTCGGCCCCGACCTGCTCGACTTCATCGCCGACCGCAGTCCGCTCAAGCAGGGCCGCTACACCCCGGGCTCCCACATTCCGATCGTCGCGCCCGAGGCGCTGCTGGAGGATCCGGCGCCGGACCACGTGCTGCTCCTGGCCTGGAATTTCGAGGACGAGATCCTGGCGCAGCAGGCCGAGTTCCGCCGCCGGGGCGGCAAGTTCATCCTGCCGGTGCCGGAAGTTCGCATCGTCTAGAGGGGCTTTTCTTCCGCATGCCGCCAACCGTGCTCCGACTGCGACCGGGTTTCGCGCTTGCCGCCCTGTTCCTGTCGCTGTCGTTTGCATGCGCCGGACCGGCGCCCGTGGTCGAGGGGCCGCCCTACCGCGGCACGGCCTTCATCGATCCCGATCTCATCGTCGCGTCCGACCCGTCGGCGCTGCGGAGCCTCGACTACGCGGGCCACGACACTCGCAGGATGTTCGATCGTCGCGCGGACGCCTTCGCCTTGACCGATGCCTACCTGTTCAACGCCGCCTTCGAGGGCGAGACGGTCGTGGAGGTGCAGGTCAATGCGGAGTTCGGCGATGCCGCCACCGCGGAGCGCCACGCGGCGTTCTACGCCCGGGCCATCGGGCAGTTGCCGGCGGGCCTGCGAACGCGGGTCGAAACGGTGTGGATCCACCGCGGCGACATGCCCTTCGGCGGCGGCAACGACAACATCCTGGTCCATGTCGGCAAGGCCGCGGAGTACCTGCGCGACGGTGTGCTGGAGGAGATCCTGATGCACGAAGCGGCGCACACCTCCCTGGACCCGGTCCATTCGGCCGCGGACGCCTGGCTCGCCGCGCAGACCGCGGACGGCAGGTGTCATCCATGCGCCCGACTGACGGGCGCATGGACTGGTTCACGGGTGGCGCGGATCGCGCCACCCGGGTTCATTTCCGACTACGCGCGTGACCATCCCCATCGGGAGGATGTCGCCGAGAGCTTCGGGCCGTTCTTCGCCGTACGGCACCGTCGGGGGCGGATCTCCCGCAGCATGACCAGGACGATCGAGGCCACGATGCCGAACCGCATCGAGTACTTCGACCGCCTGGACCTCGACATGCATCCCGTCAGGTAGAGGGGAACGCCGGCATCCCGCTGCTATCCGGGCGACGCCACGAAGCAGCGAGACCGTGGGCTTCGCTCCGTGGCGCCTACTGCTCCCGGACGCTGTACAGCTTCGACCGCGTCCTCATCACGAGCCGGTCGCCGGCCAGCGCCGGCGACGCGAGCGTCATCTCGTCCAGGTCGTTCGCGTGGAGTTGCTCAAACTCGCCGCGGGTGCCGAACACGAACGTCGTGCCGGCCTCGTCGGTGGCGAAAATGCGATCGCGGTAGGCCCAGGGCGAGGTGGTGAAGTGGCCGTTCGAGCCTTTGATCCGCGCCTGGAAGAGGCGCTCGCCGGTCGCGGCGTCGTAGCGGGCGAAGATGCCGCGGTCGTAGACCACCCACAGGGAGCCCTTGTACGGGACCGGCGTCGGGATGTAGGTGCCGGCCCGGCTGTCGTTCCAGACCACGAACTCGTTGGTGGTGGCGTCCTCGCCCGGGGTGAGGTCGCCGGCGCCGCCCGGGCGGATCGCGGTGATCGGACGGTTCGAGTCGCCGTGTACTCCCGATGTGATGTAGAGCAGACCGTCATAGGCGAAGGGCGTTGGAACCGGCAGCAGGGAGTGGCGGGACAGGCGCCACAGCTCGCGGCCCATCGTGTCGTAGCTGATCGCCGTGTAGGGACCGAGCGCCACGATTTCGGTGCGGTCGTCGTGACTCCAGACGAAGGGCGTGCTCCACGACGTTCTCCAGGTGCGGCTGGTGTCGTGGGGCGGACCGATGTCGCGGGCGGCGCGCCAGACCTCCCGTCCGTCCTGCTTCGAGAAGGCTGCCAGGAACTGGTGTTCCTGGTTGTCGTTCAACACCACGACGAGGTCGTTGGTCAGGGCGGGTGAGCCGCCGGTGCCGAAGTCCATGTAGATCTGGAACGGATCCAGCCGACGTTCCCAGCGCGGCTCGCCGTCGAGCGTGTAGGCCCACAGACCCAGGCCGGTGACGTAGACGAAGATCGTTTCGCCGTCGGTAACGGGTGTTTCGGATGCAAACGAGTTCTTCGAGTGGCGGCCTCCGGGCGGGGGTCCGGCGAAGAACGTCCGGCGCCAGACTTCGGCGCCGTCCTCGAGCGAGTAGGCGACCAACAGGTAGGCCAGATCGACCTCGTCGGGGAACTCGATGAAGCGCTCGTTGTGTTGCTTGAGGATCTCCTCCCAGGGCACGCCCTGCTCCCGGAGTTCGCTCATGAACTCGTTGCTGTACTCGGTACCGAACTCCGGTTGTTTCGTGATCTCCGTTGAGGCCGCCGCGGTGGTCAGGAAGACCCGGTCGCCGGCGACGATCGGCGATGACCAGCCGGAACCGGGCACGTCGACGCTCCATTCGACGTTCTCGGTCGTGGACCAATGCAGCGGTAGTCGATCGTCCTCCGAAACCGGGATGCCGTCGGGGCCCCTGAAGGCCGGCCATAGTGCGGCGGACGCCGGTTCAAGGGCCGTTTCGGGGGGCGATTGTGCTGTGAGCGGTGTGCCTGTGCCGGCCAGGACGAGGAAGGCGGCAAGAAGCCCCTTCGTCGTCAGGAAACGTCCGTTTCCCGGGTGTTGTGCCATGCCGCTGATGTTACCGACGACGGGCTGCGTTACGCTCCCTGCCGTGGGTTCCGGACCCGTACCGCGCGTCGCCGCCATCGTTCTGAACTACAACGGGCGCGACATCACGCTGCAGGCGCTCCGCAGCCTGGAGGCGATGACCTATCCCGCCTGCGAACTGATTCATGTCGACAACGGTTCCGGTGACGGCTCGAGCGAGGCGGTCGCCACCGTCCACCCGGAGGTGACACAGATCCGAGTCGAGCAGAACCAGGGCGTCGTCTTCGGCATGAACCAGGGGATCGAACTCGCGGTCAGTCGCGGCGTCGACTACCTGCTGCTGCTGAACAACGACATCGAGGTCGAGCGGGACTTCCTGGACGAACTCGTCGCGGTGGCCGAGGCGGATCCGGGCATCGGCTGCGTGGGGCCGAAGATTCTCTACCACGGGGAGCGCGATCGGCTGTGGTCGGCCGGCGGCCGCATTCGGTTCCGCGAGTCGATGACGCGGGAGCGGGGCGAGGGCGAAGTGGACCGCGGGCAGTACGACCGCGACGAGGAAGTGCCTTATGTGAACGGCTGCGCGATGCTGGTGCGCCGCACGGTCGTCGAGGAGATCGGTCTCTGGGATCCGCTGTTCCACTTGGCGCTCGATGACGCCGACTGGTGTATGCGGATGAAGGCGCGCGGCTACCGCTGCTACTACGCGCACCGGGCGGTGCTGTACCACATGGTGGCGCGTACGGTCGGCGGTTATCGCGCCTCGCGGACGTTCTTCAACGGCCGCAGCGCCGCCCTGTTCGTGCGGCGTTACGGCGGTCCGCTGCAGTGGTGCTCCTTCGCGGCCTTCCTCTCCGCGGGACTGTTCATTGCCTTCTTCCGGGAACTCGTGCGCGGCAACCAGAGCGCAGTGATCGCCAAGCTGCGGGGCGTGATCGAAGGCCTCAGGGCGCCGATGGCGCCGCCGCCGCGGTTGGGAAGGGGCGCCCCGGCATGCTGAAGAACCTGCGCGCGGACACGCGCCGGCTGCGGGAGATCAAGACCAAGCCGTTCCCCTGGTACGTGCTCGAGTCGCTGCTGTTCGAAAACGGGTTCCAGGCCGTCGTCCTCTACCGGATCGCCCACTGGTTCAAGAGCCGGCGCATCCCGGTGCTGGGACCGGCCTTCGCCCGGCTGTCGCTGTTCCTCACCAGCGTCGACATCGCACCCGCTGCCCGGATCGGCCCGGGCCTGTTCATCAGCCACGGCATCGGCCTGGTGATCGGCAACGGGGTTCGCATCGGCAGGAACGGAACGTTGCTGCACCAGGTCACAATCGGCGCCCCGACGGGGAAGCGGTTGGAGCAGATGCCCACGCTCGGCGACAACGTCTTCGTCGGCGCCGGAAGCCGGCTGATCGGCAGGATCGAGATCGGCGACAACGTCTTCATCGGCGTGAACTGCGTCGTGACGCGAGACATCCCGGCCGGCACGAAGGTCACGACAACGGCAGGTCTACGGCTCGAGGCCGGCGAGGAACCGGCGGCGAAGGACCGGACGGGCTGATTCTTCATAGACCGGGACCGGGCCTTTCGCTCGTGGAGGACATTGCCGCGTTGCGGCGGGTATGGCAGTATGGCCCCCTTATGGTAAAGGCAACGTATTCTCTCGACGACGAGACGATCCGTCGGATTCGCGGAGCGGCGCTTCGGTTCGGCAAGCCGCAGAGTCAGATCGTGCGGGAAGCGGTTGCCGATTTCGTGGCGCGGGCGAACCGGCTGAGCGAAGGCGAGCGTCTGCGCATGCTCAGCGTGCTGGAAAACCTGCGCCGGGCTCCGGTCACCGGGACGCGCGAGGCGGTTCAGGCCGAGATCAAGGAAGTCCGCGCATCCCGGCGCGAAGGTTGGCTCGGGGTCGAGGATTGATCGTCCATTTGGACACTTCGGCGCTCATTGCGGCGTTGGCTGGTCCCCGCGACGCGTTCGACGACCTGTTCGCATTGGTGGAGCAGGGTCACCGGCTGAATGTGTCGAGCCCGGTGCTCTATGAGTGGCTGCGTGGCCCTCGGACGGCGGAGGAGCTCGACGCGCAGGAGCAACTTCTTCCGTCGGCCGCCGTCGTGCCGTTCGACGCGGAGGCGGCCGCCCGGGCCGCTATGCTCTACGGTGCCGTGGGACGGGCTCGCGGACGCGCCTCGGACATCGCGATCGCCGCCTGTGCCCTGCTTCACGAGGCCGCCATCTGGACCCTGAACGTGGAGGATTTCCGGGACATCCCGGGACTTGAGTTCGTGTAGGGCGGCACGAAGGTCGCGGCGACGACCGGGCTGCCGGGGGGACACGATGGGCGGTGTGGTGATCCGCATCCCGCTAAGGTAGTAGGGCAGGAGTTCGACGATTTTGGATCGGGACTCGGCGCCGGAGCCGGGCAACGAGGAACATCGGAGGAACCACAATATGACCCAGCACAGATCACTGGTGACCCTCGGTATCGCAGCGACGCTCTTTTCAGCGATGGCTTGCGGCGGTCAGGAACTGGTCTATCGATTCGACCCGGAACTCGGCGTTCCCTACAAGGGAAGCGCAACGTCGCAAATGCGGACACAGACGAGTATCCAAGGCATGGATCTCGACATGACGATGACGTTCGGAATGGAACAGGATGTGGTCTTCGAAGCGGGCGCCGAAGACGACACCGTGGTCGGGCACTACACGGTCGCATCCATGTCCGCGGAGATCGGAGGGTTGCCGGGTATCGACCAGATGCCCTTCGACCTGAACGACCTCTATCAGGCGATGGTCGGCGAGGGCTTCACAACGGTCGTGGCCAGGAACGGTGAAGTTCTGGACTTCAGTGGGTTCGAAGGGCTGATGGACGCGATGCTGGACCAGGTGGACCTGCCTGAGGCGATGAAGGAGGCGCTGCGCCAGGGCCTCGAGTCGAGCCTTGGTGGGGGGCAGATCAGGGACATGGTCCAGCGGGGCGTTCCTTACATGCCCACGGAGCCGATCGACACCGGCGCCACCTGGACCGACACGGTAACCGCGTTCGGTCTGACAGTGGATACGACCTCCACGCTCGGAGAAAGGAGCGACGGGTTGGCCCTGATCGAAGTGGTGGGTGGCCTCTCGGGCAGCGACGAGCCCGTGTTGCCGGGCATGCCCGAGATGCCGGGATTCGACATGCGCTACGAGAACCTCTCCGGCGAGTACACGGGCACCTATGAACTGGACGAGGCGACGGGTCTGGCGGTCAACTACAGCCTGGACATGGGCATGAACGTGGATGTGTCCATGGAGATTCCGCAAGTGGAGGGTCAGCCGGCGGAGGCCTCCTCAATGTCCATGTCGATGCAGATGACGGTGGAAGGGGATCTCCGCAAGGCGGAGTGAGGAGGCGCTGGACAGCCTGACAGGCGACCGGCAGATCGTGGGTGCTGAAGGGGGCTGAGCCGTGTATTCTCGGCTCGCGCGCGGCGCCATCGCCCGCGCCGTTGTGAGATGGAGGCGGTCCAGCATCGGGTAACCGACCAGAAGGCCCGGGGGGCCTACTACACGCCGCCGGAGACGGCCGCCGCTCTGGTCCGGTGGGCTGTTCGGAGACCGGACGAGCACATGCTCGATCCGTCCTGCGGCGACGGCCGGTTTCTCGCACTGCACCCCCGCAGCACTGGAGTCGATTGCGATGCCGCGGCAGTTTCGAGTGCGGCGGAGGCTGCGCCGCGTGGAACCGTCGAATGCGCGGACTTCTTCGACTGGGCAGCCGCAACCTCGGAGCGGTTCGATTGCGCGGCCGGAAATCCGCCGTTCATCCGCTTCCAACGGTTCAACGGCGAGACGCGCCGCCAAGCGCTTAAACTCTGCGCCTCGTTGGGGGCCAAGTTGTCGGGGCTCTGTTCCTCCTGGGCCCCATACCTGATTGTGACCGCCTCTCTCCTTCGGCAGGGGGGGCGGATGGCGTTCGTTGTACCAGCCGAGATAGGGCATGCTCCGTACGCAGCTCCGCTCCTCGACTGGCTGGCCCGCCACTTCAACGAGGTGCGGTTGGTGGCGGTCCGCCAGAAGCTGTTCGTTGGCCTATCGGAGGATGTCTGGCTGCTCTACGCCGACGGCTTTGGCGGGAGAACGGACCATTTCGACCTGGCGCTGCACGAGCGGTTCGTGTTTCGGTCAGAACCGCCGCTCGCTGATACTCGGGTGTCCGTCCGGGAATGGCGGCGCTGGGGTTCTCGGCTCCGGCCGATGCTCCTGCCGAGCCGGATTCGCTCTGCCTACGACGACCTCAGGGCTTCCGAACTGACGACGGCGCTCGGCCGGGTGGCCGCCGTGGGTATCGGCTACGTCTCCGGCGCCAACGACTTCTTCCACCTGCGGCCGTCGGAAGCCGAAGAACTGCAGATTCCGTCGGACCTGCTTCGTCCGACAGTGCGTAGCGGCCGGGAACTGCAGGGTGAGGCGATCACGGACGAGACGGTGGCCGGTTGGCGATCCGATGACCGACCGAATTTCCTGCTCGCGCTCGACCCTCAGGTGTCGTTGCCGGTTGCGGTGCGGCGGTACCTGGATTCGCCTCGCGGGGAAGAGGCGCGCCAACGCTACAAGTGCCGCGTTCGAAGTTCTTGGTACGCCGTGCCCCATGTGGCTGTTCCCGACTTCTTTCTCTCCTACATGAGCGGAGAAGGGCCCGCTCTGGTCGAGAACCGGGCACGCTGTACCTGCACCAACGCCGTGCATGCGGTTCGATTGAATGCCACGGGTGTTGATGCGGCTCGGCTGCGCCGACGCTGGAAAACGACCTTGACCAGTCTCAGTTGCGAAATCGAGGGGCACCCGCTGGGTGGCGGCGTGTTGAAGCTCGAACCACGGGAAGCGCTGCAAGTGCTGGTTTCTCTGAATGGCAATTCGCCGCCCGGCATTGAACGCGACCTTCAGGAAGGCGTCGACATTCTGCGGCGGTGGCGGCACCGTGGTTAGGCAGACACGTCATTCGCGCCAACCGGGAAGGGCCCTTGGCGCCCGCGGCGGCGCACTTCCTGAAAGCCGACGATGCGGGTAACGTGGCGGCCAACGACATCGCCGTCCGCGGAGATGGCGAAGTGGTCGAATCGATCCTCCGCTACCACGACGTTCTTCTGGGCCTTACGGGGCGCGACGGGGTCCGGAACGACATTTCCCGGTACGAGGCGTTGGCTTTGGCGATGGTGGACCCCGAGAGTCGAGCCGTGTTGGCTGACTGGCCTTCGCCCCGAAGCGCCCTTCGGATGGAGAAGTTCATGGACGCGATCTATCGCGCGTACGACCAACGTTACGTCTACTCTGCCCCCAAGCTGGCGAAGCGCACCGTGAGGTTGGGCTGGCGGGAAGACTCACCCGCGCTCCAGGAACCGGTCGTGCGACAGTTCGACCCGCGACTCTCAGACTGAAGCGCGGCCTGTAGAGCGCGACGCTGCTCCAATGCCGCCGGAAGTCCGGCCTCGGGCCTCCAGAGGTGCCCCTTTCTTCACCGCGTCCCGTGCCGCCCGAACTCCAAGTGGTTCCCGTTCGTAGCGGGTAGGTGCGACCGACCGCGGGCCGTCGGCTACCGCACGAAAACGACGATGGCGATGGACATTGTCGTGTAGTTGGCCGAGGTCAAGGGTCAGCCGGTCGACTCTATCTGGCGTCAGGTGAGCCGAGATTGTACTGTCTGCACTCTTGAGCCTTGTCGCGGCCCGGCAGCCCGGAGTCGCTTCAACTGTTCCAAAGTCAGACAGGAGTTCCTGCCAGATGCCGGATCGCTTCACCTACCAGCTCAGAGTCGACTTGAGGGGCACGAAGCCGCCCATCTGGCGGCGCGTTCTCGTGCCGCCTTCACAGCCGCTTGACCGCCTGCACGACGTCATCCAGGTGGCCATGGGCTGGCTCGACGGACACCTCCACATGTTCGTCAAGGGCAGGCAGACCTATGCCGTTCCGAACCCCTGGGATGACGATTGGGTGTTGCCCGGCATGCCGGCGACCCTCGATGAGAGGGAGTTTGGCGTCAGCCAACTCCTCAAACACGAGAAGGACTGGCTCACCTACGAGTACGACTTCGGCGACGGGTGGGCGCACCGGGTCACGCTGCAGAAGATCCTCTCGTACGACTCGTCAATCCGTCTCCCGGCATGCACTGGTGGCAAACGACGTTGTCCTCCGGAAGACTCCGGAGGGGTCTGGGGGTACTACGGAAAGTTGGAGATCCTGAAGGACCCGGATCACCCCGAGCATGAGGACGTGAGGGAGTGGATGGGCGAGGACTTCGATCCGGAGGAGTTCGACGTTCGTTACGTAGACGAGGCTCTTGCCGGGATGGGCGAGTGACGCAGGGCCGGGCTTGCTGTGGTCCACTCCTCATGTTGCTCGAGTCGGACTTCGCGAGGTTGCCGTCCGTTTCGTGCGGGCTGGTCCGTCAAGCGCTGTACAGAATCCGCTCGACATGGTGGCCCGGACCGTCGTGAACGACGTCCTCAAGAAAGCCGCGGAATGGGAGTGGCTCCTGAAACACTCCGTGGCAGAAGACGGCGGCCTAACTGAAGACCCCGCGGGATCGCAGGCCGGGCGGAGGGAAGAGGCGGGCAGAGATCAGGAGGCCCAGAACCTGGGTGTACTGAGGCGGCAGTTGGTCCGGCTGCACGGCGGCATGGACCTTGTGGCCCAGGCCATGGGTGTTCGCCTCCATGACATTTCCGGAGTCGAGGACTTGTGCGGCCCCTCCGTACTTTCTGCGCTTACGGGCCGGTCTACTGACGAGTGTGGCCGTGTGCTCGAACGGGAAGCGAAGCGAGAGGCTGAGCGGTTTCGTTCAGAGGCGATGGTGGTGTGAGCAGGTTGACCAGCGAACGGCGGTCCCTCCGGACTCAGAGTTGCTCGGGCGCGCAGTAGATCGACTCGCCGCAATCCTCGGCGAGATCGAGGCCCGGATCGCAGTTGACGATGGCTAGTACTAGAGCCAGGGGCACATCAGGCCGCTCCACTGGTATGTGGCCTCTCGTCTCGTCGTAGAAGGGGGCTTTCACCCCGACGACATCGTGCCGCGACCGCCCTTCTGCGTGCGTCGCTCGCGTGGCTGTGTCGATCAAGGGCACGCTCAACGCCTTCCGCAACCTGACGAACCGGATGGAAGAAGCGGTCGGCGACTGCACGAACCTGCACATCTCCTACCCGAACCTTGTCTACGGATTCCTGCCCGTCATTCGCGCCAGTCGGGAAGGGCCCCTCGCACCCGAGGCGGCGCACTTCCTGAAGGCTGACGATGCGGGTAACGTGGCGGCCAACGACATCGCCGTCCGCGGAGATGGCGAGGTGGTCGAATCGATCGTTCGGTATCACGACGTTCTTCTGGGCCTCACGGGACGTGACGGGGTCCGGAACGACATTTCGCGTTACGAGGCGTTGGCTTTGGCGATGGTGGACCCCGAGAGTCGAGCCGTGTTGGCTGACTGGCCTTCGCCCCGAAGCGCCCTCCGGATGGAGAAGTTCATGGACGCGATCTATCGCGAGTACGACCAACGTTACGTGTACTCTGCGCCCAAGCTGGCGAAGCGGACCGTGAGGCTCGAGTGGCGGGCCGATTCGCCGGCCTTCAACGACCCGCGGGCGCGGGAGTTCGTGCCGCGTTTCTCGGACTGAGCTACATACCGGAGGGGCCCTGGGTCGGAGCATACGCCACGCTCCAGATGCCGAGCAGAGCCCGGCAGCCGTCGTCAAAGTTGTGCGTGAAGTCGATCTTCTGAATCTGGGACAGGGTCCACGACAGGTCGTCAGGGGAGCACGGTCGATGCAACAGCGGGGCGATTCTTCCTTCGAAGCGATCCTGCTGTAGCGAGTAGAGGAGCTCTCTCTTGACCCACTTGGATTCGACGGCGTCGGGCGAGAGCACGAGGACGAACCAGTCGCAGCGTCCTAGCGCTTCGCCGATCTCGTCGTGCCATTGCTGGGCTCCGCGGATGCTCGTCTCGCTGTACCAGACGGGAATCCCATGCCGCCGTAGAACCTTGAGCAGTTTCTTGACGAACGGTCGGTCCTGGCTGGAGTGGGAGAGGAAGACTTCGTTCGGCACGCGAGCGGAGCGAGGGGAGGCAGACGTGGCGCGGAATCAGGCGTGTCCGCGGATCGCGTCTGCGATCGGCTGGACTTCGGTGTAGGCGCTCTCCAGTTCGACCCAAGGTAGCCTCCGGACGATCCACGGAATCTGGTCCGCCGGAAGACGCTTGCGGTCACCGATGACGACGGGAATCAAGCGATTGCTGTAGCTCTTGGCGCCTAGCGCGTACTCCATCTCGCGCTTCACGTACGGCGAGTTGACCGCGTCGGGCGTCAGCAGCACGACCATCGCTTCGGATTCTTCCAGGGCGCGGGCCACCTCTGCGGCCCAGTTGTCGCCGGGAAGCAGATTGCGGTCGGAATTCCATACTTCAAGGCCGGTCTGTTCCAGCGCATCGGAGACCCGGGCGGCCCAAGGCGCGTCCGCGTGGGAATGGCTGATGAAGACCTTCATGGAGCCTCGTTTCGTGTGGTTCGCAGGCGCGACTAGCAGCCCGATCCTACAGGAGTCACGGGCGTCACGGTCGTCGATCGGCGGCTATCTGGCGGCCAAGGTGCCGGGTTCGTTCTATTGGCCCGATGGCCCGGCCACGGCGCTCTCGCGCGCTCACATGGAGTGAGTCAAGCGCTGTACAGAATCCGCCCGCCGGCGTCTTCGCGCTGCAACTCTCCCAGGTCCTCCAGCCACCGTAGGTGAGCGATCGCTTCGCCGGTGGCGAACCAGCGCTGCATGATCGGGAAGTCGTCCCAGGACTTGGCGCGGATGTCCCAGGTCATCAGGGCGGCGGTTTCGTACGCGTTGCGTTCGCCGTTCTCGCGCAGGATGTCGACGACTTCCTGGCCGCGTTCCTCGTGGTGCTCCCGCAGTTCGCGGCAGCGGCCCTGGAAGTCGTGGATCAGGCTGCGGTGGCCGGGCAGGCAGAGGTCGACGTCGAGGACCTCGACCTTGGCGATGCTGTCCAGGTAGAGCCCGAGCGGATCGTGGTCGTCGGCCCAGGCCTGGATGTTCGGCGTGATGTCGCCGAGGATGTGGTCGCCGGCGATGAACAGGCTCTTCTCCCGGTCGTAGAGCGAGATGTGGCCGAAGGTGTGGCCCGGCGTGTCGACGACCTCGAGCCGGTAGCCGGCGATCTCGACCACGTCGCCCTCGTGCAGCGGCGCGTACTCGATGTGGTGGCTGCCGCTGAAGCGGGCGCCCGGATGACGCCGGAAGGACTCGGCGAGCTCGTCGGGCGGGAAGCCGCTGCGCTTCAGGTACACGCCCATCGGACTGTCGACCGACCAGCCGCCGTGGGCCCGGCCCATGTGGGCGGCGTCGATTGCGCCCATCGACGCGGTGCGTCCTGGCCGGAGCAGGTCCGGGATCAGTCCGTGGTGGTCCGCGTGCAGGTGGGTGGCGAGAAAGTCGGTCTTCTCCAGGTCGACGCCGATCTCGTCGAGCCCGGCCGCCAGGACTTCGCGGCATTCGGGCCGGTTCATGCCGGTGTCGATGACGAGGAAGCGGTCGTCCTCGGCCAGGACGTAGCAGTTCACTTCCTTGAGCGGGTTGTTCGGCAGCGGTACGACCACCCGGTAGAGGGAGTCGAGGATCTTCTCGGCGACTTGTTCCGTCATGGGCGCGAAGGGTAGCAGCGGGCATCTGGGCCTCGTTGGCGGTTCACACCCGAAAGCCGACAGCGGCGGCCACCTCTCGCTGGCGTTGATCCACCGTCAGAAAGGTCATCTCGCCTGGGTTGGGCGCCAGATAGAGAGCAGTGGCCAGGTGCCAGAGATCGGCTCCGCGCAGACGGCCCACCGCAAGGACCCGTTCGATCTCGCGGGTCAGAACCCGGTCGGGGAAGATCCACTCGAGCCGTCCCAGCAGCGGCGGTACGGCAAAGGTGAGTTCCCGGATCAGTGCGGAACGAACTTCCGCATCGAGAAGGTTGGAGGATACGAGGCGCCGGGTTCCGTCGAGGCGGGCGACGTGCCGTTCGTGCTCTTCTTCCCGGAAGGCCACGGCGACGAGCAGGGAACTGTCTACGTACGCGGTTGTCAATCTTCGGCGCGCTCAGCGAGGAAGCGCTTCAGAGCGCCGGGACGGTGCGCAATCGGCCGAATCACTGCGTTTGGGTCGCTTGCAGGCACGAGAATCCCCCGACGCTCAAGATCGTCCAAGCGCTCCTCGAGCGTCTGCTTCTTCGGCTGGATCGGCCGAATCTCGGCCGCCGGCTTCCCTCGGTAGGAGATCGTTATCGTCTTCCCTTGGCGGACCTGCCGGAGGACTTCCGAGAAACGAGCCTTCGCTTCGTAGGTCGAGTATGTGATGGCCATGCGCCAACTGTATCTGACTAGTCAGACCAGGTTCGGCGAGCGAGTAGACGTTCCCAAAGACGCTTCCGGGGGCTGCGGCCGTCCGGATGCGGGCGAGACGCCCGCGTTCCCAGGACGCCACCGGGCCCTAGCGGCTACGATTCCGGGTCCAGATTCTGGAGGAGACCGAAGATGCCGCTGACCGAGAGCTACGTTCCCGCAGACACCAGTTCACCCGTGCTCGAGACGACGGTCGGGGGCATCCTCCGCGAGGCCGCCGCCAGGGCGCCGGACCAGGTTGCGCTGATCGAAGGCGTGCCGGGCGAGCGGCGCTCCTGGACCTACGCGGAACTCCTTGCCGATGCCGAGCGGGTGGCGCGGGCCCTGGCGGCGCGCTTCGCGAAGGGCGACCGGGTAGCCGTCTGGGCGCCGAACATCCCGGAGTGGGTGCTGCTCGAGTACGGCGCCGGTCTGGCCGGGGTCGTGCTCGTGACCGTCAACCCGGCGTACCAGCCGAGGGAACTCGAGTACGTGCTGCGACAGTCGCGGTCTTCGGGCATCTTCTACCTGCGCTCGTTCCGCGGCAACCCGATGGAGGAGTCGCTCAGGCAGGTTGCGGATGGCCTGCCGGAGTTGCGCGAGCTCATCCCCTTCGACGACTTCGAGGAGTTCACAGCCTCCGCCCCCGACGATGTCGTCCTGCCCGACGTGAGCCCGGACGACCCGGTGCAGATCCAGTACACATCGGGCACAACGGGCTTTCCCAAGGGGGCGTACCTCCATCACCGCGGGATCACGAACAACGCCCGCTTCGTCGCCGCGCGTCTGGGCGTCGAGCCGGGGGGCGTCTACATCAACCCAATGCCGCTGTTTCACACCGGCGGCTGCGTGCTGGGCGTCCTCGGACCCATCCAGCAGGGAGCGACCCTGGTCAACCTGGTCCAGTTCGACCCGGGACTGATGCTGGCGCTGGCGGAGGAAATGGGGGCTACCCACCTGCTCGGCGTGCCGACGATGCTGATCGCGATGATGGAGCACCCGGACTTCGCGAGCCGCGACCTGTCGACGGTCCACACCGTCTGCTCGGGCGGTGCCACGGTACCGGCCGACCTGGTGCGGCGGATCGAGAAAACGCTCGGCGTGCAGTTCTCGATCATCTACGGCCAGACGGAGGCGTCCCCCGGGGTGACCCTGATGAAGCCGGACGACAGCGAGGTGGACAAGGCGACCACACTCGGGCCGGTGCTGCCGCAGACCGAGCTCAAGGTCGTCGATCCGGAGACCGGGGCCACGCTGCCGATCGGCGATGCGGGCGAACTCTGCACGCGCGGGTATCTGGTGATGCTCGGCTACTTCGAGATGCCCGACAAGACCCGTGAGACGATCGACGAGGACGGTTGGCTGCACACCGGCGACCTGGTGACGATGGACGACCGCGGCTACACGACGATCACCGGCCGTCTCAGGGACATGATCATTCGCGGCGGCGAGAACATCTACCCGCGCGAGATCGAGGAGCTGTTGTTCGAACACCCCCAGGTTTCCGACGTGGCCGTGGTCGGGCTACCGGACGAGCGCTGGGGTGAGATCGTGGGCGCCTTCGTCCGCGACGCGGACTCCGCGAACCCTGCCAGCGACGCCGAGCTCCACACCTACTGCCGCGAGCATCTGTCGCCGCAGAAGACGCCGAAGGTCTGGTACCGGGTCGACGACTTCCCGCTCACGCCGTCCGGGAAGATCCAGAAGTTCGTGCTCCTGGAGCAGTGGCGGAAGGGCCTCTGGGAGGCAGCGCGCCAGGAACGCAGCGGAGCGAGGCTTGGCGCGTAGCCTCCCAGAGAGGTGGGGGCTGGGGCCAAACAGCGAGCCTGCGAGCAGTTTGGCGGCGATGACGCGGCCTGAGATCTGACATGATCGCCGCCCTCCACGCAGACTTCTCTTCGCCGCTTCGCCACTAGCGAAGCGTTTGGCGCATGCAGGTTCTCAGATCCAACGTCGACGTTAGAACGGGGAAAACGAGGCGATCCAGCCAATGCCGGTCCTGAGATCTAGCGTCAACAGTAGGTCGGAGCAGTTCAGGAAGAACCGCGTCGACATCCTGGAGCAGATCGAGCAGGTCAACGGCCTCCTCGAGCAGGTGGCCGGCGGCGGCGGGCCGGAGGCGATGAACCGCCTGCGGCGCCGGGGCAAGCTGCCGGTGCGCGAACGGGTGGCCAACGCCCTCGACCGGGACAGCCCCTTTCTCGAGATCTCGCCGCTCGCGGCCTGGAACTCCTACTACACGGTCGGTTCGGGCTTCGTGCTCGGTGTCGGCGTCATCTCGGGCACAGAGTGCGTGATCCTGGGGCACGACCCGTCTGTGCGGGCCGGCGCCTTCAACGAGTTCAACTCGAAGAAGCTGATGCGGGGTCTGGAGATCGCGCGGGTCAATCGCCTGCCCTACGTCCAGTTCGTGGAGTCCGCCGGCGCCGACCTCCGCGGCAACACGGACACCGATCCCGAGGTCCAGACCAGGCGCACGGTCGGGCACTTCGCGGAATCGGGCCGCCTGTTCTACGAGATCTCGGAGCTCTCGAAGATGCGCATCCCGACGGTCTCGATCGTCTTCGGCGCCTCGACCGCGGGCGGTGCTTACCAGCCGGGCATGAGCGACTACAACATCTTCGTCAAGAACCAGGCGATGGTCTCGCTCGGCGGGCCGCCCCTGGTCAAGATGGCGACCGGCGAGGACGCGGAGCCGGAGAGCCTCGGCGGCGCCGACATGCACTGCCGGATCTCGGGTCTCGGCGACTACCTGGCCCAGGACGAGATGGACGGCGTTCGGCTGCTTCGCGATGTGGTCTCCCACCTGAATTGGCGCAAGGAAGGTCCCAGGCCGAGCCGGCCCGCCGACGATCCGGTGCTCGATCCCAACGAACTGCTCGGCCTCGTTTCGCGCGATCTGCGCTCGCCGCTCGACATCCGCGAGGTGATCGGGCGTGTCGTCGACGGTTCCCGGTTCGAAGAGTTCAAGCCGCTCTACGGGCCGACGATCGTCTGCGGCTGGTCCTCGATCCACGGCTACCCGGTGGGCATTCTGGGCAACAACGGCGCGCTGTTCTCGGAGTCGGCCGAGAAGGCGACCCAGTTCATCCAGCTCTGCAATCAGATCGACGTGCCGCTGCTGTTCCTGCACAACATCACCGGCTACATCGTCGGCACGGACTACGAGCAGGGCGGGATCACGAAGAACGGCTCGAAGATGATCAACGCGGTCGCGAACTCGAGCGTGCCCCACCTGTCGGTGATCGTCGGGGCGTCGTACGGCGCCGGCAACTACGGAATGAGCGGTCGCGCCTACGGCACCCGCTTCACCTACATCTGGCCGACCGCGAAGATCGCGGTCATGGGCCCGGAACAGATGGCCGGCGTGATGACGATCGTGACCCGGAGGGCCGCGAAGCGGCGCGGCATCGAGTTCGACGAAGAGGCGGACAGGAAGCGCGCGGCCGGCGTGATTCACTGGGCCGAGAAGCGCTCTCTCGGCCTCTATGCGACGTCCCGGGTCTCCGACGACGGGATGATCGACCCGCGCGACACCCGTACCGTACTCGGTCTGTCGCTGTCCGCCTGCCACAGCCGGGCTGTCGAGGGCGCCAGGGGCTATGCCGTCTTCAGGATGTGACGGGGCATTGATCACCCGGCTCCTGGTCGCCAACCGCGGCGAGATCGCGCGGCGGATCTTCCGCTCGGCGCGCGACATGGGGATCGCGACGGTGGCCGTCTACGCCGACGGCGATGCCGACGCCCCGTTCGTGGCCGAGGCGGACGTTGGCGTAGCGCTCGAGGGCCGGTCGTCGGCGGAGACCTATCTGGACATGGAGAAGGTGCTGGCCGCGGCCGCCCGCACGGGCGCCGACGCGGTCCATCCCGGCTACGGCTTCCTGTCCGAGAACGCGAACTTTGCCCGCGCGGTGACCGGCGCCGGCCTGGTCTGGGTGGGCCCGTCGTCCGATGCGATCGGCGCGATGGGCGACAAGCTCTCGGCCAAACGGTTGATGCGCGAGGCGAATGTGCCGACGCTTGAGGCGGTCGAGCTTGCCGACGGCGCGGATCTCGCCGCGGCGGCGGCCGAGGTCGGCTTCCCGGCCCTGGTCAAGGCGGCGGCCGGCGGCGGCGGCCGCGGCATGCGGGTCGTCGAGTCGGAGGAGGAACTTGCCGCCGCGGTCGAAGGCGCGCGCCGCGAGGCGGAGGCCGCGTTCGGTGACGGCACCGTCTTCCTGGAGCGCTGGCTGGCGTCCTCGCGGCACGTCGAGATCCAGTTGCTGGGCGATCTGCACGGCAATCTCGTCCACTGCTTCGAGCGCGAATGCTCGATCCAGCGCCGCCACCAGAAGATCATCGAGGAGGCGCCGTCGCCGGTCCTCAGCGACGACCTGCGGGCCCGCATGGGCGCGGCCGCGGTCGCTGCCGGCAAGGCGATCGGCTACAGCTCGGCCGGGACGGTGGAGTTCCTGGTGGAGCAGCCGGCGGACGGCGCCACCCCGACCGACTTCTGGTTCCTCGAGGTGAACACCCGGTTGCAGGTGGAGCACCCGGTGACCGAGGAGATCACGGGCCTCGATCTGGTGCGGGAGCAGCTCCGGATGGCGCAGGGCGAGCTGCTCGGGTTCGGGCAGGAGGACCTGGCGATCCGCGGCCACGCGATCGAGGCCCGGCTCTACGCCGAGGATCCGGCGAACGACTTCCTGCCCCAGACCGGACGGGTTCAGTTCTGGCAGCCGGCGATGGCGATGAAGGCGCGCTTCGACTCCGGCATCGAGACCGGCAGCGATGTCGGGATCGAGTTCGATCCGATGCTGGCGAAGGTGATCGTCGGCGCGGCCACTCGGCGCGAGGCCGCACTTCGCCTGGCGCGGGTGCTCGAGACGACGAGGGTCCAGGGCATTCGGACCAACCGGGACTTCCTGGTGGCGACGCTGCGGTCGCCCGAGTTTCTTTCCGGCGACACGACGACGGACTTCATCGATCGTGTGGCGCCGCAGACGGAGCGTTCCCCGGACGCGGCGGAGTTGGTGTCGGCCGGAATCGCCGCGGCGATGGCAGCCCAGCAGGACCGCAGGCAAGTGGCGCGCATCCACCCGACGATCGTGAGCGGTTGGCGCAACACGGTGATGCCCTACGAGCGGGTCGAGTTCGCGCCCGCCGGCGGCGACACCCTCCGAATCGAGTACCGCATTCAGCGCGACGGCGGGTTCGACACCCACGCCACGTGCGGAGACGCCGAGCCGAGCCGGCACACGGTCGCGCTCCGGCGGCGCACCACCGACGGCGTCGAGCTCGTGATCGACGGCCGCAGACTGCGGGCGACGGTGACGCAGGACGGCGACCGCTGGCTGGTCCACGGCCCGGAGGGCGATGTCGAACTGCGCGAGTTGCCGCGGTTCCCGGTGGCCGGGCTCGAAGCGGTCGCCGGCGGCCTGACCGCGCCGATGCCGGGCAAGGTGATCTCGACCCACGCCGCGGTCGGCGACCCTGTGGAGTCGGGACAGCTCCTCCTGGTGCTGGAGGCGATGAAGATGGAGCACCGGGTGACGGCGCCGGAAGCAGGCACGGTCTCGGAGTTCCGCGTCGCCGAGGGCGAACAGGTGGGGAACGGCGAGCTGCTGGTGGTCATCGACGAGGACACGGCGTAGCAGCCCGAGGGTTGCCGGGAGGAGGATGGGCATGTCGAACCAGCCGGGGACCGACTACACGCTTTACGAGGTCCGATCCGGGGCGGCCCGAATCACGCTCAACCGTCCGGAGCGGCGGAACGCGCTGTCGCCCGGCCTGATCACGGAGGTCTACGACCACCTGGCGGCGGCCCAGGCCGACGACAACGTGCGCTCGATCGTGATCACCGGCGCCGGCAAGGGCTTCTGCTCGGGCGCCGACCTGAAGCGGCAGCCCGGCGAGGGCGAGTCGGATCGGGTCGTTCCCTATCCCGATCTGCTCACCGCAATCTGGGAGGGCGAGAAACCGGTGATCGCCGCGGTGAACGGCCACGCCTTCGCTGGCGGCCTGGGCATGGTCGCGGCCTCGGACCTGGTCATCGCCGCCGAGGAGGCGATGTTCAGCTTCAGCGAAGTGCGGATCGGCGTCATCCCGGCGATCATCGCCGTTGTCTGCCTGCGCAAGCTGGGGCCGCATCACGGCATGAGGTTGTTCTTGACCGGTGACCGCTTCAGCGGCCGCCAGGCGGTGGAGTACGGCCTGGCCCACAAGGCGGCGCCGCGCGAAGACCTGTGGTCGGTGGTCCAGGAGGAGATCGACGCGATCAACCTGGGCGGCCCGACCGCGGTGGTCGAGTGCAAGAAGCTGGTGCGGGCGGTGCCGGACATTTCGCTCGCCGAAGGGTTCGAGTTGACCCAGGGCTGGAGCCGTCGGATGTTCCAGGGCGAGGAGGCGGCGGAGGGTATGGCCGCCTTCCGCGAGAAGCGCAAGCCGAGTTGGGCAGCGGCCGTCGGCGCCGCCGGAGATTCATCGTGACGATTCAGCTTTACCACTGCAAGGGCGCCCGCTCGCTCCGTCCGGTGTGGACGTTGGAGGAGATGGGCATCGACTACGAGCTGCACGTGCTGCCCTTTCCGCCGCGGGTGTTCAAGAAGGACTACCTGGGCACCAACGTGTTGGGCACGGTCCCGTACATGATCGACGGCGATGTCCACATGACGGAGTCCTCGGGCATGGCCAAATACCTGGTTGACCGCTACGGTCCGACCCCGATCGCCGTCGACGTGGATGACCCGGAGTACGGCGCCTTCCTGAACTGGCTGTTCTTCAGCGACGCCACGCTGACCTTCCCGCAGACGTTGTTCCTTCGCTACACGCGCCTCGAGCCCGAGGAACGCCGGATTCCCCAGGTCGCCGAGGACTACCGCAAGTGGTTCCTGGGCCGGTTGCGGCTGGTCGAGAAGGCGACCTCCGACGGGCGTGACTTCCTGTGCTGCGGCCGGTTCACGATCGCCGACATCTGCGTCGGCTACGGGCTGCACCTGGCGACATCGCTCGGCATCGACGACTTCGGCGAGAACGTGCGGCGCTACTGGACACGGTTGCAGGAAGTCCCCTCCTACCAGCGGATTCGCGAAGTCTGAGCTTGAGGACCGGAAGCTGCAGTGCTAGATCCGGCGCAAGGCCGGATGCGGGCGAGACGCCCGCGTTCCCAGGTTCTGATCCTTGCGCGCCGACCGGAGACCCCGGCTTTCTTGCCTTGGTCGCCGTGCTGGCCCTCGCCTGCGGCCCGACCCAGAACCTGCCGACGCCGGAACAGCCGATCGCCTACAACCACCAGGTCCACATCGAGGCCGGGCTCGAATGCACGCGGTGCCACCGCGGCGCGGAGGAGGGCGTGCACGCCGGCATGCCGTCGGTCCAGGCCTGCGCCGGCTGCCACCGCCGGGAGATCCCCGACCATCCCGAAGTCCAGAAAGTGATGGCCGCGAACGAAAACCGCGAGCCGATCTTGTGGGCCAAGGTGAACGTCATCCCCGACAAGGCGATGGTTCATTTCAACCACCGCGCCCACGCCCGCGCCGGCATCGAGTGCCTGACCTGCCACGGCGACGTCGCCTCGATGACGGTTGCCGAGCCCGTGCGCAACGTCGCCGACATGGGGTGGTGCATCCAGTGCCACCGCGACAACGAAGCCAGCGACGACTGCCTGGCCTGCCACCGGTGAGGATGGGATGAGCGGCGGCGGGCAGCGCGGCGAACCCCGGGTCACGATTGGTCGGCGGGACTTCTTCAAGGTCTACGCCGCGGCCGGCGTGGCGGTGCTCGAGGGGTGCCGGCGGCGGGATCAGGAACTCATCGAGTCGCCGGTGCGGCGGAGCACGGCGCTGCCTGGCGCCTCGGTCTGGCGACGGTCGATCTGCGGGCAGTGCGGCGCCGGCTGCGAGGTCGAGGTGCGGACGGTCGACCGGCTGGCGAAGAAGATCGAAGGCCTGCCGGACGGCTTCGTCAACCGTGGCGGCGTCTGCGCGCTCGGGCACTCGGCCCTGCAGGAGCTGTATCACCCGGACCGGGTGACGGCGCCGATGCGGCGGGCGGCTTCGGGCGAGTTGGCGCCGGTGTCCTGGGAGGAGGCGCTGGAGGCCGCGGCGTCGGCGATCGCGGCGGCGCCGGCCGCGACGACGGTTGTCTCGGGGGCGCCTTCAGGCCCGCTGCTGGGCTTGTGGCGTCGGTTTGCTGCCGCCGTCGGTGCGCCGCCGCCGGTTCACTGGCAGGCGGCCGATGCGGTGGTCGAACGGGAGGCCGCCCGGCTCGCGTTCGGTGAGGCCTGGCGGCCTGCCTATGACATGGCGCGCGCAGACTATGTTCTCAGCATCGGAGCGCCCTTCCTCGACCGCTGGCGCAGTCCGGTCCACTTTGCCGGCGCCTACGCCGAACTGACGGCCGATCGACACGGGAAGCTAGTGCAGGTCGAGGCGCGGCACTCGCTGACCGCGGCCAACGCGGACGACTGGTTGCCGGTACGGCCGGGAACCGAGGGCGTGTTCGCGCGCGGGCTGGCCGGGCTGCTGCTGGGTACCGGTACGGTCCCGGAGGCGGCACGAGAGGCTTACGAAGCGCTCTACCCGGAGGCGCCGCCCGATCTGGCGGCGACCGCCGAGCGTTGCGGCATCGACGCCGACCGGATCGACCGCCTCGCCGCCGAACTCTCCCGCGCCCGCCGACCGCTGGCGATGGTCGGGGGATCGGCGCTCGAGGGCGAGAACGGCGTCGCCACGGGCGGGGCCGCGCTCGCCCTCAACTTGCTGCTGGGCGCGTTGGGCCGCGATGGCGGTGTCTTCGCCGGTGTGGACTTCGGGTTCGAGGAGCGGGTGGCGGGTGACGCGGCGGCATCGGTAGCGCCGGCCGCTTTGGCGGACCGGTTGGCAGCCGCGGGCGACGGGGGAGTACTGGTCGTCTCGGAGGCCGATCCGCTCTATGCGATGCCAGGACTGGCTGACGCCTTCGAGTGTACGGGCACCGTGATCGCCTTGTCCGCCTTCTTCGATGACACGACACTGCGAGCCGACCTGCTGCTGCCGATCCAGACCGACCTGGAGCGCTTCCAGGCGGTGGAACCCGATTCGGTTCGCGGCGTGCCGGCGCTGCTCATCGCGTCGCCGACCGTCGCGCCGCGGGGCGAAGCGCGGCATCCGGGCGATGTGGTCCTGGCCCTGTCGGCGACGGCCGGCATTGACCTGCCCTGGCCGGGCTTCCAGGAGGCGGTCGAGGCCGCGCTGAGCGATGCCTTTGCGGCCACGAAAGCCGCCGACGGCAACGGGAGCGGCCCGGCTGCGTTGCCGGCCTCCCTGGTCGCCGGCGCTCTGAACGCGCGCCAGTTCGTGCGCAGGACGACCGATGCCGGTGGCCTGTTTGGAAGCGAAGAGATGCGCCGCGCTCCGGCGGCGGCGCCGCCGGCTGGCGGAGAGGACGAGGCGCCGGGGCTGCCCGATCCCGCCGCGCAGGCGGCGCCCACGGCTCCGGCGGGCGTGGAATCGTTCACGGTGATCCCGTTCGAATCGCTGAAGCTCGGCGACGGACGGGGCGCCAACCGTCCCTGGCTGCAGGAACTTCCCGACCCGCTCTCGACCGTGATGTGGGGGTCCTGGGCCGAGATCGCGACCGCCGACGCGGACCGCTTGGGCATCCGCACCGGCGATATCGTGCGGTTGACCGGAACCGCGGCCGACATCGAACTCCCGGCGATCGTGCTGCCGACCGTGCGGCCCGGCTGCATCGGCGTGCCGGTCGGCGGCGGTCACGCCGACTACGGCCGCTACGCGCGTGGCCGGGGCGTCAACGTGAACGCTCTGTTCGACGCGGACCGCCGGGTGACGGGCGCGGCCGCGTTCGCGCGCGGCAACGTCAACGTGCGGGTCGAGAGGCTCCGCCGGCCCAAGCGCAGCGAGCGGCCGGTGATCTATGGCCGCGGGTTACGGCAGGCCGAGGACATTCCGGTGGGCTGGGCGCCCCACGACAGCGGCGGGGCACACGCTCTGAAGCAGGAGACCGACGGGGACCGGGGCTTCGTGCGCCGGCTCGGACGTCCACGCCGCCCGGCAGTCCAGGCAACCCGTGAGGAGAAGGCATGACGCGCTGGGGCATGGCCATCGATCTCGACCGCTGCACCGGCTGCGAGGCCTGCGTCGTCGCGTGCGCGGCCGAGAACAACATCCAGACCGTGGGCGAAGAGCAGGCGCGCGAAGGCCGTGCCATGCACTGGCTCAGGATCGAGCGCTACTACGAGGGCGACTTTCCGAACGTCCGTACCCGCTTCATGCCGGTGCTCTGCCAGCACTGCGGGGCCGCGCCGTGCGAACCGGTGTGCCCGGTCTACGCGACGTACCACAACCCCGAGGGGTTGAACGCGATGGTGTACAGCCGCTGCATCGGCACGCGGTTCTGCGCCAACAACTGCCCGTACACGGTGCGGGTCTTCAACTGGTTCGACGCCGAGTTCCCGGCGCCGCTCGATTCGCAGTTGAACCCCGACGTGAGCGTGCGTCCCGGCGGGGTGATGGAGAAGTGCACCTTCTGCGTCCAGCGCATCGTGGCCGGCAAGGACGAAGCGGCTCAGGAGGAGCGGGAGGTCGCCGACGGCGACGTGAAGACGGCCTGCCAGCAGTCGTGTCCGACCAAGGCGATCGCATTCGGCGACCTCGAGGATCCGGAGAGCGAAGTGTCCCGATGGGCGGAGTCGCCGCGGGCCTTCAGCCTCCTGGGCGATCTCGATACCAGGCCCGGTGTCGCCTATCTGAGTGGCTCGGAATGGCGGGCGCCGGCCGAGTGACGGATCGGCCCCAGCGCCCGGCCGCCGCCCTCGACGGCGAGCTGCTGAGCCGCCTCGACCGGCGCCGTCCCGGTCTGCTCGCGGGATCCCTCGCAAGCGGCGCCCTGGTCCTGGTCTTCCTCTACTGCTGGGGCTACCAGATCGCGAACGGCATCGGCGTCACCGGCATCAACCGGCCGGTGTTCTGGGGCTTCTACATCATCAATTTCGTCTTCTGGATCGGCATCAGCCACGCCGGCACGCTGATCTCGGCGATCCTGCGGGTGACGAAGGCGGAGTGGCGGCGGCCGGTGACCCGCTCGGCGGAGGCGATCACGCTGTTCGCGCTCGCGATCGGCGGCCTGTTCCCGCTGATTCACCTCGGCCGGGTGACGATCTTCTACTACATGATCCCCTACCCCAACAGCCGGATGCTGTGGCCCAACTTCCGCTCGCCCCTGGTCTGGGACGTCGCCGCCATCACGACCTACATCGTCGGCAGCGCGCTCTACCTGTTCCTGCCGTTGATTCCGGATGCGGCCGTGATGCGGGACCGCGCGGCGGCGGGCCTCAGGAAGCGCTTCTATGCGGTCCTCGCGCTCGGCTGGCGCGGCACCGCGCAGCAGTGGCACAGCCTGGAGTGGGGGATCCGCATCCTGGCGGTGGCGATCATTCCGGTCGCGGTCTCGGTGCACACGATCGTGTCCTGGGACTTCGCGATGACCCGGACGCCGGGCTGGAAGAGCACGATCTTCGGGCCCTACTTCGTCGTCGGCGCGATCTTCTCGGGGATCGGCGTGTTGATGGTGGCGATGGCGCTGCTCCGCCGCGGCCTGCGGCTCGAGCGCTTCCTGACCCATCGCGTGTTCAACAACCTGGGGCTGCTGTTCCTGACCATGTCCCTGGTCTGGGGTTACTTCACCTTCGCCGAGCACCTGACGGTCTGGTACAGCGGTGACCTCCCGGAGAAGATGGTCCACCACACCCTGTTGCACGGCGGCTTCGCGGTGCCGTTCTGGACCATGGTGACGGTGAACCTGGTGATCCCGGTGGCCGTGCTGTCCTTCCCGCGCGGACGGCGCCCGTTGCCGACCGCTCTGGTCGGCGTCGGGGTGCTGGTCGGCATGTGGCTCGAGCGGTTCCTGATCGTTGTGCCGTCCCTGTCCACGCCTCGGCTGGCCTACAGCATCGGCGACTACATGCCGAGCTGGGTGGAGTTCGGCATCATGATCGGCGCGATCGGCGTCTTCGCCTGCCTCTACTTCACGTTCACCCAATTGCTGCCGATCGTCTCCGTGTGGGAGATGCGCCAGGGCTGGCGGCACGCGGCGGGTGAGGAGAGCGTGCCGGCGACCTCGGGCGCCGCGGCGACCGGGTCGGCGGCGCCGGTTCCAGGCGGAGGGGCGGCGTGATGGCGGCGGCCAGTGACCGCCATCTGGTGGAGGCCGTGTTCGAGCGTGTCGCGGACCTGCGGGCGGCGGTCGAGGCGGCGCTCGAGTCGGGCGTCGCGGCTTCCCGGATCGAGGTGCGCAGCCCCGTGCCGCTTGAAGACGACGAACTGCCGCTGCCGAAGCCGAAGTCCCGGGTCCTCCTGTTCGCCCTGGCCGGTGCCGTCCTCGGTGGTCTGGCCGCCTTCGGCCTGGCGGCCGGGACGGCCCTCGCCTACCCGCTGCCGACCGGCGGCATGTCGATCGTCGCCGGCCCGCCGGTCGGTGTGGTCACCTACGAGGGCACGGCCCTGGGACTGATTGTCATGACCGTGCTGCGGGTGCTCTGGGAAGGTGGGCTGCTGCCGGGCCGGGCAATCCGGAGTGGCCGCGGTCGGCCGTCAGACCTCGACCATCACGTCGCCGAGGGCCGCGTGCTGCTGAGGGTCCACGGCCTGAGCGAAGGCGATGCCGGCCGGCTACGTGAGCTATACGGGTCGTCTGCTGTAGAGGTCGGCTGAGGTTCGAGCGCCGATCCCGCCGGGTCGCCTGGCTCAGCTACAGCGACGGCGCGTTCGGAGGCGTGTCGCGCAGCAGACTGATCTCTCCGGTCACTTCGTCGCGGAGGCCTGCGGCGACGGTCCACTCGCCGGCCGGCAGGGCCAGGCGGATGTTGGCCTGCCAGGGACCGGGATCGACTGGCGCCGGGAGGAACCCCTCGCGAGCCGCGGTTTCCCGGCCTTCGGGATCGACGACGTAGAGCCAGAGCCGGAGCCGCCGTTCGCTCTGATTGGAGAGACTCATCAGTGTCGCTACAGCGTCGGCGTCGAGGCTCAGGATGGCCACAAGCCCGTCCGCGTCCGCAGTGACGGCGAGCTGCGCGCCGAGAGGGTTGGGGAGACTCGACTCCGGGCGTAGCTCCGGTGCCCGGGCCGCGGTGCGCAGACCGTCTGCCCATTCCTGCTGCATCGTTCGATCCATGTAGCTGCGGCGGTAGCTCAGTCTGGTTCTCCGCCGCGCATCCCCGACCAGGCGAACCTCCAGAACGTGCCGCTCCCCGGTCCGCTCGTGCTGGGGGTAGAAGGCCAGCGTGTAGACCGCCTCCGCTTCCTCCAGAGATCGGAGCACGGGCTTGACCACGTTGTTCGCGTTGAAGATCGTGCTGCCCCCGGTCTCCGTTGCGAGCTGCGTGAGACCGGACTGCAGGTTGGCATCCGTGATCATCTGGTTCAGTTGACTGCCGCCGAAGCGCGGCGAATCCAGGGCCGCGTTGGCTTGGGACGGCGCGCTGATGCCCCTGGCGTCTACCGTCATCAGGGTCACCCGATGCGAGTTCGCCAGACCCGCTACGCGGTGCAGCGTGTTCGCCGAGTTCTGGGCGCTCAGGATGCGGCTGCTCAGCTCGCTCGACAGGTCGGGGCAGAGGTCCTGGAGGTGCTCGAGAATCGCGACGCCCGGCTGGAGTTCGAGACGTCCGGCGAGCACGACCAGGAGCTTGCGTCCCGGCAAGGCGCCCAGATACTCGATCGCATCGCCGAGCAACTGGGCGCGCATTCCGGTCGTGGCGTAGGCGTTCGCGGCGTAGTCGTCGGCCACGCCGAGGAGTTGCCCCCTGGCGTCGATGCAACTGGAGTGGGCAAGCGAACTCTGGATCTCGCGCATGGCGAAGAAAACGCCCTGCTGTTCCCGCACCGCGACGGCTTTGTTCAACTCCCGGAAGTCCGCGGGGTCGAATGCCGCGTCCACCGCCCGCTGAAGGGTCAGGCGTCCGCGCCGGAAGTGCCGGAAGACCACCAGGTTGTCGCTGTTCGGGTTGGCGGGGTCGGACAGCGCCTCGATCGTCTGCACGGCCCGCCTTCGCTGGCCCGGTCCCAGGCCGACATCATCGACGAATACGGCGACCGTGGGGAGGTCGTCGGCGGGAGCTTCGGTTGCTGAAGCGGCGGCCGTGTCAGCGGGGGCCTTCGCGCCGGTTTCGCCCGCCTGCCCGGCGGAATCGCGGTTGGCGCCTGCGGGTTCCGGAGGCGAGAACACGGCGATCTCCACGGGCTCGCCGTCCTCCAGCAGGAGGAAGTCCTCAACCCCGAGATCGGTGACCGGCTTTCCCCTGCGTTCGACCCGGACGTCCACGTGGACGAGCCGGACATCGAGTTGATCCGCGAACTCGGTGCGCGGCGGGTCGGGTTGCTGGGCCAGGGCGTAGGCGGGCCACGCGAGGAGCAGGATCGTTGTTGCGTACTTCAGCATCGGTAGAGCGGACCTCCCTCTGGGGCCTGTGTGGTCAATAGCTCTTACGTTGCAAGCCACCGAATCGTTTACCCGCAGCGGGAAACCCGGCGTCTCAACTGGTGAGACGCCGGGCCGTTCCCGTTGGGGGCGGGGCGGTTAGCGCCGCCGAAGGCCTCGCGGGCTCGGAGTTCGGCCCATGTGGCGTTCGGTAGCGCAGGCCCCCCCCTAGAACTCGAAGCGGACGCCGGCTTCGTAGCGTCGCGGCTGGCCGTAGGTCGCCGCTGCGTCCAGGTCCAGGCCGCCGGCGCAACCCTCGACGCGCGTGCAGACGGTCCCAACCTGCTCATCGTCGAGTGCGTTGAAGACACTCGCGATCAACTCGAAGCGCAGATCGCGTCCGAAGGTGAAGCCCTTTGCCGCCTGTAGGTGGAGCCCGTAGTTGTCGTTGATTCTCCGGCTCCCGCGACGTTCCGTGAAGATGCGTCCATAGATTTCGGACGCTTCGGTCGCGGTGTAGACCCCCGGCGACGACCAGAAGGCCTCGAAGCCCAGCGTGAAGTCGAGCGGCAGATCGACGTAGCCGTTCGCCTTGAAGCGGTGCTTGCGGTGATCTCCCAGGTAGCCGTAGCTGTTGTCGAAGTGGTCCGGGTAGATGTCGAAGTCGACGCCGGCGTTCTGCGTGTAGGCGACGTTGCCTTCGGACTCCGAGTGGGTGTACGAGGCGAGGATGTGAATCCAGTCCGCGAACCGCGACTCGAAGTCGAGGATGAAGCCGCTGTAGTCCCGCGTCAGTCCGGGCAGGTTGGCCATGACGTAGTAGTCGCAGTCGGCGCCGGCCGCGGGCGTCGGCAGGTTGCCGTTGCAGGTGTCTTCGAAGATGTCGAGGGTCTCCTTGTTGACGTAGGTCAGTCCGATGGACGTGCGACGGGTCAACTCCCGCTCGATGCCGACGATCCACTCGTCGGCATAGGTGGGCTCGAGGTCCGGCGCGATCGTGCTCGGCTCGCTCGAGAACGTCGTGTTGTAGAACCAGCCGTTGGGGTCGAAACCGGCCGGATCGTTGATCCAGTTCGACACAGTCAAGCCGCCGACTGTCCGCTCGCCGGGGTACTGATCCCGGCAGTTCACGCCGAGGCTGGCCCTGAAGGTCGAACAGGAAAGCCAACGGACGGTCGGAAGCCGGTTGACCCTCGCAAAGCTCGGCAGCGTAAGGGCGTTGGGGTGCATGAAGCGTCCCCAACTCGCCCGTGCCACCGTCTTCGCGTCGCCGTTGATGTCCCAGGCGACTCCGAATCGCGGCTGCAGCTTGGACATGTCCGCCACTTCCTGGCCGACATCGTTGGTAAACGCCACCTGGTCGCTGCGCAGCCCCAGCTTGATGGTCAGGTTGGGGTTCACTCGCCAGGTGTCCTGCACGTAGGTCGTGAGCAGAGTGCCTTCGTTTTCGGCCGGCGCCTCGATGGGCGAGAAGAGCAACGTGTAGGGCTGTCCGAAGCGGTCTCCGAACGAGTAGCCGCCGCCGGTGGTGTTGTTCTGGCTGCGGAAGAAGATGTCGGCGTAGTCGACGCCCACGCGAAGTTCGTGGTCTCCGGCCATGCCGTCCGTGAACCAGGCAAGGTTCGTGCTGAGTTCGTCGCGGTCACGGCCCGAGAACTGCTGATTCGTGTAGTTCACCGTCCTGGAACCGTCGCCGAACGTGTCGACGTGCCCGATCGTGTCGAAGTCGCCGCTCTGGGGGAACGAGTTCAGTTCGCCCCTGACGGACGCGGCGTTGATGTGCCACTGCAGGCTCGGTGTCGGGAGCGCGAGCGCCTCCAGGCTGAAGATGCTCTTCGGTTGCTCCTGGAAGCGAGCCGCTTCGACGGCGACGGAGCGTCCGGCGTTTGCGTTGCTGATCGTTGCGTCCTCGTTGATGAAGCGGCCCACGATCTGCCACTCCGGCCTGGCCTGCCAAGTGACCTTGCCCATCAGGTTCGTGCCGTCGAAGTCCCGCGTGGCCGGCGACTCGGTGGGCGTCGACTTCGAACGCACCGGGTTTGCTGCCGCGTAGAACCAGAGTTTGTCGCGGGTGAACGGGCCGCCGAGGGTGGCGCCGGTTTCCCGGAACTCGACGATGTTCTCGTCCTTGTCGAAGTGATCGCCGCTCGTGTTGAAGTCGGTGTCCCGGTAGCGGACGTCCACGGTGCCCGAGAACTCGTTGCCGCCGGACTTCGTGACCACGTTGACGAAGCCGCCGGTGGCGCGGCCATAGCGGGCCTCGAAGCCGCCGGTCTCGAGGTTGATCTCCTGGATCGTGTCGAAGTTCAGGTTGATGTTGAAGGTCGCGGTGACGGGGTCGGTCGAGTCGATGCCGTCGATGTAGAAGGCGTTCTCGCCGAGGGTGGAGCCGTACACGTTCGGGTTGCCGCCGCCGGCGACCCCCGCGGCCTGCGTCAGGACACTCTGGTAGCTGCGATTCGCCGAGCCGATGGAGGCCTTCTTCAGGTACTCCACGCCGAAGGTCTGCGAGGTCGACACCTGTTCGGGGTCGACCACGGGCGTCTCCGCGACCACCGTCACCTCCTCGCTGAACTCGCCCAGAGCCATCGAGAACCGGATCTCGGTGACCCGGCTGAGGCGGACTTCGACCTCGCTGCGCTGCTGCGGAACGAAGCCCTCGAGCTCGGCCTGGATGGTGTAGACGCCGGGGGGCAGGGTGCGGAAGCTGAAATCGCCCTCAGCGTCGGTGAACTCGGTGCGCGAGCCCATCAAATTGGGTGAGTTGACGGTGACGGTCGCTCCAGGAAGCGGCGCTCCGTCGGCATCCATGACCTGGCCGGCGAGCCGGCCGGTGAGTTGAGCCGCTGCCGGCGCGGCCAGCAGGGTGAGCGCGAGGGCCGCGCATAGTCCTAGGACGGCGGTTCGGCTCAGGCCTGAACCGGCTATGCGGTGAAGTGGTTGGAATTGTGACATTGCGGAGGTTCTCCTCTGGCAATGGGGCGCGCGATGGTTGAGCAAGCCGGATGCCAGCGGACGTAACGGGCGCCGGACGAAGCGACGGTCAGGGTCCTCAGCGACGCTTCCGTGCGGCTTTGGTGCGATCTGACGGCCGGCGGGCGCACCCGTGTCAGGCGTTCTTGCCCTGGCCGGGTGAGCTGCCCTTCGGAGCGTTGGATCCAGGAGAGGGTTTTTCGGACAGGTTCTTGAACCCTGGCCGGGGAGGCCTGCGCCGGCCTGGCGCCGGCCCAGCGCTCAGAGTGTGGCGGCGGGGGGCAAGCTGCGATAGCTTGCCCGTTTCACACCACAAACCCCCTCAAGCGCCCTCATCCGTGGGGTAAGGAGCAACCGAGCCATGCCCGATCTCGACCCGTTCGGTATCGACGCCGAACTGTACAACCTCTCGATGTCCGAGAAGGCCAAGCCGCTTCTGGCCAAGGTCAAGAGCTTCATCGCCGACTATGTGGATCCGATCACGGAGGAGTACTACCGCCGCGGCGAGGGCCGGGAGGATCGCTGGAGCTACGGCGAGGGGCAGTTGGAGCTGCTCGACGGCGCCAAGGAGAAGGCCCGATCGATGGGCCTGTGGAACTTCTTCCTGCCGGATGCGGAGACGGGCCAGGGTCTCAAGAACCTCGACTACGCCTACCTCGCGCAGGAACTGGGCAAGAACCCGCTCGCCTCGCAGTGTCTGAACTGCAGCGCCCCGGATACCGGCAACATGGAGGTGCTCGAGCGCGTCGGCACGCCGGAGCAGAAGGAGAAGTGGCTCGAGCCCCTGCTGAACGGCGAGATCCGCTCCTGCTTCGGGATGACGGAGCCGAACCTGGCTTCGTCCGACGCGAAGAACATCGGCACCCGCGCGACCCTCGACGGCGACGAGTGGGTGATCGACGGCGAGAAGTACTACATCTCCGGCGCCGGCGACCCGCGCTGCAAGATCATGATCTGCATGGTCAAGACCAGCCCGGGCGGGCCGGCCCACCGCCAGCAGTCCCAGATCCTGGTGCCGATGGACACCCCGGGAGTGAACGTCCTGGGACCGATGACGGTCTTCGGGCACGACCACGCGCCGCACGGCCACATGCACATCAAGCTCGACAACGTGCGCGTGCCGAAGGAGAACATCCTGCTGGGCGAGGGCCGCGGTTTCGAGATTTCCCAGCTTCGCCTGGGTCCGGGCCGCATCCACCACTGCATGCGGTCGGTGGGCCAGGCCGAGAAGGCCCTCGACCTGATGGTCAAGCGCGGCATGTCCCGGGAGGCCTTCGGCCGGCCGATCATCCAGCTTGGCAAGAACATCGAGGTGGTGTCGCGCGCCCGCATCGACATCGAGGCGATGCGTCTCATGGTCCTGCGGGCCGCCAAGGCGATGGACGTGCTCGGCAACCGCGAGGCGAGGGTGTGGGTCCATGCCGTCAAAGCGATGGTCCCGGAGCGCACCTGTCAGATCATCGACCAGGCGATCCAGATCCACGGCGCCACCGGCATCTCCCAGTGGACACCTCTTGCCGAGATGTACACCGGCCAGCGGACGCTGCGCATCGCGGACGGCCCGGACGAGGTCCATCACCTCGTCGTCGGCCGCGCCGAGCTGCGGCGGTACACCGAGGAGAGCGGGGCCAACTAGCGGTCTGCGCCGGAGGGCCGGTGCGGCGGCGCAGCGGCGTCGGTGTGGCGCCGGAGAAGGCTGGAGGTCGTCGGCCGACGAACGGGCAGTGCTAACAGCTTGCGCGGTAGAACGATCTGACCTGGGAACGCGGGCATCCTGCCCGCATCCGGCGCGAAGCGCCGGCCTCTGGGAGTTCTGCCGCGCTAGCAGCTTGCGGTCGGGTGCTCTCTCTGTCGGGGTTCGGAGGTAGACGAGCACAAGTGGGGTGTGTAAGGTGCATACACACGCTGATCCCGAAAGAGTCGGTAGAGACATGGCCCGAGTACAGCTCCTGATCCCTGACGATGATCGAGACAGATTCGTCCACCAGGCTAAGCAGGAGGGCATGACCTTGAGCGCGTGGCTTAGGAAGGCGGCTCGCCAGCGTCTTACAGCGCAGCAGCGTCCTCAAGCCTTCGAGTCGGCAGACGATCTTGAAGAGTTCTTCCAGCGGTGCGACGAGCTGGAAGGCGCCGGCGCCGAACCGGACTGGGGCGAGCACCTGACGGTGATCGAGGAATCCCGCGGGCGGGGCGCCTCCACTACGTGATCTTCGTCGACACGAACGTCTTCATGTACGCGGTGGGCCGGCAGCATCCCCTGAGGGACACCGCCCGGGAGTTCTTTGCGGAGAGCATCCGGAACGAGACGCCGCTGTGCACCTCGGCGGAAGTGATCCAAGAGTTGGCGCACGCCTATCTGCCCGTGGCGCGATAGCGGACGCTCGACCGCGCTCTGGCTCTAATCTCCAGAGCGCGAGTGGAGGTGTGGCCGCTCGAGGAGGAGGATGTGACCCTGGCGCGGCCGCTCCACGAACAGCATCCCGCCCTGGGAGCCCGGGATCTTTGCTATCTCGCAAGTTGTCGTCGCCGCGGCGTGCGAGAGGTTCGGACCTTCGATCAGGCTCTGGGCGCGGCCGTCGGCGCGGTGACTAGATGAAGGAGCGCTGACTGTGTTCGGGTGGGGGATTCGCCACGGCAGTGCTGTGCTTGACATCATGCGCATGCATGGCGAGGTGACCGGCGGTCGCGATCAGTTGGGTTTGAGTTAGTCAGGAGAGGACATGGCAAACTACTCGTGGGTCGTCCCGTTACTGTCGTCGATCATCTCAGGCTTGGTCGTAGGCGTCACGGTCGCGTGTGTGATCAGTTGCCTCGACAGAAGACGCGCCAAACGGGCGTTGAGACAGGACGTTCTTCGGCGACTACTTGGCTATTCCTATCGCTTGACGGAGGCGCTGAAAGGAACCATTGCTGTCCCACAAACTTCAGAGTAGAGCGAGTTGAGTTCTCGTGTTGTTCGGGTCGGGTGGTCCGCTCGGAGGTTCGAAGAGGTCCAGCAGCGATCTTCGGTCGAACAGGTTGAGTTGCAGAAGGCGCAGGATTTCGCTCATGGTCCAGGACATCTTGTTGACGAACTTCAGGTAGGCGAGCAGGAGATGGACGCACACGGCGATCCAGATCTGCGTCATGACCGCGTTGGGCGAGGCGCCGACGAAGCTCTTGATGCGCAGGTTCTGCTTGATCCACTTGAAGAAGGTCTCGATCTGCCAACGCTGCTTGTAGATGGCCGCGATGGTCTTCGGAGCGAGGCTGAAGTTGTTGGTCAGGAACTTGTAGTGCCGGCCCGTCTCCGGGTCGCGATAGCCGACCCGACGCAACGGAATCGGGCACCGCTTGCGCCCCTTGACGCTGGTCAGCTCGATGGTCTGGTCCGACGTCACGCCCCGGCCGCGAGCGAACGAGCGCCGCTCCCGAACCGCGTACTTGACCTTGCGCTTCAGGCGGGTGACCAGGAAAACCCCTTGTGCATCAAGGGATTTCAGCCACTCGAAGTCGAGGTACAGCCGGTCCGCAGCGACGATGCTTCCCTTCGGCAGACGAAGGGACCGCGCCACCTCAACGTCCGACCCCTTGCCGTCCGTGACTTGCAGGAACGCCGGCAGAAAGCCTTCGTGGTCCAGCCCCACGTGGAGCTTCAGCGCCCCCTTCGTCGTGCGGTACTGCGCCCACGGAAACAGCTCCAGGCACAGGTCCACGTACGTCGCATCCAGCGAGAACAGCTTGTTGTGGAACCGGAACCCGTGCCCCGGCGCCGTCGTACGGCATCGCGCCAGCAAACGACCGAACAACGCCTCGTAGAGACCGGAGGGCTGCTTCTCGTTGACGCGCGCCAGCGACGACCGGGCCACCCGGCCCACGCCAAGGTGGTAGAGCTTGTGAGCCTGCGCGTCCAGGTTCGACACGATGTCGCGCAGGCTGCACCGCCCGGAAAGCTGGGCCGTCGCCATCGCTACGAACTGGCTCCAGCGGCTCATCGAGCGCAGCTTGCGTCCCCTGTGGTGCCTTCCCGCCTCCCGCTCGAACTCATGTCTCGACACCAGCTTGAGGAACTGACCGAGTACGGTACCATTGTGCGCCATGGGTCTGGATCTCCTTGCCGTCATTGGCTTTGTGTGAAAACCAATCATACGACAGGGCACGATTCAGACCCATCCTGACCCTCCGTTTGTGGGACAGCACTGGTCGAGAACGATCCCCGGTACGACAAGCGCAAGGCCACCTATCTGCTCAAGTCGTTCGTCGAACTCCACCCGCATGCCATCGACACCAAGATGCGCATCATGGTCGAGCACTTCGCCAAGCAGGTGCAGAACCAGATCGGCGGCAAGGCGAAGGCGATGATCGTCACTCGCTCCCGCCTGCACACGGTGCGCTAAAAGCTGGCCGTGGATGCCTACATGGCCGAGCAGGGCTACCCGTTCAAGGCGGTGGTTGCCTTCTCCGGCACGGTGGAAGACGGCGGCAAGTCCTACACCGAGCCCGGCATGAACGGGTTCTCGGAGCTACAGACGGCCAAGACCTTCGAGGGCCCCGACCAGCCGCTGCTGCACACCATGTACGTGGACAAGATGCTGGGCGGCGTGAATGCCGTGCAGACCCTGTCGCGGCTCAATCGCACCCATCCCGAGAAACAGGGCACGATGGTGCTCGACTTCGCCAATGAGGCGGACGACATCAGAAAGGCGTTCGAAAGCTACTACGAGACGACGCTGCTGTCGGAAGCGACCGATCCGAATTTGCTTTACGAAGTCCAGACGCACCTCGAGTCGGTGCCGGTGTACACATCTGCCGACGTCGACGCCTTTGCCGCGGCCTACTTCAAGGAGGGAGTCCAACAGGATCGGCTCTATGCAGTGCTCGCGCCTGTCGTCAAGCGGTTCAAGGAGCTCCATGAGGACGAGCGGAGAGAGTTCCGCGGGCGCCTCATCGACTATGTGCGGCTCTATGGCTTTCTTTCCCAGGTGTTGACCTTCGCCGACACCGATCTGGAGAAGCTGTACGCCTTTGCGCGGTACGCGCGCCGCCTGCTAACTGTCGATCAGGAGGAACTGCCGCGCGAGGTCCAGCAGAACATCGACATGGAGTCGTACCGCATCCAGGAGACGAGCAGCGGCAAGATCGGTCCTTCCCGTCGGGCGGGCGTGCTCGACCCCATCCGCGCCAAGGACCCGCAGAAGCAGGCAGAGGAAGAGATAGAGATGCTGTCGCGAATTGTCGCCGAGCTGAACGACCGCTTCGGGATCGATCTCGGTGATGACAGCCGCCTCACCCTCGGCCAGATGATGGGAAGGCTCGAAGACGACGCCGGGCTGGACGCCGCCGCGCGAGTGAACACCCGCGACAACGTCCGGTTGACCTTCGACCACAAGGTCGATCAGGCGATTCAGGAGATCGTCGATTTGAACTTCGATCTCTACAAGCGCATCACGGACGACCGCGTTTTGGGGGCGCCCCTCAAGAACTACCTCTTTGACCTCTATCTCCGCGGCCACCGCAGCGCCGTAGAGCTGATCAAGGGCGGTGAATCGGCAACCCTGGAGTTCAAGTCCACGCTGCGCTGGAACCTCAGGGAGGACCGCAAGGACGACGCGCGCATCACCCACGCCGCCCTGAAGACGATTGCCGCCTTCCTCAATACCGAGGGCGGCGATCTGTTGCTCGGCGTGGCGGACGACGGGTCGATTGTGGGCATCGACCATGACCGTCTCGACAACGACGACAAATTCATGCGCCACCTCGCCCAGGTGGTTCGTAACGGTCTCGGAGACCGTGCCGGCACCTGCATCGATCCCAAGATGCAGATCGTCGACGGCGAGAGCGTGTGTGTCGTGAGTTGTCGTCGCAGTCCGGAGCCGGTCTATCTCGCTTGGAAGGGCATCGAGACCACAGCAGGTGGCGACTTCTTCGTGCGCAGCGGCCCCGGAACCGTGAAGCTCTCGGCCGACGACACGGAGAAATACATCCGCACGAGGTACGGCGAAGTACCGGTGCAGTGGAACGCGGTTGGGACTGGGCGGACGCCGGCCAGAAGGCCGGCGCACGTAGAGAGAGGCTGTCGGATGCCGGCGGCTTGCCCCGGCCTCCGGTCTTCTCTGTTATAGATTCTTGAGGCGGTAAGGACGACAGAACGGATCATGAACGCAGACGCGGGGGGATGCTGTGTTTCGGAAGCCCATCGAGATCGAGACGCGGTTCGTTCCGCCTTGGATCGCAGTGATCATGCTCTGGCCGTTCATCCTGTACCGGCGGGGGCGAAGGACACCAGCAACAGTCGCGCATGAGCACTACCACTGGTACCAGTGCCGGCGGTGTTGGGTGCTGCCGTACTACCTGTGCTACCTGATCCTGGGCTTGTTCTACCTGCCCCGGAAGCGATGGCGGCAACATCCGCTGGAGGTCTACGCCTATGCCGTCGGTGCCGGAGCGCCCGAACCGTTGGAGCTTGCCGGCAAGGAAGGCCGAACGGTCGGGGTGCCGGTTCGAGCGAGCCGGCGGTGCGAACGGCCAGCCGGTCCGCCACCCCATCCGGGCGGGTTGCTTGGCAAGTTGTTTCTGGAGGGGTTGGGGTTAACCGAAGAGGAGTTCGCCGAACGCCTCGGTGTTTCCACGGTGTTGTTACGCGCGGTCCTACGAGGTGAAGAGGCCGTCACTGCAGACTTCGCGTTGCGTATGGAACGCGTGACCTGGGTAGGTGCCGACTTCTGGTTGGGACTTCAGAACCAGTGCGATCAGTGGCAGGTCAGCCAGTCGGAGAGAGGCGAAGCGATCGCGGCACTGGAGCCTCTGCCTCTGGCTACCGAAGGCCAACGGCGGGAGCAGGTGCTCGTGCGTGCAAGAAGGGCGGGCCTTGACTGACGTACACCGGATTCGAGTAGATCCAGGTTCGCCACTCGCCGTCGACTTCGAGCCAGGCTTCGATCCTGTAGACGCCGGGCTGATCGAGGCGATGTTCGAACGATCGTGCTTCGGTGGCGGCGACTTCGTTACGGTTGCGGAGGAGGCGGATGTAGACCGGGAGGGGAAAGTGTGCTCTCAGGTAGGCCTCGGCTCCGGCTTTCCGGGTCCACTCGTCGCCCATGATGGCGATGGGCCGTGGCGTCTGTGAGTCGGCCGGTGCTTCCCCTTCTGCGACGTAGAAGGAGAAGCCCGTCGGATCGGCCAGCCAATCGTGCGCGACGTAGACGTGGCCGGCGGCGACGGCGGAGCGGATTGCCTCCTCGGTGAGTTCCGTGGCCAGGATGTGGGTGGTCGAGTTCCGCATCGAGACCCAGTACGGGTCGAGATCGTAGCGGCCGACGGTGTCTCCGGGTTGGTGGCCGCGGACGAGTTCGGGGAGTCGCGGCCAGTCGTCGGCGTGGAAGACCGTCATCTCGTCGGGGTCGTCGACGATCGTGCCGACGCGGACGGAGTTGTCGTCGACCTTGATCACGACGAAGACCTGGTTGTGGTGGCAGTCGCTCGCGTTGACGCCGACGACCTGGCGCCGGGCGGTTTCGCGGTCCCACTTCTCCAGGTACAGGGCGGGGTAGTCGAACTGGGCGCCGAACACCTCCTCGGGGTAGAGTTCGACAGACTGGGCGAGGGTGCGCGATTGGTCCGGGTCGATGATCCAGGCGACCAGGGCGCGCATCGAATCGCCGTCGTCGAGCGCGTCGGCATGGCGGTTGTAGATCTCCATGCCGGTCAAGCCGTCCATCGGATGATCGACCCGCTCCTCGATGTGGGACAGGAAGGCCATGCCGGCGCCTCGATTGACCTCGCGCAGCAGGCTCGCGGCGTCACTGTCCATGTGCGCGGCGACCGAAGCCTCGGGGTGGATCAGGAAGCCGTGCGCCTCCGAGCCGGGGACGAACAGGACGCCGTCATGGATGCCGCGCCAACTGTCCATGAAGTCCTGGGGTGGCCGGTGGTGGTCGGAGAGAAAGATCACGTCGACGCCGATGCGCCTTGCGTCGCGGAGGATCTCCTCCGGTGTGCCGGCGGTGTGAGCCGAGTCGCCGGCGTGAGCGTGGAAGATGCCGCGGAAGTCGTTGAGCGCGGGGAGCGGCGCCGGCGGTCGAACCGCCTCGCGCAGCCGTTGGACATCGGCGTGAGCGGCCGCGAGCCGTTCCAGGGAAAGCCGTTCGAGAGTGGTCCAGCGCCGTGCCGGCGGCTCGCCTGCGGCCGGCTCCTGAGTCTGGCTCCAGGCGCACGTAGCGGCCAGAAGGCCGCAGACGGCAGCCTGGAGTGGCTTCACAACGAGTAGACCCGCTCTGCCGTGCGGTAGAACATCGCGTCCTGCTCGTCGTCTGTGAACTCGGCCGCAATCTTCTTCAGGCCGTTGGCCATCGCGTGGTAGGGGATCGAGAGCTTGTCGACCGGGAAGTTGCTCTCGAACATGCAGCGCTCGGGACCGAAGCACTCGATCGTGTGCAGGTAGTAGCGGCGCTGGGCGGCGACGAGTTCATCGGACGTGGCCGGCGTGGCGCGCTCGTTCCAGCCGAAGCCGTTGTCCGGCATCGCCAGGCCACCGATCTTGGCGACCACGTTCGGGCATTCCGCGATCTCCGCGATGTCGCGCTTCCAGCGCTCGAAGATCTCGTCTCGCTTGTCGGCGTAGGGGCCGACGCCGAGGGGCGTGCCGAAGTGATCGAGGATCATCGTCGTTTCCGGCACGGCGCGCGCCAGGGCGGCGAAGTCGCGGTTCTGGTGGTGGTAGTGCCAGGCGTCGAAGGTCAGGCCGCGGTCGCCCAGCACCTTCATGCCACGGCGGAAGTCGTCGCGGGCGTACAGGCCCTCGGGCGCCCGGCCGGCAATGCGCAGCGCTTCGGGGTGCGGGTCGCGGGCGCCGCTGTGGCGGATGCCGCGGAACAGTCCGTTGCCGGCCTCTTCGTGCGCGTCGAGCACTTCCGCGACGCCTTCGCCCAGGGTCAGGTTCGCGTGGCTGACGATGCCGGCGATCGTGGCGCCGTCGCCCTCGGCGGAGGCGGCGGCGATCTCGGCCACGAACTCGGTCTCACCGATGCACCGCAGGTGCTCCGGACCGTCCTCGCGGTAGCAGGCCCGGCACTCGACGAACACCGTCTTCTCGATGTTGTGGCTCTCGCCGTCGGCGCCGACCGCCTCGGTGTCGCCCCACAGATTCTCGAGCAGGTAGTCGCCGGTCGGGCGGCGCCACAGGTGATGGTGCGGATCGACGATCCGCCGGCTGGGATCGACCGTTTCTTCCTGGACCTGGGCAAGCCACTCGGCCGTGCCGGGCTTGGGTGCTGGCATGGCGCCTCCTAAGTCGTTGGGGGCGCAACCCTAGCAACCTGTCCGGACATGCGCTTGTCCTACCGGTCCGTGCCGGGCGCCACAGGGAGCCTCCCGAACCGCGGTACGTTCCGGCCGGGGCGAAGCGACGGTGTTCTCCTGGCGGGGCTAGCGCGGCAGTGTCGTCGCCGCTTCGCGGCGCGTGTCTCTCAGAAGCCGGCGGGGGCGCCGGCGCACCCAGTTTCTGCCGCGCACCCTCCTAGGACAAGATCCTCGTAATTCCCGTTCCGATATGTCCAAGTTGTGAGGGTTTTTGAGATTGTGTCGAGACGGGCCGAGAGAGTTATGACAGACTTGGATTCCGTGACTAGAGCGAGAAGAAGTTCGTCATATCCCCTGTTCCACCCCCGTTGCCCACGGCCTCGACCGTCCTCTTTGACCGCTAGCGAGTTTGAGCGCGAGTTCGGCGCCGATGTGCGCGGCGAAGGCACCTATGTCGAGTTCAAGGAGGGCCTGTCGGCCGACAGGATCGGTCAGGCCGTGGTCGCCTTCTCGAACGCCGACGGCGGCGTGGTCCTGATCGGCGTACGCGACGACGGCAGCGTCAAGGGCGCGAGTCCGAACGGTGAGCGCGATGCACGGCTGCACCAGGTCGTGGCGAATCTTCACGATCCGGGTCGCTACGAGATCCAGGAGCTTGGCGTCGATGACCGTATGGTCGTCGTCCTCTCGGTGCATCGACGAGAAGAGGGCGTCTCCCAGACTTCCGACGGCCGGGTATTGGCGCGGAGGGGTGCCTCCAACAGGCCGCTGGTCGGCCGCGCCCTGTCGGAACTCGTGGCTGCGCGTTTCTTGCAGAGCTTCGAGCGCACCGACACGGCGGTCCCGCTTGCGGAAGCCGATACCGGGCTGTTGAGTGGATTGGCCCGGGTTTGGGGCTGGGGCGACGAGGGGCTGAAGGATCGCCTCCGGGAGCAGGGCTTCGCCACCGACGACGGTCGGTTGACGGTCGCGGGCGTGCTCTACCTGACGACCGAGCCGAAGCAGTTTCTCGGCAAGGCTCTCGTCGAGATCTTCCGTTACCGCGACGAGGGCGACGCCTACGACCGCAGGGAGGAGGTTGCCGGCCCGTTGCCGACCCAGGTCGAGAGGACGACGGAGATCGTGATGCGGGAGATCGGCTTCGACTTGGTCGTGCCCGGCCTCTACAGGCACGAGCTTTCGCGCCTACCCGAGAAGGTTGTGCGAGAGGCGATCGCCAACGCTGTCGCGCACCGCTCCTACGAGGTGCATGGCGCCTCCGTGCGGGTCGAGATTCGACCGAACTGCGTGATCGTCACCTCTCCTGGCGGGCTGCCGGAGCCGGTGACGATCGAGAACATGCGTGAGCAGAACGCGGCGCGGAATCAGGCCGTGATTGCTGCTCTCCGGCGATTCGGCTTGGCCGAAGACGCCGGGCGCGGTGTCGACGTGATGGAGGACGAGATGGCGGCGAACCTGCTGCGGTCGCCCGAGTTCTCGGAACCGGGCGCCGGTCGGTCGGTAGCCGTCACCCTGTGGCTGGAAGCGACGGTGACGAAGGAGGAGAGAGCCTGGGTCCATGAACTCGAGCAGCAGGGCGAGTTGCAGCCCAAGGATCGTCTCCTGTTGGTGGTTGCGGCGCGCGGGGAGCGGCTGACCAACGCGCGGGCAAGGGACATCCTCGGCGTCGATGCGCTTGCTTCCCGCGGCGTACTCCAGCGGCTTCGCGACGCGGGCCTGCTGGTGCAGGAGGGTGTGCGCGGCGGCGCCGCGTACCGGATCAGCAGCGACCTGGAACGGAGCCACGCACACCTCAGCGTCGCGGAGGTTGACGCCCTCGTGCTGAAGATGGCGCGAAAGACCCCGGTGACCAACGCGATCCTGCGGGAACGGACGAGACTTAGCCGCCCGCAGGCGCTGGCCGTGCTTGCGCGGCTCGTTGCGAGCGGCCGCCTGGAACGTCGCGGCGAGCGGCGCGGCACGCGGTACGTTCGGGCGGGCGTCGAGTGAGGCGGCCTGTTGGCGTGCCGAGGAACGACAAGCAACAAAGATCCCCATAACTCGAGCATCCTTATGGGGGAGTTATGTGGATCTTGTTGCTCCGGCAATCCCGCAAAACAAGATCCTCATAACGGAGCGTTCTTTTGGAGGAAGTTATGAGGATCTTGTTTTTCCCAAGATCCAGAAGAAGAAGATCCTCATAACTCCAGCATAAGCGAGCGTCAGTTATGCAGATCTTGTTTGGCGGCCGCCTCAGTGCTTGTAGTCGCGATGGTGCTCGGCGAGGAGGTCGCGGCCGAAGTCGCCGTCGAAGTCGCGCCACACCGTGTGGCTGTGGTTGGCGGCGTTCTGGACGTTGTCGTACTCGATGACGAAGTCCGGCGCCTGCACGCGGTAGTAGTGCGGCGCGCCGGGTTCGTCCGGCCCCATCCAGGCGAAGTGGATCGCGTTGCCTGCGGCCTTGACCTGAGCGCGGCGCTTGGCGGCCAGGTCGGGGGGAACGTTCCCCGCGTACTCGTCGATCAGGGCGTCGAGCAACTCGCGCTGCTCTTCGCTGAGGGCGCTCGCCGGTACGCCTCTTGGCACCTGGCGTTCCACCCGCGGTTGGTTCGAACTGAAGATGTCGCGCGGCGCCTCGTCGCCGAGCATCGCCTTCTTGCGCTGGTCGTCGTTTAGGGATTCGAGCAGCGTCCGGGCGAGATCCTCCTCGCGTCCCAGGGCGCGTAGACCCTCGCGCGGGCCGCTGGGCACCCGGTGCGGGTTGGCGCCCAGGAACAGGGGTGTGGAGGCGGTCGCGTCTCCGGCGACGACGGTGAAGTTCAGGGAGACGTGGTGCCCCTCGAAGCTCCATGCCCAGTCGCCGTCTTCGCTGGGTGCGCCGAAGAAGGTCACGTGGTAGCGGAGCGGATCCCGCATTGACGTGAAGGGGTTCCCGCCTGCCGCCTCTTCGAGCTTCCGCAGCACGGCCTCCAGGCTCATCACGGTCGCCGTCTTGCCGTATCCCGTGCGGCTCAGCGAGGCGCTGAGCAGGGCGTGGACGAGGTGGTGCTGGTCCGGGCTCATATCGAGCATCGACAGGCCTTTGCGCTCCTTGGGGATGAAGTGCCAGTCGACGCGCTCGGCGGCATTGAAGTCGAGCATCACGGTTGTGCGCTGGTCGGCGTCGAGCGACGCGAGCAGATTGTTCGCGGCCGCGGCCATCGTGTCGGAGGTCTTGGCGTGACCCGCGGCGCCGAGGAATCCGGCGGCGCCGGCACAGCCGAGAGCGAGCAGCAACATGCGTGTGGACATCGTAGTCTCCTGCGACCTGAGGCCCCCTCGAATGAGGGCGCCTGTCTGGCGGGTCAGTAGGGGCAGAACGAAAGGGCAGACTATCGCGGCGCCGGGTGGGGTCCGAGTCCGGGGTCGAGGTGTCGCGGGGCGCCGCCGACAAAGGTCCTGGACGCTCGCCGGGTGCGTCGGTTGGCACGACTAAGATCGCCCGATGGGTGCGCTGAGCGACTGTCGGGCAGTGTTGCCGACCGTCCTGCTGGACAACTGGCGGCGGGGTTCCAAGGAGCGAGCGTTCCGCCGCAGCAGGTCGTCTTCCACCTCGAAGGTCGCTGCCGTGGCCCCGACCAGGACCATGCCGAGAAGAAGAAAGGCGCCGCCCATGAGGAGCCTCCCAACCCTGGAGTGTTCCTCGCACCGCTGGCACAAACGGGCGGTCTCTTCGGCATCTTCTGGTGCCTGGTGATCGTCGGCTTTTTACTCGGCCTGCGGAACAACACCTATGGAATCGCACACCGCTCGATAGGTGAGCGGTTCGGACTGCCGGTACGGCAGATCGATTTCGCGCTCGCTCACCATGCCGCGATGAAGATCTTCCCAACGATCATCTTCTCGGCGGCGGTGCTCTGGGCGTGGCAGCGGGCGAGTTGACCGACTCCGCGTGGTCGTCCGCCGACTGGGCGCCTGCTACCGAGCAGGACGGTCGAGTCGCGCCCGGCTACGATTCGCGGGTGAAGCGCGGCCTGGACCGAGAGATCCCCCATCCGGAAGACCTGGAGTTTGGGGAACTCCGGCACCGTCTCTGGCTTCATCCGGGAGTCTCGGACCAGCTTCGTGAATGGCCCCACCTCTACAAGCGGCTTGGACTGGTGCTCAGGCACCTCGCGGCCCAGGGGCGCACCACGGTCGTCAAGGGCTGCAGGGACGTCAACCGGGGGTGGCGGCGCTCGCCGCTCGGCGGCGCCGGCGGCATGCAGTACTACCTGTGGTGGACGCCGCGGGGCAGCCCGCCGGTCACGGACCTGGAGCTGCCCGAGCGGGCCATCCTGGTTCGGGCGGTCCGGCACCACGACGACCACGCGCCTCTGACCGCGGGAGATCTCGACGACTACCTGGCGCTTGTGACGGCGCCTGATCTGGGTGACGACATTGCCGGCCGTCCGTGGACCGACGCTCAGGTGCGGTTCGTGGAGGATCGGAATGCGGTCCGGCTGATCCGCGGCCGACCCGGTTCCGGCAAGACCACGGCGCTCTGGCGGGCGGTTGAAGCGCGTAGGGGCGAGCGGATCCTCTACCTGACCTGGTCGCGGGCCCTGAGGCAGCAGGCCGAGGAGAACTTCGTTTCGTTTGCGCCGAGCGATGTCCACGTGGACACGCTGGACTTCACGACCTTCGTCGGCGAGATCTGCGGCGCCGATGTCGCAAGAGAACCCCTTGCGGCCAGCCGCGACCGCTTCCACCGGATGCTGGGCCGGCTCGGACGGAATGTCTACGGACCGTGGGCGCGCCGGCGGAACGCTCTGCACGCGGAGCTGCGCGCCGTTCTCCATGGTCGGGCGGTCGCGGATATCGCGCCCGACTCCCCGGGTGACGGACTGGCGCGTCTGAGCGACCCGGCGTACCTGGAACTGAGGGGAAGACGCGACGGTGTGGGGACCCAGGCTGCGAAGGCGCTGCTCCGCGTAGCCAAGACCTTGCCGGGGGAGGGCGTTCGACAGGTCTTTCCCGAGTTGGTGGCGGCTGGGCGTGCGATCGAGAGGCTTCGGGGAGGTTTCGTTCCCGACGGTCTCGATCGGTTCGATCAGGTCGTAGTCGACGAGATCCAGGACCTGACCCTGTTGGAGTCAGCCGTGGTGGTGGACTACTGCCTGGCCGTTGGCCGCCGCCGGAAACGGACGCCCCGGTTGCTGATGGCGGGCGATTCCGGCCAGACGGTACGGCCGACCGGGTTCGAGTGGGGGCCGCTGAGCGACCTGCTGGCGCGTCGTCTCTCCCCGCCCAGAGCCTTCGATCTCGAGGAACATCTGCGCTGTCCGAGCGGGATCGCGCAGGTCGTCGATCGGGCTACCCACCTCTACGACGACATCGCCAAGCACGCCCGTCCGACCAAGCAGCGCCGCCAGAGCGGCGCGCAGCACGTCGATGCGTACCTGCTTCACGTCGCGGTCGCAAAGCGGTCCCAGGCGGTCAAGCTCGTGGAACGACTTCGGGATGCGGACGGCGCGGTCGTGCTGACGGCGCAGGACGACATCCCGGAGTGGCTTCCCGAGCGTCTCCGCGAGAGTGTGCTCACGCCGGCGGAGACCAAGGGTCTCGAGTACCAGTCGGTGTGTGTGCTTGATCCGGGCCGGCTGCTGTCGGGTCTGGCGCCGGAGGACCGGGACCTGCGACGCGATGGAGAGATCGACCAACACGTGCGCCGGACAGAGATCGATCACCTGCGGGTAGCGCTCAGCCGGGCGACCGAGACGCTGGCTTTCCTGGACGTCGAAGCCGGCGATGAGGAAACGGCACGCAGTCGCGAACTCCTGGGCAACCCGGCACCGTTCGATGCGTCCGACCTCGTTGGCCATCTGGTCCGTACCGATGCTTCGCCTGAGGAACGAGTCCTCGTGTGCGTCAACGACGCTCGGGTATTCATCGACTCGGTGCCCGACCGGGCCTGGCAGCGCGCCTGCCAGGCACTGCGTCTGCTGGGGGATCCGGATTTGCCGAACGGAGTGTCGGACCGAACGGTCCGCGCGGAAGCGCGGGCGACGATGCTCGCCACGGCGGCCCGCCTGCTGGTTGGAGGTGCGCCCAGGGGCGTCGATCGGGAGGCCGTGTTCCGCACCGCGATGCAGACCATCGAGACGCGGAGCCGGGATTCGGACCTGGAAGCCCGGGCTCTGACCGAACTCGAGTCCTGGTCCGCCGACCGGCAGTCGCCGCCCTTCGCCCTGCTTGAAGCAGCCCGCGAGCTTGGGCAGGGCGAATCATCGAGCCCGGAGTGGCTGCGGGAAGCGTTGCTGCCGGCGGCCCAGGCGCTGCGCCGGGGACTCGAGACAGCATCCGAGGACCCGGTCCTGGCCGCGGAGCTGGCTGACGCCGACCTTGAGGCGTGGCTGAAGCTCACCTTCTTCGTCGGGGATGCGGAAGCCAGGTCGCGGTTGCTCCGCCGGTCCGCCTTCGACGCGCTACTTCAGGCGGCGCCGGCGGGGGAGACCCCGGCGCAACGCAGGCAGCGGTGGGGTCGGGCCGAGTCACTCCTGGAGTCGGTTTCGCCGGACCTGCGCCGGTTGGGCCGGTTCCGCGAGGCGCAGGGGCGTCCCCTCGATGCGGCCGACGCCTACCGGCAGGCCGGCGCCCACCGGGCTGCACTGCGGGTGCTCCGCTACGCCGGCCTGTGGGAGAAGGCCGCGCCGCTGGCGGAAGGGGAGGTGCGGGAGGACCTGGACTGGCTCATGGAGCTCGATCAGCTCATCGAACGTCGACCCGCGGGTCAGAACCGCCGTCTTCGCGAGGGGGAGCGCGACCGGTTGGAGAAGCTGCTCGACAGCGTACAGAGACGGCCGCCGCGCAAGGGCGCGGGGCGCCGCTGACTGAGCCCCGTGGCGTGTCGCGGGCTATCTCAGGCGACGCTCGGGTCCGGCTGGACCGACAGTTCCCGCACCACGAAGGACGAGCGTCCGCTGTTCTCCTCCCAGAGGCCGACCGCCAGGCGGTAGCTTCCCGGCGCCAGGAGCAGGCCGCTGCGGACCGCGATGTACGGGCCTTGGGCGGTCTCGAGTTCGGCGACCGGCACGTGGAGTTCGAAGTCGAAGTGCTGGGGCTGCATCCGGCTGCCGTCGTCGCGCTGGACCTGGAGCACGACGCGGTAGGCGCCGCTGGCGACGGGGTTGCGGGCAGCCCGCGTCGATGCGAGTTCCAGCTCGCCGATCGGTAGGCTGGCGACAACCTCAAGCAGCGTCTGTCCATCGTCTCCGCCCGTCTCGGCGCCGGCGACCCGGCCGATCTCGACCTCCATGCCGTGCGAGTTCTCCTCCCAGCCGAACAGCAGCGTGCCCCAGGCGCGACTGGCGAGGTTCTGCTGGATCGTCACCGGCACGTAGCTGGTGCGGTAGCGCAGCCTGCCGTGCCGGGCCCCGGACCGCTTCCGCACCCGGAGTGTGACCTCGCGAATGCCGGTATCGCCCATCGAGTCCGGCGGTGCGAAGGAAAGCGACTAGTAGGTCGAGATGTCGGTCCGGGTCAACTGGAGGAACTCGCCGACGCCGGTCTCCGCCGTGAACGACAGGCCGCCGGTCAAGCCGGCCAGGCTCTCCAGGCCGGAGCGCACGTCCGACAGCTCGACGATCGAACCGCGGCCGGCGGCGCTTTCGCCCAGACCGCTGATCGACGGGTCGGCGACCGGCGGCTTGAGCGGATAGAAGGTGACCCGGTGGGTGTTTGCCAGCGCGGCGAGCTGATCGAAGGCGTGCCCGCAGCTCAACTCGGCGGCCAGGGTCTGGAAGGACATCGCGCCGCCGTCGTCGACCTGCACGATGCCCGTTGGCCGGCCCATGCGGTCGGCGCGGTCGACCCCGAAGGGGCGGTGATTGCGATCGTGGAGATCGAGCGAGCCCGGATCGCGCATCAACTCGTCGCCCTCCAATTGCCGCGAGTCACCCGCGAGCCGGTCGTACATCGTCTTAGCGGCGCCGTCGAGTGGATAGCGGGGGAGGCCGTCGCTCACGAACAGGACTGCCTTGCGGCCCGGGACAAAGGCGAGAGCCTCGACGAGGGAGCGCACCGCGCGGAGGGTTTGCAGGGTGTCGAGTCGCAGGGCTTCGCCGTAGCTGCGGAGGTTCGCTTCTACGCTGGCGAGCGACGCCTCGCCGAGCCGGTAGCGGGCGCCCTTGGCGGCCATCAGCCGCAACGCCTCGCGCACGGCCAGAGAGGCGGTGCGCTGTTGGTTGCGGAGGCCTGTCCTCGGCTGCCGACACGCTCAGGATCTCGACCGGTTCTCCGTCGACCTTCAGCTCGAAGTCATCCCTGGTCAAGCCGGTGACCGGCCGGTCGGAAGAATCGGTGACAACGGCGTCGAGGCTGATCAACCGCACGTCGATGGACTCGCGAAGGACGATGTCCTCGCGGATCGGGCCGAGGAGCGCCGACACCCACCGCTCTACCGGCTGCTATCCTCACTGCTTCCGGGCCGGGAGGCGGCGACGCAGAACGACGCGGAGCGAGTTCTTCGGCGTGGCGTCCCGGCGAGGATGGGCTGGGCCGGAATGCTGAGGTACGAGGAATTCTGGGGCGACAGGAAAGGGAGTCTGATGAAGCGGAGTCTCATCGAACGAACGGCGGTTGCAGTCCTGGTGGCGGTCGTCCTGGCGGCTGCGCCCGTCGCGGCGCAAGGTGCGGACTACACGGCGCCCCGCACGCACGACGGCAAACCTGATCTGAACGGGATCTGGCAGGCCCTGGGCGCGACGCACTGGGACATCGAGGCCCATGCGGCCCGCCATGGACCGGTGGTCGAGATGGGCGCGCTGGGCGCCATCCCGGGCGGGCTCGGAGTGGTCGAAGGCGGGAAGATCCCGTACCTGCCGGATGCGCTCGAACTGCGGAACCAGAACCGCGAGAACTGGCTGGAACTCGACCCGGCGGTCAAGTGCTACATGGCGGGCATCCCTCGCGCCAACTACCTGCCCTTCCCGTTCCAGATCGTCCAGACGCCGGATCACATCCTGATCGCATACGAGTTCGCCAGCGCCAGCCGGGTGATCTACATGAACCGGCCCGACTTCGAGGCCCCCTTCGATGCCTGGATGGGGCACTCGCGCGGGCGCTGGGAAGGGGAGACCCTGGTGGTCGACGTGACCAGCCAGGTGCCCGACACCTGGCTCGACTCGAGTGGCAACCACCATACGGATGCGATCCACGTCGAGGAGCGCTGGACTGCAATGAGCCCGTATCACCTGCAGTACGAGGCCACGATCACCGACGAGAACGTCTACAGCGAGCCCTGGAAGATCAGCCTGCCGCTCTACCGCCGAATCGACCCGAACATGCAGCTCCTGGAGTTCAAGTGCGTCGAGTTTGCCGAAGAGCTGATGTACGGGCACCTGCGCAAGGGCGCAGACTCGAGTCCGTAGCACCCAAGCCGTACGTCGAAGAGGAGAACCAACGATGAAGTTCAAGCGAGTTGCTCTACTGGCCGCTGGCGTGGCCCTGGTGCTCGCCATACCCCTCGCCGCGCACCACGCCTTCTCGGCTGAGTTCGACGCCGACCGGCCGCTTCAGTTGCGCGGCACGGTGACCAAGATGGAGTGGATCAACCCCCACGCCTGGATTCACATCGAGGTCACGAACGACGACGGCTCCACTTCAGTCTGGATGGTCGAGGGTGGTACGCCGAACACGCTGGCACGCCGGGGCTTCTCAAAGAAGTCGCTTCTGCCTGGCACCGAGATCGTGGTCGACGGCTACCGGGCGAAGGACGGCTCGAACAAGGCGAACGGCCGTGACCTGACCTTCCCCGACGGTCGCAAGCTGTTCATGGGCTCGTCCGGTACCGGTGCGCCGCGCGACGGTCGCGACGCGACCGAGCCGCCGGGCCGATAGCGCCGTCTCCAACCAGGTCGTCTACTCGCCGCCGGAGGCCGCGGCCCTCTTCTCGTCCTCCAGCAGCCGCGCCCCCTTGAGAATCCCGCCCATGGCGTAGTTCCCCTCGTGGCAGGCGTACTCGTACACCTTGGCCGGAGTGCCGGGCCACAGGTACTCGCCGCTCCATGGCGCGGTCCACACCGTGGGATCCTCGATCGTGAAGCCGTACAGGAGGTCCTCGCCCTGACGGGTGAACCGCTCGGTGACCTTTAGGTTCCGCGAGGCGAGGAAGAGCGCCGGCCCGTCGGTGAAGTTCGTCGTCTCGACCACCAGGGTGTCCCCTTCCCACCAGCCGATCGAGTCTCCCAGCCAGCGGCGTTCGTCCTCGGGGATGTGCTCGCCGCCGATGCGGACGATCCGCGCGTCGTGAACCATCTCGACCAGGATCATCAGGTGATCTTCGGTCTGCACGATCCGCTTGGCGTTGTTGTAGAGGACGGGCAGCATCGGCGGACCACCGGTGGAGCCGAAGCCGATCAGGCAGCGTTCGGGAACGCCCAGGGACTCCGGCCCGTCGTAGGGGCCGGGACCCTCGACGTCGAGCCACCAGGCGCTGCCGTCGTTGCCGCGCCGCCGTCCGCGCCGCTCGGACATCCGTTGCATCGTCTCCGCGGTCAGGGCCGGCATCCGCCCGTTCGTCGGGTCGGTGATGATCGACGTCCTGAACTTGCCGTCGATGGAGAACACGTCGCTGCCGCGGTCGGTCCAGAAGTTGTTGTAGCCGCCGACGTTGCCGGCGCCGCTGGTCTCGCGGAACTCGTCGCCGAGGCCGATCGGCGGCGCTCCGCCCGGTGGGGGCGCCTCGGTGATCTGCCGCTTGGCTGCCCGCGCGGATACCCGCTCCCGCTCCCTTTCGACGATCCCGTTTGCCTGCTCCGGCGTCAGGAACAGGTTGTCGCCGAACTTCTGCGGCCGGTTGAGCGGCGTCAGCGTCGCGACATCGTAGTTGCCGGTGAAGTCCGCGCGCCCCGAGGCCGTGCGCGGGGTCGCGTCGTCCTCGGCGGCTATCGCGGCCGACGCCGCGAGGAAGACGATTGCGGCTGCCGCCGCGGCGCCTGGACGAAGGTTGCGCTGCATCGTGTCTCTCCTCCTTGACTGCACCTGGTGGGAACTCCCGTTATACCAGCAACACCGACTTGGGCCGCTTCGGGCTCGTTGCCCAAGCCTGCCCCTTGTGGAGATGCAGGCTCCAGGGCAGTGAATGGCGCCGGGCCTTGTTGGTCGCCATGCACAGTGGGCACGTACGCCTGCCTATTCGCCGAGCACGGGGAGCGACCCTGCGCCTTGTATCGGCTTTTGTATTCAGCAGAGGACCCGGCTCGCAGGCCCCCTACGCCGTCGACGACCAACTGAGGCGAAGTTACCGCGTCGGTCTGTAGGCGTCAAACGAATTTGAGGTGCTACGAGATGGGGGGACTGACGGTGCGGCCTGTGGCTGGCGCTCGCGGACGATCTCGAAACTGGTGCGTACCCGCGCCACACGCAACCACTCCGTGCGCCCGTCATCGGGCGCACGGATGGCACGCGGGCATCCTGCCCGCATCCGGCGCGAAGCGCCGGCCTCCGGTAGTTCTGCCGCGCTAGGTGGGCAGGAGACGGGCCATCACGCCGGCGACACCGGCCGAGAGGACAGTTGAAGCCGCCCAGTAGATGCCCGCAAGTACCCAGCCGGCCCGTTGGGGCAGGCGGAGAACCGCCGCGGAGCCCAGGCCGAGCAGCGCCAGGAACCAGATCGTGAACGGGTTGACGCTCGCGTAGACCGCGTTCAGGAGCGCGCCTTCGCCGGTCAACAGCAGGTCGAGCCCCATGGGCGTCTGCAGATCCTGCAGAGACCGGATCGCGTCCATCCCTCTCACGTGAAGGAGAAGGAAGTTCGCCCACTGCTGGAGGTGCGTGATCAGGTTGACGTACACCATCAGCGAGAGGGCCTGCACGAAGCGGGCGCGCCCGCGGAGGGCGGTCGCCAGGATCCAGACGAACAGGGTCTGTATGGCCAGTCTGAAGATCATCGTGACAACGCCGGTTCCGAGAGTCAGCCACCATCTCGCGGCAGCCGTCTGCTCGGCCTCGGACACGATGGCGTCGACCTGTTGCGGATCGGCGAGCACCTCCGTGAGTTGGGCACGCGCGGCTTGAAGGCCAAACGGCGTCGCCAGAAGGTTGAGGGAGGCCGCGCTCGCCACGAGCAGGACCAGGACGCCGAGCCACGGTGCGCGGTGACGGATGATCTCGAAGCTCCTCTGCGGGGAGGTGACAAGCGCGATCAGGGCGGCCGACCATCCTTGGGGCCCGTGTGGCTCGACGGCCGTGGGAGGGGCCTGCTGCTCCTGGTCAGTTGTGTTCGGATGCTCGGTCATGTCTTGCTCCTGTTGCCGATCCACGAGAGGCGGGAGAACCTCTCGCGTTTGGAGATGCTGAGGATGAGGTTCTCGAGCCGGCCGGCGCCGTCTTCTCCCTCGGCGTCGGGCAGCTCGCGGAACTCCTCCCGGGAACAGGACAGGAGAACCTTGCCGTCCCTGATGACGGCGAGATGGGTCGACACGCGTTCGACGTAGTCGAGCATGTGGGACGTCAGGAACACGGCCACGCCGTCCTGCTCGGCCATCTGCTGCAGGATCGACATGACGGTGCGGGCGCTGAGGGCGTCCATGCCCTCGAACGGCTCGTCGAGAAACAGAACCCGCGGCGCGTGAAGGGTCGACGCCGCCAGGCGGATCTTCTTTCTCATGCCGTGGGAGTAGGTCGTGATCGGTCGCTTGGCGGCGTCTTCGAGGTCGAAGACCGCGAGTGCCTCGTCGGTTCGTTGCCCGGCGTCTTCGCGGCTCAGGCCGTAGATGCGGGCGTACGCCAACAGCAGCTCCTCGCCGGTCAGGCTCTCGAACAGGATGCTCTGGTCCGGCACAATGCCGAGCTGCTGCTTGAGCTCCGTGTCGTTCACGTCGACCGGCTTGCCCAGCAGTCGGACCGTGCCGCTCGTGGGTTGGAGCAGCCCGGTCAGCATCGACCAGGTCGTCGTCTTGCCCGCCCCGTTGGGACCGACGAAACCCAGGATCTGACCCTCCTGGACATCGAGATCCACGCCGTCGACGACGACGTTGCCGCCGAAGGACCGGGTCAGATTGTCTGCCTTGATTGCTTCCATTGGTTCAGGGGTTCCTTGTGGTTGTGGGTGGTCAGGGGGGGCTCGATGGCTTCGGAGGGTCTTCGGCGGGGTTGTCGAGGAGGAGTTCGCGGCCGCGGGCCTTGAGGATGCGTGCCTGCCACCGGCGCGAGGCGTATGCGGCCGCGGCTGCGAGGAGTAGCACGGCAATCGCGATGAGGCCGGCAGTCAGCGGGCTGACGCGCTGCCCTTCGTAGAGCACGTACAAGAGGAACGAGAGGAAGGCCGGGCCAAAGGCCAACTGTGGAAGCAGTAGAGAGGCCCCGAACTTCGAGCTGTTCGGGCTGTCGGTGAGCCCCGCACTCCGTTGAGGCCAGTAGAGCTGGATCAGGCCGTATGCGGCTGTGCCCAGCACGATGCTGGCGAGCATCAGGCAGGACGCGACGAGGAAGAATGGCCACCCGAACCAGTCGAGCGGCGTCAGGCCGAAGATGAACGCGACAAGCAAGGCGATCACCACGTTGGGCGCACGGCCGGGCGCCCGGAAGATCCGCTGAACGGAGAGGGGAAGGGTGAGCGATTCCCGCCATACGTAGCAGGTCGGGGGTTGCTTCCGCACCCGGAACTCGTGCAGAGCCACAACGTAGATCCCAGCCAGACCCACCGCGAGACCGGCAAGGGTAGGCACCCAGACCAGGGCGAAGGCGGCCATGATTGCCAGAACCATGCGCGCCGGTTTGAGGCGCAACAGGCATTCCGTCTCGAGCATGGTGAGAGCGCCCAAGGGAGTGAGGCGGCGCGACCCGCGGAGCATCCGCGCCAGAGGCAGTACTCCGGAAGCGGTGCGGCGGTCACCACCGGGCCGATCGAGGTAGCGGCGAAGAAGGAGCCGGTTCTCCAGCACGATCAAGACGCCGAGAACGGCGAGCAGACTTGCGAATCTCGCCAGATTCGGCGCCGACCAGCCCGGTTCGTGGACGATGCCGGCGACAAGCCCCGGCGGCGTGTAGCCGAGACCGCCGAGAACCGCGGAAGCTTCGATTGTCTGAGTGACTCCCTCGGAATCGAGCTCTCCTCCGAAGGCCATTGCGCCGACGAGGAGCGCGAGTTGGCCGAGCGCCATGATCACCAGCATGGCCAGTGTGCCGAGCGCACCTTCGACCCAACGGTGGGCCAGAAGCGACAGGATCGCCGCCAGACGGCCGAAGATCCAGACCAGACTCAGGATGCCCAGCAACGTGACCGGCACTCCAGCGACCCCTCCCGACCTCATGACCGTGAGATAGGCGCCGGCGGGACCGAGAACGAGCAGCCAGTACCCGATCGTGCTCAGCGCGAGACGGAGTCCGTACAGGTCTCGAAAACCCACCGGCAGCCGCAGCAGGTCCTCCAGATCGAGCAGCCACGTGACCGGCGCTCGAAGCGCCACCTGGGCGAGCAGCCCGAGTGCCGTGATGGAGCAGGCGATCAGGTTCAACAGATTCCGCCGCAGGCCGTCACTCTCGATCGTGAAGAGAACGGGCAGAAGGCCCAGTGTGGCGACGGTCGCGGACACCAGAAACAGGACGGCGATCAGGATCGCCACCGCCACCGGTTGGTTGGCCCTCCGCACGGCGTCCGGGAACGACAGCCGTGCAAGGGTCAGCAGCAGGTCCACTCGGCTGCCCGGGTTCGTCAACGTCGCCATCGAGTCCTTCGCGTTCGCTCTAGCCGGCTTTCGGTGAAGGTGCGCCGGCACCTGGACTGGTGGCGGGCCGAATCGGCCGCACTGCACAGGGCAAACGAGACCCCCCGCAGACTCGCCTGACGAAGGGAGCGACCCTAAGCCCAGGGGCGACGGCTAGGTCTAGCAGGGGGTCCGGCTCGCAGGCCCACTGCGCCTCTGACGACCAACAGACGGACGCTACTCCGCACCTGTAGCGTCCGTCAAACATCCTTGCGGCTATTGGCCCGACCCTCTTGGGTGAGCAAGCCAACTTTGCGTGGAAGCGGCTCGACGGAGTCAAGATGACCCCGTCGAGCCGCAGCCGAGGGCTCTGGCGAAGGACCCGATGGGAGTGGGGCGATGAGAAACGAGCACGGCGGAGAGCCACCGCACTCTCATTTGGCTGGCTTGCCGCGGTCCTAGAGTGCAGCCGAGCTGTCAACCGCTTCCTTTCCCGCGTCAACACAGCCATCGAGTCCTTCCCCAGTGACATTCCTTAACCGATCCTGCTCAAGTCAGAGCGAGCACAGCAAGGCTCCAACAGCCGGAGCGTATGCTCCGGCCAGAGCCCAACCAACGCCCCCTGTGACTGCACCGGCCACGAGCCCACCCAGTCCGAGACCGATGGCCACGCCGATGCACGCGACCCGGTTGAGGCCGCCTCTGGTGACATCCAGCAGGACGTCGTCGAGAAGGACGACCTCCTGGATTGAGGAAGACGGAGAGATGTTCCGCACGTCCAGTGTGGTGGACGCTGCAGTGGCGGCCCCCGAGAAGACGAGAGCGATGGTGAGTGCAATTGCCAGCAACTTCATTTGTTTGATTCTCCTTTACGAGTACATGGATGAAAGGGAGTGGGGACTTCCCCGTGAAGTGGTGAGTAGCGAAGATCAGCGCTGACTCGCTACAGGTACAGAGCGCAGTAGATTCCCGCGGCGGCCAAACCAACTCCGACGGGCGTCAAGACACCGGTCGCCGACAAGACAAAACCGGCGCCGACGGCCGCGCCGCACCAGAAATCGGATCTCCAGCCAGTGCCGGTGACCGTGGCGGCTTCCCAGTCGGTGATCGGTTTGATTCCGTCGGGCGCGATGTCTGCGAATCTCGTGAGGGACGACTCCGAAGGAGTTTGGTCCGGGTCGCCGAGCTGAGCGTTTGGGGTAACTGCGAGCACTCCTGCCAGTAGCGATAGACAGGCGATGGTGGTTGTAAGTTGTTTCATGAGAGAATCCTAGGCTTGGGTTGTAGAGAAAGGAATGCGAGGGACTGCTGGCATTAGTAGATACTCAGGCAGGCGATCGCCATCGCAGCGGATGCGCCGGCACCGAGGCCGGGACTCCCCACCAGACTGGCGCCGACCGCAACGCCGACGACGCCTGTCCAGCAAGCGACCTTGCCCCAGTTGATGGCGCCGGTTACGGCGTCGAGGGTCGCGGTCTGCAAGACGACAGCCTCGGCCAACGGCCTGATGGTGTCTTCCGGTGTTGCCGCCGGTGCCAGGGGTGCTGGGGTGAATACCGAGCCGAACGTCGCGACAGCCGAACCGGCTGGCGACGCTGCGAGGGCGGCGAGAGTGAGCAATATGGCGCCGGCACGTTTGTGTACGTTGATCATTGAGTTGGGTTGGTTGGGGATTGGTGTGGAAGCGCCGTGGCGGAAGGGGTTTAGAACGGGCACTTGCAGGAGTCCGGGAGTGGGAACGGACTGAAGATCGGGCCGCCGGGCCAGGGCATCGGGAACGGACAGCCGGGAAGGGGTATGCAGCCGCAGGGCCAGTAGACGGCGAGTTCGATGGGCTCTTGCTCAGTCGTCGGAACGCTGAGGGAGTAGGCGGCCGCGGGAATGGCCCAGTCGCCATCCCAGGCGGTCAGGACCTGGTCCTGGTCCTGGTCGGCTGCCGTCACGCTCTGTGTCGTCGGAGTCGCAAGGGCGGCGCCGGCGGCGAGAGTCAGAAGTCCGGACAGGAGGGCGATACGCGTTTTCATGGAGGGGCGTCCTTTCGGTGTTGTGTGTGTGAAGGGGACGTGGTGATTCATGGTGTGTGGGTTCGTCGAAGAGGCGACGCCGGGAATCGGTCCGACGGCGCGTTTGGATGAGTGTTTGATGGTTGTGCTCCCTTTTGGAGTTGTTACGGGTTTTTGGTGAAATGGACGGGTTTCGTTCCGTCCGCGGAATCAGTGGGTCCCTCCGGTGAAGGCGAGGACGACGCCGTCCCAGGAGCGTTCGAATGTTCGGGCGCTCATGCGCAGGCGGCCCAGGGACGGGTCGTCGATGACCAGTTCCTCGCCGGCGCTGCGAATGACGACGAAGTGATCGCCGTGGACATGGGCGATCGCGGGCATCGGGATGTCGTACAGCCGCTCCACCGGCAGGCGGAGGCCCTGGCTGGCGAGACCGCTTTGCTCGGCGGTCTTCTTCAAGGCGAGCATGCTGGTGCCGTCCGGGCCGGTGCCGGTGGCGACCTCCAGCTCGGCGAGCGTGATGCCGGTGACGCCGTAGTGATCGAGGATCATCTTGAGTGCGGCCGGGCCGCAGTCGGAGCGCTTCTGTTGCCGAACGATCTGGCCGGGTCCCGGCGCCGATGGGTCGGTGGAGGTTGCCCAGGAAAGGCGGTCCAGGGTGGGTCCGACAGCGCGGACGGCGACCGCAACGAGGCCGGTGGCGAGGATGAGCCCGGCGGCAGCCAACCGTCGACGGCGGGCCGTATCAGACGGATCAGAGCGCATCGTTCTCGATTCCCAGAAAGGAGCGCCAAGCGGCCTCGGGCCGTTCGCCGGTTGTGACGGCCTGGACGCGGGAGTGCTCGTCGACCAGAAAGACGAGCGGCACGTGGATCACGCCGAAGCGCTTGGATACCGAGGCGTCGGGGTCGGCGATCGAGCGCAGAGTGGCCGTGTCGTCGAGGCCGGTCGTTTCAGCGGCCGCGACGACCGCGATCAGGTCGAGGTCGTGCTCACCGTCCGCCGCGAGTCGCCGGAACGTGGCGATCGTGCGGTCGCAGTTGCCGCAGCCGGCCTTGGCGAAAGTAACGACCCGAAGCCGGCCCGGAGAGGCCGGCAGGGACTCGCCATCGGCGAGGCCCGGCAGGGCGGGGAACACCATGCCGACTTCGGGTCGCTGAGACAGTCTTGCTTCGAGCCTGGACTCGAACCAGAACAGAGCGCCGATAGGGCCGAGGACGGCCAGAGCGACGATCGCGATGGCGATTCGGCGGCGGTTCATGGCCGGCGCCCCTGGTGACCGTAGTTCGCATGTCGGTGGGCCGAGGGGCGAGGGCGGGCCTGGAAGCGCAGCATGGAGATGAGCGGCGCTGAACGGGCGCCGAGCATCTGGAGCGCGTGTGCGAGGTGTGCTTCAAGGGTCCGGGTGGGAGGCTCCGCGAGTCGAAGTCTCAAGACGCTGCTGGTGTAGGCGCCCGGCTCATGTCGGAAGGAGTCCGGGAAGGAGTCCGGGAGGGAGTTCGGGAGCGGTGTGCGGGGGTTGCGAGGGGAGTTCAGGAGCGTCATCGTTCTTTCGGTGCGTCGAAGTTGTGCGCCGCGGGTTCAGCGGCGGCGTTCATTGACTAAGACGCGAAAAGGCCTTCGGAACCCGGATTCGGGTTCCGAAGGCCTCTTCAGGAGGCCGATGTGCGGCGCGTCAGCTCAGCAGCAGCCGCAGATCGTCAGCGGTCAGATCGCGCAGGGACGATCCGCCGCCTTCGAGGATCGCGTCGGCGATCTTCCGCTTGGAGCGCTGCAGTTCGAGCATCTTCTCTTCGACGGTGTCGCGCGCGATCAGGCGATAGGCGAACACGGGCTGGGTCTGGCCGATGCGGTGCGTGCGATCGATCGCCTGCGCCTCCACTGCCGGGTTCCACCACGGGTCGAGCAGGAAGACGTAGCCGGCCGCGGTCAGGTTCAGGCCGACGCCGCCGGCCTTCAGGCTGATCAGGAAGATGTTGCAGTCCGGGTCGGTCTGGAAGTGCTCAACGACTTCGCCCCGGTTCCGTGTCTGGCCGTCAAGGTAGGCGTAGGGCACGTCCTTCTCTTCGAGATGACGGCGGACGTAAGCCAGAAGCGACGTGAACTGCGAGAAGACGAGGCACTTGTGGCCCTCGTCGAGGACTTCGGAGACCTGCTCGAACAGGGATTCGAGCTTGGCGCTGCCGGCTTCCTCCCACGCCTCGTCGATCAGGCCCGGGTGGCAGGCCACCTGGCGGAGCCGCAGCAGCGCCTCGAGCACTTGCATGGTCGATCCGGCGACTCCCTTGTCCTCGACCTGCTGCAGCAGGCTGTCGCGATAGCCCGCGCGGAGCTGGTCGTAGAGCTCCTGCTGCCTCGGGTTCAGGGTGCATTGCAGGATCTGCTCTGTTTTCGCGGGCAGATCGGGCAGCACCTGCTCCTTGGTGCGGCGAAGGATGAACGGACGCAGACCCTTGGCGACCAGCGCCAGTTCTCGCTGGCTCGGCACCCGGCCGCCGGCCAGCACATCGAGCGCCGGCAGTCGACCGAGCAGCCCCGGGTTGAGGAACTCGAAGATCGAGCCCAGTTCGCCGAGGTGGTTCTCGATCGGCGTGCCGGTCAGGGCGAGACGGTTCTGGCCGTCCAGCAGGCGGCAGGCCTTGGCGGTCTGCGAGGCCGCGTTCTTGATTGCCTGTGCTTCGTCCAGGATCACGGTGTCGAACTCGACCGTGGCCAGGTAGCCGATGTCGCGGCGCACGGTGCCGTAGGTCGTGACCACGACGTCGGCAGTCTTGAACTCGTCGCGGAGGTTCTCGCGGTCGCGTCCCGCGTACTCGAGGACCTTCAGGTCGGGCGTGAAGCGGGCGGCCTCGTCGATCCAGTTGTAGACGAGGCTGCGCGGCGCGACGACGAGATAGGGCAGCTTGGTCGTCTTCGACGCTGTGCGGAACGTGCGCAGAAACGCCAGCGCCTGGATTGTCTTGCCTAGCCCCATGTCGTCGGCGAGTACGCCGCCGAGGCCGAACTCGCGCAGGAAACAGAGCCAGCCCAAGCCAAGCCGTTGGTAGCTACGGAGCGTGCCGACGAAGCTGCGGGGTTCCTTCTTGGCTTTGATCGAAGAGAAGGTGCTCAGCTTCTCGCGCAGCTCGGCAAAGGTCTTGCTCACGTTGACCGGCGGCGTGACCGCCAGCAGCGCGTCGACGAGTAACGCCTGGGAAGGGAGGAAGCGCAGACCCTCTTCGCTCGAGTCCTGTGCCAGTTGACTCAGCGAGCCGTAGTTCTCGACCCAGGCCGCGGGGAGCAGTCCCTTGGAGCCGTCATCCAGTTGGACGGACCGGCGACCGTCCAAGATCGCGGCGAGGATCTCCGAGAACTCGATCTGATCGCCGTCGAACTCGATCTGTCCGCTGAGCTCGAACCAGTCGACGCCGCTCTCGATACGCAGTGCCGGCGGACTCGGCGATCGGATCGAGGCGCCGTGGGCCTCGACCTCCCAGCCCTCGAGGAGCAGCGGCTCCGCGACCGCCGGCAGGTCACGCGGCTCGAGTTCCAGGCTGTGCCCGCTCTTCGACGCGACCGGCTTCAGGCCCAGCTCGAGCAGCCTGACGAGCGCGTCCTGCTCCGTCTTCAGGTTGCGGCGAACGAAGCGGTGCTCCTCCCAGTCGACGACTGCGGACCGCAGATCGCCCGCGTCGACGGTCAGGCCGCCGTAGCCGAACGAGAGTCGGGCCTCGAGCTGAGGGTTCATCCACTCGGGAGTGTCCTCCGGCTCGAGTGCCAGACGAGGCTGAGGGACGGGCGATTCCTCCGACAGATAGACCTCTTGCGGGAGCTCGAGTGGCGGCAACGAAGGCAGCTCCAGCAGGCTGGTGACCGCGGCTTCGAGGTCTTCATCCGGGATCACGAGATCGCCGCTGTTGCCGAGCAGCGCATACCAGGGTTGATCTCGCCGCGGATCGAGATGGAACCGGCCGATGGCGTCGTCGAGCAGGAGCAGCATGTTGCCCTGCCCGCCCGACCCGGCATCGGGGGCCGTTCCGTCGCCGTTTGGGAAGGGCAGAACGAGCGCGGCACGACTCAGCGGTACGGTTTCGTCGCCGCGCTTGAGCAGACCGCGCAGCCGGACCCGGCTGGCTGCCGCGATTTCCAACTGCAGGCCAAGGCGCCAGGGTTCGCCGTCGTCGATCGTGACCGCGCGTGGATCGCCGAGTGAGCGGCCGTCCCACCAGTACAGGTGTCCCTCCGCGCTCAGCCGTGGTAGCAGGGGGCCGATCCAGTTCATGGGCACGTAGACCCGTTGCACGAGGGGGCGGCCGGTGTTGCGGCCGCCACGGCCGCCCTTGCCCTTGCGGCTGGCGCGGGCCGGCACTTCGGGCGGTAGCGCGGTGACCATGGCCGGTCCGGCGCCCGGGAGTACTCCGTTCCCCGCCGAACGAACGGTGTCGTCTGTTGTCAGTCCGAACAACTCTTCCAGCTTTTCGTGGTCGATGCTCAGCCGCTTCAACTTGCCGAACTCGCCCTGCGGGATCTGCTTGCGTCCGAAGATGTCGATCATCAGGCCGCCTGCGTTGCGGCTGGTGGCAGCGTTGAGCAGGAGCTGGATCTGAGGCGGGGCGTTTCTTGGAGTCGCTGGCTCTACCGGCTCAGCCTGCCGTTCGATGTCCTCGCGCACTGTCTCCACAACGGAACGCCAGCTCGTTGTTGCAGGGGTTCGCCGCCGCCGGTTGCGACTTCGACGCGAGCGGCGGACCGGACGGGAGGTATCTTCCGGGTCGTCGCTCGCGGGCTGCACCGCGTTCAGGACCGATCCCGGGATGGACACCTGCGGCGGTCGCGTCTTGCGTAGCGAGACACGGCCGGATCCTGACGGCTGGCTCTTCGGTTGGTTCGCGGCGAGTTGCAGCAGCGATGCCCAGATGTGGCCGCAGGCGGCGCCGGCAGCGAACTGTTCGCAGCCGCAGACAGCATGGAGGATGCGTTCGTCCGGAACCCTGGACCAGTCGAGTTCGACGTTGGCGGCGCCGTCGCCGGCGGGCGGCGGAGCGATCGCTATCCGGGCACTTGCGCCCTCGATCTCCAGCTTGAGGCCTCCCTTCGAGAAGACGGTCTGTCCTTCTTCCCGATCTTCCGGCCGAAAGTGGGATGCACTCCGTTGATGGAGCGCAACGGTACGTCCACCGCGGGCCCTGGCGCGCGGGCGGCTGCGCCGCCTGCGGCGCGCCGGCCCCGAGGGCTTGGTCGCGGGTGAGGTTCCGGTGGGGTTTTCGCTCTGCGCTTCTGGCATACCAGTGGGGTGTTCGACCCGTTGAATCCGCTGGCGCCGCGGGCTAACAGTGCTGTCGCTCCCCGGAAGACGGTGTGACGTGACGAACGTCTCGGGAAGCTGAGTCGCGGCCGCTATGAGCGTATGGCGGCGACAGCCGGAATGGTGGTCACCTGCCTCGCGGCACCGTGCAAGCTCGGCGAGTCTAGCTCAAGAACGTAGATAGGCCAAGAGTTTTCTCTATTGGACGGAATTGTGGTTCCGGTCCACAACCAGAAGCCGAGCGCCGGCCCTTGTTTGTTCTGCGGTAACGTCCGCGGCGATGAAGGACCAGGGGCATCCGGACCTGCTTGCGCTTGCCGAGCAGGCGTGGCGGGGCGAGCTGGACCTCCAGTTCGAGCACCATCCGGTCCACCGCTACTACCCGGGTTCCTGCCGCATCGCCGAGGATTTGCTCGGCTTCAAGGGCATCGCCGGCTTCTACGTGATCGACAGTGGCGACGGTCTGGTGATGCTCGATGCCGGCCACCTTCTCGACGTGAAGCACGAGGCGCGCGCGGCGATCTACCGCGCGAACGCGGACAGCCAGCCGTCGTCCATGGCCAGGAATATCCTGAACCACGCCGCCCTGGCCAGCGACCGGGGCCGGCGGGATCTGGCCTCGGACGAGTGAAGGCCTGCTCGCCGAATCGCAGGCGGATCGGATCGTGAGTTCCGGCAGGGGCTCGATGCGCCCGATCGTCGGGACGGCCGGCGGCGTGTGGGCGGTGGTTGGGCTCGTCGGCCTGCTGGGGTGGGCGATCTACAGGCTGGGGAGGATCTCGATCGCCGCCTTTGACCACCCGTTCGCCTGGTATCACTGGGCGGCGCTCCTGGCCATCATCCCCCTCATGGCGTGGTCGGAGGGCGTGCGCGGATTCCAGTTGCGTTTCTCGCCGCGGGTGGCGGAGCGGTCGATCTCGATCCGCGCGAACCCGACGGTGGCTCGCGTCGTTCTCGCGCCCCTCTTCGCGGCCGGCTACTTCGGCGGCGACCGGCGGGAGCGGCTCGGCGTTTACTTCGGAACCCTCGGCGTCCTGGTCCTGATCGTCCTCGTCCACCGGCTGGACCAGCCGTGGCGGGGGATTCTCGACGCCGGCGTGGTCGTGGGGCTCAGTTGGGGCACGACCGCGACGCTGGCCTTGAGCCTGCGGGCCTGGCGGGGCTGATCGGCCCGGACCGGTCGAGCGGCCGACCCCGGGGCACGTCCGGCGCTACGGCTGGATCAGGTAGGTGAACTTGACCGCGATCTGGCGGTGCGTGCTGAACCGCTGCAGATCCCCCTCCATCCAGTTCTCGTTGTAGACGATGAAGAGGTCGGAGCCAGGCTTGTAGATCCAATGCAGGCGGACGTTCAGGCCCAGGTCCTCGGAGTCGTCGTTGTACTGGACGATCGTGTTGAGCCGCAGGTTGGGGGTGAAGGTGAGATCCAACTGCTGGCTGAACAGCCCGATGTCGAACGCGCCCTGGGGCAGTTCGACATCGTTGTAGATCCATTGGCTCTCGGTCTGCACATGCTTTGAGGCGCGGACGTTGAACGTGAAGCGGACCGAGGTCCGGGTGCCGTCGTAGAAGTCGCCCCAGCCGAACAGGCCCCGGACGCCGATGAGGCGGCTCTGGTTGCTGAACATGGCGAGCTCGACGCCGTCGAACTCGTACTGACGGGGCGGGATGACGATGCCGGACGCGATCTCGAACGGTTCGACCAGGTTCTCCTCCTCGCCAACGTAGGCCAGTCGCCAGCGGTCCTCGGTCGTCGTCCTCATGCCGATCGGCGAGATCTCCAGCCGGCTGGACTCCAACTCGCCCTCGTCGAGCGTCTCGTAGTAGTCGTAGCGGATCTCCGTGAACCAGGAACGGATGAAGCCGCGCTCGATCCGCGGCAGCCACTGGATCTGAGGATTCAGGTGGCGGACGTTCTTGCGCAGCAGGAAGCCGGCCATCGGGCGGTAGTTCTCATCGATCTCCTGGGCGTCGATCGAGGCCGTCAGCGCCCGCCCCTGGTAGTCGAAGTTGACACCGTAGGCGGCTTCGCCGGTGTCGGCTGAGTCGCTCGCCTCGGCGCCCTCCGGCTCTTCGCTCAAGCCGCTGCTGGTCCAGAAGCCGCCGAGGCTCAGCTTCGTCGTGGGCTTGTAGTCGAAGTCGAGGCCTACGACGCGGTTCGCGTCCTCGTTCTCGGGCGCGGCCTCGGTGACGATGGCGCCGACTGTCGAGCGCCGGCCCAGATTGCGCTTGAGCCGGGCGACCGTGAAGGCGTTGGCGGGCAGGTCGCCGTCATCCTGCGCGATGCCGGCGGTGGCGACCCGCAGCACCCCGAGGTTCCAGCCGCCCAAACGGCCGGTGAGCCGGGCGCCCCAGTCGATCGGTACCTGCCGGCCATCGTTGAGGCCGACCCGGCGCGAGAAGAACGCCTTGAGCACGGGCGGGCGGAAGAACTCGCGGTGGGGTGGACCGAAGTCGAAGATGCCGGCGTTCTCCAGGAAGAAGTCGCGCTTTTCGGGGAAGTAGAGCGAGAAGCGGGTCAGGTTCGTTTGCAGTTGGTCGACCTCGACCTCGGCGAAATCGGTGTTGTAGGTGAGATCGAGCGCCAGGGAACGACTCACGCCCCACTTGAGATCGAGTCCGGCGTCGCCGTCCGAGATCGGATCGGCGTCAAGCCGGGGGTCCTCGCTCAGGTTGCCGACCGCGAAGGGCTTGATCTGAAGCTGCGCCGCCTGCGAGATCCCGGTCAGCCCGGTCAGTTCGCCGGCCATCGAGACGCGATGGACGGGCTGGACCTGGGAACCGGCCTGCCCCAGCGTGCTGACCTCGCGCGGCAGGCCGGACCAGTGCGTCATCTCGCGCTTGTGCGCGATGTAGCGCTGGACGTTGAAGCCCCAGGCTCGGGCCTGCGGGTCGAAGCGAAGCGTCGAGATCGGGATCGCGATCTCGGCCGCCCAGCCGAAGGCGGTTCGACGCGACGCCACCGACCAGATGCCGTCCCATTCCAGGTTCAGGTCGCGGCCCTCGTCGGTGACCAGGGTGTCCGTGCGGGCGCCGTTCAGGTTGGTCTCGAAGGCGTAGGCGTTGCGGCGGTCGTGGAAGGTGTCGAGCAGCAGCAGGAGCGAGTCGTCCTGGAAGATGCGGGAGTCCCGCTCCATCTCCTTGGCGATGATTGCGTCCGGGTTCGCGTCGAACGCGGTGATGCCGAAGTAGATCGTGCTGTCCGTGAACACGACGCGGACTTCGGTCTGCTCGGTCGCGGGCACGCCGTCGAGGGGTTCGTGCTGCATGAAGTCCGTGCCGACCTCGGACTGCTGCCACACGCGGTCGCTGAGATCGCCATCGACGGTGGGGCCCTGGTCGACGCGGGTCGCGGCCATGGTTGGGCGTTCGTTGCTCAGGGCCTGGTCCTGCAGCCCGGCGATCGGCATGGCCGCCAGAAGGGCGAGCGCAACTGCGGTTGCCGCAGTAGTGGGGTTCGGTCTCGGCACGGGCCTGTTACTGAGTACGGTGGGCCGCGGCCGCCGGGCGGGTGAACCCGGCCGGGGCGCTGCATCCGATCCTGTACGAGAAGAGCGGGCGGAGGTTAGCAGCAGGACATCGTCTTCAGGGCTCGATCGTCTTCAGGATGAAGCGCGCCATCGTCTCGCGCAGATGGAGCGACAGTTCGGGGTCGCTCACGCCGTGGCGTGACTTCGGGTAGAGCATCATCTCGAACGGCTTGCCGGCTTTCTGCAGGTCCCAGGCGATCTGGAGAGTGTTCTGCATGTGGACGTTGTCGTCCATCGTGCCGTGGATGAGCAGCAGGTCTCCGTGGAGGTCCGCCGCCTTCTCGCGGACGGACGCGGCTTTGTAGCCGTCCGGGTTGTCGTCCGGCGTCGACATGTAGCGCTCGGTGTAGATCGAATCGTAGGCGCGCCAATCGACGACGCTGCCGCCGGCGATGCCGGCCCGGAAGCGGTCGGAACGGGTCAGCGCGTAGAGCGTCATGTAGCCGCCGAAGCTCCAGCCGTCGAGGCCGATCCGCGCCGCGTCGACCCAGGGCTTGGCGCCCAGCCAATCGACCGCTTCCACCAGGTCGACGAGTTCCTGCTCGCCGAAGTTCCTGTACACGGGCCAGGTCGACTCGACCCCCTTGCCCGAAGCGATCCGGTTGTCGACCACGAGGACGACGATGCCCTGCTGGGCGAGGTACTGGAACCACATGCCGCGCGACCCCTGCCAGCCGTCGCGCACCTGCTGGGCGTGCGGTCCGCCGTAGACGTGGATCCAGGCGGGGTAGACGCGTTCGGGATCGAAGCCGTGCGGCCGGATCAGCATCGCTGCCAGGTCGACGCCGTCGCTCGTGGTGATCGTCAGCAGTTCCGGCGTCGAGATCTCGAACCGTTCGAGATCCGGGACCTCGCCGCCGCCGAGGTCGCGCACGGCTTCACCGTTGTCGGCGTGGCGAAGGGTCATCTTGGTCGGTGTGTGGAGATCGCTTGAGCTGGCGATCCAATGCTCGATGGGGCCGTCCTCGGGGAAGCTCCCGCGGTGGCTGCCGGGCGTCTCGGTCAGCAGGGTCGCGCCGGCGCCGTCGAGAGCCACGCGGAGCACGTCGGCGCCGAGTGCGGTGCGGTAGGTGCCGGAGACGTAGGCCGCGCCCGCTTCCTCGTCGACGGCGTGGAGCGAGCGGACTTCCCAGCGCCCTTCCGTTAGTGGACTGACCAGGTTGCCGTCCTCGTCGTAGTGGTAGAGGTGCTGGAAGCCGGTCCGCTCGCTGAACCAGAGAAAGCCGCCGTCGTCGAGGCCGTTCTCCCCTTCCAAGCCGTTCTCCCCTTCCAGGCTGTTCTCCCCTTCCAGGCTGTTCTCCCCTTCCAGGCTGTTCTCCCCTTCCAGAAAGTGGGGCGGACCGAGTTGGTTGACCCAGGCGTGGGACTCCTCGCGCAGGACCCGGTGTGACTCGCCGCTGGCCGGATCGGCCCGGTGCAGGTCGAGGAAGGTCTGCCGGCGATCCTGCACCTGGTACCAGACGTCGCCGTCAGGCGAGAACGCGACGTTCACGAACAGGATCTCGGTGTGCCCGTAGATTCCCGGATCGATCCAGGTGATGTCGCCGCCCGCGGCCGACGCCACGCCGAGTCGGACGCGGGGATTCGCGTCGCCGGCCTTCGGGTACGGATAGACCTCGAGCGGCGGCCGGTAGGGCACATGGTCGACGACCGTGAACCGGGGCACGTCCCGCTCGTCGGTCTGCAGGAACGCGATGCGACGGCTGTCCGGACTCCACCAGTGCGCCTGGTAGTTGCCGCGGCCGTAGATCTCCTCCTGGTAGACCCAGTCGAGCTTGCCGTTCAGCGTGTCGTCGCCGCCGTCCGTGGTCAGGCGGACTTCGTCGCCTTCGACGCCTATGACGTACAGGTCTGCGTCGCGTACAAAGGCCAGGCTTCGGCCGTCCGGGGAGAACCGGGCCAGTTCCTCGTCCTCGGGACCGTGGGTGAGCCGCGTCAGCGTCTCGGAGTCGAAGTCCCACACGAACAGGTCCGAGGCGAGTTCGAGCAGAAGCCGATCGGTCGACGGCGACAGGCGCAACGACCCCGGCCGGGCCCGGGAGGCGGCGTCATCACGGTCCAGCCGGAGTTGTTCTTCCAGGGCCTCAGCCAGAGGCTCAGGGTCGTAGAACGGCTCTGAATCTCCGGTTGCCGCGTCGACGAACGTCCAGGACCGGCCGGCGCCGTCCGTGTCGTCTTCGGCCTGCAGGTAGTCGCGGCCCCCCGGCAACCAGCGGATCCGCGGCAGGTCGGGCGAGAAGTCGAGCGCGTCCGGTCCGTAGATGTGGTTGAGCTCCAGCGGCTCCTTCTGCGCCGCCGCCGGTGCGAGGGCGAAGACCGCAACGAGGCCGGCGAGAAGGCAGGACAGGGATAGTCGGTGGGTGATCGTTGGCATGGCGGAACAGTAGCGGAGCAAACCGCTTCGTTGCGCGGTCTGGAGGCCGACAATGGATGTGAAGCGCTGTGCCTCAGAGTTCTGATGCGCTTGCCTAGAACTCGAATTCCAGCAAGATGTCCGCGGTCTGGCCGTCCACCTCGACGGTGAACCGGTTCATGCCGTGGCGGAAGTGCTCGGCAAGCTCCTGGAAGTCGACCTCGCCCGTGCCATCGACGATGGGGATCTCGAGCCGTCGGATCTTCTCGCCGTTGACCGCGATGACGTGGGCTTCTGCGGTGTCCGCTGCCAGTCCGTCGAACCACAGAGGCAGGATCGCGAGCCGGACGTCGGGATTGATCTTGTCGTAGGGGATGCCGACCTCGAAGCCGGGCGTGTCGGCGCGAAGAATCGGCAGCTCGGGGCGTGCTCCGACTTCCACGTCGACTGGCGCCGCGGTTTGGGCATCGAAGATGACGCCGCGACTCAGGTGTGCGTGCTTGCCCTTGATGAAGATGAACGGCCACGCGACGGCTGCGGTGAGCGCCGCGGTGACCGCGAAGCGGCCCTTGCCGGAACGGTCGTAGCCGCCGAGGAGCCGGATCGACTGGTTGTCCACGGCGGTGACGGTATTGGCCTCGACCTCGAGCCGACCCCGTATGCCGGCGACCTTGGCGCGTCTGGCCCGGCGGACCTCCGACCAGACGACCGTCCCGGCCTCGATCACGACGTGGCCGTCGACGAGGACGTCCTCGTCGACCTTGGCCCGCACGCGGTCTCCCTGCCGGACGTAGTGGCTCGACTTCTTCTTCGTGGAGAGGCTCTCGTCGAGGACGCAGTAGACGGTCGTGCCTGCCGGGATGTGAACCGTTTCGGCAATAGCGGCAGTGGGCAGGCTGGCGAGCAACAGGCCCGCGACGGCGGTGCGGAACGTGGCGACTTGGTGCAAGGTGATCACTCCTTTCGGGAAGACTCCCGTAGTCAGTACGGGGACCGGCCGGCGCCGGTTTCGCTGACGACGGGGGGGGCCGGATCGGCGCGTTCTCCTACAGAGGTTGCTCTGGCTCTCCGCGTCCTCCTGGTGTACGGTCTACGATTCCGCGATGAGCTTGATCGTCTGGTCCTGGCTGTTTCTCGTCGTCTACATGGGCGGCATGCTGGCCTTTGGGCTGATCGGCCGGCGCCGGGTTCACGACGCGGACTTCGCCACCGCGCGGGCGGGCTACGGACCGTTCTTCCTGGCCCTGGCATTCGCTGCAACGACCGCGAGCGGCGCGACATTCCTCGGGTTCCCGCGTCTTGCCTACGAGCACGGGACGGCGGCGCTGCTCTCGGCGGCGCCCACGCGGACATCCTCACCGACGGCGTGCAGGGCTTCCTGATGCTGCTGATCGGGGTGCTGGTCATCGTCCTGTTCGTGTTCGGCGCCGGGCTGGACGGCGGCCTGGGTGGAATCATCTCGAACATCCGGGAGCAGGACCCGAACCAGGTCGGCTGGATCAACCGCTCGACGCCGCTCTACCACTCCTGGTGGTCGCAGGCCGCGGTTCTCCTGGCGCACATTCCGCTCGGGCTGCTGCCGCACATCGGCAACAAGATCTGGGCGCTCAAGGGCAACAAGTCGCGGTTCACCTTCCTTCGCTTCGCTTCCGTCTTCGGCATCACCCTGGGCATGCTCGGGTTGGGCGGCACACTGGCGCGCGCGGTGCTCGGCGGCCTGTTCGCGATCGGGTGGACGGCGGTCGTGTCGCTGGCGACGAAGCCGCTGCCTCAGGCGCACCTGGCGTCGCTGTTCCGGCGCGTAGTGGCGACCGAGTAGCCATGCCGAAGATCACCGACGTTTGCATGGATGTCCTGTTTCGGGACGCCCGCAGCCAGAACAGATGGCTGCCGCGCGAGGTCTCCAGGGACACGCTGCAGGAGCTCCACGACCTGATGAAGTGGGGGCCGACGAGTGCCAACAGTTGGCCCCAGCGCGTCGTGTTCGCGGTCAGCGCGGAGGCGAAGGAGCGGGTCGCGTCCGTTGCCATGCCCGGCAACCAGGCCAAGATCCGGCAGGCGCCGGTGACCGCCATCCTGGCCTACGACCTCGCCTTCTTCGAGAAGATGGACGTGCTCTTCGCCCATGACGCGGGCATGGCCGACATGTTCCGCAACAACGCGGCGCTGACCGAAGTGACGGCGTTCAGGAACGCCACCCTGCAGGGGGCCTACTTCATGATCGCCGCGCGCTCGCTGGGTCTCGACTGCGGGCCGATGTCGGGGTTCGACAACGCGAAGTGCGACGAGCTGTTCTTCGCGGGCACTTCGGTGCGCTCCAACTTCCTGTGTTCGATCGGCTACGGCGATCCCGAGGGTCTCTTCCCCCGGCTGCCGCGGCCGGAGTTCACCGACGTCTGCCGCGTCGAGTAGAACTGCCGGGCTCAGCGCCGCCAGAACACGGGCAGGAAGATCGCCGCCACGGCCACGATCTCGAGCCGGCCCAGCCACATCAGGAAGATCAGGAGCAGCTTCTCCCAGCCGGCGAAGAAGCTGTAGTTCAGACTGGGCCCCGCCGCTCCCATCGCTGGGCCGACATTCGACAGGCAGGCCAGCGACGACGACAGCGAAGTGACCATGTCGTTGCCGGCGACGGCGAGGGTGGCGGCGACGCCCAGCCACAGGAAGGCGAACAGGGTCATGAAGCCGCCCAGGCTGCGCGCCACCTGATCGCTGATCGTCCGGTTGCCGACCCGCAGCGCCAGCACGCGGCGCGGGTTGAACATGAGCTGCACCTCGCGCAACGCCATCTTCAGCGTCATCACCAAGCGGCCCACCTTGACCCCTCCCGCGGTCGAGCCGGCGCAGCCGCCGACGAACATTGCCAGCAGCAGCAGGGTGCGGGAGGTATCGCTCCAGGAGTCGTAGTCCCGGGTCGTGTGGCCGGTCGTTGTCATCAGCGACACCGAGTTGAAGGCGGCCTCGCGCAAAGCCTCGAGGAACGGCAGATCGGTGCTGCGCCAGCGGTCGAACGTGACCAGCGCCACCAGCACCGCGGCGATCGACGCGTAGGCGCGGAACTCGGTGTCCCGGTAGAGCTGGCTGGGCCGTGAACGCACCGCGAAGATCAGTGAGAAGTTGATGCCGGCGATCAGCATGAAGACGATGACGGTCCACTCGATGAAGGCGGAGTCGAAGGCGGCGACACTCGCGTTCAGGGGCGCGAAACCGCCGATGGACACGGTCGTCAGCGCGTAGCAGAAGGCCTCATACTGGCTGGCGCCGCCCGCCAGCAGGAGCAGAATGAGCGCGATTGTCAGGCCGACGTAGATCTGCCAGAGCACGGTCGCCGTCTTTTGCACCTGGGGCTGCATGATGTCCTGGGTCGGTCCCGGGACCTCCAGCCGGTAGAGCAGGCGGGCGCCGGGTCCCAGGCTTGGGAACAGGGCGACGAACAGGAGCAGAATCCCCATGCCGCCCAGCCACTGGGTCAGGCTCCGCCAGAGCAGGATGCTGGCGCTCAGTTGCTCGATGTCGGTCAGGATCGAGGCGCCCGTGGTCGTGAAGCCCGAGGCGGACTCGAACAGGGCCGCGATCGGATCCGTGATCTCGCCGCTCAGCAGGTAGGGAAGCGCGCCGAAGAAGGACGCCAGGATGTAGGCGCCGACCACGACCAGGATCGCCTCGCGCCGGTAGATCTTCTCGTGCGGTTTGCCCCACCAGTGAGCCGCCACTCCGGCCGCGGCGCAGACCAGCAGCGAGCCGCCGAGCGCTGCCGCGGGCCGCTCGGCGCCGTGCCAGAGCGCGAAGAAGAATGGAATCAACTGCGCGCCGGCGAGCAGCAACAGGAGCCGCCCGACCAGACCGGAAACGGCGCGCAAGTTCATTCGACGTTGGGGGGTCTAGGGCGCCGCGGCAGCCGGTGATTCGGGCAGCGCCAGGGCCAGCAACTCACCCTCGAAACCGACTCCGCTGATCGCCATCACGATGTACTGCCGGCCTTCGTGGAGGTAGGTCATCGGCGCGCCGCTGACGCCGGCCGGCAGGTCCAGCTCCCTGACGACCTCGCCGTTCGTCTTGTTGTAGGCACGGAACTTCCGGCTGCCGGCGCCCGCCGGCTGGACCACCATCGCGTCCGAGCCGTCGGCCAGGAAGACCAGGGTCTTGGTCACCAGGGCGGACACCCGGCCCTGCTGGCCGAGCGGTGGCAGGTCGAGGTGGGCGAGCGCGGGGTGATCGCGCGGACCGTCGCCGTTCGGGACCATCCACAGGTGCTCGCCGGTGTCGAGGTCGATCGCGGTGAGGCGACCGTAGGGCGGCTTCGTGATCGGCAGGCCGTTCGGCAGAGTGGCCCATTCGTAGCCGTCGGCCTCGCTCAGGTCGACTCGGTAGCGCAGGTTGGAGCGCGCGGGGTCGGGCGGCGGGCGAAGGCCCAGGACCGCCGGCACGGTGACGGACGGCAGGTAGAGCACGTTCGTCTCCGGATCGAGGGCGGCGCCGTTCCAGTTGGTGCCGCCGACAGCCCCGGGAACCTGGATCGTTGGTTTGGCGTTCTCGCCCTCGATCAGCGTCGGCGGTTGGAAGATCGGGCCGATGCGGTACTGGGACACGTACTCGAGAGCCATCGCCCGCAGCTCGGGCGTGAAGTCGATCAGGTCGTCGATGGCGAGTCCCTGTAGGTCGTAGGGCAGCGGCCAGGTCGGATGCGGCTGGGTCGGCCAGGCCTGCTCGCCGGGCACTTCGGACGGTGGCACGGGCAACTCGACGATCGGCCAGGCCGGGTCGCCGGTCTCCCGGTCGAAGACATAGAGGAACGCCTGCTTGGAAGGCTGCGCCAGAGCACGGATCGCCTTGCCGTCGACGACGATGTCGGCGAGCACGGGCGCGGCCGGGAAGTCGAAGTCCCAGAGGCCGTGGTGGACGGCCTGGAAGTGCCACCGCCGCTCGCCGCTCTCGGCGTCGAGGGCGAGGATCGACTCGGCGAACAGGCCCTCGCCCGGGCGGTGGCCGCCGTACCAGTCGTTGCTCGGGGTGCTGGTGGCGGCGTAGACCATCCCGAGTTCCTGGTCGCAGCTCATCCACGTCCAGACGTTCGCGGCGCCGGCCTGGGCCGCTTCGGGGCTGTCCCAGGTGTCGTGTCCGAACTCGCCGGGCGCCGGGATGATGTTGAAGCGCCAGCGCAGTGCGCCGGACCGCGCGTCGTAGCCGCGGATCATTCCCGGCGGGTTGTTGCGCCTCGACCAGGCGTCGGACGTCGACTCGCCGAGCACGATCACGTCGCCGCAGACCACGGGCGCGGAAGTCCAGAAGTACTGTCGGCGACGGACGCCTTGCCCCGCGTCCAGCATGTCGATCCGGCCGCCGTCGCCGAACTCCGGGTCGCGGGCGCCGGTGTCCGCGTCGAGCGCGGTCAGCCGGCCGTTGCCGACAAAGAACAGCCGCCGCGTGGACCCGTCGTTCCAGGTCACGCCGCCTCGCACCGAGAGCCGCCCCATGTTCCTGGGCGCCTCGTCCTCGAAGGGGTCATAGGTCCACAGGATCTCGCCGCTGGCCGGATCGAGCGCGGCCGCTCCGATGCCGGTGGCCACCAGCACCCGGCCGTCGCGCATCATCGGCGTGTTCTGGAACAGGAAGGGCGGGAAAATGCCTTCATGCTGCGCGGCGAGGCCGTAGTCGATCGACTTCCAGCGCCAGGCGATCTCGAGTTGGTGGACGTTCGTCTTGTCGATCTGGTCGAGCGGCGAGTACTTGCTGCTCCGGCTGTCCGCGGCGTAGTTGTGCCATTCGCCGGTCGGTTGGGTTTCCGCTTGGCTGGACGAGGCCGCTCTTGGCGTCGGCCCTGTTTGGGCGAAGGTCGCGGCTCCGATACCGAACGCGGCGAGGACAGCGGAGCCGAAGCGTCGGCCGATCGTGGGGACGGGGATCACTCGTGCTCGACGTCGTCGTTGTCCACCTGTTTGCCGTCAGGCGGGGTCGACTCTTCGCCGTTGCTATCCGCGTCTTCAGAGGCCGCCGCGGTAGCGGCGCGGCGTTCCAGATCGTCCTTGATCTCGCCGACCGCTGCGGGGAGACGCTGATTGCCGAGTGCGTTGCCGAGCGACTCTTCCCAGGTCAGGCGCTTCCCGGGCGTGCCGTCGGGGTTCGGCTTGGGGTCGAGCCATTCCAGGGAGTACAGAAAGCCGTCCATCCGGTAGACGGTGTCCTCGTACATCTTGTTCTTCTCGTCGCCCTCGCCGCGGCCGAAGTTGAAGAAGCCGTGGTCCTTGCCGTGGTAGATGACGAGATCGCATCGGGCCTTGTGTGCCCGCATACCGCGGCAGAACTGGTCTGCCGTGCTAAAGGGAACAGTGGCGTCGGCGTCGCCATGGAAGAGGATGGTCGGAGGCAGCCCGGGCCGCAGATTGTGGTAGGGCGACATCGACTCGACCGGCGCGCCGACGCGCTTGGCGAGCGCTTCGAACCGCTCGAGCTCCTCGTCGGAGGGCTTCGGACCGCCGTCGACCGGCGCCAGGACGGTCGCGGGATTGAACAGGACCAGGGCGTTGGGGGCCGGGCTCGGTCCGTCGGGATCGGGATCGTGGCCCGGCAGGGTGGCGGTGGCCGCGGCCAGGTGGCCGCCCGCCGAGCCGCCGCCGGCGGCGATGCGGTCCGGATCGATGCCGAGCCGGTCCGCGTTCGCCCGCAGCCAGCGGACCGCGCTCTTCGCGTCCTCGACGCACTCGTTCGCCGTCACCCCGTGGCGGCTGGCCACCCGGTAGTCGGCCACGGCGGCGACCATGCCGCGCCCGGCGAGGTAGCGGCAGTGGGGCAGGAACTGCTGCGGCGAACCGGCACGCCAGCCACCGCCGAAGAAGAACACGATCGCGGGTCGCTGGTCCTCGGCCGAATGGCCCTCGGGGTTGCACAGGTAGATGTTCAGTTCGACATCGCCGACGGTGCGGTAGACCTCCGCGGTCGTTCCCTCCATGTCGGGCGGGTAGGGGTAGGACCGCTGCGCGGGGGCTGGACCGGCGGCCGCCAGAAGCAGGAGAACGGCAATCGGAAGCGCCGCGGCGCGGCACAGACACAGGTTGGGTCGGATGAAGGTCGAACGGGTCATTGGCACCTCGTGAAGATCAGGTCTTGCGCGGCGGTTCCTGATTCAGCAGACCGTGGCTCCTCCGCTTCGCGCTCCGTAACTCAGCGCCGGATTGTACCGGCCCCGGAGCGGCTACTCGCCCGTCTCGATGTCGGCCGCAGTGGCTTTGCCGGCGCTCTCGTCGGCGCCGCCGCGGATCCAGACCAGGCGGTACTCGTCGAGGGGCCGCAGTTCGGCCTCCAGCGCCTGCTGGATCCGGGTCGAGGAGCCCGGACTGGCGCGAAAGGACCCGCTCTGGAGGAAGGCGGCGACCCGCGCGTTGTTCCTGCAGGCGTCGTCGTCCTCGTCGCACCCGAAGTCGTCCTGCTGGGTCTCGAGCAGAAAGACGAGCGGATCGGGCGACACGAACAGGCCGTCCAGGGCCCGGTAGGCGCTCCAGAGGTCGAGTGAGGGGATGCGGTAGCCGCCGCTGCCCTCGACGAATCCGACCGCTTCGACGACGCTGCCGTCAGGCTTGGCGGTGACGACGCCGGGGAACGGGTCGAACACCCGGCGCGACAGCTCCTGCAGCGTGAAGGAGTCGTCCTTCGGCACTTCGAAGATCTTGAGCAGCGGTTCGCCGGCGGTGACGACCCTTTCGATCAGCTCGATCTCCAGGTCGCGGAGCCGCGGGAGACTCTCGGAACCGCGGCGGACCGGCGGTTGCTCAGCAAACGGCGCCAGTTGTCGCGGTGGTGCAATCAACTGCGACTCCGGCAGTTCCTCGCCCTCGCCGGCGGCGAACAGTCCCCGCAGAGTCTCAAAGCGGCGGCCCGGATTCTCGTCCATGTACTTCCACAGGGCCGCGACGCGTCGCTGGTAGCGCGCGGCATCGGCCGCGAAGTCGCGAAAGCCGCGGTAGGCGGTGGACGACTCGCCCGCCGTCGCCCGGGTGCCGCCCGCGAACACGAACGCGAGGATGACGGTCTGGGGCGGCGGCCGCCTTTGATCGGGCAGCCGGCGTTCGTTGTCCCAGACCTCGAAGACGGGCCGCATCGGGGTGTCGACGAAGAAGTCCTGCAGCGCGCTGTTCGGGTCGGCCGTCAGCGCCCAGCGACGGTAGCTGGTGAGTTCTCTTCCGGCCCGCCGCCACTCGGCGCCGTCGGCGACCGGCTCGAAGACGCGGTCGAACCGGATGTGCCAGGGGTCGTACTCGTTCATCAGCGCTTCGACACGGTCGTTGACGCGGCGCGCAATGAGCGAGTTGTCCTTCGGGATCATGTGGCGCCGGATGTCGACCTGAGCCTCGACTCGCACGTAGCCGCCGGGGTCCGGCGGCGCGGCGGCGGCATCGTCTCCGGCAGGACTCGGCGCGTTCGCCGACTCCGGGAAGAACTCGAGCGTCAGGGTCTCGGCGACCGGATCGTCCGTGCAGGCGGTGAGAACCGCCACCAGGAGGGCGGCGATGAGGGGCAGCGCCCTGGGGCGTCGGGAACAGAGGGGCGCACGGATCGGGGGCATGGACGAAGGCTGCAACACGCGTAGGATCGACGATCTTCCGACCGCGACCAGTTTCTCATGACGAACCTCTTCGCCCTACTCCGCGAACGCTTCGAACCCTCAGTCGATCGCCCGAGTCTCGTGCTGGGAGGCGACGGCGGTACGGACACGGAATGGAGCTACGGCGATCTGGATCGCGCGTCGGCCCAGTTCGCGGCGGCGCTGCGTGGACGCGGCGTGGATCCGGGGGACCGGGTCCTGGTCCAGGTGTCGAAGTCGGTCGAGGCTGTGGCGCTGTACCTGGGCGTGTTGCGCTGCGGCGGCGTCTACGTGCCCTTGAACACCGCCTACACGGAGCGTGAGGTGGCGTTCTTCGTTGGGGACGCCGGACCGCGGGTGGTGGTGCGTGGCGGCGCGTCGGCGGACGACCGGGCGGCCGGGGAAGGGCCGGAGGTCGTCGGCATCGACGCCCTGTGGCGCGAGGCGCAGACTCTCGATCCCGACCCGGCAAGCCAACCCCGCGACGACGACGACCTGGCCGCCATCTGCTACACGTCGGGCACCACGGGTCGGTCCAAGGGGGCGATGATCACGCATGGGAACCTGACTTCGAACGCGCTCTCCCTGCACGAGATCTGGGGCTTCGAGCCGGGCGATGTGCTGCTCCACGCGCTGCCGATTTTCCACGTCCACGGCTTGTTCGTGGCGCTTCACACGGCGTTCCTCAACGCCTCGAAGGTGCTCTTTGTGCCCAGCTTCGATGCTGCGGAGGTGCGCCGTCTGCTGCCCGAGGCGACGGTCCTGATGGGCGTGCCGACGTTCTACTCGCGGCTGCTGGCCGAGCCCGGTTTCGGGAGCGCGGACTGCGAGAACATCCGGCTGTTCGTTTCCGGTTCGGCACCGCTGACCGAGGCCGTCTTCAGCGACTTCGAGGCTCGCACCGGCCACCGGATCCTGGAGCGCTACGGGATGACGGAAGCGGGAATGATCGCGTCGAATCCGCTCCGCGGCGAGCGGATCGCGGGCACGGTCGGCTTTCCGCTGCCGGGCGTCGAGGTGCGGGTCGTGAACGAGAGCGGCGCCGAACTGCCTGCGGGCGAGGTGGGCATGCTGGAGATCCGCGGCCCGAACCTGTTCCCCGGCTACTGGGGGCTGCCGGAGAAGACGGCCGAGGAGATGCGCGGCGACGGTTTCTTCGTCTCCGGCGACCTCGCCAGCCTCGACGCCGAAGGCCGGGTGTCCCTGGTCGGCCGGGGCAAGGACCTGATCATCGCCGGCGGCTTCAACGTCTACCCCAAGGAAGTCGAGGACCGCCTGGACGAAGTGGCGGGCGTTCGGGAGTGCGCCGTGATCGGCGCGCCGCACGCCGACCTGGGCGAAGGGGTCGTGGCGGTGCTGGTCGCTGAGCAGGCGCCGGTCAGCGACGATACGCTCCGCGCGGCGCTCGACTCGGGTCTGGCGCGATTCAAGCACCCGCGCCGCTTCTACTGGATCGACGAGCTGCCTCGCAACGCCATGGGGAAGGTGCAGAAGAAGGTGCTGCGCGAGCGGTATCGAGACGCCTACGACGGATGAAGGAGGGAAGCCGAATGACACAGGCAGAGAAGAAGCTCGAAGGCAAAGTCGCCCTGGTCACCGGAGCGAGCCGCGGCATCGGCAAGGCGATCGCCGAACTGTTCGCGGAGCACGGCGCGCGCGTCGCCTGCTCGGCGCGTACCGTGTCCGAGGGCGCTCACTACCTGGGCGGTTCGCTCGAGACGACGATCGAGGAGATTCGGGCGGCCGGCGGCGACGCGGCGGCCTTCGCCTGCGACGTGTCCGAATACAACAACTGCGAACGGCTGGTCGGCGAGGTGCGCGATGCTCTGGGGCCGGTCGACGTGCTGGTCAACAACGCGGCTCTGACCTACTTCATCCCCGTCGTGGACTTTCCGATCAACAAGTGGATGCGCTCGACCGCGGTCAACTTCCACGCGCCGTTCTACCTCTCGAAGCTCGTGCTGCCCGGGATGATCGAGCGCGGAACCGGCAGTATCGTCAACGTCTCCTCGGGCGCCGCGATCGGCCCGGGCCGCGGTCCCTACACCGGCCCGCAGTTCGCCGGCGGTTCCCTCTACGGCGCCGAGAAGGCGGCCCTGGAGCGCTTCACCCAGGGCCTCGCCTCCGAGGTCTACGAGCACGGCATCTCGGTGACCTGCTACAGCCCGTCCCAGATCGTGCCCACACCCGGCGTCGTCCACCACCGCCTGATGGAAGGCCGCGATCCGAACGAGGCCGAAACGGTCGAGATCATGGCCGAGGCCGCCCTGCTACTGGCCACCGAACCGCTCGACCGCGTCACCGGCCGGGTGACGTACAGCCAGGCGATCCTGGAGGAGTTCGGCTGGATCGAGAAGGCGCGGGGCCTCGGCACGGAGCGCCAGGGCTCCGGCTACAGCATGATCTGAGGGCTACTCCCCGCTTTCGTCCTTCACCGGCTTGCCGGCCGCGATCCACTCTTTTTCGAGCTGCCGCGCCCCCTTGAGTTGGCCCAGCATCGAGTAGTTGCCCTCGTGGCAGGCGTACTCGTAGTTGTACTGGTCCGTCTTCGGCCACGGCATCTCGCCGGCGTAGGGCGCTGTGTACTCCGCGTCCTCGACCTCGAACTGGTAGAGGAGAGACTGGCCGTCGATCGGGCTGAAGCGCTCGGTGACCTTCATCGCGCCGCGCGGCACGCCCGCCGACTCTCGACCGTGCAACATCTGAGGTGCTGCTTCACGACGGAAGTTGGTCGTCTCGACGACCAGGGTGTCGCCGTCCCACGAGCCGATCGAGTCGCCGGAGTAGGAGCGGATGTCGGAGGGCGCATGCTCGGAGTCGATACGAATGACGCGCGTCCAGTGCATCCACTCGATGTGGATGATCAGGTGATCGTCGGTCTGCACGATCGTCTTCAGGTTGTTGTAGGAGATCGAACGGATCGGAATCGAAGCGACCGGCTGGTAGATGCAGCGCACCCCCAGGACCATCGTGTCGGGGCTGTCGAACGGCGTGTCGCCCGTCTCCAGCCACCATGCCGTGCCGTCGTCCTGCATCCAGATGAACACCGGAAGGGACGCACGGCGGGCCTTCGCGGCCTCCGTCAGCGGCGGCAATCGTCCGTTCGACGGGTTCGTCAGCACCGACGTGCGGTAGTCCCCGTCGATCTTGAACATCGTGTGGCCCGGATCGAACCAGGCGTAGTTGTAGCTCTGCCGGTCGATGAAGGCGCCCTTCTCCGGCGGCGGGCGATCCGGCGCACTGGCCGCGTCGCCGGCCAGGACCCGCTGAGCCTGCACGGCCTCGACCTCGGCGGCCTCCTCCGGACTGAGTACGAGTTCCTCGCCGCGCTCAGGTCGGCGCTCGAAGGGCGTCAACGAGCGGATGTCGTAGCGGCCGGTGAAGTCGGGCTTGCCGCTGGCGGTTCGGGGGATGTCGTCGGCGGCCGCCACGGTGACGGCGCCGCCGCCCGACACGAGCAGCAGGGAAAACAGCGCGAGGGTCTTCCGCATCTCGGATCTCCTTGTTCTAGGGTTCCATTGAGCCTACCCGGAGCTTTCGCCCACCCAGAAAGGGCTCGACCACGCCATGCTGCCGTCGATCTGACGCACCCGCAGGTAGTAGTAGTCGCCGGGCCGAATGTCACCCTGATCGACAAAGCTGAAGTCCTGGTCGAGAGCTTGCCCCTCGGTCACGACCTGCGCGGAGAGTGCATCCGTGTGCTCGAGCACCTGATACTCGCGGCGGTCGACCTGGCCCTTCAGATCGCCCAGGCGGAAGCGCACCGTGTTCGCCGGCAGTTCCTGGGGCACGCGGACGTAGCCGCCCGAGCCGCGGGACTCCGTCGTCGTCTCCATCTCGACGGTGACCACTGTGTCCGGGCTGGCGCCGCGCAACTCGAGGACCAGCGACTTCGGGCGCCCGCGGGTGGGGAAGTCGAAGTCGATCCGGTTGTGGTCCTCCGTTGCGCGGGCGACGCGATAGGTCGCGGGCTGCGTGAACCAGGGATCGTCGTACCCGATCAGTCTTGCTCCGGCGACGCGGATTGAGCCCTTCCACGGCCGCCCGCCGCGAGGCGGCGTGCGCTCGCTGTGGATCTCGGTCGACGACTCGAACGTGATCTGCACCCGGGCCTCTTCGGACAGCTCGCTCTCCAGGTACCTCCTGGTGTAGACGATCGTGCCGTTCTTGATCACGTCGATCGCATCGATGGGCGCCGTCCCGTTCACCCGGCAGTCGATCCGGCGCGCCTCGGCGTCGTCCTGGCGCGTTCCCATTCGGGCGCCGTTCAGTGTCGCTTCGAGAAGGATTCGTTCGCCGGTCGTGGCGTAGGCGGCGCGATCGCGCAGCGCGGTGAAGATCGCGTCCGCGTTGTTCTCCGACGCGATGACGGCAGCCAGGCCGCCCAACTGCCGGTTGCCGATCCCGGAGTAGCCGGGGTGTCCGTTGTGGTTGTCGGACGCGCCGATGAAGCCGACCTCGAACCCGTTCTGCAGGTACTTGTTGCCGAACCAGTCGAACGTGCCGTGGCCCGACTGGATCTCGACCAGGCGTTCCATCTCCGGATCGCTGTTCGTCCAGTCGCCGGGCTGGTGCGCGTGCGGGATGACCAGCACGTCGTCGGTGCTGTTCTCGCGGCGGAGTCCGGCGTACAACTCGTCGAGCAGGGGCGCCTTCTGATTGGGCACTCGGCTGCGGCTCGGCGTGTCGCGGAAGAAGACGTTGTGGTGCCCGCCGAGCGGCGACCGCGAGGTCCACTCGAAGCCGAGGATGGTCGTGAATTGGCCTTCGATCCGGTAGTCCTCGACCAGCTCCTGCAGCTTCCGCCACTCGCTGTCGTCCATCCAGATGTCGTGCTCGGAGAGGCTCAGGAAGTCGAGCCGGGCCACATCGCGCCCGAACCGGTAGTAGCCGTCTGGCGATCCCTGCCCCTCGGCGAAGGCGGTGTGGCCGTGGGTCTCACCCCAGTAGACGCGGTTTGCCGGGTCGTCCTCGACCCGGACAGGATTGCTCGTCGCGCGGATCGATCCGTCCTCGTTCTGCACCGAGAAGCGGTAGACGCCGGGCTCGGCGAGGGTCACGTCCTCGAGCAGTGAGATCGCCGGACTGCCGGCCGCGATGCTTCGGAACGGCTCGCCGTTGACTAGAACCTCGAGCGCGGGCATGACGCCGGATGAGAGGTTCTTCATCCGGTCCTCGGCGCGGACGGCGAGGGTGAAGGGCTCGTCCGGCGCGACGATGGAGGGCGCGACAGTGTTGACGTAGCGGACCTCGTCGCGGCCCAGCACCTCGAACGATGGCCAGGTCGGCCGGAAGAGGTCGCCCTTGCCCTCGATGTCGACGTAGACGTGCAGGATCACCTGGTCGCTTGACGATTCCTGGAGCCGAAAGCCGGGTCCGCCGCCGGAGGTGTCGCCGTAGGTGACCGTGATCGTGTCGCCTTCGTCGAGCGCCGCCCCGCTCAGGCGAAGCGGAATCAAGGTGCGCGGTACGCCTGGGCGCACCGGGCCGGACCGAGAGCGGAAGTGCATCCCCTGCCAGTTGTCCCAGGGGTCGCTGGCGGTCAGCGTCGCGTCTGGATTCGAGCTTTCGACGGTGACGTAGTTCTGGCCCGCCGGGTCTTCAGCCTGAATGCCGGTCCGCGCGGCCCGGACCAGGAGGCCGCCTCCCTCCGCCATGCCCAGCGTGCCCACCGTGTAGATCTGCCGGATCTCGACCTGGTCCCCTGCGTGGAAGGGCCCGGGCGGGTCGAAACGTAGCGAGCCCATCGCGCCGGGGTGCTCGTCCTTGATCTGAAACTCGCGGGTGTAGAGCCGGATGAACTCGGGCACGAAGTCAGTCGGGACCACGGCGCCGCCCCCGATTCCCCGCAGCGTGCGATTCACGTTGGCGAGGAGTTGAGGGAAGGCGTCGGGTACTGGCCCACCGGTGAGCGAGTAGGCGTTCGCCCACTGCCACAGCGTGTCGAGTCGGTCGGACAGGACGGCGATGTCGTCGGTGCTTTCAGGCGCCTCCAGCTTCAGCGCCTCGACGCGTTGTCGCAGGTCGGGCGTCAGGTAGTCGTCGGAGTCGCCGCCGGTGCATCCATGGGTGACGAGCGCCAGGACAAGCGGAGAGAGGAGCACGAGGCGGTTTGCGGACTGGCGTCGATTCAACATGGCGAAGCCTCCCGGTTTGGCTGATGGTCGTCTTGCGTCAGGTAGCGAGAGGGTAACGGCTCTTGGGTGGTTACTCGGCTCGGCCGGCCGGCTCCTCGCCGTCGCGACGGGTCATCGCGTCGACCGTGGTCGCGGCGCACATGTGGCCGATCACGTTGGCCGCGGAGCGGAAGACGTCGGGTACGCGGTCGATCCCCAGCAGGATGCCGAGTCCCGCCAGGGGAACGCCCACCACGTCCAGGGCTGGCGCCATCGACACGATGCTGGCGCTGGGCACGGGAGCGACCGTCATCGCGGCGAGGAAGATCGCCACCACCGCCGCGGCGATCAGCCCCGCGTCGAGCGGCACGCCGTACATGGCGGCCAGGAAGACGAGCGACGCGCTCTGAAACAGCGCGCTGCCCGGACGGTTGATCGACGCCGCCAGCGGCAGGATCAGCGTGTACTTGCGCTCGGACAGGCCGAGTTGCTTCGCCTCCTGCAGCATCATCGGCAGTGTCCCCACGGACGTCGTCGTGGTGAAGCCCACGGTGTATGTGCCCACGGTCGCCCGGATGAAGCGCCCGGGCGGCACGCCGCCCAGGATCCAGACCAGGGGCAGGAGAACGAGGCCCTTCAGGATGAAGAGGCCGACCACGACGGCGACGATGAAGACGGCAAGGTTCTGCAGCATCGCCGCCCCCGTTTTCGCGATCACCGGCGCCGCAAGACCGAAGACACCCACCGGCGCGGTCCACAGGATCCAGCTCATCAGCCTGGTCAGAGCGTCCCCGAGGGCCTCCGCGAAAGACGTCAGCGTCCGCTGTTTCTCGCTCGGCAGGGTGGTCGTCGCCGCGGCCAGGAGGACGATGAAGATGAGGAGGGAGAGCAGGGCGCCGTCGGCGGCGACCTGGACCGGATTCCGAGGGACGAGGTTGACCAGGAAGTCGACCATGCCCGGCGTCGCGGCGTCCAGATCCGCGGCGGGCGTGGGCGGCGCTACGGGCGCCGTGAACGTGAGGGCGAAGCCCATCACCCCCATTCCGATCAGGATCGCCGGCAGGGTCGTTGCCCAGAAGAAGCCCACGGCCAGTCCCCCCAGCCGGCCGAGCTTCCGCAGGTCGCCGATCCGGCCCACCCCGACGAAGACGACCGCCGCCACCAACGGGATGACGACCATCTGGATCGCGCGCAGGAAGACCTGGCCGAGCGGCTCGACCGCCTCGGCGGCCCGCAGCAGCGCGGGCGACCCCGTCGCGGACGCGGCGATTCCGAGCCCCAGACCGAGCGCCAGCCCGATGAGAATGGCGCGTGTGTTCACGGTGCCCCCGCCTGATCGTACGCGCGGTTGAAGACGGTCTCGGACATCCAGTGCTTGCAGATGAAACGTTCGAGCCCGCGCTCGGAGGTGTCGGTTGTCATCGGCGGGCTGCCTCGCCAAAGGGGTCGATGACGCGTATGCCGCCGTAGTCCTGTTCGTGGCTCAGGTCTTCGGAGTAGACCGCATCGCAGCCGGAGGCTTGAGCCGCCGCGAGGATGGCTGCGTCCCAGTATGCGATCTGGAAGCGTCGGCTGAGAGCAACCGCGTTCCGAAACACGTCCTGCGTTATGGCCTGAACCGGAAAGTCGCGGATCGAGTCGATGAATCCAAGAGCCTGCGAGGGGGTCAGTGCATCCCCTCGCCTCCGGTGGGTCGCTTGCCAGTAGAACTCCTGCAGCACTTGAACCGACAAGGCGAGGTCCCCGTCCCTCAGTAGCTGCTGTGCGCGTCGCCGCTTCCCGGCCTCGTCCGGAGAGGGGCTGGCCGCGTAGATCAGGACGTTCGTGTCAACGAAACGCATCGCGGTCGTGGAGGGCCTCACGAGGAAGATTCTCGGAGGCTCGGAAGCCCGGCCGCGTTGCACGGATGTCCTCGAACACGTCCCAGAGCATGCGCTCGCGACGTTCCCGCTCCGTCTCGGCCGTGGCCACTTCCGCTGCGCCATCCAGACCCTTGCCCTGAGCCAGACGGTTGAGGTAGCGGCGCACGAGCGCTGACACGGAGGTGTCCAGCTCGGCAGCTCGGACGCGGGAGCGCCGGTACGTCTCGTCGTCGATGGAAACGGTGATGTTCCTCATGGGCACGATCTCACAGCCACACAGTATCACCGAAACGCAGCTTCTGTTGGCAACGCTCGGTTGGAAGCCTGCGCGTCCCGTGCCCTGCTTCGTCGATGAGGGGAAGGAGGCCGTCGTGAGCGCAATCGAGGAACGACGCCATGTAGGCCGCGTTGAGCGCGGGGCCGGGCGCAAGGGCCTTCATGTCCTGGTTGATCGTTACCGGCGCCGTCGTTCTGGCGATGGGCACTCTGCGGGCAAGGATCATTCCACGGACGACCATGAGCACAGCGGGAGACTGAACCAACCGAAGTGGGGTCTCGGCGAGCGCGGCGTCCGTGACCCGCAAGCGCGAATCGCCGATGACCATCGCGCGCAGTCGGGGCCCGCGGTCATGGCGCCCCCTTCCTGGGGTTTGGAGGGTTCATTCCCGGCCTTGCGGAGGGTGCCGCGCGGCGACCGCTCCCAGATGCGGCGGAGAATTGGGTCCGTGATCTCCACGTTGCACAGCCAGTCCGACCGCTCCTCCTCGGTCATGGAGTTCAGCAGGCGGCTGATGCGGTCCCTTTGCTCGCGCTGGAAGGCGACGCAGTCGAAGCCCTTCTTGTTCGGGTCGACGATGTTCTCGCCCAGGACGGCCTGGGCCTCGTGGATCTCCAGATGGGGATGTCCGAGCTCCCGGTTGACGCAGTGGAACCGGCGCAAGCGGTAGAAGTTCAGGAGGTGCTTGAAGTTCCACGTCGCGAGCGTGTCGACGCCTGCGAGCGTGGCGAAGGCCACGTGCAGGGCGGCGGACCGCATGGCGGCGTCCACCGCGCCTGCCTCGATGTAGAGGTCGGCGAGTTGCTCGGCTTCCGTCGACGATTCCAGGAACTCCGTGTGCTCCCGGGGCACCGTGCCGAGCACGGCTCTGGCTGCTTCGGGCACCGTATCCAGTTCGCCAGTGGTAACCGCCGACAGGACGAGGGTCATGTCGCCAGCGCGGAACCGCTCGAACAACCGCCGCGACGCGGTGCGGAACTTCTCGTCCTCGCAGCCGGCGAACACGGAGGTGTCGACGTACACGCGGAGCGTCTGTTGCTCGGGCGGAGCCGGGAACATGCGGCGTAGCGCCTATGGGTTGTTGCTTCGCGCTTCTTCGGGCCTGGCGGCGAATCGCCGGAGGATCGGGTCAGAGTACTCCCTTGTATTGAGCCACTTCACGCGCTCGTCGCGGGACATCCGGGCCATCTTGGCGCCGATGCGATCCCGGATCTCCCGTACGGACTCCACGCAGTCGTAGTCCTTCTTGGCCTTGGTCGTCATTTCTTCGCTTCGGCTTGTTCGGCCGCCAACAGGCGGCCCAGCGGTTCATGCCGGGAGACGATGACCCGGGGAGGGCACGTCCTGCTCGCTGGCGGTGCGGTCCAGCAGGCGCTCGACCAGACGCCGTAGCTTCGGGTCTGTCGGTCGGTAGTCGCGCATCCAGCCGGCGATCTCCCCGCTGCTCATGGTCTCGAACTTCTTGCCGAGTTTGTCCCGCTGCGCGCGCTGGAAGGCAACGCAGTCGAACTCCTTCTTCTTGGTCTTGGCAGTCATCCCCTTAGCTCTTTCGGGCTTCGGAGTGAGGCGGCGGAACACCGGCTTTGCGGAGAGTGCCGCGCGGCGCCTCCTGCATGATGCGGCGCAGCACCGGGTCTGTTGGCTCCACGGTGCATAGCCAAGCCACTCGCTCTTCCCGGGTCATGGCATTCAGCATGCGGCTGATGCGATCCCGCTGTTCGCGTTGGAAGGCGACGCAGTCAAACCCCTTCTTTCCCTTCCTTGTTGTGTCAGGAGTCATCTTCCAGAAGCCTCCATGGAGTGCAGATGTTCGGGGATTCGTGCCCCAGTTCTCGGTTGACGGCGCTGACGAGGCGGATGCGGCGGTCGTTCACGATGTGCTTGAAGTTCCAACTGACGAGCAGGTCGGCGCCGGCGAGGGTGGCGGCTGCGATGTGTAGAGCATCTTCCAGCATCGCCGGTCCGACAACGCCGCGGGCGACGTAGCGCTCGGCGAGAAGCTCCACCTCGGACGAACTCTCAAGGAACTCCCTGTGCTCGTTAGGCACCGCGTCCAGCGTCATTCTGACGCGCCGCGGCGCCCGGTTCAACTCGTCCAGGATGGTGCGGGAGAAGACCAGTGTCAACTCACCCTGCCGAAACCGCTCGAACAACCGGCGCGACGGTGCCCGGAACTCCTCGTCCTCGCAGCCGCCGAACACCGAGGTGTCGACCTAAACCCGGCGGGTCCGAGCCTCGGGCGGACCGGGCGCCATGCCGCCGATGATCTCGGCCAGGAGGCCCTCGGTCGCGTCGCAGGTGCGGGCGATGTCCGCTTCGCCGAGCTCGCAGTTCTTCTTGCCGAGGTTCTTGCGCAGCGGCTGGGACCACTTCGTGGCGTCGATGAGTTGGACCTTGCCCTGCCGGTGGGCGGGCTTCCGGTTCGTGAGCACCCAGACGTAGGTGGCGATGCCGGTGTTGTAGAACATGTTCAGCGGCAGGGCGACGATGGCTTCCAGCCAATCGTTCTCGATGATCCAGCGCCGGATGTTGCTTTCCCCTTGCCCGGCGTCGCCGGTGAAGAGGGAGCTGCCGTTGTGGACCTCGGCGATCCGGCTGCCGAGGGGAGTCCCCTGCTTCATCTTCGAGAGTTTGTTGGCGAGGAACAGCATCTGGCCGTCGCTGCTGCGGGTAACCAGGGAGTACTCGGGATTGCCGTCGTGCTCGATTAGGAAGCGTGGATCGCGCATGTCCTTCTTACCGCCCATGCGCTGGAGGTCCGTCTTCCAGCTCTTGCCGTAAGGGGGATTCGAGAGCATGAAGTCGAACTCGCGGGTGGGGAAGGCATCGTTCGAGAGCGTGGAGTGTTCTGGCCCGCCGATGATGTTGTCGGCGGCTTGGCCTTCACCCTTGAGCAGCAGGTCGGCCTTGCAGATGGCGTATGTCTCCGAGTTGATCTCCTGGCCGAAGAGGTGTGTGGAGACCTGCTTGCCGCGTTCGGCGGCCAGTTGCTGCAAGACGTCTTCGGCAACGGTCAGCATGCCGCCCGTGCCGCAGGCGCCGTCGTAGAGCGTGTACGTTGCCGACTGGATCTGGTCTGCGACCGGCAGGAAGACGAGGTTCGCCATCAGTTTGACGGCGTCGCGCGGCGTGAAGTGCTCGCCGGCTTCCTCATTGTTCTCCTCGTTGAAGAGGCGAATGAGTTCCTCGAAGAGCGAGCCCATGCCGTGGTTGTCGAGGCCGGGGTGCTTCACGGAGCCGTCGCCGTTCAGAACCGGCGCCGGGCCCAGGTTGATGTCGGGCGAGGTGAGCTTCTCGATCAGCGTGCCAAGGGCATCGGCCCTCGATAGCTTCGGGATCTGGTTGCGGAACTCGAAGTTGTTCAGGATGGTCTGGACGTTCGGGGAGAAGCCTTCGAGCCAGGCCTCGAAGTCGGCTCGGAGGCGCTGCCGGCCGGCGCGGGAGCGAAGGTCGCGCAACGCGTACTTCGACGTGTTGTAGAAGTCCTGCTTCGCAGCTTCTCGAAGGGTGGCGTCCTGGTCCACGATGCCGAGTTCGTCGAGGCTCGCCTTCACCTTCAGGACGTGCTGCTTCCGCGGCTCCAGCACGGCATCGAGCCGCCGGAGCAGAGTCATCGGCAGGATGACGTCCCGGTACTTGCCGCGTACGAAGAGGTCCCGCAGGACATCGTCGGCGATTCCCCAGATGTAGCCCGTGATCCAGCTCAGGGAGGCGTTGTCCACTTCAGTCCTTCCGGTCCACGGGCAGAATGTCGAGCCCCAAGGCAACGGCGTTCGACCGGATGCGATGGTCGAAAGTGAGGACTTGCAGCTCTCTCTGGAACTCGCGGATTCGGAGCGCGGTTGCCAGGTGCAACGCGTCCAGCGCGCGCACCGGCTCGCGTGGGAAGGGGCGGCGCGCGCGGTCCATGATGACGGTTCCAACCCGGAAGACGTTCCATGACTCCGTCTCGGACTTGAGTCGCAAGCGCGCCGCCTCGGCATCACGGGCGTCCATCCGGCCGGTCGCTTCTGCCCAGCGGATCGCGCGGTCGCACTCGAGGAGCGTCAACTCCGAGGCAAAGACCGTGGACGCGGATGCCAGTAGCCGGAGCGCTTCGTCTCCGGGCGGTTCGCCGAACAGCCAGGACAGGACCGCGCTGCTCTCGGCATAGAGCGTCATCCGTCGCCGCGGACCGCGCCCAGGATCGCCATCACTTCATGGTGCGGCAACTGCCGGTCCCTTGGCGGGCGCGTGTACGCCGCCGTGGCGTTCGGCCTGCCGAGACGTACCTCTCCTGCCCGCGCCAGCCGCAACAACTCGTCGTCTGCGTCCATGTTTGGCGGTGCGTGAGGGACGAGGTCTACGATGGGGGCTCCTCGGCTGGTGACGGTGACCCGTTCGCCCGACTGAGCGATGCGCAGGTACTCGCTTAGACGGTCCTTCAACACGCGAATAGCAACGGTCGTCATGGCCGCAATGTAGCTTCAACGCGGCTACAACGCAACCTCAGGGTCTTGCGGGCGTACCGCGGCGTCGCCGGTCAAGGCTGAAACGGATTCCGGAGCGTCAGCGTCTCGACGACGTAGCCTTCCTGCATGTCCTCGGTGTGCAGGGTCGTGCAGGCGCCGTTGATCGCCGCCCGCACGATGAGGGCGTCCCAGATGGACACTTGATGTAGCCGGTGCAGATCGACCGCCGCGATCAGATCGACCGTGTCGAGGGTCACGACGTCGAATCGGGAGTACTGCATGATGCGGCGTCGGGCGTCCTCGCTGCTCATACTCAGCTTTCGTGTGGCGGCAGCGAAGAACTCCTGCAGGACCTGCAACGAGAGGACCCCGCGCTGCTCGCGCAGGAGGCGGCGGATCAACTCGCGGGCGCATGTCCGCTTGCGCGTGTCGCGGGCGTCGTGGGCGTAGATCAGAACGTTCGTGTCAAGGAACTCACGACCGCTCATGCAGCTCCTCGCGCGTCCACGGCCCCTGCGAGCGGTAGTCCTCTTCGGTCCAGAGCGCGTTGAGCCTTGCGATCACCGCTTCCGCGTCGTCAGTTCGGGTCAGCTCGTTGAGGTAGTCCCGAACGAGTTGGTTCAGACTGGTTCCTCGAACGGAGGCGATCCGCCGGGCCTCGGCGACGACCCGATCGTCGATGGAGAGTGTGACGTTCATGGACACAGGGTAGGTGTACACGGGATCCGTGTCAACTGCGCCGGCGTTCCCGCGACGCCGGAGCTGCCGACCATGCGAGATGCCCGTGCTCGATCCGAAAGCGGGGATCGTTCATGTCCTTCTTGCCGTCTCGGCGTTGATCTCTTGGCCGAACAGGTGCGTGGAGACCTGCTTCCCGCGCTCGGCGGCGAGCGACTGCAGCACGTCTTCGGCCACCGTCAGGATGCCGCCGGTGCCGCAGGCGCCATCGTAGAGCGTGTATGTCGTGGACCGAATCTGGTCTGCGACCGGCAGGAAGACGAGGTTCGCCATCAGTTTGACGGCGTCGCGCGGCGTGAAGTGCTCGCCGGCTTCCTCGTTGTTCTCCTCGTTGAAGCGCCGGATCAGTTCCTCGAAGAGCGAGCCCATGCCGTGGTTGTCGAGGCCGGGGTGCTTGACGGCGCCGTCGCCGTTCAGAACCGGCGCCGGTCCACTTCGGTCTCACCGAAAGAGTGCTTCACGCACCTCGCCCTTCGCCAAGCCAAGAAACGCCGAGACGCTGCCGACGATCTCGTTGAGGGTTCCGACTCGCAGATTCCGATGGCGAGGCACGGTCACAGTGTGGCTCTTGTCGCCGACGGTCAAGGCAAGGGTCATGTGACTGCCCCTGGTTCGAGTCACGCGGTAACCGTACTGGCGGCGGAGCCGCTTTGCGGCCTCGCTACCGGAGAGGTCGCGAGGCAGCTTCATATCGCTTCATACCGCGATGGCCTCCTCTGTGACGAGGTGCAACCGGATGACCCTGGGAGCGTTCTCTTCGTCGAAGTGGCAGAGTACTGCGTCTCGGACCATCTCTTTCAGATCCTCCCAGTCGTCGCCTTCCGTGAAGATGCTGTAGCCGAGCGCCTTGGCGTCGTATCCGCCCTCACACGCTTCGGTGACCTCGAAGATGATCTCGTTTGGCCTCATGCGGTCTTCCTCCGTTGACCTGAGGCTAGCCGATCGCACGCTCTTTGATCCGGGCGGCACTGGGACGCCTGACGACGGCGAGGAATGCCTGGATCGAGAGAGTGGGGCCGTCGCGACGGTGAACGGGCCCTACCCCCACAAACCCCGAATCACTTCGCCCTTGACCAGCTCCCTCGGCTGATCCAGGTGGTTCAGGATCTCCATGGCCGGGTCGATGCCGAGCGTGTGGTACACGGTCGCCAGCAGGTCGTTCGGGTGGACGGGCTTCTCGCGGGGTGAGGAGCCGGTCTCGTCGGATTCGCCGTAGAGCTGGCCGCGGGAGACGCCGGCGCCGGCGACCAGGGCGGTGTAGCAGTAGGGCCAGTGGTCGCGGCCGTCGGGGGAGTTGCTGTTGCCGGAGGTGCTGACGCCGAGGCGCGGAGAGCGGCCGAACTCGCCGACGGCGACGACGAGGGTCTCGTCGAGCAGGCCGCGGTCGTCCATGTCGGAGAGCAGCGCCGATAGGGCTCGGTCGAGGACGGGGCAGTGCAGGTTGCGGAGTGGGCCGAAGTTGGCGGCGTGGGTGTCCCAGGAGTCGATCTCGGGGTTGCCGTTGGCGACGGCGGGCCAGTTGAGCTGCACGAAGCGGGTGCCGGCCTCGATCAGTCGCCGGGCCATGAGCGCGCCCTGGCCGAAGGTGTTGCGGCCGTAGCGCTCGCGCATGTCGTCGTTCTCGTTGGAGAGGTCGAAGGCCTGGCGGGCCTTGCCGGAGAGCACGAGGTCGTAGGCCTTCTCGTAGTACTCGTCGAGCGCGGAATTGGCGACTGCCTTTTCGAGGTCGGGCATGGAGGCGTTCAGGCCCTTGCGGAGCTCGAAGCGGCCGGCGAGGCGTTCGGGGGAGGTCTCCTTGCGCAGTTCCAGATCGCTGAGCTCGATCGGCTGGTTCGGATCCTGGTAGAGCCGGTAGGGGTCGTAAGCCTTGCCGAGGAAGCCGGCAGCGCCTCCCTTGCCGATTACGTTCGATTCCTGGAGCGGACGCGGGAGCTCGACGAAGGGAAGCATCGGATCGTCGAGGGGCTTGAGCTTCGAGATTTGGGCGCCGGCAGTGGGGAAGTCGGCGGGGCTCGGCGGTTCGAGCTGGCCCGAGGGCGAGACGCGGTCGGGCGGGTAGCCGGTGAGCATCTGGTAGATCGCGGCGGTGTGGTTGAAGAGCCCCTTCGGGGTGTAGCTCATCGAGCGGATCAGGGTGCACTTGTCGACCTGGTCGGCCAGGAGCGGCATCGTCTCGGAGAGCCGGATGCCGGGCACCTTGGTGTCGATGGCGCTGAAGTCGCCGCGGATGTTGGTGGGCGCGTCGGGCTTCGGATCCCAGATGTCGATGTGGCTCGGGCCGCCCTGGAGGAAGAGCAGGATGACGGACTTCGCCCGGTCGAAGCCGGCGCCGCCGCCAATCGCGTCGGCCGCGGCGGTGGCGGCGTGCGCGTCACGGAGCGCCAGCGCCTGGCTGAGCGAGATGCCGAAGATGCCGAGCGAGCCGACGCGGAGGAACTCCCGCCGGGTCGGGCCATCGCAGGTGTGGCCGGACTTTCCTGGGATCACGAGCATGTCGGAGCTCCTAGAGCTTACGAGTTGAAGAGGAAGGCGTTCGAGTTGAGGAGCGCCCACATCAGGTCCTGGGCGGCGGCGGTGCGGCTGCTTGCCGTCTCGAAGTGGCCTTCGGCGAGTTGGGCCTCGTCGTCGGTCGGATGGCGGCCGAGGGCGGCGAGGTAGAGCTCGGCGATCAGCTCCTCGTTGTCCCTTCCTGAGAGCACGAGATTCGCCACCCGGCCCTCGGGGTCGGCGATCGCGTCGGCGATGACGGCGCCGTTGAGCAGGCTGAGCGCCTGGGGCAGGCTCATCTCCGTCTTCCGCTCGCACTCGCAGGCGGTTTCGCGGTCCGGCTTGCCGAACAGGTCGAGGAAGCCCTCGATGCCCATGCTCGCGGTCATCACGTGGGGGTCGGGCAGGGCGGTGGCGTCGAAGTCCTCGGGCAGGGTGTCGATCTCGAACCGCGAGCCCGTGGCGCGGGCGACGGCGTCGGCCAACTGCTCGGCGCTCAGGCGCCGGGGTTCGTGGTGGGAGAAGTTGATCCGGTCGTCCTGGTTCCACTCGTTGGTGCGGAAGGACGATTGGTACGCCCGGGAGGTGGCGATCGTCCGCATCAGGTGGCGCAGATCGAAGTCGTTCTCGATCAGGTCGGCGGTGAGCGCATTGAGCAGCTCGGCGTTCACTGGCTGGTTCGAGGCGCGGATGTCGTCGACCGGGTCGATGATGCCGCGGCCCATGAAGTAGCTCCACACGCGGTTCGCGATCGCCGGCGCGAAATAGGGGTTGTTCGGGGAGGTCAGCCAGTCGGCCAGCGCCGCCCGGCGTCCTGGGCCCTGGTCCGGTTCCGGCGCGCCCTCGACCGGCACCAGGTACTTGGCCGGCACCACCGCGTTCGTCTTCGGGTGCAACTGTTCGGCGTCGCGGCGCTTCTCGAACACGATTTCCTCGCCGGTGCGGAAGCCCGGGCGGACGCCGAGGCCCGCGAAGAACGCCGTCATCTCGAAGTACTGGTTCTGGGTCCAGCGCTCGAACGGGTGGTCGTGGCACTGGGCGCAGACCATGCGCACGCCCATGAACAGTTGGGTCGTGGTCTCCATCGCCTCCTTCGGGTCGCGGGCGGCGCGGAAGTAGCTGGCGGCGGGCACATCGAGGGTGCTGCCGCTGGCGACGATCAGTTCATGCACCAGCTCGTCGTACGGCCGGTTGTCCTCGATCGCCTCGCGCAGCCAGCCGCGGAAGGTGAGCATGCCCTTGTAGCCCATGAACTTCCGGTTGCTGCGCAGGAGGTCGCCCCACTTGAGCGTCCAGTGGTCGACGTACTCATCGCTGTCGATGAGTTCGTCGATCAGGCGGTTCCGCTTCTCCTGGGTCGGCGTGTCGTCGGCGAGGAAGGCGCGCACCGCCTCGGAGGTCGGGATCCGGCCGGTGAGATCGAGCGACACGCGGCGCAGGAAGGCGGCGTCGTCGGCCGGGCCCGACGGCAGCACCTCGATCCGCTGGAGCTTCCTGTCGATCAGTTCGTCGATGTAGTTGATCTGAGGCAATGCCGTCCATTCGAAGCCCTCGCGGCCGCTGAGCACGGTGACGGGCGCGGTGACGAACTGGCCTTCGTAGCGCACGAGCAGTGTGCTCTCGCCCCGGCGCAGGCCTGTGGCGACCGGGCCGGAGGGGCTGTCCTCGATCGCCATCGTCTCCGTGTTGCTGCTGGTTACGTGCGCTTCGCGGGTCACGTCGCGACTGCGGCCGTCGCCGTAGTGGGCGATGACGATGGTCTGCTGCCGCATCGCGGGCCGGTGCATGAAGACCTCGCCGGGGTGGATCTCGAGCCGCTCGACCCGGTCCAGGCTGGAGTCGCCATAGGGGACGCCGGTGGAGATCCAGTCGAGCACCAGGTTGTAGTAGCGCGAGCCGTGGACGATCCGCTGGCCGCCCTCGTGCGCGACCTGCATGGTCGGTTTGGCGAGCATCAGGGAGCGGGCGGGCTCGGCGCGGTTGAAGCGCCGTCCCGACATGTCGTAGAGCAGGGATTGGTAGTCGAACTCGGGGTCATAGCCGCGAAGCGAGAGCTTGAAGCCGTTCTTGCCCTTGGCGGCGCCGTGGCAGGTGCCCTGCGAGCAGCCGACCTTGTTCATCACGGGCAGCACGTCGCGGACGAAGGTCACCGGTTCGGCGGCGGCCGTGGCGGCCGCGGTGGCGTGGACGGAGACCGGGACCGTGGCGGTCAGGCCGCCGGCCTGGACGGTGATCGAGCCGTTGCCGTCGCCGGTGGGGGTGAGGAAGCCGTCTTCGCCGCGTTGGGCTGGGGCGGTGCCTGTGGTGATGTCGGCGTCGGCGGTGAGGTCGATGTGTTCGCCGGTTTCGAGAATGCCGATGACGAGGAGCTTGCGGCCGTCGCGACTGTTGTCGAAGGTGAGTTCGGGCGGCTGGATGAGGAGTTCGACGGGGGGCTCGGTGACGGAGGCGGCGGCGGGGAGGGTGGTGGCGGCAAGGGCGATGAGCAGGAGGGCGGTACGGGCTCGCCGCTTCGCGGCGTCGCGCTTGATGCGGGCGAGACGCCCGCGTGCCATCCGTGTGCCCGATGACGGGCTCACGGAGTGGTTCGCGTGTGGCGCGGGGACGCGCCGCACGGGTTCCCAGGGACGGATCCGGGACGAAACCCCCATGCACCCGGAGTCTGGACGACGTGTCATCTGGCCTTCACCTCGATTCGTGCCTCGACCGGCGTTGTCGTGTACGCCGCGCGGCCTTCTCTCTCGCCGGCCAGCCACGACGACGACGTGATCAGGAAATCGTAGTCCCCCGCTTCGACCTCCTCCGACGCCTCGCAGGAGATCCGGAACTTGCCGTCGTCCTCGGGCTTGATCTCGGTGCTGTCGCAGACGACTCCGGTGGGCAGTGCGTCGGCGCGCAGTTCGACCGGTTGCTGGAAGCTCTCTTCGCGGTGCAGGACGCCCTCGACGACGCCCTTCTTGCCGGATTTGACACTCGCCTTGTCGACCTCGATCCGGTAACCGGGAACGACCTCCAGGGTCACGCCGGGCGTGTAGAGGCGCTCGGGCCGGCCGCCCACGGTGACTTCGCCGGTCAGAGTCACGCTGTAGCGGTCGTGCCGGGTGCCGTCGCTGCTGCGGATCAGCTTGCTGCCCTCGGACTTGTCGTAGTCGGTCTTCTCCGTCGTCTCGACGCGGAACTCGCCGCCGCCGATCACGGCGGTGACGACCATCGGCGGTTCGATCTCGGCGTCTTCCCCCGCCGGCGCTTCGTACTTCCACCCGAAGTCGAACGGCATGCCCTTGACCAGCCGTACCGTCTCGGGCGGCATGCCGATCAGCCGCGGTCCCGGCCGGCCGGTGAGCAGGACCGGAAGCCGGCTCTCCAACCAGGGCGCGGTGAACGACCGCTCGGCCTCGGTCGTGTAGCTGCGACCGTCGCCGGCCCGCACGCCGGTGACGCTGCCGGGCACGCTCGCCCGGCGGCGGATCACGGTGCCGTTCTCGAGCACGCCTTCACCCCAGACTTCCAGGTCGAGGCGCTGGCGGGGCGCCTTGAGATCGGCGGTGACCATGACCCGGCCCGAGCGCGACAACGATCGGCGGTCGAGGTCTCGGACCTCCTCCGAGATCCATCCGTCCCGTGCCTCGATGCCGGCCGGGGGATCCACCACGTAGAGGCGGATCGGGCCCAGGAAGCCGCGGCGAACCGCTCCGACCTGGATCGGCTTCGAGGCGCCGGCGTTGAGCGACATCTGGGCGGTGCTGAGCCGCAGCTCGAAGTCGGGGCCGTTCCCGGTGGCCGTCAACCGGTAGCCGAAGCGGGGGCCGCCACGGCCCACCAGGTCTTCGACCGTGACGTGCAGCGTGTCCACGCCCTCCGGCGCCTCGACTGCCACCCAGGGGTCGAAGGACGTGGCCGTGGGCGAAAGCAGCCGGAAAGTGTCCGGGTCGGGGATCTCGTCGCCGGACGATGCCAGGTACTCGCCGTCCGGCGTGGTGACGGTCAGCACGCCGAACAGATCGGAGGAGCGCAGAGCGCCTCCCTGGACCTCGATCAGCAGCTTCTTCCCCGGCTCGGCGGCGATCCTGTACCGGTCCACTTCGCCGTGCAGGTCGAGCCGTCCGTTGACGACCACGGGCAGCGTCAAGGGCCTGGCTGTGTCCGTCTCGCTCTCACGGACCTCCGGGCGGCTGCCGACGACGACGGGGAACGGCAGGGCGGAACTCATTGCTTTGGCGCCGGGAACCGGCCCGACCACGTCGAGGTCGCCTGCCGTGCCGGCGGTGTGGGTCATCTCGCGCGTGGCCGCGACCGTGCCGCCCGACAGTTCGAAGCGGGTCTCCTCGCCGCGCCGGGCGCCGAGCGGGAACAGGGCCTCGGCGTACTCGTACTCCGAGGCGGCGATCAGCTTCAGGCGGTAGAAGTTCCTGGTCTGGTCGCTGAAGCGCGCGTCGTGGACTTCGACCACGAACTCGCCGCCGCCTTCGGGCGCCTGCCAGTCGAGACGGGCGTCCACGTCGATCCCGGGGGCTTCCTGGTTGAAGGCGATCTCGTCGCCGCCGGCGTCGAGCAGCCGGAGCGCCGGATCGAGCGCCGAGCCCACGCGGCGCGCCTCGACTTCCAGGACGACGCGCTCGCCGGCCTGTGCCCGAAAGCGGTAGCGGTCCCGCTCCGCTCCGTCGAGCGTGCCGTTGATCACGACCGGCAGTTGCTTGATCGTCGGCGCCTCGTTGGCGCCGCCGCTGTCGCGCAGGCTTTGCTCGGAAACTTCCGGCAGGGTGTCCACCCGGAACAGCAGGGCGTTCGAGATGCCGTCTTCGGTGACGACGCGCAGGGGGTAGAGGCCCGGAGCGGCATCGGCGTCGATCTCGACGAGCAGGATGGCGGCGTCGAGGTTGCGGTCGTTGGCCCGCCGCTGACGCTGCAGCCGATCCTCTTCGGCGGCTTCGCCGAGGCGGGCGAACGAACCGGGCAGGGTGCTCTCGATCTCCATCTCGCCCGGCAGCCCGTAGCCCTCAAGCACCAGCCGTAGTGCCCGCCCCTGCTGGCCGCCATGGGGGTGCATGTCGAGCAGATTGGGCGGCGGAGCGACGGCGACCGCGGCCACGGCCATGCCGGCGAGGCTCAGGGACACGGTCGGCAGCAGTCGGCGGCTGCTCATCGTGCTCCTCCCGCGGTGGTCTCGCCCTGGACGCTTCCCCCGATCGGCACCGGCACGAACTCGTGCAGCAGCTCTCCGTCGGCGGCCCGGTACAGGCGCAGCGAACCGTCGAAGCCGGCCGTGGCCAGCTCGGCGCCGGTGGGGTCGAACGCCATCGTGTAGATGCCGGCGCTGTGGCCCGAGATGGTTGCGGTGCGCTCGCCGGTCTCGAGGTCGTAGACCTGTGCCGTCGGCGCGGCGCCGCCCACTACCAGGCGCTCGCCGCGAGGATCGATCGCCAGCGCAAAGATCTCGCCGTCCTGGCGCTCAAACTCGCGCACCAGGGTCGAGTCGTCGGCGATCAGCATCTTCCGGGGGCGGTCCATCTTGTAGTAGTAAGGCACTCGGTCTTCGCCGCCGATGACGACCGCCTCGATCCTGGGGTTGCGGACGATCGCCGCGAGTTCGCCGCGCAACAGGTTGATGTTCTCGACGAAGGCGCCGCTGTTCGCGTCGATCAGCTTGGCGGCGCGGTCGCGGCCGACGGAGACGATGCGCCGACCGTCGCCGCCGAAGACGACCCCGAGCACCCAGTTCTCGTGGTGGTTCATGCGCAGCAGCTCGCGGCCGCTGGTCGCCTGGTGGATGCGGACCGTGTTGTCCGCGCAGCCGATCGCGAGCCGGCGCTCGTCGGGCGAGATGGCGAGGCCGAACAGGGTGTCGTAGCAAACGGTGGTCGAGACGCGGAGCTTCCGGTCGTCGACGTCCCAGATCTGGATCTCGCCGAAGCGGGCGGGCGTACCGCCGGTCGCTACCAGACGGCCGTTCTTGAGAAAGGCAAGTCCCTGGATGCGGTCGGACACGCTTGAGAAGCGCGCCTCCAGGCTGTCGCCACTGCCGACCTTCGAGCGGCGGTGCAGCAGCACCTCGCGGTTGCCCGACACCGCCAGCCACTCGCCGTCGGCGGAGTAGGCGACCGCCGTGATCACCGGCGGCTGGCGGTAGACGATCGGCCCGGTGGCCACGTCGAGGCGCACCTCATCGGGCGTGTCGTCGGCGGCCCCGGCCGCGATCCAGTCGCTGATCGCGGCGATCGCCGCCTCCGCCAGCGGCTCGCTCCGCATCGGCATCGCCGGCTCGATCTCGCCGCGCAGCATCTTCAGCATCCGGCTCTGCTTCGGCTTGCCGGCCACCAAGGCGGGGCCGTTCATGCCACCCGCCGCAAGCCCCTCGAAGCTGGTCAGGTTCAGCTCACCGCCAAGCTGCGCCGGCTGGTGGCAGCCCTGACACCGCTGCTGAATCACCGGCCAGACATCGCGGTAGTAGCTGGGGCTGTCGTCCTGGGCAGCGGCTGATGGCGCGGAGGCCACGGTCGAGAGGGCGGCGAGGGCGACTAGTGCGATCCGGATCCGGACTCCGCCTGCGGCGGATGCGGGCAAGATGCCCGCGTTCCCAGGGCGGAAGTCGACAGACTTCCGCGGGCCAGGGACCGTGGAGTTAAGCCAGGATCTCATCGACCACCTGACCGTGGACATCGGTGAGGCGGAAGTCGCGACCGCCGTAGCGGTAGGTGAGGTTCTCGTGGTCGGTGCCGAGCAGGTGGAGGACCGTCGCCCAGAGGTCGTAGATGGTGACTTCGTTTTCGACCACGTGGTAGCCGAAGTCGTCCGTCGCGCCGTGGATCGTGCCGCCCGCAATGCCGCCGCCGGCGAGCCAGATCGAGAACCCGAACGGGTTGTGGTCGCGGCCGTCGGCGCCCTGGGAGAACGGCGTACGGCCGAACTCGCCGGCCCAGATCACGAGCGTTTCGTCGAGCAGGCCGCGGGCCTTCAGGTCCTTGAGCAGGCCGGCGATTGGCTGGTCGACCTGGAGCGCCATGTTCCTGTGGCCGCTCTCGAGGCCGACGTGCTGATCCCAGGGGTTCGCGGCCTGTCCCGCGTCCTTCGGTTCCGGCAGGCAGCTCAGTTCGACGAAGCGCACGCCGCGCTCGACAAGCCGCCGCGCGAGCAGGCACTGGCGGCCATAGTCCGCCGTCGTCCTGTTCGGGTGGTCCAGCGCGTAGAGCTGGCGCGTGGCCCGGGTCTCGCCGCTGATGTCGCAGAGTTCGGGCACCTCGGCCTGCATCCGGAAAGCCGTCTCGTAGTTGCGAACCGCCGCCTCGACATCGGCGTGGCCGCCTAGCCGCTGGAGGAAGGCCTGGTCCATGTCGTGCACGAAGTCGAGCCGTTCCCGCTGGGCCGCCCGGCCTTCCATGGGCTGGATGTTCTGGACCGCGTTCTCGGTGTCACCGCGCAGGATGGAGCCCTGGAACTCGGCCGGCAGGTAGCCGTTGCTGTAGAGGCCGACGCCGCCGTGCGGGATGCCGGCCCGGCCGCTCTGCAGGACGACGAAACCGGGCAGGTTCTCGTTCTCGGTGCCGAGCCCGTAGTTCACCCAGGCGCCAGCGGACGGGTGGCCGACCAGGGGGAAGCCGGTGTGGAAGAAGTAGTTGCCCTGGGCGTGCTCGTTCACCGTGCTGGTCATCGACCGGATGACCGCCAGGTCGTCGACGCATTCGCCGACGTGCGGGAACATGCTGCTGACGGGGATGCCGCTCTCGCCGTGCTGCTTGAACGGGAACGGCGAGGCGTAGATGTTGCCGTTGTTGTTGAACTGGGTGCGCTCGATCTTGGTCGGCATCGGCTTGCCGTGCTCGCGGTCGAGCAGCGGCTTGGGGTCGAACGAGTCGACCTGGGAGACGCCGCCCGACATGTACAGGAAGATGACGTGCTTGGCGCGGGCTCGCGGCGCTCCGCGGGCGGCGGCGGGCAGGAGCGCCGAGCCGAGCAGGCCGTTGAGCGCGATCGCGCCGAAGCCGGTCGAGACCTGCGCCAGCATCTGCCTGCGGCTCATCAGAGAACAGGTGTGGTCGGTCATCGGAGGTACATGAACTCCTTCAGGTTGAACATGGCGTGCGCCAGTTGGCGCCAGGCGTCGCCGCCGGCGGCGCTCCGTTCGAGCCGGTCCGCTTCCGCTTCGAGCCGCGCGACCTGAGCCCAACTGCCGCGGTAGATGCGCGCCTGCTCCTCTTCCGGCGGCGCTTCGATGTTGCCGAGAGCGGAGGCCGCGACATCGTCGGGACGCAGCGCGCGGTCGTAGAGGCGGGCCTGGAGCACACGCAGGGGCGCGTTTTCGGTGCCCGCGAACAGGACGCGACCCCTCTCCAGGCTCATCGGAAGTTCCTGCCGGACGCTTTCCGGGTCGGCCACGACACCGTTCCGGTAGGCAGTCCAGGCACCCTCCCGGCCCTGTGCGAGAACCAGGTGGACCGGCGGCGTCTCGCGGGCGTCCGCTTCGCTCGGAAGCTCGGCGACCCAGGCCTCGAGCGTGTACTCGTCAAGCGTCTGGCGGATCGGTTTCCTGGTGACGACGTCCGACGTTCCGAGCCACAGCGCGCCGTCGCTCACACGGACATCGCGCCCGAGCTTGAGTTCGGGACCCTCGTTGGCGTCGCTGGCGCCGGCCTTCTTGGGCAGGTCGTCGAACTCCCACGCCGCGATCGCCTTGGGCGCCGATGGCCGGTGGTAGAAGCGCAGCACGTACTTGGTCTTGTCCTCGGTGATGTCGCGGAGCTCGGCGCTCTCCTCGCGGCGGTCCATGGCCGCCGTGCTCCAGGCGTCCACGTCCTCCGGCACCGGCTCGCGGTCGCGGGCCTGGTGGAGGAACTGCCGCGCAGCTCCGAGCTCGCTCTCGGTCGGCGGCCGACCAAGGGCGAGGCGGAACATCGCGACGATGCGCTCGCGGTCATTGTCCAGCTCGGGGTCCTGGGCGATCCGGTTGCCGAAACGGGCCGCGAGATGCATGACCTGGACGTCGTTCATCATCAGCAGCGACTGCGCGGGCACGTTCGTCTGGTCGCGCTGGCCCTTGGTGGTGACGGGGGTGGGCAGGTCGAGCGTATGGAGCATGGGATCCGGCTGATTTCGGATGACCTGAACGTAGACGCTGCGCCGGTTCGACCAGCCGGTTACCGGTTGCGTTTCGGCTGCGTCAACCGGTTCGAGATCGCCGGCGGCGGCCAGCATCGTGTCGCGAACCGCTTCGGCCTCCAGCCGCCGCAGGTGAGCGTGCGACAGGAGGTTGTTCTGCGGATCCACCTCCCGGGCCGCGGCTGAGGGCGCCGAATCGAGTTGGAAGGCGCGGGTCGAAGCCAGGCGCCGCACGAACTTCTTGAGTGACCAGCCGTCCTCGCGAAGGGTGGTCGCGACGTGATCGAGCAGGGCGGCGTTCGACGGGAGTTCGCCCATCTGCCCGAAGTTGTCCGGCGTGGCGACGATGCCGCGGCCGAAGGCGTGCGCCCAGAGACGGTTGGCGATCACGCGGGCGGTGAGCGGGTTGCCGGGATCGAGGACGCTCTCGGCCAGGGCCAGGCGCGGGTGGATCGAGTCGGAGTAGGGCTCGGCGTCGATCGCTTCCAGGAACCGCTGGGGCACCGGCTCGCCAAGCTGCCGGTGGTTGCCGCGCTCCATGAGCGGTTGGTCGAAGCGGGGGCCGGCGAGCACCGCCGGGGAGCGTGTCGGCGTAGGAATCCGCTCCTCGAGCTGCCGGATCGAGGCGACGAGGGGCGCCGCCTCCGGCACGGTCCGGACATCGTTCGGGAGCAGGCCGCGACGGACAAGACTGCCCAGAAAGCGGGCCTGCCCATCGGTCATCGAACCGTCGCGCCAGGCCTCGGCGGCGTGGCGGATCGCCTCGCCGTAGCGCGCCGCCAGCTCGCCACGGTCGGCCGGCGCACCCTCGATCTCGAACAGGGGCGCCGTGAACTCGGCCGGCTCGTCGCGGGGGAGTTCTCCGTCTTCGTCTGTTACGACCGCCTCGGTGATCCCGAACCAGGAGCGGTCGGAACGCCGACTCGATTTCTCGCCGGTCATCGGGTGATCGGCAGCCGTCACCAGCTCGATATACGCGTGGTCGCCGTCCCAGTAGTCGAGGTCCCAGTGCTGCCAGTGCCACTCGCCGCCTTCGAGGGTCCTGATCGGGTAGACCTCGCCGACCTGGGGGTAGTTCTGGACCACGTAGCGTGCGATGGCGCCGCCGCTGCCGGCGACGCGCAACGCCAGCTTCTGCTTGGCCTCGATGAAGAAGCGCGGTGACGAGAAGGTGCCGTTGTGACGGTTGGTGAGGGAGTGGGTGTAGACGCCGGCGGGCAGAATGTCGGCGACGATCGTTTCCCCGGCCTGAGTGACCTCGTAGCTCCCGGCGCCCTGCGGCTTCGCTTTGGGAAGACCGTTGCCGTGGCGGTACCACTCCTCGACATCTTCGGTCCGGGTCAGATCCCAGCGGCTCACGGCGGGCGCCTGCCGTCGTTTCTCGAGCTGTTGCCTGCTCTGCTCGTAGGCGGCGGCCAGCCCCTGCCACTGCTTCGCGAAGGCCCGGCGCCCCCGAGTCCTGTGGGTGCGGACCCAGGTGTAGAGCGGATCGTAGGGCGACTGGCCGCCCGTCAGTGCCGCGGCCCATGGGGCGTCCGGTTGCTGCAACCTGGTTGGGATGTCGGCGGCGGCTTCGATCCAGGTCTCGGCAAGGATCTGCCGCAGCTCGCGCTTGAGCTCGATCAGTTCGTCGCGGTGGGCGTTTCGCCGGCTCTCGTCGTCGACCGTCTGAATCCCCGGGCGGCCGTTCGCCATGATCCCGTAGAAAGCGTAGAAGTCGGTCTGGCTGATCGCGTCGAACTTGTGGTCGTGGCAGCGGGCGCAGGCGACGGTCATCCCCAGGAACGCCTTGGAGACGACGTCGATCTGGTTCTCGGTGAAGCGCACCTGCTCGTCGAGGGCGTCGGTGGGGCCGAAACCGTGCAGCACGAAGCGGTACTGGGCGATGCCGATCGCCGACTCGTTGATCCCGAGTTCCCGGTTCATCCGCGGTTCGTCGAGCAGGTCGCCGGCCAGGTGCTCGCGGATCAACTGGTCGATCGGCACGTCGGCGTTGAGCGCCCGGATCAGGTAGTCGCGGTAGCGCCAGGCGTAGGGGACCGGTGGGTCGCCCTCGCTGCCGTGGGACTCGGCGTAGCGGATCCAGTCCATCCAGTGCCGGGCCCAGCGTTCGCCGAAAGCGGGATCGTCGAGCAGCCGGTCGACCTCCTCCGCGACCGCGGCGTCCCGGTCGATTGCGGCGCGGCGCTCGAAGTCGTCGACCTGAGCGGGGGTCGGCGGCAGGCCGGTGAGCACATAGGACAACCGGCGCATCAGGGTGCGCGGCTCGGTGAGCGGCGCGGGCTCGAGACTCGCCTTGGCGAGCCCGGCCGCCAGGAATCGGTCGATCGCGTTCTTCGACCAGGGCCGATCGGCGACTTCGGGGGCTACCGGATCGGCGATCGGCTGCAGGCTCCACCACTGCTTCCGTTGCTCGAGGACCGTCTGCCACGAGGTCGCTTCCTTGAGCGCGGTGGCTGACGGCGGTTCGTCGCGTGGATCGGGCGCTCCGATCTCGATCCAGCGCTCGAAGTCGGCGACCACCTGGTCCGGCAACTTGGCGCCGCCGAGCGGCATGCGGAAGTCGAGGCTGGGGTGGCGCATGGCCCGCACCAGCAGGCTGCTGCGCGGCTTGCCCGGCTCGATCGCGGGACCGCGCATGCCGCCTTCGAGCAGACCGTCCCGGTAATCGAGGCGCAGTCCGCTCTCGGCCAGCTCGGTGCTGTTGTGGCAGGTGTAGCAGTGCTCGACCAGGACGGGGCGGATCTTCTGCTCGAAGAACTCGAGATCCTCCGGGGCGAACTCCGCCCCGGCTGCTGGCCCGCCACCGAGCAGTGCAGCAACCAGGATCGCGGCGCCGGAGCGCTGCGAAGTCCTCGATTTCCAGTCCATTGGAGTGTCGGTCAGTTTACAACGGCGTCGGGCACTACCGCGCGTAGCGGTCGATCACGCTGCCGGCTATCCCACCGCGGACAATGCCGAACAGTTCGCCGCGCCACCCCCGTCCCTTCGAGATCTCGGTCGAGATGACGACCACGACCAGATCCTCGGCCGGGGAGACGTAGATGTACTGGCCTCCGTAGCCGCTGGCGATGTAGGCGCCCCGTTCCCGTGGCCCCCGGAGCCACCACAGGTAGCCGTAACCGCCGTAGATCCGGCCGCGGCCGCGAGGGCCGGCGAGGCCGGGCCGGGTGGATTCGTCGACCCACTGCCAGGGCAGGAGCTGGCGTCCGTCCCAGCGGCCGCGGTTCAGGTAGAGCTGGCCGAACTTCAGCATGTCGCGCGGCAGCAGGGAGAGGTTGTTGCCGCCGACGTGGACGCCCTGCGGGTCGCGGGCCCAGGCCGAGTGGCGGATTCCGAGCGGCGCGAACAGGTGCTCGCGGGCGAAATCGTGCGTGCTCTTGCCGGCGGCGCTGGCCAGCGTGGCCGAGAGCAGGTGAGTGCCGCCGGTGCTGTACGAGAACCGCGTGCCCGACTCGGCTTCGAGCGGCCGCGCCAGCGCCGCGCGGACCCAGTTCCGGGACGCCACCCACGAGCCGTAGTTGCCGAAGCTGGTCGATTCGAGGCCCGACGTCATTGTCAGCAGGTGGCGTACCGTGATCGCCTCCTTGCCCGGGTCGTCGAGATCGGCGGCCTCGGGTAGATGGACGGCGATCGGTTGATCGAGGTCGAAGACCCCCTCTTCGACCGCCAGGCCCGCCAGTGCCGAGAGGACGCTCTTCGAGGCGGACTTCAGGTTGTGCGGACGGTGGCCGGCGGCGCCGCGGAAGTAGCGCTCGGCAACCAGGCGTCCGCGGCGCGCGATCAGCACGCCCTGGACGCCGTCGAGCGCGCCGATGTCCTCGACCGACTGCTCCAGCCGGTCCGCGTCGAGTCCGACCTGGTCGGCCGGGACGAGCTGCCAGTCGCCGGACCAGTCATGGTCGGCCGGAGGAACAGGCAACTGGAACTCGACCAGGACGCCGGGATGATCGGAGATTGCGGGGGCGCCGCTCGGCTGCGGGGACCACTCGCTCCACAGCGGCCGCCACCCGGCCGCCCCGGCGTCGAGCAGCACATGGTCGATGCCACCGGGATGAAGGTCGCGGTACCCGGCCTCGTCAAAGCGGCCGAGGGCGGGGTGGTTGCTGTCGAGGTTGAAGTCGCCGGCGACCAGTGCCGGCCGGTCGGGGCGCGCGAGGATTCGCTCAATCAGGTGCTCGGTTTGGGCGGCGGCGAGCCCAGGGTCGCCGTTGGCGGCGTGGACGCCCACCACGTCGAACGGCAGAACCGGATGGTCGATCCGTGCTGCCAGGGCGATGCGCCGCTCGAAGCGGTCGCGGTCGGGCAGCAGGCGCCAGGTCGCCGGGTCGGCGATGGGAAAGCGGCTGAGGATAGCCGCCCCCTCCTCGAAACCGAGCCAGCGCAGGGAGCCGTTGGCGCGGGCGTAGACCGCATGCAGATCGAGGTCGCCCGCCAGCCGGTCGGCAAGACAGCCTTCGCCGACCGTGCACCAGGCTTCCTGGAGCACGACGATGTCCGGTCGCAGGCGAGCGATGGCGGCCGCCAGCCGGTCCGCGCGCTGCCGCCGGTCGGAGGCGGCAGGTGGTTGCAGGAGGCGCCCTTCGCTGTCCGGGTAGCCGTGGTAGGCGTTCAGTTGAAGGACGCGGAGCCTGTCTGTTGTAGTCGTCGATTCGGCCCTTGCCGGGCCGCCCGCCGGCCGCGGTTCCGCCGGCTGTTGGTGGGCCAGGAGCGCCACGAAGGCCGGGCTCGATGCCGCAGCCAGCAGGCCGAGGGTGAGGACCGTGACGCGCAGTGCCGGATGTGCCCGACGGGCAAGGGCAGCCACTCCGATCGCGGCAATGCCGGCCAGCGCAGCGGCGGCGAGAGCGAGCCGGGCCGCGCCCGGCTCGACGACCGCGATCGTGCCGGCGATCCAGGGCGCCGATCCCAACGCCACAGCGGCCAGACCGGCGGCTGAGGCCGCGGTGGCGGCCGCGAAGGATGAACGCGGGCGCGTCATGACAGCGGGGAGACTATGCGCCGCGGCGGCAACCCTGCGATGGGACGCGTTCGGGGCTGACACCCGGGTGGCGCGACCGCGCCACCCGCGACCCAGCCCGTGGGCGAGTCATCGAGCGCACGGCTGACATCCAGGTGCTACCCTAGGAGGGTACAGATAACGAGCAACACTTAGCGGCATTCGCCGCGGAAAGGAGGTCCAGAATGGGTTGTAGAGAAATCCTCCGGATGAACCCTGCCACCATCGTGATTTGCTCGGTCCTGATCCTTGCCGCGGGCTGTGCGGCGCCCCCGGCAGAAGAGGCGCCCGCCCCTGAGGTGGATCTAGTGGCCGAAAATGAGGCGGCCCTGAGCGAACTCGCCGCCAAGTACCTGCAGGCTTTGAACCGTGGCGATGCGGACGGTTTGGCCGTGCTGTACACCGAGGACGCCGTCCGGATGCAGTCGAACAGCACGCCGAAGGTCGGCCGCGACGCGATTCGCCTGTTCGCCGCCGCCGACTTTGCGAACTTGAACTGGGACATGCAACTTCGCGTCGACGAGACCGAGTACAGCGGTGACCTGGCGTTCGTTCTCGGCACCTACGCCCTGAGCCTTACGTCGAAGGAGGATTCGTCCGTCGTGGTTCACCAGGAAGTAGGCAAGTGGATGGACCTGATGCGTCGTCAGGAGGACGGGTCCTGGTTGATTGCGCGCGAGATCTCGAACCGGGACCATCCGCTCGGTCAGACGCTTGAAGTGCCCGAGGAGGGTTCATGATGAGGAGCACGACTCAGAAGCTTGAGCGCCTCTTCGCCGGCGTCATTGTGCTGGTGCTGTTGGCCGTCCTGGCTGCCGCCTGTGCCCCCATCGAGGAAGGGGTCTCCGAAGATCCGGACGCGGTCGAACCGAGCATCGGCGACGAGAACGCCCTCAACGCCTTGATCGCCGGCTACATGGTCGCCGTGAACAGCAGCGACGCCGACGGGATGGCGGCCCTGTACGCTACGGACGCCGTGCGCATGGCGCCGGATGCTCTGCCCATCAGGGGCCGGGAGTCGATCCGGCGGAACCTGGCCCAGACGTTCGAGACCGCGGAGCTCAATGTCCAGCTTCAGATCGAGGAGACGGAGTTCAGCGGCGAACTGGCGTATGTTCGCGGTACCTTCTTGCTGACCGTAAGTCCGAAGGACGGAACACCGCCAACGGAGTCCGAGGGAAACTGGATGCGGTTCATGCGGCGCGAGCCGGACGGCAGTTGGCTGGTGGCCTACTCGCTCTGGAACTTCGAGTCGTAGCGCCTCGAGGGGCCGCTCGACGTGGCCGGGTATGATCCGTCGCCGCGTCCGATGCTCCACCAGACAGCACCGCAGCTCCTCACCTTCATGGGTGCCCCCGGGTCGCCCTACACGCGCAAGATGCGCGCGGTGCTGCGGTACCGGCGCATCCCGTACCGCTTCCTGATCTCGGGCGCCGGCGGCCGCGACGACCTGCCGGCCGCCAAGGTGCGGCTGCTGCCGACGTTCTACCTGCCGAACGAGGCCGGCGAACTCGAGGCGGTGGTCGACTCGACGCCGCTGATCCGGCGCTTCGAGCGGGAGTTCGGGGGTCGCTCGGTGATTCCGCCGGACCCGGTCACCGCCTTCATCGACTACCTGCTTGAGGACTTCGCCGACGAGTGGCTGACCAAGGCGATGTTCCACTACCGCTGGGCCTACGAGGCCGATATCGAGAAGGCGGGTCGGATCCTGCCGCGGTGGCGGCGGGTGGAAGGTCCTGAAGAGGACTTCCAGCAGGCCGCGAAGGCGGTCTCCGAGCGTCAGATCTCCCGGCTCTGGGTGGTCGGGTCGAACGAGACGACGAAGCAGGTGATCGAGGCGAGCTACCGGCGGATCCTGGAGCTGTTCCGGGATCACCTGACCGAGCGGCCGTTCCTGATGGGAGGCCGGCCCGGGGCGTCCGACTTCGCCTTCTTCGGCCAGTTGACCCAGCTCGCGGCCTTCGATCCGACGCCGATGGCGGTCACGCTCGAGGTCGCGCCGCGGGTCTATGCCTGGGTGGATCGGGTCGAGGACCTGTCCGGCCTCGAGCCGACCGCCGATGACTGGATCGACCGTGAACCGCCCGCGACTCAGCGTGCGCTCCTCGGCGAGGTCGGGCGGGTCTACGCACCGTTCCTGCTTGCGAACGCAGAGGCGCTGATGGCTGGTGCCGAGAGGGTGGAGTGCGAGATCGACGGCCGGCCCTGGGTCCAGAAGCCCTTCCCGTACCAGGGTAAGTGCCTGATGTGGCTGCGTGGGCAGTACGCGGAGCTTTCGGCCGGGGACAGGGCGGTGGTGGATGGCCTGCTAGCCGGCACCGGTTGCGAGTCGTTGCTTGAGCGCGAGGCCGTGTCGTAGTGCGGCCCAGCGGCGCCGACGACGTGTCTATGGGTGTGCGGCGCTGGCCCGCATCAACCCCGATGCCGCGAAGCGCCGAGGCTACGCAGTCCACTGGCGCGGTTTCCTAGGGCGCACAGAGGCGGCAGCGTGGGCGAAGAGGCCAGAGGATTCTCTCGGATCAACTGGAGCTTCTACGGCTGGCGGATGCTGCCCCCCGCCTGGCTCATTTACGGCCTGGGCGCGGCGCCGTTCTACAGTTGGGGCTTCTTCCTCCCCGAGATGCTCGAGGAACTCGATCTGACCCGGGCCGACGGCGGCTGGGCGTTCGGCATCTGGTCCTTCTGCGGTGGCGTCATGGCGCCGCTGATCGGCGTTTGCCTGACCCGTTTCGGCCCCCGCCTGGTGTTCACGGCCGGCTTTCTGGTCACCTCCGCCGCTTACTACCTGACCAGCCGGGCCCAGGACCGCTGGGATGTGCTGCTCTACTTCGGTCTGTTCGCCGGTCTCACCCATGCCTTCTCGACCGTGCTGCCAACGCAGACGCTGGCGACGAACTGGTTCCTGCGCTGGCGCGCGAGCGCGCTGGCGTTCTTGCTGGTAGCCGCGGGCCTTTTGGGACCGTTGATTGTGAAGTTCGACGCGGCTCTGCTGAACCGTGGCGGGACCTGGCGCGACGGCTGGGAGATCATCGCCGGGCTGTGCGCCGTGCTGGGGGTCCTGTCCTTCCTCTTCCTGCGGAACAGTCCGGAGTCGATGGGCCAGTTGCGCGACGGCGCCCGTTCACTGGGAGAGCTTCAAGCTGCAAAGGCCCGCAGCGGTGCCAAGACCCCCGATCAATGGGTCGCGAAGGAGGCGGTACGGACGCCCCAGTTCGCGCTCATGGTCCTTTGCGGTCTGGGATACGGGGTCCCATGGGGGGTAGTCGTGGTCCACGGTCGCTTGCACCTCCGGGACGTGGGGTTTGGCATCGATCCCGCAGCGGCTCTGATTGGGCTCATGATCCTGTTCAGCACGTTCGGACGGCTGTCGGGTGCCCTGGGTGACAGGATCTCGCCGCCTCGCTTGCTCAGCGCCGCCCTCGCTATGGAGGGCACGGGGGTGGCGTTGTTCCTGTTCGCTCGTACCACCAACGACGCCCGCGTCGCCCTCATCTTGCTCGGTCTCGGCTTCGGCATGGCCTACATTTCGCAGGCGGCCACGTTCGCCGGCTTCTATGGACGCCGGGCCTTCGCTACCACGACCGGCACCCGCTTTGCCGTCGGCGCCCCGTTCGGCGCCACCGTGCCCGCGATCACTGGTTGGGTGTTCGACACCCAGGGCAGCTACGCGATCCCCTTTCTGGCGATCGCGGCGGTGACGTTGGCCGGATCGGTCGTGGCTTTCTTCCTGCAGCCGCCCCGGAAGAAGGCTGGGGCGTAGAGTGCGGGCACCGATGCTCGAGTCCTCCTTCAGTTTCAGTTTCGGGCGGCCGCCTTCAGGAGTGGTCATCGGAGCGGTCGCCTTCCTGCTGTTCGTCTCGGCCGTCCCCGAGCCCGCCGTTGCCGATGATTGGCCGCAGTGGCGTGGGCCGCATCGGGACGGCGTGTCGACGGAGACTGGTCTCGCGGACCGCTGGCCCGCGAGCGGTCCGCCTCTGCTCTGGCGAGTGGATGGTCTGGGCGAAGGCTACGGCTCGGTGGCCGTCTCCGACGGGACGATCTACGCCCAGGGCAGTCGAAGCGGGCGAAGCGTGGTGTTCGCACTCGATGCGGCCGGCGGCGGCGTCCGCTGGGAGCGCGAACTCGGCCCGCGTCTCCGCGACAGCCGGGGCAACGGCCCGCGCGGTACGCCGACGGTGACCGGCGACTCGCTCTACGCGCTGACCGGGATGGGTGAACTGGCGCGAATCGCGCTCGCCGACGGGTCTGTGCGCTGGCAGCGCAACATCCTGGACGACTTCGACCAGCGCAACATCGGTTGGGGCATCAGCGAGTCGCCGTTGATCGAGGGCGACTGGGTGGTGGTGATGCCCGGCGGCGACCAGGGTGCCATCGCGGCGCTCGACCGGGAAACGGGGGAGACGGTCTGGACCAGTTCCGGTTTGACCGACCGTGCCGGCTACTCCTCTCTGGTCGCCGTCGACCTCGAAGATGGCGCCGAGTCGCTGCGCGTGATCGTGGGCTTCACGGCCCGTGCGGGGGTCGGCGTGCGCGCCGCGGACGGTGAGCTGCTGTGGCACTACCGCGAGCCGTCGAACCGGACCGCGAACGCGGCGACGCCGATCTACTCGGACGGTCTCGTCTTCTACACCTCCGCCTACGGCACCGGCGGCGGCGCGCTCCGGGTGCGAGTGGCCGGCGACAACGTCAGCACCGGACAGGTGTGGTTCGAGTCGAGTCTCCAGAATCACCACGGTGGCGTGGTCCTGTACGAGGGCCACCTGTACGGCTTCTTCGGCCGCGCCCTGGCCTGCGTCGACTTCAAGACCGGAAGGATCGTGTGGCGGGACCGCAGCGTCGGCAAGGGCTCGTTGACCCTCGCTGACGGCAAGCTGTTCCTGGTCGGCGAGAGACACCTCGCCGGTCTGGCCGAGGCGACCCCCGTCGGCTATCGGGAGCGGGGCCGCTTTGAGTTGGAGGATCACGGCGAGCCGAGTTGGGCTCACCCGGTGGTCAGCAACGGCGTGCTCTACATCCACAACTGGGGAGAGCTGCTGGCCTACGACGTCTCGGACCGGTAGCGCGGCGGGACGGCGCTGGCAACGCGCGCCATCGCATGCCGATCAAGTACATTGGCTCCAAGAGGAAGCTCGTTCCCGCAATTGTCACTGTCCTTCAGCAGCTCCGGAAGGCCTGTACCGTGCTGGACCTATTCTCCGGTACGTCAAGGGTAGGAACCGCCTTGAAGAGAAGGCAGTACCGAGTGCTCGCGAACGACTACCTAGCCTGTGGTGAGGCGATCGCTCGGTGCTACGTCGAGGCAGACGGCACTCCCGAGCAGCTCCGGCACGCCAGGTTGTTGATCGACGAGTTCAACCGGCTTCGGCCGGCGGCAGGGTACTTCACGGAAGTGTTTTGTGAGAAGAGTCGGTACTTTCAGCCTAGGAACGGTGCGCGCGTTGATGCGATCCGGGAAGAAATTGGGCACAAGGGGCTGGATCCGGAACTCGAAGCAATCGTGTTGGTTTCGTTGATGGAGGCGGCGGATCGGGTCGACAGTACCACGGGCGTTCAGATGGCCTACCTCAAGCAATGGGCTCCAAGGGCCTTCAACGACTTGGAGCTTCGGCTACCGGAGATTGCGCCGCGCGCCGAGGCAGGGAAGGGCAAGGCGCACCGGATGGACACTGTCGAGGCGGTGGATGGACTAGAGGCAGATGTCGCCTACTTGGATCCTCCCTACAATCAGCACAGCTTCCTGGGAAACTACCACATCTGGGAGACTCTGACCCTCTGGGACAAGCCGGAGTACTACGGCATTGCCTGCAAGCGGATTGACTGCCGGGAACGGAAGAGCGCTTTCAATAGCAAGAGGCACTTTCGCGACGCCTGGACCAGGGTAGTCGAGCGGGTTAGAGCTCCGTACCTGGTTGTTTCATTCAGCGATGAGGGGTTCATCGGACGTGAAGAGATGGAGGCTCTCTTGCAGCGAAGAGGCGAGGTCGTGGTCATCGAGAACGACTACAAGCGCTACGTCGGTGCCCAGATCGGCGTCTTCAACCCGAGCGGCAAGAAGGTCGGCCGGGTGAGCCATTTGCGGAACAAGGAGTACCTTTACGTCGTGTCGCCAGAGCCGCTGTCGGCGGCTAGGGTCCGGGCGATGACGGAGCCTGCGGGGCAACGGGAACTCTTCGCTGACCGGTGAGTGCGGGCCATAGCGCCGGCATCGCCCGGGGGGCGCGACGAAGGTCGGGCACTTCTAGACATACCGACATACTGGAGTGTAGGCTAGTTGCATGCGCACCACTGTACGGCTCGACGACGAACTGCTGGCGGAAGCGAAGCGGCATGCGGCCCGCACGGGGCGGACGCTCACGTCTCTCATCGACGAGGGGCTTCGAGAGGTGCTCGCACGAGGTGAGCGGCGGGCGCCGGCGAAGCGTGTCGAGCTGATCACCGGCGGAGAAGGCGGACTGCGTCCCGGAATCAGGAGCGATCGGCTGACCGACGTGCTCGACCTCATGGACTGCGAGCGCTTCCTGGAATCGATTGATCGTTCCTGACGTCAACGTGCTCGTCTACGCACACCGCGCGGACATGGACGAGCATGAACCGTACCGGGAGTGGCTTGACCGGTTGGTGAACTCGGGTCCCGCCTTCGGCATGTCGGAGATGGTGCTGAGTTCGTTCGTGAGAATCGTGACCAATGGTCGGATCTTTGCGAAGCCGACCGGAATCCGCGACGCGCTCACCAGCACTGCCACACTGTTGGCGCCTCCGCAGTGTGTTCGTGTTCGACCGGGTCCGGGGCACTGGCAGATCTTCGAAGATTTGTGCAGACGCCATGTGGTTGGCGCCAAGCTCGTGGCCGATGCCTACCTCGCGGCGATCGTCATGGAGGCCGGGTGCGAACTGGCGACGGCGGATCGCGACTTTGCGCGCTTTGAGGGGTTGCGCTGGCGGCACCCATTGGCCGAGCGGAAGGGCGGCGGAGGGGACATGGTGATGGAGCCGGGGCGTCGTCCCTGGCTCACGTCCGAGTGACGCGCTCCGGCCGCGCCGGGTCATCGGACTAAGGGGCAGCGAAGGCGATCTGGAACCCCGGCCGGGCTTCGAGCCGGCCCAGGTAGGCGAGGAGCTTCGGGTACCGATCGTCCAGCACCCCCATGCGCTGCGCCAGAGCCAGCGAGTAGCCCATCATGATGTCGGCGGCCGTCAACTCGCTGCCCAGCAGGTAGTCGCGATCCTCGAGCGCCGCCTCGACGGCGTCGAGGCAGATTTCGGTCCGCGCCCGCCCGTCCTCGACGACGGCGGCGATGCGCTCCGCCTCCGGCTTGAGGATGCGGTGGTGGACCATGTCGCCGAGCGGGCGCGCCAGGCTCGCCTCGGCGAACCACGACCACTGCAGGAAGATGGCGCTCTTGGGCGTGCCGGCGGCGGGCTGCAGGCGGCCGCCGCCGTAGCGCTCCAGGATGTAGTGGACCATCGCGCCCGACTCGAACATCGAGAAGAGGTCGCCGTCCTGGTCGAGGTCGGTCATCGCCGGCACCTTGCCGATCGGGTTGAGCCGCCGCCACTCGGGGGTCTTTCGGTAGTCCGACTGGAAGTCGACCGGCACGACTTCGTAGGGCAGGCCGAGCTCTTCGCACAGCCAGATGACACGGGCCGAACGGGTCCTCGGGACGTGGTAGATCGTGATCATCGTGTTGGCGGTTGGGGCGGCCGACGGTTCAGCCGTCGTCGCGGGCTGACCGCAAACCGCCGGCTCGTGTTACGCCAGGGCGCTCTCGAACAGGGCGAGGAGGCGGCGCCATGCCCGCTCCGCCTGGGCCTCGTTGTAGACCTGCGTGTCGGGCGGGCACCAGCCGTGCATTGCGCCCTCGTACACCTCGATCTCTGCCGGCAGGCCGGCCGCCTCGAAGGCCTCGCGCAGTGCGTCCTTGGCCTCGGGCTGTCTCTGGTCGTCGTTCTCGGCGATCGCGAACAGGTAGTGCGCCTTCATCTGCGGCACCAGGAGGTGCGGACTGTCGGGCTGGTCGGTCACGAGGCCGCCGCCGTGGAACGACGCGCCGGCGCCGATCCGGTCGGGCACCGCGGCGGCCGTCCGCATCGTCATGGGACCGCCCATGCAGTAGCCCATCGTCCCCATCTTCCGGTCGTTGTCGACCGACGACTGGCTGTCCAGGAAGCTCACGAACGCCTTCGCATCCCGCACGTTGGTGTCCGCGTTGAGCGACCTCATCAGCGGCATCAGCGTGTCGCGCGCGGCGCCGAAGTCCGTCGATTCCACGATGGGCGCCTTCTGCGTCCGGTAGTACTGGTTGACCACCAGGACCGAGTGGCCCGATTCCGCGAGCCGCCTGGCCATCTGCTGCATCGCCGGCCGCAGGCCGAAGGCGTCCGGCCAGATGAGGACGCCAGGATGGGCCCCGCTTGCGGGGTGCACGAAGTAGCTGTCGCACACGCCGTCGGGGGTCTCAACCTCGATCTCGGATTCGGAGACATCCTGGGCGTTCGCCGGCCGGGGCAGCAGCATCGTCAGGCCGGCGCCTGCCGAGACGGCCCCGAACTCCCGGCGCGTCAGCCGCTTCGCGCTCAGGTACGTGGTGTTGTCGGCATCCGTTCTTTCGTCACACATCGCAGGTCTCCTTGCTGGAATTTTCGTGGCGGGTTTGGCGGCGCTAGCCGTGCCCGGCGCCGGGCTCGTGCTGGCAGCCGCGGAAGCGCTCGACGCGCACGCGATCCGGCAGTCCGAGCGCCTCGGTGCGGCCTACCTTGGAGGTGTAGAACGCGAACAGGGTGCGCCGCTTCAGGTCGCTGAAGAAGGCGGCGCCGGCGACGAGTTCCGGTGCGTGCGCCATGTGCTCGTCGCTGATCTCGCGCAGTATGTCGACCTGGCGCGCCGCGTCCAGATCGACAAAGGACGAACCGTGCAGATCGGCGGCCCGGCGGTCGATCCAGTCGAGGCCGCCGGTTGCCTTGAGCTGATCCTCGCCGCTGGCGAGCGAGAGTTCCAGGTCGATGTACTCGTGAACGCCGGCGTCCCGGGCGCCCGGCGTATCCGTGCGCGGCAGGATGTGCTCGCACAGTGTCGCCAGGAGTTCTCCCTGGGCCGGAGTCAGCATCCGCGGTGTCCAGCCGGCGCCCTCGGCCTGGTACGCGGCCAGCGCCGGGATCGCGGCGCGAATCGGCTCGGCTTGCAGGGTGGCGTATCCGAACACGCCCGCGCCGGCTGCCAGGACCTTCCGTCTCGTCGTCTGCTTGCTCATGCGAGTTCTCCGCGCTTGTGCTGTTCGACCAGATACTCCGTCGAGCGCAGCGCCAGCGACATCATGGTCAGGGTCGGGTTCACGCAGCCGACGCTGACGTAGCAGGCGCCGTCCATCACGAACAGGTTCTTCACCGTGTGCGACTGCTGGTACTGGTTGAGGTAGGACGTCTTCGGATCGTCGCCCATGCGCGCAGTGCCGACCTCGTGGATGCCCGAGCCAATCGGCGCCGGTTCGGTGTTCTGGGTGATGTTCGTGCAGCCGAGCGCCTCCAGCATGGCCCGGCCTTCCTCGATGATGTCCTGCACCATGGCGTACTCGTTGCTGCCGAGGGTGCAGTTCATCTGCAGGACCGGCACCCCCCACTTGTCCGTCTTCTCCGGGTCGAGCGAGACGCGGTTGTCGGCCCGGGGAAGGATCTCGCCGAAGCCTCCGAGGCCGATGCTCGAGACCGTGCTCGACTCGACGTTTTTCTTGAAGTCGGCGCCGAAGCCGGGCAGGGAGTTGCCGTGCTGCCAGGTGGTGATCGACTCGCCGCCCTGGTAGCCGTAGCCCCGGATGTAGGCCGACCTCTTCGTCGCCGGATCCTTCAGGTTCTGGAAGCGCGGTACGTAGATGCCGTTCGGCCGATTGGCCCGCTCCGCGGGAGCGCCTGCGCGTGCTTCCAGGGTGCCGCGGACACCGGTTGCGTAGATGTGGTCCATCACGTAGCGGCCCAGGCAGTCGCTCTCGTTGGCGAGGCCGCCCTCGGCGGAGTTGAGGAGGATGCGGGTCGAAGCCAGGGTCGAGGCGCACAGGACGACGACATCGGCCTTGGCCTCCCGGGTCTGGTTCGTGTTCTTGTCGACGTAGGTGACGCCCGAGGCGACGTTGCCCGCCTCCATGTCGACCTGGGTGACGACCGCGTCCGGCACCAGCGTGAAGCGGCCCGTCTCTTCGCAGTCGACGAGAGTAGTCTGCGGCGAGTTGAAATAGGAGTTCGTCCGGCAGCCGTAGTGGCAGGGACCGCAGTAGTGGCAGGCGTCGCGGTTGTTGTGACGGCGGGTCAGGACCGCGTTGCGGCCGATCGTCATCGGCCGGTTGAACTTGGTCGCCAGGGTCTCCTTCAGCATCACCTCGCCGCAACTGAAGGCCATCGGCGGTAGGAAATCGCCGTCGGGCAGGACCTCGAGTCCCTCCTTGCGGCCGTTGACGCCGATGTAGCGCTCGATCCGGTCGTAGTAGGGGGAGATCTCCGCGTAGCTGATCGGCCAGTCCATGCCGTAGCCGTCCATGCTCGCGGCCTTGAAGTCGTAGTCGCTCATCCGGTACGACTGCCGCGCCCACATGATCGACCGGCCGCCGACCACGTTGCCCTGAATCCAGTTGAAATGAGTCCCCGGGGCCTCGGTGTAGGGGTTGTCGACGTCGTCGATGAAGAAGTCCGCGTTCACCTCGGTGCAGGCGTAGCAGTACGACTGGCGGCGCCGGCGCTGCAGCAACTCGTTGCGCGGGTCGGGACGGCCGCGAAGTTCCATGTCGTGCGGCAGCGTGTGCTCCCGGAAGTCCTTGTCCGGGTCGAAGGCGCGGCCCGCCTCCAGCATCAGGACATCCATACCGGCCTCGGTCATCACCTTGGCGGTCCAGCCGCCGGTGGCGCCGGAGCCGACGACGATCGCGCCGTACGTTTGCGTGTCGGAGGTTTGCTTCATGCGCCCGGATCCTCGGTTGGACTCAAGGTCGTCGGGCTCGGACCGTGGGCGCCGCGAGGCGTCAGCGGACGACGGCCTCGGTCGAGGCCTCGACGTTGTAGGGAAGGGCGTCCTCGCCTTCGAGGCCGAGGTGCTCGTTGATCGCGAGCAGGTGATGGTCGACGCCGATTTCGGCGCCGGGCCGGAAGCCGGGCACCGTGATCACCTGCGCCAGCACGCCGCCCAGGCCGCGGTGAATCACGCCGCGCGGGAGGTAGATCAGGTCGCCGGCGCGGATGTCGTGGACATCGAACAACTGCTGCGCGAGTTCGGGCGTCATCGTCTGCGGCGATTCGATGTCCGCGGCGTGGTAGCTGGTGAGCAGTTGATCGGCGTCGTTGCTCATCTGGACCAGGTAGAACTCGTCGAAGCCGGTGTCCACCGGGTGGTAGTGGGTGAAGGAGTCCGTGATCCGAACCCGGTGGGCGTTCAGGCCGTGGTACGTGTAGGGCCCGTTCTGCTGGAGCCAGGTCAGCAGGATGCGCCGGTAGGCGCCCGTCTCCGTGGCGCAACCGCCGGGAACGTCCGTGATGTCGGGGTCCCAGTCGGGGCGGATCGCCGCCGGTACGCCGTCTCCGGGCGCGTCCGGCACGTCGAAGACCAGCGCCGCGATCGCCGGCTCGACGGTCAGCCGGTCGCCGGGGCGGAGCACGGCGATGTCGCCGACGTGCAGTTCGATCGCGGTGGCGCCGGAGGTCGTGTGGATCTCGGCCGATGCGGGTTCCTCCTCGACCGGCGCCTGCACGAACACGAGCCGGCTCGTGTCTTCGGCGGGGATCTCGCGGGTAGCCGGCAGGAAGGTCATCCCGTAGCCGGGGTTCGCCGTCTCGAAGCTTTCCTTGATGCGGGCGAAGGCGGCTTGGCCGTCGGCGTCGTCATCGAACAGGTGTGCCCGGAGGACTTCGGCCGGTCTCTCACTCACGGCTTCGGGCTCTGAGACTTCCGCTTCCTCTCCCGCCTCCGGATCGGCACATGAGGCGACCGCCAGCACACACAGAAGAAGCGCCAAGGCCGCGCCGGTGAGGAACGATGGAACTGCCGACCACTTGGTGGGGTTCACCCGCGGCACGGTACCATGCTGCGGCTTCCCCTGATCAACGAAGGACGGCAGAGGAGCGGCGATGAGACGGCTCTATTCCGACGCGGAGCGCGCACCCTTGGGAACCCGGGTGGCGCGATCCCGCGCCACCCGCGAACCAGTCCGGGCGGCCGTCATCGGGCGCACGGATGACACCCGGGCGTCTCGCCCGCATCCGGCGCAGAGCGCCGGCTATCTGCTTCTCGCCGCGACCCTCAGTTTTCTGTTCTGTGCACTCGCCGCTCCCGTGCCCGTCGCAGCAGAAGAGTCCAGCCCCCAGATCGAACTGGCCCGGCGCGGCGGCGACCGCATCCTGGTCGCCGTCGACGGCAAACCCTTCACCGAGTACCGCCCCGGCGGCCAGGCGGACGGCGGCGGCCACCTGCCCTACCTCTACCCGGTTTACGGCCCCGGCGGACAGGCGCTGACCCGCAACTGGCCGATGTCCGAGGCGGAAGGCGAGGAGCAGGACCACCCGCATCACCGCTCCCTGTGGTTCGCTCACGGCGCGGTCGGCCCGACCGACGGCTCCAAGCGCCACGACTTCTGGACCGGCCGCGACGGATCGGCGATCGTCCACCGGGAGATCCTCGCGGTGGAGTCGGGTGCGGTCGGCGTGCTGCGCACCTCGAACTCGTGGATCGCCCCCGGCGGCGAGGAGCTTCTCCACGAAGAACGGACAATGACCTTCCGCGCCGGCGCCTTCGCTTCCGGTCAGGCCTGGTGGGCGATCGACTTCGACATCCGTCTACGGGCCGGCGACGCGGCGGTCGTCCTCGGCGACACCAAGGAAGGCACGATGGCAATCCGCGTCGCACCTACCCTTCGGCACGATGGCGAACACGCCGCCGGCTCGATGCGGAACAGCGAGGGCGTCGAAGGCGCCGCGGTGTGGGGCAAGCGCGCCGCCTGGGTCCACTACAGCGGCCCCGTCGACGGCAAGCCCGTGGGCATCGCGATCTTCGACCACCCGGAGAACTTCCGTCATCCGACCTGGTGGCACGCTCGCGCCTACGGCCTGTTCGCCGCCAACCCCTTCGGCGTCCACGACTTCGAGAAGGCGGAGAAGGGCACGGGGGACTGGACGGTTGCCGCCGGCGGGGAGGTACGGCTGCGCTACCGGCTGCTCTTCCACGACGGCGAGGTCATGTCGGAGGAGCTTGAAGCTGAGCTTGGGCGGTATGGCAGGACTCCTCGGTGATGGCACGTTCCTTGGTTGACGTCACGCCGCCCGCTAGACGTCTGGAACGGACGCCCGGTGAGGCGTGCGCCCAAAGTGGACGCGGGCTGTCAGGTTGAGGCTACGACTATGGCTGACTGGGTCGGGCACGCCACGTGGATAGGTCGGCGAGTTGCTGAGCGTGCTCCTTCTGTTCCTCCCGGTCTACCGCCGCGAGAGCTGGCAAGACGATATCGGCGTGGATCGGGTTCTCCGGTTGTGGGGTCGCGGCCACACGGCGACCGTTGTCCGCAGCAGCTTCTGCGCTCACGACAGCCCATCCACAGAAGGGTCCGACCCGATTCTGGGCCGCCTTTTCGCCAAGGCTGACTGCTTTCTCTAGAGGAGCGCAGTCCAAGCGGTCAACTGAGATTTCTGCGACTCCCGCCTTCTCGAGAAGAACGTTTAGGCGCACTCTGCGTCGACGTTGCGCCCTCTTGGCTTCTTTCCGCGAGAAGACGCCACGCCCGAGTGCTTCATCGGACTGGACGACTGCGGGTGCGGTCATGCAGCGCCCCGGTTCAGACGAGAAAGTTCCGCAAGGGCCTCGCTCAAGAACCAGTCGGGGAGTTGGTCTACCTCGGAGTAGCGCGCACGGTGACTACCGTTGCCCGTGTTAACGAGGCACAGGGCGCCGCCCGCAGCGGCGCAAAGAAGGATGACCGACCCGCGGTGCTCGCCGGCGGCATCGATAGCGATTTCACCGTCGGCCGTGGGGTATACCTCGAGCCGGCATGGGTGCACGCCAAAGATGGCCCGCACTAGTCGAGCAGCGTTCTTCACAGCGGTCTCGGTAGGTTGCTGGAATCCCTCTTCGAGAGCTTCCTGGGCTACCTCCTGAAGGTCTCCTAGCGCTTCAGCCAAGTCCTTTGGATCCTTCGCGGGCTGCGTGCTCCAAAATGGCAAGGTCGGTTCGGGGTGTTCCGGATCCGAAGTGTTCCGAGAACTCGTCGCGCCTGGGGCGGCTCGGTGGTACTCGAGCTGAGTGACGACCCATGGTCGTTCCTGGGGAATGGAGGTCATCACGCACGTTGTCGGTGGAGGTTCGAAACCCCATAGAGTCACCGCTGTATGGTGGTCAAGAAGGCCGGTAGTGATGGGGTCCTCAGGCATGTCAAAGCCGCTTGTGGTTGACGGACATATGCCTATTGACGCGATGACGGGAAGTGCTGACGCGCTTCGATCTGATCGGAGCGGATCAAGGGTCGACTCGTTCATGGCGTTGTACTCTTGGAGATGAAGTTCGTGACCAGTGCCTCGAAGTCCTTCAGATCCTCGTCCCACTTGGCGAGGACAGAGAGCAGATGCTGGTTTCTCTCGATTTGATCTGTCTCTTGCAGCTCGCGGTGGATGTTCGCGCGGAACGCGACAATCGTTCGCGGGCTGGCCTCCGGTTCTGAGGAGTCGGCATCCAGAACATCGAGGGTTATGTTCTTATCCGGCAAGCGATAGGCAGCGTGGAGATTGAGCTTCGGTCTCGCGTTGTTGAAACAAAGCCATTGGCCCTGATCAAGTAAGATGTCGCGTATGTGGACGCGGTGATCGACTGCGCCGTCGAGGAATGGAACACCGGTGGGGTTGATGCCGATGGCCTTGTAGACGACGTTGGGGAAGAGAGTTGCAAATCGCATGGCCATGCCAGGAGGCCGGAGTTCGCGAGGTTGGAGAGGGTCTCCGGTTTGTTCGAAGATCACTCGTTTCGGGTCGACCTTTACGGCGACTGCATCTTTGAAGCGAACCTGCGCGAATTGCGGTGTCGTGGTCGGCGGTTCGGACACTTGAGAATCGGGGTCTACGATCTGGTTGTGCCGCAGAAAGTCCGGGTTGAAGATCGAAGGATCGATCTGGTTCACCACGAGGACTATCGAAAACTGGGCCAGATGGACGCTCGGTCCGCTGGAGCCTGGAGATTCTGGAGTGTCGCTCATGTCACTGGGGCGCCCTAAGAGTCGGGCACTGGCCGTTGGGCGAGCCGATTCTAGCTCGGATCGTTTTTGGGGTGTGGTTTTAGGGGCGGAATCGTCGGCGAAGTCCTGGGAGTAGACGAGCTCGTAGCCGTCCGGGATCATCCGGTACGACTGCCGCGCCATCGACCGGCCGCCGACGACGTTGCCCTGGATCCAGTTGAAATGAGTCCCCGGGGCTCCGGTGTACGGGTTGTCGACATCGTCGATAAAGAAGGCCGCGTTGGAAGCCTGGCGGCTTCCGCCCTGGGAACGCGAGCGTCTCGCCCGCATCCGGCGGAAAGCGCCGGCTCTCCGGCCCTCGGCGCAGCCCTTTGTCTCGTGGTGTACTGTCGTGGCGCTTCGAGCTATCAGCCGGGCCGACCGCTACGGCTCCTACGTGTCGTCCTTCTGCCCTGCTCTAGTCAGCGCAGTTGCCACCAGACCCGCGGGCACCGCAACAATGCCCATGCCGCAGAGCAGGATCACCGTTGTGAACACGCGACCTCCAGCAGTCACAGGGTAGGCGTCGCCGTAGCCGACGGTGGTAAGCGTCGCCACGGCCCACCACAGGCTCTCGGGGATGGAGCCGAAGGTCTCGGGCTGCGCCTCGTGTTCGAAGTGGTAGATGCCCGCCGCTGCCAGGTACAACACAAGCGTTGTGCTGAACAGGAAGATCAGACCCTCGTCCTTGACGGTCCACAGTGCTTTCCCGAAGCGATTCAGCGCCTTTGCCCGGGTGACCTTCAAGAGGCGGAGGAGCCTGAACAGCCTGAAGGCTCGTAGCGCCCGCAGGTCCAAGCCGAGCAGGGTTGGCAGGATCGCCGCCAGGTCGACGCGGAACCTGTCAACGACATTGACACAGCGGGGTTCTGGATTTACTGAGTCGTCTCTGCAGTCTCGTTGTCGGGCTTGTTGATCCAGACGGCCTGGGGCAGTGGCGTATGCATCGGTTGGCCGCCGACGAATCGTTCGGGGGAGCTTTCCCAGGCGGCGCTCAGCGTGCGTTGGCGCTGCTCGATCACGGCTTGCGCCCGGCCGTAGTGGACGGTCTCGGGGGTCAGCATGGCGATGCCGGCATGGCGGTGTTCCGTGTTGTACCAGGGGAAGAAGGACCTGCAGTAGTCGGTCGCGGCGTCCTGGTTGGGGAAGCGGCTGGGGAAGTCGGGGTGGTACTTGAGGGTCTTGAACTGTGCTTCGGAGTAGGGGTTGTCGTCGCTGACCCGCGGGCGGCCCAGGGACCGGTTCACGCCGAGGCGGGCGAGCAGTTGGGCGGTACCCTGGCTGGTCATGGGGGCGCCTCGATCGGAATGCAGGGTCAGGACATGGGGCTTGACGCCGTGCTTGAGGCAGGTCTCCTCGATGAGCCTTTGGGCGAGCGCGGAGTTCTCGCGGTCGGCGACCATCCAGCCGACCGCGTAGCGGCTTAGGAGGTCAAGCAGGACGTAGAGGTAGTAGTAGGTCCAGGTCTGCGGTCCGAGCAGCCTGGTGATGTCCCACGACCAGACCTGGTTGGGCGCGACAGCGACCAGCTCCGGCTTGGCGTACGACGGATGGACGCGCTGGTTGCGGCGGTCCCTCACGGGGTGGTTCGCTTCGAGGATGCGGTACATCGTGCGCTCCGAGCACAGGTAGCGGCCCTCGTCGAGCAGGGTGGCCACCACTTCTCCCGGCGAACGATCGACGAAACGCGGCGACGCAAGCGTGGCCTCGACCCGTTTCCGCTCGATCTGGCTCAGTGCCCGGGCAGGCGTGGGGCGGGGCTGCCGTCGCCCGGGAGCGGGCCTCGCACGACGATAGAAGGTCGATCGCGATACGCCCAGCGCCCGGCACGCCGGCGCGACGCCGACCTGCCGGGCCAGGGACCTTGCCGCCATCAGCAGTCCTTCCCGTCTTCGAGGCTGAATCCCAGCAGCCCTGCAACTTTTCCCTGGACGTCCAGGATCGTGTGCGCGGCGGCGACTTCCCTCTCGAGACGCTTGACCTTCGCTTCCAGCCGCTTCACCTTCGGCATCAGAGGGTTGGCCTCGTTCGGCTTGCGGCCCCGCTTCTTCGGCCTCAGACCGGAAAGCGCGCCCTCGCGCCGCGCCTTGCGCCAGTTGGCCAGATGGGAGCTGTACAGACCCTCTCGCCGCAGCAGCCGACCCACCTCGCCGCGGTGGGTGCATCGGTCCGCTTCCTCCAGAATCCGCAGCCGGTACTCCGCCGTGAACTGCCGCCTGGTCGGTCTCGCCAGCACTTCCGGGTCGGGAACCGCCCCGGCGGGCGCCGCGCCGGCCGCGGGGGCCTCGTCGCTACGCTCCTCAACCCCCGCGGCCGGGAGCTCCGAGCCGCCGCCAAACCTCTGCTCTCGTCTTGACATTGATCCTCCTTGCCAACGTGTGCCCTCCACTATTCAACGGGATGGCCGCTGTGTCACGTACGTTGGCAGAGAGGGGACGACGCCGTAGAAGCTCGTTACGTACCGCCATCGTTTCGGCGCAGTTGCGAGGCGCAGCAGGTACTCCGTCACGAACAGGGTCGTGACCACTGTGCTGGCCAGGACGAGGACCTGGTGAACTCTTGGGCCGAGACTCTCCAGAGTCACGATGCCGTCCACGACCAGCCCGCCGACGATCACGGACAGCACGACCGTGTCGAACACACGACCGGCCCGGCTGTCCGACTCCCAGACGACGCGCCGGATCGCGCTCATGGGGCCGCCGGGCGCCAATGGTTCGCTACTTGAACGCCGGCTTCGGCGCGCGCCTCTTCTCCGGCGCCCAGATCCGCACCTTGCTGAAGCGCCCTGAGTCGTCGAACGAACCGAAACCGACACGGCCCCAGCCGAGCGGGTCCCGGTCGGTCGATACGGTGGGATCTTTCTCGCCGTCGAAGTAGACGCGAAGTGCTCCATCGCGGCGTTCGACGCGCACGCGCTTCCACCCCTTGCCCCAGTCGACGCCCTCGTCCGGAATGGCGCCGAGCGGGGCACGGTCCGCGTTGTCGACCAGGAAGATGTTGTGGGCGCGGTCGTCGGGTTCGGTCGCGAGGTGGGCGTAGTAGTAGCGGTTCGGGCCCTCGAAGCCGAAGAAGAGGCTGAGGTCGCGGTGGCCGTACTCGCGGCCGGTCTGCCAGGCCTCGGCTTCGAGGACGAAGTCGGCGAGCAGGAGATCGTCGATCAGGGCGATGTTGAGCGGCGAGCGATGCTTCGGCTTGTACTTGCTGCCGCCTACAAGATCGAGGTAGCCGCGGCCTCCTTCGTTGCCGTACTTCCAGGCCCGCTGGTCGCTGAAGGTGAAGTCGTCGAGTGCCGAGGCGTCGGCGAAGTCCTGGGAGTAGACGAGTTCGTAGCCGTCGAGGACGCCGGACTGGGCCTGGATGGCGCCGGCGCCGAAGAGGACGAGGATCACGCCAAGGGCGGCGAGTGCCACGGGATCGCGCCACCCGGGTTCCCAGGAACGGAGGATCCAGCCGCCCATCAGACGACCTCGGGCACCACGAAGGGCTCGCGGTACTCGCGGGTGAGCAAGCGGTTCGCTTGCTCGTCGCCTTCGATCGTCTCGGAATCCGGGTCGATCTCGAGCCACTGGCCGACGATCGGCTGGTCGATCTCGGGGTCGATGCCGTTCTTGGCGAGGTGATCGAGGAACCGGTCCGCGGTATCGCCGGCGTTGCGCAGCTTCCCGGCAACCTTGGCGATCTTGGCGGGCCCGGCAGCTTCGCCTCGCATGTACGACACGTTGCCCAGGTGGCAAAGCGCGCTCGAGAGGTGGCCGTCCTCGATCGAGGCGGTCAGGTCCGCGCCCCGGCGGCTATGCACGGCGTCGACGAAGTTCGCGTAGTGGTTGCCGCCGCCCTTCCAGGTCTCGAGCTTTTTGCCCTTCTTGTCATACGCCGTTGCACTCGTGTAGCTCGGGATCTGCAGATAGCCGCCCTCGCAGTGAACGATGACGCCGATGCTGGCGCCCATGTAGTCGTCCATGCCCTCGCGCCATTCGCCGGCCTGGGCCTCGGCGTCGCGCGGCAGGCCGCGGACCTCGAACAGCAGGGGCGCCCGCTCGTAGTCGTGGTACACGAACTGGGTGTTCGGGGTGTTGCCGTCGTCGAGGTAGCCGAAGCGGCCGCCGACGCTGATCGTGCGCGGCGGCAGGGCGTTTTCGCCGAGGGCCCAGCGCGCGATGTCCATCTGGTGGATGCCCTGGTTGCCCAGGTCCCCGTTGCCGGTGTCGAACACCCAGTGCCAGTCGTAGTGCAGGCGCTCGCGCATCAAGGGATTCTTCGGCGCCGGACCGCACCACAGGTCGTAGTCGACCGCGGGGTCGACCTTCTGGGCGCCCTCGACCCGGCCGATGCTCTGGCGCGGCTTGTAGCAGAGGCCGCGGGCGAGCTGGATCTCGCCCAGGTGACCCTCGTTGACCCACGCCAGGGCGTCCTGGATCGACGGTGACGAGCGGATCTGGGTGCCGGTCTGGACGATCCGCTCGTACTTCTTCGCCGCGTGGACGATCTGGCGTCCCTCCCAGACATTGTGGGAGACCGGCTTCTCCAGGTAGACGTCCTTGCCCGCCTGGCAGGCCCACACCGCCATCAGCGCGTGCCAGTGGTTCGGGGTGGCGATCGACACCGCGTCGATGTCGTCGCGCGCCAGCAGGTCGCGGTAGTCGACGATCGTCATCGGGTCGGCGCCGAGTTCGACCGCCTTCGCCTTTGCCGCTTCGAGGACGTTGCGGTCGACGTCACAAAGCGCGGCGACCTCGACGCCGGGCAGTTTGGCGAACTGATTCAGGTGATCGTTCCCGCGACTCCGCAGTCCTACAACAGCGACGCGGAGGGCCTCGTTCGGGCTCGGGGCGCCCACTGACGCGCGGCAGCCCAGACTGGTCGTGGCGGCGGCCGCGGCGGCGGAGCCAAGGAATACGCGGCGGGTGATTGCGGACATGACTTCTCTCCCCGAGTCGGAAGCTCGCCCTGAGGCGGTCCCCGATTGTAGCCCCAGCCGGACCGGCTCTTCGCGCCGGATGCGGGCGAGACGCCGCCCCAGGCGCCGACCTGGGGTGTCGCGTGCAGGCTAGGCTTCACTTTGATGAATTGCGCCGCCAAGGCAGTGGTACTGGCCCTTCTGGTGCTCCTCACCGCTTGTGGGGGCGCCGGCGGTGAGCCCGACGGCCCACCCGCCCAGCCGCCGAACATCGTCTTCCTGCTGGTCGACGACCTGGGCGCGATGGACATCGGCGCCTTCAACCCGGACACCTTCTACGAGACGCCGAACATCGACCGGCTGGCTGCCGGCGGCGTCCGCTTCACGCGCGGCTACGCCGCGAACCCGGTGTGCAGTCCGACCCGGTTCAGCATCATGACCGGCCGCTACCCGACCCGGGTGGGCGCCACGAACTACTTCAGCGGCCGCCGCCAGGAGTCGTTCGCGCCGGCGCCGCTCAATGACCGGATGGCGATCGAGGAGTACACCCTCGCCGAGGCGCTTCGCGACGGCGGCTACAGCACAGCGTTCCTGGGCAAGTGGCACCTGGGGCCGACGGAGGAGTTCTGGCCGCTGGCGCAGGGTTTCGAGGTGAACGTCGGCGGCCACCGCGGCGGTATGCCCCGGAGTTACTTCTCGCCCTACTCGAACCCGACCCTGGAGGACGGCCCTGAGGACGAACATCTCACCGGGCGCCTGACCGACGAGGCCCTGAACCTGATCTACGGCTACGCGACCGACGACGAGGGCAGGCCCTTCCTGCTCTACCTCGCGTACTACACGGTCCACACCCCGCTGCAGGCGCCGGCGGAGTTGGTCGCGAAGTACGCCGCGAAGGCCGGGGTCGAGGTGGGTGCGCCGGCCAGGCCGGCGGACTTCGGCGACGAGGAGCAAGTCTGGCCGCGGGACGAACCGCGGCGGGTGCGCGAGGTACAGAACCACGCCGTCTACGCGGCGATGGTCGAGACCCTGGATACCAGCGTCGGCCGCATCCTCGAACGGTTGGACGCCCTGGACCTGGCCGACAACACGATCGTCTTCTTCTTCTCCGACAACGGCGGCCTGTCAACGGCGGAAGGGGCGCCGACGTCGAACCTGCCGCTGCGGGGCGGCAAGGGCTGGCTCTACGAGGGCGGCATCCGGGCGCCGCTGATCGTTCGCTGGCCCGCTTTGGCGGCGCCGGGCCGCGAGGTCAACGCGCCGGTCATCAGCACCGACTTCTACCCGACGCTGCTCGAAGCTGCAGGGATCGACCCGCGGCCCGACCTTGAACTGGACGGTCGCAGCTTCCTCGACCTGCTCCACGGCGGCGAGGCGGGCGAATCCGCGTCCGCCGAGGCCGCCGAGCGCGACCTGTTCTGGCACTACCCCCACTACGGCAACCAGGGCGGCTTCCCGGGCGGCGCGATCTCGCGGGGTCCCTACAAGCTGATCGAACGCTACGAAGACGGCCGGGTCCACCTGTACGACCTGGAAGCCGATGAAGGCGAGCGGAACGACCTGGCGGCCGAGCAACCCGAGCGTGTCGCGGCGATGCGGGCGCGGCTCCACGCCTGGTACGGCGAAGTCGGCGCCGAGTTCCTGAGTGCCCTGCCGGACGGCGCGGAACCCTGGCAGCTACCGGTGCGATCGCCGAGCGGCCCGTAGCTGCTGGCACGGCCCCGGTTCGATGCTGGCGGTAGGCTTTGACCGATGAGCACCAGTGGCAGGGTCTGGAGTCTGGCGGCGTCGACGATGGTGGCCTTTGCCTGCACGGGTCCGGTCGACGACGGCGGATCCGGAGAACTGCCCGCGGAACCGCCGAACATCGTCTTCCTCCTGGTCGACGATCTCGGGGTCATGGACGTCGGCGCCTTCAATCCCGACACGTTCTACGAGACCCCGAACATCGACCGGTTGGCGGCCGGCGGCGTGCGCTTCAACCGCGGCTACGCCGCGAACCCGGTGTGCAGTCCCACGCGGTTCAGCATCATGACGGGTCGCTACCCGACCCGGGTGGGAGCTACGAACTGGTTCCCCGGCCGCCGCGTGGAGAACTTCGCGCCGGCGCCGCTGAACGACTGGATGCCGGTCGAGGAGTACACGCTTGCCGAGGCCTTGCGGGACGGCGACTACAACACGGCCTTCCTCGGCAAGTGGCACCTGGGGCCGACGGAGGAGTTCTGGCCGGAGGCACAGGGTTTCGACGTGAACGTCGGCGGCTACGTTCGGGGGAGGCCCAGTAGCTACTTCTCGCCCTACTCGAACCCGAGGCTCGAGGACGGGCCCGAGGGCGAGTACCTCACCGAACGGCTGACCGACGAGGCGCTGGACCTGTTCGATGGCTACGCGGCGGACGAGGAAGGCAGGCCCTTCCTGCTCTACCTCTCGTACTACACCGTCCACACGCCGCTGCAGGTTCCGGCCGACCTGATCGCGAAGTACGCGGCGAAGGCCGGTGTCGAACCGGGGGCGCCGGCCGATCCCGACGACCTGGGGTTCGAGGAGCAGATCTGGCCTCGCGACGAGCCGCGCCGTGTTCGCGAGGTCCAGAACCACCCCGTCTACGCGGCGATGGTGGAGAGCCTGGATACGAGCGTCGGTCGCATCCTCGACCGCCTCGACGCTCTGGCCCTGGCCGAGAACACGATCGTCGTCTTCTTCTCGGACAACGGCGGCCTGTCTACGTCCGAGATGTTCCCGACCTCGAACCTGCCGCTCCGGGGCGGCAAGGGCTGGCTGTACGAGGGCGGCATCCGTGAGCCGATGATCGTCCGGTGGCCGGCCGTGGCGCCGGCGGGCGGCGTGACAGAGGCGCCTGTCATCAGCACGGACTTCTATCCGACCCTGCTCGAAGCTGCAGGGATCGACCCGTCTCCCGAGGTCGAGATCGACGGCGTGAGCTTCCTCGACGTGCTGCGCGGCGGCGAGGTCGCCGAAACGGCGACCGCTTCGGCCGGGGAACGAGACCTGTTCTGGCACTACCCCCACTACGGCCACCAGGGCGGCTTCCCGGGCGGCGCGATCGCACGCGGCCGCTACAAGCTGATCGAACGCTACGAGGACGGCCAGGTCCACCTGTACGACCTGGAAGCCGATGTGGGCGAGCGGAACGACCTGGCGGCCGAGCAACCCGAGCGCGTCGCGGCGATGCGGGAGAGGCTCCACGCCTGGTACGGGGAGGTCGGCGCGGAGTTCCTGAGCGCGCTGCCGGACGGACCGGAGCCCTGGCGGCCGCCGGAGGGTGCCCGAGGCGGACTGTAGGTCGCTGGGCTATAGGCCGCGGTCGGCCAAGTAGGCCTCGATTGCTTCCGTGACCACCGCGTTCAAGCTCCGGTTCTCTACTCGGGAGAGAGTGCTCGCCCGGCGGTGCGTTGAGGGAGGGAGGCGCACGACGAACCGGCCCGAGAACGGCCTCTCTGGTTCCTCGCCGTCTTCCTCGCAGCCATTCAGATAGAAGTCGACTGAGTCGTGAAAGGCCTCTCGGACTTCGTCGATCGATCGGCCGCGGAAGTCCACGTGGTCGCGGTGGAGATTGACGACGACGCCGTAGAACTCGTCGTCTTCGACCTCGACTTTCCCCAAGTAGCCCTTGTACTCCATCATGGCTGCCGTACTCCCATCCGCTTCAGCAGGTCCCGAATCGCCCGAACCGTCGCCCGCCCGGTCCGATTCGAAGGGTGGGGCCTGTGGAAGACTGCGCGGGTGCCGTCGGGAAACCGGTAGCGCACCCGGGAACCTGCCCGTTCTCTGATCTCGGCTCCCAGTTCCACAAACAGCCCTTCGATATCGTTCCAGTCAAGATCCGCTTGGACGTTTGAGATTGCCTCCAGAGTTCGACGATGCTTCCTCCGCACCGGCGAAATGATACCGCGGTCTGGTACCAGATTGTCGCTCGCCGTCCACCTGAGTCCTCCGGCGGACGGGTCGGGCGGGGTCCTTTCTCGCTCGGGTCCTCTTGTTGAGCCGGCGCTACACGCCTCCGGGCCACCATAGGACCGCTGCGGCCTTCCGGGAGCATTTGCGGAGCCTGGATCCGGCCTTCGACTGCTGCGAGGAGTTGCTCGGACCGGAAGGACCGTTGGCGCGACCGTTGACGATCTTCGGCCGCGAAGCGGGCAACCGATTCGCGGTCCATCCGATGGAGGGTTGGGACGGGAATCGGGACGGCAGTCCCAGCGGCCTGACGCGTCGGCGCTGGCGACGCTTCGGCCTGAGCGGCGCGAAGCTGGTCTGGGGCGGGGAGGCGGTTGCCGTCGTCCCCGAGGGTCGCGCGAACCCGAATCAGCTCTGCGTGGACGCAGAGCGCCGGGACGAGTGCACGGCCTGGATGGAGAAGCTGCGTCGCGAGATCCTCGCCGGCCACGCTGACAGCGGGGTCGGGGGAAACCGACCGGTCATCGGCCTGCAGTTGACGCACTCGGGCCGGCTGTCGCGGCCCGATCCGCCGCCGGCGCCGCCGCGACCGTTGCGGGCGCAGGTCCATCCGGTGCTCGACGGTCGGCTCGGCAAGGCCGCCGAGCGGCCCCTGGTCAGCGACCAGCAGTTGGAGGCAATCGTCGGCGCCTACGTCCGCGCCGCGCGCTGTGCCGAGCGTGCCGGCTACGAATTCGTCGATATCAAGTGCTGCCACGGCTACCTGCTGCACGAGCTGCTCGGCGCGCGTACCCGGCCGGGGCCGTACGGCGGCTCGTTCGAGAACCGGGTGCGGCTGTCGCTCGAGATCATCGCGGCGGTGCGCTCCGCGTGTCCGGGTCTCGGCATCGGGGTGCGGTTGTCGGTCGGCGATGTGGCGCCGTTCGCGGCCGACGGCGCCGGTGTGGGCATGCCCGATGTGGGCGCCTTCGCCGACAGCGATGCGTCAGGTCCGGGCCCCGCCGGTCTCGCCTTCGGCGTCCATCCCTCGAACTGCGCCCTGCCCGAACCGACCTGCGCCGAGGCGATCAGCTACATCGGGCTCCTGGTCGAGGCCGGAGTCGAGATCGTCAACGTGACGATGGGTTCGCCCTACAGTTGTCCGCACCTGTCGCGGCCGGCCGCGTACCCGGCGTCCGACGGCTATCAGCCACCCGAGGATCCGCTCCGTTCGGTGCTCCGTCAGCTCGCCGCGGTGCGCACGGTGCGCGCCGCGTTCCCGCGACTGCCCCTTGTGGGGACCGGCTACAGCTACCTGCAGGACTGGTTGCCCCATGTCGCCGAGGCCGAGGTCGGCGCCGGCCACGTCGACTTCGTGGGCCTGGGCCGGATGGTCCTGGCCTACCCCGGGCTGCCGGCGGACGTGCTGGCGGGACGACCGCTCGAGCGCCGGCGTATCTGCCGGACGTTCAGCGACTGCACGACGGGGCCGCGCAACAACATGGTCAGCGGCTGCTACCCGCTGGACGAGCACTACCGGCAGAGCCCCGAGTTTGCCCGGATCAAGGAAATCAAGCGCGAGGCGGCGGCCTCGTGAGCGCCGCCTCGCATACCGATCCGTCGTTGCCGCGGCTCTGCTACGCCGCGCTCCATGTCGTCGTTCGGCACGACTACGCGGAGGCCGGGCACTCGGTCGACCGTCCGGGCGCGCCGGAAGAGATCGAGGAGTGGATCGACTGGGAGGCCACGGCTGGCCTCCGCCGCTGGGTGGACTCGCTCGGTTTCGGCGTCGCCGAGGCGATGGATACGGCCCAGCGGTTCGAGATCGGTTGGCCGAGCGCTCGACGGTTGATCGAACTCTGCGCCTCCCTCGAACTGCGAAACGGCTTCGTCGCGGGCGCCGGCAGCGATCAGGTCGATGCGATTGCGAGCACGTCCGAACTGATCGACGCGGTGGTGGAACAGGCAGAGTTCATCGACGGGCTGGGCGGCGTGCCCGTTGTGTTGCCGATGGAGCAGCTCGCGGCGAGGGGCGCCTCCGAGAGGGAGTACGTGGATGTGTACGGCGCGATCATCGATCAACTCGAGGGGCCGCTGTTCCTGCACTGGCTGGGCGAGATGTTCCACCCGGCGATGCGCGGCTACTTCCCGGGCAACAGCCTGGAGCGCATCCTCGCCCGGCAACCGGAGAAGGTGCGCGGAGTCAAGCTCTCGCTGCTGGACGAAGAGTTCGAGGTGCGGCTCCGCCGGCGGATCGCCGTGCGGGGCCAGATCGTGCTGACAGGAGACGACCATCACTTCGCCCGGCTTCTCGAAGGGGCTCAGTTGCTGGAAGGGGAAGGGCAGTCCGGGGCATCCAGGATCCACGGGTCGTTCGACCTGAATGGCCGCAGGGTGGCCGTGGGCGATTTCAGCCACGCCCTGCTCGGCGCCTTCGACGCGGTCGCCGCGCCGGCGGCGAAGGCGCTTCGCGCGCTCGGCGACGGCGATGTCGAGCGCTACCGCGAGCTGATGGCCCCCGCCGAGGAACTCGCGCGCTTCATCTTCCAGCCGCCGACCCGCCACTACAAGGCCGGCCTCGCCTACCACGCCTGGCTCCGCGGCCTGCAGGACAACCCAATGCTGGTCAACCGTGAGGATCTGGCCCGCCACGCCGACTACTACCGGGGCGTGGCCGAGCGCGCTGAGCGGGCCGGCTCACTCGGGGACGGCGAAGTCGCCAGTCGCCGCCTGGCGGAGGCCCTGGCGGCTGGCTCGACCCCCGGTCGGTAGTCCGACCCAAGTCCACGCGTGCCCGCTACGGCTCTCGAGATCACCGTCCGCGACGCCCGCCGTCTGGCGCTGGCGCGGGCGGGGCTGCTCAAGCCCGAATGGACGGGACTGCCGCGATCGGCTGGCGGCCGCGGCCTGCGCGCCCGCCGCGCGCTCTTCGCCCTGATCGAGCGCTTCGGCTACCTCCAACTCGACACGATCTCGATTGCCGGGGCCAGGACCCATGCACTCGTGCCGCTGTCCCGCTGGCCTGGAATCGACCGGAACCTGCCCGAGGAACTCCTGCAACCCGGCGCGCCGATCTTCGAGTACTGGGGCCACGAGGCGAGCTGGATTCCGATCGACCTGTACCCGGCGTTCGGTTTCCGGCGCGAGAAGTACCGGAGCGGAAAGACCTGGGCGGATCGCGGGATACGTGAGCATCCGGACGTCGCGGAAGCGATCCTGCGCCGGGTCGAGGCGGAGGGCCCGATGCGGTCGCTCGACCTCGGGGGGCCGATGATGGGCGAGATGTGGCGGTCGAAGCGGGAGCGTTGGGTCGCCTACTCGCTTTGGTCGACGGGCGAACTGGCGATCCGGTCGCGCCGGAACTTCCAGCGCACGTTCGACCTGCCCGAACGGGTGATCCCGGAACAGTGGCGCCGGCAGAAGTGGAGCCTCGAGGAGTCGTTTCGGGCGTTGATCCTGCGTGCGCTCAAGGGTCACGGCTGGGCGACGATCGGCACCCTGGCCGACACGTGGCGTCTCAAGAACGTGCGGCCAGGAATCAGGGCCGCGCTGGAGGACCTGGCGTCGGTGGGGGAGGCGGTTCCGTGTGACTTGATCGCCGCCGACGGAAAGCGGCGGCCCGGGTGGGTGCGCGCGGCGGACCTGGAACTCGCTGCCCGCCTGCGTCGGGTGCGCCCGTCGCCCGACCGGGGCGTCCTTCTGTCGCCGTTCGACCCGGTGCTCTGGGACCGGAAGCGGGTGGCGCAACTGTTCGGCTTCGACCAGATCCTGGAGATCTTCAAGCCGGCTTCGAAGCGCCGTTACGGCTACTACTGCCTGCCGGTGCTGGCGGGCGACCGGCTGGTGGCGCGCTACGACCTCAAGGCGCACCGCCGGCAGGGGCGGCTCGACGTGCTGGCGCTGCGCTATGAGGCGGATGGGGCGCAGCCGCCGGCGGCGGATCGTGCGGCGGCGGAGAGTGCGCTGGGGGCGTTTGGAGACGCTGTAGGGCTCGCGATCGGCTAGCGCGGCGGAACTACCGGAGGCCGGCGGGGACGCTGGCGCACCCAGTCCCGGCCTTCGCCGTAGGCGGGGAAGTTTCTTCCAGTACGCTGTAGCGCGCCATGGCAAACGCGAACCTCCGTGACACCTTCTTGGTCCTGTTGAGTGCCGCTCTGCTGGTAGCCGGCTGTGGCGGCGACCGGCCCGGCGTCGAAGACGTCGCGCGGCCCCAGATCGCCCTGGTCATGAAGTCCCTGGCCAACGAGTTCTTCGAGACGATGGCCGAGGGCGCCCGTGCGCACCACGAGGCCCACGCCGGCGACTACGACCTCGTGGTCAACGGCACCCGCAACGAGAGTGACCTGGCCCAGCAGGTCGCCCTGGTCGAGCAGATGGTGGCCTCCGGCAGCGATGCGATCGTGATTGCGCCGGCGGATTCGAAGGCCCTGGCGCCGGCTCTGGCACGCGCCCAGGGGAGTGGGGTCGTGGTCGTCAACATCGACAACCGCCTGGACGCGGAAGTGACGGCCGGGGTGGGTCTCAACGCGGCCTTCGTGGGCCCCGACAACCGCGATGGCGCCCGCCGGGTAGGCGAGGTGCTGGCGGCGCGGCTCGAACCGGGCGATCAGGTGGCGATCATCGGCGGCATACCCACCGCCTTCAACGCCCAGCAACGCCAGGCCGGCTTCGAGGAGGCGATGAACGCGGCCGGCGCCGAGATCGTCGACGTCCAGAGCGGCGGCTGGGAGCAGGCGCAGGCGAACGTCGTCGCGGCCGCCATGCTGCGGGAGCACCCCGATTTGCGGGCGCTCCTGTGCGCGAACGATCAGATGGCGCTCGGAGCGCTGGCGGCGCGCCGGCAGAGCGGCCGGGACGACGTGCTGATCGTCGGTTTCGACCACATCGACGCGGTGGCGGAACTCGTGGATCAGGGCGAGATCCTCGCCACCGCCGACCAGCACGCCGATCAACTCGCGGTGTTCGGGATCGAGGCGGCGCTCGAGATCCTGGGCGGTGGGGAAGCCCAGGACCGTCAGACCCCGGTCGACGTGATCGCGGCGCCCGGCGGCTGATGACGACGGGTTCCCGGGGGCCGGCGCCGGGATCCGGTTTGGCTCTTCCGCGGTTCGTCCTGGGTTACAGGGGCGGACTGGTGCTCGTCCTGTTGGCCCTTTGCGTCGCGTTCGGTCTGGTCACCGACCACTTCTGGAGCGCGCTGACGTTCCGCACCCTGGCGAACCAGTTGCCGCCCCTGGTCGTTGCGTCGGCAGGCCTGACGCTGGTGCTGATCGCGGGCGGCATCGATCTCTCGGTCGGGTCGGTGCTGGCCCTGGCCGCGGCCGTGCTGGGCGTCCTGACCGTGGATCAGGGGTTCCCCCTGGTGCTGGCGGCGCTGGCTGCTCTCGCTGTCGGTGCCTTGTGCGGCGCGATCAACGGCGCCCTGGTCGCGCGCTGGTCGATTCCGTCCTTCCTGGTCACCCTCGGCATGCTGGAGATCGCCCGCGGCTCGACCTACCTCGTCACCGCGTCGAAGACGAGCTACCTGGGCGACCGGGTCTCGGCGCTCGGCGCGACGACGCCGGTGCTCGGCCTCTCCGCTGCCTTCATCGGCTCGCTCGCCCTGGTGGGAGCGCTGCAGTTCGTCCTCTCGCGCACCTCCTTCGGGCGGTGGGTCTTTGCGGTCGGCGGCAACCTTTCGGCGCTCCACCGCTGCGGGGTTCGGCCCGCCCGGGTGCAGTTCGCGGTGTTCACGCTCGGGGGGGTGCTGGCGGCGGCCGCCGGCCTCTGCCAGGTCGGCTACCTGCAGTCGGCGGATCCGAACGCCGCCATCGGAATGGAGCTGTCGGCGATCGCGGCGGTGGTCATCGGCGGCACGTCGCTTCTCGGCGGGCGGGGATCGGTGACGGGCACGCTTCTCGGCGTGCTGGTGATCGCCGTGCTGCAGACGGGGCTCGCCCAGGCCGGCGCCACCGAGCCGACCAAGCGGATCATCACCGGCGTCGCGATCCTGCTGGCGGTGGCGAGCGACGTTTGGCGGCGGCGCCGGAGCGCGGACGCCGTCTCTTGACGCCAGGGTCGATCGGCGAGCCGCTTGCGGCGGCTATCCTCGGCAGCGACTTCCCATCCAATCCCCAACCAGGCGAGGAATCCGACATGACGAATCGACGGGCCACATGGACACTCATCCTCTCCGTTGCGGTCCTGGCGGCTGCGTCGGCCGCCTCGGCGCAGGAGCGAGCCATCGAGTTCCCCGATGTCGACGGCTACCGCACGTTCACAGTCGATCTGCACACGCATTCCGTGTTCTCGGACGGCATGGTGTGGCCGGTCATCCGCATGCAGGAGTCCGAGCGGGACGGGCTCACGCTGATGGCGGTCACCGAACACCTGGAGTACCAGCCGCGGCGGGAGGACATCCCGCACCCGGACAGGAACCGGTCCTACGTCGTCGCCAGCGAGTACGCCGCGGAGGAGGAGTCGGAGGTGATCGTGGTCAACGGCGCGGAGATCACCCGCAGCATGCCGCCCGGCCACGTCAACGCCGTGTTCATCACGGATGCGAACGCGCTCCTGGTGAGGACCGGCGGGGTGGACTACATGACTCGCCTCCGGCCCTCCACGGCCGCGGAGCAGGAAGCGAGCGAGCGGGAGGCGCAGCAGGGGATCGAGGAGGCCAACCGGCAGGGCGCCTTCGTGTTCTGGAATCACCCGAACTGGCCCCGGCAGCGCCCGGACGGCGTGGCGAGACTGACCGACATGCATCGGGGGCTCGTCGCCGACGGTCTGCTCCACGGCATCGAGGTGGCGAACGGGGACTTCTATTCGGCCGAGGCCCTGCAGATCGCACTGGACCTCGATCTGGCGATCCTCGGCGTCTCGGACATTCACGGCCTGATCGACTGGGAGTACGACATCCACGAGGGCGACCACCGCACGGTGACCCTGGCGTTCGCCGAGGAGCGAAGCGCGGAGTCGATCAAGCAGGCGCTCCACGCGAACCGCACCGTGGCCTGGCTGGCCAACTGGCTGATCGGGCGGGAGGACGTTCTGGTGCCGCTGATCGAGGCTTCGCTCCTGCTGACGAAGGTCGAACGCAGCGAGGACGACGAGTTGATCGACATCAGGCTCTCCAACGTGTCGGACGCCGCCTTCGATCTGCGTGTTGTGAGTGGCCACCGCTTCAATGGTCCGCCGTCGGTGATGCGGATCGAGCCGCACAGCGACCTCGACCTGGCGATCAGCGGCGAATCCCGCACGAGCTTCGAGATGGCGTTCGAAGTGCTGAACGCGATTGTGGCGCCGGAAACGCACCCGACCCTGCGGCTGGATGTGGAGGTCGCTCCGGCGAGCCCCGTCGAATGAACGAACGGGTGAGCGGGGCTGGTGTCGCGCTGGCCCTGTCCCTGGTGGCGGTGACGCCGGCGACGCCGGCCGGTGCTCAGAGGCGCGCCATCGAGTTTCCGGATGTGGGCGGCTACCGCACGCTCGCCGTCGACCTGCACACGCATTCCGTGTTCTCGGACGGTTCGGTGTGGCCCGTCATCCGGGTCCAGGAGTCTGATCGGGACGGTCTCGCCCTGCTCGCCGTGACCGAACACCTGGAGCACCAGCCCCGCGCCGCGGATGTGCCGAACCCTGACCGCAATCGCTCGTTCGCGGTCGCGGCCGAGTACTCGGGCGAGAATGCTCCCGAGGTGATCGTGGTCAACGGCGCGGAGATCTCCCGGGAGATGCCGCCCGGCCACGTCAACGCGGTTTTCCTGAGCGACGCGAACGCGCTGCTCAAGGCCGACGTGATGGAAGTGTTCGAGGAGGCGAACCGGCAGGACGCCTTCGTGTTCTGGAACCACCCCAACTGGATTCCTCAGAGGTCGGACGGAGTGGCCAGGCTCACGGACATGCACCGCCGGTTGATCGCGGACGGACTGCTGCACGGGATCGAGGTCGCGAACGAACACACCTACTCGGCCGAAGCGTTCCAGATTGCCCTCGACTACGACCTCGCCATTCTCGGCGTGAGTGACGTCCACGGCCTGATCGACTGGGACTACGACGTCCACGGCGGCGGGCACAGAACGGCGACCGTGGTGCTGGCCGAGGAGCGGACGGCGGAGTCGATCCGGGAGGCGCTGCATGCGAACCGCACGGCTGCATGGAAGGACAACGAGCTGATCGGACGGGAGGATGTCGTCGTGCCCCTGCTGGAAGCGTCCCTGAAGGTATCGAACGTCAGGTATCGGGAAGGCAGCGTGCTGACGGTGACGCTGGCGAACCGTTCCGACGCGTCGTTCGATCTCCTGAGCGTTGGCCCGCAGCGCTTCTACGATCATGGCGCCACAATCAACGTGCCGCCGCACGGAACGGTGGAGCTCAGTGTGACCGGGGAGAACCCTTCGGACTTCGAGTTGTCCTTCGCCGTGTTGAACGCCATCGTGGCGCCTGAGACGCACCCGACGCTGCGGCTCGCGGTCGAGGTTCCCGAGTAGCGAATTCAGTCGCGCTCGCCGCGCCTCTGGCGGTCGACGATCCGGCGCACGGAGTCCAGGTCCGGCGCCCAGTACTTCGCCTGCTCCTCCACGGGGGGTTCGGTCAGCGGCCGCACCACGCGGAAGCCGAGGAAGCGGGCGTTCGTGTGGTACCAGACGCTTTGCGGGATCTGGGGGTCCATCCGCTTCCAGGAGAGCTGGGAGCCGCGGCGGGCGGCACAGCGAAGCGCGGCCGGCTGGTCTTGCCACGAGCCGCCGCGGACGCTGCGAGGAAACTCCTTGACCGGCCAGGCGATCGGGTCGGTCAGGATCTCGCCCTCGCCCCGTGCGGCGTAGTCCGCGTAGGCGTCGAGGGTCCATTCGGCCACATTGCCGTGCAGGTCGAAGAGGCCCCAGGCGTTCGGTTCGAGCTGCGCGACCTTCCTGTAGCGGCGGTCGCTGTTGCCGGCATGCCAGGCGAAGCGGTCCATCTCCGCTTCGTCGTCGCCGAACGACCACGCGGTGTCGCTGCCGGCGCGGCAGGCGTACTCCCACTCGGCCTCGGTCGGCAGCCGGTAGAAGCGGCCGGTTTTCATCGACAGCCACTTCGTGAACTGCCGGGCCGCGAACTGGGTCATCGAGATCGCCGGAAACCCGTCGACGCCCATGCCGAAGTCCATCGGCCGGTAGGGCGGTGTGGGTCTGCTCACCGCGTCGGCCCAGGCGGCTGCGGGTTCGTCGCCGCCGCGGTCGGTGTCGAACATGAACACGCGGTAGAGGTCCCAGGTCGTCTCGTGAGTCGCCATCCAGAAGGGACCGACCCGCACCCGGCGCCTCGGGGACTCCAGCTCGCCACGCCCGGGCTCGCTTTCCGGGCTCCCGAGCCGGAACTCGCCGCCCGGCGCCGGCGCCATGTCGAGCTTCATTTCGCCGCCGTCGGCGCCGGTACCGACGATCCGCTCCCGGTAGGGCTGCATGTCGGCCTGCGTCGCCGCGACGGCGGCCGGCGCATCGACAGCCGGCGGCCGGCCCGGCGGCATGTCCGGATACCGCCCGGCGCCCGGTTCCTGGACCGCGGCGACGACCAGCGCGACCAGGATCGGGAGCCCCTTCAGCACCGGAACGGCCTCAGCGGCCACGGAAGGTTGCCCGGCGTTTCTCGAAGAAGGCCGCGATGCCCTCCGCGGCGTCCTCGGTTCGGGCCGAGTCGGCGATGGCCTGCGACTCGAACTCCATCTGCGACTCGAGGTCTTCAGAGAACGAGCGCATGACGAGTTCCTTCGCGGCGCCGAACGCCCAGGTCGGGCCGGAGGCGACCGAGAACCCGGCGCCGGCGTCGGGCCGGTTGAAGGTCACCCGGGCGACGTTGTCGGCCAGTTCGAAGCGGAGCGTTTCGAGGTCGTTCATGGCGGCGGATGGTAGCGGAGGCTCCGCTAGAGTATTGCGATCAGGAAACAGGGCTCGACCGATGCGGATCGGCGACGACGGCACCCGGCAGGGTGCGGGGAGATACCATGGACGGAACCTCCAGGCGCAGTTTCATCACGGGGGCTTCGGCGGCCCTGCTTGCCGGCGGAGTCGGCGGCGCCACCGCGGCAGCGAACACGACATCGGACGTGGGGCGGGCACGCGGTGACGCGACGCTTCGGATCGGCGTGATCGGTTGCGGCGGTCGCGGCACGGGCGCCGCGGCGCAGGCTCTTTCGACTACGGGTCCGGTTGAACTCGTGGCGATGGCCGATGCGTTCGAGGACCGGGTGGATACCTGCTACGGGCACCTGGCCGAACTTGGTGAGGGCGGTTCGTTGGAGAACGGCAAGCGCCTCCAGGTGCCGGCCGAGAACCGCTACGCCGGCTTCGACGCCTACCGGAAGGTCATCGACTCCGGCGTCGATGTCGTCATCCTGGCGACCCCGCCGGGTTTCAGGCCCGAGCACTTCGAGTACGCGGTCGAGCAGGGCAAGCATGTGTTCATGGAGAAGCCGGTGGCGGTCGACGCGCCGGGTGTGCGACGCGTGCTCAAGGCCGCCAAGGCGTCCAAGGAGGCCGGCCTCAAGGTCGGCGTCGGCCTGCAGCGCCATCACAGCGCGATGTACAACGAGACGATTCGGCGCATTCACGACGGCGCGATCGGCGATGTCGTGGCGCTGCGCGTCTATTGGAACGGCTCGGGCGTCTGGGTGCGGGCGCGCAAGCCGGAGCAGACCGAGATGGAGTACCAGATGCGCAACTGGTACTACTTCAACTGGCTCTGCGGCGACCACATCGTCGAGCAGCACATCCACAACATCGACGTCGGCAACTGGGTCAAGGGCGGACATCCGGTCGAGGCCCAGGGTCAGGGCGGACGCCAGTGGCGCAACGGTCCGGACCACGGCGAGATCTTCGATCACCACTTCGTCGAGTACACCTACGACGACGGCGCGGTGATGCTGAGCCAGTGCCGGCACATCCAGAACTGCTGGGACGAGGTCGCTGAGTACGCCCACGGCAGCAAGGGCAAGGCGAGCCTGGCTTCGGGGCTGATCGAAGCGCCGGGCGGGTGGAATCACCGGGAGCCGGAGGACGAGAAGAACCCCTACCAGGTCGAGCACGACCGCCTGTTCGAGGCGATCCGCGAGGACAAGCCGTTCAACGAAGCGAAGCGGGGCGCGATCGCGACGATGACCTCGGTCATGGGCCGCATGGCGACCTACACCGGCAAGAAGATCACCTGGAAGGAAGCGATCGGGTCGGACGTGTCACTGGCGCCGGCGACCTACGCCTGGGACGCTGCCCCGCCGACGGTGCCGGACGAGAACGGCCGCTACGCGGTCGCGGTGCCGGGAATCACGAAGGCGTAGCAGCTCCGGCTACGGCGCCGCTTCGAGCGCCGCCAGGAACTGGTGGTCGCCCCAGGCGATACGAAGAACTGCGCCGGGCGAGACCTCCAGGAATTCGACCGTCAGCTTCTCGGTGGGTTCGTCGGCCCGGGAATGCTCGAGAGGCACTTCCGCCGCGTCCGCGGCCGGGTCGCGTTGGGTGCCCCAGATGTCGCCCTCGGAGTTGAAGACCAGGCGCCAGCCGTCCGCGGTGCGCTTGGGCCACAGGCTGTAGACGCCGGGGTAGTCCGGGGAGTGATTGCCGTAGGGCACGGTGACGTCGCGGAATGAGAGCGAGACATGGGCGATGAGCTTGATCGCCTTGGCGCTCTGCCAGGCGGAGACCTCGCCGGCCTGCAGAGCCTCGAAGGCGCGGTAGTCGTCGCTGTCCGTCGCCAGATCGGCGTAAGAGACCTTCACCTTCTTGCCGCTCAACTCGATCTCGGCGAGGTTGCCGTAGCGGAAGCGGCGCAGTTGTTCCCGCCGGGCCGCGGCTGAGGCCTCGGCTCGTTCCCGGACCGCCGCGCTGGAGTCGTCCGGATTCGAGGCCGCCTCTTGCTGCGACGCGGCAGGCGATACCGCCAGGAGGAGGCCAGCCAGGCTGGCCAGGGTGGAAAGGGCATGCGAAACGTTCAAGGGTGACGTCCTTCCCGGCGGCGATAGACTTCCAGCAGGCGTTTTTGGCGAGCGCACCGTAGCATGACCACACCCGAACCAAGGCGCAGTCTTCGTCCCGACCGGGATGCGAGTCCGCTGCGCTTCGTGACCGCGGCGTCGCTGTTCGACGGTCACGACGCGGCGATCCACATCATGCGGCGGATGATCCAGGACCGTGGCGCCGAGGTCATTCACCTGGGCCACAACCGCGGCGTCGACGAAATCGTGCGCGCGGCCGTGCAGGAAGACGCCGACGCGATCGCCATCAGCTCGTACCAGGGCGGCCACATGGAGTTCTTCCGCTACATGATCGATCGTCTGGCGGAGGAGGGCGCCGGTCACGTGCTGGTCTTCGGCGGCGGCGGCGGCACGATCACGCCCGGGGAAATCGCGGAGCTGCAGGCCTACGGCGTCGAGCGCATCTACCACCCGGACGACGGGTTGAGGATGGGCCTGCCGGCGATGATCGACGATGTCGTCGAGCGGGCGCATGCGAAGCGCCGGGCCGCGCCCGAGCCGCGGTTCCGCGTGCGGGTGGCCTCGGACCCCGGCGGCGACGGCGACCTGTCCCGGCTGCTGTCGGCGACCGAGCGCGGCGCGGTGGACGAGTCCGAGCTGCGACGGCTGCGCAAGGAGTGGCAACTCGCCGGCGCCGGGGTACCGGTGGTGGGGCTCACCGGCACCGGCGGCTCGGGCAAGAGCAGCGTCGCCGACGAGCTGCTGAACCGCTTCGTGGAGTGCTTCCCGTCAACCGGAGACGGGATGCGGATCGCCGTCCTCGCGGTGGACCCGACGCGGCGGCGCACCGGCGGCGCCCTGCTCGGCGACCGCATTCGCATGAACAGCCTGCGCAGCGACCGGGTGTTCATGCGCTCGATGGCGACGCGCCGGCAGCATCTCGCCACCAGCGAGGTGCTGGGCGACGCGATCGCTCTGCTCAAGGCCTCCGGGTTTTCCCTGGTCCTGGTCGAGACCGCGGGCATCGGTCAGAGCGACAGTGAGATCGTCGATCTGGTCGACCTGTCGGTCTACGTGATGACCTCGGACTACGGGGCGGCCAGTCAGCTCGAGAAGATCGACATGCTCGACTTCGCCGATGTCATCGTGCTGAACAAGTTCGATCGCCGGGGCGCCCAGGACGCACTCCGCGACGTGCGCAAGCAGTGGCGCCGCAACCGGCTGGCTTTCCAGACCGCCGACGAGGACGTGCCCGTCTACCCGACGATCGCCAGCCAGTTCCAGGATCCCGGCGTCAACTGGATGTTCTGGAACGTCTGCCGGCAGTTGCGGGAGCGGCTCGACCTGGACGAGGCGGCCTGGACGCCGGAGATCGACCTGGACGAGCGCGAGCCGCGTGCTGCCGTCCTGATCCCCGACAACCGCAGCCGCTACCTGGCGGAGATCGCGGAGGCCGCGCGTGGGGCGGAAGCGGATATCGAGCGCCGATCGGCGGCCGCCCAGAGAGCACAGAGCTGCTACCGGGCGTTGGCCGAACTGGACGATCCGGAGCTTCCCGAACCGCTCGCGGCGTTTGCCGACGGAGCGCTCGAGACGGCGCCCGACGAGAGCGTCCTGCGCCTGCGCCGGCGCTACCAGGACGCTCTCGGGGGAGTCGGCGGCGAGGCCGCCGAACTCCTGCGACAGTGGCCCGAACGTGCGGCGGCTGCCCGCTCGGAACGCTACAGCTACCCCGTCCGCGGGCGCGAGGTCACCGGCGACAACTACGTCACGACCCTGAGTCATCTGCGGATGCCGAAGCTGGCGCTGCCCGAGTACTCGGACTGGGGCGACCTGCTGCGCTTCCTCTCGAAGCACAACCTGCCGGGCGCCTATCCGTACACCGCCGGCGTCTATCCGTACCGGCGCCGCTCTGAGGAACCGACGCGGATGTTCGCGGGCGAGGGGATCGCGGAACGCACGAACCGCCGCTTCCACTACGTGTCGCGCGGGCAGCCGGCCAACCGGCTGTCGACCGCGTTCGACTCGGTCACGCTCTACGGCTCGGACCCGGGGGTCCGGCCCGACATCTGGGGCAAGGTCGGCAACTCGGGGGTTTCGATCGCCACCGTCGACGACATCAAGCGGCTGTACTCGGGTTTCGACCTGTGCGATCCGGCGACCTCGGTGTCGATGACGATCAACGGCCCGGCGCCGACCATCCTCGCCTTCTTCATGAACGCCGCGATCGACCAGCAGGTGGAGCGTCACCTGCGGGAGACGGTCGGGCTCGAGCGCGCGCGCGCCGAGATCGACCGCCGCCACGAAGGCGACGTTCCGGTCTATCGGGGCGAACTGCCGGAAGGCAGTGACGGCGTGGGGCTGGCGCTCCTCGGCATCTCGGGCGACGAGGTGGTCGAGCGCGAGGTCTACGAGCGGATCCGGTCGGCGGCTCTGAGCCGGGTCCGGGGCACCGTCCAGGCCGACATCCTCAAGGAGGACCAGGCGCAGAACACCTGCATCTTCTCGACCGAGTTCTCGCTGCGGATGATGGGCGATGTCCAGCAGTACTTCATCGACCACAACGTCCGCAACTACTACAGCGCCTCGGTCAGCGGGTACCACATCGCCGAGGCCGGCGCGAACCCGATCACCCAGTTGGCGTTCACGCTCGCCAACGGCTTCACGATCGTCGAGTACTACCTGGCTCGGGGCATGGAGATCGACGACTTCGCGCCCAACCTCTCGTTCTTCTTCTCGAACGGCATGGACCCCGAGTACGCGGTGATCGGCCGGGTGGCCCGCCGCATCTGGGCGCGGGCGATGCGCGAACGCTACGGCGCCTCGGCCCGCAGCCAGATGCTGAAGTACCACATCCAGACCTCAGGCCGCTCGTTGCACGCGCAGGAGATCCAGTTCAACGACATCCGCACCACGCTGCAGGCGCTCTACGGCATCCTCGACCGTTGCAACTCCCTGCACACGAACGCGTTCGACGAGGCGATCACGACGCCCACCGAGCAGTCGGTGCGCCGGGCGCTGGCGATCCAGATGATCATCAACCGGGAGTTCGGGCTCAACCGGAGCGAGAATCCCTGGCAGGGGTCCTTCGCGTTCGATCAGCTCACCGACGCGGTCGAAGAGGCGGTCTATCTGGAGTTCGATCGCCTGGCCGAGCGCGGCGGCGTGCTGGCGGCGATGGACACGATGTACCAGCGCTCGAAGATCCAGGACGAGAGCATGGAGTACGAGGCGAAGAAGCACGACGGCAGCCTGCCGGTGGTCGGCGTCAACACGTTCCTGGCTGAGGGCCAGGAGTTCGCGGAGACCGTCGAGGCGGAACTCATCCGCTCGACGGACGACGAGAAGCAGCAGCAGATCGACAGCCTGGCCGCCTTCCACCGCAGCCACGGCGAGAACTCCGATGCCTCCCTGGCGCAACTACAGGAGGTGGCGCGGCGGCGCGGCAACGTGTTCGAGGAGCTGATGGAGTCGGTGAAGCACTGCTCGCTCGGTCAGATCTCGGACGCGCTGTATCGGGTTGGCGGCGAATACCGCCGCAGCATGTAGGCGTTGCTCGCGGCGCGGCGGAACGACCAGAGACCGGCGCACCCAGCTCCTATTGGCAGGGGAACGCCATCAGGTCGCTCTTCGTGACGGCGGTTGCGCCCTGCCGGTTCGTATGCGTCCAGGGCGGCCCGTCGTCGGGACCCGTCACCCAGAGGTTGAACTCCAGTGTGGTCACCGGCGCCACGAAGATCCAGCGATGCCCGTTGTTCGCACAGCCGTCGAGTACCTTGACGAGGACCTCGGCGTTGACGCGGTCGAAGAACCACAGGATGCCGGACTGGCTGGATGCCCAGACGCCGGCCTTGGCCTGACCCTCCTCCCCGCTGGGGGTCCGGTAGCACATGCTGACCTCGTAACCGCCGTCGAACTGAAGCGCCGCGGTAGTCGGCGTGCAGACTTCGGACTGAGACGGCGGATCCGGGGTCGGATCCGGGTCCGGATCCGGGTCCGGGTCCGGTTGAGGCGGGCGGGTACCGCCCCTCCCGGCGAAGCCGTCTCTGATCCAGTCGAACACCTTCGTGTTGGGCACGGTGCCGCGCACGTTCTCCGCTGTGCGGCCGACCGCGTAGATCATCACGTCTTCGCCGGCGTGCGTCTCTAAGAACAGCGGGACGGTTGCCTCCTGCCGGTATGCCGAGTCGCTGCTGCTCGAAGGAACGGCGCCACCGTAGCCGGCCGTCCTGTCGCTGTTCGGATTGACGCGCGAACCGCTCCGATGTCCCGGCCCGTTGGCGTAGCCCAGGATCGTGTAGGGAATGCCCCCCGAGTCTCCGCTCTCCGAGATCGTCCCGCCGCTGTCCATGTCGTGGACCGTCCCCAGGATGCCGTTGTGTGGCTGGTTGCGGAACGACGCGGGCACCGAGCGGGGGTTGTAGCTCAGATCGGTGAGCGGTCGCATCGGGTAGCCGGCGATCGTGAAGACGTGGCTGTGGTCGGCCGTCGCGAGGATCAGCGTTCTGTTGAGATTGACGCTACGCTGTCCGGCGTTGATCGCGCGATCGAACATCCGGGTGTCGGTGAAGGCGCGAAAGGCATTCCCTTCGTGGTGTGCGTGGTCGATTCGGCCCGCCTCGACCATCAGGAAGTACGGCTTTCCCGTTGCGCCCAGAATCTGGATCGCCTTCCTCGTCATCTCCTCCAGGCTCGGCTGGTCGCTGTTCCGGTCCGCTTCGTACGCCAGATGACTCGAGGCGAACAGACCGACCGCGCGTCCGGAACCGCCCAGCGCGTTGAGCCCCTGACGGTTCCAGGCGTAGGTGTAACCCCGTTGCTGCAGCTCGTTTCGCAGGTCGCGGCCGTCCGCTCGACTTCCCGGGCTCCCCTCCTCGTCGGTCGCCGAGGTGGGGAGGAAGTGCCGCCTGCCGCCTCCGAAGATGACGTGGAGCCCCTGGCCGAGTCTGTCGTTGTAGCCCCCTCCGCCCGGCACCATCTGCGCGGCGATCTCATTCTCCAGGTTGCGGTCGTTTACATGTGCGAACACGGCCGCCGGCGTCGCGTGGGTGACGCGCGTCGTCGTGACGATCCCGACCGCGTAGCCGCGGGCTGTGGCCAACTCGCCGATGTTGGTCAATCGCTGGCCGTTGCCATTGCCGTTGAAGTCACCGTACTCGGTGGTTGCGCCGTAGCCGATCACGCCCGAATTCGTGTTGACGCCGGTCATCATCGCCGACATCGTGGCCGCGCTGTCGGGGGTGATGTAGTCGGCCGACGCGGTCCGTGAGATGGCGGTGTACGGCATGCGGTCAAGAGCCAGCTCCCCGTCGACGCCAACCGTCGCAATGCGAGTGGAGGTGACAGTCGACACCCCCATGCCGTCGCCAACGAACAGGATGACGTTGTTCTTCTGCGCCGAGGCTGGCAGTGCCGCCACCAGCAGGAATGCAACCGTCGAGAGAGTGCGCGACGACGCCGCGAGACTCCTCCGCGCACCTCGGATCGATACGAAGGGACTTTCCATGGCCAGAACCTCCTTCTTCATGGCCCAGCTTCCAGTATGGGGCCTCATTGTCGGGACCGGGCCGCTCTTCTTGAGACCCGATGTTGATCCCTACGATGGTAGGCGATCAGGCCGGCGCGATCAGACGAAGGTTCAATGCCTGCGTCTCGGATCGGCGCGGAATCTCGAAGGGGCTGGCGCCGGCAGCGGTTCCACCCTGCCTGCCTCGGCCAGCTTTCCTCTGGCGAGGTTCTCAAACGACTCGATGCCCTTGCGTAGTGGCTGAAGCGGCAGCACTCCGCCACCGGAGGTCTTCAGAGCCGGCGCCGCCGATGCGGCGTTGGTCGTCTCGCAGGTCCATACGCAGGCCTGTACGCGGTCAAGACCCCGTCGAACGCAGTCGCGCTGGCAGGCTCGAACGGCCCCACTGGGCGCCTTTGGCTGCGAGAAGTACCTCGATCCGCGAATGGGGATTCCCCTTCCGAACTGCATGCAGACGACTGTCAGTGCGGTCACATTCGCTTGCTCGTTGGAAACGAAGACGGGCCCGACTGCGTCGTGGCCTGGCGCTCTGTCGCCGCTGGCGGCGGCGAACTTCGCTGCCGCCGGGCCCGACCCGACGATCATCATCCGCTGATTGCCGCCATCCTTCGGCTCCAGCCAGTCGCCGGGGCTGTACGCGATGTCCTGGATTCCGTCGCCGCGCAGCAGAATGGTCTGAAACGAGTCCGCGCCGATGCTCAGTGAGGTCGAACCGGTCGCGGCGTCGACACCCAACAGATCTCGGCCGGCAGCCTGGGGCGGGTGGCCGGGCGGTACGAGTTCCGGAGGGAAGTTGCTGAGGTAGTCACCGCTCCCGAAGTCGATGAACCCGTCCAACGTGAGCGGCGCATGACCCTTACGGTGAATCGTGACGGTGTATTTCGCTGCGTCGCTGGAGATGAACTCGAGATCGAAGATCCACCGCTCGTCCAATTCCGGGCTACACGATCCAAAACGTCCGAAGCACAGGACGAGTCGAGCCGTGTTGGCGCCGACACGTTCGTATTCATGGCCCCCGAAGCGAGACCTCACAGGGCGTTCTTCATCACCTGAGGGTCTCGAATGCACCACCGCGTCGGTACCAAGAGCGATGGACACCGTACCGCTACGGTTGCGATACCGACCGCCAATCTGAAGGCCGGGTAGGAACTGCTTGCCCTGGACCAGTTTCCCGAACTCCGTCTGGTTCCGCGGTGCGAGATTCTCCGGTTCCGGTGGCGGCTCCTCGAGGTCGAAGCCGGTATTCACACCGGCGCCCTTGCATTCGTCCAGGAACGAACCGGCGGTAAGCGAGGAGAACAAGAGGGAGAGCGAACAGCCGGAGCGGCCGATCTCGTCGTACTCGAGGGTAATCAGGCTCCGGTCGGGACCGGTCTTCTCGTAGTGGTAGCTGCCGTGGACACGCCGGCCGTCTGTCTCTTCGCTGAACCTGCCGGTTGCCAGGAAACGCCGGTCGCTGAGCCTGCCGCCGGGCCCTAGCCGATCCTGAAAGTCCTCGCGGTCCAGCGGCGACCGATCCGTTTGCGGAATTCCGGACACCGGTGCGGACCAATCGCAATCCCCCTCCGGGCCGAAGGGACGGATTCGAACGTCATAGCGTTGGAGGTTCGTAAGCCCGGACAAGTACACGAGGTCCTTCTCCCGCCCCCTGACGACGACACGGTTGCCCCAGGCGCCATTCGAGCCGGTGCGCCCCTCGATCTCGTAGCCCTGCACCGGGGCTGTTTCGTCGTCGTCCTCCAGTGGATCCCATCGCACGACGAGTAGCCGGTCTTGGGGATTGAGGCGTAGCCTCGGCGGTGCGGAGCAACCCTGCTCGAGGTCCAGGATCTCGATCATGACCGGGAAGCTCGCCGTCTCGTCATGCACATCCCGCGCCTCCACCGTGACGTTGTAGGTGTCCCGAGCCTCGAAGTCGTAGGTGCGACCGCTACGGGTGCGGATTTGCCCGGTTTCGGGAACGACCCGAAAGCTCTCCGCGTCCTGTCCCTTCAAGCTGTAGGTGAGGATGTCCCGGGCGCCGTCGGGGTCGACGGCGGCGACGGGGAGGCCTACATTGATGTCTTCGCCGGCGTTCTCGTTCACCGAGACGGTCGCCGGAGTGGTGGCGGGGAACGTCGGCGGGTCATTGATCGGGATGCCGCTCGTCGTGCCCGTACCCACCGACGACCAGATGTCGGGCGAACCGGTGTCGCATGATGCGGTGCGGCGGGATCGGTACCGCACTTCGTAGGTTGTACCGGCCCGAAGCCCGCTGATCGCGGTTGAGACGGAACCGGTTGCTTCGCTGTTCGACGAGTTGCGAACCGGCTGACACCCCACATCGGCCCATGCGGTTTGGGGTCTCCGCCGCCGAATCTGATAGTCGTAGGCCCGCGTTTCCAAGGGCCGCAACGTGGTGCGGAACGCGACATCGAGCGCGTCGTCGCCTCGCCCGACCTCAAGAGCAGGTGCCGCGGAAGTGGGCGACGTGACCCGCACATCGAAGGTCGAGAGTCCCGACGGTTCGCCTCGGCTGTTGGCGGCCACAACCGTGATGGTTGCCGTTCCGGCCTTCTTTCCTGTGACAAGGAGCAATCGCTCCGATCTTGAACCTCTCACCTGCTCCACGACGGCGATGTCTTCGTGGTCTGACCATGAGCCGAAGCTGTACAGATCGCCGGCGGCGTTCGCCACCCCAACGAACCAGGTGGTCGTATCGCCTGAGGCGACCTCCATGTCGACTTCGCTCTCAAGCCCGGGCGGCGCCTCGGGAACGCTCACCTTGACGGCGGCGGCGTCAGAACAGTGGCTCGCGGTGTTCCCGTCGTCTGACACGGAGTCGACGCAGGCGCCGTAGTAGTAGGTACCGGCGGTCGACGGGGCCGTCAACCTGATCGAGTTCGTACTTGTCTCGGACGCGGCGAGACCCCTCACCAAGTCCGTGCCGACCGCTCGGTCGTTCACGGTGATCGTGGAATCCCGCGAACTGTAGTAGCTGAGGGTGGTGGGGGGTGCCTCGCTGGCGCCGCGATTCTCGATGACCACTCGCAGCGTGAAGGAGTCTCTCGGCCGGAGGTCGGCGTCGCGGACCGACACCGAACGGACGGTCAGATCCGCCCCGTACGCGTCGTTCGTCTCACATTCGAACGCCGTGATGTCGCTGCTGGTCGCCGCGGTGTCACCCAGTCTGTTCCGGTGGAGCCAACGGTTGCCGCGGCTGCTCGTGACCTGCAGGTTGAACGCCACATCGGTTACGGGCGCCACGAACACCCAACGGTAGCCGTTGTGGGCGCAGCCGTTGAGCACTTTGACCAGCATCTCCGCGTTCTCGCGACTGAAGAACCACATCAGCCCCGACTCGCCCGATGCCCAGATCCCGGCCCGACCCTCGCCTACAAGCCCTTCCGGCGTTTCATAGCAAAGACTCACGCTGTAGCCGCCATCGAACACCAACGCCGCCGCGCTCGGCGTGCAGTCGCTGTATTCACCGCTGCTCAAGACGGTCTCGGCACGCGCAAGTGAGGCGCCGGCGAACGCCAGCATGGCCACCATTCCGACAAAACGCGCAGTGCTGCGGTTTTTCGATCTCACGTTCGCCGTCCTAGCGGCGTTGTCCTACCCGCAACCGGACACGGTTTCCCTCCGCCAGCAGCGGAGGGCCCGCCTCCGGTTTCACCTGCGGGTCTCCACCCAAGTACCCGCCGTCACCCTTCTACCCTCCATCGGGTTCGTCGGCGCACTTGAATGCCGACGTATCGCTCTTGGTTGCCGCCGTCACATTCTGCTGGTTGCTATGGGTCCAGCGGTCGCCGTTCGGACCCGTTACCCAGAGGTTGAACTCCACAGTTGTGACCGGCGCCACGAAGACCCAGCGGTAGCCGTTGTGGGCACAGCCGTCGAGCACCTTCACCAGAACCTCTGCGTTGTCCCGGTTGAAGAACCACAGGATGCCGGACTGGCCGGAGGCCCAGACGCCGGACTTGGCCTGACCTTCTTCTCCCGCGGGCGTGCGGTAGCACATGCTGACTTTGTAGCCGCCGTCGAACTGGAGCGCCGTCGTCGTTGGAGTGCAGCCGGTGATTGGAGGCGGCTCCGGGTCCGGATCCGGGTCCGGGTCCGGGTCTGGGTCGGGCGTGCTTCCGCCGTGGTCCACCCCCAGGCGGATGAAGTACGCCGTAGCTACCGTCTCGGCGTTTCATGAACCCCAGCTACTTCCTGATGAGGATCGGGCCCGCCAGAAGTTGCTCGTGCCGCCTGGTCCGTTGCGATCCTCGGCGAAGAACTTGCCGCTTGAGTTCGTCCACCGGACGGTCAGCCATGTATCGCCGCTGGCAAGCCGCTGCCGGGTGATGTCGCCTCTGTCGACCGATACGCAGGTCCCACTGCCTCTGGTCAGGCCAGAAGCCGTCGCCGAGTACGATGCCAACTGACTTCCTGGTCGCCCACCGGAGTTGCGGTAAAACGTCAGGACGAAAGACACCGTCCCAGAAGTGACGGTACCGGCACGAGGCAATCGGAATCGCTGTGCGTACTCCTGTTCATGAGCATTCGTGATGCGAGTGAACGACTCCGGTGTACCATCGTCGTACTTGTACTCCGTGGTGGCGGCAGAAGCGACCCCGGTGGGTTCGGACGCCGTCGCATGGACGGACGAGAGGTCGCCGACCTCATAGACGGCCACGGCGCCGACGGCCTCCTTGACGAAGACCTGCTCGCCGCGGATCTGGAGCGGTTCTTCCCAAGCCAACAGATCCCGCCCCTGCTGCGCGGCGAGAGGGGCCGAAACCGCCAAGGCCACTAGCGCAGGCAGGGTCGCTAGACAGGTTGGCCGCCCAAGGCTGGACTTCGATCGGTTTCGCTTTCTTTCTTTCGTTTCTTGGGCACGCATTGTCGCTTTCCTTCCGACTCGCCGGAGTTGTTGGCCGTTTGCATGGACCCTGCCCGTCGTTCAGCGACGCCATGTTCGAGCGGCGCCAGGGCTGAGACGAGAGCGGGGGTAGGAAGGGCCCGCGAGTCGGTACCCGACACTAGGAGGCCCGTAGTTTTGCGGGGGTTCTGGGTTCGGGAGACTCTGGTGGGAGGGAGCCTCAGGGCGAAGGAAGACGAGAGATCGCTGACAAGGCCAGACGCGGGGCTGCCGAAGCGACGTTGACGTGGTTGTCGGCTACAGGAGCAAGTCGTTTCGGCCGATGAGGGCGCGAGTGCTAGATTCCTTCGCCCATGAGCGACTGGCATCACGCGGACATTCTCGAAGCGATCGCTGAGCACCAGCCGGAGGCCCCGGCGCAAGCCTTCATCGATCCCCTGGGCGGCGGCCCGAGCCGCCGCTACTCGCGGGCCGAAATGCATCGGCGCGCGAACGGCGTGGCGGCGACGCTGATCGAGCGCGGCGTCAAGCGCCAGGACAAGGTGGCGCAGTACCTTTACAACGTGCCCGAGTACCTGGAGTCGGCGCTGGCCTGCTTCAAGGCCTCCCTGGTGCCGGTCAACACGAACTACCGCTACGTTGAGGGCGAACTGCTCTATCTCTGGGACAACGCGGATGTGGTGGCGGTCGTCTTCCACGGCTGTTTCGCCTCGCGGATCGAGGCTTTGAGGGCCAGGATGCAGGCGATTCACACCTGGCTGTGGGTCGACGACGGTTCGGGGCCCTGTCCGGAGTGGGCGATTCCCTACGAGCAGGCGGCGGCGCAGTCGCCGGCCGCCGGCGACTCCCTGGCCTTCGAAGCCCCATGGCCGCGCAGCGGCGACGACCTGTGGCTGCTGTACACCGGCGGCACGACCGGTATGCCGAAGGGCGTCATGTGGCGGTTGGACGACCTGTGGCAGATCAGCAACGACGGCCGCCTCGACCCCTTCGACCTGTCGGGCGGCGTCGAAGGCCTGAAACCCCAGTTCGACGAACTCCTGATGCGGCGCATTTCGCTGCCCGCCTGCCCCCTGATGCACGGCACGGGGTTCCTCACCGCGCTGGGCGGCATGCTGAACGGCGGCTGTGTGGTCACCCTCGCCAACCGCCGCTTCGACGCGGTGGCCACTCTCGAGGCGATCACCGCCGAGGGGATCAACGCGATGGCGATCGTGGGCGACGCCTTCGCCCGGCCGATGGTCCTGGCGCTCGATGAGCAGCCCGGCCGTTTCGATCTCTCGAGCCTCGAGGTCGTGGTGTCCTCCGGCGCCATGTGGAGCGCCGAGGTCAAGCGCAGCTTCCTGCGCTACTGCCCGGCGGAGACGGTGCTGACGGACAGCCTCGGGTCGTCGGAGTCGATCGGCATGGGGCGTTCGGACTCGACCGCCGGCGAGGCCAGCGAGACGGCGTCCTTTGTGCTCGGCGACAACGCCAGCGTGCTCGACGACGACGGCAGGAAAGTCGAACCGGGTTCGGGGGTCCTGGGCCGGATCGCCGTCACCGGGCATATCCCGCTCGGGTACTACAAGGACCCCGAGAAGACGGCGGCCATGTTCGTCGAAGTCGACGGCGTGCGCTACTCGATGGCCGGGGACTACGCGACCGTCGAAGAGGACGGCTCGCTCAAGCTCTACGGCCGCGGTTCCGCGTGCATCAACAGCGGCGGCGAGAAGATCTTCCCGGAGGAGGTCGAGGAGGTGCTGAAGACCCACCCCTCGGTGCGGGATGCGGTCTGTGTCGGAGTGCCGGACGAGCGCTTCGGGCAGGCGGTGACGGCCGTGGTCGAACTCGACGCTCCGGAGCGGTTCAGCGAGCCGGATGTGATCGGTTGGGTGAAGCGGGAACTGGCGTCCTACAAGGCGCCCAAGCGTGTCCTGGTGCGAGACAGCGTGGGACGGGCGGCGAATGGCAAGGCCGACTACAACGGACTGCGTGAGTGGGCGGTGGGCGAACTCGCCTCGCCGGAGGCTTGATCGTGAAGAAGCAGAAGGTCGTCGTCCAACTGTCCGGCATCGCCAAGGCGGCGTCGGTCGAGACGCGGTACCACTTCGAGCTGGAGGCTCTGCTGCCGGTGGCGGAGCTGGTCGAGGTCGCGGCGAAGACGGAAGAGGAGTTCCTGGCCGAGGCCTCCGATGCGGCTGCCGTCATCACGTCGTGGGGCTTTCGCATTTCCCGGTCGGTGATCGCGGGGCTGGACGAGTGCATCGTCATCGGTGTCGGCAGTGTCGGGGTCGACATGGTCGACGTCGAGGCCGCGACCGAAGCGGGCATCGTCGTCACGAACGTGCCCGATGTGTTCATCGAGGAGGTCGCCGACCACACGATGGCCCTGCTGCTCGCCGGTGCGCGACGGATGCGCGAAATGGACTCCATGGTCAGGCGCGGCGACTGGTTCCAGGGCCGGCCTCTGCTGAACGACGTGCCGCGGCTGTGGGGACAGACGCTCGGCCTGATCTCGTTCGGCAACGTGGCGCGGGCGGTCGCCCGCCGCGCCAGGCCCTTCGGTATGCACGTGATCGCCCACGACCCCTACGTCAGCGAGTTGAAGATGACCGGCGAAGGCGTCGAGCCGGTCGGCTTCGGCGAGCTGCTGGAACGGTCCGACTACCTGTCGATGCACCCACCGCTCAACCATGAGACCCGGCACATGCTCTCGGGCCCCCAGTTCGAGGCGATGAAGGAGACCGCCGTCGTGATCAACGCCGGCCGCGGGCCGACGGTCGACGAGGGGGCTCTGATCGAGGCGCTCGAGACGAAGCAGATTGCCGCCGCGGCACTCGACGTGCTGGAGAGGGAACCTCCGGCCAAGGACAACCCGCTGCTGGCGATGGATAACGTGATCCTGACGCCCCACGTCGCCTCGGCCACGACCCGCATGCGTCCGGAGACGCGTCGTCGTGTCGGCCGCGAGGTGGCCCTGGCGCTCTCCGGCCGCTGGCCGATGAGTTGCGTCAACCCCACGGTGCTGCCCAGGGTGGAACTCGAACGCTGGCAGCCGGTGCCGATGGAACGCGGCCCGAACCGGTAGCTGGCGCAGAGCGACTCGCAGGTGCGTGGTACGGTGCCTTTGCCACGACGCGGCGGCCGATGCGGAAGTGGAGCAAGCGAACCGGAGGGGGGATGCTGGGTCCTGCCGTGCTCGCCGCTCTGGCGATTTGCCTCATGCAGGGACAGGCAGTAGCTCAGTCCAGCCAAGTGAACGGTCGCCGCCCGGAGCCCCAGGCAGTCGCTCAAGCGGCAAGCGTCAACAGCATCGCGATCACGTCGGATCCGGGGGCGGACGGCTACTACACGCGCCACGACGTGATCGAGGTGACGGTCACGTTCGATGAAACCGTGACGGTGAACGTCGACGACGGCACACCGTCGATCGCCTTGACGGTGGGCGATGAGACGCGCTTGGCGGAGTACGACCGGGGTTCCGGAACGGCGGCGCTGGTGTTCGGGCATCGGTTGAGATGGGCCTCCGATCCACCGGATGTGGCGCGTCTCGTCTCTGGCAATCTCGGCCTGAGCAAAACGACAGGCGACGAGGACACCGACGGCGTGAGTATCGAGGGCGGCACGATTGCGCTGAACGGAGGCACGATCAGGAACGTCCTGAACGAGGATGCCGATCTCGCGTACTCGGCACTGCCGGCCCAGTCCGGTCACAAAGTGGACTCCGTCAGCCCTGGTCTGCTGCTCGATCCGGTGGTGAACGGCGCCGCGCTGACGCTCGTCTACCGCGAAGAGTTCGATTCCACCGTATCGCCGGCTGCGAGTGTCTTCACGGTGACGGTCGGAGGCAATGACCGCACGGTGTCGGATGTCGCGCTGGCTGGGAACGCGGTGAGTCTGACGCTCGACCCCGCCGTGAGCCACGGAGACGGAGTATCGATCGCCGTGGCCTACTCGACATCCCTGAGGGATCTGGCAGGCAACGCGGCGTTCTTGATTCCCGGCACAGCGGTGACAAACGAAACGCCAGCGGCGCCTGAGCCGGCCCCTGACCCTCTTGGACCGAGTGTCACCGGGATGGCGATCGGATCGACCCCGGGATCGGACGGCATCTACGCGGGTGGCGATGACATCGACGTGACGGTGACCTTCGATGACAACGTGACTGTGAATACGACGAGCGGCAGGCCGTCCCTCCGTCTGATGGTTGGTGATCTGGCAAGGCATGCCGGCTACGAGGAGGGCTCGGGCGCCGCGACGTTGACCTTCCGTCACACGGTGGCCGAGGGGTACCCGCCCCTTGCCGCGGTCTTTCTGAACAATCACTCCAACAGGTCATTGACCGTGGGCGACGAGGACGCCGACGGCTTGAGTGTCGAGGCGGGTCGCATCGCGTTGAACGGCGGCACGATCCGGAACGCGACCGACAACAACGCCGACCTCGCTCACCCAGAGCTTCCGGTGCAGTCCGGGCACAAGGTGGACGGTGTCGGCCCGACGATGCGTGGCCGCTCGGAGCTCAGCGGCGACACGCTCACGATCTCCTTCGTCGAAGCGCTCGACGAGTCCTCGATCCCGGATCCGGCGGACCTCTCGGTAGACGGTGGACGGGTGGATGATTTTCGAGTCGTGACCCATGTCAACGTGACAGGAACTGCCGTCACCTTGACGCTCGACACGCCGATCGAGCACGACGACAGCGTGTGGGTCTCCTATGTGCCCGGCACGACGCCAATTCGGGATCTCCTCGGCAACGAAGCGCTGGAGGTGGGATCTTCCTACGTGGAGAACAACACGCCACCGCCGCCTCCTCCGGTTATTGACCCGGACGCCGCGAATGTCCGGACGGTGGCGATCGGTTCGGCGCCGGGCGCGGACGACACCTATGCCGGCGGCGATGCGATCGACGCGATCCTGACGTTCGACCGGGACGTGACCGTGGACACGACGAACGGCGCGCCATCGATCCTGCTGGCGGTGGGCTCTCGTCCCCATGAAGCCGTCTATGCCGGCGGTTCGGGCTCGGCGGCGCTGACCTTCAGCTACACGGTCGCCGTGGGCGCAGATGCATTCTTCGTGACGATCCTCCGCCTGCTCGGCCGCGAGGCGCCGCCCATAGGCGATGAAGACGAAGACGGTCTGAGCGTCGAGGCGGGCGTGATCGCGCTCAACGGCGGTGTGATCGAGGACGGCACGAACCGGGTTGTCAACGTCCCGCACCCGGAGCTGGCCACCCAGTCGGGCCACAAGGTGGATGGGATCAGGCCGTACATGCGGGGTGGAGGCTCGGTCGACGGCGCAACGCTTATCGTAGAGTTCACCGAGGCCCTGGATCCAGCCGCCCGCGATTCCGGCGGTTTCGTCGTTGAGATCGATGGCGGTGAGCGATGCACCTCCGCCAGTGCGGTCGATATCAGCGGCGCGAACGTGACCTTGACGCTCGCCGCGGCGGTGGGTCCGGGTGAGCAGGTTGGGGTGGGTTACACGCCCAACGCGAGTCCACTTCGCGATCTTGTCGGCAAGGCCGCGCTCAACGACGGGACGGGAGTGACGAATCGCACGGCGACAGGTTCGGGCGGAAACGGCGTCGCCTGCGCGAGCCCGCCACCGCCTCCGCCTCCTCCACCGTCTCCACCGCCTCCTCCACCGTCTCCACCGCCTCCTCCACCGTCTCCACCTCCTCCTCCACCGCCTCCGCCTCCCCCGCCTCCATCGCCTCCATCAGACGCCGATCCCCTGGCGGCCAACTTCGCGGCGCCGTCGATGGTGGAGACGGGAGTGCCCGTGCCGTTCGACGGCAGCGCTTCAAGCGGTGCTGAGAGCTACAGTTGGGACTTCGGCGACGGCGCCATGATCGCGCATCCGAGCACGATGTCGCAGCCGTCGCACACGTACGTCGAGCCCGGTTCGTACACGGTGCGGCTGGAGGTCGCGCGCGGCGGCGACTGCGTCGACCAGTTCTGCGAGTTCGCCGCGGCGACGGAGACGGTCGAAGTCGAGGCGGGGCCTGTGCCGGCGGCGCAGTTCGAACTGAACGCTGACTGCGGGGAGGATCTGTGTGTTGTTCGCACCGGCGTCGAGGTGACGTTCCGCGACCTGAGCAGCGGTACGGTGGCCGGGAGGAGCTGGGACTTCGGCGATGGATTCCGGTCGAGCGAGCGCGATCCGGAGCACTCGTGGTCTTCGCCGGGTTTCTACCGGGTCGATCTCGTGGTTTCCGGCCTGGGTGCGGAGTCCGCGGCGAGCCGGGACCTCCTGGTGGTGGCGAGCGATCCGGCGGGCAGTTGCGAGCCGGACGGGGAGACTCTGTGCCTTCAGGATTCGCGGCACACCGTCGTTGTCGACTGGTGGACCGGTGACGGCAAGAGCGGCAGCGGCAGCGTGGTTCATGCAGGGACCAACGACTCGGGCCTGTTCCGGTTCTTCAACCGGGAGAACTGGGAAGTCCTGATCAAGGTGCTGGACGGTTGTGCGCTGAACGGTCATGTATGGGTGTACGCGGCGTCGACGACGGACCTGGGCTATTCGATCCGGGTCACGGACACCGTGACGGGAACGGCGAAGGAGTACCGCAACGAGCCGGGTCACCCGGCGCCGGCGATCACGGACGGGAAGGCGTTTCCGGAGAGTTGCGCGCCGTAGAGGCGGTTGGCTACTTGCCCCTCAGGCCGCTTCGACGACTTCGCCGGCAGCCTGGGCTCGTTCGATTCGGCTCTCCTCGTCCTTGGCCACGGTGCGGCCGGCAAGCCAGAAGAACACCGCGCCGATGAGGTAGGCGCCGAGACCGATCAGCATGGCGAGCTGCAGGGAATGGCCGGAGTCGGCGCCGCCGGCCTCGAACGTACCGCTCATCCAGCCCATCAGGAACGGGCCCAGGGCGAGGCCGACGAAGGTCATCGTGAGGATGTAGAACGCGGAGGCCGTCCCACGCATCCTGGGCAGCACGAGGTCGTTGGCCATCGCAACGGCGGAACCGATCCAGCACGCCGAGGTGATCGTGAAGAGGAAGTTGAAGACGTAGGCTGTGGTCACGTTGTCGGTGAGTAGGAAGGCTGCGCCGAGCGGTATCGACCCCAGGGCGGCGAAGGCGCCGCAAAGTGGGCGGGCGTTCGCCCTTCTTCGTTTCATCCAGTCGGAGAAGTAGCCGCCGCCGGCTACTCCAAGCCAGCCTGCGACCGCGGCAGTGAGACCGAGAACCAGGCCGGCCTGGCCGGCGCTCTGCTCGTGAACTCGCCGGAAGAACGTCGGCGCCCAGAAGCCTGCGCCGTAGCCGACGAACGCGATCCAGCCGAAGCCGATCATGCCGTAGATCATCGATCGGGTGCCGTAGATCAGTTCGAAAGTCGGCCGGTCCCTCACCCGGAGTCCCTGCACCCAGGAGAGGAAGGCGTAGGCGCCGATCGCGAGTGCGATCCACTGCGCCGGCCTGCCGAAGATCTGGATCAGGAGGAAGGAGCTGCCGGCGCACCCGAGCGCGATCAGCAGATTCGAACCGACCGCGCGGTGGCCGCCGTTGCGGTACAGCGAGAACACGGTCAGCGGCGGGAGAATGGCGGCTGTCTCCCGGCCCAGTTCCTTGAACGGTTCGGGATGCGGGGGAGTGACGATGCCCTCGCTCTGGCCCCTTATGGGCTCCCGCAGGGTCCACACCCAGATCGCCATGAGGAGTCCGGGAAGGCCGACGGCGAAGAAGGCGACCTGCCAGCCGACAAGGCCGAACGGCGCCCCGCCGTCGCTGTACGCGGCGTTCCACCGGTCGACGATCTGGCCGCCGATCAAGATGCCGACCCCGGAGCCGATGTAGACCCCGCTCGAGTAGATGGCGGTTACCGTGGCGCGCAGCCGCGGCGGGTAGTAGTCCCCGAGCATGGAGAACGCCGCTGGGCCGGCGCTCGATTCGCCGATTCCGACGCCGATCCGGTAGGCGGCGAGTGACGTGAAACCGCGTGCGGTCCCGGACAGCGCCGTCATCAGGCTCCAGGCGGCCAAGCCGATCGAGATCAGGTTCTTGCGGGTCCACATGTCGGCCAGACGGCCGATCGGAATGCCGAAGATGGCGTAGAAGACGGCGAACGCGGTGCCGTAGAGGAAGCCGAGCTGGGCGTCGTCGATGCCCAGATCGGCGCGGATGTCCTCCGCCAGGATCGATAGGATCTGGCGGTCGATGAAGTTGAAGACGTAGACCAGGACGAGGACGCCCAGGACGTAGTTGGAGTACCGCCGGCCGGGCGCCTGGGGGTTGGGGTTCTGCGAGTCCTGGTCTGTTGACGTCATTTCGCTCCGAAACGAGTTCATTCGGCGCCGCTGGCGCCGGCTGCCGCCATCGCGCCGGGCACGGTGCCCGTGGCCAGTTCCTGATCAATCATCAGCATACCGACGCCGTCGCCCTTGATCAGCCGCAACCTGCCGAGCAGGGTGCGGGCGACGTTCTCCTCCTCGACCTGCTCGTTGATGAACCACTGGAGCATGATCGATGCGGCGCGGTCGTGGAGGCTCTCGGAGAGGTCGTAGAGGTCCTCGATCGCCTTGGTCACCCGCTGCTCGCTCTCGAGGATCGCGGCGACCGCGGCCTCGGGCGATTCCCATTCCGTCGGCTGGGCCGGAATCGCGGGGATGCTGACCAGCAGATCGCGGTCGGCGAGGTGGTCGATGATTCGGTGAGCGTGACTCAGCTCGTCGGCGGACTGACCGCGCAGCCAGGCGCCGAAACCGGGAAGATCGATTCGCTCGAGCCAGAGCGCCATCGACAAATAGCGGTGGGCGGCCTCGAACTCGAGTTGGAGGTGTGCATTCAGACGGTCGTGGAGTGTCTGGTCCATCGTGTCCTCTGTGTTGGGCAATTGGAACTGGACGCGGCGTCAGCATAGCGCCGCACCCCGGGCAGTTCCCTACGGAAGGAGTTCTTCGACGCCGGCGCGCTCTTCGAACAACTCGTCCTGGGTCCCCTGCATCCGCCCGCGGCTGAACTCGTCGATGTCAAGACCCTGGACGATCTGGTAGTCGCCGCCGCTCGTGGTGACCGGGAAGGAGTAGACCACGCCTTCCCTGGCCCCGTAGCTGCCGTCGGCGGGGATCGCCATGCTCACCCAGTCGCCGTCGGCGGTGCCCTGCACCCAGGTGCGGATGTGGTCGATCGCCGCGGCCGCCGCAGAGGCCGCGGACGAGGCGCCGCGGGCCTTGATGATCGCCGCGCCGCGCTGCTGGACGGTGGGAATGAACTCCTCGCGCGTCCAGGCTTCGTCGACCAGTTCGGGCGCCGGCTTGCCGTGGACCAGGGCATGGGTGAGGTCCGGGTACTGGGTCGCCGAATGGTTGCCCCAGATCGTCATCCGGCGCACCTGGGTGGTGTGAGCGCCCGTCTTCTCGGCGAGCTGGCTGATCGCCCGGTTGTGGTCGAGCCGGGTCATCGCGGTGAACTGCCTCCGGTCGAGGCTCGGTGCGTTGCTGGCCGCGATCAGGGCATTCGTGTTGGCCGGGTTGCCGACGACCACCACCCGCACGTCACGGCTGGCGCCCTGGTCGAGCGCCTTGCCCTGGACCGAGAAGATCTGGGCGTTCGCCTGCAGCAGATCCTTGCGCTCCATGCCCGGTCCGCGCGGCCGTGCGCCGACCAGCATGGCGATGTCCACGCCGTCGAAGGCCTCGGCAGCGTCGGAACTGGGCACGATGTCGTGCAGGAGGGGATAGGCGGAGTCGCGGAGCTCCATGACCACGCCCGCGAGGGTGTCCATCGCCGGCGGGATCTCCAATAGATGAAGGCTCACCGGCTGGTCCGGCCCCAGCATCTCGCCGGCGGCGATACGGAAGATCAGGGAATAGCCGATCTGACCGGCGGCCCCGGTGACGGCGACTCGAACGGGTGTCTGCATGGCTTGGTTTCCTCCCAGAATCCGGCGCGCGATCGTAGCACCGCCCAGCGATGCGGGCGGTCCAGGGGTCGCGTCCCAGTGAGTGCGGTACCGATAGAGTCGACGAGTCGCTTTCAGACCCAGATGGGCAGACACCATCGCAACTGCATAGCAGAGGTAGGGACATGCGCGGGAGAGGCGGATCGCAGGAGGCCCATGCCGCGCGATGTGCTGCGCTCGTGTTGCTCTTGTTCTCTTCGTCCGGAGACCTGGAGGCTGCGGGAGTGCGGGTTTCGGGCGTCATCGAGCGCGAAGCAGGGGCGCAGCCTGTCCTCCTCCAGCTCGCGCCCAGACTGTCCCGGTACGAGCGATTGGCGGGAATGGCCGATGGGACGTTCGAAACGCCCTCCGGGACGCCGGTTCAGGTTCAGGCGAACGGAGGGTTCGCGTTCGAAGCACCGGAGCCGGGTGTTTGGCGCTTGCTGGTCGGGACGCGCGACGGATGGTTCGGCGGTTTCGGACTGACCGGCCCGGAGACCGACATGCGCTTGCGGCCGAGTGGTATCCGGTCGCGGCATGCGTGCCGGCTAGTGCTGGAGGCCCCGGCGTTGGCCTGGGTCGACGGCAGGCCGCTTGACCGTCGGTCCGGAGGGCCGAAGGTCTGGGAGCGGTGGAGGCCGTGGGTGCGGCTCGAGCGTGCAAGGGCATGGACCTACAGGTTCGATGCGTCTCAAGGGCGAGCCAAAGTGGTCGTGGGTGCCCCCGGGCGTGAGCCGATGACGTACATGTGCGAACCGGGCCGAGAGGTGGCGGTGCGTTTGCCCTTCCGGCCCGGCGCCCCGGTGGATGTGGTCTTGGAGCGTGGGGGAGAGCCGCTAACCGCGGCGGTGCTGGTCGCCGAAGACGGTTGGCCGGAGTGCATGACCGACGACCTCGGTCGCTGCCGTGCGCGTCGCGCTTCCTACTCGGTGGTCACTGCGGATCATGCGGAGATCGGGATCAGGGTGCGTGAAGCCGGCCGATACGAGGTGCCGCTGCCGGTCGCCGCCGGGCCTGCGGTCGAAGTCCGCGTCCGGTCCGGCCGCGCCGGCAGCGCTCCTTCCAGCGCGGCGGCCCACATCGCTCACTGGTTCGCGAACGGACAACTCCTGGGATCGGACGTCGTGAAGTTCGTGGCCGCCGGGTCCGGCGCCGAGAGCCTCCGTGTGGTTCGGCACCCGGATGCGGTCAGGACCACGGTGATGGCGTTCGGCTACGAGACGCTGTCCATCGATTGGGAGAACCCCCCCAGCGATCCCGGGCTGAGTCCGCTTCGGTCGATTGAGGGCACGGTAGTGGACCGCGACGGGGTCGGGATCGCCGACGCGGAAGTGCTCGTTTCAGCCGGCGATCCAGACGGGGCGCGCAGGCAGGCGCGTACGACGGAGCAGGGCGGCTTTGTGGTCCATTTGCCGGGGTCACGGCGGCAGGCCGGATTCGCCGCGTCGGCGACTGGGTTCCGCTCGCAGGGTCTTCGAGTGGATCCCTTGAAGTCGCCGGTAGCGCTTGAGCTGGCAAGACCGACCGGCTTGACGGGCCGCGTGGTTTCGCCCCGCGGCGAGGGCCTCCGGGGATCAGCCGCGATCGTTCGCAGCGCCGCCCAGCCGGGCGCCGGGTTGCTCGTCGGCGCCGTCGAGTGCTGGTGGGAGCCGAGTCGCGCGTGGCCTGCCGGCGGGGCAAGCGTACTGGAGTTGGTCGCAGCGGACGACCGGGGTGCCTTTGTCTTCGCCGATGTCAGACCGGGCCGCAACCAGTGGCTCGTCGTCTCCGCTCCAGGCTACACGCCGACTTGGCGAGCGATCGAGAGCGCCGGCAGCGAGCCGCTCGACGTGGGCGACGTGATCGTCGAGCCGGGGCTGTCCCTCGGTGGAGTCGTTACGGACGAGGGCGGACGCCCGATCGCAGGCGCGGAGCTGAGCTTCGCGCGCAGCCAGCGGAGCCGAAGCGGACCGGGCGGTCGGTCTCTTCGGCCGGTGGCGTCCACCGTTTCGGACGAGACGGGCCGTTTCGAGATCGACGGTCTGAGTGACGGCGATCTCCTGGACCTCGGGGTCCAGGCGGGCGGGTACGTGTACAGGGAACTACCGCGAGTTCGGATCGACCAGGCGTCCGCGGCTGCGCCGTTTGACATCGAGTTGGAAACGGGCGTGGAACTGCACGTTCATCTGACGGACGAGTCGACCGGCGAGAGTGTCGAGGAGGCCCTCGTGCGCTTCGTGCCGGAAGGGGGCGGCGCGTCGGCGCTCCAGCAGTCGGCGCCGGACGGTAAGTTCGTCCTGCGCGGCGTTCCGGATCGAGCGGGCGTCTTGCGCGTGGACGCCAGGGCCTACGAGGCGGTCCACCGCCGCTTGGAGGCGCGGCCTCGACAGCCGATAGAGATCGCCCTCAGCCGTGGCGGCGCCACGGTCGAGGGCGTCGTGGTCAGGAATGGCGCGCCCGTGGTTGGGGCCCGCATCCAGGTCGCGCGCAGGGAGGCGCACGCCGACGCCTCCGGCCGTTTCGTGCTTCAAGCTCCGGCCGGCGACGCCCGTCTCGATGTGTGGCTTCCGAGTGCGTCGGCGTGGGTGCTCGAGCGTTGGCTGCAACTTGAGCCTGGAGTCAATGAGGTCGTGGTGGACTTGACGCCGGTCGTCCTTAGCGGCAGGGCACAGCGTGAGGACGGCAGTCCGTTCGGCGAAACGATGGTGACTGCCAACCCGGGTCCTTTCGGTCCGAGCACGGTGAGCGACGAAGAGGGCCGGTTCGAGTTGGAGGTCTTCCCAGGCCGCCAGAGCGTCGTCGTGTACCCAGGGCCTGATGGCGGAGTGGGATTGGGGACCGAGGAGATCGTGGTGGAAGCCGGCGATCGCCCCTATGTCGTGGTGACAGTGCGCGACCGGGAGCGCGCCGGCTTGCGGGTTCACGTCCTTGGTCTGACACTGGCTGAGGAGAATGAGCTTCAGGTCCATGCCGGGCGCTGGTCGTTGCAGCGCGCCGGGCAGGAAGCCGGCGCCATCTTCGAAGGATCGGGCATGCGATCGGGCGCTGTGACTGTGGTGGCCGCCGTTTCGTCGTCGGGCCGCGAGCGGCGGCGAACGGTCGAGCTTGACTCCGGGACGGTGACCGAAGTGGAGATCGCGTTCGACGGCGAGAAGGACGGGAAGATAGAGGGCCTTGTGACCGTCGACGGCGGACCGTGGGCCGGCGAAGCGGTCCTGGTCTTTGACGCGCAGCGGCCCGCGCCCTGGACCGTGTGGACCGATCACCGGGGCGCGTTCACAGTCGATGGTCTGGAGAAAGGCGCGGAGGTCAGGGTGGCCGCGGTGGGTCAGAGCAAGACGGTCCGAGTGCGAGGCGAGACTGCGAAGCGGCTCGATTTCGATGTCCTGACCGCTTCGCTCCGCGGCAGGCTCATCTCGGAGTCAACGGGCGTGCCTGCGGCGAACCTCGAAGTTTCGGCGGCGCCCGCCAACGTGCCGGCTGAGACGGCGCGGCACCATGGCCTGATGCGGACGACACGGACTGCCGAGGACGGTTCCTTTGCGATGAGCGGTCTCTTCAGGGCGCCCTACCGGTTGGTGGTTGGCGAGCCCCGACGTGGGTTGAGCACCGGAGCCGAACTGGGGGCCGCTTCGGTGGACCTTGGGGCCGGCGAGGTGGATGTGACGCTGGCGGTCCGGGATCCATAAGCTCTTGCAGAAGTGTTGTCACGTGTGCTGAGCGCCGGTTGACTGCTGCCTGGTACCGGGCGGCCGCGGTAGTCTGCGTCGGCGTGTTCGCCGCCACGCACAGCGCCTCGGCGGCGGTGGAAGTGCGGGGCTCGCTGAAGGGCGCCCCGGAAGGTGCCACGGTGGAGGTTTCCCTGGTTCGGGCACCGATGCTCTACGAGCTGCTCGCCGCCGTGCTGAACGACGGTCCAGGCGGCCTCCACCCCGTCGAAGCGACGGTTCAGGCGCAAGACGGCCGCTTCACGTTCGAGGTCGCCGAGCCCGGCGTGCGTTGGGTCCGGGTACGTCGCGGAGGTTCCGCGCCCGAGGCCCTTCTACTGGTCGGGCCGGCGACGGACACGCTGCTGCCGCCGCTGCGCAGAGTTGAGGCCGGTCGGGCGACCCGCTACCTTCCTGCGCTCCGCGCCCGAGATCGACGTTCTGGGCGTCGTCATCCGTGACGGCGCGGCGGTCGCTCCCGTCAATCTTGAAGCAAGGACCGCCGCGGTGCCGGTGCCGGAAGACCGTTAGCGCCAGAACATCGCTGTTGGTTCCATGTGGCTGGCGAAAGGGCGGCCGCTAAGGTGCCTCGGGTCTTACCAGCCACCGTACGTCAGCGGCGAGCGTTCGCGCGAATCGGCCATCCTCGGCTTGCAGGCGCGCCCACTCGTCGGCGGTGTACACGAGCAGATCGGTTGGAATCGGTAGCTTCTCCGTCGACCAGTCACCGGCTCTGTCCATCGCGGGTCGATCGTCCCGCAGGACGATCGCGATCAGATCCAGGTCGCTGGCGAAGCCCGCGTCGCCACGGGCGTAGGAGCCGAAGTAGCCGAGGGCGATCAGGTCATCGCGATCCTCGGCCGCCGCCGCACTCCAGTTCTTGAGCGCGCTCAGGACAACCTCAGCGCTCGGCCAGCGCTTGATCGACGAAGTCGAGGATGTAACGGGCATGAGTCAGCCCCAGTTCGCTCTGGATTGGACCGTAGTGCTCGAACGGCGCGCCTTCGGCGTGGCCGTTCGGATACCGGGCCGGGACGTAGAAGTTGTCCAGTACCTTGCCGCTGGCGATGAGTTCCTCCGGCGCGGGCGTTGGCAACTCGGTCAGTAACCGCGCCACGACGTGACCCCAGGCTTCCTGGCCGTGGGCGAGGTGCAGGGCTTCGACAGCCTTCTCCGCGGCCTGGTGAGCGGCGAAGCAGGCCCATTCGTGACGGCCGTTCGCCCGGTTCTCCGCGGCGGTCTCCAGGTCGCGCCGTGCCTGATTCCACCAGTCCTGCGATCGCTGTGCCATGTTGCCGCCTCGGTGGCAGTCTACCGGCCGGGCGGCCGCCAATAGACTCCGGCTCATGGCGGAGCGCGTTCTGGTCACCGGCGGGGCCGGTTTCATCGGCAGCCACACGTGTGTCGAGCTGCTGGCGGCGGGCTGGGACGTGACGGTGATCGACGACCTGTCGAACAGTTCGCGGGAGGCTCTGCGGCGAGTGGAGGAGCTGGCCGGGCGCGGGCTGCGGTTCGTCGAAGGGGACGTGCTGGACGACGCGGCGCTGGACGAGGCGTTCGGTGGGGGCGGCTGCGCGGCGGTGATCCACTTCGCCGCCAGGAAGGCGGTTGGCGAGTCCTGCGCGGATCCACTCGGCTACTACCGCACGAACGTGGGCGGTACGCTCAGTCTGCTGCGGGCGATGCGGCGCCGCGACGTGCGCCGGCTCGTGTTCTCGTCGTCGGCGACGGTCTATGGCGACCCGGCGCCGGAGGCGTGCCCGTTGTCCGAGAGCGCGCCGCTTGCGGCGTCGAACCCCTACGGGTACACGAAGCTCTGCGTCGAGCGGATGCTGCGCGACCTTGCGGCGTCGGAGGACGGCTGGCACATCGTGTCGCTGCGCTACTTCAATCCAGCCGGGGCCCATCCAAGCGGCCGCATCGGTGAGGATCCGCGGGGCGTCCCCGAGAACCTGCTGCCGAGCGCGATGCAGGTCGCCGTCGGCAGGCTGCCGCAGCTTCGCGTCTTCGGAACGGACTATCCGACCCGGGACGGCACGGCGATCCGGGACTATCTTCACGTCGTCGATGTCGCGACCGGGCACCTGCGGGCCCTGGACCGTTTGCCGGCCGTTGGCGGTTGCGCCGAGTACAACCTGGGCACAGGTCGCGGCGCCACGGTGTTCGAGGTGATCGAGGCCGTCCGCCGGGCCAGCGGCCGCGAAGTGCCATGCGTTCTGGAGCCCCGGCGGCCGGGTGACGCGACGGCGGTTTGGGCGGATCCCGCGCTCGCCGAGCGTGAGCTGAACTGGAGGGCGGAGCGCGGTCTCGACGACATCTGCGCCGATGCCTGGCGCTGGCAGAGCGAGAACCTGGAGGGCTACGGGACTTGAGCGGCGAGGACCGGCCGGGCGCCGGAGACGCGCCGCTCGAGGTCTTCGTGTACTACGACTTCGCGTCCTGCCTGAGCTACGTCGCCCACCGGGTGTTGGCGCGGATCGACGGGGAGCTTGCGGAGGAACGGATCGAGCTGCGCTGGAAGGCGATCGATCTGACCGGGATCGGCCGCTTCCAGCGCGGGCGGCTGCTGGACGCCGAGCGCCGGCGTAGCCTCATCGAGGTTGCCTCGGCATTGAAGGTGGAGCTCGATCCCCCGGCCCGCTGGCCGGACTCGCGTCTGGCCGGCGAGGTGGCGCTGGCCCTTGACACCGCGATCGACCGCGGACTCGACCCGGCAGTCGAGCGGGAGTGGCGGCAGGCCGCGTTCGCGGCGTTTTACGAGCAGGTTGCCGCGGCCGTCGCAGTCGAGCAGCTCTTCCGCAACTTCGAGCGTCGCGGCCACTTCGGGACGCACGGCGTCGCCTCGCTCGACGACCTGGCCGCCGGCCGCCGCCTGGCAGTTGCCACGCGCAGCGCAGCAGCGGCCGGCGTGGAGGGTGCACCGACCCTGATGTTCGACGCCTTCCCGCTGTGCGGCATCCACGACGAAGCCACGATGCTCGGGATGATCCAGCGCTACGCCCGCCGGCGCCGCCGGCCGGAAGCCGAGACGGCCGTCGGGGTCAACTGATGATCTCCACGGCTGGGTGGAAAGGGCCTCTCGTCCTCGGCGCCAGCCTGTTGGCGGCCTGGAGCTGCACCCAGGCAGACGGGGATCCGGCGTCCGTCACGGCCGAGGCTCCGTCGACGTCCAAGGATGCGGCGACGCCGGCCGGCATCCGCTTCGTCGACGTGACCGCCGAGACCGGACTCGACTTCGTCCACGCCACGGGTTCGGCGGGGTCGTTTCCGATGCCGGCGATCATGGGTGGCGGTGTGGCGGTGTTCGATGCCGACGGCGACGGTCTGCTCGACCTCTACTTCCCGAACGCCGGCAGCGCGGTCACGGGCGAGGCTGGGCGCAACCGGCTGTACCTGCAGCGGCCGCGCGGCCGCTTCGTCGACGGGACCGCGGACTCCGGGCTCGACAACCCGGGGTACGGCATGGGCGCCGCGGTCGGCGACATCGACAACGACGGCGATCTCGACCTCTACGTGACCAACTTCGGCGCCGATGTTCTCTACCGGAACGAGGGCGGCGGCCGCTTCGTCGACGCGACGGCGGCGTTGGGCCTCGCAACGCCCGCATGGTCCACGTCCGCGGTGTTCTTCGACGCCGACTTCGACGGCTGGCTCGATCTCTACGTGGCCCGCTACGTCCAGTGGAACGAGGCCCGCGAGTGCCAGGTGCAGGGCGGGCGGGTCGACTACTGCGGTCCGCAGCAGTTCGAGGGCGAGGCGGACGTCTTCTACGTCAACGAGGGCGGCCGGCGCTTCGTAGACCGCAGCAGGGATGCCGGTGTGTCGCTGATCGCGGACGCCGGCCTGGGCGTCGCGGCCGCCGACTTCGACGACGACGGCCGGCCCGACATCTACGTCGCCAACGATGCCGACCCGAACCAGCTCTGGATCAACCGGGGCGACGGGACCTTCGAGGACGACGCGGTGCTGCTCGGAGCGGCCTACAATCGGTTCGGGGTCGGCGAGGCGGGCATGGGCATAGCACTGGGTGACATCGACGGCGACCTGGACCTCGACCTGTTCCTGAGCCACCTGATCGAGGAGACGAACACCCTGTACGTGAACCTCGGGGGTGCGCCGGGAGAATCCGCGGGTTTCGACGACCTGGCGGCCGAGGCGGGTCTGGCCGCGCCGAGCACACCGTACACGGGCTTCGGTACCGCGTTCTTCGACGCCGACAACGACGGCGACCTCGACCTCGCCGTGGTCAACGGCGCGGTGAAGCGGCGTCCGGCCGCGCTCTCCGACCGCGACGACTGGTTCTGGCGGGGCTATGCGGAGCCGAACCTGCTGATGCTGGGGGACGGCGCGGGCGCCTTCGTTGACGTCAGCGCCGCCTCGGGCGACTTCGGCGCGGCGCTGGACGTGAGCCGCGGTCTGGTGCCGTTCGACCTGGAGGGCGACGGCGACCTCGACCTCCTGGTCAGCAACCTGGAGGGGCCGGCGCGCATCTACCGCAACGAGTCGACCGCAGGCCCGACCGGCTGGGTGCGTCTGCGAGTGGTCGATCCCGAGTTGCGGCGCACGGCCCTCGGCGCCTCCGTCGTCGCGTGGACCTCTGGCCGGCCGGTTCGGCGCCGCGTCTTGCCGCTGGGCGGTTACCTGACCGGCGGCGAAGCGCCTGTTCACATCGGCCTCGGCGAAGCCACCGGTGTCGAGCGCTTCGAGGTGACCTGGCCCGGTGGCGAGGTCGAGGAGTTCGACGGCGCTTCGAGCGGCAGCGAAGTCGTCCTCGCTCGCGGGGCGGGCCGGTGATCCCCGCCGTCCATACCTGGGAACCCGGGTGGCGCGATACCGCGCCACCCGTGAACCACTCCGTACGCCCGTCATCGGGCGCACGGATGGAACGCGGGCGTCTCGCCCGCATCCGGTTGTTCAGCACCGTCGTAGCGATTCTCCTCCTCGCCACCGCCACACAAGCCGCCGACCTCCCCACCCCCGACCTTTCCGCTGTCGAACCCCGCGTGCGCACCGCGATCGAAACCGAACTTCGAGCCGCCGGCCGCCAACCCGAGTCGCCCGCGGCCTGGGGCCGTCTCGGCATGGTCCTCCAGGCCCACCAGTTCGACGACGAGGCCGGGGTCGTCTACAGCGAAGCCTCCCGGCTCGCGCCCGCCGACTTCCGCTGGGTCTACCTGCGAGCCGTCCTCGCCGATGCCCACGACGCGGCTGCCGCCGTGCGCCTCTACCGGCAGGCGGTCGAGATCGATCCGGGCTACGCGCCCGCGCGCGTCCGGCTCGCCGCGAGCCTGGAGAAGGTGGGCCAGGCCGGTGAAGCCGACGCCCACTACCAGCAGGCGGCCCGTCTCGAACCGGACAACGCGGTGGCGCATCTCGGCCTGGGCCGGCTGGCGCTCGCCCGCGGCGAGGTCGCCCAGGCCGTGCGACATCTCGAGCGCGCCTACCAGTTGAGCCCCGAAACCCAGGCGATCGTGGCCACGCTGTCGCGCGCCCGTCACCGGGCAGGTGATCGGGACGGCGCACGGCGTCTGGCGCAGGCGGCCCGCGGGCTGCCGCCGATGATCCACCACCGCGACCCGCGCCGGGCCCAGGTCGACGTCCTGGCCGTGGACTCGGAGAGCTTCCTTCGTCGCAGCAAGACCTACCGGGAGACGGGCCAGTTGCAGGCCTCGCTCGCGGAACTTCTCCGGCTGATCGAGTTCGAGCCGGGCAACGCCCAGGCCCACTTCGCCGCTGCCGGCGTCTACGACCGGATGAACCGGCCACAGGAAGCAGCGGCGTCGGCGCGGCGCGCGCTTGAGATCGACGCCGACCTTGCCGGCGGCCGCGCGGTGCTGGCGGGCGCGCTGTTCAAGCTCGGGCGCTTCGAGCAGGCGGCGGTCGAGGCGGAGCGGGTGCTGGCGGACGATCCCGCCGATGTCCACATGCTGCTCGTGACCACGATGCTGGCGATGAGAGCGAACGATGTCGGCCGCGCGCTTGAGCGGCTGGACCGGGCGGCCGCCGCCGGCGCCTCAGAGCCCCACCTGCGTGATCTGATGGTCCAGCTCCAACTGGAGCTGGCCGACGCCCTAGGTGGCGCCGGTCTCTACGATGACGCGGGACGGCGGATCGAACAGGTTATCGAAACGTTGGAGCGGGCCGGAACCGGCGAGGCGGAGCTTCGACCGCTCCGGCGGCGGCTCGAGGACTACCGAGGAAAGGTGCGCGGATGAGTGATTCGGGACTCAAGGCCGGCGCTCCGGTGCGAGTGCGCGTGGCGCCGTCGCCGACCGGCGACCCGCACGTCGGCACCGCCTACCAGGCGCTGGTCAACCTCGCCTTCGCGCGCAGCCGCGGCGGCGTCTTCGTGCTGCGGATCGAGGACACGGACCGTGCGCGGTCGAGCCGCGCGTCGGAGTCCGCGATCCTCGACGCCCTGCGCTGGCTGGGTCTGGACTGGGACGAGGGTCCCTACCGCCAGAGCGAGAGGCTCGCGTCGTACCGGGTCGAGGTCGACCGGCTCCTGGCCGAAGGCAGCGCCTACCGCTGCTTCTGCACTCGCGAGCGCCTGGAGGAGATGCGGCGGGAGAACCGCGCGCGGCAGCGCTTCCCCGGCTACGACCGGCGCTGCCGGAACCTCTCGCGGGAAGAAGCGGAGCGGAGGGTCGCCGCCGGTGAAGAGCACGTGGTGCGAATCGGGATGCCGACCGAGGGCGAATGCGTGATGCAGGACCTGCTGCGCGGCGAGATCCGGCGCGAGTGGGAACTGATCGACGACCAGGTCATCCTCAAGGCCGACGGTTACCCGACCTACCACCTGGCGTGCGTGGTCGACGATCACGCAATGGCGATCAGCCACGTGATCCGCGGCGAGGAGTGGATCAACTCGCTGCCGAAGCACCTGCGGCTCTACGAGGCGCTCGGCTACGAGCCGCCGACGTTCTGCCACCTGCCGTTGCTCCGCAACAATGACGCGAACCGCTCCAAGCTGTCCAAGCGGCGCAACCCGACCTCGATCACCTGGTTCCGGGATGCCGGCTTCCTGCCCCAGGCGCTGCTCAACTTCCTCGGCCTGATGGTGTCGAGCCGGTCGGAAGGCGAGGAGAAGTTCAGCTTCGACCAGCTCGCGGACGGCTTCCGCCTCGAGGACATCTCGCTCGGCGGTCCCGTCTTCGACCTCGACAAACTGCGCTGGCTGAACGCCCGCTACCTGCGCGAGGACTACGACGCGGCCGGTTTGGCGGCGCTCGTGCGCGAGTGGTCGATGGGAGAGGAGCGGCTTGCCGGAATCGCCGCCCTGGCCCAACCGCGGCTCGAGACGCTCGGCGACTGGGGCCGACTCACGAACTTCCTCTTCGTCGACGCGCCGGAGGTGGAGCGGGAGAAGCTCGCCGTCAAGGGTCTCGAAGAGGTCCAGGTCGCCGAAGCGTTGCAGTGCGTGCTCTGGGTGCTGGAGCGCGAGCAGACCTTCACCGCCGACGTCATCCAGGGCCAGTTCCGGCGCCTGTCCGAGGCGCTCGGCCTGAGCCTGCGCGACCTGACCCGGCCCTGCTACGTCGCCATGTCCGGCGAGACGGCCTCGTTGCCGCTGTTCCAGTCGATGGAGATTCTCGGCCCCGACCTCGTGCGCGCGCGCATCCGCCGCGCCATCAAGGCGCTCGACGGCATCTCCGGCAAGCGGATGAAGAAGCTGCAGAAGCGGTTCGAGGGGTTGCCAGAGTCTTCCGGGTAGAAAGGGATTAGCCGCTTGACTCTCTCCGTGAGAGTGCGGTGGGCGGAGCAAGGCTTCTACAGTAGTTGTTGCTCGCCATGAGAACGGACCGGATCGCAATCGAACGTGTACTGCTGTGGAGCCAGTTTGGCTGGCGCCCTACTGCTGCTCTCGTTGCGGTGCTGGAGTGAGCGAAATGCCTGAAGGAGCCTACTCTGCAGGGATCACCCGAGCAGCGACCGAGACGACCCAGGAGGCGTCTTCGAACGCCCGCCTCGCGTCGGCTTCCGTGTAGCGCTCGGTGGGGATCAGACCCGGTTCCCCGTAGAAGGAAGGCTCCCGTTCGGCGTGCAGCCACGAGGAGATGGCGGCGATTCGGTCGAGGTCCGCCGAGTCGAGATCGGGGAAGCGGTCGGCACGTTCCCGAAACAGGCTGCCCACGTCGTGCCAGTGGGGCGGCTCCACGCCTGCCTGCCGGAGCATTCCCTTGAGCGCGAGCTCCACGAGTTCCTGCGATTCCCGGATGACGTCTGAGTGCGCCTCTTCGGCCACGAACACAGCCAGGGCGCGGAGCCGCACTCTCGCCTTGGCCAGGTAGCTTCTCGCCAGAGCGCCGTTCGTCGTCATTTCGGGAACAGGTCGAAGACATCGCCGGGCTTGTAGTCGGGCTTCAGGTCCCAGTACCACTCGCCGCTCTGCCAGACCCGCTTCGAGCCCAGTTCGCGGAGGCGGTCGCGCAGGCGATCGAGGGTGTCGGCCAGACAGCGGTCGGGGTCGTGGAGGATGCGCGCATCCTCGGTCATGTCGAGCAGGAGCAGGGTTCCGCGGCGCAGTTCCCGGGGCGTCTTGAAGATCGGCGCCAGCCGGGTTTGGATTCCAAGGTCGGCGGCCATGTCGAACAACGGCCGGAGCCGGTCCGCCATGGCTCGGAACTCCTCGACCCGAGCGATCCGGCCATCCGGCAGATCGTCCGCCACGAGGAGGAGGTCTATGTCGGAGTTGGCCCTGGGCGTGGCGCGGCCGACTGATCCGTAGACGGCGAGGGCGGCCAGTCGGTTCCCGTAGTGTGCCTTGCAGGCCTTGAGGACGGTGTCCAGGAGGTTGTCGTACTGGCTCAGCAGTCGCGCGGTCGCGCGGCTCTGTTCGGAGGATCGAGGGACGGCCATTTCTCCTTGATTGTAGGACGGACCGGGCGTCGCCGGTGCACGAAGGGGCGCCACGGCCGCCGGTCAGTTCCCGGCGGCCTTCTGCGCCCGTTCGATCTTCGCCCACGTGTCTCGCAGCGTGACCGTCCGATTGAACACCGGCGCCCCGGGCCGGCTGTCCGGATCGACGCAGAAGTAGCCGAGTCGCTCGAACTGGACGCGCTCGCCGGGCTTGGCGCCGGCAAGGCTCGGTTCGAGCTGGCAGTCGTTCAGGACCTCCAGTGAGTCGGGGTTCAGGTGATCCTCGATCTCGCCCGGCGCCCCGCCCGGGTTCGGATGAGTGAACAGCCGGTCGTAGAGCCGGACTTCGGCCGCGATCGCGTGCGCGGCCGATACCCAGTGCAGGGTCGCCTTGACCCGACGACCGTCCGGTGCGTCGCCGCCGCGGGTTGCCGGGTCGTAGGTGCAGCGGATTTCCGTGACGTTGCCTGCCTCGTCCTCGATCACGTCGGTGCAGGTGACGAAGTAGGCATAGCGGAGCCGCACTTCGCGCCCCGGCGCCAGGCGGAAGAACTTCCTCGGCGGGTCGCGGCGGAAGTCGTCCCGCTCGATGTAGAGCACCTTGGAGAAGGGCACCTTGCGGGTGCCGGCCGATGCGTCCTCCGGGTTGTTGATCGCGTCGAGCTCCTCCACGAGATCGTCGGGGTAGTTCTCGATCACGACCCTGAGCGGCCGCAGGACGGCCATGACCCGCGGCGCGGTCCGGTTCAGTTGGCTGCGGATCGCGAACTCCAGTTGACTCAGGTCGACGACCGAGTCGTTCTTCGTCAGGCCGATGCGAGCGCAGAGCTCGCGGAGCGCTTCCGGCGGACAGCCGCGGCGGCGGAGCGCGGTCAGCGTGGGCATGCGCGGGTCGTCCCAGCCGTCGACCAGACGCTTGTCCATCAAGCGCTTCAGCTTGCGCTTGGAGGTCAAGGTGTAGGTCAGGTTCAGGCGCGCGAACTCGATCTGCTGCGGCCGGTGGATGCCGTCGATCTGCTCGATGAACCAGTCGTAGAGCGGCCGGTGGTCCTCGAATTCGAGCGTGCACAGAGAGTGGGTGATGCCCTCGATCGCGTCGGACTGGCCGTGAGCCCAGTCGTAGGTCGGGTAGATGCACCACGTCGACCCCGTGCGATGGTGGTCCGCATGGAGGATGCGGTAGAGCACCGGGTCGCGGAGGTTCATGTTCGACGAGGACATGTCGATCTTCGCGCGCAGCGTGTGCTCGCCGTTGGCGAACTCGCCGTTCTTCATGCGCTCGAAGAGGTCGAGGTTCTCCTCTGCGGCCCGGTCGCGGTACGGACTGTTGCGCCCCGGCTCGTTCCAGCGTCCACGGTAGGCGCGCGCTTCGTCCGGGCTCAAGCTGCAGACGTACGCCTTGCCCTTGCGGATCAGCTCGAGCGCCCAGTCGTAGAGCTGATCGAAGTAGTCGGAGGCGTAGAGAGCCTCAGCGCCCCAATCGAAGCCGAGCCAGCGTACGTCGCGTTCGATCGCTTCGACGTACTCTGTGTCCTCCGCGGTCGGGTTCGTGTCGTCGAAGCGCAGGTTGCAGTGACCGCCGTACTCCTGGGCAACGCCGAAGTCGAGGCAGATCGCCTTTGCGTGCCCGATGTGGAGGTAGCCGTTCGGTTCCGGCGGGAAGCGGGTGACGACGCTGCCGCCGTGCTTCCCCGCGGCGACATCGGCGCGCACCCGTTCCCGGATGAAGTCGAGAGGCTTGGAGGTGCTGGAGTCGTCGGTCATGGCGGAGGGGGAGCGGCTTGCTGCGAAGCAGCGAAGGCTATCTGAACGTCGCTTCGCGTCGTTCAGCCGTCGAACCGATAGCCAAGCCCGTGCACCGTGACGATGTACTCGGGCTTACCCGGGTTCGGCTCGATCTTCTGGCGCAGCGACGACACGTGGACGTCCACGGTGCGCGTGGTCGGCGTGGCGTCGTAGCCCCAGACCTCGTCGAGCAGGCGGTCGCGGTCGTGGACCTGACCGCGGTTCTCGATGAGGAACTTGAGCAGCCGGTACTCGAGGCTGGAACAGGCGATTTCGGACTCGACACCTTCGTCGCGGACGCGCCACACCTGGGCGCGGTCGAAGTCGACACGTACGCTGCCGAAGCGGTGGCCGTTCAGGCGTGCCGAATCGGGCTGGACCGGGACCCTGCGGAGCAGCGCCTCGATCCGTGCCAACAGTTCCAGGGTCTCGAACGGCTTGGCCAGGTAGTCGTCGGCGCCCAGCTTGAGGCCGAGCACCCGGTCGACGAGCTCGTTGCGGGCGGTGAGCATGAGAATCGGCGTCGCGACGCCTTGCTGCCGGAGATCGCGGCAGACGTCGAAGCCGTTCTTGCCGGGCAGGCTGACGTCGAGCAGCACGACGTCGAAGCCGCCCTGCGCCGCCATTCGTTCGCCCGACGGGCCGTCGGCCGCAGTCTCGACCTCGTAGCCCTCGGCGGCCAGCCGGTCGGTCAGGGTGCGGACGAGGCTGGGTTCGTCTTCGACGAGAAGCAGGCGCCGGGCGTTCATGGGCCGCTCGCCGGCAGCGAGACGCGGAATGTCGTCTGGCCGGGTTCGCTGTCGACGGTGACCGAGCCGCCGTGGGCTTGGATCGTCTGCCGCGCGAGGCTCAGTCCGAGGCCGGAGCCGGGGACGGTCCCCTCGGTGGCGCGGCGGCCGCGGACGAAGGGCTCGAAGATGCGTTGCTGCTCGTCTGCCGGAATGCCGGGGCCGCAGTCGGTGACCGCGACGGTCACCCGTTGCCGATCCGCGTCGCAGGCCGCTTCGACGCGCACGCGGACCGCGCCGTCGTCGTCCGCTCCGTACTTCGCCGCGTTGTGGAGGATGTTGGCAAAGGCCAGGTTCAGGGCGGCGCCGTCGCCCTGGATCGCGGGCAGATCGTCGAGCCCGGACAGCTCGAGTTCGACCCGGTGTTCCTCCAGGAACCAGCTCGACTCGTTCTCCACGGTGCGGAGGAGTTCGCCCAGGTCGACCTGCGCTGCCGGCGCTCGCGCGGCGCCGCGGCCGATGCCGGCGTAGTGGAGAACCTGTTCGATGAGCCGCATCAGCCGCCGGCCCTCGCGCTCGATCAGCTCACCGTATCCTCGGATGTCGGCAGGTTCCCGGATGACACCGGCGCGCAGGTTCTCGCCCGCCGAGCGGATCGCCTGCAGCGGCGTGTTCAGTTCGTGAGACACCCCGGCCACGAAGTCGACCTGCTGGGCGGCCAGGGTCTGCGCACGGCGGGCCGCAAGCAGAGTCAGGCCGAAGCCGATGGCGATCAGGGTCAGGGCGCCGGAGCTGATGTAGAGATTCCGCCGCCGTGCAGCGCCGGTGGCGGCTTCGAGCGAACCGCGGCGGTGGGTGATCCGCACCTGCCACGCTCCAGGGGGTGGGTCCGGGGACCGCGGGGCGCCCCGGGTTTCGCCGCGCTCGCCGCGTGCGAGCCGCAGGCCGCGGCTGCCGGGCGGCCCCAAGGGGCCGCGCATCCGCAGCGCCGAGAACTCGATGTCCGCGGGGCCCGACGTGGCGCCAGCTTCATTCGCTCGTTCTCCGTCCGGCCGCGGATAGAGCCGGCGGGTCGGCGAACTGGACAGGTCGGTCACCGAGACCAGGTACTCCGGTCCGCCGCGGGCGGTGGGAGCGCCGAAGTGCCGCTCGATGACGGCAGGCAGCATCTCGTGTTCGAGGGTGGTCACACTCAGGCGCGCCACGATCAGGCCGGTCGGCGGTCCGGGCCGCCCGGGCCGCCCGCTTCGAGTTCGCGCGGGAATCGGGACGACCAGGCGGTCGGTCCGTAGAGGCGGAGTCTGGCGTCCCGGCCGCCGCAAACGCGAAGGAGCTCCTCCATGTCGCCGGGCTCCGGATCAGGCTGCAGGCGCCCGGTGATTTCGTCGAACCGGAAGACCTCGCGCGTCCCTTCGCGCCGGTCGGTCAGCACGGCCCAGGTTTCGTCGAGAATGTCCGGAAACTCCGCGTTCTCGCGCCAGTCCTCTACAACCCGGGAGAGGAACCCCTCGAACTGCTCCGGCGTGCCCTCCGATCGGCCCCGGCGCGGCTCGGTCAGGGTCGCGGCGCGCAGGAAGCCGCTGTAGAGCTGAGCCAGCGGAGCCTCGATGTCGCTCGCAAGCAAGCGGCTCGACTCCTCCAGGTTCACGCGCATCCGCTCGTTGGCGGCAGCGCTCAACTCGCCGGTCCACCGGTACTGGAGCACGGCGAGGGTCACCAGCAGTACGGCCGCCACGGCCGCAACGATCAGGGACCCGCGGTTGCGTGAGCCGGGTGCGCGCCCGGGAATGCGCCGGACAGCCATCGGAGGCAGTGTAGCGCCGCGGAAGACACGCTCTTACAAGCGTTACAAACATCTTGCCTGGGCTTGATGACTGGCGCTGGCGGCGGCCCGTAGCGTTCTCCCACGTTTGATTTATGCACATAGGAGGTGCTTGCAATGAAGTCATCTTTGAACCGTTCCATCCTGATCGCCCGTACCGTTCTTCTCGGCCTGACGCTTGCGGCTGTGGCTGCCTTCGCCGGAGCGCAGGAGGGTGACAAGGCTGGCGCCAAGCGCTCCGGGCGCTCCGGCGCCGCGGAGTTCGACGTTGACCGTATGGCTCGAGTGCTCCAGTTGACCGAGGACCAGAAGGCCGAGTGGCGCCGCGTGAGCGAGGACCACCGGGCTCAGGTTCGCCCGCTGTTGCGTGAGATGCGCGAGCTGTCGCAACGACTGGAGGAAGAGGCGAACGGTGCGGCGCCCGACCCGGCCGTGGTCGGACAGTTGGAGCTCGACCGGCGAGGCGTGGCCCAGCGGCTGACGGCGGCGCAGGGGGCAGTGGAGAAGGACCTGGTGAGGTTGCTCGACCGTGAGCAGAAGATCCGCTGGGACGCTCTGCGCGAGAACGACCGTTCCGGCCGCCGCGGCCCCTTCGGCCGTCGGGGCCGGGGGCCGCGCGAGGAGTAGTCGCGGGGCCCGTACACATTGAACGGGCGACGGCTTCTCATCTCGCCGTCGCCGGGGGTGGTGGGCGACCGCGCGCTCACCACCCAGTTTCGTTCATCGGTGCGCGGGTAGGATCGCGCCTCACCGGATCAGACCAAAGCGGCGCGAGTCGCTCACGGCAAGGGAGGACGCCGGATGTCAGACGTTGCGTTCATCGGACTGGGGATCATGGGCTACCCGATGGCCGGGCATCTGGCGGTCGCGGGCGAGCGGGTCGTGGTCTACAACCGCACCGCGGCGAAGGCGGAGCAATGGGTCGAGGAGCACGGCGGCGAGAGCGCCGCGACGCCCGGCGACTCGGCGGCAGGCGCCGAGTTCGTGTTCTGCTGCGTCGGCAACGACGACGATGTCCGGGCCGTGACCCTGGGCCCGGGCGGAGCGCTCGAAGGCATGGCCGAGGGCAGCGTGCTTGTGGACCACACGACCGCTTCGGCGCGGCTTGCCCGCGAACTTGCGGAAGCCTGCGCCGCGCGTGGCTGCGGCTTCCTCGACGCACCGATCTCGGGCGGTCAGGCCGGCGCCGAGAACGGCGTCTTGACCGTCATGTGTGGCGGTGAGCCGGACGTCTTCGAGAGGGTGAACGCCGTGATCGACTGCTACAGCCGGGCTGTGACCCTGCTCGGCCCCGCCGGCAGCGGCCAGTTGACGAAGATGGTCAACCAGCTCTGCATCGCCGGCATCGTCCAGGGCCTCTCCGAGGGCATCCACTTCGCCGAGCAGGCCGGCCTCGATCCGCTGGCGGTGGTCGGCGCGATCTCAACGGGCGCTGCCGGGTCCTGGCAGATGGAGAACCGGGCCGAAACGATGGCCCAGGGCAAGTTCGACTACGGCTTTGCCGTCCAGTGGATGCGCAAGGATCTCGGGATCGCCCTCGACGAGGCCCGCCAGAACGGCGCCCACTTGCCGCTAGCGGCCCTCGTCGACCAGTTCTACAGCGAGGTCACCGCCCTCGGCGGTCTGCGCTGGGACACGTCGAGCCTGGTTGCGCGCCTGCGGGCCATGAGCGAGCGTTCGAGCGGGTGACCCGGGCGGTCTGGAACCGCTGGCGTTCCTTGCAATCCTGGACTCTTGGTCCATGATTGCAAGGATGGCTGGTGGGATGATCCCCCGAACATCAGGCTGTGCCGGACCCAGGGCCGCTGCCGATGCTGGGTCCGCGGGACCTGGACACGTTCGGATCTCCGGCGACGTAGAAGCGCCAAGGGCGATTCGGTGCTCTCGAGACGCCGATGCGGCCGCTGCGGCGGGGCTCGGTTGGCGGCGAGGTGCCGTCATCGACGATGAAGATGGACAGGCGACTGAGGGCGGCCGATGCCGTGACCAGGTCGGCGCCGTCGTCGCGGCGGTCGAGACCGAAGGCCTGGCACAGGCGGGCGGGACCGGAGCATAGGTCGACGGACCGAAACGGCTTGGTGGAGCGGCGTCTGCTGGCCGCGTTGCGGGCGCGGCGCATGATGTCTTGGCCGGCTAACGGTGCGACGGCACGCAGCAGGACGGCCGAACACACGCCTTCCTCGCCGCAGACGACGTTGGCACAGTGGTGCATGCCGTAGGTGAAGTACACGTAGAGATGGCCCGGCGGCCCGAACATCGTCCGGTTGCGGTTCGTCATGCCGCGATGGCCGTGGCTGGAGGGGTCGTTCGATCCCTCGTAGGCCTCGACTTCGACGATGCGAGCGGCGCGGCGGCCGCGGATCAGGACCTTGTTGAGCAGCTCTGGCGCTACGTCGAGCGCGGTGCGGGCGTAGAAGGAGCGGGGGAGAGGCGGAAGGTCGGCGACCAGGAGGGGCTCGTTGCCCGAACCGGCGCCGGGACTCAGACCGCTACCTCTTCCAGATCCGTCTCAGGCCCCATGTAGGCGCGGATTTCGGCCGGGGTCTCCATCTTCGTGTACTCGGGATCGTGCACGCTGACGTAGAGCACTTCCGCGGTGAACACGAGCCGTCCCTCGTGGGCGCCGCGGTAGCCGAGCGTCCACGAGGTCCGGCCCCAGTGCCGGATGGCGAGGTCGATGTCGAGCAAGTCGCCGTCGGTGACCGAACCGAGGAAGTCGATCGTGCAGCGGCGGAGCATCATCTCCCAACCAAGCTTCGCCCGGAGTTCGCGGATGCCGAGCAGCCAGTTCTCCAGGGCGTCGTCCATGTACGCCAGGTAGTGGGCGTTGTAGACCACGCCCTGCTTGTCGACCTCGCCGTAGCGGACGCGGATCGTGTGCCGGTAGGGCGTTGCCATCTTCCGGGCTCAGCTAGAAGCTCGGTTCGAGGCCAAGCGCCCAGGCCGCGAAGGCCCACTGGTCGGCGACATCCTCGATCTGCATCCAGGTCGGTTTGCCGGCGCCGTGGCCCGCACGTGTCTCGACCCGGATCAGCACCGGCTCGTCGCAGCCCTGCGCCTTCTGCATGGCGGCCGCGTACTTGAAGCTGTGCCAGGGCACCACCCGGTCGTCGTGGTCGGCGGTCGTGATCAGGGTCGGCGGGTAGCAGCCGCCCTCCTGCACCGTGTGGAGCGGCGAGTAGGCGTACTGAGCCCGGAAGTCCTCCTCGTTCTCCGACAGACCGTAGTCGGTCGACCAATTGCGCGCGTTGGCGCTCGGCAGGTGGTAGCGCAGCATGTCGAGGACGCCGACCGCGGGCAGGGCGACGGCGAACAGGTCGGGCCGCTGGTTCAGAGTCGCGCCGACCAGGAGGCCGCCGTTGCTGCCGCCCTGGATCGCGATCCGTCCGTTACTCGTGTAGCCCTCGGCGATCAGCCACTCGGCGGCGGCGATGAAGTCGTCGAAGACGTTCTGTTTGTTCTGCTTCGTGCCCGCCAGGTGCCACTCGCGGCCGTACTCGCCGCCGCCGCGCAGGTTCGGGATCGCCAGTACGCCGCCCATCTCCAGCCAGGCCAGCCGCGACGAGGAGAAGCCGGGCGTGAGCGAGATGTTGAAGCCGCCGTAGCCGTAGAGCAGGGTCGGGTTGTCGCCGTTCCTCTCCAGGCCCTTGCGGTGGGTGATGAACATCGGGATGCGGGTGCCGTCGCGGCTCTCGTAGAAGACCTGCTCGGTTTCGTAGCCGTCGAGGTCGGCGTCGATCGCGGGGCTGTGGATCAACTCGCTCTCGCCGGTGGCGACGTCGTAGCGGTGGATCTGCGACGGCGTGCCGAAGCTGGAGTAAGAGTAGTAGGTCTCGGAATCCTCGAAGCGGCCGCCGAAGCCGTCGGCGGTGCCGATCCCGGGCAACTCGACCTCGCCGGTCGGAGTCGCCGGCTGGGTGCCGTTCGGGTCGGCAAGGCGCACGACGGTGCGCGCGTCGTGCAGGTAGTTGAGTACCAGCTTGCCGCCGACCGCGGATACGTAGGACAGCGTGTCCTCGGACTCGGGCAGGACCTCATGGAGCGTCGGGTTGCCGGGCGCGCCCTTCTCCTCCACATCCACCGCGACGATGCGGTTGCGCGGCGCGTCCTTGTTCGTCTCGAACAGGAACACGGGGCCGATGTTCACGATGTAGCCGTAGAGCGCATCCCACTGGTCGAGCAGCGGGCGGATCGCCTGATCCGGTTCGTCGATCTTGCGGTAGTGGACGGCGTTCTCGAGATACCCCTCCTGGAGGTTGACCAGCAGGTACGCGCCGTCCTCGGATACCGAGGCGTAGGGGTTTCGACGCGGGTGCTCCGGCTGGCTGAACACCAGCCGATCCTCGGCCTGGTCCGTGCCCCGGGCGTGGAAGTACACGGAGACGGCCTTCGAGCCGTCACCCTGCGTCGGGTCGTCCTCGCGTGGGGGATAGCGGCTGTAGAAGAAGCCCGAGTTGTCCGGCATCCAGGAGATTGACGTGAACTTCGTGAAGTCGATCAGGTCGCCGGTGTCTTCGCCGCTGTCTGTGTCGTGCACCTTCCACTTCCGCCAGTCCGAACCGCCGTCCGACTGCGCGTAGGCCACGAAGCGGCCGTCCCGGCTGGGCGTGAACCCGGCCAGCGCCACCGTCGCGTCGTCGCTCCAACTGTTCGGGTCCAGCAGGACGCGGCCCGGAGGCTCGTCGCCTTCCTGGTCCACCTGTTCGGCGACGTAGACCACGCTCTGGTCCTGAAGCCCGTCGTTGTGCTGGTAGAAGTAGCGCTCGCCGCGCTTGCTCGGCGTGCTCCAGCGCTCGTAGTTCCAGATCTCCCGCAGCCGGTCCTCGATCGCGGACCGGCCCGGAAGCGCTCCCAGGAACGGCTCGGCAACGGCGTTCTGCGCCGCCACCCAGGCCGCCGTCTCTTCGCCGTCGAGGTCCTCGAGCCAGCGATAGGGGTCCGCGACCTCGACCCCAAAGTAGTCGTCGACCTGGTCCGCCTGCCGGGTCTCCGGGTATTCCACCGGGCCGGGGTCGAAGGTGTCGGAGGAGCAGGCCAAGAGGGGGAGAAGAAGAGCCGGCATGAGCCGGCGAAGAGTTGGTCTCATAGTGGGGCGCGATTATAGGCGGCGCTTCATCAACGCCGGCTCTGGCGAAGGGCGGCTTCCGCTCCCGGCATCGCCAGGGCGATCTGCACGGTCCGTCTGCCGCGTCGTCAGAGCGCGAAGGAGACGACGTACAAGACGGTGCCGCTTGCTGAGGTCAGGAACAGGCCGATGAAGGTGCGCAGCCCCCAGCGCCGGTGCCGTGGGCTAAAGGGGCCCGGCAGGGTGCGAGTGAAACGGCGCCAGGACAGGACTGCCAGTGTGAACCAGGCGATGGCGGTCGCGAAGGCGACGACGAGATGCCCATAGAAGAGCCAGGCACGCCAAGGACCGGTCGCCGAGCTCAGTGCGAAGGCCTCCTGGGCGCTGCCGAAGCGGATGCTGCCCTCGAGCAGCAGGACGGCCGCGATTCCGGCCAGCAACAGGGTCACCTGAAGGTTACGGTGCCGGCGGTAGCGGTGCTGCCTGGCGAGTCGTATCGCGTACGCCATCAGGAACGGCGCCGCCACGAGGAAGACCACCGCGGAGTCCACGAAGGCGTCGGCCCTTGTGCCGAGGAAGCCTGTGCCGACCACGTCGGCAAGGTATCACCCGGCCGTCAAGGCCTCCTTGTGAGTCCGTGACGTTGGTACTCCCATGGGGAAGGCGCGTGTGATCTGTATAGGGTTGGCGCATGGCTAGCTCGGAGCTAGGCGTGGACAGCGAGGAAAGTGCCAAGGCCGTGCGCGGCGAACGGCTGAAGGCGAAGCGTGATGCCCTCAAACCCACACCAGGGACACCGGCTTCTGAGGCCCTGAGGCTGGCAGAGGCGGGTCGCATGCGTGGGGCAGGTTGGATTGGTGACCTGGATGACCTGAGATCAAACCGCTTGCCTAGTCTTGGCCGAGACGCTGGCGCCAAGCGAGCCTGAGGTCCCACCGATGATCCGCGTCCCTGTGAAACCTGATCTCCTTCGATGGGCCCGTGAGCGGGCCGGTCGCACGAGGGAGGAACTGTCGCCGCGCTTCCCCAAGATCGAGGCCTGGGAGCGCGGCGAGATGCAGCCCACGTTCAAGCAGTTGGAGGGCTTCGCGAAGGCGACACATGCGCCCATCGGCTACCTGTTCCTGGCGGAGCCGCCGGTCGAGTCCGTGCCGATTCCCGACTTCCGTTCGGGAGTCAAGGCTCAACTGGGTCGGCCCAGTCCCGACCTTCTGGACATTGTCCACCTCTGTTTGCCGAGGCGTTCGGGCTGCTCGGCGTGAAGAAAATGGAGACCTTCAGCGAGCTCGGCCGAAAGCTGGGGGTTGGCTACTGATGCGCTATCTCCTGGACGCGAACGTCATGATCACGGCGCAGGAGATGAGGTGCTCGGACTGGGCGATGAAACTGTCCGACTGGGCTTCGGAACGCGGTGAGCCTTCGGGCTCCATCCGCAAGGTCAAGATCCCCGACGTGTGCATCGGTCTCGGAATCAAGTGCATGACGCCATTTCAGATGCTTCGCCTGGAAGGCGCGCGGTTCGTCCTCGAATCGGCTTGCTGAGACGGCACCGCCGCTATCCAGAAGGACCTACAGTCCCAGCACCTCCCGGCACCAATCACTGACCGCCTCCGCCACCTCCCGGTCGACATCTTCCTGCTTGCGGCTCGACCGCTTCAGCACGTGGAGGCTGTGGTCTCCGCCTTCGACTCGGTGGAGCGTCGCGCGGGAGCCGAGCCGGTCGCAGACGCCGGCCAGCAGGTCGGGATCGGCGAGCCGGTCGCGGGTGCCGTTCAGGAAGAGCATGGGCTTGTGAACCTTCTCAAGGTGGTCTGCGCGGGAGGTGCCGGGCTTGCCGGGAGGGTGGAGCGGAAAGGCGTGGAAGACAAAGCCGGCGACATCGAGGGCTTCGATAGCATCGGCGCCTGAGGCCATGCGGCCTCCCATCGACCGTCCGCCTGCAAGAAGCGGCAAGTCGGGCCGCATGGTTTTGGCTTGGGCCACCGCCGCCCGAACGGATCGCTGCAATAGGAGCCGCGGGTCCGGGGGGCGGCGGCCCGTTTCACGATAAGGAAACCGAAATCGGAGCGTGGCGATTCCAAGCCGTGCCACGCCCTGGGCAAAGGTCTCCATTGTCGCGTGGCGCATGCCAGCGCCGGCGCCGTGGGCGAAGACGAGCAGGCAGCGCGCGTTCTCGGGCTCGAGGAGGAGGGCGCTGACCCGCTGGCTGTCGGAGACCGGGAAGTTGGTCTCGGTTGTTTCGGCCTGAACGGGGTTCACGACGGGCTGCGCCGGGCATGTGCTGCTAGAGCCCAAACGTCTTCGCCGCCCGGTCGGCGAGCGTGTCGCCGATCGCCAGCGACGCCGTAGCGCCCGGCGAAGGGGCATTCAGAACGTGCAGCATCCTCGGGCTGGTCTCGATCGCGAAGTCGTCGACCAGGTTTCCCTTGCGGTCCAGGGCCTGGGCGCGGATGCCGGCGCCGCCGGGCAGCAGATCGGAGTCGCGGATGTCGGGGACGAAGCGTCGGAGGTCGCGGGCGAAGCGGCTACGGCTGCCGGAGCGGGCCATCTCGCCGATGCCCACCTTCCAGAAGCGCAGGGACATCTTCCAGAAGCCCGGGTAGCTGAGGCTGCTCCAGGTGTCACGCGCATTGAAGCTGCCGCGGGCGTAGCCCTCGCGTTTGAGGGCGAGCACCGCGTTGGGCCCCGCCTCGACCGAGCCGTCGACGCGCCGGGTCAGGTGCACGCCGAGGAAGGGGAAGCGTGGATCGGGCACGGGGTAGATCAGGCCACGCAACAGTTCGCGCCGTTCGGGCGCGATGTCGAAATACTCGCCACGGAAGGGGACGATCCGGACGTCGGGGTCGAGACCGGCCATGCGGGCGACCCGGTCCGACTGGAGGCCCGCGCAGTTGACCGCGTGGCCGGCTTCGAAAGCGCCGGCGGTGGTCTGGATGACGACGCCGTCGCACCGGGGCTCAATCCCCATGACCCGGGTTCGGAGGTGCAGCGGGACACCGGCGTCCTCCAACTCGTCGGCGTAGGCATTCGCGACGGCCTTGTAGTCGACGATGCCGGTCTCCGGGACCCACAGCGCGTCGACGCCGGTGGCGTGGGGTTCGAACTCCGGGATGCGCTCGGGCGGCACCCGCTCCAGGCCGGCAAGGCCGTTCGCGCGGCCGCGCCGTTCCAGCTCGTCGAGACGCGGGATCTCCTCCCGGTCGGTCGCGATGACGAGCTTGCCGCAGATCTCGTAGGGGATCTCACGGCGCTCGCAGAGTTCGATCAGCCGTTTCCGTCCGGTGACGCAGTTCTTCGCCTTGAGCGAGCCGGGCTTGTAGTAGAGGCCGGAGTGGATGACGCCGCTGTTGTGCCCGGTCTGGTGGACGGCGGGTCGCGGTTCGGCCTCGACCACGAGGATGTCGAGCTCTCGGTATCGGCGGGAGAGGCTGCGGGCGGTGGCGAGGCCGATGATCCCGGCTCCGATGCAGACGACGTCGGCGCGCTGTGGCATCGCGGGCTTCAGCCGTCGGCCGCGCCGCCCTCGCCGGCGGGTCCGGCCGGCAGTTCGGCCCGGGGATAGGTGCCGAGGATGCGCAGCTCGGCCGTCTTCGGTTCGATCGCCTGCAGCGCTTCGGTCACCGGCGCGGAGGCGGCGTGACCCTCGATGTCGAGATAGAAGCGGTAGCGCCAGGGTGTGGCGGGGATCGGCCGTGATTCGAGCTTGGTCAGGTTCACGCCTCGGCGGGAGAAGCTGCGTAGAACCTCGCCCAGGTCTCCGGGGTGATTCCCGGTGGCGAGCAGCAGGGAGGTCTTGCATGGCTGCTCCGGAGGACAGGGCGCCGCCTCGCGGGCGACTTCCACGAAGCGGGTGAAGTTGCCGATCTCGTTCTGGATGCTGTAGGCGAGAATCTCGAGACCGAAGACGCGTGCGGCCGGCTCGCTGGCGATGGCGCCGATGCTCGGGTCGTTGCTCTCGCGAACGCGCGCGGCGGCGCCCGCGGTGTCGAACTCGGGTTGCGGCCGTAGCCAGTTGTGGTCGCGGAAGAACTGGTCGCACTGGCGGAGCGCCTGCGGATGCGAGAGAACGAGGCGCAGTTCCTCGATCCTTGCGCCGGGCAGGGCGAGCAGGCAGTGCGCGACCTGGCTGATCACTTCAGCCGTGATCACGAGGCCGCCTTCCGCCAGCAGGTCGTAGGTCTCGTTGATGCTGCCCGCGGTGCTGTTCTCGATCGGCAGCAGGGCGATGTCGTGGCGCCCGCCGATGACGCCTTCGGCAGCCTCCCGGAACAGCTCGTAGCCGTGCAGCACGACGCCGCCGGGACGGCCGGCGTACTGCCGCTGGGCGGTGAGATGGCTGAAGGAGCCCTCGACGCCCTGGTAGGCAACCCGTAGCGGCGCCTTATCGAGATCGCGGATGTAGCCCTGCTGCGCGGCGATCGACATCTCGATCAGCAGGCGGAAGATGCGTTCGGTCTGGTGCGGGTCGAGGTCGAGTTCGGCGGCGATCGTGCGCACGCGGGTTAGCAACTGCTCCTCGCGCAACTGGTCGCGGAACGGGAAGGCGGCCGCGATCTTGGCGCCGGCGACTTCCCGCGACAACTCGACGCGTCGCCGGAAACCGCTCAGCAGATCCCGGTCGACCTGCTCAAGTTCCTGGCGCACCGCCTCAAGATCGGGCGACAGGTCATGCTCCGCGGCTGCCATGTGTTGCTCGATTTGCGTGGCGGACGGATCGACCGCCGGCGCGCAGTATACGGCGGGAAGCCGGCGCTAGTCCGGATGCGGCCGGATCGCCACCTTGAGCGCGCGGCGGGCGATCATCAGATCGAGCGCTTCGGTCAGTCGATCCAGCGGCAGTTCCGCTTCGATCAGTTGGCCGTAGCGTTCCGGCGCACCGATCAGCCGGTCGAGCGCGGCGCGGAACGATACCGGCCGGTAGTGGTAGACACCGAGCAGGGTCTGCTCCTGGTAGTGGACCGCCTCCGCGTCGATCTTCAGGGTGGCGCCGGGGCGGCAACCTCCGAAGAGTGCCGCCACGCCGCCCGGAGCAAGACAGGAGACGGCCTGATGCCAGCCGGCGGGGCTGCCAGTGGCGTCAACGGTGAAGTCGAACAGTTCGCCCGGCACCGCGTCGTCGTCGCCGGCGCGCCCGCAGTGCGTCTCGGCGGCGCCGAAGGTCTCGGCCACCGCGAGCCGATGCGGATGGGGGTCCAGTACGGAGACGCAGGTTCGAACGCTGTGGAACAGATCGATCAGCATGAGCCCGAGGGGGCCGCAACCGATGATCAGTGCACGCGCCTCGGTCGGCGGACCGCTCCAAGCGGCGAGGGAGCGTTCGAGACAGTGGACGGCGCAGGCCAGCGGCTCGGCCAGAGCCGCGATGACCGGTTCGAGGCCGGGCGGCCGTGGGTGGACGCTGCGCTCCGCGACTGCGGCCGGTATCAGCATGTAGTCGGCAAAGGCCCCGTTCAGGTAGACGAGCTCCCGGCACAGGTTTTCGCGGTTGTGCCGGCACGGCTGGCACCGGCCGCAGGCGGCGCTGTTGCCGACCACCACGGTGTCGCCCTCTGTCTGCGCGGCGCCGGCGGCGGCGCGGACGACGGTGCCGGTGACCTCGTGGCCGAAGGGCGCCGGCAGCGTCAACATCGTTGGATGGCCGCCGCGGCGGAACACCTTCACGTCCGTTCCGCAGGTGGTGGCGGCGTCGACCCGGATCAGGAGTTCGCCCGGGCCGGGCGCCGGCATGGGCATACGCCTCAGTTGGAGGTTGCCGGGGCCGATGAGGAACGCCTGGGTCTGGTGCTTCGGGATCACGGGTCTTCTCCGGCGCGCAGACGGCGAATCACGGCGAATCAGGGGCGCAACAGTACCTTGAGCGCTTCGCGCCGGCGGCACAGATCGACCGCTTCGGCGGCTCGGGCCAAGGGCAGGCGGTGGGTGACCAGCGGCGTGGGATCGAACACGCCCTGGCTCAGCAGGTCGAGCACGCGGGCTTGCTCGGTTGGCGACCCGGAGTAGGCGCCGATGACTTGGCGCTCGGACTTGAACACGGCGTTGATGTCGAAGGTCACGCGGGCGTCGTGCGCGGCGTGGGCGAAGAGGACGACGCGCCCACCCGGCCGGGTGGCCTGCAGGGCCAGGTCGAAGGCGGCCTGACCGCCGGCGGTGTCGAAGACGGCGTCGGCGCCGCCCGATGGCCTGCCACTGCCCGAGGCCTCGACGATCCGTTCGGGTGCGACGGCAGCATCGGCGCCGAGTCGCCGCGCCGTCTCCCGGCGGTCCTGGTCCGGCTCGGCTAGAACGATCCGACTCGCCGGGAACACGGCTCGCAGCACCAGCAGGTGGAGCAGGCCCATCGATCCGGCGCCGATGACGACCACCTCCGGGGCTTCGCTCGGCAACCCGGCGCGGTCGATCCCGCGCAGCACGCAGGCCGCCGGTTCGACGAACACCGCGGCGTCGTCCGGAAGCTGGTCGTCGAGACGCCGCACCGTGCGTTCGACCGCCAGCGCCCGCAGCCGGATCCGTTCGCTGAAGCCGCCGGGATCAAGCAGGTTCTCGGCGAACTGGGGGCACATCGTCTCGGCCCCGCTCCGGCACAGCCGGCACTCGCCGCACGGTGCATGGTGTGGGACCACGACCCGGTCGCCTGGTTTCAGGTGATCGGTGCGGCTGTCGATCACCCTGCCGACGACTTCGTGCCCCAGCACCTCTCCCGCAGGTCGCCCGGCGTCGGCCAGCTTGTAGAGGTCCGTGCCGCACAGGCCGCAACAGAGGAGTTCGATCAGCGCCTCGCCGCCCTTGATCGCCGGCTCGGGCGCCTCGGCGAGTTCCAGGCTGCCGTCGGCCGTTGTACGCGCGACCCACATCTCATCTCATTGTCGACTGGCTGCCATCCTAACGCCACGGCGCTGCGGCCATTCTCTTCGGGTCCGTCTGTCGCCGGACCGATCGTGGGCCTGGCGCTGGACGACCTTCGCTTTGACTGGGAGGGCGAAGTCGAGTAAGGTACGCGCTTACGCCGGGTCTAGCTAGCAGCCCCTGGTCGTCATAACGACCACAGCGCTCGATTGCCGCGCCGAGGTTCACGCAACGGTGAACATTGGTTCACCCTGCTTCTCACCCGCGCCGAATCGCCTGTTTCGTTATGCCTTAGGACCTAAGGAGTCTGTCTCTCTATGCCCAGAAGAATGCCAAAGAAATCTTTCTCGACCAGCCGGCGTCCGTCCGGCCCCAGACCGAGCCACGAGGCCGTCTGCGCCGAGTGCGATACCTCGACAACCGTGCCCTTCCGGCCTGCCCCGGGCAGGCCGGTGTACTGCCGTTCCTGCTTCACCAACCGTCGCGACGGCGTTTCCGCCCCGGCCAACCGCGCCCCGGCCAACCGCGCCGGGAACAACCGCGCCTGGAACAAGGGCGGCGCGAAGAAGAGCGCCTGGAACAAGGGCGGCGCGAAGAAGAGCGCCTGGAACAAGGGCGCCTGGAACAAGGGCGCCCCGAACGGCCACAGTCACGAGGTTGAACCCGGCCTTCGCCCGGTTGGACCGACTGCTGATCGCGGCCAGGACACCGACGGCAGCGGCGTGTTTCCTGGGATTCCGCTCACGAGTGCGACCAGGGCGGCGATTGCCCGCATGGGTATTTCTGAGCCGACGCCGATTCAGGAGCAGGCCATCCCCCATTTGCTGGCTGGGCGGGACCTGCTCGGGCAGGCGCTGACGGGGTCGGGGAAGACCCTGGCCTTTGCGGCGCCCATCGCTGAGCTTTGCGATCCCTCTGCACGGCGGGTGCAGGCGCTGGTGCTGACGCCGACGCGGGAGCTGGCCATCCAGGTGGCCGGAGTCCTTTCCAGCCTGACTTCGTCGCGCTTGCGCGTGGCGGCGTTGTACGGCGGCCGGCCGGTAAGGCGTGATCATGCGGCCTTGAGGCGGGGCGCCCATGTGATCGTTGGGACACCTGGCCGCACGTTGGACCACCTGCGTCAGGGCTCCCTCGATCTTGGAGGTGTGCGGTTCCTCGTCCTTGATGAGGCGGACGAAATGCTGGACCAGGGTTTTGCCCGCGATGTCGAGGCGATCCTCAGCCGCACGCCCGCTTCACGGCAGACGGCGCTCTTCTCGGCGACCATGCCCAACTGGGTGGCTCAGACCGCGAAGCAGTATCTGCGCAACCCGGTAAGGGTCGAAATCGACCTCGGCCGTCAAGTGCCCACGGTGGAGCACGTGGTCTTCTCGATCCGGAAGGACGACAAGATCAGCGCGCTGCAGACGCTTCTGGACGAACGAAACGGCGCCCCGATTCTCGTCTTCGGCAGGACCAAGCACGGCGTCAGGAAGCTGGCCAAGAAGCTCGACTCGCTGGGTTATCCGGTCGGGGCGCTTCAGGGAAACCTCAGCCAAGGCGCCCGTGAGCGCGTGATGAGGGGCTTTCGTTCCGGCGCCGCGCCGATCCTGGTGGCGACCAACGTGGCTGCCCGAGGCCTGGATGTTGACGGCATCGGCAAGGTCATCAACTTTGACCTCCCGGACTCGCAGCAACTCTTCACGCACCGCGTCGGGCGGACCGGGCGCATGGGGCGTTCCGGAGAGGCGGTGACCTTCATCACGCCGGACGAAGAGCGCAAGTGGCGTGAGATTCAGCGGGGCCTTGGCCGCCGGTTCCCGCGCCGGGCGTGGAGCGCACTGGCGAGCTGAGCTCGAATGGGCTCAGGCTCAAGCCGGCGCCGGCTGGCTCGGCGTCGGCTTTGCCGCGCTGGCCGCCCGCCGGGCCGCGTGCTTCTTCCTGTCGTGCGGATCGAAGTGACGCTTCCGTAGCCGGAGGCTGCCGGGCGTGACCTCGATCAGTTCGTCGTCGCGGATGAACTCGATCGCCTGTTCGAGGGACTGGCGGCGCGGCGGCACGGTCTTCTCGTAGGCGTTGGCGCCGGCCGCCCGCATGTTCGTCTGCTTTCTCTCCCGCGTGATGTTCACGTCGAGGTCGGCGTCGCGGCTCGACTCTCCGACGAGCATTCCCCGGTAGACCGTGTCGTTCGGGCCGACGAACAGAGCGCCTCTGCTCTGCAGGTTGGTGATCGCATAGGCGGTGACACGACCGGCGCGGTCGGCGACCAGCGCTCCGGTCGCCCGATGGACGATCTCGCCTGCCCAGGGTCGATATCCGATGAGCATGCGCGTGAGGATTCCGGTGCCCTTGGTGTCGGAGAGGAACTCGGTGCGGTAGCCGATCAATCCCCGACTCGGAACCTCGAACTCCAGGCGCACTCTTCCAGAGCGCCGGTTGACCATCTGCGCCATGACCCCTCTGCGCTTGCCGAGCTTGCGGACGACGACACCCTGGTACTCCTCAGCCACGTCCATGAGAGCCAGTTCGTAGGGTTCGTGCCTGGCGCCCTGAACCGTGCGGGTCAGCACGCGGGGCATGCCGACCGAGAACTCATAGCCTTCGCGCCGCATCTGTTCGATCAGGATGGCAAGCTGCAGCTCACCGCGGCCGTAGACCAGGAAACGGTCCGACGATTCGGTGGTTTCGACCCGGAGCGCGAGATTCTGTTGTGCTTCCCTCTGCAGCCGCTCCCGAAGGTGGCGTGAGGTGACGTACTTGCCGGCCTTGCCGCTCAAGGGGGAGTCGTTGATTCCGAACTCCATCGACAGCGTGGGCTCGGCGACGTCGAGCGGTGGCAGCGGTACGGGGTTCTGGCCATCGGCGATGCTCTCGCCCAGTCCGACGCCGCTCATTCCCGCCAGGGCGACGATCTCTCCGGGGCCCGCTGCCTGGACTGCGACTCGCCCGAGGCCCTCGTAGACGAACAGCTTCGAGACGGCGACCGGCGTCTGAGCCCCGGTGCGCCTGCACACGATGACCGCCTGCCGGTGCCGAACAGTGCCGGCCACGACGCGGCCGATCGCGAGCGGACCAAGGTGATCGTCGGGTTGGACGTTGGTTACCAGCACCTGCAGGGGATGGCTGGAATCTCCGGCCGGCGGTGGAATCCGATCGAGGATCGTCTCGAACAGGGGCCGGAGATCGGTCAACTCCGCCTCGAGCGACCGGGCGCACCTTCCTTCGCGCGCGACGCAGTACAGGACGGGGAAGTCGATCTGTTCCTCGGTGGCGTCGAGGTCGATGAACAGGTCGTAGATCTCGTCCAGGACTTCCCCGGGGCGCGCGTCCTTGCGGTCGATCTTGTTGATGACCACGATCGCGGGCAGGCCCAGTTCCAGCGCCTTCAGCAGGACGGCCCGGGTCTGGGGAAGCGGTCCCTCGGCGGCGTCGACGAGCAGCATGACGCCGTCGACCATGCGCAGCGTGCGTTCGACCTCGCCGCCGAAGTCGGCGTGCCCCGGTGTGTCGACGATGTTGATCTTGACGTCGCCGTAGGTCACGGCGGTGTTCTTCGCCATGATCGTGATGCCCTTCTCGCGTTCCAGGTCCATCGAATCGAGCACCCGGTCACGGACCTCCTGGTTCACGCGGAACGTTCCGCTCTGCCACAGCATGGCGTCCACGAGCGTGGTCTTGCCGTGGTCGACGTGCGCAACGATCGCTATGTTGCGAAGGTTCATTCCGTTCTCGTTTGAAGCGCGCCGGTCGGGCGCGGTCTTCGCTAGTCGGCCGCGGGTTCGCTTGCCCGGGCTTGCCGCGCTGGCGTTTCCTTGATGTGGATGTCGTGCTGGCTGAAGGGAATCTCGATCCCGGCGGTGCGGAACCGTACCCTAGGTTCGGGTTGTTTGCACACCTTAGAGCTGTCCAGCGAGAAGTGAGCGTGAGCGGGGTGCGTGAATCCAGCGAGAAGTGAGCGTGAAGCGCCGGTATCGGGGATCATCGGAGGATGATCGTGACGCTCCAGACAGGCCGACTTCAGACTCTTTGTGAGGTCCGCAGTTTCGTGGCCGGCAACGAGGCGGTGGACTTCGTGGTGGTGGACCGCGGATCGACGTACGAGTTCATCCGTGAGACGCTGGTCAGGTTCCGCTACCGGGCGCTTGTGAGGCGCGACAAGGGCATGATTCGGCGCTACCTGATGAAGATGACCGGGAAGTCCGAGTCGCAGTTGACGCGGCTGATCCGGCAGCACCGGGAGACGGGCCGCATCGAGGACCGCCGCGGTGCGCCGCCTCACGCATTCGGGCGGCGTTACACGAAGGCCGACATCGGCCTTCTCGCCGAGGTCGACGCGGCACTGGGCCAGATGTGCGGTCACAGCACGCGGGCGGTGATGCGGCGCCAGTTCGAGGTGTACGGCGACGAGCGCTTCGAGCGTCTGGCTGTGATCTCGAACGGCCAGTTCTACAACCTGCGCAAGTCGACCACCTACCAGCGGCGCCGGACGACGTTCAAGAAGACGCGGTCGACCGCGGTCGGGATCGGGGAACGACGCAAGCCCCAGCCGGAGGGGAAGCCGGGCTACCTGCGGGTGGACACGGTGCATCAGGGGGACAAAGACGGCGAGAAGGGCGTGTACCACATCAACCTCGTGGACGAGGTGTTGCAGTGGGAGCACGTGGCGACGGTACGGGCCATCTCCCAACGGTGTCTCGTGCCGGTGCTCAAGGAGCTCATCGAGTCCTGCCCCTTCAAGGTGCTGGGCTTCCACGCCGACAACGGCTCCGAGTACATCAACCGCAAGGTCGCCGAGATGCTCAACCAACTGCACGTCCCCGAGTTCACCAAGTCCCGCAGCCGGCACACCAACGACAACGCCCTGGTCGAGAGCAAGAACGGCAACGTGATCCGGCGCCAGTTCGGATACCGGCACATCCCCAAGCTCTTCGCCCGCGAGATCAACGTCTTCGCACGCGATGTGCTCACCCCCTTCCTCAACTTCCATCGCCCGTGCCTGTTTCCCACCGAGGTCACCGACAGGAAGGGCCGCACCAGGAAACGCTACCGCTACCAGGACACCATGACGCCGTTCGAGAAGCTCAAGTCCCTGCCGGACGCGGAGCGGTACCTCAGGCCCGGCGTCACCATCGCCGCCCTCGAAGACCAGGCCGGCGCCACGAGCGACCTCGACGCCGCGATCGCCCTCAAGCTGGCTCGTGCCAGACTCTTTGAACTCATCGACCGGGAGTCCGATCCCCACCGGCGCCGGAGCGCCTGAACCGCAGACCGCGCAGCCCGATGCCATACACCGCACAACACCATCGGCCCAGGCCGGAACACAACGCCCGTAACCCGCCGCGGCCTCGCAGCGGGCGCTACCCTAGGCGGCAGACGGTGCAGAACCGTCTGCCGCCCCAGAACTACCCCGAGACCGACCCGACTCGACTCTCCATGACGGTCCCGTTCACGCTCATTTCAGGATTGGAAAGCACTACCTTGTCGTTGTCGGTGGCCACCTGGAGCTGGACCGCTTCGATGTGGTCCACATCGCTGCCGTAGGCGACCCCGACCCGGACCCGGATCCGGTACTTGACCTGCGGGCCGCCGCTCTCGTTGTTGATCTTGGCGTTGCCCATCACTGCGTTGGGGATCGTGATCTCGATGTCGCCGCGCGTGAGCAGGCGGGTGCTGCGGATGCCGATCTCGGTGACCATGCCGCGTTCGCCCGAGTCCAGCGTGATGAAGTCGCCGATCTTGTAGGGGCCGTCCGAGAAGATGAAGATGCCGGCGAACAGGTTGGCCAGCGTGTCGCGGGCCGCGAAGCCGATCGTGAGCCCGGCGATGCCGCCCGCGGCGAGGAGGCCCGAGACGTCGGCTCCCAGATCTTGATTGCCAGGTAGGCGCCGAGCTGGGTCTGTTCCTGGTAGTGAATCCGTTCGGCGTTCAGAGTCAGCTCGGTGCCTTGCCGGCAACCTCCGAAGAGGGCGGCGACGCCGCCCGGCGCGCGAGAGACAACCGCGTGGTTCCAGCCAGTTGGGGTGCCGGTCGCGTCGACGGTGAAATCGAACAGTCGCTCGGCTGGGAGCCGCCATCGCCGGCGCGCTCGCAGTGCGTCTCAACGGCGCCGAACGCGGCCGCCAGTTCGAGCCGCTCCGGATGCGGGTCGAGCGCGGTGACCCTGGTGCGAACGCTGTGAAGCAGGTCGATCAGCATCAGGCCCAGGGCGCCGCAGCCGATGACCAGTGCCCGGGCCTCAGTCGGCGGGCCGCCCCAGGCGGCGAGGCAGGGCTCGAGGCAGTGGACGGCACAGGCCAGGGGTTCGGCCAGCGACGCTATCGCGGGCTCGAGGCCCGGCGGCCGCCGGTGCACACTGCGCGTCGCGACCGCTGCGGGGATCAGGAAGTAGTTGGAGAAGGCGCCGTTCAGGTACACAAGTTCACGGCAGAGGTTTTCGCGGCTGTGCCGACAGGGCTGACAGTGTCCGCACAAGGCGCTGTTGGCTACCACTACGGCGTCGCCCTCCTCGAACAGGGCGTCCGCATCGGAACGGACGATCGTGCCGGTGACCTCGTGGCCGAAGGGCGCCGGCAGGGTCAGCATGGTCGGATGGCTGCCGCGGCGGTAGACCTTGATGTCCGTGGCGCAGACGGTGGCGGCGTCCACCCGCATCAACGATTCGCCCGGCCCCGGCTCGGGCATCGGAAGCTGCTTCAACTCGACACTGCGGGGTGCGACCAGGAACGCCTGCGTGTATTGCTTCGGGATCACGACCTGGATCGGCTCGTCGACGGGTCGGCTGTCATGGGTGCAACAGTACCTTCAACGCTGCCCTCCGTCGGCACAGTTCAACGGCCTCCGCGGCTCGGTCGAGCGGAAGGCGGTGCGTCACCAGGCGAGTCGGATCCAACACACCGCGATGTAGCAGGTCGAAGGCGGCCTGACCGCCGGCGGTCTCGAAGACGGCATCGGCGCCGCCCGACGGTCTGGCGTTACCCGAGGCCTCGACGATCCGCTTGGGCGCGACGGCGGCATCGGCGCCGAGTTGCCGTGCAATCTCCCGGCGGCCGCGGTCGGGCTCGGCGACGACGATCCGGGTCTCCGGGAACACCGCACGCAGGACCAGCAGATGGAGTAGACCCATGGACCCGACGCCGACGACGACCACCTCCGGCGCTTCGCTCGGCAACCCGGCACGATCGATTCCGCGCAGCACACAGGCGGCCGGCTCGACGAACGCCGCCGCCTCTGGCCCCGACGCACGCTATCGCGTAGGCGGCAGCCGGTGCGCCAGGTCGGCTCGAAGGTATCCCTCGTAGCCTTGCTGATCTAGCTGCGATCGTGCGTTGGCAGCTTCGGTTCGGCTGGCGAATGGCCCAACGACGACGCGGTCATAGTCGCTGCCTTCGATCGTGTTCGCTGCATAGCCCTCTTGCCGCAGCTCGTGTGTTAGCCGGGCGGCCTTCTCCCCGCTCCGAAAAGCGCCGACTTGAACGAGGATGTCTCCGCTTGGCGAAAGCTCGGGGACCGGTTCCGCGGGTTGTGGTTGACGACGAGGCTCGGGCGGCGGTGTCGTCAGGGCTTGCAACTCGGCGATTTCCGTCGGGGGTGCCGCGGAGCTGGGTTGCGGCATCGCTCTCGCACTTCGCAGTAGCGCCGCCTGAATAGTCACTCCGCGCCCTTCTCCTCCGGAACGTGCTGTCTCTGTTGGCGAGCGTGCCAACCCTGGCGGAGTCGATTCCAGAGCAGGTGCCGCGTCCCTCGGCGGTGTGAGCTGGAGCGCAACGGTGAAATCGCGGCCCGGACGGGGGATGACCCTCTGCGAGGCGCCCATGGGGATCGACACGCGCAGCAAGACCGCCAGATCGGCCGGTCCCGTTGTGCTCTCGCGCCTCAGGCATTCCAGCTCAAACGTGGCCGGCATCGCGGCGTGCGAGCGAGTCGGCAGGCTCCAAGTCGTGCCCAAGGCCAGCTCTCGTGCCTGTCCTGCCCATCGCAGCCGGCTATACGGCGTCAGCAGACCGCGTAAGCCCGGCGCCCTTATGCCGGCGTACGCCACCTCGCTCTCCATTCGGTACTGGGAGCCGGTCCCCAAGGCTCCCAGCCCGGCTGTGCGTGTGATTGCATCTGCGTTGTCCCACAGCGTCGTTCCGCCGCCGCCGTCCTGGCCCAGCGAGGAATTCACCGACAATGTGAGACCGCGCCGCTTCGCCCCCGGGTCCCAACTCGCCTGCACGCCCGCTCCCCAGTCCCGGTAGTCGCTTTCGTGCGCTACCAGCACCCGGCCGTGCAGCGCCACATCCAGGCCGCTGTTCGCATCCAGGAAGCCCAGACGCAAGCCGGTTTCCACGCCGCTGCCACGATCCGCGTCGCCGCCGTCGAAACGCCCGCCGGCCTCCGCCGTCAGGCTCAGTGATCTCCCCACCGACAACTCCCTGTCGTGCACCCATTCCAGCATCAACCGGCCCCGGTGGGCCTCACCGCTTACCTTGGCGATGTCCTTCGACGCGTCGGTCTGGAGTTGGGCCGTGAAGGCATCCGCTCGCAGACCCCATTCGTTGTTAGCCCGCCCGCCTAGCACCGCCCTCACGCCCCCCGCGAACATCAGAAAGTCGGCATCGAAGTCGTGAGCCCGGCCCGGCTCCGTGGCATCCACTTGACCCCAGCCCAGGCCGCCAATACCCCATACGCTCAACCGTTCATTCGGCTGCCAGTGCAGATAGGGGTGAACCGTGTTCATGCGACTCTCCAGTAGCACCGCATCTATCCCATCATCGGTGTAATCCAGGTGCCCCCGGCTGCGCATGAACGACAGACCGGCGAGCACCTGGTCGTCGGCAAAGAGATCCAGCCCCACATGAGCGGCCTCGAGACCTCCTCGATAGTTCATTCCCATCCGCTTCAAGTCCCCGCTGAAGTGGTGCAGATTCCCTTGTCCCCACAACACCGGAACCCAGTTCGTCTCCTTCTCACTCTCTCCCAGGGACGTCTCGAAGGCCCCCGAGGACATCTCGAAGGAGACCCCCGAAAGGCTGAACAGGTGATCCCTCACCCCTGAGAAGCCACGCGACCCCGGTCCCAGCGGCCCGGCTCCGGCTCCAGAACCATGTAGTCGATTCTGCTGCCCGTAGACTCTCCGACTCGGCGCTATGACGGAGCCTGGAGAGGGGCTAATGTGCGTTTGGTCGGAGAGTGCAACGCTCCCCGGCTGCAGTGTCGGCATCGTGTCAACCGATTGCCCCGATCGACTCCTCTGCCGATGCCGCTCAAACCGGCCCTCTATCGCCGTTTGCGCGCTGTCACCCATTGTGCGTGCGATCACCGCTGCTATTGCTTCAAGCGTTTGCGAGAACTGTTCCGTCGTCCGCCACTGTCTGAAGTGCACCTGGGTCGCGGAGAGATCGCCCGCACTCACCGCCTCCGGCATCCCTGCCAAGCCCACCACAACCGACTCCCCAGGATCGTTCACTTCATCCGCGTGAACCTCCATGGTGACCGTGCCTTGGCTCTCGCCTTCCTCGATCACTACAGACACTGGCATGCGATAGTCGGCTTCACTCGCCCCTCCTTCTGGCGTCACTTCCAGCGGCACTTCCACTCGCCGGTCCGCTGCCGGCGACACCTGCACCTCGATGAGCGCTTCGACTCCTTCCCTCATCTGGTAGTCCGCCTGTACAAAGCTCACCTCGAGTTCCAGTAGCGTCTTGTCCACAAGCGTCACCGTCGTCGCTGAAGGGCTCCCCGCACTGACATCGACCGGCAGGGTGCCGAAGCCCAGCTCGACCGTCTCGTCATCGCGGTCCGGGTCCTCGCTCGCCGTCACCGTGATCGTCTTCGTCGCATCGTCCACCGCGAAGACCACCTGCGTCGCCGACAGGGCGAAGTCCCCCGTCTCCGGATCGGTGGTGAGTGGGATGGTCACCTCCCGATCCGCGGCCTGGTCGAGCGCCACCGTCACCGTGGCGGCGGGCCCGCCCTCCGTCGCCTCGTAGGACGCTGCCCCGAAGCTCACCACGAGTGGCACCTCGTCGTCATCCACAAGCGTCACCGTCGTCGCTGAAGGGCTCCCCGCACTGACATCGACCGGCAGGGTGCCGAAGCCCAGCGTCACCCTCTCGTCATCGAGGTCCGGGTCCTCGCTCGCCGTCACCGTGACCGTCTTCGACTCATCGCCCACCGCAAAGACCACCTGCGTCGCTGACAGGGCGAAGTCCCCCGTCGCCGGATCGGCGGTGATCGAGATCCTCACCTCCCGGTCCGCGGCCTGGTCCAGCACGACCCTCACCTCGGCCTCGGTCCCGTTTTCCTTCGCGGTGTAGGTCTCTGCGGCGAACGTCACCGTGAGCGGCGTCCGGTCGTCGTCCACCAGCGTCACCGTCGTCGTCGCTTGGCCCCCCTCGCTGACATCGACCGGCAGCGTGCCGAAGCTCAGCCTCACCGTCTCGTCGTCGAGGTCCGGGTCGTCGGTCGCGGTGACTGTGATCGTCTTCGAGTCATCACCCACCGCAAAGACCACTTCGGCCGGGCCCGTGAAGTCCCCGCTCGCCGGGTCGGTGGTGATCGGGATCCTCACCTCCCGGTCCGCGGCCTGGTCCAGCGCCACCCTCACCTCGGCTTCCGTCCCGTTTTCCTTCGCGGTGTAGGTCTCTGCGGCGAACGTCACCGTGAGCGGCGTCCGGTCGTCGTCCACCAGCGTCACCGTCGTCGTCGCCTGGCTCCCCGCACTGACATCGACCGGCAGCGCACCAAGGCCTAGCGTTACGGTCTCATCCTCGAGGTCCGGGTCGTCGGTCGCGGTGACTGTGATCGTCTTCGTCTCATCGCCCACCGCGAAGCTCAGGCTGGTCGCCGATAGCGTGAAGTCGCCGCTCGCCGGGTCGGTGGTGATCGGGATCACTATGGAGCGATCGGCGCTCTGGCCCAGACTCACCGGCACCTGGGCGCCCGTGCCGCCCTCGGTCGCCGTATAGGTCGTGCCACCCTCGGTCCCCCCGGCGCCGAGCGTCACCGTGAGCTCCGCTCGGTCGTCGTCCACGAGCGTCACCGTCGTCGCCGCCCGGCTCCCCGCACTGACATTGGTCGGCAGCGCACCGAAGCTCAGCCTCACCGTCTCGTCGTCGAGGTCCGGGTCGTCGGTCGCGGTGACTGTGATCGTCTTCGAGTCATCACCCACCGCAAAGACCACTTCGGCCGGGCCCGTGAAGTCCCCGCTCGACGGATCGGTGGTGATCGGGATCGTCAGAGCCCGGTCGGCGGCTTGGTCGACACTGACCGTCACCGAGACGCCCCTCTCGCCCTCGATCGCCGTGTAGGTCGACGCACCGAAGGTCGCCGTTAACGATGTCGCCGCGTCGTCGTCGTCCTCCAGCGTCACCGCCGCCGACGACGGCGTGCCGGCGGTGACGCCCGTCGGCAAGGTGCCGAAGCTCAGCGTTACCGTCTCGTCATCGAGGTCCGCGTCCTCGCTCGCGGTCACCGTGATCGTCTTGGTCTGGTCGCCTGCCGCGAAGCTCAGACTGGTGGACGATGCGCTGAAGTCGCCGGTCGACGGCGAAAGGCTGATCGGGATCGTCAGCGCCCGGTCCGCCATCTTGTCCAGACCCACCGTCACCGAGGCGGCGGCGCCGTTCTCGATCGCCGTGTAGGTCGACGCCGCGAAGGTCACCGTCAACGCCTCCGCGTCGTCGTCGTCGTCCTCCAGCGTCACCGCCGCCGACGACGGCGTGCCGGCGGTGACGCCCGTCGGCAAGGTGCCGAAGCTCAGCGTCACCGTCTCGTCGTCGAGGTCCGCGTCCTCGCTCGCGGTCACCGTGATCGTCTTGGTCTGGTCGCCTGCCGCGAAGCTCAGGCTGGTGGACGATGCGCTGAAGTCCCCGGTCGACGGCGAGAGGGTGATCGGGATCGTCAGCGCCCGGTCCGCCATCTTGTCCAGACCCACCGTCACCGTGACGGCGGCGCCGTTCTCGATCGCCGTGTAGGTCGACGCGCCGAAGGTCACCGTCAACGCCTCCGCGGCGTCGTCGTCGTCCTCCAGCGTCACCGCCGCGGACGACGGCGTGCCGGCGGTGACGCCCGTCGGCAAGGTGCCGAAGCTCAGCGTTACCGTCTCGTCATCGAGGTCCGCGTCCTCGCTCGCGGTCACCGTGATCGTCTTGGTCTGGTCGCCTGCCGCGAAGCTCAGGCTGGTGGACGATGCGCTGAAGTCGCCGGTCGACGGCGAAAGGCTGATCGGGATCGTCAGCGCCCGGTCCGACGTCGCGTCCAGACTCACCGTCACCGTGACGGCGGCGCCGTTCTCGATCGCCGTGTAGGTCGACGCCCCGAAGGTCACCGTCAACGCCTCCGCGGCGTCGTCGTCGTCCTCGAGCGTCACCGCCGCCGACGACGGCGTGCCGGCGGTGACGCCCGTCGGCAAGGTGCCGAAGCTCAGCGTCACCGTCTCGTCGTCGAGGTCCGTGTCCTCGCTCGCGGTCACCGTGATCGTCTTGGTCTGGTCGCCTGCCGCGAAGCTCAGGCTGGTGGACGATGCGCTGAAGTCCCCGGTCGACGGCGAGAGGGTGATCGGGATGGTCAGCGCCCGGTCCGCCATCTTGTCCAGACCCACCGTCACCGAGGCGGCGGCGCCGTTCTCGATCGCCGTGTAGGTCGACGCCGCGAAGGTCACCGTCAACGCCTCCGCGTCGTCGTCGTCGTCCTCCAGCGTCACCGCCGCGGACGACGGCGTGCCGGCGGTGACGCCCGTCGGCAAGGTGCCGAAGCTCAGCGTCACCGTCTCGTCGTCGAGGTCCGCGTCCTCGCTCGCGGTCACCGTGATCGTCTTGGTCTGGTCGCCTGCCGCGAAGCTCAGACTGGTGGACGATGCGCTGAAGTCGCCGGTCGACGGCGAAAGGGTGATCGGGATGGTCAGCGCCCGGTCCGCCATCTTGTCCAGACCCACCGTCACCGTGACGGCGGCGCCGTTCTCGATCGCCGTGTAGGTCGACGCGCCGAAGGTCACCGTCAACGCCTCCGCGGCGTCGTCGTCGTCCTCGAGCGTCACCGCCGCCGACGACGGCGTGCCGGCGGTGACGCCCGTCGGCAAGGTGCCGAAGCTCAGCGTCACCGTCTCGTCGTCGAGGTCCGCGTCCTCGCTCGCGGTCACCGTGATCGTCTTGGTCTGGTCGCCTGCCGCGAAGCTCAGACTGGTGGACGATGCGCTGAAGTCGCCGGTCGACGGCGAAAGGCTGATCGGGATCGTCAGCGCCCGGTCCGACGTCGCGTCCAGACTCACCGTCACCGTGACGGCGGCGCCGTTCTCGATCGCCGTGTAGGTCGACGCCCCGAAGGTCACCGTCAACGCCTCCGCGGCGTCGTCGTCGTCCTCGAGCGTCACCGCCGCCGACGACGGCGTGCCGGCGGTGACGCCCGTCGGCAAGGTGCCGAAGCTCAGCGTCACCGTCTCGTCGTCGAGGTCCGTGTCCTCGCTCGCGGTCACCGTGATCGTCTTGGTCTGGTCGCCTGCCGCGAAGCTCAGGCTGGTGGACGATGCGCTGAAGTCCCCGGTCGACGGCGAGAGGGTGATCGGGATGGTCAGCGCCCGGTCCGCCATCTTGTCCAGACCCACCGTCACCGCTGCCGCAGTGCCGTTCTCGATCGCCGTGTAGGTCGACTTCCCGAAGGTCACCGTCAACGCCTCCGCGTCGTCGTCGTCGTCCTCCAGCGTCACCGCCGCCGACGACGGCGTGCCGGCGGTGACGCCCGTCGGCAAGGTGCCGAAGCTCAGCGTCACCGTCTCGTCGTCGAGGTCCGCGTCCTCGCTCGCGGTCACCGTGATCGTCTTGGTCTGGTCGCCTGCCGCGAAGCTCAGGCTGGTGGACGATGCGCTGAAGTCCCCGGTCGACGGCGAGAGGGTGATCGGGATGGTCAGCGCCCGGTCCGCCATCTTGTCCAGACCCACCGTCACCGAGGCGGCGGCGCCGTTCTCGATCGCCGTGTAGGTCGACTTCCCGAAGGTCACCGTCAACGCCTCCGCGGCGTCGTCGTCGTCCTCCAGCGTCACCGCCGCCGACGACGGCGTGCCGGCGGTGACGCCCGTCGGCAGGGTGCCGAAGCTCAGCGTCACCGTCTCGTCGGCGAGGTCCGCATCCTCGCTCGCGGTCACCGTGATCGTCTTGGTCCGGTCGCCTGCCGCGAAGCTCAGGCTGGTGGACGATGCGCTGAAGTCCCCGGTCGACGGCGAGAGGGTGATCGGGATGGTCAGCGCCCGGTCCGACATCTTGTCCAGACCCACCGTCACCGCCGCTGCGGCGCCGTTCTCGATCGCCGTGTAGGTCGACGCGCCGAAGGTCACCGTCAACGCCTCCGCGTCGTCGTCGTCGTCCTCCAGCGTCACCGCCGCCGATGACGGCGTGCCGGCGGTGACGCCCGTCGGCAAGGTGCCGAAGCTCAGCGTCACCGTCTCGTCGTCGAGGTCCGCGTCCTCGCTCGCGGTCACCGTGATCGTCTTGGTCTGGTCGCCTGCCGCGAAGCTCAGACTGGTGGACGATGCGCTGAAGTCGCCGGTCGACGGCGAGAGGCTGATCGGGATCGTCAGCGCCCGGTCCGACATCTTGTCCAGACCCACCGTCACCGAGGCGGCGGCGCCGTTCTCGATCGCCGTGTAGGTCGACTTCCCGAAGGTCACCGTCAACGCCTCCGCGTCGTCGTCGTCGTCCTCCAGCGTCACCGCCGCCGACGACGGCGTGCCGGCGGTGACGCCCGTCGGCAGGGTGCCGAAGCTCAGCGTCACCGTCTCGTCGTCGAGGTCCGCGTCCTCGCTCGCGGTCACCGTGATCGTCTTGGTCTGGTCGCCTGCCGCGAAGCTCAGACTGGTGGACGATGCGCTGAAGTCGCCGGTCGACGGCGAAAGGCTGATCGGGATCGTCAGCGCCCGGTCCGCCATCTTGTCCAGACCCACCGTCACCGCTGCCGCAGTGCCGTTCTCGATCGCCGTGTAGGTCGACTTCCCGAAGGTCACCGTCAACGCCTCCGCGGCGTCGTCGTCGTCCTCCAGCGTCACCGCCGCGGACGACGGCGTGCCGGCGGTGACGCCCGTCGGCAAGGTGCCGAAGCTCAGCGTCACCGTCTCGTCGTCGAGGTCCGCGTCCTCGCTCGCGGTCACCGTGATCGTCTTGGTCTGGTCGCCTGCCGCGAAGCTCAGACTGGTGGACGATGCGCTGAAGTCGCCGGTCGACGGCGAAAGGCTGATCGGGATCGTCAGCGCCCGGTCCGACGTCGCGTCCAGACTCACCGTCACCGCTGCCGCAGTGCCGTTCTCGATCGCCGTGTAGGTCGACTTCCCGAAGGTCACCGTCAACGCCTCCGCGTCGTCGTCGTCGTCCTCCAGCGTCACCGCCGCGGACGACGGCGTGCCGGCGGTGACGCCCGTCGGCAAGGTGCCGAAGCTCAGCGTCACCGTCTCGTCGTCGAGGTCCGCGTCCTCGCTCGCGGTCACCGTGATCGTCTTGGTCTGGTCGCCTGCCGCGAAGCTCAGACTGGTGGACGATGCGCTGAAGTCGCCGGTCGACGGCGAGAGGGTGATCGGGATGGTCAGCGCCCGGTCCGCCATCTTGTCCAGACCCACCGTCACCGCTGCCGCAGTGCCGTTCTCGATCGCCGTGTAGGTCGACTTCCCGAAGGTCACCGTCAACGCCTCCGCGGCGTCGTCGTCGTCCTCCAGCGTCACCGCCGCCGACGACGGCGTGCCGGCGGTGACGCCCGTCGGCAAGGTGCCGAAGCTCAGCGTCACCGTCTCGTCGTCGAGGTCCGCGTCCTCGCTCGCGGTCACCGTGATCGTCTTGGTCTGGTCGCCTGCCGCGAAGCTCAGACTGGTGGACGATGCGCTGAAGTCGCCGGTCGACGGCGAAAGGCTGATCGGGATCGTCAGCGCCCGGTCCGCCATCTTGTCCAGACCCACCGTCACCGCTGCCGCAGTGCCGTTCTCGATCGCCGTGTAGGTCGACTTCCCGAAGGTCACCGTCAACGCCTCCGCGGCGTCGTCGTCGTCCTCGAGCGTCACCGCCGCCGACGACGGCGTGCCGGCGGTGACGCCCGTCGGCAAGGTGCCGAAGCTCAGCGTTACCGTCTCGTCATCGAGGTCCGCGTCCTCGCTCGCGGTCACCGTGATCGTCTTGGTCTGGTCGCCTGCCGCGAAGCTCAGACTGGTGGACGATGCGCTGAAGTCGCCGGTCGACGGCGAAAGGCTGATCGGGATCGTCAGCGCCCGGTCCGCCATCTTGTCCAGACCCACCGTCACCGAGGCGGCGGCGCCGTTCTCGATCGCCGTGTAGGTCGACGCCGCGAAGGTCACCGTCAACGCCTCCGCGTCGTCGTCGTCGTCCTCCAGCGTCACCGCCGCCGACGACGGCGTGCCGGCGGTGACGCCCGTCGGCAAGGTGCCGAAGCTCAGCGTCACCGTCTCGTCGTCGAGGTCCGCGTCCTCGCTCGCGGTCACCGTGATCGTCTTGGTCTGGTCGCCTGCCGCGAAGCTCAGGCTGGTGGACGATGCGCTGAAGTCCCCGGTCGACGGCGAGAGGGTGATCGGGATCGTCAGCGCCCGGTCCGCCATCTTGTCCAGACCCACCGTCACCGAGGCGGCGGCGCCGTTCTCGATCGCCGTGTAGGTCGACGCCGCGAAGGTCACCGTCAACGCCTCCGCGTCGTCGTCGTCGTCCTCCAGCGTCACCGCCGCCGACGACGGCGTGCCGGCGGTGACGCCCGTCGGCAAGGTGCCGAAGCTCAGCGTTACCGTCTCGTCATCGAGGTCCGCGTCCTCGCTCGCGGTCACCGTGATCGTCTTGGTCTGGTCGCCTGCCGCGAAGCTCAGGCTGGTGGACGATGCGCTGAAGTCGCCGGTCGACGGCGAAAGGCTGATCGGGATCGTCAGCGCCCGGTCCGACGTCGCGTCCAGACTCACCGTCACCGTGACGGCGGCGCCGTTCTCGATCGCCGTGTAGGTCGACGCCCCGAAGGTCACCGTCAACGCCTCCGCGGCGTCGTCGTCGTCCTCGAGCGTCACCGCCGCCGACGACGGCGTGCCGGCGGTGACGCCCGTCGGCAAGGTGCCGAAGCTCAGCGTCACCGTCTCGTCGTCGAGGTCCGTGTCCTCGCTCGCGGTCACCGTGATCGTCTTGGTCTGGTCGCCTGCCGCGAAGCTCAGGCTGGTGGACGATGCGCTGAAGTCCCCGGTCGACGGCGAGAGGGTGATCGGGATGGTCAGCGCCCGGTCCGCCATCTTGTCCAGACCCACCGTCACCGAGGCGGCGGCGCCGTTCTCGATCGCCGTGTAGGTCGACGCCGCGAAGGTCACCGTCAACGCCTCCGCGTCGTCGTCGTCGTCCTCCAGCGTCACCGCCGCGGACGACGGCGTGCCGGCGGTGACGCCCGTCGGCAAGGTGCCGAAGCTCAGCGTCACCGTCTCGTCGTCGAGGTCCGCGTCCTCGCTCGCGGTCACCGTGATCGTCTTGGTCTGGTCGCCTGCCGCGAAGCTCAGACTGGTGGACGATGCGCTGAAGTCGCCGGTCGACGGCGAAAGGGTGATCGGGATGGTCAGCGCCCGGTCCGCCATCTTGTCCAGACCCACCGTCACCGTGACGGCGGCGCCGTTCTCGATCGCCGTGTAGGTCGACGCGCCGAAGGTCACCGTCAACGCCTCCGCGGCGTCGTCGTCGTCCTCGAGCGTCACCGCCGCCGACGACGGCGTGCCGGCGGTGACGCCCGTCGGCAAGGTGCCGAAGCTCAGCGTCACCGTCTCGTCGTCGAGGTCCGCGTCCTCGCTCGCGGTCACCGTGATCGTCTTGGTCTGGTCGCCTGCCGCGAAGCTCAGACTGGTGGACGATGCGCTGAAGTCGCCGGTCGACGGCGAAAGGCTGATCGGGATCGTCAGCGCCCGGTCCGACGTCGCGTCCAGACTCACCGTCACCGTGACGGCGGCGCCGTTCTCGATCGCCGTGTAGGTCGACGCCCCGAAGGTCACCGTCAACGCCTCCGCGGCGTCGTCGTCGTCCTCGAGCGTCACCGCCGCCGACGACGGCGTGCCGGCGGTGACGCCCGTCGGCAAGGTGCCGAAGCTCAGCGTCACCGTCTCGTCGTCGAGGTCCGTGTCCTCGCTCGCGGTCACCGTGATCGTCTTGGTCTGGTCGCCTGCCGCGAAGCTCAGGCTGGTGGACGATGCGCTGAAGTCCCCGGTCGACGGCGAGAGGGTGATCGGGATGGTCAGCGCCCGGTCCGCCATCTTGTCCAGACCCACCGTCACCGCTGCCGCAGTGCCGTTCTCGATCGCCGTGTAGGTCGACTTCCCGAAGGTCACCGTCAACGCCTCCGCGGCGTCGTCGTCGTCCTCCAGCGTCACCGCCGCCGACGACGGCGTGCCGGCGGTGACGCCCGTCGGCAAGGTGCCGAAGCTCAGCGTCACCGTCTCGTCGTCGAGGTCCGCGTCCTCGCTCGCGGTCACCGTGATCGTCTTGGTCTGGTCGCCTGCCGCGAAGCTCAGGCTGGTGGACGATGCGCTGAAGTCCCCGGTCGACGGCGAGAGGGTGATCGGGATGGTCAGCGCCCGGTCCGCCATCTTGTCCAGACCCACCGTCACCGAGGCGGCGGCGCCGTTCTCGATCGCCGTGTAGGTCGACTTCCCGAAGGTCACCGTCAACGCCTCCGCGGCGTCGTCGTCGTCCTCCAGCGTCACCGCCGCCGACGACGGCGTGCCGGCGGTGACGCCCGTCGGCAGGGTGCCGAAGCTCAGCGTCACCGTCTCGTCGGCGAGGTCCGCATCCTCGCTCGCGGTCACCGTGATCGTCTTGGTCCGGTCGCCTGCCGCGAAGCTCAGGCTGGTGGACGATGCGCTGAAGTCCCCGGTCGACGGCGAGAGGGTGATCGGGATGGTCAGCGCCCGGTCCGACATCTTGTCCAGACCGACCGTCACCGCCGCTGCGGCGCCGTTCTCGATCGCCGTGTAGGTCGACGCGCCGAAGGTCACCGTCAACGCCTCCGCGTCGTCGTCGTCGTCCTCCAGCGTCACCGCCGCCGATGACGGCGTGCCGGCGGTGACGCCCGTCGGCAAGGTGCCGAAGCTCAGCGTCACCGTCTCGTCGTCGAGGTCCGCGTCCTCGCTCGCGGTCACCGTGATCGTCTTGGTCTGGTCGCCTGCCGCGAAGCTCAGACTGGTGGACGATGCGCTGAAGTCGCCGGTCGACGGCGAGAGGCTGATCGGGATCGTCAGCGCCCGGTCCGACATCTTGTCCAGACCCACCGTCACCGAGGCGGCGGCGCCGTTCTCGATCGCCGTGTAGGTCGACTTCCCGAAGGTCACCGTCAACGCCTCCGCGTCGTCGTCGTCGTCCTCCAGCGTCACCGCCGCGGACGACGGCGTGCCGGCGGTGACGCCCGTCGGCAAGGTGCCGAAGCTCAGCGTCACCGTCTCGTCGTCGAGGTCCGCGTCCTCGCTCGCGGTCACCGTGATCGTCTTGGTCTGGTCGCCTGCCGCGAAGCTCAGACTGGTGGACGATGCGCTGAAGTCGCCGGTCGACGGCGAGAGGCTGATCGGGATCGTCAGCGCCCGGTCCGACATCTTGTCCAGACCCACCGTCACCGAGGCGGCGGCGCCGTTCTCGATCGCCGTGTAGGTCGACTTCCCGAAGGTCACCGTCAACGCCTCCGCGTCGTCGTCGTCGTCCTCCAGCGTCACCGCCGCCGACGACGGCGTGCCGGCGGTGACGCCCGTCGGCAAGGTGCCGAAGCTCAGCGTTACCGTCTCGTCGTCGAGGTCCGCATCCTCGCTCGCGGTCACCGTGAACGCCTTGCTCTGATCGCCGCTGGCGAAGGTCAAACTGGTGGCCGACAGAGAAAAGTCGCCGCTCGTCGGATCGGTCGTGATCGGGATCGTCAGCGCCCGGTCCGATGTCGCGTCGAGGCTCACCGTCACCGTGACGGCGGCGCCGTTCTCGATCGCCGTGTAGGTCGACGCTCCGAAACTCACCTGCAGCGCCGCGCCGTCGTCGTCCTCCAGCGCCACCGTCGCCGCCGCCTGGTTCCCCGCGGTTACGGCCGTCGGCAGCGTCCCGAAGCCCAGCTCCACCGTGTCGTCATCGAGGTCCGCGTCCTCGCTCGCGGTCACCGTGAACGTCTTGCTCTGATCGCCGCTGGCGAAGGTCAAGCTGGTGGACGACAGAGAAAAGTCGCCGCTCGTCGGATCGGTCGTGATCGGGATCGTCAGCGCCCGGTCCGATGTCGCGTCGAGGCTCACCGTCACCGTGACGGCGGCGCCGTTCTCGATCGCCGTGTAGGTCGACGCCCCGAAGGTCACCTGCAGCGCCGCGCCGTCGTCGTCCTCCAGCGCCACCGTCGCCGTCGCCTGGTTCCCCGCGGTTACGGCCGTCGGCAGCGTCCCGAAGCCCAGCTCCACCGTGTCGTCATCGAGGTCCGCGTCCTCGCTCGCGGTCACCGTGAACGTCTTGCTCTGATCGCCGCTGGCGAAGGTCAAGCTGGTGGACGACAGAGAAAAGTCGCCGCTCGTCGGATCGGTCGTGATCGGGATCGTCAGCGCCCGGTCCGATGTCGCGTCGAGGCTCACCGTCACCGTGACGGCGGCGCCGTTCTCGATCGCCGTGTAGGTCGACGCCCCGAAACTCACCTGCAGCGCCGCGCCGTCGTCGTCCTCCAGCGCCACCGTCACCGTCGCCTGGTTCCCCGCGGTTACGGCCGTCGGCAGCGTCCCGAAGCCCAGCTCCACCGTGTCGTCGTCGAGGTCCGCGTCCTCGCTCGCGGTCACCGTGAACGTCTTGCTCTGATCGCCGCTGGCGAAGGTCAAGCTGGTGGACGACAGAGAAAAGTCGCCGCTCGTCGGATCGGTCGTGATCGGGATCGTCAGCGCCCGGTCCGATGTCGCGTCCAGGCTCACCGTCACCGTGACGGCCGCCTCGCCCTCGATCGCCGTGTAGGTCGACGCCCCGAAACTCACCTGCAGCGCCGCGCCGTCGTCGTCCTCCAGCGCCACCGTCGCCGCCGCCTGGCTCCCCGCGGTCACGCCCGTCGGCAGGGTGCCGAAGCTCAAGGTCACCGTGTCGTCGTCGAGGTCCGCGTCCTCGCTCGCGGTCACCGTGAACGTCTTGCTCTGATCGCCCACAGCGAAGCTCAAACTGTCGGCCGACAGGGAAAAGTCGCCGGTCGCCGGATCGGTCGTGATCGGGATCGTCAGCGCCCTGTCCGACGTCGCGTCCAGGCTCACCGTCACCGTGACGGCCGCCTCGCCCTCGATCGCCGTGTAGGTCGACGCCCCGAAACTCACCTGCAGCGCCGCGCCGTCGTCGTCCTCCAGCGCCACCGTCGCCGCCGCCTGGCTCCCCGCGGTCACGCCCGTCGGCAGGGTGCCGAAGCTCAAGGTCACCGTGTCGTCGTCGAGGTCCGCGTCCTCGCTCGCGGTCACCGTGAACGTCTTGCTCTGATCGCCCACAGCGAAGCTCAAACTGTCGGCCGACAGGGAAAAGTCGCCGGTCGCCGGATCGGTCGTGATCGGGATCGTCAGCGCCCTGTCCGACGTCGCGTCCAGGCTCACCGTCACCGTGACGGCGGCGCCGTTCTCGATCGCCGTGTAGGTCGACGCCCCGAAACTCACCTGCAGCGCCGCGCCGTCGTCGTCCTCCAGCGCCACCGTCGCCGTCGCCTGGCTCCCCGCGGTTACGGCTGTCGGCAGGGTGCCGAAGCTCAAGGTCACCGTGTCGTCGTCGAGGTCCGCGTCCTCGCTCGCGGTCACCGTGAACGTCTTGCTCTGATCGCCCACAGCGAAGCTCAAACTGTCGGCCGACAGGGAAAAGTCGCCGGTCGCCGGATCGGTCGTGATCGGGATCGTCAGCGCCCTGTCCGACGTCGCGTCCAGGCTCACCGTCACCGTGACGGCGGCGCCGTTCTCGATCGCCGTGTAGGTCGACGCCCCGAAACTCACCTGCAGCGCCGCGCCGTCGTCGTCCTCCAGCGCCACCGTCGCCGCCGCCTGGCTCCCCGCGGTTACGGCTGTCGGCAGCGTCCCGAAGCCCAGCTCCACCGTGTCGTCGTCGAGGTCCGCGTCCTCGCTCGCGGTCACCGTGAACGTCTTGCTCTGATCGCCGCTGGCGAAGCTCAAACTGTCGGCCGACAGGGAAAAGTCGCCGGTCGCCGGATCGGTCGTGATCGGGATCGTCAGCGCCCTGTCCGACGTCGCGTCCAGGCTCACCGTCACCGTGACGGCGGCGCCGTTCTCGATCGCCGTGTAGGTCGACGCCCCGAAACTCACCTGCAGCGCCGCGCCGTCGTCGTCCTCCAGCGCCACCGTCGCCTGGCTCCCCGCGGTCACGCCCGTCGGCAGGGTGCCGAAGCTCAAGGTCACCGTGTCGTCGTCGAGGTCCGCGTCCTCGCTCGCGGTCACCGTGAACGTCTTGCTCTGATCGCCCACAGCGAAGCTCAAACTGTCGGCCGACAGGGAAAAGTCGCCGGTCGCCGGATCGGTCGTGATCGGGATCGTCAGCGCCCTGTCCGACGTCGCGTCCAGGCTCACCGTCACCGTGACGGCGGCGCCGTTCTCGATCGCCGTGTAGGTCGACGCCCCGAAACTCACCTGCAGCGCCGCGCCGTCGTCGTCCTCCAGCGCCACCGTCGCCGTCGCCTGGTTCCCCGCGGTTACGGCTGTCGGCAGCGTCCCGAAGCCCAGCTCCACCGTGTCGTCATCGAGGTCCGCGTCCTCGCTCGCGGTCACCGTGAACGTCTTGCTCTGATCGCCGCTGGCGAAGGTCAAGCTGGTGGACGACAGAGAAAAGTCGCCGCTCGTCGGATCGGTCGTGATCGGGATCGTCAGCGCCCTGTCCGACGTCTGGTCCAGACTCACCGTCACCGCGGCGGCGGTGCCGCCCTCCGTGGTCCTGTAGCTCGACGCCGCGAAGGAGGCCACCAACGGCTGTATTGGGGTCGCGGTGGCTTCGTTGGACGAGGTACTCCAGCCACCGGCGTTCCCCGCCTGGACGACAAACGTGTAGCTGGTGTTGTTGGTGAGCTGGTCCACGACGTGGCTCGCGCCTGAGCCCGTGATGGTCGTAAACGCCCCGAACGTCAAGCCGCCGTCGGTGCTCTTCCGGTACCGGGAGGCGGTCATGCCGGAGCCGCTGGGATTCACCCAGCCGAGGGTCACCTGCCCGTTGCCGGCGGTGGCGGTGAGGCCCGTGGCTGCGCCGGGAGGCTGGATCTGCGGGGTGACCGTAGTTTGGTTTGACGAAGCGCTCCAGCCGCCTGCGTTCTGGGCCTGGATCTCGAACGTGTAGGCGGTGCCGTTCGTGAGCTGGCCGACGACGTGACTCTTAGTCGATGCGCCCGAGCCCGCGATCGTTGTGAAGTCTCCGAAGGTGCCGCCGTCGGTGCTCTGCCGGTAGCGGTAGGCGGTGATGCCGGAGTCGCTGGGGTCTACCCAGGCGAGGGTTACCTGCGCGTTGCCGGCGGTGGCGTTGAGGCCCGCGGGTGCGGCGGGAGACGCGATCTGCGGGGCGACCGTGGCCTGACTGGACGAAACGCTCCAGCCGCTCGCGTTTTGCGCCTGGACCTCGAATGTGTACTCGGTGCCGTTGGTGAGCTGGGAGACGGTGTGGCTCGTGGTGGAGGCGCCCGAACCTGTAATCGTTCTGAACGCTCCGAACGTCGTGCCGCCGTCGGTGCTCTGCCGGTACCGGTAGGCGGTGATGCTGGATCGGTCGTAGGGTTCCGCCCACCCGAGGGTCACCCGCCCGTCGCCAGCGGTCGCGGTGAAGCTCGTGGGCGCGTCGGGAGGCGCGAACGGGGTCGCTGTGGCCTGGTTTGACGAAGCGCTCCAGCCTGACGAGCGCTGCGCCTGGATCTCGAACGTGTAGGCGATGCCGTTCGTGAGCTGGGAAACGACGTGGCTCGTGGTGGCGGCGCCCGAGCCCGCGATTGTCACGAACGCCCCGAACGACACTCCGCCGTTGGTGCTCTGCCGGTACCGGTAGGCGGTGATGCTGGAGTCGTTGGGGTCTGCCCACCCAAGGGTAACCTGCGCGTTGCCGGCGGTGGCGGTGAGGCCCGTGGGCGTTGCGGTAGGCACGATCGGGGTCGCGGCGGCCCGGTTGGACGAAGCGCTCCAGCCGCTCGCGTTTTGCGCCTGGATCTCGAATGTGTAGGCGGTGCCGTTGGTGAGCTGGGCGACGACGTGGCTCGTGGTGTTGGCGCCCGAGCCCGTGATCGTCGTGAACGCCCCGAACGTCGTGCCGCCGTCGGTGCTCTGCCGGTACCGGTAGGCGGTGATGCTGGAGTCGTAGGGTTCCGCCCAGTCGAGGGTCACCTGCCCGTTGCCGGTGGTCGCGGTGAAGCTCGTGGGCGCGGCGGGAGGCGCGAACGGGGTCGCTGTGGCCTGGTTGGACGAAGCGCTCCAGTCCGACGAGCGCTGCGCCTGGATCTCGAACGTGTAGGCGGTGCCGTTGGTGAGCTGGGAAACGATGTGGCTCGTGGTGGAGGCACTCGAGCCTGCGATCGTCGTGAACGCCCCGAACGTCGTGCCGCCGTCGGTGCTCTGCCGGTAGCGGTAGGCCGTGATGCTGGCGTCGTCGGGTTCTGCCCAGCCGAGGATTGCTGTCCCGTTGCCGGCGGTGGCGGTGAGGTTCAAGGGCGAGTCAGGAGGCGCGATCGGGGTCGCGGCGGCCTGGTTGGACGAAGCGCTCCAGACCGCCGAGCGCTGCGCCTGGATCTCGAACGTGTAGGCGGTGCCGTTGGTGAGCTGGATAACGACGTGGCTCGTGGTGTTGGCGCCCGAGCCCGCGATCGTCGCGAACACCCCGAACGACACTCCGCCGTTGGTGCTCTGCCGGTAGCGGTAGGCCGTGATGCTGGTGTCGTTGGGGTTTGCCCAGCCCAGGGTCACCTGCGCGTTGCCGGCGGTGGCGGTGAGGCTCGTGGGCGCGCCAAGAGGCTCGATCGGGGTCGCGGTGTCCTGGTTGGAGGAAGCACTCCAGCCGACTGTGTTTTGCGCCTGGATCTCGAACGTGTAAGCGGTGCCGTTGGTGAGCTGGCCCACGACGTGGCTCGTGGTGGAGGCGCCCGAGCCCGCGATTGTCACGAACGCCCCGAACGTGGCGCCGCCGTCGGTGCTCTGCCGGTACCGGTAAGCCGTGATGTTGGTGTCATTGGGGTTTTCCCATTCGAGGGTCACTATTCCGTTGCCGGCGGTGGCAGTGAGGACCGTGGGCGCGACGGGAGGCGCGGTTAGCAGGGCCGCGGAAGCTCGGTTGGACGAAGGGCTCCAGCCAAACGAGCGCTGCGCCTGGATTTCGAACGTGTAGGTACTGCCGTTGGTGAGCCCGGTGACGATGTGGCTCGTAGTGTTGGCGCCCGAGCCCGCGATTGTCACGAACGCCCCGAACGTGGCGCCGCCGTCGGTGCTCTGCCGGTAGCGGTAGCGGAGGATGCTGGGGTCGCTGGGATTTGCCCAGCCGAGGGTCACTATCCCGTTGCCGGCGGTGGCCGTTAGGCCCGTGGGCGTGCCAGCAGGCACCATCGGGGTCGCGGTGGCCTGGATGGACGAAGTGCTCCAGCCTCCCGCGTTCTGCGCCTGGATTTCGAACGTGTAGGCGGTGCCGTTGGTGAGCTGGTCGACGACGTGGCTCGTGGTGGAGGCGCCCGAGCCCGCGATCGTCGTGAACGTCCCGAACGTGGCGCCGCCGTCAGTGCTCTGGCGGTACCGGTAGGCGGTGATGTTGGAGTCGTTGGGGTTTGCCCAGGCGAGGGTCACCTGCGCGTTGCTGGCGGTGGCGATGAAGTTTGTGGGCGCGCCGGGCGGCGCGATCGGGGTCGCGGTGGCCCGGTTGGACGAGCCGCTCCAGCCACCCGCGTTTTTCGCCTGGATCTCGAAGGTGTAGGCGGTGCCGCTGGTGAGCTGGTCAACGACGTGGCTCGTGGTGTTGGCGCCCGAGCCTGAGATCGTCGTGAACGCCCCGAACGTGGCGCCGCCGTCGGTGCTCTGGCGGTACCGGTAGGCGGTGATGCTGGAGTCTCTGGGGTCTGCCCAGCCCAGGATGACTATCCCGTTGCCGGCGGTGGCAGCGAGGTTCGTGGGCACGACGGGAGGCGCGATCGGGGTCGCGGTGGCCTGGGTGGACAAGTCGCTCCAGCCTCCCGTGTTCTGCGCCTGGATCTCGAAGGTGTAGGCGGCGCCGTTGGTGAGCTGGTCGACGACGTGGCTCGTGGTGTTGGCGCCCGAGCCCGTGATCGTCGTGAACGTCCCGAACGTCGTGCCGCCGTCAGTGCTCTGGCGGTACCGGTAGGCGGTGATGTTGGAGTCGTTGGGGTTTGCCCAGGCGAGGGTCACCTGCGCGTTGCCGGCGGTGGCGATGAAGTTTGTGGGCGCGCCGGGCGGCGGCTGCTGCGGGGTTGCGGTGGCCTCGTTGGACGAAGCGCTCCAGCCGCCCGGGTTCTGCGCCTGGACCTTGAACGTGTAGGCGGTGCCGCTCGTGACCTGGTCGACGACGTAGCTCGTGGTGTTGGCGCCCGAGCCCGTGATCGTCGTGCCCGTCCCAAACGTCATGCCGCCGTCGGTGCTCTGCAGGTATCTGTAGCCGGTGATGCTCGAGTCGCCGGGGTCCTCCCAGGCGAGGGTCACTTGCGCGTTGCCGGCCGTGGCAGTGAGGTTGGTGGGCGCGGCAGGCGGCGAGGGGGCTTCGTCGGTTATCGTCACCGCGGCCGGGGTGACCGTCACGCCGCTCAGCGTGCCGCTCACGCTCAGCGTCTCGCCGTTCCCCTCGTCCAGCTCGTCATCGGTGGCATCGAGGCTGAACGTGCCGGTATCGCTCGTGCTGCCTGCCGGGATGGTGACGGTGAAGTCGTCGACCGCCGCGTAGTCGGTGCCTTCCGTCGCCGCGTCGCCCGCCGCGCCCACCTCCACCGTCACGCCTTGGGCCGTGGCGTAGGTCGTGCCGCCCTCCACCGTCGCCGTGACCGTCACCGTGGTCGGGCCGGCGCCCTCGATCACGATGGTCGGGCTCACCGACAGCGTGATCCCGCTGGGCGCCGCGTCGTTGTCGGTGATCGTCACCGTGGTCCCGGTGACCGTTGCCCCGCCCGTCGTGCTGCCCCCAACACTCAGCGTCTCGCCGGTCCCCTCGTCCAGCTCGTCATCGGTCGGATCGAGGCTGAACGTGCCGGTCTCGCTCGTGCTGCCCGCCTCGATGGTGATCGTGAAGTCGGCGACCGTCTCGTAGTCCTCTCCTTCCGACGCCGCGTCGCCCGCCGTGCCCACCGCCACCGTCACGCTCTGGGCCGCGGCGAGGGTATTGCCGTCGGTCACCGTGGCCGTCACCGTCACATCGGTCGGGTCGGCGTCCTCGGCTACGCTCGCCTGGCTCACCGACAGCGTGATTCCCGCCGCGTCATCGTCCTCCAGCGTCAGGGTCGTGCCGGCCGGCGCCGCCACACCGTTGCCGCCGCTCACGCTCGCCGAGACGTTCACCGTCTTGTTGGATGCGGCCACGTTGTTATCGACCCCGGTGATGGTCACCAGCCCGGTGCTCGAGGTGTCGCCTGCTGCGATCGTCAGCGTCGTGCCTGTCAGCGTGAGGTCCGCGGCAACCGCGGGCGGCACTGCCGCCGCCGACACGGTCACTGTGGTCACCGCGCTCGACGCCCCGCTCAGACTCGCCGTCACCGTGGCCTGCCCGCCGTTCTCGCTCACCGAGTTGTCGTCCAACGCCAAAGTCACCGTCGGCGTCGTTTCGTCGTCCGTCAGGCTCAGCGTCGCCGAAGCGACCGTCAACGTGCCGGCAATGCCCGTCACCGTCACCGTCTCGTCCGTCTCGTCCACCGTGTCATCGGTCGGCGTGAGCGTGAACGTTCCCGTCGCCGACGACACGTTCGCCGGGATGTTGATATTGAAAGTCGTGACTGCCGCGAAGTCCACCGCCGTGTTCGTCCCGCTTCCCGCCACCGAGACCGACACCGTCGTCGCGCTACCGATCGCGCCGCCGTCCAACGTCGCCGTCACCGTCACCGTGGTCGCGCCGTCGTCCTCGGCCACGCTCGTCGTGTTCACCGCCAGATTGATACTTGCGTCGTTCACGTTGATGGTGACGGCAATGGTGTCGTCGATGGTGGAGTCGGGGGCGCCGCCGGCGTGCCTGCGGTCGGAGACCTCCACGGTGACGGAGTAGCTGGTCTTACTTTCCCAGTCGAGCGTGGCGCCGTTGGCCACGGAGATCTGGCCGGTCGTGGCATGGATGTCGAAGGAGGAGGCGTCGGTGCCCGAGAGGGAGTAGGCCAGCGAGGAGTACGCCGTGTTGGTGTCCGGGTCGGTCGCCGTGACGGCGTTTCCCACTGGCGTCCCCGGCGGCGAGTTCTCGTCGATGGAGCGGGTCGTACTGGACCCCTCGTCGAAGGTGGGGGCTTCGTTCACGTCGGTGACGGATACGGTGACGTAGTACGGATAGCCGGTCCTGGTGCCGGACGCATAGGGAAGCAGAGCTAGCTCATAGGCGTTGTCACTGTTCGTGTCGGCAGGGGTCTCGTAGTCGGGCCGGTCGGTGCTCACGAAATTCAACTCGATGTCGGGCGTGTTCGCGATGCGACTGTAGGAGAATCGCGTCGTATCGTCCCCCAAGAAAGCCCACTGGAAAGAATGCCCTTCCGGGTCGATGGCCGAGTAGATCGCCACCGGATCCGTGCCGTTCTCGGCGTACAAGGGCGCCGTTGGTCCAGTAACGGCGGGGGCGTCGTCGTAGCCGGAGATGGTGATGACGACATCCTGGCTGGTGCCGTCGGAGGCGTAGACGGTGAAGCTCTCGGTGACGTCCTCGCCGACGTCGAGGGCGTTGGTGCTGGGATCGGTGTTGTCGAGAGTGTACGTCCAGGCGCCGGTGGAAGTGATGGAGAAGGACCCGTAGGTCCCGGCGGTATTGCTCTGAGCGATGATGGTTGTGTCGTCGTCGTCGTTAACGGTCAGGGTGCCGCTGACGGTTGTGGTGGAGTCGTCCTCGGTGACGAAGCCGCCTGTGTCGCCGCCGAAGAGGGGATCTTCCTCCACGTCGGTCACGGTAACGTCAATCACTAGCGAGGAGACAAGGATGGTGCTGCCCACGGCGACAGCCTGCAGATTGACCTCGTATTCGTTGTCGGTGTCCTCGTCGTGAGGATCCTCGTAGTTGGGCTGACGGTCGAACGCCAGGGTGAACGTACCGTTGCTCCAGACTCCGACGAAGTCGTCGTCATCATCACCAGTAGAGATGTGGACGTAGACCGAATCACTACTGTCTTGAGTGGTGACCGTGAAGGCCTGGACCGCCGCCGTGCCGTTCTCCTCGTAAGTGAAGTCCGCCGTTGTGCCATATCCGACAAAGACCGGGGCTGCACTCGCCACGTCGGTCACGGTGACGGTGACGGCCAGCGTGCCGGTGTCGGTGCCGTCGTCAGCTTCCACTGTCACCAGGTAGGTGTTGTTGGTATCGGCGTCGGCGGCGTTCTCGTAGTCGGGGGGGCTATCGAACGTCAGCTCCCCGGTGCTCGAGTCGATGCTCAAGTCGTCGATGTCGGTTCCGGAAAGGCTCCAGGTAACGCCCGTACCTCCCGTGACCGAATAGGTCCCCACCGCCGCCGTGCCGTTCTCCGCGAAACTCGGCGCCGCTGATCCAGTCACGGTCAGGTCCGCCCGCGCCCCAACGGGAAGCGCAAGGCAGGCGATTGCCGCGATCAGGAGAATCGGCGTTCCACCTCCCGACTTCCGGCCGGCGGAAGGGAGTCGGGGAATGCGGCGCCGGCCGTTCATTGCGTTGCTTCTTCTGGTGCGGGAAGGTTCCGGTCGATGGTCTGGACGAGGCGGGTGGCAGGTCCTCTGGGCGCAATGCGGTGGGCAAAACGACCACCCGCGTGGGGCGGTCGCCTTTTCTGGACAGGTCGACTCTGGTTGACTGTGCGGCCCGCACAGTGAAGGGTCGGAGTATACCCTTGCCCGGTTTAAGGGAAGATGAAGAGAACGGCCGTTCGGTGAGCTGGGACCACCTCAGTCAGGTTCCAGCTTCCGACCAGGTGACGGCCTCCTCAGGTGGTCAGTCGGCGGGCGAGTCGCCAGGGCGGTTTATCGGCTCCGGCCGCTGCTTGATGTGGATGTCGTGCTGGCTGAAGGGAATCTCGATCCCGGCGGCGCGGAACGCCTTGTGTGTCGCCTTGACCAACTCGTGGGTGGCGATGCCGCGAAGCACCGGCTCCTCGACCCAGCACAGCAGCTCGTAGTCGATGGAGGAGGGACCGAAGGTGCGGAACCGTACCCTAGGTTCGGGTTGTTCGCACACCTTGTCGTTGTCGGTGGCCACCTGGAGCTGGACCGCTTCGACGTGGTCCACATCGCTGCCGTAGGCGACACCGACCCGGACCCGGATCCGGTACTTGACCTGCGGGCCGCCACTCTCGTTGTTGATCTTCGCGTTCCCCATCACCGCGTTGGGGATCGTGATCTCGATGTCGTCGCGCGTGAGCAGGCGGGTGCTGCGGATGCCGATCTCGGTGACCATGCCGCGTTCGCCCGAGTCCAGCGTGATGAAGTCGCCGATCTTGTAGGGGCCGTCCGCGAAGATGAAGATGCCCGCGAAGAGGTTCGCCAGGGTGTCGCGGGCCGCGAAGCCGATCGTGAGTCCTGCGATGCCGCCGGCCGCCAGCAGCCCCGAGACGTCGGCGCCCCAGACGGTGATCGCGAGGTAGACGCCCAGGAGGACGATCGCCACCTTCGCCAGGTTCTCGAACAGGGGTTCGGTGTGTTTGGAGACCAGGCCGCCGCGCCGCCGCCGGCGGGCTAGTGCCCGGAGCAGAACCACCGAGGCGCGAAGCCCGCCGACGATCCAGAACAGGAGCGCCACGGTCTGCAGCGAATTGCCGATCTTCTCCTGCACTAGTTCGCTGAGCTGCAGCCGCGCCACGCCGATGCTCAGACCGATGAGGAAAATCGATACCCAGATCGGCCAGTAGGCCGCCGCGAGGAGATGGTCGTCCGTCTCGGTGGCGGTGCGTGCGAACAGTTTGGCGACCACCTGCTTGAGGAACAGCGAGACCAGCCAGGCGATGAGCGCGCCGAGAAGTGCGATCGCCAGCAATTGGAGCCATGGACTGTCCGCGTAGAGCGGCAGGACTTCGGCCAGTTGGCGCTCAGGCGCGGTCAGAGGCGTTGCCACGGTTGCTACGATAGCCCACGGGAAACGATGAACTGAGCCCACGGATGACAATGAACTGGTTGGTTGTCGGGTTGTTGATGTGCGCGGCCTCGGTCGGCGCCGGGGCTTTCGGCGCCCACGGCCTGCGCGCCGCTCTCGACGCCGAGCACCTGGCGCAATGGGAGACAGCCGCCCGCTACTTCATGTACGGCGGAGTGGTGGTGTGCCTTCTGGGCCTTGCCGGGCGTGGGTCGACCGTTGATCTGCGTCTCGCCGGCTGGTTGCTGTTCGCCGGTTCTCTGATCTTCTCGGGTACGGTGGCGGTGATCGCGCTCGGCGGTCCCCGATGGTTTGGCGCCATCACGCCGGTCGGCGGCACGGTGCTGATCGTGGGCATTCTCGTCTTCGCATGGCGAATGGTGGGAAGTTCGACGACGTCAGCAGGGTTCTGACCGGACGCAGACGCGGCCGCGGCCCGCTACGCGGCTAAGGTGCGCGTCCGCTGCGACAGAGCAGCCGGCAAACTCTCCAGGAGACCACGAAATGCCGAACGGCACGTTGAAAGTACCCGCACCCCGTAACGAACCCGTGCTCGACTATGCGCCCGGATCGGCCGAGCGCGCAGCTCTCGAGGCGCGGTTGGACCGGATGCTCGGCGAGCAGGTCGAGATCCCGGTCCTGATCGGTGGCCGCGAAGTGCACACCGGCCGTACGCAGGATGTCGTTTGTCCTCACGATCATGGTCATGTCCTGGCCACAGGTCACCAGGCCGGCGCCGCCGAAGTCGAGGCGGCCGTTGCGGCCTCCCAGAAGGCCTGGCCGGAGTGGTCGGAGATGCCGTTCGAGCAGCGGGCTGCCGTCTTCCTTCGGGCCGCCGATCTCCTCGCCGGCCCCTGGCGGCAAACGTTGAATGCCGCCACCATGCTGAACCAATCGAAGACGTGCTACCAGGCCGAGATCGACGCCGCCTGTGAACTCGTCGACTTTCTGCGCTTCAACGTTGCTTTTGCGGAGGAGCTCTACGGCCAGCAGCCGGTGTCGTCGCCTGGGATCTGGAACTACGTCGAGTACCGGGCGCTCGAGGGCTTCGTGTTCGCGGTGACGCCGTTCAACTTCACGGCGATCGCGGGCAACCTGCCGACCTCGGCGGCGATCATGGGCAACACCGTGCTGTGGAAGCCCGCGTCCACGGCCCTGCTGTCCGGCTACTACGTGGTCAAGCTGCTCGAGGAGGCCGGTCTGCCGCCGGGAGTGATCAACTTCGTGCCGGGTCCGGGCGCCACGGTGGGCGATCCGGTGCTGGCCAGCCGGCATCTGGCGGGCATCCACTTCACGGGTTCGACGCCGGTCTTCCAGCGCATGTGGGGGACGATCGGCGACCGGATCGAGCACTACGCAACGTACCCTCGGATCGTCGGCGAGACGGGCGGCAAGGACTTCGTCTTCGCTCATCCCTCGGCCGATGCGGCGGCTCTGAGCACGGCGCTGATTCGCGGCTCTTTCGAGTACCAGGGGCAGAAGTGTTCCGCGGCGTCGCGGGCCTACGTTCCGGCGTCGCTCTGGGGTGAGGTGCGTGAGCGGCTGTGCGACGAACTGGCGACGGTGAAGATGGGCTCGCCGGTCGACTTCTCGAACTTCATGGCCGCGGTCATCGACCGCTCTTCGTTCAACAACATCTCGGGCTACCTCGCCGAGGCGGCCGACGGCGCGTCCTACGAGGTGGTCTCCGGCGGCGGCCGGGACGACTCGGTCGGCTACTTCGTGGAGCCGACGGTCGTCCGCAGCGAGGACCCGCGGTCGCGTCTGATGAGCGAGGAGATCTTCGGCCCGGTCCTGACGGTCTACGTCTACGAGGACGGCGCGCTCGAGGACGCACTGGAACTCTGCGACACGACGAGCCCGTACGCGCTCACCGGCGCCGTGTTCGCCCGCGACCGCGCGGCGGTCGGCAGCATCGGCGCCGCGCTGCGGCACGCCGCCGGCAACTTCTACATCAACGACAAGCCGACCGGCGCCGTGGTCGGTCAGCAGCCCTTCGGCGGCGCCCGCGCCTCGGGCACCAACGACAAGGCCGGCTCCATGGCCAACCTGATGCGCTGGACCTCCCAGCGCGCCGTCAAGGAGACCTTCGTGCCGCCGACGGACTACCGGTATCTCCACATGGGCTGAGGGGTCACCGGAGGCGACCTAAGGTCGCCTCCATCGACTCGACAAAGACTGCCTCCAGGGATCACCGGAGGCGACCTATAGCCGCCATCATCGACTCCACGTTGGTGTATTTCTCGCGCACCTTGTTCTGAGCCTCGCCCAGACGGACCTCGTCCTCGTCGAGGCGGTTCCAGTCGTCGAAGGTGACGAAGTCGACGCCGCGTTCTTGGAGTAACTCGACGATCTTCCCGGTCGCCTTGGCGGGGTCGGCCGAGGCGGTCACGCCGTGGATGTCCTCGATCATCTTCTTGACCGTGGCGGTCGAATCGGGGCTGTTCGTGCCGATCAGCCCGGTCGGGCCGCGCTTGGCCCAGCCGACGACGTACTGGCCCGGAACGACCTCGCCGTCCTGCTTGGTCTGCAGCCGGCCCTCGTCGTTCGGCAGGATGCCCCAGCGTTCGTGGAAGGGGACGCCGGGCAGGGGGACGCCGCGGTAGCCGACTGCCTTGAACACCAGGTCGACATCCAGGGTTTCGGTTTCGCCGGTGCCGCGGGGACGTGGCGTGCCGTCGTCCGCGGCGTAGAGCTCGTTCTTCTCGATGACGACCTGACGCACGTGGCCCTCGCTGTCTCCGATCAACTCAATGGGAGAGACCAGGAAGCGGCAACTGACCCTGCGTTCACGGTCGCCGGCTTCCGCGCCGGCGACCTCGGTGAGATAGGCGACATTCCGTTGGGCGCTGCGCGCTGCCGCCTCTTCCAACCAGGTGCGGCTGATCTCGTCGAGGTTCATCTCCTCTTCCGACACCAGCAGACTGACGCCCTCGAGCGAACCGATCTCCTTGATCTCCTGGGGCGAGAACGCTGCCTGCGCGGGGCCCCGGCGGCCGAGCAGCACGACCTCTTCGACCGCACTTTGACGAAGCACGGCGAGCGACTCGGCGGTGATATCTGTCGGAGCGAGTTCGTCAGTGCTCCGCGCCAGCACGCGGGTGACGTCCATTGCCACGTTGCCGTTGCCGACCACTGCGATGCGGCGGGCCGCGGCGAGATCGAAGCTACGGTCCTGGAAGTTGGGATGTCCGTTGTACCAGCCGACGAACTCGGTCGCCGAGTGGACGCCCGGAAGGTCTTCACCCGGAATCCCCATCTTGCGGTCCGATTCGTTGCCGGTGGCGTAGACGATGTGGTCGTAGTGCCGGCGAAGATCGTCAACCGAAATATCGGGGCCGAGCTCCACGTTGCCGAAGAAGCGGAAACGCTCATGCTGCGCTGTGCGGTTGTAGACCCGGATCACGTTCTTGATCTTCTGATGATCGGGAGCGACGCCGCCGCGCACCAGACCGAACGGGGTAGGCAGGCGGTCGAACAGGTCTACGTCCGCCTCCACGCCGTCCGCCTTGAACAGCGCGGCGATCGCGTAGAAGCCGCTCGGACCGGAGCCGATCACGGCGACGCGGAGCGGTCGTTCACTGCTCCCGAGGGGCCGGCTTTCGAGGTTCTCGTGCACTCGTTCCTCGCCTTCGCGCACCGCAAACGCGGCTTGCGTTTTGGTGTCGGGGATGGCGGATCGGTCGGGTATCATAGCGCCGCACTTGCTGGCGCCGTTCAAGGATGCGCCACGGCCGGTCGCCGGCATTTGTCAACGCTGCTAAGCGTTGACATGATTAGACATACGCCGCTCCGGCCCGCTCGCTCATGCGGACCGCGGCTGGGAAACCCAAGGAGAGGAAGACATGTCCCGGTTCCGTTCGCTCGCTAGTAGCATCGCCGCCCCAACTTCGCTGCGGCTGATCCCGATCCTGTTCGTGCTGGGAGGCCTGATTCTGGCCGCCACGCCCGCCGCTGCTCAGCAGTGCGAGGGTGCGCTCTCGGTTAACCGATTCGGCGGCGCCAACCGGTTCACGCCGCCGGTAGAGGACCAGGAGTCGCTGCAGGCGATGTTCGTGAACCACCGCGATGAGATCGTTTCGCTACTTGGCGAGGCGAACTGGTCGGGTGATCCGGACGACCTGTTCGCCGCCGTTGCCGCTTGGGAGGGAGTCTCCTCGACCGCGTTCGAGCCCGGTCAGCGACTCCCCTGGATGTTCTTCCGCGATGGTGGCCAAACGCCGAGCGTCGGTACGAATGTCTGCTGGGCTGGCAACGAGGCCTTCGCGGCCTGGGAGATCCGCTTCAACTCGAACGGGCGCTGGTACTCGATGATCGTGCCCAAATCGTGCGGCAACCTGGCGCTCCTGGCGGAGCAGCCGTTGCCCAAGGTCACACTCGACCTCGACATCGGAGGCCTCTCCTGCACGGACAAGACCTTCGACTTCCAGAGTTCGTGCAGCGACGGCAACGCTTCGGTGACCGTCAAGCTGCCGGACGGCAGCGAAAGGGCAGCGGGCGCCGGTGGCGGGTCCTTCCCGTTCACGACCGAGGGCGACTACACGGTCACCGCGACATGCACCGCGATGTCGTCGCGCGGCGACCCGCTCGAGGACTCCGTGAGCAGAGCGATCGCAGTCGGCTGCCCGAGCTGCAGCGTCGCCGCCTCGCCGGCCGCGGTCGAACTGGGGCAATCGTCCGTGTTGACCGTGGCGCCGAAGGCCGGTCACGGCGCCGAGGTGGCTCGGGTTCTCCTCGACGGTCAGCCGCTCGCCTCCCCGTACACGAAGGAGATGACGCACGAGGGCGCGGATGCGTTCACGCACATGGTGACGGTCGAAACGAACACCGGCCAGAGCGCCCAGTGCTCGGCCGGGATGAAGGTGGCGCCGACGAGCACGACCTCGATTGCGCCGGACCGCGTGCTGGTCGGTCAGCCTGCCGTCGTCACGGTGGCGCCGAACAACGGCAACGGCGCCCCGGTGACGGTCACTCTGGACGGCGAACCGCTCGAAGCTCCCTACACGAGAGAGGTCGTCCACAAGGACGACGGCGTCTTCACGCATACCGCCAAGGTCGAGAACGCTGGCGGCAGCACGGAGAGCTCCGCCTCGATCAAGGTGGACAAGCGCTGGACCCTGTTCACGGCGGTGAACAACATCAGCGGCGAGGACACCCAGTTCGACGTGCTCGGCGGCTCGGCCCGCCAGAAGATCAAGGCCTGTCAGGCCGGCGTCGGCTTCGGTGTGGGCGCCGAGTACAAGCTGAACTACCGGCTCGGCCTGATGTTCGGCGCCAACTTCGGTCGCTGCGAGACGTTCTGGGAGTACGACGTGCGCGACCTCTGGGGTCACGACGACGTCGACGTGGAGACGAACCTCTTGTACGCCGGTCTGAACTTCCACCTGACACGGCCCGGCAGTCGGATCGATTTCTGGGTCGGACCGATGGTCGGCCGTTTCGACTACAGCTCGCCGTCGCTCAGCGCGGTGGAGATGAAGGGGATGCCGCTCGACGCGACCTATCAGCCGGAATGGCGAGGCGAAACGGTTGTGGGCGCGAACCTGGGGCTCAAGATTCCGTTCAAGCAGGATTGCCCGGTCGGGTTCTACCTCGGCGCGATGTGGCTGGATTCGACCATGGAGGCCGGTGCGGCTACGATCAGTGGCGTCGACGGCGCCGAGGCGCCTGAGCTTGCACTGGGCCGGAGTCCGGTTTACCTGAACGCCGGCATCTCGATCGACTTCTGATCGTCGAACGGACTTCAGAGGGGTCGCCCCGCGCCGGGCAGCGGGGCTGCGCGCGGAGTTGCCATGAAGCCGAGGGAACTAGAGCTAGAGGAACGGTACGGCGCGCGGAACTATGCGCCGCTCGACATCGTCATCGACCGCGCCGAAGGCGTCTGGGTCTGGGACATCGAGGGTCGGCGCTACCTCGACTGTCTCGCGGCCTATTCCGCGGTCAACCAGGGTCATTGCCACCCGCGGATAGTGGAGGCTCTGATCAGGCAGAGCCGTAAGGTGGCGGTCACTTCGCGGGCCTTCCGCAACGCAGAGCTTGGTGCTTTCTTCCGCGATGTCTGCGAGCTGACTGGATTCGAGCGCGCGCTGCCGATGAACACGGGCGCCGAGGCGGTGGAGACCGCGATCAAGCTGGCGCGGAAGTGGGCCTACACGAAGAAGGGCGTGGAGCCGGGCAAGGCGGAGATCCTCGCCTTCGGCAACAACTTCCACGGCCGCACGACGACGATCGTCGGCTTCTCGAGCGAAGAGCAGTACCGCGACGGGTTCGGCCCCTTCACGCCGGGTTTCGAGCTGTTGCCGTTCGGCGACGGGTCCGCGGCGCGGGCGGCGGTCGGTCCGAACACGGCGGCTGTGCTCGTCGAGCCGATTCAGGGCGAGGGCGGGATCATCGTCCCTCCGGACGGTTTCCTGGCCGAGCTGCGAGAGGTCTGCCACGAGAGGAACACACTCCTGATTGCCGATGAGATCCAGTCGGGCCTGGGCCGCACGGGCACGATGTTCGCGTGCGAGCATGACGGTGTCCGCCCGGACGTGATGCTCCTGGGGAAGGCCCTGTCGGGCGGCCTGTACCCGGTGTCGGTGGTGGTCGCGGATGCCGAGATCATGGATGTGTTCAGGCCCGGCGACCACGGTTCGACCTACGGCGGCAATCCGGTTGGAGCGGCGGTGGCGCGCGCGGCTCTCGCGGTGCTGCGGGAGGAGCGGCTGGTTGAGAACTCGGCCCGCCTCGGCGCGCGCGCGCTGCGGCGGCTGCGCGGCGTTGAGGCGTCCTGCGTTCGCGAGGTCAGGGGCCGCGGCTTGTGGATCGGCATCGAACTCCACGAATCGGCCGGCGGCGCGCGGCGCTATTGTGAGCGTTTGGCCGAGCAGGGCCTGCTGTGCAAGGAAACCCATGACCACGTGATCCGCTTCGCGCCGCCCCTGGTGATTGCGCAGGACGAGCTGGACTGGGCGTTGGACCGGATCGAGAAGGTGTTGACGGCTTGACGAGCGATACCCGGAACGGTTTGGCCGGGAGAGCGGACGCGCCGCCCGAGAACAGCGCCGAAGACCGGGTGCGGGCGCTCCGCCGCCCCCACCCCAAGCTGCTCCGGTACTACGTGCTGTTCTCCCTGATCACCGGTCCCGCGTTTCCCTTCGTCTTCGCCTTTCTGTTCCTTCGCTACCGCACGCTCAACTACCGCTTTGACGACGAAGGCGTGACGATGAGTTGGGGCGCGCTGTTCAAGCGCGAGATCAGCCTCACCTACAGCCGCATCCAGGACATCCACGTACAGAGCAACGCCGTCGAGCGGTGGTTGGGCCTTTCGCGTCTGCTGGTTCAGACCGCGAGCGGTTCGGCCAAGGCGGAAATGAAGGTCGAGGGCGTGTTGGAGTTGTCGGCGGTTCGCAACTTCATGTACAGCCGGATGCGCGGCGCGCGTGCCGGCGCGGCGGCTACCGCGGCCCCAGCGCAGGTGGCTGCGGATGACTCGGCCGCCCTGGCATCGACGCTGCGGGAGATCGCTCGAGAAATGGCCGCGATCCGGGCCGAGCTGGAACAGCGGAGTTCGGATTGAGGGATCGTGGAGACGCCATGAGGGAGGGGCTGGAAGGCGGCGACGACGGCGGTCGGGCGCAATCTGGCCTGAAACGTCTGCTGCTGCGAGTGTTTCAGGTAGAAGAGCATCCCGAGCCGCCGCCGGGATCGCCGGAGTCGCTGCGGGTGTTCCGGGCTTCGCCGCGGTTCTTTCGGTACAGCTTGTTGAAGTGGGGACTTGGGCAGACGGCCGCCCTCTTCGGTCTGATCGCGTCGACGATCGGATTCGAGTTCATCGAGTTCGGGCCGTGGTCGCGATTCACTGCCGCGGCGGGGCCGCTTCTGATCGTTCTGTTCTTCGTTCAGTTGCCGGCTTCCTACTTCGTGCTCCGGCTGGGCTACGAGATGCGCTGGTACATGGTCAGCGACCGCGCGCTTCGTATCCGCTACGGCATCTACAGCGTCCGCGAGCAGACGATGACGGTAGTGAACATCCAGAACATGGCGGTGAAACGTGGTCCCCTGCAGCGGCTGTTCGGTATCGCCGACCTGGAGATCCGTACCGCCAGCGGCGCCGGGTCGGACGACGACGACGACGCTCTGAGCCGCGGCCTTCTGCAAGGACTGGACAACGCGGAGCAGGTGCGGGATCTTCTCCTGGCTTCGCTGCGGCAGAGTCGGGACGCCGGCTTGGGCGATCCGGACGACCAGGCCACGGATCTCGCGGTTCGGGTTTCGTCGGCCGAAGCGGCTGTGCCGCTTGGAGCGGGCGATGGCGCGGTTCTCGCCGCCGCTCGGGAGCTGCTTGCCGAGTCGCGCGCTCTGCGGCGAACGTTGGCCGGTGGCGCACCGTGAAGCCGCCCATCGGCACGATCCGCTAGCAGTCGGATGCCGGAACTGCCTGACGTCGTCGTCTACCGCGAGGCGATCGAGCAGCGGGTCGCAGGCCGTGAGCTGACGGGCATTCGCCTGCGCAGTCCCTTCCTGCTGCGCTCCGTGCGGCCCCCGCTGTCCGAGGCGGAGGGGCGCGCCGTCCTTGGGGTGCGGCGGGTCGGCAAGAGGATCGTGCTCTGCCTGGAGGGCGAGCTGTTCCTGGCCATTCACCTGATGATCGCTGGCCGCTTCCGGTGGGGCGGCGTCGCGGCCAAGCTGCCGAGCCGGGTGGGACTGGCCGCGTTCGACTTCGACCACGGCACGTTGCTCCTGACCGAAGCCGGCAGCAAGCGGCGCGCGGCGATGCACCTCGTTGCGGGCGAGGAAGGCCTGGCGATGCTGGACCGGGGTGGACTCGAAGTGCTGGAGTGCGGCCGGCGGGCGTTCCGGGCGCGACTTGTAGCGGAGAACCACACCCTGAAGCGGGCGCTGATCGACCCCCGGCTGTTCAGTGGCATCGGTAACGCCTACTCGGACGAGATCCTCCATCGCGCGCGCCTGTCGCCGATGCGTTGGACGACCCGCCTCAGCGGGGAACAGATCGACGAGTTGTATCGGGCCGCGATGGCAGTGCTGGGCGAGTGGACGGACCGCTTGCGGGCAGAAGCGGGAGGCCGGTTTCCAACCAAGGTGACCGCCTTTCACGATGAGATGGCGGTCCACGGCCGCTACCGGGCGCCGTGCCCTGCCTGCGGTGCGCCTGTGCAGCGCATCGTTTACGCCGGGAACGAGTGCAACTACTGCGCCCGCTGCCAGACCGGCGGCCGGCTCCTCGCCGATCGGGCTCTTTCGCGGCTGCTGAAGTCCGATTGGCCGAAGACGGCGGAGGAGTTGGAGGAGCGCTTGGGCGCCGTCCGCGCCCGGACTGGTGGGGTGCGCCCCTGATGAGCGCGGCGGTTGGATTCTCCGGGCTCACCGACTGTCACGCCCACCTGTGCGACCCGAGCTTCGCAGCCGACCTCGGCGAGGTTCTGAGGCGGGCCCGGGAGGTTGGCGTCGATGCGGTGGTCGCGGTCGGCGAAACGCGGGCCGACGCGGAGCGGAACCTGGAGCTGGCGGAGCGCTATGCAGGCATCGTCCGCCCGGCAGCGGGCCTCTATCCGACGCACCTCGATATGGCCGAGGCGGAGAGAATCGCCGACCTGATCCGGCGGGAGCGATCGCGGCTGGCCGCCATCGGCGAAGTCGGCCTCGACCGTTGGAAAGTGCGAGACGAACGGGAGCTGGCGCTCCAGCGGGAGATCTTCGCCCTCTTCATCGATCTCTCGATCGAGCTCGACCTGCCGCTCAACGTTCACTCCCGTTCGGCGGGGCACTACGCGATCGATCTACTGCGCGAACGGGGAGCGAAGCGGGTACAACTTCACGCTTTCGACGGCCGCGCCGTCCGCGCCGAGCCGGCGGTCGAGGCGGGCTACTTCTTCTCCGTGCCGCCGTCCATCGTCCGCTCACCGCAGAAGCAGAAGCTCGTGCGGCGTCTACCGCTCACGTGCCTCCTGCTCGAGACGGACAGTCCGGTGCTCGGACCGACGCGCGATCAGCGCAACGAACCGGCGAACGCCCTGGTCTCCCTGCGGGCCATCGCCGAGTTGAAGGGCGTTGCCGAGGAAGATGTGGCATCGGCCGTCAGCGACAACACGCGCCGACTCTACGGTCGATAGCGCTGATTCCCGGGCGCTGCCGCCCCCCGGGTCAGGACTTAGTGAACGGTCTGAATCGCGGCCGGCCTGCCAAGGAGCAAGGCGGGGTCGACCCGCGCGCCTTGCCAGCGAATGCCGAAATGCAGGTGCGGTCCGGTCGAACGGCCGGTCGAGCCGACGCTGCCGATCAGGCGGCCGCGGGAAACCTCTTCGCCTTGCTCGACGAACACCTCGTGGAGGTGGAAGTACATGCTGATCAGGCCGTTGCCGTGGTCGAGAAAGACGGCGTTGCCGGAGAAGAAGAACTCGCCGGTCAGCGCGACGACAGCGTCGTCGACCGCCAGCACAGGTGTGCCCTGGGGAACCCCATAGTCGGCGCCGGTGTGCGGCGAGCGAGGTTCGCCATTGATGATGCGCTTGGCGCCGAAGCGGCCGCCGTCCGGGGTGTCTTCGAGAGGCGCTCCCAGGGGTAGGGAGAAGCGCGGCTCTCCCTGCCGCGCCCAGAGCTTCGCGATCAGCGCGTTCTCGCGCGCCACGCGGGCCTGGTCCTCGGGCGAGAGGTCGACCCGGCTCTGGTCCTTGATATGCAGCCGCTGCACCGAATAGGGGTATTCCCCGAGGCCGATTCGCAGGCGCTCGCGCCGGCCGTCCCGGTCCCGCTCGGCCACGATGTCGTCGGTTCGGGTGAGGCCGACTGGAACCAGGCATCCTGGTTGACCGTCGACGTCGGTTGCTGCGAACGCCCGGTCGCCGATGAAGCAGCGCGTGATCCCCTCGCCCTGCCAGTGGACGAGACTGCCCGGCGACGCGGTCTGGGCCGCCGCGGGCGTCGAAAAGGACAGTGTGGCGATGGAAACCAACGTGACTAGCGAGCGAAGGTGGGCCATGGCTCGACTATAGACGATCATGCATATCTCGCGGCCTGGGCACTGCCCGGACGGGTGACGGTCCCTCAAGGCGAACCCGGGTGGCGCGGTTCGCGCCACCCGTGAACCAGTCCGAGCGCCCGTCATCGGGCGCTCGGATGGAACGCGGTACGCTTCCGGTCTGCCGGGCAACGGTCTGTCCGGACCTGGAGGGAGGCCCCGTGAGTCTCAGAGCGACGTACCTGGAGAGCGACGGACTGGAACTGGCGCGCCTGCTGCGCTCAGGAGAGCTGGCGCCGGCCGAGGCGGTCGAGTGCGCTGCCGCCATCGCCTCCGAGTTGAACGGCGCCCTGAATGCGATCGTGTACTCGGACTTCGAGCGCGCCGCGGCCGCGGCGCCGGAAGCGGTGGCGGCGGGCGGACCGTTCGCCGGCGTCCCCTACCTCTTGAAGGACCTCTACGCGGCCGCCGACGGTCTGCCGATGACGAACGGCAGCCGTTTGTTCGCCGGCAACGTGCCCGACCACGACTCCGAGATGGTCCGCCGCTACCGCCAGGCCGGCCTGTTGATCGCGGGCCGCAGCGCTTCGCCGGAGTTCGGGCTCACGACCAGCACCGAGTCGGCGATCTTCGGTCAGACCCGCAATCCGTGGAACCTGGAGCACATCGCGGGCGGCTCGTCGGGCGGCGCCGCCGCCGCGGTGGCGGCGGGCATCGTACCGGCCGCTCACGCCAGCGACGGTGGCGGCTCGATCCGGATCCCGGCGTCGTGCTGCGGGTTGTTCGGCCTCAAGCCGAGTCGCGCCCGCGTGTCGCTGGCCCCGGATGCCGGCGAGGGGTGGGCCGGTCTCTCGGTCCAGCACTGTGTGAGCCGCACGGTGCGCGACAGCGCCGCGCTGCTCGATGCGGTGGCCGGGCCGGTGGCGGGCGACCCTTACGCGGCGCTGGCGCCGGAGCGTCCCTTCCTGGAAGAAGTCGGCCGGGAACCGGGGCGGTTGCGGATCGCCCTGACTGTAAGGGCGTTCAACGGCGCCGCGGTTCATCCGTCCTGCGTCGCCGCGGCCGAGGAGACCGCCCGCCTCTGCTTGGAGATGGGACACGAGGTGGAGGAGGCGGCGCCGGAAATCGACGCCGCCTCGCTGGGCAGTGCTACCCGGCTGATCGTGGGCGCCAACGTCCGCGCCACGGTGACGGAACGTTCCGAGGCACTCGGCCGGAAGGCGCGCGAAGACGAACTGGAACCGCAGACCTGGGCCATGGCCGCCGTGGCGGAGGAGTACGACTCCGCCGCCTACGTTCGCGCGACGCGCACGGTGCACGCGGTCGGCCGCCAGGTGGCCGCCTTCTTCTCGGGTGGCTACGACGTCCTCCTGTCGCCGACGATGGCGGCGCCGCCGGCGACGCTCGGCCTCCTGTCGCTATCGAATTGGGGCGACGACTACCTGCCCGCGCTGCTCCAGACGATCGGTTTCACGCAACTGATGAACGTGGCGGGAAATCCGGCCGCGTCAGTGCCGCTTGGCTGGACCGAACCCGACGCCGGTCTGCCGATCGGCGTTCAGCTTGCCGCCCCCATGGGAGGCGAGGGGTTACTGTTGCGGTTGGCCGGCCAGCTCGAACGTAACAGGCCCTGGATCGGTCGCAGACCGCCGTGTTCGGCGTGGAGCGGGAACTGAGGGCGGCTGCCGCGTTCGTAGCCGTCCTGGCGGCGGCATTGCCGGTTGCGGTGGCCGGCAGTGAGCCGCCGTGGCAACGACTCGAGTTTCGGGCGAAGAAGCTCTTTCTCTCCGTGGATGCCGCGGTCGAGTTCGATCCCACGGCCGCGCTGCCGGCCAACGACCACTGTGCGGGCCGCCCCTCGTTGCCGGCCTCGGCCGCGCGGATCAGCATCGAGTCCTCGATGCTGGGCCGGCGTTCGACGTTCTCGCTGTGGTTCGATCCGGAGAGCCTCCAGGCCCATATCCGGATTCAGGAGGAGCGGGGCGGCCGGAATCGCTACAAGAGCTACACGTTCTGTGAGGGCAGCGTAGAGGCGGAGAGGGCGACGCCGAACGCTGGAGAGGCCGACCTGCCTGTCTCGGAATGGACGCACCGCTATCCGCTTGCTTACGAGGTGCCGGCGGGACTCGCGGCGCCGCTGTCTGAGCCGTCGGCCCTTCTGCACCTGGTGGGGCGGTTGGCGGCGCTGCCGGCCGAAGCCGGTGTGGCGAGCAGGACCGTTCCGGTGTTCTCAAACAGGCAGGTGCTGGCCGTTCGGATCGACCGGGATCCGGAGGTGGTTCAGGCTGTGCCCGGGTTTACGATTGCCGGCGGGTCGTCCCCGGAGGACCTGACCCTGGTTCACTTCACGCTGACGCCGGTCGCCATCGGCCGGGAGGGAAGGGCCGAGGACTTCGAGTTGTTGGGGCTGGAGGGCGAGATCGAGATCCTCGCGGCGAGAGAACTTCAACTGCCAGTGTCGATTAGCGGTAGGCTCCCGCCTGCGGGCCGGGTCACCGTACGGCTGCGGCACGTTGAACTCCGCGTGAACGAGTGATCATGCAGAAGAACCCAGGGCGACGTTCATGACGGACGGACCTTCAGACAGCGTAGATCGGGTTCGTGAAGAGTTCGTGCAGCTCTGGGGCGCGCTGGGGACCTTCTGGGGCGTGCCGCCGACTACCGCCAGGGTCTTCGGCTGGCTGATGTCGCGCAGTGAACCCGCCGACGCTCAGGAGATCATGGCGGGCCTTGAACTCAGCCGCGGCGCGGTGTCGATGGCCTGCCGGGAACTCCGCGAATGGAAGCTGATTGCGCCCGAGCGCGTCGCAGGGGCGCGGCGGGTCGTCTACCGCCCGGAGACCGACCTTGAGCGTGTGCTCCGCAACGTCGTCCAGATCCGCAAGCGACGGGAATGGGATCCGATCCGTGAGAATATGCGCGACTGGATTCCGGCTCTGGAGGGTGACTCCTCTCCCAATACAAGAGTCTTCCTCCAACGTCTGCGTTCGATCGACACCGTCATGGCGCGCGCGGATGCGATCGCGGAGTTTCTGCTGAAAGGCGGCACGGTGACGGACTTTGGACTCAAGGCGCTGCTGGGAGCTGGGGCCGTCGCCGCCAGACTGGGGAACCTCGCCCTCTCGCGGCGCGACTACGGCGCGCTGCCGGAGCGAGTGACGGACCTCGACGTAGAGGAAGACGTAGAGTTGCGCTCCGTGGTCAGGGATGAGCATCTGCCCCCCGAGCAGCGCTTCGAGGAACAGGAGAGTTGACCATGCTCCCCGATCACCGGCCTGGCCACGTCGTGGCCGACGAGGTGCTGGTACGGCTGCGCGACCTCTGCATCGACGGCGGTCTGAGCGGCCTCGCCTCCACGATGGAGGATCTGGTCGGTTTCGTGCGTGACGATCTGGCGGCAGTGGAGAACGAATTGGCCGCCCTGTCTACGCGCGAGATGCTCGTGGGCGAGGCCGGTGCGGATCTGGTTCACCTCGGCGGCAAGCGGTTGCGGCCGCTGTGCGTCGTCCTGGCGTCTCGGGTCGGGGGCGCCTCGGGGTCGGCCGTGTGCGACATAGCGGTAGCCGCGGAACTGATCCACAATGCGACGCTGCTGCACGACGACGTGGTCGACAACGCGGCTCGCCGGCGCGGCCGGCCCACGGCGCGGGTTGAACTCGGCAACGCGGCGTCGATCTTCGCCGGCGACTATCTGCTGATCGAGGCCTTGCAGCGTGTTCAACGGGCGGGTGTACCGGGCGTGATGGAGGGTCTGCTCGCGACGATCGCCGAGATGATTCGCGCCGAGTCGCTCCAACTGGAGAACCGCGGCCGCCTCGATACGTCGGAGGAGCTCTACTTCGAGGTCGCCCGCGGCAAGTCCGCGGCCCTGTTCCGGTGGGCGCTTGGCGCCGGCGCATCGACAGGCGGCGCGCCGCCTGAGGTCTGCGCCGCGCTCGAGGCCTACGGCGAGTCGGTCGGAGTCGCTTTCCAGTTGATCGACGACCTGCTTGATCTGGTGGGTCACCACAGCAACACCGGCAAGACGCTGTTCAGCGATCTCTCCGAGGGCAAGGTGACCTATCCACTGATCACCGTACTCGACCGTGAGCCGGAACTGGTGGACACGATTCGCGCCATCGCGGAGGATCACGGGTCCATCCCGAACGTTGATGGAGCCGGATTCGCACATGGACCGACGAACGGCGACGGACCTGCGAACGGCGGGCGGAGCAACGGCGACGGCGCCGCCAGAGAGGTTTCCAGTCGGCAGGGACGTGTGCTGGAGGCAATGGCTCGCCACGGCGTCGAGAGAATCTGCCGGGGCCTTGCCGCGACCTACGTCGATCAGGGAGTCGCGGCGTTGGCCGGTATCCCCGATGGGGAAGCCCGACGGGCGCTCGTGGCCGTGGCGCATGCCAGTGCGCTGCGAGAACGGTAGGCGCGCCGGCGCCCGGAAGATCCCTGGATGGTCTTGCTCGCGGATGCAATGCAGAGCCAAGGCGGCTCGGGCGCGATGTTCGATCGCATCGCCGCCCGCTATGACTTCGTGAACCGGATCATCTCGCTGGGCGGCGATCGGCGCTGGCGGCGCATCGCGGCGGAAGTGTTGGCGCTGGACGCTCCGGCTCACCGGCCGGTCCGGGTACTCGACGTTGCTTCCGGTACCGGAGATCTCGCGATCGCGATCGCCCGCCGGTACCCTGGCGTCGCTGTCCACGGAATCGACGCGTCCCGCGGGATGACCGAGATCGGCCGCCGCAAGGTCGAGCAAGCGGGACTCGGGGATCGGGTCACCCTCGACGCCGGCGACGCGCAGGAGCTTCCGTTCCCCGACCGGTCCTTCGACGCCGCGACCACTGCCTTCGGTATCCGCAACATTCCGGACCGTGACCGCGCCTTGCTGGAGATGGCCCGCGTTACGCGGCCGGGAGGGCGCGTGGTTGTGCTCGAAGCCGGCGAACCTTCCGCCGGCCTCACGGGTGCACTGGCTCGCTTCTATATCCACGTCGTCGTCCCGTTCGTCGGTGCGCTCCTTGCCGGCGCCGAGGAGTACCGCTACCTGGAACGGTCGATTGGCGCCTTTCCCCCGGTCGCCGAGTTCGTCCGGACGATGGCCGCCGCAGGCCTGGAGTCGATCGAGACGCGGAGTCTGACCTTCGGCGTCTGCAACCTGTTTCTTGCCCGGCCGGCTGACGCGCCGCCGTCGGCGGAGACCGACGCATGACGTCGCCCGCCGCCGGACCGCGGCTGGTTCCACGGGCGCGAGCGCCCCGGGCCTCGCTGTCGACGCTGCGCGTCGATGCACCGCGCGTGGCGCCCGAAGAGTTCCTGCGGCTGGCAGCGCGGGACTTCCGCGAGTGCGAGCCGGTGGGACATCTGTGGTCTCCGGCCGACGGCATGCAATGCGCCGGCTGGGGCGCCGCGCGGCGTTTCGAGATCGAGTCGGCAGCGCCGTTCGAGGATGTCGCCGGCGCGAACGGGGGCAACGGTTCCACAGCCGCGGTTTCCGACTCCTGTTTCGGTCCGGGTGCGCACGCGGCGCACGCCGCGATCGATCGGTTGGCCGAGGGGGCGTCCGGTCTGTGGGGTGAACTGGCGGACGTCGATCCGCTCGCTCTGCGGGTCTACGGAGGTCTCGCGTTCGATCCAGGAGCGGCCGAAGGGCGACCGGGTGCGACCGGTTCCGACTGGGGCGACTTCGGCGCCGGCAGTTTCGTTCTGCCTCAGGTCGGCTACGTCGCGGAGGCGGAGTCGGCCTACCTCTACACCGTCCTTGACGGCGCCGGCGTTGCGGCCACGCCTTCGTGGCGGCAACGGCTGCTGCGTCTTGCCGATGAACTCGATCCCGGGAATGGGCCGCCGGACGGCGCCAACGGGAACGGCGCCGCCCGGGACAGGGCCGAGGCCGCCCCGGACCTGCTGGCTCTGCCCGAGGTTCTGCGGAGCTTCGATCAGCCCGCTACCGAGGAGTGGCTTCGCCGGGTGGAGGAGCTCCGTAGCGAAGTCAGTGACGGGCGACTGCAGAAAGTGGTCGCGGCTCGCACGGTGGAACTGGGTCTCGGGCGGCCGTTCGGGATCGCCGATCTGGCCCGCATCACGGAACGCCTGCGGAGGCACATGCCGACCTGCACCTGTTTCGCCTTCCTTCGCGGGGGATCGATCTTCTTCGGCGCCACGCCGGAACTTCTCGTGCGGCGGCGTGGTCGGCGGATCGAGACCCAGGCTCTGGCGGGCTCGATTGCCAGCGACCCCTTTCCGGAGAAGCGCCGGAAGTTGGAGCGGCGCCTGCTGGAGAGCGCAAAGGACCGGCTGGAGCACGATTTGGTCGTCCGCTACCTCGTCGAGCGGCTCGACCGGAGCTGCGGCGCCGCGGTACCGCCATCTCTCCCCGGCGTGCGTGTGCTGAGAAACGTCCTTCACCTGGAGACGCCCATTTGTGCCGCGCTCGCGGAAACCGCCCAGCCGCCCCACGTGCTGCGGCTGGTGCGCGCGCTGCATCCGACTCCTGCGGTGGCGGGTAGTCCGACCGCCGGTGCGCTTCAGGCGATCCGGCGCTCGGAGGACCGGGACCGGGGTTGGTACGCGGGTCCGGTCGGGTGGTTCGACGGCCGTGGCGATGGCGAGTTCTCGGTGGCTCTCCGCTCCTGCCTCGCAGCGGGCCGAAAGGGACTGCTCTACTCGGGCGCCGGCATCGTCGCGGACTCGGATCCCGACCGCGAACTGGCTGAGACGAATCTCAAGCTCGACGCGATTCTCGGCGCATGGAGCTAGCGCCGTCCGCCGCGGGCGAGGCGCAGTTCCAGCGTGCGCGCCTGCTGGTGGGCGCCCTGGTTCAAGCTGGCGTGCGGCGAGCGGTCACGAGTCCGGGTTCCCGCTCGACCCCGCTGGTGCTGGCTGCGCTCGATGTGGTGGGCGCGGGCGCGGCAGCCGAACTCGATCTCGTGAGCATCATCGACGAGCGAGCGGCGGCGTTCTTCGCGCTCGGCCAGGCCCGGGCCACCGGCATGCCGACGGCCCTGATCTGCACCTCGGGCAGCGCGCCGGCACACTACCTGCCCGCGATCCTGGAGGCCCGGGAGGCCGGCCTGCCGCTGATCGTCCTGAGCGCCGACCGGCCGACTGAGCTGATGGACTGCGCGGCGCCGCAGACCGCCGATCAGACGAAGCTCTTCGGCTCGGCGGTGAACTTCTTCGCCGAGATCGATCTGGGCGGCCGGGTGGATCCGCTGAACTTGCGGGCCCTTCGCCGCACGGCGGCGCAGGCGGTGTTCCGCTCGCGCTGGCCGCGAGGCGGGGCAGTGCATCTGAACGTGCGCGCAAGAAAGCCCCTGGAACGACAGGAAGTTCGGGAGAACCACCCGCTGGCGGCGGCGGTGGACGAGTTGCTCGGTGAACCGCTCGAGGTCGGCATGCCGAGCGCCGCGCCGGACCCGGATCTTCTGGACCGCGCGGCGCGCCTTTGCCGGCAGGCGGAGCGTGGGCTGATCGTCGCCGGTCCGCTGGCTCTGCCTCCGCCGGACGGCCGCCGGCGCGGCGGCGATGTCTTCGGCCTTGCTGAACTGGCTCGGTGGACCGGCTTCCCGCTGCTGGCGGAGGCCACTAGCCAGAGTCGCTTCGTGGACGCGGCGAGTTCCGGCGGAGCGGAGCATCTCGCGGAGTGCCTGGGCGCGGCTTGGACGGCTGACGGTGGGCAGTCTGTGGCGCTACCGGACCTCATCGTCCAAGTGGGAGCACCGCCCGTATCGGGGGGAGCGCAGCGCCTCCTGGAAGCGTGTGGTGCGTCGCAGGTCGTGGTCTCGCACGGGCCCTGGACCGATCCGGCCGGACTTGCGTCGGTGTTCCTGCTTGGAGATGTCGGCGCCACTGTTGCCGGCCTCTCCGGCCGATTGAAGGAACATCCAGTCGATCCGGCGGCCGAAGGGTGGCGGCGGGATGTCTTCGCCCTTTGCAGTCGGTTCAGCGGAGCGGTTGCGAAGCTGGCCGGCGATTCCGGAGAGGGTGGCCTTCATGATGGCGAAGTGGCGCGGGCGACGGTAACGGCGACACCGACGAACGGTCTGCTGATGCTCGGCAACAGTCTGCCCGTGCGCCTGGTGGAAACCTGGGTTGACGGGCTCGAGCGACGCATCTGGGTCGCCAGCCAGCGGGGTCTGAGCGGAGTCGACGGTCTCGTGGCGGGTTTCCTGGGGTCGCTCTCCACCGGCGGCTTTCCGGCCGGCGTGTTGCTCCTTGGCGATGTCAGCCTGCTGCACGACTTGGACGGTCTGACGGTGGCCTCCGCGTACGGGGAAGGTCCACCCGCGGTGATCGTCGTGATCGACAACGGGGGCGGACGCATCTTCGAGCGGCTGCCGATCGCTTCGACCGAGGTGTTCCGCGGCCCGGCAGGCAGACACTGGCTCACTCCGCATGGGGTTGACTTCGCCGGGCTGGCGCAGGCGTTCGGCCTCCCGTACGCGCGGGTCGAGGAGTCGTCCGGGCTGGAGCAGGAGATCGGCGCTGCCGTGAGTCGCAGGGGCGTCTCCCTGGTCGTGGCCAGGTGCGCCGCCGACGCCCTGGCCCGGGCCGAAGCGGCGTTGCGTCGGGCGATGGTCTCGTCCCCTGCGGCGCGATGACGACGGCTGTCCTGATCCACGGGTTCTCCGGCAGCCCGGAGAGTTGGCGGCGGATTAAGCCGCTGCTCCAGGTGCCGACTCACACTCCGGCAGTCTGCGGGCACGCCGGCAACGAAGACGGCTCACCGGGAGAAGACCGGAGGGCTGGCCACACCTTCGAGGCCGAGGTGAGCCGACTCGCATTGGAGATCGAGGCCCGTGTGTCGCCGCCGCGGCTCGTAGCCGGCTACTCCCTGGGCGGCCGTCTGGCGCTCGGTCTGCTCGTCCATCGTCCCAACCTGTTCGCGGGCGCCGCCCTGATCGGCGCGAATCCGGGCATCGACGCCGAGGACGAGCGGGAGGCCCGGAGGGCGTCGGACGAGAAGTGGGCGCGCTGCATCGAGCAACAGGGCCTCGACGCGTTCGACGGCAAGTGGTCGGACCTGCCGCTCTTTCGAAGCCAGAAGCGGCTCGGCGCCGAAGTGCTCGAAGAGCAGCGACGGATTCGCCTTGGTCACGACCCGTTGGCCCTGGCTGCGGCGATGAGAGCGCTCAGTCTCGGAGCGATGCCGGACTACCGGTCCTTCTTGCCCACGATCTCCTGCCCGGTCGAGCTGATCGTGGGTGGTCTGGATACGAAGTTCGTCGCTTTGGCGAGGCAGATGGTCGAGCAGCTTCCCGTCGCGAGGCTCCGGGTCGTCGATGGCGTTGGTCACAACGTCCCGTTGGAGGCGCCGGCCGAATTGGCCCGGCTGCTGAGTGATGCGGCAGAGGGAAGGGGATAACCGCCTCCTGGATGAGGAGTGAGAGATGAGTCTTTGTTGAGGCCTGGTAACTCGGTTCGGGAGGCCTGGGCGTTGTAGTGTCGCCGGTCGAAGGAGGCGTGCGGGATGAGTGGAGAATCGGGCCAGGAGTGGCGCAGCGCCGGTGAGTACACCGACATTCGGTACGAGAAGTCCCATGTCGATGGCGAACCGGAGGGGATCGCCAAGATCACGATCAACCGGCCGGAGGTTCGCAACGCCTTCCGGCCGCTGACGGTCAAGGAGATGAGCGCGGCGGTCGACCAGGCGCGGGACGACGGCGAAGTCGGAGCGGTCATCCTGACCGGCGAAGGGCCGTTGGCGTTCTGTTCGGGCGGCGATCAGCGGATCCGGGGCGACGCCGGCTACGTCGGGGACGACGGTGTGCCGCGCCTCAACGTCCTCGACCTGCAGCGGCAGATTCGCACGTTGCCGAAACCGGTCGTCGCCATGGTCGCCGGCTATGCGATCGGTGGTGGGCACGTGCTGCACATGATCTGCGATCTGACGATCGCCGCGGACAACGCCCGCTTTGGCCAGACCGGCCCCCGGGTGGGCAGCTTCGACGGCGGCTACGGCGCTTCCTACATGGCACGGATCGTGGGTCAGAAGAAGGCGCGGGAGATCTGGTTCCTGTGCCGCCAGTACGACGCCCGGCAGGCGCTGGACATGGGACTCGTCAACACCGTCGTGCCGCTGGAACGGCTCGAGGAGGAGACGCTCCAGTGGTGCCGCGAGATGCTGGCCAACAGCCCCATGGCGCTGCGTTGCCTGAAGGCGGCGATGAACGCCGACTGCGACGGCCAGGCGGGTCTCCAGGAACTGGCGGGCAACGCGACGCTGCTGTTCTACATGACGCAGGAGGGGCAGGAGGGGCGGCAGGCGTTCCTCGAGAAACGGAAGCCCGATTTCTCGAAGTTTCAGCGCTATCCATGAGCCGCCGCGGAGGCCTGCGAGCCTGGGTGCAGGCGAGCCGGCCGAAGACCCTCTGGGCCGCGGTGACGCCGGTGGTGGTCGGTACGGCTTGCGCCGTCTCCGTCACCGGTTTCATCCCCGGTCCCGCCCTGGCTGCCCTGGGCGTCGCGATCTCGATCCAGATCGGCACCAACCTCTCCAACGATGTCCTCGACTTCGACCGTGGCGCCGACACACAGCGACGCGTCGGCCCGGCGCGAGCGGTTCAGTCGGGACTGCTCAGCCGCGGCCAGGTATGGGCCGGGGCCTGGGTCGCGTTCGGGATCTGCATGGCGTGCGGGCTCTATCTTGCGGCTGTGGCCGGCTGGCCGGTGCTCGTTGTCGGCGCGGTGTCGATCGTGTCCGGTCTGCTCTACACGGCCGGGCCCTGGGCGTTGGCGTACACCGGCTTGGGCGATCTGTTCGTCGTCCTCTTCTTCGGCCTGGTGGCGGTATGCGGCACGGTGTACGTGCAGGCGTTGCAGGTGCCGGTTGCGGCGTGGTGGTCCGGCCTCGCAGTGGGTGCGCTGGCGACGGCGATCCTGGTCACCAACAACCTGCGCGACCTTGAAGGGGACGCGCTCGCCGGCAAGCGGACGTTGGCGGTGCGCTTCGGCCCCCGGTTCGCGCGGCTCGAGTATGCGGCGCTGCTGCTGTTCGCCCACCTTGCGACGCTGCCGCTGGTGCCCCACCTGGGCCTCTGGCCTCTCCTGTCCTGGCTGGCGCTGCCGCTTGCGGTGACCGTGCTGCGGTCGGTATGGCGGGGCGAGGGAGCGGCTTTGAATGCGTCTCTGGCGGCGACTGCCCGCCTGCTCCTGGTGTTCGGTGTCCTGTTGTCGGTCGGCATCGTATTGGGGGCTGCAAACTGAGAACGGAATTGTCGGTTCGGGCCGCCGCGCGGGAGGCGCCGGAGGGGGTTGCGCTTGCCCATGGCGGGCGCGCGCTGACATGGGCCGATCTGGCGGAGCGTACGGACCCTGTCCGCGCCGTTGTTCAGAGCCGTCTCGAGGGCGCGTCGCATCAGGTAGTCGCGGTGGTGGGCGGCATGGGCGTCGAGACCGTCACCGCGGTCCTGGCCCTGTTGGAGGACCGGGTGTCCTTCGTCCTCCTTCATCCGCGCTGGACCAGTGCCGAGAGGGACCGGGTGCTGACGATGACCGGCGCCTCGTTCGTGATCGAGGGTGCCGGCGCCCTGACCGCGCTGCCCGGCGGCGCAGCGAACAACAGCCCGATCGGCGGCGGCGCGGTGGTAGTGTTTACGTCCGGCAGCACGGGCCGGCCGCGAGGCGCCGTCCTCAGCCACGGGGCGCTACGGGCTTCGTCGGAGGCGCACGCCGCAGTCTTTGGATGCCATGAGGGCGATCGCTGGCTACTCAGCCTGCCGACGGCGCACGTGGGCGGTCTCATGATCGTGGTCCGATCGCTCCTGGCGCGGAGGACGATCGTCTTGGGGGGGCGCAGGGCGGACGGCGCCTTTGACCCGGACGGTGCGCTGCGTCTGATCGAGCGCCAGCGGGTGACCCTGCTGTCCGTGGTGCCCACGATGCTCGGCCGCCTCCTGGACGGTCACGAGGGGTGTCCGCCGGAATCGCTGCGCGCGGTGCTCGTGGGTGGGGCGCCGGCGCCGCCCGCGCTGATGGCGCGCGCCCGGCGGCGAAGCTGGCCGGTGTTCGCGACCTACGGGCTCACGGAGGCGTGTTCCCAGGTCGCCACGGAGCGTCCGGCGAACCTCTCTGCCGGCGGCGTCGGACCGCCTGTGCCCGGCGTCGAGGCAAGGGTGGGCGCCTCGGGTTCGATCCAGATCCGAGGGTCGGTCCTCTTCGACGGCTATCTCGCCGCCGAACCGGGCGCGCCGCTGGACCGTCCCTTCGACGCGGACGGCTGGTTCGACACCGGCGACGTGGGCGCGGTCGACGAGCGTGGCCGGCTGCGTGTCCTGGGCCGGCGCGCGGACCGGATCGTGACCGGCGGAGAGAACGTCGATCCGGCCGAGGTCGAAGCCGCCGTGCTCGAGTGGAAGGGCGCCGCGGCCGCCTGCGTCGTCGGTCTGGAGGACGAGGAGTGGGGCGAGCAGGTGGGCGCCGTCCTGGTCCCGGCTGCTGGGTTCGAGTCGCTTGGCGGGCTCGCTGAACTGGAGCGGCGTCTCGGCGCCCGACTGGCCGGCTTCAAGCTGCCGAGGCAATGGCGGGTAGTCGAGCGGCTCCCGGTAGCGCCCTCGGGCAAGGTGGACCGGCGGACCTGCCGCCGTCTGCTGGTCGAATCGGGCAGCGCCTGCTCGCCGGGAGCGGTGCGATGAGCGTTCGCCTGGTTGTGGAGGACTTCGAGGAGCGGCTCGACCTCCGGCGCCGGCTGGTCGCGTTCGAGCCCTACCGCTACCTGGGGAACGACGGCGGGACACCGGCTCTGCACATCGACGACTTCACGGGGATTCCCTTTCTCGACGGAATCGCGGGCGCCGAGTCCTACCAGCACCGGGCCCGACTTCGGGCGGCGCAGGGTGACATCGTTGCCGCCACGACCCCCGCCTCGCCCGGGTACGAGCGGTACTTCCGGGGTGTCTTGGGTCTCGGCGCGGCAGAGTTGCTGGAGGTCGATCCTGGTCGCGACCGGCTCGCGGTCGCGCGGGGCTGCATGGCCGGTGCTCCCCGTGCCCGTTTGGCCGCTCTGGCGACCGCAAGGGGGGGATTGGTGGTCGAGCCCTTCATGGGCATCGAGGTGATCTGGGAGCTGGCCGCTACGGTCGCTACCGATACCGGGACACCAGTGCGGGTGCTGGCGCCGCCGCCACCGGTCGCCTGGATTGCCAACGACAAGGCGAGCTTCGAGGATCTGGTGACCGCGGCTCTGGGACCCGGCTTCCTGCCCGCCAGCCGTCGCTCGGCGTCCGCCGAGGCCCTGGCTCGCGCATTGCTCGAGCTGGCCGAGGCGAGTCCGGCGGTTGCGCTCAAGCGGTTGCGGTGTGCGTCGGCCATGGGCAACGAGGTGTTCGAGTCGCCGGCCCTGCGCCGAAAGGGGTTCATCGGCGTACTCGACATCGTCCGCGGTTTTCTCGAACGCACGGGATGGGACGGTAGCGAAGAGGTGCTCGCGGTTGCCTGGGAAGAATCGACATCGTCGCCGTCGACCCAGTGGTGGCTGCCGCCGCCGGGCGGCGGCGGGCCGCGGCTCGACGGTGTCTACGAGCAGATCCTGGCGGGCGAGGAGGGCGTCTTCGTGGGCAGCCGGCCGAGCGGACTGCCCGCCGATGTAGAGCAGGCGATCGTCTCGCAGTCCGGCCAGGTGGCGGCCGCTCTGCAGGGGATGGGCTATGTTGGCCGCTGCTCGTTCGACCACCTGGTGCTGCAGCGGGATCGGGTCGTGTTCACGGAATGCAACGGGCGCTGGGGCGGTACGAGCACGCCGATGAACCTGGTCGACCGGCTGTATCCCGAGGGCCGGCCCCCCTACCAGGCGCAGGGCTTCGTCCACCGCGATCTGGCGGGCCTGAGCTTCGAGGAACTCTTGGACAGACTGGGCGATTCACTGCGCGACCGCGGGGTCGGTGCGGGGCGCTTCCTGCTCTACAACGTTGGGCCGCTGGAGCGGTTCGGCAAGTTCGACGTAGTGGCGATCGGCTCGGGCCCTGGGCACGTCGATCAGTTGATGATCGAAGAACTACCGGGGCGGCTCGGACTGCGCTGAGTTCTAGCCGCGGTCGTGGCGGAGGCTGCGGTCCAACGCCTCGCTCATCTGGCGGAGGCGCTCTGCTTCGGCGGGGGAGAGCACTCCGCCGCTCTCACAGGCGCCGATCGTCAGCGTCATCTCGTTCAGGTGGTCGAGCGCCTCGTCAGGCGCTGCCCGCTTGGCGGCCGGCGCGTGAGCCGCCGCAAAGAGCAGCGTCGACAGGGTGAGTGCAAGCCGGCGCAGGCGCTGGCGCGGCGGCGCCGGGGCCGACTCCTCGTGCGCCGTCGCGTCGTAGACATCGGCCAGCAGGATCCGCGAGATCGCGTATGCGTCCTTCATGTCGATTGCCTTCCATCCGAGCGCCCGATGACGGGCGCTCGGACTGGTTCGCGGGTGGCGCGGATCGCGCCACCCGGGTTCTTCCTGTCGATCCCCGGAGATGAACCGGTGGCCTCCACAAGGTACAACGCATCGGCGCCCGGATTGGTTTCCGGAGCAGCCCGATGAATCTGCAAGAGCCGCCAAACTCCGCGCGGGCTCGGCGTTTGGCCCCAACCCCGCTACCAGCGGTAGGAACCGCGGACGCCGAGCACATAGCCTGACGGCAGGAGTCCGGGACTGTCGCGGTGCGCGCCTTCGAGGTCGAGATCGAGCGACTCCCAGAGTCTCAGCCGTGCACCGAGACGGTACGCCTGCCCCGACTGTTCCGACAGGCCGGCGCCAAGGTATGGCATCAGTCTGGTGCGGTCGCCGAACAGGTTCAGCCGGTAGCCGAGATCGGCTTCCGCCAGGGATCTCATCTCTGTGTTGCGGTATCCGAGCGCCGTGGCGCCCTGTTGCTGCTCCCAGAGACGGGTAACGCCACTCGAGGCGTTACCCCAGGAGGAGCGCAGGCCGAACGAGAGACCGCGATCCGACGGCCCGGGATCGACTCGGATGGCGCCGGCAAGGCCCCATTCGGTGAGTTCGCCGGACTGGTGGGTCAGCAGCGAACGGCCCTTCAGCTCCATGAGCAATCCGTGAGGGGCATTCGCGTAGCGGATACCGGCGCCGAACTCCATTCCGCCTCCCGTCTCCGCGTCCCCGCCGTCCCAGCGCAGACCCACTTCAGCGGACGGTATGAGCACCGCGCCCGAGTCGAGCTTCGTGGTCCTGGACCCCTACATCATCAGGCGTGCACGACTCACGTCCCTCGACAGCTCGGGCAGGGCCACGCTCTCGTCGGCGGTGGCGTTCAGCATCAGGAAGTCGGTCTTCAGGGCCAGGTCGAGACAGTGGCACTCGGAAGCGGACTTCTTCAGGTCTTGCCGGAGGCCAAGTGCGCCCATGCTCATCGCGATGTCGGTCTCGACCGAGCCGAGGTCGCCCTGGGTCATCGTCATCGAGCCCCGGCCGCGGCCGAGGATGCCCCAGATCGACAGGCCGTCGGTCAGTGCGACCCGCAGGTAGGGCAGACCGGTGGTCAGGGAACTCTCCATGTCGGTGTCCCGCTTGACCCGGCGCCCGTTTCCGTACTCGAGGACGTCGCCCTGCCCGAAGCTGTGAGAGGCGGCGACGCCGAAGATGACGCGTCCGCGCTCGAAGTCGATTCCCACCGTGCCGGTCGCGACATCACCGTCGACGGACAGATTGTCTTCGCCGCCGCCGAAGCGTGTCGTTGCGCCACGGCCCCAGATCGACCAGCCGTAGCCGGTGGAGCCTTCCGCGTCGGGTTCGCTTCCTTCGTCGGCTGGGGCGACGAGGCCCAGGCCGATCCGTTCCCCGCCAGTGGCGCCGGAGAACTGGAAGGAACTCCGCAGCAGCAGGTCACCCAACTCCATGCCGAACACTCCGGAGTGGCCGGTTCGCCCGATCGCCGGGCCACCGTAGGGCTGCCGTACCCCGAAGCCAGTCGGGGGTTGGAGCAGACTCGTAGAGGAAGATCCGCCGAATACACCGGACATCCCACCGGACGTAACGGCAGCGGCCGGTGTTCCAAGATGGCCGGGCAGCAGCCCCGCGCCGGTTGCCGGGCCCGTCCATGAGGAGCTTGCCGCGGCCCATGAATCGCCGCTGGACAGGTCGAGCCTCCGGCCTGCGATCGTCAGGTGAGAGCCATGGTCGCGTCGGCGCCGGATGCGATCTTCCACCGCTTCCAACGCGTGACTCGCGGCGGTGCGGGCAAAGCGCGCGAGCCAGGCCTCGACGAGTTCGGGTCCGTCGGCGTCCTGGATGAGGCCCGACGCTTTCGATACTCCGAGAGTTGCATTCGCCGGATCGGAGAGTGTGATGTGGAAGATCTCCGTCTCTTCGTGCACCAGGTCGTCGAGCAGCCCGACCGCGATCTCTGCCGAAGTCGCACCTGGTGCGAAGGTCAGCGTCCCGATCCCCGCGACGTAGTCCGTTCCCGCCGTCGCCGATCCGTCCGAGGTGGCCCAACGAACGGTCGCCGGCTGCTGCACGGCTCGGCTTAGGGTCGCTGTGAACACAAGGCGGCCGGCGGACTCGTCGGCGCGGGAATCGGCGATCCGGATTTCGGGCGGCGGTGGGGGCGGCTCACGGAGCCTGTCGTTGTCCCTGATGGTGCCCGTTGCCGAGATGGTGCGTCCATTGATCCTCGCGTTCACCGGCCGGCTGAGGGTCAGGGTCAGGGTCTCGTTGTCTTCCTTCACGTCGTCGTCGATCAGTTCGACGAGGATGGTTCCCCGGATTGCGGTCGGACCGAGGATCAGGGTGCCGCTGGCCGGCACGTAGTCCATGTCGGGCTTCGCCGTGCCCGGCGTGGTCGTCCACTCAACCGTTGCGGATCGGGTGGTGCGGCCCTCGAGCGTGATCGCGAATTCCAGTTCGCGATCGTCTTCATCGGCGTAGGCATTGGCGATCCGGATGCGCGGGAAAGCGTCGTTGTCGACGATGGTTCCGGTAGCCGTTCCCATGTCGTTCTTGATGGTGGCGTTGGTTGGCCCGCTCAGGGCAACCGACAGGGTTTCGTCGTCCTCCTGAATCTTGTCGTCTCGCACTGGGACGTGAATCGTGCGGGCGGTCTGACCGGGCATGAAGGTCAGCGTTCCACTCGATTCGGTGTAGTCCCGGTCGCTGCCGGGAGTGGCGGTGCCCGCCGATGTCGCCCAGTCGACGGTTACCTGTTCGCCGGTCTCCGATGAGAGGGTTACGGCAAAGGACAGCCCGCCTTCGTCCTCCGAGGCCTCAGTGTCGGCGATTCGGACTGTCGGCTCTTCGCCGTCGCCATCGCCGTCGCCATCGCCGTCGCCATCACCCTCGCCGTCACCCTCGCCCTCGCCGTCACCCTCGCCGTCATCACCGCCGCCGCCGCCATCACCGCCGCCGCCGTCGCCACCGATCACACGGGGTGTGCAGGGCGTTGGTTGATTCGGAAGCGGCAGAATCGTTCCGAGGGCGGTGCGTTGATCGGGCGTGACTCCTCCGTCGTCAAGGAGTACGAACTCCAGTTGGTACCCCTAGGGCGGAAAGCAGCGACCGGGACAGACTCGCACGGTCGCCGTCCTTACGACCGTGTCATCTCCTGCCGGGAAGATCAGTTGCCCGCTCTGGTACTCGAAGTGGCCGTAGTAACCGAACACGTCCGGCTGTGTGCACAGGTCTGCGCCGGGAGTGACACTGCGTGAGCTCGCAATCGGTGTTCTTCGAGCCGTTGGGCCGTTGTCGGCTTTGTACCGGACGCGGACTTCGCCGCTCTGAGAGCTGCGATTCAGCGTGACCGTGAGCGGCACGCCGGTTCGCTCGTCGCCGGACCCTCCTACGATGGAAATCGTCTGTGCTTGGACTGAAGCGGCCGAGCCGAGGAGGAGGAGGACGAGCAGAAGCAAGAGGCCGGTGAGCCGCTCGCAGCCCCGCGTCGCGACTCGCCGATGCGCGCTTCCGGCGAGACAAGGCGGCGCCGAAGTCTCTGGCTGCTGAAGGTGGGCTCTCAACCTATTGATCCGTCTACCGTCAAGCCCGATCCGGGAGCATTGCGGATGCCTGGTTCCCGAGTGCCCCCGGTAGCCCTTCACTATACAGCAACTTATAGACATAACGCTATTCCGGGATTCCTCCAGCAGAAGCCTCAAGCTACCTGTAGGGACACCCGAACTTCCGCGACAGTCGGCCACGACACGCGTCGATCGTTGGTTGATCGACCACCCTCTCCCGTACGACGCGACGACCGTCGAGGCTGACGGCAACTAGCCTACCGCCGCGGATGCGGCTGCTGTCAAGAAACGTGCGTATCTGTCCGAAATTGGCCCTTGCGGTTCCGGTGTCGGCTCAGGAACGCCGCAGTCGGCCCTTAGGCGGTTTGGAGGCCCCATTGGGCGTTGGTGAGCAGCCGGCGGTGTCGACAACCGCCTGGAGTCGATCGACCACGTCTTCCTGGACGACGCGGCGATCTTCGAGGCGGATCGCTGTGAGTAGCCCGCCCCACACGCAGCCGGTGTCCAGAGCGATCAGGTTCGGCCGCAGGTGCAGGCCGAGCGCGGCCCAGTGACCGCAGACCACGGTGTGGTCGGGACAGCCGCGAGGCTCGACGGCGAACCAGGGGCTCAGGTGCTGGGGCGCCTCTTCGAGCGGACCGTTGTAGGCGTGGGGGGCTCGCTTTGAGTCGAGCATTCGCGTGCGTGTCATCGCGGACAGGGCCGCCTTGCTGGCCGCCGCACGGTGTCTGCCCGTGTTCTCGCGACGCAGCAGGCACTCGGCCCTTGGACCCTGGAGCTGCCGCTGCAGGCGCTCGCCTGCCTCGAGGGCGTCCTTCCGGGACCAGCCCGGTAGCAATCCGGCGTGGACCAGTACGAAGTCGGTATCGCCGATCCGCGCGGAGTGAATGAAGGGGCGTCGACGAAGCCAGTCGACCAGGTCGGGGCCGTCGGTGGCGCTCAGCGCCGCCTCCAGCGTGTCGCCCGACCGTGCCCTGGCGATTCCGAGTTGCCGGGCGATCAGGTGCAGGTCGTGGTTTCCCAGCACGACCTGGAATCGATCGCCCATCTCGTCGTCCAGCGCCCGCGCCCAGCGGAGCACTTGGAGGGAACTCGGGCCCCGGTTGACCAGGTCGCCGACCATCCAGAGGCGATCTCGCCCGATGTCGAGATCGAGTCGGTCTACGAGCGCCTCCAGGGTGCGGAAGCAGCCGTGGACATCGCCGATTGCCCAGGTTGCCACCGGAGTCCCCGACGCTGCCCGCAGCTCAGTCGACGATGGCCTGGTAGGTCAGCGTCTGCAGATCCTGGCGGATGTTGAGGTGGGTGTACGGCCTCACCTGGGTCATCAGGATGCCGATCAGCTCCTCCTCCGGATCGACCCAGAAGACGGTGCAGTAGGCGCCGCCCCAGGAGTAGGAACCGACCGAGGCAGGCATTGCGGAGGGTCCCTTGTCCGTGACCACGCTGTAGCCGAGACCGAAGCCGTAGCCCGGTCCGCGCAGCCAGATGCCGTGGTCGCCGGTGTGGTTCGTGGTCATCAGTTCGACGGTTTTGCGGCCGAGCACACGGTTCCCGTCCAGTTCGCCGCCGGAGAGCATCATCTGGTGGAAGCGGTAGTAGTCGGCGGCGGTCGAGACGAGTCCGCCGGAACCGCTGAAGTACTTGTGCGGCTCGCGCACCTGGCGGGCGTTCAAGTCCGGCGGCTCGGTGAGGACGATCGTGCCGTCCTCGCCGGGCCGGTAGAGCGCGGCGAAACGGTCGACCTTCGATTCGGGCAGGTAGAAATAGGTGTCGGTCATTCCGAGCGGCGCGAAGATCCGCGCCTTCAGGTACTCGTCGAAGGTCTGGCCCGAGAGCACCTCGACCAGCCGCCCGACGACATCGACGGAAGGGCCGTACTGCCAGGCGTCCCCGGCGTGGAACTCGAGCGGCACTTCGGCCAGGGCGGAGACGAAGTCGCCGACCGTCGAGTCGGGTGTGCGCTGCTCCCGGAGCTTGGCGTACTCGGCGCTCGCCAGCCCGCGGTAGCTGTTCGCGAAGCCGGCGGTGTGGGTCAGGATGTGCTGGACGGTGATCGGCCGCGCGGCCCCCACCAGCTTGTAGGGCGCTCCCAGGTATTCGTCGGCGTCCGGCGCCACGGCGACCTGCATCTCGGCGAATTCGGGCAGGTACTTGGCGATCGGATCGCGAAGCTGGAACCTGCCCTCTTCGTAGAGGGTCATCAGCGCCACGGAGGCGATCGGCTTCGTCATCGAGGCGATGCGGAAGATCGTGTCCCGGGTCATCGGCGCGCCTTCTTCCGGCCACCGGTCGCCCTGGGCTTCGAAATGAACGACCTTGCCGCGGCGGGCTACCAGGGTGACGATGCCGGCGACCTGCTTGCGGTCGATGTAGCCGGCCATCGCGTCGGAGAGGCGCTGCAGCCGCTCGCTGGACATGCCGACGCTCTCCGGCTCGGCGACCGGCAGCGGCGCCGCCCCGGCCTGATCGGCGGCCGCGCCGGGCAGGAGTGCGAGGAGCGTGAGTAGGGCAGAGAACAGTCGGATGCGGCGCGTGAGGTTCATGTGCGTCTCCTCCGGGAGAGTTACGTCAGGAAGGTGGTGGGTCGGGTCATCGCCTCGCCCGCGGCGTTAGCGTCGTCGTGTGACGCTCACCGTCGCGCAGGTAGCCGACCTCGATCGGAACGTCGATCTTCACGGCGTCCAGGGCGTAGGTGTAGTCGTAGATGTTGGCGATCTTCTGGCCGGCGAACTCGACGATCACGTCGCCGCTCTGCAGGCCGGCCGCGGACGCCGGGCCGCCCTCCATGACGCCGCCGAGCAGGAGCCCCTCCACCTCGCTCGCGTAGTCGGGGATGGTGCCGGTGTAGGCGCGCACGGTGTCGCGGCTGCCGCCCTGCTGGAGCGAGCGTTCGACCTTGGCGAACTGGAGCGGCTCGGCTCGGTTCGCAGCCCGGCGTGTGAGCAGGGCGGCGAAGCGCGTCACCCGCTCGAGCTCGTCGTAGTCGATCCGATCCGCGGTGTCCGTGGGACGGTGGTAGTCCTCGTGCGAGCCGCTGAACAGGTTCGCGGTGGGAATGCCGGCGCGGTTGAAACTCAAGCTGTCGGTCGGCAGGTACGGATCGGTCTGCATGCCGAGGTCGAATCCGACCGGGACGTTGGCGGCCTCGACCAGACTGTTCCAGTCGGGGCTCGAACCGAGCGCCTGGATACTCAAGCGGTTGTCGCGGACCCGCCCGACCATGTCGAGGTTGACGTAGGCCGCGATCTGATCGGTCGGGATGACCGGGGCGTCGATGAAGTCCGCCGAGCCGAGGAGACCCAGTTCCTCTCCCGACCAGAGAGCGACCGCGATGTTCCGGTCGTGTCCCATCTCCCGCAACTGGCGGGCGGCTTCGATCACTGCGGCGGTGCCGGAGGCGTTGTCGTCGGCGCCCGGGTGAACCGCGTTCGTCTCATCCTCGCGGGCGAGGGAGTTGCCGCCGCGGCCGTGGCCGAGGTGGTCGTAGTGGGCGCCGAGCACCACCCACGGCTTCACGCGGCTGGCGCCCTCTCCGCCGGCGAGGACCGCGACGACGTTGTGGGCCTGACGCCGCTCGCGTTCGATCGCGACGTTCAGGCTGATCCGGACGCCGGGAAGATCGAAGCCGGCGGTGTGCGGGTTGCCGTCGTCGAAGCTCTTCTGAATCTCCTCGATGGTCCGGTCGGCGCCCGCGAAGATCGCCTCGCCGACCTTGCCGCCGATGCTGGCTGCGGTGATCCCGGACCCGGCGGCGGCGGTGTCGAAGGCCATCGGGACGGTGGCGCCGGCGTTCGGCGACCGCGGCCCGGTGAGGACCAGGAGCGCCTTGGCGCCGGCCTCGCGCGCGGTCAGCGCCTTGTAGCGAAGTCCGGAGTACCGGTTGAGGATGGCCCGCGCCTCGCCCTCGACGTCCTCGGGGACGTAGCGGAGAACGACGGCGATCTTGTCCTTGACGTCCAGGGTGGCGTAACTGTCGTAGCCGAAGTCCTGGGAGTCCGGGACACGGATGCCGTAGCCGGCAAACACCACCGGACCCTCCGCCCCGACCGCGTCGGAGAAGCCGAGGGCCTGGAACTGCGTGTTGTCGTCGAAGCTGTGACTGGCGCCGTCCGTTTCGATCCGGATCGACGATCCCATGTCGCGAGCCCCCGCCGTGAACTCGAAGTCGAGCAGCAGGTCGTCCTCGCCCGGCAGGGGCGTGGCGCCGATCTCGCGGAGCTGCGTTGCGATGTACTCGGCGGCCAGCTTCTCGCCGTCGGAGCCGGTCAGCCGTCCCGCGAGTTCGGGCGAGGCAAGTGCGGCCACATGCGCCTTGAGGGCGTCACGGGGAAGATCCTGGTCGGTGACCGTTCGAGGTTCTTCGGCGCGTTGCCTGAGGGGCGAGCCGCCGAGAGCTTGAAGCGCTGCCTCGTGGTTCCAGTCGGCGATGTAGAGCTGCCCGCCGTCGCCGGCGTGCCGGCTGGAGGTCCAGGTGAGTTGGCGGCCGTCCGGTGAGGGAACGGGAAGTCCATCGAAGCGATCGGTGTAGGTGACGCGAACGGGTTCCTTCGTTCCTTCCGTGTCGACGATGAAGACCTCGAAGTTCTCGAAACCGAGCTTGTTCGAGGCGAAGAAGATGTACTCCCCGGAGGGGTGCTGGTACGGGGCCCAGCTCATGGCCCCGAAGTCGGTCAGTTGGCGCTGGTCCGAGCCGTCCGGCTTCATCGACCAGACATCGGCGATCAGGCCGTCTTCCTTGAAGCGCCGCCACACGATCCGGGAACCGTCGGCGAAGAAGAAGGGACCGCCGTCGTATCCGGGCACGTCGGTGAGCCGGGTCTGGCTGCTACCGTCGGCACGCATGATGTAGATCTCGCCGAAGTAGGCGGTGTCGACTTCCAGCAGGTTCGCTTCGCGCTCGTTGAGGTCTCGGTTGTACGCGTCCCGAGTGGAGGAGAAGACGATCCACTCGCCGTCGGGCGAGTAGCTTCCTTCGGCGTCGTAGCCGCGGGCATCGGTGAGCCTGACCGGGTCGCCGCCGGGCATCGGCGTCGCGTAGATATCCATCTCCGGGTCGTAGTCCCAGGCGTAACGGCGTTCCTGGCCCGAGGCGCGGAAGTCGAGTTCCTGCTGCTGCAGTTCGGCCGAGCGCGGGTCGTGGTGGGTTGAGCCGAACAGGATTTCGGATCCGTCCGGGCGGATGAAGGCGCAGGTTGTCTTGCCGGCGCCGGTCGACACTTCGCGCGTGTCGCCGGTGGCCAGATCGAGCAGGTAGATCTGGTAGAACGGGTTCTCGGGGCGCCGCTCGCTTTGGAAGACCAGGCGCCCGCCGTCGGCGGAGAAGTACCCCTCGCCTGAGCGCCGCCCCTCGTAGATCAGGCGCCGGCTACGCTCGAGGAAGGTGCTCTCGTCGATGCCGGCGTTGATGCCGGCGTCCTGAGCGCGAGTCGGCGTAGCGGGGACCGCCGCCAGCGCGGCGGCCAGAACGGCGGTACGCATTGTCTTGTTCAGCGTTCGCATGAGCGGTTGCCGAGGCTAGCAGCCGGCCCGTCGGCTGCTAGCCTGCCGGTCCATGTTGCGCGGTCTGCCGATCTCGACCTGGGTTCTGCTCGTGGTCTCGGTCTGCGCCGGGCCGGCGCTCCACTTGCTGCGGCGCTGGGCGGAGGCGCGGCGCGGGCGCCGTGGCGAGGATGGATCGGCAGGGAGCGGCACCGCATGAGCGTGAGCTACCTGGTCCTGATTCCGCTCGCTCTGTACATGCTCGTGCTGCTCGGGCTCGGCCTGTGGAGCCGGCGCGAGGGGGCGACCCTCGAGGGTTACTACATTGCCGGCAGGAAGCTGCCGTCCTGGGTGATCGCGTTCAGTTCGAACGCCACGGGCGAGAGCGGCTGGTTGCTGCTCGGCCTCACCGGGATGGGCTACGCGGTCGGCTTCCACGCGCTGTGGGTCGTGTTCGGCGAGGTGATGGGCGTGGCGATTGCGTGGACCTTCGTCGCGCGCCCGTTCAAGGAATACACCGACCGCTACCGGGCGATCACCGTTCCCGACTACCTGGAGCAGCGGTTCCGGGATCGCTATCACCTCCTCAGGGTGCTTTCGATAGCGATCACCCTGTCCATGGTCACGGTCTACTGCTGCGCCCAACTGGTCGCGACGGGCAAGGCGTTCTCGTCGTTCCTTGGCTTCAGCTATGGCGCCGGCGTGTGGCTGGGGGTGGTCGTGACGGTGTTCTACACCGCCGTCGGCGGCTTCAAGGCGGTTGCCTACTCGGACGTGGTGCAGGGGCTGCTCATGGTCGGCGGACTGGTCCTGCTGCCGATCGTCGGCTTTGCCGCCGCCGGCGGCTGGGGCGAAGTGATCGGCACACTCGAGGCGGCGGATCCGGCGCTCCTGCGAGCGATGGGCAGCCACGGGGCGACCTGGCCGGGCGTGCTCTCGGCCGCGAGCTTCGCCGGTATCGGGCTGGCCTTCCTGGGCGCGCCTCAGCTCCTGACCCGCTTCATGTCCGCCGCCTCGGGCCGTGAGTTGGTGAAGGGTGGACCGATCGCGGTCGTGTGCATGGTGCTGTTCGACCTCGGCGCGGTGTTCACGGGGATCGCCGGGCGGGCTCTGTTCCCGATGCTCGACGACCAGGAGACCGTCATGCCGATGATGAGCACCGAGCTGTTCCCGGCCGTCTTCACCGGCATCTTCCTGGTCATCGTGCTCGGCGCGATCATGTCGACGGTCGATTCGCTGCTGATCCTCGCCTCTTCCTCCGTGGTGCGGGATTTCGCGCAGAAGATCCTGGGCGCGACCGGCGGAGACGCGCGCCTGACGCGCTACGGCCGCTACGTCACGGTCCTGGTCGGGTTGATCGCCCTGCCGTTCGCTCTGGCGGAGCCCCGGGTGCTGTTCTGGTTCATCCTCTTCGCCTGGTCCGGCCTGGGCGGCGCCTTCGTACCGGTGGTCCTCTGTTCGTTGTTCTGGAAGCGCACGACGTTGCCGGGCGCCGTGGCCGGGATGTTCACGGGCTTCACGGTGACGGTGGCCTGGGTGCTGCTCTTCAAGACGTCGTACTACGACCTGTACGAACTGATCCCGGGCCTGCTCGCCGGCCTGGGCGCGACCGTGATCGTCAGTCTGTGGACGAAGCCTCCCGAAGGGGCGGCGGAGGAGTTCGAGGACGTGCACGCCGCGGTCAGAGACTCGTAGCGCCGGGCTCGGGGCTACACTCCCGCCATGCTCGCCAGGTTCGCCAGATTGCCCCTTGTTTTCCTGCTGCTCTGCGGCCCAGCGGCGGCCGAGGAGCTGTCGTACTACCTGCCGGACGCGGCCGATCCGGCCGCCTACGATCCGGACGTCCCACGACCGTCCACGGTGCTCGGTTACGAGGTCGGCGACTGGCACGTCCGCCCCGATCAGTTGAATGCATACATGCGGGAGCTGGCGGCCTCGTCGGCGCGGGTGTCGGTGTCGGTGCAGGGGCGGACTCACGAACAGCGTCCCCAGCTCCTGCTGGCGATCACCGCGCCGCGCAACCACGCTCGGCTCGACGAGATCCGCGAACACCGGCGCGGTCTGGTCGACCCCCGGTTGCCGGCGCCGGAGCTGGACGGCCTGCCGGTCGTCATCTGGCTCGGTTACAGCATTCACGGCAACGAACCGAGCGGGTCGAACGCCTCGATGCTGGTCGCGTATCACCTCGCGGCGTCGCTGTCGCCAGTGGTGGCCGAGCAGTTGGAGCGGGCGGTGGTGCTGATCGACCCGAGCCTGAACCCCGACGGGCTGGGCCGCTTCGCGCACTGGGCCAACACGAATCGGGGCAAGGTGGTGAATGCCGACCCGGGGCACAGGGAGCACCGCGAGCCGTGGCCGGGCGGACGCACGAACCACTACTGGTTCGACCTGAACCGGGACTGGCTGCTGCTGCAGCACCCCGAGTCGCAGGCCCGGATGGCGACCTGGAAGGCCTGGCAGCCGAACCTGGTGGGCGACTTCCACGAGATGGGCGCAAACAGCACGTTCTTCTTCCAGCCGGGCGTCCCCAGTCGGCGGAATCCCCTGATTCCCGAACGCAACGTGGAGCTGACAGAGGCGATCGCCGCTCACCATGCCGCCGTGTTCGACGGAATGGGCCGGCTGTACTACAGCCGCGAGGGCTTCGACGACTTCTACCTGGGCAAGGGTTCGACCTACCCGGACGCTCACGGCGCGGTCGGCTTCCTGTTTGAGCAGGCGAGCGCCGAGGGCCACCGGATCGAGACGGCGAACGGAGAACTCGCCTTCGGTTTCGGGATCAAGAACCACCTGCTGGCCTCCATGTCCATGGTCGAGGGCGGCGTGGCGAAGCGCCTCGAGCTGTTGGAGCACCAGCGCGACTTCTTCCGCGGCGCTCTGGCCTCAGCGGAGGAGTCCGGTCCGGCCGCCTACGTGTTCCATGTCGACGGCGACCGCGGGCGGGCCCATCGCATGCTGGACCTTCTGCTGCGTCACGAGATCGAGGTCTACGGGACGGTGGATGACATCGCGCTCGACGGTCGCGCCTATCCCTCCGGCGGGTCCTGGCTGGTGCCGCTCGAGCAGCCGCAGACGACCCTCGTCCGGTCGTTCTTCGAGAAGGTGACCGAGTTCAATGACTCGGTCTTCTACGACGTCTCGGCCTGGACGCTGCCGCTCGCCTTCGGCGCCGAGTACGACCTGCTCGAAGGCGGCGCCTACCGGCAGGACATGCTCGGAGCGCCGGTGACGGATGCCTCGGTTGAGCCGGGCCGGTTCGGCGATGCTGGGCCGAACGACGTGGTGTACGCCTACGCCTTCTCGTGGGACGGTTACTTTGCGCCGCGCGCCCTCAACCGGCTACAGCGGGCCGGCGCCCGGACGCGCGCCGCCGTGCGGCCGTTCGTGGCCGAGACGGCCGGCGGTACGCAATCCTTTGAACCGGGAGCGATCGTCGTGCCGGTCGGCCGGGCGGGCGAGCCAGGCGCCAACGCCGGGGTGGACCTGGAGGGACTGCTCGCCGAGGCGGCGGCCGCCGACGGCGTCGATGTCCACCGGTTGATCAGTGGTCAGGCAGCGGCCGGGGTCGACCTGGGCAGCCCGAGCCTGCGGCCGCTTGCCGCCCCGCGGCCGCTGCTCGTGACCGGTTCCGGCGCCTCGTCGTACCGGGTAGGCGAGGCCTGGCATCTGCTCGACGAGCGCTTCGGCGTCGAGGCGTCGTTGGTCGATCTCGCCGCGCTGGGCGGCGTGGACCTGGACCGGTACACGCACGTCGTGTTGGCTCTCGGCGGCGGCCGCTTCGGCGGCGGCGCGCCGCCGGCGGAAGTTCGGGATTGCCTCCAGGCCTGGGTACGGGGCGGCGGCGCGGTGGTGGCCATCGGTCCGGCGAGCCGCTGGGCCAGCGACGAACTCCTGGGCCGGGAAGGGACTACTGAGGACGAGGTGGCCGACGCAGAGGACGTGGACACTTCCGAGGCGTCGGAGCGCCGACGCTACGCCGACTACCGCGACCAGCGGGCGGAGCAGCTCATGGCCGGCACGATCGTCGGCGTCGAGCTCGATCTGACCCATCCGCTGGCCTACGGCTACAGCCGGCCGGACCTCGCCACAATCCGCACCGGCGAGATGGTGCTGCCCCCGAGCCCCGATCCCTTCGAGAACGTTGCCCTGTACCAGGATCCGCCGCGCCTGAGCGGCTGGATTTCGCCCGAGAACGAGCGCCGGCTTGCCGGCAAGCCGGCCGTCATCGCCAGCCGGATGGGCCGCGGCGTGGTGATCCAGTTCCTCGACGACCCGAACTTCCGCGCCTACTTCTACGGCTCGAACCGCCTGTTCCTGAACGCGATCTTCCTAGGCGGCCTGATCGACGCGACCTCCGCGCCAGAGACCTGGTAGCGGCACGTCGGAGTGCAGCATGCCTGGCGGATAGCGTTCGAGTTGAGTTTGACACCGCTGCCCGAGATTCCTGTTCGCGAGTACTGCATCTTGAGGGATGGACAGTAGTGCGTGGCGTGAAGGACGACCTGCGCGCAGCCAGTGATCGCTGGCGGGCGCAAAGCGTGCCGCGCAGCAGCGGGTTCGCGGCAGCCGACTCCCGTAGACGGGTCGGGATTGTTGTGTCTTGTCTTGCGCTCGGCTGCGCGCAGGCGCCGGTGCTGGACTGGCCGGAATGGCGCGGGCCCGGTGGGGCTGGCGTGTCGGCTGCGACGGCGCTTCCTGTCGAGTGGTCGGCGGAGAGCGAGAACGTTCGCTGGTCGCTGCCGCTCGAAGGCAGGGGGAACTCGTCGCCGATCGTGGCGCTCGATACGGCGTACTTGACGGAAGCGCGTCGCGAGAGAGACGTTCCGGAGGCCGCGGGCAGGGTGTTCTCCCGCTGGCTGCTCGCCATCGATGTGGTCAGCGGCGCGGTGAAGTGGGAGACGCCGGTGGCGACGACGGTGGCCGAAACGAAGCACAGGCTGAACACCCACGCCGCCGCCACGCCCGCCGCGGACGGCAGCGGAGTGTACGTGTACTTCGGTTCCCACCTTGCGCGGCTGTTTCACAGCGGAGAGGTCGATTGGCTGGTTGAGGTGGATTCCCTGTATGCCGCCAACGCCCGTTACGGGGCGGCGAGTTCGCCGGTGCTCGCATCGGACGTGGTCGTCGTGCTGCAGGACCGGGAATGGGGCCACACGAGGACGACGGACGCCGGTTGGCTCGCTGCCTTCGAGCGCGAGACCGGCGCGCTGAGATGGAAGGTCGAGTGGAACGGAGAGGAAGGCCCTTGCTGTACGTACACGACGCCGCTCGTCGTCAAGGGCCGCCGGGGCGAGCGGCTGATCGTCGCCTACTCGTGGTTCGTGCGGGCGTACGATGTCGAAACCGGCGCCCTCCTGTGGTCTCGGGACTACGAGATCAACCAGCTCGCGTCGAGCCCGGTGTTCGAGAACGATGTGCTCGTGGTGTCGGGCGGCGCTCATGCGGTCAAGGCGACCCAGGCGTTCAGCTTCGTCGCCGGTGAGCCGGGGTCCGAGCCAAGTCTTCTCTGGGGGAACGCTCAGGCGGTGCCCGAGACGGGCTCGCCGCTCTTGGTGGACGAGCTCCTGTACACGATGACGGACTTCGGCGTGATGAGTTGCTACAGGGCCCTCACCGGTGAACTCCTCTGGAGGCGGCGGCTGCCGCAAGGTCCGTACCGCTCATCCCTAGTCGCCGGCGAGGGTCGGATCTACGCGGCTGGGCAGCAGGGCGTCAGTGTCGTCGCGGCGGGGGCGGAGTTCGAGCTTCTGGCCGAGAACAGGCTGGAGGACGGCATGGGCAACGCCTCGCCCGCGATCGGCGGCGGATGCCTGTTGCTGAGGACGGAGACCAGGCTCTACTGCATCGAGGGCGCCGGGGGACGCGAGCGAGTAGCGGATGACATCGCGCCGGTCGCGGAGGGCGGCGAGTAGCTCGGAGCAAGGGCGAGCCGCGGAGTGTTCCGACGGCGGCCGGCGTGCGGGCTTGGCCGGGATCTTGCGTTTTCTGGCGCCGCTGTGTTGAGATCCGGCGAGCCAAGCTGGCTTGGCGCGTAGAAATGTTCACGGAGAAGTCGAGAATGACCGAAACCGACCACCCCGACTCCGGCAGGGCCGATGGCGAAGTCCTGATCGCGGTCCACAACCTGACCAAGCACTACGGTTCGATCCGCGCCGTCGACGGCATCAGCTTCGAGGTGCGCCGCGGCGACGTGCTCGGCTTTCTCGGGCCGAACGGCGCCGGCAAGACGACGGCGATGAAGATGATCACCGGTTTCCTGGAGCCGGACGCCGGAACCGTTTCGGTCGCAGGCCTCGACGTCGCCCAGGATCGGCTCGCCGTGAGTCGACGGATCGGCTACCTGCCCGAGAACGCACCCGCCTACGGCGAGATGACCGTCGAAGCCTTCCTCGGTTTCATTGCCGAGGTGCGAGAACTCGAGGCGCCGGAGGCCGCGATCGACTCGGTGATCGAGGTGACGCACCTGCGCCGGGTGCGCGGCCAGACGATCGAGACCCTGTCCAAGGGCTTCAAGCGACGGGTCGGTCTGGCGCAGGCTCTGATCCACGATCCCAATGTGCTGATCCTCGACGAGCCCACCGACGGTCTGGACCCGAACCAGAAGGCGGTGGTCCAGGACCTGATCCTGAGCCTGTCTTCCGACCGCTGCATCGTGCTGTCGACCCACATCCTCGATGAGGCGGAGCGGGTGTGCAACCGCGCCGTGATCCTGTCCGAGGGGCGCATCCTCGTGGACTCGACACCCGACGACCTGGTGACTCGGGCGCCCGGCCATAACGCGGTCCGCTTCCGGGTCACAGGCGGCGACGCCGCCGAGGTCGTGGCGGCGTTGTCCGCCGCCGCGTGGTGCGCCGCGGCCCGTGTGCTGCCGAACGGCGAGGTCGAAGTCGAGCCATACAATGGCGAGAATCGGCTGAACGATGTGCTGGAGACGGTCGGTGAGCGCCGGATCGCGGACGTTCGCGTGCGGGAGGGGCGGCTCGACGAACTGTTCCGCGAAGTGACGAGGGGGGTGGCGGCATGAGCGCAGGCCAGAGCACGCCGCGGGCCTCGGTTGCCGCGGGCAGTTCGAGCGGCGCCCTGGCGCTGCGCTTTGTCGGGATGAGAGCGGTGCTGCGGCGGGAGTTCCGCGGTTATTTCTCGTCGCCGCTGGGCTACATCTTCATCGTCATCTTCCTGATCGCGGGCGGCTACCTGATGGTGTCGCGCGACTTCGGCCGCTTTCTGGAGATGCGCGAGGCGAACCTCGACGCGCTCTTCAGCTACGTGCCCTGGATCTTGGTCGTCCTGGTGCCGGCGGTGGCGATGCGGCTGTGGGCGGAGGAACGGCGGTCCGGGACCGTCGAACTGCTGCTGACCCTGCCGATCACGCTCGAGGGGTCGTACCTCGGCAAGTTCCTGGCCGGCTGGGCCTTTCTGGCGGTGTCCGTGCTCCTGACCTGGCCGGCGGTGTTCCAGGTTGCCCGGCTGGGCGATCCGGACTGGGGTGCGGTCTTCCTGGGCTACGTCGCCTCCCTGCTGGCGGCGGCGGTGCTGCTCGCGATCGGCCTCCTGTTCTCGGCGCTGTCGAAGAACCAGGTCGTCGCGTTCATCCTCGCGGTTGCCGCTTCGGTCGGCTTCCTGCTGATCGGCGTGCCGCAGACCCAGGAGTTCGTGGGCAAGTGGTTCGGCGGCTACGTCGAGCGGGTCGTTTCTTCGCTCAGCCTGCTAGACCACTTCGAGACCCTGACCCGGGGCCTCCTGCAGTTGAACTCGTTGTTGTTCTTCGTGCTGTTCACCGTCGGCTGGCTGATCTGCGGCATGTTGGTGCTCAGCCGGACCAAGACGAATTGAGGGCGCGAGGGTTTCTTGAGGGTGCGAGGACTAACTGAGGGATTTGACAGATGACTTCCGAACCGAACGTTGTCAAGGGCGGGACGCCGCAAGCGGCGTCCCCTGCGAACGGGACGCCGGGAGCGGCGTCCTTGGAAAACGGTCCGGACGGCGGCCGCGGCCCGCGCGGGATGACCGTGGCGCAGGGCCGGACGGTGACGCTGGTCCTCATCGGTCTGTTGACCGTGCTTTCGATCCACGTCGCCAACGAGTGGCTGGAGAGCTGGCGCGTCGACCTCACCGGCGGCGATCTCTACTCGCTGACCGACGGCACCCACGCCATCCTCGATCGCATGCAGGAGGAGGGCGTCAAGCCGCTGGACATTCGCCTCTACTTCTCCGAAACCGCGGGCAAGACGCTGCCCAAGTTCGTCAAGGACTTCATCGGCTACGAGCGCTACCTGCGCAGCCTTTTGGGCGAGTACGAGCGCGCCGCGGCTGGGAAGATCCGGGTCGAGACGATCGACCCGCTTCCCGACAGCGATGACGCGGACCGTGCCGCCGAGGACGGTCTGGACGGCAAGCTGATCAACCAGAACGGCGATCTCTTCTACTTCGGCCTGGCGTTGGAGACCCAGACCGGCAGCAAGGAGACGATCGAGTTCCTGTGGCCGCAGGAGCAGGAGAACATCGAGTACGAGATCTCGAAGAAGATTCACGGTCTGCTGTGGCCGGCGCGGCAGCGGGTGGGGGTTCTCTCGAGCCTGGAGGTCTTCGGCGGCGCCCAGGATCCGATGATGGCCCAGATGCTGGCCGCCCAGGGCCGGACACCGGCGCAGAAGTGGATCCTGGTCCAGGTGCTGGAAGAGCTATACGACGTCTCCCAAGTCGCCGCCGACGTGGACGAGATCTCAAGTGACGACTACGACCTGCTGGTCGTGATCCACCCCAAAGCGCTGCCCGACAAGACGGTATTCGCGATCGACCAGTGGGTGGCCGCGGGCGGCAATGCGCTGATCTTCCTCGATCCCTACGCTCTGGGCGATACGCCGCCGCAGAACCCGCGGCAGCCCTGGATGGCGCTCCAGTACCAGCCGGCCTCCAACCTGGCGCCGTTGCTCGAGGCCTGGGGCCTGGAACTCCCGGCCAACCAGTTCGCGGCCGACTTCGAGCTGGCGGCGCGGCGGCCGATGAGCCAGTTCGGCGCCTCGGAGTCGGTGATCATCGATCTCAACGTCGACTCCACGGTGCATGAGGACCTGCTGGACGCGGAAAGTCCGATGCTGCGGGGTCTGTCGAACACCCGGTTCTTCCTCTCCGGTGTGCTGCGGGAGCTAGGCAGCGCCGAAGCGGGCGGTGCGGAGGGCGCCGAGGCCGAGCCGGGCGAGGGCGGCGAGAGCGGCCCGGACGATGCCGGGCAGCCTGTGGGCGTCGAACTGCGGCCCCTGATCTCGACCACGGCCTCCGGCAACACGCTCGAGGTGCTGCCCGGCTTCGGCGGCGGCGATGGCCTCGCCTACACCGACCTGAACGACGGCGCCAAGCTCCGCGACACGTTCGCGCCGGGAGAAGAGGCGCTGGCGCTCGCGTACGTCGTGCGCGGCAGGCTGCCGACCGCCTTCCCGGACGGCGTCGACTATCCGGACAAGGAGGCGGAGCGGCCGCCCAACCTGCCTCCCGAGATCGAGATCCCGCCGCCGGACGACGCGCAGATCATCCACCGCGATCCCCTGCCGGAGGAGGAGCGTGGAGAGGCGGCGGTCGTCGTGTTCGCGGACGTCGACTTCATCCACGACCAGATCGCCTTCCTGCAGAACCCGTTCGGGATCGTCCAGGCCGCGAACGACAACCACAAGGTGGTCCTCAACAGCATCGACTATCTGCTCGGTTCCCAGGACCTGATGTCGGTTCGGGCCAAGAGCGGCATCAGCCGGCCCTTCCTTCGCTTCGACGAGATCGAGGCCCAGGCCGAGCTGGACACGCTGGACCGGGAGCGGCAGATCCGCGAGGAGATCGAGAGCTTCCAGGAGGAGCTACGGGAGAAGCAGGGTGAGATCACCCAGCGCAACGCGGCTCTCTTCCAGAGGAAGCTGCAGGAAGAAGTCGACGAGTTGAACGAACGGATCCTGGACGCCAACCGGGAACTGCGGGACATCCGCAAGGGCCGCCGGGAGGCGCTGGAGCGTGAGGAGTCCATGGTGCGCTTCGCCGTCATCGGGTGGATGCCCATCGTCGTTCTGCTGATCGGTCTGTACCGCGCCCGCCGGCGCTAGGGAGTTATCGGCATGAATCAGTTGAACCGTCGACTGGTGGTGGCGGCCTTGGCGCTGCTGGCCCTTTCCATCTTCAGCTACTGGAACAGCGTGTCGCGCGCCGAGCGATTCGAGCGCGGCCAGAAGTTCCTGCCCAACCTGAACGCGGACGAAATCGCACAGATCGAAGTGATCCAGGGCGGGGAACAGGTCACGTTGAGCCGGGCCGGAGACCGCTACATGGTGGAGGAGGCCCACGACTACCAGGCCAGGAACGAGGGCGTGAACCGGTTGGTGCGCAACCTGCTCGATATCGAACTGGCGAAGGAAGTCGGCACGAGCGACAGTCTCGCGGCGGAACTCGGCATCGAACCGCCCGGCGAGGACACCGTCGAGGTGGCGCTTCGCAACGCCGCCGGCAACGACATGGTCCGCTTGCGGGTCGGCAACCGCTTCGACGGCGGCAGCGGCAACTACGTGCGCCGCCTCGACGGCGAGAAGAACCCGATCTTCCTGACCGAGGCGACCGTGCTGATCGACAGCACCGCGGACCAGTTCCTGGAGAAGGAGATCGTCGACGTTTCGGGCAGCGACGTGGCGCGCATCGACGGGCCGGACTTCACCTTCAGCACCGCGGACGGGGAAGGCGCCGAACTCGTGCTCGAACGGGTGCCTGATGGCAAGCGGGAGAAGGCGAGCGAGGTCGGCCGGGTGAGGAACTTCCTCTCGCGGCTGCGGTTCTCCGAGGTGTATCTCGCCGACGCCGAAGAGGTGGCGGACCTCTCGTTCGCCGACGAGTTCCGCTACGAACTGGAAGACGGCGCCGGCTACATCGTGTCCGTCGCCGGGCGAGGCGACGATCGCTACATCCGTATCGGCGGCTATCACACGGTGCAACGGGTGGAGATCGAGCGGGACACGCCCGACGAGGAGCTCCAGGAGAAGGCGGACGTCCTGAGCCGGGCGGAGGAGATGCGGGAGTTCAACGACTACCACGGCTCCTGGGTCTACAAGCTGGACAGCTTCACCGGTGAGAAGCTCGATCTGCGCCATGCCGACCTGATCGAAGACGTTGGAGGCGACGAAGAGAGCTGAGTTCACGGACTCGAGCGTTTCGGGCTGCTATCTTCCGGCCCGCCCGTTGCGGCTCGTTGCAGCGGTTGCGTTCTTGAGGGAGCACTATCGATGTTGGGTTACTGCACGATCGGCGTCAACGACATGGACCGGGCGGAGGCGTTCTACGACTCCCTGCTTGGCGAGCTGGGCGCAACGACAATGTTCAGCATGGATCGGATCAAGGGCTACGGCGTCAAACCGGGACAACCCATGCTCGCGATCTGCATCCCCTACAACAAAGAACCGCAGGCGCCGGGCAACGGCAACATGGTGGCGATCCCCGCCGGTTCGAGGAAGAGCGTCGACCAGCTCTACGCCAAGGCGATGGAGCTCGGCGCCAGCGATGAGGGCCCGCCCGGCGAGAGGCTCCCAACCTTCTACGGCGCCTACATTCGCGACCTCGACGGCAACAAGCTCTGCTTCTTCAAGATGGGTGCTGGTTAGAGCGGAGCGGCCTCCGGTCAGGCTGCGGTGACCGCGGACCGTCAGGCTGCTCTTCTGGCGGGGCTACGTTGTCCTGGCCTGATGCGGTGTCAAGGGGGGCTCGTTGTTCTGGTCAACGCGATTGACATTTTGGGTAGACGAAAACTATAGTCGCATCCATGGAAAAAACGTCCCGGTGCGGAATGAAGCCACGAGGCGCAGGCGCCGTGGCAATCGGAGCGCTGGCGCTGCTGGCGCTGTTGCCTGCTGGGCAGGCAATGGCCGCCGCCTGTCCGGAGGACACCGGAGTTCACGGCACGGTGCGGTCCCTGTCCGGGCGGCCGGTCGCCAACGCCGCGGTGACCTTGACCACTTCGGCCTCGACCAGCGTGTCCTCGGGGGACGGTCGATTCTGTCTGTACCCGGTGAGTGCGGGCGAGCACCGGTTGATCGTCTTCGCCGACGGCTACGGCTTGGCCGAGCGAGATATCCGAACGAGGGCTGAGGGCCGGCTCGAAGTCGAAATCCGCCTCCGTCCCGCCTTCGGCGAGGAGGTCATCATCAGCGCGACGCGGACCGAGAAGCGCCTCGCCGACGTACCGCTCCACGTGCAGACGGTGCCGCGCTCACGGATCGAGAGCGTCGTCGCGCGGACCCTGGCCGACGCCGTCGAGTGGACGCGCGGGGTGCGGGTGGAGTCGAACTGCCAGAGCTGCAACACCTCGCAGATTCGGCTCTTGGGACTCGAGGGACCGTACTCCCAGCTACTGGTCGATGGCCAGCCGACGGTGTCGTCCCTGGCGATGGTCTACGGCATCGAGCAGTTGCCGGCGCGTCTGATCGACAGCATCGAGGTGGTCAGGGGCGGCGGTTCGCCGGCCTACGGCGCCGGCGCGGTCGCCGGCGTGATCAACCTGATCCCGCACCACCCGGACCACACCCACATCGAGGTGGATGTCCGCTTGGGACGAATGGGCGGCGCCGGCGGCTCGGCGGAAAGCCCGTCCTACAGCCTGGTCGCGGATTGGGCGCCCGGATCCAAGCGTGCGGCGACGTTCTACGGCCAGATCGACCGCGTGGCGCCGGTCGATGTGGACGGTGACGGCTTCAGTGAGGTGTCGATCCGCAATCTGGACGTGGTAGGCGCGCGCTACCACGAGTTCTTCATGGGCGGCTCTGCGAGGCTCGCGACGGACGTCAGCCATACGGCTGAGTTCCGGCGCGGCGGCGACCAGGTGCAGCTTCCGCCGCAGCAGGCGCAGGTCGCGGAACAGTTGGACTCCCGGCGCAGCGGGGCCAGCGTCTCCTGGCTGCACACGGTGTCGCCGATCTGGGACTGGCGAGCCACGGCATCCCACGCGGCAACCGAGCGGGCCAGCTACTACGGGGCGGGTGGCGACGTGGGCGCCTTCGGCTGGACCCGCAACCCGCTCTGGGTCTTCGATTCCCATGTCAACCGCGGAGGCGCCGCCGGCACTCTCAGCTTCGGCCTGCAGGCCTCGCACGACATCATCGACGACCGCCAGCCGGCGTACCGGCGGATCATCCGCGAGAGCTACCGCTCGACCTCGGCTTTCGTTCAGGACGATCGCCGCATCGGTGACGGCCTGACCCTGCTCTACGGCGTGCGTGCGGACCGGCACAGCGCGGTCCAGAGAACGATCGTTTCGCCGCGGGCAGCGCTGATGTGGACCCCCCGCGGCGACCTGACGCTGCGGGCTTTGCACAGCGCCGGCTTCCGTCCGCCCTCGGTGTTCGACGAGCAACTCCACATCGCCCTTCTGGGGGGCGAGGCGATGGTGGTGCGCGACGATCCCGCGCTGCGTGAGGAGACCTCGGCCGCGCGGATGCTGAGCCTCGAGTGGCGGCCGATGATCGGCCGGCGCGTAGCCATGGCCGTCGACTCGACGTTCTTCGACACCCGGATCGAGAACCTGTTCCACAACCGGCAGGCGGACGATCCGGCGACCGACGAACTGGAGTTCGTCCGCACCAACTTCGGCCACGCCCGGGTGCGCGGCGTGGAGGTCGGCTGGAGTCTCCGGCGCGGCGGTCTGGCCTTCGATGCCGGCTACGCCTGGCAGCGGGCAGAGTTCGGCCACGCCGAGCCCGACTTCGGCAGCACCCGCAGGTTCCGTACGCCCGAACGCTACGGTTCGGCGAGCGTGCAGTGGCCGCTGCCGCGCGGCCTCACCCTGTTCGCCGGGCTCCGGTACACGGGTTCGATGCTGGCGCCGCACTACGCGGGCTACATCGCCGAGGATCGACTGGACGCCACCCCCAGCTTCCTGACCTGGGATCTCGGCCTGTCCCGGCGGTTCGCGCTCGGCGGCGACCGCAGGATCACCGCGACATTCTCGGTCAAGAACCTGACCGACGAGTACCAGGGGGACCTGGACCGGGGGCCGCAGCGGGACGCGAGCTACGTGTACGGACCGAGGTTTCCTCGCAGTGTCGTCGTCGGCATGAAGGTGGACCTGTAATCGTGCCGCGCTCGGACGTTCTCCGTTTGGCTCTGGCGGCGACGCTGACGCTCGCATCGGCGGCGCCGGCGGCGTTCGCCCTGGACGGAGGATCCGCTCCGGCGAACGCGGAGGCGCCGGCGTATCCCGAAGCCCGCGGGGGCCGGTTGGGTGAACTGTGGGCCGACCTCGAAGTACGGGACGTCGACGGCCGGGTCTGGACCGCGGCCGATTTCGAGAATCGCATCGTCCTGCTCGAGTTCTGGGCCACTTGGTGCGCTCCCTGCCTCGCCGACTTCCCCAACCTCGAACGGGCCCGGGCGGTCTACGCCGATCGGGGTCTGGTCATTCTGTCCATCTCGCTCGACCGCGCGGCGCGCAGCGAACTGCAGAGTTTCGGACGCCGGCACGGCGTCACCTGGCCGGTCGTCTTCGACGGATTCGGCGCGGCCGGGGCCGTGGCGCGGCGTTTCCAGGTGGAGTATCCACCGCGTTCCTTGCTGTTCGACCGCCGCGGCCGGTTGGTGGGCCTCGACGTGCGGGGAGGGACCCTCGAAGCCAGCCTGCGCGCTCTGTTCGCCGTGGAGTGACTGCTACGCTGACCGCCCGTGTCCGGCGTCGCCGTTCTCCTCCTGATCGCCTTCGCGCCCTTCGTTCCGCGTCAGGCCATTCAAGGTCAGTTCGCCCCGGCAACAGGCGATCCGGTCGACGCATTGGCGCATGCGCGCGCGGCGGCCGAGCGCGCCCCCTCGGAGTTCGCGCCGGCGCTGATGGTGGCCCGGATGCTGACCGCCCTTGGCCGGGTCGAGGATGCTCTCGCGGCGTTCTCCCGGGTACGGGCGCTGCGGTCGGACGGGTCGTCGGGTAGCTCAGTTGTTCCGTCGGATGAGCTGGCGTCCGCCTACCTGGCGCCGGCGCTGCTGCTTCGCGACCTCGACCGCACGGGCGATGCGATCCGGTTGCTGGAGGAGGCGGTCGATCAGCGGATAGACAGTGTCGACGTTTTCGAACAGTTGGCGCTGCTCCGGCTGGCGGACGGCCTGGCGGCCGCGGCGCTCGCGGCGGTCGATGCGGCCGCAGCCGCGGATCTGCGAAGTTCCGGTCTCGACCGCGCCCGCGGTCTCGCCCTGGCGCGCGATCCCGGTCGCCGCGCGGAGGCTCTGGGCTACCTGCAGCGCGCGCTGGACGATGGCGCGGGAGAACCGCTCGTGATTCACCTCGAAGCGGCGGACATCCTGGCGACGTTGGGGCGGTATCCCGAGGCGCTGGATCACCTGCGCGCCGCTGAGGCGCTGGCGCCCGACGACTCTGAAGTGCAGTACCGCCTCGGGCGGACCCTTGCCGCGGGCGGCGAGCGGGACCGCGCCCAGGCCGCGCTCGATCGTTACCGGTCGCTGCAGAGCGCCCGGGATGAGGCCGCCGAGGCCGAACGCGCGGCGTCGGCTGACGTGGCTTCCGGGCTGTCGGAGGCGCAGCAACTGGCGGCGGAGAGCGAGATGGAAGCGGCCATCGAGCGCCTGGCCGGCCTGATCGAGACCTACCCGGACCATCCGCGGATCGCGGATATCCACTCGCTGCGCGCCAAGGTGCTCTTCTCCATGGACCGCGCCGGCGAGGCCGCGGCGAGCGTCGCGGAGGCGCGGCGCCGACAGCCGAACCGGGCTGAGCACCACTACCTGGAGGGGCTGTTCCTGCACACCGACGGCCGCGCCGAGGATGCGGCCCCCGCGCTGGAGCGGGCGCTGGCGCTCGATCCCGACCTCGGCGAGGCGCATGCGCTGCTTGGAATGATCGCCGCCGAGGCCGGCCGTCCGGCCGAGGCCGCGGAGCGGATGGAGCGGGCTCTGGCGCTCGGACTCGACACCAACGCGGCGCTTCGCTTCAACTATGGCCGGGTTCTCTCGTCGCTGGGTCGCGGCGGGGAGGCGAAGGTTCAGATGGAGGCGTTCGAGCGTCTGAGGGCGGCTGCGCCACCCCCTTAGCTGTAGCTCGGGCGGCGCGTCCCCTGGTCAGGCCGCGGTAACGGCGCGACTCCTCGCTCGGTCTGCCCGACCGAACGACCCTCGGGAACAGATCGTCGTTCCGTCGCGTTGCCATCAACAGGATGAGATGGGGACGGCCATCAGGAATCGACCCGCCGACGCGGCCGTCGCGACGGCGTCCGAGCCTGTTGTTCGGCGCATTGGCTGTGCTGGCGCTGTTTCCGGCCGCGCCGGCGACGGCCGACGCATGTCCCGTGGACGCCGGCGTCCAGGGCGCGGTCCTGTCGCCCTCCGGCCGGCCGGTGGTCGGCGCCGCCGTGACCTTGACGACGTCGTCCACCACAGTGGTGACGTCGAGGACGGCCGCTTCTGTCTGGACCCGGTGAGCCCAGGCGAGCATGTGCTCGTCGTCTACGCGGAGGGCTACGGTCTGGCTGAGCAGGGATTCCAGGTCGAAGGCCAGGACCTGGTGGAGCTTGACATTCAGCTTCGTCCCGTTTTCGGCGAGGAGATGGTGGTCAGTGCTACGCGGACCGAGAAGCGTCTGGCGGACGTGCCTCTCTACGTGCAGACGATGCCGCGCTCGCAGATCGAGAGCGTCGCCGCGCGCACTCTGGCGGACGCCGTCGAGTGGACGCGGGGCGTGCGCGTGGAGTCGACGTGCCAGAGCTGTAACTCCTCCCAGATCCGGCTGTTGGGGCTCGAGGGTCCGTACTCGCAACTCCTGGTCGACGGTCAACCGACGCTGTCGTCGCTGGCGATGGTCTACGGCATCGAGCAGTTGCCGGCCCGCTTGATCGACAGTATCGAGGTGGTCAAGGGCGGCGGTTCTCCGGCCTACGGCGCCGGCGCCGTCGCCGGTGTGATCAACCTGATTCCTCATCATCCGGACCACACGCACATCGAGGCGGATGCGCGCGCGGAGAGGATGAGCGGCGCCGGCGGTTCCGCGGAGAGCCCGTTCTACAGCCTGGTCGCCGACTGGACGCCCGGAGCGAACCGGGCGGCGACGTTCTACGGCCAGGTCGACCGTGTGGCGCCGGTCGACGTGGACGTGGACGGCTTCAGCGATGTCTCGATCCGCGACCTCGACGCCGTCGGCGCCCGCTACCACGAGTTCTTCATGGACGGTGCGGCGAGGCTCGCCGCCGAGGTCAGCTACATGGGCGAGTTCCGGCGCGGCGGCGACAGGCTGCACCTGCCGCCCGAGCAGGTACAGGTCGCCGAGCAGGTGGACTCCAACCGGCACGGCGCCGGCGTCTCCTGGCTGCACACGGTGTCGCCACGCTGGGACTGGCGCGCGACTGCTTCCCACGCCCTCACCGAACGCGCCAGCTACTACGGTGCGGGCGGAGATCCCGGCGCCTTCGGCTCGACCCGCAACCCGTTGTGGATCTTCGACTCCCACGTCAATCGCGGCGGCGCCGAGGACACGGTGAGCTTCGGCGTCCAGGCCTCTCGCGACCTGATCGACGACCGGCAACCGGCCTACAGGCGCATGATCCGGGAGACCTACCGGACCGTCTCCGGCTTCGTCCAGGACGACCGGCGGATCGGCGACCACGTGACCCTGCTCTACGGAGCGAGGGCGGATTGGCATAGCGCGGTCGATGGGTCGATCGTCTCGCCGCGGGCGGCGCTGATGTGGACGCCTCGGAGCGACCTGACCCTCCGTGTTTCCCGTAGCGCCGGCTTCCTGCCGCCGCCGGTGTTCGACGAGGAGCTCCATATCGCGCTGGTTGGCGGCAAGGCGATGGTGGTGCGCGACGACCCCAGGCTGCGCGAGGAGACCTCCGTGGCGCGCATGGTGAGCCTCGAGTGGCGGCCGATGGTTGGCCGCCGCACGTCGATGGCGATCGACTCGACGTTCTTCGACACCCGGATCGACGATCTGTTCCACCGTCTGGAGGCCGACGACCCTGCGACCTCGGAACTGGAGTTCTTGCGCACCAACTTCGGTCGCGCCCGGGTGCGCGGCGTCGAGATGGGCTGGGGTCTCCGGCGCGGCGGCCTGACCCTCGACGCGGGCTACGCGTGGCAGTGGGCCGAGTTCGGCCATGCCGAGCCGGACTTCGGCAGTACATCCATGTTCCGGACTCCCGAGCGTTACGGCACGGCGACCGCGCGTTGGCCGCTGTCTCGCGGGCTGACCCTGTTCGCCGGGCTCCGTTACACCGGTTCGATGCTGGCGCCGCACTACGCCGGCTACATCGGCGAGGATCGCCTCGAAGTCACCCCCAGCTTCCTGACCTGGGACCTCGGACTGTCCCGGCGGTTCGCGCTCGGCGCTGACCGCCGGATCACGGCTACGCTCGCGCTCAAGAACCTGACCGACGAGTACCAGCGCGACCTGGACCGGGGGCCGTTGCGGGACCCCGGCTACGTCTACGGGCCGAGGTTCCCGCGCAGCATCGCCATCGGCCTGAAGGTGGACCTGTAGTGCCGCGCCGGTCCGTTCTCCGGCTTGCTCCGGCGGCGACGCTGGCTCTCGCCTTGGCGGTGCCGGCCGGGTTCGCACTGGATGGAGGATCCTCTCCCGGTCGTGCGGACCTGCCAGTACCTCAGGGCGCCCGCGGCCCCGGGCTAGCTGAAGTGTGGGCGGATCTCGAAGTGCGGGATGTCGACGGCCGGGTCTGGGCCGCGGCCGATCTTGAGAATCGCGTCGTTCTGCTCGAGTTCTGGGCCACCTGGTGCGCTCCCTGCCTTGCCGACTTTCCCCATCTCGAACGGGCCAGTGCGGCCTACGGCGACCGGGGATTGGTCATCCTGTCCGTCTCGCTCGACCGCTCGGCGCGCCGCGACTTGCGGAGCTTCGGCCGCCGGCACGGCGTCACCTGGCCCGTCGTACTCGATGGACGGGGCGCGAGCGGGTCCGTGGCACGGCGCTTCCAGGTGGAGTACCCGCCGCGGTCGCTGCTGTTCGACCGCCACGGTCGGTTGGTCGCCGTCGACAGGCGAGGGGCGACGCTCGACGCGGCGCTCAGGGCTCTGTTCGCCGTGGAGTGACTGCTACTGGCAGTCGAAGGCCCTGGTGTCCGCGATGGGCTGGAACGCTTCCTGGAGCGGACTCACGAGGACATGTCGGGTCTGGGTCAGTGGATCGGCGACTTCCAGCTCGACGTCGAGGTCCGTGAGCCCGGTGGCGTAGAGCCAGTACCTGCCGTTCAGCGCGCAGCCGTCGAGGACCTTCACCACGATCTCGATGTTCGAGGGGTTGAAGAAGGTGAAGTACCCGGTGTCTTCCGTGAGCAGGACGCCATCGCCGTATCCGGTTTCGCCGAGGGCGGTGGCGTAGCGGACGCGGACGCGGAAGCGGCCGCCGTTGAGGCACAGAGTGGTCGCGTCGGCGACGCATTCCCCGATCGGTGTGCTTGTGCCGTCGTCGACGGTCACGACCATGCGCCGGTCGCCGAGAGCGGCGCCGCCGCGGGGATCGTCGAGTTCGAGCTCGATCGTCTCGGCTTCCTCGTTCACGGCGTCGGCCAGGAGTTGGAGGCTCAGCGTTCTTGCGGCGCTGTCGCCGTGGCCCCAGGCGAGAGTCCGGGCAACCGGCTCGTAGTCGACATCCGGGGTGGCGGAGCCGCCGGCCGTCCGCAAGTTGACGCTGACGGCGCCGTCGCTGCCGCCGGCGCGGACCACGCTCAAGGTGACCTCACCGTCGGATTCCCGCACCGCGGTTGTAGTGACGGCGAATCCCAGGGTGCCGGGGTGCTGCTCCGGCAGGTCAGAGGCTAAGGAGAGGGCGACCAGTTCGGCGTCATCGCCGTCGGCGCCCACCGCGACGACGACGTACTGGCGGCCGGAGGCGGTGTAGCTCATCGGTACGCCGGAGGCGCGGCCCGGCAGGGGGATGGTGCGGAGCACATCGCCGTTCGCGGCGTCGAGGACGGTCAGCACCGGCCGCGACCGGTTGGCGTAGAAGAGGAGTTCCTGGGTGGCGAGGAGAGACGCGGTGCCGGCGTAGCCGTCGAACCCGTCGTTCGTCCGCTGCCAGAGCATCTCGCCGCGGTCGAGGTCGTAGGCGGTGATGTGACCCCACGGCGGCTTGAGCAGGTAACGGTTGCCCGGGGCGCCGAGGATGGATGTCTCGTAGAGAAGATAGTCAGGGATACCCGAGTAGTTGAGGCGGACCACGAACGGGACGACTCCGAGCACCGGCACGTAGAGGGTCGAATCGGTGGGATCGAACGCCGCGCCGCCCCAGTTCGCGCCGCCGCCGAGGCCCGGGTAGATGACGGCGCCGCGCGTGGACGGCGGCGTGTAGATCGGCCCCCAGTCGAGGTCGGCGAGCACCTCTTCAGCGCCCTGGGTGAGTTGTTCCCGAGCGATTCCCTGGCGGTCGAAGGGAGGCGGCTTCGTCGGCCGGGGCTGTGTCAGCGCCGTCCGTTCGCCCGGCGCCTGGGACTGGGGCGCCGGAACCTCGTGGATCGGCCACACCGGCTTGCCGTTGCGGCGGTCGAAGACGAAGACCCAGCCCTGCTTCGTGACCAGGGCGACGGCGGGGATGTCCCTGCCGCCGACGATGATATCGACGAGGTTGGGCGGCGACGGGAGGTCGAAGTCCCAGACGTCGTGGTGGACGACCTGGTAGTGCCACACGCGGCGGCCGGTCCTGGCGTCGAGGCAGACCAGGCTGTTGGCGAACAGGTTGTCGCCCTTGCGATGACCGCCGTAGAAGTGGTTCGACGGCGCGCTGACGGGCAGGTAGACATAGCCGAGCTCCGGGTCGGCGGTCATCGGCGCCCACACGTTCGCTCCGCCGACGCGCTCGGCGGCGCCGTTCTGCCAGGTCGAGTAGCCGAGCTGGCCCGGTCGCGGCACGGTGTGGAAGGTCCACAGGCGCCGGCCCGTCCTGGCGTCGTAGCCGCGGACGTCACCCGGCGGCCACTCGGGCCGCGGCGCCCAGTCCATGACCGACGAGCCGACGACCAGCACGTCGCCGACCACTGCCGGCGGCGAGGTGTGTCCGTACTGGTCTGACGTGCCGCTGAGGGAACGAATGCCCGCGGCGAGCTCGACCGTGCCGCCGCTGCCGAAGCCCGTCCGGGGCGTGCCGGTGGCCGGATCGAGCGCGATCAGGCGGGCGTCGCCGGTGGCGAGGTAGACGGTCTCCGTTTCGCCGTCGGTCCAGTAGGCGAGGCCGCGGTGGAGAAAGCCGTTGTTCGGGGGGCGGCCGGACAGGTAGCTTTTCGGATCGTAGACCCAGATCTGCTCACCGGTTTCCCCGTCGACCGCTGCCGCTTGACTGAAGGACGTACTCGTGTAGAGCACGCCGCCGATCATCAGGGGCGTCGACTCGAACGCGACGATGCTCTGTTCCCCGCCCGGTTCGGCGATCGCGTTGTCGGGCGAGGCCCAGCGCCAGCGCACTTCGATGTCCTGAACGTTGCCGCGGTGAATCTGCCCGAGCGGCGCGTACTTGGTGCCGCCGGCGTCGCCGCCGTACTCGCGCCATTCCCCGCCTACGGCGCCGTGCTGAGCCGCCGCCGGTGCGCCGGCTGCCGCCGCGGCGGACAGGAGGACGACGGGCCGCCAGCAGCACTTGCGCATCACGGCGAGTGCAGGACGTAGCGGATCAGATCCTGGACCTCCGACGGTTGGAGCGTGCTGAGGAGGCCGCTGGGCATGGTCGAAAGGGAGGACTCGTCGAGGCTCTCGACCTCCTCGCGCGGAATCGTCTCGACGTGGTTCGGGTCCAGGGGGTTCGAACGGATGCGGACGGAGCGGTCGTCGGCGGAGGCGAGAAGCCCGGAGTAGAAGCGGCCGTCGCGGGTTTCGACGAGCCAGGTGCGGTAGTCCTCGGCCACCTCGCCCGAGGGTTCGAGGATGTGCCGCAGGGTGTCGAGCGCGGTCAAGCGAACGCCTATGTCGTCCAGGGCAGGACCGATCTCACCGCCGGCGCCGCCGAGCTGATGGCAGGTGGCGCAGCCGGTTTCGACAAAGAGTCGCCTGCCGCGGTCGAGCTGCTCGGCGGCCGCGGGCGGCGCCGTCGCCGCCATGAGTTCGCCGACGTCGATCTCCAGCATGTCGTAGCTCCAGTCGGCGACAAAGGCTCGCTGGGGCACGTCGGGAGCGAGGCGCGGCGCGGCGTAGCGGGTGACCGCGGTTCCGTCGAGCCGCTCGACCACGCGCATCGTGCCCTTCATCAGGATCCAGTGGCCGGGGAAGGTGCAGACGAAGGGGTAGAGGCCGGGTGACTTCGGAGCGGTGAAGCTCAGCACCTCCGTGCCGCCCGGCTGGACCAGACCGGTCTTGAACAGGACCAGGGGCGTCTTCGGAACGTAGCCCGAGGCAACGGCTGTGGCCGGGTTGCGCTCCGCCTCGGCATCGGCTGCGCGGCCCACTTCCTCCAGCGCCCCCGGTCGCGTGACGACGACGTTGTGGGGCATCACGTCGATGTTCTCGAAGGTGATCTCGACCGGTCCGCCGGCCCGCACCGTGAACTCCTCGAGGTCGAAGAGCATCTGGTGGGGGACGGGCCGCAGCATCACGATCGCCGGCCCGAGGTTGACGAGCTCCTCGCGCAGTTCGGCGCCGCGTGCGTCCCCGTTCCGCTCGATCATCCGGTCGGCGACCCGGAGGCCCAGGTCGTGAATGCGCCGGAAGCGTGGCGAGCTGAGGTCGCGCGGATCGGCGTCCTCGATCGCGGCGACGATCGGGGCGGCGAGGGCTTCTTCGCCGCCGTCCGCCGGCCAGGCGTCCGGCGCCTCGGCCGTCAGTTGCCCGAGACCCTCGAGCGCGGCCAGGCCGATCGCGGGATCGGCGGTCAGACCAGCCAGCCGTTCAAAGCTCCTGCCGGCGTCGCGGACAATACCGGCCAGCGTATGCACAGCCGCTTCGAGCACCCGTTGCCGGTCCGGGCCGCGCCGGTCGTCGAAGAGCGAGGACACCGATGGATAGGCATCGTCACGCAGCGAGACCGGCAGGGCGTCTATGGCTCGCAGCCAGTCGACCAGTTGGTTCGGCGCCGGCCGGCGGGGCAGCACGCTCCGTGGCGACGTGTCGCCTGCGGCCACCATCAGGGCGGCCATGGCGCCGCTTCGAACCTTCTGGCGGGCGCCGTCCGCCGCCAGCTCGCGAAGCGCCGGCTGCGCTGTACCCAGTGCAGCGGCCGTCCGCTCCAGCAGGTGGAGAACGATCCGGTCGACGGTCTCCGGTGCGGGAGGGTCGACCCGGTCGAGGCGGCCCAGTTCTTCCATCAGCAGGGCCGTGGCAGCTTCCGCGATGTTGATCGGTGCGTCTTCGGCGTTGGTCGTCGCGCGGCCCGCGGCCAGGTTGGCGATGGCCTGGCGTTGGCGTTCGACGCTCGCCCCGGCGCGGCGCAGCAGCGCACGGTCGGCCAGCGGATGGGCCGCGAGCTGTTCCAGGTCCCGCGTGGACAGGCGGCTGAGCAGATACTCGCCCGCGGCGGCCGGCAGCTCGTCGAGCAGGGGAGGCTCGCGGTTGGGAGCGAGCGCGGGCTGCCACCAGGGCGCCAGCGTGTCGACGGTTTCGCCCAGGGTGTAGTCGAGGTAGTAGTCGGTGGGCCGATCGAGCGCTCCGAGTGCCGCCAGCGCCGCCGGTTCCGACTCCAGGTAGCTTAAGCCCAGCAGTGCTTCGAGCCGGGCGCGCGGAAACTCGTCCTCGACCTGGGTGGCCAGGATCGCCAGCGGCTCGTCGAGTTCGCGGCGCCGGAAGCGGGCCACCCGGGTCGCGGCGGCCCGCGCCCGCGGTTCGGGCGAACGGAGCATCCGGGCCAGGAGATCGGGTTCGACGACGTTCAGGCTCTGGTAGAGCCAGAGCCCCTCCAGGCGGTGGTGTTCGAATCCGGCGACCTTCTTCTGGCCGTCCTCGTCGGCCCGGTCGTCCTCGTCGGCGCCCGTCTCTTGCCCGGCCTGGAAGCGGCTTTGGCGGCTCTCCCGCACATCAAAGCCATCGAGCCAGTCACGCAGCGCGGCCAGGACCTGGTCCCTCGGGCGTTCCCGCAGTTCCCGGCGGACGCGGTAACGGGTGCGATCCTCGTAGCTCTCGAGCAGACGGATCAGCGCCGGGGTCGAGGCGTCGGCGATCTCCGGCGGGTTGAGCAGGGGCTTGCCAGTGTACCGCACGCGCCAGACGCGGCCATGGTCGTGGTCGCGCCGCTCGTCGCGCAGCGAGTACTGCATGTGGCCGATCAGGGGGTTGAACCAGTCGACCAGGTAGAGCGAGCCGTCCGGCGCGAACTGCAGGTCGACGGGCCGGAAGTTGATGTCCGTCGAGTAGAGGAGGGGCTCGACCTCCTCCGAGGTGAAGCCCGAATCCTCCTCGATCACGCGGTGCTGCTTGATGCCCTGAAAGCCGATCGTGTTGTTGACCAGGAAGTTGCCCTGGGCCTCGTCGGGAAAGTGGCGCGAGCTGACGATCTCGCAGCCGGAGGTCGGCCGGACGACCTGTGTGAACACCTTCATCCGTCGTCGCTTCGTCGGGTAGGGCGCGTTGCCGGTGATCGGGGCGCCGAAGTAGTTCGCGCCGCCGGAGGCGTCGGCGATGAAGTTCTGGCCCCAGCGGTCGAAGATGTGCCCCCACGGATTGGCGAACGGGTACGAGACGAAGACCTCGAGCTGGAAGCGCTGGGGCTTGTAGCGGAAGACCCCGGCGTCGACCAGGCGCACCGGGCCGTAGGGGGTCTCGACCTGGCTGTGGTGGAAGGTGCCCTCCTGGAAGTAGAGCGCGCCGCCCGGACCCCAGGTGAAGGCGGAGATCGAGTGGTGGCTGTCCTCGGTGCCGAAGCCGTGGAGGATGACCTCGTAGCGGTCGGCCACGTCGTCGCCGTCGGTGTCCTGGATGAACATCAGATTCGGCTGCTGCGCCACGTAGGCGCCGCCGTCGCCGAGTTCGAAGCCGGTGGGCAGGTGCAGGCCGCGTGCGAAGACCGTGTGGTGATCGGCGCGGCCGTCGCCGTCCCGGTCCTCGAGGATGATGATCTTGTCGTCCGGTTCCTCGTTCGGCAGGCGCTGCGGATAGGACGGCATGGTCGCCACCCAGAGCCGGCCCTGGGAGTCGAATGTCATGGACACCGGGTTGCCGATCGGGAAGTCCTGCTCGGAAGCGAACAGGGAGACCTCGTAGCCCTCGGCCGGGTGGAGGTGTTCCAGCGCGTACGCGGGATCGAGCGCTTCGTGCCGCGGTTCGCCGCCGCGGTTCGGCTCCTCGTCGGCGACTTCCTGGGCCGCGGCCGGGCCGACAACAAGAGCCGCGGCCAGCACGGCAGCGAAGGGAAGACGGTTCATCGGTCGACGCGCTCCAAGCGCCAGACTTCGCCCGAGCGGGCGAGCGCCATGGCTTCGCGGTCGAGTTCACCGACCAGTTCGTCGAAGCGAACCATCTCGGGCGGGAACGAGTGGACGCCGAAGGGTTCCTTGCGTCCGCCGTAGATGTAGTAGCCGTTCACGGCGCGGTAGCGGTCGAAGAACAGCCGGCCCTTGCGGAGCACCACGCGGCGCAGACCGTCGCCGGCCTCCAGCAGGGCCGTCATGACCGACGACGCTTCCAGGTCGAGGCCCCGCGCCCAGTCTCCGTCGCTTGCCGAGGCCAGGATCTCGTCGCCGCGCCGTAGAACGTAGGTGCCGGGGGCCAGGTCGCGGACGCTGATCCGGAGGCGTGGGGAATCCTCGTGGGGCGCCGGCGGCAGAACCGGAGGGCGAATCTGGAGGTGGGGATTGCCCTCTGCCGAGGCGACGACCGATCCCGGCGCCGAAGCGCCGAGCGCTTCGAGCAGCGCCCGGGAGGCGTGCCAGTAGCCGGCCTCGTTCAGATGCACACCGTTGATCGTCAACGGCGCCGGCTCGCCGGCAAACGCGGCCGCAACCCCATCGAAGATGTCGAGGAAGGGCACGTTGTTCGCAGCCGCAACGGCTTCGGCCGCTTCGGCGTAGGTCCGCAGTTCGGCGTTGCGGCGTTCGACGGCCGCCGCGTCGAGACCCCGACCGTCCGGTAGAACCTGCTGGGGTATCGGCGAGACGAGCGCCACACGGGCAGGCTCGGCGCCGTTGTAGAGCTGCTTTGAGACATGACGAAGCAGACGTCCCAGATCGTTCCTGAACGCCGGGAGACCCTCGCTGCCTTCGAACGACTCGTTCGCGCCGTAGAACAGGAGGACGACATCCGCGCCCTGCGCCTCAAGATGCCGGTCGACGGCGCCGAAGTCGAGCGGCCGCGGGCGCAGCGCCGCTTCGTCCGCCGACCAGGCGAGGTTGCGCACGGACAGATCAAGGTCCGGGAAGGCGGCCAGCAGACCGCTTTCGAAGTAGCCGAAGAGCTGGAACCGCTCCGCGAACGTGTTGCCGACCAGGCAGAGGCGGTCCCCGCGACGAAGTTCGAGCGTGGAGGCTGGCGGGGCGGAGGCGCCGGCCACGGCAAGTGCGAGCAGGAGAGCGATCAGGTTCTTCACGCGCGGTAGCGGACCCTGGAGTCTGCGCTGCAGAGGCGCAACGTCGTGAGTTTATGCGCGCAGACTCCAGGGAAGGTGGGGGCTGGGGCCAAACTCCGAGCCTGCGAGGCGTTTGGCGGCGCTAACGCGCCGGGCTTAGGGGTCCTTGGACCGCGATAGGGTTGCGCCGCTGATGAACCGGTTGCGACTGGATAGGGCGGTTCCCGGGCTGCTGTTGCTGCTGGCATTCGCCGCCTGCGTGCCGGCGCCGGACGCGCGCGAGCAACTCTACGCGCTGTTCGATGAGGACTGGGCGGCCAGGCTGCTCGAGAGTCCGCAGTTCGCAACGAGTGTCGGCGACCACAGCCGGAACGACGAGTTGACCGACGCCAGCCTGGAGGCGATCGAGCGCAGGGTCGAACGGCGTCGCGATCTCCTGCGGCGGTTCGAGGAGATCGACGTCTCTGGGCTCAGCTCGGCGGACCGGATCAACGCGCGGATGTTCGAGCGCCAGCTCCGCAACAGCGTGCGCAGCTTCGAACTCGGCGAATATCAGATGCCGCTCAACGCGGACTCCGGTTTCCACATGGGGTTTGCGCGGATGTACCGCTCGATGCCGTTCAGGACCCCGGACCACTACGACGACTACATCGCCAGGATGCGGGCGCTGCCGACTTACTTCGAGCAGCAGCAGGACCACATGCGCGCCGGGCTCGACCGCGGCTTCACCCTGCCGCGGATAACGCTCGAGGGCTACGAGGACACGATCTCCGCCCACATCACAGACGAGCCGCAGGACAGCGCCTTCTGGGCCCCGTTCGAGGACCTGCCGAAGGCGGTCGAGGAGATGGACCGGGAGCGGATCCTGACCGAGGCCGAGGCCGCGATCACCGAGGCGGTGGTGCCGGCCTACCAGGGGTTCTACGACTTCTTCGTCGGCGAGTACCTGCCGAACACGAGAGAGACCGTCGGCGCCTCCGATCTGCCGGGCGGCAGGGCGTACTACGAGAGCCAGGTCCGCTGGTTCACGACTCTCGACCTGACGCCCGAAGAGGTACACGAGATCGGCCTCAGCGAGGTCGAGCGGATCCGGGCCGAGATGGAGGAAGTGATCCGCGAAACCGGTTTCGAGGGCTCCTTCGCCGAGTTTCTCGAGTTCCTGCGCACCGACCCCCGGTTCTACCCGAAGACCGGGCAGGAGCTGCTGGAGCGGGCTGCCTGGATCGCAAAGAAGATGGACGGCAAGCTGCCTTCGCTGTTCGCCACGTTGCCGCGGCTGCCCTACACGATCGAGCCGGTTCCGGACCACATGGCCCCGAAGTACACCTCCGGGCGCTACGTGTCCGCCGCCGTCGGCAGCACCCAGCCCGGCATCTACTGGGTGAACACCTACAACCTACCGAGCCGGCCGTTCTATGCGCTGGAGGCGCTGTCTCTGCACGAGGCCGTGCCCGGCCATCACCTGCAGCATGGAATCGCGGTCGAGATCGACGTCGGGCCCGAGTTCCGGCGCCACGACTACATCTCCGCCTTCGGCGAGGGCTGGGGGTTGTACTCCGAGTACCTCGGCCTGGAGGCCGGCTTCTACGAAGATCCGTACAGCAACTTCGGCCGTCTGACCTACGAGATCTGGCGCGCCTGCCGGCTCGTGGTCGACACCGGCGTTCACGCCTTCGGCTGGTCGCGGCAGCAGATGCTCGACTACCTGGCCGAGAACACGGCGCTGTCGCTGCATGAGATCACGACCGAGACCGACCGCTACATCAGTTGGCCGGGTCAGGCGCTGGCCTACAAGATGGGTGAACTCAAGATCCGCGAACTGCGCGGGCGCGCCGAAGAAGCTCTCGGCGACGACTTCGACGTGCGTCTCTTCCACGACGCCGTGCTCGCCAACGGCTCGGTGCCGCTCAACATTCTGGAAGAGCTCATGGACGACTGGATCGAGGAGCACCGCTCGTAGCCGCTAGTCGGCTGGCTGGTGGTGGGCGGAGTTTCGGACGTTGATCGACGTCCTTGTCTGGCTGGAGGAGACGCGCTTTTCCACCTGGATGCGCGAGTCCGGCCCGGCGTTCTTCTCCAGCCTCGTCTTCCATTCGATCGGGATGGCGTTTGTGGCCGGCGTCCATGTGGCGACGGATCTGCGGATCCTCGGCGTCGCTCCGGGTATCCCGCTGTCGCTGATGCGTCGCTACCTGCCGGTGCTCTGGGCGAGCCTCGCGGTGGTCACGGCGTCGGGGTTCCTGTTGCTCATGGCTTACCCCGCGAAGGCCCTGACCAATCCGGTCTTCTACTTCAAGCTGGCGTGTATCGCGGCAGCGCTCTGGATCATGAGGTCGTTGATGCGCGGCCTCCTACAAGCCCTGTTCCCTGTGCGTCAGCGCGGCGCGGACGCCGCGACTCGACTCCTAGGAGTCGCCGTCGTCGGGTGGCGGCGTCTCGGCCGGTTCTTCGTCGACGAACTGGAAGGGCGGCCGCTCTTCGCCGTCTGCGGGCGGAGGCGTCGGGGATCGCCGCGGGGTTCGGAGGAGACGCCGTTCTGCTGCGGTGGGCGCTTCGCGGGCTGGTGGTGGGATGCTCGTGGACGGTCTACGACTGTTCGCGTTCAGTTCGGCCTCGACCTGCTCGATGAGTTCCTCCGCGGACTGCTCCTGGTCGAGCCCGGCGGCCTTGAGTTCCGCTTCGATCAGCGCCAGCAGTTCTTCCGTGGACAGATCGTCGAAGCTCTTCGTGCCGATCGCGATCGCCGCCGTCGCGGACGGTTGCGTGGCTGCGGTGGCGACCGCCTCGTCGCCGGGAGAAGCCTCCACACCGACTGCCACGACGGGCGCCGGCGTCGAGCGTGGAGCGGCCGGCTTGCCCGGAACCGGCGCCGCTTCGATCATGACGCCGGTACCCGATGGCGGCAGCGCCGCGCTGCCGAGTCCGACCTCGATGGAACTGCCCTGTTGGCGGACCTGATAGGTCGGCAGAGCCTCCTTGAGATCGACGACCACTCGCAGGAACTCGGGATGCTCGCCGGTACGCAACTCCACTGCGGGGCTCGTGGAGGGCGGCGCCGGCATTTCGGCGAGGGATCCGTCGAGTCCGAACAGGTCGAGCACCACGCGCGGTGGATTCGGCAGTTGGAAGTGCCGTAGCACCTGCAGGCCATCGCTTGCTTGCAGGCGCAGCACGTCGCCGTCGAGCCGCGCCGCTGTCAGGCGGTGGTCCTGGGCCACGACCGCCGAGCTGACGAGGGCCGAAACGAGGCAGATGAGGGTGCGCATCGTGGATCCTGGAGTTCTTGGAAGCCGCAGTCTACCACCCGACACCTTGCGATAGCCTGCGCCGCAGCCATGCGCCGTTTCGGGATCGCCGCTCTCGCTGCTCTGATCGTCTCGCCGTGGGCGGTTCTGCAGGCGCAGGAGACGCACCCGTTCTCGATCCACGACATGCTGGCGATGGAGCGGCTTTCCGACCCGCAGATAGCGCCGGACGGGTCGGCCGTTGCCTTTACCGTGCGCGTGACGGACCTTGCCGCGAACCGGGGACGAACGGATCTCTGGTCGGCGCCGGTGGACGGCGGCGCGCCACGCCGGCTGACCACGCACGAGGCGGCGGACTTTCATCCGCGCTGGGCGCCGGATGGCCGGGATCTCTTCTTCCTGTCCACGCGTTCGGGGAGTTCTCAGGTCTGGCGCCTGCCCCTTGCCGGAGGCGAACCGCACCAGGTGACCGACCTGCCGCTTGATGTCGGCAACCTGGTCGTGTCGCCCGACGGTCGCCGGATCGCGCTGACGATGGACGTCTTCGCTTCGTGCGAGACGCTCGACTGCACCGCGAAACGACTCGAGGACCGATCATCGCAGCTCACGTCGGGGGTCGCGTATGACGATCTCTTCGTTCGCCACTGGGATGTCTGGAAGGACGGCCGGCGGTCGCACGTGTTCGTCCTGGAACTCGACGACGCACGCTCGGTCTCGGGGCAGGCGGTCGACCTGATGCGGGGACTCGATCAGGACGCGCCTCCCAAGCCCTTCGGCGGCGCTGAGGAGATCGCCTTTGCGGACGGCGGCGGCGCGGTGATCTTCGCTTCGCGCGTCGGCGGTACGCCGGAGGCCTGGTCGACGAACTTCGATCTGTACCTGGCGCCCGCGGACGGCAGTTCGCCGCCCGTCAACCTGACCGCCGCCAACCCGGCCTGGGACAGCCACCCGGTGCTGTCGCCGGACGGCGGCACGCTGGCCTGGCTGGCCATGGAGCGGCCCGGCTACGAGGCCGATCGATTCCGGATCCGGCTGGCACGGATGGAGGGTTCCCGTTTGGCGAACGAGCGGAGCTTGACCGGCGATTGGGATCGCTCCGTGTCCGGCCTTGCCTTCTCCGCTGACGGCGACACTCTCTACGCCACGGCGGCAGACCTCGGGCAGCGGAGCTTGTTCGCGGTGAATGTGTCGGACGGCTCGGTGACGCGTGTGCACCGTGAGGGATCAGTGGCGGGACTGGCGGTGGCGACGGATCGGCTGGTCACGCTCCACAACGACCTGGCCGGTCCGTCGGAGCTGTTCGTCAGCGATCTCGCCGGCGGCGACCGGAAGGCGCTGACGGCCTTCAACGCCGAGCAGCGGGCCGCGGCGCGGGTGGGGGACTACGAGCAGTTCACGTTCTCCGGCTGGAACGACGAGACGGTGCACGGCTACCTCGTGCGGCCGGTCGATTTCGACCCCGAACGCCGCTACCCGGTCGCCTTCCTGATCCACGGCGGCCCGCAGGGATCCTTTGGCAACAGTTTCCACTATCGCTGGAACCCCCAGGCCTATGCCGGCGCCGGTTACGCCTCGGTAATGATCGACTTCCACGGCTCGGTCGGGTACGGACAGGACTTCACCGACTCGATCGGGGGCGACTGGGGCGGTAAGCCGCTCGAGGATCTGCAGAAGGGACTGGCCGCGGCGCTCGACCGCTACCCCTTCCTCGACGGCGATCGGGTGTGCGCGCTCGGTGCCTCCTACGGCGGCTACATGGTGAACTGGATCGCGGGCGCCTGGCCGGATCGCTTCCGCTGCCTGGTGAACCACGACGGAGTCTTCGATCTGCGCTCGATGTACTACACGACCGAGGAGTTGTGGTTCGTCGAGTGGGACCACCGGGGCAGCTATTTCGAGAACCCGGACGGCTTCGAGAGTCACAATCCGGCGCTCCTGGTCGATCGCTGGCAGACCCCGATGCTGGTGGTCCACGGCGCGCTCGACTTCCGCGTCCCCGAAACCCAGGGGCTTGCGGCATTCACGGCGCTCAAGCGACGCGGCGTGCCGGCCCGCCTGCTCTACTTCCCTGACGAGAACCACTGGGTGCTCAGTCCGGCGAACGGCATTCAGTGGCACGAGGAGGTGCTGGGATGGCTCGCACGCTGGCTCGAACCGTAGCGCCCAAGCGGCAGGGCGTCGTTGCGGCTGCCCTGGCGCTTGTTGCCCTGGCGCCGTTGGCGGCCGCCGTGGCGCAGGCGCCGGAAGAACCCGGCGTCTTCAAGGGCCGGGAGATCGCCGAGGTGATGTCCTACCGCGGCGCTCCCTGGCTGGAGCGGGCTACGCGTATCGAGGAGGAGCACCCCGACGAGCTGATGGCGGCGCTGCCGATCGAGACCGGCATGCTGGTCGTCGACATCGGTTGCGGCTCGGGTTACTACGCGCGACGTCTGGCGGCCGCCGTGGGGCCGGAGGGCAGCGTGCTGTGCAACGACATTCAGCCTCAGATGCTCCGCATCGCCGCGGGGTTCGCAGCGGATGCCGAAGTCACGAACATGACCACGGTGCTCGGGACCCAGAGCGATGCGCGGTTGCCTGAAGCCGAGGTCGATCTGATGCTCCTCGTCGACGTGTACCACGAGTTCTCGGCGCCCGAGGCGATGCTCCAGTCCATGCGGGGGGCGCTCGCGCCCGACGGTGTGATCGCCCTGGCGGAGTTCCGGCTGGAGGGTCGTTCGGCGCGGCACATCAAGCTCGAGCACCGCATGTCGATCGACCAGGTGATGAAGGAGTGGCTGCCCGCGGGCTACGAACTCGTCGAACGGGTCGACTCGCTGCCGACCCAGCACCTGTTTCTGTTCCGCGCCGCCGGTCCCTGAGCCGGCTGTCGGGCTCTCAGCGAGCCGTCGTCATCGCGGCCGACACATCACGAATTCAGGACTTCGGCGCAGCGGCGGGCGAAGTAGGTCAGGATCATGTCGGCGCCGGCGCGCCGGATCGAGGTCAGGGTCTCCATCATCAGCGCGTCGCCGTCCATCCAGCCGTTTGCGCTCACGGCTTGGATCATCGCGTACTCGCCGCTGACCTGGTAGGCCGCGACCGGCAGATCGACCGCCTCGCGGAGGGCGCGGATCACGTCCAGGTACGCGAGTGCCGGCTTGACCATGACGACGTCGGCGCCCTCTTCGACATCGAGGCGCGCCTCACGCACCGCCTCGCGGACGTTCGCCGGATCCATCTGGTACGTCTTCTTGTCGCCGGCGCGGGGCGCCGAGTCCAGGGCGTCGCGGAACGGGCCGTAGAAGTTCGAGGCGTACTTCGAGGTGTAACTCAGGATGCCGACCTGGTCGTGGCCGGCGGCATCGAGCGCGGTGCGGATCGCCCCTACGCGGCCATCCATCATGTCCGAGGGCGCGATCACATCGGCGCCGGCGTCGGCCTGCGACACCGCGGTCGCGGCGAGGATCTCGAGGGTCGGATCGTTGAGGATTTCGCCGTCCTCGACCAGACCGTCGTGGCCGTCGCTGGAGTAGGGGTCCATCGCCACGTCCGTGATCACGAGCATGTCGGGCAGGGCGGACTTCAGCTCGCGGACGGTGCGCTGGACGAGGCCGTCGGGGTCCGTCGCGCCGCTGGCGCTGCGGTCCTTCAGCCCGTCCTCGACGGCAGGGAACAGGGCCACCGCGGGTACGCCGAGGGCATGCGCGGCGCGACACTCCGCGACCAGACGGTCGATGGTGAGCCTGGCCTGACCCGGCATGGAGGGGATCGGTTCGGCGGTGTCTCTGCCCTCCATGACGAAGAGCGGGTAGATCAGCCGGCCGGGGCCGAGGTCGGTCTCGCGGACCAGGTCGCGGATCGCGGCGGACCGCCGGTTGCGGCGGGGTCGGATGGGCATCGAAAGCATGGCCGGGGATTGTACGCTGTGGCAGGCGCCTGAGCCGCTGGGGGTTTGGGGCGGACCTATACTTGGCCCATGGCGCTACACCAGGTTGGCCCCGACGTCTGGGTCGTCGACCACGTGCAGAGGATCGCCATCGGCTTCACTTCGCCTGCCCGGATGACGGTCGTGCGTCTGGGCGACGGCGGTCTGTGGTTGTACTCGCCCGGGCCGATCGACGACCGGACAGCGGAGGAACTCGAGGTGCTCGGGCCGGTGCAATACCTGGTCGCGCCGAACCGCTTTCACCATCTTCACCTGCCGGCGGCGGCCGCGCGCTTCCCCGAAGCGGATGTCCTGGGTGTCCCTGGCCTGCCGGAGAAGCGAAAGGACGTGACGTTCACCGGAACCCTGGGTTTCGCGTCGCCCTGGGGAGGCGAGTTGCAACCGATTCCAATCGCCGGCATGCCGGCCTTCAACGAAGTCGTCTTCTGCCACCGTCCGAGCGGGTCGTTGCTGGTGGCCGACCTGCTGTTCAACCTGCGGCAGCGCCAGGGGCTGATTCCGTCGCTCTACTACCGGCTCACTGGAGTCCATCGCCGCGTCGCCATGAGCCGCATGTTCCGGTTCGCGATTCGCGATCGCGCGGCCTGCGCGGCGAGTTGCCTGCGCCTGTTGCAGTACCCGTTCGACCGCTTGATCCCGTCTCACGGTGACGTGGTCGACGAAGGAGCGAAGCGGGAGGTCGAGCGCGCGCTTGCCTGGATCTTCGATGGTCTCGAAACGCCTCGCGAGCCGACGCCTGCGGGGGCGGTGCCCGAGGTTTAGCAGTTCCATGTCCCTTCCGCTCGCCGACCTGCGGGTCATCGACCTGACGATCGCCCGCGCCGGGCCGACCGCCGTGCGTCAACTTGCCGATTGGGGCGCCGACGTGGTGCGCATCGAGCGCCCGCCGGCGCCCGGCCGCGAGATCGGGATCTCGCGCCGCCTCGGCCACGACTACCAGAACCTGCACCGCAACAAGCGCTGCCTGACGCTCGACCTCAAGAGCGAGGCGGGCCTGGAGGTTCTATTGCGACTGGCCAAGGGCGCCGACGTGCTGGTGGAGAACTATCGCGCCGGCGTGAAACACCGGCTCGGCTTCGACTACGAGACGGTGCGGGCGATCAACCCGCGAATCGTCTACGGCAGTGTGTCCGGGTTCGGGCAGACGGGCCCGTATCGCGATCGCGGCGGTGTGGATCAGATCGCCCAGGGTCTGGGCGGGTTGATGTCGGTGACCGGCCTGCCGGGCCAGGGCCCGGTTCGCGTCGGCACGGCGATCTCGGACCTGGCAGCCGGCCTCTATCTCGCCTTCGGCATCCTGGCGGCCCTCCGCGAGCGGGAGCGGTCGGGCGAGGGACAGTGGGTGACCACCTCCTTGCTCAAGGCGATGATCGGGATGCTCGACTTCCAGGCCGCCCGCTACCTGGTCGAGGGTGAGGTTCCGGGCCAGCAGGGCAACCACCACCCGACGATTTCGCCGATGGGTGCCTTCCCGGCTGCCGACGGCTGGGTGAACATCGCGGCGACGAGCGGCAAGCACTTCCGGGCCATGTGCCGGACCCTCGGCGGCGAGGAGCTTCTCGAGCGTCCGGAGTACCGGAACTCGGCCAGTCGCGTCGCCAACCGGGAGCAGCTCGAAGGCGAGGTCGCGGACCTGACGCGGCGCTTCAAGGTGGATGAGCTTGTCGAGCGACTGAACGATGCGGGTCTCCCCTGCGGGCCGGTCTACGACCTGGGCCAGACCTTCAGCGATCCCCAAGTCGAACACTCCGGGATCGCGGTGCCTCTGGAGCACCCCGAACTCGGAGACGTTCGTCTTGTCGGCCAACCGGTCCGGCTCCGTCGGACGCCCTTCGAACTCCGCAGTCCGGCGCCTGGGCCGGGGCAGCACACGGACGAAATCCTCGCGGAGGCGGGGCTTGGAGCTTCCGAGATCGAGGCGCTGCGGGCAGGCGGGGTCGTAGTGTGAGCGCCGGACGATTCCTTCCTGGGAACGCGGGCGTCTCGCCCGCCCCTGGGAACGCGGGCATCCTGCCCGCCCTGGGAACGCGGGCATCCTGCCCGCCCTGGGAACGCGGGCATCCTGCCCGCCCTGGGAACGCGGGCGTCTCGCCCGCATCCGACGATCGTCGGACCCGTGGATCAGCAGGAGCAACATGATGACCGTAGAAGCGAGAGCGCCGACAGCCTCTTCCGAACCGACGGTCATCGACCTGCCGACGACGAAGATCGTGGCCGAGATCGAGGGCGGTGTCGGCTGGTTGACCTACAACAACCCGCAGCGGCGTAACGCCCTGTCGCTGGAGATGCAGGAAGCCTCTGCGGCGGTCCTGCGCCGCTTCCAGGAGGATGACGCGGTCCGGGTCGTCGTGCTGCGCGGCGCGGGCGACCGGGCGTTCGTTTCCGGCGCCGACATTTCCGAGTTCGAGAAGCTGCGCACGACCGTCGAAGCCCGTGAGCGCTACGACCGCGCCGGCCGCGAGACGGGGCGGGCCTTCGCCGCGCTCGAGAAGCCGCTCATCGCCATGATCCGCGGCTACTGCCTGGGAGGAGGCTTGGCCACCGCGCTCAACGCCGACCTGCGCATCGCCTCGGAGGATTCGACCTTCGGGATACCCGCCGGCCGGTTGGGCGTCGGCTACGGGTTTGCCGGGATCAAGGTGCTGGTCGACCTGGTGGGCCCGTCCCGCACCAGCGAGATCCTGCTCACCGCGCGCCGCTTCAACGCCGCCGAAGCGCTGCACATGGGCCTGATCGACCGGGTGACGACGGCCGAAGAGCTGGACAGCACCGTCCGCGATCTCGCAGGAAGAATGGCCGAGAACGCTCCGCTGACCCTGCGCGCCGCCAAGTTCGCGATCCGCCAGGCCACGAAAGACCCGGAGCGCCGCGATCTCGACCGGGCGAAGGAGCTCGTCGAGGAGTGCTTCCGCTCCGAGGACTACGTCGAGGGCCGCCGCGCGTTCCTCGAGAAGCGGCGGCCGCGGTTCCGGGGCCGGTAGGGAACTCCCCGTCGAGCCGCAGCCCCGAAACGGCTGCAGGCCGAGCGCCATGAACGAAGCCCTGCTGGAACTCGCGCACGTCACGGTCATGCGTGGCGGCCGGCGCGCCCTCGACGGTGTGTCGCTTGCCCTTCCCCGGGGGCAGCACGTCGCCATACTCGGTCCGAACGGGGCCTGCAAGTCGACGCTGTTGCGAATGCTGAACGGCGAGTTCTTTTCCGTTGCGGAGGCCCGGCGTCCGGATGCGGCTGCTGGGCCTTGAGCGATGGAACGTGTTCGAGATCCGGCGCCAGCTCGGCGTCGTCTCGCACGAGCTGCAGGCGACCCACCACGGATGGCTGTTGGGGCTGGACGTCGTTTGCTCGGGATTCTTCGCCAGCGTCGGCATCTACCGGCGCCAGGGCTTGACCGGCGCGCAGCGGCGTCGGGCAATCGCCGCGGCGGAGAGTCAGGGCGCCGGCGAACTGTTGGAGCGGCGGTTCGACAGTCTTTCTTCCGGCGAGCAGCGGCGCTTGCTGCTGGCGCGCGCGCTCGTCCATGAGCCGCACACGTTGCTTCTCGACGAACCGGCGACCGGCCTCGACCTGCGCGCCGCGTTCGGCCTGATGGAGCGGTTGCGCCGCCTGGCGGCGAAAGGGACAACGCTGATCATCGTTACCCACCACGTCGATCAGATCCCGCCCGAGGTCGAGAGAGTCGTGCTGCTCAAGGCCGGCCGGGTGTTTGCGGATGGACCGAAGGGCGAGGTGCTGACCGGCGCGGCACTCTCCGAGCTGTTCGAGGTCGCTGTGCAGTTGGTGGAGCAAGGCGGCTACTTCCAGGCGCTGCCCGGCCAAACCGTCACTGCGGGCGACAACCCTCCGGGAACGCCTTGGTGTCCGTGATGGCCGGCGCCGGCATGCCGGGTTCGTTCCGGTACTCCTTCACCGTGCCGGTCGCCGTGTCGGTGACCCGGATCAAGTAGCCCTGGTCCGTGGTCGAGGCGCCGAAGACCCAGACGTGCTCGTTCAGGGCGCAACCGTCGAGGACCTTGATCAGAACCTCCCAGTTGTTCGGGTCGAAGAAGGTGAACAGCCCCGAGTCGTCCGTGCCGGCGCGGACCACTCTGCCCTGGCCGCTGCCGTCGGCGGTCCGCCAGTCGACGGTGACGGCGTAGCGCAAGTCCTGCAGGCAACGGGTCGTCGCGTCCGCCACGCAGGTCGCGGCCGGCTCGGCGGCCTCGACGAGGAAGGTCTTCGACGCGGTGGATTCCTCGCTGCCGGCGGTCGCGGTCAGGGTGACGTCGTAGAAGCCGGGTTCAGGCCAGGAGTGGGCGACGTCGGTGCGCCGCGACACCGTGCCGTCGCCGAAGTCCCAGGTCCGGGACTGGACCTCGCCGGTGCTCGCATCCGTGAACGACACGGCGACGCCGGTCAGGGCCCGGCACAGGCCGTCCTGGCATTCCGCGTCGACGGTGAAGGCGGCCTCCGGCGGTCCCGACGGCTCAGGTTCGGGCTCCGGCTCGGGCTCGGGTTCCGGCTCCGGCTCGGGCTCCGGTTCGGGTTCCGGTTCCGGTTCCGGCTCTGCTGGCGGGGGCGGCGTTCCTCCGCCACCTCCGCCGCCTCCTCCGCCGCCGTCACCCGGCGGGGGCGGGACGGCGCCGTCGATCAGCGCCACGTTCGTCGTCGGGCGGGCGCCTGGCGCGAACAAGGTCGGCATCGTCCCGAACCCGATCGACACGGTCTCGCCGCCTTCGGCGTCCGTGTCGGCCATCGCGGTCACGGTGAACGTCGTCGTCGTCTGGTTTGCCCCGAACGTCACGCTCGCCGGAATGACGGAGTGGTCCGCCTCGGTGGCGTCGCCCAGGAGCGTCACCACCAGCGGGATCGTCACTGTCGCCGACGGCGCCGCGCTCAATGCCACCGTCACCGTCGCCCCGACGCGGCCCTCCACGGCTGTGTACCAGGAGGCCCCGAACGATACCTTCGTCTGGCCGGCGGTGCCGTCGGCGACGCCCGAGGCGACGCCGGCGCCGGTGGCGTTGATGGCCGAGACGCGGTAGTGGCGGGTGTCGCCGACGGAGAGGCCGGTGTGGGGGTAGGTGGTGTTGGTGTCGGTGGTGTCGGGGACGAGGTCGGTCCAACTGCCGCCGCCATCGGAGGAAACCTCGATCTTGTAGCCGGTGATGGCGGCGCCGCCGTTGCTGGCAGGGGCGGTCCAGGAGAGGTCGATCCGGGTGGTCCCGTTAGCTGCTGCCGAAAGGGCGGTGGGGGCGCCGGGCACGGTGGCAGGGCCCACACGGAAGACCTCCGAGAGCCCGTACATGGGGCGGGTGCCGAAGGTTGCCAGGATGACGTGGCCGTTGAGGGGGCCGCGGCCGCTCCCGGAGGTATTGGGCCGGCCGAGATTGAAACCGTTGGGCGCGCCGAGCGCACGCGAGTATTTGTAGACGCCGGGAGAGTTGAACTCGGTGCCGTCGTGGTCGCAGCCGGTGAGGGGAAAGTTGGCGCGCTGGGAGGTATCGAGCCCGTCGGCGCCGGACTCGTTCTTCTCGTTGGTCTCATCGTCCCAGGAGCGGTCGTAGAAATCCGCGTAGTCGTCGGCGACCTTGGCGCCGTTGAGCCAGTAGATGGGGACGCCCCTGACGGTCGAGGTGAAGGTGGTGCCGGTATTGTCGCGGGCGTCGGTGGCTTCGGTGCAGCCGACCGCCCTAAAGCCTGTGCTGTGGGCCTGGATGTCGGCGTGGCCGGCCGCGACGAGGTTCTGGATGAAGGTGTTGTAGTCCGCGATGGCGGTGGACGAGCCCTTGCGCATGGTGGAGGAGAGGAACAGCAGCCGGAACTGGTCGCCGGTGGTCAGGGCGGTGGGCTTGAGGCTCCAGTCCTCGGGGACCGCGGTCTGGGCGCGGGCCGGCGTGGCGAGCGCGGCCAGGGCGAGCACGCAGGCGAGGGCGGCCCTCGCGAGGGCTGAGAACCGGGGTGGCCGGCGCGTGGGTGCGGCGGGGGTGCCTGGCCGGGCAGGCGAGTTCGGTGTGTAGCTGGGCGCTGGGCGCCGGGCGCTTGTCATTGTGAGTTCACCGTCATTCATCACGTTGTTCATCACTGCCCGCAGCCTTCGGCGAACGCCTTGGTGTCGGTGATGGCCGGCACCGGCATGCCGGGTTCGTTCCGGTACTCCTTCACCGTGCCGGTCGCCGTGTCGGTGACCGTGTCGGTGACCCGGATCGCGTAGCCGAGATCCGTAGTGGAGGCCCCGAAGTGCTTGAGATGTCGAAGTCCACCTCGTCGATCAGGAAGTGCCCGCTTCCGAGCGTGAAACGGACGGCTTCCCGAGCCTCGGTTGCCCCGCCAACGAGCAAGTTTTGGGTGCTCGCCGCAACGTCTGTGTTGGTTACGAGCGTGACGGTCGTCGGCTGGGCGGCGGCGGTTGTGACAAGAGCGAACGCGCCGAGAGCGGCGTACAGGGAACGTATGTATGACCGGGAACCGGGACGTGCCATGGGCCGGTGAGGCGGCGGTCGGTCGTGCTGGCTCGACGCGGTCGCGGGGGCAGCCGTCATCAAGAAGAAAGGATAGAGACCGTTCGCTGCCTAGTCGCCTACAACATTGCGGGGTAGCGAACGCAGCGGGTTCTGGTTCTTGGCGCGGCGGCGGCCGGCCTTTCGTCTCCGGCTGCCGGCAAGTCGACGCTGCCGGGCATGCTGCCCGGCCAAGGAGGGCCGGCGCGCTACGATGGCGGCTGGATGCCGACACAACGATCACTGCGGCTCGCCGCCGCTGTGGGGCTGGCTGTCATTGTCGCGCCGCTGGCCGCCGGTGAGAGTCCCGGCTGCTCGGCACGATCTGCCGGCGCCGGCCTCGCGGTTTCCGCGCAGCCGGGCACAAGCGTCGACCTCGAACTCGCGTACGACGGTCTGACCCGCGGCTACCGGCGCCACCTTCCGGCCGGCTACGACGGCGCCGAGCCCGTGCCGCTGTGGCTGCACGTTCACGGCTACACGGGAAGCGCAGCGCACAGCGACGGCTGGACGGGTCTTTCGGAGATCGCCGACCGCGAGGGCTTCGTGCTCGTGTTCCCGCAGAGCACGTCGTTCGAGGCGCCGATGGGCCGGCCGGCCCAGAGCCGGAGCGCCACGATCACGTCCTGGAACGACCTCGCCTGCAGCGCGTCGCCGGGCCCCGACGGTCCGACCTGCCGCGAGGACGCGAGCCCCTATCCGTGCCCGCCGGAATGCGGGACCTGCGGACCGTGCAACTGGTGTTCCTGCCACGACGATGTCGGCTACATCTCCGCGCTCATCGATCATCTCTCGGCTGGGCTCTGCCTCGATGTCGACCGCGTCTTTGCCTCCGGCTACAGCAACGGCGGCATGTTCGTCCACCGGCTTGGCTGCGCCCTCGGCGACCGTCTGGCCGCCGTGGCGCCGATGCACGGCTACCTGGCGCGTGGCTTCAACTGCGCGGCCGGGGAGCCGGGACCGTCGATGCTCCTGATCGGCGGCGCCGCGGACCGCACGGTGCCGATCGATGGCTCCTACGCGAGCGACGGCTACGTCTACACCTCGCAGTCTAGGGTGGCGGAGAAGTGGGCGGAGGCGCAGTCATGTGCCGCGGCGCCGGTCCCGGTCGAGACGCCGTGGGACGGGCGCCGCGAGTTGAGCTGCGTCGAGTATCCCGGCTGTGCCGGAGACCGTGCCGTCCGCAGTTGCTCCTGGGACGGCGCCCATGTCTGGCCGCGCGACGACGCCGGCAACTTCGGCGGCGAGCTGCTGTGGAGGTTCTTCAGTGGGGCGGAGCGCTAGGGCGGCGGGCGTCCGCGGCTGCGGCACGCCCGCGCCCATACCCGCCTGCCTCCGGGCAGGCTGGCCGGCGTTGCTGAAGCCGGCAATGCAGGGTTCGCGTCTGAGTTCGGCATCACGATGACAGAACGTTGACTTCATGATGTCGCAGATCTAGCATCCAGAGCATGCGAACCACGCTGACACTTGACGCCGATGTCGCTGCGAAGGTCCGGGACAAGGTGGCGCGGACCGGCGCCAGCATGAAGCAAGTCGTGAACGTGACGCTTCGTCGAGGTTTCGAGTCGCCCGGCGAAGAACAACTCGCCACGTCGTTCACGGTGCAAGCTCGTCCGATGGGGCTCCGAGCAGGACTCTCCCTGGATGACGTGAGCGGTCTTCTCGATTTGCTCGACGGTCCCGCGCGACGGTGATCCTCGTCGACGCCAACCTCCTCCTCTACGCCTACGACGCCGAGAGTCCGTATCACCGTGCATCGAGGCGTTGGCTGGAAGAGGAACTCTCGTCCGGCCGGCCGATCGCTCTGGCCTTGGTCACCTTGCTGGCCTTCGTCCGGATCGCGTCGGACCGCCGAGTCTTCACCCACCCCGTGGCGCCTGCGGACGCGTGTTCCGTGATCGAGGACTGGTTGGCTTTGCCCAACGTGCGGCTGCTTCAACCGGGGCCGCGAACGTGGACCATCCTGAGCGAGCTCTGTGAGAGTGGTCAGGCCAGAGGAGCAATGGTGATGGACGCCCACCTGGCAGCCCTGGCGGTGGAACATGGTGCGTCGATCGCCAGCGCCGACCGTGACTTCACGCGCTTTCCGGGGATCGAACTCCTGAACCCGACAGCAGACGGCGCTCCGTCCTAGCCGTCATCGCTGCGTCGGCCCCCCGGAACCTGCGGCCCTACCGCCGTCCCTTGCAGGGCGTAGGAACGGCGCGCGGGTGGCGTCTGCCCATCCAGGCTTGGGTGGCATCAGGCAGCGACGGCCTTGAGCTTGCCCGGCGCCACCCCGAGCCGTTCGCCGGCGGCGACGATCTGGCGCCAGGATTCTGCGTCCACGGGGATCGCTTCGGCGCGTTCGATGCGCATGGCCCGCTCGGGCTCGCCGGGCACCAGCACCGGTTCGTCCGGGTCGGCGGCGGGCGACGCCTTGACGTGGGCAACCAGGGCGGCCAGCTCGTGCTCCATGGCTGACCGCTGGATCAACCGTTCCGGATCGAACACGACCATGAACATGTTGTTGATGATCGTTCCCTGCACCTCGTGTTCCGGCTGTGCCGTGTGGCCGCCGCTCATCATGCCGCCGAGGAGTTCGCAGAAGATCGCGAGCCCGTAACCCTTGTGGTCGCCGAATGAGGTAAGCGCGCCGACCGGCTGGTTGAAGAGGACGCTCGGATCGCGGGTCTGGCGACCGAGATGGTCGATCAGGGAACCCGCGGGCACCTCTTCGCCCTGGTTGTGGGCCACCCGCGCCTTGCCGTGGGCGATCCGGCTGGTCGCCATGTCGAGGAGAATCGCCGGCTGGGTGTCGCTTCCGGGTAGCGAAAGCACATCGGGTTCGTGGAGTAGCGGGCGTCCGTGCCGCGGTAGGGCGCGACGAGCGGCTGGTGGCCGACCACGTTGACGAAGTGGAGCGAGGCCAGGCCGGCGTCCGCCACCTGCTCGCCGTAGGTGCCGATTCGCCCCAGGTGGTGGCAGTTGCGGACCGACGCCAGGACCACGCCGGTGCCGCGGCAGCGCTCGATGGTCGCCGCCGTCGCCTCGCGGCCGACGACCTGGCCGTAGCCCATGCCGCCGTCGAACATCAGGATCGCGCCGTCGTCCCGGACGAGCTCGACCGTCTGGTTCGGATGCAGTGTTCCGTTGCTGAGACTCCGTTCGTAGGCCGGCAGCATGCCGACCCCGTGGCTGTCGTGCCCCGAGAGGTTCGCCAGAACGAGGTGATCGGCCACGATGCGGGCCTCCTCGGGTCCGCTGCCGCCCGCGTCGAGGATCGTGATGGCTGCTTCCCGCAATGCCTGCGGCCGGATGTCGATTGATTCCACGGTTGCTGCCTCTCTTGATCGTCCCATCGTGCGCGAAGCGGCGATCCTAGCGCCCGAGGGCGGGAAGGTAAGCTGGCGCCCCCCATGCCCCAATCCTCTTCGTTGTCGGGACTCTGGGCCCTCTTTCTGATCGCCCTCGGTGTGGCGGCGCCCGGGCTCGGGCAGCCTGCCCCCGACTCGGGCTGGATCGATCTGACCGCCGGGGGGCTTGAGGAGGGATGGCGGCAACTCGGAGGCGCCGCGGACTACACGCTGGAGGACGGCGTGGTGGTGGGCACGGCGGTCATCGAGACGCCGAACTCCTTCCTGGCCACCGACGAGGAGTATGGCGACTTCGCGCTCCAGTTGGAGTTCAAGATCGACGGGGGTCTCAACGCGGGCGTCCAGATCCGTAGCCACAGCGATCCCGACTACCGCAACGGCACGGTTCACGGCTACCAGGTAGAGATCGATCCCAGCGCACGCGCCTGGACAGCCGGCATCTACGACGAGTCCCGGCGCGGCTGGCTGTTTCCGCTGGCGGCGAATCCGGCCGCGAGCGAAGCGTTCCGCCCCGATGGCTGGAACCACCTCTACATCGAGGCGATCGGCCCGGCGATCCGGACCTGGCTGAACAATGTGCCGGCAACCTTCCTGATCGACGAGTTGACGGCGAGCGGGTTCATCGCGCTCCAGGTCCACTCGGTCGGACCGGACGGCGGCGGCAGGCAGGTCCGTTACCGGCGGGTGTGGCTGCGCACGGAGAACCTGGCGCCGAGCCGCAGGCCGTTCCCCTACCTCGTCGACACGCGGCCGAACCAGCTCTCGGAGGAGGAGGCGGCACAGGGCTGGCGCCTGCTCTTCGACGGTGAGAGCACGGAGGCCTGGCGGGGCGTTCACCGCGAGAACTTCCCGGCGACAGGCTGGGAGGTGCGGGACGGCGAGTTGACCGTGCTCGCGTCGGCGCCGGGTGGGGAGCGCGGCGGCGGCATCGTGACCAGGGAGTCGTTCTCGGCCTTCGAGCTCCAACTGGAGTTCCGGCTCACCGAGGGCGCGAACAGCGGCATCAAGTACCTGGTGACGGAGGGCTACGGTTCGGCGCCCGGCGCGGCAGTTGCCTTCGAGTACCAGCTTCTGGACGACCTCCGTAATCCCGACGCACAGATGGGCAGAGACGGCAACCGCACCCTGGCCTCGCTCTACGACCTGTTGCCGGCGCCCAAGCAGCCCCGCTTCGTCAAGGCGCCCGGGCGGTTCAACTACGCCCGGATCGTCGTCCACGCAGATGGCCGCGTGGAGCACTGGTTGAACCATGTGCCGGTGCTTCAGTTCGACCGCGACTCACCGGAACTCGCGGAGGCCATCGCGGCAAGCAAGTTCGCCGACCGCGAAGGGTTCGGGCAGTGGCCCGAGGGCCGCATCCTGCTCCAGGATCATGGCGACGAGGTGGCGTTCCGCAGTATCAAGGTGCGCCGGCTCGACGAGGCGGAGTAGCGGCGCGGGGCGGTCTTGATGCGCGTCAGGCTTGCCTACGGCCGGACAGGCCTGGACATCGAGCTGCCGAGGGAGCGGACGACGGTGATCGAGCCGCACCAGGCGCCGGCGCTTCGAGACCCGGACGCGGCGCTCACCGCGGCGCTGCGCCAGCCGGTCGCCGGACCGCCGCTCCGGGATCTCGCGAAGCCCGGGCAGACAGTGGCCATCTCGGTGTGCGACATCACCAGGGCGCAGCCGCGCCGCGAGATGGTCGGCGCTGTGCTCGACGAGCTGGACGGGATCGTGCGGCCGGAGGACGTGACGATCCTGATCGCGACGGGTACGCACCGAGCGAACACGCCGGCCGAGCTCCTGACGATGCTCGGCGACGAGATCCTCGGCGCCTGCCGGGTGATCAACCACGACGCCCGCGACGATTCGTCCCTGGTCGACCTGGGGGAGACCGGCGACGGCGTGCCGACGCGGCTCTGCCGGCACTGGCTCGAGGCGGACCTCCGGATCACGACCGGCTTCGTCGAACCGCACTTCTTTGCCGGTTTTTCAGGCGGGCCAAAGATGGTCGCGCCCGGCTTGGCGGGGCTCGACACCGTACTCACCCTGCACGACGCCGCTCGCGTCGGCGACCCGCGCTCGACCTGGGGAATCATCGACGACAATCCGCTCCACAGCGACATCCGCGCCATCTCGGCCCGGCCCGAGGCGCGGCCTCACTTCAGCATGGATGTCCTGCTGGACCGTACGCAGCGGATCACGCACGTCTTCGCCGGCGAGCTGTTCGCCATGCACCGGCGGGCTTGCGAAACGGCGCGGCCGATCGCCATGCGGGAGACCGGCAGGCGGTTCGAGATCGTCGTGACGACGAACTCCGGCTACCCGCTCGACCAGAACCTGTACCAGGCGGTCAAGGGCATGTCGGCGGCGGCGCAGGTCGTGACCGACGGCGGCACGATCCTGTGCGCCGCCGAGTGCAGCGACGGCATTCCGGATCACGGGCGCTACGCGGAGTTGCTCGCCCGCGGCGACTCGCCCGAGGACCTGCTGGCGCAGATCGAGGCTCGACCTGTGACCGAACCGGACCAGTGGCAGGTCCAGGTCCAGGCGATGATCCAGCGGCGGGCCCGCGTGCTGGTCAAGGCGGACGGTCTGGACGAGGCACAGCTCCGTTCGGCCCATTTCGAGCCGGCCCCGGACCTCGACGCGGCGCTTGAGGGGTGCCTGGCGGATCGGCCGCGGGCGCACATCTGCGTATTGCCCGAGGGCCCGCAGACGATTCCGTATCTCGCCGACGTCTAAGGTCCAGGGACTGTCCGCGCGGGCGGAAAAGGCCTCCCTGCTGCCGGGGACCGAGCCGGAGATCGAGTCTCGGTCCGCGTGGCGCGGTGGTAGCCTCGCGGCCATGGTCGAACCTGCCCAGGCTGTAGTTCGCACGGCTCGAGGGCAGAGATCGAATGCTCCGGGAAAGTCCCCGCTCGCACTGGCCGGCGAATCCGGTTGCCGGACGGTTCGCATCTCGCGGGAGGAGATCGAGGACTACGAGGGCCGCCTCGAGTACTGGGAGGCGCGGTCCGAGATGGCGATGGTGGTCTGCGAGCCGACGACCGCGTACCACGAGCGGCCCTCGCAGCGGTTGGCGGGTCTGGCGCGGCTGATCGCGGCTTCGAGAGGCTCGCCGATCGAGACCTTCGGGACCACGGACCTGGTGCGTTTCAAGGCTCACGGCGGGCGCAGGGCACTGATCCAGGCGGATCAGATCCTGTACCTCGATCCGAGCGTGTTGCCGGTCGGGGCCCCGGTGGTGGACGTGGACGGCCACGTGCTGCCGGACGTGGTCCTGGAGGTCGACTACTCGACCGACGTGCGGGTGTGGAAGCTGCCGCTCTACGAGGCGTGGGGCTTCCCGGAGGTCTGGGTCGACGTGCCGGATGAGCGTCTGCGTCCGAAGTCGCGGCGCCCCGGTCTGACGATTCACGTCCACGACGGCGAGCGTTTTCAGGAAGCGTCCTGCAGCCGCTCGTTCCCGGGCTGGACGGCCGAGGAGATCCACGTCGCGCTGAGCCGGCGCCAGCCGTCACCGGAGACCCTGGCCGTGCTGCGTCGCGTCGGTCGCGCTCTGGGCGCCTTGGAAGGGACCGGCCCGGACGACGATCCGTGGTTGCGGGCGGAGCGTGCCGAGGTGCGTGGGGTGGCCCATGCCGAGGGCCGCGCGGAGGGTCGTGCCCGCATGGTGGTCGCGGTACTCCAGGCGCGCGGCGTTCCCGCGAGCCCGGGCCTGGCCGAACGCCTGGCCGGCCTCAGCGGCTGGTCCGAGGTCGAGATGGTCCAGGCGGCGCAGACATGCGCCGACGAAGCCGAGCTTCTGCGGCGCCTCGGGCGCTGAGCCTGGGGCCTGGGGGTCGGCCCTGCTCCAGAAGGCCGCCCCGAGAACCGGGAAGCGAGCCCCGCTCCCTTCAGCATCGCCGGAGCTCGTTGCCGGTGTTATTCTCGCGGTCATGGCTGAGCCCGTCGAGTCGGCGACTCCGCAGGCGCCGGAAGCCGGGCTGATCGACCCGGAGGAGGCCCCACTCGACCCGGCCGACTTCCCCGGTTGCCGGGCGATCCGCATCCGGCTCGAGGACATCGAGGACTACGACGGCCGTCTCGAGTACTGGGAGGCCCGCACCGAGACGGCGATGGTCGTGTGCGAGCCGACGACCGTGTACCACGAGCGGCCTTCGCAGCGGTTGGCCAGATTGGCCGAGCGCATCGCGGCGTCGAGAGGTTCGCCGATCGAGACGTTCGGCACCGCGGATCTCGTGCGTTTCAAGAGCGGCGGCGGGCGCAAGGTGTTGATGCAGGCGGACCAGATTCTGTACCTGCATCCACTGGAGGTGGCCGGCTGGGGTCCGGGGGTCGACGTCGATGGCGACGAGTTGCCCGACGTGACCGTGGAGGTGGACTACTCGACCGACGCCCGGGTGCGCAAGCTGCGGCTCTACGAGGCGTGGGGTTTCCCGGAGGTATGGGTCGACGTGCCGGACGAGCGGTCGCGTCCGAGGTCGCGGCTTCCTGGACTGACGATCCACGTCCTGGAGGCGGGCCGTTATCGGACGTCGTCCGCCAGCCGAGCCTTTCCGGGCTGGACGGCGGTGGAGATCCACCGGGCGCTGAACGAGCGGATCGTGTCTCGGGAGACCCTGGAGGCGCTGCGCCGGGTGGGGCGCCGCCTCGGCACCGCCGAAGGGACCGGCCCGGACGACGATCCCTGGCTCCGCAGCGAGCGCGCCGAGGGCCGCTCCGAGGGGCGTGCCCGCATGGTCGTCGCGTTGCTCCAGGCCCGCGGCGTTCCCGCGAGTCCGGGCCTGACCGAACGCCTGGCTGGCCTCCGCGGCTGGTCCGAGGTCGAGATGGTCCAGGCGGCGCAGACATGCGCCGACGAAACCGAGCTTCTGCGGCGCCTCGGGCGCTGATCATCCGGCTTCGAGCCTGCGCTGCGGACGCGCAGACGGCCGCGCGAGACGACCCCGCCCCACAAGAAGAAAGGGCCTCCCCGTTGCCGGAGAGGCCCTTGCGTCTTGTTGCCGCGGCGTCAGGCGCCGCAGCCTCCTGGTTTCAGCCTGCTAGAAGCTGAACCGGGCGCCAAGCTGCAACTGACGCCACGACGTCACCCGACCGCAGGGAATCCCGAAGTCATCGCGAACCACGCCGCCCCGCACATCGCGCTGACCGGTGCAGACCGCGAAGCTGTGCTGGTCGAAGAGGTTGAACGCCTCGACGAACACGTCCAACCGCAAGCCGTCGCCGAAGCGGAAGAACTTGCCGACTCGGACATCCACGGTCTGGATCGACTCGTTGCGGAACGAGTTCCTGCCCACGAGGTTGCCGTCGATCACCGCGTACTGGTCGGGGCAATTGAAGCCAACGCTGCCGCAATACGGGAAGTCGAGGCCGTTGTCGATCGCCGTGTAGGGGTTGCCCGACTGGTAGTTCACAATGCCCGAAATCTGGAAGTCGGCGGGCAGTTGGATCATGCCGGTGGCTACCAGGCGGTGCTTCACGTCACGGCTCGAGAGACCCCAGTCGTAGTCCAGGTTGCTCAGGTCGGAGATCGTGACGCCGGTCGCCGAACGTTCGTTCGAGTCGGTGTCGCGATCCTTGCCCCAGGTGTAGTGGGCGTTGAACTGGTAGCGGCCCGTGAAACGGCGGTTCACCTTCAGGGTCACCGCCTGGTACTCGGACTCGCCGCGGGACTGCCGGACGAGGATCTCGGCGACATCGTCGCGCACGCGGCCGTCCCAGGAGGGGCGGCCGTACTCGTCGTAGCCGCCGAACTGGCGGTTCCAGTCCGTGTTCCGCTGCAGGCCCGTCGCCTCGGCGTACACCACATCGACTCCCGTGCTCCAGCCACCGGCGAGTTCACGCTCCCAGCCGACGCTCGCGCGAAGTGTCTTCGCATCGTCAAACGCGGGATCGACGTAGGAGATCGCGGGAGTGATTCCCGGCGGCGGGTTCTCGTTGTCGATCGGCGTGCCGAGCGGCACGTAGCCGTTCTGGCCCGAACGGACGTTGATCCGGCCATAGTTCGGCGGCACGCCGTTGGCCTGCACCTGGTTGGCGAACAGCAGGGTGGGCGTACGGCCGAAGAAGAGGCCGATGCCGCCACGGAAGACGGACTGGCCCTCGTTCGAGGCCAGCGCGAAGCCGAAGCGGGGCGCCAGGTTTGCCGTATCCGGGATTTGGCGACCGTCCTCCTCGATGTGGTCCAGGCCGTCGGGGTTGTCGGTCGAGGTGTAGCGGAGACCGTAGTTGAGGGTCAGGTTGTCCCGCTTCAGGCTGTCCTGGCCGTAGAACGCGAGCGCAGCCTGGGTCTCGTCGTAGTTCGGATAGGTCGAATCGCCGAACCAGATCCGCGCGTTGCTCGCCTCGTTGTTCAGGAAATCCTCAGCCGACCGGAAGTCGTAGCGGCCATCGCGGCTGCCCGCGAAGAGCTGCGCCAGATCATCCTTCGAGTAGTCGACGCCGAACTTCATGTCGTGGGCGCCGAACAGGTACGAGAAATCGTCCTTGATCTGAAGCTGCGACTCCTCGACGAAGATCGGCAGGAAGTCGAACTTGCCGACGCTGTCGCGGGAGGCGAAGCGGAACCGGACCTGAGCCTCGATCGGGGTTCCGACGCGCAGGGACAGACGGTCCAGGTTGTCGTCGGCCGACTGGATGCGCAACTCGTTCACGCCGCGGCTGCCGATCACCGATGTCATCGACGCGATGAAGGAGAAGGTGTCCTCCGTCTTCAGCGACTCCTCGTCGAGATAGCTGCTTTCGCGCTCAAAGTCGGTGAGATTCGCTCGCAGCGTGATCAGGTTCGAGGCGTTGATCTGGTGGTCCAGCTTGCCGAACAGGATCTGGTTGCTGACCGAGCGCAGGAACAGGCCGGTGGCCGATCCGTCCGAGTTACGGGTGAACCCGTCGACCAGGGCCGCGAAGGCGGGCTCGTTCTGGGCCCGCTGCATGATCAGGTCGTAGCTGCTGTTGGCGCCGGTCGAGCGCAGCGACCGGGTGAAGGGGATGTCCTGGTCGCGCTGGTCGATGCCGAAGAAATAGTGGGTGCGGTCTCGCTTGAACGGACCGCCGATCGAGAAGCCGTAGTTCTGCGTGTCGAACTCGTCGACGGACCGCGAACCGTCGCGGCCGTTGAAGTCGTCGAGCGGCGACGAGGGCAGATCCTCGGCCATGCTGTCATCGCGGAAGAAGGCGAAGGCTGAACCCTTCATCTCGTTGGTGCCGGACTTCGTGACCACGTTGATGAAGGCGCCGCCGTGGCGGCCGTACTCGGGCGAGAAGCCGTTGGTGACCACCTGGAACTGGCGCACGGTGTCCTGAGCGACGATCAACCCGTCGTTCTCCGTCGCCTCGCCGCCACGGCCGTAGCCGAAGAAGGTGCTCTTGTTGTCGGCGCCGTCAACGGAGAGACCGCTGTACATGCCGCGCTGGCCGGAGATGGTCAGGAAGCCGCGCTGGCTGTCGCGCTGCACGCCCGGAGTCAGGATGGCGAAGTCGGTGAAGTCGCGGCCGACGATCGGCAGGCTCTCGATCTGGACTTCGTCGATGTAGTTCGCGGCGCCGGAGCGGCTGGTCTCGATGATCGGCGCCTCGGAGGTGACCGTGATCACCTCGGAAGACGACTCGACCGCCAACGTCAGGTTGATGTCCTTGATCTGGCCGACCAGGACCGAGATGTCGGTCTGCTGGGTCGTCTGCATGCCGGCGAGTTCGGCGGACACGGTGTAGGTGCCGACCTGCAGCGCCTTGGCGCTGTAGAAGCCGTTCGCATCGGTGATGACGGCCCGGTTGATGCCGGTGTCCTGGTTGGTCGCCGTAACTGTCGCGCCGGGAATCGGGTCACCGGCGACATCGGAGATGTAGCCCTGGACGGTGCCGTTGATGGTTTGGGCCACACCGGCGCCGGCCATGAGGAAGGCGCAGGTCGTTGCCAGGAGGATCGCAAGAAGACGTGCCCGGGGCCGGGTCCACTGCATGGTAGGTGTTCTCCTCTGTTGCTGGTTGAATGCCGCCGAACTCAATTGAGAATTCGTCGGCGTGCGGTTCACGCGTCGAAGGCTTGTCCGTTGGTTGTGGCGAGTGGTGGGGCGCGTCGGCGCAAGGCCACGAACTAGGAACACTATAGAGGCCGCTTCGCCGCCCGTCAAAGAATCGCGAAACTGGTCCAAACAGTTGAATCTCGGAGTGGCGCCGGTGATGGCGGGTCGACCCTCTCCCAGGGGTGGCCTGATCCTCAAAGCGCCGACGGGAAGGGCAGGTCGGTACCCCCGGTGAGGTACTCGTCGATCCGGGCGGCGGCGCCGCGCCCCTCGTTGATCGCCCACACGATCAGGCTCTGGCCGCGGCGGCAGTCGCCGGCTGCGAACACGCCGGGGGCGGAAGTTGCGTAGTCCCCGGGCGCGGCGGCGAAGTTGCTGCGGGGGTCGGTCTCAAGCCCCAACTGCTCGCCGAGCGTGGCCTCGGGCCCGAGGAAACCCATGGCCAGCAGCACCAGGTCGGCCTCGAAGGTCTCCTCGGTGCCCGGCAGCTCCTCCATCGTGAAACGGCCGTCAGAGTCCCTTCGCCAGGCGATGCGCACGGTCTCGATGCCCGCGACGTTGCCGGCCCCGTCGTCCACGAAGCGCTTCGAGAGGACGGAGAACACGCGCGGGTCGGCGCCGAACCTTGCCGCGGCCTCGGCGTGGGCGTACTCGACGCGGAAGATGCGCGGCCATTCCGGCCACGGGTTGTCCGGCGCGCGTGCCTCGGGCGGCCGGTCGAGGACCTCGAAGTTGACCATGGAGTCGCAGCCGTGGCGCGTCGCGGTGGCGATGCAGTCGGCGCCCGTGTCGCCGCCGCCGATCACGATCACGTTCTTGCCGGAGGCATCGATCGGGGGCGTGATGACCCCCGTGTCGTCCCTTGGTGTGGCGTCGCTGGGCAGGTCGGCGTCCAGCAGCGCCCGCGTGTGTTCGGTCAGGAACTCCATCGCGAATTGGACGCCGGTGAGCTCGCGCCCCGGTATCTCGAGGTCGCGCGGCCGGGTGGCGCCGCAGGCGAGCAGAATCGCGTCGTAGTCCCGCCGCAGGTCGTCGATATCGACATTCCGGCCGACGTGCGCCCCGGTCACGAACTCGATGCCCTCGGCCCGCATCAGGTCGATCCGGCGGTCGACGACCTCGCGCTTGTCCAGTTTCATGTTCGGGATGCCGTACATCAGCAGGCCGCCGATCCGGTCCTCCCGCTCGAACACGACGACGCCGTGGCCGACGCTGTTCAACTGGGCGGCGGCGGCGAGGCCCGCCGGCCCGGAGCCGATGACGGCCACCTTCTTGCCGGTCCGTGTCGTTGGCAACCTGGGGACGACCCAGCCCTCCTCGAATCCCCGGTCGACGATCGCGTTCTCGATGTTCTTGATCGTTACCGCGGGATCGGTGATCCCCAGCACGCAGGCGCCCTCGCAGGGCGCGGGGCAGACGCGTCCGGTGAACTCGGGGAAGTTGTTCGTCCGCTCCAGCCTCCTTAGCGCCTCGCGCCAGCGGCCCTGGTAGACGAGGTCGTTCCACTCGGGGATCAGGTTGTCGATCGGACAGCCCTCGTCGGACTGGCAGAAGGGCACGCCGCAGTCCATGCAGCGAGCGCCCTGCGTGGCGAGATGCTCCTCGGGCACCGGCTGCAGGAACTCGCCGTAGTGCGTGATCCGGATCAGCGGGTCCTGATAGGGAACCGCCGCGCGCGCGTACTCCTTGAAGCCGGTGTCCTTGCCCATGACCCCGCGTGCCCTCCTACGCGCCGAACAGGCCGGCGCTGTGCGCCGAATGCGGGCAAGATGCCCGCGTTCCCAGGATCGGAGTCTGCATGGTTCGGCTGCGCGTGGCTCTTGATGGTGCGAATCGTACCGCCGCCGGCGTCCTCAGGCCGCGGCCTCGGCCTTCTGTTCGGCCTGAACCTCGGTTTGCGCCTCGCGTTGCGCTTCCAACACGCGCCGGTAGTCGCGCGGCATGACCTGGGTGAACTGACCCTGCGCTTCGCGCCAGCGCTCCAGCAGCCGGCGCGCGACGGTCGAGCCGGTGAACCGGGCGTGCCGCGCGACCAGTTCCCGCAGTTCGCGCCGGTAACCCCGGTCGACCGGTTCCAGGCCCACCATCTCGAAGTTGCAGTTCCTGGCCAGCGCTCCGTTCGGATCGAAGACCCAGGCGATGCCGCCGCTCATGCCGGCGGCGAAGTTGCGGCCCGTGGGCCCGAGGATCACGGCACGACCGCCGGTCATGTACTCGCAGCCGTGGTCGCCGATGCCCTCGACCACCGCTCGGGCGCCGGAGTTGCGGACACAGAAGCGCTCCGCGGCGCGGCCGCGGAAGAAGGCCTCGCCGGCGGTGGCGCCGTAGAGCGCCACGTTGCCGATCAGGATGTTCTCTTCAGCCGCGAAACGGGACCGTCTGGGCGGGTAGAGGATGAGCCGTCCGCCGGACAGCCCCTTGCCGACGTAGTCGTTGCCGTCGCCCTCGAGTTCGATCGTGATGCCGGGGGCCAGGAAGGCGCCGAGGCTCTGGCCGGCGCTGCCGGCAAGGGAGATGTGGATCGTGTCGTCGGACAGACCGTGTTCGCCGTGCGCCTTCATCAACTCGTGGCTGAGCATCGTGCCCACCGTACGCTGCGTGTTCTCGATCGGCAGGTCGATCCGCACCCGGGATCCGCTCTCCAGGGCGCCGCCCGCGCGAGCGATCAGTTCGTTGTCGAGCGCGTACTCCAGCGCGTGGTCCTGCTCGATCGTTTTGGTGACGCCGACGCCCTCGTGCCTCCTGACGGCCGGTTGCAGCACCGCCGACAGATCGAGACCCTCGGTCTTCTCGTTCTGCACCGCCAGTTCAGACTGGAACAGGTCGGTGCGCCCGACCAGTTCCTCGATCTTCGCCACGCCGAGGTCGGCCATGATCTGCCGTGCCTCCTCGGCGACCAGGAACAGGTAGTTGACCACGGATTCGGGCGTGCCCTCGAACTTGGCGCGCAGCTCCGGATCCTGGGTGGCGATGCCGACCGGACAGGTGTTCAAGTGGCACTTGCGCATCATGATGCAGCCGAGCGTGATGAGCGGCGCGGTGGAGAAGCCGAACTCCTCGGCGCCCAGCAGGCAGGCGACGACGACATCGCGGCCGGTCTTCAGTTGACCGTCGGTCTGGAGCGTGACCCGCGAGCGCAGGTCGCTGAGCACGAGCGTCTGGTGGGTCTCGGCGATGCCGAGTTCCCAGGGCAGGCCGGCGTGCTTGATGCTGGTGAGCGGCGAGGCGCCGGTGCCGCCGTCATGGCCGGAGATCAGGATGTGGTCGGCGTGGGCCTTGGCGACGCCGGCGGCCACCGTGCCGACTCCGACCTCGGAGACCAGCTTCACGCTGATCCGGGAGCTGGGGTTCGAGTTCTTCAGATCGTGGATGAGCTGCTTCAGATCCTCGATCGAATAGATGTCGTGGTGGGGCGGGGGCGAGATGAGGCCCACGCCCGGCGTCGAGTAGCGGGTGCGGGCGATGATTTCGTCGACCTTGTGGCCGGGCAGTTCGCCACCCTCGCCCGGCTTGGCGCCCTGGGCGATCTTGATCTGCAGCTCGTCCGAGTTGGTCAGGTACCAGGAGGTGACGCCGAACCGGCCCGAGGCGACCTGCTTGATCGCCGAGCGCCGGCTGTCGCCGCTCTTGTCCGGCGTGAAGCGGGACGGATCCTCGCCGCCCTCGCCGGTGTTGCTCTTGCCGCCGAGGCGGTTCATCGCCACCGCCAGCATTTCGTGGCTCTCCGCCGAGATCGAGCCGAAGCTCATCGCGCCGGTGCAGAAACGCTTGACGATCTCGCTCGCGGGTTCCACCGCGTCGAGCGGCAGCGGCTCGAGGTCGGCGCGGAACTGGAGCAGACCGCGGAGCGAGCACGTTCTGGTGGTGTCCTCGTTGGCGAGCTGGGCGAACTGCTCGTAGGCCTCGGTGCTGTTGGTGCGGGCGGCGTTCTGGAGCCGCGAGATCATCTGCGGGTTCCACATGTGGCGCTCGCCGCCCGCGCGCCAGTGGTAGTCGCCCGGATTCGGCAGATCGGCGACCCGGTCGTGGTCCTCGGCCGGGAAGCCCTTGGCGTGCCGGCTGAGGGCGTCCTCGGCCAGCCGGGCCAGACCGGCGCCCTCGATCCGGCTCGCGGTGCCGACGAAGCAGCGGTCGATGACCTCGCTCGACAGGCCGACGGCCTCGAAGATCTGCGCGCCCTTGTAGCTCTGCAGGGTCGAGATGCCCATCTTGGCCATCACCTTGAGCATCCCCTTCTTGACCCCCGTGCGATAGCGGTCGACGACCGCCTGGTCATCGGCCGCCGCGGACAGCCGGCCCTGGCGACGGGCCTGCCACAGCGCCTCGAAGGTCAGGTAGGGGTTGATCGCGTCGGCGCCGTAGCCGACCAGCAGGCAGTGGTGGTGGACCTCGCGCGCCTCGCCGGTCTCGAGCAGGAGACCGACGCGGGTGCGCTTGATCGTGCGCAGCAGGTGGTGGTGGACGGCGCCGCAGGCGAGCAGGGTCGGCACGGGAACCCGGTCGGGGCCGGCCACGCGGTCGGACAGGGCGACGAAGCTGCAGCCGTCGTCGACCGCCTGCTCGGCCTCCCGGCACAGCCGGTCGAGCGCGTTGCCGAGGCCGGCGGCGCCCTCGTCTTGCGGCCAGGTGGCGTCGAGCGTGCGGCAGGAGAGCCCGGCCTGCTCGGCGCTGGCCAGGGCCGCGAACTCGCGGTTGCTCAGGATCGGATGAGGCAGGCGGACGCGCTGGCAGTGCTCGGCCGTCGTCTCGAGCAGGTTGCGCTCGGGGCCGATCGTGCACTCCAGCGACATGACGACTTCCTCGCGAATCGAGTCGATCGGCGGGTTCGTCACCTGGGCGAAGAGCTGCTTGAAGAAGTCGTAGACCGGGCGGTCCTGGTCGGAGAGGACGGCGAGCGCGGCATCGTTGCCCATCGAACCGATCGGATCGCGCTGCTCCGCGATCAGGGGCCGGAGCATGAAGCGGAGGGTCTCGCCGGTGTAGCCGAACGCCTGCAAGCTGCGGGTCAGGTCGTCGCCGCCCATCGTGGCCTGGGTCTTTGTGGCGTTGCCGTTGCTCTGCGCTGCCTCGACGAGCTCCGCGAGGTCGGTGCGCCGTTCGAGCCACTGGGCGTAGGGGCGCCCCGAGGCGATGCTGCTCTTCAGTTCCTCGTCGGTGACGATGCGGCCGCGGTCGAAGTCGACCAGGAACATCCGCCCCGGCTTCAGTCGCCCCTTGCTGAGCACGCGTTCGGGCTCGACCGGGACGACCCCGGCCTCGGAGGCCATGATCACCAGGTCGTCGTCGGTGACGTAGTAGCGGCTGGGGCGGAGGCCGTTGCGGTCGAGCACGGCGCCGATGTAGCGGCCGTCGGTGAAGACGATCGACGCCGGCCCGTCCCACGGCTCCATCAGGCAGGAGTGGTAGTCGTAGAACGCCTTCTTGGTGGCGTCCATCTGCGGATCGTTCTGCCACGCCTCCGGGATCATCATCATGACCGCCTCCTGCAGGGTGCGGCCCGTGAGCAGCAGGAACTCAAGCACGTTGTCGAAGCTGCCGGAATCGGAGCAGTCGGGCTCGACGACGGGGAAGGCGAGCGGCAGATCGTCGCCGAACAGGTCGCTCTTGAGCACACCCTCGCGGGCGTGCATCCAGTTCATGTTGCCGCGCAGCGTGTTGATCTCGCCGTTGTGGCTCATGAAGCGGTTCGGCTGGGCACGGTCCCAGGAGGGGAAGGTGTTGGTGGCGAAGCGGGAGTGGACCATCGCGAGGTGCGATTCGTAGTCCGGCTCGGCGAGGTCCGGGAAGAACGGCACGAGCTGGCCTGAGGTCAGCATGCCCTTGTAGATCATCACCCGGGTCGACAGGGAGCAGACGTAGAACATCTGCGCCTGGGTGAGGGCGTCGCTGCCGCGCAGCCGAATCGTCGCCTGTTTGCGGATCAGGTACAGCTCGCGTTCGAAGGCGTCCTGGTCGAGCGCCGCACCGGCGCCGACGAAGAGCTGCTCGATGACCGGCATCGAGTCGATGGCGGTGGCGCCGATGTTCGCGACCTCGGGCCGCGTCGGCATCCGGCGCCAGCCGATCAGCCGCTGTCCGCGTGAGGCGACGATCTCCTCGACCGTCTGCCGGCACAGGGCGCGCTCGCCGTCGTCCTGGGGCAGGAAGAAGAGACCGGCGGCGAAGGTGCCGGGCGGTCCGAGCTTGGACCCAAGGTCGTCGGCGGCCACCCGCTGGAGCAGGGCGTGGGGCAGCGCCGTCAACATGCCGGCGCCGTCGCCGGTATTCGGCTCGCAGCCGCAGGCGCCGCGATGGTCCATCTGGGTCAGCATGTGCGCCGCCTGCTTCATCAGGCTGTGGCTGCGCTCGCCGCGCACGTGGGCAATGAACCCGACACCGCAGGCGTCGTGTTCATATGCCGGATCGTAGAGGCCTGTCTTGCCGGGACGGAGCTTCATCTTGCCTCCACCGGCCCCTGTCGATGCGACGTTCGGGGCACACGGCCGGCCAGGAGGCCGGCGCCCACCTCTGAACCGGGACGGAGCATCATGCGGCTTCACCGTCCTGCGCACGCTGCTCGTTGTCGGCGGTCAGCGGTCCGGCGTTCTCGACCAGGAACGCGGCAAAATCCTGTGCGGCCGGGCGCAGCCGGCGGCGGGCGTAGACGATGCCCATCGGCCGCTCGAGCGACGGTTCGAGCGGCACGGCGGCGAGCAGCCCGGCCCGGACCTCGGCGAGAAACGTCCGCAGCGGCAGGATCGCCGCGTATTCGGTCGCCTGGAGCATGCTCTTGAACGTGTCGATGTTGTCGAGGCGCTGGGCGAACACCGCGTCGGCCCCGTTCTCGACCAGGTAGCTCCGGATGTGACGTGCCGCGGGGAGTTCGTGCGTGAAGTGGATCAACTCCCGGCTGTCGAGGTCGGCTGCCCGGACCCGTTCTTCGCTCGCCAGTTCGTGATGCACCCCGCAGGCAAGGCACATCGGCTCCTCGCGCAGCGGCCGCGACTGCAGGCCCGGCCACTGCTCCGGGTAGGAGACGATGCCGAAGTCGCAGCGGCCGGTCCGTGCGGATTCGGCGACCGCGGCGGGCGGCTCGTACTCGATCTGGACCTCCAGCTCGGGCCGCCGGCGCTGGAACTCGGTCCGCAACTGGTTCAGCAGCGCGATCTCCGCGGAGTAGATCGCGTGGACGCGGACGGACCCGCCCCGCTCGGGGTCGAGTCGCGCGACGCTACGGGCCAGCGAGTCGTAGCGGGCCACCAGCTCGCGCCCTTCGCGGGACACGAGATCGCCGGCCGGCGTGAGCACGAACGGGCGCTTCGAGCGATCGAGCAGCTTCGTGCCGAGCCGTTCTTCGAGATGATGGATGCGCTGACTGACCGCCGACTGGGTGATGCCGTGAAGCTCGGCCGCACGGCTGAAGCTGCGCAGATCGGCGACATCGCAGAAGATCCGGAGCCCTTGCATCGTAAGGGCGGATCTTACATTAGATGCATCTCATGGGCAACCGCGGAGCATTAGAGAAATTGATGCTAGGGGGCAGTGCGCTGCCGGCGGGAAGCTCGTCCACACCCTGGGAGGGCGGTCGTCTCGCCCGCGCCCGTTCAGCGGCGTACCGGCCTTATCTCAGGGTACGGTGATCTGGATCACGGCGTTGGGACCAACACTGATGTGCCGTGCGCCACCGACGCCCTCGACCTCCAGGTTCCATGCGCCCTCGGGCAGACGATCAAATGCGAACTGGCCCTGGCGGTCTACAAACGTCGTACGGGCGATGCCGAACCGTTCCGCATCCTGCCGTTCCGACCAGGCTGGCCAGAGGCGCACCGTCGCCCCGGCGAGCGGAGCGCTGGAAACGGGGTCATGGGCGGCACCCTCGATTCCTCCAGAGCTTAGATCAATGAACCGTTGGGAGTCGCCGTGCACCGAGACAATGCGCGTCTCTGCGCCGACGGCGACGGTGTAGCTGCCGGATTCCAGGTCGGGGAAGTGGAACGTTCCGTCATGCCGGGTCCAGAATCGGCGGGCGCTTGTCCAATTCTGGCCTTGGATCAGCAGAACGTGGGCCCCCTGGAGTGGCTGGCCGTCGAGAGTCACCGCGCCACTCAGCGTGGGCAGGGGTTCGAAGGCGAGGTCGATTCGTGCGTCGCGTTCTTCCAGTGTGATCTGCTGCTCCGCGCGCCGGTTCGAGTTTCCGACTCGGGCGATAACCGTCCATTGACCCGAGTCCAAGCCGCGGAAGAAGAACTGGTCTGGGTAGCCGCGGATCGTCTCCGCATCGTGCCGGGTCAGGTCGGGCCCAACGGCTTCCAGTCGGAGCCGTTCCAGCTCCCCCTCGGACAGGCCGCGGACCTTGCCACTCAGGCGCAGGCTGTGGCGGAAGCGCACCAACAGATCGGAAGTGTGCCCGGTCACCCGAACGATGTCCCGGGCCTCAAGCCATTGGCTCTGGAGGTCGTTTCGAGAGGCCCGATTGCGCGTGACTTGTGCCCTGACGTGGTAGTCGCCTGCCGCCAGTTCCAGGTCGAACGACCCGTCCCCGCGCGCAGTAGTCCCTTGACCGTAGGGCGAACGTCCGTCAATCCGAGCAAAAGAAATCTCGATCCCTGCGGCAGGCGATCCGTTACCCAGGACGGCCTGACCAGCAACCTCGAAAACGCTGAAGTCGAAGTCGAGACGCTTCGACTCCGAATCGATAGCGACTGTCTGCCGCAGGATGTCTATATCTCCACCGGAGCCGCCACCGCTGCCCCGATCAGCCGTGACCCAAGCCAAGCCGGAAGGCAAGCCCTCGATCGAGTAACGACCGTCCCCGTCGGTCACCGTAGCGCTGCGGCGTTCAACGCGAATCGCAACACCGGGAAGCCCGGCGCCCCGTTCCGAAACCCGCCCGAACAACCGCCGCTCGCCGAGCCCCAGTTCTATCTCCACCCCGACCGTCTCGCCAGAGTCCGCCCGAACAGAGAGCCGTGTTTCTTCCCCGGGCCCGTCCGAAAGCAACGTGTACCGATTCTCGACCGGCGGCCCCTTGGAATCGTCGACCACTACGAACGTCCCGGCGCCGGGAGGGTACGCCACGAGGTTGTATTCCCCCTGAGCCAAACCGGAGGTGCGGAACCGACCGCCTTCGTCAGTCGACCAGGAAGTGTTGCTACCTGCTTCGTCAAAGACACTGACCTGGGTCGCTATGCCCTGGCCATGCAACGTAACGCGGCCTGCGATCACGGCTTCGGGTTCGAGCATGATCTCGATGGCCGCTGACTCCGTCGGAGACACTTCCAACCGGTGCTGGGTGGCGAACCCGGGTGCCGAGATCTCAAGATCAACAGTGGATCTCCGCGGCAGACCGGGCACGAAGAAGCGGCCGTGCCGATCCGTATCGAATTGGGCAGCGATGCCGGACCGTGGGCCGGCCTCGGTCGAAGGCCTGGAAAGAGCGTCAGAAGTGTTCGAACCGGCGGCCCAGACTGTTGCGTTCGGCACGGGAATGCCGTCCCGGTCCAGGACGATGCCCCGGATCTGAAGCTCTCGATCAAGCCGGATATCGCCCAGATCCTGGCCTACGGGTAGCACCGAAAGACCAGGCTGCATGAAGAGCGCCCGTCCGGGGGCTCGCACGAGAAGATCCTGGAGCCCTGGCCACGTCGTTAGCTCGAATGCGCCGCCGGAGTCGGTCCGTGCCGTCCTCACGCGGTTCCCGTATCGTCCTGTTGTAACGTTGAGAGGACCGAGCACCACCGAACGGCTGCCGCGGCCCGCGAACTGGCCGACTGCGACGTCCGCGTCGGCAACGGGCTCGGAAGTCAAGGCGTCAACGACACGTCCCACGATCCGTGCTCCCCGCACGAGTGTGATCTCGTAGCCGCCTCGGTCTGTGGCGAACTCCCAGAGGCCTCGGTTGTCGATCGGCAGATACGGTGGTCGGTCCACCCGAACCCGACGTTGCGAGGACGAGTTGCCAGGCCTGGAAGTACTCACATCGAGCGGCACATGACGGCCGGCGAATCGCCCATTCGGGTCGGATCGCATCAGAGCAGTTGCCAACCGTCCCCGGGCCCCGCTGTCCCGCACCATGGTGGGGCCCGCCCGCCCGGCAGTCCAGTCGATTCGGATTTCCGCGTCCGGGATTGGCGTACCGTCTTCGTCCAGCACGACGCCTTCGATTCGTGGCGCCGGTTCTAGCGTTGGGCAGGCGCCTTCGTTACGCGAATCTGCTCGGCGAGCGCTACGATCCGGGTCTTCGCAGACGGCATGGGCAGCCTCCGGTGCCACGAACCATAGACGCTCGCCTGGCAGGGCGACGACGGCGTAGGCACCACCCTCGATCTCGACCAGCGGCGTCGCGGCGCGGGGCTCGACAGCGGGCCACGGCCAGTTCGGTTCGCGCCACGTCCACGCTTGGGCGGTTTCCGTGCCGGCTACGGTTTCGACGGCTTGGAGGCTGACCGTGCCCGACCGCAGGCTGGACCGTTCAGAGACAATGAGAACGGCCGCGCCATCCGAAGCCCGGAGCTCAGCCGGTTCGTAGACCGCGCCAGTCGCGGTCTCGAACCAGAACCGCCCGGCACCGCGAGCCGCAGCCTCGACGGTTGCAAGATCGAGTTCGATCGTCCCCTGGGCGTCGCCAAGGGCGACGGGTAGGCCGAGACCGTCGCGCGCCAGTGCGCCCGGCAGGATGCGTCCCTTCAGATCCTCGAGGCGCAAGGCCTTCATCAATGTGGGATCAAGGGAAAATGGAATGACCGCGTTCGGGCGGCATCGCGCCGCGCCGCTTCGATACCCCGCCGCCGCGACGTGGAGATCGACGGCGCCTCCAGCGGGAACCTCGAGCATGGCCCGGCCCGTGCCATCGGTGCGGCTCGGTGATAGCCACGGCCGCCACCCTGGGAACACCGCTGGGCGGTCCTTACGTGTCGTCTTGAGCGCGGAAGGAAGCTCCCGGACGACCGGGACCACGTGTGCTCCCGGAATGGCGGCGCCATGCTCGTCCATTACCACGACGCGGCAGGGCGCCTTCGCGATGCGGGGGACCGCTGGCAAGTAGCCGTGCGTCGTCGTCGGCCGCCACAGCAGCGCGAGCGGCAGGCTGTCTACCGCCTCGACGACGACCCACCATGCGTCTCTGTCCTCGGGCGTGGAGATTCGAACAACACGGGCTTCGCCGCCGGAATCCTCGAAGGACGGGGCCAGCGCTGACGACGGTGGCGCTTCTTGCGAGAGAAGAGCACGCCCGCACGCGTAGGAAGTACAGGTTTCGATCAGCGAGACGCTAACCGTGGCCCCAGGTGCCCCACCGTCCTCTACTCGAAGACTCAACTCCGCAGCGAATGCGGTTGGCGCCAACAGAAGGAAGCATAGGCGAGAAAGCCACCGATGAAGCTGTCCACGCGGGCAGCGTGGTGACAGGGGGACAGAGCCCGAGGGCATCTAGTTGCAAGGGCTGCCAGGGCAGTCAACCACGTCGCTACCGCATTCAATGCGGAGACCTGACTGGTGAGTGACACCCTCGCACATGTCAAAGAAGTTGGTCCTGTCCCCGTTGGGCTCTACGCCGTTGCACCAGATCTTCCCCACGAGTGCTCCGTCCTCCATGTCGACGATCGTGGTAGTCCCGCACCCCCCTGGAAGGCAGACCTCAGCGCTTAGCAAGGCGAACGCGACGATGGCGAATAGAATGACCTGGAACGAGCGGGTAATCCTCGTTCGGCTACTTGAGTGGTTCATGTAGGGGCTCCTTCCGTGTGGGGAACCCCTGTGTGGGGAACCCCTGTGTGGGGAACCCCTGGTTGCGACTTTGGGTCATGCTAGCGTGCCTAGCGCCGGTGGTCAAGCCGAAGAGCTGTCCAGCTGCTGTCCAGCGCTGTCCAGCGAGAAGTGAGCGTGAGCGGGTGGCGTCAATCCAACGAGAGGTGAGCGTGAGCGGGTGAGGTCAGGGATCATCGGAGGATGATCGTGACGCTCCAGACACGCCGACTTCAGACACTTGGCGAGATTCGCAGTTTCCTGTCGGGCAACGAGGCGGTGGACTTCGTGCTGGCGGATCGCGGCTCGACGTACGAGTTCGTGCGCGAGACTCTTGGCAGGTTCCGCTACCGGTCGCTTCCGCGGTGCGACAAGGGCGTGATCCGGGCCTACCTGGTGAAGATGACCGGGAAGTCCGAGTCGCAGGTGACGCGGCTGATCCGGCAGCATCGGGAGACCGGCCGCATCCGGGACCGCCGCGGTGCGCCGGCTCACGCCTTCAAGCGCCGGTACACGAAGGCCGACATCGGGCTCCTGGCCGAAGTCGACGCGGCGCTGGGCCAGCTTTGCGGGCACAGCACGCGCGCCGTCATGAGGCGGATGTTCGAGGAGTACGGCGACGACCGCTTCGCGCGTCTGGCCGGAATCTCGAACGGCCAGTTCTACAATCTGCGCAAACACGCCGCCTACCGGCGCCGACGCACGACGTTCCAGAAGACGCGGGCCACCGCGGCAAAGATTGGCGAACGGCGCAAGCCCCAGCCGCGCGGTCGGCCGGGCTTCCTGCGCGTCGACACGGTGCACCAGGGAGACCGGGACGGCGAAAAGGGCGTGTACCACGTCAACGTCGTGGACGAGGTCACGCAATGGGAGCATGTGGCGACGGTGCGCGCCATCTCGGAGCGTTGTCTCGTGCCGGTGCTGAGACAGATCATCGCGTCCTGTCCCTTCAAGGTCCTGGGCTTTCACGCCGACAACGGCTCCGAGTACATCAACCACAAGGTGGCCGAACTGCTGAGCAGGCTCCACATTCCCGAGTTCACCAAGTCCCGCCCCCGGCACAGCAACGACAACGCGCTGGTCGAATCCAAGAACGGCAACGTGATCCGACGCCACTTCGGCTACGGACACATCCCCAAGCTCTTCGCCCGCGAAGTCAACGCCTTCGCCCGCGACGTGCTCTTGCCCTTCCTCAACTTCCACCGCCCATGCCTGTTCGCCACCGAGATCGCCGACGGCAAACGCCGCGTCAGGAAGCGCTACCGCTATCAGGACACCATGACCCCGCTCGAGAAGCTGAAGCCCCTGCCCGACGTGGACCAGCACCTCCGCCCCGGCGTCACCATCTCCTCTCTCGAAGCCCAGGCCAGGACCATGAGCGACCTCGACGCCGCGATCGCCCTCAAGCAGGCCCGCGCCAGACTCTTCGAACTCATCGCCCGGGAGTCCGATCCCAGCCGCCGCCGGAGCGCCTGAACCGACCCCGAAGCCGATGCCCTACACCGACCACAACCGCCAACTCCAAACACCCGCCCGTCCAGCCGACCACCCTTACCACCTGCCAAGCGCGCTACCGTTAGGCGGCAGACGGTCGGAACCGTCTGCCGCTTCCAGAAACCACCCCTGAACTGACCGCCAGCGAACCCTCTCTACCGCCTCCGTTCCACGCTCATTTCTCTATTGGAAAAGACTGCCGAAGAACCTGGCCGTATCTGAGCGGCCTCGGATCGTCGGCGAGTACGCGACCTAAACTAGCCCAGCCGCCAGTAGAAGACGACGAGGTACGCGGCAAGCAGCAGGGCGACCCAGAGCGTCATCGAAGCGGTGAGCCAGGAACGGCCGAGCAGTCCCTGCGGGCCCAGGTGGCGTTGCGCCATGGCCAGGGCGGTCGCGGCGAGACGGCCTGCGGCCGAGTATCCGGCCCGGTGCAGGGCGACGAACGCCGTGGCCGTGCCCTCCCAGAGGCGGTAACCGACCCGACGGTAGAACCAGTCGGCGTCGAGGTTCACCGAGCGTAGTTCCGGCGGGTAGAGGCCGGTACGCAGGAGCGTCGCGAAGGCGAGGGCCGAGAAGAACAAGAGTTGGCTCTGGGTGATGACGTGTGTCGAGGTATACGGCGCGTAGTCGACCGCGTAGGGCAGGAGCCCGTAGAGGAGGCTCGGTCTCAATCCGATCGTCATGCTCCCGACGGCCGCCAGCACCATCGCGACGAGCATGGACCGCGGCGCCTCCTTGCAGCGGTGTCCTGCGTCGTGGTGGAAGAAGGCGAAGAACGGGATCTTGATGCCGGCATGGTGGAAGACGCCGGCGGAGGCGAAGAGCAGCACCAGCCATAGCACCAGATACCCCTCGTGGGACGCGGCGCTCATGATGAGGGACTTGGTGGCGAAGGCGGAGAACAGCGGGAAGGCCGAGATGGAGGCGGCGCCGATGATGCACAGACCGGTCGTGATCGGCATCGACTTGTAGAGCCCGCCGAGGTCGGAGCCGTTCACGTGGCCGACCCGGTAGAGCACCGCGCCCATGGCCATGAACAGCAGCCCCTTGAACAGGATGTCGGCGAACGCGTGGGCAACGGCGCCGTTGATCGCCAACTGGGTGCCGATGCCGATGCCGACGACCATGAAGCCGAGCTGGTTCGTCATGCTGTAGGCCAGAACCCGGCGCAGGTCGTTCTCGATCACCGCAAAGAAGATCGGGAAGGCGGTCATCACGGCCCCGATCCAGATCAGCTCGGACTGGCCCGGAAACGCGCGCGCCAGGGCGTAGATCGCGAACTTGGTGGTGAAGGCCGAGAGGAACACGCCCCCGGCCGGCGTCGACTCGGGGTAGGCGTCGATCAGCCAACTGTGGAGCAGCGGGAAGGCCGCCTTGAGGCCGAAGGCGACGAGAATCAGGGTCGGCGCCAGGTTGGCGAAGCCGATGCCGCCATCCTCGAGCAAGCCCGTGAGATTGCGGAACTCGGACCAGCCGGGCGCCGCGCCCAGGTCGTGGCGCAGCAGGACGATGCCTGCCAGTAGCAGGACCCCCGAGACCATCTGCATGCCGAGATAGCGCAGGCCCGCCGCGAGAGCCCGGCCGTCGCGACGGACCCAGACCAGGAGCGCCGACGACACCGCCGCCACCTCCCAGAACAGGAACAGGGTCCAGAGGTCGCCGGCGAGGACCACGCCAAGGGCCGATCCGGCATAGAACACCCCGACCAGCGGCTGGAAGTTGTCCTTGACGTAGAGCGAGTAGATGCTGCCGATGAATGCCGCGAGATGGAAGATGACTGCGAAGACGCGGCTCAGCTTGTCGACCCGCATCAGCGTCAGGGTCTGCCCGAAGAGATCGAACTGGGCGTAGCTGCCGGGTTCGAGGCCCCAGAACCGCCACAGCGAATAGACCGGCAGCGCCAGCAACAGGGCCCGCCGAACTGTCTGGGGCATCACCGAGCGCGGCGCCGCGGCCAGAGCCACGCTGCCGAGCATCAGCAACAGGGGCGGTGACAGCAGGAACTCGAGCATCGGCGATCAGGAGTCCTTGCCGCCGCCCCGGCGCTCGTAGTAGTCCTCGGGGCGCATCAGCACCCGGCGCATCTGCTTCGCGGCCAGCACTAGCAGGAACGCGCCGACGAAGCCGTAGAGCGGGAAGAAGCCGACCCAGGCGTCGAACTCGTGGAGCCGGCCCTCCAGCGTGCTCCACTCCGAGTGCTTGTGGTGGATGAAGTCCGCCAGCAACCACAGGGCATCGACCCCGATCAGGATGTAGAAGACCTTGGCGACGTTCCGCTTGTCGTCGAGCCACCAGGTCTTGCCGTGCTTCCTGTGGTCGTGGTGGGCCAACGCTAGGAGTCTCGACGGTCGCTCGTTCGGGTCTTCAGACGGGCCGTCGAGAGTAACAGCCAGGATCTGGCGGGCCCGGACGGTGCCGTGCGTAGGATGCCCCATGGACTCGTTCTCCCAGCCGGTGCGCAGGTGGTTCGCGGACTCGTTCCCCGGCCCGACCCGGGTGCAGGAACTCGGCTGGCCGGTGCTGACCCGCGGCCGGAATGCGCTGCTGGTGGCGCCGACCGGGAACGGCAAGACGCTTGCCGCCTTCCTGTGGGCGATCGACCGCCTGAGCTTCGAGCAGCCGCAGGAGTGTGAAGAGGGCGTCACCCGTGAGCCGGGCGTCCGCGTCCTCTACGTCTCGCCGCTGAAGGCCCTTGTCTACGACATCGACCGGAACCTGGAGGCGCCGCTGGTCGGCGTGCGCCGCAGCGCCCGCAAATCAGGCGTTCCGGTACGGCCGGTGACCGTCGACGTGCGGACCGGCGACACGACGCCCCAGGAGCGCCGCCGTCAACTGCGGCGTCCCGGCGAGATCCTGGTCACGACTCCGGAGTCGCTGTTCCTCATCCTCGCGTCGCAGGCGGCCGCGAACCTGCGCACGGTCGAGACCGTGATCGTCGACGAGGTCCACACCATGGTGGCGACCAAACGCGGCGCTCACCTGGCCCTGTCGCTCGAGCGGTTGGCCGAGCTGACGGGCGGGGAGGGACCGCAGCGGATCGGCCTGTCGGCCACCGTGCGGCCGATGGACCTGGCCGCTGAGTTCCTCGGCGGCGACCGGCCGGTGGAGGTCGTGGACGCATCGGCGCCGCCGAACATCGACCTGCAGGTGGTGGTGCCGGTGCCGGACATGGAGGCGCCGCCCGGGTTTGAGACGTCCGGCTTATGGCCGTCGGTCTTTCCGCGGATCCTGGATGCGGTCAGGCGCCACCGGTCGACGATCGTGTTCGTCAACAGCCGCTCCCTCTGCGAGCGGCTCGCGCAGCGGTTGAACGACCTGGCGGCCCTGGACGACCGACCAGGTGACGACGCCGGCGCCGACGACTCCGGCGAAGCGGCCAATGGCCCGGCACCCGGTTGGCGCGTCCCCGCGTCAACCGCGAACCAGTCCCTGCGCCCGTCATCGGGCGCGGGGATGGCACCGCTGGCCCGCGCACACCACGGCAGCATCTCCCACGACCAGCGGCGGGAGATCGAAGGGGCGCTCAAGGCCGGTCGCCTGCGCTGCATCGTCGCCACGAGCTCACTCGAGCTGGGGATCGACATGGGCGCGGTCGACCTGGTGCTGCTGGTCGAGGCGCCCGGCTCGACCGCGCGCGGCCTCCAGCGCGTGGGCCGCGCCGGTCACGCGGTCGGCGAGCGCAGCCGCGGCCTGATCTTCCCCAAGTTCCGCGGCGACCTGCTGGAGTGCACCGTGACCGCGATCCAGATGCAGCGCGGCGCGATCGAGTCGATGCGGATGCCCGAGAACCCGCTCGACGTGCTGGCGCAGCAGGTCGTGGCGATGTGCTGCGACCGGGAGCGGAGCGTCGACGATCTCCTCGCCGTGGCGCGGCGGGCTCGCCCGTACCGCGGCCTCACCCGCGGCGTGCTCACCGCGGTGCTCGACATGCTGGTCGGCCGCTATCCCTCGGAGGAGTTCGCCGACCTGCGGCCGCGCCTGTCATGGGACCGCGGACGCGGCGTGTTGACGGCCCGGCGCGGGGCCGCCCTGCTCGTGCGGATGAACGCCGGCACGATTCCCGACCGCGGCATGTTCACCGTCCACCTCGGGCCCGACGGACCGCGACTCGGCGAGCTGGACGAGGAGATGGTCTACGAGTCCCGTGCCGGGGACACCTTCCTGCTCGGCGCCTCGGCCTGGCGGGTGACCGAGATCACCCGCGACCGGGTCATCGTGCGGCCCGCTCCCGGCGAACCGGGTCGGATGCCCTTCTGGCACGGCGACGGTCCGGGCCGGCCGGTGGAACTGGGCCAGGCGTTGGGTGCGTTCCTGCGCGAACTCGGCCGCCGGGAGGGAGAGGACGCTCGCCGCTGGCTGGCCGGGGAGGCGCCGCTCGACCCCTACGCCGCCGCGAACCTCTGCGCCTACGTCGAGGAGCAGCGGGATCAGACCGGCACCCTGCCAACCGACCGGGCGGTGACGATCGAGCGGTTCCGGGACGAGATCGGCGATTGGAGGGTCTGCATCCTGACGCCCTTCGGCGCCCGTATCCACGCACCATGGGCGATGGCGCTGGAGCGGCGGATCGGCGAGCGCTACGGTTTTCAGGTCCAGACCCTGTGGACGGACGATGGCATCGCGCTCCGCTTCGCCGACGCGGGTGATCTGCCCCCGGCGCGCGAGTTCCTGCTCGATGCCTGTGAGGTCGAGGACCTGGTGGTCGAACAGGTCGCGTCCACGCCGATGTTCGCGAGCCGTTTCCGCGAGAACGCCGCCCGCGCCCTGCTCCTGCCGCGCAACCGGCCGGGTAAGCGCACGCCGCTGTGGCAGCAGCGGCAGCGCTCGAAGAACCTGCTCTCCGTCGTCCGCCGCTACCCGGACTTCCCGGTGCTGCTTGAGACCTACCGCGAATGCATGAGCGATCTCTTCGACCTGTCCGGCCTCGTGGACCTGATGAGAAGGATCGAGGACGGGGACGTCCGGATCGACGACGTGGAGACGCCGGCGCCGTCGCCCTTCGCCCGCTCCCTGGTCTTCGCGTACGAGGAGAGGTTCCTCTACGACGACGATGCGCCGGCGGCGGAGCGGCGCGCGCAGGCGCTCACGCTCGACCGGGAGCTGCTGCGCGAGCTGCTCGGCACGGTCAGCCTCAAGGAGCTGCTCGACCCGGAGGTCATCCAGACAGTCGAGGATGAGCTGCAGGGGCTGGCGCCGGACCGGAGGCTGCGCCACGAAGACGATCTCTACGACCTGCTGCGGCGCACCGGCGGTCTGACCCGGGCCGAAGTCGACGAGCGCGGGCCGGGCGACGCCGGCGACTGGCTGGCGGAGCTGGAACGGCAGAAGCGTGCGGTCGAGGTCGAGTTGGGCGCTGGCGGGCAGCGCATCTGGGTGGCGACGGAAGACGCGGCTCTCTACCGCGACGGCCTGGACGCGCCTCTGCCGGAGGGACTGCCCGCCGATTTGCTGGCGCCTCGGGAGGCGCCGCTCGAAGCACTTGTGGGCCGATACGCGGGCGGCAGGGGCCCTTTTGGGAGCGCCGATGCGGCGGCGCGCTTCGATCTGCCTCAGGGTGCGATCGGACCGGTGCTCGCGGGGCTCGAAGAAGCCGGCTCACTCGTCCGCGGCGAGTTCCGGGCCGGGATTGACGGCGGCGAATGGTGCGACCGGGAGGTGCTGCGGCAGATCAAGCGCCGCACCCTGGCGAAGCTGCGCCGGGAGGCGGAACCGGTCGACGGCGCGGCCCTGGCGAGGTTTCTCGGTCGCTGGCAGGGGGTTGACGCAGCGGCCGGCGGGGAGAGCCGGACGGCGTCGCGATCGCGGGTGCCGACGGCAGGTACGTCCGCGGTTTCGGATCGTGCCCTTGGTCGACTCGAAGAGGCGGTCGCCCAGCTCGAAGGGCTGCCGCTGTCATGGCGGACTCTGGTCGACCACATCCTGCCGTCCCGGGTGCCCGGCTTCCGGGTTGAGATGCTCGATCGCCTGGCGGCGGCGGGCGAAATCGTCTGGGTCGGTCGCGGCCGGTTGGGGGCACGGGACGGCAGGGTGGCGGTCTACCGGCGGGATCGCGTTGGATCGCTGGCTCGCGCTCTCCGAGAGCCGGGCGCGGGCGGTCAATCCGACGGCGAGAACGGTCGCGAACCGGAAGAGCAGTGGACCGGAGTGCTGCACCGGGCCGTCCTTTCGCGACTGGAGACGCGCGGCGCCTGCTTCACCTTCGACCTCGTGCGCGGCGTGGTCGGTGCGGGTGACTGGGGTGAGACGGAGGTCGAGGGCGCGATCTGGGAGCTGGTGTGGGCGGGGCGGATCACGAACGACACCTTCCTGCCGCTCGCGTCGCTTGGGAAGCGCGGGCGTCCCGCGGTCGAACGTCGGTCGCGCGGGCTTCCGCGTGGTTGGCGCCGCGGACCGGGGGCCGGCATGCCTTTCGGCGGTGTCCGCAGCCAACCATCCGGCGCCCGGCGTGGCCGCGCCGCGACCCTGGCCGGCGGCCGCTGGTCCCTGGTCGCCGATCTGGCGGTGTCGAACGAAACGATCGGCCACACCCAGTGGGCTCACGCGACGGCCACCATGCTGCTCGACCGGTACGGCGTCGTTGCGGCGGAGACGGCCAGGGCCGAGGGCATCCCGGGCGGGTTCGAGGCGATTTACCCGGTACTGCGCGAGATGGAAGAGGTCGGCCACCTCCGCCGCGGCTACTTCGTCCACGGTCTGGCCGGCCGGCAGTTCGCTCTTCCGGCTGCTGTCGAGCGTCTACGGCGCCAGCGGCGGGCACCGGCGCATGGAGGGCCGATCGAGATCCTTCCCGCGGTCGACCCGGCGAACCCCTGGGGCGCCGTGATGTCCTGGCCTCAGCTCGGGTCGGAAGCCGACCCGCGCAGAGCCGGTCCCCGGCGCATTCCCCGTGCCTGGCTCGTGCTGCGCGCCGGCACGCCGTGCCTGTACCTCGAAGCCGGCGGCCAGGGCGTCTGGACGTTCGCGGCGCTCGGCGGCGACCCGGCCCCGCAGGAGGCCTGGGCCGCGCTGCGCGACCTCGCCGGCCGCCGTCGGCGGCGGTTCCTGCGGCTCCTGCGGATCGACGGCCGACCGGCCGCCGAATCTTCGTGGGCTCCGACCCTCGACGCCTGCGGCTTCGAGAAGGACCCCGACGGCTACCGCGTCAGCCGGCTGCTGCCGGCGGTGTAGCTGCGGCGGTGACACCCGCATCGGCGGTACCCGCCGAGCCCCAGCCAGGCTGGACGTCGTCGAGGAATCTCGTCAGCCACGCTCAGCTTGGTACGTCGGCCTACGACTTACTACCGGCTGGATTCCGAAAACACGTCATCGCAGTACACAGCGCCGCGCCGTAAAGCACGACGGCATCAGTCTCGATGCTGCCCGTTTGCCATGTCGGAGTCAGCTCCGCAACGTATCGCCAATGGACAAACGCGTTTCGTTCTCTCTTGATGACATCCATGATCCCCTGGTGGTTTCGCCCCTGTTCGACCAAGTACTCCCTGAAGTACTCGTCCATCTTCTTGAGACGGTCTGTTGGCAAGCTCTTGGCCAGCTTCAGTAGATCGTGGGCGTCGCGTCCGCTTGGAGCAGGGGGTTCCCTTCTCTTGCTCGATTCCTAGTTTCAATGCCAACTCCATCGCCATCACCGATAGGAGTCGAGTCGCGGCGTCCGCGCCGCGCTGACGCACAGGAAACATGGCTTGTTCCATGCAAGTCGAGTCGCGGCGTCCGCGCCGCGCTGACGCACAGGAAACATGGCTTGTTCCATGCAAGCTGGACACCAAACGTCTTGGCTGCGCCGACGTGAATGTCCTGGAGCTGAAATGTGCGGCGCCCCGGAAGATGCAACTCGGTCGGCAACACTGAAGACCCCTCCAGGAGTGTTTGGCAGCAGTAGAGCCACGCGAGAATCTGAATTCGTGTCGCGGCTTGATCGAACCGACCCTTCGTAGCAGGATCCCGCTTGCCCGAAAGCCCAGAAGAGTGCAAGACTTCATCTTGCGCTGTAGCCAGGTTCGCGGGTTTGAAGACGCCACTGAGAACGGCCGCCGGGACGATCTGGCGTCTGCCGAAGTCGGACAGCCACGACCGTGCCTTGCCAACGGCCTCGTGGTTCACGCGCTTGTAGGAGTTCACGGCGCTGTTCGATACCTTGCACTCGATCGCCAGCAGTCGCTGATCGGGGAGGCGGGCGACGATGTCGGCCTTTGTTCGGCCGAGTTTGCTCTCGCCTCGGAAGTGGTTCGACGCCGGGGCATCCACGAGAGTCTCAATGTCGGGTCGGGAAGGGTCTTCGATGAAGCCGCAGGAGCGGAGGACGTCCTTGACGGCGTCTTCTTGGACCTTGCTGGCGCTCCGGCGGGAGGTGGATACCTTCTGCGTCGCTACGAGCGCTGCGGAGGCAACCACTGCCCGCTCGACCTCGTCGCTCGTTGGTAGGCGGTTCTCGGCGATCCAGGGGAAGCGGTGGGGGTCGATGAGGCGAAGGACGAGGGCGGCTACGCGGTGGGCGTTCTCGGGCGTGTTCCGCAGGGCCGTGGCGGAGAGCTTGGTCTCGGCGAGGGTCTTCAGGTCGTCGTCGGACACCAGGGGTGCCGCGAGGTAGCGAAGAGCAGTCCGCGCGTCGTCCTCGCTGAGAATCTCGATGATTGCGTGCGCGGAGTTCTCTGCGTGCGCAAGGGCAGGTAGGCGGTCGACGAGTTCTCGGAAGACGGTCGAGAAGTGTTCGAAGAAGTCGGAGTACTGGTTCAGCGACTCCTTGAGGCGCTCTTCGCGGAAGAGGGACGTAGCCTCTTCCGCATCTCGTTCAAGCTCGGCGAGGGTCCACCGCCGCGGTTCGATCATCCGAAGTCTTCCAGCCTCGGAATCAGGATCCGCTCGACTTCCTTGGGCTCGAACTTCGTCAGGCCTTCCGCGTAGGTGCGCCCCTGCTCGGTGCCGACGTTGCGGTTGAGCCATGCCGTGAGGTTGGTCAGTTGAGCGTCGGGTAGCTCCTCTCGGGGGTACAGCCCGTGGGCGACGTTGATGTGGCGTGCGCCGCAACGATTCCTCACGAAGGCCGGAGGCCGGCGGGCCATGTAGGTGCAGAGAATCGGCGCCGGCGATCGTAGACCGACCGTCCACCAAGGGCGGCGGTGGCGAGCGATGTAGGTCTCGTGAGCACCCTGGTCCTGTGCCCAGTGCAGGAACCTGTCGACGAGGTGGCGGGCCGAAGGCTTGAGGCTGTCGAGGTCACGCGGCAGATCGACGACTTGGCGCAGGTGCTCGGCCGAAGTAAGAGCGGCGCCGGCCGAGAACAACTCTCGTGCTCGGGTGACGGATGGGAACAGGACATTCGAGGGCAGGTCGCCGTCGTACTTGCCGGTGACCCAGACCGCGTTGCTCCCGGTGACCTGCCCCCGGTGAACACGGCAGATCTCACCGAGTTCGATTGCGCCGCCGCGCCTCGGGTCGCATGGTCTGATGATCGTTGACCAGCGATGCGCCCTTCTGAGCGTGGTCCAGGGCACCGAGCGACGTGACCGCAGCCCGTCGAGTTGATCGGGGCCTTCGATTGTTCGGACCGCGACGGAAGAGCCGTGGTGGCCGGCCTCCCAGCAGGTGATGGCGGCCGAGGTCAGCGCGTCGGGGAACGGCGCGGCAGTCGGTGAGAGAAGGTGGAGAGCCAGACCGCCCAAGCCGTCGGCCAGCGCGTGGCGAAGCACCGAACCGTAGTTCACGTCGAGCCACTCCGCGGCGGTGATGTAGGCGCCGTAGTCGCCGGGGCGGGCCAGTTCCAGGCTCTTGACGAAGAAGTGAATATGGAGCCCGGCCAGCTTGCTCGCTCGCAGCCCGTGGTTGGCCGCGGTGTTGGCGAACCAGTTCTTCCATTCGGCGTCGATGCGATGGTGTCGGACGTATGGCGGGTTGCCGATGAACAGAGTCGTTCCGTCGATAGCAGGCAGGGAGAGGTCGCGATAGTCGGTCTCTTCGATCGTGAGCCGACCCGAAAGACCGAGGACTTCCGCGTTGGCCCTGAGGATCAGGATCGCGAGCGGGTCCGTCTCCACGGCGACCAGGGCGGCTTCCGGAAACCGCCGAGCTGCTGCCAAGATGAAGCGGCCCGATCCGGCGCCTCGCTTCTTCCAGGACGTGTCCCAGTTGGTCGCGGATCTTCCATTTGCCCTCGACCTTGTCGTCGGTGAAGCGGCCGGCGACCCGGTTGCCGTCGCGGCAGCGTCCCTTGACCACCCTCGGCGGCAAGCAGGCTCTTGCCGTCCAATTCCTCGGTGGGGTTGCGCTACGATGACGGCCGTTGGGTCGGCTGCGGAAGCGGCTTGCGCCGCGGGCCCGATCCTTGCCAACCAGAGCTTGCCCTCCCCCGAAGGCTGCCTCGCGTGGAGGAATCGATGACGAGTACGAACACACCAGGTGCGGGTGCCGAGGCTCCGGCTACGCCGGAGGAGATCTGGGCGATCCTGCGGCGCACGTCCGATCTGATGGCGAAGAGCCGGGCCGACATCGCGAAGAGCCGGGCCGAGAGGCAGGCCGACTTCGAAAAGAGCCGGGCCGAGAGGCAGGCCGACTTCGCAAAGGGCCGAGCCGAAATGGCCGAGATCAGGGAGTACCAGAAGGAAACCGCCCGGCAGATGAAGGAGACCGACCGGCGGCTCAAGAAGGCGGAAGACCTGTTCACCTCGCAGTGGGGCAAGTTGATGGAGAGCCTGGTCGAGGGAGACCTCGTTCCCCTGCTGAAGCAACGCGGCATCGAGGTGGAACGGACACTCCAGCGAATGACGGGGCGCCGCAACGGGGAGCACTTCGAGATCGACATCGTCGCCGCGAACGGCGCGGAAGTCGTCGTTGTCGAGGTCAAGACGACGCTTAGATCGGAAGACGTCACCGAGTTCCTGGACAAGCTCTCGCAGTTCGTGGAGTGGTCGCCGGAGTACCGGGAACGGCGGATCTACGGCGCGGTGGCCTACCTCAAGAGCGACGCTTCGGTGACGAAGTACGCGGACCGCCGAGGTCTGTTCGTCATCCGGGCAACGGGGAGCAGCGCCAGCATCGTCAACGAGCCGGACTTCGAACCCCGCGTTTTCGGCTGACGCCCCGAAGTGTCTCAGTCGGCTTCGCCGAACGCCCTGCGCAGCGCCGCGCAGGCTTCGTCCACCGCCCTGCGTCCACCGTCGAGGATGGGGGAGAGCTGGAAGAAGACGTGGACCTGGCCTTCGTAGTTGGAGAGGGTGGCCGCGACGCCGGCGGCATGGAGCGTGTCGGCGTAGTCCCGCCCTTCGTCGCGCAGCGGGTCGAACTCGGCGGTGATGACCAGGGCCGGCGGCAGGCCGCTGTGGTCAGAGGCTAAGAGCGGCGAGGCGCGGAAGTCGGCGCGGTCGGCGTCGGAGCGCAGGTAGTGGCCGCGGAACCAGATCATGTGGTCCTTGGTCAGAACGTAGCCGTCCGCATTCTCGTCGATCGATGGGCGGCTGAAGTCCATGTCCACCGCCGGGTAGATCAGGAGTTGAAAGGCGAGCTTCGGGCCACCTGCGTCGCGAGCGAGCAGGCTCATCACGGCGGAGAGGTTGCCGCCGGCGCTGTCCCCGCCGACCGCGATCCGGCCCGGGTCGCCGCCGAGACTCTCCGCGTTGGCGGCCACCCACTGGAGGGCGGCCCAGGAGTCGTCGACCGCGGCGGGGAACTGGGCCCCGGGGGCCAGACGGTAGTCGACCGCGACGACGAGGCAGCCAGCGCCCGCGCAAAGCTCCCGCGCCGCGTAGTCATGGGTGTCGAGATCGCCGATCACCCAGCCACCGCCGTGGTAGTAGACCAGCACCGGTAGGCCGGGGCCGGCGCTCTTGGGGCGGTAGATGCGGACCGGGATGTCGCCGGCCGGACCGGGCGCTGCGGAGTCTTCGGTGTCGACGTCCGGGCCCAGGCCCAGCATTTCGGCGACGGCGAGATAGCCGGCTCGGGCCATCTCCACCGTCTGCTCCGTGATGGGCGGAACCTGGTTCTCGATCGCGGCCTGCGCCTGGGCTTCGAGGAAGGCCTGTACCTGGGGATCGACCGGCATGTTTGGATACTCCGTGGGTGGTGAAACGGAGTGCGTAGCCTAAGGCACTGGCATCAGGCCTTCCCGTGATGTCGGCCTCACGGAGAAGCTCTGGGCGCCGGCGAAGGCCCGGAGCTTCGCGCCGGATGCGGGCGAGACGCCCGCGTTCCATCCGTACGCCCGATGACGGGCGCACGGAGCGGTTCACGGGTGGCGCGGATCGCGCCACCCGGGTTCCCAGGACGGACGCCGAGGCTAGGCGTCGATCTCCTCGGCGGCCTCTGCTGCGCGCTCGGCCGCTTCTTCGGCTGCCTCCACTGCTTCCTCGGCGCCCTCGACGGCCTGTTCCACCGTCTCGCTGATGAGATCGGTGAAACCGTCCCAATCCGCGTTCTCGACGCTGGCCGCAATCAGCTCGGCCAGTTCGCCCATCTGCTCTCCGATGGCGCCCAGGGCTTCACCGAAGGTCTCCCAGTCCGCGCCTTCGAGCGCTTCGCCGAGGGAGTCGCCGAACCGGTCGCCGAACTGCTCCCAAAACTCGCCGAACCGCTCCCAGTCGACTTCGCCGTCCTCGTGTTCCATGTCCTCGAACTGCTGGGCCCAGGCCTCCCACTCTTCCTCGTCGAAAGCGCTCTCGAAGGACGCGGCGAACTGTTCGCCCCACTTCTCCCAGCGCTCGCCGTACTCCTCCCAGTTCTTGTGCTGGGACTCCCAGTCGGCGTCCTCGAAACTGCGGCCGAACTGCTCGCCCCACTCCTGCCAGCGTTGGCCGAGTTCCTCCCAGCGCTCGTCCGGGTCCTGGCCGGCATCGTTCTGGGCCAGGGCGGCGCCGGGTGCGAGGGCGACGAGGAGGGCGAACGCCAGGGTCGACCACGGGTGGTGACGGTTCTTCATGTCGGTTCTCCTTGCTTGGAGGTGGAGGTCGTGGGGCAGTGTTCGACCGTGTTGCGCCGTACTTCTGGTAGGACGTTGGGGCGGCGGGGAAGTTTCAGGTCGGCCGGGTCGGAAGAGATCGCGCTCGCCACGGTGTTCCTGTGGTCAACTAACGCCGCGATGGACACCGCCGGAAACATGCCGCGCTCCCAGTTCGTGATCGAGGGCGGCCGGCCGATCTCGGGGACGCTGGAAGCGCGCGGCAACAAGAACGCGGCGCTGCCGATCCTGGCTGCCGCGCTCCTCACCGACGACGAGGTGACGTTGCGCAACGTGCCGCGAATCCGCGACGTGGAAGCGCAGATCGGATTGGTTCGTCAACTCGGGGCCGAGGCCGAGTTCGTGGGCGCGGACACGGTTCGGGTCTGCGCCGCCGGTCTCGGTGACGAGGATCCGGACCCGGACCTGTGCCGCGCCATCCGGGCCTCCATCCTGCTCGCGGGTCCCCTGCTGGCCCGGCGCGGGCAGGTGAGCATGCCGCCCCCGGGTGGCGACGTGATCGGTCGTAGACGACTCGACACCCACGTGCTTGCACTCGAGGCTCTCGGCGCCGGGATCACGCTCTGCCCTCGCGGCGGTCTCGAGTGCCGCGTCAAGGCCGCCGACGGCCGGCTGCGCGGCGCCGAGATCTTCCTCGACGAGGCTTCGGTCACGGCGACCGAGAACGCGGTGATGGCGGCGTCTCTCGCGGAGGGCGAGACCCGGATCCTGAACGCGGCGAGTGAGCCGCACGTGCAGGACCTGTGCAGGCTGCTGCGGTCGATGGGTGTGGGGATCGACGGTATCGGGACGAACGCGCTGACCATCGAGGGCACCGAGAGGCTCGGCGGCGCCGACTTCGAGATCGGGCCCGACTACATCGAGGTTGGGTCGCTCATCACGCTGGCGGCGGTGACCGGCGGCGAACTGCTCATCCCCAACGCGCGGCCGCTGGAGCACCGCGCGACGCGGCTCGCCTTCGGCCGGCTGGGCATCGACTTCGAGGTGTCCGACGACGGCAGCGACCTGTTCGTCCCCGGCGGCCAGGAACTGTGCGTACGCACGGATCTGCAGGGCGCGATTCCGAAGATCGAGGACGCGCCGTGGCCCGGTTTTCCCGCCGACCTGACCTCGATCGCGGTGGTCGGCGCGACCCAGAGCCGCGGCTCGGTGCTGATCCACGAGAAGCTGTTTGAGTCCCGCATGTTCTTCGTCGACCGCCTGGTGGCTATGGGCGCCCAGATCGTGCTCTGCGACCCGCACCGCGTGGTCGTCAGCGGGCCGTCGAAGCTCTACGGACGGGACATGGTGAGCCCCGATATCCGCGCCGGCATGGCGATGCTGATCGCCGCCCTGTGCGCCGAGGGACGTAGCGTGATCGACAACGTGCAGCAGATCGATCGCGGTTACGAGCGGATCGACGAGCGGCTGCGTTCCCTCGGGGCCGACATCGAACGGGTGGGCTAGCAAGAGGCACGCGCCGGTATCCGGCCCTGGGAACCCGGGTGGCGCGATCCGCGCCACCCGTGAACCACTCCGGGCGCCCGTCATCGGGTGCCCGGATGGAACGCGGGCATCCTGCCCGCATCCGCAGAAGGCGGCAATGGCTATAGGGTTGCCTTCATGGCAGGCCTCTACTACGAACAGTTCGAAGTCGGTCGGCTCTTCGACCACGCGCTGCGGCGGACGGTGACCGAGGCGGACAACGTCTTCTTCACCGCGATGACCCACAACCCGGCGGCGCTCCACCTCGACGCCGAGGCGATGAAGCACAGCGAGTTCGGGCAGCGGATCGTCAACAGTTGCTTAACCCTGAGCCTCATGGTCGGCATCTCGGTCGGCGACACGACGCTCGGCACCACGATCGCCAACCTGGGCTGGAACGACGTCGTCTTCCCGCGGCCGGTGTTCCACGGCGACACGCTGCGGATCGAGACCGAGGTCAAGGACAAGCGGGAGAGCCGTTCACGGCCCAACGCCGGCATCGTGACCTTCGAGCACCGCGCCTACAACCAGCGGGCCGAACTCGTCGCCCGCTGCACCCGGCTGGGGCTGATGCTGAAGGTGCCGGCGGAAGAATCGTGCTCGTAGGTCGCCAAGGCAGGGAGCCGATCGGTCGGAGTCAAGTTGAGTCTGCTGGCTTCAACTGGGAACTGGCACTCTCCGGCGAAACGAGCGCGGCGAGCTTTGGCGCCCGGACGGCGACTCTCGACCGAGACGGAATACAGAAGTTCCGTCGCAACTGGCTGTATCTGCCCGGTGACTCGGCCTTCTAGCTCGAGAAGAGCGGCTGTTGATTCTGTAGCGCGGCGAGCCGAGGAAGCGCCTCGCAGGCCATGCGGTAGTAGTACGGGTCTTTCTCGATGCCGATGCTGTTGTAGCCGACGGCGTTGGCGGCGGCAAGCGTCGAAGCGGCGCCGCAGAATGGGTCGAGGACGACGCCCTTGCCCAAGGGTAGGACGGCCCGCACGAGAGTCCTGAGAAAGCGTTGCGGTTTCAGACTCGGGTGTGGCGCGAGCTTCCTCTCGGCGGCCCGAGTGGGCGCCGAACGAATCACGTCGCCGAATGGTCGCCCGCTTTCGGGCCGGCGGAATCCGCCGGTGCCCCACTTCCGAAGGTTGTCTTGGATCCTCCCTTCTGGCGGCTTGCGGAACAATAGCCACGGTTCCCACATGGACCTGGGCATGACGCTCACCTCCTCGAACTCGACGTGCGCGCCCTTTGGTCTGTCTCCACCACGCATGGTCGTGACCAGACGAACTACCTCGCCTCGGCGTTCCAGACCGCCCCGGGCGAGTGCGACAGACACGATGTAGGAAAGCAAGGGGTTGGTCGCCACTACGACGTTCGCGCCGGGGACCAGCGCGGGGAGAAGCAGGCGTGCCCAAGTCTCGAAGAAGGCCTCCAGATCGCGCTTGTCCTGCTCCGACAGCGTCGTGAATCGGGGCAGGGGAGACCGCCGCGCGCCGTCGAAGGACGGAGGAATGCGCCACACGCCACCGCGCCCGGCCCGCAGCTTCTGCTGCTCGACGGACGAGTACTCCACAAGTCCGTAGGGCGGATCAGTAACCACAGCGTGAACGCTGTTCGGCTCACAGAGCTTCAGCCAGTCGAGACAGTCGCCGTGGATGATCGCCGCCCTTCCGTGATCGAAGTCCGGCAGAGCGTCTCTGATCTCACTGCTAGGAGGGATCCAGCGGATCGGATCGTGGCGAAGCCGATAGCGGCCCCTGCTCGGCCTCTCGAAGAGGCCGGGCGTGTTGAGTCGCAGGTAAGAGCGGATGCTCGATCCAGCTACCGGACCGATCCGCTGCCGCACGACCTGTTCGATCGAGCCGGGAGACGCACCGTCCGGATAGGCGCGCAGAGCGGCGACGATGGCGTCGCGAACCTGACCTGGTGGCCGCCGAGGGCTTGCCATAGCCTCGGATCATAGGACGTCGGGACGTCTTTCTCAAGAGGCACGTCCGATGCGCCTTCAAGTAGTCCTTGTTCCCGTGGGTTAGTGTGGCGGCAGGTCAACGGGAGCTACTCATGAAGTTCGTCGAGCTCGCCAGGTTCGATTCCAGGCTCGAGGCCGAGACGATCGGCCATGCCCTGGATCAGTACGACATCCCGTTCCTGGTGCAGAGCGCAGGAGTCGGCATGTTCGGCATGGGGATGATGGGGAAATCGCCGGTGCCGGTGTCGCTCTGCGTGCCGGACTACCGGCTGGACGAGGTACGGGAGCTGCTGAGCTGCGTGGCCGGTCCGGTCGAGGAGGGCGAGGAGCCGCCGGACGGCGGCCGTTCGAACGGCTGATCGGGCTCGCCCGCGGTTCAGTCGCCGAGCAGTTTCAGGACCTCGGACAGTAGTCGGCGCGTGGTGCTCACCGCTCTGCCGCAGTGGATCGTTTCGTTGCCGTCCCAGTCGCCGAAGTAGCCGCCCGCTTCGCGCAGGATGACGGGGAAGGGTCCGCAGTCCCAGGCACTCATCTGCGGGTCGACCATCAGCTCGAGGCGGCCGGTGGCGACGAGGGCGTGGCCGTAGGCGTCGGACCAGCCGACACGGTAGGCGGTCTGCTTCATCATCCGCTGCCAGGCCTGCGTATGGCGAGAGTCGACGAAGAGACCGGGATCGCCAAAAGAGACGTAACTCTCCGCCAGCTTGTCCGTTGCGCAGACCCGGGCCGGCTCGCCGTTCAGCGTGCAGCCGTGACCGGAGGCGGCCGCCACGGTTTCGCCGATGCCCGGGAAGTGGGCGACGCCGACCTCCACCCGTCCCTTGACCTCCAGGCCGATCAGGATGCCGTACAGGGGCACGCCGCGGACGAAGGAACGGGTGCCGTCGATCGGGTCGACGTACCAGTTGCGCTCGGCGGCGCCTTGTGAGTTCTGCGTGCCGCCGCCCGCCCCGAACTCTTCGCCGACGATCGAGTCGTTGGGGAAGGTCTCGGCGATCCGGGAGCGGATCAGCTCCTCGGCGCCCCGGTCGGCTTCGGTGACCGGCGTGCGGTCGCTCTTCAGTTCCGTCTCGACGCCGAGGCGGAAGAACTCGAGCGTCAACTGGCCGGCGATCCAGGCGGTCTCGACCGCGAAGTCGAGTTCGGCTTCGTAGTTCGTCACGGTGCGAGGCTAGCGTGGCAGACCGGCGCTTCGTGCCGGATGCGGGCGAGACGCCCGCGCTCCCAGGCACGGAGGGCCGCCACTAGAACGTCTCGATCGTCCGTTCGTCGCTGTTCGCCGGCAGGGCAATGTGCATGCCGTCGACGCCGACCACGGCGTCGTTCGGCGCGTCCTCGGCCCGGCCGCTCATGAACACGGTCTCGGCCTGCGCCGGGGGCAGCGGCGGCACGAGGTGGCTCAGCACCAGAAGCTTGACCTTCGCGTCGGCGGCCAGCGCGTGCACGTCGGCAGGGAAGGTGTGGTAGTCGAGCGTGTCCTTCAGCATCTTCCCGGTCCGCTCGTTGCCGCCGCTCGCAAGGGCCCGCGACGCCATGCCGATGAAGTTGTCGGAAAGGACCTCGTGGACCAGGACGTCGACGCCCTGGCTCGCGGCTTCCAGGTTCGCCGAGCGCACGGTGTCGCCGCTGACGACGACCGAGCGGCCGCCGAAATCGATCCGGTAGCCCAGCGCCGGCGAGATCGGCTCGTGGTCGACCAGGAAGGCGGTGATTTGCACGCCGTCCTGGTCGTAGATGACGGCCGAGGAGGCATCGCCCCCGAGTTCTACCGGATGGGGCGTCGCCTTGGCGCCCGCAGCCGGCAGCAGGTCGGCGCCGTGGTGGGCGATCCGGTAGGAGGCGTCGAGCTCGTAGGCGGCCTGAAAGCCGGCGACTACCTTGTCGACGCCGACCGGACCATAGACGTCCAGCGGCTTGGCCCGGCCCGCGACCCAGCTCCCGAAGGTAACCTCGCCGAGTTCGCCGATGTGGTCGGAGTGGAAGTGGGTGAGCAGCACACCGGCGAGGTTGCCGGCCGGCAGGCCCCAGAGCCGCAGGTTCTCGGTCGATCCCGGTCCGACGTCGACCAGGAACATCCGGCCATCGGCGATCACAGCGGTGCACGGCCCCGCGCGCTCGACGCTCGGCAGCGGCGAACCGCTGCCGCAGAGCACGACATGAAGCGCGCCATCGTCGAGCAGCGACGACCGGTTGGGCGGTGCGGCGCCGAACTGGGCCTGGATCGCCGGTGTGAAAAGGAGGCAGGCCGCAACTACGGCTGACGCGGTGGTTGTAGGGGATGGGCGTGGGGTTCTCATGGTCAGCCTTTCGGAGGGCGTTGGACGCCTGGGGAAGTGGCGCGGAAGATAGCAGCCGGTAGGCCGACTACAATCGCCCGCGATGGCAGAGCAGGCGCTGATCACGGATCCCACGGCGCTGCTCGTCTTCTTCGCCGGCTTCGTGGCGCTGATCTTCGCGCTGGCGCAGACGCCGGCCTTCGAGCGGCTGTTCAAGACCCTGCCGCCGATTGTCTGGATCTACCTGCTGCCCGTGGTGTTGACCACGGTTGGCATCACGCCGGCCGAGTCGCCGTTTTACGACTGGTGTACGGACTACCTGATGCCGTGCGCCCTGCTGCTGCTGGTGATGGGTACCGACGTGCCGGCGATCAAGCGCCTGGGGCCGCTGGCGGCGGCGATGCTGCTCGCCGGGTCGGTCGGCATCGTGATCGGCGGCCCGATCGCGCTGGCGATCTTCCAGCCGTTCCTCGACCCGCAGATCTGGAAGGGACTGGCCGCTCTCTCCGGTTCCTGGATCGGCGGCCTGTCGAACATGATCGCGATCAAGGAGGGCGTCGGCGCCCCCGACGAGATCTTCGCTCCGATGATCATCGTCGACTCGGTCGTCGGCTACGGCTGGATGTCGATCATCATCCTGCTCAGCGGCCACCAGAACCGGATCGACCGGCGCAACCGGGCGCGGCGCGGAGAACTCGACCGGCTGAACGAACGGCTGCAGAAGGTCCAGACCGAGAAGGCGCGGCCGATCACCCTGCCGGCGTTCGCGTCGATGCTCGGCGTCGGCCTGGTGGGAAGCTGGCTGTGCATGCGCGGCGGGGAGCTGCTGCCGCGAGTCGGCTCCGTGCTCTCGCACTTCACCTGGGGCATTCTGCTGGTTGTGGCGGTCGGTTTGGGTCTCTCGTTCACACGGCTCCGGCGGCTCGACCACCGGGGCTCGACACCTGTGGCCTACGGCGGCCTCTACCTGATGGTCGCGACGATGGGCGCCGGCGGCAACCTGGCCGCGATCGTCGAGGCGCCTCTGGTGCTTGCGGTCGGCGTGGTCTGGATCAGCATCCATGTCATTTGCCTGTTCGTGGCCATGCGCCTGCTGCGCGCGCCGCTCTTCCTGTTCGCGACCGGCAGCATGGGCAACGTCGGCGGCGTCATCTCAACGCCGGTAGTCGCCGGCGTCTTCCAGCCGGCACTCGCCGCGGTCGGGGTGCTCATGGGCGTCCTCGGCAACTTGGTCGGCACCCCGTTGGGTCTGCTCTGCGCTCAACTCATGGCCTGGGTGGCCAGGGCCTACCACGGCGCCGCGGCGCTGTAGGCGGGCGCGCCCCCGGCGGGTGCGCCCACTTGGGCGCTTGATCAGACGGCGCTCGGTTCTGCCGGCTCGGCGGAGTGCGCTGCGGATCCGCTGCCGTTTGCCTTCAGGGCCTTGAACAGTTCGATCTCGCCCTTGCAGGTCTTGACCACCCAGGCGATCACCGCGGCGTCGTCGACGAAGCCGGCCACCGGGATGAAGTCCGGAATCACGTCGATCGGAATCACGAAGTAGAGGACCGCGCCGGCGATGAGGATGAGGGTCTCCTTCCTGGGACGGTAGGCGCCCCGGGCTACCGATCGAAGCATCTCGAACATCGTCTTCAGGTCTTCGATCACGCCCGCGAGGGGGCGGGAGGAACTGCCGGCGGTGTCCGCCTTCGCCCTCGCCTCTGCGACCATCTCCCGGAGCTTCTCCGGCGACTTGCCGATCTCGGCGGCGCGGTTGCGGGCATGGAGCGGGAGTTGCATCTCCCCGGTCTCGGGCGGTTCAGCAGGTTGCATGGGGGACGCCGTCTCGACGGCGTGGTCGCTCAACTCCCGATCGGATGCCATGTCGTCTTCACCTCTTGCAGGTCGGTGATCTCGTACGGGCTCTGGATTTCCGTCCAGTCCTCGTGGCGGCGATGCAGGACGCGCTTCAGGTTGTGGACGGCCTCGATCTCGGCGGCCTTGCCGATCTCCGGGTCGGAGGTGCAGAGGAGGAGCCCATCGACGTCGCGGTGGGCGGCGAGCGGGGCGAGCATCTCGTCGCGGCGGCCGGTGAGGATGTTGACGACGCCGCCGGGCACGTCGGAGGAGTTGAGGACTTCGGCGAAGGTCACGGCGGGCAAGGGTTGACTGCCGGTGACCAGAACCACCGTCGTGTTGCCGCCGGCGATCGCGGGCGCGGTCGCCGAGACCAGGCCGAGCAGGGGCGATGCGGGCGCCAGCACGCCGACCACGCCCATGGGCTCGAGGATCGAGAAGTTGAAGTGCTTCGTGGCCACCGGGTTGACGCTCGAGAAGATCTGCTGGAACTTGTCCGTCCATCCCGCGTAGTGGACGAGCCGGTCGACCGCGGCCTGGACCTCGGCCGCTGCGCTCTCCGGGGTTGCGCCGCCGGCCGTGAGCAGGGCCTCGAACTGGGCGCTGCGGCCTTCCAGCATCTCGGCGATCCGGTAGAGGATCTGGCCGCGGTTGTAGGCCGAGCGCGCGGCCCAGCCGGCCTGTGCCTGGCGCGCTGCGGTCACGGCGTCGCGGACGTCCTTGCGCGAGCAGCGGCAGATGTTGGCGATCGGCCTGCCGTCCGGCGCCAGGGCACGGTCGAAGCGGCCGGACTCGGAGCGCGGGAACTTGCCGCCGATGTAGACCTTGTGGGTCTTGAGCACCGGCAGGCGGTCGGTCGTGGTGGCGGGTCGCGAGTCGTTCATGCCGCCTCCTCCGGCTGCAGATAGGCCTGCAGGCCGCTGAGGCCGCCCTCGCGGCCGATGCCGCTCTCCTTGTAGCCGCCGAAGGGAGAGGTGGGATCGAACTTGTTGTAGGTGTTGGCCCACAGCACGCCGGCCCGGATCTGGCTCGTGACCCGGAACGCCTTGGCGCCCTTGTCGCTCCAGACGCCGCCCGAGAGGCCGTAAGGCGTGTTGTTCGCCATCGCTACGCCCTCGTCCACAGTGCGGAACGTCTGCACCGCCAGCACCGGGCCGAAGATCTCCTCCTGGACCACGCGATGGGACTGCGAGGCGCGCAGGAACAGCGTGGGACGGCACCAGTAGCCGCGTTCGGGCAACGGGCACGAGGTCTGGAACGGCTCGGCGCCTTCGTTCTCGCCGATATCCAGATACTCCTCGATCTTGTCGAGCTGGGCGCGCGAGTTGATCGCGCCGATGTCCGTGTTCTTGTCGAGCGGATCGCCGACGATCAACGTCTCCATCCGGTCCTTCAGCTTGGAGATCACCTCGTTCGCAACCGATTCCTGGACCAGGAGGCGCGAACCCGCGCAGCAGACGTGCCCCTGGTTGAAGAAGATGCCGTTGACGATGCCCTCGACCGCCTGGTCGATGGCGGCGTCCTCGAATACCAGGTTCGCCGCCTTGCCGCCCAGTTCCAGGGTGTAGTGCTTGCCGCTGCCCGCGAGCGCGCGCCGGATCAGCTTGCCGACCTCGGTGGAGCCGGTGAAGGCGACCTTGTCGACGCCATCGTGCTGCGCCACTGCGGCGCCGGTTTCGCCGGCCCCGGTGACGATGTTGACCACCCCGGGCGGCAGGCCGGCATCGCGGACGATCTCGGCCAGCTTGAGCGCGGTGAGCGGCGTCGTCTCGGCCGGCTTGAGCACGACCGTGTTGCCGGCCGCCAGCGCCGGCGCGATCTTCCAGGCCGCCATGAGCAGCGGGAAGTTCCACGGGATGACCTGGCCGGCGACCCCGAGGGAACGGGCGCCGCGGCCTGCGAAGGCGTAGTCGAGCTTGTCCGCCCAGCCGGCGTAGTAGAAGAAGTGCGCTGCCGCGAGCGGGATGTCGACGTCCCTCGACTCGCGGATCGGTTTGCCGCCGTCGAGCGACTCGGTGATCGCCATTTCGCGGCCGCGTTCCTGGAGTACTCGGGCGATCCGGTAGATGTATTTGCCGCGCTCGCTTGGTGCGAGCCGCGACCACACCTCGTCGTAGGCGCGCCGGGCTGCCGCCACCGCGCGGTCGACATCGAGGTCGCCAGCCAGCGCGACGTCCGCGATCTTCTCTTCAGTCGCCGGGTTCGTCGTCTCAAACGTCCGTCCGTCGGCGGCGTTGGTGAACTCGCCGTCGATGAACAGGCCGTAGCGGTCTCGCAGCTCGACGTGATCCGTCGACTCGGGCGCGGGCGCGTAGGCCCAGCCGTCGCTGCCGCCCAGACGCAGTGGGGCGATTTCAGCGGATGCTCTTCCGGCGAACGCAGTGCGGTTGGCCATGAACTCTCGTCACCTCCTTCAGAGGGAGAAGTCGTCGAAGGACTGGTAGATGCCGCTCCGTTGCTTGACGATCTGGCGCAGGACATCGTTCGCCAGCGAACTCGCGCCGAACCGGTAGAGGCTCGGGTCGAGCCAGTCCTGGCCGAGCGTTTCGCGCACCATGACCAGGTGCCGGATCGCGTCCTTGGCGGTGGAGATCCCGCCGGCCGGCTTCATGCCGATTCGCTGGCCGGTGCGGAGGTAGTGGTCGCGGATTGCCTCCAGCATGACGAGCACCACCGGCATCGTCGCGGCGGGCTTGATCTTGCCGGTCGAGGTCTTGATGAAGTCGGCGCCGGAGCGCATGGCAAGGTCGGAGGCGCGGCGTATCGCGTCGAGGGTGCCGAGTTCGCCGGTCTCGAGGATGACCTTGAGATGCACCTCGCCGCAGGCCTCCTTGACCGCGGCGATCTCGTCCGCCGTGTAGGCGAGATCACCGGCCAGGAAACGGCCTCGGGAGATCACCATGTCGACTTCGTCGGCGCCGGCCTCGACCGCGCGCTGCACCTCCAGCAACTTGATTTCCAGGGGCGCCTGACCGGCGGGGAAGCTGGTGGCGACCGAGGCGACCGCGATGCCGCTCCCCTTGAGCGCCTGCTTGGCTGTGCCGACCAGGGCGGGGTAGACGCAGACCGCGGCGACGTGCGGCAGGTCGGGCAGCGCCGCGTGAAGCTGCAGCGCCTTGGCGCAGAGTTGCCTTACCTTGCCCTCCGAGTCGGCGCCTTCGAGCGTCGTCAGGTCGATCATCGCCAGGGTCAGGTGGAGCGCCTGGAGCTTCGCCTCCTTCTTGATGCTGCGCGAACACAGCCGGGCGACGCGTTCCTCGACCCCGACCGCGTCGATGGGCGGCGACTCGAAGGGAGCGGCGGCAGTGGACATCTCCATCACCCACCAGTCTACGTCCGTTCGGCTGGCGGTGGCCGGTATGATTGTGGGCATGACGGTGGCAGCGCGTGAGCGGGAGCAAGGCCTCGCTGGCAGGGCGCCGGCCAAGCGGCTGTTCAACGTGAACGAGTACTACGCGATGGCGCGGGCCGGCGTCCTTCGCCGCGAAGAGAACCTGGAACTGATCGAGGGGACGATCATCCGGATGCACGAGGGACCGCCCGCACCACGCTTGTTCACCGTAGACGAGTACTACGCCATGGCGCAGGCCGGCATCCTTGGCGAGGACGACCGTGTGGAACTGATCGCGGGAGAAATCGTCGTGATGTCACCTATCGGCAGCCGGCATGCGGGTTGCCTCAACCGGCTCAATGAACTTCTCGTCCCCTCAGCGCGGCGCCGAGCGATCGTTGCGCCTCAGAACCCGTTGCGGTTGAACGACTCGTCAGAGCCGCAGCCGGATATCGCGCTGCTTCGTTGGCGAAACGACGGGTACGCCAGCCGGCATCCTGGTCCCCAGGACACGCTGCTCGTCATCGAGCTGGCGGACTCGAGCCTCGACTTCGACCGCGGCGCGAAGCTCGCGCTGTACGCCCGCAACGGCATTGCGGAGGTCTGGGTGGTGGATCTCCAAGGAAGCCGCGTCGAGGTGTACAGGTCTCCCGGGCCGGACGGCTACGCGGACTCCTCGACCCGCTCGGGCAGCGACCGGCTGGCTGTTCCGGGTCTCGACCTGGAGATCCAAGCGAGCCAGATCGTTCCGGGCGGGTAGGGGTCGCCGCTTCGTTATTGCCCGCGGGTCGGCAGACCCGCGGCTACAGCCGGCTGTGGCAGAGTGCCCGTGTCATGGCTGGGAACACGTTCGGGACGGCGCTGCGGCTGACGACGGCCGGCGAGAGCCACGGGCCGGGGTACGTGGGCATCCTGGACGGCGTGCCGCCGGGCCTGGAACTGTCCGAGGCGGACCTGCAACCGGACCTCGACCGGAGACGGCCCGGGCAGTCGAAACTGACCACGCAGCGGATGGAGCCGGACCAGGCCCGCATCCTGTCCGGGGTGTTCGAGGGCCGCACGACGGGGACGTCGATCGCCTTTCTGATCGAGAACCGCGATCAGCGGCCGAAGGACTACAGCGAGATCAAGGACAAGTACCGCCCGGGCCACGCCGACTACACGTTCGACGCCAAGTACGGCTTTCGGGACTACCGGGGCGGCGGCCGTTCCAGCGCCCGCGAGACCTCGGTGCGGGTGGCGGCGGCGGCGGTGGCGAAGAAGCTGCTGCGGGAGCGCTGGGGGGTCGGGATCGTCGGCTACGTGAGGCAGATCGGCGACATCGAGGCGCGGATCGACGATCCCGCGGCGGTGACGCTCGAGCAGGTCGAGGCGAACCCGGTGCGTTGCCCGGACCAGGAAGCGGCGACCCGGATGGCCGAGTTGATCGAGCGGATGCGCTCGGAGCGCGACTCGGTCGGCGGCATCTCGGAACTCGTGGCGACGGGCGTGCCGCCGGGCTGGGGCGAGCCGGTGTTCGACAAGCTGAAGGCTGACCTGGGCAAGGCGCTGTTCAGCCTGCCGGCGGTGCTCGGCGTCGAGTACGGCGCCGGCTTTGGCGTTGCCCGGGCCCGAGGCAGCGAGAACAACGACCCGTTCGAGATGCGCGCCGGCCAGGTCGCCACGCGCGGCAACCGCCACGGCGGCATGCTGGGCGGGATCTCCTCAGGTCAGCCGATCATCCTGCGCTGCGCGGTCAAGCCGACGAGCAGCCTGCCGCAGCCCCAGGACACGGTGACCCGGGCCGGCGAGGCGACGACCATCGCCACCAAGGGCCGCCACGACCCCTGCCTGCTGCCGCGCTTCGTCCCCATGGGCGAGGCGATGGTGGCCCTGGTGCTGGCCGATCATGCCCTGCGCCAACAGGCCGTGCGCGACTAGCGTCGCGCCTCCGCCTACGGATCGAGCCGCGCCGTCGCCTGTCCCATAACAACCACGTCGCCGTCCTGGTTCACCGTCGTGACCGACAGGTCGACGAGGTGCTGGCCGTCCTCTTCGCGCACCGCATCGATGGTCGCGGTGGCGCTCAGGCTGTCGCCGGGCCACACCTGTCGCGTGAAGCGGACGCCGTAGGCAGTCAGGCGGCCGTCACCGACCAGGTCGGTCACCATCCGGCCGGTCATTCCCATCGTCAGCATGCCGTGGGCGAAGACGGTCGGGTACTTGGCGACCTTGGTGGTGAAGATCTCGTCGGAGTGGAGCGGGTTGTAGTCGCCCGACGCGCCGGCGTACTGGACGAGCTGGGTGCGGGACAGGTTGTCGACGAGCTGTGCCTCGTGGGTGTCGCCGACCTGGATCTTGCTTGCCTGAAGTGCCATTTGTTCTCTCCTCAGTCGCTCTCGACGACTTTCTCGGTGCGTACGCCAACGCCGGTGGCGCGCACCACGAGTTCGCCGGATTCGTCGAAGTACTCCACGATGTTCTCGCTGAACGTGAGCTTGCCGCCGCGCTTGCCCTGCCGCTCCCAGCTCTTGCCGGGGCGGGCCTTGAGCGTCAGGGTCTCCCCGGGGCTCACGTGCCGGAAGTACTCGAAACGCTGCTCGGCGTGGAGGCCGGTGCCGCCGTCGCCGCCGGTGTTCCTGGGCGGGACTCCCGTGGGCGTCTTGCCGGAGCCGAACCAGGGTTCGCCGATCTTCGGGCGCAGGAAGTAGTCGGGGTCGTACTGGGCCGAGGCCTGATAGAAGGTCGGCGGTGCGATGACCTTGCCGGGCTCGGTGTCCGCCGCCGCGTCGGCGTCGTGATAAATGGGGTTCGGGTCGCCGACCGCGCGGGCGAACATCATGATGTGGCCGGCCTCGATCGGGAACTTCTTTGCTGCCATACGGTTCCGTCCTCCTCTGCCAGTGGTCTCTGGAACGCAATTCTCTGCGTCGTTTGAGCGCGTGACTCTAGCAGCATGAACCTGCTCCTATTGGAGGATCGCGACCTCGATCTTGCAGCCGGTTCCGGCCGGCGGCCGGCAGCGCGTGCGGTGGTCGCGGGCGAACGGCTCCTGCACGTGCGCAAGGTGTTGCGGGCGGAGGTCGGCGACACGCTGGAAGTGGGCCGGCTCGGCGGCGGCATCGGTCGCGGGCGGATCGTCGAACTGAACCGCGAACGCGTCGTATTGGAACTCGGATCGCCCGACCGGGAACCGCCGCAGCCGCTGTCCGTGACCCTGGTGCTGGCCCTGCCGCGGCCCAAGTTCGTGGGCCGCATTCTGCAGGGCGCTACGGCGATGGGGGTCAAGCGGATCCTGCTCGTCCATACGGCGCGCGTCGAGAAGAGCTACTGGCACAGCTCGGTGATGCGGCCGGAGGCGCTGCGGCGTCACCTGATGCTCGGCCTGGCGCAGGCGCGCGACACGCTGCTGCCGGAGATCGAATGCCTCGCCGGGCCCCGGGACCTGATCGAGGCTCTGCCTGGCTTGGCGCGGAACCACGATGACGTGCTGGTCGCCGACGCGGCGGGCGCTGAGCCTTGCCCGCTCGGCGTCGATGGTCCGACAGCGCTGCTCGTCGGCCCCGAAGGTGGCCTTCTCGATGAGGAACTCGCTCTGTTTGACCAGGCCGGTGCTCGAACGGTCAACCTCGGACCGCGGGCACTCCGGGTCGAGCACGCAGTCGTGGCGTTGCTGTCCCGCCTCGGAGCTTGAGGCCGCCCGCGCCAGCTACTCCCGCAACTTGGCGCCGACGGCCCGTTCGACTTGACCCAGGATGCGCCTGCGGAGCTTCTTGACATCCCGGTCGCGCAGGGTGCGGTTCGGCGCTCTGAAGGTGAGGTGGTAGGCGAGGCTCTTCGATCCCTCGCCTACGCCAACGCCGCGGAAGACATCGAACAACTCGACCGCGCAGAGCAGGGGCTTGCCGGCGGCGAGCAGGGCGGCCTCGACCGCCGCGGCCGGCGTCGCTTCGTCGACGATCAGGGCCAGGTCTTCGCGTACTTCGGGATAGACGGGCACGGGGTCGACCTTGAGGGAGTCCGGGATGTGTCCGAGGATGCGGTCAAGTTCGAGTTCGGCGGCCAGGACGGATTGCCCGGGCGCGGGTTCAAGGTCGAAGTTGGCGGCGACGGCCGGGTGGACTTCGCCCAGCCAACCGATCGGTTCCGGGTCGCCGGCGAGCCTTACCGCGGCGACGCGGCCGGGTTGGAAGGCAGCCGCTGACTCTTCCTCCGACGGCGCGGTGAACTCGACGTCCACGCCGAGTCGGTCCAGGACCGCCTCGACCACGCCCTTGACGTCGGAGAAGTCGAAGCAGTCGTCGCTGTCGGTGTCGGCCTGCCAGTGGCTGCTCCGACGGGGGCCGGTAAGGACGACGGCGGCCCACTGCCGCTCTTCGGGAAGTGAGGCGCCTTCGTCCAGCGGAAACACGCGGCCGACCTCGAATAGGGCGAGCCGGTCCTCGAAGCGGCTGTTCGACGCCGCCGCTTCCAGCACGGACGCAAGCAGGCTCCGCCGCATGACGACCCGGTCGAGGGTCGAGGGGTTGGCGAGCCGGACGTAGGGCGGTGGATATCCCGTCTCAGGACTCATCCGGTCTTCCGCCTCCGGCGTGGTCAGCCGGTAGTTGACGACCTCCTGCAGCCCCAGGTCGGCAAGGGTGTCCTTGACCCTGTCCTCGAACGCCTGTTCGCGGTTGCCGCGCTGGGGTGGCAGCACGTCGCTGAGCACGGTAGAGGGGATGCGGTCGTAGCCGTAGATGCGACAGACCTCCTCGACCAGGTCGTGCGGACCCTCGATGTCGAGACGGTGGGCCGGAACGATGACGCGCAGGGCGGTGGAGTCGTCCGTCGCCTCGACCTCGAACTCCAGGCGCCGCAACAAATCCGCAGTCTCTGCTGCGCCGAGGTCCAGGCCGCTGATCCGGCGCAGGTAGGCGAGATCAAAGTCGACGGTGACGGCCGGCGCCGGTTGCGGGTGGTGGTCGACGATGCCGTGGGCGACGGCGCCGCCGGCGTGGCGCCGCAGCAGCTCGGCCGCGCGCCTGCCGCCGAGCAGGGCCTGGCTGGGGTGGACGCCGCGGCTGAAGCGGAAGCCCGACTCGGTGTGGACACCGAGCTGGCGCTGGGTGCGCCGGATGCTCCGCGGTTCCCAGGCCGCCGCTTCGAGCAGGACGTTGCTGGTCTCAGCACTTATCTCGCTGTCCCGGCCGCCCATCACGCCGCCGACGCTCAGGGCGCCGGCCGGGTCGGTGACCAGGATCTGGTTCGTCCGCAGTTTCTGTTCGGCGCCGTCGAGCGTGGTCAGTCGTTCGCCCTCGTGGGCGAGACGGGTGACGATGCGCACCGGACCGCCGTCGGCATACCCATCGGCGCGCTGCCGCAGAAGGTCGTAGTCGAAGGTGTGGTTCGGTTGACCGACCTCGAGCATCACGTAGTTGCTGACGTCGACCACGTTGCCGATGGGCCGCTGCCCGGCGAGGTGCAACCGGTGCTGCATCCAGTAGGGCGACGGCCCCTGTTCGATGCCCTCGATCAGCAGGGTGACGAAGCGGGGATTGAGCTCCGGGTTCTCGGCTGCGATCTCGACCCGGCCGTCGATCGGCGGACCGTCCATCTGAAGCGCGTCGGACGGCGGCACAAAGTCGACGCGGGTGAGCGCGGCGACCTCGCGGGCGGTGCCCATGATCGAGGCGCAGCGGGCGATGTTCGGGATCACGTCGATGTCGAGCACGACATCGCCGAGCACTTCGGCCAGCGGTCGTCCTGGCCGCAGTTCCGGGAGTTCGGCCGCTGGCTCGAACAGGATGATGCCTTCGTGATCGTCGCCGAGCCCGAGTTCCGCCGCCGAACACAGCATCGCGTCGCTGGTGATGCCGCGCAGTTTCTTCGCCTTGAGCCGCGTGACCTTGTAGTCGCGGTAGGGGTTGCGGTAGCTGGCGCCGGCGAGCAGGAGGGTGCCCCAGAGGTCCGCGTCGCCCAGATCACGCCCCTTGTACGCGAACAGGTTGGGCGCTCCGGTGACCACCTGGCGCGTCGAGCCCGCACCGTAGTCGACCGTTGCCAGGACCAGGCGGTCGGCGTCCGGCACCGGATCGACGCGGAGGACCTTCGCGGCCATGACCAGATCCTCCGGCCACGGCAGCTCAGCCCCGTCGACGCCGAAGCGCTCGATCGCCTTGACCTCCAGGCCGGCGTTGGTGAGCAGCTCGGCGAGTTCCTCGGGTGAGCCTTCGAACTCGACGAAGTCGCCGAGCCAACTGAGCGGAACGCGCATCAGACGAAGCGCTGGAACTGGCGCAGGAAGCGCAGGTCGTTCGACCAGAAGTAGCGGATGTCGCGAATGCCGTGCCGCAGCATGGCGATCCGCTCGGGGCCCATGCCGAAGGCGAAGCCGCTCCACTCGTCGGGGTCGTAGCCGCCGTTTCGGAGCACGGTGGGGTGGACCATGCCGCAGCCGAGGATCTCCAGCCATCCCGTCTCCTTGCACAACTGGCAACCCTGGCCGTCGCAGAGCAGGCAGGCGATGTCCATCTCGGCGCTCGGTTCGGTGAACGGAAAGTAGCTGGCCCGGAAGCGGGCGCCGCGGCCGGCGCCGAACAGCCGGTTGGCGAACTCGGTCAGGGTGCCCTTCAGGTCGGCGAAGGTGATCGCGCGGCCCACCGCCAGTCCCTCGATCTGGTGGAACTGGATCTCGCTGCGGGCGGTGATCTGCTCGTTGCGATAGCACATGCCCGGGAGGATGACGCGCAGCGGCTCGGGGTGTCGCTCCTGCATCGCCAGGATCTGCCCGCCGCTGGTGTGGGTGCGCAGAACGACGCCCGGATCGGTCGTGTAGAAGGTGTCCTGCATGTCGCGCGCGGGGTGGTCGGGCGGCATGTTCAGGTCGCCGAAGTTCAACCGGTCGGTGACGACGTCCGGGCTGCGGTAGGTCTGGAAGCCCATGTCGCCGAAGATGCGCGTAATACGGCGCATGACCAGCGTCGACGGATGGAGGCCGCCGAGCGGCGGACGGCGTCCCGGCAGGGTGACGTCGATTTGGTCGGCGTCCGCGCCGGCCTCCGCGGCGGCGCGCCGGAGTGCTTCCTGACGCTCCTCGAAGGCAGCCTGGAGCGTCGTCTTGATCTGGTTGATCCGCTTCCCGAAGGCGGGTCGCTCCGACGGCTCCAGTTGCCCCATCCGGCGGGTCAGGAGCTGAACTTCGCCCTTGCGGCCGATGGTTGCCCGGCGCCATTCCTCGAGTTGATCCAGGTCGGCTGCCGCTTCCAGGGCCGCGGAGACGCGCGCTTCGATGTCGTCGAGCTGGTCGATCATGGCGGCGTTGAGGCGAGTCTTCGTGCGAGGCCCTGGCTCGGGGCCGCCACGGGCGCCCGACTCTACTAAGAGTCTGCACCGCGGGACGGCACCGACCGCGGGTCGTACGTCAGAAGGTCGAGCCGTCGATGCCGCTAAGGAGCAACAGAGTCGACAGCGCCAGCAGGGTCAGCAGCAATGCCAGGATCGTGGCGACCACGGCCGCTCTGACGGCTGTGGCTCCCTGCAGGACGTAAAGGCCGAGCGCGAACAGCACCGCGGTGCCGAGGCCGCTGAGAATGTCGCCGGCCAGGGGGAGGGCGGCCAGGAGGGCGGCGCTGTTTGCGTAGCAGGCCGCGGTAAGGGTGCCCCGGAACCCACGTGGCCTCGGCGTGCGGGTGAGGACCAGCAGGACGTGGCCGACGCCGCCGCTGATCAGCACGCTGGCCAGCGAGAACACGAAGATGACGGGCAGGAGGAGCAGCGTCGCCTGAAGTCCAAGGAAGGCGCGTAGGTTGGCCGAAAGACCCGTTCCGTCTGGGGCGGATCCAAAACCAATGGGGTCGCCCCAGATTTCCATGCGGTGAACCAGATCGAGCGCCGGCTCGGGCAGCGTCACGGCGAGGATCGCGAGGATCAGGACGTTCAGCAGGGCCGATAGCGCGGTCACTAGACCGGCGAACAGCAGCGGACCCCAAATCCCTGCATCGACCCGGGTCCCCTCAAAGAACTTCCGGGGAGAGGTGGCGAGGAGGCCCAGCGATGCGAACAGAGCTGCCGCAAGACCGCGGTCCTTCCGTTCCTGCCACGGGTTGGAGGTTTCAGCCGCTCCCGGCGCGCCGGTGCTATCGTCCCCCAAGTTCACTGACAGCAGACTACCGGAGCGATCCCCGATGGCGGATGCGCGACAGCAGAGAACGGCGGCAGTGCACGATGTGGGCGCCGGTGCCGGGGCCCTCGTGGTCGGCGTGGCGGCGGCGAGCGCCTTCAACGAGTTCGTGCCGGAGGGGCATCGGCCCGAGGACGTGCTGCCCGGCGCCCGGAGCGTCGTCGTCGCCGGCAACCAGGGACCGACGGCGGGCGCCTGGCGCAGTCCCGATCACCGGGTGATGGAGATCACGGGCTACGACTTCCGGGAGAACGTCGCGATCCACGTCATGTGCGACTACATCGAGCGCGAGCACGGCCACCGTGCACTGCAGGCGCCGTCCCTGCCCACCGCCGGGCACAACCCGCCGATGAGCATGATGCTGGCCGCGGTGCTCGCGGGACTCGGCACCCGGTCGCTGGCGGCGAACATCATCCTCCATCCCCGCTACGGCCTTCTGTACTACGCCGCCCTGGTCACGACGCTGGACCTCGAACCGGACCATCCCCTGGAGGAGGACGTTTGCCCCTCCAAGCCCTGCATCCAGATGATGGAGAAGCTGGGGACGACGCCGTGCCTCGCGGCGTGCCCGAAGGACGACGGCGGCTGTCTCGACGGCGCGATCGACGAGAACGGCCGGATCAGCTATTCGTACTACGACCGCGAGCGCTGCACTTCCCGGGCGATGAACTTCGGCATCGGTTCAATCCAGAAGTCCCTGGTGCAGATCACCACGGAGGAGGACCGGGAACGGCGCCGTTCGATGATCTATTCGGACTTCTTCACCCAGTCGCTGTCGTCGCTCAGCTACTACAAGGAGAGCGTGGCGCAGTGCTTCGAGTGCATGCGGGTGTGTCCGGTCGGCATGGGCGAGAGGCGTCTCCAGTGACGGTCTCGAGGGTGGCCCCCAAGCCGACGGCGGACGAAGCCGCGGCGGCCCTGAACCGCCTTGCGGCGATGGCCGGGCGGGGCGGCGCGCTGGCCTGGGGGGTCGCCGATGCCGAGGCGTTCGACGAGGCGCCGGAGGGCTTCCGGCCCGGTGACCTGCTGCCCGGCGCCCGCCGGGTCGTGGTTGTCGGCGGCAGTCCGCCGCGGGCCGCCGACTGGGCGAGCCCGGTCCACGAGCACCTGGAGACGATGGGCACCAGCGACCGGATCAACTCCCTCGGCCTCAAGACGGCGAAGTTCATCGAGGCGGAGTTCGGCTACTACGCGCTGTTCGTGCCGCCTGGAGTTCGTCGCGGCAACCAGCCTTTCTTGAGCGTGGCGCTGGCGGCGGAACTCGCCGGTTGCGGCTCCCGCAGCCTGGCCGGGCCGGTGCTGCACCCGGAGTACGGCCTGCTCTTCTACTCGGCGATCATCACCACGTACCCCTTTCCGGTCACGCCCCAACCGGCCGAACCGGCCTGCCCGGCGCCGGCCTGCGTCGAGATGTGGGAAGCGGAGGGCGCCACTCCATGCACCAAGGTCTGCCCACTCGGCGACGGCGGCTGCCTCGACGGGCGGATCGAGAACGGCCGGCTCGTCGAGCGCCGGTACGACGCGGCGCGCTGCACTTCCCGGGTTTACACGCACTGGATTCCAGGGTTTCAGAAGGGGCTCGAACTGGCCCTCGACCAGGACGATCCCGAAGCCCGCAAGATGGTCCTTTACTCCAGCCATTTTACGAAGACCCTGTGGTCGATGACCTATGCCGCCCAGAGCCAGGGGCAGTGCTGGGAATGCATGCGTGTGTGTCCGGTCGGCGCCGAGCATCGGCAGAAGGCATAGGCGAGCGAGGTGTAGACGATGGCTTTCTTCTTCATCGATCCGGAGACCTACCGCCGGCACCGGGAGGAGATCCTGGAGTTGTCGAACTCGATCCAGGTCGACATCCACGAGCACCTGCCGAGAGAGAAGCGGCGCCGCGGACTGTCCGATCGCGAGATCGCCGAACGGCTCGACCTCGACGAGCGGACGGTACGCGAAATCCGGGTTGTCGCCGAGCGCGACTATTACGACATCGAGGAGTGGGACAAGGCGGTCGAGTTCAAGGACAAAGCCTGCCGGGCGTTCGCCGAGGAGGGGTTGTCCTACGTTTACAAGCGGCGGCCGAAATAGTCGTTCGCCGATCTGTGAGACGATAGCCGGCCGATGAAGGTCGCGGTCCTCCAGTTCTTCTCGTGGCCCGACCGGCGTATCGCGCTGGAAGACGTCTACCACCGTGCGTTCCAGCGCATCGACATCATGGACCAGAACGGCTACGACGCGGTGTGGCTTGCGGAGCACCACTTCAGCTCGTTCAGCATCTGCCCGTCGATCCACATCATGGGCACGCACGTCGCCGCGAGGACGAAGAACCTCCGCATCGGCACCGGTGTTTCCCTGGCGCCCTTCTACAACCCGCTGCGGTTGGCGGAAGAGGTCGCGTTGCTCGACGTGCTGTCGAACGGCCGGGTCAACTGGGGTGTCGGCCGCGGCTACCAGGAAGGCGAGTTCAGAGCTTTCGGTGTCGATCCGCAGCAGAGCTACGAGGTCTTCCGCGAGCACGTGCAGGCGGTGATCGGCGCCTGGACCGAGGAACGTTTTACTTTCGAAGGCGAGCACTTTCGCTGCCACGACGTTGAGGTGCTGCCGAAGCCGGCGCAGAAGCCGCATCCGCCCGTGTGGCTGGCTTCGTCGTCGCCGGAGTCGATGACCTGGGCGGCCGAGAACGGCTTCTCAATCATGCTCGACCCCCACTCGACGCACAGCCGGATCGGCGAGAAGCGGGAACTCTACCGCCAGATCCTGGACCGGCACGGACACGCGATCGAGGGCCGGGAGATCCCGATGGCGCGCCTGATCGCCTGCGCGCCGACCCGCGCCGAAGCGGAGCGGATCGCGCGGCAGGGCGCCGAATGGACCGTCGGTTCGCACCAGAAGAAGGGCGTGCGCGCGGCCCGGGTCGAGAGCAAGCTCAACCGGGAGCTTGGAGAACTGTCGATGGACGAGGTGTTCATCGACAGGGTCGACGAGTCGGCAGTCGACCGCTACCTGAACGGAGTGATCCTGTACGGCACTCCGGACGGACTGGTCGACGAGATCACGCGCCTCAAGGAGGAGATCCACCTCGACTATCTTCTTTGCGCTCCGCTCAGTCACAGCTCGTTCGTGCTGTTCACGGACGAGGTCCTGCCACGCATCTGAGCAGGCGCTTGTTGGCTCCCGGCGCCGGATCGGTCAGAGTGCAGTCGTGACTGCAGCACCTGATGCCGGCCAGAAGGCCGGCGCACTCGGTGGGCACGACCCGCTCGAACGATTCCGCGACCTCTACGAGCGGGCTGCGGCGACCGGCATTGCCGAGCCGAACGCGATGGTCGTATCAAGCGCCGACGCTTCAGGCCGCCCGTCGTCGCGTGTCGTGCTGCTTAAGCACTTCGACCGCGAGGGCTTCGTCTTCTACACCAATCTCGAGAGCCGAAAGGGCAGGGAGATCCTGGCTCGGCCGGACGTGAGCCTGAACTTCTTCTGGCGCGAGCCGAAGGAGCAGGTGTCGATCTTCGGCTGTGCCGAACTGGTAGGCGACGCCGAGGCAGACGCATACTTCGCGACCCGCAGCCGGAACAGCCAGCTCGGCGCCTGGGCCTCCCAGCAGAGCCGCCGGCTCGAAAGCCGCGAGCAGCTTCTCGCCGACTTCGAGCACGTGAAGCAGCGCTTCGAAGGCCGCGACGTGCCGCGGCCGCGGCACTGGACGGGCCTCCGGGTGGTGCCCCGGCGGTTCGAGTTCTGGGTCGCCCGCGAACACCGGTTGCACGACCGGACCTTCTACCAGCGGGATGCTGATTCCTGGCAGGCGGGCAGGCTGTATCCTTAGTGGGCCTCCGAAGGCCTACCCTGGAGTCGTCGATGACTCAAGCAGCCAAGTTCGTCGAAGGGCTGGTTGCCTGCGCCTTGGTGCTGGGCGGCTTGGCTGGCGGCGCATCGGCGGCCGCTCAGGATGCGCTCCGGCTTCCGACTTCGGCCGGGGACGAGCCGCCGATGGTGAGCAGCATCTCATTCCGCAGCTACCCGGAAGTCAATGGTACTTACGAACGCGGCGAGACGGTCGAAGTGGCGGTCGACTTCACCGCGCGCGTGTAAGGTTACCGGCAGTCCGCAACTGGCGCTGATCGTCGGCGATCAGACCAGGTGGGCCACCTACTCTCACAACATTATCTGGACGAATAAGTTGTCTTTCCGCTACATGGTGCAGGCCGCAGACCAGGATACGAACGGGATCGGCATTCCGGCCGACGGCATTCGACTCAACGGTGGGTCCATCAGGGCGTCGCCTGAGGGCGTCATCGATGCGGTGCTGACCAATGTCGGCCTAGGTGACAGCGCAACCCACAGGGTCGACGGCGGTCGCTTCACGGCGCCGGAAGTACGCAGCATTTCCTTCGAAAGCTCGCCCGGGAATGGCGACACCTACGAGTTCGGCGAGCAGATTCGGCTTGCGGTCGAGTTCAACAGGACTGTGGTCGCGTCCCCGGGCGTACGCTTGGCCCTGGCTATCGGCCGTCAGACCAGATTCGCGGACTACTCCCCGCGATACGACATTCCGCGATGCCCCCCTTGTGGGTTCTATACCAGTGCTGTCCCACAAACTTCAGCGCAGTGCGAGTTGAGTCTGTGCGTTTCTGGGATCAGGGGGTCCGTTCCGGGGTTCGAACAGGTCCAGGAGCGGTCTTCGCGCGAACAGGTTGAGTTGCAGGAGGCGCAGGATTTCGCTCATGGTCCAGGACATCTTGTTGACGAACTTCAGGTAGGCGAGCAGGAGATGCACGCACATGGCGATCCAGATCTGGGTCATGACGGCATTGCGCGAAGTGCCGACGAAGCTCTTGATGCGCAGGTTCTGCTTGATCCACTTGAAGAAGGTCTCGATCTGCCAACGCTGCTTGTAGATGGCCGCGATGGTCTTCGGAGCGAGCCTGAAGTTGTTGGTGAGGAACGCGTAGAACTTCTTCGTGTCGGGGTCGCGATAGCCGACTCGACGCAGCGGAATCGGACACCGGGCGCGGCCTCTGACGCTGGTCAACTCAATGATCTGGTCCGAGGTCACGCCCGTCCCAGGCGCGAACGACCGCCGCTCTCGAACCGCGTACTTGATCTTGCGCTTCAGCCGAGTGACCAGGAAAACCCCTTGTGCATCAAGGGATTTCAGCCACTCGAAGTCGAGGTACAGCCGGTCCGCAGCGACGATGCTTCCCTTCGGCAGACGAAGGGACCGCGCCACCTCAACGTCCGACCCCTTGCCGTCCGTGACTTGCAGGAACGCCGGCAGAAAGCCTTCGTGGTCCAGCCCCACGTGGAGCTTCAGCGCCCCCTTCGTCGTGCGGTACTGCGCCCACGGAAACAGCTCCAGGCACAGGTCCACGTACGTCGCATCCAGCGAGAACAGCTTGTTGTGGAACCGGAACCCGTGCCCCGGCGCCGTCGTACGGCATCGCGCCAGCAAACGACCGAACAACGCCTCGTAGAGACCGGAGGGCTGCTTCTCGTTGACGCGCGCCAGCGACGACCGGGCCACCCGGCCCACGCCAAGGTGGTAGAGCTTGTGAGCCTGCGCGTCCAGGTTCGACACGATGTCGCGCAGGCTGCACCGCCCGGAAAGCTGGGCCGTCGCCATCGCTACGAACTGGCTCCAGCGGCTCATCGAGCGCAGCTTGCGTCCCCTGTGGTGCCTTCCCGCCTCCCGCTCGAACTCATGTCTCGACACCAGCTTGAGGAACTGACCGAGTACGGTACCATTGTGCGCCATGGGTCTGGATCTCCTTGCCGTCATTGGCTTTGTGTGAAAACCAATCATACGACAGGGCACGATTCAGACCCATCCTGACCCTCCGTTTGTGGGACAGCACTGGTTCTATACCCAGTACTTCGAGTACATGGTAGTGACTGGTGATCGGGACGCCGACGGAATCAGCGTTCCGGCCAATGCGTTTCGCCTCGGCGACGACGGAGTTATCGTGGCGGCTGTCGACCGGTCGGTCGACGCGCTGCTGACACACGCCGGGATAGCCCCCGACCCCAGCCGCAAGGTCGATGGCGGCCGGTACACACCGCCGAAGGTGAGCAGCCTCTCCTTCAGCGGCTACCCCTTGCAGGGTTCCACCTACGAACTCGGCGAGGACATCCAACTGGTCTTTCACTTCGACAAGGCCGTGACCGTGGAAGGTGGACCGCAGGTGGCGCTGACCATCGGTGGCGCGACAAGGCTTGCGACGTACTTCCCCGGTCCGCAACCGTCTCCAGCGCTTTCTTTTGGCTACACGGTGCAACCGGGTGACCGGGATGAGGACGGCGTGAGCATTTCCGCCAATGCGCTTCGCCTGAATGGCGGCGCAATACGGTTGGTCGACGGAGTGACGGATGCCGTCCTGAACCACATGGCCGTCCATGACGACCCCAACCGGAAGGTGCGCGGCAGTGACACCTGTCTGAGGATCCAGCCTTCCGGCCAGGAGCCGCCGTCCAGCGGACCGCCGACGGCCGGCTTCACGACGGGGGCGAAGTGTGAGGATGGCCTCTACCGCGAACGGACGGGAGTTGAAGTCGCCTTCACCGACACCAGCACGGGCACAGTGACGACTCGACACTGGGACTTCGGCGACGGCGCGACATCGTCGGCCGAGCGGCCCCGGCACGACTGGGCTGTCCCCGGCTTCTACCGCGTCTCGTTGACCGTGTCGGACGGCGAGACGTCGTCAACCGCGTTCCATGACGTGCTGGTCGAGGCGAGCGACCCGGCCGGCACCTGCAAGCCGGATGCGGAAACGCGCTGCCTGCAGGATTCCCGGTACGAAGTGCGGGCTGCGTGGTGGGGGAGGGACGGTCGGAGCGGGTCCGCCCGGGTGGCTCATGCGGGAACGAACGACTCCGCTCTGTTCTGGTTCTTCGATCTCAGCAACTGGGAGATCCTGGTCAAGGTGCTGGATGGCTGTTCGACGAACGGACACTTCTGGGTCTTCGGCGCGGCGACGACGGACCTCGGCTACCGGATTGCGGTGACGGACACGGTGACGGGTCGGGCCAGCGTGTACGGGCACGAGCCCGGTGTGCCGGCGCCGGCGATCACCGACAGCACCGCGTTTCGTGCGTGCGCCCGCTGACGGGCGCACGCATGGTTCGCGGCTGGCGCCCGGAGCGCCAGCCGGGTTCGCGGACGCCTGCAGGCGGTAGATCGGGACGCCGTGGTCAGCGCCGGCGGCGCGACCTGCTACGCCTCAGCCAGCTTGACCCACTCGAAGTCGCCGGGCTTGTGGTTGATCCGGATCCTCGGTTCCGCGATCCAGGAGGCGTAGCGGCCGGGCCGGAACTCGGCCTTCATCAGCGATTCGATGAAGGCGCGGTCGCTGTTGTCGGGAAGCCAGTCGCCGCGGCGCCCTTCCCACTCGTCCTCGGTCACGAGCTCGCCCTCGGGCGTCGTGTGCAGGTCGCGGTAGACCCCGATCTGGCGGTGGAAGGCGACGTGGGGCAGCTTGATCTCGTAGTCGACTCCGGACTGGCTGATCGCCTTGTTCCATCGCCCGACGCCGAGGTTGCAGTCGTCGGTGAAGTCGTCTCGCAGGCGCGCGTTGAGCGCGTTGAGCGCCGGATGCTGGGCGACGGTCCAGTCGCCATTCCCCGGTTCAGGGATGCCGTAGGTGTCTTCGTGCAGCCGGTGATCGTCCTCCAGCCGGTGCTCGCGGAAGCGGCCCTTGAGGCCGGCGTTGAAGAAGTTGGCGGAGTTGGTCGAAAGCTCGGAGCCGAAGAGGTCGAGGGTGAGCGAGTAGTGCAGGTTCACCTTCTTCTGGATCGTGGGCAGGTCGATCACGCCCAGGGCCCGCACCGCCTCGATATCGGTCGGGTCGTCGATGCCGGCCTCCGTCATCGCCTCGCAGGTGCGCTGCAAGATGCGGGTGACGCCGGTCTCACCGACGAACATGTGGAACGCCTCCTCGGTGAGCATGAAACGGCAGGTGCGGGAAAGCGGGTCGAAGCCGGACTGGGCGAGTGACTCAAGCTGCATCCTGCCGTCGCGGTCGGTGAAGAAGGTGAACAGGAAGAAGGAGAGCCAGTCCGGCGTCTCCTCGTTGAAGGCGCCGAGCATGCGCGGGGCATCGTCCGAGCCGGAGCGCCGGCGCAGCAGTTCGCCAGCCTCCTCCCGGCCGTCGCGGCCGAAGTACTTCTGCAGCAGGTAGACCATCGCCCAGAGGTGCCGGCCCTCTTCGACGTTGACCTGGAACAGGTTCCGCATGTCGTAGAGCGAGGGCGCCGTCTTGCCCAGGTAGCGCTGCTGCTCGACGGATGCCGGCTCGGTGTCGCCCTGAATCACGATCAGGCGCCGCAGCATGGCCCGGTATTCGCCCGGGATCTCCTGCCAGGCCGGTTCGCCGCAGTGCCGGCCAAAGGGGATCTTCCGCTCTTCGGCCTGGGGCGCCAGCAGGATGCCCCAGCGGTACTCGGGCATCTTCACGTAGTCGAACACCGCCCACTTGTCGCTGCCCTTCGACTCGACCCGAACCGCGGTCCGCAGGTAGACGTTGGAGGTCTGGAAGCCGTCGGGCCCCATGTCCATCCACCAGTCGATGTAGCCGGGATGCCAGCGCTCGAGGCCGCGGCGGACGCGGGCGTCCGACGCGAGGGCGACGTTGTTCGGAATCAGAACGTCGTAGTCGACAGTGCTGTCGAGGGTCGTCATCGGTTTGGGTACTCCGTTCGTGAGGGTCGGCGGTCGAATCAGACGCGCTCGCGGTCGAAGCGGGGCCGGCGGCCGGTGCCGTAGAGGCGGAGCGCTCCCTCCTCGCCGACCGCGTTCGGACGCTGGAAGATCCAGTTCTGCCACGCGCTCAGGCGGCCGAAGATCTTGCTCTCCATGGTCTCGGGACCAGGGAATCGGAGGTTGGCTTCCATCGCGGTCAGCGCGTCGGGAGAGAAGCTGGCCCGCTCCTCGAGCGCGATGCGGACCTCGTCGTCCCAGTCCAGGTCGTCGAGCACCTCGGTGACCAGGCCGGCGCGTTCGGCGGCCTCGGCGTCCAGCGGCTTGCCGACCAGCTCGCGAAGGTGATCTACGGCGTCCGGTCGGCCAAGGAAGCGGGTCTCGAGCCGGCTCAGGCCGTTCGGCATCGGGAGCGCGTCGAAGCTCAACTCGCCGAGCTGGATGCACGGCGCCGGTGTGGCGTCCTCGGCCTCGTCTTCGAACATGTAGGAGCGGTCCGCGGCCAGCGCCAGTTCCAGCAGGAAGCCTGCGAAGCAGCTTCCGGGCTCAATCAGCGTGAAGACGCTGCGCGCAGTGAGATCGAGCCGCTTGAGGACCCGCTTCCAGTACAGCAGGACTTCGCGCAGGAACCAGTGCTCGCGGTCGAGCTGTAGGAGCGTGTCGAAAGCGGCGACCGCGGCCAGCTTGCCCTGGGAGCGGATCACGACCTGCCCGATCCGGGTCTCGTTCAGCCGCAGGTGGAGCAGGGCGTCGTCGAGTTCGCGGGCCAGGGTGAGGGGCCAGAAGACGGCGCCCTCGGCGAGTGCGGCGGAGCCGCCCGCGGGCGGCGGCGCGGTCGGCCCGAGGACGGTCAGGTGGGCCACGCCGAGCGCGCGGTCGAACTCGACTCTCAGTGTGGAGTAGGTGAGCGTGTCGGTTCCCAACGCCGGTTCGATCGCGGGCCAAGCCGCCCCGCCGGCCTCTGTGGGGCGGTCGCTCTCTGCGGCCATATCCTGCGCGCGTGCCGCAGCGTCGTCGTCGAAGGAGGACCGCGGAAGCAGCTCGTCGACCAGGTTCCAGTCCACCGCGCGCCGGCCCTTCACGCCCTCTTCGAGCGTGCAGAAGAGGTCGGCCAGGTCGCGTCGGACACGGCGTTTGTCGAGCAGACGAGTCAGTCCGCCGGTGCCGGGCAGGACGCCGAGCAGCGGCACCTCGGGCAGCGAGACCGCGGAGCTGCCGTCGTCGGCGAGCAGGATGCGGTCGCAGGCGAGCGCCAACTCGTAGCCGCCGCCGGCCGCCGTGCCTTTGACTGCGCACAGGTAGCGCTGGCCCGAGTGCCGGCTTGCGTCCTCGATCCCCAGGCGGGTCTCGTTCGTGAACTTGCAGAAGTTGACCTTCAACTGGTGGGAGGAGCCGCCGAGCATGCCGATGTTCGCGCCGGCGCAGAAGATCCGGTCCCTGCCGGACCGCAGCACCACGGCGTGGACCTCGGGATGCTCGAAACGCAGCCGCTGGGTCGCGTCGTAGAGCTCGAAGTCGACGCCGAGGTCGTAGGAGTTCTGCTTGAGCTGGTACCCGGGCCGGAGCCCTGCCTGCTCGTCCACTTCGAGCGTCAGGAAGGCGAGCGGCGGTGCGATCTCGAGTCGCCAGTGCCGGTACCGCGCCGGCGCCGTGCGGAAGTCGATGGCCTCGTCCGTGGGTTTCTCGGTTCCGGAGGGCTCGCCCGCGGTGGCCTGCGTGGTCATCTGCTCATGTGACGGACTGGAATGGCATGCGGCAAGTATAGTGACGACCCCGTGGACGTCCCGGACCCTGACGAGCGCGGCGAGAACGCCGTACCCCACGTTGAGTTCGTTGGCGTAGACAAGAGCTACGACGGCCGCAACCTGGTCGTGCGGGGCTTGGAGCTTGCGGTCGAGAGGGGCGAGTTCCTGACCCTGCTCGGGCCGTCCGGCTCGGGCAAGACGACCTGCCTGATGATGCTCGCGGGATTCGAAGCGACGACCGCGGGCACGATCCTCATTGCCGGCCGGCCGATTCAGGATCAGCCACCGCACAAGCGCGGGATCGGGATGGTGTTCCAGAACTACGCGCTGTTCCCTCATATGACGGTGGGCGGCAACCTCGCCTTTCCGCTCGAGGTTCGGGGCGTCGAGCCGGCGCTGCGCCGGGAGCGCGTCGAGCGGGCGCTCAGCCTGGTGCAACTCGAGGGCCTGGAGGATAGGAGACCCGCGCAACTCTCGGGCGGCCAGCAGCAGCGCGTGGCGATCGCCCGGGCGCTCGTCTTCGAACCGGAGTTGGTGCTGATGGACGAACCTCTGGGAGCGTTGGACCGGCGGTTGCGCGAGGAGATGCAGTACGAGATCCGGCGCATTCACTCGGCCCTGGGGGTGACCGTCGTCTACGTCACCCACGACCAGCAGGAGGCGATGACGCTGTCCGACCGGGTGGCAGTGTTCCACAACGGAATGATCGAGCAGGCGGCGCCGCCGGAGGTCCTCTACGAGGAACCCGAGCGGGCCTTCGTCGCCCGGTTCATCGGCGAGAACAACCGCCTGAACGGAGTCGTTGTGAGCGAGGGCGACGGCGTCTGCGACGTCGATGTCGGAGGTCTGAAGATCAGGGCGATGAGTCTCGGCCTGTGTCCTCCGGGTGCGCCCGCGACGGTCGTCGTCCGCCCCGAGCGGGTGGCGGTCTCGCCGCGGCCCGGCCGCTACCGGAACGAGGTCGAGACCCGCATCGACGACATGATCTTCCTCGGCGACCACCTGCGCGTGCGCATGGATGTGAGTGGCTGCACGGACTTCATTGCGAAGATCCCGAACATCGTCGGTCACGGGGCGGTGCTGCCGGGGGATACGGTGACGATCGGCTGGGCGGCGCTCGACTGCCGGGCGCTGGTGCCGGAGGAGCTCGCCGAGGGCGAGGAGGAGTGGTGAGAAAGTCGGCGTTGGGCCGTTCTCTACCTGTCGTAATCTGCGCCGCGTACATCGTCCTGCTGGCCGGCTGCGCACCGCCGGCCACGGATGGGAGCGCTCAGTCCGCTACCGATGGCCGGACTTCCGGCTCCGGGTCGATCACCGTCGTTTCGTGGGGTGGCTCCTATGCCCGCGCCTGCGTCAAGGGCTACCACGAGTCCTTCACCGCCGAGACCGGCCTCGAGGTGAACATGGAGGACTACAACGGCGGCCTCGCTCAGATCCGGGCCCAGGTCGAGGCCGGCTCCGTCCATTGGGACGTCGTCGATCTGGATGTCGCCGACTCCGTGACCGGGTGTGACGAGGGCATCCTGGAGCTGATCGATCCCGCGATCCTGCCGCCGGGTCCGAACGGAGAGGCCGCCGCAGAGGATTTCCTGCCCGAGGCGAACACCGACTGCGGCGTCGGCACCCTGCTCTACTCGACGATCTACGCTTACAACCTGGAGAGCCTGCGCGGTCCTGCGCCGACGACGATCGCGGACTTCTTCGACCTCGAGCGGTTTCCGGGTCGGCGGGGCATGAGGCGGGTGCCCTCCGCAAACCTGGAGTTCGCGCTGTTGGCCGACGGGGTGCCGAATGAGCGGGTCTACGAAGTGCTGTCCACCCCGGAGGGCCTGGACCGGGCGTTCCGCAAGCTGGACACGATCAAGGACCAGGTCGTTTGGTGGGAAACCGGCGCGCAGCCGCCGCAGCTTCTCGCCGACGGCGAGGTGGTGATGAGCACGGCCTACAACGGGCGCATCTTCAACGCCCAGATCCTGGAGGACCAGCCCTTCGTGATCGTCTGGGACGGCCAGGTCATGGACCGGGGTCAGCTCGCTGTCGTGGCCGGTACGCGGCGGCTGGAGGATTCGCTGCGCTTCATCAGCTATGCCGCCCGGGCCGAGGCGATGGCGGGCGTGGGCCGCTATATCGCCTACAGCCCGGCGCGCCGCTCGGGGCAGGCACTGATCGATCGGCACGCCGAGACCGGTACGGAAATGTGGCCGCACATGCCGACCAACCCCGAGAACATGAAGAACTTCCTGATGGCCGACTGGGAGTGGTGGGCGGACCACAGCGACGAGATGCAGGAGCGCTTTGCCGCCTGGCTGGCGCGATGAGCGGCGAGGCGGAGCGGTGACATTGCAGGGACCAACGAACCCGCCACTGTGGCGGCGGGCTCTGGTGCCGCGGTTGCGTGCCGCCGGTCTGGCCCTGCCCCTCATCGCGTTCGTGACCGTCACCTTCATCGGTCCCATGGTCAGCTTGCTGACCAAGAGCTTCTACGACCCCGATGTCGCCGACGCCCTGCCGGAGACAATCGCCGCCTTGCGGCAGTGGGACGGCGAGGGCGCGCCATCCGACGAGACGTTTGCGGCCGCCGGCCGCGAGTTCGTCGTGGCGCGAGCCGAGCGCACCCTTGGCCGTACGGCGCACCGGGTGAATCGCGTCTTCAGCGGAATGCGAAGCACGATCATGGGCACCTCCGGGGAGATGGTTGAGGCGGCCGCCGCAGCGGAGGCTGCCGGCGTCGTGACGGACGGTTCTTTCTGGCGCGAAACGATGATCGGCATCGACCCGCGTTGGGGTGGCCCCGAGCCGTGGCGCGCGCTTCGGGACGCCGGCCAGCGCCTGACGGCACGTCACTACATGAAGGCGCTCGACTTCGAGCGGAGTCCCGACGGGGGCTACGTCCGTCAGGCCGAGGAGTGGCGGATCTACGTGCCCCTGTTCTGGCGCACCCTGAAGGTGAGTCTCGGCGTCACGCTGCTGTGCCTGGTGATCGGCTATCCCGTCGCGCACCTGATCGCCAACTCGCCGCCGCGCCGCGGGAACGTTCTGCTCGTGCTGGTCCTCCTGCCATTCTGGACGTCGCTGCTCGTACGCACGACATCGTGGATCGTTCTGCTCCAGACCCAGGGAGTGGTCAACGATCTGCTGGTTGCCGTCGGTCTGGTCGGTGACGACGGCCGGATCGCGATGATCTACAACATGACCGGCACGTTCATCGCGATGACGCACGTGCTGTTGCCCTTCCTTGTGCTGCCGCTCTACTCGGTGATGCGGTCCATCCCGCCCGCCTACATGAACGCGGCGGCGTCCTTGGGCGCGAATCCGATTCAGGCGCTGCGGCGGGTCTACTGGCCGCAGACGCTGCCCGGAGTCGGCGCCGGCTGCCTGCTGACCTTCATCCTGGCGATCGGCTACTACATCACCCCGGCCCTGGTCGGCGGTCAGAGCGGGCAGTTGATCTCGAACATGATCGCTTACCACGTACAGACCTCCCTGAACTGGGGTCTGGCGGCGGCGTTGGCGGCGCTGCTGTTGGCCGGTGTTACTACTCTGTACGTTGTCTACGACCGGCTGGTCGGCATCGACCGGATCGGACTCGGGTCGTGACGGCTGCCCTGAGTCCGGGGTATCGCGTTGCGCGGTGGGGCTACCTGGCGTTCTGCGTCGCGGCATTCGTCTTCCTGATCGCGCCGATCCTGGTTCTCATCCCGCTCAGCTTCAACGCCGAGCCTTACTTCACATTCACCGAGGGCATGCTGCGGCTCGACCGGGAGGCCTACTCGCTCCGCTGGTACCGGAGCATCTTCGACGGCGACGAGTGGACGCGCCCGATCCTGAACAGTCTGATCATCGGCATCTCGGCGACCGTCGTCGCCACCGTGCTGGGCGCGGCAGCGGCCTTGGGCCTGGCCCATCCGGCGATGCCGGGTCGCCGAATGGTCTCGGCGCTTCTGATCTCGCCCATGATCACGCCGGTGATCATCGCCGGCGTCGGCATGTTCTTCTTCTACTCGAGCCTCGGTCTCTCGCAGACCTACATCGGGATCATCCTCGCGCACGCCGTGTTCGGGGCGCCCTTCGTGGTCATCACCGTGAGTGCGACCCTGGCCGGCTTCGACTGGACCGTCATGCGCGCCGCCGCGAACCTGGGAGCGAACCCCCTGGTCGCGTTCCGACGGGTGCAACTGCCCTTGATTCTGCCCGGCGTCATCTCGGGCTCGCTGTTCGCGTTCGCCGCGTCGTTCGACGAACTCGTGATCGTCCTCTTCATGGGCGGCCTGGAGCAGCGCACCCTGCCGCGCCAGATGTGGTCCGGCATCAGGGAGGAGATCAGTCCCACGCTGCTGGCCGTCGCCACGTTCCTGATCGTGTTTGCGCTGCTGGCGCTCACCACGGTGGAGTGGCTGCGCCGGCGGGGCGGGACGGCGGGTCAGAGGACCGGTTAGGACGGACGTGAAGATCTGGCGGCCCCTGGCGTCCCGGAGGAGAGTCGGCGACGAGGGTCGAGGCCATGGGCCGTTCAGGTTGCAGGCGGTTCGGCTTGACCGTCCGCTGGCGGCGGTGCTGAGGCGGCGAATGGAGGACCGCTCGTCGGCTCACCCTGTTGCCTTTGGCCCAGTTGTGGTGTGGGCGGCTGGCGTCTACACCCTCTTGGCGGTGGCCAACTTCGCGGTCCTCGTGGCGGCCCTCGTCGCTTGGGGAACTCGCTACGAAGGTCAGGAAGAACGGCAGTGGTCGCTGATCCCGTACATCTTCGACCGTTGCCGCGAGCACGATGTGACCCGTGCAGTCAACGTGATGGCAGGGGTGCCGCGGCACCTCTTCGTTCCGGAGACGCAGCGAGAGAATGCCTATCGCGGCCCTGCGCTGCCGATCGGCTGGGGGCGGACGATTCCTGATGCGGCTCTGGTGGCGCTGATGGCCGAACTTGCGGTGCCCGTCCTCACCCACGAGGTGGAACTCGGGGCCAGCGAAGAGGCGACAGCGTTTACCGTACCCACGGTGCCTGTTCCCGGCCACAAGGTGCTGGAGGTCGGTACCGGCTCCGGCTACTTGGCTGCCGTGCTGTCCGAGATGGTGGACCACGTCTACACGATCGAGCCCGTCGAAGCGCTAGCGGAGCAGGCGGCGACCACCCTCGGTGACCTCGGCTACGGCAACGTGACGATCCGGATCGGCGATGCCTTTAAGGGTTGGCCTGAGCATGCGCCATTTGACTCGATCGTCGTCAAGGAGCCAGTGGAGCGCGTGCCGCAGCCGCTGATCGATCAGCTTGCAGTGGGCGGGAAGCTCGTGGCGCCGGTGGGGCCTCCGGATGGAATGCAGGAACTCCAGGTCCTGGAGAAGCGGGCCGACGGTTCTGTCGAGCGGACTTCCGTGCTGCAGGTGCACCTCCCGCCGCTGACCGGGGACCGACGCTAGGTGGACCGGTACCGCCACAGCCCGGTTGCCGCCATGCTGTACGCAAACAGCAGCACCGACGCGACCATGCCGGGGACGAGGCCGGCGAGGGCGCCGTAGCGCTCGACGATCGCGCCGAGAATGAGGGCGCCGATCAGCGGGCTGCCGAGCAGGCCGAGGCCGAAGACGGACATGACGCGGCCGCGGGTCTGGGGTTCGGCGGCTTCCTGGACGATCGCCCGGGCCAGGGTGGTCGTGACGCCCATGTTCAGGCCCCAGGCAATCAAGGCGACCACGACCAACCACCACGCGGGCTCGATCCAGATCAGGAACAGGACGACGATCCGGGAGAGTTGCAGCACGACGAACCAGCGGCCGGGATGCTGGAACGGCATGAACCGGAGCATGATCAGGTTCGAGATGACGGCGCCGGCGAAGAAGACGATCATCAGCCAGGACAGCAGCTCCGCGTCGCCGTTGTAGACCTGCCGAACGATGAAGGGGAACGCGGTCAGGAAGGCGCCGGCGTTGAAGATGCTGGAGACGAAGTTCACCGTCATCGCGTCGAAGACCGGTCGCTGGCGATAGGAAGCCCGGAAGCCCTCGAGGATCTGGCGCCAGGCGGGCTCGGCGGATTCGCCGTCGTTCAACGCCTGCGGTCCGATCCGCCGGATCCAGAGTGCGGCGAGGGCCAGGCACAGGCACTGTGCCAGCAACACCTGCCGCAGGCCGATGCGGTCGAGCTGGCCGGCCGCGGCCAGGCCGACCATGTAGGTGAACATGGTAATTGCGGTGGTTGCGGTGACGCCCCGCTGCAGGTCGCGCCCGGCGATCCGGTTCAGCACGGCCTGCTGGGCCGGGCTCAAGAACGACAGCGCGGCGCTCAGGCCGAGACCCCAGGCGGTGACGGTCCACACGTTGAGTTCGCCGAATTCCAGCGCCAGCGCCAGACCGAGGGGGACGAGCGCGGCGGCGCCGAACACGCGGGTCAGCGTCGTCCTCGCATCCGTGCGGTCCGCGCTGGCGCCGCCCCAGAGCATGATGATCACGCCCGGAAGGCCGACCGCCGCCTGCAGGGTGCCAACGCGGCCGGCTGGCAGGCCGAGCACGGTCATCAGCAGCCACGCCAGCAGGAGCTGCTGCATGGCGAAGCCGGCGCTCGAGCAGGCCAGCGACACCATGTACGCTTGGAGGCCCGGTCGGCTCCACAGGCTGACGGCTGGAGTGGCGGGAGAGACGATGACGCGGATCTCGGTTGGAGACAGTGTCGGGAAGAGCCTGCGAAGGCTACACGCCGGTTTCCGGCGCGGTCCGATTCCCCAACGCGCCGTCGCCGTCGCCGCTGCCGCGCTTGGCTTCGCCGGCTGCACGGCTTCGGCCCAGGAGCCGGTCGACTTCGCGGAGCTGCGGCGGCGCATGGTGCGCGACACGATCGCCGAGCCCCGGGACGGCCGGCCGCCGGTGCGCGACGTTCACGTGATCGAAGCGATGGAGAAGGTGGAGCGCCACTTGTTCGTGCCGGAGGAGATGCGGGTCTGGGCCTACTACGACTCGCCGCTGGGGATTGGCTGGCAGCAGACCATCTCGCAGCCCTACATCGTGGCGCTGATGACGGAACTCGCCGAGCCGGATCCGGCGCACAAGGTGCTGGAGATCGGAACCGGTTCGGGCTATCAGGCGGCCGTGCTGGCCGAGATCGTCGAGCACGTCTACACGATCGAGATCGTCGAACCGCTGGGGCTGCGGGCAGCGGCTGCGCTCGATATGGCAGGCTACGAGAACGTGACGACCCGGATCGGCGACGGCTACGCCGGTTGGCCCGAGGAGGCGCCGTTCGACGCCATCGTCGTCACCGCGGCGCCGGACCACGTGCCGCAGCCGTTGATCGAGCAGTTGGCGACCGGCGGCCGGCTGGTGCTGCCGGTGGGGCCGCGGGGCGGCCGGCAGGAGCTCGTTGTGCTGGAGAAGCAGACCGACGGGACGGTGGAGCGAACGCGTGTGATCCCGGTGCGATTTGTGCCGCTGACGCGGAATCGCTGAGGGGCGCGACGAACGCGATGATCGCCATCGCGGTCTGTTCTAGCGTTGGTACTCGACGCTGCGAGTAGCAAGCCGGCAGTGTCGGGCGCGCGGCTGGCAACGGCGGATAGTGAAGCTGACGACCGGACTATGCTGGACGCGAAGCGCCGTTCCTGACCGCGTCGACAAAGCCCCTGAAGCTCGGGCTCGTCTGCTCGATGCTCTGCGGGTCTAGTGTCATGTCACACGTCCTATGTCGCATGAATCGTAGTAGGTTCCTTGCCGTTCGACGACGGCAAGGAGTCTGGCATGAAGCGGTATGTGGTGGAGTTGGAGGAGCAGGAGCGCGAGGCGTTGGCGACGACTACGCGCAAGGGTTCGCATCGGTCGCAGAAGGTGATCAACGCCTTGATTCTGCTCAACTGCGACGAGGGCGAGTTCAACGGGCGTCGGACGACCGGCGAGACGATCGCCGGGGTCTTGCGGATCAGTGCGCGCAAGGTGGATCGTGTGAAGAGGCGGTTTGTGGAGGACGGTCTGGAGGCGGCGCTCGGGAGTCGGCAGGGGCGTCGTCCCAAGTACCTGCGCAAGGCGGATGGCGAGTTCGAGGCGCGGCTGATCGCGCTCAGTTGCGGAGAGCCGCCCGAAGGGCATTCGCAGTGGTCTCTGCGTCTGTTGGCGGACCGTGCGGTGGAGCTCGGCTATATCGACAGCGTCTCGCACGAGACGGTGCGGCGGGTGCTAAAAAAAACGCTCTCAAACCGTGGCGCCGCGTCGGCTGGGTGATTCCGCCGCAATGCAACGCCGACTTCGCGGCGAACATGGAGCGGGTGCTCGACGTCTATCGGCGTCCGCACGACGCGAGCTTCCCGGTGGTGTGCATGGACGAGACGCCGCGGCAGTTGATCGCCGAGACACGGGCGCCCATCCCGCCGGCCCCTGGACGGGAGGTCCGCGAAGACTACGAGTACCGACGCTGCGGCGCCTGCAACGTGTTCATGGCGACCGAACCGCTGGCCGGGCGGCGTCTGACCAAGGTCACCGAGCGCAGGACCAAGACCGACTGGGCGCGTTTCCTGGAAGACATCGCCGGGCAGTATCCCGACGCCACCCGAATCACGCTGGTGATGGACAACCTCAACACGCACCGCCCCGGCGCGCTTTACGAGACCTTCGACCCGGCCCGGGCCAAGGCGCTGTGGGACCGCTTCGAGTTCGTCTATACCCCCAAGCACGGCAGTTGGCTGAACGTCGCCGAGGTCGAACTCAGCGTGATGATCCGCCAGTGCCTCAACCGCCGCATCGACTCCATCGACACCCTACGCGCCGAAGTCGGCGCCTGGCAGGCCGCCAGAGACCGGATCCAAGCCAAGGTCAACTGGCACTTCACCACCGACGACGCTCGCGTCAAACTCAAGCGCCTCTATCCGACTTTTGACGAGTGACACGGCACTAGCCTCTGCGCGATCTCCTCCGAAAGCCGCGCGGTGTAGACCCGCTTTCCGAGTAGGTGTTTCAGGTGCAACTTCGGATTGTGTATCGCGTCGGGCTTGGACGTATCCACGTTGCCTGGAGACCGCCCGAGGTAGTTCTCCGGTTCTTCGGTCCCGACGAGGTTGGTTTCCGGCTCCGCCAGGAGCGCGGTCATGAGGGCGAGCATGCGCAACGTGCCGCTGGAGACGCCCATCTGATGCACGGGGAACCTCAGCCCCGGCTCGTTCTGGACGAAGTAAAACCGGTCGTCTGACTCCCGTGGTTGAATGCTGGAAGGGAGGCCGAGAACGGACTGTGTCGCTTCCACGACGGCGTCGAAGATGTCGGGCGAGGAGCGGTGGAGGGTATAGAGCGTCTCGGCCAAATTCCTGCCGTAGGGGTCGAACCTGCCGGCGTCAAGCCCGGACCAGTCTCGGCGGAGAAGAAAGGGGTGCGGGTCGAAGAAACCCCAAGCCGGACAAACTCGGCGACAGCCCGAGCTGGAAATGAGGCATCAGCCGCAGCCAAGGCCAGCGCACATGCGGTAGGTTCCTGGCGGAGCGGCACCTTCTTGCGCTCGTCGCCCGACCACCACCAGCCGCTGCCGGCGCTGGCTTCAAGGACTCTGGTTGGCGGAGCCTGGGAGCGCACCATGTCGACGTGCTCTTCGACACGGAAGTCGTATCCGTCCCGGACCAGCCCGACAAACCACTCGTAGGTCGTGTCACCGTCGACAACGCTGGCGGTCAACTCGGCGCGCTTTGCTTCGTCACCCTTCCAGGCCAGATGGATGATTCCGCCCCTGGTGAACACAGGGGTGCGGAAATCGCGGGCCACAGCTCCTTCGTGAAGAAAGCGCAGCGCATCAAGCACGGTGCTCTTTCCTGCGGCGTTGGCGCCGATGAGGAGATTCAGGGGCCCAGGTCGATCGTGTCCTCTCTCACACTCCTGTAATGGTGTGCAGAGAGCCGGGATAGCTTCATGGTGTCGGGGTGGCCCGCGCCCTGATCGGCAAGCTCGCTCAGGCAAAGGCCTCCGCCGCTGTGGCCAGTTTCGCGGTCGTCGTTGTCATCGGCGGTCGTGGGTCCTCTGCAGCGGTGAGCTTAGGCGATAGTGGGAAGCGCCGCTTGCGTGAAGCCAGGTTCCTTCGCCGACGAGAGGAACAGCCTCGTTGTCGTCGAAGCGCGCCCGAACTGGGCCGGTAGCCTGGACCTTCTACGCCACGAGGAGAAGCGTGGACCAGCGCAGGGGACAGCTCATCCACCGTCGCCCCGCGGACGAGGGCTGATGGTTGGCGCGCCGCCGGCGGCGCGTGCAGCGACAAACGTAACGCGCCGCATCCGGCGCCGAGCGCCGGCTGTCCGAAATCCGCTACATGGGCACTTCTTCGCCCTGGCCCTCGATGACCAGGCCCAGGGTGACATCGCCCAGGGGCACGGCCAGGGTGGGCTGGTCGAGGTCGTTCCAGAACATCGCCGCGGCGTCGATGCCGTCGTAGTTCTGGAACAGCGCCATGGTCATCGGATGGGTGCCGCCCTCGATGATCGTGTTGCTGGTTTCGACCAGGGGTTCCTGCTCGGGAACGCCATAGGGATCGAAACTGTCGAGCGCGAGCGGAATGAGCAGCAGGAAGTCGCGGAACCAGGTCTGCCCGGTGTGATCGCCGTCGGCGGGCTGCACCGCGTAGCGGAGCGTGTAGGTGCCCGGCGGCACGACCTGCGCCTTGTAGGTGCTCCACCCCCCGGTCGTGCGGATGATCCCGATCAGACCGCCGGGCGGCAGGGTGGGGTACTCGACGCCGAGTTCGGCGGAGGGGTCCTGCATCGGCAGCGCGGGCGGGAACCAGAACTCGATCGGCTCGCCTTCATCCCGGACCACCCGGTAGCCGGACGGATCGAGCAACGGCGACAGCCACTCCGGCAGGCCGGGCGGCAGGCCGTCCGTGCGTTCCAGCGTCGGGTCGGCGGCTAGCGGCGCGGCGAGGAGCGGCGCGGCGAGAACCAGCGCGGCGAGGAGCAGGCCAACCGGATGCGGGCGAGATTCCGGCGTGCTCACTCGAAGTTGATCAGGTAGTAGCGGAAGTTCGCGGGATCCACCTCGTCCAGCACCAGCAGGTACTGGACCAGGGCTTCAATGTCGGCCTCCGAGATCCGGATTTCGCCGAACAACGGGTCGACGCCTTCCTCTTCGCCACGGGCCGCCTCGGCCAGTGCCATGTGGCCCTGGAGTACCTCCTCCAGCGTGGCGGCGCTGCCGTCGTGGAGGTACGGGTCGGTGCGCGGCAGGTTCCGCAGCGGCGGCGTCTTGAAGCGGCCGCGGCCGCTGCCGGTGCCGTGGAGGGCGTAGTCGGTGAAGGTCGGCGGTACATGGCAGCGGACGCAGTTTCCCACCGACTCCACGTCGAACACCCGGAAGAAGGTCTTGAAGCCTTCGTACGCGGTTTCGGTGAACCCTTCCGGCCGCCGGATCAGGCCGCGGCCTTCCTGGTTGTAGATCCGACTCTCGATGCTTGCGGCGTAGTTCATGATGTCTTCGTCCGCGTTCGGCGCCGTGCGAAAGCGGTTCTGTTCGGTGAACGCGTCCCAGCGCGAGGTCATCGAGAAATCGAAAGTGCGCGTGTAGTCGGCCAGGGCGCGTGCGGCCGCGGTCGCTACTTCCGGCCGTTCCAGCGACTCCAGGTCGAGGCCGTAGACCTCCTGGAACTGTTCGACGTAGGGCACGCCCGAGATCGCATTGTGGCCTTCGTCCAGCAGCACGTAGGCCGCGTTGTCGATCGCCTCGTCGCGGGCCTCGGGGTTCCAGCCGTACTGCTTGCCGATCAGCTTCTCGAGGATCATGTCCTCCATCGAGTCGTAGGCGCCGTCCCAGCCGAACACATCGGCCCGGTGGACGCCGGCCAAGGTCTGGGCGTTGCGGGCGGTGGTCTCACGGCCGGCGGTCAGGCTGGTCGGCGTGTAGTCGGCGTAGAAGCGCTCCGCCTTGCCGGCCACCGACTCGCCGAGGGCGTGGCATACCGAGCACGCGATCGCGTAGTCGGTGCCCTGGTTGTTGAACAGGAGTTCGGCGAACAGGTCGGCGCCGAGCCGCTCCAGCGCTTCCGGTTGGTCCTGCGCGGCTGCTGCCGTCCCGAAAAGGAGTGCCCCGGCGGCAGCCAACGCCGTCCTTCGCGTGACCCTTCTTTCCTTCATGATCGTCCTCCGATGTGCCGGTCCGGCGGCACGCGCGTCCCGCCCATGTGGGTGCTGAGAATAGACGATCGCGCCTGATGGCAGACTACGACGCCGTGACGACCATGACGCCGCCGCGCGACGTGCCCTGGGGAGAACTGGACACGATCTTCTTCGACGCGGGAAACACCTTCCTGTCGATGAACTTCGAGCGCGTCGCCGAGGTCGCGTCGGACCTGGGCCTCGATTGCTCCGGGCGCCAGTTGGAGCGCGCGGAGGCGGCGGCCCGGCCCGATCTCTCGGCGGCCCTGTCGGCGGAGTTGCAGTCGACCGAGGGCGGGTCCACGTTCCGCTTCTACGTAGAGGCGATTCTCGCCCGGCTGCCTGCTGCCTGCTTGAATGGCGTCGAGCTTGCCGGCATGGCCTCCGGGCTTGCGGAGCGCCTCTACGTGCCCGGCCGGAACGATCTGCTCTGGAACCGGCGCCTGCCCGGCAGGAAGGAGGCGCTGGAACGGATCCGCTCGCTCGGCTATCGCATGGTCGTGGTCAGCAACTCCGACGGCAGCATGAAGCGGAACGTGGAGTCGATCGGGCTCGGCCAGCTCTTCGACGCCCTGATCGACTCGGAGACGGTCGGTTTCGAGAAGCCCGATCCGCGAATCTTCGAGGCCGCTCTCAAGACGATCGGCGCCCGGCCGGAGCGCACCGTTCACGTCGGCGACCTCTATGCGGCCGACGTAGCCGGCGCTCGGGCCGCTGGCGTTCACGCCGTCCTGCTCGACCCGTGGGACGACTGGCCGGAGGTCGACTGCCCGAAGGTCGCCGACCTGGCCGAGCTGGCGGCTCTGCTGCCGGGGCCCCCGGGCCACGGGGCGAACGGCGCGGCCGCGTGAAGCCGTCCGAAGTTCGCCGCCACCGCCATCGGTTCTACGAGGCGGCGGTCCAGAACGTGGAGGTGGACCTCGACTTCCTCGACCGGGTCTACCGCCGGCTGAACGGCCGGCGACCGGTGACCCTGCGGGAGGACTTCTGCGGCACGGCCTCGCTCGCGAGCGCGTTCGCATCGCGACGGTCCGTGAACCGCGCGTGGGGCGTCGATCTCGACCGGCCGACCCTGGACTGGGGTTGGCGCAACAGGGTGGAGGCGAACTTCGTCGAAGACCGGGTCGAACTCGAATGCAGAGACGTGCGGTCGGTTGGCGGCCCGCCGGTCGATCTGCAGGTCGCGTTCAACTTCTCGTACTTCCTGTTCCCGAAGCGGGCCGACATGCTGGAGTACTTCGGCGCCGCCCGAAGCTCCCTCGCGGTCGACGGCCTGTTCGTACTCGATGCCTTCGGCGGCACGGACTCGTTCCAGACCGCGACGGAGGACACCGCGGTCGAGGCCTCCGTCGGCGTCGACGGCGTGGCGTTGCCGGCGTTCACCTACACCTGGGACCAGGCGTCCTTCAACGCTGTCGATCACTGGATGAAGTGCGCGATGCACTTCACGCCGGAGGGCAGCGAGCGTGTCCGCAACCTGTTCCGCTACGCGTGGCGGATGTGGACCCTGCCCGAGATCCGCGAACTCCTGGCCGAGGCCGGCTTCGGCAAAGTCGAGGTCTACGGCGAGGGATGGGACACCGACACCGACGAGCCCAACGGCGTCTTCCGGCACCGCACCAGGCTCGCCAACGACGGCAGTTGGGTCGTCTATCTGGTTGCCCGGCGGTAGGAGCATCAACCCACCTGCGCTGCTAGCCGGCGAGGCGCTTCCAGTACTCGTCGTTGGCGTCCCTGGCCAGGCTCAGGCCGCCGTCGGAGCCGACGAAGACAGGGTCCTTGACCACGCGCACGTGGCCGCCGCCGAGTTCGCCGAGGGCCTGCTGCAGCTCGGCGCCGAGGCCCCGGATCAGGCCGGAGCCGCCCGTGAGGATCAGGTTGCTGCGGATCCGGCTCTGGTACTCGGGTTCGACCTTCGCGATCAGGTCCAGCATCGTCTCGCGCAGGGGCTCCAGCAGGCTCTCGCAGGCGCGCCGCATGGGCTCGGTGATGTCGATCCGGGTCGGCTTGCCGCGCACCGGCACGTCGACCACGACCGGGTCGCTCTCGCCGACGAAGGAGTGACGTTCCTTCCAGGCCCGCACCATGTGGATGGACACCGAGGCGTCGGGGTAGCGCTCTTCGATCAGGCCGTACAGGTGACGGTCCACGGCGTCGCCGGCGGCGCTCAGGGTGCGCTGATCGTCCTCTGTCGGGAAGCGGCCCATCAGGACGCAGAAGTCGGTCGTGCCGGCGCCGACGTCGATGACCATCGTGTGAAGCAGGGCATCCAGTCCGTAGGCAACGGCGAACGGTTCGGAGACGATGATCGTGTTCGCGACCAGGCCGGTCAGGATGCGCCGCAGGTTCTGGCGGTTGACCCTGAGCGTTTCGGCGGGAACGCCGACGACGGCGTGGATCGCGGGCGCCGGCCCGGGTCCTGGCGGCGCCGCCAGTTCCAGCAGCCGGCGAACCAGTTCGCGGACGGCCTTCTCGTCCTGGACCGATCCCTCCTTGATCAGACCCCGCTCCAGCGGCCGGCGCAGGTTGAGCATGGGGCGGTGCTCCAGTGCTTCGGCGCCGATCAGCACGTCGCGCCCGAGCACCTTCCTCGCCACCATGTCCCGGGGCCAGCCGACGTAGCTCTGCACCATGTGGCGCTGGCCGTTCGCGGCCGAGATCGAACTCCGCGAGGTCCCCAGGTCGATGCCGACCTTGAGGACTTCCCCGTTGGATGTGGTGTTGCTCACTGCTCTTCCTTGATCTCCAAAGTCGCGGAGCTTAGCGCCGGATCTGCTGCCGGCGGCTCGGCCGACAAGAGAAGCGAGTCGGCGTAGCTCCGGATGCCCGCATCGAGGGCTTCGGCAATCGACTGGAGGTAGTCGGCCTCGCGCAGCCGGTCGATCTCCTCGGCGTCCGAAAGGCAGGACACCTCGGCCAGGATGGCCGGCATCTCGGCGTCGATCAGGACCACGAAGGGCGCCGTCTTCACGCCGCGATTCCGTAGCTCCGGATTCGATGTCTGCAGTTGTGCGAACAGGGCGTCCTGAACCGCGTTGGCGAGAGTGCGGCTTTCGTCCTGCATGGCCTGTGCGTAGACGCCGTCGAGGAGGCGGCGCAGATCGGCCAGGGAGTAGCTGTGCGCCTCGGCATTCTCCCGTTCGGCGAGTGCGGTCAGCTCGGGGTCGTCGGTGGGGCCGAGGTAGTAGGTCTCGACGCCGCAGGCCTGGTTCCGCGTCAACCAGTTCACGTGAATCGAGACGAACAGATCGGCCCCGGCCCGGTTGGCGATGCCGGAACGACGATCGAGTTCGACTTCGAAGTCCGCCTCGCGGGTCATTGCGACCCGGTACCGGTCGGACAGCAACTCGCGTACCCGACGGGCGATGTCGAGCGCGAGGTCCTTTTCGGCCAGTCCTCCGGCCACCGTACCGGAGGCGGCGCCACCGTGACCCGGATCGAGCACGATTCTCTTGATGGGCAGCGGGAAGACGCTGAGGTTGAGGGATTCCGGCGGCTCGGTGAAACGGACTTCGGGCGCCGGCGGCGCCGCCTCGACGGGCGGGTCGGGTTGGATCTCCGCTCCCGGGCGCTTCAGCTCCAGGTAGCCGAGTCCGGCGGCGGCGGCGATCGGCGCCAGCAGGAGCAGGCTCCAGGGTGAGAAACGGCGTCGCCGTCGGCGTTTCGGACCGTCGCTCCCGGCGGGGTCGGAACCTTGCCGGCCAAGCTCGGCCTCGTTCTCGCGCACGGCGGCCTCGATCAGGTCGAGCTTGAGCTGCCGGTCGACGCGGCGGTGTCCGGAAGGCGGGTTGGCGCCGCGATCCTCCGGGGTCACGGAACCTGCTCCGGGTCGGGTGCCATCGGGATGACGCTAACTGATTCCCGGCCCTCGGCGGCTAGTAGTCTCGGCTCGGCGTCGAACTCTCGAGTCGATCGTCCGTACCCGACAACCAACCTACGTTGGTTCCCCTTCATGATGATGGTTCACCTTCATGGTGGCGTCCTGGGCCGGCTGCGCTGGTCGCTAGTCGCCGCTCCGATCCTCTGGCTCGGTTGCAGTGCTGTGGGCCCTGGTCCGCCGGCTCTGGAAGCGCCTGTGGCGGCCGAGTTCGGCGATGCGGCGGCCTCGGCGGAGGCGTCGGCCGGCTCCTCGCAGGTCGCGTCGGACTGGTGGAGCGATTTCGGCGATCCGCTGCTGTCGCAGTTGATCGTCGAGGGTTTGGAGCACAACGCGAGCCTGCGCGCCGCGGCCGCGAATGTCGAGACGGCCTTTGCCCAGGCCCGGATCGACGGGGCGGCGGGGAATCCGGAGTTGGAGGCGGCGCTCGACCCCGGCCGGCGCAAGCAGAACACCGCCCAGAGCGGCCTGACCAAGGCGATTCCGATCCCGATTCCGGGCTTCGAGCCGGGTGGCGTGCGCAGCTTCGCCTTCACCAGCTACGGTCTGGCGCTGAACGTCCGCTGGGAGGTCGACCTGTGGGGCCGGCTCCGCGCCGTGACGGCGGCCTCCCTGACCGAGGCGGCGGCGGGCGAGGCCGACTTCGACGGGGCGCGCCTCTCGATCGCCGGCCAGCTCGCGAAGGTGTACTTCGGGGTCGTCGAGGCGGTGCAGCAGGAGGAACTCCTCCGACGCACTCTGGCGAGCCGCGAGCGGACACGCGACCGGATCGGGGCCCGCTACCGGCGGGGTGTGGCGACCGCGCTCGAGGTGCGGCAGGCGCGCGCCCAGATTGCGACGGTCGAGGCCTCGCTGGCGGCGCAGAGGCAGGCGCTCGACGGGCTGCGCCGCCAGATGGAGGTCCTGCTGGGGCGCTATCCGGCGGGCGAGATCGAGGCGGCCGAGGGCCTGCCCGAATTGCCGCCGCTGCCCGCGACCGGCGTGCCGGCGGATCTGCTCGCGCGCCGGCCGGACCTGCGGGCGGCAGAGTACCGCGCGGTCGCCTCGTCCGAACGGCTCCGCGCCGCCCGCCGGGCTCTGTACCCGACCTTCAGGCTCAACGGCTCGTCGGGCACGTCGAGCGGAGAGCTCAGCGACCTGCTGGACGGAGACTTCTCGGTCTGGAGTGTGGCCGCCGGCCTGCTGCAGCCCCTGCTTTCGGGTGGCCGGCTCCGCGCCGGGCGGGATCTGGTGCTGGCGGGCCTGGACGCGGCGGAGGCGAACTGGTTGCAGACGGCTCTCGCGGCCTTCGCGGAAGTCGAGTCGGGTCTCGTGGCGGAACGGATGCTGGCGGAGCGGACAGGGGCGCTGGAGCGGGCGGCTACCGAGAGCCGGGAGGCGGAACGCCTGGCCGAGGGCCGGTACCGGCAGGGACTGGTGGGCTACCTGCAGGTGCTCGACAGTCAGCGCACGTCGTTCGAATCGGAGCGCCAATTGCTTGCCGCCCGTCGGCAGCAACTCGAATCGCGGACGGATCTGATCCTGGCGTTGGGTGGGGGCGTCTATGGCGGTCTGGGCGCCCCGGTCGCTGGAGGCGGAGACTGAACGTGCTGAAGTGGATTCTGCCCGTCGCGGTCGTGGCGCTTACCGTGGTGATCGTCGTGGGTCTGGTGATATCGCGGCCGGTGGTGGAGACCGCGCCGCGGCAGGTCGTGCCGCCTCCTGTCCGGGTCCTGACTGTGGCGCCGACCTCGCTCGAACTCAGCGTGCGCTCTCAGGGATCGGTGGTTCCTGTGACCGAGGCCGGCCTGGTCTCGGAGGTCGCCGGCAACATCGTCTGGGTGGCTGCGAGCTTCGAGGTCGGCGGGTTCTTCGACGCCGGTGACGTGTTGCTGCGGCTGGACCGCCGCGACTACGAGCTGGCGGTCGCCAGCGCCCGGGCGTCGGTGGCGCAGGCGCGGGTCGCGCTGACGCGGGAGGAGGCGGAGGCCGAGGTCGCGCGGGAGGAGTGGGAGGATCTGGGCGAGTCTGGCGAGCCGGGGCCCCTGGTGCTCCGCGAGCCTCAGTTGGACGAGGCCAGGGCCCGTCTCGAGGCCGCCCTGGCGAACCAGGCTCGCGCCGACCTGGATCTGGAGCGAACGGCGATCCGGGCGCCGTTTGCCGGCCGCCTGCGCGCCAAGCGGGTAGACCGCGGCGAGTTCGTGAACCGCGGCGCGCCCCTGGCGACGATCTACTCCGTGGACGCGGCCGAGGTCACCCTGCCGGTACCCGACTCGGAGCTCGCCTTCCTCGACCTGCCGCTGGGCACGGCACTGGGGGGCGGCGGGCCGCGGGTGCTGTTGCGGGCGCAGTTCGCCGGCGGGCGGCACGAATGGGAGGCCCGGATCGTCCGCGTCGGCGGCGAGATCGACCCGGCGACGCGCATGGTGAACTTGATCGCCCGCGTGGAGGACCCTTACCGGGCGGTTGGGGAACGCCCGCCGCTGTCGGTGGGTCTGTTCGTGGACGCGGAAGTGGTCGGGCGTTCGGTCGACTCCGTGTTCGAGGTGCCGCGCGGCGCGCTGGTGGGCGCGGACCGGCTGTGGTTGGTAGAGGACGGCCGGCTGGCCCTGCGGCAGGTCGGGGTCCTGCGCTCGGATCCGGAGGTGGCGATCGTCTCCGACGGCCTTGTAAGCGGCGATCGGATCAGTTTGACGATTCTCGAAACGGCCATGGACGGCATGGCGGTGACGCCGGAGTTGGAGCCTGTGCCCGCGCCCGCTGCGCCTGCGACCGGCGCCGAGGAGCCGACACCCGCGGCCCCGGCTGCCCGCGGCGCCGCCGCCGCCGACCCGCTCAAGACCCGGCGATTGACCCTCACCGGCGTCGAACTGGAGCGCGGCGCCGGGTACGTCGACGTGCTGCTCCGCGCCGGCGGCGAACCCGTCTACCGGACATTCTGGCTGGACGATCCGCCGCGCTACGTGGTCGACCTTTCGGGTTGCGTGATGCGGGTCTCGAACACCCTGGTCGCCGTGGACCAGGAGGGTGACGGAGGTTCAACCGGCGGCTCGCCGGCACGCTCTGTCCGTGTCGCCCAGTTCCGCGGCGGCGCCGACCCGGTCACCCGCGTGGTCATCGACGGCGCCGCCGCGGGCGACGTGGAGCCGATCGCGGATCGTGCGGGGCTGCGTCTGCGTCTGCGCGGCGGCGCGCCATGAGCGGAGTGATCGGTTGGTTCGCCCGCAACGGCGTGGCGGCGAACCTGTTGATGGTCTTTGTCGTGGTCTGGGGTCTGCTCGCCATGACCGGCATGCCGATCGAGGTCTTCCCGAGCCTGGAGACGCAGAGCATCACGGTGACCGTGCCCTACCTGGGTGCGGCGCCGGAAGAGGTCGAGCAGGGTGTCTGCCTGCGTGTGGAGGAGGCGGTGCAGGACCTGGAGGGCATAGGCAAGGTCCGCTCCACGGCGGCGGAGGGAGTCGCCACCGTGGTCATCGAACTGGAGAGCGGCGCCGACACCCGCGAGGTGCTGGACCAGGTCAAGTCGCGGATCGACGCGATCACGACCTTTCCCGAAGAGACCGAGAAGCCGATCATCCAGGAGGCGCTCATCCGTCGCCGCGTGATCACGGTGGCGGTCTACGGCGATGTCGAGGAGCGGGCGCTCAAGGCGGTCGCGGAGCAGGTGCGCGAGGGCCTGTCGGAACTTCCCGACATCACCCAGGTGGAACTCGACGCGGTGCGGCCCTACGAGATCTCGATCGAGGTCTCGGAGGACACGCTCCGGCAGTACGGCCTGACCTTCGACGAGGTCGTGCTGGCGGTGCGGCGGTCATCGCTCGATCTTCCGGGCGGCGCGGTCAGAGCGCGCGAGGGCGAGATCCTCCTGCGCACGATGGGGCAGGCGTACCGGGGCGCCGAGTTCGGCGGCATCGTGCTGCGGGCGCGGGCTGACGGCAGCCGGCTCGTACTAGGCGACATCGCGCGGGTGACGGACGGCTTCGCCGAGACTGACGTGACGTCGCGCTTCGACGGGCAGCCCGTGGCCCTGGTCCAGGTCTACCGGGTCGGCGATCAGAGCGCTCTCCGCATTGCCCGCCAGGTCAAGGACTTCATCGCGGAGAGGTCGGCGGCCCTGCCGCCCGGCCTGCAGATGACCACCTGGCTCGACGACACGGTGCCGCTGCAGGACCGGTTGCGGGTCCTGCTCGAGAGCGGACGGTTGGGTCTGCTGCTCGTGTTCCTGGTGCTGGCCCTGTTCCTGAAACTCCGCTTGGCCCTGTGGGTGTCGGTCGGCATCGCGGTCTCGTTCCTGGGCGCGCTCGCCGTGCTGCCGTACGTCAACGTGTCGATCAACGTGATGTCGCTGTTCGCGTTCATCCTGGTGCTCGGGATCGTGGTCGACGACGCGATCGTGGTCGGCGAGAACATCTACCGCCACTTCGAGATGGGCAAGCGGGGCATGCGTGCGGCGATCGACGGCGCGCGCCAGGTGGCGACGCCGGTCACGTTCTCGATCCTCACCACCGTGGCCGCCTTCTCGCCGTTGATCTACTCGATGGAAGGCCCCTCGGGCGCCATCGCGCGGACGATTCCCCTGGTGGTCATCGGCTGTCTGGCGTTCTCGTTGATCGAGTCCATGCTGGTGCTGCCGAATCACCTGTCCCACCTGTCGCACCGGCGCGAAGACCGGGAGCGGCACGGCATCTCGCGTGGTTGGTACCGTTTTCAGGGCTTCTTCGGCGAGGGGATGAAGTGGGCGATCGAACGCGCCTACCGGCCCTTGATCGAACGGGCGATCGAGTGGCGGTACACCACCGTGGCCATCGCAGTGGCGGTGTTCATGATTGTGGCCGGGTACATCTTCTCCGGTCGGATGAAGTTCGAGTTCTTCCCGGACGTCGAGGCGGACAACGCGGTCGTGCTGCTGACCATGCCGCAGGGAACGCCGGCGGAGACCACCCTCGCGGCTGTCGGGCGCATCGAAGCGGCGGCCTTCGAACTCGGAGAGGAACTGCGGCGCGAGGGTCACGGCGACGTATTCCGCCATGTGATGGCGACGGTTGGCTCGCAGCCCTACGCGGCGCTGCAGCAGGCGAGCGGACCGACCGCCAGCTTCCAGGTGGCGGTCGCGGCGCCGCATCAGGGCGAGGTGAACATCGAACTCATGTCGTCCCGGGAGCGGACGATCCGGGCCACCGAGGTCGTCCGACGGTGGCGCGAGAAGGTGGGCAGCGTGCCCGACGCGGTCCGCGTCGCGTACACCGCGAGTCTGGTCAGCTTCGGTTCGCCGGTCGATGTGCAGCTCACCGGTGCGGATCTCGACCAGCTTCGGGCGGCGGGGGAGGAGATCAAGACCCGCCTGGCCGACTACCCCGGCGTCTTCGACATCTCGGACTCCTTCCGTGCCGGCAAGCGGGAAATCCGGCTGGAGCTCGATCCGCGGGCCGAAGCCCTGGGCCTGAGCCTCGAGGCTCTCGGCCGTCAGGTGCGACAGGGCTTCTACGGCGCCGAGGCGCAGCGGATCCAGCGCGGGCGCGACGACGTGAGGGTGATGGTTCGCTATCCGTTGGAGGAACGGGAGACCCTGGCGTCGCTCGAGGACATGCGGATCCGGACGCCGACCGGGGCCGAGGTCCCGTTCTCGTTCGCGGGCCGCGCCGATTTCGGCCGCGGTTTCGCGACCATAGGGCGCATCGACCGGCGGCGGGTGCTCAACATCACGGCGGATGTCGATCCGGGGGCCGTGACCGCGAACGAAGTCGTCGGCGACCTCGAAGCCAACGTGCTGCCCGAGATCCTGGCCGGCTACCCCGGTGTCAATTCCTCGTTCGCGGGCGAACAGGAGGAGCAGCGTCAGACCTTCCAGGGGCTGTTCGAAGCGCTGGGAGTGGCGCTGATCGTCATCTACGCCCTGCTTGCGATTCCGTTCCGTTCCTACCTGCAGCCGATGATCGTGATGAGTGCGATCCCGTTCGGCCTGATCGGCGCCGTGGTCGGCCACCGGGTGGTCGGTCTGAACCTGACCATGCTGTCGCTCCTCGGCCTGATCGCCCTGACTGGTGTGGTCGTCAACGACTCGCTGGTCATGGTCGACTTCATCAACCGGCGGCTTGCGAGCGGCATGATGGTCCACGAGGCGATCCGCGATGCCGGCGCCGCCCGCTTCCGGCCCATCGTCCTGACCTCGCTGACCACCTTCGTCGGCCTGCTGCCGCTGCTCCTGGAGCGGAGTTTCCAGGCGCAGTTCCTGGTGCCCATGGCCGTCTCGCTCGCCTTCGGCGTCCTGTTCGCGACGGCGATCACGCTGGTGCTCGTGCCGTCGCTCTACGCGATCCTGAACGACTTCCGGTCTCAACTCGCGGTCCACGGTGTGAAGCCGCCGCCCGAGCCTGCCGAGGCCGCGATGGAGGAGGTTTTCGATGCAGTCTGAGCAGCGGACTGTGTGCATTCGGCGCGCGGCGCCGGCCTCCGGGCGTTGGGCGGTTGCAGCACTTCCGCTCGCGGTCCTCCTGCTGATCGCCTGCGCGCCCGAGCCGGTTCTGTACGACGTCGTGCTTCGCGGCGGCCGGGTCATGGATCCGGAATCGAGCCTGGACGCGGTGATGGACGTCGGCGTCAGCGGGGCGGCGATCGCGGCGATCTCGGCCGAGCCCTTGAGTGGTTCGGAAGTGATCGATGTTTCGGGCCTGGTCGTGGCGCCCGGGTTCATCGATCTGCATGCCCACGGCCATGATCCCTTCAGCCGCGACCTGCAGGTGCGCGACGGCGTGACCGCCGCTTTCGAGCTCGAAGGGGGAGCGTTCCCGGTCGACGAGTGGTACGCGGAGCGCGAGGGTTCCTGGCGCATCCACTTCGGCGCCACAACGGCGTACGGGGCAGCGCGGGTGCTGGCATTCGGCGAAGACGAGCAGGCCGCGCGAAACGAGGAGGCGAGTCCCGAGCGGATCGAAGCCATTCAGGAAACGCTGCGGGAGGGGCTCGCCGACGGCGCTCTCGGAGTCGGTTTGCCGCTCCAGTACCAGCCCGGCGCCTCGCGCACCGAGATCTTCCGCATGTTCCAGACCGCGGCGGAAGCCGGCGTGACCGTCTTCGCCCATATCCGCTACGCGGGGATGAAGGAGCCGGAGAGCGCGATCTCCGCGGTCCAGGAGATGATCGCCGACGCCGCGGGCTCGGGCGGCTCGGTTCACATCGTCCACATCGGCTCGACCGGGCTGGAGCAGATGCCCGTGGTCATCGACATGATCAGCAATGCCGCCTCGGCCGGGATCGACGTGACGACCGAGGTCTATCCATACACCGCCGCGTCGACGGATATCCGCTCGGCCATCTTCGACCCGGGCTGGCGCGAGCGCATGGGCGCGAACTACCGCGACATCGAATGGGTCGCCACCGGCGAACGGCTGGATGAAGCGGCCTTCATGCACCGGCGAATGGAAACTCCGGACACGGCGCCCGCGATCGTCATCGCCCACATCATCCCCGAGCAGGAACTCGGGGACGCGATCGCGCACCCCGAGGTGATGATCGCGAGCGACGGCGTCGGCTACATCGACGGCCGCGCCCACCCCCGCGGCGCCGGAACGTTCGCGCGCGTGCTGGGACGTTACGTACGGGACCAGAGACGGCTCAGCCTGATGGAGGCGATCCGCAAGATGACCCTGGCGCCGGCTCAGCGCCTCGAAGCGGTGGCGCCGGCGATGGCGAAGAAGGGCCGGGTAGCGGTCGGCGCGGACGCGGACATCACCGTCTTCGACCCGGAGACCGTGGCCGACCGGGCCACCTTCGCCGAGCCGGCCGTGCCCTCGGCGGGGATTCCCCACGTCCTCGTCGACGGGGTGTTTGTGGTGCGGGACGGCGAACTGGTCGAAGGCGCCCTGCCGGGCAGCGGGATCCGGTCCAGCGTCGTCGACGGAGACTGAGTCACCCCCCGAACCGCGGCTCCCTTTTCTCCATGAACGCCCGCACCGCCTCCCTGTGGTCGGCCGTCCGCACCGACGCGACCATGCCCTCGGCTTCGCCGGCCAGACACGCGCGCAGATCGCCGAGCACGGCCCGGTTCACGTTCTCCTTCATCAACCGGAGCGCGTTCCTGGGGCCGTTCGCCAGCTCCAGTGCCAGGTTCCTCCCCTCCGCGGCCAGGTCGTCGAACGGCACGATCCGGTTCACGATCCCCAGGCGCAGGCACTCCTCGGCCGGGATGCGCCGGCCGGTCATCAGCAGCTCCTTGGCCACCGCCGGTCCGACCAGACGGGTCAGGAACCAGCTCGAGCCGTAGTCGCCGGACAGGCCGATACGGCGGAAGGCGGTGGTGACGAAGGTGTCGTCGGCCATGATCCGCAGGTCGGCGGCGAGCGCGATCGATAGCCCTGCGCCCGCGGCCGGGCCGGGCAGGGCGGCCACGATCGGTTTGTCCAGTTCCGCCATGCGAAGAGTCAGCGACTCCTGCTTCTCGATCAGGTTACGGACGGCCTGGTCATGGCTGGGCGGTTCGCTCGGGGTGTCGCTGCTGCCGGCGCGGGTGCCGTTGCCCTTGCCGCGGTTCGACCCCATTCCCGACACGTCGCCGCCGGCGCAGAACGCTTTGCCGGCGCCGGTGAGCAGGATCGCGCCACAGCGCCGATCCGCTTCGAGCTCCAGCAGGATGCTCCGCAGTGCCGGGGTCAGGATGTCGCCGAGGGCGTTGCGCTTCTCCGGCTTGTTCAGCGTCACCGTGGCGACGCCGTCCTCCAGGTCGCACAGCAGTTCGTTCGTGCCGGTGTCGATCGCGGCCATCACCAGCTCTCCCGGAAGGGCCTGAGATCGAGCTCGAAGGTCCAGGCGTCGCGGCTCTGGTTGTAGAGCTGCCAGTACGCCTCGCCGACGGAAGCGGGGTTCATCAGGGTGTCCGGCGGCAGTTCGTCCGGATCGCGGCCGCCGCGGGCGATCATGCCGCGCACCCACTCCGTGTCGACACCGGCGTCGATGACTAGGTGTGCGACATGGATGTTCTTCGGCCCGAGTTCCCGGGCCATGCTCTGCGCCACCGCCCGCAGCCCGAACTTGCCGGCCGCAAAGGCCGAGAAGCCGCTGCCGCCGCGCATGCTCGCGGTGGCGCCGGTGAAGAAGATCGCTCCGCGTTGGCGCGGGACCATGTACTTCGCCGCCTCCCGGCCGGCCAGGAACCCGGCCAGGCAGGCCATCTGCCAGACCTTGGTGAACACCCGGGTCGTCGTGTCGAGAATCGGGAACCGGACGTTGCCGCCGACGTTGAAGACGCAGACCTCGATCGGTCCGATGTCCCGCTCGACCTGGGCGAACCGGCCTGTAATCTGCTCCTCCTGCCGGGCGTCGAGTGAGTAGCCGTAGCAGCGGCCGCCGGAAGACTCGATCTCCTCGATGAGAGGCTGCAGCTTGTCGCCGTTCCGCCGCCCGGCCACGATCGTGAAGCCGCCCTTGGCGAAGCGCTTGGCGATCGCCGATCCGATGTAGTCGCCGGCGCCGACGACGAGGGCTACCTTGTCCATTCCGTCTCCTGGTCATACTCTGTCCGTTGGGTGCGGGTTGGGCCAGTGACGGCAGGTGGCGTTATGCCATGGGTGGCACGCACAGCGGCGGTTCTCTCGGGCGGAACAGTGGAGGCAAGGGCTCAGAACCCTCGGTCCTGTACGACCGTCGCGATTTCAGCCGCGATCTCGGCCACGGTGTGAGTCGCCGTGCTCCGCGCAAGCTTGTCGGCGAGCGAGGGACTAAAGTCCATCACTTGTTGCTTTGTGACACCGTGCCAGATCGGCAAAAGGACTTGTTGGCCACTGACGGTTTGCGTCACGAGCCCGTCGAGCTCGTAGGCTGGCCAGCCCTTCTCGAAGAACGGGCCAGAGAGTACCACCACGCCGAACCGACTCCGCGCGATGCCCCGGTCGATCGTCTGCCTTAGACTGGATCCGATCTGTAACTCGAATTCGTCGTACCAGACACGAAGACCCTTCTCCTTCAGTGCGCTCGCGAGCGGACGCACGACGTCATCCTTGTCATCGGACGCGTGCGAGATGAAGACATCGAAGGCGTCGCCGGATTGGTCCACTTCGGGTGGTTGATCACGTACGAGCGAAGGCACCGACGAAAGCGATGGTTCTTTGATTGGCGCAAGTGGCCTGGGCATCATCCGGACGCCTGAGCGAGTGCTGCCGCGCAGCCCCGTCATGTCTACCGTGACGTGCCAAGTGCCGGAGTGTGGGATTGGGAGATGCACCGGAGACTTCTTCGCTAGACCGCCATAGAATTTGTGTCGCCGGCCGTTCTTGTAGTTGGAGAAGTTCGCGCTGTCCAGGAGTCGCACGTTGGCAGCGTTGCCGGAGAGGTTGACTTCGACGACTTCCCCGGCCTGCTTGTGGCCGAGGCTGTAGTGGGAAAATCTCATGGCTGTATTCCTCCGTTCATCTTCGCCGTCCCGAGTCATTGTTGGTGGGGTCGGCGAGCGTGTACGTGCTGCCACTCTTCGGGTTGGGCGGTAACGGCTTGCCTTTGACCGCAGTGACCTCTGGGCCCTTGCCGCCTCGGGGGCCGATCCTCTGGAACTGACCGGAAACAGGGGCCTTCTGGCCGGGTCTGAGTCCGCTCGTCTTCTTGGGCATCGTGGTTTCCTCCTGGTTCTCGTCTTGTAGTTCAGCCTTTACGAGCGGCATCGGACGAGTCAGTGAGAGTCGTTCGTCGTTCGCGGGCCGGGGAGCCGCAAATGGTGTCCCAGGTTTGCCGCGGTGTCAACATGTAGTGGTTTTAAGGTTGGTCTGGCACAACAGGTTGTGTAGTGATGGGCGAGCGTCGGAGTCGGTTCCGAGTCCTCGAATCGTGCTGCGACCCACCGCGCCGGCCGCTGACGTCAGTCTGGGTGTCGAACGGAGCAGGCGGACAAGCCGATATCCCGATGATGGCTAGAGGGGCAGCGAGCACCCTGCCTCTCGAAGCCGCCGGCGCCGGACCTGTGAGTCCGGCATCGCGTCGTACACCAATGCCCAGAACGCCTCCGAGTGATTCCTGATCGTCAGGTGGGCCAACTCATGGACCACGATGTAGTCGATGAGCGAAGGCTCCAGCATCATGGCCCGCCAGTTGAAGCGCAGGGTGCCGTCGGCGGCGCAGCTTCCCCAGCGGCGGCGCTGGTCCCGGATCAGTATCTGCGGGCGGTCGCCGCGTCCGAGTTGTGGCCACCAGCGGTCGACGGTTTCGGGTAGGCGCTGTGCAGCCCGGTTGCGGTACCAATCGATGACGACGTGGCGGATTCGCTGATAGCGCTGTTGGTCGGATAGGCCTTCCGGTACTGTGATGCGGAAGCGCCAGTGGTCGAACCGGAGCAGGGCGCGCCGAGTCTTCGCTGACTCAAAGACCATGCGGACGTTGCGGCCCAGGTAGGGGAGCGTCTCGCCGCTGACGAAGCGCTTCTGGGGGACGGAGAGGGGTGCGCCGTGAGCATGCCGGACTATCCAGGCAGCTCGTTTACGGACAATGGAGCGCAGTTCGCGGTCCGGCGTAGTTGCGGGGGCGGTGACATGCACGCCGTTGCCGTCGACTGTGATCTGGACCGTCTTCCGACGGCGCTGGCTCCGCCGCACCTGGTACTCGATCGTGGTCTCGCCGAAGCGGACTTCGTCGCGCGAGGTCACATCGTGTACCGCCGTCTCGCCACTTCGACGATCTGGTTTGCCAGCTTGTCGAGTTGGTCGTCGGGGCGGGCCCCGGTCTTCCGCAGTTGCCGCTTGATGTCTCGCCGCATTTCGCGCTGGACTTCGAGGTTGGATTGCCAGTCGATAACGGTGGTGTGGGCTTTCAGGACGGCGTCGAGCAGCGACGCGACGCTCTTCATCTCCTGGTCCAGTCGGGGACTGGTCTTGTCCCGCGACAGCCAGTCGGGCACGACGCTCCGAGCTTCGTGGAGGGTCTGACCATGTCCTGTTCCGGAATTGTTCGCCGGGTCGCCGTCCAGCAACTCATAGATGGCAAAGGAGACGGGGGAGAGCCCGTAATGTCCTGCTATGTCAGTTTCGCTCCGAATCTGCTGCCTGAGTTCGGCAAATCGCTTGCTGGCCTCAGCCGAGTCGATCAATCGGTTGCGGAGGTCTTCGATGATCAGCTCGAGTTGCTCCGAGAGCTTCCCGAAGTAGGCCGGATTGTCGTGGAGCCGCTCGTGCAGTTGCGCCCGGATCGCGTGTTCCATCAAGGATGCGCGCGCTTCCTCGTTGGGCAGGGATGCAACCTTCTCATCAAAGTCGCTGTCGAGGATCGAGACTGGCTTCATCAGCCGTCGGACTTCGGCGCTGATCCGCTCGTCGATCAATTTCTTGACCTTGGCGCCGATGTCGGTCCAGTTCACGTCGGCATCCTCGCGAAGGAACTGAGCGCGCACGTAGGCGCGAATCTCTGTCAGGCGCGCGAGACGGTCGGTGTAGTCGAGCGCCCGGGGATCAGGTAGGAAGCGGTCCATCAGCCGTGAGAACAGGCGGTAGTCCGTGTTGAACCGCTCGAACAGGTCGGCCTTGTAGTTACCTTCCGTTTCGGCGTCGGGCGCGAACACGCTGACGCAGGCCCACGTGTCGCTCAGGCTCCGGCCCTCGAAGTGCGATTCAGCCTGGACGGCGGCTGCGTCGATGGAGGGCGCGGGATCGTCCTCGATCTGCTCCAATGCTTGCTGAACATCCTGCCAGTCGAATGTCGATAGGACTTGTTCCAGATTTCCCGACACGCCGTGATAGTCCACGACCAGGCCGTACTCCTTCTCGGTGGGAACGCCGTTCTTCGCGTGCGAGAATCGACGGTTCACCCGGGCTATGGCCTGCAGCAGGCCGTGTTCACGGAGTGAGCGGTCCAGATAGAGCACCTGCTCGACGGGCGCGTCGAAGCCGGTCAGGAGCATGTCCACCACGGCAAGAATCTCCGGTTCTCCCTCAGGGTCGACGAAGGCGTTCGTGATCTGTTCCTGGTCGAGTTCGCGTGCTGCCTGGAATTCGGCTCCGTCGTTCGGTCCGGTCGTGATGATGGGGTAGGCGCTTACGCCGAAGCCGCTCAGGTGCTTTGCGTAGCGCAGAGCAGCCGCCCGGCTCGGCGCCACGACCTGCGCCTTGAAGCCATTCGGCCGCACTCTGTCCTTGAAGTGTTCTGCGATGTCTAGGGCGACCATCTCGATGCGTCGATCCGCGGTGGCCACGGTTTCCTTGTTGGCGTAGCGCCTGCGTATCCGAACCTGAGCCTCCTGAGTCTCGTCGCCGAACAGGGCGTCGAAGAGGCGGTCGAGCGTTCCCGCGCCCTCGACGGCCAACTCGGGTAGCCGCGCCTCGTAGAGGATCGGCACCGTGGCGCCGTCGGCCACCGACTGGGGAATCGTGTAGGAGTCGATGAGGGCGCCGAAACGCCGCATCGTGCTGCGCCGGAACCCCTTGTCGATGGGCGTGCCCGTGAAGCCGATGAGTGCCGCATTGGGAAGAGCCTTCGACAATCGAGCCCCCAAGATTCCGTACTGGGTCCGATGCGCCTCGTCCACCATGACGATGACGTTCCCGGACGAGTCGAGCGCGTCGAGTTCACCTTCGGCGGCTTCCAATGCGTCCTCGAATTTCTGGATCGTGCTCAGCACGGTGCGCCCCGGTCCGGCGGTGAGCAGCCGGCGCAGGTCCGCTGTGTTGACTGCGCGCTCCGGTGCGGGGAAACCACAGCGTTCGAACGTGCCCGCAATCTGGCGGTCGAGTTGCCGCCTATCGGTCACGATCGCGATGGTCGGGTTGGACAAACGCGCGTCGCGACGCAGTTTGGTCGCCAACCAGAGCATGGTCAGCGACTTGCCCGACCCCTGTGTGTGCCAGACGACGCCGCCACGCTGTTCGGGCCGCCGGCCTTCCGCGATGCGCGTCAGCGCCGCCCCGACGGCGCGAAACTGCTGGTAGCGGGGCAGTTTCTTGACCAGCCGGCCGCGCTCCGGTTCGTAGACGACGTAGTCGCGGAGGATGTCGAGCAGGGTCACGGGCTTGAGGATCCCGACGATGAGTTGGGCCTGGCCGGACGGTTCGCAGCCGAAACGATGCCGAACCTCGTCCTCGGTGAACGGCAGGACGGACTTCCATTCGCGGTAGGCGTTCTCGGGTGCGCCGAGGGGCGCGTAGGCCGCTGCGGCGCCGCAGTGGGCGACGCAGAGGAGGTTGTAGTGGAAGAGCGCGGGGGCGCCCGTTCCGCGCCACTCCGGATCGGCCTCCTGGTAGCGGCGAAGCTGGTCCACAGCCTTGGCCTTCCACTCGCCAAAGAGCGTCGGTGACTTCGCCTCCATGACCACCACGGGGATGCCGTTCACGAACAGCACCAGATCCGGTATGACGACCCGCTTCCCCGCTCCGGCCTCGCCGGGTCTGACGCCGCGGTGGGCCCGGAACTGAGTTGTGACGACGAAGTCGTTCAAGCCGCCTTCGGGTCGGTCGAAGTCGAAGAAGCGTACGACACGGGAGCGCTGCCCGCTCGAACCGTCGACGTTGAGCGGCATGCCGTAGGTCAAGTACTCATGGACTCTCTGGTTGCGCCCCATGCCGACGGCATCGATGTGCTCCAGCTCGAAGATGACGCGGGCCGCCTGATCCTCGGACATCCACTCGTTCAACCGCCTCAATGCGGCTTGTAGTCGCGCTTTCAGTAGTACCTGCCCGTAGTCGCTGCGCTCCTGAGCCAGCGCATCCGGAGGCACATAGGTCCAACCGAGCCGCTCAAGCAACCTGCGGGCAGGGTCTTCGGCTTGCGTGAACTCGTTGAAGTTGTCGATGCGGGTCATTCGATCCGGATCACTTCAAGCCCTGGTATGCGGTCGAAGTCGCCGTCGTCCGACGCCAATGGGCACCCCAGCATGATGGCGGTGGCGGCGATCCATGCGTCAGCAGTACTCAGCTCCTTCCCGGCGGCGCGCCTCGCCGTACGGAGGCGAGCGCATCGATCAACGAGGGCTGGATTGGGCCAGATCACGAGGTACTGGTTCAGGTGTGCCGCCAGTTCGGCTCTTCGGCGCGTTCCCCAGCCTGCCAAGAACGCTCCGAACCACACTTCTTCCAACGTCTGGAACGAGATGACCCCTCTAAGGCCAACAAGTTCCTTGCTGTAGAGCGGAGATTTGCTGGTGTCGCCGAACAGTATGGAGACGACACTGGTGTCGAGCACGGCGTTCGTCTGGCCCTTGGCATCCACTACGCTCCCCGCGCTTCCCGGATGACGAGCATGAACTCATCGTGGTCGTAGGGATCGCTCACCGTGACGCTCGCGTCACGCCCGAATACGAAGCCTGCTCTCCCATCCAGCTCTCCGAGATCGAAGGGTTCAAAGCAGGATCGCGTCCCCGTAATCCTCCTGACGTCGACGCTCGTCCACCGTTCGTCGTCCGCCTCGATACAACCCTCGCCCTCTACCTCAACGTACTGCGTTGCCAGCCGCAGCATGTCCTCGTCGAGGTCCGCTCCAAAGCTGAGTGGCACGGGCGTGCCGCCGTGTTGGCGAAGCCGGGCAGTACGGCGCCCCCAGTCGACCTCCGAGAGGGTTCCATGCAGGTGTGCCTTGAGCTTCTCTCCGTTCGGTCTCGATTCTGCGGTCCGTGGCGGCAGGGGGCGCTTCGGACCGGAAGAAGGAGGGAGCGACATCCCCTCGAGTTTCACGGCGGTCAGGTTCGACGACACGTCCTCGCGGACTGCGGCAAGCTCCGCGGCCGCGGCCGGTTGCAGGCGCGTGCCACCCTGGGCTCCGCCACTGCACCAGTTCAGGACGGCATTGAGGGCTTGAGCGCCGAGGTCGTCGGAGTCCGGTGGCAGAGCCCCCTCCGACTTCAGTTCCAGTTCCACGGTCAGAGAACCTCGGTAGATGCCCACCACCCTGAGCTCGCACTGGGCCTTGAGGGCCTCCGGCAGCGGATCGGCCTCGTGGAGGCCCGCCAGGTGCCGCACGGTGAGTTCCAGCGCCCGTTGAACGTGCCCTAGCGCTCTTTGGAGGTCGTCCAGAGGAACGCCGCGTTCATTGACGTCGGGCCCCTCGAATGTGAGGGCTATTCGCTTCGTGGTCACCGCGGCGTCCCCTTGTTCATCTGTACGGCTCGTCCCGTCTTCGCGGCGTGTGTTCGATACTCACGGTCGAGGCGCGCCAGGGTCGTGCATGAATTGTAGAATGTCCGTTCGGTGCCGCCCTTTTGTCGAGGATCAAGTTTGCGTTTGTAGGCGCATTCAGGATCCTCCTTCACCGCCTTCATCGCGTGGTTGAAGCGCCTGTTCTGCTTGAACTGCGGGTAACGCGTCCTGCACTCCTCAAGGATTTGCCCGTAGGTGGCGGGGAATATCTCAAGCGCTTGATCGTCCGACAACCGCACTTTGGGGGCAAGGGGGTCGGTGGTTGGGCCGATGCTGCCGCCGCCTGAGAATCCGGGATTCAGCTCGATCCTGAGTCTAATGGTGACTGCGTACTGCGAATCTGGGTCCCCATGGTCCGATGCGATCTCTTTGAGATTTCTGAGTAGCTGTCTTTGGCTCTGGTTCGGAGGCGGCCCCGCAGCCGCAGCGGCACCGAGAAAGCCGATCGGAAGCAGGTAGGGGACTCGCACAGTGAGTTCGAACCAGGACTCGGCGTAGTGGGCGAAGTTCTGAACAGCCGCCGTCCCGTAGTCGAGAACACTCCGCTTTAGTGGGTTCGCTAGAAGGCCTTCGTGCGCGGCTTGGTTTCGGACCAGGTTCAGGCCGTCAAGGTTCGAGCGAATCGGCTGGGGCGCGGCGACCCTATTGAGCGCATCCCAGATATCGATTGTCCAGGGTTCACCCGTCCGGGTGCGCCGGTAGCGACGCGACCCCTTCTGGCGTTGGTAGATTGAAGGCAGCTTGTTGTCGTTGAGCTGCAGTACGCGGGCCTTGAGCAGGACCTCCCAGGCGTTGATGAGGAGCAACGCGAGAGTCTGCTCCCGGTGCTCGGCCAAGGGCTTGTTGTAGACGTCGATCGCTGCAAGAAGGGCGGACTCAGCACACTTTGCCATGGACGTGGATCGGGTGGGCCTAGCCACGTGCGCTCACGACTCGAAGGCGGCCGGTCAGCAGTGCATCGGCCATCGCCGTTCGCAGCCCGACCATCGCTTGCAGTTGATTCGCGGCCTGCTCGATCGCCCCGTCGACGCGACTTAGGACCCCGGCTATCGCTTTCTGCTCTTGCAAAGGAGGGTACGGAATGTCGAGGGTGGCGACGGCTCTGCGGGAGACTTCCCGAAACGTACTGCCGGCAGCGAGTGCCTTCAGACGCTGCTTGCTGTGGGTCATCTCGTAGTAGAGCCACAGCGGGTCTGTGCGTTCCCGCGGTACGAGGTTCTGAAAGCCTTGGTTCGTTGTGGTTGCCATCGTCGCGACAGCCGTGGCCCCGATCGTGGCCCGGCTCGTGAGGAGTACGGATCCCTTGGGCAGGAGTGAGAGTCCGGCGGTTCTACGGCCGGCCGCCGTGAGTTTCTCGCGGGAACGGGAAATGTACATTCCAGTGTTCTCAGAGATCTCCGAAGGTGTCAGCCATGGGATGTCGCCACCCCAATTCTCTGGCTTGCTTCTAGCCGGAGTGCTTCCGCCCACGATTTCGGCGACATCCTCGACCTTGGCGGTTCTCCAAGAACAGGGGATCGTGCCGAGCTTCGGTACTTCTCGCCACCCCGTGTGGCGGCCGGGGAGGCCGCGGGTGAGGAGTTCCTGGCGGAGGGCATCGAGCAGGTTCTCAGTGACGGAGATGATGTTCTCGGCTCGCCCGATCGCTTCATCGATGGCGTTGAGCGTCGTAGCGATGGCTTGTTGTTCGTGGAGGGGAGGGAGGGGAAAGGTCAGTTGACGCAGTTCTTTCCCGTTGATAGCTCCGAAAGTGCTGCCTTGCGCGAGCCGCTGGAGAGCTTTCTTCGCGCGATTCACGGCATGCCATCCGAAATCCGGGGACACATGGAGGAACCTAACGGCGGCGAGGCCACGGCCGATGGCGAGTGGCTGGTCAGCCCGATTCGTATGGCCGACAGGTGCCCTCACGCTGATCAGGAGGTCCCCAGCGGCGCTCACCTTGGCAGGTCGGTAGCACCACTTCGTTGGAGCGGGGGAACTGCGCCCGAACTCAGCGTTGCCTTGAAGGAAGGGCAGCCCACCATCCTCAGGGGTGGCTTCTCTGAGGTCAGACACGGTGTTGCCGGGCGGCGACTGGCCCATCACTACGGTCGCAACGGCACTGAGCGGCACCCGGTTCCAGCCGTCCGGGACTGGTCTTCGTTCCGTCATGCGCGCGCCTCGGGAATCGCCCGATCGTCGCCTAGGTGCTGCCCTTCATCGGTCATAGCCCAGCTCCCTCAGCAGCCCATCCATCGTTGCCACGGCTTCTTCGCGCTCTTGCTCCGCGTGCCGCAACTGCGTGAGCGCTTCCTCGACACTCAACACTTCCTCCACTTCCGTCGTGTCGACGTAGCGGCTGATGTTCAGGTTGAAGTCGTTGGCCTCAATCTCGGCCAAGTCGGCGACATGGGCGAACCGTTCGATGTCCGAAAAGGCGTGGTACGCCTTGGCGATCTTGTCGATGTGCTCGGGATCCAGGAAGTTCTGGCCCTTTCCTTGCCGGAAGCAGCCCTCTTGCGCCGCGTCCACGAACAAGACCTTGCCTCGGCGGCCCGGCGGCTTCGCCTTGTTCAGGACGCAGATGGACACGGGTATGGAGGCGCCGAAGAAGAGGTTGGGTGCCAATCCGATGATCGCTTCGAAGAGGTCCGCCTCGACGATGCCCTGGCGGATCTTCCCTTCGGCCCCGCCACGAAACAGGATGCCGTGGGGCATCACCACGCCCACCATGCCCTTCGCATTGGTCACCGCCAGCATGTGGAGCAGGAAGCCTAGGTCACCCCTCGTTCGCGGCGGGATCGCTTTGAAGCGGTTGAAGCGGCGGTGTGGGTCGTTTGGCGCGAAGTCGTGACCCCAGTTCTTGAGGCTGAAGGGAGGATTGGCGACCACGCGATCATACGAGAGCAGGCGGCCCTTGGAGTCGACTAGGCCGGGCTCTGCGATCACGTCGCCGGCCTCCAGCCTGGCCGCGGACAGACCGTGGAGCAGGAGGTTCAGCTTGCCTGCGGCGAGTGTTCCCAGGTTGCGCTCTTGCCCATGGAGCACGAGGTTCCGCCGGTCGCCACCGTTCTTCTGCACGAACTGCGCGGTGAAGATGAGCATGCCGCCCGAACCCGCCGTGGGGTCGCAGATCCGCATTCCCTCTTTCGGCTGGAGCAGTTCGACGATCAGTTGCACGATCGGGCGCGGCGTGTAGAACTCGCCGCCTTTCTTGCCGGCGTCGTCGGCGAACTGATTGATCAAGTACTCGTAGGCATCGCCCAGCACGTTGTCGACGCCACCGTCCGGGTCTCGCAGGTTTGCGTCGCGCAGATCGAGAGCAGCGAAGTGGTTCAACAGGCTGCGGATGATGCGTTCGCGGTTGGCCGGGCTGCCGAGTTTGGACTCGTCGTTCCAGTTCGTGTTCGTCAGTACGCCGTCCAGCCTGGGTGTGTTCGCATCCTCAATTTCTTGGCCGGCGACGTTGAGCGCCTCGCCGAGATTCATCGAGGCCGCGGTGAGCGCCGCCCAGCGTGCGGACGCCGGGACGAAGAACTCATGCTCGTCGGCGTCGGTCAACGCTGCGTCGTGCGGTACGCCTGCCGAGATGGCGGCCCCCACCTCCTCGTCGAATCGGTCTGCGAGCCGTTTCAGGAACAGCACTGAGAAGATGTAGTTCTTGTAGTCGGCGGCGTCGATCTGGCCACGGAGGATGTCCGCGGCCTGCCACAGCTTGGATTGGAGTTCCTGGCTTGTTAGTGGCATGCGCTGTCCTATGGAGAAATCGAGGCCGTCTTGGCGCCGATAGTGTGGATGATGGAGTCGCGGAGCGATTCGCGGCGTAGCCGGGCGGCTGTGATTGCTGAAGTGTGGGCAGCCTCTGATGCCTCCACAAGTTGAGCAATCAGGTCGAGTTCTCGTGCAGACGGCAACGGCACCTGGATCTCTCCGAGGCTCCTGGCTGAGATCAGTGGGAACCTGGTGCCGACCGTCAGGTGCCTGGCGATTTGCCTCCGGCCGAAAGTCGAACTCAGGTAGTAGTAGAGGTAGTGGCCCATGCCCGCCTCAGGGCGGTTGGGGCGCACGACCAGCAGGGTGATGCTGGCCACGGTCCGCGAGACGATCGGTGGGACCAGCGCCACGTGTGCGTGCAGAGAGCGGGCCGTGACGAGTACATCAAAGGGCCGAAGCAGGTGGCGCTCCGTGCGGGTGTTCTGCGCGACCTCGATTTCCGGTAGACCCTCGAGGCAGAGCCATCCGTCATGGGCCACGTTGGCACTCTCGACAACTCGGAGCTTCCAATTTCCGGTCTGGTTGCCGGCCCCGCGGCCCGAGCGGGCTAGACCCTGGCTGACTCGGGCCACGTCAATCAATCTCTCCATGTCTGGGTACCGTAGCCGTGATACACGGAAAAGTCAACACGCAGCCGTGTTGTGTACCTAGGGAGAGCCTCCTCCTTTCCCCTACGCAACAGTCGGCCGGGGCTCGATCTGATCGGCGCTCTGGCGGCCTGCTTCGATCTTGGCACAGCGGAGCTCCCACGTCTTCTGGAGGTTCAGCCAGAGCTCGGGCGTCGTGCCGAAGTAGCGGGCCAGACGCAGCGCGGTGTTCGCTGTAACCCCGCGCTGCCCGTTAAGGATGGCCGTGAGGCGATGCACAGGCACGCCCAGGGCCTTCGACAGTGCGTTGGCCGACAGACCGAGTTCGTCCAGTTCTTCACGCAGAATCTCGCCGGGATGTACGGGTCTCATGCCGTTTCTGGCGGTCATCTCGGTAGGCCTCCTTAGTGGTAGTGACGATCTTGACATCTTAGGGTCCGTCCTGGCCCCGGCGGACTGACTCTCCATGATGGGCTAAGTCCGTAGGCGGAACCGGTCGCCCTCAATGGTCCTGAATGATCCCTATCCTGCCGACCCCCTTGACCGGGCGGGACCTTTGGGAGTACGTTTCCAGCATGGTTTCGTCGCCTGCATCGTCTAAGGGAAAGGAACTGAACGGTCTCCTTGGCGTTGAACTGTTGGCCCGTCTGCTTGGGGTCTCATCGACTAGTCTGCACCGCTACCTGTCGCAGGGCGGCGAGATGCCGGATGACTTGGCGGCGCGGCTGCGCTTCCTCGCCTTGGTGGTGGACGATCTCTTGGGCGCCTACAGCGAGACCGGCGTGCGGCGTTGGTTCGATCGCCCTCGGGCGCTGCTCGACGGTCGTTCACCCGCCGGCCTGCTTTCGGCAGGGTGGCGGCCGGAGGATGGGAACCCTCGTCGAGTGCGGGACTTGGCGCACTCGCTCGTCTCGGCCTAGCGGGGCGACTCGCGCCGGCCGCTTCGCGGCCTCGCACTTGATGCGGGCCAGAAGGCCCGCGCACCCAGAGAGACGTCGTCGCTTCGAGTGGGGTGCCCTGGCGCAACTAGTTGGTCGGAACCGCGTCTTGTTCATCGGAAGGACATGGCCGGCGGCGACTTAACCGGTCTCCACCACGCCCGCCCCGTCCCCGACCCGGCAGGTGTGAATCTCCGGCCGGCGGCCGAAGCGCCGTTCGAAGGCGACGGCGGTCTGCTCGCGCACACGGTCGGCGGCGTCTTCGCTGGTGATCGCGGTGACGCAGCCGCCGAAACCGGCGCCGGTGAGCCGGGCGCCGAAGCAGCCGTCGGCGCCGGCGGCGGCTTCGGCGAGCACGTCGAGTTCCTCGATGCTGACGTCGTAGTCGTCGCGGGAGCTCCGGTGCGATTGGCCCATCAGGTCGCCGAGCGTGTGCAGGTCGCCGTGGCGTAGGGCCTCCGCGCCGTCAAGGACGCGCCGGCACTCGGTGACGACGTGGCGGGCGCGGCCGTCGAGCGGCGGCTCGAGGACGTGCTGCAGCCGGTCGAGGTCGGCGGGCGCCAGGTCGCGGAGGGTGGAGAGGCCAGGCAGGTACGGCCGCAGCAGGTCCGCGGCCCGGGCGCACTCGCTCTTGCGGTCGTTGAAGCCGGTGCCGGCGGCGAGGGCGCGGCGGACGCCCGTGTCGGCGACCAGGAAGACCAGGTCCTCCGGCGTCGGGATGAGCTCGTGTTCGAGCGACCGGCAGTCGAGCAGCAGGGCATGTCCCTGGCGGCCGTGAACCGAGGCGAACTGGTCCATGATCCCGGACTGGACGCCGACGTAGCCGTTCTCGACCAGGCGTCCGACCTGGGCGCATTCGATGCCTGAGAGATGGAAGCCGGCAAGCTGCTCCCAGGCGAGCAGGAACGCCATCTCGACCGCCGCCGAAGAGCTGACGCCGGCGCCGATCGGCAGATCGCCGCCGAAGGCGGCTTCGATCGCCGGCGCCTCAATGCCGCGCTGTGCGAGCGCCCAGGCCAGGCCCTGCGGGTAGTCGCTCCAGGACGTCTCTCCGCCGCGCTCCGCAACGGGCGGCTCGATGTCGGCCGCGTCGAAGGACGCCTCTTCGCTGAAGTCGCTTGCCACGAGGCGCGTCCGTTCGCCCGGCGCGCGCCGCGCCGCGACCCAGACCGACCGGTCAATCGCCGCCGGCAGGACCCACCCGTCGCTGTAGTCGACGTGGGCGCCGAGCAGGTTGACCCGCCCCGGAGCGCGCGCGACGACCTCGGGTTCGGCTCCGAAGCGATCGCGGAAGGCGCCGGCGAGATCGTCGACCTTCACTCCGCGAACGCCCATGGATCGACGACCTTCACGTCCGCCAGCTCGAAGTCCCGAACGTTCCTCGTTGCCAGGGTCGTGTCTTGCGTGCGTGCGATTGCAGCGATCTGGCAGTCGGCTTGTGAGATCGGGCGTCCAGCTTCACGACATCGAGCGGCGATCACGGCATATGCGCGCGCCGCTTCCGTGTCGAAGGGCAGCACGCGGCCGGCGAACAGGGAGGCGAAGGCCCGTTCGGCTGCTCGGGCGAGTTGCCGCCGGCGTTCGCCCTGAGGCAGATAGGCGATGCCGGCTCTGATCTCAGCTTCGGTTACGGCGGTCACGAAGAGATTGCGCCTGAAATGGTCGTCCAGCCAAGCAATGACCGTGGCCTCCGGCCTGCTGCGCATCAACTCCGACACGACGTTGGTGTCGACGATGACGGCGGCCGGTGATTCAGTCGAAACGGGGTGGCTCACGCATGGGCTCCCTCGGAGGCAACTCGAGTTCCACGCCGCCGAAGCGCTTGAAGAGTTCGTGCAACGCCGTTCCCAGCCCTTTCTCGGGGACTCCATCGTCAGCGACAGCCTCGCGCAGGATGATCCGCGCTTCCTCCTCCATCGAACGGCCGTTCCCGGCCGCCTTCAGCCGTAGGCGACTCTTGACGTCCTCATCGAGATTGCGGACTGTAATGCTCGCCATTGCTCTCTGTCCCTCCGATCAAAGCTCCTGTGAGCCTACGCTGTGATTGCATTGCAATCAACCACCGATTGCGGCGCCGCTCTCCGTGGCCGGCCCGGCATCGGCGTTCTCGAACCTTGCGGCGGCACGCAGCAGCAGCGCGCGGGATTCTTGCAGACCGCCTTCGCGGCTGGTGGCGAGCCAGACGGGCGGCAGGTCGTCGGCGATCTGGCGCAGCTCGGTGCCGAGGGCGGAGCGGACGGTCGAGGCGAGTTGCTCAACCCGTTGGCCTCGGCCGGCGCCGAGGCGCTCCATCCCCAGGCGGCAGCACCACGTCATGATCCGGCAGGTCCACTCCAGCGCGGTGTAGTCGTGGGCGCCTGCCAGCCGGTCGCGGATCTCGGCCAGACGGGCGTACGTCCGTTGCAGTTTGGCGACGCTGAGCCGGGCGAAACGGCGGTGGGTCAAGTCCTCGTCGATGAACCGAAGCAGGTAGAAGAGAGTGGTCCCGTTCATGACCGGGCCGCCGCAGTCGAGGTCGATGGCGCCGAGTTCGACGACGGTGCGCGCGACCGCCTCGTCGCCGTCGTAGACGAAGCGGACGGCGTGCTGGAGCCATCGTTCGGTTTGGTCGGCGGCGCGTCCGCATTCCTTCCGTGCCGCCTCGACGGACCAGGCGAAGCCGGCGCCGATCGAAAGGGGCAGCTCGGCGATCGTGGGGGGTTGCAGGTGTCCGTGGTCGCCCCAGTCGGTGACGAGGAGCCCGAGGGCGCCGGCGTCGAAGCCCACCGTCGCGGCGGAAGCCAAGTTTGAGACGGCATTCTGTAGCCGGCCGCCGAAGCTGTGCCAACTGCTGGTGCCCGGACACACCCAGAACTCCCGGCCGGACGCGGCCAGACGGGCGCACTGGTCAGCGTAGGGGTGGTCGGCCTCGTAACCCCAGCACAGCGCGACCGCGTCCTCGGGGATCTGATCGATCACCTCGGGGTGCTCAAGGATGATGTCGCCCCAGAACAGCATCTGCCTGTCGCGGTCCGTGACGAGGCCGTGGACCTGGCGCAGGAAGTCCAGGTAGACGGCCGGCTTGCCGCGCTCGGCGCAGGCTTCCGCCGAGCGGCCGCGACCCAGGTCGAAGGTCTCGTCCAGGCCGACGTTGAAGCGACGGCTCACAAACTGCGGCAGCAACTCGTCGTAGAGGCCGCCGAGGAGCTCGATAACCCTCGGATCGGTCGCGCACAGGCTGAACGGTTCGGGGTCGACGGAGAAGGGGTGGCGGAACCCTTCGGGCACCTCCGCCAGCGGGCGGTACCGGTCATGGACGAGCCAGCGGTGGAAGTGGCCGAAGCTGTTCTGGTTCGGGGCCAGTTCGATGAACCGCTCGCGGCAGTAGGCGTCGAGTGAGCGGATCTCGGCGGCGGTGAAGGGGGAGGCGTGCCGCCAGACATCCTCGTGGCCTTCGTAGGCGTAGGTGTGTTCGACGTAGAGCTGGAGGTGGTTGACCTTCCACTCCGCCAGACGGTCGATCAGACGCTCCAGGTACGCCATCGTGGGCACCCGGTTCCGGCTCACGTCCAGCATCGCGCCGCGGACCGGGAAATCGGGCCGATCCTCGATCTCGACCGCCGCGACCTCGAGTCCGCGGTCGGTCTGCCGTCCGTGCGAGGCGAGCCACTGCCGCAGCGTCGCGGCGGCTCGGAACAGGCCGGCCGGTGTTGCGGCTTCAATCGCGATGCCGTCGCGGTCGATCCGCAGGCGGTAGCTCTCGTCCGTGGGAACGGCGGCTCGCGCTTCGCCTACGGAGGTGGCGGAGTCGACGGAGACCCGGCAGGCGATGTCGGTTCCGTTCCCGGCGGCGTCGCCTTCGGCATCCGGAACGACCAACTCCCGTTCGACGCTCGCCAGAGCTCGTTGTAGACCGGCAACCGCGAGCCGCAGTTCCTCCGCGATTGGGTACTGGTCCGCCGCGCCTCCCGCCCCGGTGATCGCGAGCCCAACCGCCGCGCCCGCGGGGACGACCAGGGGAGGGGCGGCGTCAGGTTCCTCGACCCGCCGCGGCGGCGGCCAGAGGCTCATCGGCAGCCCGTCAGACAGCGTCCACCCGGATGTTCACGCCGGTCGGGCTTGTGTGCAGGCCGCCGCTGATGTCAGGGGAGTTCCAGGCGAGGTGGTCGATTGCCCGCCCGGCGGTCGGTTGCAGTTCGTCGTCGGTCTGGCGGAACAGCACCCTCATCGTGCCGTAGTTGACGGCGAGCAGCATGCCCTTGAAGGTCTCGGCTTCGCCCGGCGCGTGCTCCAGCAGCCACGCCCGATCCTGCTCCGGATCGGGACCGAGGATGTGAACGTGGTGGAAGCCGGGGTGGTGCTCGTCCTCCAGGAGTTCGATCTTTGCGCCCCAGGGATCGGTGACGAAGGAGATGTAGAGCTTCGCCGGTCTGAAGTGTCTCGGCTCCCAGAACTCCTCCGCGCCATCGGCGAGCATTGCGGCGTGGAGCTCATCGAGGTTGTCGACCGACCACCCCGAGTGGTCGAGCCCGGTGCCGATGCTGGGGCCGGGGGCCTCAGCATCGCGCCAGCGAAGTTGCGCCGTGCCGGCGCCGGCCTGGAACCGGGCCGCAACCATTCCGCCGCCGCCTTCCGTCGAGTCCTCGTCGATCAGCGAACCGCCGAAGTGGCGCGCGTACCAGGCGGCCGCTGCAGCCGGGTCGTTGGCGTTGAGCGCCAGGTGGTCGAATCGGCAGGCGTCGGTCATTCGTGGAGCTCCTGGGCGTTTGGGTCGCGGGAGGGAAGGCGCGTGATTGTGACACCGATGGGTCGTGGCGAGTGGCCTTTGCGGCATAGTTCGGCACCATGACGGCTTCGGACCAGGATCGGGAGGCTCTCTCCGGGGTCGTTGAGCGGGTCGTCTTCCACAATCCGGAGAACGGGTTCGCCGTGATGCGCGTACGGGTCCGCGGCCGCGGTCAACCTGTGGCGGTAGTCGGGCGGCTGCCGGTGGTCTCGCAGGGGGAGACGATCCAGGCGTCCGGCTCCTGGCGCAACGATCCGAGCCACGGGCGCCAGTTCCAGGCTCAACGGCTCGCCGTATCGCCGCCGGATTCGCTCGAAGGCATGCGGCGCTACCTCGGGTCGGGAAAGGTGCAGGGCGTCGGACCCAAGATGGCGAGACGGCTGGTGAAGGCGTTCGGCGAGGATGTCTTCGAGGTCATCGAGAACGAGCCGGAGCGGCTGACGGAGGTACCGGGCATCGGCCCGAAGCGCGCGAAGAGTTTGAGCGAGGGCTTCGCGGACCAGAAGGCGGTACGCGACATCATGGTCTTCCTGCAGACCCACGGACTCCGATCGTCGAGGGCGGCTCGGATCTACCGCAGGTACGGCGCCGACGCCGCGACGCTGCTGACCGAGGACCCCTACCGGTTGGCGCGGGATATCCGGGGCATCGGCTTCCGGATCGCCGACAGCATCGGCGCGAGTCTGGGCAAGGACCGCGAGGGTTTGCCGCGGGCGCGCGCCGGCCTCCGCTACACCCTGGAGCAGGCCCGGGGCGCCGGACACTGCGGCCTGCCCCGAAGCGAACTCCTCGAGCAGGCACAGGAGCTGCTGAAGATCCCGGAGGAGATCCTCGTCACTGCCCTGGCGGATGAGCTTCGAAGAGGCCCTGACCGTCGCCGACACGCGCCAGGTGCCGGTCGGCGAGATCCTGAGGCGGCTGCAGGCCTTCGCGCGGAGCGGCTGGTTGCCACGCGTCTGGGCGGCGAGGAGGCGATCTTCCTGCTGCTGCTGCTGTCGGCGGAGCGGGCCATCGCCCGCCGGCTGGGTGAACTCATCCGGGCCGACCCGCCCCCCTGGGCGGACATCGACGCCGCCAAGGCCCTGACCTGGGTGGAGAAGCGGCTGGACGTGACCCTGGCGCCGACCCAGCGCGCCGCGGTCGAGACCAGCCTGCGCTCGCGGGTTGCCGTGATCACCGGCGGCCCGGGCGTCGGCAAGACGACCCTGGTCAACGCGGTGCTGCGGATCCTGCGGACCCGCGACGTGCGCTGCGCACTCTGCGCCCCGACCGGCCGCGCGGCGAAGCGGCTCGGCGAGAGCACCGGCCACACCGCGAAGACGATCCACCGGCTGCTCGAAATCGACCCGTCGAACGGGACCTTCCGGCGCGGCCGCCTGCGACCGATCGACTGCGGCCTGCTGGTGGTCGACGAGGCGTCGATGGTCGACGTGGAGCTGATGGCGGCGCTTCTCCAGGCGCTGCCGGCGGAAGGATCGCTGCTCCTGATCGGCGACGCGGACCAACTGCCGTCCGTGGGCCCCGGCCAGGTGCTGCGGGATCTGATCGATTCCGACGCTCTCCCGGTGGCGCGTCTGAAGGAGATCTTCCGCCAGGCCGACAACAGCCGGATCGTGAGGAACGCCCACCGCGTGAACCGGGGTTACCTACCGGAACTGGAGTCGAGGTCGGACGAACTGAGCGACTTCTACTTCGTGCCCGCCGAGGATGCCGAGGACGCGCAGAAGAAGATCGCTCGGATCGTCAAGGGACGTATCCCCATGCGCTTCGGCCTCGACCCGGTGCGCGATGTCCAGGTGTTGTCGCCAATGAACCGCGGACCGCTCGGCGCCCGGGCGCTCAACGCGACCCTGCAGGAGGTGCTGAATCCGGCGCCCAAGTCCGGCGCGGTCGAGGTCGAACGCTTCGGCTGGAAGTACCGCGCACTCGACAAAGTGATGCAGACCGAGAACGACTACGGGCGCGAAGTCTTCAACGGCGACCTCGGCCGGGTGGTCTCGATCGACCCCGGGGAACAGAAGATGACGATCGAGTTCGATGGTCGTCCCATCAGCTACCCGTTCCCCGATCTTGACCGCGTGATGCTCGCCTACGCCGTCACCGTCCACAAGTCGCAGGGTTCGGAGTATCCCGCTGTCGTCATACCGATTTCCACGCACCACTACGTCATGCTGCGCCGCAACCTCCTCTACACGGCGATCACCAGAGGCCGACAGGTGGTGGTAATCGTCGGCCAGAAATGGGCGCTCCAAAAGGCTGTTGATGAGGCCTCGGACCTCCGCCGCTACTCCACTCTCCGCGAGCAACTGGCGGAGCTGGCCTAGGGCCCTTACCCTGCCCTCTTCTGGCCTCGCCTCGAGTCGCAACCTCTTGCCCTCGCTCTCCGCCCCGCACGGCTACTACCGCCGGGAACTCGACTACCACCCGCGAGCTACCGGGTTCAGCTCGAGATATCCTCCTTCGAGTTCGCACTCGAGACGTAGTATCGGTGAATTGTGTCGTTAATCGCGTCCACGCTGACTCCGTGCACGAGGCCTGCGTTTTCGAAGACATCGCGAGGGGACTGGTCGTGCCGTTCGGTTTCCACTCGAACCGTCGCAGACACCATGCCGATCAAGACAGTATGCGAAAGAGCCTGATTCTCACAATTCATCACGCCTTTTCGGACTACTATGGGGCCTCCGCTGTTGCCGCCGAAGACGGATCCGTCGATGAGGAAGTTGCGGTGTTCGGGGTCACGATCCAGATAGCCTTGAATTTGAGCGATCGTCCCGCCGCGAACGACCGGATAGTTCTTCTTCCCGCCTTCAATCATACCGGCGGGAAACCCGATCATCGACACAGGCGTGCCCTCCCAGAACCCGGTTCTCATGATTTGGTCCCTAGTCGCAGTGAGTTCCCTTCCTACGCTGGAAATGACCAAACCTCGAAACGCAGCAGCGGCGACATCGTCGGCTGTGTCTTTCGCTTCTCCGTCCAGCCCGAAGGGAGTTACTGCGACGTCTTCGTTTGGGTGTCGGCTCCATTTTGATGCGCGGATCGGATACACGCGAGTGCCATCATTCGTGTCCGCACGGACTGCGACTACAGGAGTGTCTTGGATGCAGTGCTTACACGTTACGATCCACATCCTGGCCCAGTAGTAGACTGCTCCCGTCTTTCGGATCGGGAGGAGATTTGACGGGGGCGTACTCCATTGGGGTGTATGAATAGATGAGGCCCGTCCCTTTTAGTTCAAAGTCCACAAGGTTTCCATCGTAGAAAGGGCCGTCGCTCGGGGGCCTCGGCGCTTTTGGCACTGTGCCGATCGCTACAGTGGCTTGCTTGATTTCCCGCAGGGGATCTTCGGGCTTTCCAGTGTCTCTCTTGTTCTTCATCGGTCCAACTAGGGCCAAGTAGAGGGCTTGCTATGCGGTGCCGCAAGCCGACTTGAGCCGCTCCTTGAACCAAGTTTCAAGTGGGTCGTAGCCCATTTTTCGACGGGCCACAGCCGTTATGACGTCTGCTAGAAGGAGGTCGTCCACTGCTAGACGGTATCCGCTTCGGACTGCCAAGAGTTCTACCAAGTAGAGCGCCGTGCGCTTGTTGCCATCCACAAAGCCGTGATTGGAGACGATACCGTGGACCAGAGCCGCAGCCTTCTGGTGGACGTGCTGATGGTAGCCATGATATGGCCGGGCGATAGCGGACTCAATGGCGGAACGGTTGAGGATGCCGGCGGCACCACCATCTCGCAGCGCCTCCTCATGGGCGCGGATCGCGTCTGCCCAAGTGACTTGGTAGTGGCCGTCAGCGATTTGCCAAGACCTTCATCGCCGTACGTCGCCGGACCGAGACCTCTTTGATGATTGCCTCAGACTTCCTGGAAGCGGGGCGCGCCACAGGACGAGAAGGAACGTGGACCGTAGGGGGGCGGTCTTGCGCCGGTCGGCTCGTCACTGTAGTAGCAGGCTTCTGGCCCGCATTCTTGTTGCGCATGGTCTCCTCCTTCCGGAGTGGGTTGTCGGCTTGGAGGATACCTTAGTCCTTGGGCGGCGGTAGCGGCCCCGTTGAGGGGTCGCAGATCGGGACCGTGGGTCGGCCGCCAGCCCAGTCGGGGCAGGAGGGGTCAGCTCCCAGGTGCCTCTGAACGAGCGACGCTCAACGACATCGCACTGACCGACGCCCAACCGGAGCGAGTGAAGCGGAGTGAGCGCAACCCCCTACATTTCCTCTCAAGCGCGAACCCGGGTGGCGCGATCCGCGCCACCCGTGAACCAGTCCGTGCGCCCGTCAGCGGGCGCACGAATGGCACGTCACCTGGGAGCTGACCCCTCCTGGCCCAAGACGGGCGGGTGCGTCCAACGCCGTCGCGCGCTACGGCGCAGCGTCGGCCGCCCGCTCGCGCGGCAGGCGGATCTCACTCACCAGGCGCTGCACTTCGTCCGGCGGCGGCTTGGTGAAGCGGCTCACGATCAGCGCCAGGGAGAAGTTGATCAGCATGCCGACGGCGCCGATGCCCTCCGGGCTGATGCCGAACAGCCAGTCCTCGGCGGTGGCTTCGGGCCGGATCAGGCGGAAGTAGACGATGTAGGTGCCGGTGAACAGGATGCCGGTGCTCATGCCGGCAATCGCGCCCTCCTTCGTCGTGCTGCGGGTGAAGATGCCGAGAACGAGGATGGGGAAGAAGCTCGCCGCGGCCAGGCCGAAGGCGAAGGCGACGACCTGGGCGACGAAGCCCGGCGGCGAGATGCCGAAGTAGGCGGCCACGACCACGGCGGCGGCCGCGGTGCTCCGCGCCAGCAGGAGTTCCTTGCGCGAGCTCATGTCCTTCCACAGGACCGATTTGCCGACGTCGTGAGAGATCGCCGAGGCGATCACGAGCAGCAGGCCGGCGGCGGTGGAGAGCGCCGCCGCGAGCCCGCCGGCGGCGACGAGGGCAACGACCCAGGCGGGAAGCTCCGCGATCTCCGGATTGGCCAGGACCATGATGTCGGGGTCGACGGTCAGTTCGTTGGCGCCGTCGGCCATGTCGATCATGCCGTCGCCGTTCTTGTCGTCGAAGGCGATCAGGCCGGTCGTTTCCCAGCTCCGGAACCACTCCGGGACCTCGCTGTAGCTCGCGCCGTGGAGGGTGGAGATCAGGTTCACCCGGGCGAAGGCGGCGACCGCGGGCGCGGTGGTGTAGAGAAGGCCGATGAAGACCAGCGCCCACAGCGCGCTCCAGCGCGCGGCTCTGGCGCTGCGCACGGTGTAGAAGCGGACCAGCACGTGCGGCAGGCCGGCGGTGCCGACCATCAGGGCGAGCGTGATCGCAGTGACGTCGATCATGCTCTTCTTGCCCGGCACGAAGGCGGCGGTGTACTCGGGCAGCCGCAGCTCCCGGTGCAGGGCGTCCAGGGTCTCGAGCAGGAAGACGCCCGCCGCCTGGCCCTCCTGGACCGCGCCGCCGAACCCGAACTGCGGGATGGGGTTGCCGGTGATCTTCCACGAGATCGCCGCGGCCGGAATGAGATAGGCGACGATCAGGACGCAGTACTGGGCGACCTGGGTGTAGGTGATTCCCTTCATGCCGCCGACCACGGCGTAGAAGAAGACGATCACCACGCCGATCACCACGCCCCAGTAGATCTCGACCTCCAGGAAGCGCGAGAACACGACGCCGACGCCCCGCATCTGGCCGGCGATGTAGGTGAAGGAAACGAAGATCGTGCAGCCCGCGGCCACCAGCCGGGCGGCGTCCGAGTAGTAGCGGTCGCCGACGAACTCGGAGGTCGTGAACTTGCCGTACTTGCGCAGATAGGGCGCTAGCAGGAGCGCCAGCAGCACGTAGCCGCCGGTCCAGCCCATCAGGTAGATGGTGCCGGTGTAGCCCATGAAGGAGACGAGGCCCGCCATCGAGATGAAGGAGGCGGCGCTCATCCAGTCGGCGCCGGTTGCCATGCCGTTGGCGATCGCCGGAACGCCGCGACCGGCGACGTAGAAGCCGGAGGTCGACTTGACCCGGCTCCACCAGGCGATGCCGATGTAGAGCGCGAAGGTCGCGGAGACGATGACGTAGGTCCAGGCCTGGACGTTCATCGGCTGCTGCTCCCCTCTGTCGTCATTCGCGTGCGGTCAGTCGGGTCTCGGGAAGCGCCGGGCAGGTCGCCTGAGCGGTTCAGTCGACTCCGTAGCGGCGGTCGAGGCGGTCCATGACCGTCGCGTAGACCAGGATCAGCGCGATGAAGACGTAGATCGATCCCTGGTGCGCGAACCAGAATCCGAGCGGGAAGCCGCCGATGCGGGCGCCGTTCAGCGGCTCAACCAGGAAGATGCCGAGCACGTAGGAGCAGAAGAACCAGACGGCGAGGAGGGTCGCCATCAGTCGCAGGTTCGCTCGCCAGTAGGCGGACTGCTCGGATTGACTGCTCAAGAGCCGGGATCGTAGCACCGTCCTGTGCGATGGCGGCAGGTCGTCGCCTCCCGCGAAGGCGGCCGTGCCGGCGAACAGAGTCAGGAACGCGACGGTTGCTCGAGACCCTTCATGGCCCCATCGCCGCACTCTCGCGACTGGACTGCTACGGAACCGACTCGAACGCGCGAGACCAAGCTGCCTCGGGTCGATCTTCTCCGTCGGCGCAGCGGAGTGCCAGTTCGTTCTGGGATGCAAGCGACGGGGGCGGTTCCTCGGGGACGATTCTCGTCTCCCGTAGCACCCCCCCTCTCCTGACTGTCAGCACTAAGACGACACCCGTGCGGGCACGCTTGGAGAGAAACTCCAACGCAGCTCGGTGAGAAGGAAACCGGATCTCCTTTGCATCGACTCTCAGGATCTCGTCAGCGACTACAATGTCCACAGACGCAGCAGGACTGTCGGGGACGATCTGACGTACTGACAGTACTCCCGACTCGGGATCTATCGAAAAGCCAATTCCCAAGTAGCCAGGCCCCGGCGCAGCCTGGGCCACGAGCAAGCCGGCCGAGAAGATGACGCCTACTGCGATGACGACGGCACGTCGTCCACTTGTTTCGAGAGACACTCGAAGTTCCTCCTTGTTTCGTCGTTGATCTGTGACCATCCAGTCACGGACCGATTCGATTGAGTGTTCCAGCGATGACGTGCACCATTGCGCATTCGGCGTCTCGCGGGCAGTAGCTGTAGCTGCCAGGGGCGAGGTTTCTGATCACCTCGCCCTCTTCCGTGTCGCGAATCTGGCCCACGTGTCGCAGGACCGAGAGTCGCAGCGCAACGCCGCGGGAGTTGACGATCGTCGCCTCGACGGTGTCCGGCAGCAGCAGGTCGCCTCGTGTATCGAAGAGCTCGACTTCAAGATCGCCCTCTGGCGGCAATCTCACCCGCCACCCGTCCGCCCCCAAGCCAGAGGCCAGAACGACGAACTGGACGAGGCGGTCGGCAGGAACCCAGAACTGCGTGGACCCGTTGGCGAGAGTCCACTGTACACGGGCTGCTGCGGACTCTGTGTCCAAGAGCAGGACCGTGGCGTTCCTCAGCGGACCGTTGCGTGTCCGAACGAGCAGGTTGAAGAGCTGCTGCGGTTCAAGGTGGATCTCAACATCCTCAACGGCTGCTCCCTCCGAGAGCTGCAATTGCGTTCGGCCGGACCGAAAGATCTGATCGTCCACACGGGCTTCGGCAGACAGATCGACTTCCCCCTCTGGTACGCCAAGAAACTCGAAACCTCCTTCTTCCGAGGTCACGGTACTCCAGTCCCAACGGCCATGGTCCCGCGCGCTGAGCCGGACGGTGGCGCCGGATAGGGCCGTGCGGTCAGCGGTTTCGGCGTCCACTCGCAGGACGCGGCCGCTGATCCGCCCGTCCGGCAGGCTGATCTCGACACGCCCGACGCCATCTACGTTCTCGACGATCTCTACCACGCCCGCATTCACGACCTGGCCAGAATCGAAGCTCTGCCAAGTTGTCCAGTCGCCCTCACATGGCCCACAGGCCGGCGCCTGCGTCACTTGGACGTGCCACTCGTCCCCGGAATCTCCGAGGTGCGCACGAGTTGGCAGCCAACCCTCGAACCGACCATCATGCCGACTCTTCATGGCGATGCGCTCTCCGCCCGTGAGACCGCCGAACCAGACGAGCACATCTTCCAGGGGCTTGGCGCCTCTTCGAATTCGACCTCGGATCTGGACCCCATCCATATCGATGGCATGATGGGAGGCAGCAGAGAAGTCGATGTGTTCGCGATGCCACCGATTGCCCCACTGGCCTTCGACCAGAATCAGGTAGGACCCGCCGGGTATGCCAGACCAGACAAAGATCGAACCACCGTCGAAAGACCGCTTCGCGAGGTGCTGCCCGAAGACCCTGGGTGCGGGCGTGCCGTCTTCGCGGAGGGATACCCGACTGGCCTTCACGGTCAGGTTGGGAAGAATCGCGTGGGGGGCGGAGACGTCCACGGAGAATCGGTTGGCAGCCGCCGAAACGATCTCGCCCAGGTCGATCTGATCCAGCACCGACTCGACCCGAACCGCCCAGCGGTCCCGTGGCGACTGCTCCAGATGGAGGTCGTACGTTCCCGAAGCAAGGCCCTCGAACGCAAAGACGCCCTGCTCGTCGGTCCAGGTCGTGAAGGGGAAGGACCCGTTTCTCGGCGACAGGGCTAGCAGCAGGGCACCTTGCCCGACGGCAGCCCGCACGCGGCCGGAGGCCGAGGCTCCGCGCTCCGGATTGAATGCTCCGAAGTCGGTGTTCTCGGCCACCACGACACCAGACTGGATCCACGGCAGGAAGGGCCCTAGAAAGACCTGAAGGTCCGCCTTTACCCCGAGCGCAAAGGGGCATGTAACCGACGCGTCCCGATCGTCCCGGTCGAGGTCGATCTCGCACGGCCCGCCGTGGATGCCACGCCCCAACCTCGTCTCCTCGCCCCAGACTCGCCCGAAGACTCGGACGCTTCCGCTGTCCAGGGTCTCCACGCCGAGGTCGGCGCCCTCCAGACGGAATCGGAGCCGACCTTCGGGCACCAGAACCAACGAGGCTTCCGGATCGTCTGACGTCACCCGAGCCGTCGGCGCCCACCAGCCGGGCGCCGACACCTCCACGATCCATCCGTTCGCGGCAGGGGGAACGTTGGCGGTGACCGAGCCCGGAATCTCGCTCACCGTGTACCCACCAACGATCTCCCGGGTCGGGGCGAGAGCCAGCAGGACCTCGGCCTGGTCCGGGGACGCCTCACCGGGCACTAGATTCGCCTCTACCTGAACCGAGATGGCGACCTGGGCCGTCAGCGGCCGATGGACCGACACCGTCGCAGCCATAACGAGGGCCGACAGGACAAGCCGGCGACAGGGTCCATCCATTTGAGGCATCTTAGTTAGCTTGCGCCCCACCTCGAAGGCTCCGTCCTCGTCACGCTATCGGATAGGCAAAGCCGTCGTCGCATAGCTCAAGTTCACAGTAGTTGTCGTCTTTCGTGTTGATTGGAACGCATACTTTCGCGCCCGTCTCGCCGGGCGCGACCGTGGTGCATTCCACCGTGGTTCCGTTCGGGCCAATGGTGAATTTACATTTCTGGTCGCACTCGTCGGCAAGCACTTCACCGGCCGACCCGACGCCCATTAGAGCAGCCGCCACGACAGCCATCACAGCGTGGATCCAAACGCTCTTCTTCATCAGGAACTCCTTCTTGAGGCGGGAAACCTCTTAGTTGGAGGGACACACTAGCAGCTCGCCACACCCTCGACACCTAGCAAATGAACGGGATCCAATGCGGGGGAATTGCGAAGAAGCGAGGTTGCCCCGGTTTCGTGGACAGTCTACGTTTAGGGACACAAGCGGCTTCGCGGTAGGTTTCTCGAAGTTGAGGAAGGGCGGTGTCCGACGGCGGAGTGCCGACGATGCGGATCGTATCAGCCTCGACGTAGCGGAAGAGTCTCTTCTGGCGTGGTTCGCCTTCATGAACCCGTAGACCTCGTGGGCCCCGTCTCCCGAGCGAACCAGGCCGTTGGTTTGCCAGGATCTCCCGCTCTTCGCGCAGCCGCCGATTCTCCCGCCGAAGCCTCCGAAGCTTCCCGCGCTCCGCTGTGGTCATCCCGTCATCGCGGCCGCCATATTCCCGCTTCCGTTGAGTGTGAGCGAGTGACGCGGCAGGACACCGAGCCCGATTCCCCGCTCAGCGCAGGCCTGTTCAAGGTCGGCGGTGATTCCCTGCCGCCATCGACATGGATGGTGCGCACCTTGAAGGGTGCCTGCTCGATCTGCAGCGCTTCGCCCGGTCTCTCCGCCTCGGGGGCCCCGCGGGGACGGCTGACCCGCCGTCCTGTGGCTGGCGTCGCTTGCGTGCCGCCGCCGTGGAGCAGGGAACGGGCCGGGCGCGGCCCCTAGCGACCGGGTGGGCCAGGATACGTGTAGGGCCGAGTATCTTTGAGACGATGGTTGTCGTAGTCCACGGCCCGTTGTTCGAGAACTGCGGTGGTGCGACGGATCCCTCACTACACTCACCAAGTCCCTGATGTCCAATCGCACCATGGGAGCCTTCCTCCACGCCGCCTCGTGGCTGCTGCGCCTGCTGCCGGCGGCCGCCTTCGGCCCGCTGGCGGGGCTGCTGGCCCATTGCCGCCGGATCACGCCGCGTGACGTGCGCTTGATGCGCCGCAATCTGGCGGTGGTTCTGGGGCTGCCTCCGGGGTCGCCGGAGGCGCGCGACCTGGAGTGGCGCTGCGTCCGGCATCAGATCGTGGCGGCGCTGGAGACGGTGCGGATCAGCTTCGACCAGAAGCGGCTCGAGGTAGGAGCGATGGAGGGCTTCGGCGACCTGCAGCGGTTGATGGCGGAGGTCGAGGGTTGCGGCCGCGGCCAGGTGCTGGTCACGGCCCACCTCGGTGCCTGGGAACTGCTGGCTCAGAGCACCGTGCGCGCGGCCGCCTCTCCGGTGTGCGCGGTCGCCAAGCCCGCGCGTTCCGCGGCGATGTCGCTCTTTGTCGAGCGGATGCGGGCGCGGTCGGATGTGCGAGTGATCTGGAGCGGCCGCGCTTCTCTCCTGCGCGACATGCTGAGCTGCCTCACGCGGAAGGAGACGCTGATCATGGTGGTCGATCAGCGGCCCGACCAGCGGCGCGGGCCGGAGGTCTCCTTCCTGGGCCGCCGCACGGAGTTCGTCGGCGGTCCGGCGGCGCTGGCGGCCAAGCGCGACTGCCCCCTGGTCGCCGCGTTCTGCGTCCGGGAGGGCCCCTTCTCGTACCGGCTGGAGAGTGAGATCCTGCGCTCGCCCGGCGGTACGAGGGACGCGGTCGAGCTGTCGCAGCGGATCGCCGCGGCGATCGAACGGAGAGTGCGGGCGCAGCCCGAGCAGTGGATGTGGAACTACCGGCGCTGGAACTACGAGCCCGAGGAACTGGCCGCGGTCGGTCTGGGCGAACTTCCCCAGAAAGACTGAGGTGACGGGAGCTGAGATGACGAGACCCCGCACCTCGACCGGCTGATCGAACGCGGGGTGCTGTTCGAGAACGCCTTTGTGACCACGTCGCTCTGCTCGCCGAGCCGCGCCTCGATCCTCACCGGGCAGTACGCCCACCGTCACGGCGTACTCGACAACCGCACCCGTCTGGATCCGTCGACGCCGACCTTCCCGCAGGAACTCCAGGGCGCCGGCTACCGGACGGCCTTCGTCGGCAAATGGCACATGGGCGGCACGTCCGACGAGCCGCGGCCCGGATTGATGCGATTCCACGGCGTGTGGGACCGCTACGAGCTCTACGACCTGGAGGCCGACCCGGCGGAGAGAGACAACCTCCTGGGCAGCTTCATCACCCGTCACGGCGCCGGCAACGTCGAGACGCGACTGGCGGTCGCGGCCCGGAACGCGCGGAGCCAGGACGGCGAAGAGGCAGCCGAGGTGCTGGCACTCAAGGCGCTGTTCGACCGCCTGTCCGGGCGGCTGGACGAGCTTCTCGACGAGGCCGGAGCCCTGCGGGAACCCGGGTGGCGCGTTCCGCGCCAGAACCAGTCCATGCGCCCGTCATCGGGCGCATGGATGACGCCGAACTGGCAGGCGCCGCGCTAGCTACAGCTTCCGCAGACGCACCCGCCGCACCGCGTGGTCGGGCGCCTTCTCGAGGATCAGATCCGCCCGCTCGCGGGTGGGCAGGATGTTCTGGGTCAGGTTCGGCTCGTTGATCGCCTGCCAAATGCCGCGCGCGGTCTCGATCGCGTCCTCTTCGCTCAGGCTCGCGTAGCGGTGGAAGTAGGCGTCGGGGTCCTGGAACGCGGTACCCCTGAAGGTCAGGAAGCGCTCTACATACCAGCGCTCCACGACCTCGGTCTCGGCGTCCACGTAGATCGAGAAGTCGAACAGGTCGGAGAGCATCAGCCGGCTGCTCTTCGGCGCCTCCGACCGCGCCTGGAGCACGTTCAAGCCCTCCAGGATCAGGATGTCGGGCTGATCGACGATCTCGGTGGCCCCGGGCAGGATGTCGTAGGAGTGGTGCGAGTAGACGGGGTGCTTGACTCGACGCTCGCCCGATTTCACCTGGAGGACGAAGTTGACCAGGGTGCGTATGTCGAAGCTCTCCGGGAAGCCCTTGCGCTCCATGAGCCCACGTTCCTTCAGGACGGCGTTGGGGTGGAGGAAGCCGTCGGTGGTCACCAGGTCGACCTGGGGGTGGTTCGGCCAGCGCGCGAGGAGCTCGCGCAGGATGCGGCCGGTGGTGCTCTTGCCCACCGCGACGCTGCCGCCGATGCCGATGATGTACGGCACCTTGGGCGCCAGACCGCCGAGGAAGGTGGTGCTGGCGCGGTAGAGATCCTGGGTGCGCCCGACGTAGAGATTCAGGAGGCGCGACATCGGCAGGTAGATCTGCGCGACCTCGTCCAGCGACACGTTCTCGTTGATGCCGCGCAGCCGCTGCAGTTCGCTCTCGGACAGCGTCAGTGGCGTGTCGGCACGCAGACGTCCCCACGCCTCCTCGTCGAAGGTGACGTAGATCGAGTCGGTGAGAGAGTCGACCTTGTGGTTGGTCAAGAGACCCCCGGGCTACGGATAGCCGCGCTGGATCAGCCGAGTGTCATCCATGCGCCCGATGACGGGCGCATGGACTGGTTCACGGCTGACGCGGAACGCGTCACCCGAGTTCCTCCAGCACTGCTTCGGCGCCGCTGACGCCGACCTGACCCGCCGGCTCGACGCCGAGGTACTTCACCACGCCGTCGTCGACGACCGCGGCGTAGCGCCGGGACCTGGTGCCCATGCCGAAGCGCGAGGCGTCGAGTTCCAGTCCGACCTTGGCCGTGAACTCGCCGTTGCCGTCGGAGAGCAGCAGGATGTCGTCGGGAATGCTCCGCGCCTTGCGCCATTCGTTGATCACGAAGACGTCGTTGACCGCGACGCAGGCCACCGTGTCTACGTCCTTGGCCTTGATCGTCTCCAGGTGCTCGACGAAGCCGGGCATGTGGACCTCGGAACAGGTCGGCGTCAGAGCGCCGGGCACTGCGAAGAGGACGACCTTCTTGCCTTTGAACAGCTCCCGCGTCGAGATGTCGACGATGCCGTCCGATGTCATCTGCTTGAAGCTGGCTTCGGGGATCGTCTCCCCGGTCTTGATGCTCATGAACTCCGCTCCGTGACGTTCCTGGGTCCGATGGGGCCGGCAGTATAACTATGATCGCGACTTGTGCGGAGGCGTATGCAGGCGGAGATGGTCGTGGCTCGGACGCCCTTGGTCCGGGTGATCGGTCTCGCGTTGCTGGTCTGTGCCTGTGCCCGGACTTCCGATGACGGCGAGGCCGGAGACGCGGGCGCGTTCGACTTGGGCGTCGAGCACTCCGCGTACCTGGGAAGCGTGGCGGGCGCCGAGCTCGAACTCGTCGAACCGGGTGGTGACGGCGTCTGGCGCGAGATCCGCGGCGGCGGGCGAGTGGTGCGGTTGGCGGCGCCGCCCGAACGGATTGCATCGCGGACCCTGGCAACGGACGAGATCCTACTGGAGATCGCCGAGCCGGAGCGGATCGTGCTGCTATCGCCCTTTGCCGGCGATCCGGCGTTCAGTCCCAGCGCGGACGCGGCGCGGCGCCTGGGGCGTGTAGGCGGCTTCAGCACGGAGGAGATCCTGGCGGTTTCGCCCGACCTGGTGTTCGCGGCCGGGTTCAACACCCGGGAGACACTCGCCCAGTTGGAGGCGGCGGGTGTGCCCGTACTCGTCCTGCTCGATCACGAGAGCCTGGCGGCGATCGAGGCCAACATCCGGGTCGTCGGCTTCGCGATCGGCCGCGAGAGCGAGGCGGAGCGGCTGGTGGAGTCGATGCGGGCCCGGTTGGAGGCGGCGCGGGCCCGGGCTGGCGCCCGGGTGGCGGGCCTGCGCGTCGTCCACTACAGCGGCGGCGTGGTGCTGGGTGGGAGGACCGTGTTCGACGACGCCGTTCGCTACCTGGGTGCGGTGAACCTCGCGGCGGAGAAGGGCCTCGTCGGCTGGCCGCGGATCAGCGCCGAACAGGTCGTGCTATGGAACCCGGACGTGATCTTCACTGACTCCTATGTGCTCGACGCCGCGGCGGTGGGCGTCCCGGACGGCACCCGGGCCGCTGGACTCGGCAACGTGGTGGCCCTCGACGGCCGGGACATGGCCGCCGTCTCGCACCACGTCGTCGGGTTGGTCGACCGGCTCGCGGACGCGCTGGTTGACGCCGCGGAACGGCTTGAAGCCGCGGGCGGTCGGGATGCGGCGGCGGGTGGCGCCGAATGAGAATCGCTCTGGGGGTGTACCGGGTCGGATTCTGGTGGTACATGGCCGCTGGCGCGGTGTTGCTCGTGGCGTTCGCGGCGATCGGTCTGTACCGGGGCTCGGTCGCTCTCGATCCAGCGGAAGTCATGGCGTGCTGGCGCGGCATCTGCTTCCCGGCGAGTACGGCCCCGTGGATCCGCAGGTGGACACGATCGTGTGGTCGCTGCGGGCGCCGCGGGTGGTGGTGGCGGCGATGGTCGGCGGTTGCCTGGCGCTCGCCGGCGCGCAGATGCAGGGCTTGTTCCGCAATCCGCTCGCCTCGCCCGGGATCGTCGGCACGAGTACCGGTGCTGCCGTGGGCGCCGTCTTTGCGCTCACTTTCGGTCTGGCCGGCACCTTCCTCCTCGCCGCGCCGCTGTTCGCGGTCGGGGGCGCGCTGCTGTCGCTGCTGATCGTGACCCGGATCGCGACCCGCGACGGCTACACGCCGGTGACCACCCTGCTGCTTGCGGGTGTGGCGCTCAACGCCCTGCTGGCCGCGGTCAACTCGTGGCTGATCGCCCGCTCGTGGGAGCAGTACGAGGCGGCGCGCCAGATCGCCTTCTGGATGATGGGTGGCGTTACGGACCGGGGCTGGAACCACGTCGGCATGCTGTTGCCGGGGATGGTCGTGGGCTGCGTCGTGGCGGCCTGGTTTGCGCGCGACCTGGATCTGCTGCTTGAAGGCGAGGAGGTGGCGGCATCGCTCGGGGTCGATATCGAGCGGGCGAAGCGGGCCGTACTGTGGAGTGCCGCCATCCTGACCGGCAGCGCCGTCGCGGTCAGCGGTGTGGTCGGCTTCGTCGGCCTCGTGGTGCCGCACCTCGTGCGCCTGCTGCTGGGACCCGTCCACCGCCGCCTGCTGCCGGCCTCGTTCCTGACCGGGGCGTGGTTCGTGGTCGGCGCCGACCTTCTGGCGCGTACGCTGGCGGCGCCCAAGGAAGTCCACCTGGGCGTGGTCACGGCCTTCGTGGGCGCTCCGTTCTTCCTCTACTTGCTGATGCGCCATGAGGGCGAAGTGGCGGTGTCGCGGTGACGGCGGCGCCGGGGTCGGCGCGCAGGGCGCCGCGGCTGGAACTCGTGGGCGGCGGCGTCGAGCGCCGGGGCCGCTGGCTGCTGCGGGGCATCGATCTCGTCATCGAACCGTCCATGCTGACCTCGGTCGTGGGCCCGAACGGGGCCGGCAAGTCGACCCTGCTGCGGCTGTTGAGCGGCACCTGGCGGCTGACCGAGGGGCGCGTGCTGTTGGGCGGCTTCGATATGGCGGAGCTGCCGCGGCGGCAGGCGGCCCGGCGGGTGGCCTACGTGCCGCAGTCGGTGCGCCCGTCGTTCGAGTTCACGGTGCGCGAGTTCGTCACCCTCGGTCGCTACCCGCACGAGAGCCGGCTCTTCGGCACCCGCTCCGCCGACCATGGCTGGATCGACCGCTGCCTGGACGATACGGATGTGCTGGGGCTCGCCGAACGCCGGGTGACGACGCTCTCCGGGGGCGAGTTGCAGCGGGTGCTGATGGCTCGCTGTCTGGCCACCGAAGCGGAGGTCCTGCTGCTCGACGAACCGACCTCGAACCTCGACCTGGCCCACGGCCTGGACCTTCTGGGTCTCGCCCGCCGGCTCGTCAACGAGGGGCGCTCGGTCGTGCTCGTTCTCCACGACCTGAACGCCGCCGCCCGCTTCGCCGATCGGGTGGCCGTGCTCGACGGCGGCGCCCTGGTCGCCGAGGGCCCGCCCTCCGAGGTCCTGGCGCCGGAGCTTGTGCGGCGCGTGTTCCGCGTCGAGGCGGTGCCTCTGCCCGGCGCCGCGTCGACCGTCTTCGACTTCGAACCGCTGACTCAGTCGGAGGCCGCTTCGCCCTCCAGCCGCACCAGGTAGCTCTGCCGGCCCTCGAGCACCCGCTCGCCGCGCTGGTTCTCGATCACGCTCTCGAGCACGACCACGCCCGTCGTGCGCTGACGCCTGAGCTCCGCGATGTGAAGCGTCGGATACAGCGTGTCGCCCGGATACACCGGCTTGAGGAAGCGGCATGACTGGTCGATGTAACCGACCATGGCGCGGCCGATCACGTCGGCGAACGTGCCGGCCCCAGCGGCGCTGTAGCAGAGCACCTGGAGGCCGTGGGCGAGCATCCCGCTGTGGCCCTGGGAGCGGCAGTACTCGATGTCGTAGTGGATGGGGTGGTTGTCGCCCGAGATCGCCTGGAACGCCGCGAAGTGCGCTTCGGTGACGGTACGGCTTGGAAGTGGGAAGCTCTCGCCGATCTTCAGTTCGTCGAACGGCCTGACGTCGACGAGGCCGCGCTCTTTATCCACCGAACACCCGGGTCAGGGCCTCGGCCGCCTGCGCCGTCTGCTCCGGACTCACGTCGCGGTGCGTCACCAGCCGGATGTGGGTCGGGCTCACCGCCAAGCACAGCACATTCTCGCGTTCCAGGGCCTCGGCGCATGCCACCGCGCTTCGGCCCGTGCCCTCGACCGAGAAGACGAGGATGTTCGTGCGCTGCTCGGCGATCAGGGCGACGCCGGGAAGGTCGTTCAAGGTGTCCGCGAGCAGACGGGCGTTCTCGTGATCCTGAACGAGGAGGGGCGGGCTCTCGTCGAGGGCGACTTCCGCCGCCGCCGCGAGCACGCCGACCTGGCGCATCTGGCCGCCGCACATCTGCCGGTAGCGGCGGGCGTTCTGGACGAAGTCGCGGGAACCGACGACGATGGAGCCGACCGGCGCGCCCAACCCCTTCGAAAAGCAGAAGGAGAGGGAGTCGACCGGTCCGGCGGCTTCGGCCGGCGTGCAGCCGAGCGCGGTCGCGGCGTTGAACAGCCGGGCGCCGTCGAGGTGGACCCGCAGACCGTGGCTGTGGGCCGTGTCGCAGAGGGCCCGGGTGCGGTCCCGGTTGTAGATCGTGCCGCCGGCCTGGTTGCAACTGTTCTCCAGGCAGAGCAGCCGCGTCGGGGCCAGGGTCGGGTCGTCTGGCGCGATCGCGGCCTCGACCTCGGCGGGCAGAAGAGTGCCGTTGGCCGCCGCCGGGACAGCGCGCGGCAGCAAGCCGGCGACTCCGGTGATCCCGTTCATCTCGTGGTTGATGATGTGCGCGTTCGCCTCGAGCAGCACTTCGCTGCCCCGCGGCAGTTCGTGCGCGAGCAGGCACGACAGGTTGCCCTGGGTGCCGGAGGGAACGAAGATGGCCGCCTCCCGTTCGAGCATCCCGGCGACACGCTCCTGGAGTCGGTTGACCGTCGGATCCTCCCGGAAGACGTCGTCGCCGACTTCCGCCGCGGCCATCGCCTTGCGCATGGCCGGGGACGGCCGGGTCAGTGTGTCGGATCGGAGGTCCACGGGGGCGTTCATGGCCGGGCGATCATACTTGGCGCTCGATGGACGATTCCGGGGCCCAGTCAGAGCGACCGCAGGCCGACGCGGAGGTGGTTGCCGCGGCCGACCTCGGCTCGAACAGTTTCCACTTGGTGGTGGCGGAGGTTCGGGGCGGCCAACTCGTGTTCGTCGATCGCCGGAAGGAGTTCGTGCGTCTGGCCGCCGGGCTCGACGAGCGCAAACGCCTGACCCCGGAAGCGTCGGCGCGGGCGCTCGACTGTCTCGACCGGTTCGGTGAGCGGGTACGCGGCCTTCCGCTGGGGACGGTCCGCGTCGTGGGCACGAACACTCTCCGCCTCGCCCGCAACGCGCGCGATCTGCTGGAGGCGGCGCAGCGCTCGCTGGGTCATCCCGTCGAGATCATCTCGGGCCTGGAGGAAGCGCGGCTCATCTACCTCGGCGTCTCGAGGAGTCTGGCCGGCGACGAACGGCGTCTCGCCGTGGACATCGGCGGCGGGTCGACGGAGCTGATCATCGGCGAGGGCTCGCAGCCGCTGGACCTCGAGAGCCTGTACATGGGCTGTGTCAGCAGCAGCCTGCGCTACTTCCCGAACGGCCGGGTGAAGGAGAAGCGCTGGCGGCGGGCCGAGACGGCGGCGCTGGTGGAGCTGGCGCCGGTCGAGCACCGATTCCGCTTCGGCGCCGGCTGGGAGTCGGCGGTCGGCTCCTCGGGCACCGTGCGCTCCGTGGCGGCGGTTGTCCAGGCGGCGGGCTGGTGCGAGGAGGGGATCACCCTGGAGGCGCTGCTGCGGCTTCGCGAGTTGCTGATCGAACGCGGCACGACCATGAATGGCGGTATCAAGGGCTTGAGCGAGGGCCGGGCGCCGGTGTTCGCGGGCGGCGCCGCCGTGCTCCTCGCCACCTTCAAGGCGCTCGGCATCGAGCGCATGCGAGTCGCGGGCGGCGCCCTGCGCGAGGGCGCGCTCTACGATCTCCTCGGTCGACTTCACCACGAGGACACGCGGCACGCCGCCGTCGAGTCGATGGCCCGGCGCTACCACGTGCAGCCGGATCAGGCCGAGCGGGTCCGGGAGACCGCCCTGCAGCTCCTCGGGCAGTGCGCCGAGCAGTGGAACCTGACGGGAGAGCTTCCCCGGCTCATGCTGTCGTGGGGCGCGCAGTTGCACGAGGTCGGCCTCGACATCAACCACGCCGGCTTCCACAAGCACGGCGCCTACATCGTCGAGAACGCGGAGATGCACGGCTTTTCGCTCCAGGAGCACCTGCTGCTGGCTTCTCTGATCCGTTGCCACCGCCGCAAGTTCCCGCGCCAGGTCTTCGACCGCCTGCCCTCCGGTTGGCGTCAGACCGCGCGGCGCCTCGCCGTCCTGCTCCGCCTTGCCGTGGTGCTCCACCGGAGTCGCCGCACAGAACCGCTCGCGGTCCGGCTCGACGTCGACGGCCGGGACCTGCGCCTGGCGCTGCCGGATGCCTGGCTCGAGATCTCCCCGCTGACCCGTGCGGACCTGCGCCAGGAAGCGAGCCTCCTTGCCGCGGCGAAGTACCGGCTGACGGTGGAGGAGGACGGGGGCTCAGAGGTTGCGTGAGCGTCAGGTCTCGGCGTTCGCGCACTCCGCTACGGCTTCCGCCATCTCGCCCATCGAGAAGAACACGAAATCGGTGGTCGGCATCGTCTGGACGCGGTCCGTAGCGCCCCAACTCCCGCCCTCGGACAGGCGCTGCCGGTCGATCCAGGCGTTGGCGAGTCCGAACCGGTTCGCCGGCACATGGTCATGGTGCAGGCTCTGCGCGGTGTGCAGGACATTCGATCGGTCGAGCCCGAAGTCGGACGCGAGATGGGCGAGCAAGTACTCGAAGTTCGCGTCGGCCGGCTTGTAGGAGCCGATGTCCTCGGCCGTGTAGATCGCGTCGAACTCGACCCCGAGCTTGCGGTTCGACCCCGCGATGCCGTCCCGGTGCACGTTGGACAGGATGACCAGCCGGAAGTGCCGCTTGAGGACCCGCAACGCGTCCGCGGTGTCCGGAAACGCCGGCCAGTCCGGCACCGAGGCGCCGAACACCTCGTCGAGCTGCGGGTCGGATTGCATGCCGAGGCTGTCCGCGATGCGCCGATGCACGCGAGCCAGCAGCTCGGGGTAGAGCAACCCGGGCGTCTCCTGCTCCTGAAGGCTCTCGCCCTGCCCGAACGCAAGCAGCGCGGCCTCGCGGGTGACCTCGGCGCCCCGGTTCCGCATGATCAGCGGCTGCAACGCGTCCCAGATCCCGGTTTCCCAGTCGATCAGGGTGCCGTAGCAGTCAAACGTCAGAACGCGGTAGTCGGTGAGTTGGCGCATGTGTTCCTTCACGACAGGACGTTGCCACATGCCGCTACCACGTTAGGTTTGGCCATTGGCAAGGCGTTGAACGGCGGAGCTGCTTCCTGGCTGAGCCACGGCGATGCGAATTCCACTGCGCCGGCTGACCTGGTTGAGGCGGTGCCCGAAGTAGCGGAAGAACAGTTCGTTCTCGGGGTAGCCTTCGGGATCTGCCCAGAATGCTCCCAGACGCCCGACCAGCCCGCATATCCAGTCCGCGGCTTGTACGGTCTGATAGCGGTGACTCTCCAGGTGGAATGGCGGTTCGACTAGCCGGCGCCGAGGTGATGTTCCCCCGTACATCGCTTGCGATACCTGGGTGAGCAGGTCAGAACGCTGCTCGTGTTCGTCCAGAGCTAGCAGAAAGTTGTCCGGCGGCCTGCGGTCATCCATGCAGAACTGGTCGATTCGCTTGATTGCCTCAAGAAGGACGCGAACGTACAGGTCCTTCGAGTCGTGCTGTGTGTGAGGCTCGGTCTTCTCAACGCCGACGTAGAGTACGAAGCCACCTAGTCTCGCGATCTTGTTGAAGAGGCGGTTCGTGAAGAGCCGGAGTTGCCGGTACTTCGTGACGTTCGTCACGGTGTAGAGGCTGGCACCTTTCTTCTCCCATAATGCGGGGTGTCGGCCGGAGCGCCGAATCTCGAAGTCCAGGAGTTCGCACTTGCGTTGGAAGAACCAAGTCCCGAATCCTCGCACCTGATCTGCGGGAAGGACGTAGCCGGCGAACCCGAACACCGGGCTGCTCTTGTATCTGCGGTCCCCGCGACTGACGTAGGGACCGATATGCCCGAACTCGTCAAGGTAGGCTAGGAAGGTCACAGGACTCCCAGGATGCACGAAAGCCCACGCCGTAGCGTGGGCCTCGGAAGGAGGGTAAGGCAGAGCCTTGCGCCTCAGGGAGGAGGATAGGCGAGGGCGATGAGGCGTGTCAAGAGAAGAGGAGCCTTCGCGTAGAGCGGGGGCAGGCCTTTACCCCCGGACGGCTAGCCCGCTCGCTGCGTGGATCAGCCTCAGGCCGCCTGCCTGTGAGTTGCCGCCTGACGCTGGAGGACTTCAACGCGGCCAGCCAACTTGCTGATCTCGCCATGAAGCTCGCTGATTGAACCAGACAGGTCGATCGTCGCGACTTCCAGACGCTTGCCGGCGTGGAGGACTTGATGGACCGTACTCCCCGGTTCGCCTTCCGCGTAGATCAGCAGACCGCCGGGAAGGTCGAGGGCGGTGGTGTAGGCGAGTAGCTGGTAGAGATCGGCGTTGGGGACTCGCTCGTTCTTGACCCGCTTGTACTTCGCGTCGCCGACGAACGTACAGGTTGTGCCGTCCCACCAGGAGAGGTCGGGCTCAAGCCCGAACTCTCTGCCTTCGTCCAGGAAGACCCTCCTCGACAGCTTCCTGTCGGACGGGAACGTCGATTCGGTGAGTCGCAGTTCTTTGCGCAGAGCCCGCATCACGAACTCCTGGAACACTTTGTTCATATCCATCAGGAAGGCGTTCGCTCGCACTCGACCGCGCCCGGTCTCGATGGACGTGCAGCGGAGGATCAGCCGTGCCAGGGTCACGACTTCCCGGTAGTGCTCGTTCAGCCGGTCGAACTTGACCTCGGGGATGGTGTTTGTCGGGAACTCGACCAGGCTCACGTTGTCCAGGGTCGCGGCGACCCAGGCGAGATCACGCCGGGAACGTTGTGAGCGGATGCGGAGCTTGCCGAGGTGGTCGGCTGCGGCCTTGACGAGTTGGTTGGCGAGCACGTCGTCGGTGAAGTCGTCGTAGCGGACCTCGACCGGGAGAGGTACGCCGAACCTGCGGCGGAGCTGATCGGCGACGCGGATGCGTCCACGGACCGTGTGCAGCGCTTCTTCTTCGGTCCGGTAGCCGTGGAGGAGTCCGCGGGCAAAGGCGCGTCGGGCGGCGCGGGTGAGCGCCGGGACCAGAGCCTCGACCAGCGTCGGTTGCCTCACGTAGTCGAAACGCTCCTCCCGGAAATCGACGCCCATGGCGTAGGACGCCAGGTAGAGCACGCGGCCGATGGGTAGTTTGGGTTCGATGGAGACGGAGAGATCGCCGATCTCAAGCGCGCCGACCTTGGAACCTGGCCTGAGGTAGTACGCGTCGCTCGTCCCGGGAGCGGGTTCGATGCTCGCGAGGACGGGCCTCAGTTGGTCGCGTTCCTTGACCGAGAGTGACACCGGCTCTTCGGTTGGTGTCCACTCGCGGAGATCAAGATCCCGCATCGGCGGCTTCTTCGTCTTGCCCGTCGCCGTCAGGCTCTCCGGGTGCTTCACGGCTGTCCGAGGCCGCGGCAGAAGCGGCGGACTCTGTTGCACGCCGCAGCTTGCCGAGGTCGAAATCGGCAAGCCGGTCGGGCTCGCCGTAGAGATGTTCCTCCACATACGGCAGGACGTTGTGCTCCCAGATCAGCCGGACCTTCTCCTCGTTGAGATCCTCCTTCATGAAGTAGCTCGGCCCGATGGCTGCCTGTCGGTCATCCAGCTTGCTGTTCGCTCGCCTCATGACGTCCGCCACCCAAGCCATCTCGGGCGCGTTCCTTTCCAACCACCGGCCGAGCAATCCCTCGACCGGCTCCTTGTCGGGATGGAACTCGACGAAGTGGAATCGTCGGCGCAGCGCCAGGTCGACCAGGGCGATCGAGCGGTCGGCCGTGTTCATCGTGCCGATGATGTAGAGATTCTCGGGCAGACTGAACGGCTCGTCCTCGGTGGAGGCGTACTGGAGCCTCATGTCTTCGTCGCGGTACTCGAGCAGGAAGTACAGCTCGCCGAACACCTTGGCCAAGTTGCCCCGGTTGATCTCGTCGATGATCAGGAAGTGCAGGGCGTCCGGCTCTGTCCGGGCGGCCGCTGCCGCTGCAACCAGCGGGCCGTCGCGCAGTTCAAAGCCGGCCTGACCGGCGGTCAGAGTCGGCCGGTAACCCTGCACGAAGTCCTCGTAGGCGTAGGAGGGGTGGAACTGGACGAGGGTGACCTGGCCATTGGATCCTGCAAGGAAGGTGGCCAGCTCGCGCGCAGCGTACGTTTTCCCCGTGCCGGGTGGCCCCTGGAAGATGACTTGGCGCTTGTCGTCCAGGAGGTTCGTGATGTTCTGAAGAACCCCCGGTTCGTACAGGAGTTCGATGGCGAGATCCGAGACATCGACCTCTGCCGGGCTGCGAACTACGTCCGAATCCGTTCGGTCATTGTTGGGATCGTCGTCCGCGTAGCGTTCGGGGAACCGGTGGCGCAGGAACTCCTTGTGGTCCTGTTCCGCCCCGTCGAAAGTGAAATCGATCAAGGCGGCTGCCTGCCAGCCCGAATCGCGCGTGACTTTCCAGACCGTCGGCTGATACGTGTAGAAGTACCACTCGCGGCTGGGTTTCGCGGGCGTCCAGTCCACACGGAGATTGCGACCGTCTCCCATGTTCTCGGTCACGACACCGGTCGCCTTGATCGCCATGGTGGAGGTGTCTTCACTCCTGTTGTCGAAGGGGAGACCGTGCTTCTTCACGAAGGTGGCCTTGATGGCAATTCGGTCCCCGGGCTCTATCGACTTGACATAGTCCAGGTACTTCTCCTCGTAGCCGTTCTGCCAGATTCCCTCTCGGATGAAACGATCCGTCTGATCGCCTGCATCCCAGGAAGCGCCCACGAACCAGCAAGGCCGATCGTCCGCTGGCTTTGGGGCAGCTCCTCTGCCTCCGGCGACCGCGAACAGGACCGACTGCGCTTCAAGGCGGTCCTTCGGTCGTTTGAGTCCCGCTAGGCGAGCGCGCTCGATGATCTTGTCCAGGAAGACGAGGGCGTGCTCGTACTGAGAGGCTTCGTCGTTGACCGCAGGTGGCACCGGGTGCCCGGTGCGGGCGAAAGCACTGTGGTACTCCTTGAACTTGTAGGGTGGGTAGAGGTGGGCGTCGAGGGCCATCAAGAGCACGGAGATCACGCGCAAGCGCGTCCCCGTGCCAGAGAGTACGTCGGTCGGAAAGCTCTCGGTGAAGCTGCGAATCCGGTCTTCCAGCGAGATGTCCTCGCCGGACCAGAGCCCCGCTAGTGCGCCGAACGCCTCTTCAGCCTGCGTCTCAAGCCAGTCCCGAAGCCTTGGCTTGCCGAACCGGAAGTCAATGAGGTTGTTGCTTGGATCCAGGATCGCTTCCTTCAGTAGATCGGACCAGTCTTCGTCACCGGCGAGCACTGCGTTTCGCGCGCTCGTGAGCTTCGCGGCGATCCTCGACTTGTAGTCGATCTCCTCCCGGTCCAGCTTCCCGCTCTCGACGTAGCGCCGCACCTCCTCCAGGTACCGATCCCATCGTTCGCAGTGGGCAACGGAGCCTTCCGCGCCCTCGTCGCCTCGGGCGTCGAGGAACTTGCGGTAGAGATTCACGGCCGCCTTGAACGTTGCGCTGTTGTTGTAGAGGTCGCCCTTGGTCGGGACGTTGTGCCCCGGAGATCTGCCGTTTCGTTCGTCTTCCCTGGAGTACGTGAGCCGGTCAAGCAACCCCCTTAGCCCGTCCGCGTTCCAATGGGCGTCCAGATCGCCTTCGTGTCTCTCGACCAGGCTGCAGTCGGCGAGTCGCGTAGCGATGCTTCCCTCCACCTGTTCTCGGACATCTCTCAACCAGGCGCGGAACGGTTGCTCCTGCATCTTCCGAACCTCCTCCTTCGTCTTTCGCGCGGTCAGTTCGAGTTCGCGGAGGTGTCGACAACGCCCATTCGCGCGAGGTGGCGGAAGAACGCGACGAGGCCGTGCAGCACTTGCTGCTTGTCCGGGTCCAGGCCGTCGGGGCGGAAGTGCATGACCTCGTTTCGTATCTCCCGGACAGCCTCCAGCCTTGCGACGAACTGCTTGCGGCTGAACTCGAGGCCCAGTTTTTTCCAGTTCGCGGGTTTCTGGAGAAGCCGGCAGTAGCCGCCGAGCGTGAGGTCGGCGGTACCGGTGGCGGTGAGTCCCTCGGGCAGTGCCGCCAGGATCTCGTCCTTCGTGAACCGGCCATGCACGAGTGTGTGCAGGTACTTCTCGATCTCGCCGATCAGGAGAAACGGGCTGGCAAGTTCAAGGAACTCCCTGCTCAGATCGCTCGTCGTCACGATACCGACGATCTTGTTCGTCGAGTCCCGGACCAGCGTGTAGCCGTTGCTGGCGATACCGGCAACCGCATCCAGGAGCGGGGTGTCCTGGCGCACGTCGCGGACCTGCGGGTTCACGCAGTCCCTGACTCGGGCGCACTCGACTCCGGATGACAGCCGCGAACCGATCGACTTCCAACTGATCATGCCCTCGATCTTGCGGATCTCTCGGCAGTCCTGCGTAACGGGGAGTTGGGAGTAGTCGTTGAGCAGCATGAGTGTGGTTGCCTCGCTCAGTAGGCCTTCGGGATGAGCGACGGCGGGCTCGTGGTTAGCGGCAGCGAGTGCTTCGATACGGACTGTGGGATCCTGGATGGCCGCAGCCGCTACCCAGCCGTTCGTGCTCTCGCGGTCGAGTTCGATCGAGATCTCGTGGTCGATCCAGACGCTCTCGAAGTCTGGGCTCGTTCGCAGTCCGTTGTCTTCAAGAGCGTTGCGGATCGTGGATACCACCAAACGTCCCCTCTTGGCGTATCCGAACAGGGCCAGAAGGCGGCGAACTGACAGCTTGTTTGGGGTTGGCGCCGCGCCGCCCTCGATGGCCTCGCGGTTCTCTTTCGCTACCCGCTCCAGGTATTCCCGGGCTTCGGATGTCATCGGGGCATGCTCCTCGGCTGTGCGTGTCGTGTGTGAGCCAGCGGAGCGTTAGATGTTACGGCACTGCACCACTGCGTGGAGCGTCGAGTCCGTTTCTCGCTTGGCTCGCACCGGCAGACGCCGCAGTGTTTGGCGGTGGCCACCACATGGCGTCCGTTACGCAGCGCAGATCCATCGGTTCGCCCTCCCAGGCGGGCATGGATTCCTTGCCGATGTCTTTAGTGGGTCGAGCGGACTGTTGGACAGCGCTGACGATTGACGTAGTACGAGGCGCGTACTACGATGCGGGGGTGATCCGGTCCTTCGCCGACAGCAAGACTCGGCGTCTGTTTGAGGAGAACCGTCGACGAGGATTCCGTGGCTTGGACTATGAACGCGCCTTGCTCCTGCTGGACACGCTCGATGCGGCTCCTTCGCTGGATTCGCTCCGCGAACTACGGTCAGTTCGGCTGCACTCCCTCAGCGGAAAGCGGAAGGGCACAAGCTCCATGACGATCAATGCGCGATGGCGAGTGACCTTCCGGTTCGCCAGCGGAGATGCTGCGGACGTCGTGATCGAGGACTACCACAAGGGGTGACGATGAACAGACTGAGAAACCACCCGGGCCGGATTCTCAAGGCAGAACTCGAAGCTCGAGGAATGACTGCGAACCAACTGGCGCTCGCGCTCCGAGTGCCGGCGAATCGAATCACGGCGATTCTCCGCGGGGAGCGAGCCGTCACCGCGGAGACGGCGGTTCGCCTTGGTCGCTACATGGGAACGGGAGCGGTCCTGTGGATGAACCTCCAAACGGCCTACGACGTGTCCGTCGTCGAGGCCAAGCAAGGGGCCGCGATCGACCGCGAGGTACTGCCCGCTTCGCCGGCATCCTCCGGGAGCAGATTGGCCGAGGCCAGCCGCTAGCAGGCCGGCAGGCCCGTTGAAGTCCAAGGGCTTCAGGCGGCTTGCCGGAGTTCGAGAGCGCGACGGTGAAGGGCACGGGCTCGGCCGGCCAGGTTGCTGATCTCTTCACCAAGGTCATCGATCGAGCCGGAGAGGTTGAGCGAGCTCTGGTTGATTCCCTCCTCAACGCGCTCAGTTGGTGCCGGGGGAGCTCGCAGCCCCCCTCAAGGCCGGAACTGAATCGGCCGCGGCCGCAGCCTCGCCGGCTGGGAGACGATCTTCCAGGCCGTTTCGATCCACTCGCAGATCATCCGGCGGGTGTCTCGCGGGTCGATCATCTCTTCGATCTGGAAGCGGGACAGGGGGCCGACGGGGCCGCGGGCGCTCTCGATTCGTGCCATCAGTTCGTCGCGTAGGGCCTTGGGGTCCTCGGCCTGGGCGAGTTGGCGTTTGTAGGCGGCTTCGATGCCGCCTTCGGGCGGGATGCCGCCGGTGTCGGCGGCGGGCCAGGCGACGCGCATCGACGGCTCGGCCCTCGGCGTCGCGTAGTTGTTGCCGGCGACGCCGAAGCTGCGCCGCATGAGGACGGTGAAGATGGGCGTGGTGACCTGGGAGAAGGCGATCATCCATTGGCCGCCCCAGCGGATGGTGCCGGTGATCTCGTGTTCGAGGCCGACGGCAAAGCCGGGGTTGTCGACCAGGTTCAGGACCGGCAGGTGGAAGAGGTCGCAGAGGTCGAGGTGGCGGGTCAGTTTGCGGCAGCCGTCGGCGGTGAGCGCGCCGCCGTTGGTGTGCTGGCTGTCGGAGGCGATGACTCCCATCGGGTGACCGTTCATGCGCACGAAACCCGTGACCTGGTCGGTGCCCCAGAGCGGGCCGATCTCGAAGAAGGAGTCCCTGTCCGCCATCAGGCGGATCGCCCTGCGCACGTCGAAGGTCGCGGTGCGCTTGCGGGGTATCAGGCTGAACAGCTCCTCGTCGCGGCGGTCGGTCGGGTCGCTCGGATCGGGCGGCGCGACCGGCGGCGTCTCGAAGACGGAGGAAGGCAGGTACGACAGGAAGCGCCGGGTGAGCGCCATCGCCTCCTCCTCGGTCTCGGCGAGGTTGTCCACCGAGCCGTTGCGGCAGTGGATGTGCCAGCCGCCGAGATCTTCCTTCGTGATGTCGTAGCCCATCGCGGGGCGGACGACCGGAGGTCCGGCGACGAACAACTGCGCGATGTCGCGCACCATGACGGAGAAGTGGCCGAGCACGGCCTTGGCGGCGCCGATGCCGACGACGCTGCCGAGCAGCAGGTTGACGACGGGCACGGTGCTCAGTTGCTCCGTGTACATCGTGCTGCCGAGGTGGCCGGGCAGGAAGGAACCGCCGCCGCCCGCGACCCGGGGCCGGCCGGCCTTGATCGCGCCGCGGCTCTCCTTGGCCTTGCTTTCGCCCTCTTGTCTTTGCTGCGGCACCATCGTGGCGACGCTGCCGCCGCCGGACGAGCCGTCGAGCAGACGGACCGAGGGCACCCGCATCTCCAGGGCCAGCCGGTCGAGGTGGCGGCTCTTCTCCCCGATCGCGCCGTCCGCGTGGCCGCCACGGGAGGTGAAGTCGTCGGCGCAGACGACGGCCGTGCGGCTCTCGATTCGGCCCCAGCCGCCGACGTGGTTGGCGGGCGTGAAGTCGACGATCGCTCCGCTCTCGTCGTACGAAGCAAAGCCCGCGATGCTTCCGATCTCGTGGAAGCTGCCGTCGTCGAACAGGAGGTCGATGCGCTCCCGGCAGGTCAACTTGCCGCGGCTGCGCTGGCGCACCACGCCGCGCTCGTCGGAGCCGGGCGCCAGCCGCTTGTGCGCCAGGGCCTGCATCGTGGCGACATCCTCGAGCAGCGGCGCCCAAGTGTCGGCTCGGTGCTCCGCCCGCGGCTCGCTTGTCGCGCCCTCAGCGGGCGCGATGACCGCGACGACCTGCCCCGCCTCGACCGTGTCGCCGGCCGTCAGCGGCTGGAGCGCCGTCACCGTGCCGCTCAGCGGCGCGGCAACCTGGGACTCCATCTTCATCGCGCTGACGACTAGCAGCGCTTCGCCGGCGGCCACGCGGTCGCCCTCGGCGACCCGGATCTCCAGGATCGATCCGGCCATGGGGCAGGCGACGGCTTGCTGGCCTGGTCCGACCGGGAGTTCCGTGGCCGTCGACCTCGCGGTGGGCTGCATGCCGGCGCCGCCCGCCACGGAAACGCCCGCCAGCGTCGCCTGCTGCCGCAGCAGGGTCAGGGCGCCGTTGCCGCCGGCGTCGGCGGCGGGGGAGAGCAGGTCCGGGTGTTCGCCGAGAAGCGTGGTCCGTGCGTCGCCGGCGCGGACCGCGGGGTGGGCGAGGATCGCCTTCAGTTGATTCAGGTTGGTGGCGAGACCGCCGATATGGAACTCGTCCAGGGCCCGGAGAAGGCGGTCGACCGCGGCGACGTAGGAGGCGTGACCGGAAGCGAACGACGAGGAACTCGCCCCGATGACCTTGGCGAGCAGCGGGTCGAACTGGGGTGGCGGCGCGTAGCCGACGTAGCCGCAGCCGTCGACGCGTACGCCGGGGCCGGTGGGCTCCTTGTAGCCGCTCAGCGTCCCCGCGCCGCGGGCGACCACCCGGGCCTGGACGGCGGCGCCGCGCGGCGCGCCGACCGCGCCCTGGCTACCGAGACCGAGGGCAGCGAGCGTGGCGCCGGCGGCGATCCGGAACTGGGCCTCGACGAGGTCGATGCCGGTGACCTGCTCGGTGACGGTGTGTTCGACCTGGATGCGCGCGTTGCACTCGATGAAGAAGTGCTCGCCGGTCTCGGGCACGACCAGGAACTCGACCGTGCCGGCGTTCGCGTAGCCGGCAGCCGCGACCAGCTTGACCGCGTCGGCGAGGATGCGGTCCCGCAGGTCGGCGTCGAGGCCCGGCGCCGGCGCCGTCTCGATCACCTTCTGGTTGCGCAACTGGACCGAGCAGTCCCGCTCGTGCAGGTGGACGACGTTGCCGTCCCCATCGGCGAGAACCTGGACTTCGATGTGGCGCGGGCGCTCGATGAGCTTCTCGACGAACAGTGCGCCGTTGCCGAAGGCGGCCTCGGCCTCGCTCCGGCAGCGGGCGAACGCCTCGGTCATCGCCCCGGCGGACGCGACTCTGCGCATGCCGCGGCCGCCTCCGCCGGCAGCCGCCTTCAGCATCACCGGGTAGCCGAGCAGGGCGGCCAGATCCACCGCGTCGGCCGGGGACTCGAGTGGGCCGTCGCTGCCGGGAACCACCGGGATGTCGAGAGAGGCCGCGAGCTGGCGGGAGCGCACCTTGTCGCCGAACAGCGAGAGCGCCGCCGGCGGCGGTCCCACGAAGACCAGTCCGGCATCGGCGCACCGCTCGGCGAATCCGGCGTTCTCGGCCAGGAACCCGTAGCCGGGGTGGACGCAGTCGCAGCCGCTCCCGTGGGCCGCCGCCACCAGCGCCTCCGCGTCGAGATAGGCGGCCACAGGATCGTCGGGAACGCCGTTTCCGATCTCGACGGCCGATGTCGCGAGGCGGGTGTGGAGCGACAGCGAGTCGGCGGCTGGATAGACGCTCACCGATTCCATGCCCAGCGCCGAGGCGGCCTTGACGATGCGGATGGCGATCTCGCCGCGGTTGCTGATCAGGACGCGTTCGAGTTGCGGCATGGACTGACCCCGTTGGTTTGAGGAAGAACGGGAGGATACAGGGGCGGCGCTAGAATCTCCGGCTGCTTGTGGCGGGCCAGCCCGTCCGAACTTGAATCCGGTTCCATGGCCACCACCTGCCGCACCGCCACGGTCGCCGATGCCTCGGAGATCGTGACCCTCGTCAACGACGCCTTCATGATCGAGGCGGACACGCTCTCCGGCGACCGGATCGGGCTCCCGGAGGTGAGGGAGCGGCTCAAGCGCGGCTGGTTCCTCGTGTGCGACGCCGAAGCGGGCGGCCTGGCGGGCTGCGTCTATGTCGAGGTGCGAGGCGAGACCGGCTATCTCGGCCTGGTGTCGGTCGCGCGGTCGCAGCAGAGCCTCGGTCTGGGCCGAAGACTGATGACGGCGGCCGAGAACTGGCTGCGCGAGGCGGGCTGCGGCGTCTGCGAGCTCTGGGTGCTCAGCGTGCGGCCTGAACTGTCGGCCTGGTATCGCCGTCTCGGCTATCGCGTGGTGCGTACCGAACCCTTCGAAGCGGTGAACCCGCCGCCGGCGCGGAGACTGCTACGCCCCTGCTACTTCGAGGTGATGGAGCGCGACCTGGCCGGCTCGTAGCAGCGGCCGCGCAGGCTCCTACTGTTCTCTCAGCACGTCGTAGAGATTGAGCAACTGGCGTCTGAGACGGCGCTGCTGGATCTGTTCCTCGAGCAGGCGCTTGAAGTCGTCCTGGGAGTCCAGGTAGCGGCCCATCTGGGAGAGCAGGGAGAACTTGTTGTTGTCGTGGAAGCGGGCGTCCAGTTCCAGCAGTGCGTCGTAGTAGTCGAAGTCGTTCTTGATGAAGCCGCGCTGACCGGCCTCGGCCATGACCAGGGCGACGCGCTCGTAGGGCGCCACGAGAGAGCGCTGCGAACCGGGCACTGCATGGGCCACGATCTTCACTTCGTCTGAGACGGCGAAGCGGTCGCGCAGTTCCGGCGCGGTCATCGGCCGCACCGAGCAGTCTTCCCCGGTGATCTCGACGGTAATCACGTAGCGCGACCGGGGTCTGGGCAGGTGGACCGAGCCTTCGACCTGGACCTCGAGCTGGTAGGCGCCGTCGTCTTCCGCCGGTAGCGCGGCCACCTCGGTAACGAAGCCGCGCAGGACGTAGATGTCCTGAGGGAACAGGGCGTGGGTTTCAGGTCCGGGGCACTCCTGGCCGCCGGCGGGTACTGTGGCCACGGTCGCGCACAGGATGGCGACGGCGCCGAACGCCCAGCGGCTCATGCCGGTTCCGCGGCCTCGGCTGTCGCATCGACCGCTAGCTCGGCGGCGCCGGGCCGGTCGCCGAGGGGCGGTGCGCCGCTGCCGAAGGTGTTGATCGCGGTGCGCACGCCGATCGTGAGCCACAGGAGCGCGATCGAGGCAGAAATCACGGTGCCGATGAGCGATGAGTACCAGACCCACTGGACCGGCAAGCGCAGCCAGAAGGTCACCGCCCAGGCGAGCGGCGCGCTGATCAGGATCACCCGCAGCAGGGACAGCCAGAGTTCCGGGGAGCCGCGGCCCAGGCCCTGCAGCGTACGCCCGGTGAGGATCGAGATGCCGATGAACGGATACGCGAACACCACCACGCGCAGGTAGCCGACACCCAGGCTGCGAATGCCCGGGCTGTCGGTGAAAAAGGCGACGAGGCCGGGCGCCAGGACGTAGAACGCGGCGGCGATAGCGATGCTGAGCAGGATCGTCCGCAGCATCGCGTAGGTGATGATCTCCCGCAGCAGGTCGCCGCGGCGGGCGCCGTAGAACATGCCGACCAGGGTCACCAGGCCGGAGGCGACCGCGACCTGGGGCAGGATGACGACATGGTCGAGGCGGCTGCCGATCTGGAGCGCGGCCACAGCGTCGGGCGTGTGCTCGACCAGGATCCGGTTCAACACGCCGCCGCCCATCGACATGACCAGGAAGGACAGTGATGCCGGCAGGCCGATGACACAGATGCTGCGCGCGATGGAGGGGTCGTAGTGGAAGTTGCGGAGGTCGAAGCGGACGTAGGAGAGCTTGGCGACGAAGAGAAGGTAGATGAAGGCCAGAGCCGCGACCGCCTGGCTCACGATCGTGGCCAACGCCGCGCCGGCGACGCCCATTCCGAACGTGAAGATGAACAGCGGGTCGAGAGCGATGTTGAGCAGCGTGGCCGCGCCCTGGATCATGACCGGGGTCTTCACGTTGCCCTCGCCCGAGAGGATCGAGCGGAAGAAGACCGCCAGCACCATGAAGGGATAGCCGCAGGCGAGTACCCGGAAGTAGCTCCAGGCTTGGGGCACGAGTTCGGCGGGGACCCCGAGCGCGTGGAGCAGTGGTACGCCGAAGCCGAGCGCCGAGCCCGTGGTCAACGCGGCGACCAGGGCGCCGATCAGAACGGCGTGCTCGGCCGCGCAGTCGGCGCGCACCCGGTCGCGCGCGCCGATCGCCTGCGCGATGACCGCGGTGATGCCGGTGCCGAGGCCGAAGGTCACGCCCATCGCCAGGAACACCAGCGGCATGTTGAAGGCGAGGGCCGTCAACGCCTCCGGACTCACCCGGCCGACGAAGAACATGTCGACGATCATGTAGAGCGTCTGGATCGACATGCCGATCAGGATCGGCATCGCCAGCAGCCACAACGCACGCCGCGGATTGGCGACGAAACGGTCCAGCCGATCGGCCCCGGGTCGCTCCTGCATCGGCGGAGGTTATCCCGCGGGGGCGAGCCGGCGGAGGTCGCTCACGGGCTGAAGTGTTGCTGTATAGTCCCAGCTTAACTACACCCCAAGACACTCCCTAGCAGGCACAGGAGGTCCCATGTCTCGACTCAGTCCGTCTCCGACGCTGGTCACGCTCGCCAGCTTCGCCGTCCTCGCGCTCGCCGCTTCGGCGACTGCCGCGGCCGCTCCCAACAACGCGCTCGACGCGCCGCTCACCGTCTACACCGGCACCGTCGTCGGCAACGACGGCCAGCCGGTCCGCGGCGCCACCGTGTCGCTGTTCTCGACCGATGAACAGAGGAGCATCTCGGTCTACAGCCAGCCGGACGGCGCCTACAAGCTGCCCGCCGTTCCCGCCGGCAAGTACAAGCTCCGAGTCCGCCTGATGGGCTGGCTCGACGAGTGGAAGGATCTCAAGGAGACCACCGAGCCGACCCCGATCCAGGTTCGCCTGCGTGCGGCCGAGGGTTGGGCCCTGCAGTCGCAGCGCCCCGGCCACGACCTGATGAACATGCTGGAGTGGGAAGACGAGAAGGACGCCCTGAACTTCAGGATGATGTGCACCTACTGCCACCAGGTCGGGACGGTCGGTTTCCGTTCGCCCGAGGAGCCGGTGGACTGGGAGGTCATGCTCACGCGGATGGACGGCTTCCAGGGTCTGTACAAGCACACCCAGGACGTTCTGGTCGACAAGATCGTCAGCGTCTACAGCCGTGAGGCCGAGGAAGAGTGGCCGGAGTTCGTGCCGCCGGAGCCGCCGAAGGGCGAGGCCCTCAAGGGCGAGGTTCGCGAGTGGCTGATGGGCGACCAGTCCGGCGCCGTGATCCACGATCTCGAACTCGGCGACGACGGCCTCGTCTACACCGTCGACATGGCCCAGGACGTGATCGAGACGCTCGATCCGGTGACCGGCGAGCGCGCCTTCTACACCGTGCCCGGCGGCAAGGACTACCTGTCGCCATCCAGCATCACGACCGGCATCCACTCGATCGAGAAGGCCCAGGACGGAAACATGTGGGCCACCCTGGCCTACTCGGGTCGAATGGCCGAGTTCGATGTCGAGACGAAGGAATGGCGGGTCGGACCCGGTCGCGCCGCTCCGCGTCCCCGCGGCGGCTATCCGCATACCCTGCGTTTCGCGCCGAACGGCATTCTGTGGTGGACCGACGCCGGTAACCCGAGCGGCGTCGGCGTTCTCTCGCTCGATCCGGAGACCTGGGACGGCGAGCGCTGGGAAGTCACCGAGTACAAGCTGCCGGCGGCCGATCAGGTCCGCGGCGGCGGCGCCCGCGGCGAGTCGCGCGGCGTGACCCCCTACGGCATCGACGTGGCGCCGAACGGCCACGTTTTCTACAGCAAGCTGAACGGCCAGCGGGTCGGCCGCATCCGTCCGGAGCTCGACGCCGACGATCCCGAGCTGATCGTCGAGTGGAAGCCGCCGGTCCACGGTCCGCGCCGCCTGCACGTGGCCCCCGACGGCATCGTCTGGGTGCCCGGCTGGGCTTCGGGCGACATCGCGTCGTTCAACGAGGAGACGGAAGAGTGGAAGGTCTACGACCTGCCGCACGGCCCGAACTCGATGCCCTACGCGCTGAACATCAACCCGGTGAACGGGGAGATCTGGATCACCGGCACCGGCAGCGACTCGATGCTGCGCTTCGATCCGAAGACCGAGAAGTTCGTCGAGTACCGGATGCCGATGCAGGTCACCTACACCCGCGAGATCGAGTTCGATGAGGCTGGCAACGCCTGGACCACGAACTCGAACGCTCCCTCGCGTCACGCCGAGCACCGTCAGGGCTCCGTGCTGATGATTTCGGCGGGCGGCGGCGAATAGGCCTCGTCAGATCGGTCCGCCGCACACGTTCCATCCCCGCGCCCGGTGACGGGCGCGGGGACTGGTTCGCGGTTGGCGCGAGGACGCGCCAACCGGGTTCGGCGGGCCTCAGCGGTTTGGCGGCCGGTCCCTTCGGGGGCCGCCGTCCAAGGGGACTTGAACTGGTAGGGACGGAGCCATGCGCAGTGAGGTCCCTCAGAGATCCAGGATCGCTTCGACGTTCTCGGGCAGCTTCCGTGGTTTGGTGATGAGCGAGATTCCGAAGAACAAGCTCGAGGAGAGAATCAGCGAGATGGTGCCGCCGTGGATGCCGTGCGGCACTTCGATGGCGGCGATCTCTATGATGAAGTTCAGAGCGAGGCTGGAGATGATGGCGACGTTGGCGGCGAGCGCACTCGCGCGCTTCCAGTTGAAGCCGATGGCCAGCGTGGGCACAAGTGCCGCGGCGAAGGTGCCCCAGCCGAAGGTCCCGAGCAGTGCGACGAGGTCCTCCTTGGAGAAGCTCACGAAGAGCGCCGCGCCGACGGCGAGGAGCAGAGTGGCGGTGCGTGCCCAGAACAGCTCGCGCTGGAGCGGCTTGCCGGTGAGGGCCTTCGGAATGTCGTGAATCAGGGCGGCGGCGCCGATATTCAGGAATCCGTCGGCCGTCGACATGATCGCAGCGAAGAGGCCCGCGAAGACGATCCCCGCCAGGATGGGATGAGCGTAGGTCTGGAGGAAAGCGTAGGCGGCGTCGTCGGGCTGGCCCAGCTCCGGGTGGTCGCCGCCGACGACTAGTGCGCGCATCGCGAGACCGATGGCGATCCAGAGGAAGGCGGCGAGAGTGCCGGCCGAACCGACTTCCACCACGGGCTGCTAGGCTGGGAGTTCGCCGATAAGCTCGAACCAAACTTGGACCTTGCCCTGGTGGACGAGGAACATACTGGTGTTGGGCATCGACATAGGACTGCCATGGGCGTCGGTCCAGTTGTCGTCACGCTGGTGGATGACCACGTGTCCGAGCGCCTCTTCGCGCGTGATCATTAGGGTCATATCCGTGTTGTCAAAGCAGCACGACTCCATGGTCTCCATGATCGCCGTTCGGCCCTCCACCTCTTTGCGGGCCCACTCCCCGCTGGCCGCGTGGGTAATGAACCGGGCGTCCTCGGCGAGGAGGCTCGAGACCCGATCCCAGTCGCCCGTCTCCATCGCCTTGGTGAAGTCGCGCGTAGTCTGTCGATTCGCCTCCTCGTCCGCCGTCGAAGCGGCGCCCGCCGACCGCGGGACGAAGGCCGCCGCCGCGATCCCCAACGAGGTCGCTGCCAGCAGACGACGACGATCGACGAGGTGTCGGGTATCGGGTGTCTCTCTCATGTCCAGTGCTCCTCTCATGCCTAGAAGTCCACACCCACCCGCAGCGCCAGCCGCCGCGGATAGGTGTACTGCGAGGGACTGAGCGGAGTGGGGTAGCGCCCGTAGCCCCCCCAGTAGTAGAAGGTGTCGTCGTTCAAGACGTTCAACGCCTGGAGGTCGACGACCAACCCGACCCGATCGCCGACAAGGAACCGACGCGAGAGACCAAGGTCGAGGTTGGTGTTGGTAGGCATCCGGCGGTCGCCGGTCAGCGGCTCGAGTGGAATCGTGACATTCCCCTGGTTCAGTCGCACGCGCGCCAGATGTCGGTACGGTCTGCCGTCCTGATAGTTGAAGCTGGCTACCGCCTTGAGCTGCCAGGGCAGGTCGACCTGTGCCTGGGTCCGAAACACCCACGGCCGGTCTGCCTGTCCGAGCCCTCCACCGTAGAGATGGTTGTTCGGGTCTTTGCCATCTAGACCGACGTAGAAAGTGCCCCCCTGGTTCTGGTTAGCTGACTGAGCCTGGAATCCCTTCGTCTCCGACCAGCTGAGGGATGAGCTCACCGACCAGCCGTCGGTGTGGCGCTTCGCGAAGGTGAGGAAAGCGGCCTGGTAATGCTGCTCGTACTTCGTCCCCGCTGGGACGTTGGCGTCCGCACCGGGCGCATTGCCCTTTCGAGAGGTGGGCGTCTCGATGATGTTCTTGAGCATGATCGTCTCGCCGGTCAAGGGGTTGACGTAGGCAAAGTCCTCGTAGACGCCGTCGTCGTCGAGCTGCCAGCCAATCAGATCCGTCGTGTCATGTTTGACGAGCTGAACGCCGACGGTGTAGTCCCCGAGCTGCTGCTCGTAGCCGACGAAGAACTGGTCCGTCTGGGGTCGCTTCAAGTCCTTGCGCGGTAGCCCGAAGTCCTCCTCCGTGATCTCGGCGAAGTAAGTGAATGGGCCGTTCCGGTTGGGGCTGGAGCCGAAGCGCGCGGGGGGCCGGTCGGGGTGCGGTTGTTGCCACATGGAGGTGGCGTTGAACTCGTGATACCTGCCGGCGGACGCCCGCAGGACCCCTTGCCTGCGTCCCTCACCGACCCGGTAGGCGATTCCGAGGCGCGGGTCGACGCTGTCATAGTCGACGACATCGGGGTATTCGGGCGTGAATTCTCCGGGAACGGTGACGCCGCATTCGATGTCGTTACAAAGGTATTCCTCGAGTATCGGAAAGGAGGGCAGATCAGCCCCGTCCTGGTCGGCGCGCACTCCGACGTTCAGGGTCAGTCTGTCGGTCACACGCCACGAGTCGTCGACGTAGATCCCGACAGCCTCTGCTTTGGCGCCGTAGTAGTGCACGGCGCGGGCGTAGAGATAGTAATTGGCCCCGTACTTGTAGTAGTACTTGCCGCCGAAACCGGGAAAGACGGCCCCTGCCTTCTGACCGCTGGTGCTGTACTGGACACCGAACTTGAACTCGTGGCTGCCGGCGAGATCGTCGGCGAAGTGCGTCACCTTGGCGTGGCCGCGAGACCACCAGACTGGGTAGATGTAAGGATAAACCAGCCCGCCCGACGAAGTCTGGGGAGACGTGTTGTAGTCGATGAATGGCGATTCAAAACTGCCGGTCGCCGAGGTGTGATGGAACACGCCGTAGACGTCCGACCAGTTGGCCTCGAAGAGGGTGGCGGCACCCACAACACCCGTGTAGCCGAACCGGACGTACGGCTGGCCGCTTGCCTGCAGGATGCCAACGGAATTCGGGTTGGCGAGTATGCGACCCCCTGTCGTTGAGAAGCTCGGTCTAGCAACCTCTTCCCACTGGTACGCGCCCGTCAGCGTATGCGACGCGTTGATCGACCAATCGACCTTGAGGTTGTAGTGGTCTGCCTGACCGGCGGGGATGTCGATGCTAGGAGTGTGGCCGGGATTGTTCATGAGATCGTCCCTCAACCCGATCGAGAGGAAGTAGAACAGCTTGTCTTTCTTGATGGGCCCGCTCGACCACAGGGAGTAGTTCTCATAGGTGTCTCTCTCGAAGCCGCGCTCCACCCCGAACCCGTCCTCGACCTTGGGACCGCTGGCGGTGGTCCCGGGCCACTCACCGTTGTAGGCCAGACGCCCTTGGAGGGTGTTGGTCCCCGACTTGGTGACCACGTTGATTGCGACTCCCGTCATGTTTCCGTACTCCGCCGGGGCGCCGGCGCCGAGCACCTGATAATCGGCGATGGTGTCGGGGTCGATCGACCCACCAATGGGAGTGCCTTCATCTGGAAGGCCGACCCCGAGGCCGTCGACGTTCCACCCCAGTGACCCTAGGTCGCGACCGTACGCCGAGATGAACCCCTGATACTCCCCGACGCCTCCGACGCGACCTATCGCGTTCACGCCAGGGGCCAGCAGGGCGATCTCCTGGTAGTTGCGCGTCGTCGTCGGCAGAGCGTCGATCATCTCTGCCTGGTAGTTGGTGCTGACGGAAGAACTCGTCACATCGAGAATGGGCGCCTCCGAGGTTACGGTGATCGCCTCGGCCACGTCCGCGGGCCGCATCGTGAGGTTCACGGTGGCCACGCCGGAGATGGAGACTCGGACCCCTTCGACCGTGTCGGGCCGGAGCCCCTCAAGCGTCCCGGTCACCGTCACCAGCCCGGGCGGCAGACCTGGGATCAAGTACTCCCCAGTGGCTCCGGTGATCGAGGTGCGTTCGCCACGGACGATTTCTCCCGTGACCTGCACCAGCACACCCGGAAGCGGTTCGCCATCCGGCGAGGTGACCGTGCCGCGTACCGTTCCAACGTTTTGGGCGTAGATAGGCGTTGCCGCCAGAAGCGCCAGAATGACGAGACCAGCCGGAGTAGCCATGCGAGAAGAAGACAGCATATTTCCACCTCCGTTAGCGCACTAGCATTAGCGCATTGCCGCCTCGACACATTAGCGATAGTGCATTAGTGCATGAGTGCATTGGCAGCTTTTCAGTGAACTGGGAGGAACCATAGTTCGCGATTTCTTTCAAGTCAAGTCTGCGATTGTCGCCGAGTTCGTAAAGCAGCCCGACCGCGGGCAGTACGCTGGCGCAGATGCCCATCCCGGTCCGCTGGACGGCGGCCGGTGGATAGTGCGGTGTCGGCATGGTGGCCTATAACTAGTGCCTAGCACAGGAGATAATGTGGCACGAAGAAGACACACGCGGCGGAGGTTCAACCCAGCCCCACCTTGCTGGGGCTCAGCACCGTCCTACGGCCCAGACTCGTAGAACGAGTACCGCAGGGAGTTCGAGAGCACGACGTCCGTCTCCTTGACTCTGGTCGGGGGCTCGCTGCCGTGGGCGACGTACTCGCTATTCGCGCTGCGGCCGGCGGCGTAGAGCTTGATCACGAGGCCGGCAACGTCTGGACCACGAACTCGAACGCTCCCTCGCGTCACGCCGAGCACCGTCAGGGCTCGGTGCTGATGATCTCGGCGGGCGGCGGCGAGTAGGCGCCTTCGTCAGATCGGTCCGCCGGACGCAGTTCGGCGGGCCTTGACAGTCTGGCGGCCGGTCCCTTCGGGGGCCGGCCGTCTTGCCTTCGTTCGGTCGGATTGGGCGGTGCGGCCGCCCTGCTGGCGGCGGTGGGCTTTGAGGAGTTCTTTGCCACGGCCGCATCCGTCGGTTGGGCTTTGATCGGTCTGTCGTTCCTCGCCGGCCCGAGGCCGTTTCGCTTTCGCCTTCGCCGCTCCTGAGATTCGGCAGTGGGTCGTTGCGTCGACTCTTGTTGCCGCTGCGACCCGGTAGAGTCGCTCTTGCTGGCCGGATCAGGTGCTCTCTCGGCCTGCAGCACGGAAGGGGCGGCAGATGCACCGGTCACGGTTGTCTTCGAGAGAGGAGGACGGAGGAGATGCAGGAGTACACCGCGATCGTCAAACGTGACGGCGACTGGTGGATCGGCTGGATCGAAGAAGTGCCAGGCGTGAACTGCCAGGAGCGAAGCCACGACGAGTTGTTGGAGACGTTGGCCATCACTCTGAACGAGGCGTTGGAGTTCAATCGCGAGGATGCGCTTGCCGCAGCAGGTGAGGGCTACAAGCTGGAGAAGGTCGTTGTTGCATGAAGCGCAGAGCCCTTCTGTGACACCTTCGGAGACAAGGTTGCGAGTTGGTCCGTGAAGGGAGACGCCACTCCTGGTGGCGGAACCAGGCTGGGGACCGCCGCAGTGCGGTTCCACGGCATACCGAGATACGGAACGTTTTGGCGCGCAAGATCTGTTCGGACCTTGGGATCGAGTTGATCCCCTGATCCCCTGATCCCCTGCGACTCGAAGAACGCGACGAACCCCTCATAGAGCGCCCACAGGTCGGCCTTCGAGGCGACGCTGTAGGTGCTGTGCATGGAGAGGATGCCGACTCCCCAGTCGGTGACATCCATGTTCATCGCGCTGAAGTAGCGGGCGACCGTGCCGCCGCCGTAGCCGGCCTTGTAGGTGTGGCTCTGCCAGGCGACGTTCGCGTTATCGAGCATCCGGCGCAGCCTGGCCGTGTACTCGCTGTTCGCGCTGCAGCCGGCGCCGTAGAGCTTGATCACCAGGCCGTGGTGAAGAAGGGAGGCGTTGTCGGATGCCTGGGGCCATGGCGTCGGTGGCCGCGGCATTCGTGTCGTCCCCGTCGCCCTCTCCTTCGCTCTCGGCGTCGTCCTCCCCGCCGGGCGCCGGCGCCGAGTTGATCAGCGGGTCGACCTCCTCGCGCTTGATCGCCTCGGCCCGAGTCCGCGAGCGGAAGTCCCGGTCGACGTGGAGGGCGAGGTCGGGAATCGGCAGGACCGGGTCTTCGGCGTCGAAGCCGTAGTCGATCCAGACCACGGAGCCGTCCTTCTTGTCGACCCTGCCGGTGAGGCCGAGCGGCACGTTCACCCACTGGTAGGCATTGACGCCGCCGTGGACCAAAGTGTCCAGGACCGCCACGCCCTTCTTCTTCGTCAGCGGATGGGGTTGAGCTCCAACCGCACCGAGTCGATGTGACTGTTGATCAGACGCATCCCGGACGCGAGCGGCTCCGTTCCGACCACCCAGAGCAGCATCGTCCGGTCCCGGTTCACGGCGTAGAAGCGGTCGCCGGGACTGACTTCGCTGATCGCCGGATCCCACTCGCGGAACCCGCGCGTCTCGGCGTAGGCCACCGTCTCCCGAACCATCGTCAGCTCGGTGCGCGCCTTGTCGATGTACGGGACGAAGCGCTCGTAGAGAGCCTCGATCTCGGCGCGTTCCTCGGCGGTCGCCGTGGCGCCCAGGTTGCCGCGGCTGCCGTAGTCCTGGGCCGGAACGGTGTTGGTGGTTGCCGCGGCGAGCAGGAGGAGGGTCGAGAGCAGAGGGGAAGTGCGAGACATCGCGGCAGCTTATCGGCCGCAGTTTGAGGCAAGACTGAGCCGTTTCAGCTCAGTGGTAGTGCATTCTGCTTGGCGGCGCCCGCTCCGCCTTGGCGATCACATCACGAGCGCCCGTGCGAGGTCGTCGTGCTCGAAGGCGCTGGCCATGCGATCGATCTCTGGGTGTGGCGCCCCCACTGCGCGGGCTACTCTCCGCCAGTTCTGGACGGCCTTGGCTACTTCCGTCACGATGTCGCGGGCAGCAGGCAGTGAAAGCCCGAAGTAGGCGGACGCGCTCAGGACCAGGTCGAGGGAGCAGGTTCCGTCGTCGAGATCGATTCGGGTGGTCAGGATACGCGCCTTGACATCGGCTGGCGTCGGGTTCAGGTCGTAGACGGGCGAGAGCGACCAGCCACTGCGTTCCCGGCGCAGAAAGCCGTGGTTGCGAAGATGGTCGTCGACGTTCGAGATCAGTACGTTGAAGGCCATTCGCCGGTATAGAGCGATGGAGTCGGACTTGGCCCGAGCGCCGTGCCGGGCGATCTCGTCGACGATTTCGGGGTAGCTACCGGGTTCTCCGTCGACCGAGTCCGTGAGAGACATGGCCGAGAGGAAGGGGATTCGGACGGCACCGATCCGGTCGAAACGGCGTGAAAGGAGGATCGCCCGATCCGCGAAACTGACGAGTTCGTGGTGCGGTGTAGCGATGCCAGCCCGCTCCGCGAGTTGCAGCGCCACTTCTTCCCAGGTCTCGATGCTGTACTCGTCGGTCTCCCGGGGGAACTTGGCGATGGAGAGTTGGCCGCGCTGGTCGAGCACTGCGGCCTTGGGTCGAGCGCCGCCGAGCGAGGAGCCGGCCGCCAGGAGCAGGCGGAGGTCTTCGTCGGACTCTTCTCCGCGGAGCAGGCGGTCGACGATGCTCGACAGTCGGCGGAGGGCGACACGCGCTGGCACTCCAGTGTCTGACCGGGCCTCGAATCGGGCTCGGCCGCTGACTCGAAACCGAAGCGCACCTGTCCTCACCTCGTCCGTGACACCGAGCAGATAGTCCAGTTCGTGCGGGCTCCGTACGCGCTCGCCGTCCCGATCAGCTCGGCGCCGTGCGGCCCGCTGCATCAACTGCCGGCCCCAGGTGTCGGGAGCGGCGTCGCCGATCGCTCCGGCGAGGCGCCCTCTTCGGTTCGCTTCAAAGAGGCCGAGTGTCATGGGAAGAGCGGGATCGAGCGGAAAGCGCCGGTCGTCCTCGAGCCAGGCCCTGTCGTACTCGAAGGTCAAGGCGTCGGCGCGCTGCCTGCTGGCATGGCGGCGCAGGAGTCCTACGCGGTGCGGCAGGCCTTTGAGGTCGACGTGAACTTCGACCTCTCGTTCAGGAGAAGAGTCGGTCATCGTCCTGGCTTCGAGGGCGAATGCCTGGAGCGAACTCGCTGCGGCAGGTCGGCAGCCGCAAGGGCCTGACCGAAGGCGTCGCGGCGCCAGTCCGCCATCTCGCCCAACCCGTCCAGCAGCCCGAGTGCATGCATCACGGCGGCGTAGATGCCCATCCCTACACTGTGGTCGCCGGCTTCGATGCGCTGGAGTGTGGAGCGCGAAGTGAAGGCCCGATCGGCTACCACCTGCATCGGCAGCCGTCTTCGCCGTCGCGCGTCACGGAGGTCGGCGCCGAGCTTGCGGAGGGTTCGCCTGACGGCGGCCGGCGGATGGTGTGGTGTGGGCATAGTAGTTAGCTTTGTAGCTCCATAGCTGGGGTTAGAGTAGCACGAAGATGACATTCTTGGGATTGTGCCGTGTCTCGAGTCGATGCAGCCGCCGGGCGCTCCAGCGAGCTGGAGAGAATGTCGTGGCTGTCGAGCCGTGGGACGCACGGACAGAGTTCTGTGTAAACTAGTTGGATGAACTGGTTGGATGAGTCCCGAGAGCCCACTCTGAGTGTCGGCGCATTTGCCGCGAAGACCCACCTTTCGGCCCTGCTGGACAAGGTCTCACAAGGGCGTGAGGTGGTCATCACCCGCAGGGGCAAGCCTGTCGCGCGGCTTGTTCCTGCCGGCCAGGTGGAGCGGAGAGAGACGGAGAGTGTCATTGATGAGCTCCGCAGGCGGCGCAAGGGCCTGACATTGGGCGGTCTGAACTGGAAGGACCTGCGCGACGAAGGTCGCCGATGACCTTCGTGCTCGACTGCTCGGTGACGGTTGCCTGGCTGTTCGAGGACGAGGCAACACCGGCCGTGGATGCACTTCAGGACCGGCTGAAGGAAGGCGATGCGCTGGTTCCCGGGCTCTGGCGCCTGGAGGTCGGCAACGTGCTGGCGCAGGCGGAGCGGCGGAAGCGCATCGCGCCGGCCCAAACGTCGGCGCATCTTGAACTCCTGGACCGTTTGCCGGTCACGACCGATACCGAGACCGACAGCCGCGCATTCCGTGAGATTCTGTCGCTTGCCCGAACCGAGGGTCTGACCACCTACGATGCGGCGTACCTGGAACTGGCCGCGCGGCGGGGAGTCGCTTTGGCCACGCTGGATCGACGTTTGGTCCAGGCGGCCGGGCGACTGGGCGTGGAGACGCTGCCGTCGTAGGCGGAGCGGCTCCTAGAACGAGTACCGCAGCGAGTTCGACAGCACGACATCCGTGTCCTTGACCCCGGTCGGCGGCTCGCTGTCGTGGGTGACGTTCAGGTTGATCGCCAGGGCGAGACGGCGGAGGAGCTGGATCTCGAAGGAGGTCTCGGAAAGCAGGCGGTAGTCCTCCAGTCGGTCGACGCGGGTCTGGACGTAGAGGGTCTCGACCAGGCGGAAACGTTCGTCTTCGCTGTTGTAGCGGACGGTCAGGTAGTTCGTCGACCGATGGTGCTCGCTTCGCCGTGCCTCGGGAAGTTCCCCCGCCAGGTCAAGGGTCTCTCCCTCGAGCATGTACCCGGTTCCGAGGAACATCTCCGTTCTTGGCGCCTGCAACACCAGGAAGCGGCCGCCGCCGCCGAACAGGAGCCGTTGCTCGAGGCGGATGAACTCGTTGAACTGGTGCTGGCCGAACAGCTCGTAGGAGACTCTGGGGCTGTGCCGCCGGATGAAGCGCAGGTGGCTCAGGGCGTTGTTGACGAAGCGGTTCTCGTTCAGTCGGGTGAAGGAGTAGTTCGAGGTCAAGAAGAGCGTGTTGGCGGGGCCTTCGGCTAGGTTGTCGTCCTGGGCGTCATCGCCCTCGGTCTCAGCCGGCGGTGGCCAAGCGTACTGGAGGCGGGTGCCGGCGCCGAGGACCTCGCGCTCGGTGTTGCCGCGCTGAAGAGAGGAGTTCAGATCGAAGGTGCCGCCCCATCCGGGCTCGTCGGCGCCGAGGCGCATGCTCTCGGTGTTGACCTGGGCGGCGGCAGGCGCCGTCAGCGCCGTCGCCAATGCCAGCGTTGCCAGAGCGCGCACGACTCGGCCGTGACCACGGATACGTCCCATCTAAGCCGAAACTACTGCGGGAACGCCGAGGTGTCGCCCAGGCCGCAGAAGGGACGGCTCGGGTTGGAGTACGTCTTCGATACGCCGGCCACGGTGTCGGTGACGGTCAACTGGTAGTCGACATCGGTGAGCCCGGCGGCGAAGACCCAGAAGGCGTTGTTGTGCGACCTGCCGTCGAGAGCCTTGACCGCGAGCTCGATGTTTCCGGGCGAGAAGAACCACATGGTGCCGGTGGCGTCGGCGCCCGGCAGCGGGGTGGCAACGCCGCTCTCGCCGTCGGCCTTGGTCCACTCCGCGGTCACTTCGAAGCGGCCGTCGAGCAGGCAGAGGGCGCCGGGGGCGCAGCCGCCGTCCGTTGCGACGGATGCGGGCAAGACGCCCGTGAACCCAGGTGTCGTCGACATCGCGGTCGCGCCGGCGGGCTCCGGGAATGCCTCGGAGTCGCCGCGTCCGCAGATCTCGCCCGGCGGATTCCGGTAGACGACCACCCGGTCGTGCAGCGTGTCGGTGACGGTGAGCCAGTACTCGACGTCGGAGAGGGCGCCGTAGTACACCCAGTGGTGGTCGTTGAAGCCTCGACCGTCGAGAAGCTTGAACACAAGTTCCACGTTCTCGGGCGAGAAGAAGGTCGCGGTGCCGGTCTCGTCGCTCAGGCGTTGCAGGGCGCCCGTGCCGCGCTTGCCGTTGTACTGCGACTGCCACTCGACTTCGACCCGGAAGCGGCCGCCGGAGAGACAGAGCGCGCCGTCGCTGTCGGTGCAGCCCGGGCCGGCGGTCATGTCCTGGATCACGCCCACGGCGCGGGGTTCCGGCAGCTCGGCGCCGCCGGAGACGTCGCTGAGAACGAGGTCGAACAGCTCGCTGCGCTCGATCTCCTCGTCCGCCATCAGCGGGACGTTGACCAGGCGCGGGCCCGATTCCCCGTCCTTCCACACGAGCCGGCCCTCGACGGCGCTGAAGTCGGTGTGGGCGGCGGCGGAGCGGGGCATCGTCCGGTAGCGCACCGCGACCTCGCCCTGCGTGCCGCCCCGGCGTTCCACCGAGATCGTGGCCTCGTCGCCCTCGTGGCCCGGGAACGCCGGTCCCGTGAACTCGATCGATCCGGCGGGGTTGACCGGCCGCCCGCCGGGTCCGAGCTCGAGCTTCATCCGATGCGGGGCGTCGATGCCGCCGCTCATCGACTCGAACTCGAAGCGGAAGTCGCGCGCGGCATCGCCGGCCGCGTTCGGGAGTAGCGAAATCCTGATCTCGCGCGTCGAAGCGTCGCCGTGCTCCCATCGCAGCTCCCCTTCGGTACGGCGGAACTCCCGGCCGGCTCGGGCGCTGCCGTTCCGTGTCCCGTAGGCGAGCTTCACCGCGCCGTCGCTGCCGCCGACGCGCCTGACTTCGATCGTGATTCCGTCCAGGTCGCTCCCGCCTGCCGCCGCGGTCGCCAGGAGCCGTCCCCGCTGCTCCGGCCTCGTCGCCTCGCGGGCGAGATCCTGGAGCTGCTCGAAGTAGTAGCGGAAGGTCTCCTGCGGCCGCGGCGACTGCTCTGAGAGGGTGATCATCGTCGTCACGATGTCGGCATCCGGATCGACGCCGATGTACTGCCCGTTGTAGCCGTGGGCGAGGTAGCGCCCCTGGGGCCGGATCCACCATTGGTAGCCGTAGTTCGGAGCGCCGGCGACGCCGCCGGTCTGACCGCGTGTCGACTCGGCGATCCACTCCCGCGATACCAGCCGCCGGCCTTCCCACAGACCCTCCTGCAGGGTGAGTTGGCCGATCTTCGCCATGTCGCGCGGTCGGATCCGGAGCCCGGTGCCGCCCCAGTGACGGCCGCTCAGGTCCGGGTCCCAGGTGGCGGTGGTAATCCCGAGCGGCTCGAACAGGTGCTTCTGGACGAAGGCCAGGTGGCTCTGGCCGGACGCCCGGTTGTTCACCTCGGCGATCACGTGGGAGAGGCCGCTCGAATAGAAGAACTCGGCGCCGGGTTGGGCCGCGACGTCCCGGGTCAGTACGTAGTCGACGCTGTCGGGAGAGTTCCAGAAGGCTCCAGCCGTCTCGTTCCAGGCCAGCCCCGCGGTCATGGTCAAGGCGTGACGCAGGGTGATCCCATCCTTGGGCGCTTCCTTCAAGCGGTGCGTGTAGTGCGGCAGGAGGTCCGCGAGACGCGCGTCGACGGAGGGGAGCATGCCGCGGTCCATGGCGATGCCGACCGCCAGCGAGGTCACGCTCTTGCTGACCGAATGGACGTTCTTGAGGCTGGTGCTCGTGAAGTCGCCGAAGTAGGTCTCCGCCACCAGCGTGCCGTGGCGGACGATGACGACTCCCCGGACTGTCCGAAAATCGGACTGTGAGCGCACGCGGTTGAAGATCTCCTGGACCATGGCGTTGTCCAGGCCCTGGTCCGCAGGCACCGAGCGGAACCAGCCGTCGCCGATGTTCGGCGGCGGCTGCGCCCGGCCCGGCGCCGGCGCGGCCCCGAAGAGGACGGTCGAGATCGCCGCTGCGAGGAGGAGGTCCTTCATCGTCGAGATCCGGGGCCGGGCTGCCTGCAGGTACACGCTCTCAGGAGGCAGGGCCTTCACTTTGACACAGACACGGCGGCAGCGGCGCCCGCTGGCCGCTATCCTTGTTCTACACGAAGCGTTGTTCCACAAGAGCCCCGTGGCCGGCGCGGCTTGCCGCGGCAGGAGGGAGTACAAGATGTCTCGTTCACCGTTCAACTTCAGCCGTTCCAGTTCCTCCGGCGTGATCTCCGGTTCGCCGCGCTCGGCAAGCAGGGTTGCAGCGTTGTTCGCGGTCCCGGTTCTCTGCCTGGCGTCCGCCGGGTGTGTCATCTCCGTGGACTCGGAGGCGTCCGCCGAGCCCACGGGGGCATCCGACTTCGACGCCTCGGTCGACGTCGGCTCGATCGACTTCCCGACCTCGGCCGGCAGCGAGGCGCAGAAGCACTTCATCCGCGGCGTCGCGATCCTGCACAGCTTCGGCTACGAGCAGGCGCGCGAGCAGTTCCACGCCGCCCAGGAGCTGGAACCCGACTTCGCCCTCGCCTACTGGGGGGAGACGTTGACGTACAACCACCCACTGCTGGCGGAGCGGGATCTGGAATCGCCGCGTGCCGCCCTGGAGCGGCTCGGTGCGACTCGCGAGGAGCGGGCGGCGAAGGCGGCCACCGAACGCGAGTTGGGATTCCTCAATGCGGTCGAGAATCTGTTTGCCGAAGGTGAGCTTGCCGAGCGCCGCATCGCCTACATGGAGGCGATGCGCAACCTCTACGAGCGCAACCCGGATGACGACGAGGTGGCGGCCTTCTACGCGCTGTCGCTGCTTTCGGCAGTTGGGCCGCTGGGCGACGACACATTCCGCCTGAACGTCATGGCGGGGTCGATCGCCATGGGCCTCTTCGAGCGGAATCCGAACCACCCGGGCGCCGCCCACTACACCATCCACGCCTTCGACGATCCGGTTCACGCGCCCCTGGCCCTGCCGGCGGCGCATCGTTTCGCCGAGATCGCGGCTGCCGTCTCGCACGCCCGGCACATGCCGTCCCACATCTTCATTCAGCGCGGCATGTGGGACCTGGTCTCGAAGTCGAACGATTCGGCGTACGAGGCGGCGATGGCGCTCTGGGATCCGGGCGAGAGGGTGGGCGACATGGTCCATTCGCTCGATTGGGGGCAGTACGGCGATCTGCAGCGCGGCGACTACGCGAAGGCGCGGGAGTGGATCGCCGAACTCGACGATCTGGTCGACCGCACCGGCGACACCGGCCGCGGGAAGAGCACCGTGCCCTTGGTCCGGGCCCGGTACATCGTCGAGACGGAGCAATGGGAAACGCGCGAGATCACCGACGATACGGGGAGTGCGGAGTTGCTCGCGACCGGGATCTCCGCGGTCCACACCGGCGACCTGACCGTCGCGCGCGCGGCTGCTGCGCGGCTCGAGAAGATGGGCGCCCGGAAGACCGCCGACCGCTCGACCTTCCAGCGCGGAACCAAGCCCGCCCAAGTGATGCACCACGAGCTCACGGGCCTGATCCGGCTTGCCGAAGGCGACGCCGACGGCGCGGTCAAGATGTTCGACGAGGGAGTCGCGATCGCCTCGACGATGGGACCGCCGCGGGGCGCCGCGTCGCCGATCAAGCCGATCCGCGAGCTGTACGGCGAGGTGCTGCTGCAACTGGAGCGGCCGGCCGAGGCCGCGGAGCAGTTCGAGGCCTCGCTGCTCAGCACCCCGAACCGTCCCCGCTCCCTGCTCGGGCTGGCTCGCGCCCATGCCGCAGCCGGGGACGCGGAAGCCGCGGCGGATGCCTATGGCAAGCTGCTCAAGGCGTGGCAGGCCGCGGATGAGCCCACGGAGCTTGCGGAGGCCCGGGAGTACCTGGCTGCGTCGGTTTGAGGCCGTCTGCGTGACCTTCGAGACGGAGTTCGAAACCCGCCACTCGGACTGCTTCGCCGCCACCGGCTTCGTTCACGCCGGCGTGTTGCTGGCGCTGACCGAGATGGCCTACGCCCGGTTCGAAGCCCACTGCGGCATCGACGCCGGGCACAAGCCGGAGCACGTCTACGCGGTGCAGCGGTCGACCGCGGCGACCTACTTCTCGCCGCTGCGGTGGCAGGAGGGGGCGCGCATCCAGGTGCGCACCACCGAGGCCAACGACCGGGGCTTCGACCAGGACTTCGACGTCAGCTCCGCGGCGGACGGCCGCGAGATCGCCCGCTTTACTCACCGCTGGGTTTGGCTTGACACTCGCTCCGGACGGCCGGTTCCGCTGCCGGAGGAGGTCAGACGGCAGTTCCTCGAGGGCTGATCCCTAAAGATGCAGGAAGGAATGCGTACATGAAGCGTCCGTATCGATCGCCATTGCGTTGGACATTGATTCCGTTGATGATCGTCGCCATGGGGTGTGGCGGTCCGGAGCCGGAGAGCGACGGTGGACTCATCATCGAGACGGCCTACGGCTGGGTCGAGGGCGCGGCCGTCGACGACGGCCGGGGTCCGGCAGGCGACATTCTGGTATTCCGCGGCATTCCCTACGCCGCGCCCCCGGTTGGCGATCTGCGGTGGCGCCCGCCAGAGCCGCCTGCCTCGTGGGAGGGCGTACGGAGCGCCCTTGAGTCCGGCTTTCCCTGCTGGCAGCGGATCTCGCCCGACACCTCGATCTACAGCCGCGGCGAAATCGACCGCAGCGAGGACTGCCTCTACCTCGACCTCTGGACCGCCGCGGATGCCGGTACGGACGGCCCGAGGCCGGTCATGGTCTGGTTCCACGGCGGCAGCCACGAGGTCGGTCATGGTTCGTCGCTCATCTTCGACGGCGCCGCGCTCGCTCGCAAGAGCGTCGTGCTGGTCTCGATCAACTACCGGCTCGGTTCCTTCGGGTTTCTGGCGCACGCCGGCCTGAGCGCCGAGTCCGAGCACGGATCATCGGGCAGATCGTCCGGCAACTACGGCCTGCTCGACAAGATCGCGGCGCTGCGTTGGGTGCAGGCCAATGCAGAGGCCTTCGGCGGCGATCCGGAGCGGGTTCTGATCTTCGGTCAGTCGGCCGGTTCGATGAGTGTCTGCAGCCTGGTTGCGTCGCCGCTCGCCGCGGGCCTGTTCCACCGCGCGATCGGGCAGTCGGCGGGTTGCTTCACGCCGCTGCCGACGCTTGAGCGGGCAGAGGAGAGCGGCGCCCTGCTCGCCGCCGAGCTGGGCGCGGCCGAAGGAGCGACCCCGGAGAGTGCGGTCTCGACGCTGCGCGCGGCTTCCGCCGAGGACGTGCTGGCGGCGGCCGGCAGTTCGGGCTGGTCGGCCGATTTCAAGACGGTGGTCGATGGCTGGTACCTGCCGGATCAGCCCGCGGCGATCTACGCCCGCGGTGAACACAACCGCGTACCGATGATGGTCGGCTCGATGGCCGACGAATCGAGCGCTCTGTTCGCGCCCGGGCCGCCGCTTGGAGCGGAAGAACTCGAGCTTCAGTTGAAGGAGCAGTACGGCGAAGCGGCGCCGGATCTCCTGGCCGCGTACGCTGCCGAGGCGGAGCAGGCGCCGGGAGCGGTACCGACTCTCATCCGCTCGGACACGATCTTCGGCTGGGGCAGCCGTACGTGGGTCCGTCATGCCTCGGCTGCCGGCGGCGACGCGTACCTCTACTTCATCAAGCACGCGCCGCCGGTGTTCCGGCTCTACCTGCCGGACCGGCCCGACCTGGGCGGGGAGGGCGGTCCCCGCCATTTCGGCGCCTACCACTCCGGCGATCTCGCCTACGTCTTCGGCAACGTCGACCTGGTCGGGATCAACTGGGAGGACTGGGATCACGAGATCGCCGATCTGTTGTCGAGCTACTGGACGAACTTCGCGAAGACCGGAGATCCGAACGGCGAGGGATTGGCCCAGTGGCCGCGGTACGACCCGGACGGCGACCTGGCTCTCGTGGTCGGCGACGAGGTCGGTGCCCAGGCGGCTGTGCTGAAGCAGAAGCTGGACGCCCTGGACCGGGCGCTCGGCGGAGGTGGCTAACGGGGGCAAGCCGGTGCTCCGCGCCGGATGCGGGCGAGACGCCCGCGTTCCCAGGGCGGCGGCGGCTAGGCTCACGACATGACCGCGATCGCCGAAGCGCTGCCGCCGGAGATCGATGATCTGCGGAGGCGGCTACTGGACTTCGCGGAGCGCGAGGTGCTGCCGCGGCACGAGCGGCACGGCGAGTTGCTCGACGACCCGCGCCGGCGCTATGACGAAGACGGTCGGCTGCGCCCGGAGGTCGTCGACCTGATTCGGGAGGTACGGACGGCTTCGGCCCGCGAGGGTCTGTTCACGGCTTCGGTGCCCGAGGAACTGGGCGGCGGCGGCCACGGCCACCTCGCTTACTACGTCGGCTGGCAGGCGCTGTTCCACCGTTTGGGCCCCCGTCCCTGGCTGCTTCTGCACGTGTTGGCGCACTGGGCCTTCGGCCCCAGCCGGTTGCTGCTGAAGCTGACGGCGGAGGCCCGGGAGCGTGTCCTGCCGGGCCTGATGGACGGCTCGAAGATCATGTGCTTCGGGCTCTCGGAGCCGGGCGCCGGTTCCGATCTCTCGGCGCTTGCGACCAGAGCAGAGCGGGACGGCGACGGCTGGCGGATCAACGGCCGGAAGATCTGGACCACGCACGGACCGATCGCCGACTACTGCGTACTGTTCGCGACCACCGGCGAGCGGGGCATCACCGCCTTCCTGGTGCCGACCGCGTCGGAGGGTTTCGAGAGGGTGCGGGTCGTCGCGCTCTTCGGCGATATCGGCGGCGACGAGGCGGAGATTGTCCTCGAGGATGTCCGTGTGGCGCCGTGGCAGGTGATCGGCGAGGTCGATCGGGGCTTATCGGCGGCGCTCTACGGGGTTTCGCTGGGGCGGGTCTACAACTCGGCGCGCGCGGTGGGCACCGGTCGCTGGGCGGTCGAGACGGCTCTCGATTACGCGCAGAAGCGGCACGCCTTCGGCGCCCCGATCGCCGAGTACCAGGGCGTCACCTTCCCGCTCGCGGAGTCGGCGACGGAACTCCACGCCGCGCACCTGATGGGGCGGAACGTCGCCCGGCTGCTCGATCTGGGCGAGCGCGCGGTCAAGGAGCTCAGCATGACCAAGGCGTACTCGGTTCAGGCCGGACTCCGGGCGGTGGATCGGGCGATGCAGACCCACGGCGCGCTGGGGTTCACGAACGAACTTGGGCTCACCGAGGCGTGGAAGGCGCTGCGGGTCGTGAACGTCGCCGACGGCTCGAACGAGATCATGAACCGGATGATCGCCCGCCAACTCCTCAGGGGCGACACCGATCTCTGAGTGTCGCCGTCCTGCGGCATAGACTGCTGCTCCTTACGTTGAACCAGGACCGAATCCGGGAGTTGAGATGAGCCTACCCGCCGAGGCGACTTCGTTCGCCCTTTCCACGTCAGATCGCGACATCGCGTCCGTCCTCCATCCGACGACGGACCTTCCAGCCCTGCGGCGGGACGGCTCGCTGGTGATCGAACGCGGCCAGGGCATCCGGGTCTGGGACGAGCACGGTAACGAGTACATCGAAGCGATGGCGGGCCTGTGGTGCACGGCGCTGGGCTACGGCGTGGAGGAACTCGCTGAAGTCGCGGCCGCGCAGATTCGTAAGCTCTCCTTCTCCCATCTCTTCGCGGGCCGCAGCCACGAGCCGGCTGTTGCCTTGGCCGAGAAGCTGCGCGAGATGGCGCCGATTCCGAACGCAAAGTCCTTCTTCGGCACCTCCGGCTCGGATGCGAACGACACCCAGGTCAAGCTGGTCTGGTACTACAACAACGCCCTTGGCCGGCCCGAGAAGAAGAAGATCGTCAGCCGCCGCCGCGGCTACCACGGTGTCTCTCTGGCCGCCGGCAGCATGACCGGCCTGCCGGCGTTCCACAAGAGCTTCGATCTGCCGCTGCCGCAGTTCCGGCACGTCACCTGCCCGCACTACTACCGGGATTCCAAGCCGGGCGAGACGGAAGCGGAGTTCACTGGCCGGCTGGCGGCCGAACTCGACGAGTTGATTCGCGCCGAGGGGCCCGAGACCGTCGCGGCCTTCATCGCCGAGCCGGTGCTGGGCGCCGGAGGCGTCGTCGTGCCCCCTGAGGGCTACTACGAGGCGATCCAGGCGGTTCTGGACGAGCACGACGTGCTGCTGATCGACGACGAGGTGATCTGCGGTTTCGGCCGGCTCGGCACGCAGTTCGGCGCCGAGGCGATGGGCATGAGGCCGGACACCGTTTCGGTCGCGAAGGCGCTGTCCTCCGCCTACATGCCGATCAGTGCGGTGCTGTTGCCCGACCGGATGGTCGATGTCTTCGTCGAGGCGGGCGAGCGGTGGGGCCTGTTCGGCCACGGCTATACGTACACGGGGCATCCCGTCTGTGCCGCGGTAGCGCTGCGGGCGCTGGAGCTGATGGAGGAGCGGGACCTCTACGCTCATGCCGACAGGGTGGGTCGCTACTTCCAGGCCCGGCTCCGCCGCTTCGCCGATCACCCGCTGGTGGGGGAGACGCGCGGTGTGGGCCTGCTCGGCGCCTGCGAGCTGGTGGCTGACAAGCGGACCCGCGAGGCCTTCCCGATCCAGCGCGGAGTGGGGGCGTACTGCCAGGATCGTTGCCTGGACCACGGCGTCATCCTGCGGGCGCTCGGCGACACAGTGGCCTTCTGCCCGCCGCTGATCGTCACCGAGTCGGACGTCGACGAGATCCTGGAACGCTTCGGTCGCGGCCTGGAAGAGACCCTGGCCTGGGTGGAGACGGGCGGCGGAGCGTCCTGATGACGGAACTGAGCACGCTGAGCCGATCGGTGGCGGGAAAGACGGCGCTGATCACCGGCTGCGCCTCGGGCATGGGCCGTGCGACGGCCCGGCTGTTCGCGGCCGAAGGCGCCAATGTCGCGGCCACGGACATCAACGGCCCGGGGGTTGAGGCCGTGGTCGCGGAGATCCGCGCCGCGGGGCGGGAGGCGACGGCGTGGACGCTCGACGTGGGCGACGCGGAGGCGATCCAGCGGGTCGTCGGCGAGGTGGCGGACCGCTACGGCGGCCTGGACATCCTGGTCAACAACGCGGGCATCTCGCGCGGCGGACCGATCGACGCCGACGAGTACGAGGAGCGCTGGCACGAGACGGTCAGCGTGCTGCTCACCGCCCATCAGCGGACGATCCGCGCGGCGCTGCCCCATCTCCGCAAGTCGAGTTCGCCGCGGATCGTGAACATCGCCTCGACCGAAGGGCTGGGCGCGACGCCCCTGAACAGCGCCTACTCGGCGGCGAAGACCGGGGTTATCGGTCTCACCCGGGGCCTGGCGGTGGAACTCGGCAAGGAGGGCATCACCGTCAACTGCATCTGTCCGGGACCGATCCGCACGGCGATGACCGAGCGGATCCCCGAGGAGCACAAACAGATCTACGCCCGCCGCCGCACCGCGCTGCGCCGCTACGGCGACCCAGAGGAAGTGGCCCACGGCACGCTGCACCTGTGCCTGCCCGCTTCGTCCTTCATCACCGGCGTGACGCTGCCGGTGGACGGTGGGTTGACTGTGCGTCGGGCCTGACCGGCAGTGTCAGCGCGCCTGACGGCCAGTCTGGAGCGCGGTCGCGCTTAGTCGATGTAGCCGAGAGCCTTGAGCGCCTCGCGCTGCACGGCCGGCATCGCAGGTTCGATCCCGGCCGTGAGCGACCCCGATCCCCGGCGCTGGAGCTTGCCGACGGCCGCCAGATAGCCGGCCCAGAGGGAGTCCTCCTGTCTCAGGTCGTTCAACTCGGCACTGTCGCTGTTGGCGTCGAACAGTTGCCGCACCGTGCCGGAAGGCGTGCTGTTGTAGTCGATCAACTTGCGGCGGCCGTTGGCGCCGTCCAGCAGCACCGCGTCCATTGCCAGCCCGTCGACGCGGAGTTCGGCCATGGCGACGGTGGGCGGGCGGAGCTCGTCGCCGGAGCGTATGAGAGGAAGCAGAGACCGGCCATCGGTTTCGACCAGGCCGGTGCGCCCGATCGCGTCGAGGATCGTGGGGACGATGTCGATCTGCCGCACCTGCGCCTCGACCACGGAGCGGTCCGCGGCTTGTCGCAGCCGGCTGGGTAGCCGGACAATGAGCGGCACGTGGATCTGCTCCTGGTACAGCGTTGCTCCGTGACCGTGCCGGCCGTGGTCCAGGAACTCCTCGCCGTGGTCCGCCACGAAGACGACGAGCGTGTCGTCGAGCAGACCTCGCCGGTCGAGTTCTTCGAGCATGCGGCCGAAGTGCTCGTCGACGAAGGCGATCTCGGCGTCGTAGAGATCCTTCAGATCGCGCGTCGAGTGGCTGGCGTCGGCCGGCTGGTTGCGGTGGAGGACGCCGGGTCCGGCCGGCGCTTCGGAGGCAAACTGCTGCCTGTGAGATTCGGGGGGGCGGTAGGGCTCGTGGGGATCGGTTACGTGCAGGAAGACGAAGAAGGAGTCTCCGGGACCGATCCGTTCGAGCCACTCCAAGCTTTCGTCGACCGCTCTCCAGACCGGGACATGAGTGCCCGGCCGGGCGGACCGCTCCCGCATCTGTTTGAAGTGACTGAATCCGCGGCGGAATCCGAAGTCGATGCCGGCGTTGCCGTTCGTGGATATGCCGAGCGCGCGGTAGCCGAGCGAACTCAGGATCTCGGGCAGGTAGGAAACGTCCTCGTGGAGTTTCTGGTTCCGCGTACGAGCGCCGTGGTTGTGCGGATAGAGGCCGGTAAGGATGCTCGCGGTCGCCGGGCGCGTCCACGAAGACTGCGCGACGGCGTGTTCGAAGCGGACGGCGCCGGCGGCAAACCGGTCGATGTTCGGTGAGGTCGGACGCTCGTAGCCATAGCAACCGAGGTGATCAGCTCGGAGCGTGTCGACCAGGAAGATCAGGACGTGCGGCAAGCGCGCGTCGGAAGTGCCGGAGGCGCTGGAAGACCCTTCGCGGCCGTCGGCGGGCCGGGCCGCAACCGCTTCGGCAGCGTGGGAGACCGGCGCTTCGGCGTGCGGCCAGGGCGGGGTCGGGCTGCCTAGAACGGCCGAGAAACGGAACCCCGCCTCAGCCTCGGGAAGACGGGCGCCGCCAAGCGCTTCGATGCGGATACGGAGGGGACCATCATGCACCGGGAGTTTCAGTTGGCCGCGGCCCTCGGTGAGGGTCGTGGTGGCCGTCGCCGACCCGGTCGGGTAGCGGTGGACGGCCGCTACCAGCCGAGGGGCCGGTTCGGCGCTGCGCCAGGCACCCTGGGGGCCGTAGAGGGCGAGGTCGTCGAGCTCGAGGACTCCTCCCTCGGGCAGCAGGACGTAGTAGTCGAGCGCGGTGCGGAAGGGCAGATGGAGCGTTCCGTCTGCGGCCGCGGAAGGTCTCGCGCCGGCGCCGGCGCCCTCGATCCGGATGCGGCTCCACGCGACGTGCTCTGAAGTGGTTCCAGATGGTGGATCGGACGAGTACTCGAGCACGACCTCGTTGGCGCCCGGGCGCTGCGCCGCCATGGGCACTTGCAGCCGGTACTCCTCCATGCCGTCGGTGGAGGCCAGCTCGAGCTGGCCCAGCCGTTCGCCGTTCCATGAAACGTCCACCGTAGTCGGCTCGCTCCCGGGCGACGCGAGGGGCCGGCCGGTGAACACGAGTTCGAGGGGGCGGGACCAGGACAGTTGCCAGTTCAGTCTGGAACGCTCGCCGTCGCCTGTCGCGAAGGCGCCGCTCTCGTCCTCCTCCGGTGCTGACCAACCCTCGAGGAGTTGCTGGCGGTGCTCGTAGTCGCCAGGCCGGAGTTCGGCCGATTCAGCCGTTGACTCGGCAAGGTCGAGCACCTTGGCGAGATCGGTCTGGAAGCGTTCCGCCGCTCCGCCGCCGCAGGCGAGCACCGCCAGGGCAAGGGCGGCGCCGCGGCAGGACCGCGCGGCCCGGGTCACCGGCTGCCGCCGTCGATTCGCAGTACGGCGCCCGTCGTGTAGCTGGAAGCGTCGGACGCCAGGTAGAGCGCGGCACCGACGATCTCGTCCGGTTCGCCGCCCCGGCCGAGGGCGATCGAGGTCTTCGCCCGCTTGTTGAACGCTTCCAAGTCCCAGGCCTTCGAGATGTCGGTCAGGAAGGGTCCCGGCATGATCGCGTTGACCCGCACCTTGGGGCCGAAGGCGTGGGCCAGGGATTCGGTCAGCGAGTTCAGTCCGGCCTTGGCCGCGCCGTAGGGCTCGGCGTTCGGGCTCGGGTGGATCGCGGCGGTACTCGTCACGTTGATGATGCTGCCGCCGTCGCCGGCGGCCATGCGCTGTCCAATCACCGCCGCCAGCCGGAACGGTCCCTTCAGGTTCACTCCGATCACCTTGTCGAACAACGCCCCGCTGACCTCGGACAGGCTGGGGTAGAGCGGTGACATGCCGGCGTTGTTGACCAGCACGTCGACCTTGCCGAACCGTTCGTAGGCGACCTCGATGAGGCCGTCGACCTCATCCCAGTGGCCGACATGGCAGGCGTGGGCGAGTCCCTGCCGGCCCATCGCCTCGATCTCCGCCACCACCTCGCGGCAGGAGTCGATCCTCCTGCTGGTGACGACGACATCGGCGCCGGCGGCGGCGAAGGCAAGCGACATCTCACGGCCCAGTCCGCGGCTGCCGCCGGTGACGAGAGCCGTGCGGCCGGAGAGGTCGAAAACGCGGTGGACATCGCGAGTGGTCATGGCGCGAGCCTAGGAGCTTGCGCCGTAGAACGCAACGAAGTGAGTTCTGAGGCGCAAGGTCTCGGGGGAGGTGGGGGCTGGGGCCGAACACGGAGCCTGCGACGGGTTCGGCGGCGGCAACAGTCCTCGGAGGGTGGATCCCTGGGATTCGGCGGCCCGGACTGGGCCGGGGTAGATTCCGCTGACGATGACCGATTCTCCACCGCTTGCCGCCGCCGCCGGCGCCGTCGATGCGGCGGCCGCCGCCGAACCCCGTCTCGTCCAGATCCAGGCCGGACCGATGGCCAACTTCGTCTACGTTCTGGCGGACTCCGCCACCCGCAAGGCGTGGGTCGTGGATCCGGCCTGGGAGCCGCTCGGCATCGTCAAGATCGCCGGGGAGCAGGGCTACGAGGTGACGGGCGTGCTGGCGACGCACTTCCACCAGGATCACATCGGCGGCGAGATCATGGGTCAGTACATTCCCGGCGTGCGCGAGCTGCGCGCCGAGTTCGACCTGCCGATGCTGATTCACGAGGCCGAGGCCGAGCGGGGCGCCGAGATCGCCGGTTGCCCGCCCGACCGGGTGGAGGCGTTCCGCGACGGCGACGTTCTCGAACTGGGCGATCTCCGGGTCGAGGTGCTGCACACCCCCGGGCACTCGCCGGGGAGCTGCTGTTTCCGTGCCGGCGACCACATGCTGACCGCCGACACCCTTTTCGTGCAGGGCATCGGCCGGATCGATCTGCCGCACAGCGACGTCGACGCCATGTTCCACTCCCTGGAGCGGTTGAAGGCGCTGCCGCCGGAGGTGGGAATCTACCCGGGGCACGACTACGGTCCGGAGTCGTTCTCGACGATCGGCCGTGAACTGCAATGGAACGCCTACCTCCGACCGAGCAGCCTGGAACAGTGGCGCGCGATGATGGGGCTCCTCTGAGCCGGGACCAGGCCGCTTCGCCTGCCGCCGTCGCGCCGCCTGGAACTCCTCCGCGGATCGAGACCCGCAGGCTGCGCCGCGAGTTGCGCTCCGGGGAGCGCACCCTGATCGTGGTGGACGACATCGATCTTGCGGTGGCCGCGGGGGAGTGCGTCTCCATCCGCGGTCCTTCGGGAGCTGGCAAGTCGACGCTGCTGGCGCTGCTTGCCGGTCTCGACCGCCCGACCGCCGGCAGCGTGCTGATCGACGGCCGGCCGATCGAGGGTCTGAGCGAAGACGAGCTGGCGCTGCTGCGGCGCGAGAAGATCGGCTTCGTCTTCCAGTCCTTCCAGTTGCTCGGCAACCTGACCGCTCGGGAGAACGTCCGGTTTCCGCTCGATCTCCAGGGTCGCCGACAGTCGAAGCAACGGGCTGAGGCATTGCTCGCCGAAGTCGGGCTTGCCCGGCGCGGTCACCACTATCCGTCGCAGCTCTCGGGCGGCGAGCAGCAACGGGTGGCCCTGGCGCGGGCGTTTGCCGCGGAACCGGCGATCCTGCTCGGCGATGAACCGACCGGCAACCTCGACTCGGTCACCGGCGCCGCGATCCTGGACGTGATGATGGCGCTGCGCGACCGCTTCGGCGCCACACTGGTGCTCGTCACCCACGATCCGGCGGTCGCCGCGCGCGCCGACCGCGAGTTGGTCATGGTGGACGGGCGGCTAGGAGTCGAGTCGCGGCGTCCGCGCCGCGCTGACGCACAGGAAACTTGTTCCATGCAAGCTTGCGCCGTAGACGCGGAACGGAGTGAGCCATGAGGCGCAAGCTCCTGGCGAGGTGGGGGATGGGGCCAAACACGGAGCCCGCGACGGGTTTGGCGGCGCTGTCCCGACGAGGCTGACGGTGGGTCCGGGCGCGGTCTTCCGCTACTCCCTGTGGGAGTTCCGCGGTTCTCTCGGACGGATCTGGGTCTGGGTGCTGTGCCTGTCGGTCGGAGTCGGCGCCGTGGTCTCGATCGCGGGTCTGGCGTCGAGCGTCGACCAGGCGATCCGGGGCGAAGCGAGGGCGCTGCTGGCAGCCGATCTCGCGGTGCGCTCCCGCACGCCGGTCTCTTCGGACACGTTCGCCGCGATCGACCGGGTGCCGGGAGCGGTCCGCGCCGAGGTGCGCGAACTGGCGGCGATGGTGGGTCGGGCGTCGCCGCGAGGGCCGGGAGACGATGGCCCGTCGAGCCTGCTGGTCGACCTGAAGGCGGTCTCGGGCGGCTATCCGTTCTACGGTGAGCTGGGGTCGGCGCCGCCGCTGCCCCCGGACCGGGCCCCTGCCGATGTGCTCGGCGACCACTCGGCGCTGGTGGCGCAGGAGGCCCTGTCGCGGCTCGGGCTCGAGGTCGGTGACGAGATTCGGCTCGGGCGGCGGACGTTGCGGATTGCCGGCCTGCTTGTGGCCGAGCCGGACCGGCTGCCGGCCGGCTTGTCCTTCGGCCCGCGGGTGATCGTCGGCATGGCGGCGCAGGAAGCGGCCGGGGTCTTTCCCTTTGCCGGTTTCGGCGGCTACCGGGTGTTGGTGCGGCTGCCGGTCGAGTCCTCCAGAGAAGGACTGGACCAGGTCGCGGAGACGCTCCGGCTGGCCTTGGGCGAGGATCCTACGGTGCGCGTCGAGACCTACGTCGACGCGCAGCCGGGCATTCGCCGCGACCTGGAGCGGATGGAGCGTTACCTGGGGCTGGTCGCGCTGCTGTCTCTTCTGGTCGGTGGCGTCGGCGTCGCCCAGGGCATCCGCGCGTGGCTGCTCCAACGCCTGGACGCGCTGGCGGTGCTGAAGTGTCTGGGAGCTCGGCCCCGCGATCTGCTGGGTGCCTACGTGGCCCAGGCACTGGTGCTGGGTTGCGGGGCGGGAGTGCTCGGCGGGGGATTGGGTCTGCTGTCGATCGCGCTGGCGCCGGCGATTCTGGGCGGTGCGCTGCCGGTGGAGGCGATCTCGATCTGGCAGCCGCTGGCCTTGGTGCGCGGGATCGTGCTCGGCGTCGGCGTATCCGTGGCGTTCTCGGCGCCGGCGCTCTTGGTGGTGCTGAGAGTGCCGCCGGTGCGGGTCTTCCGGCGGATCGCCGAACCGCTGCCGGGTTCGCGCAAGGCCGGCGTGGTGTCGGTGCTCGTGGTGGCCGTCGGTGTGGCCGCGACTGTTGCCGTGCAGGCGGGCTCGCCGCGGTTGGCGCTCCAGTTCCTGGGCGCGCTGGCGGCCGCCGTTGCCGGTCTCTGTGTCGCCGCCCTGCTGGTGCGCGCCGCGGCGCGGGTCCTGGCGCCGGCCTGCCGCCGGTACTGGTTGCGGCACGGCGTGGCTGCGCTGGCGCGGCCCGACTCCGGCACGCTGCCGGCAACCGTCGCCCTCGGGATGGGCCTGATGGTCCTGCTCGTGATGTTTGTCGTCCAGGGTCATCTTCGGGATCAGCTCCTGGCGGAACTTCCCGCCGAGGCGCCCAGTGCGTTCCTGCTCAACGTGTCGCCCTTGGAGTGGGGCCCCCTCGAGGAGCTGCTCGAGCGGGAGGGCGCCCGGAGGGTGCAGTCCGCTCCGGTCGTCCTGGCGCGGGTGCGCACGATCGACGGCGACCCGGTTGAGGCGCGCATTGACGACGGCAATCGGTGGGCCTTGAGCCGGCAGATGCGGCTGACCTTTCTGGACGAACTGCCGGCGGACAACGTGATCGTCGAGGCGGCCGCGCCGTTGACGGGGCCGGCGCCGTGGATCGATCCGGCGGTTGCCGAGGTCAGCGTCGAGCAGGAGTTCGCGGAGACGATCGGGGTGGGAGTCGGTTCGGTCATCGCGCTCGATGTCGCTGGCCGCGAGGTCGAGGTCACCGTGACCAGTCTGCGGCAGGTCGACTGGGAGGGCTTCGGCATCAACTTCTTCCTGGTCGTCGAACCGGCGGCTCTCGACTGGGCGCCCCATACGCGGCTTGCGGCGGCCTGGCTGCCGCCCGAACGGGAGCAGCGGATCCAGGACGCGGTGTACCGCGCGCACTCCGGCGTCGCGGTGGTGCGGATCCGGGAGATGCTGCAGAAGGTCGTCGAGCTGATCGGCAACCTCGAGGTCGGCGTGCGGGTGCTCGGCAGCTTCACCGTGTGCGCTGCGCTCCTGACGCTTGCCGGCGCGGTCGCCGCGGGCTCGTCGCGCCGCGGCCGAGAGGTGGCCCTGCTCAAGACGATCGGCTCCACCCGCTTCGACGTGCTGCGGGCCTTCGCCGCCGAGTACGCCCTGATCGGGCTGTCCGCGTCGTTGGTGGCCGCGGTTCTGGGCTCGGCTGCGGCATGGTGGCTGGTCACCCGCGAGCTGGAACTCGAGTGGTCGTTCCGTCCGCTGACGGTTCTGGTGGCGCTGCTGGCGGGCGCGCTGCTGTCTCTCGGCACCGGCATTCTGGCCAGCGCCGGCGCGCTGCGCAGGCCACCGATCGACTCGCTGCGGGAAGGCTCGTGATGGCCCGGATCTCCACTCGCTGGCAGATCGTCGGGGCGCTGTTCGCGATGATGATGTTCTCGTCGGGGCTCGGCTTCTACAACCAGTCGGTGCTGCTCGAAGCGCTGACGCGGGAGCGCGGGTTCTCGGTTGCCGGCGCGTCGCTCGCCTCGACCTTCTTCTTTGCGACCAGCGGGCTCACCGGTCTGGCGGTCGCCAGTCTGATCGAGCGGATCGATGCCCGCTGGTCCGTCGCCGCGGGCGTCGCCGTCTGTGCCGGATCGCTGGTCGCGATCGGCCGCGTCGAGGAGACCCTTCACGTCTACGCGGCGTTCGTGCTGTTCGGCATCGGCTTTTCCGCCACGAACCTGCTCACGGCGAGCACCCTGGTCACCCGTTGGTTCGCCCGGCGACGGGCGTTCGCGCTCTCGATCGTGTTCACGGGTCTCTCGGTCGGCGGCATTCTGGTGGCGCCCTTCGCGGCCTGGGCCGTTGCCGAGCACGGCCTCCGGCGCGGCACCGAGATTCTGGCTGCAACCTATGTAGTGGGCGTCCTGCCCCTGGCTCTGTGGCGGTTGCTGCCACGGCCGCGGCACGCGCAGGATCTGGCCGGGGAGTTCGACGGCGGAGAGGATCCGGGAGTGGACGCGCGTGAGGCGTTCCGTTCCCGCTACTTCGCCGGCATCGCCGGCACCTTCTTCTTCGGGCTGATGGCGCAGGTCGGCGGCATCGCCCATCAGTTCAGGCTGGTCAGCCTCCAGGAGCCGGCTGTTGCCAGTCTGGCGGTCTCGATCCTGGCCGCGGCAAGCGTGGTTGGCCGCCTGGCTTCAGGCCCGTTGCTCGCGCGTCTTCCGTACCGGGGCTTCAGCCTCGTGCTGCTCGTCCTTCAGGGCTTCACCCTGTTGGTTCTTGGATCGAGCACGACCGCAGCGGGTCTGCTCTTCGCTTCCGCGGCGTTCGGACTCACGATAGGCAGCTTTCTCGTGATGCATCCGTTGCTGCTTGCCGAGGCCTTCGGCACCCGGAGCTATGCGCGCATCTACTCGGTGAGCACGTTGTGCGCGTCGGTGGGTGTGGCGCTTGGCCCGCTTCTGCTGGGCTGGGCCCACGATCTGGCAGACGGCTATCGGGGCGCTTATGCGCTTGGCGCGGCGATGTCGTGGCTCGGCTGCGTCGCGCTCTGGGGAGCTGGAAGGGGCTACGTCCGGCGCGTGCAGTAGCTCGATCGTCATTGCCGCCGCGGGTGTCTTCTCGGCAACACAAACGAAGTTGGAAGTTTGTCGAATCCGCGGTAGGCTTCGGCGGCCGATGGACTCCTGCTGTTCGCCGCCCCGCAGTGTCACCTTGCCAGCTCCGGAGCACGGCGTTCCAACGGCTGCTGATGCTGCTTCCGGGCCTGAGCGGAAGATGGTCCGACTCGACGGCGGCGGTTTTCGGATGGGCACGGACTCGGACCAGGCGGTGCCCGGCGACGGCGAGCGACCGTCGCGCGAAGTCGAAGTCGGCCCGTTCGCGATCGATGTCTTCGCGGTCTCGAACGGCGACTTCGCCGACTTCGTCGAGGCGACGGGATACGTTACCGACAGCGAGCGCCTGGGTTGGTCCTTCGTCTTCGAGGGCCGTCTCTCGCGCCGGCTGCGGCGGAACGGGATCGTCGAGCGGCTGCCGTCGGCGCTGTGGTGGTGCCGGATCGACGGCGCGGACTGGCGCCGCCCCGAAGGGCCGGGCGCCTCGATCGAGCGGCGGCTCGACCATCCTGTCGTCCATGTGTCGCACAACGATGCGCTGGCCTACTGTTCCTGGGCTGGCTGCCGGTTGCCGACCGAGGCCGAGTGGGAGCACGCGGCTCGGGGCGGCGTGGAGGGGAGTGACTTTCCCTGGGGCGATGAGCTCGAACCGGGCGGCGAGCACCGTTGCAACGTGTGGCAGGGGGACTTTCCGCGCCGGGACGAAGGGGTCGACGGCTACCGGGGCACCTGCCCGGTGGGCGCCTTCGAGCCGAACGGCCTCGGTCTCTACAACATGATCGGCAATGTCTGGGAGTGGTGTGCAGACTGGTTTGCGCCTCGCTTGCCGCCCGCCGGCGCCCGTGATCCGAAAGGACCGTCTGCCGGCGTTGCCCGGGTCATCCGGGGCGGTTCCCACTTGTGCCACGCTTCCTACTGCAACCGCTATCGGGTCTCGGCCCGTACGCATAACACGCCCGACAGCGCGACGGGGCACATGGGCTTTCGTTGCGCTTTGACGATGCACTGACCGTACTGGACGGTGGCGCTCTGACGGTGCCGCCGGAGAACAAGGAGAGCCCTTGCCTGGCCGAAGAGAACTCAACATGCGCCGTCGGAAGCGACGGATTCTGGAGGCGGCGACCAAGCTGATCTTGGACGGGGGCATCGAGGCCTGCACCATGCGAGAGCTGGCGCGCAAGGCCCGACTCGATGTCACCACCCTGTACAACTACTACGGTTCGAAGGAAGAGATCCTCGAGGCTTTGCGCAGATCCGGGGCCCGGAAGCTGGAACGGCGGATCGGCTCACTCGAGGAGACGGAGCCCTTCGATCGCATTCGAGCGATCGTCGACCTGATGATGGGTGTCCGGGAGTCGCCGGCCGGTCTGGCGCGGCCGATCAATCTGCCCGGGCCGTGGCGCCGCCCGGGGAGCGGACCGATCGAAAGGGTCGCGAGGGCACACCTGACAGGTGAACTCCGCCGGGCCGCGGCCGGGGGCGACCTGGTTCCCTCAGTCGACCTCGAGCAGTTGGCGCTCGTCATTCTCAGTCACGCTGGCGTGTGGCTGTCTCTGTGGGCTCGGCGTGTGATCAACGGCGAGGAGACGGCTGCTCGGGTCGAGTATCTCGTGAGCCTGTGCTTGTTGGCGGCCGCAACGGACGCGTCGCGGCCCGGACTCGAACAGGAGATGCTCAAGAGCCAGAGTCGGCTGGCCGCTATGGATGCGGCGCTCGAGACCGCGGCTGTCTGATCGATCGGAGACCAGGGCCGCCCGGCATCACGACGGCGCCTGGATTCCAGAGGGCAGGGCAGCTCTCCAACCGGCTTCGAGTTCGCGGGCGAGCCGGTCCCTCAAGGCGGCGTGGTCGGGATCCTGGCCCAGGTTGTTGAACTCCCTGGAATCCGTCTCCAGGTCGTAGAGTTCGATCTCCAGGTCGCCGCCGCCTTCGACCGGGGTCCACTCGGTGTAACGATACCGGGCGGTTCGAACGCTGAGCCCGGCGGTGAGGTGTTGCCGATCGGGCCGCGTGAAGCGATCGGAGCGCGAGAAGATCGCACTCTTCCAGTCTCGGTCGGGGTCATCGAGCAGCGGCCGGAAACTCGTGCCCTCGAGGCCCGCCGGTTCGGGTAGACCGGAGAGGTCGGCGAGCGTCGGGTAGAGGTCGACGAGTTCGACCAGTCCCGTTGTCGATCTGCCGCCCGCGACGCCGGGCGCGCGCACGATCAGCGGAACCCGCGTCGACTCCTCGAACTGGCTCTGTTTGCGCCACAGGCCACCGTGCTCACCCAGGTGGAAGCCGTGATCGCTGACGAAGACCACGATCGTCGATTCGGAAAGATCGAGTTCCCGGAGGGCGTCGAGCAGAAGGCCGACCTGGTGGTCGATCAGCGTGACCGTGGCGTGGTAGGCCGCGATCGCCTGCCGCTTCTGGTCGTCGGTGTGCCGGGCGTCATCCGGGTAGCCGACGAGCGCCGCGGCCGGAATGTCGTCGCGGTCGTCGTCGGGCTCGCTTGGCAGCGCGGTCTCAGAAAGCCGATGTTGCTCGAAGAAGCTGGCGGGCGCCACCCAGGGCTGGTGCGGCTTGTGGAAGCCCGCGGCGATGAAGAACGGCTGGTCCCCCTGCTCGCGGAGGATCTCGATGACTCTTCGCGTCGTGCGGCCGTCGGGCGTGTCCTCTTCGCGCTCGTCCGTCGCTCGCCAGGTGAGCGGCAGACCGCCGGTGCGGCCGTGGGGTGCGAAGACGTCCGCCCGTGACATGCCGTTCTCGGAGCCTTCGGTCCAGGAGTTGTCGCGGACCTCGGAGTGGTCGATGCCGGGAAGATAGTTCTCCCTGCCCCGCTGGCGGGCGTTCTCGGAGATGTCCCAGGTGACCGAGTCCTCGTAGCGGCCGTGCGCCACCTTGCCGACCCGGGCGGTGAAATAGCCCTGCTCGCGGAAGTACTCGGGCAACATGACGGCATCGCCGATCGCGTGGCGCGGCGCCGTGAAGTTGTAGAGCACCTGCGTTGTCTCGGGCCGCAGTCCGCTCAGAAAGGACGCCCGCGAAGGGTTGCAGACCGGGTGTTGGGCATAGGCCCGTTCGAACCGGATGCCCTCCGCCGCGAGGCGGTCCAGGTTCGGCGTGCGCGCGGTCGGGTAGGCGCCGTAGCTGCCGAGTGCGACGTTCAGGTCGTCGGCGACGATGAACAGGACGTTGTGCCGGAAAGGCGGATCGGCGGCGGGAGTGCAGGAGATGAAGACGAGTAGCAGGACCGCGGTCACGGACGTTCTCATGCGTTTCTCCTTCGCCCTGCCGGCGTGCCCCGATCGTGGCAACGGCCTGCCCGCCTTCACCGGGGGCTTCCGATCAGAAGCGGAAGCCCGCCTTCAGGCGGAACTCGCGTGGCAGTTGCCAGGCGGTCACCGTCGAGATCGGTTCCAGCGTGCGCGGGTTGACGAAGAGTACGCCCTGCTCGTCGGTCAGGTTGGCGGCCTCGAAGCCGAGTTGGCCTTTGATGGAACCGCGGATCGGGAAGAACCAGACCACGGAGCCGTTGAGCGTATAGATGTCGTCGAGCTGCATGCCGTCTCGCGGCGCCAGGCGGGTCACCGTGTCGATCTCGACGCCGGTGGTTGGATGGGCGACCGTGGTGGCCAGGGTCGGTCCGAAGTAACGGCCGCTGCTGCCGGAGAAGAAGCCGCCCAGGCTCAGGCGGTGATTCCCCAGCTCGAAGATCCGGACCGCGACGATGTTCAGCCGGTCGATGTCGTGGCCCATGCGCCCTGCCTGGTAGCGGCTCGTCGCGTCGGTAGCGCCGGTGCCGAGCTCGATGCCGCCCAACCCCTCGAACAGGTTCGAGTTCGTGTTCACGCTCTCCGTGTTGCCCTTGGCGTCGCCGATGGTCAGGTTCGTGTTGAGCGACCAGTTGTTGCGGAACCTGCGGTTCAGCTCGAAGGTGAGGCCCTGGTACTCACGGAACGCGCCCGGCCAGTTGCGAACCACCCGTTCAACGCCCGTGCCGTCGGCGGTGAACTGTTCGTTGCCGAAGTAGACGTTGTCCGTCTCGTGCCACACGGCGTTCGAGCGGAAGACCCAGTTCTGACGGAATTGCCAGTCGAGGCCAAGGGCGACCTGGTCCTTGTAGAAGTGGTCGACGCGCTGGATCTCGCCGCCGCCCGCCGGCCTGACCTGCCTCCGGAACCGGTCGTAGCGCAGTGTGCTCGAGTTCCAGTTGTACTCGGTGTAGGACTGCTGGCCGGCCGGCAGTTCGCTGTACTCGCGGTAGGCGAAGTCGAGAGGAATGTTCTGGTAGTAGCGACCGGCGCTCGCCCGCAACAGGAGCGTGCCGTCGGCGTTGACGTCGTAGACCGCGGTCACGCGCGGCGCCCACTCCTGCGTGTCGTCGACTGTGCGCCCGACATCGTTTTTGATCGTCTGATCGTCGAGGCGCAGGCCGAGGTGGAGGCTCCATTGGTTGCCGATGTCGAGGCGGTCCTGAGCGTAGAGCGCGGCTTCGATCCCCTCGCTGTGGGAGGGGACGGAGTCGTCGAAGATGCGCACCCGTTGCGGCCGCTCGTAGCCGCCTGGGAGGCTCGGGTCGTAGCCGCGCCCGCGGAACTCCTTGCCGACGTTGCCCAGGTTCGTGAACGCGATGTCCTGGATGTCGATACCGAACTTGACCTCGTGGTTGCGGCGGAAGATGCTCGCCGAAGCGCTCGCCGTGTCCCGCGGGAAGTCGTTGTAGCCGATGCCGGAACCGGAGGCCGGCCCGTTGTGGCGCAGGTTGGTCAGCAGGTCACGGTAGCGATAGTTGTTCCCCGGCGGGTCGTCGGGCGAGGCGTTGGGATCGAGGCTCTCCTTGGGGAAGAGGAGGTTGCGGGGGAACAGGTCCTTGCGCTTGGAGGCCTTCATCTCCAGGAACACGGAACTGCTCGCGGCGACGCTCCAGGTGAACGTCGCGAGTTGGGCGTAGAGCGGCCGGTCCATGAGTGAGAGGAAGTCGCCCGAGTTGCCCGGGTTGGCAATCCCGTTGCCGCGCGAATCGATCCAGGTGCCCGCGAGCTGATGGCGGTCGTTGGGCTGGAAGTTCAGCTTGGCGATGCGGGGCTCGGAGGTGCGGCTGCTGTCGACGACCGTGCCGTCCTTCAACTGGTCGAGCAGGTTGTTCGTCATGTCGGCCCAGGCGGCAAAGAACCAGGCCTTCTCGCGCCGGATCGGACCGCCGAGCGACGCCTCGAAGCTCGGCGTGTGGTCGTCCGGCCGCTCGAGTTCCAGTTGGTTCAAGGTCCTCCACTTCGGGTTCTGGCCGATGTACAGGAAGTTGCCGTGAAGTTCGTTGGTGCCGGTCTTGACCGTCGAGTTGATGACGCCGCCCATGACCCGGCCGTACTCGGCGCCGAAGCCCTGGGTTTCGAGCCTGGACTCGGCGAGGGCCGTGGCCGGCATGATGAGCCGCGCCTCGCCGCCGCGGCGCGTGTTGCTGGTGTCCACGCCGTCGATCAGGACCTGGGTCTCGGTCGAGAGTCCGCCGTTCACCGCCGGCAGGTGGTCGCCCTCATTGATACTGACCACGCCCGGCAGTTGACGCAGCGTCGAGGAGTAGTTGCGGGTGCCGTAGGCGACGTTCTCCACCACCTCGGCGCGAGCGCTGCTGACGACACCGGTGTCGTACTTGCTGATCAGGACCGCGTCGGCGGTGACCGTGATCTCTTCCGCCTCGGCCGGGATCAGGGTGAGGTTGATACCCCGGCGCTGGCCGGGGTTCAGGCTCGTGGCGAAGTCGGCCCTGCCCAGCCCTTCCAGTTCGGCCGTGATCGTGAAGTCGCCGGCCTGGAGGAGGGCAAACCGGTAGCCGCCGTCCGCATCGGTGATCGTGTTCCTGGTCCGCTGAGGCCCGGTGAGGGTGACGGAAACGCCGGGAACCCCTAGTCCTTCGGCGTCAGTGACCCGACCGTCGATGGTGCCGGTCTGGGGGCCGTCGGCCAGCATCGGCAGAGCGCAGCAGAGGAGCACAGCCAGAAACCAAGGGAGAGCGTGGTTTGCATGTCGACTCATTGTCGATCCTCCAAAGCTGTTGTGTGCTGATCTGCGGTTACAAGGTTAACCGAACGAGGCTGGAAGTTTCAAGTGGCGCCAGAGGTGAAGTGGCGGTGCAGGCGCCGATCGAGGTGATCGCCACGATCCGTCCCCAGCCGCGATCGCGCATTCCCGGCAGCGCCGTCTGGCACATGACGATGGTCGACAGCAGGTTGAGGTCGATCGCCTCGCGGTAGCCGTCGATCGACGTGGTTGCCGGCGTGCCCGGCGGCGGGCCCCCGGCGTTGGCGACCAGGATGTCGATCTGACCTGGGAACGCGGGCAGCCTGCCCGCATCCGGCGCGAAGCGCCGGCCTCCGGTCGTTCTGCCGCGCTAGCGCCTGCGCGCCTGCGCGAGTTCCGCCATGCGGGTGAACAATTCCTTCATCGCGGTCGGGCCGGTGCCGCTGCCGCTGAACTCGCGGTACAGCGAGTCCACGTTGATCGCGATCCGCTCGCTGTCGCCCCAGGACTCGAAGTCGCCGAGGGCGATGTCGAACGCCGCCTCCTGCGCGCTGAGCCCGGCGTCGTAGCGCTTCCTCGCCTCGTCGCGGATGTAGAGGAGGTAGGCGCGCATCGCCTCGACGCCGCGCCGGTCCGTGATCGGACCGTGCCCCGGCACGATCGTCTCGAGATCCCAACTCAGCAGCAGGTCGCAGGCGTCGATCCAGTTCTGAACCGGTCCGGCCCAGATGATCGGCGCGCCCTCGATGAACAGGATGTCGCCGGTGAAGGCGGTCCGGTCCCCCGGAACGTGGATCAGGATGTCGCCGCCCGTGTGGGCGGGGCCGACCTCGACCAGTTCCACCGGCGTTTCGCCGACCTGGAGGCTCAACGCGCCCTCGAACGTGCGGTTCGGCGGCGTGTGGGTGATCCCCTCGAACTCGAAGCTGCCGAAACACTCGACCAGGAAGTCGCCGACCAGGCCGCCGTCGGCGCGCGCGCCGCGCATCAGTGCCGCGAGCGCCTCCGGCGTCGTCACCTCCATTTCGGCGGCCGCGGTCTTCGACGCGACGATCTCGGCGCCGGCGACGAGTTCGTTGCCGTGGGTGTGATCGCCGTTGGAGTGCGTGTTCACGAGCCGGTCGATGTCGGCCGCCGCCGCGTGCGCCTTCTTCATCGCGTCGAGCATCTCGCGTGTGTTCGGCAGATCGAACAGCGTGTCGACGAGCAGCGATTCGTTGCCGCTTACAATCAGGCCCGCGTTGCTCCAGCCCCAGCCGCCGTCTGGCTGCAGCCAGGCGAACGAGCCGTTGCCGAGGTCGTGGAGACCGCGCTCGTACGCGAAGCGCGGGGCGCCGAGTCCAGTCCAGGGAGGTGTGTTCGTCATGGGCGGACTCTATGAGCTTGCGCGGAGCTTGTGCGGCAGGAAACTCGCGCTAGTCTAATCCGTTCTACGGCGCAAGCTGCTGGCGTGGGCGCCCCTTGGATACGATTGCGCGATGACAGCCCCCACCGAGGTCGAGCGTTCCCGGGCCACGCTTGATCTGGACGCGTTCTGGAACTGGCTCGTCCTCCACCCGAACTGCGTCATCCGGGCCGGATCGGCGGACGCTCTGCTCTGCGACGACGAGGTCTTCCACTGGCAGTTCGTGTCCGAGGACGACAACCTCCTCATCGCGCAGCTCGTCTACGGCAAGCGGCTGGTGGGTGAGATCCTGATCGACCGCGAGCGGGTCGCCTACGTGCAGTCGTTTCAAGGCGACCAGGAGAACGAGTACGTCTTCGAGTTGATCTGCGAGACGGAGCGGGAGCGCATGGCCGCGTGGGTCTTCGTCATGTCCCACGGCCTGGAGGACGAACCGCAGGAATCGGCGCATGTCGTTCCCACGCTGGTCCACTGACGGCGCAACTGCCGGGTCCGCCCGGCGGCCAAGCTGCTAGAGCTTCGCCGATGACCTTGCGCATTCTCGGCGTCGTCGATCTACGCCGGCAGCGGTGGGGGGTTCGACCTTGACTCTTCGAGTTCTCGGCGTCGTCGATTTACACTGGTCCGGCAAGCGGCCGCCCCGCCTGCCGGATCCGTCCGGCTTCGATCTCGTCGTTCTCGCGGGCGATCTGACCAACTTCCTGGGCCCTGACCACGCCCGGCAGATCGTCGAACCGCTGCAGGCGTCCGGCGTCCCGGTACTCGCGGTCTGCGGCAACTGCGACCAGCCTGCGGTCGAGGGCTACTTCCGGGACATCGACATCGACCTCGACCGCCGCGCCCGGGTGGTCGACGGCGTCCGGTTCATTGGCCTGTCAGGCGGTCTCCCCTTCGGCGACCTCCCCTACGAGCGCACCGAGCAGGACTACGAACGCGTCGCCGCCGAGGCCTTCGAGAACGCCGCCGCGGTCAAAGGGCAGCCCACGATCCTGGTCTCCCACCAGCCGCCCCACGGCACCGCCTGCGACCTCGCCCGCGGCCGCCACGTCGGCTCGCAGTCCCTTCGCGCCGCCGTCGAGCGGCACCAGCCGGACCTCGTCTTCTCCGGCCACATCCACGAAGCGATCGGCGACGACACCATCGGACCGACCCGCGTCGTCAACCCCGGCCCCTGGTTCCAGGGCCGCTTTCTCATCATCGAGGCCGACGCCGAGACCGGGTCCGTCGAGTTCGAGATCCGGGCGCCGGCCGCGCGGTAGGCCGGAGAGGCGGAGAGGCGGAGCACGGCTCGTCGGTCCGGCGTCGGCTGGCGGTGGGGCGTCGGGCACACCCGCCCGCTGTGGGCCGGAGGAGAGGGTCCCAGCGGCCGCTCGCGCTCTGTGAGTAGATGGGAAGTTGGCGCTCGCTGCGGTCGGCTGCGCTCCGGTTCGGTGTCGGTTCATGGAAGGGCCCCGGGCGTCGCTTGCCGACAGCCTCGCTGGGACCCTCTCCTCCGGCCCGTGGCGCGGGCTGGACGTCGTCGGCGAGTGGGCCGGCGCATCAACCGGCGAGTAGCGGCCGAGGACGCTTCGGGGTGGTTCATCGGAACCAACCGCCGAAGTCCCTCCTGAAGAGTTCCTTGCGTAACTGGGGACTCTTGACGTCGGGGTACCAGTCGAGGTGCTTGCGGAGTGATGCGACGTGTGCATCCCATCCGCCGCGTGAGCCCTGGAAGACCTTGGAACAGCCTGAGATGGGACAGCGGTAGTCGGTTCTCTTGTGCTTGGGAGGCGGCCGCGAGTTCAGGGGATTCTGCTTCGCAGTGCGGGCGGCGGCGGGTTTCAAGTGAAGGCTTGCCTGAGGAGGCCGCTTTCGAGACATGGTGATGGCCTTGGCCTTGAGGGCTGGATCGACCGGGCCGGCAAGGAGCATGGAGCCTTCGGCTACCTGGTCGATCCACTCGTGGCGGACGACCGGGGTCTCCTCCAGATAGCAGCGCAAAACGGCGGCCGCGGTGAGATGCGCGTCGAAGTCGTCCTCGTCGTCTCTAGCGGCGTCGAGGTCTCCGAGGTCTACGTCGTGGGCTTTCACCCACGCGGCGTCCGCCAGCAGATCGCAGACCTGATTGCGTTGATCGGACTTGGTCTTGCCCACGGCGAGTCGCTTCGTCGGCAGGTCGTCTGCCAGTGCAGCGGCGTATGCGAGCCCCGGATAGGTCTCCGCCAGCACGACTCCGTGGCTGTTGAGGAGGTCGGGAAGCCGACCCTCGAAAGGCCAGACCGCGAAGGCGCAGCAACTTCCCGACAGGCCAGCCAATTCTTGCCAGAAGTCGCGGGTTCCTGATCCCACCGTACCCGGAATGCCGCTGACGACGAACACGGGCCTGGCTCCGGTCTTCTGGTCAATGCGGCGACGAAAGCCGTCACGCGTTTTCTGCGTGAAGGAAGTCAACCCACCCTGGCCGCGTGGCACATGGAACCAGGGCCGATCGACGCGCCACTGCTCGTGGTCCTTGACCACGTTGGCTGGGTCAAAGAATTCGCGGTTGTCGCCAAGTTGCCCCAGCCAGTCGATGAACGTGCTGGGCTGACCGTACCGTGGCTCAGCGAGTACCAACTCCCAGTAGCTCTGCGGCACTCCCAGAGCCAGGTCGACGCCCACCAGCACGGAGCCCCGCTCGGCGAGTTGCGTCGCCAATGCCATGAGGCTCCCCAGCGCCCAGTCCGGTCGCGCTTCCCGGTAGATGAGGCGCTTGCTCAGATCGGCGACATAGACCGAGCGTTTCTGTGGGTTCTTGCTCCAATCCGCGGAGACGAAGAATCCGGGTTGGCGCTCCATACTTGCGCCGTTCATATCAATCGACGACTCGTGGTTGTCGGGCAGTGATCGAACCTCGTAGCGCAGGGCCACCGAGCGCTTGGTGTCCCGTGAGCGCCGCTCCCCGGACATCTTCCGGAGCGCGAACCTGGGTGGCGCGATAGTCCCCATTCGTATCGCAAACCCCTGTGCGGACTACACTTAGCTGCTCCGATGAGCTAGGTGTGCCACGCTCCGGCCCACACCCCTAAGGCCCTCGTGGCGACAACTGTGGCCCCACGGAGGCCGCGCAACGGCGGATCAGATCGCCCGCTTCCACACTTCTCGCCCCTTGGCGTCCCCGATCCGCGCCGCCTCGGCCGCAAGGAGGTGTCGCGCTAGGCCGACGCTGCCTACAGCCGAGAACCTAGCCGAAGAAGAGTACCTCCAACTGCTCTTCCAGGCCCTGGCGTCGGACTTCGTAGGACAGGAACGCGTAGTGCCAATCGAGATGGGACAGCGGTACTTCCCCCTTGGCTACGTCCTCCAGGGATTCCTGCCGCTCCGTCACTAGATCGAAGTTGTTCGGGCCGAGAACGATGATCGTCGACTGAACCTCCTGTCTCGTGGTCGTGTCGATTCCGTCTCCCACAAGAACCAGGCAACTAGGGCAGTCCAAGGCGAACCATCCGTCCTGAACCGAGAAAGGGTCCAGAACATCCTCGGAGTCTCCTTTTCGGCTGTCTAAGGAGACCGGCCGACCCGGAACCGCCGGCGGATGCTGTAACCGACAGACCGCTGGCAGAGCGCCGTCAGGCCCGCGCCGTGTCTGCGCAGTCGAGCTGTTCGACCAGGAACGCGGCCCAGGCCTCCATGACCTCCCGCCAGCGTTCCAGCACGTCGCTCCGCGCATACCACTGCTCGACCTTTACCGCCGACCGCGTGGGCCAGGGCCTGTTCCGCCAGCTCCCGGTCGATCCCCGCGTCCGAACACCACGACCGGAACGAACTGCGGAAGCTGTGCGGGCTGTAAGCGCTGCTGAACCTCTCCTGCCGCCGCCGGAACACTGCCGGGCGGAGGACTACTTCCCCCGGAATGGCGAAGAACAACCGACCTCGACTGCTGCCCGAAGCCGTTGGCCCGCTTCAGCACCACCCTCGTCGCGCTGCAGAGGGGAACCCTGCGCCCTCTTCGGCACGCCCCGCGCGACTCCGGAGCTCCTATCCCGACCGTAGCGCCCCCACTACCTTCCCACTCCTCGCACGGAGTGGGACATTTTCGGTTCACGAAAGTGGGCCGTTTTCGCCTGCCGTTGACATTAGTGCTCCGATCCGGCCGGCACGCGCCAGCACCCGACGATTCTAGCTTCCGGTAACAAACCCCGGTCTGCACATCGCACTCTCCGTAGGTCCGGGAACCTCCCGGTCCGATCAGGGCAAGGTAACATTCGGTCTCCCGGCCAACCGCGCCCTGACAATCCAGCGGAGGAAACGTCGTAGCCAGCCCGCGCTCCGCACCGGTCCTGAGTAAAACCTGTCCGCCGCCCGCTCGAATGAATCCAAGCCGCTGAACGTCTACACTCACACCCTTCGCGGGCACGGCCGCTCGGATTAGACCCCTGCGAGCCCAATCCTGCTACGCTCGCCCCGACTCGCCCTCAGCCAGAACTCAAGTCACTGAGGCCTTATCCTCTCAAAGCAAGCCGCCGCCCTCCCTAAGACCTCCGAGCCTCCAGCCACTCATGCCTACAAACGACCAAATCCTCCTTGACGAATTTCTCGACCAACGTCGCCGCGACCTCCGGCCTGACACCTCCGAGAGCGCCTTCTTCGAGTTCTTTACCGCCGAGCAAGCACTCAAGGACTTCGACCTCTCCTATGATGAGCTTGACTCCGGACTCGTCGGCAAGAGTGGGGATGGCGGCATCGATGGCATGTACGTTCTTGTCAATGGCGACCTAGTTCAGGAAGACGACTACACGCCCACCGCGAGATCTGACGCACGCTTGGACGTCATCCTCTTGCAGGCGAAGCGCCGCCAGGGATTCCAGGAAACTCCGGTTGAACGCTTCATCACTAGTAGCGACGATCTCCTCGACCTTTCCAAAGATGTTGCTGAGCTCAGAGATTTCTACAACCCAGAGCTCCTTGAATCTGTCACTCGGTTTAGAAGCGTTCAGAAGCAACTCAATAGGACGTTTCCAAAATTGCGGTTCACCTACTACTATGCAACTCGGGGCATCGAGCGTTCCGCTTCCCTTCAAGCGAAAGTTTGCAAGTTGAAGAAGGTCGTCCACAAACACTTCCGCGACGCCGAGTTTCGCTTCAGGTTCCTGGGTGCTCCTGCCCTCCTCTCGCTGGCTCGGAGGTCACCAAAGACGACACACGAAATCACGCTGGCGGAAAACCCTATCTCCTCCGGAGATCCTGTCGGATTCGCCTGTCTCGTCGAACTACGCGCCTACTACGACTTCATCACAGATGAAAGGGGCGAACTCCGGCGGCACGTCTTCGAGGCGAACGTCCGAGATCATCAAGGCCCAACGCAAGTGAACCAGCAAATCCAGACGTCCCTGCGAAACCCTCATACAGAGGACTTTTGGTGGCTCAACAACGGCATATCGATACTCGCGTCAAAGGCTTCTCTGGGCGGGAAAATCCTTACAATAGAAGACCCCCAGATCGTGAATGGCCTGCAAACATCGATGGAGATTTTCAACTACTTCCGCTCTGTTGGTGAATCCAGTGGTGATGGAGAGTCGGCGGGAGGACGTGAAGCGGAGCAGCGGAACATACTGGTTCGCGTCATCGTTCCAGATGACACAGGAAGTCGTGATCGGATCATCAAAGCAACTAACAGCCAGACCACGGTGCAGTTGGCATCCCTTAGGGCAACAGACAAGGTCCACCGAGACATCGAGGAGCACTTTATTCCTCGCGGGCTGTACTACGATCGGCGAAAGAACTACTACAAGAACCGTGGCAAGCCGCGGAGCGTGATAGTGGGTATCCCGTATCTCGCGCAGTCGGTAATGGCTATTGTCCTGCAGCGCCCCGACACTGCCCGTGCGCGACCTTCGTCACTGCTGAAGAAGGATGATGACTATGAGAAGATCTATGGAGGGGACTATCCGATCAGGCTGTACTACGTGTGTGCGGCGGGTATGCGCCATGTCGAAGATGTCTTGAAGAGCATGGGGCCTGAGCTAACAAAGGAGGAACGTACCAACTTGCGTTTCTATGTAGGCATGCATTTTTTTTGGAGTATGACAGCGAGTGGCGGTTGGGATCCGGCCGAGGTGGCGAGCCTGGACCTGGATGGCTTGAGTGACGACATGGTGCGTGAAAGCCTCCAAGCTGTTCGGACGGTGTACGAACGGCTAGGAGGAACGGACCAAGTAGCGAAGGGTCCAGATCTTCTGAAGGGGATGAAGGAGGAGGCGGGTTGCGGGAGCGCGGTACAGAAGGCCTGACGAGCGTAAGCGGACTGCAAAGACCGTCGCCGACGGGAAATCACTTTCAAGGATGAAGGCCCCATGACGCTTTTCGGCGAGAATGGAGGGCTACTTGGGACGGCAGGCCGTCGCGCTCCGGGAAACCACTCTCGGGATCGGTGCTGTCGTTGGCTAGGCAGCGCGGTATGACCTCTGCCGTGAGCCGGTTCTTCTCTGGCCTCCACTCGCCCCTCGTTCGCCGTGTCACACGCTGGCTCCCAGAGAAGATGCCGCGGCTCCCGGCCAGTAAAGCCACTGTGGCGCCTGCGCTAAACGAGACCTAGCCCCGCGGGGCCGCCCGCCCCAGGAGCACAAGCGCAACGGTGGCACTCCGGTCTCACCGCACCAGTCCCGGAACGAACGGCGGAACCCGTGCACGGTCGCGTCGATTCTCAGTCGCCGTAACAACGCGCGCCACACTCCCGTGGCCAGCGGGGGCGGCGGCTCGGCACCGCCCGGAAGATCGGGTCTCCGCCTCCAGCCGCCCGCGCCTCCTCGAGCACTTCGAGTGCCCGGTGCGACAGCGGAACGCGATGCGACCGGCAGGTCTTCGTGCGAACGCCCGGCACCCTCCAGACAGCGGTCTCGTCGTCGATCTCGGCCCAGGACGCGCCGCGGACCTCTACCGACCGGGCAGCCGTCAACACCAGGAACTCCAGCGAGAGCCGCACCCCGGCGGCGGAGGACGATTGCCGCACCGTCGTCAGCGCCGTTGCCACCTCATGGTGCGGCAAAGCCTTGAAGTGACGGGACTGCCTTCCGTTCCTCGGCAGCGCCGCCCTGATCGGATCGCCGGCGGGGTTGTCGGCCCGGTGGCCCTGGGCGATCGCCCACCGCATGACGGCGCCGATCCGCTGCCGGCCCCGCCGCGCCGTGACCGCCTTCTCGTTCCAGATCGGCTGAAGCACCGCCATGAAACCCGCGCTGGTGATCTGGTCCACCTGGATCTGGCCCAGGCGCGGTACCGCGTAGGTGCCCAGCGTCCGGCGCCAGTTGGCCTCGCTCTCGCCGCCGGGCCGCCACGAAGGGCGGTGCATCGCGATCACGGTCTCGACCGCCTCCGCGAATGTCGGACAGCGTCGATTCAGGACTCGCGGATCGCGGCCGGACCTCTCGATGCCTTCCGACACTCGAACGCCCGCTGACGGGCCTCTCGCAGCGTCGTGTACGGATAGCCGCCCAGGCCGAGATCAACTCGCCGGCCCCCACGGTTCCGCGCCAGATCCACTGCTTCGATCCGGTCGGCCGGACCCGTAGAATGAGTCCGCGCTCGTCTCCGTACTTTCCGGGCCGGTCGACACACCGGACGAGGGCATCGGTCAGTTTCTTCCTTGGCACCCTCATTCCTCTCCGTGTTCCGCGTTCGGCCTTAGTTTCTCGGCCTCATGGTCCCCCACGGGGTCCCACGGTTTTTGCGAGAGCCAAGGAAGACGCAGGGATACCACATGCGCGTCGGGGAGAGAAAAACTCTATGTTTTACAACGAGTTCCGGTATCTAGCCGGGGTTTCCGATACCCCCTGACAGCCCTTGAACCGGGGAGGCTCGATCCGCGCCCCCCGTGAACCAGTCCGTGCGCCGGCAGCGGGTGCGGGTGGCACGGCACCAGGAGGCTGACCCTCTTGCATCCCGAGCCGAAATGACGGCGCGCGGGCGCGGCGCTGATCGATTCATGTCGCCTGCCTGAGAGTACGCTTGACGTGCGTGGAGTGCCACTGACTGGAGATGACCATGCGTGAGCCCATCCATCCCGACGAGAGGCTTCGCGAGGACCTGGACGCTCTCGGAATCAGCGCAACGGAACTCGCGCGGCGGGTCGAGGTGCCGCCGGACCGGATCACCGAGATTCTCAACGGTCGGCGCTCGGTGTCGGGCGACACGGCTCTGCGCCTGGGGCGCTTCCTCGGCACGTCGGGCAAGTTCTGGCTGAATCTCCAGAACCTCTACGAGTTGCGGTTGGCTGAGCAGAAGAGCGGACCGGCGATCGCCCGGTTGCCGACCTTGCGATCTGGTTCGCATCTGGAAGCCACTGTGTAAATGAGGCCGAGCCACGTGTCCTTGGGCAAGGGGCCGACGGAGGACGGCTGGTTGGCGGTGGAGCGCGTGGCTAGGGCCACGTGGATTCAGAGCGGTGGCGGTTTAACCACGGCACGGGAGCGCCGCTAGCCTCTGGCGCTCAACCCCGAAATTGAACCGATCAATGACCGAACGCTCTCGCGGTGTCCGGGTCGGCACCTGGAACACTGAATGGGCCGCTCCCAAGTCCGCCAGAGCGAACCGCATTCGGCCCATTCTTGACGCTCCGAAGTGCCACGTCTTGTGCGTCACCGAGGGCTACAAGGAACTCTTGCCGAGCGGTGGTCACGTCATCGACGGGGGAGCGGACTGGGGGTATCCGATCGTCCCCGGTCGCCGGGAGGTTCTTCTCTGGAGCGAACGGCCCTGGAGGAAGATCGAACACGGTCCCGAGATCATGTCGGGAAGATTCGTAGCTGGCGTGACCGAGACCCCCATCGGCGAACTGACGATCGCGGGCGTCTGCATCCCGTGGCAATGGGCGCATGTCCGCACCGGCCGCCGGAACCGCAAACTGTGGGACGTCCATAGGGACTGGCTCAAGGGATTCGAGAGCCTCTCGTATTCCACCGACTCCCGCACCATCGTGCTCGGCGACTTCAACCAGAGAGTTCCTCACACTTGGGGGCCCCACCGTGTTCATGCAGCGCTGCTTCGAGCCTTCGAGGGCCTGCAGATGGCTACGGTCGGGTTCTTCCCGTGGGAGAACCAGGACGACCGGGCGGCGGGCTTGCCGCGAGCGGGCCTCTGGCGCTCTAGACTCGGGGACGGCTCGAAGTCACGGGACCAACTCATAGACCACATCGCACACTCTCGAGACCTGGCGGTTGTGGAGCCCGAAAAGGCCGTCGGGATCTTCCCGAAGCGAACCCCCGACGAGGTCCTGTCGGATCACATTGGGGTTTGGAAGGACCTCAGGCTCGCGGCGGGACCGTGAGTGCGGGCGCCGGCATGTCGCCTGCTGTCGAGAGCGAGCGGAAGGGAGCTGGAGGCTGACCCCGCCGTGACCTGAGAGGCAGGCGGGTGGCATCGATGCCTGACGGCTAGCCTGCCGAGCCGAGGCTCTCGAGGCGTTCCACCAGCTCGTCGATCGCGGACAGATCGACGTTGGCGAAGGCGAGGCGGAGGTAGCGGTTCTGGTGGGGGCCGAACATGGAGCCGGCGAGGCAGGGGATGCCGTGGTCCTGGGCGAGGCTGCGGCCGACTTCGACTGAGGAGTGGTCGGTGAAGGAGTGATGGGGGTAGACGAGTAGCCGCCGGAGGAGACGACATCGAAGCCGATCCAGCAGCCGGCCATCAGTCCCAGGGGTTGATCAGTTCTGCGCCGGATGCCTCGAAGCCGCCTATGTCGCGCGTCGCCACCTGCATGCCGTGCACAAGCGCAATGGCCGCGATCTGTCCGTCGGCGATGTTCAGCCGCGTTCCGTCGCGCTCGGCCCGGGCCGCCACATCCCCGTAGACCTCGGCGGCACGCTCGTCGAACGAGAAGATGCGGCCCCGGAAGCGGTCGCACGTCAGGCGCCAAAAGCGAAGCAGACTCGACCGTCTCCGGCCGCTGGGCAGCCGCGCAATGCCGTAGCGCAACTCGGCGAGGGTGATCGCCGGAACTGCTAGCAGGGGCTCGTTCGCTTCGAGCCAGGCGACTACCCGAGGCGAGGGCCTCGCCCTGGTCAACTCCGACAGGACGTTCGTGTCGAGAAGGATCACTGCAGGCTGAGCGGAGGCTGCGGTTGGTCGTGACCGCGGAGGAGCGGTTCGATCTCCTCGCCCGGTTCGATCGCCGCAATGAGGTCATGGGGAAACCCGGGCGAGACGACGGCCTCCTCGGCCGCGCTGTCCAGAATCGACCGGACCAGGGCCTCGAGGCTGCATCCCCGTCGTGCAGCGCGGTGCCGGAGCCGTTCCTTGGATTCCTGAGAGAGATTGCGAATCGTGATGCTGGCCATGGTCGTTCTCCAGTGTGTTGCCCTCACGTTCGCCTAATGATTGCATGCAATCAACCCCCCCCCAACCAATCCGGGCTGCTCGAGGCACTTCGACACGGGCGTGTGTCGGCGGGACGGTCAGCTTCGAGGCGTCGCTGTCAGGCGTGCCGCACAGCCGCTAGCCGACGCCTATCGAAGCCTCTCCAGCCGTTCGACCAGTTCGTCGATGGCGGGGAGGTCGACGTTGGCGAAGGCGAGGCGGAGGTAGCGGTCCTGGCGGGGGCCGAACATGGCGCCGGCGAGGCAGAGGATGCCGTGGTCCTGGGCGAGGCTGCGGCCGACGTTGACGGAGGAGCGGTCGGGCCAGGGGTGGCGGAGGTAGACGAAGTAGCCGCCGGAGGAGGCGACCTCGAAGCCGGTGTTCGCCTCGCGGATGCGGCGGGCGGCGTAGGCGACGCGTTCGCGGACGGTGCGGCGGTACTCGCGCTTCCAGTCGTCGAGGTGGTCGAGGCAGTAGAGCGCCGCCAACTGGCCGATGTGGGAGGGGCAGAGGGCGACGCAGTCGGCGATCTTGAGGGTCTCTCGCAGCAGGGCGGGGTCGGCGGCCATGGCGCCGATCCGGTAGCCCGCCATGCAGTACGCCTTGGAGAAGCTGTAGAGGTGGATGAGGGCGTCGGTCCAGTCGGGCCGCTGGAAGAGGGCGTGGGGCGGGTCCGAGCGGTCGCGGAACTCGCGGTAGGTCTCGTCGACCACGAGTGCCAGGCCGCGTTCGCGGGCGAGTTCGAAGAAGCTGTCGATCAGGGCCGGCGGGTAGACCGCGCCGGTCGGGTTGTTCGGCGTCACGAGGACGATCGCCCGCGTCCTGGCGGTGATTGCCGCCTCGGCGGCGGCGGGGTCGGGCGCCATGTCCGGGCCGGGCTCGATGTAGACGGGCTCGACGTCCTGCGAACGGAGCCACATGTCGTGGTTGAAGTAGGAGGGCAGCGGCAGGATGACCTCGTCGCCGGGCTCCGTGAGCGCCATCATCGCCAGGCAGAACGCCTGGTTGCAGCCGGCCGTGACGGCCACCCGGTCGACCGCGATCGGAGCGCCGTAGTCCCCCGTCATGGCCCGCGCCAGCGCCTCGCGCAGTTCGGGGATCCCCTGCTGGTCGGTGTAGGTCGCCGTGGCCGGGCTCTGGGCAGCGGCGGCGATGTGGTCGCGCAGTTCCTGCGCCGGCGGGTAGGTCGGCGCCGCCTGGGAGACGTCGATGAGGGGAAGGTCGGGGGCGGCGCTGCTCTTCCAGCGTCCGACCTGGGTGATCGGCGAGTCGATCACCCGATGCACTACCGGTCTGATCTGCATGGGGGGCGTAAGCTACCGGATCGGCGAGGACGGCCACGAACGGGGAGGCGACGGATGAAGTACCTGCACACGATGGTCCGTGTCGGCAGCCTGGAGGAGGCGCTCGACTTCTACTGCGGCAAGTTGGGCATGGTCGAGATGCGCCGGATGGACAGCGAGCAGGGCCGGTTCACGCTCGTGTTCCTGGCCGCGCCATCGGATGTCGAGCTGGCCCGGGAGCGGACGGCGCCGCTTCTCGAACTGACCTACAACTGGGATTCCGAGGACTACACGGGAGGCCGGAACTTCGGCCACTTGGCATTCGAGGTCGACGACATCTACGGCGCCTGCCGGTCGCTCCAGGAGCAGGGCGTGGTGATCAACCGTCCGCCGCGGGACGGACGCATGGCGTTCATCCGGTCGCCGGACGGCATCTCGATCGAACTGTTGCAGGCGGGCGGCGCGCAGGCGGTCGAGGAGCCGTGGGCCTCGATGCCGAACGAGGGCGTTTGGTAGCGGCTCGCGCCGGCGCAGTGCCGCCCGATCAGTACTCGGCGTAGTCCTTCTCCTCGACCAGCTCAGAGCCCAGCAACTCGTTGATCCTGCGCTTGGCGGCGGCGCGGCGGTCGTTCGTCCGGTAGACCTCCCGCGCCAGCTCGATGAAACGCTCGCCGAAGTCGCTCTTGCGCTCGCAGTCGCGGATGTCGTCCTCGATCTCCCACAGCCGCTCGTTGATGCGGCGCAGCTCGGCGGTGAGCTCGTCGAGTTCCTCGGAACTCGGCAGCGCTTCGCGGCGCGTTGCTGTCAGGCTCCGGAGTTCGCGGTGGACGTTCGCGAGCTTGTCCGGGTCGGCGATCCGCTCGGCCTTGATCTCGAGGATCGTGATCTTGTCGACGAGTTCGCCCGCCGATACCTCGACCTCCAGTACGGTGCCCACGACGGCGGAGACCTTACAGCAGTCAGAGACCCTCGGGCGGGCGGCTCAGGCTCGCTCCCGCCGCACCAGCTCGTTCCCCGTTTCGATCACCCGATCGGCGACCTGTCGCCAGTCGTAGCCGGCCGCGCGCTCCACCGCCGAGCGGGACGCCGCGGCGAGTTCGGCCGGCGCCTCGAGCAACCGTTCGAGGAGGTGCGCGAGTGTTCCTGCATCCGCATCGACCGCCCAGCCATCCCGACCGTCGCGAACGAGTTCGGGCACCGCGCTGTTGGCGGACCGGCAGTGGACCACGGGCACGCCGGCAGCCATCGCCTCGAGCGGGAACAGCCCGAAGCCCTCCCGGGCCGAGGGCTGAACCGCGATCGCGGCACCCGCCACGGCGCGCCAGACATCGTCGTTCTCGGGCAGGCGACCAGCGAAATCGACGATGCTGCCGAGGCTCAGTTCGTCGATCCGCGCCCGGAGTTCCGGCTCGGCCGGGCCGCCGCCGATGATCCGCAGCAGGGCGCCCCTCTCGGAGGCGAGCCGTCTACCGGTCTCGGTGGCCGCCAGTCGCGCGGTCGCGTCGAGCAGGAGATCGACCCGCTTCTCCGGAATCAGCCGGCCCGCGTAGACCAGGGGCGGCGCGGTCGCGTCCGCCTCAGCCGCGAGGGCGCGGATTCGTTCGAAGGGGATGCCGTTGGGAATGACCTCAACCGCTTCGCCGCGTACCTTCGCCGCCCGGCCGGCGGTGAGCTTGCTGACTGCCACCGCCCGGCTGCCGAAGCGAAGCGACAGGCGTTCGCAGAGGGCGTAGAGCCGCCACATGCCGGGATCGAGCGGTCCCGGAGGCCGGTGCCGCCGCCAGTACCTGCCCCAGTGCTCGTGCCAGGTCACCAGCAGCGGAATACCGCGCCGCCGGCAGCGCCGGGCGAGCAGGGGCAGGTGCAGGTAAGGGATGTTTGCGGTCTCGACGATGTCGACGCCGTCGAGGGGAATCCGTCGCACCTGGGATGCCAGCAGCAGCGCCTCGAGCCCCGACCGCCGCCCGCGAGCGACGTAGCGCCGGCTCGCCTTCGCCACCGGCGCAACGCGCACGTTCGGGTGGGGCGCGTGCGGCGCCTCCGCCCAGCCCGACAGCACGACCTCGTGTCCGAGCCGGCCCAGTTCCCTGGCGAGTTCGTAGTTGCGGTGCTCGACGCCCCCCAGAGACTCTGGATAGATGCAGTCGTAGAAGAACAGCCAGCGCAGTGGGCGTCCGGTCATCGCGTGGAAGCGTAACCGGACCGGCCGCGAACGCTGGCTGCTACCGTCGCCCGGTATGCGCTGGTTCGAACGGGAGCTTCCCGCGCGGGAGCGATGGCGCCGGATCGCTGCGCTTGTGACCCTCGGCTGGGCGCTGGTGGCGACAGTCCTTGCCGTCGGACCGGACCGGATCGCCGGCTGGCTCGGTGCGCCGTTCCGGCCCGAGGCGCCGCAGCCGACAGAAGCCGCGTCGGTCGAGATCTACGGGACCCGGGTAGAGGTCGCCTCGCTGCCGGGCTGGGCCGGCGACGAGGTTGCCCGTGCGCTGCCGGCGTTGCTGAGGAGTTGCGACCGGCTGATCGCGCAGCCCGCCGATCGGGTACTGAAGCCGGTCGAACTGGGCGGCACGGCTGGCGACTGGCGGCCCTTCTGCGGCGCTCTGCGCGGCCTCGGCGACTCGGCCGGAGAGAACGACGTGCGGGCGGTCATCGAGCGCGAACTTGTTGCTGTTCCCCTGTCTCGAGCCGAAGCGGCGGAAGCCGCAGGCCGGCCGGGTGAAGGCTCCGGCTGGGCGCGGCGCATCGGTCTCTTCACGGGTTACTTCGAGCCCTTGCTTCATGGCAGCCGCCGCCGCGGCGAGCGGTACAGCGTGCCGCTGTACACGCAGCCGTCCGACCTCGTCTCGGTGGACCTCGGTCGTTTCCGGGACGACCTCCGGGGCCGCCGGGTGGCCGGACGCGTTCGCGGGCGGAGCCTCGAGCCCTACGACCACCGGGAGGCCATCGCGTCGGGTTCGCTCGCCGGCCGCGGCCTGGAACTGGTCTGGGTCGACGACGCGGTCGATGCCTTCTTCCTCCATATCCAGGGCTCGGGACGGGTCGAACTCGACGACGGCGCCATCTTCCGGGTCGGCTACGCGGCCCAGAACGGCCACCCGTACCACGCCATCGGCCGGACCCTGGTCGACTGGGGCGAACTGACGTTGGACGAAGTGTCGCTGCAGTCGATCGACGCCTGGCTGCGAGCCAACCCGGACCGCGCGGGAGAGGTCATGGCGACGAACGACTCCTACGTCTTCTTTCGCCAGATCCGGGGCGAGGGCCCGGTCGGCGCCCAAGGCGTCGCGCTGACTCCGGAACGCTCCCTGGCGGTGGACCGGCAACACGTTCCCCTAGGGGTCCCTGTCTGGCTCGACGCGATGACCCCTGCGGCCGGCCCCGAGGCGCCGGACGAGCGCCGCCAGTGGTTGCTGGTGGCTCAGGATACGGGCGGCGCGATCCGTGGCGCCGTGCGCGGGGACGTGTTCTGGGGCGCCGGCGAGCGGGCCAGGTCGATTGCAGGCCGCATGGCGCACCGGGGACGCTACTGGGTGCTGGCGCCGCGGAGTGTGGCACCGCCGCCCTAAGCACATTGCTCGCCGGCTGTTACACGGCCCGGCCGGTGGGGATAGTGTCGGCGCATGGAGTCGATTCGCAGCGTGACCGCGGCTGGAAACGCTGGCGGCATCGGAGTCGTCCAGACCCGGTTCGAGCGTTTCGAGGAGCCGCTCGAGCTCAAGTGCGGCGACACGCTGCCCGAGTTCACCCTGGCCTGGGAGCAGTACGGGGAACTGAACGCCGCCCGGGACAACGCCGTGCTGCTGTTCCACGCCCTCACCGGGAGCCACCACGCGGCGGGTACGAACCACGGTGTGCCGGGTCTCGGCAACGCCTGGACCGACGAGATGGTGCTCGGCTGGTGGCATGAGTTCATCGGCCCGGGTCGGGCGATCGACACGGACCGTTTCTGCGTCATCTGCGTCAACTACATCGGGGGCTGCTACGGATCGACCGGACCGCTGTCGATCGATCCGGCCACAGGCGAGCGCTGGGGTCCTTCCTTCCCCCGGGTGCGCTTCTCGGACTCGGTCCGCGCGACGATGCGCCTCTTCGACCGGCTGGGAGTCGACGTACTGCACGCCGGCGTGGGGCCTTCGACCGGGGGCATGGCGGTGCTCGACCTGGCGGTCATGTTCCCCGAGCGGGTGCGCAATGTGGTCGTGGTCGCGGCCGGCATGGAGGTAACGCCGCTCCAGCGGATACACAACTTCGAGCAGATCCAGGCGATCGCCAACGACCCGCGTTTCGACCGCGGCCACTACGAGCCGGGCACCGAACTCGAAGGGATGAAGATCGCCCGCCAGATCAACCACAAGACCTTCGTTTCTCTGCACACGCTGAGGCGGCGGGCCAGGAACACGGTTGCCGAGGCCTCCGGTGTGCCCTGGTACGGCGTCAATCACCCGATCGAGTCGTACATGCGGCATCAGGGACATAAGTTCGCGGCCCGGTTCGACGCGAACTCCTACCTGCGGATCGTGGACGCCTGGAGTCAGTACGACCTGGCCACCGCGGCCGGCACCGCTTGTGTGGGGGAGGCCTTCGAGCGCTGCCGGGACCAGCGTTTCCTGATCTTCTCGATCAACTCCGACGTCTGCTACTACCCCGAGGAGCAGGGCGATCTGATGGCTGCGTTGCAGTCTGCCGGCGTCAGTTGCATGAGGATCATCGTCCACTCCGACAAGGGCCACGATTCGTTCCTGCTGGAGCCGGCCCTCTACCACCCCCACCTGACCTTCATGCTCGAGGGCCGGGGTTCCTGGCCGGAGACCTAGGGCCGCCAGCCCGCAGCCCGAATCCCGGTACGGCGCCACGATCTCCCGGCATCGCCTCCTTCGTGCCATGATCCGGCCCCCAACAATCCAAGGATAAGGAGCCCCGTCATGTGGCTGCGTCTGCGGCAGATCTGTCTGGTAGCCGAAGAACTGGCCCCGGTGGTGGCGGATCTTGAGGCGGTGTTCGATATCGAGGTCTGCTACAACGATCCCGGCGTCGGTCGGTTCGGGCTCGAGAACGCCCTGCTGCCGATCGGCAACCAACTGCTTGAGGTGGTGGCGCCGGTGGAGGAGAACACCGCCGGCGGCCGTTACATCGAGAGGCGGAACGGCGAGGGCGGCTACATGGTGATCACACAGTGCGACGACCACGCCCCGCGCCGGCGGCGGGTGGAGGAGTTGGGCATCCGCGTGGTCAACGAGTTCGAGCGCCACGGCTTTCAGAACATGCAGCTCCATCCCAAGGACACCGGCGGGTCCTTCTTCGAGATCGACTGCCAGACGAACGGCCTGGAGCCTGACGGCCCGTGGGAACCGGCGGGCGAGAACTGGCAGCGCTGCCGCCGGACCGACGTGATCGACGGCATCGTCGCGGCGGAGATCCAGAGTCCTCGCCCCGCCGACATCGCGGCGCGTTGGAGCGAGATCGCCCAGATTCCGCTGCAGGACAGGGGTGGCGTGTCGACCATGCCGCTTGAGAACGCGGACGTTCGCTTCGTGCACCCGACCGACGGCCGGCCCGAGGGCCTGGGTGGGATCGACGTGCGTGCGGTGGACGCGGATCGCGCCCGTTCAGCCGCGAGCGAGCGGGGCTGCCTGGGCGACGACGGCGTGATCCTGATCTGCGGCACGCGCTTCCGGGTCGTGGGGTGACGGCGGGTCGTGGGGTGACGGCGGGTCGTCGACTGACGGCGGCTCGGTAGCCGACGAGTCCGGTTCCGAGCCGTTCTCTCCGTCGAGGCTGTTCTCTCCGTCCAGAAAGGCTGACCTCCTACGGCTGCCGTCCCAGCGGATGTCGGGCAGGAGCACGTCGCGTTTGGCCGCGATCCGGTCGTGGTGGGGGAGCAGGTCCTCGAGCATCGCGCGGAGTTCCGAGTCCATGTCCCGGGTCGGCTGGTAGCCCAGGGCGCGCAAGTGATCGTGGTCCGGGTTGTAGTAGTGCTGTTCGAGTTCCTTGCGCGGGTTCTCGATCCGGCGGATCCGCGGATCGAGGCCCATGTCGGAAGCGACAGAGGCGACCTTGGAGGCGAGCTCTGAGACCGTGTAGGTCTCCTCGAACTGGTTGAAGACCCGGTAGTCGCCCGCTTCCGGCGGGTTGTCGACCGCCAGGGTCAGGCACTGCATCGAGTCGCAGATGGGCAGGAAGCCGCGACGCTGGGTGCCACGCCCGAACAGGGTCAGCGGTTCGCCGATCACGGACTGGCAGCAGAAACGATTGAGCGCCGTGCCGAAGGCCTGGTCGAAGTCGAGCCGCGTTCTCAGGGCTTCTCCGACCGGGTGGTTTGCCCCGTTGCCCGTCGCGTCGCCCAGGAAGCGGGTGCCGTAGACGACGCCCTGCATCACGTCGGTGGCTCTGAGTTCCCACATGCGACAGGCGAACATCACGTTGTTGCTGTCGTGGACCTTGCTCCAGTGGTACCAGGAGCCGGCCTGGCGGGGGAAGGGCAGGCGGTCGCGCCGGCCGCGGTACTCGATCTCGAAGAAGCCCTCAGGAATGTCCAGGTTCGGCGTACCGTACTCACCCATCGTGCCGAGCTTGACCAAGTGCGCGTCGGGCGCCAGGTCCCGCATCGCGAAGAGCACGTTGAGGGTGCCTTCGATGTTGTTGCGCTGCACCCAGACCGCGTGTTTCGCGTCCATCATCGAGTACGGCGCCGACGGACACTCGCCGAGATGGACGATCGCTTGCGGCTGGATCTCTTCGAACAGCCGGTAGACCAGCTCGAGGTCGGTCAGGTCGCCAAGGGCAACGTGCGGGCGAGTGCCGTAGGCGGACTCGAACGCGTCGAGCCGCGCCATAAGCGACGCGATCGGCAGGGCCGAACAACTGCCCATCTCCGCGACCCAGTCGCGGCGGAAACCGGCGTCGATGCCGGAAACCTCGTGGCCGCTGGCAGTCAGGTACTGGGCCAACGGCCAGCCGAGGTAGCCGTCGATGCCAGCAATGAGAACGCGCGTGGTGTCACCCCCTGCAGAACCAGTGTAACAGCGGCCTTCGCTTGCGACGGCGGCTCGGCGGATGCTACCTTCCGCCCGCGTGCTCTGGTCTGGAACAAGACCGTCCACGGTCCCGGTATGAGGATTCTGTACGGAGTTCAGGGCACAGGTCACGGCCACCTGGTGCGATCGGCGGCGATGGTGGCCGGCCTGCGAAGCCGAGGGCACGAGGTCCACTGCCTGCTCACCGGGCGATCTTCGGCGGCGTTCGCAGACCCCGAGATCCGTGCCAGCCATACGCTGCTCGAGGGGTTCACGGGCCGAGCCGCCGGCGGCCGGGTGCGGATGCTCCAGACCCTTGGGCAGTTGCGCGTGGCCCGTTTCGTGCGCGACGTGCGCAGCTTCGATGCGTCCTGCTTCGACCTCGTGCTGACCGACTACGAGCCGGTTTCCGCCTGGATCGCGCGTCGCTGCCGGCGGCCGAGTATCGGCGTCGGTCACCTGTATGCGTTCCAGCGCCGTCTTCGCCTGCCGGGGCGGACCGGGCCGGCGCGTCTGGCGCTGCGCCTGTTCGCACCCGTCTACACCCCGGTTCGGACCGCGGTCGGCCTGCACTGGCATCGCTTCGGCGGCGCGAATCTGCCGCCCACGATCAGCCCCGACGTGGTCGCGGCGGCCGAGGCCGGTCCGCCGCCGGACACCGGCGAGAGGATCCTCGTCTACCTGCCCGCGGAGAGCGAGCAGAGCATCGTCGGGCTGCTGGGGCGCTTGCCGCACCGGCGGTTCGTCGCCTACCGGCCGGTGCCGGCGCCGGTCGACCGCGGCAACGTCTCGATCCGTCCCTACGACCGCGCTGCGTTCGTGGCCGATCTGGTCGCCTGCTCCGGAGTGATCACGAATGCGGGTTTCTCGCTCGTCAGCGAGGCGCTTCACCTGGGCCGCCGTCTCCTGGTCCAACCGATGGGACGCCATCCGGAGCAGTTCCTCAACGGCCGGGCGCTCGTGGCGCTCGGCCTTGGCACCGTCGTCGAGCGGCTGACCGTGGAACAGATCGAGTCCTGGATCTGTGGTCCGGCGCCGATTCCGATGAACTACCCTGACGTGACGCGGCGCCTGGTCGACTGGATCGACGGCGGCGCCGTGCGTCCGGTCGACGACTTGGCGACCGCGATATGGGACGAAGTCTCCTGGCAACCGGCATGAGCAGACCGCGACCGCATCGCCCCGCCGATCCGAACCTCGACTTCACGCTCGATCACTACCGGGAGATCCTGGCGCGGATTGTGGCGACTCACCGGACGTTCTCGTTCGCGGAGGCGGCGCCGATGGGGGAGGCGCTGCTCGACGTGGAGCGTTTCGTGCTGATGCGGCACGACGTGGAGTTCAGCCTCGACGCGGCGCTGACGATGGCCCGGGCCGACCGCGGCGCCGGCGTGCGCTCGACCTTCTTTGTCCAGATCGGGTCCGACTACAACCTGTTCGACGCCGACGGCGCCGAGGCCGTCGAGGAGATCCTCGATCTGGGCCATGACCTGGGCTTCCACTACGACCTGGGCCTGCTGGAGCGCTCGGGCGGCGACCCGGTCGAGGTGGCGCGGCGCGCGATCGGTCTGATCGAAGGCTTCTTCGACACGGAGATTCGGGCGGCGAGCCCTCACATGCCGATGCGTTCGGGCCGGACGTTGGGCATTCCCGGCATCGTCGACGCCTACGACCGGCTCTACTTCGAACGGATCAAGTACCTCTCCGACAGCACCCAGGTCTGGAGGGAAGGCGTGGTGACGTCGCTGCTCGACCGCTACGACCAGATCCAGCTCCTCACGCACGAGTACCACTGGACCGAAGAGGGGCTTGGGTGGAACGAGTTGCTGCTGCTCGAGGCGGAGCACAAGTACCGCCGCTTGAAGGGGCGCGCGGAGGCCAACATCGAGCGGTTCCGCGAGGGGTTGCGGCTGCGGGCGGAACGTGACGCGGCCTTTCGCGCCCGGCTGGGTGGCACAGCGGAGCCGGACGGCGTGTCGCCCCGGTCGGAGCGGTCGTGAACGACTTGCAGAGCGGATCCTCGCCCACTGCTACGCGACGGCTCGTGAAGGATGTCCTCCTGCGCCCCGGGGACGAAGACGACCTGGAACGCCTCTCCGACTTGACGGAGATCGTCTACGGGTTGAGGCGCGAACCCGAGATCTTGCGGTGGCTTCTGTTCAGCGGCCCACCCGGACCCAAAGTCGAGTCCCTGGTCGCCGAGCGGCAGGGCGAGGTCGTCGGTCATGTGGGGTCGTTGAACAGCAGCTACCGGATCCACGATCGGATGGCCAGGGGAGCGCACCGGATGCTGTGGATGGTGGAACCCGGCTCGCGCGGGGCTGCCGGTGTGCCCTTGGGCGGCAGTGTGCCGGACGCCGAGTTCGAGGTCGTTCTGGGCGGTACGCCCACGACCCAGTCGATGCTGGTGCTGCGAGGTTTCCAGCGGGTCGGCGAAGCGTGCGAGCTTCGATTGCCGACGGCGGTCGGGTCGCGCGGCGCCGCCGGGCTCGAGGTCGACCTCCTCTCGTATGACCCAGCCGCTGTGGCGCCTGATGCCGGCTCCCACCGGCTCGTCAACGTCGCCGATCCCGGGCACCTGGCCTGGCTCGCCGCCTGTCCCGAGCACGACGGCCTCGTGTTCACTCTCAGCCGAGCCGGGCAGACGCTCGGGCCGTTGTTGCTCTACGTGAACCGGGCGAACGATCCGCCGACCGGACGGATCGTCCACCTGCCCTACCTGGCCGAGGGGGCGGCGCCGGTACTGCGCGCGGCACTTGCCGAGTTGGCAAGCCACGGCTGTGCCGAAGCGACCGTACTGGCTACGGAGAACACGCTCCAGGCCGCCGCCGAGTCGCTCGGCGGGGAGACGGTCTACCGCCGCCCGCTCTGGTTCCGCAACCCGGGCGGCGGGATCGTCCCGAAGTCCTTCTACCTCACATACATGGAGGGCGATCTGGCGTACCGCCGGGTGTAGTCGCTAGCCGTGCGGCGTGACCAGGTACTTCTCACCGGTCGCCTGCTTCGCGTAAACCGCAACCGTTGCCGGGTCCAGGGCCTCCTGCAAGGTGACCGTATTGGCGTAGCTTGAGGCAAAGGTGGTCCTGATCTCGGCGGCGACCCGTTGCCTGAGCCTCTCTGCGGCCTCGGGGCCGATTCGCTGCAGGAAGTGGGGGAGCAGCCAGCCGCCGAGACCCCAGGCCATGCCGAAGTTCCGGGTGAGGACGGTCCGGCTGCGGTCGAGCCCGCCGTAGATGTAGACCTGCTTCAGGGTCGCGGAACCGTAGCGGCTGTACTCGGGGGCGTTCGCGGATAGGGCCGCCTCCATCGCGGTCAGGATCTGGCCGGCCAGCTTGCCGCCGCCGGTGGCGTCGAAGCCGAGGGTGGCGCCGGTCTCGGTGAGCGCGGCGACCAGGTCGGCCATGAAGGTGTCGGAACTCGAGTTCACGACGTGCCGGGCGCCCAGGCCCCGCAGGAGTTCCTCGTGCTCCACCCGGCGCACGATGTTGACCAGGGGCACGCCGTCCGCGCTGCAGATCTTCTGCAGCATCTGCCCGAGGTTCGAGGCGGCAGCGGTGTGGACCAGGGCGCTGTGACCCTCGAGCCGCATCGTCTCGACCATGCCGAGAGCGGTCAGCGGGTTGACGAAACAGGATGCGCCTTCCGCCGGCGTCGTGCCGTCGGGCAGCACGAGGCACCGCTTCGCTTCGGACAACCGGTACTCGGCGTACATCGAGCCGCCGAGTACGGCCACGGTGCGGCCGACCAGGTCCTGCGCACGGGCCGAGGAACCGGCCGCGACGACGACCCCGGCGCCCTCGTTGCCGGTCGGAATCGTCTGATCGAGGCGACCGGCCACCAGGCGAACCAGCCCGTCGGGAATGTCGGCGACAACGGCCGGGCCGTGCTCGCCTTCGACGGCCCTCGCCGTTGCGACATCGGCGGGACCGAACAGCACGCCGAGGTCGGAGGGGTTGATCGGCGCCGCCTCGACCCGGATGACGACCTCGTCCGGCCCGGGGTCGGGTACCGGCACGCGAGCGAGTGCGAGCTCGACCGTGCCGCCGCCGCTGTCGTTGGCGCGGATCGTGGAGTGGAGTGCGAGGCCGTCGGCGGGGAGTTCGGTCATGGTTTCGTCCTTGGTCGGTCGATAGGGGGCGGTGAGGCTATCGCGCCGGAGGCGAGCGTCCGGCGACTATGCTCCCGCACCGCATGTCGCTCCCCGTCTGTACCTTCGAAGAGGCCTACCGGCGTCCGTTCGATGTCCGCGGCCTGCTGGAGTTCTTTGCCGTCCGGGCGCTGCCGGGCGTCGAGGTCGTCGACCCGGAGCGGCTGCTCTACCGCCGGACGATCGACCTGGCGTCTCTTCCGTCCGCGGTCCACGAGGCCGGCGCCGGTCCCGCGGTGCTGCAGGTCGGCTTTGGACCTGGTGCCCTGGCCGAAGTGCAGGTCCGCGCGGCTCAACCGGAGACGACCAGCTCCGAAGCGGAGAAGGCGATCGCCCGCGGAGTCCGGCGGCTATTCGACCTCGACGCGAATCCCGATCGGGTTGCGGAGACGCTAGGTGCGGCGTCGGAGTTCGCGACCGAGAGCAGGAGTTTCGCCGGCGTGCGGGTTCCGGGCGCCTGGGACCGCTTCGAGACCGCGGTGCGCGCGGTCCTGGGGCAGCAGATCTCGGTAGCCGGCGCGCGCACGCTGGCGGGTCGATTGGTTGCGGCATTGGGCGACGAGCTTCCAGGCACGTTGCGGGAGGCCGGACTCGAGCGCACCTTCCCGACGCCGGAGCAGGTTGCCGCCTTCGACTTGCGGACGATCGGCCTGACCGCCGCCCGCGCGCGGGCGCTACATGAGATGGCGGCCGAGATAGCAACCGGCACTCTGCGGTTCGACGCCGACCCGGCGGAGGTCCGGGAGCGGTTGCTCGCCATCAAGGGTTTCGGTCCCTGGACCGTCGAGTACATCGCCATGCGCGCCTTGGGCGACGCGGATGCGTTCCCGGCCAGCGATCTGGGACTGCGCAAGGCGGTGAATCCGCAACAGCCGGCGAGCGCGGCCGAGTTGGAGGCGATGGCCGAGAGCTGGCGGCCGGTGCGGGCCTACGCGGCGATCCTGTTGTGGCGCCGGGGCAGTGGGGGTGGGTAGCTTGCCTCCACGTTGACGCAGGTGTCGACCGCCGGGTTCGTCGACCGATTCCGGGGCCGCTCTCGGTGTAGGGTCGAACCATGGTCGAGCCGGCCGCGAAGACGCCTCCCGGAGTGCCCGACGATGGCCCCGCTCCGCAAGCCGTGGAGTTTCCGGGCTGCCATCCGGTGCGGATTCGGCGCGACGAACTCGACGACTATGAAGGCCGTTTCGAGTACTGGGACGCGCGCACCGAGATCGCGATGGTGGCCGAGCCCGCGACCACTCACCACGAGTACGGGGCGATGCGGCTCGCGGGCTGCGTCCGCCTGATCGCGGCGAAACGAGGTTCTTCGATCGATGTGATCGGGGCGGCGGCGCTCGTCGTGCGCGGACCGGACGGAGGGCACGATCGGGTCATGGCGGCGGACCAGGTGGTCTACCTGCGTCCGGCTAGGGAGGCGCCGCGCGGCGCTGAGATCAAGTACGGCGTCGACACGCTGCCGGATGTGGTCCTGGAAGTGGACTACAGCACCGACGCCCGCCGGCGGAAGCTGAGCATCTACGAGTCCTGGGGGTTCCCTGAGGTCTGGGTCGAAGTGCCGGAGGCGAGCTGGCGGTACCGGCCGAAATCCCGCCGCTCCGGTCTCACGATCCATGTCCTGGAGGCGGGCCGGTACGTGGAAGCCGCGAGCAGCCGGGCGTTCCCCGGCTGGACGGCGGCCGCGATTCACCGGGCGTTGAATGAGCCGGAGGCCTCCTTGGAGACCGTCGACATCCTGCGCCAGGTCGGAGGCGTCCTCGGCGCCGCAGAGGGAACGAGCGCCGCCGACGACCCGTTCCTGAGCCGGGAGCTGGAAGAGCAGCGGTCCGAAGCGCGAGCCGAAGGGCGGGCCGAAGGGCGGGCCGAGGGAAGAGCCGAAGGGCGGGCCGAAGGAAGATCGGAAGCTCAACTGGAGATCCTCCGAACCGCCGTTCCCCAGGCGTTGACCGGGCGTGGGATTGCCGTGACGCCGCGGCTCCGCGCATGGCTCGACGAGATTGACCGCGTGGCGGACGTGCCGGCGCTGATCGAACTGGCCCTGGAATGCCGGGACGCGGACGACTTCCTCCGCCGTGCCGGCGACGTGCGCTGAGTGTTCGCCGAGCTTGCGCCGGAGGCGTCGGCGGGGAGGCGCCCGCCTGTCGCCTCGGCTGCCGGCGATCAGGGCTTGCTGACGTCGATGACCCGGACGGCGATCTTCCGGGCCTGATCGGGCGCCAGTTGCCTCGCGATGCAGGCTTCGAGCCGTTGCCGGAGCTCTTCGGGGCTGCCGGGGCGGGTGCCAGTTTCGTCTAGCGGAGTCTTCTCGGGCTCGCCGAACCAGAGCACCAGGAAGATCCCGTAGCCGCCGGTCGCTGGATCCTGCGTGTACTTGGCGACGAGTTGATCGCGGGCGGCGCGCCAGAGGGCACGGTGGGATTGCTTCTTGATTTCAATGGGGACGTGGAAGCCGGAACAGGCCAAGCGGATGTCGGCGCGCCGGTTGGCGGCGTATTGGCCTTCGGGCTGGGCGTCGACTTCTTGCGGCAGTAGTGCCTGCAAGCCCGAGAGCAGGGTGAGCTTGACCCGGTTTCGTGGACACCAGATCCTTGGAGGAGGAGGTATTCACGATGTCGAGATCAAGACCACCGTACCCGTCAGAGTTCCGGCAGCAGATGGTGGAGCAGGTCCGGTCCGGGCGCAGCCCGGACCAACTGGCTCGCGAGTTCGAGCCGTCGTCGCAGTCGATCCGTAACTGGGTGGCGCAGGCGGACCGTGACGAGGGCCGCCGCGGCGACGGCATGACCAGCGTGGAGCGAGAGGAGTTGCGCCGGCTGCGGCGCGAGAACCGGCGGTTGCGCGAGGAACGGGAGATCCTGGCAAAAGCAACGGCCTGGTTCGCTCGGGGGACGGGACCCAGGAGGTCTACGGGTTCATGAGAGCGTACCAGGCCGAGTTTCATGTCACCACGATGAGAGCTGTCCAGCGAGAAGTGAGCGTGAGCGGGGTGCGTGAATCCAGCGAGAAGTGAGCGTGAAGCGCCGGTATCGGGGATCATCGGAGGATGATCGTGACGCTCCAGACAGGCCGACTTCAGACTCTTTGTGAGGTCCGCAGTTTCGTGGCCGGCAACGAGGCGGTGGACTTCGTGGTGGTGGACCGCGGATCGACGTACGAGTTCATCCGTGAGACGCTGGTCAGGTTCCGCTACCGGGCGCTTGTGAGGCGCGACAAGGGCATGATTCGGCGCTACCTGATGAAGATGACCGGGAAGTCCGAGTCGCAGTTGACGCGGCTGATCCGGCAGCACCGGGAGACGGGCCGCATCGAGGACCGCCGCGGTGCGCCGCCTCACGCATTCGGGCGGCGTTACACGAAGGCCGACATCGGCCTTCTCGCCGAGGTCGACGCGGCACTGGGCCAGATGTGCGGTCACAGCACGCGGGCGGTGATGCGGCGCCAGTTCGAGGTGTACGGCGACGAGCGCTTCGAGCGTCTGGCTGTGATCTCGAACGGCCAGTTCTACAACCTGCGCAAGTCGACCACCTACCAGCGGCGCCGGACGACGTTCAAGAAGACGCGGTCGACCGCGGTCGGGATCGGGGAACGACGCAAGCCCCAGCCGGAGGGGAAGCCGGGCTACCTGCGGGTGGACACGGTGCATCAGGGGGACAAAGACGGCGAGAAGGGCGTGTACCACATCAACCTCGTGGACGAGGTGTTGCAGTGGGAGCACGTGGCGACGGTACGGGCCATCTCCCAACGGTGTCTCGTGCCGGTGCTCAAGGAGCTCATCGAGTCCTGCCCCTTCAAGGTGCTGGGCTTCCACGCCGACAACGGCTCCGAGTACATCAACCGCAAGGTCGCCGAGATGCTCAACCAACTGCACGTCCCCGAGTTCACCAAGTCCCGCAGCCGGCACACCAACGACAACGCCCTGGTCGAGAGCAAGAACGGCAACGTGATCCGGCGCCAGTTCGGATACCGGCACATCCCCAAGCTCTTCGCCCGCGAGATCAACGTCTTCGCACGCGATGTGCTCACCCCCTTCCTCAACTTCCATCGCCCGTGCCTGTTTCCCACCGAGGTCACCGACAGGAAGGGCCGCACCAGGAAACGCTACCGCTACCAGGACACCATGACGCCGTTCGAGAAGCTCAAGTCCCTGCCGGACGCGGAGCGGTACCTCAGGCCCGGCGTCACCATCGCCGCCCTCGAAGACCAGGCCGGCGCCACGAGCGACCTCGACGCCGCGATCGCCCTCAAGCTGGCTCGTGCCAGACTCTTTGAACTCATCGACCGGGAGTCCGATCCCCACCGGCGCCGGAGCGCCTGAACCGCAGACCGCGCAGCCCGATGCCATACACCGCACAACACCATCGGCCCAGGCCGGAACACAACGCCCGCAACCGCCGCGGCCTCGCAGCGGGCGCTACCCTAGGCGGCAGACGGTGCAGAACCGTCTGCCGCCCCAGAACTACCCCGAGACCGACCCGACTCGACTCTCCATGACGGTCCCGTTCACGCTCATTTCAGGATTGGAAAGCACTCGATGGCCCGGGTGCTCGGTGTCTCCGCGAGCGGGTTCTGTGCGTGGCTCAAGCGGAAGCGCTCCGAGCGGGCGCGGTCCGACGACGCGCTGGTGCAACGGATTCGAGAGATCCACGAACGGAGCCGCCGGACCTACGGTGCGCCTCGGATCCGGGCCGAGCTGGCCGAGCAAGGCCTGTTGGTGAGCCGCAAGCGGATCACTCGCCTGATGAAGCAGGCGGGCTTGGCGGGCATCAGCCGGCGCAAGGGGCCGCGCACGACCCGGCGCGACCCGGATGCCCGGCCGGCGCCGGACCGCGTAGAGCGCCGCTTCGAGGCCGAGGCGCCGAACCGCCTGTGGGTGGCGGACATCACGCACGTGCCGACCCTCTAGGGCTTCCTGTACCTCGCCGGCGTGCTCGACGTCTTCAGCCGCCGAATCGTGGGTTGGGCGATGGAGTCCCATCTGCGCGCCGACCTCGTGCTCGCCGCCTTGAACATGGCGATCGCGCAGCGCCGGCCGCCGCCGGGCGTGATTCACCACTCCGACCAAGGCAGCCAATACACTTCCCTCGCCTTCGGCAAGCGCTGTCGCGACGCCGGCATCCTGCCCTCGATGGGCTCCGTGGGAGACTGCTACGACAACGCCATGGCCGAGAGCTTCTTCGCCAGCCTCGAATGCGAACTCATCGACACCAACGACTTCCGCAGCCGCAACGAGGCGAAGAGCGAGATCTTCCGATACATCGAGGCCTGGTACAACCCGCATCGCAGACATTCCGGTATCGGACACCGCTCACCCGTCAACTTCGAGAAGAGCTACTACCAAGCCGCTTGATCCCTAAACCTAAACTGTCCACGAAACCGGGGCAACTCCGGGGCCCGAAGACGGCCTGGATCGCCATTGGAGACTCTGCCAAGCGTCCTCTCAGTACGGCCACTTGCTCGCGCTCATACTCCATGGCGGAACAGAAATTACGCTACTGAATAGATTTATTCAAGAGAGTAATCGAAGGTGTGAGTCCTCAGCGAAAGGTGGCCTGTGGATTAGACTTTGCCCTCGCCGCCACGCTCTATCGCGCCCCGGAATGGAGACCCTCCCAATGACCGCCACCTACCACGACTTCGACACCCCAATCGGCACTCTCCGACTGGTGGGCGGCGAGGACGCCGTCGACCGGATCGACCTGCCGAACCTTGCTGCGGAGGCGCCGAACCCCGCATGGACGCCCTCGAATGGCGCTCTGCCTGTGGCGCTGGCGGAGGCGAAGCGGCAGATCGAGGAGTACTTCGCCGGTGGGCGGCGGGAGTTCGACCTGCCCCTGGCTCTCGAGGGCACGGAGTTCCAGCGACGGGTGTGGGCCGAGCTACGTCGTATCCCGTTCGGCGAGACGATCTCATACGGCGAGTTGGCGGCGCGGATCGGCAAGCCGATGGCCTCGCGGGCGGTGGGCGCGGCGAACGGCCGCAACCCGGCGCCGGTGGTGGTGCCTTGCCACCGGGTGATCAGCCACGACGGGAAGCTCGGAGGATACGGCGGCGGCCTTCCCGTCAAACAGGCGCTGCTCGACCTGGAGAGGCGGGCGGGCGCTGGCGCCGCTTGAGCCGGCTCTAGCGCCAACAAGGTCTGGCGCTAGCGCGCCGGATGCGGGCAGGATGCCCGCGTGCCATCCGTGCGCCCTATGACGGCCGCACGGAGTGGTTCGCGGGTGGCGCGGATCGCGCCACCCGGGTTCCCAAGGCGGCGCCTGAGCCGGTGGTAAGCTGCGCCCCGCCGTTGCAACCGCGATCCTGACCGCTTGCGCCTTAGGCGCAGGCTGGATCTGTTCGAACCGATCTCCCCACAGGAGGTTTTTGATGCGTCGATTCACCCATCTGCTCGCCGCCCTCGGCGTGGTCCTGCTGGCCGCCGGCTCGGCCCTCGCCGCGCCGCCGGCGACCGACAACTGGCCCTCCTTCCGCGGCGCGAACTCGATGAGCGTCGCCGCCGACGATCCCCGCCTGCCGGAGAGCTGGAGTACGGAGGAGAACGTGGTCTGGTCCGTGGACGTGCCGGGTCTCGGATGGTCCTCGCCGATCGTCCTGGGCGACCGCATCTTCGTCACCACGGTATGGAGCGAGGGTGAGGTCGAAGAGCCGAAGAAGGGGCTCTACCTGGGCGGCAACCGGATGCAGCCGTCGGCTGATGTCCACCACTGGTCGGTCTACTGCTTCGATGTCGAGACGGGCGAGAAGTGCTGGGAGCGCGAGGTGATGGTCGCCGCGCCGGACTTTGCGAGGCACCTGAAGAACACCTACGCCTCGGAGACCCCGGTCACGGACGGTGAGCGCGTGTATGCGTATTTCGGCAACGTCGGGGTGTTCGCGTTCACGCTCGACGGCGAACCGGTGTGGGAGCGTCGTTTCGAGGCCGTGCCGACGCGCTACGGCTGGGGTACCGCGGCGTCGCCGATCGTGCACGACGGGCAGCTCTACATCGTGAACGACAACGAGGACCAGTCCTTCATGCTCGCGCTCGACGCCGCGACCGGCGAGGAGCTCTGGCGCGACCCCCGCGAGGAGGGCAGCAACTGGGCGACGCCCTTCGCGTGGGAGAACGAGCTGCGCACCGAGGTGATCACTGTGGGTACCGACCAGGTGCGGTCGTACGACAAGGAGGGCAATCTCCTGTGGCACTTCGGCGGCATGTCGTCGATCGCAATCCCCCAGCCGTTCTCGGAGTACGGCCTGCTCTACGTGTCGTCGGGTTACATCGGCGATCAGATCCGCCCGGTCTACGCGATCAAGCCAGGTGCTACGGGCGACATCACGCTCGAAGAGGACCAGCAGAGCAACCGTTGGGTGGTCTGGTACCAGCCCCAGGCCGGCGCCTACAACCCGACGCCCTTGATCTACCGCGACCGGTTCTACACCCTGCTCGACCGCGGCTTCTTCACCGCGCACGATCCGAAGACCGGCGCCGAGGTCTACGGCAAGCAGCGCATCGAGCGCGGCTCCGGCGCCTTCACGGCCTCGCCCTGGGCCTACAACGGCAAGGTCTTCGTGCTCAGCGAGGACGGCGACACGTTCGTCATCGAAGCCGGCGACGAGTTCCAGGTCGTGGGCAAGAACTCGCTCGACGAGATGTGCATGTCGACGCCGGCGATCGCCGACGGCAGCCTCTTCATTCGCACCCGAAGCAAGCTCTACCGGTTGACGAACCAGGGCGGCCCCTGATCGGGACGTCTGTTGAAGCTGCCGGACCGGCGCTTGCGCGCCGGATGCGGGCGAGACGCCCGCGTTCCCAGGCCCGGAGTGATACGAGTCTTAGGGCGCGGGCTGCTGCCGTCTCCGCTGAAGCCGGCGCGGCGGTGGTTACCGTCCTGGCCGTTTCGGTCGTCGCTTCGGCGGCGCTGCCCGCGGCAGAGGTCGACTACGACCGCGTAGCCGGGGTGTTCCGCGTCCGCTGCGCGGGCTGCCACCATGAGGGTGGGCCGGCGCCATTCGCGCTCGAGACCTTTGAGCAGGCCCGCGCCTGGTCGTCCTCGATCCGGCGCGCCATAGCCACGGAGGCAATGCCCCCGTGGCACGCCGACCCGCGCTACGGCGAGTTCGCCAACGACCGGCGACTGCCGGCGGCCGAGAAGGAGAAGCTGCTGGCCTGGGTCGACGGCGGCAGCCGCCCCGGGTCCGGAGGCGGTGAGGTGACGCCAGCCCTTGGCCCGGATCGTTCGGAGAGCTGGCGGATCGGCGCCCCCGACCTGATCTACGAGCTGCCGCAGGAGGTCACGATTCCGGCCGCCGGCGAGGTCCCGTACCACGGCTACCGGGTGGAGACGGTGTTGCCCGAGGACGTGTGGATTCAGGCGGCTGAGACGCAGCCGGGCAACGCCGCCGTCGTTCATCACGTGATCGTCCAGGCGTTCCCTGGCGCCGGTGTGGCGGCGGCGCGAGTCGGCGGGGACCCGCGCACCGCGGGCGACCTGGGCGGCTACGCCCCGGGCACGGCGCCGCTCGTTATGCCGCCGGGCGTCGGTCGCCGGCTGCCCGCGGGCGCGGTGATCGACTTCCAGATGCACTACACGCCGACCGGTCGGGTGGAGACCGACCGCAGCCGGATCGGTCTGGTGCTCGCCTCCGAGCGGCCCCGGCACGAGTCGCGCACGGCCCTGTGCTCGACTCCGTTCCTGTGGATTCCGGCCGGGGAGAGCGATGTTCGCTTCGAGGCCGAACTCGTGTTCCCGCGTGAGAGCCGCCTGCTGTCGCTGCGGCCGCACATGCACCTGCGCGGTGACACGTTCGAGTTTCGGGCCGAGTATCCGGACGGCGGCGCCGAGATCCTGTTGCGGGTGGATGGCTACGACTTCAACTGGCAGACGACCTACCGCCTGGTCGAGCCGAAGCCGATGCCCGCGGGTACGAAACTGCTGTGTGTGGCCACCTACGACAACGGCAGCGGCAATCCCAACAACCCGGATCCGACCCGCGACGTGTCCTGGGGCCGGGAGACCACGGACGAGATGATGATCGGCTTCGTGGACTACTACGAGGTAGACGAGTAGCGGACCCGCGCCGGGTTCAGCGGGCGGGGTTCCACTCGCCGCGGGCGACCGCGGGCACGAACTCGTCGAGACCTTCGGGCGGGTAGTCGACGGTCCGGCCCAACTCGGCGCTCATGTAGGCGGCCATCAACAGGCGGGTGACCTCCAGACCGTCCTCGAAGGTCTCCCTGGGTCGCTTGCCCCGGCGGAAGCTCTCGACCATGTGCCGGTTCTCGGCGTCGTAGCCGTAGGCCACGGGCTCGTTCGGGAGGACCGGCATCAGTCCCATCTCCGCGTTCTGTTTCTCGACCAGATCCTCTCCGGTGCGCTGTTCAACAGCGGCGAGACGGTCGCCGCGACGGCCGCGGAGATCGCGGCTGAAGAAGAGCTCGAGGTCCGTGTCGAGACTGTTGGCCCGCATTGAGTACTCGGGGCCCAGCAGTTCCATGGTCAGTCGCAAACCGGCGCCCACATAGCTCCACGAGGTCGTTGCCTCGACCACCAGGGGCGTGCCGGCTTCGTCCTCGTACTCGACCATGGCGCGCGCGAAGTCTTCCGCCGGCCGGCGCGCGTAGTCGACCGTGTCGCCGTACTGCTGGCGCAGGCGCGCCGCGTACTCGGGGCGCTGCCACTTCAGGCAGTGGATCTGGGCGTTGACCCGTTTCGGCGTCAGGCTGCTGCGCGGTTTGTCCGGGTCGGTGAGCAGGAACTGCGCCGCCTCGACCGAGTGGCACATCATGTCGTTCAGCACACCGCCGCCCTGCAGGTCGCCGCGCCAGAACCACGCGTTGTGCGGGCCGGAGTGCTCCTCGGCTGCGCGGGCCAGGTAGGGCCTGCCGGCGGCTCGGGCGCCGCGTTCCCAGGCGAGTTCGCGGCCGCGCACCACGGCGGGGCTGAAGACCTGGTTCTCGAGGTAGCCGTCCAGAACCTCGATCTCACGCGCGAGCTCGACCATTCGCAGCGCTTCGGCGGCGTTGCGCGCGAGCGGCTTCTCGCACGCGACGCCGACCAGACGGCCACGGCCGGTGCGCACGGCGTCCGCGATCTCCTCCATGTTCGCGACGCGGTGGTCGTTGCGGCCGCAGATCCAGATCGCGTCCACGCCATCGTCCTCAACCATCGCCGCGATGGACTCGTAGGCCCTGGCGTCGCCGACGTCGAGGTCGTTCGCCAGTGCTGCCGCGGACTCGGCGCTGGTCCGGTTGGGACTCCAGACGCCCCGGATGTCCGCGCCCCGGACCGCCGTCCAGGAACGGATATGGAAGCGGGTGATGAAGCCGCTGCCGACGAAACCGATGCCGAGAGGGCGCCGGGTCGGCACTAGACCTCCTTGAGTTCCCTGGCCTGTGTGATCCAGCGTTCCACCATCGAGGCGGAGGGCGCGCGGCGGCTCAGCTTCCGGGCCGCGTTCACCGTGCTCATCTTGGTGGCCAGGTTGAAGGCGCGGCGACGGCTCAGATCGCGGACCGTGCGCACACCCGAAGCGCCGAGCAGTTCGGCAAAGTCTCCGCCGATGCCGCGGATGCGCATCAGGTCGGCCATGTTGACGAACTTCTGGAGCTGCCGCTCGGGCAGGCCGGTGCGCTCGGAGAGCAGCCGGCGCTCCCTGCGGCCGCTACAGGCGGCGAGGAGCGCGGCCGTGGTCCGGATGTCGGCTGTGGCCAGTTTCTTGGCGACGGCCGGACCTATTCCTGCGATCTTCCGGACGCCGTAGGCCATCCTCCCGTACGCCTACTCGCCGCCTTCGAAGGTCAAGTCAAGACCCTCGACATTGCCGCTTACCTCGACTTCGACCACCTGCTCGCCCAGCTTCTCGTGCCACAAGACGAGTTCGTAGGAACCGGCGGGCAAGCCTTCGATCCGGTACGCGCCGTCGCTGCCGGTGGTCGAGTGGAAGGAGTGCTCCATGACGAACACGTAGGCGGCCATCCAAGGATGGACATCGCACTTGACCTTGATCGGCATCTCGGGCGCCCGGAACGACTTGGTTCTCGTGCCCCGCGCCGGCTGGCCGATGTTGAACGGCCGGTTCGCCTTGGCCAGGGCCCGCACGTTGTGAAGCGTGGGATCGTCGTTGACGATCTCGATGTCCTGCTGGACGCGGACACCGAGAATCCGCGGTGTGTAGAGGCAGCCTCGCTGCTCCAGTCGCACGGCCTTCGCCGGTGCTTCGCCGGCGTTGCCCTCGGGCGCCTCCTTCAGGTAGACGAAGACGTTCTCGATCGCGCCGCCCTCTCCGATCAGGCTGTCGCGCGAGAGGACCCGTTTGCCGTCGTAGACTTCGGCGCAGTTCGGGTCGGCGTCCATGCGCAGCGGGTAGCGCTTGAGCGGCTCGCCTTCGTAGGTGACCGTGCCGCTGATGCTAAAGCCGGCAGCCGCCGCCGGGCCGCCGCCGGCGAGCAGAGCGGCGGCAGCGATAGCGACGGTGGGAATCGAGATGCGCTTGTGTTGTGGGGCGATGCGCAGCATGTCCGGCTCTCGGCCTGCCGCTAGCGGGAGTAGTACTCGATGACGAGAGGCACTTCGCACACGATCGGGACCTCGTCCCGAACCGGCGTGCCGCGAAGCGTCGCCTCGTAGCCCGTTTCGTCCGTCTCGACGTAGGTGGGCACGGTGACCCCGCGCGGCTCGTTGAAGCAACGCAGCTTCCTGCTCTTCTCGCGTACCTCGACGACGTCGCCCTCCTTGACCCGGTAGGACGGGATGTCCACCCGGCGCCCGTTGACCAGGATGTGACCGTGGCCGACGAACTGGCGCGCGGCGAACACGCTGGGAGCGAAGGCGCGGTGGACGACCGCGTCGAGCCGGGTTTCGAGCAGGCCGACGAGGTTGTCGCCGGTTACCCCTCTCATGCGGGTCGCGCGCTTGTAGTAGTTGCGGAGCTGGCGCTCGCTGACGTTGTACTGGAAGCGCAGCCGCTGCTTCTCGAGCAACTGCCGTCCGAAGTTGCTCTGGCGACGTCGCCGCTTCAGGCCATGCATGCCTGGCGGATGGCTCTTCTTTTCCATGTAGCGCGCGGCCTTGGACGTCAGAGCGACGCCCAGCTTGCGCGAGAGCTTGACCTTGGGCCCGTTGAACTTCACCTGTCTCCCCGATTTCCTGTTTGCTTTGCCGATCGATGGGCGTGGAGGCAGCGAGCCGATCAGCCTGCCGAGGGTCGACTCCGACCGGCGTACCTATCGTTTCAACTGTTCCAGGGGCCCGTTGCCGCCGTCGAGCGGACGCGCATTGTAGCAGCGAGCGGTCTCAGACCCAAGTAGGGACCGGGTCCCATTGTCCATTGTAACTGCCGCCGGTCATGACGGCGTCGGCGGCGGCGGGGGGTTCTCGAACCCGGGTGGCGCGACCCGCGCCACCCGTGAACCAGTCCGTGCGCCCGTCATCGGGCGCACGGATGGAACAGGGTTCGCTGGGCAGTCCGGCGCCGGAACGAGGCTGCCGATGGGCTTCCCGTGCGGCCGCTCCGGCCGCCTTCGAGCCCGACTCGACGCCGAACGGTCTCGAACAGGCGACCGATCTGCCCGGCGTACTCTCCGCTGCCCTTCATGCGGTGGTGGAAGCGGGGGTCGTTGAGGTCGCCGTCGCGGGCCTCGCGCAGCCGGTTCAGAACCCGATCCCGTCGGTCCGGAAAGTGCGTACTGAGCCAGTCGGCGAAGAGTTCTCGAAGACCGTGCGGCAGCCGGACCAGGATGTAGCCCGCTCGCCGGGCGCCGGCCTCGGCGGCCGCCTCCAGGATGGCCGGGATCTGGTCGTCGTTGAGACTAGGGATGATCGGCGCCGCCATCACGCCGCAGGGAATGCCGGCCTCACTCAGTTCGCGCAGTGCTTCCAGCCGCCGCCGTGGACTCGAAGCCCTGGGCTCCATGCGGGCCGAAAGCGACGGCGACACCGAGGTGATCGACAGGTGGACGGCGCAGGCCTGGAAGCGGTTGAGTTCCAGGAGCAGGTCGAGGTCGCGGGTCACAAGATGGTTCTTGGTCACGATCGCTACCGGGTTGCGGAACTCGGCCAGCACCTCCAGACACCGGCGGGTGACTCGGAGCCGCCGCTCGATCGGCTGGTAGGGGTCGGTGACGCCGGAGAGCATGATGACCTGGGGCGTCCAGCGGGGGTTCTCCAGGGCTCGGCGCAGCAATTCGGGCGCTCTTTCCTTGACCAGGATCCGGCTCTCGAAATCGAGCCCGGCGGAGAAGCCGAGGTACTCGTGCGTGGGCCGCGCATAGCAGTAGATGCAGCCGTGCTCGCAGCCGCGGTACGGATTCAGGCTGTACTGGAAGCCGAGATCCGGCGAGTCGTTTCGCGACAGGACCGTCTTCGAGTCGTCGCGGAACAGTTCCGTCGGCGGAGCATCGCCTCGTTCGGCCGGGCTCTCGCCCGGCTCGAAGTCGATATCGATCCGTTCGAAGCGGTTCCTCGGGTTGGCGGCGGCGCCGCGGCCGCGCACCGCTCCGGCCGGCGCAGTGGCGGGCCGCGGTGAAACGCCGAGGGCGCCGTCGGCGGCAATCATGAGGCGGAGCGTAGCACGATTTACGCCTTACTTGCGTGTTCTGTGGACCCCCGGCGGCGCTAGCGAAGGATCAACTGCGGGCGCTCCGAGCGCGCTGGCCGGGCTCGTGCGACCACACGCGCCGAAGCGAGTCCCTGGGAGCGTAGATCGTCGACCAGGCCTCCGCTCCGACCCGGTTCGACCGCCAGCACCAGACCGCCCGCGGTCTGCGGGTCGAAGGCCAATTCCAGCCGCGGCCCCGGCAACGCCTGGCGCTTCACGGGCAGCGGCAGGCGGGTGTTCTGGTGGTGACTCGTGCTGCGCTCGCCGCGTTCCAGCAATTCCAGGGCGCCGGGTAGGGCAGGGAGAGCATCGACATCGACCTCGATGTCGACACCGCTGGCCTGGGCCATCTCGCCGATGTGGCCGGCGAGACCGAAGCCGCTGATGTCGGTTGCCGCCCGGACCCCGGAGCGCCGGGCCGCCTCCATCGCGCCGCGGTTGCTGGTCTGCATCGAGGCGAGAGCGGCGCGGATTGAGCGACCCGGGCACAGGCCCATGCGATCGGCAGCGAGCAGGACGCCGCAGCCGAGCGGCTTGGTCAGCACCAGTTCGTCACCCGGCTGGACCGCGCCCTTGAGCAGCAGGTCGTGGCCGTTCCCGGCGACTCCCTCGACGTGGAAGCCGACGACCAGTTCGGGCCCGGTGTTCGTGTGGCCGCCGAGCAGAAGCACGTCCTCGGCATCCAGGGCCGCGCGGGCGCCGGCGAGGACCTGGACCAGCAGTTCCTCCGCTGCCTCGCCGTCCGCGGTCTGGGGCAGGGTGACCAGGGCTTGGGCGACCCGGGGTACTATGCCGGTGGCGTAGAGATCGGAACAGGCGTTGACCGCGGCTACTCGTCCAACGAGCCATGGGTCGTCGGTGAAGGCGGGAAAGGCATCGAGCGAAGCGACGACCCGGTCGCCGGCCGGTGTCCGGTACGCCACGGCGTCGTCGGGGGTGGCCACATCCAGGATCACGTCGGCTCTCTGGCCGGTCTTCGCGACCAGGCCCGCCCGCGCGAGCGCCCTGGCGAGGCGATCGGGCCCGACCTTCGCGGCGCAGCCGCCGCAGAACATGGGCGCCGCTTCGCCTCCGCCCGCGTGGCCCATGGCGCCTCCGCCGCCGTTGCCCTCCGCCTGGGTCATGGCGGCGAGCCAGGGTCTGGGCGCGCCCCCCGGATCGAGCGCCTGGAAGCGGTCCATGAACTGGCGGTCGATCCGGTCCTTCAGACGCATGACCCACCTGCCCTCGAACGTGCGTCCCCACTTGGCGCCTGCAGCCGTTCCATCGCCGAGATTGAGCAGCGAAAGGAAGTCGCCCTGCGGCTTGTAGCGGCGGAGCCGCCGCCCGCTGAGGCGCCGCTCCAGGTTGTCGATGAGATAGGGCCCCATGCGCACCGCGTAGACGCCGGCACGGGCGCGTTGGGGGTGGTCGGTCAGGGTCGCGCAGTCGCCGACGGCGAAGATGTGGTCGTGCTCCTCGACCTGCAGGGTCGATCGCGTGCGCACGAAGCCGCGCTCGTCGAGCGGCAGGTCGGAGTCGCGGAAGATCGGCAGCGCGGCGGCGCCCGTGACCCAGAAGGTCAGGTCGGCCTCGAGGCGATCGCCGCCTTCGAGTCGAACCGAGTCCGCCTCGACTGCGGTGACCTTGGCGCTGAAGAGCATCTCGATGCCGCGCGTGCGGGCCGCGGCTTCGATCCGGCGCGCCAGGGATGGGTGATAGCCGGGCAGGATGCCGTCGCCCGCCTCGACGATCGTCGTTCCCGGTTCGAGTCCCCGGCTTCGCAGCCGCGCGTCGATGCAAAAGGCCAGTTCGATACCGCCGGCGCCACTACCGACGACAACCACCTTCGGCTGTTTGACGGTCAGGGCCTCGATGTGACCGTCGACCGCCGACGCCAGGCGGTTGATGGGCCGCGTGGGAACCGCGTGCTCGCGGACCCCGGGCAGGTCGAGCGCGGCCACCGTGGCGCCCACGTCGAAGGACGCCAGGTCGAAGGGCAGGGGTTCGCGACCATAGACCAGGAGCCGCCGCGCCGCGGCCTCGACCCCGATGCACGGCGCCAGGACCACCCGGACTCCGGCCCTGCGCGCCAGCGGCACGGCGTCGATCTCCAGTTCGTGGCGTTGGTACTGGCCGGCCACCAGGCCGGGCGCCATCCCGGAGTAGACGGCGATTGGCGTGTCGACGACGAGGGTGGCGTCGACCGCCGGGTTGGGACGCATGATCCAGTGCCGCAGCACCTGAATATGCGTGTGTCCGGCGCCCACCAGGACGACACGGGATGGAACCGTGCGCCCTGAACCCGCCACGCGCGGCCCCCGATCCCGGTGGTGGGCTGCCGTCGTCACGCCGCTGCCGGATCGGCGGAGGCGCCGGAGACCGCCATCAGCCGCCGTTCGTTTCGTCGACGCGCCCCACGGCGCCGGAGGCCTCGAGCGAGGCGATTCGCTCGGTGTCGTAGCCCAGTTCGGCAAGCACCTCGTCGGTGTGTTCGCCCAGGCACGGGGCGGGCCTCCGGATGGATGCCGGGGTGCGGGAGAAGCGCCACGGCACGCCCGCCATCCGCAGGTTGCCGATCTTCGGGTGTTGGATGACCTGACTCATGCCCATCGCCTCGACCTGGGGATCGTCGAAGAACTCGTCCGCCGACCGGACCGCGGCGCATGGAACACCGACCTCGATGAGCTCCGCTTCCAACTCGCGCGCCGGCCTTGAGGCGATGATCGGATCGATCTCCGCACTCAGCTTGGCGGCGTTGCCGACCCGTTGCGGGTTCGTCTCGTAGCGTGGATCGTCGCCGAGGTCGTCACGGCCGATCGCACCGCACAGCAGTCGCCAGAACTTGTCCGTTCCGGCGGCGATGAAGATGGGGCCGTCGGCGGCGGCGAACATGCGGTACGGGAAGATCCCCGGCGGTCCAGTGGCTTCGGCATCGAGTGGCTGGATGTAGAACTGAGCCTGTGCGCTCATGATCGCCTGCAGCAGCGAGGTCTCGATGTACTGGCCTTCGCCGGTGCGTTCGCGGTGGAGGAGCGCGGCGTTGATGGAGCAGACGAGCAGCACAGCGGCCATGTAGTCCGAAACCGCCACCGGACAGATGCCGGCGACGCCGTTCATCTTCTGCTGCAGGTGCGCGGCGCCGGCCATCGACTGCAGCACCGGGTCGTACCCCGGGCGCTGGGTGTACGGTCCGCTGCCGCCGAAGGCGCTGGAGGAGGCGTAGACCAGCGCCGGGTTGCGGCTGCTCAACGTGTCGTAGTCGATGCCCAGTCTGGCTGCGACTCCGGGCCGGAAGTTCTCCATCGCCACGTCGGCTTCCCGGGTCAGGTCGTAGACCACCTGCCTGCCTTCCGCGGTCTTCAGATCGACCGCGATGCCACGCTTGTTCCGGTTCCAGGCCTGGAAACTCCGGCTCTCGCCCTCGATGAATGGCCCCCAGTGGCGTGCGTTGTCGCCGTGGAGCGATTCGATCTTCAGGATGTCGGCGCCCATGTCGCCGAGCAGCATGGCGCCGTAAGAGCCGGCGATGAAGCTGGTGAAGTCGAGAACGCGAATGCCGTGTAGCGGGCCGCGGGCGACTGTCTCCGGCGAGGACCCTTCAGACATTCGGCGATTGTAGCTACTCCACCAACTCGACGTTGTCGACTTCCAGCCAGAAGGTGCCGTGCTCGGTAGGGCCGCCGATGAAGAAGGCAGACGCGCCAGCAGGATCCAGACCCGCGAAGGAGGCGAGTGGAATCTCGATCCGGGTCCATTCCTCCCCGGCCTGGAAGGACGTGGCCGCGGGCCTCATGCCGAGGCTCTCGGCAAAGGCCATGGCCTGGCAGGTCTCGCAATCGCCGCGGGCATCGAAGGCCAGGGCGCGGATGCCGCCGGCGTCGACCGGGTCGTTAAACTGGGAACCGAGCAGGACCATGATTCCGGACCATGGGAAGGGGAAACCCTCCTTGATCTCGCCCTCGATCCGGAGCGCGCTGCCGGCCTCGCCGCGGCTCGTGATCGTCGTCTCGACCGTCGACTTGCCGCCGGCCAGAGCGTCCGTGGATCGAGCCCAAGCGCTGCCGGGAAGAGCGTTTCCGTCGAGACCCTCGAAGTCGCTGAGCAGCGTGGGATCGATCTGGCGCCTGCCGGTCGGCTCTTCGGCCAGCCGGCGCTCGACGCGCACGCCGTCTTTCCAGATCGTCACCAGATCGCGGACGACGCGGACATCGGAGGTCGCATCGCCCCGGACCAGGATCAGGTCTGCCTTGAGTCCGGCCGCGATCCGGCCGCGATCGTCGAGCCCGAACGCGTTGGCGGGTGCGGACGTGGCCGCGCGCAGGGCGTCGATCGGCGTCAGACCGGCCTCGACCAGGAGTTCGAGTTCCCGGTGGACGCTGGCCCCGTGGGTGGTGCCCGGGTTCGGTGCGTCGGAGCCCGCCAGGATCGGTATACCGGAAGAATAGAGGGCTGCGACGCTGCTGATCAAGTTCGCCCTCATCTCGGGATCCGGCTCGCGGCCGAAGCCCTGGCCCAGCCCGCCGCGCTGATCGGGAGTCAGGAAGGGCGCGATTTGCGGGTCGCCCGCAAAATCCGGTCCGCCGCTGCTGCCAGCGAGCGTCTCGGACACGGCCAGTGTGGGAATCACGAAGATCCGGGCGGACCGAGCTGCTTCGACCACTTCCGCGGTGCCCTTCTGGTCGTGATAGACGTGGACCAGACCGTCGGCGCCGGCACGAATCGCCTCAAACGCCTCGGCGACGGTGCTGATGTGAAAGACCGCCAACTGGCCGTGACTGTGGGCGGCGGCGACGATGCGGGGCAGGGTGGAGGGGGCGAAGGTGGGGATGGCCCTACCGACCGTCCCGCCGCCTTCATAGATGACCTTGATGAAGTCGGAGCCTTCGGCCACCCGTTCTGCGATGAACGCCTCGGTCTCTTCCGGGTCGTCCAGGGTCGGCAACGACATGCCGAACTGCGTGCCGTGACCGCCCTTCACCGTGACTGGGCCGCCCGCGAAGACATCAGCCCGTTCGGTGGCTCTGCCCTCGGCCTGTTGGCGGCGCCATTGGCGGGCCATGTTGGCGTCGGTCGCCATGTCGACGACGGTCGTGACGCCGAAGTTCAGCGCCTGCTCGAGCGACGGTCCGAAGTTGTGCGTGTGGCTGTCGATCAGCCCCGGCAGCAGGGTCATGCCCTGAGCCTCGACGACCTCGGCCTCGTCGCCGGCGCCCGCCGGAATGTTGGCGCCCGGTGTGACCGACTCGATCGTGCGGCCGCGGATCACGACAGTGGCGGCATTGAGCACCTCGTCTCCGGTGAATACGCGGGCGCCCTGGATCACCGTTGCCGGAGACTGAGCGTGGAGACCGCCCCCGATGGCGAGCAGGCAGGCGGTCAGGATCAAGGGAGCGCGAATGGCGGCCTTGGGAGCTGGCGCCACAGGACGACGCAGGCTCTGGACCTGGGAACGCGGGCATCCTGCCCGCATCCGGCGCAGAGCGCCGGTCCGGTTGAAGCCAGGGTATTGGTTCATGCTCGGTTTCCCCTCGGTGTCGAATCGCGGGCCGGTGTGGCTACAGCCGGTCGTATGCTAGCGATCGCCTGCCGCAGGCAGGCGTCTCATTCCCAGGACCGGCCGTGGCCGGCCCGCTGGCCGGACACAACTCGGACGAAGGAGAACCCTTGAAGATCAAACTGGACATCGACTGCACCCCGGAGGAGGCACGCGCCTTTCTCGGCCTTCCCGATCTGGCGGGGATCCAGAACGAGATGCTGGAGAAGTTCCGGGATCGCATGACCGCCAACCTGAAGTACGCCGATCCGCAGGAGATGTTCAAGCTGTGGTTCGGCGCTCTGGGAACCGGATTGCGGCCTCCCGCCAGAGCGAACCGCGACGCCGACTGAGCGCTCCGCGACTCGCGGCCCGGTTCCTGAGGGAGCGGGCGCTGGGCCGGAGTGCGATACTCCAGAGGTGCGCTTCTTCAATACCACCGGCCCCATCGTTCCGGCGGACCACTACTACGTGCCGCCTCTGGAGCGGCTGCGGCTCGGCCATGTGTTGACTCTCGTCCGGGACAAGCGGTACTTCGTGCTGCACGCGCCGAGGCAGACGGGAAAGACGACCGCACTCCTGGCGTTGCGCGATCTCCTGAACGAAGGAGAGTGCGGGGACTTCCGCGTCAGTTGCGGGCCGGCTACGTGGACCGGCCCGCGCACTTTCCCCACAGCGTCGTCCTCTGCGGCGTCCGCGACGTGCGCGACTACCGCATCCACTCGAGCGCCGAGAGGGCGATCATCACCGGCGGCAGCGCCTTCAACATCAAGGCAGAGTCCTTGCGTCTCGGAGACTTCACTGAGCGGGAAGTGCGTTCTCTTCTGACGCAGCACACCGACGAGACCGGACAGCGATTCACGCCGGAGGCGCTGGAGACAGTCTGGAGGCAGACGCGTGGGCAGCCTTGGCTCGTCAACGCGCTTGCCTACCGGGCGTGTCCTCGTGACGACCAGGGCCGCTATGGGACGAATCCGGTGACGGCGGAAGCCGTCCTGGACGCGCAGGAACAGCTCATCCTGAGCCGCGAAACCCACCTCGACCAACTCGCGGACAAGCTCCAGGAAGAGCGGGTGCGGTCGGTGGTCGGACCGCTGCTGAGCGGGGGCGACGAGCGCTGCTTCTCCGCCCATGACATCGAGTACGTCCGCGACCTGGGCCTGATCGCGCGAGATGGGCCCATGCGGATGGCAAACCCGATCTACGCCGAAGTCGTTCCGCGCGAGCTGACCTACGCCGCCCAGGAAGGCCTGGTGCAGGAGACCGCGTGGTATGTCGACGAGAACGGCGGTCTCGATCTCTTCAAACTGCTCGGCGTGTTCCAGGACTTTTTCCGAGAGCACTCCGAGCACCGGGTGGCGCGATTCGACTACCGGGAAGCCGGCCCCCAACTCTTGCTGCAGGCGTTCCTGCAGCGGATCGTGAACGGCGGCGGGCGAATCGAACGGGAGTACGGTCTGGGCCGGGGCCGCACCGATCTCCTCGTCGTCTGGCCTCAGGCGAACAGGACGCAGAAGTTCGTGATCGAGTGCAAGATCCTCCGCAAAAGCCTGGATCGCACGATCAGCGAAGGTATCGAACAGACCACGGCGTACATGGACCGATGTGCCGCCGAGGCCGGGCATCTCGTCATCTTCGACCGCTCGGAGGAACGACCGTGGCGGGAGAAGATCTTTCGGCGCGAGGGGGTTGCCGGGGATGCGGTGATCTCGGTGTGGGGGATGTGACCGAGGGCTGCGGGGCCGGCCGAGGCGCGCGGAGATAGGATCGTGAACAGGATGGAGCGCATGGTCGCGCTGCACCGCGTACTGGATTCGCGGCGGCATCCCGCGTCGGCCAACGAGCTGCTGGCGGAGCTCGAATGCTCCCGCTCGACCTTGTTCCGGACCATCGGCATGCTGCTCGACCATCTTGGAGCGCCGATCGTGAACGCACCCGGCCAAGGCTGGTCCTACGACCGAGATGCGGGCCCGTTCGAGTTGCCGGGCTTGTGGTTCCGCCCGGACGAGCTGGAGGCGTTGCTCGTCATGGACGAGCTTCTGAGCCGGGTTCAGCCTGGTCTGTTGAAGGACCTCATCGCCCCGCTCCGAAGTCGCTTCCAGGCGATTCTCGATCAAGGCAGCCGCGGTGGCGCGCGTTTTCCGGCGCACCGGTTTCGGATCCTGCGCGCGCACGGGCGAGACGTGGAGGCGCGCGTGTTCGAGACCGCGGCGACCGCTGTGGTTGAACGCCGCCAACTCGCGTTCACCTACGAGGCGCGTTCGACCGGCGAGACGGCCCGGCGCACCACGTCGCCCCAGCGTCTCGTGTACTACCGCGACCAGTGGTACCTGGATTGCTGGGACGAGGATCGGGAGTCACTCCGGACGTTTGCGCTCGACCGGATCACTTGTGCCGAAGTCCTCGTCCGTCCGGCCCGCGAGTTGTCGACTGAGGAACTGAACGAGATCTTCCGGGCCGGCTACGGCCTGTTCAGCGGCCCGGTCCGAGGGCAGGCGCGGCTTCGTTTCCAGCCGGAACGGGCCCGATGGGTCGCGGACGAGCGCTGGCACGGGCAGCAGGAGACGCAACGCTTGCCGGACGGACGCCTTGAGTTGACCGTGCCGTACTCGGAGGTCGACGAACTGTTGGGCGAGATCCTCCGCTACGGCCCGGATGTCGAGGTGCTGGAACCGCCGGAGTTGGTGGACCTGGTGCGGGAACGGCTGGAGAGGGCGGTGACGCGGTACGACAGATCGGGGGAATAGCCGTCGGTCTGGCAGACCGGCCCGAGCAGCCGGTGCGCGCTAAATGCGCCCCCTCGAAATGGGAAGCGGGAGATGTGCCGGGTTCCTGCTGCATAGCCGGTGTCAGGTTCTGAGACCTCGGGCGGTTACAGTTCCTGATTCCGATTCCGTAACTCGGTGGAGAAACGAACGATGACTATCGATTTGAGTGTGCAAGCCTTGGCCGACGCGGTTCGTGAGGACGCCGCGTTTCGTCGAATTCGGAAACTGCAGCCGGTCGGCGGTAGGGGCGACAAGATCTTCCCCCCGACCTATCCGGGCGAGCGCAGAACCGACCCGCCGCGCCACGTCTTCGAACGGCGGCGCGTAGATAGTGGAGAAGTCTGGTGCGTCCTAGTCGACAGCGTCCAAAGTCAGGCCAACCGGCTTGAAGAAGCCTTGTTGGCGGTGGTCGAGGAAGAGGGTGGAGACGGGATGGTGCGGCTTCCGTATGTCTCGGTGGACTTCCGTGGTGCAGGCTTGGAGCCGTTGGAACGGATCACGTCGCTGGAAGCCCCACACCGGGTCTACGACGCCATTCTGAGGGACAGTCTCTTTGAAGGCGAGCCATTCATGCAGAGTTCCGAGGGCCGGCGTCTTGCGGCAGCGAAACCCGCTGCCGCGACGGCATTGCTGGAACTCTCGCCCACAGCGCTCTTGTTTGGTGCCTGGCACAGCCAGGGAGAAGGCGGAGGGCTTGGCGCGAAGTTCCCGCGAGCGCTCGTCTCCGAGATCATGGCTGTCGACACGCCGGTCGACGAGGTCGTGGTTGACCGGCGCACGGGCGAAGTGCACGCGCGAACCGCCGGTCGTCGTACGGGGAGCCGGATCGACCCGCTGGGCATCCTCCGAAAGGTGGAGGTCTTCAAGGGGGCCTCGGTTTCGGATTGGAGTACGAACCAGACTGCTGCGGGGAAGAAGGCCAAGAAGGTCCGGCCCTCCGAGATAAACCACAGCAACATCGCTCCTACCGTGGTGCCTCTCGGCGTCACTTGCGACCATGCCGAACACCGCGCGACGATTACGCTGGCAGGGCTTAGGCGGCTGCGCTTCGGAGGGAGTGAGCGGGACGTGGCCGGGCGCTCTCTGATTGCTTCCCTCGGGCTGTTGGCGCTGGCCGAGCAGGACGCGCGCGGCTACTCGCTGCGTTCGCGCTGTGACCTCGTCTGCGACGGCGACGCCCCGCTTGAACTCGTACATGCTGACGGCTCGACAACGGCGCTCGAGCTTAACCGTGCTTCGGCCCGGGCACTGTATCGGGAGGCCTATGGGGAGGCGGAGATGGCGGGTTTCAAGTTCCGCTCGCTCACGCTCGAGCCGCAAGAGAAGCTTGTCGAGATCGTCCGGCGCAGCCGAGAACTGGCTTTGGAAGGCGAAGGTGGCGAGGACGAGAACGACAAGTGAGCTTCGTTCTAGAGATTGAGCTCCTGACCGGTGTTTGCCGCGCCGCGCGCGAACCGGGCGACGACAGGCCGGACTGGCCACCCCAACCTGACCGGGTGTTCTCGGCACTTGTCTCAGCTTGGGCCGCGCGAGGCGAGCGGCCCGAGGAGCGGGCCGCTCTTGAGTGGCTGGAGCGGCAGCCACCACCGAGTATTCGGGCCAGCCGCTACAACGCGAGGACAACACCTGAGGTGTTCGTCCCACCGAACGATGCCAAGCAATCGAAGGCGGCGACGCGGTACCTGAGGGTGCTGCCGGAGCGACGTCAACGGCAGCCGCGGCGCTTTCCGGTGGCTCGCCCCGACGACCCGCTCGTCGAACTGATCTGGCAGGCTCCACCGGAGCCGCTGGTGCTGGACGCGTTGAACTCGCTCGCGAGCTGCGTCGGATACATCGGTCATTCGGCGAGTCTGGCGCGGTGCCGTTTTCTGACAGCCGACCGGAAGAGGCGGGGCCGAAACCCAATCCGCGCCGAACGCCGCGTCTATCCCGGGCGCCTGCGGGAGTTGGAGGAGGCGCATATCGCCAGACCGGAGCGTCCTGTGATCCGGCCCGGTGCGCCTGTCCTTCCCGAGCGGCAGTCCGGCTCCAAGGCGTCGGCCGAGTGGCTCATCCTTGAAGCTGTTGAGGGCGAGGTTCCAGATGTTCGAGCAGCAGCTCTCGTTTGTCGCCTGTTGCGCCAAGCGTTGATGTGCGGTTACCGGAGAGTGGGTCGGAAAGACGCGATACCAGAAGTTGTGTCAGGCCATGATTCGGACGGCAAACCCACCCGGAATCCCCATCTGGCGATCGTGCCCATGCCCTTCGTGGGCTCCACCCATGCTGACGGGCGCGTCTTCGGTTTCGGTTTGATTCGGCCGGGCGGGGAGTCGCTTGCCCGCATCGAGGGATTCAGAGCCGCCTTCGAGGCGGTGGCGCCCTATCGGGCCGCCGAGCAGCGGCGAGTGTTGACGTTGCACGGGTCGCCACTGTTCGGGCCGCTCGGTCTCGCGCCTGCAGCGGTTGACGGAGCACGCAAACGGTCGCTTTCTCCTGGTCCCTACGTGAAGGAGTCGCGTGTGTGGGCCAGCGTGACGCCCATGGTGATGGAAAGGCATCTGAAGCGTGGGGATGAAGCCGAAGTTCGGGAGTTGGTGGCGCACGCCTGCGAGAATGCGGGGCTGCCCTGCCCGGACCTTGAGCGGCTTCAGGTCGGCAAGCACTCGATGGTGGGGGGTGCGCCGCCGGCGCGCCGCTTGACCAGCGAGCCGCCCTGGACTCGTTGGAAGGTGCCGGACTCGCTGAAGAGCCGACAACTGGTCCATGTAGTCATCGACTTCGAGCAACAAATGAGAGGCCCCGTCCTGCTCGGTGCGGGACGGTTCACCGGCCTTGGGCTCTGTCGCGGCGTGGGGCGCTGACCGTGGAGCTTTCTTCCGCCCACTTCGCTGAGTTCCTGGGGGCCGTTCATTGCCACCAGCCGTTCCCTTGGCAGCAGGCGTTGGTTGACCGCCTCGCTGATTCCGACGAGTGGCCGGACGTACTGGATCTTCCGACCGGTTCGGGAAAGACGGCGGCCCTGGACGCGGCGGTGTTCCACTTGGCGCTGCGCTTCAAAGTGGCGGCTAGGGCAGCCTTGCGGATCGCGCTTGTCGTCGATCGCCGCCTCGTCGTGGACGATGCGTTTGCCCGCGCGGAGAAGATCGCGGCGGCGCTTCTCGGCGCCTCGGGACGAGATCCCGACGGAAGCGGCGTCATCGGCGAGGTCGCACGCCGCCTGCAGGTATTGGCCGGTAGAGGCAATCCTCCGCTGGTCGCGCAGCGGCTGCGCGGGGGCGCACCGCTTGAGCATGACTGGGCGCGCACCCCCACGCAACCGACGATCCTCTGTTCCACCGTCGATCAGGTTGGTTCGCGCTTGCTGTTTCGCGGCTACGGTGTTTCGGACCGTATGAAGCCCGTTCACGCGGGCTTGCTTGGGACCCACAGCCTGATTCTTCTGGACGAGGCACATCTCTCGGAGCCGTTCCGGCAGACGCTTGAGGCGGTGAGAAAGATCGGCAAGGCCAAGATGGGCGTGGCGCTTATGTCTGCCACTCCGGGAGCGAAGGCTGAACGGCCCTTCGGGCTTTCCCAGGAGGATCGAGAGCATTCCGAATTGAAGAAGCGGCTTGAAGCGCGGAAGCCCACCGCGTTGAGGCCGCCGGTCCCCGGCTTGGTCGAAGCCGTCGGCGGGGTGTTCGCGAAAGAGGTTCGCGAGATGATGGCTCGGCTTCAGAGGAGCGGAGTTTCGCCGCCGGCCGTGGGCGTCGTCGTCAACCGTGTCGCTCTAGCGCGGAGTGTCTACGAGTCGCTGCAATGCGACGGCATGGCCGATTCCCTCCTGATGATCGGGCGGTCGCGCGGCGTGGATCGGGATGACGTGGTTGCTAGTGTAATGTCTCCGACTTGGGTTGACAGGCTCGGGCAAGTTCGTCAGTATTCCGTTCATGTGGGAACCAGCGGAACGACTTCACATCGAAGAGAGGGATCGAGCGCTTCTCAAGAAATGGGTAGAGGCGCCGACGACGACGCAACGCACGGTCCGGCGTAGCCGGATCGTGCTCGCTGCGGCGGAGGGCACGGCCAATCGGGCGATTGCGGCGAAACTCGGCGTTTCGCGGCCCACGGTGCTGCTGTGGCGTCGTCGGTTCGCGGAGGACGGACCTTCGGGGCTGACCAGGGATCGTCCCCGCGGTTGCGGAAAGCCGCCGCTCTCGGAGTCGGTCGTGCGTAAAGTGATCGAAGCGACGCTGCACGAGAAGCCGCCCGGTCAGACCCACTGGAGCGTGCGTTCGATGGCTCGGGCCCAGGGCATCAGTCCGGCGGCGGTCCAGCGCATCTGGGTGGCGCACGGGCTGAAGCCCCATCTGGTCAAGACGTTCAAGCTGAGCAACGACCCCAGGTTCGTGGAAAAGCTGCGGGACGTTGTGGGCCTGTACCGGAATCCGCCCGAGAACGCGCTTGTGCTGTGCGTGGACGAGAAGAGCCAGATCCAGGCTCTGGACCGGACCCAGCCGGGCTTGCCGCTCAAGCGCGGCCGCGCGGGAACGATGACCCACGACTACAAGCGCAACGGGACGACGACGTTGTTCGCTGCGCTGAACGTGTTGGAGGGCACGGTGATCGCGGAGTGCATGGGCCGGCAGCGCCACCAGGAGTTTCTCCGTTTCCTCAAGCGTCTCGACCGTGAGATCCCGAAGCATCTCGACCTGCACCTGATCCTGGACAACTACCAGACCCACAAACACGCCGCCGTGCGCGCATGGCTGGAGCGAAAGCCTCGCTTCCACTTCCATTTCATTCCCACTTCGTCGCCCTGGCTCAACCTGGTCGAACGCTGGCTGGGCGGTCTGACCACGAAGGCGATCCGGCGCGGTGCATTCCAGAGCGTCAACGACCTCGTAAAGACCATCTACGACTACGTGGAGCACAGCAACGAAAACTCCCGGCCGTTCGTCTGGACGGCCACCGCCGACAGCATCATCGCAAAGGTTACACGTGGTAAAGCCATGTTGGAGACAGTACGCTAGGTTGGCGCCTTTCCGAACCGGTGGAGATGAACGTGCAGAGGCGAATCCGCTTTTCGTCGTCGCGACCCAGTGTCTCGAAGTGGGCGTCGATCTCGACCTCGACGGCTTGGTCACGCAGGCTGCTTCACTCGACGCTCTGCGCCAACGTTTCGGTCGGCTGAACCGGGCCGGGAGGCTGGTTGCCGCGGAAGGCGTGGTACTGGCTCGAAAGGAGGATGTCGCCAAGAAAGCCGACGATCCAGTCTACGGTGACCGGATTCGCCTGACTTGGGAGGCGCTCAAAGGAATCGCCAAGGGCGGGACCATGGACTTCGGTGTCGAAGTTCTGCCGAACCGCCTTCGTGAGGCTGAAATCGACCCGGACGGCCTCGCTGCAGAGCGGCAGGATGCACCTGTCGTCATGCCCGCCTATCTAGATCTCTGGTCGCAGACATCGCCGGTTCCAGCGGCGGACCCGGAGGTCTCGCTCTTTCTGCATGGGGCCGAACGGACGGCAGCCGGCGTCTCCATAGTCTGGCGTGGCGACCTTTCCGAGGCCGATCTCGCGGATGGATTCGGGACCGACCTAGGGGAAGTAGTTCGTCTGGTCCCGCCGCGCGCCGCCGAGGCGGTTGAAGTCCCGCTCAACGCGGCACGGTCGTGGTTGCGTCGAGCGGGCGAAGCGCCCGTGGATGTTTCGGATGCACCGGCGCGCGAGGCCAAGAGCGGAGGCGCGGCCTTTGACCAAGTCGGAGGGCGACCCGTCTTCCGTTGGGCTGGTCACGACGGCTCGCGCACTGGCGTCGTCCGTTCGAACGACTTGCGGACCGGCGATCTCGTGGTCGTTCCATCCGAGTACGGTGGTTGTGACAGGTTTGGCTGGGCGCCCGATTCCGTTCATCCGGTCGGTGATGTGGCCGATCGGGCGGCGGCTCCCTACGCGGGGCGTCGATGGGCGGTTCGGATCGCGCGCGATGTGGCGCAAACGGAGGCGCAGTGGGACCGGCTGTCAGCCGTGCTCGAGGACGAGAGCCTTGCCGGTTCCACTCTCGTGAACCGGCTTCTTGAAGCACTTCCCTCGGTGAGGACCGCGGAGGCCGACGAGGAATCGAGCGAGAATCGGTCTCTGCGCGACGCGATGGGCCCTCTCGATGCGCTGCGGCGCGCCAGGGGACGGGTCGTCGTTCACCGCGCCTATGGAAGAGGCCGAAGGCGCGGTGCGATCCTCGTCGCCGAGCGGGGGATTGAGGACGGGGTCAGATCGACCGTCGCCGCCCCCGCGACCGAAGACGAAACGATGTCCCTTACCTCCAGTGGGCCGGTGTACATCGATGATCATGCCCGGCGGGTCGCTTGCTCCGCTGAGAGCTTCGCTCGGGCCATGGACCTCGAGGAGGCGAGCGATCTGGGCCTCGCCGCTCTTCTGCACGACGGAGGCAAAGCCGATCCACGATTCCAAATCATGCTGTCGGGCGGCGACCCCTGGAACCGCCCCGACGGCCCGCCCTTGGCCAAGAGTGGACGGGCGTGGTCACCGACTGCATGGGCGAACGCCGGTCTGCCGAGGGGTTGGCGACACGAGGCACTGTCGGTGCAGATGGCGCGTGCTCACCCGCGTGTGGCAGGCGCACGTGACAGGGCTCTTGTACTCTGGCTGATTGGAAGCCACCACGGCCGCGGCCGTCCGTTCTTCGATTTCCTCGACCCGCAGCCGGAACAGCCGCAGGCCTGCCTGGATGTGGGCGATTGGCGCTTGCCGGCCGACCAGCAGGGACCGCAGTCCCTGGCGTTCGATCTGGGTGGTAGCGATTGGCCGTCCCTTTTCGAGGATCTGAAGCGAGGGTACGGCATTTGGGGGCTGGCTCACCTGGAAGCAATCCTGCGTCTTGCCGACCACCGGGTGTCAGAAGCGGAGAGTGAGACGTGAGGGGCTATGCGGTCCATCGGCTCGACGGCCTGGAGCCCGACAACCTGCTGGCCTTTCTTGCGTTGCTGGGCCTACTGCGGGTCCTCGAGGAGGCGCGACCCGAGTGGTGCCCTCGGGTCTCTTGGACGGTCGACAAGCCGCCGCTCCGGCCGGTATTGCGGGTGCCGGAGACCGTGGGCGAGGCGGGAGTGTTGGAGGCCGTCGCGGAAGGACTCGAAGAGCTAGCGCGACGACACGACTTCGACGGGATCAAGAACCTGACGCTCTCTCCCGAGGACGCTGTCCGAAACTTGCGTAGGGCTGCCGGCGCCGCGTGCCGCGACCGAAACGCGGCCGATCTCTGGGCGGCTCTCGTGAGCGATGCCGCGATCACACGCGACGGCAAGAAGGTCGAACCGACGCCGCTTTGCCTCATGTTCGGTCAAGGGCATCAGTACTTCTTGGAGCGTCTCGCGTCGGTTCCGCGAAACAGGATCCCGCCGGTTCGAAGGGTCGGGTTCATGAAGGTCGCAATCTCGGAGACGGAGTGCCTGCGTGAAGCGTTGTTCACGCAATGGCGCCGCCTCGATGCGACATCATCGTTCCGCTGGGATCCGCACGAGGACGTGCGCTATGCGCTGCGTGCACGGGCTCCAAGCGACGACAGGGAGACCACGCAGCACGGGGCCAACAGGCTCGCGGCCATCGGCTTTTCCGCCCTAACGGTCGTGCCCAGGCGGCGATTCGGTCAGGTGAAGCTGGTGGTCCTTGGGGGCGACCGCGAGGCAGACGGCAGCTTCGCCTTCAGATGGCCGATTTGGAGCGAGTTCGTGAGCCTGGCTGGAATCCGCGGCTTGCTGGGACATCCGCGGCTTGACGACCCGAACGCCCTCATCGCCCAGGGTGTTGTCGAGATTCGACGCGCAAGGCGAATCTCGGTGGGGAAGTTCATGAGTTTCACGAGAGCGGAGGTCCCGTTCGAACAGTGAATGTCTCGTGAGTCGCAGCTCCTCCTGAATCTCCCGCCGCCCGCGGCCGGTCGCGGCGAGGAACTTGTGCCGGTGCGGATGGTCAACGAGTGGGTGTACTGCCCGCGGCTCGCCTATCTGGAGTGGGTGGAGGGTGAATGGGCCGACAGCGGGGACACGGCGGAAGGACGGAGGTCGCACCAGCGGGTGGATGCGGGAGGTGGGAACCTCCCGGCGCCCGAGGACGCGGACGAGGATTTTCGCCGTGCGCGGGGAGTCACGATGTCCTCGCAGCGCTTGGGGATCATCGCCAAGATGGATGTCGTGGACATGGAAGACGGCGTTGCCATGCCAGTCGACTTCAAGAAGGGCAAGAGGCCCCATGTCGCGGCTGGAGCTTACGAGCCGGAACGGGTCCAGGTCTGCGCGCAGGCGATGATCCTTGAAGACAACGGCTACCGGGTGGAGCAGGGCGCCCTCTGGTATGTCGGTTCCCGCGAGAGGGTCCCCGTGGTCCTCGATGACCAGCTTCGCGCGGCAACCCACGATGCCATCTCAGGATTGCGGTCGGCTGCTGCGGCGGGACGTCGACCGCCCCCGCTGCGGGACAGTCCCAAGTGCCCACGTTGTTCGCTTGCTGGAATCTGCCTCCCTGACGAAACGAACCTGTTCGACAGCGGTGGGCCGCCGAGGCCGCTCAATCCGTCGGACGACCCGGCCCGACCGCTCTATGTGCAAACACCGCGGGCCCGGCTGAGGAAGAGTGGAGAACGGTTGGTGGTGGAGGTGGAGGGCGAGAAGGCGGAAGTGCCGCTCATCGAGGTGTCTGACGTAGCGATCTACCGGAACCTGTCAACGACATTGACACAGCGGGGTTCTGGATTTACTGAGTCGTCTCTGCAGTCTCGTTGTCGGGCTTGTTGATCCAGACGGCCTGGGGCAGTGGCGTATGCATCGGTTGGCCGCCGACGAATCGTTCGGGGGAGCTTTCCCAGGCGGCGCTCAGCGTGCGTTGGCGCTGCTCGATCACGGCTTGCGCCCGGCCGTAGTGGACGGTCTCGGGGGTCAGCATGGCGATGCCGGCATGGCGGTGTTCGGTGTTGTACCAGGGGAAGAAGGACCTGCAGTAGTCGGTCGCGGCGTCCTGGTTGGGGAAGCGGCTGGGGAAGTCGGGGTGGTACTTGAGGGTCTTGAACTGTGCTTCGGAGTAGGGGTTGTCGTCGCTGACCCGCGGGCGGCCCAAGGACCGGTTCACGCCGAGGCGGGCGAGCAGTTGGGCGGTACCCTGGCTGGTCATGGGGGCGCCTCGATCGGAATGCAGGGTCAGGACATGGGGCTTGACGCCGTGCTTGAGGCAGGTCTCCTCGATGAGCCTTTGGGCGAGCGCGGAGTTCTCGCGGTCGGCGACCATCCAGCCGACCGCGTAGCGGCTTAGGAGGTCAAGCAGGACGTAGAGGTAGTAGTAGGTCCAGGTCTGCGGTCCGAGCAGCCTGGTGATGTCCCACGACCAGACCTGGTTGGGCGCGACAGCGACCAGCTCCGGCTTGGCGTACGACGGATGGACGCGCTGGTTGCGGCGGTCCCTCACGGGGTGGTTCGCTTCGAGGATGCGGTACATCGTGCGCTCCGAGCACAGGTAGCGGCCCTCGTCGAGCAGGGTGGCCACCACTTCTCCCGGCGAACGATCGACGAAACGCGGCGACGCAAGCGTGGCCTCGACCCGTTTCCGCTCGATCTGGCTCAGTGCCCGGGCAGGCGTGGGGCGGGGCTGCCGTCGCCCGGGAGCGGGCCTCGCACGACGATAGAAGGTCGATCGCGATACGCCCAGCGCCCGGCACGCCGGCGCGACGCCGACCTGCCGGGCCAGGGACCTTGCCGCCATCAGCAGTCCTTCCCGTCTTCGAGGCTGAATCCCAGCAGCCCTGCAACTTTTCCCTGGACGTCCAGGATCGTGTGCGCGGCGGCGACTTCCCTCTCGAGACGCTTGACCTTCGCTTCCAGCCGCTTCACCTTCGGCATCAGAGGGTTGGCCTCGTTCGGCTTGCGGCCCCGCTTCTTCGGCCTCAGACCGGAAAGCGCGCCCTCGCGCCGCGCCTTGCGCCAGTTGGCCAGATGGGAGCTGTACAGACCCTCTCGCCGCAGCAGCCGACCCACCTCGCCGCGGTGGGTGCATCGGTCCGCTTCCTCCAGAATCCGCAGCCGGTACTCCGCCGTGAACTGCCGCCTGGTCGGTCTCGCCAGCACTTCCGGGTCGGGAACCGCCCCGGCGGGCGCCGCGCCGGCCGCGGGGGCCTCGTCGCTACGCTCCTCAACCCCCGCGGCCGGGAGCTCCGAGCCGCCGCCAAACCTCTGCTCTCGTCTTGACATTGATCCTCCTTGCCAACGTGTGCCCTCCACTATTCAACGGGATGGCCGCTGTGTCACGTACGTTGGCAGAGAGGGCAGGAAGAGGGCGATCTCATTGAAGTCACGTTGCGCGATGACAAGACGTACGTCGGGTACGTACTTGACAGCGGAATCGCGAGACGCGGTGCGGAAGACGCGGAACTGGCCCTGCTCCCGTTGTTGAGCGGTTACCGGGACGACCGAGGAGAACTGATCTTTACGTCGCGATACGCGAAGCACCTAGCCAAACTCTCGAAGCAGGACGAAGAGGTCACCCAAGCTGAGGAGGAGGGCCTTGAGGCGCGCCCAGATCAGGATTGGCCGGCCGAAGTAGCCAAGATGCGTATCGCGATCGCAATGTCTGACGTGCAGAGAGTACGCTTCTTTGACTTTAGACTCTATCTTCCGCCTGAGGGGAGCCCAGAAATGCGAGAAATCGGAGATAGGGCCGAAAACTGTGGGTAGGCGATTTGATCAGGCAGCGTTCCTGAACTGAGTTCCGTCGGTCGTAGGGCCTCGGGTACCGCCTTGCCAACCGAGCGGTCGAAGAAGAGCGTCACGCCGGCGCAGTCGTCGTCCCGGGCAGTCTGCATGGAAGATCGCCCGCCTAGCGCTCGGGGCGATCTACGCCGCGCGTCTGGCCGCTTGTTCCCAAGCGACGGCTGCTTCGACCTCGGACAGCTCGACCGAGAAGTCCTCGGCGATGGTGTCCAACTCTTCGCCCGCTTCCAAGCGCTCGAAGACGACATCGGTTCGGACCCCGGATCCCGCGATGACCGGCAAACCCCAGCCGAAACGCGGATCCAGCATCACCTGTCGTCGGTTATCCAGCCACAGCCGAGTGGGATCACCACGGTCGTCGAAGTCGAGCGACTGGAAGTGCTTCTGAACCGCCTCCGGCCAGACGAGTTGACCGCCGCCGCTGGCCTCCAAGAGTGTGGGCGCTTTGCCGGTTTCCTGCAGTTCGACAAAGAGGGCCTTTCCATCGGTTTCAAAGTCGGGCTTCAGGAGCGGCCGCTCGAAGCCGGGCAGCCGTGCACTGACGAAGTCCAACGCCCGGCGGACTCGTTGCATGGAGACACCTCTCCGCCGATAGGCGTTGAGGAAGCGTGCCTCAACCACGTTGAAGAAGCTGATGATCAGCGGGCTTTCGGTGGCTCCATCAGGGACCAAGACTGGAGGCTTCCCGCTTGGCCATCCGCAGAACCAAGTCCGCAGCGTGGGCGTAGGCATCCCGATGATCGTCGCTGCCTCCGCGAGGCGGTAGCGCGGTTCTATTCCGTGCTGCATCGCGGTGCTCCTTCTCGTCAGTTGCGCCCACCGGTCGACGCCTGCTCTGCCAGCGAGCGACTGGGGCGGGGTCAAGATAGCAGATCGGCTATGGGCGCCAGATCGGAGGGACAGCCTGAAGCCGCCGATCAGGGACCGTCGCCTGCCCGAGATGCAAGCAGGTGATGGTGTTCAGGGAGCTTGGATTCGGGCCCGGTTCCGGTACAGCGAGGGATCGACCACCTCAGCCATCGCCCGCTCATCCAGCCCGTCGACCAGTGCGCTGATCCGTGCCGCCGCCGCTGCGGGGTCCTGCAGCGCGTCGCGGTACCCGATCTCGACCCACTCGAACTGGGGACCGTGGCGTAGCAGATAGTTCGCCCGCCACAGTTGGTCCTGCCAGAGCTCGATCATTCGCTCGTCCGGCGTGTCGTCCGTCTCGCCGCGCCGGTCGAGCATCTTGCGCTGGGAGGCCAGCACTTCGCTGAGGTCGCGGCGCATGAAGATGACCTTGTAGTTCAGGTTCGGTGGCAGGTCCTTCAGCAGGAAGGAGATGACCTTGACCGCGCGGCCGCGTGATGCCCGCAGCCATGCCTTGTCGGTTGCTTTGGAGAGGTCCTTGACCCGTTCGTCCTCGTAGTAGCCGCGCGGGTTGTCCGCGTCCGCTTCCCGCTCGCCGTCGGTCACGATCTGCATCCCGCCGGCCTCGAGCATCTTCATCGCCATTGACGTGCCCGACCGCGGCAGGCCGGAGACGACGACGATCGGCCGGCCGTAGCGGAGCCGGCGCCAGACTCGGGTAACGGCCGTCATCAAGCCGCTACGAGCGGATCTCGGACGCGCAACTCGTGAAAGTGGGCGAAGTCACGGTCGCGGGTCAGGAGTTCGCTCACCCCGTGCGCAATGCAGATCGCGGCGATACGGGCGTCGTGGACCCTCGGACCGGTGATCCGCGGATGCGCCACCAGGCGACCAAAGACGGGAAGGAAGTCCTCCGTCTCGGCGAGGAGGCGGACGGATGGGGACGAGGCCCAGATCTGCAGTTGACGCCAGGCCGCCTCCATCGGTGTCGCGGTCCGGCGCCAGAGCCGACGGTTCGTCACCACGCTCAGGAACTCGCAGCAGCAGGGCCACGGGATGGCCCATGGCTCGTCGCCTTCGGCGTAGCCTTGGACTACTGCCAGCGCTTCTTCGTTGACCTCGCTGTCGAACCGGTGTGCGTACACGAGGAGATTCGTGTCCAGAGCGATCAACGGCGCTATCTGCCACCGTAGATGATGTCGAGGACTTCGTCCCAGGAATAGCGGCTCAGTGGGTCGGGGTCTCCAGGATTCCCGTAACGTGCGTCCTTCATCCGGTACTTCGTTGTCGGCTTGGGCTTCGCCAGCAGTTGCCGGAGGCCATCTTCGATCACGGCACGCAACGGCTGGCCAGTGGCCTTCGCATGGCGTTTGGCTCGTTCGAGCAAGACATCGTGGATCTCGACCGTGGTCTTCATGGCGACCCATACTAGCCAGCTAGCCGAGTATGGGCAAGCTGGTGCACGATGCAGTTGATCGGTTCAGCGTTGCTGGCGCGGATAGAATGCCGGTCCGCGTCGAGCCGCGCCAAGACGACCGATCGGGGAGCGCCGGCTCTCGGTTCAGCCACGACCATCTGGAATCCGGAGAACATGCCAGCTTTGCGTCCAAGCACCCTCGCGCCGGCGCTCCTTGCGGCGCTCTTCGCGGCGGCGCCGGCGGCTGCCTACATCGGCCCGGGGGCAGGGTTCGCGCTCATGTCGTCGTTCCTGGTGCTGCTGGCGACGGTGGCGTTGGCGTTCGTCTCGCTTCTGGCCTGGCCGGTGCGGACGCTGTGGCGGGTCATCCGGCGGAAGAAGCCGCCGAAGGCGCATGTGAAGCGGCTGGTCTTCGTCGGTCTCGACGGCCAGGATCCGCGGCTGACGGAACGCATGATGAAGGAGGGCAAGCTGCCCAACTTCAAGCGCCTCAGCGGGCAGGGAAGCTACCGGCGGATCGCCAGCACCTACCCGGCGCTGTCGCCGGTCGCCTGGTCGACGTTCGCGACCGGCGCCAATCCAGGCAAGCACAACATCTTCGACTTCCTCGACCGCGACCTGCGCAGCTACCTGCCGAAGCTGTCCTCGGCCCACATCGGCCGCGTGGAGCGGTTCCTGAAGCTCGGCAAGTGGAAGATCCCGCTGCAGAAGCCGGAGATTCGCCTGCTCCGGCGGTCGAAGCCGTTCTGGACCGTGCTGGGCGAACGGAACGTCTGGAGCACCGTGCTCCGGGTTCCGATCACCTTCCCGCCGGACCGCTTCTACGGCGCCCAGTTGGCGGCGATGTGCGTGCCGGACCTGGTCGGCAGCCAGGGCACCTTCCTGCTCTACACGACGCGTCCGGCGAACGAGACGATCCGGGAGGGCGGCGTGCGCGTGCCGCTGGCCTCGAACGGCGCCGGCCCCGACCACTTCGACTGCGTGGTCGAGGGGCCCGAGAACAGCTTCCTCGAGGGTGACCCGCCGCCGCCGCTGCGTGTGCCGATGACGGTGCGGGTTGACCGGAAGTCCGAGTCGGCGACGGTGACGGTGGCGGGCGAGACGGTCGAACTCAAGCGTGGAGAGCTCTCCGCCTGGGTGCGGCTGGAGTTCCGGGCCGCGCCTGGGGTCAAGGTCCACGGCCTGACCCGGATGATGCTGACCGAGGCCGGCAAGCACACCTCCCTGTACCTGACCGCGATCCACATCGACCCCGAGAAGCCGGCGATGCCGATCTCGCACCCCTCCTACTACGCGCCGTACCTGGCCAAGCGCCTCGGCGACTTCGCCACGCTCGGTCTCGCGGAGGACACCACCGCGCTCAACGAGGGCGTGACCGACGACGCGACCTTCCTCCAGCAGGCGTACGACATCGACCGCGAGCGCGAGGAGATGTTCTTTGCCGCTCTGGAGCGTCTGCGGCAGGGGAGTTTGACCTGCGTGTTCGACGCCACCGACCGCATCCAGCACATGTTCTGGCGCTACATGGAGAACGGCCATCCGGCGGCCAAGGGCGGGAACGGCGGCAAGCACCGCCACGCGATCGAAGAGCACTACCGTCACAACGACGCTCTGGTCGGGCGGGTGATGGAGAAACTCGGCGACGACGATCTCCTGATCGTGCTCTCCGACCACGGCTTCGCCTCCTTCCGGCGCGGCGTCAACCTGAACCGCTGGCTGCTCGACCACGGCTACCTGGTGCTGCGCGAGGACGCCGACGGCAGCGAGGAATGGTTGGAGGGCGTCGACTGGTCGCGCACGCGGGCCTACGCGCTCGGTCTCGCCGGCGTGTTCCTGAATCTCAAGGGCCGCGAGGCCTCCGGCATCGTGGAACCGGGCGACGAGGCGCGGGCGCTCAAGGGCGAACTCGTCTCGGCCTGGAACGGTCTGCGCGACGAGGAGCGGGCCGCGGTCGGCATCAATGCCGCGTTCGACTCCGAGGACCTGTACACCGGTCCCTACAAGGGCAATGCCCCCGACCTCATCATCGGCTACAACGACGGCTACCGCGTGTCCTGGGACTGCGCCGTCGGCGTGGTCGCGGGCCCGGTGTTCGCGGACAACACGAAGGCCTGGAGCGGCGACCACTGCGTCGATCCAAGTCTCGTGCCCGGCGTGTTCTTCAGCAGCCGGCCGGTCGACCGGGATGACGATCTCTCCCTGCTCGACATGGCGCCCACCGCTCTGGCGCTGTTCGGCGTCGACAAGCCGGACTACATGGAGGGTCGGTCGGTCTTCGATCTCGCGGCAGCAGGCGGCAGCCGCGCGGAGGGAGCCGCGGCGTGAACCGATTCATGAAGACTGCGGCGTTGACGGCAGCGGCGCTGGTCGGCTCGGGGCTGCTTCTCGGCTGTGGCGACCGGGGAGTAGGCCCGTCCGAGGGGCCGAAGGTCGTCGTCCTCGGCTTCGACGGCCTCGACTACGCGCTCACCCGCCAGTTGATCGACGAGGGCCGACTGCCGAACTTCGCCCGCCTGGAAGCCATGGGGGGCTTCACGCCGCTCGAGACGACGATTCCGCCGCACAGCCCGGTCGCCTGGTCGAGTTTCATCACCGGCATGGACCCCGGCGGTCACGGCATCTTCGACTTTCTGCACCGCGACCCGGAGACGATGTTTCCGTACTCTTCGACCGCTGGATCGTCGTCGGACGGCCGTTCCCTGAAGGTGGGGCGCTGGCAGTTCCCGCTCACGAGCGGCGACTACACGCAGTTCCGGCACGGCACCCCGTTCTGGGAGGTCTTGGAGGAGCACGGCGTGCGGACACAGATCATCCGCATGCCGGCCAACTTCCCGGTCTCGGGCACGGCAAGCCGCGAACTCTCGGGCATGGGCACGACGGATGTCCGCGGCACGGAGGGCTGGTTCACCTTCTACACCTCGGAGCTGTTCGCATTCGCGGACCAGGACATCACCGGCGGCGACATCGTCGAGTTGGACATCTACGACAACGTCGTCGAGGCCGAACTGCTGGGACCCGACAACCCGCTGCTGCGTGAGCCGAAGCAGTTGACGGCCCCCTTCACGGTCTACCTCGATCCGGAAACCGAGAGCGCCAAGATCGAGGTCGGCGACCAGCAGATCGTGCTCCGGGTGGGGGAGTGGAGCGACTGGCTCGAGGTCGATTTCGAGATGATGCCGACTCAGCACCTGCGGGGCATCTGCCGCATGTACCTGCGGGCGCTCGAACCGGAATTCGAGCTCTACGTGAGTCCGATCGATCACGATCCGATGGCGCCCGCGGCGCCCATCTCGACGCCGCCGGACTTCGCCGCGGAACTCGCCGAAGCGGTGGACCGCTTCTACACCGAGGGCATGCCGGAGGACACGAAGACGCTGACCGACGGCGTCTTCACTCCGGAGGAGTTCCTGGCCCAGGCGAAGATCGCCGGCGAGGAGGTCTCTGAGCAGTACGGCTACGTGCTGGACCAGTACCTGGAGCAGCCGGGGGGCCTGCTCTTCTACTACTTCGGCAACGTCGACCAGATCGGCCACGTGCGCTGGCGTTCGCGCGATCCGGACCACCCGGCCTACGACCCGGAGGTCGACGCCGCCGATGCCGACCTGATCCCGAGCCTGTATGAGGGACTCGACGCGATCGTCGGACAGACGCTGGATCGTCTCGAAGCCGAAGCCGGCCTCGGCGACGGCGGCGGTGAAGAGCCCCTGCTCATCGTCATGTCGGACCACGGGTTCGCCTCCTGGCGTCGGGCCTTCCACCTCAATGCCTGGCTGCTTGAGAAGGGCTACTTGGCGGCCAAGAACCCGGATCCATACGCCGACCCCGGTTTCCTGGCGAACGCCGACTGGGGACGCACCCGGGCCTACGGCATCGGCTTCTCGGGTCTCTACGTCAACCTGCGCGGCCGCGAGCGGGACGGCATCGTGACGGCGGCGGAGCGGCTCGAACTGATCGAGGAACTGAGAACGGAACTGCTGGCGGCGGTCGATCCGGAAACCGGCGAGAACGCGGTCACTGAGGTCCAGCGTCGGGACGACTTCGCGTTCCAGGACCAGAGCCCGATCGGTCCCGACCTGATCGTCGGTTACGCCAAGGGCTACCGGGGCGCGACGGAATCGGCATCGGGGAGCGTTGTCGGCGAGGTGTTCACCGACAACGACAGCGCCTGGAGCGGCGACCACATGATGGACCACCTGGTCGTGCCGGGGGTGCTGCTGGTCAGCCGGCCGCTCGACCGTCCGGCCCGGGGCATCACCGACCTCGCCGCCTCGATCCTGGCCGAGTACGGCCTGGGGCAGTTCCCGCCGGCGGCAGCGGGCGTCTCGCCCGCATCCGGCGGTTCGTAGCCACAACGGCAGCGAAGGAGAAGAAGCATGTTTGGCGGCGGCAAAGTCAAGCTCGACAAGGAACTCATCGCGCGGGTGAAGCGCTACAGCGACATCGCGGGCTACTCGTCGGTCGAGGAGTTCATCACCCACGCGCTGGAGAAAGAACTGGCCAAGCTCGAGGGCGCCGAGTCGAGGGAGGAGATCGAGAAGCGGCTCCGCGGCCTCGGGTACATCTCCTAGCGGCCATCACCGGTCCCGCCTCCGCTTCCAATGTCCTTCGTCAACGCTGCTCTCAGGGCCGTCTTCGACCTGCTGCTCGGGCCCTTCGCGGCCCTGCCGCCGATCGTGCCGGTGACGCTGGTCGCGCTGGTGTCGGGCATCTTCGCGTTGCTGGTCTACCGCTGGACCTCGAACCAGGAGGCCCTGGCCCTGGTCAAACGGCGCCTGTTCGCGAACCTGCTCGAGGTGCGGCTGTTCAACGACGACCTGCGCGCGGTGCTGGCAGCCCAACTGCGGCTGCTGCGCGAGAACCTGACCTACCTGCGGCTCAACCTCGTGCCGCTGTTGTGGATGATCGTGCCCTTCATGCTGGTGATCGCCCAGCTCCAGTTCCACTACGGCTACGACGGGCTGGAGGTCGGCGAGCGAACACTCTTGACCGTCGATCTGGCAGGGCCGGTTTCGGAACCGGCGGCCGACGGCGAAGCGGCGCCGCGGCCGGGGGTCGACCTCGAGACGCCGCCGGGCGTCGCGGTGGAAACGCCGGCGGTGTGGGTGCCGAGCCTGCGCCAGGTCGTCTGGCGGCTGCGCGCCCTTGAACCGGGACATCACGAGCTGGTCCTACGCACGGGCGGCGGGGAGTTCACCAAGAGCCTCTTCGTTGAGGCCCCGGAGGGCGGCGCGCGCTGGGTCCGCCGTTCGCCGACGCGGCGGCGGGCGGCGATCCTCGACCAGTTGCTCTATCCGGCGGAGCCGTCGCTTCCCGGGGACGGGCCGGTCGAGCGGATCGATGTCCAGTATCCGACCGCCTCGATCTCGTTCTTCGGTCTCTTCGACGTCCACTGGCTGATCGCGTTCCTTGTGCTCTCGATCGCGCTGGCGTTCGCGCTGCGGAACCGCTTCGGCGTCACGCTGTGACCGGCGACACGCCGGCCGACCGGAGGGCCGCGGCGCCGGCGCCCGAGACCGGCGCCGCCGTGATCGACGTCGTCATCCCGGCGTACAACGAGGAGGATTCGATCGGGCTGGTGCTCGCGGACATCCCGCCGGGCCTCGTGCGCCGGGTCGTCGTCGCCGACAACAACTCGCGCGACGCGACGGCCGTTCGGGCACGGCAAGCGGGCGCCGAGGTCGTGCCGGCGCCGGTCCAGGGCTACGGCAGCGCCTGCCTGGCGGCGCTCGATCACGTGCGCCGGACCGGGCCGCCGCAGATCGTCGCGTTCCTGGACGGCGACTACTCGGACCACCCCGAGGAGATGCCGGCGCTCGTCGGGCCGATCGCGCGGGGCGAGGCGGACCTCGTCATCGGTTCGCGGGTGCTGGGCGCCGCCGAGCCGGGCGCCCTGCTGCCACAGGCCCGGTGGGGCAACCGCTTCGCCTGCCTGCTCGTGCGCCTGCTCTACGGCCACCGCTACACCGACCTGGGACCGTTCCGCGCCGTCGCGTGGCCGGCCCTGGAGTCGCTCCGGATGCGGGATCCGAACTTCGGGTGGACGGCCGAGATGCAGGTCAAGGCCCTGCGGAGGGGGTTGCGGGTGGTCGAGGCGCCGGTCAGCTACCGCCGCCGTACCGGCGTTTCCAAGATCACCGGCACGTTCGCCGGTACGGTGCGAGCCGGCTGGAAGATCGTCACGACCGTTCTCCGTTACAGTCGCGGCCCGATATGAACGGAATGACCGGCACGGAAGTGATCTCGACTGGCCGCGAAGTGCCGGCGAGCGAGGTCGACATCGAGGTCCGTTACAAGGAAACGGACCAGATGGGCGTGGTCCATCACTCGAACTACCTGGTGTGGTTCGAGCTGGCCCGGACCCACCACTGCCGCATCGCGGGCATGGCCTACCGGAACATGGAGGACGATGGCTACTGGCTGATGGTCACCGGCGTCCAGCTCAAGTACCGGGGTGCGGCCCTCTACGGCGACCCGGTCCGCGTCCGCTGCTGGCTCGAGCGACTGAAGAGCCGCGCCATGAGCTTCGGCTACCGGGTCGAGACGGGCGGCCGGGTCCTGGTGGAGGGCCGCACCGACCACGTCTGGGTCGACAAGGAAACCGGCAACCACTGCCGTATGCCCGAGGTCGTCGTGCCGGTGTTCCGGGCGATGGAGGGCTAGGCGGAACTTCACTTGGCTTGGAAGCACAAAACGGCTGTAATCACGGGGAAGATCTCCAGATTAGGGTGTCCGGTTGCTGTAAACACGTGTTTCGGGCGGGAGTGCGAGGAGTTCGAAGGCCTTGGCCTGTAGTCGCGTTGGCTCGGCGGTGACCATGAATCGGCTGTCGGGCTGACCTGGGAGCGTGACCTCGTTGAGGGTCAGGCTTCCGAGGTGGTTCAGCAGATCGGCCATGGCCTGGACGGGGAGGCCCTCGGGCGTGGCTTTGGATGCAGCCTTCCTCCTCGCGCTGTCGGATGGCCGGGCCTTTTCGACCGGGGTGCAGCGCTTGGCGCGTGCGCCCTCGGGGTCGTCGTCCTCGAAGAGGAGCGGCGCGAGCGCGCGGCGCATGTGCCATTCAAGGTACCAGGCGAGCATGCAGAGGAAGACATGGGCCCGTACCCGGTTTTCCGCGTAGACATGGATCGGACGCACCTGGAGCCGACCGGTCTTGATCGCGCGGAAGGCGCGTTCGACGCGTGAGAGTGCCTTGTAGGCCTCGACCGTCCGCTCGGCGTCGATATCGGCGTCCGAGAGGCTGGTGCGGATGATGTAGACGCCGTCGAGCCGGGACTCGGCGTCGATCTTCTCCCGGTTGCGCTGCCAACTGATTCCGTCATCGCGCACCTCGATGTCGAAGTGCTTGCGCATCTTCCACCGGTTGGCCTGTTCGCCGACCGCGGCGTGGATGCGGTCGCGGTTGCTTGCCCCGGGCTGTCGCCTCCGCGCACTTGTGGCGATCTCGGCGAGGGCGGCCTCGGTTGCCGCAAGCAGGTCCTCGCGCTTTCGCGCCCGTTCCTCGCGCAGACGCGGGTTCAAGCAGACCATCAGGCGCTCGCCGGGGAAGTCCGGGCTGGTGATCTCGGCGACCTGATCGGCCGCGAGGTCCTCTGGACGAAGCGGCGGCCGGGCGTCCTCCCCGGGCTCTCGCGCGACGAGCAGCTTTCGGATCTCGGTGGTCTTCAGCGCCGAGATCCAGTCGAGCCCGGCGGGCTTGACGTCCTCACGGATGCGCGCGCTGGTGAGCATGCCCCGATCCCCGACCAGTGCGATCCGCTCGATGCGAAAGCGCTTGCGGAGCTTGAGCACCTGAGAGCTCACCGTGGACGGGTCACTGACATTGCCCGAGAAGACTTCGACGGCCACCGGACACCCGTCGGCGCTGCAGAGAAGCCCGTAGGTGATCTGTTTCTTGCCTTTCTTCCCGTCCCGGTTGTGGCCGAAGGCGGCGAGCGGGCAGCACCTGCCCTCCACGAAGCTTGAGCTGACGTCGTAGAGGATCAGAGTCCCTCCGGCAAGATGCCGCCTCGCGAGACTGGCTTCGATGTGACGCTGCCGACCGTGAAGCCAGTCGAGCATGGCGAGCATCTCGTTGCCGGTGACGTGCCCGAGCCCCAGGATGGCCCCGAGACTCGAGGCGGCCGTGTCTGGGGAGAGATGCCGTGCGGTGGAGAGCTTCGAGGCAGGGTCGATGATGCGGGCGACGACCGCGGCGAGGGCGAGCTTGCCGCAGCGTGTGCTCTTGCGGTCGAGGATGCGCGGGAGTCCGAGCTTTCGGGCGACGCCGAGGATGGCGGCGACGTGGCCGTGAAGGAGGGCCCTTCGGATGGAGACGGCCTGGTCGATGCCGGTGAAGACGGCGCCGCCCTTGAGGACGGCGCGGAAACCGTCGACGACGTGCGGCGGGAGCTTGGTCAGGTTTGCGACGGTCTTGTGTCGTACGCGCTTGCCTTCTCGCCAGGACTGCCGCAGAAGAGTCTGTGGCGAGCGGCCGTGGTTGGAGATGACGTCGATGCGGAAGGACACGTCGCTTCGTCGAGCATGTAAACACTCTGTGGATAGATCATACAGGGAACAGATAGAGAAGTCTACATGTATACATCATCATGCATGTAAACAAATATCCAGCACGCCGGCCCGCCCGGAGCGCCGGGAAATCAACTGCCGTCAGCGATCTACTGCCAAACGCCACCGAAATCGCCCGTGAAGTTCCGCCTAGAGCCCGCGCGGCCCTGGTGCCGGCTGCTTCCTAGAAGCAGGCGTAGCCGCCGTCGATCACGAACTCGTCGCCGGTGTGGTAGCCGGAGGCGTTGCTGGCCAGGTAGACGGCGATGCCGCTGAAGTCCGAGCCTGTTCCCCAGCGACGCAGCGGGACGCGGCGCAGGACCTTGGTCTGGAAACCCTCGGTGCCGAGAGCCCGCTCGGTCATCGCGGTGTCGATCCAGCCGGGCAGGATCGAGTTGACGCGGATGCCGTGGCGGGCGTGCTCGACCGCGAGACCGCGGACCATCGCGTTGAGGCCCGCCTTGGTCGACGCGTAGTGCTCGCTGCGGGGTGCGCCGAAGATCGCGGACAGGCTGCTGGTCGCGACCAGGGCGCCGCCTTCGCCGCGCTCGACCATGTGGCGGATCGCCTGCTGGAAGGTCTGGAAGACACCCTCCATGTTGACCTGGAAGATCCGGCGCCACTCTTCCATCGACATGTCGACGAAGGGCGTGCCGCTGCCGCCGATGCCGGCGTTGGCGAAACAGGAATCGACCTTGCCCAGCAGTTCCACGGTGCGTTCGAACGATGCCGCCACCGCGTCGGCGTCGCCGACGTCGCAGCGCAGGGCCTCGACCTTCGTGCCATGGCGCTCCAACTGCTCCTTCGCGGCCGCATTCTTCGTCTCGTTGGTTCCCCAGATGCAGACATCGGCGCCCGCCTGCGCCAGACCCTCGGCGAAGCCGAGTCCGATGCCGGAGTTGCCGCCGGTCACCAGCGCCACGGTGCCGCTCAGGTCGAATGCGTCGTAAGCCACGGTTGATCTCCTTGCATAAGCCCTGTTTCCTGTGCGTCAGCGCGGCGCGGACGCCGCGACTCGACTCCTGTTTGAACGTGCGGCGCGGAGCATAGCCGCGCCGGCCGAAAGGCGTTCAGCCGAACCACAGCCGGATCGCGAACACGATCACGGTGACCGTGACCACCCGGCCGATCCAGACGTGCCCCTTGAGCACGGTCAGCCGCACGCCGAGCCAGCCCCCCGCCATGTTGCCGACCGCCAGCGCCAGGCCGAGAGTCCAGTCGACCTTTCCCGAGAGCGCGAACAGGGCCAGGGAGAGGGTGCTGAAGCACAGAATGCTCAGTACCTTGACCGCGTTGCCGCGCACCAGGTCGAGGCCCGCCAGGGAGGTCGCGGCGAGGATGAAGAAGCCGACCCCTGCCTGCACGAACCCGCCGTAGATGCCGACGCCGAAGAACCCGACCGCCAGCATCCCGACCCGCAGCGCCGCCGGCTGCTCCTTCGGTTCCGAGCGGCGGGAGACCAGGGTCCAGAAGGTCACCACGACCATCAGCGCCGCCAGCAGCCTGCGGAAGGCGTCGTCGCTGATCGAGAGCGCGGCCCAGGCGCCGAGACCGGCGCCCGCCGTCGCCGGCAGAGCCGCCCACAGGACCGCCTTGGGGTCGAGGACGCCGTGGCGGTGGAAGCCCCAGGAGGCGACCGCGTTCTGCAACAGAATCGCCACCCGGTTGGTGCCGTTGGCGACCCCGGGCGGCAATCCGAAGAAGATGAGGATCGGCAGGGTCAGGAAGGAACCGCCGCCCGCCACTACGTTCAGGACCCCGGCAACGAAGCCGGCGAGCGCGAGGGCGGGGTAGACAATCGCTGGCTCGAAGTAGATCGCTTGCTCGGTCACCGCCACGGAGGTTAACGCGGCGTCCGGCCGGTGTTTCCAGCTTGCGGTTTTCCGGGCCGCTCCACTCCGGCGATAGAATGCTGCCTGATGCCCGATCAGCCTCCCGCACAACGTGGCGGTGGCCCGTCCCTGCTCTCCTTCCTGGGCGGGTTGCGCTTCCCGCAACTCTTCGTCCTGCTGGCGGTCATTTTTCTCGTCGATCTGTTTGTTCCCGACCTCCTGCCCTTCGTCGACGAGGCGGTGTTCGGCCTGCTCACCCTGATGACGGGTATGTGGCGGGACCGGCGCCCGCCGCCCGACAAGCCTCCGGAGAAGAACGTGACACCGCCGGGGGCGCTTGGATGAGAGCGCGCCGGCGCCCGCTGACCCTGGCGGCGCTGCTTGCGGCCCTGCCGGTGGTCGCGGCGGCCCAGGACTGGAGCGGCGACCACGCGTTCCGCGTCACGGTGGCCGACGACGCCGGGCAACCGGTGCCGGAGGTCAGGGTCATCGTGCAGCTCGCGGAGGCCGACCGCTCCGGCGGCCCGCCGCCGCTGCTCACGAACGAGGCGGGCGTAGTCGAGGTGACCGGCCTGGCGGCCGGTGAATGGGAAGTCCAACTCATGCGCCAGGGGTTCATGATCGTGAACTCCTACCTGAGGCTGGAGGATGGGAAGCGGCCCCAGGTGGGGTTCACCTCGAGTCAACGAACGGGTCCTTTCTGGGCGCCCATGAAGGTGAGCTACTCGAGCCTCGGCGCGGCCACACAGGCGGCGAGCGCCGGCTCTGCCCGGTCGATGAACAGGGCGCAGCGCCGGGCGGAGCGGCGCGCCGAACAGCGCGAGCGTCGGCTCCAGCGTGAGAACGTGGCCCGGGTCGTCGAGCCCCCGGCGGTCGAAGCGCCGCCGGCGGATCCCCCGGCGCCGCCTGTGGAGGAGCCTGCGCCGGCGGAGCCCGTCGTCGCGGTGGCGCAGCCGGAGGAGCCGCCGCCCGTAGTGGAGACGCCCGCGCCCGAGCCGGCGGAAGTCGTGGAGCAGCCCGCGCCGGAACCGGAACCGGTCGCGGTAGCGGAGCAGCCCGCGCCTGAACCCGTGCCCGAACCCGAGCCGGTCGTGGTCCGCCTGCTGGCGAACCCCACCCTGCTACGCGCGGGCGCCTGCCCCGAATGCGCGCCCGGTGAATGGTCCGTATCGAGCCATTGGCCGGCGGAAGCCCGAACCGGGGAGACGACGGCGTGCGCGGCCGATCTCGCCGGGCGTCTGGAGCGGGCGGCGGCGATCGTCGAACGGTCGTTGCCGGAAGAGTTCCGCGCCTACACCGGCGCCCTGGCGTCGCCCGAAGGCAACGACGTGTTGCGGCTGTTGCCGCCGTTGATCCGGGCGGAAGTCCAGGAGTTGCTGATCCCCGTCCTCGATCCGGAGCGCTCCTGTCAGGTCGTCGGCATTCTGCTGCCAAGGGATGCGAGGTTCGTCGGTTTCCAGTACGAGGCTGCCGATCTGAGCGCGCGGGGCGGTTGTCTCCCGGAGCAGCCGTGCGACATCGGCGACGCCCGCTGGCGGGGCAATCCCGCGATCCACCGTCACGACCACGGCACGTTCGTGTACGGCGTGTTCGAGAACCTGTCTCCCGAGCGCCCGCGGGAAGCCAACCTGAAGGTCTACTTCCGGCCCCCGCGCGGTTGGCTGCCGCCGCGCTGAAGCGCCTCAGGAGAGCGCACACCGGACGGCCGGGAACGTGCAGGCGCCACGGGCGATGCAGTACTCTCGTACCCGTCCAGCGCCACAGAATCGGCACACGCGAACCTCTGCGAGGAGAGTTGACATGTCCATCCGCAGCACGAACTCCGCGTTCATTGCTCTCGTCCTGGCGTCGCTTCTGGCGGCGCCCCTGGCCGCCGCCGGTGACGACGACATTCCGCGTACGGCAAGCGGCCGTCCGGACCTCTCCGGCAACTACGACGTCGGCAACCTGACGCCCTTCGAGCGGGATCCCCGCTTCGGAGACAAGCTGCACATGACCGTCGAGGAGGCGGAACAGATCGGCAAGGGGATGGCGGCGGCGCGGGCAGGCGCCGACGCGGTAAGCGATCCCGGCCGTGAGGCGCCGCCGCCGGGTGGCGACGGCTCCGCGGGCGCGGCCGGCGCGGTCGGCGGCTACAACTTCTTCTGGCTCGACTTCGGCGACCGGACCTACCCGATCGACGGCCAGTACCGCACCTCGGTCCTGACCGATCCGCCGAACGGCCGCATGCCCGAGCTGACCGAGGCCGGCAAGGCGCGCAGGGCCACGGTCAACCCCTACATGTACCGCAACACCGGCGACGCCTGGTGGATCGAGGCAGACGACGACCCCTACAACGGCCCCGAGTCGCTGACGCCCGGAGACCGCTGCATCTACACGAGCGTCGCCACCACGCCGGTTCGCTCCCTGCCCTACAACAACCTGAAGACGATCACCCAGACCGAGAACCACGTCGTGATCCTGGTCGAGTGGATGCACTGGGCCAAGGTCGTTCGAATAAACGCGGAGCACGCGCCGGCCGAGTACCGCTCCCTGGGCGGCGACTCGATCGGCTGGTGGGAAGGCGACACCCTGGTCGTCGAGACGACGAACTTCCTGGACAGCCAGAGCGATCCGCGCGACGGCCTGAAGGTGACCGAGCGCTTCAGCCGCCACGGCGCGAAGGATCTGCTCTACGCGTTCACCGTCCACGACACGGACTACGCGGCGCCCTACAGCGGTGAGCTCATTTGGCCGGGGACGGATGACCTCCTCTACGAGTACGCCTGCCACGAGGGCAACTACGCGATGGGCAACATCCTCCGCGGCGCCCGGCTGCTCGAGAAGGAGTACTACGAGAAGAAGGCGCAGGGGGCCAGCACGGGGTCCGGGTCGGGCCGCGAGTAGGCGGCAGGGCCGAGGTCTTGGCGCTGCCGCCCGCCGGCCTACCGGCCGTATAGCCAGAGTTGAGAGAATACCGTCGCACCCGAAGCGGCAGTGACCGGCACGGGCAGGGTGAGGGGCGGGGTCGCGTGTGACATACGGCGCTTCGCGTGTCACTATTCGCGCTGTGACGGACCGACCGACCTTCGTCTTGGCCGCAATGGCCGCCGCGGGAGCGGACGCACGCTTCGACCCGGTGCGCCTGCAGAAGTACTTCTTCCTGCTCGACCGGGAGCTCGATGGGAAGTGGCATTCTCCGTACTTCGACTTTCAGCCGGACGAGTACGGGCCTTTCGACAGGGCGGTGTACGTCGAGCTCGAGGATCTGGCGCGGGCCGGTCTTGCCGTGGTTGACGCGCGCTTGCCGTATCGAATCTACGGTCTCACTGACGAGGGCTTTGAGCGGGGAAAGCGAAACGTCGCCAACATGCCGACGTACGTTCGGGACTACTTGGCGAGGGCTTCCAATTGGGTGCTATCCCTCGATTTGCGGGAGCTGCTGGAAGCCATCTACGAGTATGCGCCTGACATGGCTGGGCGTGCCGCCTTGCCTGCGTCCTTCACGCCAACCCGCGAAGAGGCTACGACCCATCCCTTCCTGCGCGGTATGGCCCGCGCGTTCGATTGGCCGGTGCCAAGCCGCGTCAATCCAAGCAGTCGAGAGAACGGCGCCAATGCGCTGGGCCGAGTCTGGGCCGAAGTCGGAGGCTACATTCGGGATGCCATGGACCGGACCAGGCCGACAGTCGAAGGATCGTGAGTCGTTCCAAGCGTCGCGGGCCCAAGAAGGCCGGCGTGCTGAGCCGTTCCCCGTCGGGCGATGTCGGGTCCCTTGAGCAACAGAATTCTCGCCAGGGGTCGGATTCAGATGGCCAGACGCTGGTTGTCTGGACTCAGCATAGTGGCCCAGTGCCACCGCCAGAGATTATGGCTGGCTACGAACGCGTGTTACCAGGAGCCGCCGACTCGCTGAGCAAGGCTCGGCGGTTGTCTCATCCTCAGCGTGGCGGCCGTGGTCTCCGCCGGCGCCTCCGCCTGTCGGCGGCATGTGCGGCCAGTGGCGCCTGAAGGCGTTCGTAGGCGGCGAGCAGGTGCTCAAGGCGGTCACTCTCGGTCTCGAAGCGGCGGGGGCGGTAGAGACGGTCGACCGCGCGGTCGATCGTTCGGTGGGCGCGATGGAGGTCGGTGGGCATCAGATCGGGATCGTAGAGTTCGGCGAGCGTGGCGCCGGGATGGTTGGCGCGGGCTTCGAGGACCGCGTCGGCCAGCGGAGTCAGGCGTTCGAGCGCTTGCGGTTCGGCCGGCGGCGGGAACGTGTTGTAGACGAGGCCGATCGAGTAGCGGTAGTCGCTCTTGAGGCGGCCGCCGACCTGCCGGAGCCAAGCCATGTGTATGGCGGAGGTCAGGAGGGCGAAGAGGGGCTTGGTCGCGCTTTCGACGATGCGGACCAGGTTGCTTGGAATGGTGGGTGGTTCCAGCCAACAGATTGGGACGTAGTCGCGCCTTTCCGAACTGACTTCGGGCACGACCAGGAAGGGCCCCGTGGGCAGAACCTCGACGTTGTAGCGGCGCGGAGAGTCGGCGATTGCGAGTGTGCTCTTCCTCGTGCTCCTGGATCGAAACGCCTTGACCGCTCTCATTCGCCTTATGACCGATTGCATGGCCGCCAGGTCGTTTGGCTCGGCTTCCTGAAGGGCCAGAATCCAACGTTGCCGGCGCTGGATGTGCTCACGCGATCCAACGTAGGGCCGCATGTATTTCTCGGCCGCTGGTTCCGCATCTAGTGAAGAAGTCGTTGTAGAAGCTCTGCGTTTCGCCCTTCTCGTAGCCGGCGTCGGCCCAGTCGCGGGCGAACGCGGCGGCTCGGGGGCGGATCTCGTTCCAGGAGAGTCTCATGAGCGGCGGGGCGGCGTCACGGTGGCGCGTTGCGACGGACGACGCCGGCCAGGGCCCGCCGGTTGCGGCTCATTGTCTTGCACTTGTGCGCGACAAACCAGTTTGTGTCGCACTCTTGGTGCCGAAGTGTTGCACAAGCGAGTTTGCCGAACATTTGTGCAACACAAACGGCGGGCGTCGTCACTCGGTCGCGCTCCCTTCGGCGATGTCGAGGAGCTCGTCGAACACGAAGATGGCGGCGCGACGGCCCCTCGCCGGCCGCAGCGTCTGCAGCACGCCATCGTCCCGGAGGACGTTCAGGATGCGTCGGGCCGCGGGTGCAGGAACATTGTCCTGAGCGATGAAGTTCGTGCTGCGGAACACTGGGAGTTCGAAGATGAAGTCCAGTGCCGCGATGGCGTACTGGGAGTGCGTGAGATCGGCGACGTGGCGTTTCATCCGGTCGTAGAGACTCAGAATTTGCCTTGCCTTGGCGATGTTGTCTTCGGCCTGCGCGCGCACTGCCTCCAGGAAGAACCGGCACCAGCCGGTCCAGTCGTCGTCGCGCGACACGGCGAGAAGCCGTTCGTAGTAGGCGTCGCGGTTCGTTTCGAGGAAGGCGCTGATGTAGAACATGGGCCGCTTGATGAGACCCTTCTCCGAGAGGTAGAGGGGCACGAGCATGCGCCCCAGGCGTCCGTTGCCGTCTAGAAACGGGTGGAGGGCCTCGAACTCTGCGTGTATTGCCGCGAGTTGCACCAGCGGGTCTCGGGTCTCTTCGTGCAGGTATCTCTCCCATCGGTTCAATCCGTCGGCCAGCTTGTCGGTGTCGATGGGGACGTAGCTGGCCTCGTCGATCGTGCAGCCGGGCGGGCCGATCCAGTTCGGGATGCGGCGAAACTCGCCCGGGGCCCGGCCCCGGCCCCGGGCGCCGTGGAGGAGGATTCGGTGCGCCCGACGGACGACCTTCAGGCAGATGGGCAGGTCTTTCAACAGGGCCTGCGCCTCGCGCATGGCGCCACGGTAGTTCATCACCTCGACGAAGTCGTCGCGGCGTTCCGGGGACGGCGCCTCCTGGCCTGCCTGGTACTCGAGGACTTCTCGCGTCGTCGCCTGCGTGCCCTCGATGCGGGAGGAAAGCACGGCTTCCTGGGCGCCGAGCGGCGCCAGCAGGACGTCCGGGTTCGGTACGGCTTCAAGCAGGCCGTCGTAGCGAGCGACGGCGGCCGTTGCCGGGCCGATCGCGGGCACGAGGTCGGCCCAGTCGAGTCGGTCGTCGGGAGGGAAGCTCCCAGGCTGGTAGTGGACGGCGGGCATACGGGGCGTTGGAGGAGCCGATCGCTCGTTGTGTGACACCTGTGTACGACAAACTGGTTTGTGTCACGACCTTGAGGCCAAAGTGTTGCACAAACTGGCTTGTGGTGCATAGGTGCAAGACAAGGAGAGCGTCGCCGGATCCGACGCCCGCTACTGCAGCGAGAAGTTGACGGTCAGGTTGATGTAGACCGGGACCGGCTCGCCGTTCAATGTCGCGGGCTCGTAGCGCCACTGCTCGACGACCTGGACGGTGGACTCGGTGAGGCCTTCGGGCAGGCCCTTGAGGACCTTGACGTAGCCCACGTTGCCCAGGGTGTCGACCACGGCCTGGAGGATGACGACGCCCTGGACCCGTGCCCGGCGGGCTTCTTCGGTGTAGTTGGGCCGGGGGGCGTGGGTTCTCTTCGGCGGCAGGACATCGCCTTCGACCCACATGGTTCCCGGCGGACCGGCAGGGGAGGGAGCTGCGGGAATGTCGAACAGCACGTCGCTGATGCCGTCGAAGTCGATCTCCGGCGCATCGAACAGCTCTTCTTCGATCAGCGGCTCGGGATCGTCCGGGGTCGGATCCGGGATCGGGATCTTCCGCGTCTTGGGCTTCGGGATGGGCTTCGCCCTCGCGGGTGGCGGCGGCTTGAAACGAACCGTCGTGACCATGAAGGTCTTCTGCGCCTGCGCCGCCTGGAGCGGGCGGGGCTTCATGTTGGGGAAGGTGATCAGGAACAGCAGGACGTGGAAGGCGAGCGTGACGACGATGCCCACTCGCAGCGGGGTCCTGCTCTGCGGCTTCAATTCGTAGGGCGCGCCTCCGAAATGGAGGGATGAGGTCGCGGACTTGGACCCGGAGGTCTTGCGTTTCTCGAGTTTGAAGGCCATGTCTTGGGGTTGGCTGGGCGTCCGTTGACGGAAACCGGCGAGGTGGATGGAAACTCCGCTCGCTGCCGGCCGTGTCCTGGCGGCTGGGTGGGCTGCCGACAGCGCTCATCATTCCCAACACGCCGGGCGCCGCTTGGCTTCCCGGATTGTAGCCCCATGTCGGATCAACGGCCTCCGGGGATCGTGGCGATGCTCCTGCCCGGGCGAGAAGCGCCTACTTCATCGCGTTGCCGAACGGCGACAACTCGTGAGCGAGAGCCGAGTCGAGAGTCGGGTGGCGGTACGCGAAGCCGCCGCTTAGAAGGCGTGCCGGGACCACGCGGGCGCTGGCCAGCAGCGCCTCGCGCGCCATGGCGCCGAAGACCGCGACGAGGGCCGGAGTCGGCGCCGGGAGCAGCGCCGGCCGGCGCAGGGTGCGCGCCAGCGAGCGGGTGAGGTCCGCGTTCGTGACCGGTTCCGGCGCGGTGAGGTTGACGGGGCCTTCGCCGCGGTCGATCAGGTGGCGGATGGCGGCTACCGCGTCGTCGAGGTGAATCCACGGGAAGTACTGCCGGCCCGATCCGAGGCGGCCGCCGAGTCCGAAGCGGAACGGCGCCAGCATCCGGGGCAGGGCGCCGCCGGCGGCCGAGAGCACGACGCCGAAGCGGAGCATCACCACCCGTTCGCAGACCGTTGCCGCGGTCGCGGCCGCGGCTTCCCAGTCGCGGCAGACGGAGGCCAGGAATCCGCCGCCCGCGGGGGAGTCCTCGTCCAGCAGCTCGTCGCCCCTGTCGCCGTAGTAGCCGACCGCGGAGGCACAGACGAACACGCGCGGCGGCCGCTTGAGCCCGCTCAGAGATTCCACCAGGCGGCGGGTCGCCGGGGCTCTGGAGGACTGGATTCTGCGGCGGCGCGCCGCGGTCCAGCGCCCGCTGGCGACGCTCTCGCCAGCCAGGTGGACGAGGGCGTCGAACCCTTCGACGCCGGTGGGCTTGGCGAGGCCGCGCTCGGGCTGCCACTCCATCTCTCGCGAGTCACGCGGCCGCCGGCGCACCAGGTGCAGGCACTGGTGGCCGGAAGTCTCCAGGCTGCGAACCAGGGCGCTGCCGATCAGGCCGGAGGCGCCGCTCACCGCGATCTTCATCAGGTCAAGGTAACAGCAGTTGCGGGCGGCGCTATTGCAGCCAACACGGGCTGGTAGCGTCGCTTCGTCGTGTCCGCTCTGCCGACGCCGCCGTCGAACCGCCGTCTGGCCGCGATGCTGCGGCGCATCCGGCGGCGCCTCGAGGGCACCCGGTTGCCGATCGTGACGCTGATTGCCGAGACCGAGCAGGATCCGTTCAAGGTGCTCGTGTCGACGATTCTGAGCGCGCGGACGAAGGACGAGGCGACAGCGGCCGCGACCCGGCGGCTGTTCGACGCGGCCTCGACACCGGAGGAGATCGCGGCTCTGCCGGCTGCCGAACTCGAGCGCCTCATCTTCCCGGTCGGCTTCTACCGCACGAAGGCGAAGAACCTCCGGCTCGCGATGGGCGTGCTGCGGGAGCGGTTCGGCGGCGACGTGCCGCAGACGGTGGAGGAGCTGATCGAACTGCCGGGCGTCGGACGCAAGACCGCGAACCTGGTCGTCACCGAGGGCTTCCGGCGGCCCGGCATCTGCGTCGACACCCACGTCCACCGGATCACGAACCTGTGGGGCTACGTGGATACCCGCAATCCCCTGGAGACCGAAATGGCTCTGCGCGCGAAGCTGCCGCGGAGCCAGTGGATCGGCCTGAACAAGACGCTGGTCAGTTTCGGTCAGAAGCTGTGCGTGCCGGTCAGCCCCTGGTGCTCGCGCTGTCCGGTGGAGGAGTGGTGTCCGAAGCTGGGGGTGGAGCGGCGGCGTTAGCGCCGCCTGCTCCTAGGTACCGATCCGGTCCAGGCGCAGGAGCCGGCGCGTTTCCGCCGCCTGACTCTCCCGGTCGACGGTGAGGGCGCCGAGGTCGATCACGCCTTCGAGCGACCACATGTTCTCGCCTTCCGGGTCGAGGAGCACGTGGCGGAAGGTCCAGTCCCGGGCGGTCGCTTCGTCGATCGCGGTCAACCGGGCCTGCCGGGCGGCCGGTGAGATGTCGATCCGTTCGTGCTCGGCGAAGAACGGTTCGAGTGCTTCCTGCAGGCGTTCGGGGGTCCAGGAGCGGCCGCCGCGATCCGGTCCGACGAGGAGCGCCGCCTCTTCGAAGTCGTGCACGGCGAGGGCTCGCACGAGTTGGTGCAGTTCGCCGCGCACGCGGGCAGCGAAGGCGCGCCGGGAGCTCCTGAGATCGTAGGCTTCGGCGGCGCGTTCGGCGCCCGCCGTCGGACCGTCGCCCGCGACCGGTTCGAGCAGCCGCTTCCACTCGTCGAGCAGGCTGCGGTCGACCCGGCTGAGCAGGGCGTGGAAGTAGCCGAGCTGGTCGAACACGGCCTCCGTCTTGAAACGGTCCGGCACGCCGCGGCTCAGGACCTTGAACAATCGGCTCAGGTAGCGGAGAACGACGCCTTCGGAGCGTTGCAGCCCGTAGCGACGAATGAACTCGTCGAAGCTCAGGAAGTCCTCGTAGACCTCGCGGCCGACCCGCTTCGGCCGGATCGAATCGCCGAGGACCCAGGGGTGGGAACGGCGAAACTCCGCGAACGTCGGTTCGATGAGATCGGCCAGCGGTCTCGGATGCGTCACCTCGCGTAGCCGCTCCATCCGCTCCTCGAACGGCACCCTCTCGACCTTGAGCCTGGCGGCCAGCTCGTCGCGCAGCTTGCGAGCCTGCTGGCGGAGCACGATCTCGGGGTTCTCGAGGATCGCCTCGACCAGGCTGAGCAGGTCCAGGCCGTAGTCGGGATCCTCCGGATCGAGCAGTTCCAGGGTCGAGACCAGGTAGAGCGACAGGTTCTGGTGCATCGAGAACTCGAACTGGAGGTTGCGGTCCGCCTCGGCCCGGTAGCCGTTGCCGTGCGAAGGCGCCATGCGCACGATGCCGCCACGGTGGAGCGCCCGGATCAGTTCTGCCGATTGGCCGATCAGGCGCTTCTTTCTGGCGGGTTTCTCATGACACGCGGCGATCAACCGCCGGATCGAGGTGAAGTTCTGTTGGGGGCCGCCGTTCCCGGTCGGTTCGTCGGCCTGGATCAGGTCGAACACCATGCCGTGGCTGAGCCGGAATCGGGATTCGAGCGTCTCCGGTCGACTGTGGATCAGACGCCGGAAGGTGCGCTCGTCCCAGGGCACGAAACCCCGGGGAGGAGGCCGTTTGCGGAACTGCTTGCGGCGCCTGCCGCGAGGCGAGGCTGAAGCCTTCATCCGGCGGCGCTGGTTGTCGATCTCGTGTTCCGGCGCCTGGCAAACGACCCAGCCCTGCTCGTCGAACCCCTTGCGGCCGGCCCGCCCGGCGATCTGCTGGAAGTCCCGCACCTTGAGGATGGCCACGTCCTGGCCGTCGTACTTGCTGAGCTGGCTGAAGAGGACGGTGCGTATCGGCACGTTGACGCCGACGCCGAGAGTGTCCGTGCCGGCGATGACCTTGAGCAGCCCGAGTTGCGCGAGCTTCTCGACCAGCAGCCGGTACTTCGGCAGCAGCCCGGCGTGGTGAATGCCGATCCCGAAGCTCAGGAAGCGCCGCACCTCCTTGCCGTACGCGGTGTCGAAACGGAAGTCGCCCACGCCTTCGAAGATCGCCTTCTTCTCGTCCCGGGTGCAGAGCCTCAGGCTGGTCAGGCTCTGCGCCAGTTGGGCGCAGTCGCGTTGGGTGAAGTTGACGACGTAGATCGGCGCCCTGCCGCCGGCGACGAGGTCGTCGATCGTCGTACCCAGGGGTGTCTCGTGGTACTCGTACTCGAGCGGCACCGGGCGGTCCCGGCTGCTGATGAGCGCGACCGGCCGCTTCGTGGCCCGTTCGAGAGCCTCGCTGATCGGCGCCATGTTGCCGAGCGTCGCCGACATCAACAGGAAGGTCGTGTCGGGGAGGGTGATCAGGGGCACCTGCCACGAGACGCCGCGCTCCCGATCCGAGTAGTAGTGGAACTCGTCCATGACCACGTAATCGACCGGCAGCGCCGCGCCCTGCCGGAGCGCCATGTTCGCGAGCACCTCGGCGGTGCAGCAGACGATCGGCGCTTCCGGGTTGATGCTCGCATCGCCGGTCAGCATGCCGACGCGCTCGGCGCCGAACTCGTCGCACATGCGGAAGAACTGCTCCGAGGCGAGGGCCTTGACCGGCGCTGTGTAGATGCCGGTCCGACCTTCACAGAGGCCCTTGAACAGAAGGGCCATCGCGACCAGGGACTTGCCGGACCCGGTCGGCGTGTCGAGGACCACGTGGCGCCCGGCCATCAGTTCGATCAGCGCCTCCTCCTGCGGTGGAAAGAGCTCGAAGCCGAGCCCGGCGACCCAGTCCAGGAACCGTTCCAGGATGTCGTCGGGAGGAATCGCCCCCGGAGTCTCGGGCAGCCGATCCGCGAGGTGGGCGGGAGTCACCTGTGTAGCCTAGCTATCCTGCGCGGTCGTAGCGCTACGAATAAGAATGGCTAGTCAAAGATCAGAGGCGGAAGCCAGGGCGGCTGAGGCGCAGGGCGACGCGCCAGGGGCCTCCCTGCGACCGGTGATCGTTCTGGTGGGCCCGCAGTTGGGCGAGAACATCGGGGCGGCGGCCCGGGCGATGCTGAACTGCGGGTTGACCGAGTTGCGCCTGGTGGCGCCGCGCGACGGTTGGCCGAACGAGCGCGCGCAGGCGATGGCGACCGGGGTTTCCCGTGAGATCGTCGACCGGGCAGCGGTGTTCGAGACCACGGCCGAGGCCGTAGCCGATCTGCACCGCGTGTACGCCACGACCGCGCGCCGTCGCGATCTGCTCAAACCGGCGATCGGACCGGGCGAGTTGGCCATCGAAGTCCGGGGCTGCGCCGCGCAGGGGCTCCGCTCGGGGGTGCTGTTCGGTCCTGAGCGCACAGGACTCGGCAACGACGACGTTGCCCTGGCGTCGCACATCGTCCACATTCCTCTGAATCCGGAGTACTCGTCGCTCAACCTGGCGCAGGCGGTGCTGCTGGTCGCCCACGCCTGGTTCGAGGCCGAGGCAGGCGGCTCGGTGGCAGCCGCCGGCCCGAAGTCGACGACGCCGCTCGCCACCGCGGCGCAACTCGTCAACCTGTTCGAGCACCTGGAGCAGGAGCTCGACGCCTCCGGCTTCCTGCGCGTAACGGAAAAGCGGGGAATCATGGTCCGCAACCTGCGGAGTATCCTGCACCGTGCGGAGCTCAGGGAGCACGAGGTGCGGGCGCTTCACGGCGTGGTCAGCTCGCTGGTCGGTCGGCGCAAGGATGGCGGGTTGGTGCGGCAGCCGACCCTCAAGGCTGGGGCGGACCGGGAAGCTCGGGCGCCCGACTCCGGTTAGTACTTGCGATGAAGCTGCGTAGCCAACTGATCCTCGCCTTCCTGGTCCTGGCGGTTCTGCCCCTGGCAGGCATCGTCGGCTATTCGTACGTCTCCTCGGCGAATGCGTTCCGCACCGCGGTCCAGGCCGAGACGCTGGACGTCGCCAGGCAGATCTCGGTCGGGCTTCGCCGCACGAGGGAAGATCTGCAGCGGTATGTGGGGACGCTCGGGATGATGCTGCCCTTCGACGACCCCCAGTACGTCGACCGGGAGGCGCTGGTGGACCAACTGCTGAGCAACTTGGGCGACAGCGCGAACTTCGTCGAAGTGCTTGAGTTCGTGCCTGCCGGCGCGCCCGAGCCCGGACGAGTCGTTCCGCCGGGTGGGGCGCTCGGCGCCGACGCTCCCGGCGACCCCGGACAGGTGGGCAGGGCGGGCCGACGTTTCCTGTGGTCGCGGTTCGGCGACCGGGACGGGCGCCCGTCAGGGGGCCGCCCGGAGCGGCCGGGGATGACGGAAGGAAACGGGGCGCCTGGGATGGGGCTGGACGACCCGGAGTGGTTGCGCAGGGCGCGGGATCGAATGGCCCAGATCTTTGGCGGCCCGGTTTCGACTCCCGTCCACCGGGACGGCCACGTGGTTGGCGAGCTGCACGCCGGGATCCGGCCCGAAAGGTTGATGCGCAATGTACTGAGCCGGATTCCTCGCACGGGCGGCGCGGTGCCGTTCGCGATCGACGCGGAGGGCGAGATCTACACCTCGGCGCCGGAGGAGCTGGAGTTCCTCCAGGGCGTGCGCTGTCCGGGTGGGCAGCCGCTCCCCGAGGCTCTCGTCGCCGGAGATGAGGCCCTGTGGAGGGGCTTGAGCAATTGGGTGGTGGTGACCCAGGCCGCGGTGGAAGGTGACCTCGTCTACGGCATCGTCCGTCCGATCGGCGCGTCTCTGGCCGAGATGCGCAGCGCCTCGTTGCGGAACTTCGGTGTCGGCGTCGGCCTGGTGAGCCTGTCCCTGTTCGCGGCCGCTCCGCTGGCCAACCGCCTCACGCGCCGGCTCAGCCACCTGACCAGACAGGTCGACCGCCTGGCCAGGGGCGTCGCCTCGGCCCGGGCGCGCCTGGGTGGTCGCGACGAGGTGGGCAAGCTGGGCGAGGCGTTCAATCGCATGGCCCGCGATCAGGAGAAGAACAGGCGGCAGTTGCTGGAGCAGGAACGGCTCCGCCGTCAGCAGGAGGTCGGCCGCCGGCTGCTCGAAGCGGAGAACGAGCGGCAGACGATGGAGTTGGAGGAGGCGCGGCGATTCCAGCTCTCGTTGCTGCCCGCGACGCTGCCGGAGCACCCCGACCTCGAAATCGCCGTGTTCCTGCGCACGGCCTCGGAAGTCGGAGGCGACTACTACGACTTCAGGCCCCGGCACGACGGCTCCCTGATCATTGCGGTCGGCGACGCCACCGGGCACGGTGCGCGCGCCGGCACCATGGTCACGGTGGTGAAGACGTTGCTGGCGTCCGCGGACCTGGGCCTCGACCTGGCGGCGTTCCTGTCCCATGCGACGGCGGCCATCCGGTCGATGAACCTGGGCCGGCGGGCGATGGCGCTGGTTTTGGCGCGGTACCACGAGGGCGTGCTCGACCTCGCCTCCGCCGGCATGCCGCCCGTGCTCGTCAGTCGCTGTCCATCCGGCGAGGTCGAGGAGATCATGAGTTCCGGGGTGCCGCTCGGCACCATGGCCCATGCCTCGTACGAGCGCCACCAGGTCCGGCTCGATCCGGGTGACGCGGCGCTCCTGATGAGCGACGGCTTGCCCGAGATGCTGGACGCAAGCGGCGAGCCGGTGAGTTACCCGGTCGTTGCCGGCCGCTGGCGCGACGTGGGCCAGCTCCCCGCGGCGGAGGCGGTAGCGGAGTTCGAGCGCTGGGTCGAAGAACTTTCCCCCGGGGGAGTTCCGTCCGACGACGTGACCTTCGTTGTGGTCCGGCGGCGCGCAGCCTCCTAGCCGTCGCCAGCCCCGCGGACCGTTCGGCTGCCGCACGGGCGCCGGAAGCGGTGTAAAATCAGCGGTTACCGTGGCGAACCCAGAGTCCGCAGCCGCTGAGAGTCTGATCGAGCCGTCGCTTGCGCCGGTTCCGGCGCCGGCTTGCGAGGTGGAACCCGAGACGGCGACCGAAGCGCGGCCGCCGGCGATCACGCCGGGGCTGGCCGAGCACTACATCAACCGGGAGCTGAGCTGGCTGCAGTTCAACAGCCGGGTCTTTGAGGAAGCGTGCGATCCACGGCACCCACTGCTGGAGCGGGTCAAGTTCCTGTCGATCTACGGCACCAACCTGGACGAGTTCTTCATGGTGCGGGTGTCGGGGCTGTGCCGGCAGTTGGAGCGCGGCGCGCTGGAGGCGCCGCCGGACGGCATGACGCCGTCCGAGCAGTTGGCCGGCATCCGGTCCCACCTGCAGAGCGAGCGCCAGCTCGTCTACGGCTGCTGGCACGGCGATCTGCTGCCCAAGCTCCGGGACGAAGGCATCGAGATCGTTTCCTACGACGACCTCTCGGCCAGGAAGAAGCGCAAGCTGCGCGCCAACTTCGAACGCGAGATCTTCCCGGTCCTGACGCCGCTTGCCTTCGATCCCAGCCATCCCTTCCCCCACGTCTCGAACCTGAGCCTGAACCTGGCCGTGGTGATCGACGACGGGAGCCAGGGGCAGCGCTTCGCCCGCGTCAAGGTGCCGCAGCTTCTGCCGCGCCTGGTGCGGGCGCCGGGGGGCGGCCGGGACGAACTCGGGCTGGACAAGTCGGCGCGCGGGAAGTTCGTGTGGATCGAGGAGCTGATCGCTGCCAATCTCGACCTCCTGTTTCCCGGCTTCGAGGTTGTTGCTGCCTACACGTTCCGCGTCATCCGCGATGCCGACCTGGAGATCGAGGACGACGAGGCGGACGATCTGTTGACCGCGATCGTGGAGGTCGTCGGCCAGCGGTACTTCGGCTCGGTTGTGCGGCTCGAGGTGCGGGAGGACACGCCCAAGAAGATCCGGGCCATCCTGGAACGGAACCTGGGGCTGGCGCCCTTCCAGGTCGATACGTTGCCTTCGCCTCTCGGCCTGGGAGACCTGAGTGAGATCGCCTTCCTCGACCGTCCGGAACTTCGGGACGCCCCGATCCGGCCGGTCCGCCATCCGGCGCTACGGTCCGACGAACCCCTGTTCCAGTCGATTCGCCGGCGCGACCATCTGCTGTACCACCCGTACGACAGCTTCTCGCCGGTCGTGCGGCTGCTGCGCGAGGCGGTCGCCGACCCGGACGTGATTGCGATCAAGCAGACGCTCTACCGGGTGGGCGCGAACTCACCGGTGGTCGAGGCGTTGATGGAAGCGCGCGAGAAAGGGAAGCAGGTCTCGGTTCTGGTCGAGTTGAAAGCCCGTTTCGACGAGGAGTACAACATCGGTTGGGCCCGGGCGCTGGAAGCCGCCGGCGTTCATGTGGTCTACGGCGTGTTCGGGCTCAAGACGCACGCCAAGATGTGTCTCGTCGTCCGCCGCGAAGCAGGCACCCTGCATTCGTACGTCCACCTGGCGAGCGGCAACTACAACCCGGTCACGGCGCGCATCTACACCGACATCGGTCTCCTGACCGACGACGACGACATCACTTCGGACGTCGCCAAGCTGTTCAACTCGATCACCGGCTATGCCCGCGAGGAGAGCTACAGCAAGCTGCTGGTCGCGCCCGTGCAGATGCGCCGGGAGCTGATCCGGCGGATCGATCGGGAGATCGAGGACCACCGCCGGCGCGGCTGCGGTCGCCTGATCTTGAAGATGAACTCACTGGTCGACCGGGATTGCATCGACGCGCTGTACCGCGCCTCCCAGGCGGGCGTAGAGGTACTGCTCCAAGTGCGCGGAACCTGCTGTTTGAGACCCGGTTTGCCGGGCCTGTCCGAGAACATTTCGGTGACCTCGATCGTCGGCCGGTTCCTGGAGCACTCGCGTCTCTACTACTTCCGGAACGGCGGCGACGAAGAACTGTTCACCGGCAGCGCGGACATCATGCCGCGCAACCTGAATGGCCGGGTCGAACTGCTGTGTCCGATTCTCGATCCGGACCTGCGCCGGGCGGCGCTACGCGACATCCTGGCGCCACACCTGGTCGATACGGCGAACTGCCGCCGTCTGGAATCGGACGGCGGCTACACGCGCGTCGAGCCCGAGGATCAGGGCGCGCCGTTCGACTCGCAGCGGGCCCTGCTCCAGGCCGACCACGGCTGGCACCTGGAGTAGCGGCGCCCCTCGTCTCTTCGGGGTTCAGTCGACGTCGGCGAAATCCGGCGCTCGTTCCTGCATGTTCGCGGTCACTGCCTCGACCTGATTCGGGGAACCCATCAGTCCCGCCTGTAGACGGTGCTCGGCCTCAAGGCCCTCGCGCACGCTGGCGGTCCGGGACACATCGAGCAGCTCCTTGGCGGCGCGGATCGCGTGCGGCGAGCGGCCGGCGATCTCCCGCGCGAGGGCGAGGGCGTCGTCGAGCGGCTGCTCCGAGAGGCGCGTGGCCAGCCCGAGTTCGGCGGCCTCGACGCCGCTGATCACGCGGCCGGTGAAGGTGAGCTCCTTGGCGATGTCGGCGCGCACGAGGTGCCGCAACAACTGGGGGCCGGCCATGTCGGGAACGAGTCCCCAGACGATCTCCCGCACGGAGAGTTTCGCCTCCGGGTGGACGATCCGCAGGTCGGCGCCGAGGGCGATCTGGATGCCGCCGCCGAAGGCCACGCCGTGGACCGCGGCGATCACCGGTACCGGCATCGCGTGCCAGACCCAGGCCGCGGTCTGGCCGTGGTTGGCGGGGTTGTCGTCGGTTCGTGACAGGAGTTGATCGGTCAGCGAGTTGCTGCCTGCACGGCTCTTCATGGCCTGGAAGCTGCCGAAGTCGAGGCCGGCGCAGAAGGCGCGCCCGTTGCCGGAGAGGACGACGGCGCGCACGGACGGGTCGGCGGCCAGCTCGCGGCCGGTCGTGCCCAGCGCATCGAACATCGCGCCGTCCAGCGCGTTCAGCTTGTCAGGCCGGTCGAGGCGGACATCGGCGACGCCGTTTTCGATATCGACGGTGACGCGGGGGCGGACGGCTACATCGGTCATGGAGTTCTCCGGGTGCTTGTTGGTGCTCGCTGTGGCGCCGACCGATGCGGCGCTTCGAGGCTGGTCCTTGAACGTCGAAAGAGCGAGAGCGTACCGCAGCCGGGTGCTGCGAACGCCGGGTTGCGCCGGCGGCAGCTACGCCTTGGCCCAGCCCCTTGATCTCTCGACCGCCCGCTGCCAGCCTTCGGCGAGGCGGTCGCGCTCCGCCGGCGTGGACCGCGGTTCGAACTCGCGGTCGAGAGCCCAGTTTCCGGTCACGTCGGCCTGGTCGGTCCAGAAGCCGACTGCCAGACCCGCCAGGTAGGCGGCGCCGAGAGCAGTCGTCTCGGCAACTACCGGCCGCTGAACCCGGGTGCCCAGCAGGTCGGCCTGGAACTGCATCAGGGCGTTGTTGACCGCCGCGCCGCCGTCGACCCGCAGGCCGCTCATGCGGGAACCGGCGTCGGCTTCCATGGCGCGCACGACATCGAGGCTCTGATAGGCCATCGATTCGACCGTGGCTCTGGCCACATGGCCGGCGGTGGTCGAGCGCTCGAGGCCGATCAGGAGGCCCCGCGCGTAGGGATCCCAGTAGGGCGCGCCGAGGCCGACGAAGGCGGGCACCAGGTAGACCCCGCCGCTGTCCTCCTCGGTCGCCGCGAGTTCTTCGATCTGTTCGGACCTCTCGATCAGACCCAGGCCGTCCCGCAGCCACTGAACTGCCGCGCCGCCGACGAAGACCGAACCCTCCAGGCAGTAGGTGGGCCGCCCGTCGAGCACCCAGCCGACCGTGGACAGAAGGCCGTTGTCCGAGGCCACCGCCCGGTCGCCTGTGTTCATCAGGATGAAGCAGCCGGTGCCGTAGGTGTTCTTGACCATGCCGCGCTCGAAGCACCCCTGCCCGAAGGTCGCCGCCTGCTGGTCGCCCGCGATGCCGGCGATGGGAATCTCCCGGCCGAACAGGCTCGGCTCCGTGTGGCCGAAGTCGCCGCTCGAATCCCGGACCTCGGGCAGCATGGCCCGCGGCACGTGCAGGATCTCGAGCAGGTCGTCGTCCCAGTCCAGGTTGTGGATGTCGAACAGCAGGGTGCGCGAGGCGTTGCTCGCGTCGGTGGCGTGGACCTCGCCGCCGGTCAGCCGCCAGAGCAGGAAGCTGTCGATCGTTCCGGCCAGGATCTCACCACGCGCCGCCCGCGCGTGCAGGTCGTGTTTGTCGAGCAGGTGGGAGATCTTGGTGCCGGAGAAGTAGGGGTCGAGCACCAGGCCGGTCTTCGAGCGGAACAGGTCCTCGTGACCCTGCTCTTTCAACTGTTCGCACAGCGGCGCGGTGATGCGGCTCTGCCAGACGATCGCGTTGTCGACCGGCTTGCCGCTGTCGAGCTCCCACAGCACGACCGTCTCGCGCTGGTTGGCGATGCCGACGGCGGCGATGTCCGAGACATCCGCGCCGGCCTTCCGGATGGCGGCGCGCGCCGTGTCGAGCTGGGTGTTCCAGATCGCCTCGGGATCGTGCTCGACGTGGCCGGGCGAGGGGTAGAGCTGCGGGAACTCCTGCTGCGCGGAGGAAACGGCTGTTCCCTGGCGCTCGAACAGGATAGAGCGGCTGGACGTGGTGCCCTGGTCGAGGGCGAGGATGTAGCTCATGGCTTGGCAGTCCGCCTACCAGCCGAGGCCGCGGAAGGCGAGCGCGCCGAGGACGCCGCCGACGAGCGGGCCCGCCACCGGCACCCAGGCGTAGCTCCAGTTCGAATCGCCCTTGCCGGGGATCGGCAACACGGCGTGCGCGATGCGCGGGCCGAGGTCGCGGGCCGGGTTGATCGCGTAGCCCGTCGGACCGCCCAGGCTCAGGCCGATGCCCCAGACCAGGAAGCCGACCAGCAGGGGATTGATGCCGGTGGCGAACACTGCCGACAGGTCGATCGCGCCGCCGCTGAGTTCGGAGGCGTTGGCCGCGATCGCGAGCACACCGAACACCAGCACCGCGGTGCCCACCACCTCGGTGATGAAGTTCGCGCCCCGGCGCCCCGGGATCTCCGGCGCCGTGCAGAACACGCCGAGCTTGGCGCCCTGGTCGGAGGTGGCGCTCCAGTGTGGGCGGTACGTGAGCCAGACGACGACCGCGCCGGCGAAGGCGCCGAGCATCTGAGCGCCGATGTAGGTCGGCAGCAGGACGGCGTCGAGTTCGCCGATCGCCCACAGGCCGACGCTGACCGCCGGGTTGATGTGGGCGCCGCTGATCCGGCCGACGCAGTAGACGGCGAGCGCGACGGCCAGTCCCCAGCCGGTCGCGATGACGATCCAGCCGCTGTCGTTCCCCTTGGTGCGGGCGAGAACGACGTTGGCGACCACGCCGTCGCCGAGGATTACCAGTAGCGCGGTGCCGACCAGTTCGGCGACGAAGATGTCCATGCGGGCCCTCCTTGTTCGAGCGCCTTCGAGAATACACTCCGTGCCCGAGCCGAAGCCCCGCCGAGACGAGGAGGACTGGAAGACGATGGACCAATGGAAGAACCCGTTCTCGCGCGATACGTTCGCCTTTCTACGCGACCTCGCCAAGAACAACGACCGCGACTGGTTCAAGGCGAACAGCGAGCGTTACGAGGACGCTGTGCGGGAGCCGGCGCTCCAGTTCATCAGCGACTTCGGGACCCGGCTGGACGAGGTGTCGAAGCATTTCGACGCGGTGCCCAAGAAGGTCGGTGGGTCGCTCTTCCGCATCCACCGCGACGTCCGCTTCTCGCGCGACAAGCGGCCCTACAAGACCCATTGCGGCATTCATTTCCGCCATAGGCAGCACAAGGACGCCCACGCGCCGGGCTTCTACCTCCACATCGAGCCCGGCAGCGTGTTCATGGGCGGGGGCATGTGGCAACCCCACCCGGAGGCCCTGCGGGCGATCCGGCAGCGAATCGTCGCGGATGGCGAGGGCTGGCGGGAGGTGACCGCCGACCCTGGACTCGGCGGGGCGCTGGAACTCGGCGGCGAGAGTCTGAAGCGGGCGCCGCGGGGATTCGACGCCGGTCACCCGCGCATCGACGACATCAAGCGCAAGTCCTTCATGGCCGTGGCGAGTCTGAATCAGACCCGGATACTCGGCGCCGGCTTCCTCGACGAGTTCACGGGGCTCTGTGCGGCTGCCTCCCCCCTGATGCGGTTCGTCTGCCGGGCGACCGGCGTCCCGTACTGAAGCTCGGCGCCCGCGACGGGTTTGGCGGCGCTATTGCGCGGCCCGGCGGTCGTCGACCGCAGCCGACAGGTTCTCGAAGGTGACGCCGAGCCGTTCTGCGGTGAGCGCGGCCAGAGAGGTGCGGGCGACGCCGTCGACAAACTGATAGGTGCTCCGGCGCTCGTCGTCGAGCTGCACCTGGAGGAACTCGAGGCCCAGCTCCGCATGGTTCTGCTGGAGGGCGCGGGCGTGGTCGAGGAAGTGGGTGGTTACGTAGGCAACGGGCTGCGCCCGCCGGAGGAGCTGGAGCACGAGGGTGAAGACTTCGATTCCCTCCGAAGGGTTGGTGCCCGAGCACAGCTCGTCCAGGACCACCATCGAGCCATGCTCCATCTCCTCGAACAGGGTGCGGATGCGCACGAGTTCGCGCCCCAGGCGGCCCTCGACCTGATCCGCGCTCTCACGCTCGATCAGGGACACGAACAGCCCCTGCTGGACGCGCAGGCGGGCGCGGCTGCAGGGCGCGTAGAGGCCGGACTGACCGAGCAGTTGAGCCAGCGCGATGGCCTGAATCAACCGCGTCTTGCCACCCGAGTTCGGCCCGGTGACGACGGTGATCGGCACGCGGCCGACCGTTCTCACCGTACTCGGTACGGGCGCCTGCTCCTGGCGCAGCAGCAGCGGGTTGAACAGGTTTTCGCACTCGATTGCGGGGCCGGCGTCGTGATCCGGCCGGAACTCGGGAATGCACATCGAGAGGCCGCGTTCGGCGGCGCGGTCCCGGAGAGCCCGGGCGGCGAGGTAGAGCTCCAATTGGCCGAGCATCTGGACCAGGGGAATCAAAGCGGGCGACAGGGATACGTAGACCCGCTCGACGACGCGGTTCAGGAGTTCCCTGTTGCTCATCGAGTAGCCGCCGATGCCGAGTCGCACGCGGCTCCAGAGGCGTTTGACCGGTCGGGTCCAGAAGGGATTGTCGCGGCACTCGTCGAGTGAGCGCACCTCAAGCCCACGGATGCGCCCGTCGGCCCCCAGGGTGATGTCCAGGTTCAGTTCGGCGAGCCGGCTTTCGTAGTCGAGAAGGGCGGCGAGGGTCGCGTACTCCTCGGTCTCGCGGATGGCGACGGCGCCTTCGTACAGTCGTCGGAGCCCGGAGCGGGCCGACTCGAAGCGGTCGTGCATCAGGTCGATGACGAGCCGGCTCTGCTTGAGGATGTCCAGGTTATGGGACGCTGTGTCTAGGACGCTGTGGTAGCGGGGCATGCGGTGGAGCGAGAGCAGGCCGAACAGCTCGCGGTAGAGACGTTCGGCCGAGGCGAGGACTTCCCCGTCCTCGTCCATCTCTCGCAGCACCTCCTGGCGGAACTCAACGGTCTCCAGGTCGGTCGGCGTGGCGGTCAGGGCGCGGCGCAGGAAGCGCTCGTTGATCGGGTATTGAACGCCGTCGATTCTTAGCTCGAAGCTCTCCGCGATCAGGCGGTCGACGAACAGATCCTGTTCGAAGAACTCCGGCCGCCAGGCCGCCTCCGGCGTCTCGGCGTCCGCCATCAGGTCATGGAACTCGGTGCCGATCTCGCGGCCGAGAATGGCGAGACCCAACAGGTCCGACAGAGCCTTCTGGTCGATGCCGAGAAAGGGCGCCCGGTTGAGAAGGTCCGGGATGGGAATCATGGCCGGCTGGCTGCTGAAGCTACCGGCGCAAAGGGGAACGGCGGCGGCGCTCCTTGAGGGAACGCAGCTCGCGGTAGGGGGCCACGCCGTCCGCCTCGTAGCGGGGCAGAGGGTGTCCGAGCGCGGTCTCGATCTGCCTGATCAGGGACTTGTCGAGCCAGGAGCCGATCGACGACACGACGCCTTCCGCGGCGCCACGGGCGGTGCGGCCGGCGCGGTGGATGTAGTCCTCGGCCGTGTCGGGGAGGTCGTAGTTCAGGATGTGCTCGATGCCCTGGACGTCGATGCCGCGGGCGGCGATGTTCGTCGCTACGAGGATGCGGTGGCGGCCGGCGCGGAAGCCCTCCAGAGCCGCGACCCGGTGGCTCTGCGAGCGGTCGGAGTGGATGCGCCCGACGCTATGGTCGCCGCGCTCCAGGACCCGGCAGAGCCACTCGGCGTCGGACCTGCGCTTGGTGAACACCAGGGTCGAGCCGGGCACCTTGTCGAGCAGGGCCAGGGCGCAGCGCTTCTTGTCCCTCTCGTCGACCAGGTAGAGGCGGTGCTCGATCCCCGACGCGGCGCCCTTCGGCGACAGGTCGATGCGCAGCGGATCCTCCATGTAGCGCTGCGCCAGACGTTCGATCGGCGGCGGCATGGTGGCCGAGAAGAGCATCGTGTGCCGCTGCTTCGGCAGTTGGCTCACGATGCGTTGAATCTGGGGCATGAATCCGAGGTCGAGCATGTGGTCGGCCTCGTCCAGGACCAGTTCCTCGACCCCGCCCAGGCTCGCCGTGCCCCGCTCCACGTGGTCCAGCAGCCGTCCCGGCGTGACCACGAGCACATCGGGGTCGCTGCGCAACTGATCGAACTGAGGGCCGATCTTCACGCCGCCGATCAGGCAGGCGGAGTCGACGCGCAGCCGGCTCTTGCGGAACAGGTCCAGGAAGGCCTTCGTCTGCAGGGCGATCTCCCGGGTCGGAGAGACGATCAGCGCGCGCACGCCCGTGCCGCGGCGCAAACGCTGCACGATCGGCAGCACGAAGGCGGCCGTCTTGCCCGAGCCGGTTTCGGCGATGCCGATCAGGTCCTTGCCGGCGATCGCGTCCGGGATCACCGCCGCCTGGATAGGCGTCGGATGCTCGAAGCCGATCCGGGCTACTACCTCCAGAACCGCGGGTTCGAGGTCCAGATCGAGAAAGGTACTGTCCGTCGTCTCGACCGGATGTTGCGGGATTCCGGCCAGGGCGCCCGGCGCTTCGGGATCCCCGTTCCCCGTACTCGTAGCGTCTGACACGCGGGGCATCATACCAGCGCCCGCGGCGTCGCTAAGTGACATGAACTCAACGGCTTTCCGGCAGCGCGAGTCATTGGTCGCGACGCAGGCCGAGGCGCCGCAGGAAGCCGCGCCTCTCGGGCGCGAGTTCGCTCTCGGCGCTTCTTGCGGCGCGCCCGCCGCGGTCCGCCGCCTCGGCCCACAACTGGAGGTTCCTGCCCTGGTGTTCGGCGGCGGTGATCGTGGCTTCGAACTCCACTTCGGCTGTCTCCGCACCGGCCGCGCCCGTCGACTCCGCCGACGGAGTTCCGGTCGCCGGCCGGAGGGTCGCCTCGACGACCTCACCCGTGCGGTCGTTGTCGAACCAGCGCCAGAAGAACCGCACCGAGACCACCTCGTAGTCGTCCCTGGCGCGTACCCGAACGACGACATCTTCGTCCCTCTCGTACACGCCCTGAGCCTCCGCCGGGCGTTGCGGGAGCAGGATCTCCACTTCCGGTTCGCTCTTGTCGAGGTCCTCCATCAGCATGGTCAGGGTCGATTCCAATTGGGCGAAACGGTCCCGGTTCTCCGGCGTCCGCTCCATCCCGGCCAGGAGCTCCAGAGCCTCGTGCGGCCGTTCCCAGCCCAGGAGTTCGATCTCGCGAACCGTGGCGTCCAGATCGTTGCGCCGCCGGAATACCTCGTCGATGGCGGCCAGCTTGGCCTCGACGCGGGGGCTCTCGCCAGCCTGGGCGCCGCGCAGCGCCTTGAGTTCCAGCAGCAGTGCCCTGGCTTCGTCGAGGCGGTTCGCCGCGATCAACCGACCGGCCGTTTCGTCGATCGCCGCGGCGGCGCGGCGTTCGAAGTCGAGGCCTGCGGCGAACCGCGGGTGGCGGCGTTGGAAGTCCAGAGCCAGGCGCAGCGCCGCCAGGCGGTCGCTGCCGAGACGGGCTTCGATCGCGTCCACTTCGGCTGCCAGCCGGCGCGCGTCGTCGACGCGGCGAGCCCCTTGCGGATCACGTCGCAGGGCGATCATCTGCCGCCGTGTCAGAGAGCCCAGCGTGAGGCGCAGACGGACCAGGTTCGCGTCTTCGAAGCCCCTCTCCAGTTCCACCGCGGCGGCCAGGACCCGGTCGTTCGCGAGCCTTTGAAGCATTGCCGTCATCGTTTCGCGATGTTCAGACGGCAGCGCCTCGGCCCCCGGTCCGCGACTGAAATCCAGCATCAGGCGCTGAGCTTCGCGCAGTCTGCCTTCCGCCATCAGATCGAGCGCCTCGCTGAGCTGAGCCGGCAGTGGCGCGATGGGCGTCGGTTCCGGCCTTGACGGCAGGGGCGGTGGGGTGACGCCGGCCGGATCGTCTGCGGTCGCCGTGGGCTCGTCGGGCGCCGTCCACCTGAGGACGAGAAGTGCCGCCGCGACGCCGATCGCGACCGCTGCCAGCGACTGCCGCAGCCGCGGAAGCGCAGCCGGATCCGGTTCGGTAGGCGGCATCCGGTCATCCTAGCGTCGCCGAGTACGCCTCCGGCCACCCCTGTGGGGGCGCGTTTCCTCAGCCGTGAGGTCGGGCACATGCGTTGATAGGCTTCCTACCCACCGTTACGGACTATCGACCCTCACCGACACTCGCCTCGGAGGCGCCACGACATGACGAAGAGACTCCTGTTTCCATTGTTGCTCGTCCCAACGCTGTTCATTGCCGGTCCGGTACTGGGCCAGGATCCGGGCGCGGTCAACGTGGGCGGCGACCTGCGTGGCGGCGACGTCACCGGTGCGGTCGGCGGCCGCGACAACACCCGCGCCTACGGCACCATCCTCGATTCGAGTGGCAATCCGCTGCCGGATGTCGACATCTGGTTCCAGAACGACAACGCGCCGGCGCCCAGGCTGCGCGCCAAGGGACGCAAGACCGGCAGCTACCTCTTGCGGAACATGGGCCGCATCTTCAGCCGCGAGGACTACGAGGGGATCGTGCTGCGCATCACCTTCGAGCGCGATGGCTACCGCTCCGTGGTGGCGCGCGTCGCGGTGCAGCGGGACGGAGCCCAGCAGGTCTACCCGATCCTCTTCCGGGAGGGTGAGTCGATGGAGGCTGAGGGCGTTCGCACCGTGCTCATCGGCCGGGTCGAGGACAAGCGGGGCAAGCCGGTCAAGGGCGGCGGCGAAGTGACGATCTCCTCAGGCGACGGCTCCTTCTCGGCCAGTGGCCCGATCGAGAAGAACGGCGAATTCGCGGTCGTGCTCTGGGACGCGCCGGAGCGCGTGAACGTCTCCTTCAAGACGACCAAGGGCAGCGTCCGCGACGAGATCCTCGAGCTGAAGGCGTCGCCTCAGCCCGATCTCGCCGTGGCGCAGTACTACAACCCGGTGATGTAGGCGCTGCCCCCGCTGGGGGGGCGGCGCGCGCATCATCGGACGGAGTACGCCACCTCCTCTTTCGAGGAGTCGCGTAGGAACCCGTCAGGGCCGGGTGGCGACCCTTGACGGAGTTCGGTGTTGTCTGGCTGCCGGGCCGCCTACCAGCGGGGCCGGCGCTCCTCGCGGGGTCTGGCCTCGTTGACGCGGAGGGTCCGGCCCCCGTACTGCTGCTGGTCCAGCGCTGCAATCGCCTCCTGGCCGCCGCTCGCCATCTCGACGAAACCGAAGCCCCGCGGGCGACCGGTCTCGCGGTCGTTGATCAGCGAAACTTCGGAAACCTCGCCGTGTGAAGAGAAGAGGGTGGTCACCGCCTCCTCCGTGGTATCGAAGGGCAGGTTGCCCACATAAATTCTCGTTGCCATCTGCTGCTCCTGTTCTCGGCTCCGGGGTTCCACATCAACCAACGCTCGAGAACGACAGGCGCATCCTGGTTCGCTGCGTGAGCTCTGCACCCACTGCCTAAGGAACGGGAGGCTAGCACAAGAACCCGCCCGGCGCGGCGCGATGCTAGAGTTTTCGGTTCTTTCGCTGTTCCATCCGCAATCCCACGCGACAGCGGCCCGGTGGCTCAAGGAGCGGGATGTGGTGGCTTTGGGCAGCGACGCTGCCAGCGACTCAACGCGATCGCGACCTTTTAACGTCTCAACTGCTGCCGCGCAGGTCTTCGTAGTAGGCGTCGAAGGCGTCCAGGCGGTCCTTGAGCAGGCCCTGGATGACGCCGATCGTGTCGCCCAGCTCGAGAACGCCGTCGGCGCTCGGGTCGTACACCGGCCAGTCGGGGAGCCCGTCGCCGTTCGGGTCGCCGGTGGCGGCGAAGTTGACCCAGTAGCTCGCCATGGTGCGGGCGAGCTCCCGGTCGGTGTCGTCCCAGGCATGGTTGAAGGGGCCGATCTCGTCGCGCACCTCGCCGCTCCTGTGGAGATTGTCGAAGGCGTAGATGATCTCCGCCGCGTGGTAGGCGCCGTACGTCTCGGCTTCGTCCCAGGGCGGGACGCGGGAGAAGTAGTACATCCGCACGGATCTCGCGCCGGTGCTGCTCTGCAGCCGGGCCCAGGTCCGCATCTGCCAGGCGAAGTAGTTGTCGGCCGTGTTCTTGTAGGCGGCCACGCGCGCCTGCTCGTCGGTCTCGGCGGGATAGACCGCGAACATTGCGTCGGCGTGCTCGCCGTACGTGTCCTCGAGCGACTGGTGATAGTCGGCGACCGCGACGCCGCCCGCGCTGGCGAACAGGGCTGTGCCCTCGTCGCTGTTGAAGCCCACGATCGTGTCGACGTCGTTCTGCTCGCCGGCCGCGAAGATGTCGTGGATGTCGCGCGGGAACACCCGGCCGTCGTTCACGCCGACGAGCAGGCCGGCGCCCGCCTCGCCCGCCGCCCGGTAGACCTCTTCGGCTGGCGCCGCGCGCAGTGCTGTGAGATCGCTCGCGCCGAGTTGCGCGGCGATCTGCTCGCCCTGGGACTCCCCGTCAGCGAGCTGTGGCATGGGCCAGAAGATGCCGCCGCTGTGTCCGATCGCGCGCTGGAACAGGCCTGCCGCCAGTGGCGTCGCAGTCAGGTAGTTGACGCTCCAGGAGCCGGCTGACTCGCCGAAGATTGTGACCTGGCCCGGGTCGCCGCCGAAGCGGGCGATGTTCGCCTGCACCCATTGGAGTGCGGCGATCTGGTCGAGGATGCCGTAGTTGCCGGAGCCTCCCGCCTCGTTCTCGGCCGAGAGTTCCGGATGCGCCATGAAGCCCATCGGCCCGAGCCGGTAGTTGATCGTGACCAGGACGACGCCCCGCCCGGCCAGGCTCTCGCCGTCGTAGAGCGAAGTGCTGCCGGCGCCGGTCTGGAGTCCGCCGCCGTGGATCCAGACCATGACGGGGAGCGCGGCGCCGGCGTGTTCGGCGCCGGTCCAGACGTTCAGGTAGAGGCAGTCCTCGCTGCGCTCGATGTCGCCCACGTCATAGAAGGAGCCGGGGGCGCCCAACGGCTGCCAGCAGGTCGAGGAGAACGCGGTCGCGTCGCGGGTTCCCTCCCAGGCCGCGGCGGCTTGCGGCGCCTGCCAGCGAAGGTCGCCGACCGGGGGCGCGGCGAAGGGGATGCCGCTGAACTTGAGGATTCCGGAGTCGAGCTCGGCTCCCTCGAGGACGCCGAGCTCCGTCGCCACCGTCAGGGTCAAGGGCTCGACCGACTCGCCGCCGCTGCAGGCCAGCGTCAGTGCGAGGGCGGCGCCTACGACCCCGGCGGTGGCACGGCGGGTGTTCACGTTGGTCGACATGTTCAGTTCTCCTTGGCTAGCAGCGTGCGCGGCAGGAAGATCGGCGCACGCCATGTTCTTCGGCGCACGCTCATGGGGCGGGACCTCTAACCGGGCCGCCGTCTTTCGCCGCTGGGCGGAAGCGCAGAGCGACCCCGTTGTTGCAGTAGCGCAGGCCCGTTGGCGCCGGACCGTCGCTGAATACGTGGCCTTGATGTCCGCCGCAGCGGGCGCAGTGGTACTCGGTTCGCGGCACGAACAGCCTGAAGTCCCGTCTCGTTTCGACCGCGCCGGGCATCGAGTCGTAGAAGCTTGGCCAGCCGGTGCCGCTGTCGTACTTCGAGTCGGACCGGAACAGTCCGGCGCCGCACCCGGCGCACACGAAGACGCCGTTCCGGTGCTCCCCGTTGAGTGGCGAGGCGAATGCCGGCTCGGTTGCTTCCTTGCGCAGGATCCGGAACTCGGCGTCGGCGAGTCGGGCGCGCCACTCGGACTCGGGCAGGTCGATCCGTTCGGGTTCGGCCTCGCCCGGGGGGTTCGGACCGCGCCCCCCCGGTCGCCGACTTTCGGTGCTCATGCGGCTGGCATCCTATCGTCGCGCTGTGCTTAGGGCAGAATCGGGAGCATGAGAACACGAAGACCGCCGGTCGACCACATCGTCCGCACACGCGACCTGTACTCGAGCTTGGGACACGAACCCTACCGATGGGTTCGCAGCGAGGCCCCGCCGCCGTGGACGCGGCTGGCGAAGCCGCTCAAGGAGTGCCGGGTCGGATTGGTGGCCTCCGGGGGCGTTTACCGGACGGGACAGATCGCCTTCCACCATCGTGACGACACCTCGCTGCGGGTCATCGACACCAGTGTGCCGGCCGCGGAGCTGCGGACGAGCCACTTCGCCTACGACCAGACGGACGCCCGGATCGACCCGAACGTCGTCTTTCCGGTCGACACCCTGCGTGCTCTGGCAAGAGGCGGCGTGATCGGGGACGTGTCGCCCCGCGCGTACGCTTTCATGGGCGGCATCTACTCGGCGCGCCGGGTGCGCGACACTCTGGCGCCGGAGATCAGCCGCCGGTTGGCAGCGGACCAGGTCGACCTGGCGTTGCTGGTCCCCGTGTGACCGGTCTGCCATCAGTCCGTGGGACTGATAGCACGCCGCTTGGAGGCGGACGGCATTCCGACCCTGTCGATGAGTTCGGCGTTCTCGATCACACGATCGGTCAATCCGCCCCGCGCCGCGTTTCTCGACTATCCGTTGGGGCACACGACGGGTAAGGCGCTGGATGCCGGCCTGCAGAGGGAGATTGTCGCCACGGCTCTCGCCGCCTTCGACGAGTTGGATACGCCGGGGGCGGTGAAGATGCTGCCGTTCCGCTGGTCGGATGACGACGAGTGGAAGCGGGACGTGATGCTCAGCAGCGATACGCGGGAGGAACGTTCGGGTCGGCCCGTCTACCAGAGCGAAGCGGACCGCAGGCTTGCTCAGGATGCGGGGGAGTGCCCCACGTGCGTCTTCCTCTAAAAGGTGGCGCCGGGCGGTGCGACACGCTCGCTCCGCCCGGCGCCGATCGGATCCGTGCCTTGCCCCTTTAGGGCACGGACCCGACCTTGTGTACGAAAGGAAACAACCAGGGTTATGGTCGGATTCCCCGGTTGGTTCGGTGTAGAGGTCGTTTTCGCAATCGACAGCGGTTATTGGTCTGACCCGTTTCTGACGAGTAGATGACCGGACTCGGAATGCCCCGATTCGCCCCTTGGCGTGAGCGTCATCGGGCGTCCCGGAGCGGGCAGTTCGGCCCCGGCCGCTGCCTCCGTCAGAGGTTGAGCTACGGAAGTCGGGTCGTGTCGTCCGGTGGCGCCGACCTCCTAGCGCCGCCAAACCGCTCGCTGAACTCGCTGTTTGGCCCCAGCCCCCACCCCACCAGTAGCCTGCGCCACAGAACTCACTTCGTGTCGTTTCTGTCGCACAGGCTACTGGAAGGGCTTGTAAATCGCCAGGTAGGAAGCGATCGCGGCCAATAGCGGCAGCGCGACGACCAGTGCCCTGGCCAGGGAGGTGTTGCGGTAGGGCAGGGTGAGCGCGGCGCCGAAGAACAGCCAGATGACGAGCTTCGCCCAGGCCCATGGCGGCGGCATGCCGCCTGCTCCGATCTTGGCGAGCAGCCCGAAGCCGGCCACGAGACTCAGGATCAGGCCGATGCCGTGCATCGAAGCGAGTACGCCGCGCAGATCGTTGTCTTCGCGACGGCCACCGTTCGCGGCGTGGACGGCGACACCGCCGGCCGCTGCCAGCACCAGCAGTGCTCCCAGCACGTGCAGCAGCTTGTAGGCGAGATAGGACATCGTTCTCCCGTTTGCTGGACTGGCGTTCGTCGACTCTGCTGCTAGCGTATCTCCTGTGACGCCGCTTGAGCGACTCGACGACTGGGACGACTTCGTGGCGGAACTCTACCCGGAGCCGGTGGAGGCCGGCGGCAAGCGCCGCGAGGACTACCGGGACTTCGACGAACCGCCCCGCGACACGGTGCGGGAGTTTTACCGTCTGAACCACGGCAGTCAGACCTGGAGCTTCGTGCAGCACAAGAAGGCGGAGTACCTCACCCTCGACCGTGCCGAACTGCCTGTGTGGGAGGCGCTCGAGTTCCTGAACACCCTGGTCGACGACTCGGACCCGGACCTCGACCTGTCGCAACTCGATCATCTGCTTCAGACTGCCGAGGCGATCCGCGCCGACGGTCACCCGGATTGGTTCGTCTTGACCGGGCTGGTTCACGATCTGGGCAAGGTGCTCTGCCTTTGGGGTGAACCGCAGTGGGCGGTGGTCGGCGACACCTTTCCGGTCGGCTGCGCGTTCTCCGACCGGATCGTCTACCCGGAGTTGTTCGCCGCCAACCCGGACATCGGGAACCCGGCCTACTCCACGCCCCAGGGCGTGTACGAAGCGGGCTGCGGTCTGGACCGGGTCGACCTCTCCTGGGGGCACGACGAGTACCTGTACCAGGTGCTCCGCGACTACTTGCCCGAGCCGGCGCTGTACATGATCCGGTACCACTCGTTCTACGCCTGCCACCGCGAGGGCGCGTACAGGGAGCTGTTGTGTGATCGCGACCGCGAGATGTTCGCCTGGGTGCGGTTGTTCAACAACTACGACCTGTACTCCAAGAGCGACAGTCCGCCCAACGCCGCCGAGCTGCGTCCTTACTACCAGGGCCTGATCGACCGCTACCTGCCGGCGAAGCTGAACCTCTAGCTGCAGCGAGCGGGCTGCCAGCCCTACTCGAAGCGCACCAGGGCGGCGATCGCGAGTACCGCGAACGCCACCGCGTAGAGCTTGACGACTGCAGGCAGGATGAAGCGCAGCCAGCGCTGGTAGGGAATGCGGGCGAGGAGTAGCATGCCCATGAGCAGGGCGTTCGTGGGCACGATCAGGTTCATCAGCCCGTCGCCGAGCTGGTAGGCGAGCACCGAAGTCTCGCGGCCGACGCCGGTGAGGTCCGCGAGCGGCGCCATGATCGGCATCGTCACGTATGCCTGCCCGCTGCCGGAGGGGATCAGGAAGTTGCACACGCTCTGGACCAGCAGCATTCCCCAGGCCGAGACGACCGCGGCGCCCGCACCCAGCGCCTCAGTCTTTGCAAGCAACGAGGCGATGCCGTGAATCACGGTGTCGATGACCCGCGCGTCCGAGAGCACGACCTCGATCGTGCGCGCGAAGCCGATCAGGAGCGCGGTGCCCGTCAGCTCGGCGGCGCCGGTGGTGAACGCCCGCGCGGTGCGGTTCGGCGATACGCGGCCGAGGGCGGCCGAGATGACCGTCACGCCGAGGAACAGCGCCGCGAGTTCGACCAGATACCAGCCGTGTGAGTTGACGCCCCAGATGAAGACGCCGATCATCGCGGCGAACGCAGCGAGGATGCCGAGGCGTGCCGGCGTCAGTTCGGCGGCAGCCAGCTCGTGGGCGCCGCCGCCGTAGTCGATGTCTCGGACCAGGCTCCGTTCCGGATCGGCGCCGATGCGGCGCGCGTAGCGGAGGAGGTGATGGATGCCGACCAGAAGCAACACCGCCAGCAGCACCCACCGGAGTCCGAAACCGGTACTCGGATCCTGGCCGGCGATGTCCTTCGCGATCATCACGGTGAAGGGGTTGATCGCCGCCGCCGCGTAGCCGACGCCGGCGCCGATGTAGACCATGCCCAGGGCCACCACCGCGTCCATCTTGAGAGCGATGCACATCCCGACCAGGATGGGCACGAAGGGCATGTACTCCTCGGCCATGCCGATCGTCGACGAGCCGACCGCGAACAGCGTCGTCATTCCGCCGACCAGCAGGATCGGCCTCGCTCCCAGGGTCCTGATCGCGCGGCCGATCGCGGCGTCGATGGCGCCGGTGGCGCGGATGACCCCGATCGCGCCGCCGACCAGGAAGACGAAGAAGATGATCTCGGCCGCCGCCTCGAGTCCCCTTGGCACCTTGGTCAGGGCGGCGTGCCAGGGCAGGGCCGCCGCTTCGACGGCGTGGTACGTGCCGGCCAGCACCTGCCGGCCCTCGCGTTCGTACTCGCCTGCCGGCAGCACGTAGGTGAGGACCTGCGCCGCCACGATCATGGCGAAGATGAGCACCAGGGCCTCGGGGAACCGGTTGCCGTTCGCGCTGGTCATGGCAGGGGCGTCATCAATTCGCGTGGCGGCGGCTGCGGGCTTCCCGGCGTGCCTGCTGGCGGCTCTCGATGTTGGCGATCGTGTCGTCCGGCACGGCCTCGATCAGGCTGCGGGTGTAGTCCTCGCGCGGCGCCTTGTAGATCGCCTCGGACGGTCCCTGTTCGATGATCTTGCCGTCGAGCATCACCGCCATCATGTCGGACATGAACTTGACCACCGACAGGTCGTGACTGATGAAGATGTAGGTCAGGCCGTACTCCTCCTGCAGGTCCTTGAGCAGGTTGAGCACCTGCGCCTGCACCGAGACATCGAGCGCGGACACGGATTCGTCGCAGATGATCAACTTCGGCTGGACCGCGAGCGCCCGGGCCACCGACACCCGCTGGCGCTGGCCGCCCGAGAACTCGTGCGGGTAGCGGCGCAGGTGGTCGGCCTCCATGCCGACCTCTTCCAGCAGGCGGGCGGAGCGGTCGCGGCGGTCGCTGCGGCTGCTGCCGATTTTGTGGATCGCCATCGCCTCGCCCAGCATCGCCTCAACCGTCATGCGCGGGTTGAGCGACGAGTACGGGTCCTGGAGGATGATCTGCATCTGCCCCCGCAGGGCGCGCAGGCGGCCGGAGGGGATCGTGGTCACATCCTGGTCCTCGAACTGGACCGTGCCGCCGGTGATGTCGATCAGCCGCAGCACCGCCAGTCCCGTGGTGGTCTTGCCGCAGCCGGATTCGCCGACCAGCCCCAGTGTCTGGCCGGAGTAGACGTCGAAGGAAATGCCGTCGACCGCCTTGACCTCGCCTACCTGCCGGCGCAGGAAGCTGCTCTTGATCGGGTAGTAGACCTTGAGATCGCGCACCGTGAGCAGCGGCGCGGCGCCGCCTTTGACCAGCTCCCCGGGCCCTGGATTCTCGGAGTAGCCCAGACTGTCCAGGGCGTTCTGCGGGTGGAGCAGGCGGTCGCGGCCGCGCCCGACGAGTTCATCGAGCGCCTCTGGTGTCAGGCTGCGTTCGGTGATCCTGATCTCGCCCCCGTCTCCGTCCTCGTCGACATCCATGAAGTCGGCCACCGTGGGCAGGCGGCGGAAGGCCCGATCGAGATGCGGGCGGCAGGCGAGCAGCCCCTTGGTGTACGGGTGTTGAGGGTTTCTGAACAACTCGGCTACCGCGCCGCGCTCGACGATCCGGCCCCGGAACATGACCGCGATCCGGTCGGCGATTTCGGCGATCACCCCCAGGTCGTGGCTGATGAACAGGATGGACATGGCGCGCTCGTCGCGCAGGCGGCGGATCAGGTCCAGGATCTGCGCCTGGATCGTGACGTCGAGGGCGGTCGTGGGCTCGTCGGCGATCAGCAGTTTCGGGTTGCACGACAGCGCCATGGCGATCATCACGCGCTGTTTCTGGCCGCCCGACATCTCGTGCGGATAGCTGTCTATGCGGCGCTCCGGCGCCGGGATGCCGACCTCTTCGAAGAGCTCGATCGTTCGCTGGCGGGCTTCCTTGCGGTTCATCCCGAGATGGACGCGAAGCGCCTCGCCCACCTGGTCGCCGACCCGGAACACCGGGTTCAGCGATGTGCCCGGCTCCTGGAAGATCATCCCGATGTCCTTGCCGCGCAGGTCGCGCATTTCCCGGCTGGGCAGGTGCACCAGGTCGCGGCCGAAGTAGGAGATCTCGCCGCTCTCGATGTTCGCCGTGCTCTCGAGCAGGCGCATCACCGACAGCGAGGTCACCGACTTGCCCGAACCCGACTCGCCGACCAGACCGAGCGTTTCGCCTTCCTCGATCAGCAGGTCGATGTCGTCGACCGCGCGGACCGTCTCCCGCTTGCCGTGGAAGTAGGTGCGGAGTTCGCTGATCCGGAGCAGGGGCGGCGCCGCGGGGGCTGCCGGCGCGGGAATGCCGGTCTCGGTCATCGCCGTGACTCTATCCGGCGTTGGTGCAGGGCATAGTGTAGGGAGTTGCGGGTCAGATCAACAAAGGGGAGGGCCGGGATGGACTTGCCGAGATCGGCCCGACGCGGGCGGAAGAAGGGGCCAACTGAGGTAAGGGGAACCGGCGCGCGGGAATTCCGTGCGGAGCCGGGTAAGTTACGCGTTGCCGGTCCTTTACCACCCCGAGACCGAGTAGACTGAGCGGTTTATGACGATCCTGCTCCAGAGTCAGGCGGAGCCTTCGCGAGGAGCGGTCGACCCCCTGTTCCGCGACGCGGAGCAGCGGGCCCGCGCGTTCTCGCTGTTTCCGGAGCCCCGCGATCCGCAGTTCGCCGCCGGCGCGGGGCGCATCGCCGGTCTGGTCTCCAACCGACGCATCCGTCGGACCCTCAAGAGTCTCTCCGCCCTTGAGGTCGACGAGTACATCCGCCGCACGGTCGCTCCGGCCGAGGACCCGGGCCGGATCGGCGCCGGAGAAGTCCTGGCCGCCACCACCTGGGAGCTGGTCGAGGAGAGTCGCCACGGCCCCCTCTACGCGGGCGTGTTCGAGACCGAGATCGAGGGCTGGCGGCGCCGGTTTGGCGTTCTCGCCCAGGAGCGCTCGGTGCAGAACGGTGTCTGGATGCCGGAGCACCACCGTCTGGCGGTGGACGTGATCCGGTCCTACGCCGGCCGCAACCTGCCCATCGTCGCCCTGATGGACACGCCGGGAGCGGACGCGGGCGAGATGGCGAACCGCGGCAACCAGGCCCACGCGATTTCCCGGCTGATCGCCGAGATGGCGCAGCTTCACGCGCCGACCGTGGGCATCGTGCTCGGCAACGGTTACTCGGGCGGCGCCATCCCCCTGGCCACGACGAACGTGCTGCTGTCGGTGCGCGACGGCGTCTTCAACACGATTCAGCCCCGGGGCCTGGCTAATATCGTGCGCCGCTACGACCTGTCCTGGGAAGAGTGCGCCAAGGCGGTCGGCGTCTCGGCGTACGAGCTCTTCGATCAGGGCTACCTCGACGGCGTGATCGACTTCGTTCCCGGTGAGGGTGGCGACCGGCTGGCCTGTTTCGAGGCGGCCGTGGCTTCGTCGATCGCGGTGGTGGAGCAGCGGGCGAAGATCTTCGTGCGCGACGAGCCGGCCGTGTTCGAGCACTACCGCCTGAACACGCGGCGCTACGTCGACCCCTCCCGCAGTCTGCTGGCGCTCGAGGAAGTCGCTTCCCTGTCGCGGCTGCGGAGTCCGGCGGAACAGGTCAATGTCTTCGGCGTCGCCTTCCGGTACCTGCGCTATCTCGGTCTCCGACGCCGCCTCACCTCGACGACCCTGTCCAGCTACGGTCGTCTGGCGGCAGCCGAGGTTCCGGCCGGGGCGGCCCGGGCGCGCCGGGAACGGCAGCGCCGGTTGTCCTTCGAACGCTGGTTGGAGAACCCGCTCGCGGTGCGGTACGACGACGTCCTCAGCCGCACGTACAAGCGGTACGCCGCGGCCCGTGACGCGCTTCATGAGGGACGGGGACGGCTCGCCTCCTTCCTGCTCGGGAGCCGCGAGTACCGCTTCAACCGAGCTCGCGCCGAACTGCTGCTCGAGTTCGGCTTCCACCTGTACAACCAGTGGAAGGACGCGGCCGAGGACGACTTCGGCCGGCTGCTGGACGTGATGCGGGCATTCGAGGCAGAGGGGGCCGCGGAGGCGGATCCGGAAGCGCGGCAGGGCGCCGCTCCGGATCCGGCGGATCTCACCGTCCTCGACGTGATCCTTGAGCCCCAACTCCTGCGGCTGTTCCGGCGCGAATGCGAGAACTTCATCTCCTTCGACCGGCTCTACGATCACATCTTTGTGCACCTGCGAGAGATCGCCGCCGAGGCCCGCGAGGAGAACGTGATCGCCCGCGAGTCCGTTCACCTGTTGCTGCGGCACTCGTTGAACGCGGCGCTGGGCGAGTTGACGGCGGGACTCGAGGCGGAGGCAGCCGACGAGGCGGAGGCGAGACTGCGCCGGCAGTTCCGCTCCTGGCTGCGGCACTTCTCGCGGCATCCTCGCCGAGGCCGGCTGCTCAAGTCCGTGGCGGAGTGGAAGCGGCTGCAGATGCCTCGCATCTCCGAACCGCTATTCGGGCTGGTCACGTTCCTCTTCGAGCGTCTGCTGCCGAACTTCTACGAGGATGAGCAGGGGATTCGCACCTATGACGGCCGCATCTCCCCCCGCAACATCGGCATCAAGGACTTCTGGAACCGGCTCGACGCGGCCTACCGCGACATGCTGCTCGAGGACGTGCTCGCCGAACAGAAGCGGAAGACGCCGCGGCGTCCGCAGGCCATCCTGGACCGGTTCTTCGTCGATGTGCAGGAAATCGAACCGGACCGCATGACCGCCGATCCGGTGGGCTTCCCGGGGCTGCGGGTGTCGATCGAACGGGCGCTCGAACAGGGCGTGACGCCATGCGGCACGGTGGCGGCGCTGGCCCGGATCAGGACCGGCGCCGCGGGCGATGCGGAGAGCGGCGGCTCGGGGGGCGCCAGGGTCGGCGTTCTGGTCTCCAACCTGGCGTTCCAGGCCGGCTCGTTCGACATGGCGAGCGCCGAGAAGTTCTGCAAACTCCTGCTGCGCTGCGCCGAGGAACGGCTGCCGGTGGTGTGTTTCATCTCGTCGGGCGGCATGTTGACGAAGGAGGGCGCCGGCGCCCTCTTTTCGATGTCGATCGTGAACGACCGGCTGACCCGGTTCGTGCGCGACAACGACCTGCCGGTGATCTGTTTCGGCTTTGGCGACTGCACGGGCGGCGCCCAGGCGAGCCTGGTGACCCACCCGCTGGTCCAGACCTACTACTTCTCGGGCACGAACATGCCGTTCGCCGGGCAGATCGTCGTTCCTTCCCACCTGCCCATGGCCTCGACGCTGTCGAACTACCTGTTCGAGGTCGAAGGGGCGATGCAGGGGCTCGTCCAGCATCCCTTCGGCGAGGACCTCGACGACCAGCTACGCCAGGTCGATTCGCAGATCCCGGTGCCGGAGGAGACGGTCGAGCACATTCTCCAGCGATTGCTCGAGGAGGAACGGCGGGTCGAGTTCCTGTCGGCACGCCGCCGGCGTCGCGAGGTCGAGGTCGTCGAGCCGGCGCCGGCGGTCGCTCCGCGCCCGGTGCGGCGGGCTCTGATTCATGCCCGGGGCTGCACCGCGGTCAAGCTGGTGCGGGTGGCCCAGCGCGCGGGTGTCGAGGTGGTCCTGGTGCAGTCGGATCCGGACGTCGAGTCGCCTGCGGCGGCGATGCTGCTGGAGCGCGACAGCCTGGTCTGCATCGGCGGCAGCACCCCCGACGAGAGCTATCTGAACGCCCACTCGGTGATCCGGGTCGCCGAGCGGGAAGAGGTCGATGCGCTCCATCCGGGGATCGGATTCCTTTCCGAGAGCGCCTCCTTCGCCGACCTTTGCCGCGGTCACGGCCTGAACTTCATCGGCCCGACCGGCGAAGCGATGCGGCGGATGGGCAACAAGTCGAACGCGATCCAGACGGCGGCGCAGGTCGGTGTGCCGGTGGTGCCAGGCAGCGCGGGCATCCTCACCGATGCCGACACGGCGCTCGAGGTGGCTGAATCGATCGGTTTCCCGGTCATGCTCAAGGCGGTTCACGGCGGCGGCGGCAAGGGAATTCGCCGGGTCGACCGGGCGGAGGACTTCCGGGAGGCTTTCGGCCAGATCCGGATCGAGGCGGAGAGCAGCTTCGGCAACGCGGACTGCTACCTGGAGAAGTGCGTCGTCTCCCTCCGCCACGTCGAGGTGCAGGTGCTGTGCGACCAGCACGGGACGGTGAGCGTTCTGGGCTTGCGCGACTGCAGCGTGCAGCGCAACAACCAGAAGCTGATCGAGGAGTCGGGATCCACGGCGCTGCCGGAGGCGCTGCGCGAGGAGAGCTTCCGGTCCGCAAGGGCGATTGCGCGGAAGATCGGCTACGTGGGCGCGGGCACGGTGGAGTTCATCTTCGACCTGGAAGCGCAGCAGCTCTACTTCATGGAGATGAACACCCGCCTCCAGGTGGAGCACCCGGTGACCGAGGCCACGAGCGGCACGGACATCGTCAAGGCCCAGTTCGAGATCGCCGGAGGATCGCGAATCAAAGGCTCGCAAGTTGCCGAAGACGGCTACGCGATGGAGGTCCGGATCAACGCCGAACGTGTGGTCGTTACACCGGACGGGATCGACCTGCTGCCGTCGCCGGGGACGGTGAGCCGCTGCGAGTTCCCGCGGCGCCCGGACATCGACGTGTTGGCGGCGATCGATACGGGAACGGTGGTCTCGCCCTACTACGACAGCCTGGTGGCGCAGGTCGTCTGCCACGGCAAGGATCGCGCCGACACGATCGCCCGCATGCGCTCCTACCTCGACCAGGTCACGATCGATGGCGTCTGCACCAATCTCCCCCTCCTTTGCCGCGTGCTCGACGACGAGCAGTTCCGTACCGGCGACTACGACACGCGTTACCTCCCGGGCTTCCTGGCCCGTATCGACGCAGGCGCATTGGTTCGCGAAGTGGAGCGTTCCGCTGGCGTCTCCGCGACGATGGATCGCGCCGAGATCGAGATCGAGGGCAGTGACGAACTGAAGGTCAGGGCGCCGTCCGGCGGCCTCTTCTTTGCCGCCGCCTCTCCCAACGATCCACCCTTTGTCCGGGTCGGGGACATTCTGGGCACGGAGAAGACCCTGTGCCTGATCGAGGCGATGAAGCTGTTCCGCCCGGTCTCCCTGTCGTCGATCGACGCCGTCGGCGACTTGTTCGCCCGGGACACCCGGTACGAGGTGATGCGGGTCAACGCGGCGAACGGCCAGGTCGTGAACCATGGCGACCTGCTGTTCGTGGTCAGGCCGGCGGAGGAATGATGAAAGACCGCGGCAACTGCGAGAGGTCGGTGCCCGAGGCTCGGGATTCCGAAAAGAAACTCCGTTAGCCCCCCCCCCCGAAGATCCGCGAAGATAGAAAAGAGGCAGAAAAGATTCACATCCTCTACAGCAACACGAACAACATTATGGAAGTCAAGATGAAGCGACTCGGATGGACTCTCGCGGCGCTGGCGGTCTTCGCCTTGCCAGTGATGGGCGGACACCCTAGAACGCTGGGGAAACGCGATACTGACCGGGGCTACGAATGGATTGCGGCGTCGCGGGTGCTGAACGCCGACGGCTCGCTCAAGGGCCGGATACCAGGAGAGTGGCTTCGGGAAGGACTCGAGTGGCAGGTTCAGCGTAGCCGTATCCGTCACGGCTTGGACGAAGGGGGGGTTCCTTCGTCCAATGAGTTCTGTGCGCCCAAACAGCCCTTTGCGCCCTTCTTTCTGCCGGAGACGGACGGGCGTTTCAGCGCCACACTGCTGTTGTCTGAGGTCGCGGTAGCAGCCACGCTGGAAGAGTCGGTTTCCGGCTTCGACACCGTGGGGAATCCTGTAGTGCTGTTCGCCTTGTCCGACGTTGCGCCGTTGCACGGCTATACACCCATCCCGGAGTACGCGCTGATCCCGTTCGATCGGCTAGTGGTACACAACCGGGTCTTCTGCCTCACCAAGGACCTCACCCCTTCGTGGAGGGAAGCGCCTCCAAAGGTCGGTGATCGCGTCGTGCTGATCGGGTCCTGGTCCAGAGATGCCGTCGTTCGCCTGACTGGCTGGAGGGGTCAGGCTGTGGCGTTGGCTCAGGTGGATGAAGACGAGAAGCTGAGGTGGGCGTTCGCGGCGAATGATGCGCCCTCAGACATGGCTGGTCTACGAGGACGCATTGACGAAGCCGTGTTTGGAGGCCTATTCGATCTGACGGTCGGCTTCGTGTCCAAGGAGTACGGGGCGCCGGAGCGCAGAGAGTTCGGCGAGATGTGGTCGGCGTTCCACAAGAACGGCTGCCGGGTGCGGAAGGCTGAGCAACTCGATGGTGGATGGAAGTTTCACACGGACTGCACGAACGGGACGTCGGAGAAGTGATGCGGCTGGTTCTGGTCGTTTGCCTCCTGGTAGCAGGATCTGCCAGCAGCAGTCTGGCGCAGCAAGGGTGCGACGTTCCGCTCAATGGCAGCAAACCGCTGTCTGTAGGCTTCAAGATTCAAGCTGGCAGGACGTCGACGATCTTGGCCCGATCAAGAACGGTTACAAGTTGTGGACTGGCCGATGCTCGGCAGCCCCATCAGTGTCGTTCGGAACAGGCTCAGGGCAGGTGTGGACGCTGACCTATGGCTCCAACATCACTCCCACTGCGGGTGTCTGCGCCGAAGTGGTTTCTCGAACCCGCGAGATTCGCGTGAACACGAACATCTGCCCCATGACGATGTCTGCGTCTCGGCTGGCGGTCATATTCGCCCACGAACTCGGTCACCTGTTCGGTCTAGGCGACGCGAAGCCCACCAACAATGGCCGGTCGTGCAACCCGCGCAATGGAAACGCGGGAAGCGTCATGTGGTATCGGCATACTGAGCCACCTTCCTCCTATGCCGTCACCACCGAGACATGCGATGCCGTGAAGGAGGTTGTCAATCCAGAGCCTCCGATCGTTTGCAGCGGTTGCGATGCTGGCGGTGGCGGTCCCACCAACCCTGGAGGCGGAACCAATCCTGGTGGCGGGAGCAACCCGGGCGACGGCGGTGGTGGTCTAGGCCCTGGCCCCCCGTCGTGTGCCACTACACCTGGAGGTTGTCCTCCTCCTCCTCCTCCTCCTCCTCCGCCGCCGCCACCGGAAGACGTGGTCTGTGTATACCAAGACGGAGTACTCGCATCTGGTCACGAAGACTGTCCAGAAACGATCTAGCTGCAGCAACAAGGTGTCGCAGTGACCGTCACTCTGCACATGGTCGCCCGCCTGGACGGCTTCATAGTGTATGAAGCCGTCCAGGATTCGTCGAGGTAGCCTTGTCCCATGACAGATGAGCCTGAAGGAGCGGCGTCAATCCCTCGAGAGATGAGCCTGAGAGTGGGTTGGGGATCATTGGAGGATGATCTTGCGACTCGATATCGAACGGCTGCGGACCCTCGACGAGGTCCGCGACTTCATGGTCGGCAGCGCGCCGGTCGACTTCCGCTTCGTGAAGCGGGCCCATGCGTACGATTTTGTGCGGCGGGTTCTGGTGCGTTCGCGCTACTTTCGACTGTCGAGGCCCGACAAGGGTCTGGTGCGGCGCTTCCTGGTCAAGGTGACGGGGTTCAGTCGGGCGCAGATCGCGCGGTTGATCTCTCAGTACCGGGATACGGGGCGCATCGAGGATCGGCGCCGGGGTCCGAAGCGTCCGTTTCCCCGGCGCTACACGAAGGCGGACATCGGTCTGCTGGCCGAGGTGGACGAGACCCTTGGCGGTCTGTGCGGCGCGGTCACTCGGCGCATGATGCAGCGCCAGTACGCGGTGTTCGGGGATGTGCGGTTCGAGCGTCTGGCGGGGCTCTCGAACAGCCATCTGTACCGGCTTCGCCAGTCGACAGCGTACCGGCGCCGTCGCCTGACGGTGGCCAGGACGCGGTCGACGCAGGTACGCATCGGGGAGCGCCGCAAGCCTCATCCCGCGGGTCGGCCGGGCTTTCTGCGAGTGGATTCGGTCCATCAGGGCGACCTGGACGGGGAGAAGGGTCTGTACGAGATCAATCTTGTGGACGAGGTCACGCAGTACGAGTTCGTGGCCGCTGTAGAGGGCATTTCGGAGCGTTTCCTGGTTCCGGCCCTGGAAGGGTCGATCGAGGCTTTCCCCTTCATCATCCGCGGCTTCCACGCCGACAACGGCTCCGAGTACATCAACTACCGGGTGGCCGCGCTGCTGCGCAAGCTGCACATCGAGGAGTTCACCAAGTCCCGCCCGAGGCGCTGCAACGACAACGCCCTGGTCGAGAGCAAGAACGCCTCGGTGGTGCGGCGGCACCTCGGCTACGACCACATTCCCCGGCGTCATGCCGCACTCGTCAACGACTTCCTGCGCGACGCGCTCGCTCCGTTCCTCAACTACCACCGGCCCTGCCACTTCCCCGTCGAGACGACAGACGCCAAGGGTCGCAAGCGAAAGACCTACCCCTTCGACAACGTCACCACGCCCTACCTCAAGCTGAAGTCGCTCGACGGCGCCGCCCTCTGCCTGCGACAAGGCGTCACCTTCGAGAAACTCGACCAACAGGCCCTGGCACTCGACGACCTCACCGCGGCCAGCGCCGTCAACGACGCCCTCGTCGCACTGTTCGCCGAAATCCACCGCCGCGAAGCCACCGTCGCATGAGCAAGCCGCCGCCGCCCCCGTCTCTCGCGCCTCGCGCCACGCACTTCGTGCAACTCCACCGCGGCTCGCGGTCCCCGCGCTACGGTTGGTCCCTGGTGCCGATCTCCGCTTCGCTTCGATCAGCAGCCCTGAAACTCGCCCCGCCGCACTCTCTCGCCGCAACTCCCGAAGGAGCCCCCTTCAGGCTCATCTCTGAATGGGACTATGCTGAGGTTATCAAGCGCAAAGCACGCGTCGAGGCTGTTCGAGAGATTCCCGCGACAGCACGCGGCGTTTCCCTAGTTCATGTGGGCGAGCGCCCCGACATGCTGAACCGCCTCTTTCACCTCGATCAGTACCGGACGACGGTTCGCCGCGAGATCGCCGCCGGCGTCACGACCTACATGACGGTGGCCTATGTGGCTGTCGTCAACCCGGAGATCCTGGGGGAGGCCGGGATGGACCGGGGGGCGGTATTCGTGGCCACCTGTCTGGCGGCGGCGATCGCCTGCGCCGCGATGGGCCTGTACGCGAACTACCTGATCGCTCTGGCGCCAGGAATGGGGATCAACGCCTTCTTCACCTACGGTGTCGTGCTGGGGATGGGGCATCCCTGGCAGGTGGCCTTGGGCGCGCTGTTCATCTCCGGCGTCTGCTTCGTGATCATCTCGGTGCTGCCGATCCGGACCTGGATCATGGGCGCCGGATTGGCCAGCTCCGCCCGGCGGTCGCGGTTCTGGCCGTGTTGTTCGTGGTCAAGTTCGTTTTTCTGGGCACCTGAGGGAGCGAATCGATGGGACAGTCGACAAACTGGAGCCGAGCGGCGCGTGTGCTGCTGCCGGTTGGTCTTGGACTCGCGATGGCGTTGCCGCTGGCGGCGCAGCGTCGCGGACCCTGTGAGGCCGGCGAGAACCACCGGTCCTTGGACTTTCTGCTCGGCGAATGGCAGCTTGTCTCGGGCGGCGAGGCGGTTGGCCGGAGCCGGGTCGAGAAGCTGGAAGACGGTTGCCTGATCGCCGAGACCTGGGCGTTTGACGACGGTCGGTCGGGCCGGACCTACAGTTCCTTCGACGCGGCGGCCGGCATGTGGCGGCGGTTCAGCGTCTCGAACCGCGGCGTCGTGATCCGGTCGTCCGGCGCGCTGGAGGGGCGCGCTCTGCTGGTGCGCGGCGAGCGCACCACGGCCGACGGAGAGACGTCGAACTGGCGTGAGCGGTTGGCGCCGGAAGCCCGCGGCCAGATCAGCCGGGTGGCGGGTCACTCGACGGCGGGCGCTCGGGGCGATCGTGCCGCCGGCGTCGTGTTCGAGGGCTACTACGTTCCTGTCGGTAAGCCTGTCGAGCCGGCGCCGGCCCCTGCCGAAGCCGAGCCGACGGCGGCGCCGGTCACCGGCGAAGTGACGCCCGATTCCGCGCGCGCCGCGGATGCGGAGATGATCGAGCGCATTGCCATGGCATCGCCGATGGTGCTGCGGCTGCCGCTGGGGACGGTCGAGGCACTTCCCAGGGGTTACGCCTGGATCACGCGGGACACGGCACCCTATCTTTGCGAGGGCGTGACGATCGAGCGTCTCGAGGTTGCGCGGCGAGAACGGCGCGGCCGGGTGGAACTCCAGGTGGAGCTTGCACTTCATGCCGCGCAGATCAGCAAGCGGGTCGACGTCGAGATCGATCTTCTTCGGGCCGGGCAGGGCGACCAGGGCGCCGTGGTGGCGTCCGGCAGCGCCTCGGGTCGTGTCGGGCGCGGCATCCCCGCACAGATAGAGCACGGCGCGGTGGCATTGACTGTCACTCTGCCGATGACGGCTGAGGCCTTCGAGTCGGCGGTGGCGGATGCGGAGCGGCCCGAACTCGTGATCACCCTCGCCGTAGAGAAGTGAGAAGAGAGAGGAACGCGGAGGGAGAGCACTCCTCCGCGCCGGTTCCGTTCAGTCGGCTCTTCGGACTAGCGCGGCCGTACCTGCTGTCCTTGGTGGTCGGGACCGTCCTGCTTCTCGCGGGCAGCGGCGTCTTCCTGCTGGTGCCGATGCGGGTCGGCGAGTTCGTCGACACCGCGCTTATGTCCGGGTCCGAACAGGAGCTTCGTGAGCTCGTCGTGTGGCTGATGGGCCTGTTCGCTGTCCTCGGTGTGCTCGGCTACTTCCAGACCTGGCTTCTCGGCGCCGCAGGCGCACGGTTGCTGCGCGATCTGCGACGGCGCTTGTTCGGGCACCTGGTCGGCCTGTCAATCGACTTCTTCGACCGGCGTCGCGTTGGCGAACTGCTGTCGCGCATGAGTTCGGACCTGACGGTCGTGCAGATTGCCCTGACCGAGCAGATTCCGTCGGGGCTCCAGGCAGCCGCGCGGTTCGTCGGCGTACTGGCCATCCTCCTGGTGCTGCAGACCCGATTGACCGTGGTGGCCCTGCTGATCGTGCCGCCCGTCGTGTTGTTCGCGGTGGTCTTCGGCCGCCGGCTGGAGAGGGTGGCGGTTGAAGAGCGTGACGCAGTTGCCGAGACCTCTGCCTGGGCCGAGGAAGCGCTGGCCGGCGTTCGCACCCTGCAGGCGTTCTCCGCGGAGAAACAGGCGCGGCGCCGCTACTGGGAACGGTTGGTCGACCTACTCGGTGTCCAGCTCCGCAACGTCCGCCTCTACGGGGCCTTCGGCGGTCTGATGACCTTCTTCGGCTTCGCTGCCTTCGCCTTGGTGCTCGGATACGGCGGAAACCTGATGCTTGACGGGGTGCTGTCGGCAGGCCAGTTGACTTCGTTCCTGCTCTACACGTTCGCGATTGCGACATCGGTGGGCCAGTTGGGATCGCTCTATGCTGGCTACCGGCGACTGCGGGGATCGAGTGAGCGTGTCTTTCAACTGCTCGACGAGGGTTCGGCGATCGTCGATTCGCCCTCTCCCGTCCGGTTGGCCGAGGACGCCGCCGCGCTGAGTATCCGTTCGGTCGGCTTCCGCTACGAGGGAGCGGAACAGCCTGCGCTGACGGACGTGTCGCTGGAGGTCGAGCCGGGGGAGCTGGCCGCTCTGGTCGGCCCGAGCGGATCCGGTAAGAGCACGCTGTTCGCGCTGCTGCTCCGGTTCTACGAGGCCCAGTCGGGCGAACTGTTGATTGATGGCCGGCCGCTCGCTGATGTCGCGCTGAGCGATCTGCGGCGCCGGATCGCCTTGGTGCCACAGGAGATCTTCCTGTTCACGGGTTCGGTGGCCGACAACATCCGCCTCGCGCGGCCCGATGCCGCTGACGACGAGGTTCGGTCTGCGGCCGAGGCGGCCGGCGCAGCCTCGTTCATCGAACGTCTCGGCGACGGTTTCGCCACCGAAGTCGGCGAACGCGGTGTGCGGCTGTCGGCGGGGCAGCGCCAGCGGATCGCGATCGCCCGCGCCTTCCTGCGTGACCCCCGGATCCTGCTGTTGGACGAGGCGACCAGCGCGCTCGATCCCGATTCGGAGGCGACCGTCCAGCGCGCGATCGAGCACCTGCTGGAAGGCAGGACGACCATCGTCATCGCGCATCGCCTCGCCACCGCGCGCCGGGCCGGGCGGATTCACGTGCTCGATCAGGGCCGGTTGGTCGCCACCGGCAGCCACGAGGAGCTGTACGAGAGCAACGAACTCTACCGCCGCTACTGGTTGCTTCAGAGTCTGGAGCGGGAGCGGCCGGCGGATGCGATCCAGCCGGCCGCCGGGTGAACCGGGTCAGACGTGAAGCCTGCTGCTCGCTAGAAGCTCGTGCCCCAGGCGTAGTTGAAGCGGACGTAGTAGTAGGCCCCGTTGAAGCCGAACGGCGAGAACTGGCCGTACAGGTTGCCCACCGCGGCGGCAGCGCCGGGATTCTCCTCCGGGTAGGTGTTCAGCAGGTTCTGTACCCCGAGGACGATTGACGTCTGGTTCGGCAGCGGAAGGCCCAACTCGACATCGAGCAGGAACTCGCCGCTGTAGTCCGGGTACATGGGCGCCGAGTTCCTGCCGAGCAGGTTCTGCGCGTCCTCGCTGTCCCACCAGCCTTCGAAGTAGTGCAGGCGCGTCATCAGACTCCAGCGATCGGCACTATGGTTCATCGCGATGTTCCAGCGCATCTCCGGCAGTCCGCGTTCCAGGGTGGCGATGCGGAAGGCGCCGACCGTGTCGGGATTCGCTTCTGTGACTACCGTGTCGGTGTAGTTGAACACCAGACTGAACGTCGTGTCGCCGCCAAGCGCCGGGGGCGCCCAGGTGCCGACCATGTCGAGGCCCCGCGTCCGGGTCGCGAAGTCGTTGACGAAGAACCGGAAGTTCTTCAGGTTCCTCGCCTCGACGAAGCCGCCCGCGAGCAGGTTGTCGATCTCGGCTTCGGTCACGCAGCCCGCCTCCTGGACGAGGGAGCACTGGCGGAACGTCTCCGAGATGGTGAGCCGGTCGTCGACCTCGATCTGGAAGATGTCGGCAGTGAACGTGAACGGTCCTTTGTCGACCACCAAGCCGACAGCGTAGTTCACGGCGTCTTCGGGCTTCAGCGGCTCACCGCCCCGGAGAGCGGCTGGCGCCGAGATCGAGGGCACGGTGCCGCTGTTCGACAGGCCGCCCGTCTCCGGGTCGAACGCCGTGGTCACGTTGAACGCGTTCTGCTGGCCGGGCGTCGGTGCGCGGAAGCCCGAGCTCAGGGCGGCGCGGAGCGACACGCTGTCGGACAGCGCCCGGCGCCCGGACACCTTGGCGTTGACCGTGTTGCCGAAGCCCTCGAACTCCTCGATCCGGACTGCGGCCGTGTAGGTCCACTGCTGGTCCGGATCCTCGATCTCGATGTCCGTGTAGACGGCGACGTTGGCGCGGTCCCAGGTACCGGAGTTCTCGGGGCGGTAGCCGTTGAAGCCGTTGGAGCCCGAGCCGAAGCCTTGGGAGGCGTAGGGGCCGATTTCCCAGGAAGGCATGTCGCCGGCGCCGATCTTGAACTGCTCGTTCCGCCATTCCACGCCGGCGGCGAGGTTCACGTTGTCAACTAGCGCGTAGGTGATGTCGAAGTTGAGGTTCGTGTCGGTCTGCTGGTAGACGCCGGGGCCGAACGACGTTGGGGTGTCGTAGCCGAGCGAGGCGTTCACCGTGTTGTAGATGAACTGGTCGACCTTGCTGGAGCCGACGTTCGCGCTGAAGTCCCACGTCATGCCGCTCTGTGTGTAGCCGCGAAGGCCGGCGACAAGCGACGTGTCGGTCAGGTCGCCGCCGAACTGGGGCGTGAACCCGCCGGGGAAGCGTGAGTAGAGGGTGAAGCAGTTCGGATCCGCTTCGACTGCGGCCAACGCGCCCGCGTCGGGCCGGTGATTGATGACATTGATCACGGGGCAACCGCCGGCACCCTCGACGCCGGTCCGGGCCCACTCGCGGTCGCCGACCAGAAGCGTCGATCCGCCGTTGTTGCTGAAGACGCCGGACCGGGTGTGCGGATGACGGAAGTAGAAGCCGCCGGTGGTCGTGCGTGTCGCGTAGTTCGCGTGGCCGTAGAACTGGGTGCCGCCCGAGAACAGGGTGCCGAAGTTGGCGAACACCTTGATGTCGTCCTCGAGCAGGGGCGTACCCCAGACCTGGACCGGACTCCGGATCATCGTGTTGCCGGCGTTGATCGCGTTGAGGGCGTCGGTTCGCTGCACGCTGCGGCTCGTCGGGTCGGCGGCGCCGTACTCCATGCTCAGATTGAAAAAGCCGTTCTCGCCCATCGGCATGCCCAGGTTGGCGGAGACGGCGTACGACATGCCCTTGTCGCCGGCGAACGTGTACTGGCCGCCGAAGCCGCCGTCGGAACCGGGGTTGCTGTCCTGGAACTGCCCCGAGCGAATCTCGACGCTGCCGCCGGAACTCGCGTCCTTGAGCTGGAAGTTGATCACGCCGGCGATCGCGTCGGAGCCGTACTGGGCCGCCGCGCCGTCGCGCAGCACTTCGATCTGCCGCAGCGCGATCGACGGGATGACGGAGACATCGGGGCCCTGGGAACCGTCCGAGACGCCGTTGCCGAGCCAGGCGATGACCGCGGCGCGATGGCGGCGCTTGCCGTTGACCAGCACCAGGGTGTGGTCCGGGGCCAGACCGCGGAGGTTGACGGGGCGCACAATCGTTGCCGCGTCGCTGATCGGCTGGGCGCCGGCGTTGTACGACGGGATGACCGTCCGGAGGCGGTTGATCAGGTCGTTGTCGCCCTGGCTCATCAAGTCGGCCGACGAAATCACGTCGACCGGGACCGGAGACTGGGCGACGGTCCGGCCCTGGGTACGGGTACCGACAACGACGATCGCCTCGCCGAACTCGGGCGCTTCTTCAGCCTGTTCGCTTTCATCCTGAGCATCCGCCTCCTGCGCCAATGCAGGGGCGAAGAGACAGAGTGACAGCAGAAGGGCGGCGAGAAGGGGAAGCAGATCGAAGGGGCCAGTTTCAGGACTCTTCACGTGAGACTCCTTGGTTTCTAGAAACAGGTCAACCTGAACAAAGCCTACAACAGAGAAGGCCGTTTCGGGCCAGTGTTGACCGAAGAGTGCGCCCTATTGTCCGATTCGCCCCGATTCGTTCGTCCCGACCCGGGAGCCTGCTACGGTCCCTCACAGGTATGAGCGTTCCCGGGAGCGGCGGGCAGCGCCGGTCGGCATGCTGGCAGATGACCTGGCAACGGGCAGTGCTGTGGGCCCTGGTCATGGTCCTGACGACGGCCGTGGCCGTCTTCGATCCACGGGACTGGCCGTATACGGTGGGCGACGAAGGCGTGTACTCCATGCAGGCCCAGAGTCTGGCCTTCGACTTCGACCGCCGGTACGAGGCGTCGGACTACCGGCGCTACCTGGAGTCCACCGGCAAGGTTCCGGATCCGCTCATCCTGCAGAGCGGCGACGGGGGAGTCACGCTGGTCTACGCCAAGCCGGCCTTCTACTCGCTCTTCCTTGCTCCCTTCGTGCGGTGGGCGCCCGAGCAAGGCCCGATCCTGGCGAATCTGGTGCTGCTGATCCTGGCCGCCCTGCTGCTCGAGTGCCTTCTTCTGCAGCGGGTCGGCGCCGACGGGCCGCTGGTGGCCGCGTTCCTGCTCTTCTTCTCGGTCACGTTCGGCCACGTGTTCTGGGTTCATGCCGACTTGTTCTACCTCGTCGTGACTGCTGCCGGCCTCTGCTGCCTCGATCCCTGGCTGGAAGGCAAGAAACCGTCCCTCCTGCGCCTTGCGGCCGGCGGGGTTCTGCTGGCAACTGCCGGCGCCGGCCGGCCCTTCTATCTCGCGGTCCTTCTCGCCGTGCTCCTGGCCGCGGCGCCGACGCTGCGTCGGGCTTGGGGCCGCCGCAACGCGGCAATCGTGCTGGGCGCCGCCCTGGTTCTGCTGGCCGGCTCGGCTTGGGCTCATCGGGCCAGCGGCGGCGCGTGGAGCCCGTACGTCGGCGAACGGCAGGGGTTCAGCAGCGCGACCGGCTATCCCGACATCGACTTCGACCGGGAAGGCTGGCCGGAGTTGCTGGCCGTGCGAGGGGACGCCTCCTGGGTTCGGGAGGGCTTTCTGCTGCCCTCCTTTGACGCCGCGCTGCTGGGACACAACGTCGTTTACGCCTTCCTCGGGCGGAGTGTCGGCATCGTGCCCTACTTCCTGCCCCTGGTGCTTGCCTGCGCCTGTTTGCGGCCGGGGTCGCGACGCCGCTGGCTGCTCGCCGGTGTCGGCCTGGGACTCCTGGCCTTTCTGTTCAAGAGTCCGTACAACTTCTACGGCGGCGCCGGGGCGATCGCGAACCGTTGGTTCCTGCCGCTCTATCCGGTGTGCTGGTTCCTCATCGAGCGGCCGCCGTCGAGGCGCTGGCTTGTCGCCTCGTCCCTGATGGCGGCCCTCTTCGTGGCGCCGCTGTGGTGGTCCGCGGCTTCCTTTCCCGTCGAGATCGACGCCGACACCGGCGCCCAACGGCTGCGATACGTCTCGCCCGCGGCGAAGCGGCTCCTGCCGCTCGAGACCTCCCAGGTTCACCTCGGTTCGGCGCCGGGGGAGGTCCAGCACGGCGACCTCCGGGTGCGTCTGATTGGCAGCGGCGTCCGGCCGCATGGAGACGACGGCATCCGCTACCGGCCCGGGGCTGACGGCGAGCTGCAGATCGGGTCGCCCGTGCCCTTGGCCAGTCTGACGGTGGAACTCGTACCGGTCGAGACGGGCGCCGGCGAGGCGGTGAGCATCGTCGTGGAGAGGCCGCGCCGGATCGCCCGCCATCGATACTGGTACGGCGCGATTCCGCTGAACTACTACCGGCTGACGCTGCCCGAGATCCCGGAGGGCGGTGACCGCGATCTGTTCCTCAAGCCGGAGTTCCGTTGGTAGTCTGACGGGCATGGGTCGCCTCCGCAGTACGTCTCTCCTGCTGGCGATGACCGCGTTCGCGGCGGGCGCCTGGGCCCAGGATCCGTGCGCCGACTGCCACGCCGCGCAGGAACTCGAGGAGGCGGATGAGTTCCATCTGCGCCAGTGGCGGAACTCGGTGCATGCCACGGCCGGGGTGTCCTGTGCGGACTGTCACGGGGGCAATAGCACGACCTTCGTTCAGCTTCGCGCGCACAAGGGGGTGCTGAACAGCGGCCACCCGAAGAGTCCGACCCACCAGTGGAACCTGCCCCGGACCTGCGGCCGCTGCCACGACGCGGAGTACCAGGCCCTGCAGCGGAGCGCGCATTTCGCGCTCTTCGAACGGAGGGTTCGCGCCGCTCCAACCTGCCGCACCTGCCATGGCAGCGTGGCCGGGCAGTCGCTCGGCGAGGGCGGGTTGCAGGCGCGCTGCAACCGTTGCCACGGTCCCGAAGCCGACCACCGGGAGGCCGGAACGTCAGGGCAGGAGGAGCTGGCGAAGGGCGGCCAACTGCTGGCGCGGATGCGGGCTCTGCGCGGCGTCCGCGCCAGCGTGTCGCGCGATATTCTGCGCCTGCAAGATCCGTCGGATCGGCATGAGGCCGCCGATGCCCTGTTCGGGGCGAACCGGGTCTGGGAGGAAGCGATCGAGGCCGGTCATGCCTTCCACTGGAGAGACTGGGAGGCCGCTTTGGGCGAGCTGGAGGGGCTGCTCGGGGAACTCGAGGGGGCCCTCGCCTCCGACGATGGCCGTTGACCAGGCCTGGGACGTTGCACCAGCGCTCAGGCGCCGTCCGCGGGCTCGTCGTCCAGTCGGAGCGACCGCAGGAGAGAGACGGCCATCAGCACGCCCACGACGAGCAACGGCAGGGAGACGACCAGGGTGGCGGACTGGATCACGCGCAGTTGGTCGTTGCCGCCTTCCTGGCCGATGAACAACAGCGTGATCGGCAGTACGCCGACGGCGACGGCCCAGAACAGACGGTGCCAGCGGGCCGGATGGGTGCCTTCCGTCAGGTTGCGGGTCGCCGACGCCGCCAGGCAGTAGGAAGCGGAGTCGTAGGTCGTGGCGATGAAGACGATGGCCACGAGCGCGAAGACCACGAGCGCCAGGGTGCCGAACGGCAGGAAACCGATCGTTTGAGCGATCGCGTTGTCGTTGCCGGCCGTCTCGGCGATTTCCCGCACCGGCAGGGCGCCCGACAGATCGAGGTGCATGCTGTAGTTGCCGAGGACGCCGTAGAAGACGGCACAGCCGAGAGTGCCCAGGATCAGCATCCCGAGGATCAACTGCCGCACCGTCCGGCCGCGGGAGATGCGGGTCACGAACAGGCCCATGAAGGGTCCGTAGGCGATCCACCACGCCCAGTAGAAGACAGTCATGTCCTCGATGAACCCCGTTCTCGCCACCGGGTCGGTCCAGGTGTTGAGCCGGATGAAGTTCCCGAGCATCAGGCCGATCGAGTTCGTGCTCGTGCGCAGCAGGAAGTTGGTCGGGCCGACCATGAGCACGAAGGCCAGCAGGACGATCGCCGCGATGACGGAACCGTCGGAGAGGGGCTTGATGCCGCGTTCGAGTCCCAGGTAGACGCTGACCGCGAACAGGATGACACAGACGGCGAGGATCGCCACCTGGAGTCCGAACGTCTGCTCGATGCCGAACACCTCGCTGACGCAGGCGGCGACCATCGGCGTGCCGAGCCCGAGCGACGTGCCCGTGCCGCCGACCATTGCCAGGATGAACAGGACGTCGACGATGCGGGCGGGGGCACGGTCGTACCCCTCGCGGCCGATCAGGGCGTGCAGGCCGGTGCTCAGGCGCAGGGCCGGGGCGTGTTGGCGGTAGTAGGGGATGGCGATCGCCACCGCCGGGAAGCAGTACAGCGCCCAGGCCGAGATGCCCCAGTGGAAGATGCCGTAGGTCGCCGCCCACTCGACCGCCTCGGTGGAGTTCGGGGCGAGGCCGAAGGGTGGCGCATCGAGGTAGGTGACCCACTCGATCGTCGACCAGTAGAGCAGCCCCGCGCCGATGCCGGCGCAGAACAGCATGGCCATCCAACTGAAGAGACGGAAGTCCGGCCGGCTGTCTTCGGCCCCGAGCCGTTTCGCTCCGTGGCGGCTGAAGGCGAGCCAGACCAGGAACACGGTGACTGCCAGCGTCGCCCACTGGTAGAGCAGTCCGAAGCGCTCCGCCAGCGACTCGTAGGCCCGGACGACCAGGGCGCCGCCGGTCTGCGGCGACAGCGCCAGCGGAATGCAGACCAGGGCGATCAGCGCGGCACTGACGCCGAAGGCGATGCGATCGACGCGTGGTGGGCGGGGCGCCACTCGGTCGGTTGCTAGCTCGCTGCCGGCGGGGCGGCGGCCAGATTCCTCAGCGCAAGTTCCACGGTATCGACCGCCAGCAGGTACTCGTCCAGTTCCAGGTGCTCGTTCGGGGTGTGGTCGAGTGTACTGTCTCCCGGGCCGTAGGCCACGATGGGGCATCGCCAGACCGGCCAGACGATGTTCATGTCGCAGGTTCCGGTCTTGACGACGAACTTGGGCGCGGTCCCTGGACCGCCGACGCTGCGGATAGCGCCGAGGAAGGCCCGCACCAGGGGGGAATGACGGTCGGCGCGGACCCCCACCTCGTAGCCGCGCAGGCGCAGCTCCAGGCTGGCGTGGCCCTGCTCGCAGCGGATCGTGCCGGTGGCGCGGACCGGATCCAGGTCGGAGAACAGGGGGCCGTGGATGTCCGCCGCGGCCTCGCCGAACCAGTTCCCGAGAACGCCTATCAGGGCGCTGGCGTCGAAGTCGACCGGCAGGCGCAGGCCGTAGTCGGCGCGGACCGTGTCGTAGAGGCCGTCGCTCGTCGTGTTGATCGAGCGCAGGCTGGGCAGTACGCGCTCGAAGGAGGTTCTGCCGCCGCTTCGTTCGGCCACCGCCTCCAGGCGTCGCCAGAGGTCGAAGGCGGTGATGCCGACGCCGGCCTCCGGGCCGGCCGTATGGCTGCTCGGCCGTCGGGCCAGCAGGTCGATCAGCAGGCGTCCCTTGTAGCCGAGCGTGACCCGGTGCCAGTGGCTGGGCTCGCCGATGATGCAGAAGTCGGGGGTCGGCTCGTCGCGGCCGTTCAGCCGCTTGAGCAGGTGGTGCGCGCCCCGGGAGGTGGCTGCCTCTTCCTCCGTCGCCCCGGCGACGATCAACCGCAGGTCGTGCGCGCGCGCCCAGTCGCCGCCAAGGCGTGCGGCCGCCGCGACGAAGGACGCGAGCGGTCCCTTTGCGTCGACCGAACCGCGGCCGTGAAGGATGCCGTGGGGCGATCCGTCGTCCTCGATCCGGACCGGGATGTTCCCCGGCACGGTGTCGATGTGTCCGAGCAGGACGACCAGGCGGGATGCGTCCGGTTCTCCAAGTTCGCCGACCGCGTTCAGCGCGCCGTCGACCTGACATCGCTCAAGGCCGCGAGTCTCCATCTCGGAGGCCAGCCAGCCGCTGGCGGCGGCCTCGTGGCGGGAGAGCGACGGCACCGCGACGAGGCCGCGCACGAGGGCGATCTCGGCTCGGTCGCGGCCCGCGTCGCGGCGCCGGTGGGGAACAGCGTCGCGCCGGGCGGGGCTGCCTTCGTCCATCATAGGCCGCTCGCACTCGGTGGTGGCGGCGGCGGCGGCGGTTTCATCGGCATCGTCATTCCTCTCGGAGGACGGCGTCCAGAGCGTCGATGGCGCGCTCAAGTTCCGCTTCGCCTATGATCAGCGGCGGCAGCATGCGGATCACGTTCGGCCCGGCGAGCAGCGCCAGGATCCGGTGTTCCGAGGTCAGACGGGCGAGATGGCGGCCCGCGCGCTGGCGCAGAACGACGCCCAGCATCAGGCCGCGGCCGCGCACCTCCCGCACCCGCGGGTTGGAGGCCAGGCGATCGCGGAGCGACGCCAGGAAGCGCGCGCCGACCGTCGCCGCCCTGGACGGCAGGTCCAGCGCCCGCAGGGTCTCGATCACGGCCAGTCCGGCGGCGCAGGCGAGCGGATTGCCGCCGTAGGTCGAGCCGTGGCAACCGGGCCGGAGCGCGGCCGCGACCCGCTCGCCGTAAGCGATCGCCCCGAGCGGGAAGCCGCCTCCAATGCCCTTGGCGAGCGGCATCAGGTCGGCTTCCAGGCCCGGCGTTCCGCGGTGGGCGAACCAGGCGCCGCAGCGCCCGAAGCCGGTCTGCACCTCGTCGAGGATGAGCAGCGCCCCGTGCCGGTCGCAGGCCCGGCGCGCCGCGAGCAGCACCTCGTCGCTCAGCACGTTGACTCCGCCCTCGCCCTGAACCGGTTCGAGGATGAGCGCCGCGGTCTTGGCGTCGACTGCCTCCTCGATCGCCTCGGGGTCCGGCTGAACGAAGACGTTGTCGTGGAGCAGACCGGTGTAGGGCTTGCGGGCGGTCGGGTTCCACATCGTCGCCTGCGCGCCCAAGGTGCGGCCGTGGAAGCTGTTCCGAAGCGCGACCGTACGGCTGCGCCCGGTGACCAGGGCGGCGAACTTGAGTGCGCCCTCGACGGCTTCCGTGCCGCTGTTGCACAGGAACACCCGGTCGAGGGAGTCGGGCAGCACGCTCGCCAGCGCCTCGACGTACTCGGCCCGGTTCTGGCTGGACATGTTCATCGGGCAGTAGGTGAGCCGCTCCGCCTGGGCCGTGAGCGCCTCGACCATCGCGGGATGGTTGTAGCCGAGGCAGCAGACGCCGTAGCCGGCGGTCAGGTCGAGGTAGCGGTCGCCGTTCGCCGCGATCAGTTCGCAGCCCTCGCCGCGGACGATCGGGGACGTCGGCTTCCGCGGCGCCCAGGTTCCGAGGCGCCGATCCTCGACGCCCGCAACGTTCCGCACGACATCGGCGCTCATGACGCCTCCTCCTCCTGTTTGGTCGACCGGACAACCACGTGGGTGCCGGCGCCGTCGAGCGCGGCCCGGACCGGGCGTTCGATGCGACCGTCGGCAAAGATCACCCGCTCCAGGCCCCCGCGCAGCGCCTCCGCGGCGCCCAGCACCTTCTTCTTCATCCGGTCCTGGGCCGCCGCCATCAACCGTTCGAGCCCGGCATGCGCTTCCGGTCCGGTCAGGTCGGCGCGAGCGATGTCGAGGCGGGAGATCAGCGAGGTCTCGTCGGGAAAGTCGGCGAGCAGACCCGGGGCGCCGGAGAGGTAGACCAGGGTCGAAGCGCCCAGGGCCGCGGCCACCGCGGCGGCCGCGCGGTCGCCGTCGACGTTGACCGCCTCTCCGTCGTAGGACGCTCCGGGCGGGGTCAGCACCGGCAGGTAGCCGCCGTCGAGCAGCAGACGCAGCAGGTCCGCGTTGACCCGGTCGACCGTGCCCGTCCAGTCGTCACGCAGCACGAGACGGCGGGCGCCGAGCCGGATGCGCAGCTTGTCCTTGCGCCGGCCCTCGAACAGGCGGCCGTCGAGGCCGCTCAGCCCGACCGCGGGGATGCCCTGCCGTTGCAGCAGTTCGACCCAGCGCTTGTTCAGCAGCCCGCAGTAGACCATCTCGAAGATCTCGAGGGTGCGCCGATCCGTGCGGCGGCTGCTGTAGCCGCTCTCGCTGGTGACGAACTGCGGCGGATGCCCCAACTGCTCGGCGACCTCGTTCGTCGTCTCGGCGCCGCCGTGCACGAGGACGATCCGGAGGCCGGAGTTCGACAGCCCGGCGATGTCGGCGGCGATCGCATCGAGGTCCAACGACTTGCCGCCCCCGGCCTTGACCACCAGCGGGGCGCCGGCGGCCTGGAAAGGGCCGGGAGAAGCGTCGGTCGAGCGCGATTCGGGCACGAGCTGCTGCCTAGACCGGGTGCAGGCCAGGGAAGGCCAGTCCCTCGGTTTCGGGGAATCCGCACATCAGGTTCGCACACTGGACCGCGTTGCCGGCGGCGCCCTTCATCAGGTTGTCGATGGCGCAGATGACGACCAGGCGTCCGGTGCGGAGATCGAGGTCGAAGCCGACCTCGGCGTGGTTGCTGCCGGCGAGGATCTTCGGTTCGGGGTAGCGGTAGATGCCGCGCCGGTCCTTGACCAGACGAACGAACGGCTGCTGCCGGCAGAAGGAGCGGTAGGCGCGGAAGAGCTCGCGCTCAGTGGGCTTGCCGATGTCGGGCTGGTTCAGGAACAGGTGGCTGGTGGCGAGGACGCCGCGCACCATCTCGACCGAGGTGACCGACAGGTGGACGCGGGCGGCGGCCTCGACGCCGCACATGGCCAGCGTCTGTTCGACCTCCGCGGTGTGGCGGTGGCCGGTGGGGCGGAAGCTGCGCACCACACCGGACCGCTCGGGGTGGTGGGAGGCGTCCGACGACGATGCGCCGCCCTCGCTGCTGCCGACCTTCAGTTCGGTGACGACGCCCCGGCGCCAGTCGACGAGATCTCGTTCTGCGACTGCTGGTTCGAGCAGCGGCAGCAGGCCGAGCAGGGTGGCGGTCGCGTTGCAGCCGACGCCGCTGACATGGGATGCGCCGGCGACCGCGTCGCGGTCGAGCTCCGGCAGCCCGTAGACGAAGCGGTCGAGCCACTCCGGCGCGGGGTGCGGAGCGGCGTACCAGTCCGCGTAGGCCGATGGCGAGTGGAGCCGGAAATCGGCCGACAGGTCGACGATCCGCGGGGCCAGCCTGGAGTAGATGTCGATGTCGCCGGCCGCGCTGCCATGCGGCAGGCAGAGGAAGAGCAGGTCGCAGCGCTCGAGTTCGTCGGCAGTGCAGTAGCGGAGATCGGTGTGGCCGCGCAGGTTCGGGTGCGTGAAGTGAACGAAGGCGCCGGCCAGCCGCCGCGAGATGACCTGGGCGATCTCGAACTCGGGATGACCGAGCAGCAGCCGGAGCAACTCGCCGCCGGCGTAGCCCGAACCGCCGACGATGCTGGCGCGCACCGTCATGCCCCCTCCTCCGCGTGCTGGGCGGCGGCCCAGCCGACGGTTGCCACCCGCTCGACGAAGTCGATCATGCGTGCCGGGATGTCGACACCGGTCGGTTCGATCGAGTTGCGGAACTCCATCGTGTGGTTGACCTCCAGCACCAGCAGCCCGCGGTCTCTGTCCTCGAGCAGGTCGACCGCGACCAGCCCGCCGCCGACCGCCTCCGCCGCCCGCCGGCACAGGGTCGCCAGTTCGGACGTCACCGGACAGTTCGCCGCCCTTGCGCCGCGCGCGGTGTTGGTGACCCAGTGGGACGCCTTGCGGTAGATGGCGCAGATCGTTTCGCCGCCGGCGACGAACGCGCGGATGTCGCGTTCCGGCTTGTCCACGTAGCGCTGCACGTAGAAGATCGAGTGCTGATAGGAGCCGAGGGTGCTCTTGTGCTCGATCAGCGCCTCGGCCGCGTCGCGATCGTTGATGCGGGCGATCAGCCGACCCCAGGAGCCGACGGTCGGCTTGAGCACGACCGGGTAGCCGAGCTCCTCGATTGCCTCGAGGGCCGCTTCCGGCGTCGAGGCGACCCGGGTGTCCGGGGTCGGCACCCCGGCGGCCTGCAGCAGGCTGGACGTGCGGAGCTTGTCCCCGCAGTTCTCGACCACTTCGATCCGGTTCACCGTCGACACGCCGCGGTCGGCCAGCACCCGCAGGTGGACGAGGGCGCGGCTGTGGCTGAGCGAGCGGTCGAAGACGACATCGAAGTCGAAGGCCGGTTCCAGCCTGCTCGCGCCGCCGAACGAGAGGACGACCTTGCGGTCGTCGATCAGCTCGATGTCCGCACGCCGCCGCTCGAGCTCCCTGAACAGGAGCTTCTCTTCGGGCCGGACCCGGCTGTAGAGGACACCGATGCGCATCGCCTGCCGGCTATTCGCCCCAGTCCTCTTCTTCTTCCGGCGCGACTTCCAGGGTCACCGGCTCGAGCGCGATGACCTCCAGGTCGACGCCGCAGCCGGCGCATTGGACGATCTCGTTCTGCATCACGGCCTCGAGCTGAATCTCGTCGAAGCACTCGGGGCACTCGGACTGGGCGCTGACAGTCTGCAATTCCATGCGGTTCTCCTCGGTTTGCGGGGGAAGGACTCAGTAGGCGACTGAGCCAAAAAACAAAGGGCCGGCTCATCCCATTGGATGGCCGGCCGCTAAGAGAGAGTTCTTTCTCGATCTACCAGGTCACCCAGGAGCATGTCCCGGACGCTTCGCGCCCTCTGCCTTGGCCTTGCGGCAGGACACGGTCGAAGCGGAACCGGGTGCGGGGTGAATGAGCATCTGCGCGCGAAGTCCGGTCAGAGAGCAGCTTGCGATCTGCGGCGGATCGCTGCGCCGTAGAGTTCCTGGAGATCGAACGGGCAGAGAGGCTAAGGAATAGGAGGATTGCTGTCAAGCGCCTGTAGTAGAGCAACTCTGCGCAACCAGACACAGTCGCGCTCGTCAACGGTCATTCAGGCAGCAGTGCGTCGATGTCGATTTGGCCGCACATGCTACCGGCTTCGTTGGTGTAGGTCTTGGACGTGGCGGTCGCCGTGTCCGTGACCGTGATCGTGTACTCGACATCGGAGAGGCCTCCGTACAGGAACCAGAACGTGCCGTTGAGCGCCCGGCCGTCCAACAGCTTCACCGCCAGCTCCAGGTTCTCCGGGTTGAAGAACCAGAGGAAGCCCGTGTTCTCCGTTCTCGGCGAAGCGGCCACCCTGGCGACCTTCTCCGCCTTCGCCGGGTCCTCGTTGGGATCGACGAATCGGACCTCGACAGAGAAACGGTCCTTGAGCAGACACAGCCGGTTCTCGCTCGGCTTGCAGCGCCCGCCGCCGTCGCTCTGGCTCGCCAGATTCGCGATCCGCTTGCGTTCGAAGAGGCTGGTGGAATCAAGCGGCGCGAGCTGCATCTTCAGCATCTCGAGGCCGGCAGCGCCCGGCGGCAACTTGGAGGCTGGCCCGGCCGCGGTGCTGTCGTTTGCGCCCGTGCCGGGGAAGGCAGATACGTCGCTCTGTCCGCAGACCTCCTTCGGAGGGTTGTGGTACGTGCGTTGACTGCCGGTGACGACATCCCGCACGCTGATCCAGTACTCCACGTCCGACAACGCGCCGAAGAAGACCCAGTAGTTGTCGTTCCACGACCGGCCGTCCAACACTTTGATCACGAGTTCGATGTTGCTTGGTTCGAAGAACCAGAACAGGCCCGATTCGTCCGAGTGGTCGATCCGAGCCGCAGTGGCCAGGCCGGAGTCCCCCGAAACGTACGGGTTCGCCCAGTGCGTTTGCACCTCGAACCGCCCGTTCTGCAGGCACAGGTGCTGCTCGTCATTCCGGCACGGTCCGCCGATCAGACCGATCATGGCGTTCTCCTGTTCGGAGTAACGGTGCTCCCCGTCCTCCATTTCGGCTGCTAGGCGGAAGCTGTACGGCACGGAGTTCTCCAGGGAGTGGATCTCCGCGCGACGCTCCTCTGCCAGGGCGGTCGTCATGATGAACCAGCCGGAATCCTGACTGCGACCCTCTACCTGGGCGGTCGCCGCGACGAACGAGCCGGACTCCTGACTGCGCGCCTCGATGACGAGTGTGCCGAGCGATGGATCCGCCCATTGCCCGCCCCAGGTCAGAACGGTCCCCGAGTCTCTCGGCCAAGCGGTCAGCGTCTCAGTGGGATGTGCTTCCGGCGGTTCCATTTCCCGCGTCACGTGGACCCTGTAGGTCTTCATCGTCCTCCCGTCCTCTGCGGTCACGACCACGCGGATCTCGTTCGGCAGGGAGCCGCTGTAGCTCAACTCGATCATCTCGCTTGGCGCGCCGCTTGACACCGGCCCGCCGTTCACGGTCACACGGGCTTCCGGCTTCTCAACGGTCGGGGTCACCGTGACGCTGTCGATCGCGGCCGCCACGCGAGCGCTGTAGGCCGCAACGGCGCCGCGAAACGCCGGCGAGAGGGGCACAGCTTGCCCGTCGGCAGCGGCAAGGGCCAATCCGGCGAGGTTCGCGTTCGAATCCGGTTCCGGCGGCGGCGGTGGCGGCGGCGAGGCTTCCTGCCTGGTCACCTGGATGGTGTAGGTCTTCGTTGTCACGCGGTCGGCTGCCGTAACGAACACGGCGATCGTGTTGGCGGTGGATCCCGTGTTAAGCAGCGCGATACTCCCGCTTGTCGAGCCACTTGCGAGCGGTACGTTGTTCACCTGAATGAGAGTGGCGCTATCGGTGGCCGTCGGTGTGACCGTGACGCTGTCGACAACGTTCGCGACGCTCGCAGAGTAGGTCGCAACGCTTGCGCTGAAGGCTGGGGAGAGCGTCACGCTTTGGCCGCCGGCGTCAGCCAGCGCCAGGCCGGACAGGTCCGCGTTCGAGCTCGACTTCGGGTTCGGCGCCGACTCGTCCTCCGTGATCGTGAGCGTCGCGTCGTCGGGCGCCTGGGCCGGCGCGCCGTTGCTGAGGGTGCCGGAGACGGTGACCGTGTCGTCGCCGGTGTAGCTGTCGTCGTTGGTGGCGGTGATGGTCACGGTCCCGGTGCTGGAAGTGGCGTTCTCGGCGAAGCTGAGCACCGGGTTCGCACTCAGCGTGTGGCCCGCCCCCGAGGCCGAGACGGTGACCGCGAACGCGGAGACCGCGGCCGATGGCAAGGTTGCCGTCACCGTCGTCGAGTTGCCGTCGCCGCTCTCGGCGATCGGGTTCGTCGCCAGGACCAACGCCACCTTCGGCGCCGGCTCGTCGTCCGTGATCGTGAGCGTCACGTCGTCGGGCGCCTGGGCCGGTGCGCTGTCGCTTAGGGCGCCGGAGACGGTGACCGTGTCGTCGCCGGTGTAGCTGTCGTCGTTGGCGGCAGTGATGGTCACGGTCCCGGTGCTGGAAGTGGCGTTCTCGGCGAAGCTGAGCACCGGGTCCGCACTCAGCGTGTGGCCCGTTCCCGAAGTCGAGACGGTGACCGTGAACGCGGAAACCGCGGCCGATGGCAAGGTTGCCGTCACCGTCGTCGAGTTGCCGTCGCCGCTCTCGGCGATCGGGTTCGTTGCCAGGACCAGCGCCACCTTTGGCAGCGGTTCGTCGTCCGTGATCGTGAGCGTCACGTCGTCGGGCGCCTGGGCCGGTGCGCTGTCGCTTAGGGCGCCGGAGACGGTGACCGTGTCGTCGCCGGTGTAGCTGTCGTCGTTGGCGGCGGTGATGGTCACGGTGCCGGTGCTGGCGGTGGCGTTCTCGGCGAAGCTGAGCACCGGGTTCGAACTCAGCGTGTGGCCCGATCCCGAGGTCGAGATGGTGACCGTGAAGGCCGAGACCGCGGCGGATGGCAGGGTTGCCGTCACCGCCGTCGAATTGCCGCCGCTCTCGTTGATTGGGTTCGTTGCCAGGACCAGCGCCACCTTCGGCGCCGACTCGTCCTCCGTGATCGTGAGCGTCGCGTCGTCGGGCGCCTGGGCCGGCGCGCCGTTGCTGAGGGCGCCGGAGACGGTGACCGTGCCGTCGCCGGTGTAGCTGTCGTCGTTGGCGGCGGTGATGGTCACGGTGCCGGTGCTGGCGGTGGCGTTCTCGGCGAAGCTGAGCACCGGGTTCGAACTCAGCGTGTGGCCCGACCCCGAGGTCGAGACGGTGACCGTGAAGGCCGAGACCGCGGCGGATGGCAGGGTTGCCGTCACCGCCGTCGAGTTGCCGGCGCCGCTCTCGTTGATCGGGTTCGTTGCCAGAACCAGCGCCACCTTCGGCAGCGGGTCGTCCTCCGTGATCGTGAGCGTCGCGTCGTTTGGCGCCTGGGCCGGCGCGCCGTTGCTGAGCGCGCCGGAGACGGTGACCGTGTCGTCGCCGGTGTAGCTGTCGTCGTTGGCGGCGGTGATGGTCACGGTGCCGGTGCTGGCGGTGGCGTTCTCGGCGAAGCTGAGCACCGGGTTCGAACTCAGCGTGTGGCCCGTTCCCGAGGTCGAGACGGTGACCGTGAACGCCGACACCGACGCCTGAGCCAGCGTTGCGGTAACGACGGAGCTGTTCGTGCCGCTCGGGTTCTCGTCGATAGATGAGGGCGTCAACACCAGTGTGACCGTGGGTGTGTCGTCGTCGGCGACCGTGAGCGTCACTGTGTCGGAAGCCGAGGCGGGAGCGGCCCAGGTTGGAATTCCCCAAACCGTCACCGCTCTGTTTCCCGTGTAGTCGCTGTCGTCGACGGCCGAGATCGTCACAGTTCCGGTGCTGGCGGTGGCGTCCTTGGCGAAGTGCAGAACCCTGTTCGTGCTCAGGGCGTGGCTTGCGCCGGATGTCTGGACGGTCAAATCAAAGGCCTCAAGGGCCGCCGTCGGTAGCGTCGCCGTGACGGTGGAGCTGTTCGTCCCGCTCGCAGCTTCGTCGATCGTTGCCGATGACAGCGCCAAGGCGATCCTGGGCGCCGGTTCGTCTTCCGTGATGGTCAGTTGAACGTCGCCCGGCGCTGTTGCCGAAGCGCCGGTGCTCAGTGTTCCCGAGACGGTGACTGTTCGGTTGGCGGTGTAGACGCTGTCGTTCGTGGCGCTGATCGTCACGGTGCCGGTGCTCGTAGTGGCGTACCGGGCGAAGCTGAGCACTGGGTTCGCACTCAACGAATGACCGCTGCCGCTGCTGCTGACCGTTACCGTGAAGTCTGCCGGAGCGGGCCCGGACAACGTGGCGCTGACCGTTGAGCTGTTCGCGCCGTTCGGGTCTTCGTCGATAGCTGAGGGCGTCAACACCAGGTTGACCGTAGGCGATGCCGGTTCGTCCTCCCGGATGAGGAGATACACGCTGTCCGGCGCCGTCGCCGGTGTGTTGTTGCCCAGAGTTGCGGAGACGGTGACAATGCGGTCGTCTGAGGCGGTGCTGTCGTTTACGGCGGTGATCCTCACGTTCCTTGTGCTCGTCGTCGCCCCTTGGTTGAACCGCAGTTTCTTGTTCGAGCTCAACGTGTGGCCTAGGCCGCTGGTTGAAATCTCAAACTGGAACTGCGACGTCGCCGGCGCCGCCAGCGTCGCTCTGACCGTCGACCTGTTCGTTCCGGCAGGGTCTTCGTCGATCGTCGGCGGATCCAGCAACAGGGTGATCTTCGGATTAGACGTGTCTGCCTGCCGGGTCACTTGAAAGGTGTACGTGCTCGTGGTCACACCGTCGGGCGCGGTGACCACGACAGAGATGTCGTTCGTCGTGGACCCCGTGTTGGGAAGAGCAATCGGGATCGCCGTTGCCGGAGCGACGCTCGTTCCGTTGACGGTGACGCTGGAACCGCCATCCGAGTACTGCCCAAAGTAGAGCGATACGTCGCTTACGCTGTGCGCGACGGTCGCGGTGTAGGTCGAGGTGTCCCAAACGAAGTCGGGCGACAGCGCCACTGCCTGATCGCTGCTCGTGTATAGCTCAATGGTCTCCAGGCCGATGTCGAAGTACAGGGCCTTGCTCGGTGACGCGCCGCTGGCGTTGTAGGAGATGACCCGATACGTGTTGTCCGACGCATGCGCTGAGACGTCGAAGGTCGTTGTGCCGGCGCCAACCAGACCGAGCCTTTCCGGTCGACCGAAGTCGGTGAAAGAAGACTTGAGAACTTCAAAGCCCGTTTCGTTGCTTGAGCTGTCGGTCCAGGCCAGACGCCCCGACGAAGCCCCTGTTGACGTGTACGCGAGCGCGCTCGGCGCCATGGGGCCGGAGCCGAGCGTGCCCAGTACGATCGTGGCTGGGTTCGAAGATAGGCCGTTGCTGTCGTTTGCTCTGACAACGAAGTAGTAGCCCACCCCCGGCGCCAAGCCACTGACCTCGGCTGACTCGGTATTCGCCGCAAGCTGGAACCCATAGTTCCAACCCCCAAGCGTGTAGGCGCCAAGGTAGAAGCCGGTCTCGTTGCTTGAGTTGTCCGTCCAGGTCAGCCGCACGGAGTTCGGGCCGGAAGCGCTCGCCCTGAGATTCGTCGGCGCCGTCGGCGCCGCAATGGACAGCGTCGCGGTGTTGCTGCTTGCGGAATAGGCGTAGCCCGATACCGAGTTGTTCCACGAGTACACTCGAAAGCTCAGGTCCCCGCGAAAGAAGGACGCGTACAGGCTGACGCTCTGCCTATTCGCTTCCACGGGCACTTTGTACAGGACGGCGCCATCCCGCAAAGCGTGGATTTCGAATCCGCTCTCGTTGTTCGAGTTGTCGGTCCACGTCAGGGCCAAGATGCCGTTGCTGCAACAGGTTGCAGCCAGTCCGCTTGGTGCCGTCGGCTTGGCGCCCGGCATCACGATCGTCGTGTAGCTCGCAGGGGAGAAATAGTGTTGACCGGAGATAGTGCGGTACGCCTCTACAGACAGGAAGTAGCGAGTGGTCGAACTCAAGCTCGGAATAGTTGTTGACTCGCTGTTGGCTGAAGCGGTTCCAAAGGCCCAAGTGTTGCTTGCCGCGTCCAGCCAACCAAGATAAAAGCCGGTTTCGTTCGAGGAGTTGTCCTCCCACGTCACGCCGACGCTAGTTGAACCGGAGTTTGTCGCCTGAAAGCCGCCGGGCGCGTCCGGGGCGTTCGCATAGGAAGGGAGACCGCTGTCGTAGACGTCGGCGATGTCTACAGTTCCCTCAAGCGCGCGCGCGTTCTCGCGCTCGTTCCGAATGCCCATCTCACGCCCACCGGGCGTGAGATGTACCGTCGAGAAGGTCGGTTGGGGGTCGCCGATGTAGCTCATGATCGTCCCGACCGCGGGCCAACCGTCCAGGTCGTAGTGGCCGAAGGCGTAGGGTTGTACGGGGTTGGTCGTTTGAGCGGCTTCGGGATTGTGATGGGCGCCGAGGTTGTGGCCGACCTCGTGGGCAAAGACCTCAGCCTCGTCCTTGCCGCAGTTGTTCGATGTCACTCCCATCGCGGAGTCGGCGAAGTCCGCTGCCGTGTAGCCCGCTCCCGGGACGTAGGCGACGCCGCACCAACCGAGCAAGTGGCCCGGCTCGCCACTGAACAGGTGGACGATGTCGGTACCGTGATCGGTCTGGAGCTGTTTAACTTCACCGCTATTCCAATTGAGTTGCCACAGAAGGTCCTGCTGGAACAAGTCGAGTCCGTCGCCGGCGACGCGGTTGAAGTGTCCGGGCGCCTGGGCGGTGTGGACGAGCGTGGCGCTCGCGTCGAGATCGCTGTTTCGGAGCACCATGTTCAAGTAGTCCACAGCGTTCTGGACCGCGGCCTGCGCGGTCATCCCACGCGCGGTCCAGTTGCTGGCAGCCCTCGCCGTGTAGAGGACCAGGAGTTCCAGAATGGCCGAGTGGCTGCTCGCCGCGCGGACTAGCCCCGGTTGGAGCTGCTCGGGGTCAAGCGTGGACAGCCGAGGGATCTGCTCGAACCGCAGGAGACCTCTCGGATCCCGCAGCCCCCGGCCGACCGGGCAGAAGTCGTCCACGTCCTGGCCGGGTATCTCCGGGTCCTGGCCGGGTATCCCCAAGTAGGGTGCCAGGGCCGTCGACGCGGCGGCGGCGGTCATCATCCGGCCGCCGCCGAAAGGGTCGGCGCTGATCTGAAACCTGCTGCCTCCAAGCTGCTCGGCGATCCGGCCCACGAGCGAACCGTCCCGAATCGTCAAGACGACCGTGTCGTAGGCAGCGCCCGGGAAGCGTCCGGACCACATGACGTCGCCGCCGCCGCGTTCTTCGAAGACGGTGCGCTCGAGCACGAGCAGGCGGCCGTCGGGAGTCGGCACTTCCAGTCGCAGCGGCCCGGAGCGGAGCAGCTCCAGGTCGATCTGGGCGTTCTGAGGGAGGATGGCGGTGACTGTGCCTATGGCGTCAACGCTCGGGAGGACCTCGACTTGCGGGCCAAAGCTAAGCAGGCGCTGCCCGTGGAGCGGACCTGCGCCAACGGCTAGCGCTCCGAGGATTGCTGCCGCCCTGAGCGCTCCGATTCCCAAAAGACGCGCGGACATACTATGAGGCCGGCACGGTCTATGTCCCTTACTTGTTTTCACGATAGTTATGTCCCTTACTTGTTTTCACGATAGTTTCGCGGGAGCGGGGAGTGAGCATGGCTGGGCCGTCGCGCGACGAATCCTCTGTCCACAAGATGGACTTTCTCGCCCGCCCGAAAACAGATATGCTGTCTTCAATATCAGGAAGTGAACACTATGTCAATGGTCAGTGCTGTCCCACAAACGGGGAGGAAGGATGGGTCTGAACCAGTGCTGTCCCACAAACGGAGGGTCAGGATGGGTCTGAATCGTGCCCTGTCGTATGATTGGTTTTCACACAAAGCCAATGACGGCAAGGAGATCCAGACCCATGGCGCACAATGGTACCGTACTCGGTCAGTTCCTCAAGCTGGTGTCGAGACATGAGTTCGAGCGGGAGGCGGGAAGGCACCACAGGGGACGCAAGCTGCGCTCGATGAGCCGCTGGAGCCAGTTCGTAGCGATGGCGACGGCCCAGCTTTCCGGGCGGTGCAGCCTGCGCGACATCGTGTCGAACCTGGACGCGCAGGCTCACAAGCTCTACCACCTTGGCGTGGGCCGGGTGGCCCGGTCGTCGCTGGCGCGCGTCAACGAGAAGCAGCCCTCCGGTCTCTACGAGGCGTTGTTCGGTCGTTTGCTGGCGCGATGCCGTACGACGGCGCCGGGGCACGGGTTCCGGTTCCACAACAAGCTGTTCTCGCTGGATGCGACGTACGTGGACCTGTGCCTGGAGCTGTTTCCGTGGGCGCAGTACCGCACGACGAAGGGGGCGCTGAAGCTCCACGTGGGGCTGGACCACGAAGGCTTTCTGCCGGCGTTCCTGCAAGTCACGGACGGCAAGGGGTCGGACGTTGAGGTGGCGCGGTCCCTTCGTCTGCCGAAGGGAAGCATCGTCGCTGCGGACCGGCTGTACCTCAACTTCGAGTGGCTGAAATCCCTTGATGCACAAGGGGTTTTCCTGGTCACTCGGCTGAAGCGCAAGATCAAGTACGCGGTTCGAGAGCGGCGGTCGTTCGCGCCTGGGACGGGCGTGACCTCGGACCAGATCATCGAGTTGACCAGCGTCAGAGGCCGCGCCCGGTGTCCGATTCCGCTGCGTCGAGTCGGCTATCGCGACCCCGACACGAAGAAGTTCTACGCGTTCCTCACCAACAACTTCAGGCTCGCTCCGAAGACCATCGCGGCCATCTACAAGCAGCGTTGGCAGATCGAGACCTTCTTCAAGTGGATCAAGCAGAACCTGCGCATCAAGAGCTTCGTCGGCACTTCGCGCAATGCCGTCATGACCCAGATCTGGATCGCCATGTGCGTGCATCTCCTGCTCGCCTACCTGAAGTTCGTCAACAAGATGTCCTGGACCATGAGCGAAATCCTGCGCCTCCTGCAACTCAACCTGTTCGCGCGAAGACCGCTCCTGGACCTGTTCGAACCCCGGAGCGGACCCCCTGATCCCAGAAACGCACAGACTCAACTCGCACTGCGCTGAAGTTTGTGGGACAGCACTGGGTCTGAACCGTGCCTTGTCGTATGATTGGTGTTCAAGCAAAGCCAATGACGGCAAGGAGATCCAGACCCATGGCGCACAATAGTACCGTACTTGGCCAGTTCCTCAAGCTGGTGTCGAGACATGAGTTCGAGCGGGAGGCCCGGCGGCATCACAGGGGACGCAAGCTGCGCTCGATGAGCCGCTGGGGCCAGTTCGTAGCGATGGCGACGGCGCAGCTTTCCGGGCGGCGCAGTCTGCGAGACATCGTGTCGAACCTGGATGCGCAGGCTCACAAGCTGTACCATCTCGGCGTTGGCCGGGTAGCCCGATCTTCGCTGGCGCGGGTGAACAGAGAGCAGCCTCACGAACTGTACGAGGCGCTGTTCGGTCGCCTTCTGAGGCGTTGTCAGGCGTCGGCGCCGGGGCATGGGTTCCGGTTCCGGAACAAGTTGGTGTCGCTGGACGCGACGTACGTGGACCTGTGCCTGGCGGTGTTTCCCTGGGCGCAGTACCGCAAGACCAAGGGTGCGTTGAAGCTGCACGTGGGTCTCGACCACGAGGGCTGTCTGCCGTCGTTCCTGCACGTCACCGACGGCAAGGGCTCGGACCTCGAGGTGGCCCGGTCGCTTCGTCTTCCGAAGGGGAGCATCGTGGCGGCGGACCGTCTGTACCTCGACTTCGGATGGCTAAAGGACCTTGATGCACAAGGGGTTTTCCTGGTCACCCGCCTGAAGCGCAAGGTCAAGTACGCGGTTCGGGAGCGGCGCTCGTTCGCTCGCGGCCGGGGCGTGACGTCGGACCAGACCATCGAGCTGACCAGCGTCAAGGGGCGCAAGCGGTGCCCGATTCCGTTGCGTCGGGTCGGCTATCGCGACCCGGAGACGGGCCGGCACTACAAGTTCCTGACCAACAACTTCAGCCTCGCCCCGAAGACCATCGCGGACATCTACAAGGCGCGCTGGCAGGTCGAGCTCTTCTTCAAGTGGATCAAACAGAACCTGCGCATCAAGAGTTTCGTCGGCGCCTCGCCCAACGCGGTCATGACGCAGATCTGGATCGCCGTGTGCGTCCATCTCCTGCTCGCCTACCTGAAGTTCGTCAACAAGATGTCCTGGAGCATGAGCCGGATCCTGCGCCTTCTGCAACTCAACCTGTTCGACCGAAGATCGCTGCTGGACCTCTTCGAACCTCCGAGCGGACCACCCGACCCGAACAACACGCGAACTCAACTCGCTCTACTCTGAAGTTTGTGGGACAGCAATGGTCAATGGTGCGGCAATTCGCCTGGTCCAAGGTGTATCCAAGTCCTGTCCGACGGCGGATGGACGAGTGCGGTTTCCCGGCTGTGGAGCGGCGTCTCTCCCGTTACCGTCAGGCGCTCTGGAGGAAGGCACACGATTCCTCGACCACCGACTGCCGAGGGTTGCTACGGAGCTTCGCGGCCGTCGTCGGTCTTCTCGACCGGCGCACCCGCCTTCTTCCAGGCCCCGAAGCCGCCGCCGATGTGGCAGACCGGCTCGAGACCCATGTCCTGGACCGCCTTGGTCGCCAGGGCCGAGCGCCAGCCGCTGGCGCAGTGAAAGATGAACTCCGGGCCGCTGCCGAAGATGTCCTTGAAGTAGGGGCTGTCGGGATCGACCCAGAATTCGATCATCCCTCGCGGCGCATGGAAGGAACCGGGGATGAAGCCGTCGCGGGCCCGCTCTCGGATGTCCCGCAGATCGACGATCAAGGCCCCCTGACGCTGACGATCCGCGGCCTCGGCGACCGTCACGGTCTCCACCTCGGCGTCGGCTTCGGCCACGAGCTGCCGGATGCCCTTGGTGATCGTCATCTCCGTCACCCGATCCTTTGCACGGGGTCGCCGACCCGGACCGTTCCCGGCTCGACGACTCGCGCGTAGACGCCGCGCAGGTTGCGCCGCCTGCCTTCGGGCGTGGCGGTGAACCTGAGGGCCTGGGCGCCGAAGCGCTGCGCGTACTTCTTGCAGCCCGTATGGGGAAGCGCCTTGATCTCGATCGACGCGTCGCCGATCCGGAGCCTGGCGCCGGGTAGCAGGCTGTCGACACTCAGATCGAGGTCGACGTAGAGCTGGTCGCCGGCCAGAGGCCAGCGGTCCCTGCTGCCCGCGATCAGGTCGGCGAAGCGGGAGTTCGTCAGCGTGAGTTGCGCGTCCGGATCGGGGGCGCCGTCCGCGGTGACGTAACCGTCGCGAAGGCGCCAGGTGTCGCCCTCGAGCCCGGCTTCGAAAGTGAGCCGGCCCTCGTTGATCACTTCCCGGCGATTTGTGCCCGGGCGCCGAACGATCATCTCGAGCGTGCCGCCGTCGCCGGGTGAGGCGAGGACATGGTCGAAGCCGGCTTCAAGCTCGGCGGCGGTGCGGTGTTCAGCGGACATCGAATTCCCGGCGGATGTACGAGCCGCTGCCGCCGTTCTCGTCCCAGAGACCGATGGCAACGCGGTGGTGGCCGCGGGGGATCGGGTACTCGAAGTTGACGGCGAAGAACTGGTCCTTCGCCTGCGCCCAGTCCCCGCCGGGGATGGTCAGGGGCAGGACGATGTGGCTGGGGGCCAGTTGCTCGCCGTCCTCGGTCAGTACGGTGGCGACGACCCGTACCTGGTCGGTGCGATTGCCGCCCTGTTCGATCATCGCCAGCTTGTCGAGGGGTACGGAGACCGTGAAATCGACGTCGTAGAAACCGCCTCCTCCGGTGTCCCACTCGATGCTGTCGATGTGCAATCCGTGGGGATTCTCGGTCCAGCCCAGCAGGAGGGCGCCGATCGTCCGTTCGGCGATCCGCTCGCGGAGCGACCGCGCGATGTAGCTGGTGCGGTGCCTGAGGCGCAGGTGCCGCGGCTGCGGTTTGACGCGGACCTGGTGTATGGAGCCTTCGATGAACTCGTCGAGCACGTAGCCGAGCGAGTAGTAAGAGCGCAGATCGGCCGCCGCCTGGTCGAAGAACGCGTCCACGTTGCGCCCCGAAACCCAGGCGCGGCCGCCGGTGTCGTCGGCGAGTTGGTGCAGCACGCCGCGCAGATCGGACAGGTACGTCAGTCTCTGCTGATCGACCACTCTTTCGGAGAGCGACGCCGTGGCCACCTCGGTCTCGGGAGGCTTGAAGGCGTAGAAGGAGACCCGGTGCGAGTTCGCGCGGGCGGCGATCTCGGAAAAGCGGGAGCTGAGGTCGAAGTTGGAAAGATGCTGCTGGAAGGAAGTGGTTGTGAGGGCCGCTGTGCCCTGAATGTTCGAGTTCCGGGTGTAGAGGTTGTTCGGGGCGTCAAAGCCCTCCGGGGCGTCGACGGAGCGGCTTTCCATCAACTCGATGCCGGTCTGTTCGCGTCGGCCGGCAACGCGTTTCTGGATGTTCTGCAAGAGGCGGTCGAAGGGGCGCGCCGCAAAGCCGTCGCTGATCAGGAAGAAGGCCTTGCGCCCGGGGACCAGCGCCAGGGAGTCCACGATGTCCTCGATCGCGCCTGCGGTGCGGGCACTGTCCTCCTGGACGACCCTGGCGTACGCAAGCATCTCGGAGAGCGTTGCCCGCAGCGCGCCGATGCTGCCGGCCGAGCGCCGGGGGTCGGAGTTCAGTTGCTCCATCAACTGCAGGAAGCTCTCCTGGGATCGCCGCTTCAGGTTCCGAGCTTCGGTGAAGACCTGGTGCGCGGCTTCGGCCCGGTTCAAGCCCTGGGCCAGGGCGAAGTAGTCGGTCGTCAGGTCCTGGAGCAGCCGCAGCTCGCCGTCGAAGGCGACGACCATGGCATGGACGGGGGCGCCGTCGCCGCCCGCCTCGAGCTGACCGCGGGCGAAGGCCTTGATCTGGTCGAGGACCGCGGAGCGGCTGGCGACCGAGAGGTGCGTGTTGTCGAAGAAGAAGGCGATCGACAGGGGTTCGTGCAGCAGCTCCATGGCGGCAGGACCGCCGCCGCCGCCGCCGCCGCGCCCGAAGTAGTCGATCTCGACCGGCTTGTCGTTGTCGAAGACGCGGAAGTTCTGGCGCGTCAGATCGCGGGCCGGTCGCCCGTTGCGGTCGGTGGCGACGATGTCCACGTTGACCACGGTGACTTCCACCACGTCGCTCAGGTCGCCGACGCCGCGGCCGACCGGAGCGTCCTGCAGGGCTTCGGGCACAGCAGACGGTTGCGGTGGAGCGCCGAGGACCAGCAGCAGGCCGAAGAGAGTTGCTCCGATCATGTTCAACTCGGGCTCTGGGGCGTGTGGCGTTCGAGGAAAGCTCTGACCTTCGCCGCGGCTGCCGGCGCCGCGTCGTCACTCTTCCACTCGAGGATCAGCTCGTTGTTCGGCGCCAGCGAGGCGATCTCCTCGGCCACCGGGCGAGGGTGGTAGGCGTCGTTTCCGGCCAGGATCAGGAGCGGCGTCTCGATGCCGGCGACGAAGTCGCGATCGACGTTGAAGGTGAAGTCGCCGCCGTACATGCGTTCGCGGAACGGTGGCAGGGACTCCACGTCCACGTCGTCGCGCTCGCCTGTGAGCGCCTCGGCCCAGGTGTCGAACATGGCGTAGAACAGATCCTGGTTCTCGTGGTGGCCGATCGGGTTCTGGAGCACCGCGGCGCTGACCCGCGAGGCATCGGCCTCAAGCACGCCCAGGCAGTACGAGGAGCCGATGCAACCGCCCATCAGGTGGCACGTCTCGATACCCAGATGATCGAGCAGCGCCAGATGGTCGGCGGCGTAGGTATGCCAGCCGTCGGCGGCTGTCACCGGCGCGGTCGATTTGCGGGCATTGCGTTGGTCCATCGAGATGACCCGGAAGGACTGCGCCAGCTCGCGGCGGGGGTCGAATGGGCTGGTTCCCCAGATGTCGGCGACGGAGCGCATGCCGCCGGGCGCAAACAGGAGCACCGGGTAGCCGGCGCCGACCTCGGACCAATGAATTCGGACTTCGTCCCGCTCGAAGACAGGCATGGAGCTAGCGTAGCAGCCGGAGTTCTTCGCTCGCTGTCCTGGAACCTCGAGGCCCTCCGCTGCGTAGAGTGCATGAAGGAGGGGAGGAACCACGTGATGGAACACGACGAGATGAACCACGAAACAACGGCAACCCCCGCACAGACTGAGTCCGGATCGGCGCCGCCGGGCGCCGACCCGCCGGCCCCGCCGGCCCCGCCGGTCGAAGACGCCGGGCCCGGCCTCACCGGTCAGGTCGCCGCCGGTCTGGCCCTGATCGTCCTGGGCGGCGCCTTGCTGGCGCTCGAGCGACTCGACGGGGCCCACGAGCACCTGTTCCTGATTCTGGTCGGCGGAGTCTTCGCGGCGGGCTACTTCTACAAGAGGGCGTACGGATTCCTGATCCCGGGCGGGATCCTGATCGGGCTCGGGTCGGGTCTGGCGTTCCACGATCTCTACTCAGGCCCGTTCGCGGACGACGATAGTGCCGCTTTCGGCCTCGGCGTCGGGTTCCTCCTGATCTACGTCGTCTCCCTGCTCTACGAGCGCACGAACCGTTGGTGGCCGCTGATTCCCGGCGGCGTCCTGGTGATCGCGGGCTTTCCGAACTGGGAGTGGGCGGATCAGGTTCTTGACTACTGGCCCGTCGCAGTCATGGCGGTTGGCCTGTTCCTGCTGTTTCGCGGTGTGCTTTCGCGGCAGAGGGATAGGGAGTCGCGGCGCTTCAACCCCTGAACAGTCTCTCGCGCGGTTGAGCCCGCATGCGGATAACATGCGCTGCCACGACGGGAGGAGGCTGCTGTGGGCGTAGACGTTAACTGGGTCGAGCTGCTGCAGGTCGGCTGACGGACCGCTAGACCTTGCCGCTCAGCGAGAGAGAAGCCGACCGGCTGGGTTCGGGGCGCGGCCGCCGGTCGCCCTGGGCTGCCGCGCTGGCGGCCGGGGCCGTTGTGCTCGCCGCGGCCGCGGCGGTGCTGTGGTTCCGGGTCGCTCCGGAACCGGACGTCACGATCACCGCCGACCTCCCCGGAATCGGTCCGCGCACCATGCTGACGTCCGTGGCGCGGGCCGGCGGCCGCGGCCTCGGCTCGATCCGGGTCGAGCTGATCCAGGGCGGGGAATCGCTGCTGCTTGAAGAGAGAGCGCTCACGCCCCCAAGTTCCTGGTCCTTCGGCGGCGACCCGGTCCGGGAGGCGGTCCTCGAGGTCGAAGTCGGCCGCGAGTCGACGCCGAGTCTGGTGGAGGGCGAGGCCACGGTGCGGGTCACCGTCGAGCGGCCGGGCACGTTGCTGCGGCGGCCGCCGCCGGCAGTGGTCGAGCTTTCGCTACCGGTCCGTCTGCGCCCGCCGGCTCTCGGTTCGGTCGGCGTGACCGCGACGCCAACCCAGTCCGGCAGCGGCGTGTTGCGCTACACCGTCGGCGCGAGCGCTGTGGAAAGCGGCGTCGAGGTCGGGGACTACTGGTTCCCCGGTTATCTCCTTCCCGGAGGCACTGTTCGGGACCGTTTCGTTCTTTTCGGCGTGCCCTACGACAGCGCCGATCCATCGGCCTTCCGGCTGGTGGCGCGGGACGAACTCGGCAACGAGGCGAGGGCGCCCTTCCTGGGCGCGGTGGAGCCGTCGCCGCTCTTGTCGTCGACGATCCGGCTGAGCGACTCGTTCATGGCCCGGGTCGTGCCGGCGATCATGGCGGAGACGCCGGAGCTTGCCGATCGCGGCAGCCTGCTCGACAACTACCTGATGCTGAACGGCGACTTGCGGACGATGAACGCCGAACGGCTGGTCGAGGTGGCATCCGACTCCGCCAAACGGCAGCTCTGGAGCGGACCGTTCCGGCAGATGCGGAACACCCAGGTCATGGACCGGTTCGCGATCCGCAGGCAGTACCTCTATGAGGACCGGGTGGTCGACACGCAGGATCACCTTGGCTTCGATCTGGCCTCCAGACTCCAGGACGAGGTGCCGGCGGCGAACTCCGGCGTCGCGGTGTTTGCGGAGTACCTCGGCATCTACGGCAACACGGTGATCGTGGACCACGGCTACGGCCTGCAGACCCTCTATGCACACCTGTCGCGGATCGACGTCGAAGTGGGACAGGGAGTCGCGGCGGGCGAGCGGCTCGGCCTGAGCGGCCAGACGGGCATGGCCGGCGGCGACCATCTCCACTTCGCCGTGCTGCTCGGCGGCCTGCCCGTCAACCCGCTGGAGTGGTTCGACGCGAAGTGGATCCGGGACCACGTCGGGGGCGTGCTGCCGCTCGAGGGAGGCGTCGCCCCGGCACGCGGGCGGTGAGCGGGGGACACGGCCGGTTGTTGCTAAACTCCGTGGGTCAAGTTCGCGTAGCAGAGATTGTGATCCGACCGTCCGGCGGCCGAAGCTGGAGTGTGCCAAAGCTGGAGAATAGAACGATGGTCCCCAAGCGTTTCGCGGCCGCTGTCGTCCCGCTCCTCGTGTTCGTGCCGGTCGCCCTGGCTCAAGGCCCGGCAGAGACCGCACCGTTCTTCGAGGGCGTGGCGCCCCTGGTCGACCGCTCCTGCATCCGGTGTCACGGGGGCCGGACCGCGACGCCGCTCAGCATTCTCCGTCTCAGCCAGGACCTTTCGGACGCCGCGACGTTCCGCACCTGGCAGCGCATCCACGACCGGGTGGCGAACGGGGAGATGCCGCCTCCCGAGGCGCCCAAGCCTGAGGCCGAGCTGATCGAGGCGGCGCTCGTCTCGCTCAAGACCGCCCTGACCTCCGCGAATCTCGAGAACCGCGGCGGCCAGCGCGTGCCGCTCCGCCGGCTGACCAGGCTCGAGTACGCCTACACGATTCAGGATCTGCTCCAGGTAGACGAGGCGGTGGCGATGGAGCTGAGCCAGGGCCTGCCGGCCGAGGCCGACTCCGGCGGATTCGACACCGTGGCGGCCAACCAGAGCATGTCGCCGATGCATATCCGGAGCTATCTCGAGGCCGCCGACCGGGCGCTGGACGAGGCGATCAAAAGCGGGCCGCGGCCTGCTACCGGGCGGCGCGAGATCGCCTACGCGGATTCGACCTACCTCACCTACATGAGCAAGGCGGAGATCCTGGGCGGCGGGATCATCAAGATGCTCGACGATGCGGCGGTCATGTTCTTCGATGGCGGCGCGACGTACCTGATGCACAGTGAGACCGAGGGCTACAACGTGCCCTATGCCGGCCGGTATCGCGCCACGCTCGAAGGGTGGGCGTATCAGGCCGACACGCCGGTGACGCTCACGCTCTACCGGGGAACGAAACAGGCGGCCGCCGCCGCGCTCGAGGAGATGCTCCTCTCCTACGATCTGGTCGGCGAGACGCCCCGGACGGTTCAGGTCGAGACGTACCTGCGGCCTTACGACATCCTCGCACCGTCGCTGGCCGATGCGGAACGAATCGACTACACCAACTACTATGCCCCGGAGAACACGGTCGAGAACTACAAGGGCGAGGGGATCGCGCTCCGCTCGATGACGATCGAGGGGCCGCTGTTCGAGTCGTGGCCGCCGCCGAGCACCCACGACCTCCTGGTCGGGGTCGAGTTCGATGACGAGGGCGGGTTGCGCCTGACGAAGGCGCCCTACGAGCACATCGTCGACATCGTCGCCCGGTTCGCGCCGCTCGCGTTCCGGCGCCCCCTCATGGAGGGCGAACTCGAGGCCTACGCGAGCCTGGCCCAGCCGATGCTGGAGGATGGCCGACCCTTCGTCGACGCCGTCCGCGTACCGCTTCGCGCCATCCTCAGCGCGCCGCCCTTCCTTTTCCAGGCAGGGGATCCGGGACGGTTGGACGACTTGGCGCTGGCGTCCCGCCTCTCCTACTTCCTGTGGCGGAGCATGCCGGACGGCGAACTGCTGGGCACAGCGGGCGACGGCAACCTCTCCGATCCGGCCACCTTCGCGGCTCAAGTCGACCGCCTGCTCGACGATCCCAGGTCGGAGCGATTCATCAAGGACTTCGCGGGCCAGGCGTTCCGGCTCTACGAGTTGAATGCGACGAGTCCCGACGCCAGCCTCTATCCCGAGTACGACGACCGCCTGGGGAAGGCTATGGCCCAGGAGACGCAACTGTTCCTGGCCGAACTGATCGCCGAAGACCACAGCGTGGGCCGCCTGATCGACGCCGACTTCACTTTTCTCAACCGGCGGCTTGCCGAGCACTACGGCGTGCCCGGGATCGAGGGGCAGCACATGCGCAAGGTGACGCTGCCGGCGGACAGCCCCCGCGGCGGGCTCATCACCCAGGCGAGCATCCACAAGGTCACGGCCAACGGCACGATCACCTCGCCGATTCCGCGCGGCAACTTCGTGCTGGCGAACCTGCTCGGACAGCCGGCGCCGCCGCCGCCAGAGAGCGTGACCGCGCTCGAACCGGACACGCGGGGCGCCACGACGATCCGGGAGCAGTTGGCCAAGCACCGCAACGAGCCGGTGTGCAACAGTTGTCACCGGGTGATCGATCCGCCCGGTTTCGCACTCGAGTCCTTCGACCCGATCGGCGGCTTCCGCACCCGCTATCGGGCGGCTGGCGGCGAAGCCACGACCCCGGAAGGGTTCAGCTACCCGTTGCCTTACAAGCAGGGACTCCCGGTCGACTCCACCGGCGTTACGGCCGATGGCGAGCCCTTCACCGGGTTCGAGGAGTACAAGCGGCTGCTCGGCAGGGACGTGGAGCAGGTGGCGCGCCACCTCGTGTCCCAGCTCCTCGTGTACTCGACCGGCGCCGAGATCGAGTTCGCGGACCGGGACGATGTGGAGCGGGTGGTGGCGAAGCTCGGCGACGACCGGTATCCGCTCAGGACGATGATTCACGAGGTCACGCGGAGCGACCTCTTCAGGACGAGGTAGCCATGAACCTGACCCGACCCCTCGACCGCCGCACCTTCCTGCGTGCTTCGGGCGTGGCGCTCGCGTTGCCCATGCTCGAGTCGATGACCCCGACGCTGGCCCATGCCGCGGCCACCGGGCCGCGTCGGATGGTCAATATCTGCAATACGCTCGGGCTCTACCGCGAGGCCTGGTTCCCCAAGACCGCCGGCGCCGGCTACGAGACGACGGAGTACCTGTCGCTGCTCGAGAAGCACCGGCAGAACTACACCCTGTTCACCGGCTTCTCGCACGAGGACCAGACGGGCCGGCAGCCGCACAACTCGGAGGTCACGTTCCTGACCGCGGCCCGGCGTCCTGGCATGGACGGGTTCCGTAACACCATCTCGGTGGACCAGGTGGCCGCCAGCCACCTCGGGTACACGACCCGGTTCCCTTCGGTCGTGCTGGGTACCGCTTCGCCGCAGAGTCAGTCCTACACGAGCAGCGGCGCCATGGTGACGGCGGAGACCAGCCCGGAGAACCTGTTCCGCCAGTTGTTCCTGCAAGGCACGCCGGAGGAAGTCGAACGGGAGAAGCAGAGCCTGAACGACGGCGGCAGCATCCTGGACCGTCTCAAGTCGCAGACCGCGTCGCTGCGCCGGCGCGTGAGCCTGGCCGATCAGACGAAGCTGGACGCGTACTACAACGCGGTGCGGACCGCCGAACTGGACCTCGCCGAAGTCCAGGCCTGGCAGCAGAAGCCGAAGCCGTTGGTCGACGCGCAGCCGCCCACCGACATCCCCTCCCGCTCCGACCTGATCGGCCGCGTCAAGCTGATGCTCCGGTTGATTCCGCTGATCCTCGAGACCGACTCGTCCCGGGTCATCAGCCTGATGATCCAGGATCACGGGGTCGTGATCGACGTTCCGGGCGTGAACTTCGACCAGCACAGCCTGTCGCATCACGGCCAGGACCCGTCGAAGATCGCGCAGCTCAAGAGAATCGAGACCGGGATCGTCGAAAGCTTCTCCGACCTGTTGAGCGACTTGGGCGAGCGCAGCGACGGGAACGGTTCGCTCCTCGACCAGACCACGGTCCTGTTCGGCAGCAACCTCGGCAACGCGAACTCGCACGAGCCCAGGGATCTGCCGATCCTGGTCGCCGGAGGCGGCTACAGCCACGGCAGGCACATCGTCCACGATGGCGATCACAACGCACCGCTTTGCAACCTGTTCGTGACCATGCTGCAGACCATGGGTGTCGAGACGGACGCCTTCGGCCAGAGCACCAGCACGCTGACCTGGGCGTAGCGAGCCATCGCCGGCCCGGGTTGAGGTCAGATCCCGCCCTACTGGGTGCACCGGCCTTCTGGCCGGCATGCGCGATCCCTGGGAACGCGGGCGTCTCGCCCGCATCCGGCAGCAGCGAAGCGGGCTACCGCGCCGATCTTGCCTGCCGGCGCCGTTCGATCTCGGCGGCCTCGACACCGGCCAGACCGGCGGCGCCGTTCTGCACCTTGAGCACCGCTTCGACGATGTCGTCCACATCGTCGACCGTGCCCAGCAGGAGCTGGTGGGGTAGCCAGACGGATTCGCGGTACGCGGCGCGCTCGGCGTTCGGGCAGTCCGCGGGCGGCGCGGCAGCCAGCGCCGCCGTCCACGCCGGATAGCGGGCCGGGTCAGGTTGGAGCAGTTCGCTCCTCGGCAATGCCTCGTAGAAGCGGCCGTCGGCCGGCACGCCCTCGGCCTCGAGCGCGGCGACGAAGACGTCGCGGTCGATGCCGGCGAAGGCCTCGCCGTCGAACCGGAACACGAACTGGTAGGTGGCCTGGGTCGTCACCCGCTCGTCGATCCGAAGATTGGTGAGGCCCGGAATGTCCTCGATCGCCGCGTGGAGGCGCCGGGCGTTCACTGCGCGCACTTCGTGCTGGCGGTCGAGCCGTCCGAGCTGGACTTCCAGGATCGCGGCCTGCAGGTCGGTCATCCGGTAGTTGTGGCCGATCACGGCGGCGGGCGCCGCGGCCCCCGGGCGTTGCCGGCCGCAGTTCACCAGCGCGTGCAGGCGGTCCAGGATCGCTTCGTCCGAGGTGGTCACGATGCCGCCCTCGCCGGCGGTCATCAGCTTCGAGCTCTGGAAGCTGAACGAGCCGGCGTCACCCCAGGAGCCGACGCCGCGGCCGCGCCAGCGGGCGCCGTGGGCGTGGGCGCAGTCCTCGAGTACTGCCAGTCCGTGCCGCTCGGCAAGTGCTCCGACCGCGTCCAGGTCGGCGACGGTCATCGCCAGGTGGACCGGCACGATCGCCTGGGTGCGCTCCGTGACCAAGGCCTCCGCCGCCTCGACGTCGATGCACCAGGTGTCCGGATCGATGTCGGCGAACACGGGCACGCAGCCGGCGAACAGGGCCGCCGAAGCGGTGGCCTCGAAGGTGTAGGCGGGAACGATCACTTCGGCGCCGGGCTCGACGCCAATCGCTTGCAGCGCCACTTCGAGCGAGACCGTGCCGTTCGCGACGCACAGCGCGTGGGCGCAGTCGTGGCGCGCTGCAAACGCCCGGCCGAAGGCTTCGGCGCGCTCGTTGGGAAGCGGGAAGCCGCCCCAGTCACCGTCACGTAGAGCCGCGGTAACCGCCTGTTCCTCCTCCGGTCCTCGCGCCGGCCACTGTGGCCAGGGCTCGGTGCGGACAGGGTTTCCGCCCAGCAGGGCGAGCTTGGATGAGGAGCCCGGAGCGGCCACGGCGCTACGCTACTACCAGCGGGCGAAGGAGGTCTGCGTCCCGTGCCGGGTCACCGAGTCGCTCGCGTAGCGGACGGCGAAGGCGGCGGCGTCGGTACTGGTCGCGGAGGTGAGCAGGGCAGCGGCGAAAGCGCCGTTGAAGGCGTCGCCGGCGCCGGTCGTGTCGACTGCTTCCACCTCGGGCGCGGGGACCAGGGTCGGCGCCGATCCCGCTTCCGCCAGCATCACGCCTGCCGGGCCGAGAGTCAGGGCGGCGGCGCCGTAGCCCATCGCCAGCAGCTCCGTGGCGGCGTCCGCGGCGGTGCCGGCATCGATCCGCTCGCCGGGTCGGCCAAGAAGGACCGCGCACTCGACTTCGTTCGGAGTGACCCAGGCGATCTGCCCCGGGTCGAGGCCCGGGTCGTTCTGCTCGTCGATGGGCGCCGGGTTCCAGATCACCGGCACGCCGGCGCCGGCGGCACGCGCCACAGCGCTGCGGACGCCGTCCGCCGGGGTCTCGTTCTGGATCAGCAGAAGCCCCGCTTCCTCGATCGGGACCTTAGCCAGGGCGTCCGCGGTCAGGCGGCTGTTCGCCCCGGGTGAGTTCATGATTCGGTTGTCGCCGCTGCCGGCCTCGACCCAGACCGCGGACAGGCCGGTGTGGATGTCGTCGAGGACGAGCAGACGTCGGGTATTGAGGTCGTCCTCGGCGAACACGCTGCGCTGGGCGTTGCCGTGGGCGTCGTTGCCGACGGCGCCGACGAAGGAGACGGCGCCCGCTGCCTCGCCGAGACCGCCGCGGCAGCGGACGGCGGCGACGGCCTGGTTGGCGCCCTTGCCGCCGCAGGATTCGAACAGCTCCGCGCCGGCGATGGTCTCGCCCTTCCTGGGCAGCCGCGGATGCCGGAAGATGAGGTCGTAGTTGACCGAGCCGATGACGAGCAGGGAGCCGGCCAAGGGATCAACCGGTCTCCCAGCGCAGGAACCTGGCGCCGATGGAGAAGGCGACGACGCCGAGGACCACCAGCACGGCGCAGGGCAGCAGCATCTCGTTGAGCGTGAAGCCGCGCCAGATCGCGCCCTCGTACGCGATCAGCGCCCACTTCATCGGGCTGATGTTGCCGAGCCGCTGCATCCACTCCGGCATCAGGAACAGCGGCACCATGCCGCCGCCGAGCATGGAGAACGGGAGCGCGAGGCCCCAACCGACTCCGGCCGCTGCCTGTTCCGTGCGACCGATCACGCTCAAGGCCATCATGATGCCGCAGAAGCAGATCGAACCGCTGAGGAGCGCCAGTGCCAGCAATGGGTAGGAGGTGGGTCTCACACCGAAGACGGTGATCCCGAGCGCGATCAGGGCGGTACTCGTGGTCAGCACCGTGGCCAGACAGGCCAGCCCCTTGGCGGCAAGGAGGTGGCGGGTCGTGATCGGGGACACGAGCAGTCGCATCAGCGTGCCGCGGCTGCGCTCGATTGCAATCGAGATGCTGAAGGACACCGTTCCACCGATCAGGGTCCAGAGCATCGCCTGCGCGAAGGAGGTTGCGTAGGAGTTGGTCGGCCCGCGTTGCTCCGCCTGGACTGCGGTCTGTTCGACCTCGAGAGGGGGGCCGAAACCGGTCGTGGCGTCGGTCGTGAGGGCGTCCAGACCGAGCTCGTCGATCAGGGACGAGATGCGCGGCGTGAGGTCGAGGAAGGTCAGGAAGTCGTCGCGGGCGGGGGAGGGGGGCAACTGCTCGATGAAGCGGCTGTTCTGGTCGTTCGTTGCCTGTAGTCGTGAGGGGTCGCTCATCAGCGCCTGCAACTCCGCTCCCGCGGCCTCGAGCAGAATGCCGCGGGTCATCCCCGCGGCGGCGAACTGAGTGGGATCGACGGTGAGTTCGATCTGGGGAGTGGTACGGAATGGGTTGTCCAGCGCGGCCCCGAATCCGGGAGCCAGGGTGACCATGACCCCGGTCTGGCCCCGGCGCACCTGATCGAGGGCCTGCTCGCGCGGGATTTGCTCCAGATCGAGCCCGCCTGCGGCTTCGAGCCTGGCGATGAAGCGCTGCGAACCGGAAGTCCGGTCCTCGTCGACGAGGGCGACAGGGATGCTCTCCGGCCCGCGGCTCAGGTTGGCGAACATGGCGCCGAAGAAGATCGCCATCATCAGCGGGAAGAACACTGTGAAGAAGAAGCCCATCTTGTCCCGGAAGAGGATCTTGATGTCCTTCGCGGCCATGGCGACGATGGTTCTCACGGCTTTCTCCTGGCGCTTGTGCGCGCCTAGTCTCGCAGCGCGCGGCCGGTGAGGTTCAGGAACACGGTTTCGAGGTTGGGCGGGCGGTACTGGAAGTGCTCGACCGTCTGCCGTTCCTGGAGTTCGGCGAGCGTCCTCAGGGGGTCCGTCGTCTCATGGATGCTCTCGCCGTCTCGGGTGTGGACCACGAGGTTGCCCGGACCGCCGTGCGCCTCGATCAGCGCCGGCACGCGGTCGAGCGCCATCAGCCGGCCGTGATCGATGATCGCGACCCGGTCGCAGAGGCGCTGCGCCTCTTCCATGTAGTGGGTCGTGTAGACAATGTGCTTGCCATCGTCCCGGAGCTGCTCGACGCGATCGAAGATCGCGTTCCTCGATTGGGGGTCGACACCGACCGTCGGTTCGTCGAGCAGCACCAGGTCCGGGTCGTGGATGATGGCGACCGCCAGGTTCAGGCGGCGCTTCATGCCCCCGGAGTACTTGGAGACGGATTTCTTCCCGACGTCCGTCAGATCGGCAAAGTCGAGACAGGCGGCGACCCGGTCGTCCAGCTCGGATCCCCTAAGGCGGTGCAGGCGGCCGAAGAAACGCAGGTTGTCGGCGGCGCTGAGCTCCTCGTAGAGGGCGATCGACTGCGGCGCCAGCCCCAGCGCCCGGCGGTTGCTCGCCTCGGTGGGGTCCAGGTCGATCGTCGGGCCGAGGAAGCGGACCACGCCTTCGTCCGGCTTGAGCAGGCCGACCGCCATGTTGATCGCGGTCGTCTTGCCGGCGCCGTTGGGCCCCAGGAGCCCGAACACCTCGCCGGCCTCGAGCTCGAACGACAGGTCGTCGACCGCGCGCAGGTCGCCGAAGCACTTGCTGACATGGTCGAACAGAAGCATGGGCTGTCAGGTTCCTTTTACGGAACGGTGTGGCGCTTGTTGCGGTCGGATCGCGGCCGCGGCGCAGAAGTGGGAGCGCGTGGTCAGATCGTTAGCGTACCGCCCGGCGCCATCACCTTGACTTCGACGCCGGCGGGCGCGAAGTGGCTTGGGTCCTGCGCGATCGGCGGCCAGGTGCCGTAGTGGATCGGAATCGCGACCGGCGCGCCGATCATCTCGGCGGCCCGGGTGGCTAGCTCCGGGCCCATCGTGAAGCGGTCGCCGATCGGCACGCAGGTGGCGTCGGGCCGGTAGATCTCGCCGATCAGCTTCATGTCGCCGAACAGGCCGGTGTCGCCGCAGTGGTAGACGGTCTTGCCGCCCATATGGACGACGAGGCCGCAGGGCATGCCCATGTACCGGCCTTCGTACGAGGACGAGTGGAATGCGTGGGTGAACGCGACCCACCCGAACTCGGTGTCGATCCTGCCGCCGGGGTTGCCGGGATTCACGTTGTCGTGACCCAACTCCTGCAGGTAGTTGCACATCTCGAACGCGGCGATGACGTTCGCGTTGTTGGCCTGGGCGATGGCGAGCGTGTCGCCGAAGTGGTCGGAGTGGCCGTGGGTCAGGGCGATGGTTCCGCACTCGACATCCCCGGCTCCGATCGTGGCCACCGGATTGCCGGTGAGGAAGGGGTCGACCGCGAGCGTGTGCTCGCCAGAGCGGAACAGGAAGCCGGAATGACCGAGAAAGGTGAGTTCGAGGGCCATGGCGGGGTGTCTCCTTCGGATCGGGTTCGTTGAGCGAGCCGGGTCGACTGCGGCTAGTCGGCCTGTTCGGCGGGCAGGTGGACGACGAGGCCGTCGAGGGCTTCGGTCACGTCGATCTGGCAACTCAGACGGCTGTTGGGGCGCACGTCGATGCCCTGCTCGAGGACGAAGTCCTCTTCGACATGACGCGGACCGACGGCCTCGATCCACGCTTCGTCGACGTAGACGTGGCAGGTGCTGCAGGAGCAGGAACCGCCGCAGATGGCGACGATGCCGTCCACGTCATTGTCGAGCGCACTCTCCATCACGGTGCCCCCCACCGGCGCTTCGATGACGCGCGAGCTGCCGTCCTGGGCGATGTAGGTGATCTTGGGCATTGGGCGCCTATCTCTCGTCGTCGTTCGTGGGCCGCGGAGCGCCTGGCCGACGGGCGGGGAGTCTACTTTCTTCGCTGCGTTCTACGGCGCAGGCTCCTGGTCGCCGAAGCGCTCCAGAATCCAGCCGCTGATCGTCTCGAGCGCTTCGGGCGCCATCGTCTCCTCGATTGTCCCGTACTCGGCGGGCGAGCCGGTGCCGGCGGTCTGGAACAGGTGGTTCAGGCCGGGGAAGCGGCGCACCGCGATGTCCCTGTTCGCGGAGGCGGCGAACGCCGCCTCCATGGCGGTCTGGTTCTGGTCGGCGTCCACCTGCGTGTCCTTGCCGCCGAACAACGCCAGCGTGGGCACGGCGAGGCCGCCGAGAGCGGGCCCCGGGTCGTAGCGGATGAAGAACCGGAACCAGGGAGTGAGGTTGGACTCGACCGCCGCGGACACGGCGGATTCCAAAGCGTCACCGCTCAGTTGCGCCGTCTCGGGCGAAGCGGCCAACTGCTCGGCGACGACCTCTCGCAGCGCCGCCTCGGCCTCCGCGGGGGGCATTCCAGAGCCGATGATCTGGAGCGCCCGGCCCTGCAGGGCGGCGAGTTCCTCGATCATCTCCGCCGTGGCGCCGTTCGCGGCCGCGATTCGCCGGAGTTGCTGCCTCAGCAGGTCGCCGCCGGGAACGCCCGGGCCGGCCAGCAGAACGGTGAACGCGATGGTGCCGGGCTCGACGCGGTTGAGCGCCAGCGGCGCGACCAGGCCCCCCTCGGAGATGCCGATGAGGCCCACGCGCTCCGGATCGATGCGGCCGTGGCCGCGCAGGAAGCGGACGCCGGCCAGGACGTCGGCCGCCTTGTCCCTCGATGTCGATTGCGAGGTGCTGCCGCTCGAACCCCCGACGCCCCGGTCGTCGACCCGCAGCACCGCGATGCCGAGCCGCGTCAGGTGGTCGGCGAGCACCAGGAAGCTCTTGTGGCCGAAGAGTTCGAGATCGCGGTTCAGCGCACCGCTGCCCGAGATCAACAGCGCGGCGGGGACCTTCCCCCCGCCGGGCGGCAGGGTCAGGGTGCCGGCGATCGTCACGTCCTCGTTCTCGTATTCGACTTCCTCAGCGTCGTAGGGGAAGGGCGGCTTCGGCTCCTGGGGTCTTGGCGGCGCTTCGACTTCCACCGCCTCGCGGCCGAGCTTGAACGGGAGTCGGGCCGGGCCCTGACGGAACTCGCCCGAGATCTCGGCGCCGGTCAGCATGCCCTCGAAAGTCGGTTCGCCGGGGACGCCGCTGATCGCGAAGCGAACCGCCTCGCCGTCGACCGAAACGTCGAAGAGCGGAAGATCGTCGGCCCCCTGGGCGGGAATGTCGATCGTTCCCGACCACATGCCGCCGCTCTCTTCCAGGTCGACCTGGACAACGAGTGGCTGGCCGGGGATCTCGATCGAGCCCTCCCAATGGCCGGCGGCGTCGGCGGTCTGGGTTTTCGACCACGCCGGTGCGATCAGAAGCGCGATCAGGGCCGCACTGGCGGCCCTTGCGACAGTCCCGAATGAGTTGACCATGGCTACGAGGGTTCCCCTTTCGGAGGTCGGATCCGCAACTGCCGAACGGATTCGAAGTGCTTGCGGTTGCGGGTCATGAGCGTCAGTCTGTGCCCGATCGCAGTGGCCGCGATCAGGGCGTCGGGTATCGCGATGCGGGTTTCGCGGCGGATCCGGCCGGCCCGCTCGGCCACATTGCGGTCAACCTCCACCTCCCGGAATGGGCTGAGGAGTTGATGAACGAGGGCCGAGCCGTCGGTTCCCGAGAGCAACTCGCAGCGAGTGATGACCGAGTAGTGGAGCCTGTCCCGGCCTGGCGTCAGTTCCCGGAAGCCACGCAGATGGTCGATGAAGACGTCCGTATCGATGAGAAAGTCAGCCACCGGATCACTCGGTGAGGTTCAGTCTCTCGAATCGCGTCTCCCATTCCTCACGGCTCGGCGCCGCAGCGTCAGGGGCGGCGCCGAAGGTGTTCCTGAGCGCCGTCGTCGGGTCGACTGGAGCCTTGGCAAGGTAGAGGTCGACGGCCTCGCGGACGATCGACGCGAGACTCAATCCTCGCGAGCCGGCGATCTCGTCCAGTCTCTGGCGCTGGAGCGGTTGCAGGTAGATCTGGGTGCGTGTTGCGGACATACAGCGCAGTATACAGCAGCGCCCTGACCTCGATCACTGTTCCTCGATCCGGTACAGGTGCGTACCGGTGCGGATGAACAGGGCGCCGTCAGAGACGGCGATCGAGGCGAGGGTCGAGCCGTCGAGTTCGTTGCGCGCCAACTGCTCGAACTTAGGGCCGGGCGCGATCACGGTCGTCACCCCTTCTTCGTTCTGGGAGTAGATCCGTCCTCCGGCGAAGACCGGCGAGGCGGAGTGGTTGCCACCGAGGCGCTGCTGCCAGTGGATCTGGCCGGACAGGGCATCGATGCAGGTCGCGATGCCGGAGTCGGTCACGGTGTACAGCTCGTCCCCGACCAGGATCGGCGAGACCGTGAGCGGGGCGCCGCGCCGGCGCCGCCAGGCGACGTGGCTGTCCGTGACGTTGCCTGTGCCGTCTGGGCTGACGGCGAGCAGGATCGGCTCATTGAAGCCGGTCGAGAGATAGACCAGCCCGTGGCCATGGACCGGCCGAGGGACATTGGAGAAGCCGCCCGGATACTCGACCCGCCAGATCTCGCGGCCGGTCGCCGGCTCGTGCGCGGTGGCCCGAAACGCGCTCACGTTCACGATCTGCTGGCTGTCGCCGACCCGGATGGCGAGCGGCGTCGAGTAGGCCTGGGAGATCGGCGAAGGCCGCACCGAGCGCCAGCGCTCTTCGCCGCTCTGTGCGTCTACGGCGACCAGGAAGGCGGTGTCGTAGCCGTCGATGCTCACGATGAGCAAATCCCCGTGCAGGATCGGCGAGCCGCCGTTGCCGTGCTGCGAGGTGTAGGGGAAGCGGGTCCGCCACAGGACCTCGCCCGGCGCCTCGCCGCCGGCGGCGACCGCCGCCGTGCCCCGGGTGCCGAAGTGGACGTAGATCCGCTCACCGTCCGCATCGATCACCGGCGTCGGCGAGGCGAAGCTGTTCTTCTGGTTCAGGAGCGTGGTGGCGTCGACACCGAAGACCTCGACATCCATCGCGGCATCGCCGCTGCTCACGTCGTAGGCCAGCAGCCGAAGCGAAGTCGTGCCGGCGTCGCGGTCGGTGACCGCGGTGGTCAGCCAGACCAGGCCATCGGCGATCACGGGAGAGGACCAGCCGCGCCCGGGAACCGGTGTCTTCCAGGCGACGTTCTCCGTCTCGCTCCAGGTCAGGGGAACCGCCTCGCCGGGAGCGTGTCCCTGCCCGGTCGGCCCCCGGAACTGGGGCCAGTCGCCGGCGTGCGCGGCCGCTACCGCGGAAAGGGCGAATGCCAAGCCTGTTGGCAGCTTCAGTGCGTGTCCTCCACTGCTGCCAGGTCCTTGCATTCCTGCCAGCGAAAGCACGACGTTGTGTGATCGTTCACCATCCCCACGGCCTGCATGAAGGCGTAGCAGATCGTGGGGCCGACGAAGCGGAATCCGCGCTTCTTGAGCGCTTTGCTCATCGCCTCGGAAGCGGGTGTTTGGGCGGGGACATCTTCGAGCCGTCGCCAGGCGTTGACCACGGGCGCGCCGCCGCTGAACTCCCACAGGAAGTCCGAGAACCCCATGTCCGACTCGCGCAGTTCCAACCACGCGCGGGCGTTGCCAATCGCGGCACGCACCTTGAGGCGATTGCGGACGATCCCTGGGTCTTCGAGGAGCGACGCGACCTTCTTCTCGTCATAGCGCGCGATCCGTTCCGGATCGAACCCGTGGAACGCGCGCCGGTACCCCTCGCGCTTCCTCAGAATCGTGTACCAGCTCAGACCGGCCTGGGCGCCCTCGAGCACCAGCATTTCGTAGAGCCGGCGGTCGTTGCGGACCGGCACCCCCCATTCCTCGTCGTGGTAGGCGACGTAGAGCGCATCGTCGTTTACCCAGTTGCAGCGGGTCCGGGTCATGACCTGCCTGCGAGTCGCCAGGCCGCCGGCTCTACGGGTAGTAGCCGCGGATCGTCCGCGCCTTCGCGCCCTTGGCGTCGACCACGACCTCGACCCGGCGGAACTCGTCGCTCGGCTGCGTACTTGAGGACTGGTAGGCGAGGAAGTACTTCGAGCGCAGTTCGAGCGCGATCTGGTCGTAGACGGCGCCGAGCTGGTTCGTGTCGTCGACGAAGAAGGCGCGGCCGCCGGTCTCGGTCGCCAACTTTTCGAGCACCCTTCTCGGGTTTTCCTTCGCCTTGCGCGGCAGCGCCAGGCCGATCGCGTAGATCGCGGCCTCCGACCGGCGGGCGTACTCGAGGGCGTCGTCGAGGTCGTAGCGGCTGTGCTCGTCGACGCCGTCGGAGAGCAGTAGCACCGCGCGCTGTCCGGGCAGCCCGTTCAGGTGGTACAGGGTGAAGATGAGGCTGTCGTAGAGCGCCGTGCCGCGCTCGGCGCGCAGGCCCATCAGGCCCTTGGCGAACTCGATCCGGTCGCGGGTGAAGGGCGCCGCCAGGTGGGGACGGTCGTTGAACGTGATGATCGAGAGTTCGTCGCGCTCGGTGATTACCTGCTGGAAGAAGTCGGCGGCGGCCTGGACGGACTGCCGCAGGCGTTCCTCCATCGACGCCGACACGTCGAGCAGGATGGTGCCGATGAGCGGCGTGTCGTCGACCCGTTCGAAGCGGACGATCTCCTGCGCCACGCCGTCCTCGAGCACCTGGAATGCGTCCTCCCCGAGGTCGAGCAAGGGACGGCGCTCGCGGTCGTCGACGGTCGTGTAGAGCTCCACGAAGTCGACCTGGAGTTCTTCGAGGGTGGCCGGTCCGTTGATGATCGCGGTGTCCTCGACGAAGGCGGCGGGCCCCTCGGCGCCCGCCAGCTTGCCGACGATCCGGACGATGGTCAGCGCCGGCCCGTCGGGCAGCTCGATCGGGACGGTGAAGGGCTCTTCGTAGAGCGTCGCCACCTGGTCGTCGTTGCGGAAGACCTGGAGCTCTTCGAGGCCGCGTCCTTCGGGCACCGTGACCTGAGCGCGCAGGCGGATGCTGTCGTTGTAGCGGTTGCCGGGGATCGGCTCGATGATGCGGACATCGAAGCGGTGGGGGGAGCCGTTGATCAGGTACGAGTCGCTCGCGATCTGGTTGGCCGCGGCGTCGTAGGCGATGGCGCGCAGCATCTGGCTGCGGGGCAGTTCGCCCAACCGCACGTCGACGCTGTAGGGCGCCCGCTTGGTGATGAACAGGTCCTTGTCGTCCAGGGTGAACCGCACCTTGTCGACCGGTCCCGTGACCGCGGTGTCGAAGCGGAGATAGCCGGAGACGAGGTCGCCTCCGGGCGAGATGATCCGGATCGACGGTTCGCCGCTCGCGAGAGAACGGTTCGCTTCGGCGAAGATCGGTTCCAGGTCGGCTTCCGTCCACCCGGCGGCCTTTTCGACCCGGGGCACCTCGAGCGGCTGGGCGTGGCGCCACACGGCGTCCCCGTTCAGATCGTCGACGCGCAGGATCAGCTTGAAGTCTCCGGGTCGCAGGTACCGCTGGGCGACCAGGGGCATGGCCGGCAGCCCGCCGTCGCCGCCCGCGCCATCGGCCTCCTCGACGGGAAACTCGAACCGGTAGCGGAAGCTCTCGAACAGGCGGTCGGCACCGGTGTCCGCATCCGCGCGCAGGATCTCGCCGATCAGTTCGAAGCCATAGGACCGGGCGCCGGCCAGGTCGGCGAGTGTTGCGCTTGCCGCCTCGACCTGGACCAGGGTCTGGACCACGGTGCGGCTCTCCTTGCGGCCCGGGAAGGTCACATCGAGCGAGGCTTCGAGCTGCGGCGCGCTGGAGGGGAGGTCGGTGGAGTAGGACTCGAAGGTGCGCAGCCACTCGTTCGAGGGCGCCTCGATCGGCTCCAGCTTCTCGCCGATCATTCGCTCGTAGAAGAAGCCGAGCATGCCGCCCCAGTCATTCAGGATCTTGATGATGCCGAGGGCGTACCCGAGTTCCTCTTCCTTGCACCCGGCGCCGAGGTCCTCTCTGCCGAGCCCGCCGATTCCAGCGCCGGGCAGGCTGGTCCGCTGGCCGCCGGGTTGCAACTGGATACCGAGATTATCGCTTGGCAGCCAGGCCCGCCAGGCGCCGACGCCCAGGCGCCGGTAGAAGATGACCGCGTACTGGTCCTGTCGGAGCCGGCGAGCGTAGATCGCGCCGAGCACCTCGCTCATGTCCTGGAAGCCGTAGAACCAAGCCTCGATCTTGGTGGCGGAGCGTTGGGGACAGATGTCGACGTGGATGTCGGGCGGTCCGTTGAGCAGGTAGTAGCGGGCCCGCTCGTCGTCCGTGCTGTCGAACAACTGGCGGATCATGGAGAGCCTCTCGCTCCAGTGCTCCCTGAACTCGTTGCGGGCGGTCTCGGGGTAGGGGTCGCGCGCTTTCCAGAACTCGGTGATGAAGGCGTCCCGTTGATAGTCCTGGGACAGGCAGCGGAACGACTGCAGCTCGTCGTCGGTGAGCAGGAGGGCGACCTCCTCGGTCCACTGCCGGTGGTGGGCCGGCAGGGTGTTCGGATCGGGCTGGCTGCCGTCGTTGCAGGGGGGGCGCTTCTTGGCCGCCGTTGCCGCGCCCGCGGCCAGAAGGGCCAGGGCGGTGGCGATCAGGAAGGCTTTGGTGATGACGTTGCTGCGCACGGTGAGTCGCCCCGGGGCAGGGTGTCCTAGTCTAGTTGGAGACGGTCGGATGCCGGCGGGGACGCCGGCGCGCCCAGTGGCGGCTGCCGGCGGGGGGCGTCAGCGCAGCGAGGACTCAGGGTCGGTAGGTGAACGCCTGGGGGCCCACAGTCAGCGCCCCGGCGGCCAGTCTGGCCCAGCGGCAGAGGATGGAGCGGGTCTCGCGCGGGTCGATGATCTCCTCGATCTCGAAGTACTCGGCCGAGCGGAACGGCGAGCGGACGCGGTTGAGACGCTCCAGTTCGTCGATCTCGGGCTTCCAGCTCACTCCGCACTCCTCAGTCCGTCTCGCCTTGACGTTCCATTCGCCGTAGCAGCGCGCGCAGGTCGCGCTCCATCTGGGGCAGGCGGTTGAGGACCGCCTCGATGCGCAACTGGTGGGACTTCGGCCGCGCTGGATTGCCGTAGAGCACGGCGCCGGCCGGCACGTCGCGGTAGGCCACCGTGGTGCCGCTGAGCACCGCGCCGTCGCCGACCACAACGCCGTCCGCGACGCCGGCGCCGCCGGCGAGCACGACGCCGCTGCCGATCGTGGCCCTGCCGGCGATCCTGACCGTTGGCACGACCAGGCTGTGCTCGCCGATCGTCACGTTGTGGGCGATGTGAACAAGGTCACCGATCTTGCAGCCGCGGCCGATCACCGTGGCGTCGAGTGCGGCGCGGTCGATCGTGACCTGGGCGCCGATCTCGACATCGTCGCCGATCTCGACGGTGCCGACCTGGGGAATCTTGACGTGGCGGCCGCCGCGCTGCAGATACCCGTAGCCGTCGCAGCCGATCACCGCGGCGCCGTGGACGGTAACGCGCGCACCGACGGTCACGTCCTCCATCACCACGACGCCGGGAAACAGGACGCAATCGGGGGCGATCCGGCTGCGCCGGCCGACGTAGGAGTTCGCGTGGAGCACGGTCCGGTCGCCGATCTCGGCCTCGTCGCGCACCGTGACGCCGGCGCCAATGGAAACGTCGGCGCCTATGGCGGCGCTTGCGGCGACGACGGCGGTCGGATGAACACCCGCGGCTTCGCGCCGGCGCTCGAGGTCGATGTGACGGAGTACGCTGACGAAGGCGAGGAAGGGATCGTCGACCACGAGTTGGTGGGCCGCAAGCCGGCTGGTGCGGGCCGGTACGACCAGCGCGCCCGCGCGCGTATCGGTTGCTTCAAGCGTCCGCTCGTCCTTGGCGAAGGACAACTGGTCGGGGCCGGCCTTTTCCAGTGAGGCGACCGAGCGGCACAGGAACCCGCCGTCTCCGTGCAGTTCGGACGCGATGCCGTCTTCCGCGATCAGGCCGCGAACCTCGCCCAGCGTCTTCTCGAGTCGCGGCATGGGGCCTTAGGCGGAGCGACGCATGGCTCTGCTGTGTAGCCTCGCAGCCAAGTTCAGGGGTCGATCCGGTAGACCCGGCGCGCCGTGTCGCGGAAGAGCGCCGTTTTCTCGTCCTCGGAGAAGTCCGCCACGATGCGCTGGAAGGAGTTCCAGAGCAGGGTGTAGGCGCCGCCCGCCCGGTCGACCGGGAAGTTCGACTCGAACATGCAGCGATCCGTGCCGAAGCGGTCGATGCAGTGGAGGTAGTAGGGGCGGTGGGCCTCCGCGGTCTCGGCCGAGGACGGCGGCTCGTCCCGTTTGTGCCAGCCGAAGCCGCAGATCTTCATCGCCAGCCCGCCGAGCTTGACCACCACGTTGTCGCAGCGCGCGAGCTCGGTGATCGACTTGCGCCAGTCCGCCTCGACTTCGCGCCGCCGGCCCCGGTAAGGACCGATCCCGAGCGGACCGCCGACGTGGTCGAGGATGATCCGGGTGTCCGGGAAGGCGTGGGCGAGGTCGGTCAACTGGTCGATCTGGGGGTGGTAGAGCCAGGCGTCGAAACTCAGCTCCAGCGGCCCCAGGCAGGCGAAGCCGCGCCGGAAGTCGGAACGGAGCAGCATGCCTTCGGGCGGCTTCGAGTGCGAGACGCGGATGTCCGGGCTGGGGTCGAAGGCGGCGGAGTGCCGGATGCCCCGGAAGCGTCCGCCGCCGGCCTCGATGTGCGCTTCCAGCACTCCCTTGGCGCGATCTCCGAGCAGCAGGTTGGCGTGACTGACGATGCCGGCGATGGAGGCGCCGCCAGCGTCGCTACCCGTGACCTCGGCTTCGTGGGCGACCTTGAGCACGAACTCGGTCTCGCCGACTACCCGCATCTCCTCGGGGCCGTCCGCGCGGTAGCCGGAGGCGCACTCCACGAACACGGTCGAGGTCACGTTGTGCCCGGCGCCGGTGTCTCCGTGCAACTCCTCCAGCATGTACCGGGACTCGGGATGGTCCCAGAGGTGGTGGTGGGGATCGCAGATCTCCCGGTTCGGGTCGATCGGCTCTTCCTGCGTGCGGGCCAGCCAGGCCGCTTCCTGTTCGTTCATGCGCGTGATTCCTACCTTGATGAAAGCGGGTGGCGCTCCTAAGGCCCATCTTCCGGGTCCGCGGGTCAGGAGTTGTCCTTGCGGGTTCGGATTTCGCCGAAGACCTCGGCGTCGGAGGCGCCGGCCATGCCGAGCAGCGCGCGGATGCCCGGATCGTCGGGACGCAGGAAGGGGTTGGTCCGCTTCTCGACCCCGAGGCTCGAGGGCACTGTGGGTTTGCCTTCCGCCCGCAGTTGCTCGATCTCCGCGACCCGCTCGATCAGTTCCTCGTTGTCGGGGTCGACGGTGACGGCGAAGCGGGCATTGGAGAGCGTGTACTCGTGGCCGCAGTGGACGACCGCGTCGTTGGGCAGGGCGCGCAGCTTGGCCAGGGAAGACCACATCTGTTCCATCGTGCCCTCGAACACCCGGCCGCAGCCGAGCGCGAACAGAGTGTCGGCGCAGAACAGCGCGCGGTCGTCCTCGAACCAGTAGCTGATGTGCCCGGTGGTGTGGCCGGGCGTGTCGATGACCTCCGCTTCGGCCTCGCCGAGCTGGAAGCGGTCGCCCTCGACGACGGTCAGATCGAGGTTCGGAATGCGGTGCTCGTCGGCGGCGGGGCCGACCACCTGGCAGCCGTACTTCGCCTTGAGCGCCGGCACGGCGGCGATGTGGTCCATGTGGTGGTGGGTGATCACGATCCAGTCGATGCCGAGACCCCTGGCGCCGAGCGCCGCTTCGATCGGCCCGGTCTCCGGCGGGTCGACGACCGCCGTCTTGCCGCTCCCGGTCTCGTGCAGGAGGTAGGAGTAGTTGTCGCTCAGGACGGGGATCGTCTGGATCTCGAGCACGGGGTTCTCCGCGAGTCGTTGAAGTGCCGACTCAGCGCGCTGGAGGGCTGCGGAGCGGCGCCGGGACTATATCTCCTGGCTCCTGGCCGGGCGGCCGCGGAGAGCCGCCATCGCTACGATGACTCGCAGCGCGGGCTGACGTCGGGGCAAACCGACTCAGGCGTGCTGGCGTGCCACCGCGTCGTTCAGCTCGACGCCGAGGCCGGCGCCCTCCGGCACCGCGATCGAGCCGTTCTCGAAGCGCTCCGGCGGCTCGACCAGGTCGCCGCGCCACGCGGCCTCGCCCCATTGCATCTCGAGGATCTCGAAGTTGGCCAAGCCGGCGCAGAGCTGGGCGGAGGCGGCGGTGGCGACCGGGCCGCTCGGGTTGTGCGGCGATACGGCGACGCCGTCGAGTTCGGCGATGGCGGCGATCTTGCGCGCCTCGTGCAGCCCGCCGCAGTGCTTGACGTCGGGCATGATCACGTCGACGGCCTGCTCCCGGCACAGCGGGCCGAAGCCCTCGATGCCGAACAGAAACTCGCCGCCGGCTATGCGCTGCTCGATCGCACGCTCGATCGCCACTGTCGCGGCCACGTCGGCGGGGGCGACCGGCTCCTCGTACCAGGAGAGGTTCTGCGGTTCCAGCCGCCGGGCCACGTCGATCGCCAGGTTGACATCGAAGAAGCTGTGGCAGTCAATCAGGATGTCCACGTCCGGTCCGACCGCGGCGCGGATCGCCTCAACGCAGGCGACGCCGAGGTCGGCGGCCGCGGCCACCTCCGACGCCGGTGCGTCGAGCGCGGGGAAGCCGTCGAAGGGGGCGGCCTTGATCGCCGCAAAGCCGTCTTCGACCGCGGCGCTGGCGTTCGCGGCGAACGCGGCCGGGGTGCGATCTCGGGTGGCGCGGTTGATGTTCGCGTAGGCGGGCAGGCTCTGGCGCAGCAGGCCGCCGGTCAACTGGTGGACGGGTGCGTCGACGGCTTTGCCGACGAGGTCCCAGAGCGCCTGCTCGATCGCGGAGAAGGCGGTCGCCTCGAACATGCCGCCGGCCTTCGCCCGTTCGCGTCCGGCGGCGCGGTAGGCCTCGATGTCGAACGGCGAGCGGCCGCGGGCGGCCTCGAATGCCTCCTCGAGGGCGGGCAGTTCGCGCCGGTTGCCGAGCGAGCACTCGCCGAGACCCGAGAGCCCGAGGTTCGTGCGCACGTGAACGAACATCCACGCCGTCCGTTCGCTCACGCGAACCGAGGTGAGTTCCATCTCTTCGATGCGCAGCGACCGTTCGGCGGTTCCAAACGGCTGGAGGGCGAGGATGGGAGAGGCGGCGAACGGCAGTGTCGCCGCGGCGCCTGCTGCCGCCACCGCTTGGCGGCGTGTGACCGGTGGCGCTTTGTTCCACCTCCTGCTCATCGGCGAGGCCAACGGTAGCAGCCAGTCCGGAGGACGCGCCGGGGCCTTGGGTCTCGGTGCGGCCTGGGCGCCCGCACCGAAGCACTGAGCTGGGGAGCAGCTACCAGTTGGTCGTCAGCGAAGCGACCACGTTCCGGCCCGGGCTCGAGTAGAGGAGCAGGCGCGGATCGCTCGCCTGACGGCCGCGCACCTGCCACGACTCGAAGTACGCCTCATCCGTTGCGTTCAGTACACCGATGCGCAGCTTCATGTCGGCCGGCAGATCGAAGAACGCGACCAGGTCTAGTCGTCGTAGTTGTTGCGGAACCCGTTGACGCTCCAGCTCGTGCCGCCGGAGCTCCAACGCAGACCGAGTTCGAAGTTGTCGCTGATCTCTGGGTCGAGGCCGGAGTTGGCGATGGTCTGATAGCCGGCCGCCAGATTCGCGAAACCCGTGTTGATCGAGCTGTAGGGCGGCGCACGGAAACCGGCCGCGTACTGGGCGGTTAGCGTCATCCGTTCGTGCAGCTCGACCGCGGCGCCGAGCTTGGGCGAGACGGCGTCAGCTTCCAGGCTGGCGCCGAAGTAGAAGGCGGTGCTGAAGGAGTCGTCGGTTCCGGTCTCGACGAGCCCATTGAGCTCAGCGCTGAAGGTCTCTTGCTCGAACGTCAGTTCGCCGTTTCGGTTCGTCTCGATCGGAGGGCCGAACGCGGCGACCAGGCGGTGTTCCGCGACGTTTTGCGTTGTGTCCACGCTTTGCGTGTGGATCCTCCATCTCCACTGATCGACGGCGCCGCGGTCGGTCACCGACTGCTCGATCGACACCCGATTCCGATCCTGGGTGTCGGTCGCCAGTACCGCTACCGAGGTAGTCCGAGGGGTTCTTGGTGATCAGGGAGATCACGCCGCCGACCGCGTCGCTCCCGTAGAGCGCCGAGCCCGCGCTACGGACGATCTCGGCGGACTTCAGCGTGTCGATATCGATCGCCTGCTGATGGACGTTGAAGGGCCCGAAGTCGAACTGCTCCGCGGTCGGAACGCCATCGACTTGGGTCAGGACGCGGTTGCCGCCGATGCCGCGGATGTTGAATCCGTTGAGACCCAGTCTGGTGGAGTCTCCCTCCACGTAGACACCGGGCTCGTACTTGACCAGGTCCGCCATGTCCTCGAGCAGATGGTCCTCGATGTCCTCGTCGGTGACGATCGAGACCTGTCCGGGCGTGTCGCGTAGAGATGCCGGGACGTGGGCCACTTGCCGTTGAGGCCGACGGCGGCGTTGGCGCGCACGCCTACCGGCGTTTCCGTCAGTTCGTTCCACTCGCCGCCGGCGTCGCTGTCCAGCTTCCTCAGGTCGAGCGCCATCACGGTTCGTTCCCACAGGGGATCCTCGACTGAGCCCCGGAGCTCCCACCCCCCGGCGACGACGAGCTGGTCGCCGACGATCGCGAGGCCGTGCGAAGACCGGCCGGCTGGAAGCTCCGGAAGCCGCTCCCAGCGATTCTCCGCGGGCAGAAAGCGGGCCGCACTGCGCACGGAGTACAGCTCGCTCGGCTCCCGCCTCGGGTTGTTCGCGCGCATGCCGCCGACCCGATAGATGGCTCGGCCGTACTCGACCAGGGCCGTGCCCTGGAGCGGTGGACCTGGCGGTAGGGCCAGCCAGCCCGGCGAGGGCCCGCTCGGTTCGGGCGCCAGCGGGTAGCGCAGGAAGAGCTGGCTCAAGTTCTCGAACGAGTGGACGTGCTGCCTGCCGATGTGACCGCCATAGACGTAGAGCGAGCCACCCTGGACTGCCGCGCCGAAACTGGAGATGGCAAGTGGAAGATCCGGGACGGGCTGGTGGCGAGCGTGAGCCGGGGAGTTCCCGCTCTGAGCAACAGCGATCGGAGTCATGGCAGTTTCCAGGAGGACCGCCGCCAGGGCGCCCAGAGTGCGGTGGCGGCCGGAAGTTGGCTTGAGGTAGAGCATGGTTTCGACAACTTGAGCGATCAGCCCTCCTTGGCAAGGACTGCTTCGTTCTGTTCTCGGGAACCAGCGATCGCCGCCCTTGATTCCGGCGCGAGGAAGGGCCGGCCGCTACCTGATCAGACGGCCGGAGTCGGTTCAGCCAATGGGGGAATCAGCCGCAGTCCATGCCGTTCGAGCGCACATAGGCAATCACCTGCCAGATCGTGTCGTCGGGGATCTTGCCCCCGAACGGGAGCATCTCCGTGTTGGGGACACCCTTGGTGATCACGCGGAAGAGATCGGCGTCCTCGCTTCCGTGCTGCCAGTTGCAGTCGAAGAGGTTGGGCGCGTCCTTCGTGACCCCCGGCTGCGTGGAGTGGCAGTAACCGGTGCAGACGGCCCGGAACATGCGCCGGCCGGCCGTGAGTGCTCCGGGATCGTCGAGGTAGGCGGCGACGGGAGAAGAACTCGTCGCAGCCGTTGCTGCCGCTGGCTTCGCGGCCGTGGCTTCGGTGGCCGCGGCCGCGTTTCCGGCGGGTTCCGGCTGCGCGGATGCCGCGGACTGTGCGTCGCCTGGAGCCGGGGCGACGGGCTGGTCGGCGGCCGGTCCGCCGCCGGTTGCACACGCGGCCAGCAGGACAGGCAGGACCAGTCGCGTGAGCGGTGCGCGCCGGATGGGCTCGGTTCGTGGTTCGCTGGTCATGGTCAAGGCGTTTGGTCCATACGGCTGCTACTCGCCGCCGACGCCCAGCGCGCGGATCGCGGCCGGCGACGACACGGTGGTGAAGGGTTGGGTTCGGAAGATGCCGTACCGGGCGGCAAGTCGATCCAGCGTGCCGTCGCGCCGCAGGTCGTCGAGCACTCGCTCGATCTCGGGGCCGAGGCGGTCGCCGGCCCGCACGGCCGCGTGCTCGTTGAAGCGCAGGCCGGTGGGAGGCTCGAACCCGCTGACCGGCGCCCTCTGAAGGCGCGCCAGGGCGGGGCCCCAGATCAGCGCCGCGACGGCCCGACCGTCGTCCACGGCCGCTGCCACATCCGCCGCGGTCGGCTGCGAGGTCCAGTCGAGACCCAGGGCCTGGGCCGCGAAGTGACCGAGCGACTGGAGCCGGACCGCGACCTTGCGGTCGGCGAAGGCGCTTGCCAGGCGGTCCCACTCAAGGCTCTCCGCGGCGGGCATGTAGATCTCGAAGGTGGCCGCGTAGTACGGCGGCGTGAGGTCGAGTGCTGTTCGCAGCCGCCCCAGCGCCAGCTCGCCGGGCACCGAGGGCACAAGATCGCAGTCGCCGGCCACAAGATCGTCGAGCGGCAGGTCCGTGTCGTCGATCTCGGAGTAGGGCGGGGCGTTCGGGCGCCATACGGGCACAAAGTCGCGCCCGAGGCGCTGGGCCGCCTCCCTGAACAGGTCGTGGTCGAAGCCGGAGGCGTCGGCGCGGTCGGCGCGCGGCAGGTCGTCCTCGAGCAGGCAGACGCGCAGGTCCTCCGCCTGGGCGGGAACGACCGCCCAGAGGAGGATCGACAGCACACCGGCCAGCGGCGCCGGTCGGGTCACTGAGCGAGTTCGAAGACCAGCAGGACGCTGCCCTCCGGCAGGGACGGAGCGGTGCCGACCGTCGTCTGGACGATGCCGCCGCCGCCCGAGCCGACGGCCAAGAAGGTCCGCCCATCGTGCTGGTAGGCGATCGGATGGCTGCGGATGCCGGAGCCGGTCTGGTAGCGCCACACCTCGTCGCCGGTCTCGGCGTTGAAACCGAGCAGGTGACCGCTGGCGTTGCCGGTGACGACGAGACCGCCTTCGGTGCTGAGCACGCCGGCGAGCATCGGCGTCGGATCCCGGTAGCTCCAGCGGGTCTCGCCGGTGCTCACGTCGATGGCCGACAGGTGGCCGTAGGACTTGCCTTCGGCGGTGTCGGACGGAATCGGTTCGCCGCCGAAGAAGGGGATGCCCTCGACGAAGACGACGAGGCCCTTGCGGAACATCATGCAGCTCTCGATCGTCGGCACGTAGGCCAGGCCCGTGACCGGACTGTAGGCGCCGGCGTAGGCCGCGTTGTTGCCGCCGGCGAGGCCCGGGCAGACCCGCTGGGTCGGCTCGTCGGCGGGCATCATCGCCGGGTTGACCACGGGACGGCCATTCTCGTCCAGCGTCGCCCAGTTCAACTGGTGGACGTACTGGCTGGCATGCAGGAAGCCGCCGTCACGCCGGTCCAGGACGTAGAAATAGCCGTTCCGGTTCGCCTGGACGAGGGCGGGGATGCTCTGCTCGTTGACCTGCACGTCGACCAGCCACACCTCCGAGTTGCCGTCGTAGTCCCAGACGTCGTGGGGCGTGAACTGGAAGTGCCACTTGCGCTCGCCGGTTGCGATGTCGACCGCCAGAACGCTGTCGCTGTACAGGTTGTCGCCCTCGCGCGTGTCGCCGTTCCAGTCGGGAGACGGATTGCCTGTGGTCCAGAACAGGGTCCTGGTCGCCGGGTCGTAGCTGCCGGTGGCCCAGGTGGGGGCGCCGCCGGTCTTGTACGAATCGCCGGCCCAGGTCTCGACGCCGGGCTGGCCGTCGTCGGGCACCGTGTAGTGGCGCCAGAGCCGGTTGCCGGTCTCGACGTCGTAGCCGTCGAAGAAGCCGCGCACCCCGTACTCGCCGCCGCCGATGCCGATTACAGCCACGCCTTCTGCGATGAGGGGCGCCGAGGTGATCGAGAAGCCGGAGGCGTAGGGCTCGACCTCGGTGTTCCAGAGCAACTCGCCGCTCTTGCGGTTGAAGGCGAGCAGCCGGGCGTCCAGGGTGCCCATGACGACCACATCTCCGGAGATGCCCACGCCCCGGTTCACCGGTCCGCAGCAGATGCGCAGATCGGAGGGGTTCTGGTGGTCGTAGCGCCACAGCAGACTGCCGTCGCCGGCGTCGTAGGCGAGCAGGCGGTTCATCGACGAGGTCAGGTAGAGGACGCCGTCGTAGACCACGGGCGAGGACTCAAGCTGGCCCGAGACGCCGGTCTGGGCGATCCAGGCCAGCCGCAGCCTGGAGGCGCTCTCCGATGTCAGTTCGGTGATCGGCGAGTGGCGCCAGCTCCCGTAGTTGCCGCCGTAGTGGAGCCAGGACTCCCGGGTCGGCGCCGCCTCGAGCAGCGATTGCTCGACGGGTCCGGCGCCATCGCCTACAGCGTCGGTCGCCGTCCAGTGGGTTTGCGGCGCCGCCGCCACACCTTCCTCCTGAGCCGCGAGCGGGACCGGCAGGAGCGCCAGCGCAAGCGTTCCGGTCGCGAGTCGGAGAATCGGCATCGGGACGGTGATGGGTTTGGCTGGCATCGGCAATCTCCTGAGTTCCTGGATATCGCGAAACAGGGCCCGGACGGGGCCGTTGGCGCGAGCCGCGAATGATACCGTGCGGCCGTTTCCGGCGCGGCGGCACCGGCGTCGGGCCACCCCTCCAAGCCGAGGAGAAACTCGCATGACGGACGACGACAGCGAAACGCGGAGCCTTTACGGTCGACTCGACCCGGACCAGGTCAGCGCCTTCGCCCTGAAGGTGTGGAAGTACAAACAGGGCGAGCTGGTCTCCCTGATGATCCATCTCGGCGATCGTCTGGGGATCTACCGGACGCTTCGGGGCCTCGGGCCCGTGACTGCGGCGGAACTTGCCGAAGCGAGCGGGCTCAAGGAGCGCTGGCTGCTCGAGTGGTTGCGAGGCCAGTGCGCGGCCGGGTTGGTCGACTACCACGCGGCAGAGAATGGTGGCGAGCCCCGGTTCGAATTCAGCGACGTGGCGGCCGCGGTACTGGCCGACGAAGAGCGGTCCGTGGCCTTTGCCGCCGGCGCTTTCGGCTACCCGCCCGACCACGCCGTGATCGACGGCCTGGCGGAGGCGTTCAAGACCGGAGTCGGCCTCTCGTATCAGCAGCTCGGCCCCTGCGCCGCTCATCGCACCGAGCGGATGCTCGGTCCGTGGACGCGGCAGGCGCTGGTGCCGCGGATCATCCCGACGCTCGACGGCGTCGAGGAACGGCTCCAGTCCGGGATCGATGTCGTCGATGTCGGCTGCGGCGGTGGCGTGGCGCTCCTCTCCCTGGCCCGCGCCTTCCCGGCCTCGCGCTTCGTCGGCTACGACCCGTCCGAGCACGCGATCGAGATCGCCAGCGAGCGCACCCGGGAAGCCGGCGTCGCCAACGCGGAGTGGCGGGTCGCGCGCGGCGAGGATCTGCCGGCGGCGCCGACCTTCGACCTGGTCGTCACCTTCGACTGCATTCACGACATGACGCGGCCGGATCGGGTGATCTCCGCCATCCGCGGCGCCATCCGGGACGAGGGCACCTGGTTGATCAAGGACATCCGCAGCAGCCCCCGGTTCGAGGACAACCTCCGCAACCCGATGCTCGCGCTGCTCTACGGCTTCTCCGTCTCGGCCTGCATGTCGTCCGCTCTCTCCGAACCGGACGGCCTCGGCCTCGGAACCCTGGGCTTCAACCCGGCGGTGGCGGAGCGCATGGTGCGTGAAGGCGGCTTCACGCGCTTCCGGATGCACGACTTCGACGACCCGGCGAACCTGTACTACGAAGTCCGACCGTAGCGGCCTGACTACCTGAAGGAGGTTGAGTCGACGTCCGGCGAGGGCCTACTCCGAAACCCGCTGGCTCGTCATTGTGGAAGGACCGCGAACGGAGGATTCGCGTCCTCCCAGGCCCGTATTCCCTCCCAAAGACCTGTCGCTTCCAGCGACTCCCGCGACATCGCCAGCCGCAACCCGCTGGCTATGCTCTTCACGCCGACGGTCTTGGGCATGTCCCCAAGGACGTGCCTTAGTCCGCTTCGCAAGATCTCCATCATGTCGTGTCCCCGTGCGACAAACCAGGGATCTTCATCCAGGAGCTCCTCTGTGCGGTCCTGCCAAGCCTTTCGATCCAGGGCGGACCTGTCGACAACAGCGCTGATGAGGGCGTCGGTGTCCACGCTCCAACTTTCTTCGTCCACGAATCGCGGAACGCTAGTCTCGGGCATCACTTCCGTCGTGTTCCAAAGCGTAGCCGCCAATCTGACGCGGCCGAAGATCAGCGCCCGATCCAGGAGGGCCTGTCGAACATCGGTACCGGTTGCGTCTTCGAAGCGCTTGATCTTCGATGCGTCACCGTATTCCGCGAGGACGGCACCGAGCGCCTTGGAGCGACAGAGAACACACTCCAGATCGTGAGCATCCGTCGCCACGAGGTTGGCTGAAGGTGCCCGGACACCAGTGAACTTGTCGTAGTCGCTATCGACCAGGCCAAGGGCGCCCTTGAAGCCGCGCGAATCCAGGTGATGCAGTACCCCAACCACGTTTGGCTTCCCCTCACCGTCGACGAGTTCGCAGTGCTTGTCTCGCCGCTCCCTCCAGAACCGCATGTCGTCTTTGCCTTCAAGGACGAGAAACGCCCCGGAGTGCGCTTGGCGGTGCATCTCGATTTCGGCTGCCAGGACGCCTGGCGTCTTGTTGCCGAACAGCATCTCGGTCTCTATCGGAGGAAGGGACGGGGCGTATTGCGGCCGTTGTGCCGTTGGCCGCCGCCGTGGGCCGTCAGACCTGGTCGCCAAGCCCCACCATGAGGTCGTCCCGCTCGCCGATGATGTAGGGCGAGTGGGTCGCCACGATGGCGTCGAAGGCGGACAGCTTGGCGAACTCCAGCAGGTCGGGAAGAAAGCGCTTTTGCCACGAGACGTGCAGCGAGAGTTCAGGCTCGTCGATGAGTACGATCGTGTTCCTCTTGGCTCGGAACAGGAGGTCGTAGTGCAACACCAACTCATGCTGCTCGCCAGACGAAAGCGAGCTGAGCGACAATTTGGTGCCGGAGTCGGTCTCGGCCACGAAGCCGTCTTCGCGGTCGACTCGTAGACTCTTGTGTCTGAATTTTCCGTTGATGCTGTCCAAAAGGCTGCGCACACGTCTCGAAAGATCGGCGAGAGCTTCGAGTTTTCGTTCCGTGTCTTGAACATAGAGCGTCATCACCCGGGCCGTCATCTCGCGGGCCTGTGGGTCGTCCAACTCAGATTTTACATCCAGGCGGTGACTGGGTTGCTCGCTGGCTTCGTCCAGGATTCCGAGAGACTTCAGTTGATCCGTCTCACTCTTCAAGGCCGTCATGCGTTGTTGAAGCTGCTCACTAGGGAAGCTGTCTCTGGCCGCCACGAGTCGCTGAGGGAACGTCTGGTCCAACACCTGTGCCTGTCTGCCGTAACTCGCCATTGTCTCGCGAAGTCGCTCGCCGAATTCCCGGCTTCGTTCCAATACAGTCGGCACCGCGGAGTCGCTGAACCGAGGGTTGGACCAAGGATTGGACCAAGCCCTTGGATTCGGTCTGGAGCGCACTAGGCGTTGGGTTTCGATGAAGTGGACGCTGGCGTTCTCAAGGAACGCTTGAAACCACGGCGGGAGTCCCGAATCGGGGGTGCCACGAGTGGACGCGAGCAACCCCAGGAGCTTGCCCTTGGAAGAAAGTTCTCCTTCGCGAAGTTCGTCGAGGGAAGGCGGAAGCGGCAGGTAGGGTGGCGCGATGTCGTCGGCTTCGGCACGGAGGCGAATTTCGGCTGTTTCGGAATCGCCGCCTTGTGTCAACGTGAGTTGAGCTTGTGCGCCAGTTGACTTGACGGCCAACTCGACCGCGCTGTTCGCGAACGTTAGCCTGAACCGGTTGCAGGGTACCCGCCGGAAGTAGCTGGTGTCCCCGCCGAGAAGCGAGTTGATCATTCCGAGCGTATGTGTCTTCCCGACACCGTTCGGCCCATGCAGGAGAGTGACGCGGTCCTCTTGATTGAGATCGACGCGGTGGTCGTAGATCCCGAAGAGGCCCTCGACCTCGACGCTCCGAAGCTGGATGAGCTTTGGCTCGTTCATGTTGCTATGCGTGGCTGTCATCGGGGATCCCGGAGCGGCCGGGTGCCGGCGCCGAGCGAGCGCGACGGGTGGACGTTACGTCAAGGCATCGTCGGATTCAAACCGCGGGAGCCAGCCTCTGGGCAACCCAGGTTGCAATCCCCACGGAATTGGGGCTGCCCTCGTATCACCGAGTCCACGGTCATGAACGACATCGATCAGATCGGCGGCGCGTGCGAGGCGTCCGTCTTCACGCCTCCTGGAAAACGGCGGGCCTACTTCACTGCCAGCGCAGGTCGACCCGGTCGATCGCCACGCCGTTCGGCGGCAGCGCTTCGCCGGCGCCGTAGGGGACTTCGAGGACGAGGGGAGCGCCTGAGAGCCAGGGGGCGGCCGGCAGCTTGCGCGTCTGCCAACCGGTCGCGTCGCTGCCGTCCTCGTCGGTGAAGGTCAGGCGGCCGATCTCGCGGCTGCCGGAGCGTGCGATCAGGATCAGCGGCACAGGACGGTTCCGCACCGGGCGGACAGTCACGGACAGTTCCACCTCATCTCCGCCGGGAATCACCGGCGCTTCGGCACGCGTACCTTCCGCGAACACCCACGCTTCCGGGTACCGCGTACGGTCCATGATCCAGCGTTCCGGGTCCAGGTTGCCGCCGCTCCGCTGGATGGCGGCGCTCTCGATCTCCAACCGCCGCGTCGGCAGGGCGCCGGCGAGGACGGGGAGGGCGGCGAGGGCGAGCACGGGGATGCCGGCAAGCGCCGCCGCGATTGCCTTGTGCCGCACGCGCCCCGCAACGAGAGCGAGGCAGACGGCCGCGATGGGGACCAGCCAGGTCGCATTCCGGGGCCGTGTGGCCGAAGGCAGGAAGCGCGCGAAGTCGAAACCAGTACGAGCCTCCAGGTAGTGGATCAAGTGGTGGCGGCCGTCGGCCAGGTTGTAGGTCCAGCCCGGTTCCACCACGTAGAGCACGGCCAGCGCCCCGCTTACAAGGGCCAGAACCAGGGCCAGCGCCGAGGTACCCGCCGGGAGCCCTCCGGCAGCGGCCCCGGACGCCGAAGCGGCGCGGCCGGAATCGAATCGCCGTTCGAACAGCGGCAGCAGCAGCAGGGCGAGGAAGGGCAGCACCACGAGGCCGTACCGAAACGGCGGCGACCAGCCGCCGTACCATTCGCGGCGGGAGGCGATCAGCAGCAGGGTCGGCAGGGCGATCAGCGCGACCTCGAAGAGGAGGCGGCGGTTGCGCCGCCAGGCAACCACGGCGCCGGGAAACAGGAGCAGCCAGATCGGTGCGCAGGCGACGAGGCCGTAGGCGAGATCGAAGAACAGTCCGTTCAGGCCGAGCGCCATTCTGGCTGCCGATTCGCGGGAGAGGGCCAGCTCGCTCCACGAATGCATGCCGAGCACGGTCCCGAAGCGCGCGTGGTTCAGCCACAGCACCAGGCCTCCGGTCGGAGCGAGGATTGCCGCCAGCCGCAGCATGCCTCGGCGACGGCGCCCGGGTTCGAGACGCAGCACGCAGATCAGGGCGAGCGCGGCGCTGACGAGAACGAGTCGGACTTTGAGTGCCGGCAGCAGCGCCAGGGACAGGGCGAGAAGCAGCCAGGTTCCGCGGCCAGCTGCGGCGTCGTTGCCGGTGGGTTGGCGCTCCGGGCCTGGCTCGTCGGGGACGAGAAGCCCGATCCACCGGTAGGCCGCGACCGCGAGGAGAACGGCGGCGACCTCGGCCCAGATTTGCTGGCTGTAGAGCAGGAACGGGGCGGCGAAGCTGAAGGTCAGGTAGACGAGGAGTCTTGCCCGGGAGTCTGGGCTGAACGCGGTCAGATCGAGCACGAGCCAGGCGCTGAGCGCGGCCAGCGCCGCGATCACGATCATGGCGCCGGACCTGCCGCCCAAGCGGTATGCCGGCGCCATGACTGCCTGCAGCAGGGCGCCGTGCCGGGAGTGGACCGCGCCGCCCGGCTTCTCGGGGTCTCCCGGCTGCGGCTCGATTGCCCGGGGCATGAAGGTGAGCGAGTCCCGGTCGCGGTAGTTGTTGGCCAGGTCGAGGTCGAAGTCGTAGGCGATGCTGTGGGTGACCAGGAGGAACCAGGGCTCGTCGCCGTCGGGGGCCCGCGTACTGGTCGACCACGGAATCAACGCCAGGTAGAAGGCGAAGGGCAGGAGCAGAAAGACAAGCGGCGGCCGCTTCGAGGCCGCGGAGCGGTCGAGGAGCGGTTCCAGCGCCAGAACGCGGCAAACGACGTAGAGCAGACCCAACGCCACGGCGCCGCCCACGCCCAAGGGCTGCCATCCGTCAACGCCCAGGAGCGGCGCACCGAGCGCCGACGCGCCGAGTAGCCCGGCGGCCGCCAGCGCCCAAGTCTCGATGCCGCCGCGGACCATTTTCGTCCGCAGTGTACCGGTGCTCGAATGCTGTCGGTCAGGCTCCGTTGATGGCAGCCAGGACGCGCGGCGGCGTCATCGGCAGCTCGGTGAGTCGGGCGCCGCAGGCATCGGCGATTACCGAGGGTGGCAGCGGCGACCGCGGCCGCGGTCGTGGCGCCGGGGCCAGCGGGCTCAGGCTCCGTTGATGGCAGCCAGGACGCGCGGCGGCGTCATCGGCAGCTCGGTGAGTCGGGCGCCGCAGGCATCGGCGATTACCGAGGGTGGCAGCGGCGACCGCGGCCGCGGTCGTGGCGCCGGGGCCAGCGGGCTCAGGCTCCGTTGATGGCAGCCAGGACGCGCGGCGGCGTCATCGGCAGCTCGGTGAGTCGGGCGCCGCAGGCATCGGCGATTACCGAGGGTGGCAGCGGCGACCGCGGCCGCGGTCGTGGCGCCGGGGCCAGCGGGCTCAGGCTCCGTTGATGGCAGCCAGGACGCGCGGCGGCGTCATCGGCAGCTCGGTGAGTCGGGCGCCGCAGGCATCGGCGATTGCGTTGGCGACCGCGGCCGCGGTAGGAATAACGGGCGGTTCGCCGACGCCGCGGGCGCCGAAGGGCCCGCTGTCCGAGGGCACCTCGACAAGCACCGTCTCGAGTTCGGTCGGACCGTGGACGAAGTGAGGCAGGGCGTAGTCGTTCAGGGTCGCTGTCAGCAGTTGGCCGTCGTCGCTGTAGGCCATCTCCTCGTAGAGCGCCCAACCGATGCCCTGCATGGCGCCGCCCATCATCTGCCCTTCGACTGCCGGCGGGTTGATCGCGCGTCCGCAGTCCTGGACCACGACCACCTTCTCGACCTTCACCCGGCCTGTTTCCCGGTCGACCGCCACCTCGGCGAGCTGGGCGCAGAAACCGGGCGCCTGACCGGTCTGGGCGTGGCGTCCGTGGCCGAACACCGGCGCCTGCCGGCTGCCGAAGCGCATCGTGCGTTGGGCGATTTTCTTGAGCGGAATGGCCTTGTCGGGCGATCCCTTGACCCGGACCTCTCCGTCCACGATCTCTAGGTCTTCGGGTGCTGCTTCGAACGTGGCCGCGGCCAGCTCCAGGGTCTGCTGCCGGGCCTCACGGGCGGCCTGAATCACTGGCGGCCCGACCGTGTAGAGGATCTTGCTGCCGCCGGAGGAGCCGGCGAAGGGTCCGCTCGAGGTGTCGCCGGTGGCGATCGTGACCCGTTCCGGTTCGACGCCGAAGGCCTCGGCCGCGATCAGGGCCAGACTCGTGTTCGTGCCGGTGATGTCGGCCGAACTGATGTGAACCTTGAGCGTACCGTCGCCCTGGAGCGCGCAGGCGGCCGCCGCGGGCTCCGTGCCGCCCGGCCAGGCCCCGAGCGCGATGCCGACTCCGCGGCCCTCCGCCCTTGCCTGCTCGCGGTTTTGCCACGAGGGGTGGGCCTGCAGCGCCTCCAGCACCTGGCGCTGGCCCATGCCGGCCCAGGGCATTCCGGAGGCCATCGGCTGGCCGGACTCCGAGGCGTTCATGAGCCGCATCTCGAGGGGGTCGAGCCCCAACTCCTGGGCCAGTTGATCGAGCACGGTCTCAACCACGAACGCCGCCTGCGGCGCCAGCGGCGCACGGTAGGCGCCGATCGAGGGCTTGTTCGTGACGACCTCGTAGCTGCCGACGGACTGATTCGGCGTCTGGTAGGAACTGCCGAGCAGGGTGCCGGCGAGTGCGGTCATGGAAGATGGGAAGCAGCCGCAGTCCATCGCCAGCTCGGCTTCCAGCGCCGTCAGCTCGCCGCTCCGCTTGGCGCCGGCGCGAATCGTGATCCGGGTCGAGGGCGCGGGAGTGGCGGCCAGCATCTCCTCGGTTCGGCTCATCATCAGTCGCACCGGGCGCTGGAGCTGCGTCGCGGCGATGGCCAGGAGCGGTTCGTAAAGTAGGAACTTTCCGCCGAAGCCGCCGCCGACCGGCGTGCCGATCACGCGCACTTGCTCGTGGGACAGGCCGAGCACGTAGGCGACCGTGTCCCGGATGTAGAACGTCGCCTGGGTAGAGCTGTAGATCGTCATTCCGGTGCCCATCGGGTCCGGGTCGACCAGAGCCACGTGCGGTTCGAGGTAGGACTGGTGAACCGCCGCGGTGGTGAAGCTCCGTTCGACCACGGCGTCGGCGGCGGCGAAGCCGGCGGCGAGGTCGCCGCGGTCAAAGCGCATGCGGTTCGTCACGTTGGGCGACGAGGGACCCGCGCCGCCGTCGTCGCCGGCGCCCCCGGCGCCGTGCGCCGCTGCCTCCGCGGACTGGCCGGGCAGGCCGTCGGGCCACACCGGCGGCGCCGAAGGGGCCTCGGCCTGTTCCAGGGTGACCGCGGCGTCGAGCGGCCGGTAGTCGACCTCGACCAGTTCCGCTGCATCCGCGCCCCGGGCCTCGTCCTCGGCCAGGACCAGGGCGACCGGATGGCCGACGAAGATGACCCGATCGCGCGCGAGCATGAGCATCGCTCGGCTATTGGCCGGGAGTTCGGGCAGATCCGCTGCCGTGATGACGGCGGCGACGCCGGGCATGGCCTCAGCCGCCGCGGTATCGATGCTCAGCACCTCGGCGTGCGCGTGCGGGCTGGTGACCAGACGGACATGGAGCAGCCCGGGCCGTTCGAGGTCGCCGCAGTAGCGCAGCGAGCCCTTGACCTTGGGTTTGCCCTCGAGCAGTTTTGTGGGGGTGCCGATCGCCGCCATGTTCGTCTCCGCCGGTGAATCCGCACGCCCGTCATCGGGCGCGCGGATGGAACCAGGATTGTGGGGGGCGATTGTACGGAACTGGGCTCTGAGGGGTCCAGGGCCCTGAGGCGAATCGGAAAGGAAGGAGCCCCGAGGGCGTCTGCTCCTCGGGGCTCCGGTGACGCTCTTGGACCGCGGCTTGCGCGGCTCGGTCAAGCGTTTGGCCGATGGGATGGCGTGGGATCGCTTCCCGAAGGAGGCGCCCTACGCCAGGTAGGGGTTACCTAGGGAGCCGCCACCTCCATCAAGCCGCATCTGCAGTATTCCACTAGACCACCTCCTTTCCGGGCACATCCACAAAGTGGTGGGTCCCAACCCACCCGGTCGCGGGATCGCCCCGATTGACCCCGGGACCGCCGCCGACGCCTCGCGACGCGAGCGGAACGACTACGAAGGGATAGTTATGGATTGGCCGGGTCCTTGTCAAACCTCCCTGTTGTCAGGGGGTTAGCCAGCCCAAGGGTGCGGGGCGCCGCCGGCGCCTGTCAGGGAGCCGTCTCGGCCGGCGGCGACTCGTTGCCCGCCGCGGCGGCCTGGGGCCGGCGGGGCCGCCGCCGGCGTCGCCGCCGCTTGGTCGGGCGCGGCGCTCCGTTGCCGTTCGCCGCGGCTGCGTCGCCGGCCGTGTCATTGCCGCCGGGCGCAGTTTCCGCCGCCGGAGTGTCGATGCCGGGCACCTTGATGGCGGCCGTCCCCGCCGTCTTCCTCGCCTTGGCGGGTCGCTTCTTGCTCGTCTTCGCCTGCTTGGCGTCGTCGTCCTGCCTGGCGTCGCCGTCCTCCTTGGGTGCCTCCTCCTTCGCCTTGCGCGCGGCTGCGGACCGCCGCCTGCGTCCGCCCCGGCGCCGGCGCCGCTTCGGTGCGCCTTCGGCCGCGCCGTCGCCGGCTTCCGCCTCGTGTTCTTCGACTTCTTCGAGTTCTTCGTCGGTGTCGCCGATCGAGGGAGTGGCGAGCATCTCCTGCTCAAGCTTCTTCTCCTGCGCCTCTTCCCGCTCGCGCTTCTTCACTTCGGCCAGATCGCGAGCGATCCAACTGATCTCGGGCTCGCGGCCCTGCATCTGAGGCTCGCCCGCGATCTCGATTTCGAGATCGAACTCCCGTTCGAGCTTCGCGAGCGCTTCGCGGTGCCGGTTCTGCAGGTGGTCGGCAAGCTGCGGTTGCAAGGCCATCCGCACGCCCCGCATGTAGCCGGCGGCGCCGTGGGACTCGATGTTGCGCAGCAGGCGCAGGGCGACCAGGTCCGGACTGGCAACGCGGCCGGTGCCGCCACAGTTCGGGCAGTCGCTGTGAGTGCGCAACTGGAGCGCCTGGTGGATCCGCTGGCGGTTGATCTCGAGCAGCCCGTTGTCGCTGATCCGGCCGACGCTGAAGCGCGCCTTGTCGGCCTTCATCGCGTCCTTCATCGCCTTCTCGACCTTGCGGCGATTGCGGGGACTGCGCATGTCGATGAAATCGACCACGATCAGGCCGCCGATGTCGCGCAGACGAAGCTGCCGGCCGACTTCGGCTGCAGCTTCCATGTTCGTGTTGACCGCGGTCTCCTCCTGACTCGATCCCTTCTTCGACCGGCCGGAGTTGACGTCGATGGCGGTCAGGGCCTCGGTCGGGTCGATGACGATCGAGCCGCCGGCGGGCAGTTCCGCCCGGCGTTCGAAGATGTTCTCGATCTGAGGTTCCAGTTCGTAAACCGAGAACAGCGGCTTGCGGCCCGTGTAGCGGTGCAGCACCGTCTTGCTGCGCGGCATGAAGGCCCGCATGTACAGCTCGGCGCGTGCGTAGGCGGTGTCTTCATCGACCCAGACCTCCTCGATCGCGCTGTCGAGATAGTCACGCAGCCCCTGCAGCACGATGTCCTGATCGCTGTAGAGGAGCCTCGTGCCCTTTGCGTCGCGGGCGTCCCGGGAGATGCGCTTCCATAGCCGGAGCAGCGCGTTCATGTCCCGACTGAGGGCCGTCTTCGTCTGGCCCAGGGCGTTGGTGCGCACGATCACACCGCCACCGTCGGGCACCGGCAGCGACTCCGCCATCGCCTTCAGCTTGAGGCGAACCTCCTCGGTGTCGACCTTGCGGGAAACGCCACTGGTCTTGTCGAAGGGCGAAAGCACCAGGTAGCGCCCCGCCAGACTCAGGTTCGTGGTCAGGGCAGCGCCCTTGTTGCCCTCCGGCTCGCGCGTGGTCTGAACCACGATCGGGCGGCCGCGGACGAGTACGTCCTCGATCTTGGTTCGCTGGGACTTAGACGCCGCCTGGTAGTACGCGTCGGGCACGACATCCTGGATGGCCAGGAAGCCGTGTTTCGGGGCGCCGTAGTCGATGAAGGCGGCGTTCAGGCTCGGCTCGATGTTGGCGATCTTGCCGTAGTAGATGTTGCCTCGGGTCAGCCCCCGCTCGGCGATCTCGACCTTCAGGTCTTCGAGTACCGAGTCGTTGGCGATGGCGATGCGGAGCTCGGTTGAACTCTGCGCGTTGATGAGCATTCGTCGGGTCACAAAATCTCCAGGTGACGGCGAGTGCGCCGTCGGTTGAATCGGTGTGGACGTCTCCGGTTGCGCGGGCACCAGGCCGCGACGGGATTCCATGAACGGAACCCGCTGGGCGGCTGCCCTGCGTTCGCTGCAGTTCCACCTGCGCGAGTCGGTTTTCGTACCGGAGCGTCATTTCGGGCGGCGGGTGTAGCCTTGAATGCACCACGGGCTGTTCAGTTGGCCCTCAAGCGACGTGAGTCGTCCGAGAATGGACGGACTGTCTAGAGGACAAAGGCTGAAGCCAAGCGCTGACTCGTGCTGTCGAGTTACGCGACGCTTGCCGAGTGGGGCCAGCGTCACCGCCGAGGCGGCAAGGATAGCAGTTTCTTGACTTTGCGACCGAAACCCACCGACTGGCCTTAGATGAGACCACTGCACGGCGACGTCCGCGGGCTCAAGGCGGCACAGCGCGGCGCGCTCGAACGGACCTATCGGCGGAAGGTGCGACCGGACCAGGTGGTCTCGACCGAACTGGCTCGTCACCTGTGCGCGCTCTCGCGTGAGATCGGACGTCAGGTCGGTGTGCTGCTGACCCGGGACGGCGCGGTCAGCAGGGTGATGGTCGGCGACGCCAGGCAGCTCGAGATTCCCGATATCGGCCGCCTGCGGGGCGGTCCGGGGCGTTTCCGCCGACTGCGCCTCGTGCATACCCACCTGCGCGGCGAGAGCCTGACAGCCGACGACCTCAACGACCTGGCGCTGCTGCGACTGGACATGGTGGCGGTGGTGCAGGCTCTGGAGGACGGCTCGGCGGGCGGTATCGAAGTCGCGTACCTGGCGCCCGAGCCGGCAGCGGACGGCGCCGCGGAGACCACGCCCTTTCTGCGCGTGGAGGCGCCGCAGGTCTACGAGCTGGAACTCGACTTCGCGGCAACCATTCGGGCGGTCGAACGGGAGATGGGCCGGCGGCGCAGCGGACGCGAGGCGGAGCGGGAACGCGCGCTCGTGATCGGCGTCCGGCCGGACGCCGATCACTTTCGGGAGACTGTCGAGCTCGTACGCTCGGCGGGTGTCGAAGTGGCGGGCGTCATGCGCCAGCGCCGGTCACGTGTTCACCCGCGGACCGTCGTGGGGCGCGGCAAGCTGACCGAGATCGTGCTGCAGAGCATGCGCGCCGGCGCCGAAGTGGCGATCTTCGACATCGATCTGAAGCCCGCGCAGGCCCGCGCGTTCGAGGACGCGACCGGCCTCAAGGCGATCGACCGCACCCAACTGATCCTTGACGTGTTCGCGCAGCACGCCCGCTCCCGAGACGGCAAGCTGCAGGTCGAGTTGGCCCAGTTGCGCTACTCCCTGCCGCGGCTGACCGAGAAGGACGAGGGCCTGTCCCGGCTCACAGGAGGCATCGGTGGCCGCGGGCCGGGCGAAACGGTGCTCGAAGTGGGGCGCCGGCGTATTCGCGACCGGATCCGCAAGCTCGAGAAGCAGGTCGAGCGGCTGTCGAGGCAGCGGGACGTGGCGCGGCGCCGGCGCCGCGACCGTCGGGTGCCGGTGCTGTCCCTGATCGGCTACACGAACGCCGGCAAGAGCACGCTTCTCAACGCGATGACCCGGAGCTCGGTGGAGACTGCCTCGCAACTGTTCGTGACGCTCGACCCGACGAGCCGACGGATTCGCTTTCCGAGGGAAGGCGAGGTGGTGATCACCGACACGGTTGGTTTCATCGCCGAACTCCCGCCCGACCTGGTGCGGGCGTTCCGCGCCACCCTGGAGGAGCTCGGCGACGCTGATCTGCTGCTGCACGTGGTGGATGCCTCCGACACGGCCTGGCGTTCGAAGGTGAAGGCGGTGGAAGGGCTGATCGACGAACTGTCGCTCAACTCGAAGCCGCTTCTGGTGGTGCTGAACAAGTGCGATCTGGTGACCGAGGAGCGCGCCGGACTGCTGGCGGATCGGCTCGAAGCGATCGCGGTCAGCGCGCGGACGCGGGCGGGCCTGGACCGGCTCGTCGAGCGAGCCGAGGGAGTGATGGGGCGTGCTACGCCTCTGCTGCCGGGGGCGGCCGCGAACCGCGGCACGGCCGCGGCCGGGAACGCGGGTGACGCCGCGAACGTAGAATGAAGGGCCATGGACAAGCGTCGCGAGCCTTGGCCAGCCAGGGTCATCGTCTACTACGACGGTGACTGCGCTCTTTGCAACTGGTCGGTTGCGCGGTGTCTGGCTCGGGGCGTGCCGTCGGGGGTCCGCTTCGCGCCGCAGGACGGTGAGTTGTTCGAGCGCCTGACCGAGATACGGCCTGACCTCGCCGGCCTCGACAGCATGGTGATCCAGAGCTTGCCCTCCGCGTCCGGCACGGCGGCCGCCGGCGCGGCCGACGCCGCTTCTTCAACCGGGTATCCGCTGGGCGAGATCCGGGTGCGCAGCGAGGCGGTGATCTGGCTGGCGTCCCAGTTGCGGGGACCGGAGCGCTGGCTCGCGTTACTCCCGTGGATGGCGCCCCGGCTGGTTCTGGATTGGGGCTACCGGTTGGTGGCGCGGAACCGCCATCGGGTCGGGCCGCGGTTGGCCGAGTGCCCCGTGCCGACGCCGGAGCAACGGCGCTACTTCCTGGCGTGAGCGCGGCCGCGGGAATCCCTGCAAGCCTGGTTCGCCACCTTCCTCCTGACATCAGCGCGGCGGCGCACAGGATCGGCCGGTTGGAGAATCTGATGGACACGGCCCGGGGCGCGGCGATCGAGTTGCCGGGCGCCCTCGAAGGCGCCATCGACAAGCGCCGGCAGGAGTATCTGGCGGGTCGCATCAGCGCCCGGCTTGCCTTGGTGGACCTCCTCGGCGCCGCTGCTTCGAACGGCAACCTCGAAGCGGACGACGACGATGTCCCCTTGTGGCCGGAGGGTGTAGTCGGTTCGATCTCGCACGGCGCCGGCTACGGCTTCGCCGCTGTCGCCGCCGCGAGCCGCTACCGGGGTCTCGGCGTCGACGTGGAGCGTGTCGTTTCTCCGCAGCAGGCTACGCGTCTCGGCGGGCGCGTGCTCACCGACGGGGAGATGGAGCTCCGTCACGGGAAGTTCGGCGGCTTGACCGAGGCGGAGATGTTCACGCTGGCGTTCTCGGCCAAGGAGAGCGCGTACAAGGCCCTGTTTCCGGTCCACCGGCGCGTGCTCGGGTTCTCGGATGTCGAGCTGGAGCGGCGCGACAGCGCCGAGGGAACCGATCGCCGCGGTGAGTTGCTGCTCCGGGCGACTCTCGGCCGCGATGCGGGCGCAACGGCAACCCTCGTTGGCTGGTACGCGATCACGTGCGATGCCGACGGTTTGAACGGTGCCGAAATCCGTCGCATGTGGACCCTGGTGCTGGCTGGAGCGGACCCCACCGCTAGGAGCTTGCGCGGTTGAACGATCTGACCTGGGAACGCGGGCATCCTGCCCGCATCCGGCGCGAAGCGCCGGCCTCCGGCAGTTCTGCCGCGCTAGCCGCAAGGTCCGGTCGCGGGAGATCGCTGGCGCGTAGTCCGTCGCGGCGCGCGGGGAAGGACCAGCCCTTGACGTCCGTCAAATGACTGCCGTATCGTCGTCAAATGACGAAAGCCGATGCCTCCGCCGTACTTGAGACCTACGCCAACTCGGCCGACCTGCCGGTAACCGAGGCTGCCTGTCTGGGAACGCTCCTCGGGATCGAGGATGCCGAAGTCCTGAGCAACCTGGAACTCGCGCGCCGGGTTGGCCGCGGCCTGCCCACGGACGCGGTGTCTGTGCTGACGGAGATTCTGGGCGCCAGGAACATCGTAGGACCGGTGATCCCCGAGGCCACGCTGCGGCGTGCCCGCAACGCAGGCAAGCCCCTGTCGAGGGAGATGAGCGAGCGGCTCTACGAGCTCAGCCGCGTCGTCAATGCGCTGAGCCGGGTGTACCACGGGGACCGGGAGGGAATCGAGGCCTACCTGACGTCGCGGCATGCTCTGCTGGATGGCGAGAGGCCGCTCGATGTCGCCTGCTCGAGTTCCGCCGGCGCGCGGGCGGTGCTCGATGTGATTCATCAGGCCGAGGCCGGCTTTCCCGTCTGATGGTGCGGCGGCTTGCGTCGCCGATGCGGGCGTATCGCATCGGCGACGCCGACGGGAGGTTCCCGGTGTGGAGCGCGGAAGGCGCCGGACGCGCTTCCGGCAGGTGGCACGAGGCCGGCGCCGAGGTGATCTACGCCTCGCGGAACTACTCGACGGCCATGCTGGAGATGCTGGTCGGCTGGCCCGGGCGCGTCCCCCCGAACCAGCACTTCGTGGAAATCGTCATGCCCGCGGGAACCAGCTACGAGGTCGTCGCGGCCGACGTCCTGCCCGGCTGGCATCGGCCGAACCGCGCAGCGTCGCAACGCTTCGGCCGGGACTGGTACCTGGAACGCCGGAGCGTGATCCTCCTCGTGCCCTCCGTCGTGGCGCGCACGGAGAACAACGTGGTCATCAACACGCGCCATCCCGACTACGAGGGCCTGCCGGTCGAGGTCGGGCTGGAGACGCGCGTCTGGTGGGACCGGCGTCTGTTCCCGTGAACGGCCGGGGCCGATCGGAGAACGAGTCAAACGGAAGTTGTTTGTAGCGCTGCTTCCAGGGACAGCTCCGGCGCCAAGCGCCGCAGGAATCCCTCGCAAGGCAAGCAAAGAACGCCGCGCCGGAGCGTCCGCGGTCCGCCGTACAGGAGGACGGGGGTCGCTTCCGGATAGTCCTCGACGAAGGCTTTGAGTCCCCTGAAGTCGCGGGGATGGATTGTGCTGCGGTTCTTGACCTCGATCGCGAACAGCCCGCTTTCGCCGTAGAGGACGAAGTCGACTTCGCTGCCGGATCTGGTGCGCCAAAAGAACAGGGCGTCGTCGCGTCCTGAGTAGGCGATCCATGCTCGAAGATGCTGCGCCACGAGACCTTCAAGCGCCGGTCCAGCCAGTTCGTCGGCGCGGTCGAACGGCCCCTTTGGGCGGAGCGAACGGAACACGCCGGCATCAACGAAGTAGAGCTTCGGGTGAACCGTCAACCGCCTCCGAGCCCGTCGTCTGAAGACCGGAAGCGTGAACGCAAGGAGGAGGTCCTCCAGCACGGACAGGTAGCTCGTCGTGACCTTCCGTTCGACCTGGCATTCGCGGGCCAGGTTGGAGACGTTCAGGACCGATGCGTGGCTGAAGCTCGCGGCCTCGAGGAAGCGGGCGAATGCACCGACGTTTCTCAGCAGACCTTCGGCCTGCACTTCCTCGCGGACGTAGATGCCCGCGTAGGTGCGGAGAGCCGCTTCGGGCTCGGGCGCGTCCACGACCAGTGGAATCAGGCCCAGCTCCAGAGCCCTGCCAAGGCTGAAGGCAGTGCCGAGCTCAGCCGCCATGAAGGGGTGCATCGTGGTGAGGAGGGCACGACCCGCCAGCAGATCCACACCCGTACGCCGGAGTTTTCGGGCACTGGAGCCGGTGAGCACGAAGCGAAGGGTCTTGTCGCGCTCGATCAGTTGGTGCACGACCTGGAGAAGCTGCGGTACCCGTTGGACCTCGTCGATGACGACCGGCCGTCTCGCCGGGTTCGCAGCTACCGTGTCCCGCAGGCGTTCAGGAGCCGCTCCGTAGTACCGCTCCTCCTCCGGGTCGATCAGATCGACGAAGAGGGCCTCTGGATAGTGCTGCTGCAACCAGGTCGACTTGCCGGTGCCGCGGGGGCCGAAGAGGAAGTAGCTCGACGCCGATGGGGGGCGGTAGAAGCGGTCGAACATCGGCAGAGAGCGTAGCCGCGATCCTGCATTCTGTCCATCAAGATTCCGTTTTGCGCCTCAAAACAGGAGTTGGCACCCCAGAAGGGGGGCTGTTTCAGCCCGCGAAAGCTGATGAGGTTGGCTCAGGAGTCTAAGGCGCCACCGGCACCTCGAGCCACGAGCCACTCTCGCCGCCCCGGTGGACCGAGATCGTCGGCGCGTCGGCGCCTTCGGGGTCCGGATACAGCGCGTGGTTCGCGGCATCGGCGCCGGCGATGGTCAGGCGCAGCCGGTGGCCTTCGTCGATCGTGATGGCCGTCCCCATCAGGTCGATCAGGAGTTCGGCGGGCCCGCCGGACAGCGGCTCGAGGTCTTCCGCGTTGCCGCGGTGAAAGGGGAGGCCGAAGTCCTCCCAGGGGGCCTCGCCGACGGCGCGGTAGGACGCGCGCAGGGCGCCTTCGGTGACGTAGTGCGAGCGGCCGTCCGCGTCGATCTCCTCCAGGTACACGAAGACGTCGCCGTCGTCGTGGGTGGAGGTGACGGTGAGGTGGAGCACCGGATAGCCGACGATCGTCATCGACTCCGCCATCGGTTCGGTGGTGTACGTGAGCGCCTTCTCGTTCTCGGCCGATCGCTCGTCGAAGAAGGTCGTACCACGGAGGTCCTGACGTCGGGAACCGTGGCCGTTCATCCAGCGGGAGAAAGAGCCCATGGCCGACGTGTAGTCGACGGTGTACTCGTCCTGGCCGGAGTTGCCGGCGGAGTCGCCCAGCAGGCCGCCGGCGGCGAGTTCGAAGCGCTGGGCGGTCAGCCCGGCCGGCGGCCAGACATCCGTGCCGATCCAGGTCGAACCTTCCTCGGAGCGTTCCTCGTCCAGACTCGCGGTGACTTCGGGGTCCTCCGGCAGGGTGTGGTTGCCCTCCACGACGTAGTAGTGGACCGGCGGTTCGTCCATGACCCCGTTCTCGATCCCCTTGAGCCAGTGGTCGTACCAGCGCAGGAACTCGGCCTTGTGCACGTCGCCGCCGTAGCCGCCGCTATGGACCCAGGGGCCGATCATCATCTTCTGCGGCGCCGAATCGAGGCTGGCGTAGAGCATCGGCTGTTGCGAGGTGTAGATGTCGTACCAGCCGACCAGGTGGTAGACCGCGATCCCCGAGGCGTCGATCGCTTCCAGATCGTCGATCGTGCCGGTGGTGTCCCAGTCCGCACGCGCGTTCTCCGCCTCGTAGGCCCAGTCGCGGAGCGCCGCGGCGTCGGTGCCGACCAGGTCCTGCGCCCAGATGTTGGCGGCGTGCTCGGCCACTGCCGCGTCGCGCATGGCGCCAGAGGCGTCGTCGTCGACCGGGGCGGGCGCCGTCGAGAGATCGGCCTGCCTGGTGCCCGAGCCCCAGGTGTCGATGAACTCGTTCTTGTAGGTGCCGCCGCGGAACACGAAGTCGTAGGGGGTCGGCCCGGCCATCTCGGCGAAGATCGCCTTGAGCGCCGGCGGCGCCTGGGTCGCTGCCTGGTATTGGGTCATGCCGGGATAGGAGCGCCCGTGCATGCCGACGTTGCCGTCCGACCAGGGCTGCGCCGCGATCCACTCGATGATGTGGAACGAGTCCGCGGTCTCCTCGATGGAGAAAGCGCCGTTGTGGACGCCGAAGGAGGCGCCGGTGCCGCGGGCGTCGGCCACGACGACCGTGTAGCCGCGGTGCAGCATGTGCTGGAGGACTGGATCCCGCTCGCCCGTGGCGGAGAGCTGGGGCTCCCCGTTCTCGTCCTCGATCAGGAAGGCGCGGGTGTAGCGCGTGTAGTGGAGGATGGTCGGCAGCGGTTCCGAAGCCTCCGCACCGCCGGCCGTGGGGATGAAGTAGTCGACCGAGACGCGGACGCCGTCGGGCATCGGGACGTAGACGGAGTAGCGGTTGGCGCCGTCGTAGGTCGCTTCGCGAGCGTAGGCGCCGAAACCGCTCGTCGTCTCGCCGTCCGTCGAGGACGGATCGCCGCCCGGCGCGCACCCGGCGCCGGAGACGAGGACTGCGGCCATGACCAGGCCCAGGGCGGACCGGTGGAGGTGCTTGTCGGTTCTCATCTTGCTGCTCCTCTTGCTTCGTTTCTTCTGTGTCCGCGATGCGGTCTGCCCGGAGGCGCCGCCAAGTCGCCTGCGCGGGTCAGGCCGGCAGCCGGTAGGCGATCAGCTCGAACGTCGCGCCGCGTCCGCCGAGCGCGAACACCAGGTACTGCCGGCCGCGATGGAGGAAGGTGATGGGACTGCCGTCGGTGTGCGCGGGCAGCTCGATCTCGCCGACGAGTTCGCCGGTCGCCTTGTCGAACGCGCGCAGCGCCGGGGTTTCCACCCGCCAGTCCTCGCGGGTGGCGCCTTCCGCGACCGCTTCCTGGTCGATCGCGCGAAAGGCCAGCGAGCGGCCGGAGTTCACGAGCAGCAGACTCTTGGTCGCCAGGATGTGGCCACGGGCGCCGGCGCCCAGGGCAGGCAGGTCGAGGCCGGCGAGCGCCGGATGGCGGCGCGGCCCGTAGCCCAGGGGCACGGTCCATGCGATCTCGCCGCGGCTCATGTCGTAGGCCGTGACCCTGGAGTAGGGCGGCTTGACCAGGGGCAGGTCGCGTGGGCCCCGGACATCGCTGTTGATGCGGCCGACATAGTCGAAGGATGAGCGGCTCGCGTCCGGCTCACGGAGCGTATTGACCACGGGCCAGGTGAAGGACGGCACGTAGAGCATGCCGGTCTCCGGGTCGAAAGCGCCTCCAGGCCAGCTCGCGCCGCCGCCGTAGCCGGGCATCAGGAACGTGCCGCGTTCCGTAGGCGGCGTGAATATCGGGCCGTACTGGTACCGGGAGAGGATGGCCCGCGCCTCGCTGCGGAGCTGCGGCGTGAAGTCGATCAGATCGTCCGGACCGATGCCCTGGCGGTCGAAGGCCGGCGGCTTGGTGGGGAAGGGCTGGGTCGGCGAAGTGCGCTCGCCGACGATGCCCGTCTGGGGCACTTCGCGCTCCAGGATCGGCCACACGGGCTCACCGCTACGGGCGTCGAACACGTAGAGGAAGCCCTGCTTGGAGAGCTGCATCGCGGCGCGGATCGTCGTGCCTTCGACCTCGATGTCGCCGAGGATGGCGGGGGTCGGCAGGTCGTAGTCCCACAGGCCGTGGTGGACCATCTGGAAGTGCCAGCGCCGCTCCCCGGTCTCGCAGTCGACCGCGACCAGCGATTCGGCGTAGAGGTTGTCGCCGAGGCGGTGTCCGCCGTACCAGTCGTTGGTCGGCGTGCCGAACGGCAGATAGGCGAGGCCGAGCTCCGGGTCGGCGCTCATCAGCGTCCACACGTTCGTGTTGCCGCTGACCTTCCACGAACCCTTCTTCCAGGTATCACGGCCGGGTTCGCCCTCCCGCGGGATCGAGTGGAAGGTCCAGAGTTGCTCGCCGGTGCGGACATCGAATCCGCGCACGTCGCCCGGCGGCGCCTCGGGCGCGCGAGGACCGTCCGAGACGGACGAGCCGCCGATGACGACATCGCGGCACAGGGTGACCGGCGAACTGACGCTGTAGACCCTGCGCGCCACCTCGCGGCGCAAGCCCAGGGTGAGGTCGACACCGCCGCCGTCGCCGAAGGACTCGATCGGTTCGCCGCTCAGGGTGTCCACCGCGCGCAGGAACGAGTCGCCCCCGGCCCAAAGCAGGCGGCCCCCGTCACCTGGAAGGTCGGGGTCGTCCCAGTAGGTCGCTCCGCGGTGGACGAAGCCGAGGTTCGCCGGACGGCCCTGGAGGTAGGCCTGCGGATCGTAGGTCCACAGGCTCGTGCCCTGCTCCACGTCGACCGCCGCGATCTGGCCGTAGCCGGTCGTCACATAGAGCCGGGCGCCGACCTTGATCGGGATCGCTTCATGGTTCCGCGGCGTCGTCGGCCGCCCGCCCTGCCCGCCATCTCCGGTCATCAACTCATTGTCCGGCGACGACCATCGCCAGGCGACCTCGAGCTCGGCGAAGTTCTCGTGATCGATCTGCTCGAGCGCGGCGTACCGCTGGCTCGCGTTGTTGCCGGTTGTGACCGCCCAGTCGGTGTCCGTGGGCTGCTGCGCCGAAGTCGCGGGCACAGCCACGAAGGTCATTGTCAGCCCGATACGCAGGAACTGCAGACCCCGATAACGCATCCTCTTGAGCATCGGAGAACAGTAGCAGCGGCCAAGGGATGCCGGTCAGTGCGCAAACCGCTTCGCCGGCTCGGCTTCCGCCCCGGTCCCCGCCTCTGGAAGCTCGGCGCACCGACTGTCCGGTGCGGTGAACGCCACGCCGACACCGTCCAGCCTGCGCAGGGCCACAGGGAGGAGGGGTCCCAGCGGGCTCGAAGCGAGCGACGCCCTCCGCCCCTACATGAACCGACGACCAACCGGAGCGAGTGGAGTGAAGTGAGCGCCAACTTCCCCCTATCCGAGAAAGCGCTCACGGCCGCTGGGACCCCTCCTCCCTGTGGCCCGGAGCAGGCGGGTGAGCCCGACGCGGGCTAGCCGCTCAGGCGGCCGCCCGCCGCGGCGGTGTCGCGCAGGAGCGGCGCGGCCTGCCACTCTTCGGGGTCGAAGCGGGAGGCGTAGTCGTCGAGGATGTCGACGATGTTGCCGAGGCCGAACTCGTCGGCCCAGAACATGGGGCCGCCTCGGTAGACGGGCCAGCCGTAGCCGTTGATCCAGATCACGTCGATGTCGCTGGCGCGGACGGCGATGCCTTCTTCGAGGATCTTCGCTCCTTCGTTGACGGAGGAGAGCAGGCAGCGGTTCAGGATCTCCTCGTCGTCGATCTCGCGCTGTTCGATGCCGAGCCGTTCCGCCAGTTCCCGGGCGAGGTCCATGACCTCCGGGTCGGGCGCCGCGGCGCGCGTGGCGGGGTCGTAGACGTAGTAGCCGCGGCCCGTCTTCTGGCCGCGCCGGTCCCGCTCGCAGAGCATCTCGCGCAAGGTGCTCGACGACGAGGTCTCAGCGTTCCAGCCCACGTCCAGGCCGGCGAGGTCGCTCATGCGGAACGGACCCATCGGCATGCCGAAGTCGTAGAGCACGCGGTCGATGTCCCACGGCAGCGGGCCCTCGAGCACGAGCCGGTCGGCCTGGAGGCGGCGCTGGAAGAGCATGCGGTTGCCGACGAAGCCGTGACAGACGCCCACCAGGACCGGCGCCTTGCCGATCGTCCGGGAGATCGACATCGCGGTCGCGACCGCGTCGGGCGCGGACTTCTCGCCGCGGACGACCTCGACCAGCTTCATGATGTTGGCCGGACTGAAGAAGTGCATGCCGACGACGTCCTCGGGCCGTTCGGTCTCGGCGCCGATCACGTTGACGTCGAGGTAGGACGTGTTCGTGGCCAGCAGGGCGCCGGGTCTGGCGATCCGGTCGAGCTCGGAAAACACTCTCCGCTTGAGATCCATGTCCTCGAACACCGCCTCGATGACGAGGTCGCACTCGGCCAGCGCGTCCCGGTCCGTGCCGCCACGAAGGAGCGACATCCGCTCCTCGATCTGGTCCTGGGTGAACCTTCCGCGGGACGCGCTGCGCTCGTAGTTGCGCCAAACGGTGGCCAGGCCCCGGTCGAGCGCGTCACGGCTCTGCTCGACGATCGACACCGGCAGGCCGGCGTTGGCGAAGGCCATCGAGATGCCGCCGCCCATCGTGCCGGCGCCGAGGACGCCGACGCGGCGGATCTCCCGGACCTTCGTATCCGCCGGGATGTCCGGGATCTTCCTCGCCGCGCGCTCGGCGAAGAAGTAGTAGCGCTGGGCCCTCGACTGCGGGTCCGCGTGCAGTTGCCTCGACAGCTCGGCCTCCCGCAGAAGACCCTCGTCGAACGGCAGCATGGCTGCCGCCTCGACGCACTGGATGCAGGCCTCGGGCGCGTTGAACCCCCGGGTTTTGCGTGCGATCCGGCGGCGGAAATCGTCGAAGACGCCGGGGTTCTCGCGCGCCGCGTCCCGGTGGCTCTCGATGTCCCGCACCCGCGGCAGGCCCCGGCCCTCGGCCACGGCGCGGAGCGCGAAACGGAACGCGCCGACTGCCAGGCTGGTGCTCTCCAGGCCGTCGACCACACCGTCGATCAGGCCCAGGTCGAGCGCTTCGGCGGCGGTGATGTGCTCGCCGCTGGTGATCATCTCGAGCGCCCGCGGCACGCCGACCAAGCGGGGCAGGCGCTGGGTGCCGCCGCCGCCCGGCAGGATGCCGAGCTTCACCTCGGGCAGGCCGAGACGCGCCTGCGCGTCGGCGACCCGGAAGTGGCACGCCATCGCCATCTCCAGCCCGCCGCCCAGGGCGGTGCCGTGGATGGCCGCGACGAAGGGCTTGGGGGACTTCTCGATCATGCGCCGGACCTCGTTGGTGTCCGGGGGCAGTCGCGGTTTGCCGAACTCGCGGATGTCGGCGCCGGCGATGAACGTCCGGCCGCGGCAGACGATGACGGCCGCCTGCATCTCGGGGTCGTTTGCTACTGCCGGCACCGCCGCCGCCAGCCCCTCGCGGACGTGCTGGCTCAGCGCGTTCACCGGCGGGTTGTCGATCCAGATCGCGCCGACGACGCCAAGTCCCGGCTCCTCGTGGCGTTCGACGGCTACGGACTGGCTGAGCTGCATGGCGGTGATCTCCCTTGGGATCGGAGCGGGGAGGATACCCGCCTGCTGGGGCTTGGCGGCTTCCGCCCTGTGCCGCGGGCGTCCCGCCCGCATCCGGTCCCGTCGCCTGCCGTACTATGGGGCCGCGTCCGCTGATCGAAGGAGGTTGAACCGATGCTCCGAAACGACTCGCGCTCCGTCGGCGTGGCCAGGCTGTTCCTACTCGTGGTTCTCCTGTTCTCCACCGGGATGTTGGCAGCCGAAGACTGGAAGGCTCCGCGCACCGCTGACGGTCAGCCCGACCTGCAGGCCGTTCCAGGGGAGTCGCGCAGGAGCTGATTCACGACGTGCGCATCATCCCGCTGGGGGAGCAGGCGCCGCTCGCCGACGATCTGCGGCTCTGGCACGGCAACTCGCGCGGCTGGTTCGAGGGCGATTCGCTGGTCGTCGAGACGAAGAACTACTCCGCGGACGGCAGTTCCAGGGCGAGGGCGACGGAGGGGCTGCGAGTGCTGGAGCGCTTCACCCGCACCGGGCGGGACGCCCTACTCGATCCCCAGGAGCGGCACCGCGCTCCGTAGACTGAGCCCCCGCCGGGTCACTCGGATTTTGGGTTCGACCGGCGCGCCGAGCGGCTGGTCGCTGTAGTAGGTCAGCACATGTTGGTGCCGCAGGTCCTTTTCGATCTGATCGAAGACCTGCTCGATGCGGTCGGTCCACCAGGGCGTGGTGGCGTAGAGCTCGATGTGGAAGAGGCGTCCGCCGGTCTGCTCGCTGATCCGGCTGAGCCGTTTCCGTGCCCGTTTCTGTTGCGTCGTTGGTGTGACGTTGACTGCGACCACGCCGCCGGATGAAGTTCCGGTCCTTGGAACCGACGCGTCCAGCTCGATGAAGTAGATCGGCAGGCCCAGCCGCTCCGCGAGGGCGGCGGACTGTTCGGGTTGGGATCGGCTGTGCTGGTCGGCGCCGTCGGTGACCACGACCAGCGCGCGGCGGCCGGGCTCGCGGCGGTACTGGAGCAGAGAGAACAGGAGCCCGTCATTCAGCGCCGTGCCGCCCAGCGGAATCAAATGGTCGAGCCGGTCGTTCAGCAGCGGTTGGTCTCCCGTCAGTGGTTGAACGAGGCGCACCGTGCCGTCGAAGTCGACCAGGAAGGACCGGTCGCCTGGGCCCAGGGCGGCCTCAAGGAAGCGCCGGGCAATGTACTTCAGGCGACTCCAGATGGAGAGCATGCTGTCCGACGAGTCGATCGCCAGACCCAGAACCAGGGGCACGTCGGTTGCGGTGTGGAGGGCCACCGCCGGGCGCTTCCTGCCGTTCTCCCGGATCTCGAAGTCTTCCGGCGAGAGCCCGCTGACAGGATTCCCGTCGCGGTCGGTCACCAGCACCTGGAACTGAACCAGTTGGATGTCGATCTCGCTCTGGTGGTCCGCTCCCTGGAGGAGTTCCGCGTCTTCCCGCTCGCGGCCGTCGGCGAGCTTCGCCACAACACGGATGAAGTCGTCCGGTCGGCCGCCCTCGATCAGTGCCTCGACGGGAATGGTGCGCGCGGCGCCGGGCGCCCCTCCTTCGCCGAAGGTGTGCGTTGCCGACACGAGATGCTCGCTGCGGTAGAACTCGACCAACTCGAGCGTCGCCGCGCGCGGCAGCGACACGGCGGCCGCCACCCGAATCGCCGGGTCCCCGTTTGCCTGCGCGCCGCGGATCTTCGCGATGCGGACGGCGAAGGGCCTGTCGATCTGGTTGAGGAGGATCTCATCCCTTCCGATGTACTCGCCTTGTCTGTCGTAGGCCAGGGCCTCGAGCCTCTGCTCGCGGGGTGGGTCGGCCAAACCGATGCGGGTCGTGAAGGGTCGTATGCGAACGCGCCTGGTCCGTTTGCCGTCGAGCAGGAACTCCACTTCACCAACGAGCGGATCGATGATCAGGGTCTCGATTTCGACTCTGCCGCTGAGCAGTTCGCCGACCCTGCGTTCGGGCGGCACAATGCGGATCGCGGCGGGCTGGCCGGCGTCGGCGGCTAGGCCGGCGGCCAGGGAATCCGAGACCGGCGGCGTTTCCGGGCGGTCGTAGACCGTACTGAATTACAGCCTGGGTTGGGACCGGACTTTGAGGTCGGTCATCCGCACCAGCCGGTCGTTCAGCAGGAAGAAGGTGTCGGACCGCCGCCAGTCCGAAGCGACCATCTCGATCGTGAGGCTTTCGTCGGTGTCGAGAATGCGCCCCTTGACGCCGCGGCCGAGGAGGTGCTGCCGGCCGTCGAGCGCCAGGACGCGGCTGCCGCCGCGGTCGTCGAGGAGCCCGACGGCGTCCTCGAGAATCCGGATCATCACCGTGCCGTAGCGATCGGCGAGGGCTTGGGCCAGCTCGTGCACGGCTGGCGATCTGCGTTTCGGCGCCACTCGCTTGCCCTGGACCTTCCGAACCGGATCGTCGCTGAGTTGCTCGTTCCTGATCCAGGGGCCCAGCAGATGGGAAAAGGGGACATCCGGATGGACACCGGTCCTGCTCGGCGCCCGAACGTTCTGGCCGGATGCCCCGGTGGGCCACCCGCAGACCGCGAGCGCGAGTACTGCCGAGGCTGCCGCCCAGCCGATAGCGGTACGGCGTAGGGCTGTGGCTCTCACGGGTGTTTCTTCCCGGCGGACTACTCGATCGCGTCGAGCGGCAGGGCGCTCCGCACCTTGAGCCCCTTCCTGGTCACCCTGACCTCCGGTTCGAGTGCGGTGCCGAAGGGGCGCTCGCTGTAGTAGGTCAGCACGTACTGCCGTCGGAGCTCGTCCTCGATGTGGTCGAACACGTCTGCCATCTGGGCGACCGACTCGATCTGAAACAGGCGGCCGCCGCTAGGACCGGTGATCAGACGCATGCTGTTGCGCAGGTTCGCCTCGTCCATCGTGGTCGGGCCGAAACCGACCGAGCGCATGGCGACGACGTAGACCGGCACGCCCAGGCGCTTTCCGAAGTCGATCGCGCGGGTCGGGTCGGAGCGGCTGGCGCCGTCGTATCCGTCGGTGACCACGACCAGGGCGCGGCGTCCGGGCGCGTCGCCGTACTGGAGCAGGGAGAACAGGATCGCGTCGTAGAGGGCGGTGTTGCCCTGGGGGAAGAGCCGCTCCAGGCCGCGGGCCAGCATCGCTTTGCTGCCCGTGAGCGGTTGCACGAGCCGCAGGGTGGAGTCGAAGTCGACCAGGAACGCCTGGTCGCGCCAGGTCAGCGCGCCGTCGAAGAACGCCGCGGCGATGGAGTTGGTCTGCTGCCAGATGGGTTCCATGCTGCCGGAGGAGTCGATCGCCAGGCCCAGGGATAACGGCACGTCGTTCGAGACGAAGAGTCTCTCGACCTGGCGCCTTTCGCCGTTCTCCCGTACTTCGAAGTCCTCCGGCCTGAGGCCGCCGACCGGGTTGCCGCGGCGGTCCACGACCAGAACCTGAAGTTGCACGAGCTGGACGTCGATCTCGCTGCTGAACTCGGCGCCCTGGAGCAGTTCGACATCCTCGAGTTCCCGGCCGTCGCCGAGGCGGGCCACCACCCGGACGAAGTCCTGGGGCGAGACGCCGGACGTTGGCACGTCGGCGATGACGTTTCGCACGCCGCTCGGCCCCGCCTCCCCTTCGAAGTGCTCGAAGGCTGCGACGAGTTGTTCCGTGCGGTAGAACTCGACCCGTGCCAGGGTTTCGGTGCGCGGGACCGAGATGCCGGCCTCGACCCGTACCGCCTGTTCGCCTGTGCTACGGGTCGGGCCGATGCCCGCGATCCGTACCGCGAAGGGAGGATCGAGGCGGTTCAGGACGATCTTGTCGCTGCCCGCGTAGGCGCCGCGGGCGCCGTAGGCCTTGACCTCGATGGTGTGCTCGCGCGGCGGATCGGCGAGTTCGATCCGCGCCTCGAACGGCGGCAGGGTGGCGCGGGCTGTCTCCTCGCCGTCGAGCAGGAACTCGACCACGGCGATCTGCGGATCAATGGTCAGGGTCTGGATCAGGATGCGGCCTGTGAGGAGTTCGCGGTAGCCCTTCTCAGGAGGCAGGATGCGAATCGTCGCGGGCCGGGCGCTGCGGGCGGAGTCGGCGCGCTCGGACCGCCTGTTCGAGCCGCCTCTGACCGGCGGCAGGTAGTCAGCCTTGTTGAAACCACCGTCGTCGGGGGCGGGGGCGGCGTCGGCCGTTCGGGTCGCCGGTGGCGGCATGACGCTGGGCGGGGCGTCGCCGGAGCGCTCGTAGACGGTGCGGAACGACAGGTCGGCGAAGCTTCCGCCCTGTACATCCGTCACCAGCACGAGTTGCTCGCCCTCCAGGAAGAAGGTCTCGATCCGCTGCCGGTTCGGGGTGGAGGTCTCGACCTCAAGGGAGTCTCCGACGACGCGGGCGCGGCTGCGGCCGCCGAGGTCGCCCGCGGTGTCGCGTCCGTCGAGGAAGAGGATGCGGTCTTCGCGCTTCGCATTCCGGATCAGGAGCCGGGGTCGCTCGACCTGGATCAGCAGGACATCGAGCCGTTCCGCGAGTTCTCTGGCCGTCTCCCGCATACCGGGTGAAGCGTCCTGGTTGCTGCCCGGCCGTCCTCCACCGCGTCCGGCGCCGGAACCGCCGAAACGGCCCTGGCCGCCAGGGCCGGAGCCGGTCGTTGGGCCGCTGCCCGGCGTTGCGCCCCCCGATCGTCCGGGTCCGCCGCCGAAGGTCGAACCGTAGGCCTCCTCGAGTTTCTCGATGGGGTTCTCGCTCAGCCGCTCGTCACGAATCCAGATGCCGGAGAGGGCTGCAATCGGGTCGCTCGAGGCCGTGGTTGCGGCGTCGCCGTCAGGGTGCCGCTCCTGGGCGCGTACCGGGTGCCCAGTCGGCAGGCAGAGGGCGAGGCCGAGGATGCCCGCAGTCAGCGCTGCCGGTCGAACGCGGCCATGGCGCAGCCATTGGCGCCGGTTGTCGGGGTTCCTGGTCATGGTGAGACGAAAGCCGAGACGAATGGATGCAGGATACAGGCCAACGGCAAACGCGCAGACGCCTAACCCGCCAGCAGCAACTCGCGCACGCCCTTCGCCACGCACACTGCTCCGAGCCCCAGGATCACCGGTCCCGTGACCCGCCGGAACTGGCGATCGTCGAGCCGGCCGAGCAGGAGCGTGCCGATCCGCGCGCCGACCACGGCGAGGGCCATGCCTCCGGCGATCAACCAGGGCGTAAGCACGCTTCCGGGCAGCTCCGTGAGCACGGTGCGCGAGACCCAGACGTAGTAGCCGATCTTGAGCAGATGTCCGACGGTCTGGCTGAACGCCTTCGTGGCGACGATCGTGCGCCGGTCCACATCGGTCTCGAGGTAGAACGCGTCCAGCAGGGGCCCGGAAGCGCCGGCCAGGAGCTGCGCCGCGGTAACGGTCGCGCCGCAGGCGGCGGCCGTCCTGGGGTTGCGCACGTCCAGCCCCCGCAGCGTCGGCAGCAGCCGGGCCAGCCAGGGGAAGCTACCGACCAGGATCAGCACCAGCGCCGGGTCGGGGACGACGGCGAGCGATACGAACACGAGGACCGAGAAGGCGGCGCCCGCGGCGTACCAGGGCAGGACGCCCCACATCATGCGGTCGCGCAGAAACACGAAGCGCGCGCCGTTCGAAGCAGCCTGGACGGCGCCGTGCAGGATCATCGCGCCGCTTATGGGGAGGAGGCTCGTGAGCACGGCCATCAGCGCCAGGCCCCCGGCCATGCCGAGCACGCCGGAGATGACCGCCGTCGCGAGCACCGTCAGCAGGATGACGGTCGCGATCACGTGGGAGACCGTTCGGTGGGGGATGGGGCCAAGTCCGAGCCTGCGAGGCGCTTGGCGGCGCTATTGAAGCGCCTCGAGCGGCAGCACGCTCTTCACGGTGAGACCCTTGCGCGTCGTCCGAACCTCCGGCTCGACGTCCGCTCCCTGCGGGTGCTCGCTGTAGTACGTCAGCACGTGCTGATGCCGGAGGTCCTCGTTGATCCGGTCGAAGACCTGCTCCATCTCTCTTGCCAGGGCGGCCCGCGACTGGCCGGGGTGGATGCGGAACAGGCGGCCACCGGTTTGCCGGCTGAGTCTCCTGATGAGGGGACTCCGAGGATCGTTCCAACCGAGAGCGATGAAGTAGATGGGGACCCCCGTTCGTTCGGCGTACTCGGTGACCTGCGCGCGCTTGGAGCGGCTGTGGAGGTCGTCGCCGTCGGTGACAACGATCAGGGCCCGGCGGCCCTGCTCATTCCGGAACTGGAGGAGGGAGAACAGGATCCCGTCGTTCAGCGCGGTGCCGCCCTGGGCAAGCAGCCGATGGAGTCTGGCCTTGAGCAGGGGCCGGCTTCCAGTCAGCGGCTGGAGCGGCCGAACCGTGTGGTCGAAGTCGACCAGGAAGGCTCGATCGTCGTCGGCCAGAGCCCCTTCAAAGAAGACGCGGAGCACGTCGTGCAACTGGCGCCAGACCAGGTACATGCTTTCCGACGAGTCGATGGCGACGCCGAGAACCAGGGGGACGTCGTCCGAGACGTGCAGGTTCTCCGCCGGGCGCCAGGCGCCGCTCTCGCGAATCTCGAAGTCCTCCGCTTTGAGTTCGCCTACCGGGTCGCCGTCGCGGTCGACAACGAGGACCTGGAGCTGCACGAGTTGCACATCGATCTCGCTGCGGTGCTCGGCGCCCTGGAGGAGTTCGGCGTCCTCCATCTCCCGGCCGTCGGCGAGCTGCGCCGTGACGCGGACGAAGTCGCCGGGCGAGACGCCCTCGATCAGCGCGTCGACTGGGATGGTGCGTGCCTCACCGCGATTCGCGGCTGGGTCGAGGTCGTCGAACGTGGCAACCGGATGATCGCTGCGGTAGAACGCAACGCGTTCGAGGGCCGCGGCACGCGGCACGGAAACGCTGGCTGCGACGCGGAGCGCCGAAGAGCCTGCCCGGCCTACCGATCGAATCTCTGCAATGCGGACTCCGAATGCCGAGTCGAGCCGGTTGAGAATGATGCGGTCGGTGCCGGCGAGCTTTCCCGGGTCGGTGTAGGCCCGAACCTCCAGCGTCTGTGGGCGGGGAGGGTCGTCGAGCCGGACGCGGGCCACATACGGCGGTTTCCTGGCTTCCTTCGCCCGCACGCCGTCGAGGAAGAACTCGACCGACTGGATCAACGGATCGATGACCAGGGTCTGGACCTCGACCGGACCGGAGAGTAGTCCCCGGTACTGGCGTCGTGGCGGCACGATGCGGATCGCGGCCGGCCTCACGAAGCGGCCCTGCTCGACCTTGGCAGGCCGCCCCGGGGGCGGCTTGCCGTCGGCGTGGTCGTACACGGTCTGGAAGAGGAACTCGGGGGTCGAGAAGTTCTGGGTTTCGGTCAGGTGGACCAGCCGCTCGCCCCGCCGGTAGATCGTCTCGATCCAGAGCCAAGCCTGACCGGTTCCCTGCGTGACGATCTCGAGCGAATCCTCGGCGAGGAAGACGGTGGTCAGGTTGCCCTCGCTGTCGTACCGGGCGTAGCCATCGGTCCGCACATTGAGGTTCTCGCGCTTGGCGTTTCGAACCAGAACGTCCTGCCCAGCGAAGTCGATCACGAGGCTGCGGCGGCGGTTGGCAAGGTCTTCGGCGAACTCCCGCAGCCAGCCCGAGACGAAGCCTTCAACGAAGTGGCTGGCGAGGCGCTCGACCGGGTCATCGCTGAGTTCCGCGTTCCGGACCCAGGAGCCTTCCAGGGCAACGGTAACTTCGGCGGCGCCGGATCCGGGGGCGCCGCGGGCGGGCTCCACCTGGGCGTGAGTGGGCGGCGCGGTCGCAGCCCCGAAGGCGATGACGGCGAGGACGGCCCCCACCGATGTCGCCCGGCAGAGGCCGAGCGGAGTTGGGACGTGGATGAGCACGGCTCTGCTTGGAGGTTAACCGGGCGGTTCCCGGCACTGGCGTAGAGAATGCAAGGTCGAGGCCGGGCGGCGCGGTCCGCCGGTTGCGTACGCGGTCGCGGAATCCGCCGCCCTGAGGCCGGCAGGTACTGACGGCTGTCGCCTTTCGGGGACGGCAGTGTCCCCATGAGGTTCCGCGCGCCTGTATTCTCTGACGCCTTCCATGAAGACATACATCCTGCGGCGGCTGCTGGCGATGGCGCCGACCCTGTTCTTCGCCAGCCTCATCGTCTTCGTGTCGATGCGGGTCATTCCCGGCGACGTGATCGACCTGATGTTGGCGCAGAACGACGTCTCGACCAGCCTCGACCGGGAGGCTCTCGAGGCAGCGATGGGGCTCGATCAGCCGATGGCCAAGCAGTACCTGCGCTGGGCCGGCGACGCGCTGCGCGGGGATCTCGGCCAGTCGCTCTGGCGCAGCACGCCGGTGGCGGAGCAGATCATGGACCGGCTCCCGGTGACCTTCGAGCTGGGTCTGCTGGCGCTCGTGGTGGCGCTGTCGGTCGCCGTGCCGATCGGCATCTACTCGGCCACCCGGCAGGACACCGCGCTCGACTACACGGCGCGGTCGTTCTCGCTCCTGATGCTCGCGGTGCCCGGTTTCTGGCTGGGCACCCTGGTCATGGTCTTCCCGTCGGTCTGGTGGCGCTGGGCGCCTGCGCTCGAGTACACGCCGTTCTTGGTCGATCCGCTGGCGAACCTGAGCCACCTGATCGTGCCGGCGATCCTGCTCGGACTGTCCATGTCCGCGGTCACCATGCGGATGACCCGGACGATGATGCTCGAGGTGATGCGCCAGGACTACGTGCGCACCGCCCGCGCCAAGGGTCTGCGCGAGCAGGCGGTCGTGGTCCAGCACGCGCTGAAGAACGGTCTGATCCCGGTCGTCACGCTGATCGGCCTGCAGGCGCCGCTACTGATCGGCGGCACGGTGGTGATGGAGCAGATCTTCGTCATTCCAGGCATGGGGCAGTTGCTCCTGGACGGCGTCTACGAGAGGGACTATCCGGTGATCTCCGGCGTCTTCCTGGTCGTCGGAGTCGCGATCCTGCTGATCAATCTGCTGGTCGACCTGAGCTACGGCTGGCTCGACCCGAAGGTCCGGTACGGATGATCGCTGGATGACAACCGTCGCCGCAGCGGGCCCTGGGGTCCTGCCCGAGCGAGGCCGGCCTCGCTGGTGGCGGTTCACCGTGCGCCTGTTCCGGACCAAGCCGCTGGGCGCCGCCGGCGCCGTGCTGTTCCTGATCTTCCTGCTGAGCGGCGTCTTCGCCGGCGTGCTCGCCCCGTACGGCATCAACGAGACCGACCTGGTGCATCGCCTCGAGCCGCCGTCCCGGCAGTTCCTGCTCGGCACCGACCACCTCGGCCGCGACCTGTTCTCGCGGGTCCTGATGGGGGCGCGCCTGTCCATGATCGTCGGCTTCTGCGCCGCCGGCTTGGCGACCGTGGTGTCGATCGTGATCGGCTTGCTCTCGGGCTATCTCGGCGGCTGGTTCGACCTGCTCACGCAGCGCCTGGTCGACGCCTGGATGACCTTCCCGGACCTCGTGCTGCTGATCGTCATCGTGTCCGTGGTCGGTCCGGGGATCACGCAGATCGTGATCATCCTCGGCCTGCTCTACGGCATCGCCGGGTCGCGGATCGTGCGGGGTGCTACGACCTCGGTGCGCGAGCACGTCTATACCCAGGCCGCACAGTCGGTCGGCGCCGGCACCTTCCACATCCTCCGGCGGCACATTCTGCCGAACGTGATGCCGGTCGTCATCGTGCTGTTCACGACCCGCGTCGGCGCCGTCATCCTGTCGGAGGCGGCGCTCTCGTTTCTGGGCCTGGGGGTACCGCCGCCGGCGCCCACCTGGGGCGGCATGCTGAGCGGCGACGGTCGCACCTACCTCTACCTGGGACCCTGGCTGGCGCTGGCGCCGGGCGTCTGTCTGACGGTGGTCGTCTATTCGGCGAACATCTTCGGCGACGCGTTGCGCGACCTTCTCGATCCACGGATGAGGGGCACTTGAACGAACAAACTTCAGCTTCGCGGCCGGCCTGGCTGGTCGTCGTCTGCGCTCTTACCGTACTTCTGTGCGCGTGCCTCGGCGGGCCGGATCGCCGTCACGCCCTGGGCACCGATATGGGAAGCGACCTGTCCTTCGAGCCGGCTCTGAGCGCGGCCGAGCCGCCGCGCTACGGCGGCGACCTGAACGTCGGCACGGTCTACGTCACCTTGTCGGCGCTGTCTTGGGACACGGCGGACTGGAACTGGAAGCAGAACCACGACACGGGGATGTTCTACGAGCAACTCTTCGTCGGCGATCTGGCCCAGGCGGCGGTCCGGGGCGGCGACCAGCGATTCGTTTCCGAGGCCTACCTGTCCCCCGAGACGATTCGCGGCGAGCTGGCGGAGAGCTGGGAGTGGGAGGACCCGCTGACGCTGGTCATCGCGTTGCGCCGCGGCGTCTACTTTGCCGACAAGCCGGGGGTCATGGCGCGGCGCGAGCTGGACGCCCACGACGTCGTCTTCAGCTTCGAGCGCCTGCGCGACAGCCCAAAGGCGATCCCGACCTACTTCGATCACATCGACCGTGTCGCGGCCCGGGACGACCACACCGTGGTGTTCGAGTTCGGCGAGTTCAACGCCGAGTGGGACTACCGCTTCGGCTACGGCTACTTCTCAGGCATCGTGCCGCGCGAGTTGGGCGACGTGGACGCGAAGGACTGGCGCAATGTCACAGGCACCGGCCCGTTTTCGCTGGCGCGGTTCATCTCGGGCAACTCCCAGACGTACGCTCGCAACCCGGCTTACTGGGACCGGACGACGATCGCCGGCGAGAAGTACGAGATCCCCTTCATCGACCAGCTCACCTACCGCACGATCAAGGATGAGGCGACGTACCTGACCGCACTGCGCACGGGCAAGCTCGACATTCTGGAGTCCATCCGCTGGATTGCCGTCGATCACCTGAAGAAAACGACGCCGGAACTGCGCTGGTCGCGGTGGTTGTCGACCGGCGGAAACTTCATGGTCATGCGGGTAGACCAGGCGCCGTTCGACGATCTGAGGGTGCGGCGGGCGATCAATCTGGCGATCGATCAGCGCGAGATCGTCGACCTCTTCTTCGGCGGCAACGCCGAGCTGTTCGCCTATCCGCAGCACCCCTCCTTCGAGGGCTACTACGAGCCGCTCGAGGCGATGCCGCCGTCGGTTCAGGAGCTGTTCGAGTACAAGCCCGAGAAGGCGCGCCGTCTGATCGCCGAGGCGGGCTACCCGGACGGCTTCACGTTCCGGGCGCAGGTATCGGCCAACAACCCGATGCGGATGGAGTTGGCGCCCCTGCTGGCGAGCTACCTGGACCGGATCGGGGTGACGATGGAGATCGAGGTGGTCGAGTACGCGGCGTACCTGTCGATGATGACCACCCGCACCCACGGTCCCGGCTACATGATGGGCAGCGGCCACGTGAACCCGACGACCACGCTGCGCAAGAACTTCGTCACCGGCCAGACCTGGAACCCGTCGATGTGGTCCGACCCGGAACTCGACCGGCGCATCCATGAGATGTTCCTGACCCGGAACGACGCCGAGAGGCAGCGGATCATCAAGCAGATCACGAAGGAGATGCTTGACCAGGCGGCCTACATCTGGCTGCCCGTGCCCTACATCTACACCGCCTGGTGGCCGTGGGTGAAGAACTACGGCGGCGAGCTGCGTGCAGGCGCCGTGCGTCCGGGTCCGATCTACGCGCGGCTGTGGATCGACGAGGAGATGAAGCGGGAGATGGGGTTTTGATGGCGACTCCGTCACCGCACGTTGGCGGAGGCGCCTGACCCGTCGTGAGCGAACCGCTGCTCCGGATCGAGGATCTGACTGTCACCTTCCGCGGCGGGGACGGCGGCAGGCGGCCGCCGGTGCGCGCGGTGACCTCACTGTCGCTGGACGTCGCGCCCGGGGAGACCTTGGCGGTCGTCGGCGAGAGCGGGTCGGGCAAGAGCGTCACCGCGCTCTCCATCCTGCGGCTGATTCCCGAGCCGGGACGGATCGAGAACGGCCGTATCCTGTTCGAGGGCCAGGACCTGCTGGCGCTCGACGACGCCGGTGTCCGGAGGGTTAGGGGCAACCGCGTCGCGATGATCTTCCAGGAGCCGATGTCGTCGCTCAATCCGGTGCTGACGATTGGTCGCCAGGTCGCCGAGCCGCTGCGCCTGCACCGCGGGCTCAAGCGGCGCGAGGCGCTGGCGCAGGCCGTGGAGCACCTCGAGTCCGTCGCTATTCCCGATGCCGGGAAGCGGCTCGGCGACTACCCGCACCAGTTCTCGGGCGGCATGCGGCAGCGGGTCATGATCGCGATGGCGCTCGCGTGCCATCCGCGTCTGCTGATCGCCGACGAGCCGACCACCGCGCTCGACGTGACGGTCCAGGCGCAGATCCTGGAGCTGCTCAAGGAGCGCACCCGGGAGGCGGATTCGGCGCTCATCCTGATCACGCACGACCTCGGTGTCGTGGCCCGCTACGCCGACCGGGTGGCGGTGATGTATGGCGGCCGGATCATAGAAAGCGGCCCCGCCGCGGCGCTCTACGCGGATCCGCGCCACCCCTACACGCAGGGACTGCTGCGCTCTGTGCCCCGGCTCGAAGGCGACTGCGGCGGCCGCCTGGCGTCGATCGACGGTCAGCCGCCGGATCTGGCGGCGTTGCCCGCGGGTTGCGCCTTCGCTCCGCGCTGCCCGCATACGCATGAGCGGTGCCTTGAAGCGCCGCCGCCGCTTACCGCCGCGGCGGAGGGGCGGGCTTGGGCCTGCTACGGATACGAGGGGGCGCCGTAGCCGGCGCTGGGTTGCGGGTTTGATGGGGAAGGAAGCCGCGGCGCGTAGGCCACCGGAACAGGTGGGCAACGGTATTCGCGCGGGCGTCGGGCGAGCCGATCCGTTGCTGCGGGTCGAGGATCTGAAGGTCCACTTTCCGGTCAACGAGGGAGTCCTGAGGCGCCGCCGGGTGGCCTCGATCAAGGCGGTCGACGGCGTTTCATTCGAGCTCAACCGGGGGGAGACCTTCGGTCTGGTGGGGGAGAGCGGCTGCGGCAAGTCGACCACGGCAATGGCGATCCTGCGCATGCTTGAGCCCACGGCGGGGCGTATCGTCTTCGACGGCGAGGATCTCTCCGCCTACAACCAGCGTCAGCTACGCCCGATTCGTCGCCGGATGCAGATGGTGTTCCAGGATCCGTTCGGGTCGCTCAATCCGCGCATGCGGGTGCGGGAGATCGTCGGCGAACCGCTCAAGGTCCACGGCCTGGCCGGCAGTCGCCGCCGTTTCCGGGAGCGGGTCGCGGAGTTGCTCGACCTGGTCGGCCTGCTGCCGGCGATGGGCGATCGCTACCCGCACCAGTTCTCAGGCGGCCAGCGCCAGCGGATCGGCATCGCACGCGCCCTGGCGCTTGAACCCGATCTTCTGATCTGCGACGAGGCGGTGTCGGCCCTCGACGTCTCGATCCAGGCGCAGGTGCTCAACCTGTTGATGGACCTGCAGGCGAAACTGGGCCTGACGTATCTGTTCATCGCTCACGACCTCTCCGTAGTTCGCCATCTCAGCGATCGGATCGGCGTGATGTACCTGGGGCGGATCGTCGAGGTCGCCGACCGGGACGAGCTGTTCGAGCGGCCGCGACACCCGTACACCGAGGCGCTGCTGGCGTCGGTACCGACGCCCGACCCGGTGGTTGAGGCGGCGAGGCCGCACCGGCTGATCGCAGGAGAAGTGCCGAGCGTACGCAACCCGCCGCCGGGCTGCGCCTTCCATCCGCGCTGCCCGAAGGTGCTGGACAACTGCGACCGGGTGCGGCCGACCCTGGAAGCCGTGGGCGGTGCTCAGGTGGCCTGCCATCTCTATCCCGCGGCGCGGCGCGGCGGGGTGGGAACGGGGCCGGGGTGAGCGTTTGCCGTCCCTGAACATTCGGCGGCTCTTCCGGCCGAGTTTCTACGGCTGGCACATGGTCGGGGTCGGCTTCCTGATCTACGGTCTGGGGATCGGCCCGGCCTACTACAGTTGGGGCTTCTTCGCCCCCGAGCTGATCGCGGAACTCGGCCTGTCGCGACAACAGATCGGCCAGATGTTCGGGGCCTTCACCGTGGCTTTCGCCTTGGCCAGTCCGGTGGCGGCAGTCGCCATCCGGCGCGTCGGTGTCCGCACTACGGTCACCGGCGGCGCGCTGCTCGCTGCGGCCGGTTTCTGGATGGTAAGCCGCGCGGAGTCGGCGCCGGAGCTCTACATCGGCTACTCCTTGATCGGTGGCCTGGGCATCGGCTTTTCGACTCTGCTGCCGGCGCAGTCGCTGCCCGTGTTCTGGTTCCGCACGTATCGGGCCCGGGCCACCGCCGTGATCCTTCTGGGTGCTGGAATCGTGGGCGGCCTGGTGACGCCGGTCGACGCCCTCATCCTGCGCCACTGGGACTGGCGTACCGGCTGGCAGATCATCGCCGGTGTCTCGGTGCTGGTGGCCGTGATCGCTGCCCTGTTCATTCGCAACCAACCGAGCGACCTCGGCCAGCGGCGCGACGGCCGAGCTGTTGAGGATCCGAGTGAGGGGAAGGCCCGGGCGGCGAAAGCGCCGCGGGGAACCGTACTCGGAGCGGTTCGGACTCCCCACTTCTGGATCGCCAGTTTCGCGGCTGCGACGAATACCATTCCATGGCGCGTGATGACGGCGCACGGTGCGTTGCACCTGGAGGATCTGGACTTTGGCACGACTGCGGCTGGAGCGATTCTCGGTGTCCGGGTAGGCGCCAGCTCGTTCGGTCGGCTGACCGGTTCTCTAGGCGACTTCATGGCGCCGACCCGAGTCCTGGCACTCGCCCTGATCGTCAACGCGGTCGGCCTGGCCTTTCTCGTCTCTGCCGACACGGCCCTGATCGCCTATCCCTGCGTCTTCGCCCTGGGAGTTGCCTACGGCGCCGCCTACACCAGCACGCCGGTCGTGTTCGCCGAGTTCTTCGGGCGAGCCGCGTTCGTCGGCACTTCTGGTGTGCGGATCGCGCTGATTGGAGTTCTCGGCTATGTGGGTCCGACATGGGCGGGCGCTGCCGCCGACCGCACCGGATCCTACGCCGGCACGCTCTGGGTTCTCGTCGTCCTTGCCCTCCTGGGCGCTGTGTCGATCTGGTACTGCAGGCCGCCGGACCGGTCACTGTTCGCGGGTCACCGCTAAACTGCCGGAAACGTCTGGGAGGAACTCGCATGAGCAAGCAGAGAGTGTCGATCGGTGTGCTCGCGGCGGCCTTGCTGGTCTCGTCGCCCCTCGTCGCGCAGACGGAGTCCTCGGAGTTGGTGCGCACGCCCTGGGATGCACCCGACCTGCGAGGAGTCTGGGACTTCCGCACGATCACTCCGCTGGAGCGCCCCGAGGAGTTTGGCGAGCGGGAGCAGCTCAGCGAGGAGGAGGCCAGCGACTTCGAAGAGCAGACGCTGGCGCGGCGGAACAAGGATCGCCGCACCGACGATGGCCTGTCCGCGCAGGCCGACGTAGCGAACGCCTACAACCAGTTCTGGTGGGACTACGGCGACAAGCTGACGGACGACCGGCGGACATCGCTGATCGTCGATCCTCCGGACGGCCGGATTCCCGAACTGACGGATGCTGCGAAGGGCCGGATCGCCGAGCGGACGGCGGCGCGGCGCCGGCCGGCGCACGGCCCGGAAGACCGGGGCGTCGCCGAGCGCTGCATCCTCGGCTTCAATGCCGGACCGCCGATGAGCCCCAGTGCCTACAACAACAACGTTCAGATCTTCCAGACCGAGCACACGGTCGTGCTGCTGGTCGAAATGGTCCACGACTCACGCATCGTGCCCCTCGACGGGCGCGCGCCGCTACCCGGGGATGTCCGCCAGTGGCGCGGCGATTCCCGGGGACACTGGGAGGGCGACACCCTGGTCGTCGTGACGACGAACTTCACCGATCAGACCAGCTTCCGGGGTTCGGGCCCGAACATGCGTCTGACCGAGCGGTTCACCCGGGCGGGGGAGGATCCGCTGGTCTACGAGTACACGATCGAGGACCTGGAGTCGTTTTCCCGGCCGTGGACCGCCGTCGTGCCGATGACGAGAAACCCGTTGCCGATGTTCGAGTACGCGTGCCACGAAGGCAACTACGGCATGTACAACCTGCTCTCGGGCGCCCGCGCGGAGGATGCCGAGGCGGCCGCCAGGGCGGCGGAGACTTCGGGCGGTGCCATCCGTGCGCCCGAGACGGGTGCACGGACTGGTTCACGGGTGGCGCGGATCGCGCCACTCGGGTTGACGCCAGCCGAAGCTCGGCAAGCGATCCCTTGACCATCGCCACTGTCGGCCAGCTCCATCCTGGAGCGATGGGCGCCACCGTCGGCGCCGCGGTGGCGGCGCCGGTGCGGGTCGTGTGGGCGTCCGAAGGGCGAAGTAGCGCCACCCGAGCCCGGGCCGAAGGCGCCGGCTTCGAGGACCTGGAGACGCTCGGCGCGGTGACCGCGGCGGCCGACGCGGTGGTGTCGGTCTGCCCGCCGCACGGCGCCCTGGCGCTCGCCGAGGCGGTCGCCGCGACCGGCTACGACGGTCTCTACCTCGATGCGAATGCGGTCTCTCCCGCCACCGCCCGCGAGGTCGCGGAGGCCGCCACGCAGGGCGGCGCCCGCTTCGTGGACGGCGGCATCGTCGGCCCGCCCGCAGTTCGGCCCGGCACGACGCGGCTCTATCTCTCCGGCGACGGTGCGCCGGAGATGGCGGCTCTGTTCGGCGGTTCGGCGCTCGAGGCCATCGACCTCGAGGCGGAGATCGGCGCCGCTTCGGCGCTCAAGATGTGCTACGCCGGCTTCACCAAGGGCAGCGCGGCCCTGCTCGTGTCGCTTCGCGCCGCGGCGCGCGCCTACGGCGTCGAGGACGGCCTGCTCGGGGAATGGGCCCGGTCTCAGCCGGGATTGGAGAAGCGAAGTGTGAGGTCGGCGTCGGCGACGGCCCCGAAGGCATGGCGTTTTGCCGGCGAGATGGACGAGATCGCCGACACGTTGGCGGCGGTGGGGCTTCCCGAGGGCTTCCACCGGGCTGCGGCTGAGGCCTACCGCCGGCTGGGCGGGTTCCAGGGCGAGCCGGATAGCGTGTCGGTCGACGAGGTGATCGCGGCCTTGCTGGGCGGCGGTCGCCGTGCGGGTGGCGGCTCCTGAGGCGGGCGAGGGCGCGACGGCGTCGTGTCCGCTGGTCGCCGCGAACTGTCCGTTAGTGGACGTTCCCGGGCCGGTGGATCGGCTTCAGGTTCACTAACCTTGTCACGCACAGAGAACCGGGAGCCAGTAGACGCCGAGCATTCAAAGCGGGTGTTGCGATCCGGGGATCTTTGTTCCAGTGAAACGGTGCCCCACGCCGGGGGGGGTCAATGTCTGTTGGTAGAGAATCTGTTGGTAGAGAAGGGGTGTCCGGCGGTCAATCCGGGCGCCCATCCAGCGAGCTTTGAGGGGTGGCTGGCGCCCTGGTGGATCAGACCCTTGTGGGGCTGATCTGTCTCGACCACCGTGGCGTGATCGTCGAATCGAACGCTCGGGCGCGGGAAGTGTTTGGCGCGGACGGCGGTCTGCGCGAGCGGAATGGACGGCTGGGTACTCATCGCCCCGACGACGCTGCTGTCTTCGAGCGTCTGCTGCAGGCCGCACTCGATGGATCTGCTGTCCCCGGGGTCGGTACGTCGGCCGTCCTCGGTGCGTGGCCGGGCCAACGACCCTTGACCGTTCATGTCAACTCTGTCCCTCTCGCCCCGGATGGCGGCTCGATCGTGGCAGTTCTGGTGACGATCGTCGATCCGTGGGTCAGGATTCCGGTGGATCCGGAACAGGTTGGCACGTCTCTGGGCCTGACACCCGCGGAGAGCGGTGTCGCGGCATCGCTGGCCGAGGGAAGAATGGTGAACGAGATTGCCGGAGCTACGGACCGGTCTCCCCAGACGATTCGCTGGTTGGTCAAGCGGGCACTGGCCAAGACCTGGTGTCGCAGGCAGGCCGTCGCGGCCTCTCTGGCCGAAGGCAAGACAGTGGCCGACATCGCGCGGGCCACGAATCGGAAGCCCGAGTCGGTTCGTCAACTGGTCAAGCAGGCCCTCTCCAAGACCTGGTGCTCCAGACAGGCTGAACTCGTTCGCGTGGTCCTGTCGACCTCGCGGCTGCCGGTTCCGACGCCGAAGGGCGCCATAGGCGACTAGGTTCCGCGGCCCACCACGGACAAAACGAAAAGGGCGACCCCGAAGGGCCGCCCTTGATTCGTTCCGTAGGACCCGGGTGGCGCGAGCCGCGCCACCCGTGAACCAGTCCGAGCGCCCGTCATCGGGCGCTGGGATGGCACGCCGACCTTGAAGGTCGATCGCCTACATCATGCCGCCCATGCCGCCCATGCCGCCCATGTCGGCCCCGCTCGGGCCTTGCGGCTTATCTTCCTTGATCTCGGAGACCAGGGCCTCCGTGGTCAGCATCAGGCCGGCGATCGAGGCGGCGTTCTGAAGCGCCGTCTTGGTGACCTTGGCCGGGTCGATGACGCCGGCAGCGAGCAGGTCCTCCATCCCGTTGGTCGCGGCGTTGTAGCCGGTCGAACCGGTGAGCAGCATCGCATCGCGCACGATGACCGAGCCCTCGACGCCGGCGTTCTCGGCGATCTGACGGGTCGGCTCTTCGAGCGCCCGCTTGACGATGGCGATGCCGACACCGAGGTCGCCTTCCTCTTCCAGCTCGGACACGACGTCGATCGCGCGCAGCAGCGCCACGCCGCCGCCCGGGACCACGCCTTCTTCGACCGCTGCCTTGGTGGCATGCATGGCGTCCTCGACCCGAGCCTTCTTTTCCTTCATCTCGGTCTCGGTCGCGGCGCCGACCCGGATCACGGCGACACCGCCGACCAGCTTCGCCAGCCGCTCCTGGAGCTTCTCGCGGTCGTAGTCGGAGGTGGTCTCCTCGATCTGGTTGCGGATCTGCTTGACCCGGCCGGCGATCGCAGCCTGACGGCTCGTGTCGCCCGCTTCGGTGACGATCGTCGTGTCGTCCTTGGTGAGGACGACCTTCTTGGCCTCGCCGAGGTCCTGCCACTGGACGTTCTCGAGCTTGATCCCGAGGTCCTCGGTGATCACCCGGCCGCCGGTGAGGATCCCGATGTCCTCGAGCATCGCCTTGCGGCGATCGCCGAAGCCCGGCGCCTTGACCGCGGCCGCCTGCAGCGTGCCGCGCAGCTTGTTGACGACCAGGGTGGCCAGAGCCTCGCCCTCGACGTCCTCGGCGATGATCAGCATCGGCCGGCCTTGTTTGGCCACCTGCTCGAGGACCGGCAGCAGGTCCTTCATCGAGCTGATCTTCTTTTCGTGCAGGAGCACGACACAGTTCTCGACCACGCACTCCATGCGGTCGGCGTCGCTGACGAAGTAGGGCGACAGGTAACCGCGGTCGAACTGCATGCCCTCGACGACCTCAAGCTCGGTCTGCAGGCCCTTCGCCTCCTCGACCGTGATCACGCCGTCCTTGCCGACCTTGTCCATCGCCTCGGCGATGATCTGGCCGATCTCGGGGTCGTTGTTCGCGGAGATGGTGCCGACATTGGCGATCTCCTCGCTGTCCTTGACGTCCGTGGACAGGGCGTCGATGGCGCCGACGGCCGCTACGACCGCGAGCTCGATCCCGCGCTTCAGCTCCATCGGGTTGGCGCCGGCCGTCACGTTCTTCGTGCCCTCGCGCAGGATGGCCTGTGCCAGGACCGTGGCGGTCGTGGTGCCGTCACCGGCCACGTCGGAGGTCTTCGAGGCCACCTCGCGCACCATCTGCGCGCCCATGTTCTCGAGCCCGTCCTTCAGTTCGATCTCCTTGGCGACGGTGACGCCGTCCTTGGTGATCGTGGGGGAGCCGAACGACTTCTCAATGACGACGTTGCGGCCCTTGGGGCCGAGCGTCACCCTGACTGCGTCGGCGAGCCTGTTGACTCCGCGCAGGATCGCGCCGCGCGCGTCCTCGGAGTAGACGATCTGCTTTGCCATGTATCGATATCTCCAGCCTTTTGTTCCGGCCTATCCCACAACCGCGAGGATCTCGTCCTCGCGCAGGATGACCATGTCTTCGTCGTCGATCTTGATGTCGCTGCCCGAGTACTTGCCGATCAGAACGCGGTCGCCGACGCTGACGTCCATCGCCGCGCGCTCGCCGTTGTCCTGCATCTTGCCGGGGCCGACGGCAACTACTTCGGCCTCCTGCGGCTTCTCCTTGGCAGCGTCCGGGATGATGATTCCCCCCCGAACCTGCTCTTCCTCTTCGAGCCTTTTGACGAGGACCCGATCGTGAAGCGGACGTACACTCACCAGTACTTTCCTCCTTCTTGCTTGGTGTTCAACATGGGAGTCGTTCGGACCATCCGGGGCCCGCTCGCCCTTGGCGTTCGTGGCTGCCGTTTCCGTCCCGTTTCCCGGCCATTCGGCAGGAGTGCTGTTAGCACTCAAACCGGACGAGTGCTAACAGTAGAGCAGTTGGCGGCCGAATGTCAACCGTCTCTGACAGTTCGTTTGACAGTCCGGCGGGTGAGAGCGGAGGAATCGAGTGGAAGCGGTAGAGTCGCTGGGCTCTACGTTGGAAGGACGCCCCGTGGGTCTACGGGAAGTCACGAAGGAAGAGGGAGGACCGTCTGTGAGGAAACCACCCGGCAGCAGAGCAGGTCTGCCCTCTGCATCCATCGTTCGTGGACTCGCCATGGTGCTGGTCGCCGCCCTGGCGTCGTTGGCCTTCTCGCCTTCGAGTGTGTCCGCTCAGGAGGACGCGGCGACCGCGGCGGCGGTGCCGGTCGAGGAGTTCGAACTCGACAACGGCATGCGCTTCCTGCTCGTGCGGCGCCCGGAGCTGACCACGGTGGCGGCCGCCTGGGCGGCCCATGTCGGTTCGGCGAACGAGCGGCCGGGAATCACCGGCCTCGCCCACTTCTTCGAGCACATGATGTTCAAGGGCACGCACACGATCGGCACCAAGGACATCGAGCGGGACCTCGAGATCATCGCGGAACAGGAGGCGGTCCAGGAGAAGATCCGCGCCGCACTGCGCGAGCAGCGCCGCCGCTACAGGCTGGGCGAGATCGACGACCCCTACGACCCGGCCCACCGCACCGACACCCTGAACGCCCTGCGTGCCGAGTTCCAGGAACTCGTCGAGGAGCAGCGAGAGCTCATGGTGAAGGACGAGCTGGACAAGGTCTACACCGACGGCGGCGGCACGAGCCTGAACGCCTTCACCAGCGAGGACTTCACGGTCTACATCAACCAGTTGCCGGCGAACAGGCTCGAACTCTGGTTCTGGCTCGAGTCCGACCGGCTGCTGAATCCGGTGTTCCGGGAGTTCTACTCCGAGCGCGACGTGGTCTACGAGGAGAGGCGTCTGCGCACCGAGTCGACGCCGACGGGCCGCTACGACGAGCAGGCGGACGCCATGTTCTGGCAGTCCCACCCCTACAGTTGGCCGGTGGTGGGGTGGCCGTCCGACCTCGAAGTGATCAGCAAGGCCCAGGCCGACGAGTTCTTCGGCGCCTACTACGCCCCGAACAACCTGACCGCGGTGCTGGTCGGCAACTTCGATGCAGCCGAGGTCCGGGAACTGGCCGAACGCTACTTCGGCCGCCTGGAGCGGAGCGAGCATGAGGTCCCGGACGTCGTCACGCTCGAGGTCGAGCAACTGGCCGAGAAACGGCTCACCGCCGAGTGCGACTGCCAGCCGCAACTTCAGCTCCGGTACCACGCGGTGCCGTTTGGACACGCCGACGGGTACGCGCTCGACGTGATCGCGGCCGTCCTCAATGGCCGCACCGGACGCCTGTACGAAGAGATCGTCGAAGGCGAGGAGATCGCGTCCCGCGCCAGCGCCTCCTACGAGGCGAGGAAGTATGCCGGCATCTTCAACCTGCAGGCCGAGACGAAGGGTGAGGCGACGCCCGAGCAGCTCCTGGCGGCCTGGGACCAGGTCGTGGCGGAACTGATCGCCGAACCGGTGCCGGAGGACGAGCTGTCCAAGGTCAAGAACCGGGTGTCGGCGGATACGTACCGGCAACTCCGGGATCCGTTCTTCCTGATGATCCAGTTGGCGATCGGCGACGCGCTGGGCGACTGGCGCTACTTCAACACGGTGGCGGAGCGCACGAACCAGGTCACGGCGGAGGACGTGCAGCGGGTGGCCGCGAAGTACTTCGAACCCTCCAGCCGGCTGGTCAGCCTCTACTACCGGAAGGAGGGCGCCGAAGTCACGGAGACGCCGACCGAACTGGAGGCTTTGCCGCCGGAGATGCGGACGGCTCTGATCTCCCAGGCGAAGGCAATCGCCGCGATCGAGGACCCGGCGCAGCTCGAAGCGGCTCTTCAGCAGATGGAGGCCCAGGCCGGCCAGGTGCCGGAAGAGATGCGACCGGCGCTGGATTGGATGGTGGGCGTGATCGAAGAACGGCTGGCCGAGTTGCAGGACGCGGAAGAAGGGGGTGAGCAGTGATCGGCCGCCGTTTCGTGAGTGCTGTTCTTCTTGCGGGGGTCTTCTTCGGCGGGGTGTCCTCCGCCGGCGCGCAGGCTTCTGCTGAGATCGTCGGACATCCCCGGGACCTGACCTACGGCCCGCTCGACTTCGACCTTCCGGACGCGGACTCCTACCGGCGCGAACTCGCGGGCGGCGTTCCCGCCTACTTGGTGGAAGATCACGCGCTGCCGCTGGTCGACATCACAGTGCGCCTCCGCATCGGCGCCTACCTGGCGCCGGCTGAGCAGACGGGGCTGGCCGGCCTCACCGGCACCCTGATGCGAACGGGCGGCGCCGGCGAACTCGAAGCAAAGGCCTTCGACGAGGCGGTGGAAGCGGTGGCCGGCAACTTCTCGTCCTCAATCGGGAGCACCGGCGCCCGGATGTCGATGAACTGCCTGTCGACGGTGCTCGACGAGTGTCTCGACCTGTTCTTCTCCATGTTGAGCGAACCCCTTTTCGATGTGGAACGGCTCGATCTTGCCAAGGAGAACCGGCTGGAGCGCCTGAAACAGCGGAACGACGATCCGTTCGAGGTCGCGCTCAGGGAATGGCAGTGGCTGCTCTACGGAATGGACCACGTCGAATCGCGCCTGGATACGAGCGCCTCTCTCGATGCGATCGGGCGTGACGATCTGGTCGGGTTTCACCGGCGCTACGTGCATCCGAAACAGATGATCGTGGCCGCTGCGGGCGACTTCGACAGCGACGAGTTGGCGGCCACGCTATCGGCGCTACTTGACAGCTGGCCCGAGGACGGCCGTGAACAGGCGCCTTGGCCGCCGCAGGCGCCTCAGTACGCAGCGCGGAGCCCGGGGGTCTACGTTGCCACGCAGGACGTGCCCCAAGGTCGCGTCTACATTGGTCATCGGACCTTCCAACTACGGAATTGGAGCGACCCCGACCTGTTCGCTTTGGAGACGATGAACGCGGTCCTCGGCGGCGGCGGGTTCACTTCGCGCTTGATCAAGCGGATTCGTTCCGATGAGGGGCTGGCCTACAACGTGTTCTCGGTCTACGGAGCCGGCGACTACTGGCCGGGGGACTTCCTGATCGGGTATCAGTCAAAGAGCGAGACAGTGGCCTTCGCGGCCCAGATCGCGCTTGAGGAGATCGATCGGATTCGCACGGAACGGGTCTCGGAAGACGAGTTGGCGACCATGAAGGCGTCCGCGATCGAAACCTTCCCAAGCAACTTCGAATCGGCGCTGGCGGTGGCGTCCCTGTTCGCCCAGGACGAGTTCCTGGGCCGGCCTCACAGCTACTGGCGGACGTACCGCCAGAACGTCGAGGCAGTGACGCCGGCGGACGTGCAGCGGGTGGCGGAGCGGTACCTCTCGCCGGACAAGCTCGTCATGCTGATCGTCGGCGACTGGGAGGCGATCGAGCCGGGCGACAGCGACGGCCGGGCCACGATGGTGGAGATTGCGGAGAAGATCGGCGGCGGGGTCACCATGCTGCCGGCGAGGGATCCGCTGAGTCTGGACGTCGTCGAGTGAAGTGTTCGGAAGCGGAGTGCCGGGGCGGACACCTGGCGGTGAGCAGGACGTGATCGTTTGCAGGCGCTAGACAACTTCCTGCAGGTCGTCGTCGGGTACGCCTGGGGCATGCCCCTGGTCGTCCTGCTGATCGGTTCGGGGGCCTTCTTCTGCCTCTATCTGCGCCTGCGGCCTCTTTTCCACATGGGGCACGCCACGGCCGTCACCCTCGGGAAGTACGACTCCGACGACGATCCGGGACACATCAGCCACTTCCAGGCCCTGTCCACGGCGCTGGCGGCGACCATCGGCGTCGGCAACATCGGCGGCGTGGCGATCGCCGTGACCCAGGGCGGCGCCGGCGCCGTGTTCTGGATGTGGGTGGCGGCGGTCGTCGGCATGGGGACCAAGTTCTGTTCCTGCACCCTGTCGCAGATCTACCGTGGCCGGGACGAACGGGGCACGCTCCAGGGCGGTCCGATGTACACGATCGAACTTGGCCTGGGAAAGAAGTTCCGGCCGCTGGCGATCATGTTCTGCTCCTTCGGCCTGTTCGGTTGCCTGCCGATGTTCCAGAGCAACCAGGTGGCGGAGCTGCTGAATTCCCAGTTCGGACTCGATCCGATCCTTGCCGGCGTGGGCTGCGTGGCCCTGGTGGCGCTGGTCGCGTTCGGCGGCGTCGAGCGGATCGGCGCGGTGACGGCTCGCTTCGTGCCCGCGATGTGCCTGCTGTACCTGGGCATGGCCCTCTGCGTCCTGTTCGTGCGTTCGGACGTGGCCGTCGAGGTGTTCGCCCGCATCTTCCGCGAGGCCTTCACCGGCACCGCCGTGGCCGGCGGCGCGATGGGGATCGGCTTCCAGCAGGCCATGATGATCGGCGTCCGCCGCGCGGCGTTCTCGAACGAAGCCGGGCTCGGCACTGCACCGATCGCGCACGGCGCGGCGAAGACGAACGAACCGGTGCGCGAGGGCCTGGTCGCCATGCTGGGGCCGTTCATCGACACGATCGTCGTGTGCAGCCTGACCGCCTTCGTCATCCTGTCCAGCGGCCTGGAGACCGTCGGTGAGATCACCGGCGTTTCGCTGACCGCGGACGCGGTCCAGAGCGCCCTCGGTACCACGGGCCGCGCGTTGCTCGTACTGATCGTGATGATGTTCGCGATCTCGACGATGGTGAGCTACTCGTACTACGGCAAGCGCTGCTTCGCCTACCTGTTCGGCGCGAAGCACGACGGGCTGTACACCTGGTTCTACCTCGGGGGCATCTTCCTCGGCGCTTGGTGGAGCGCCAGCATGGTGATCAACCTGATCGACACGGCCCTCGCGTTGATGGCGGTGCCGAACCTGATCGCGACCCTGCTGCTGGCGCCGAAGGTGAAGCGGGCGGCGTTCGACTACTTCGAGCGGTTGCGGGCGTCCCGCCGGGCATCTTGAGGGCGACCGCCGTTGCCGGCTACTTGGGGAAGTAGCGAACGTCCCGCAACCCCTCGAAGTCCGAGTCCTGGGTCCAGAGTTCCGCTTGCAGCGAGTACGTGGTCGCAAGGATCGAGGCGTCGGCCATCGGCAGCGAGAATTCGAGGGACAACTGCGCCGCACGGAGCGCGAGTTCGGCGGACAGTTCGATGACCCTTCCCTGGTGCATCGCCTCCACCGCCTGTAGCGCGGCGGTCTCGGACCGCTGGCGGGACAGGGCCTTGAAGACTTCGTACATGCAGATCACCGGCACGAGAAGCCGTTCCGTGTCCAGGATGGCCTCCCTGTAGAGGGCGGCCCGCTCGGACTTCTTGAAGAACTCGAGCCACGCCGACGAATCGACGACGTTGCTGGCGGTCGATCGGGCGCGCGGTGGTGTCGGAGTGGGCGGAGCGCTGCGAGAAGTCACAGGCGATCTGGATCGCGCTCAACTTCCGTGTCGATGCCCGGGAGAAACCCCTCGTACTCGGACATCGGCTTGACCGGGATCAGCTCGATGGTTTCTCCCAGGCGAATCGCCCGGATCTTCTGACCCGGTTTCAGCCCCAGGGCGGTGCGGATCGCAAGTGGGATGACGACTTGGTACTTGGGTGAGAGGGTCACTTCGGTCATGAGCGTACAACGGTACCACGATCGATCGTAGTGCCGTATGACGCTGTGTGACGACCCGAGGAAGAAGGTGAGTTCCTCCGCAGTAGAGTCCGACGGCATGGGAAGAGCGGCCGGCGCGGTTGCGGTCAGCCTGGCGCTAGCCGTCGCGCCGGCGCCGGCGCTAGATCTCTGTAGCCCCGATCTCGTTGCCGACGGCGGGATCACGCAGGGCGGCGAGCTTGAGTTGGCGCAGGATCTGCCCCCTGTCGGGCAGTGGAGCGTGTCAAGCCGTGCTGCCGGCCGCCGGATCCGGGAAGGCTGCGGCTTCGGCCTCATCGAAGAGCCCCTGGCGGCAGTGCGCGACGTGGTCGACGCGGCGGGGGAGTTCGACGAGTTCATGCCACGGATGCGCGAGTCCGATGTCGAGCCGGTCTCGCCGGGCGTCTACCTGAACCGGCAGGTCCTCGACATGCCGTTCCCGGTGCAGGACCGGCGGTACACGCTACGGGTCGAGACCGAGACCTTCGCCACCAGCTCGGGTACCGGCTGGCGAGCTCGCTGGACCTACGTTGAAGGCTCCGGCAACGTCCGGACCAGCACCGGTTCTTGGACCCTGATTCCGCTCGCCCCGGAGCGCACCGTCCTTGTGTATCGGGTGCTCAGCGACCCGGGCGGCATGCTCTCTGCTCGGATTGTGGACTACGCGGCGCCCCGCATGCTTCGGCAGGTGCTTGACGCGATTCGGGAGAGAGTCCAGAGCCGCGACTAGTTTGTGGGCGTAGTGGCCTCAGCCGGCGTCGGCCAGCACGACGACCACATTCTGGCCGCCGAAGCCGAAGGCGTTGACGAGTGCGATGTCGGTGGGGTGGGCGCGGGCCCGGTTCGGAACATAGTCCAGGTCGCAGTCCGGGTCCGGCCGCTCCAGGTTGATCGTCGGCGGGATCGTGCCTTCCTCGATCGTCTTGACCGCGGCCAGGGCCGATACCGCGCCGGCCGCCCCCAGCATGTGGCCGACCTGGGACTTGGTGGCGGTCACCGCGACATCCCGAGCACGGTCGCCGAGCGCCGCCTTGATTGCCAGCGTCTCGGCGACATCGCCCAGGGGGGTCGCCGTGCCGTGGGCGAACACGGTATCGACCTCGCCGGGGTCGACCGCGCTCGACTGCAGGGCACGGGTCATTGCGGCGGCAGCGCCCGCGCCGTCGGGACGCGGCGCGGTCAGGTGGTGCGCGTCAGCGGTGACCGCGCCGCCCCTGACCTCGGCGTAGGCGCGGGCGCCCCGCTGCTCCGCGTGCCGTTCGGTCTCGACCACGAACGCGGCGGCGCCCTCGCCGAAGACGAAGCCGTCGCGGTCTTTGTCGAAGGGACGGCTTGCAGCCCGCGGGTCGTCGTTGCGGGTGGAGAGGGCCTGCAGGCGGGAGAACGTGGCGACGATCAACGGGGTGATGGCGGCTTCCGTGCCGCCGGCGATGACCGCGTCGACTTCGCCTGAACGCAGCAGCCTGTAGGCCTCGAGCAGGGCGTAGTTGCCGCTGGCGCAGGCCAGCGTCGAGGTGGTGGTGGGGCCGGTGACGCCGAGTTCGATCGAGATCAGGCACGAGACGGCGTTCGGCATCACGTCGGTGACCAGGAACGGGTTCGCCTTGCGCGGCCCCCGCTCGACGAGTTGCCGGGTGCCGCTCTCCATGCTCGCCACGCCGCCGCCGCCGGTGTTGAACGTGATCCCGTAGCGGTGAGCTGCGGCGGGGTCGATCTCCAGATCGGCGTCCAGGAGGGCCTGCTTGGCCGATGCCACCGCGAAGTGGGTCGAGCGCGCCAGCCGGCGGGCCGCTTTGCCGGCCAGCCACTCGGTGGGGTCGAAGTCCCGTACCTCGCAGGCGATCTTCACCTTGAAGGCCTCGGTGTCGAACGAGGTGATCGGCCCGGCGCCCGAGTCGCCGGCCTTCATCCGTCGCCAGAAGGTCTCGACGTCGTTGCCAACCGGCGTCACCGCGCCGAGGCCGGTGATCACGATCCGGCCGTTGTCCGTCGTTGGCATCGGGCGAGGATAGCCGTCTACCGGGCGCTGCGGGCGGCGTGAGCCGTTTCTCCTGCGCTACGCTCGCCGCTCGCTAGCTACAAGAGGTCCTGGCCGGGGAGTCCGAGTATGAGTCGAGAGCGTTTCCTTCGATTGCCCCTGCGGATTGCCGCGGCGACGGCGCTCGTGTCCCTCGTGGCGCCCTCGGCCGGCGCCCAGTCGGAGGGCGCCTTCGTTCCCGTCACCGACGCGATGCTGGAGGAACCGGAGGCAGGCGACTGGTTGCACTGGCGCCGCACCCAGAACGGCTGGGGCTACAGCCCGCTCGACCAGATCGACCGGGAGAACGTCGGCGACCTGACCATGGCCTGGTCCCGCGGTCTGCAGCCGGGCAGTCAGCAGGGGACGCCGCTGGTCTACGACGGCGTCATGTACTTCCCGAATCCGAGCAGCGTCACCCAGGCGATCGACGCGGCGACCGGTGACCTCCTGTGGGAGTACCGGCGCCCGATCCCGAAGGACATCGCGACCTACGTCGGCGGTCTGGAGACGGTCAACCGGAGTCTGGCGATCTACGGGGGATTGATCATCGACACGGCGAACGACGGCTACGTTTACGCGCTCGACGCGGTCACCGGCGAACTCGCATGGGAGACCCAGATCGTCGACTACGAGGTCGACCCGGCCAGGCACTCGACCGGACCGCTCGTCGCCGCCGGTCGCGTGATCTCGGGTCGGAGCTGCCGGCCGAACCGGGGTCCCGAGGCCTGCTTCATCGCGGCCCATGACGCGACGACCGGCGAAGAACTCTGGCGCCGGCCGCTGATCCCACGGCCGGGCGAGCCCGGCAACGAGACATGGGGCGACTTGCCGTTCGAGGACCGGGCCCACGTCGGCTCCTGGATGGCGCCGAGCTACGACCCGGCCCTGGAACTGGTCATCCTGGGCACGTCGGTCACCTCGCCGGCGCCCAAGTTCCTGCTCGGCGGCCACGAGAAGAGGCACCTGTACCACAACACCACGTTGGCGCTTGAGGTCGACACCGGCGCGGTCCGCTGGTACTACCAGCACCTGAACGACCACTGGGACCTGGACCATCCCTTCGAGCGGCTGCTGGTCGATACCGCGGTGGCGCCCGATGCCGATGCCGTCCCGTGGCGGAACCCCCGGCTTCAAGCGGGCGAGGTCCGGAAGGTCGTGACCGGGGTTCCGGGCAAGACCGGTCTGGTCTATACGCTCGACCGCGAGACCGGCGAGTTCCTGTGGGCGCGGCCGACTGTTCCCCAGAACGTGATCGAGCGGATCGACGGCGCGACTGGCGTAGTAGTCGAGAACCCCGAAGTCGTGTTCACCGAACTGGAGCAGCAGCGGCTGATCTGTCCGTCGCTCCTCGGCGGCAAGGACTGGGAGGCCGGGTCGTACAGTCCGTTGACGAACACGATGTACTACCCGCTCCGGAACTTGTGCTCCCAGATGACGACACGCGTGGGTCGTGGAGCCATGCACTACGCGCTGGTGAACGAGACCCAGCCGGCGCCTGGAAAAGAACTGCTCGGCACGGTCTACGCGATCTCCGCCGAGACCGGTGAGACGCGCTGGCGCCACGAGCGGCGGGCGGTGACGATGTCGCTCGTCGCGACCGGTGGCGGTCTCGTGTTCGGCGGCGACACAGGCGGCCGCTTCTGGGCTCTGGACCAGGAAACCGGCGAGGTGCTGTGGGAGATCAACCTCGGCTCCTCGGTGACCGGTTTTCCGGTCAGCTACGCGGTCGACGGCCGGCAGTACGTGGCGGTTGGCACCGGCGCCGAGGGCGGCACGACCTCGACCTTCCGAAGGTTGACGGCGGAGCTCCGTCCGAGTTCCAACAACACGCTGTTCGTGTTCGCGCTGCGTTAAGCACGCCGTCATACTCCAAGAGCGTCGAGATCGTCGGGCACGTACTGCTAGGCTCAACGAGTCCACTCACAGCGCGTACCGGAGGTCGAGAATGAGGATCCGAGCCCTCTCCCTGTGTGCGGCGATGAGCCTGCTCTTCGCGCCGTGCCTCATTGCCGAGGAGATTCCGCGCACCCCGAGCGGCAGGCCGGACTTTTCCGGCAACTACGATGTCTCGTTTCTCACGCCGCTCGAGCGCGACCCCCGATTCGGCGACCGGCTGTCTCTGACCGAGGAGGAAGCGCGCGGCATGGCGGACGGCACCGCGGCCGCCAATGCCCGCGACCTGGAAGCCCGCGACGCGAACCGCGACGTGATCGCGGGACGGTCGGAGGAGGGTTACCGGGGCGTCGGGGCCTACAACCTCTTCTGGCTCGATCGCGGTACGGCCGCCTTTACCGTTGACGGCAAGTACCGGACCTCGGTGCTCACCGATCCTCCGAACGGCCGCTTCCCGCCGCTGACGGCGGCGGGCGAGGCGCGCCGCGCGAACCTGCCGCTCTTCAGCTATGAGAACACGGGCTCGGCCTGGTGGCTCGACGACCCAGACGACCCCTACGACGGGCCGGAATCGCTGACGCTCGGTAACCGCTGCGTCTTCCACCAGGGTTCGACGCTCCCGATCGGCCCCAGGGCTTACAACAACCTGAAGACGATCACCCAGACCGACACTCACGTCGTCATCATGATCGAGTGGATGCACTGGGCCCGGATCGTCCGTCTCGACGCCAAGCACCTGCCGCCGGAGTACCGCTCCTATGCCGGCGATTCGATCGGAAGCTGGGACGGCGACACGCTGGTGATCGACACGACGAACCTCCTCGGTGACTGGGGCGTTCACCGGGACGGGCTCCACATCGTCGAACGTCTCCGCTTCCAGGACAAGAACAACCTGTTCTACGAGTACACCGTCAACGACCCGGAGCACACGGCGCCCTACAGCGGGTCGCTGCCCTGGCCGCGCACCGACAGCCAGCTCTATGAGTTCGCCTGCCACGAGGGCAACTACTCGATGGGCAACACGCTGCGGGGCGCCCGTTACCTGGAGCAGGAGTACTACGAGAAGCATGGGCGTTGAAGAGGCGGTGAGCGTCGAGCCAGCGGGGAAGGCCCCGGCGGAGCACGCCGTACGATCTTCAACTCGGTGAGTCGATGAAACGCACCCTGGTCCTCTCGCTATGGCTGCCGGCCGGGATGGTGGTTCTCACGCTTGTCCGGTTCGTCTTCGAGCCGGGCTTCGGCGGCGAGGGCCCTGCGGCTCTCATGGCGGTGCCGGCAATGTTCCTGGGGCTGGTTCTGGCATGGCCCGGCGCGATCCCGCTGACGATGGCTCTCCGCAGGCTGTATCCGCTGTCGCGGCCGCTCACATACACCTTCGCAACGGTTCTCGGCCCGCTGACGGTACTCGGCGCGACGGTAGGGGGCTTGTTCGGTCCGATCGGCATCTGGATCTACGCCGGCGTCTTCTCGGTGCCGGCGTGGTTGACCGTCTGGCTTTTCGCCTTGATTTCCCGGCGGCGCAGACAGTAGCTGCGGGGTTGACCCCTTCCGCCGAAGCTGACAGGGTTCGCGCATTCTGCTCAGACAACCCGGCGTCCTGCCGAAGAGGAGTATGGCCAACGTCATGAAACTGGGAACTAGCGTGTTTTCTCGAACCCGAGTGGCGCCTCCTGCGCCACTCGTGAAGCAGTCCGAGCGCCCGTCAGCGGGCGCTCGGATGGCAACTGCCGTGGTCGTGGCCGCGGTTCTTGCCGTGGCGGTGGCGCCGCTCGCGGCCCAAGACTTTGAGCCGAACCGGCTCTCGGACGGCAAGCCCGACCTGAACGGCATCTGGCAGGCCTTGAACGAGGCGAACTACGACCTGGAACTGCACATGGCGCGCGCCGCCATGCAGTTGCGCGAGGGCCCCCACGGTCCGCTGCCGGCGGCCGAGGTCCTGAACTTTGGCGCGATCGGCTCGGTGCCCCCGGGCATGGGCGTGATCAAGGGTGGCGGGATGATCCCGTACACGGAGGCAGCGCTCGCCAAGAAGAATGAGAACCAGGCGAACTGGTCCACCCGCGACCAGGAGATCTTCTGCTACCTGCCGGGCGTGCCGCGTGCCACCTACATGCCCCAGCCGTTCCAGCTCTTCCAGAGCGAGAACGCGGTCTTCATCGCCTATCAGTACGCCGGTGCGGTTCGCGACATCTACATGGAGGATCCGAAGCCCTCCCAGGTCGATAGTTGGATGGGCACGTCATACGGCCGCTGGGACGGCGACACGCTGGTCGTGGACGTGAGCGGCCTGTTGGCGAAGGACTGCGCGATGCGCGACGGCGACATGGCCGGCTGCGGCGGCTGGCTCGACCGTTCGGGCAACCACTACAGCAACCAGGTGCAGGTGGAGGAGCGCTACACGCTGGCCGGCCCGAACCACATCCACTACGAGGCGACTCTCACCGATCCGATGACCTACAGCGAGCCGTGGACGATCGAGATGCCGCTCTACCGGCGGATGGAGCCGAACGCCCGGCTGATGGACTTCCGGTGCGTCGAGTTCGTGGAAGAGTTGATGTACGGCGAGTACCGTCGCAGCCCGCTGCCGCGGATGAAGCTGGTCGACTAAAAACGAAGCGAGATCCACAATGCGTGAACCCGGACTGAAGGCACCTGAAGCGGATCGTGCAGACCGAGGATCACGTGATGATCCTGGTCGAAATGGTTCACGACGCACGCATCGTGCGCATTGGCGGCGAGCATCTGCCGGCGACGGAGCGGAGTAGCCCGCGTTCGAATCCTGTTAGAGTCGGTTCACCGCCCGCTGGGGTCGGAGCGAAGTACGCTCCACTTGATCGAGAAACCCTAAGGACAACCCACTGACACCAAAACAGAGGAGTGAGAGACGTCCATGAGTAAGCGAGCCATCATCATCACGGGTATCGGCTTCGTCGTCGCGGCAATCGCGGTGACGGTGCCCTTGGTAGCTCACCACGCCTTCGGCGCCGAGTTCGATCCCAACCGTCCGCTGTTGCTGAAGGGCCCGGTCGTCAAGGTCGAGTGGGTCAATCCGCACACCTGGATTCACATCGAGCACACCGAGGAAGACGGCACAGCGCACGTCTGGATGGTCGAGGGCGGTACGCCCAACACCCTGCTGCGCCGCGGTCTTTCCCGCGATGATCTCCAGCCGGGCACGGTGATCGTCGTCGACGGCTACCAGAGCAAGGATCGCTCACGGCGCGCGAACGGCCGCGACGTGACCTTCGAGGACGGCAGCAAGATCTTCATGGGCTCCTCGGGTACGGGCGCACCGCGCGACGGTCGCGATCAGACCGAGCCGCCGCAGTAGCTGAATCCCAGCAGGGGACAGCCAACTCACCGCGTCCCTCGCGTCCCTCAGAAGGGCGCGGTGAGTTGTTAGCTCTTCTGTACCTGCTTGCGCCTCAGGCGTGCCCCATGGCGCCTGAGGCGTTTTGCCGCCGGGGCGAGGGAAGAGGCCGCGGAGAACAGGCCGCCCAGCAGCAGGACGATCACGACGACGTCCCAGAGCGGGCGCCGGTGGTAGAAGCCCGGGAAGTCGAGCCGGTGCAGGCCGCGGTACAGCCAGCGGTCGACGCGGCTCCGGCGCTGCTCGCGGTGGACGATGCGGCCGAGCGCCGGGTCGAGGTAGAGCCAGGTCCTGTCCGGATCGTCGAAGCGAACCCGGAGCACCGGCAGGGGAGCACTGCGGCGCCGACGGTCGCCGTAGTAGGCGTCGTACTCGGCTAGCTCTTCCGCGGCGACGACCTCCGCCCCGGGCATGGCGGCGGTGGCCGCGGCCAGGAGCTCGTCACGCGCGAACCGGCGCGTCTCTCCGCTGCCGAGCGCAACGAGCCGGTGCTCGAAGGGCTGCACGGTGGCTTGGAACGCGGAGGGACCGCCGCCGTACGAGCCGCCTCGGTAGCGATTGTCGTCGGATGGAAATGGCGGGCGGTAGGCCAGGAGCATCGGCTCGCCGTCGAACGACTGGAACTCGACCTCGCGTGCCGGGAACGACTCGGAGATCGACTCCAGGCTGGTCCGGATCGAGGTCGGATCGAAATCGTCGAGCCGCATCCCACCGCCGGCGACCGCGGCGTGCTGTCCCTGGCTGGTCGTCCTCCCCGCGTGCCAGCCGAAGGGATCCATCGACAGCGCGCCGCTCAGCACCCAGGTGAAGGCGGCGGCGCCGAAGACCAGGCCGCTGTAGTGGTGCCAGCGCATGATGCCCGAGTACGGCGAGCGCTTCCGCCGGGTCGGGCGGGTCACGCCGACGGCGAGCCCGGACAGGGTCAGCACGCAGCCGGCAGCGGAGGCCCAGACGATCAACTGGCGCCACAGCGTGGAGTGTGAACGCAGCGGCCTGAAGTAGAGCCAGTGGAAGACGGCGCCGCTGGTACCCCAGAACCGGGATGTCGCGGTCGTCTCCATCACGACCTCGGCGGTGCGATCGGAGACGTAGAGCATGTCGCTGCCGGAGCGGATGCGGTGTAGGGGAAACAGGGAGGGAAGTTCCAGGGTCCACTGGTCGGGGCGGGGCAGCAGCCGGTCGTAGTGGAGTTCGTGCGGCGTCACCTCGCCGGCCGGTGGCCGCGCGAACTGCGTCGCGATCGCCGCCGCCTGACTCTCCGAGAGCTGCAGCATCGGACTGCCGGTGTCCGCGCCGACCGCGGTCCAGCCGGCCGCGGTGCGCAGCCGGTAGATGGGCCGTTCCCCGGCCATGCCGAGGCGGATCTGGCGCGCTTCCTCACCGCCGGCCTCCAGGCGCGCCGCCGCCGCGGCCTGGCCCGGGCCGACCCGGACTGCGTCCAGATCGAGCGGCGGCAGCCGGTTCAGCCGGTCGCCGGGGTCGAGCGCCGGCATCCGCGCGTACATCATGACCAGCGCCGAAGCGAACCAGACCACGAACAGAAGGTTGCCGGCGATGCCCAACCAGCGGTGGAGGAGCACTAGCGTGTGTCGCAACCCGGTCCTCCTCCGAGCCCTGCCGGCGCAGCGTTCAGCCGGTGCGCCTACGGACGGAACTGGTTGGGATCGTTGACCCAGTACTGCGCGTGACAGCCGGCGCAGGAGAAGTAGATCTGCTCGCCGGTATCGAAGATGCCCTGGACGTCCCGGGCGTCGGCAGCCTGCATCGCGGCATCGCCCGCTTCGATCATCTGCCGGCACCAGGCGAGCCAGTCGCCGTCGTCCATCTTGCGCCGGTCCATCATCAGCAGATTGCCGGCTTCCGCGACCGCGACGGTCGCGTTGCGGACGAGGATCCAGTCCTCGTCCGTTTCGGGCTGGATCTCGATCGTCTCCTCGGCGGTGATGATCGTGCCGGCCGAAGCCCAGATGTGATCGGCCGCGGGCTCGATCATGGAGGCCATCAGCAGCCGCACTCCCGCGACCTCGCGGAAGGGCGGTCCGGTTTCCTCGCTGGCGCACGACGCGAGCGACACGGCCGCGGCAGCGGCGGCGAGGGCGAGCAAGGTGCGGGGGACGGTCATGACGGTGGCGGAGTGTACCGGAGTGGGCCGGCGAGCCGGCTCAATCGACCTGGGTCTTCCACGCGTCGCCGTGGGCCGTGAGCAGGACCGCGGTCGGCGCCGCCCAGTGGGTGCCGACGACGGTGATGCCGGTGTCGCTGAAGCGTCCGCAGAAGCCGCGGCGGGCGGCGATCGCGGCGTCGCGGTCGATGTCGGCGATCGAGCACCACTCGGGATGGGCGCACTGACACGGGTGGTGCATCACATCGCCCGAGATCACGCCTTCCTCGCTGCCGGAGGAGACGGCGATGCTGCAGTGACCCGGCGTGTGGCCGGGGGTGGGGAAGAACTGGAGTTCGGGGTTGATCTGGTGGTCGCAGTCGACGAGATCGACCAGGCCGGCCTCGAAGACCGGCGCCACCGAGTCGCCGAAGACATCGCCCCAGTTGCCCTCTCCAGCGTCCTTCCAGTAGTCGAACTCGGGCCGCGCCATGATGTAGCGCGCGTTCGGGAAGGTGGGCGCCCACTTGCCGTCGACCTTCATCGTGTTCCAGCCCACGTGGTCGATGTGAAGGTGGGTGCAGACCACCAGGTCGACCTGCTCGCGCGGGAAGCCGGCGTCACGGATCTCCTGCAGGAAGGGGCCGTCGAGCTCGTTCCAGGCCGGCAGGGCGCGCTGCTTGTCGTTGCCGACGCAGGTGTCGACGACGATCTTCAGGCCCCTCGATTCGACCAGAAAGGCCTGGATGATCATCTTCAGCCGTTCCCCGTTCGGGGTCACGAAGTGCGGTTCGAGCCAGTCCAGGTCCGGCGCGAGGTTCTCCGGCGTGGCGTCCGGCAACAGGAAGGATGCCGGTACTGGATAGTCGATCTCGATGATCGGGGTGATCGATACGTCGCCGATCTTGATGCCCATGGGACCAGGTCTCCTGCTTTTCTCTTGCTTCGGGTGCTTTGAACCGCCGCTTCGCTGCCCTACCCGTCAGCGGGTGAGCCAGGAGAACTTCTGCGGCTTCCGCTGCGCCTTCGGGTCGATCAGCACGTTGACCAGAGCCGGCCGGTCGGAAGCGAGGGCCGCATCAAGCGTCGGCCCGAGGTCGGCCACCTTCTCGACCAGGTAGCCCGTGCCGCCGAAGGCCTCGATCACGCGCTCGTAGCGGGCACGCAAGGTGTAGGTGGAGGTCGGCAGCGGCTTGCCGGGAATGTACTCGCTGACGCCGCCGCCGATGCCGTTGTTGTTGATCACAACGAAAGTGATGGGGAGGTTGTACCGGCAGGCCACTTCGACCTCCATGCCGGAGAAGCCGAACGCCGAATCGCCCTGGACGCAGATCGTCCGCCGGTTGGGATGGACCACGGCGGCCGCGATCGCCAGCCCCAGGCCGACGCCCATGGTGCCGAATGTGCCGGCGTCGAGTCGCTTGCGCGGTTCCATGTTCGGCAGCACGGTGCGGGAGATGTCCATCGTGTTCGCGCCTTCGGCGATGAGCATGTCCTGCGGCGCCAGGCGGTCGGCAATCTCGCGCAGGGCGCGGTAGTAGCCCATCGGCTCGCTGTCGTCCTCGAGCATCGCCTGGACCGCGGCCTGGTTCTGCGTCGCGTTCTCGCGCAGCTTCGCCAGCCATTCGCTGTCGGCGGGCAGCGCGAAGGGGTCGGCGTCGAGCGCCTCGTTCAACTGCGCCGTGACCGCCCGCGCGTCGCCGACCATGCCGACCTCGGTGGGGACGTTGGCGCCGATCTCCTCGGCGGCAAGATCGATCTGGAGCACCCGCACGCCCTTCTTGAAGCGCGGCGGCTGGCCGAAGTGGAGGATCCAGTTCAGACGGGCGCCGATCAGCAGGATCACGTCGGCGTTCTGGAGCGCGAAGGAGCGTGCCGGAGCGACCAGGTGCGGATCGTCGTCGGAGACCACGCCCTTGCCCATCGGCGTCGGCAGCACGGGTAGGTTGGTGCGCGCAACGAAGCGGCGCACTTCGGTCTCGGCGCGGGCGTAGGCCGCACCCTTGCCGACGATGACCAGCGGGTTCTTCGCTTCGCGCAGAACCCCCACGGCGCGCTCGACGTCCCGCGGGTCGGCGAGAGAGATCGGTGGATCGGGGCAGCGGGGCGGGAACTCCGCGTCCTTTTCGTCGACCTGGGCGGTCAACACGTCGTTCGTCAGGTTCAGGTAGGAAGCGCCGGGACGGCCGTAGATCGACGTGCGCACCGCCTGCTCGACGTAGAAAGGGGCCCGGTGAGGGGCGTCGATCTCGGCCGAGTACTTCGTGAACGGACGCGCGGCCTCGACCTGGGGGCACTCCTGGAAGGCGCCCTGGCCGTTCTGGTATCGGTCGTTGGCGCCGCCGAGCAGCAGCATCGGCCAGCAGTTCTTCTCCGCGTTGGCCAAGCCGGCAATGCCGTGCACCATGCCGGGACCCGACACGGCGAGGCACGCCCCCGGACGCCCGGTCAGATAGCCGACCGCGCCGGCGGCATAGCTGGCCGCCTGCTCGTTGCGAAAACCGAAGTACTGGATGCCGGCCTGCTGTGCGGCGTGGGCAATCCCGTAGACGGGGAAGCCGACGATGCCGAACATGTAGTCGACGCCCTGCTGCTTCAAGCTGCGGGCGATCAGGGTGTCTCCGGTCAGGGTCGTCATGTCGTGGTCTCCTGGCCGCCTGCAGCTTCGGGCGTGGGCGCCGCACCTAGCACACCGTCCGCGCGCAGCCGGTCGATTTCAGTTTGCGAGAGGTTGAGTTCATTGGCCAGGACGCTGTCGGTGTGGCGGCCCAGGAGCGGCGCCGCCTCGATCTCGACCTGGCTGTCGCTGAGGTTCATCGGTGAGCCCAGGACCTGGACCGGACCCCTGGATTCATGGTCGATCGTGCGGACGAATCCACGTTCGACAAGGTGCGGGTCGGCGAACAGGTCGAGCGTGTCGAGAACGGCGCTCGCCGGCACGCCGGCCTGGCCGAGGATGGCCATCGCCTCGTGCTTCGTGCGGTGGCCGGTCCACTCGGCGATGATTTCCGTCAGCTCGTCGCTGTTCTCTAAGCGGAGCTTCGGAGTGTTGTAGCGGGGATCGTCGGCGAGTTCCTCGCGGCCGATGGCTGCGCAGAGCGCCTTCCACATCCGGTTCGTGACCACGCACATGTAGACGTAGTCATTCGGGCCGAACGGTTTGCAGGCGTAGATGTTCATCATCGCTCCGCGACCGGTGCCGCTGCGCGCTGCAGCCTGACTGCCGAAGCTGCCGCCCATCGCGATCGCGGTGCGCATGAACCAGGTCACCCCCTCCTGCATGGAGATTTCGACCAGTTGACCCCTGCCGGTGCGCAGCTTGTGGGCGTATGCGGCGCACAGCGCCAAGGCCATCTGCACACCGGTCCCGCAGTCCCCGATCGTCGTGCCGGGACGGAGCGGCGGCCCGTCGACATTGCCGGTGATCGACATCGCGCCGCCTGCGGCCTGCGCCACCGGGTCGAAACACTTGAAGTCGCTGTAGGGCCCGCTGTTGCCGAAACCCTTGATCCGGCCGTAGATGACCTCGGGGTGAACCTCGCGGATCGAGTCGTAGTCGAGTCGCAGCTTCTCGACCACGCCGGGGCCGAAGTTCTCGACCAGGATGTCGAAGCGGGGCGCGAGCTTCAGCAGCAGGTCGCGGCCTTCTTCGGTGCCGAGGTTGATCGCGATGCTGCGCTTGTTGCTGTTCCAGGCGATGAAGTACTCGGAGTCGTCAGTGCTCCGCCCGCCCGCGAGGCCGCGTCCGGGATCGCCGGTCCCGGGCCGCTCCACCTTGACCACGTCTGCGCCCAGCCAGGCCAGGGCCTGGGTGCATGAGGTTCCGGCTTCGTACTGCGTCAAATCGAGGATTCGCAGGCCGTCGAGTGCTGGCATGGGTGGCCTCCTGGCTGCTCGTTGCGGGCGCATACGATAACCCGGTTTGGAACGGACAACGGGCGAGTCGAGGCCTTGGGAACCCGGGTGGCGCGGGGCGCGCCACCCGCGAACCACTCCGTGCGCCCGTCATCGGGCGCGCGGATGGCACGCGGGCGTCTCGCCCGCAGCGGGCGCGCGGATGGCACGCGGGCGCCCGCATCCGACGAGGGCAGGCTGGGCGATAGGCTCCGGGACCGCGGTGACGGAGGATGGCATGCAGATCGGACGACACGCGAGCCTGGGAGCTACGGCGCTGGCAGCTCAGAAGACGACACCCAAACTGGTCGCGCTGGCGTTGCCGTGATGGTCGACCTGTTTTCGGAGCGTGCCGGCTCGCCGGGCTCGGAACCCCGACCCGTGGTGCGTGGAGTGGGTGTGGACACTCAGACCCGTTGCGCCCACTACCACGGCCCGGCGGACGTGATCGCCATGCGCTTTGCGTGCTGCGGCGAGTGGTTTCCGTGCATCGACTGCCACCGAGAGGTGGCCGACCACCACGTGACGGTCTGGCCGCTAACTGAGCGCGACCGGGAGGCGGTGCTGTGCGGAATCTGCGGCCTGCGGCTTACGATTGCCGAGTACATGGGCTGCGATTCGACCTGCCCTGGTTGCGGCGCGGCGTTCAATCCCGGGTGTTCAAGCCACTGGCACTACTACTTCGAGATGGGAACGCCCTAGCCATGATCGACGCCGACGTTCACATCCCCAATCCGCGCCTGAAGGACCTGTTGCCCCTGCTGCCCGGCCACTGGGTCGAGCACTTCAACAACACAGTGGACAAGGGCGCCTCCCAGGAGTACTACCCGCCGAGGTCGCCCGTAGCCGGCCGCCGCGGCGGCCTGGCGGAACTCCGCGAGGCGGTGTTCGAGCAGGGCGGGGCCGAAACGGCGATCTCAAGCTGTCTGTACGCGGTCGACAGCATCCACAACCCGGACGTGGCTTGCGTCCTTGCGAGCGCCACGAACGACTGGCAGGCGGGGGAGTGGCTGGAGCAGGAACCGCGGCTCCGCGGTTCGGTCGTGGCGCCGATCCAACTGCCGAGCGCGGCGGCCGAGGAGATCGAGCGCTGCGCCGGCAGGCCGGGCTTCGTCCAGGTCCTGATCCCGGTCCGGACCGAGCACCCGCTGGGAAGCCGCCACTATCACCCGCTCTGGAAGACGATCGAGGAGAGCGGTCTGGTGGCGGCGATCCACTTCGGCGGCGCGCCCGTCATGCCGCCGACACCGACCGGCTGGCCATCGTTCTTCCTGGAGGAGTACACGGCGATGGCGCAGGTGTTCGCGACCCAACTCACGAGCATGATCGTCGAGGGGGTGTTCGACGCCTGTCCGAATCTGCGGGTCGTCTTCCTGGAATCCGGTTTCACCTGGATCCCGGCCCACCTCTGGCGCATGGACAAGGAGTGGCGAAACCTGAGGCGGCTGGTGCCCTGGGTGCGCCGTCCGCCTTCCGACTACTTCCGCGAGCACGTCCGGGTCGGCATCCAGCCGCTCGACGCGCCGCCGGACCCCGCACACCTGTGCGAAGTCGTCGACCAGCTCGGGTCGGAGGACCTGCTGCTCTACGCGAGCGACTATCCCCACGTCCACGCCTGCGACGCCGGCGATCTCCTGCTGCGGCTGGTGCCGGAAGCGCTGGGGCGTAAGATCAGGTTCGAGAACGCCCGCAGCTTCTACGGCTTGTCCGAAGGAGGGTAACCATGACCGTAACCCTGATCGAGCCATCCACCCAAACCTCGGCGCTTCCTACCGCGCTGGCGCCGAAGCGGCCGCCGATCATCGACTGCGACTTCCACAACGAGCTCGACTCGATCAAGGATCTGTACCCGTACCTGTCGACGCGCTGGCGCGACCACCTCGAGACCTTCGGTGTGCGCCACCCGAACAGCGGCTACTACCCGCGCTTCATGGACCATCGCGAGGCGGCGCGGCCGCCGTCAGGCCGTACCCCCGGTTCGGAAGTCGGCTTCGCGCGGGAGGACTTTCTCGACCCGTACAACGTGGAATACGCCATCCTGAACCCGCTGACCCCGGTCACCTCGGCGCTCGACCTGGAACTGGGCGCGGCGCTGGCTACCGCCGCCAACGACTGGCAGATCGCCGAGTGGCTCGACCCGGAGCCGCGGTTGCGCGCGTCCGCGGTCGTGACGCCTCAGGACCCGGTCGCCGCGGCCGCCGAGATCCGGCGCTGCGGCGCCGACGGGCGCTTCGTCCAGGTGCTGTTCCTGGGCCGGATGCAGGAGCCGATGGGCCGCCGCAAGTACTGGCCGATCTACGAGGCCTGCGCCGAGACCGGTATGCACGTCGCCTCGCATGCCTTCGGCGCCTACGGTCACCCGATCACCGGGGCCGGGCACGCCTCGTACTACATCGAGGACCACACGAGCCCGCCCCAGGCGGTGCAGGCGAACATCACCAGTATGGTGGTCGAAGGCGTCTTCGATCGCTTCCCGAGCCTGCGGATGATCTCGGTCGAGAACGGCTTCGGCTGGCTGCCGCCCCTGATCTGGCGTCTGGATTCCGCCTGGAGCCTGCTGCGCGCCGAAGCGCCGCACCTCGAGCGCCTGCCGTCCGAGGTGATTGCCGAGCATGTCTACGTCACCACCCAGCCGATCGAGGAGCCGCCACGGCGCCGGGACTTCCTGGCCCTGATCGAGCACTTCGGCGACCTGGCAAGCCACATCCTCATTGCGAGCGACTACCCGCACTGGGACGGTGACAATCCCGACGTCGTCCTGCCCTCCGGGCTCGACGAGCAGCTCGTCCGCGGCATCCAGCGCGAGAACGCTCGCGCTCTCTACGGGCTCTAGGGCCTCTGCCGGACTCGATCTCGGCGTAGGCCATCCGCGCATGAAGTACGTCGTCGCCGAGGCGTCCGAGATCGAATCCGGCGACCGCAAGATCGTGACCGTCGCCGGCCGCTCGATCGGCGTCTTCAACCTGGACGGTGAGTTCTTCGCGCTGCGCAACCGCTGCCCGCACCAGGGCGGCAAGCTGTGCGAGGGCAAGCTCTGGGGCGTGCTCCGTTCCGAGCGTCCCGGCGCCTTCGAGTACCGCCCGAGCCGCGAAATCCTCTCCTGTCCCTGGCACGGCTGGGAGTTCCACGTCCGCACCGGCCAGTCCTGGTGCGCGCCCGAGCGGCTGCGCGTGCGCCGCTACGAGGTCGAGACCGTCGCCGGCGAGGAACTCGCCGAAGCGACCGAGGCCGCGACGACCGCGACGACTGCGATCGAGGACCCCGAAGCTCCGGCCCCCGGCATGGTCAAGGGCCCGTACACGGCCGAGACCTACCCGGTCACCCGCGAGGGCGAGTACCTGGTCGTCGAAATCCCGGGGTAGGGGCGCCGGCGGGGCGTCGGATGGCGGCGGTGACACCCGCCTGGCCTCTGCCCAGGCTGGAGAGCGTGCGCATGGCGGAACGCTCGGTCGGGCCCGGTTGGTGGCCGTAGTAGCCTGAGTGTGTCCCCGTGTCGTGACGAAGATAGCGGGCTTTCTTGTCCGAACAATGAGGGTCATGTGATGACAACCGTGCAGCCAGCCGGCGAAGAGCGGGAAACCATCCTGCGAGGAGTGGTGCGTTGGTTCTGCGTCGCGCAGTTCATGATCTACGGGTTCGCGAAGGTGAACGCCTCGCAGTTCACCGTTCTCGACTCCCGGCTTGCGACGCCGCTTGAGGACGTCTCCTCCTTCTGGCTCGTGTGGTACTTCTTTGGCTACTCCGGCCTGTACAAGGGCTTCATCGCGCTGATCGAGATCCTCGGCGGCGTGCTGCTCGCGTTTCGGCGCACCGCGCTCGCGGGGGCGTTGGTACTGCTGCCGGCAATGGTGAATGTCGTGCTGATCGACATCGCCTTCGCCGTGGACCTCGGTGCAACGGTGATGGCGATCATCCTGATCTGCGGACTTCTCTATCTGGTCCGACCCCATGTCCGGCAGTTGCTGGCCGTTGTGTTTGTAGACCACGAATCGACGCGAGCGGCGCGGGTGGCCACGGTATGCGGCGTCCTTGTGGCGGGCGTCCTGGCCTTCTCGTTTACGTACTGGGTCGCCAACTTCAACAATCGGGCCCCGACCGAGATCGACGGCACCTGGGAAGTGATCGGTGAACAGACGGAAGGCGTCAGCAAGGTCTTCTTCGAACGGAACCGCGCCTTCTGGGTGGCCTTCATGGATGAAGACGGCGCCTTGAAGGACCATCATTTCGAGATTGAGGGCGGGCGGATACAGATCTGGGAGCAATGGTTGGAGAAGGGAGGTCTCATCGCGCAGGGTGAGTTGGCTGACCCGGACGTGATCGAGTTGCGCTTCACGAATGGCGGCCAGGCGACGCTCCAGCGACTGTCTGGGCCGCGGTCGTAACGGCGCGTTCCTGAACCGCCTTGGCGGCTCGAGAGCGTCCTCAGATGCTACGTCTGCGGTCGCAGATCGTTGGCGACAGCTTCGCTGTCGTTGCGGTCCAGGAGGATGCCTTGGGCGGTGGCCGGGTTGTTTCAGGGGCGTCCCGAGACGGCCGACGGCCTGGCGATCCCCCTAACTCATTGCAAGCCCTTCCGTCTCGTATCTGTCTGAGCCACTACACCAAAGGGGAGGCAGGAACCTACGGCCCAAGCGCTCCGATGGGGATGACGCCGACATTGTCGTTTCGGACGGCGCCGTAGCCGTTCGGCACGATCACGGCCAGAGCGGACGGCTTGCTTTGCGTGTCCCTCGCTGCGCGCGGTTCGCGCTGGGCGAGGCGGCGGAGGTTCTTGGCGCCTTCATCGAACCAGCGGTGGCCCAACTTGATCTCGAACGCCGCCCAGCGCCCGTCGGCGGCCTGCACGATCGCGTCGACTTCCAGGCCGTTCTTTTCTCGATAGTGGAAGACCTCGGCGTCGTTGGCCTGGGCGTAGATGCGGAGGTCGCGGATGACGAGCGACTCGAAGAGCAGGCCGAGGAAGGGCAGATCATCCAGCAGGCGGGTCGGTGTGGCTTGCAGAGCGGCCACGGCCAGGGAAGGATCGACGAAGTGTCTCTTTGGAGCTTCGCGCAGCACTGCCCGCGAGCGTAGGTGGGGCGACCAGGCCGGCCTCATCGGGATGGCGAACGGAGTTCAGCGGGACAAACGGCCAAGTTCTAGCGGGATAAACGGCCAAGTTCTAGCGGGGCAAACGGCCGAGAGTTGGCGGGGCTAACCGCGACGAGCCAGCGGGCCAAACGGCGGCCCTCCGCCGGCGGGCGCCGCGATCGGTCTCAGGTCTGCGGCCGCAGGTCGAACGCCACCGCTTCGCGGTCGTTGCGGACCAGCAGGATGCCCTCGGCGATCGCGGGGTTGTTCCAGGTGCGGCCCGCCACGGCCGGCAGGGCGGCGACCTCCTGGTGACCCTCGGGGGTGGCGCGCACCAGAACGAGGTGGCCGCGTTCGGTGGTGATGACCAGGTGGCCTGAGGCGAGCAGGATCTGGCCATGGCCGTAGCGGCCGCCCTTCCAGACCCGGTCGCCGGTAGCCGGGTCGATGCAGGCGAGGATGCCCTCGTCGAGGCCGTAGATGTATCCCTCGTGGAGCACGGAGCTCGAGAACTTGTTCTTCATCTGGTTGCTGAACCAGATCTCACTGACTTCGGCGGCGTTTGCCTCGATGTCCGCTTCGACCTCGAGCATCGCGGCGCCGTGGCCGTAGCCGGACGACACGAACACGCGGTTCGGCGCGACCTGCAGCGGCTGCGCGGCGTTGATCCCGTTCATCGTCGCCCAGGGCCGGCTCCAGTAGGTCCGGCTGCCGTCGGTTGCCAGGGAGATGACCTGGTCGCCGCCGATCAGGACGATCTGGGAAAGTCCGTCCAGGGTGAACACGGCCGGCGCGGTGTAGGCGCCCTGGGCGTCGAGCGCCCGCCAGCGGATGGCGCCGGTGGCGAGCTCGTAGGCGATCACCGCGCCGTCCGGGCCGCCAGGTGCGGTGAGCACGGCGTCGCCCATGATTACGGGTGACGCCGCCATGCCCCAGTTCAGGTTGGTGGCGCCCGCGTCGTCGAGGATGTTCGTGCGCCAGATCCCTTTGCCTGTGACCGCGTCGAGCGCCCGGAATTCGCCTGTGGCGCCGAGCGCGAACAGCGTGCCGCCGTGAAGGGCTGGTGTAGCTCGGGGACCGTCGCCGCCCATGCTCTCCTCGAAGCGGGCATCCCAGCTCACTGACCAGCGTTCGACGCCGGTCAGGACGTCGTAGGCCGCGACGACCTCCTGCTCGCGGCGCTGCTCGATCGTGTAGGCGAGTCCGTGGCCGACGACGAAGGAGGAATAGCCGCCACCGACGGGAATCCGCCACAGCTCGGGTGGGCCGGCCTTGGGCCAGACGGTGTTGATCGGCTCGGGATAGCGGCCGTCCATGTGGAGGCCCCGGTAGTAGGGCCAGGAGCCGGCGGGAAGAGCTCCTTCGACCGGCGGATCCGGTTGGGTTGCGTCTTCCGGCAGGTCTGTTGCGACGACGGCGGCTGGGGCGGCGCCCTCGTTCGTTTGCGCGGCGGCGTCACTGCGTTCGGCCTCGGGCCCCGGAGCGTTGTCGCCGTCGGGGACCTCGGTCGGTTCCGGTTGCTCGGGATCGGGGGCCGGCGCGACTTCCGCGCTCCGGTCCCGATGGGCCTCCAGGGCGCGGTAATGCCGGTCCTCGTCGTGGAAGTCCAGTTGCGGCATGAAGTTGCCGGTCATCTGGAGGTGCATTCCGGTGGTCAGGTTCAGCACCAGCGCCAGTCCGGCCAGACCGGCCACGGTGATGCCGGTCCACTTCAGAAAGGCGAGGAATCGTCTCGGTTTGCGGGTCTCGGTCATGAGTCGCATCCTATTCGCTGGTGGCGGAGTCTCATGTCATCCGCGCACCCGCTGACGGGCGCACGGAGTGGTTCGCGGGTAGCGCGTTCCGCGCTACCCGGGTTGGTACGCTGCCGCTCCGCTGTGAAGGCGCCGAGCATCCATCTTCGTTTCTCGCCAGCCGTTCTTCCCGAGACTGCCGGGAACCTGCGCTCGCAGGTCCGCGATCTACTGGAAGAGACGCGCGCCGCGGGCGTTTGGTTAGCGGACGGATTGTCGTGGTGGGGCCGCAACCCGGCGCTCAGCCAAGCACTCGGCGCGGCCGGTTTCATCGGCATGACCTGGCCACGGCAGTACGGCGGTTCGGAGCGGAGCTACCTGGAGCGCTACGTCGTCACCGAGGAACTGCTGGCGGCGGGCGCGCCGACCGCGTTCCACTGGTTCGCCGACCGCCAGATCGGCCCGAGCATCCTGCGTTTCGGCACCGAGGAGCAGAAGCAGCGCTTCCTGCCGCCGATCGCCCGCGGCGAGATCTCCTTTGCGGTCGGCATGAGCGAGCCCGACTCGGGTTCGGACCTGGCCTCGATCCGCACCCGCGCCGAGCGCACCGGCGGCGGCTGGCGGGTCAACGGTTCGAAGATCTGGACCTCCTATGCGCACCAGGCGGAGTTCTGCGTCGCGCTGCTCCGCACCGAGCCGAAGTCGGACAAGCGGCATGCCGGGATGAGCCAGGTCATCATCGACCTCAGGAACTCGAACGGGATCACGGTCCGCCCCATCATCGACCTGCCCGGCCGTCACGACTTCAACGAGGTCTTCTTTGAGGACACCTTCCTGCCCGACGACTGCCTGCTTGGCAATCCCGGCGACGGTTGGGCGCAGGTGACGTCCGAACTGGCCTACGAGCGCAGCGGTCCGGAGCGGTTCCTCACCAACTTTCATCTGCTGCGGGCGCTGGTCGATGTGCTGGGGCAGAGTGCTTCGCCGGCGGCCCGGCGCGAGGCCGGGCGGCTCGTCAGCCGGCTCTGGGCGCTGCGCGCCGCTTCGATCTCCGTAGCGGCAGCGCTTGAGGCCGGCGGTACGCCGAATGTCGAGTCGGCCCTGGTCAAGGACCTCGGCACCAACTTCCAGCAGGAAGTACCGGAGGCGGTGCGCCGCGTCGCGGCCGACGAGGGGATCGTTGACGGGACGCTCCTCGACATCCTGCAGCAGGTGGTCATGGCCGCGCCTTCGTACACGATTCAGGGCGGCGCAACCGAGATTCTGCGGGGCATCGTTGCCCGCGGCCTGAGGTTGCGATGAGCGCACCCGGGCGGCGCGACCCGCGCCGGTCCGCGAACCAGTCCGAGCGCCCGTCTTCGGGCGCTCGGATGGCACCGCGCCAGCTTCTCCTGGATACGGCTTTCCGGCTGTTCGAGGCGGCAACGGAAGACGAGGTGTTCGAAGGCGTCGAGGCCGGCCGCTTCCCGGTCGATCACTGGCTGATGATCGAGGAGAACGGCTTGGTGGACATGCTGTTGCCCGAAGGGGCCGGGGGCGCCGGCGTCGAGTTCGGCGACGCGATGGCTGTGGCGCGCGCGGCCGGAGCCTTCGCGCTGCCGTTGCCCTTCGTCGAGACGATGATCGGGCGGCGGGTGCTCCTAGGCGCCGGTCTCGAGGCGCCGTCCGGGCCGCTAGGGCTCGTCACCGGTTCAGACGCCGCGGAGGTGCTCTGGCCGGACGAGATCGCGGCCGTGGTCGTCGCTGATGGCGCCGGCGGCGTGGGTTGGATCGCCGCCGGCGAGGTCGACCTCGAGCGCGGCACGAACAGCGCCGGCGAGCCGATAGGCCGGCTGGGCGCGCTGCCGCCGATCCCGGAGGGTCAGTCGAGCAGCTTGGGCCGAGGGCCGGCTCCATCGATCCTGATGGCTGCCGCGCGCAGCGCGATGATCGCCGGCGCGATGGAACGGATCCTGGACCTGACGATCGAACATGTGCAGGGCCGTGTGCAGTTCGGGCGCCCGCTGGCCCGGTTTCAGGCAGTACAGCAACTGGTTGCGGTGATGGCGAGTCAGGCGGCGGTGGTCGGCGTCGCCGCGGACACAGCGATCGCGGCGGTCGAAGCCGCGCTCGATGGCGGCAGCGGCGACGCCACCTTCATGGCGGCCTGCGCCAAGGCCCGCGCCAGCGAGGCCTGCTACGAGGTGACCCGCATTGCCCACCAACTCCACGGCGCGATCGGCTACACGCGCGAGCACGACCTGCACCGCTTCACCCGCCGCCTCTGGACATGGCGTGACGCGGACGGCGACGAGGGAACCTGGCAGCAGAAGGTCGGCTCGATGGCGGTCGAAGCCGGCGGCGACGGGTTGTGGCCGCTGGTGGCCGGTGCGTAGTCGTCGCCCGGCAGCGATAGGCTGAGGCCAACACCGAACCCAGGCTGCCAGATGGCGCTGACCTTCGAGCACGTCCACATCATCTGTGAGGACCCGCACGCTTCCGCTCGCTGGTAGGGAGGAGATGATGGACCAGTCGAATGGGAACGGGCCGTACGTCGGCAAGCGGCTGAGCACTGGGACCTTCGTGGTCGATGACGCTGTTCTTGCCGACCACTACGGCGGCCTGGAACTCGACCCGCCGACCAGCGGCCTGCTGCCCTCGACCATCGCCAGCGGCCCGGACGGCGACTACTTCCGCGAGATTGCGTTCGCCAACCAGACGGGCCATCTCTGGATGCGTGAGGAGTGGGCCCTTTCGGCGCCGATGGAGGCGGGGGCCGCCTACCGGGTCGAGGGCGATATCTGCGACATCTACGACCGGCGGAACCGTGTCGTCGTGGACTACCGTGTCCGACTCAAGGACGGCGCCGGTCGCCAGGTCCTGGAGACCCACCACCATCAGAGCTTCCTGCGCGACCAGGAGTACGCCGGCGATGTCGAACTGCGCGATCCCCGCCGGAAACCCGGTGCGCGCCGCTTCGAGGTCCCGGACGGCGAGCGGTTCGGCGGGCTGGAGCGCACCGTTTCGCTCGAGATGTGCGGCCAGTTCTTCCACGGCAACGCGAGCTACCACACCGACAAGCAAGCGTCGCGGGAGCTGGGCTTCCAGGACGTGGTGGTCGGTGGCCGGATGACCATGGCCTATGTGGGGCACATCCTGGAGGAGCGCTTCGGCGAGGCGTGGTGGCGGAGCGGCTCCTTCGATCTCAAGTTCACGAACCCGGTCTGGCCCGGGGACACGATCACCGCGAACGGCGTCGTGACCGGCGCCGACCTCGACGATCCGACGCGCACGGCTGCCTTCGTCTGGATCGCCAAGGCCGACGGCACGGTGGCGCTCATCGCCCGCGCCGGCGTGGCAGCCTGATCTTCGACACATCTCAGCCCAGGAACACCAATGACGACCCGACTTTCCGCGCACACCCTGCTGCTGCTCCTGGTTGCCGCAGCGCCCCTTGTTGCCAATGACACCGATCGCAACTGCCGCGGCCTGGTCGCCCTGACCGATCTCGACCACGCGGTCGAGCCGGGATTCCGGGTGCCGGCCTCGGAGCGGGCGCCGGCCCACTGCCGGGTGCGCGGCGTCGTCAACCGGGCGATCCGCTTCGAGGTCACGCTGCCCGACGACTGGAACGGCCGCATGATGTTCAGCACCGTCGGCGGCGCCGCCGGCTTCATCGGCGACACGACAAGTCTCCTGAGCCGCGGCTTCGCGATGGCGTCGACCGACACCGGCCACGAAGGCCAGGACCGGGACTACACGCGGCAGCCCGAGGCGCTGCTCGACTACGCCTACCGCGGTGTCCACCTGGCGACCGGGGCCGCCAAGCGGGTGATCCAGAAGTACTACGACCGAGAGATCGACCGCGCCTACCTCAAGGGGTGCTCGAACGGCGGCCGGGCGGCGATGCTGGAGGCGACCCGCTTCCCGGACGACTACGACGGCATCCTGGCCGGAGCGCCCGCCTTCCGCTTCCAGGAGTTCGTGCCCTGGATGATGGGCGGGGCTCGCCTGCAGGCGAAGCACCCGCTGACCGAGGAGTCGCTCCAGTTGCTCGGCAAGGCGTCCCGCGAGGCCTGCGACGCTCTGGACGGAGTCGAGGACGGCGTGATCGACGATCCGACGAAGTGCACCGCCGACGTCTTCGACCTGAACGCGCTCCAGTGCCCTCCGGACTCGACGAAGAACTGCCTGACCGCGGGCCAACTCCAGACCGCGCGCTACATGTACGAAGACGTGGTGGACGCGGACGGCAACGTCCTCTCACCCGGCGTGCCGCCGGGGGCCGAGGACGCCGGCGACTGGGCCGGCTGGATGCTGCCCACGGCCCGGCGAGGCGCGCCGGACCAGTCCCTGATCGACGGCATGGATGTGTTGCTCGATGCCCTGATGTGCTTCGAGCCGGACTTCGACGTCGAGACATTCGACCCGGTCGCCGACCGCGACCAGATCGCCGACGCCACAGCTCCACTCGACGTGCTCACGGCGGACCTTTCCGCGTTCCGGGCCCGCGGCGGCAAGCTACTGATGTACCAGGGCTGGAACGACTACCCCCTGCGTCCGCAGCGTGCGATCGACTACCTACATGACGTCGAGAAGGAGAGCGGCGGCGCGGACGAGGCGGGCGAGTTCTACCGCCTGTTCATGGTCCCCGGCATGATCCACTGCGGCCGCGGCCCCGGCGCCTGGGTGGCGGACTACGTGGACCCGCTGGTGGCCTGGACGGAGAATGGCGTCGCGCCGGAACGGATCGAGGCGAGTCGTCCGGGCCCCGAACCGGCCTTCACGCGCCCGCTCTGCGCCCATCCGAAGGCGGCGAAGTACAACGGCGAGGGCGACGTGAACGACGCCGCGAACTGGAGCTGCAGGTAGCGGCCTGATTCAGAACGAGGAGACACAGGAGGAGCGGAACCATGAAGACGCATCACTGGACTATTGCGGCGTCGGCCCTCGCGCTGGCCCTTGCCGTGGCCGGCTGCGGTCCGGAACCCGAGGCTGCCGACGTACCGACCCCGCCCCCGCCCAACGTCATCATCATCCTTGCCGACGACCTCGGCTACGGCGATATCGGCGCCAACGGATCGACGGTCATCTCGACCCCGCACATCGACGAACTGGCGGCGAACGGCATCCGTCTGACCGACGGCTATGCCTCCGCCGCGGTCTGTAGCCCGATGCGAGCCGGTCTCTACACCGGCCGCTACCAGAACCGGTTCGGCTACGAGTACAACCCAACCGCGAACTACGAACGGAACGCCGACGCCGAACTCGGGCTCCCGACCGGCGAGACGACGATCGGCGACATGATGCGCGAGGCCGGCTACGCAACCGGTCTGGTGGGGAAGTGGCACCTCGGCGCACGCGAGCAGTACCACCCGATCAAACGGGGCTTCGACGAGTTCTTCGGACTGCTCGGCGGTGGCACCAGCTACCTCGACCCGGCCGCTTCCGGCGCCCACTCCTGGCCGCGCCCGACCACGCCCAGCCCGGAGTCCATCGGTCCTCGCTCGCCGGGCGCCAACCGTGGCGATGGCCCGCGCGCGATCATGGACGGCTACGAGGTCGTCGAGGTCGACGAGTACCTGACCGACGTGTTCGCGGACCGCGCCGTCTCATTCATCGAGCGCCACGCGGACGAGCCGTTCTTCCTCATGCTGGCGCCGAACGCCCCGCATACGCCGATTCAGGCCACCGACGAGTACGTCTCCCGCTTCGCGCACATCGAGGAAGAAGGGGCGCGCATCTTCGCTGCCATGGTTTCGTCCGTCGACGACATGGTGGGCCGGGTCACGGCGACGCTGCGCGACCACGGGCTCGAGGAGAACACGCTCGTCGTCTTCCTCTCGGATAACGGCTGCATCAACTACATGCCGGCCGTCATCTGCACGAACTCACCCCTCTCCGGCGGCAAGCGCTACCACCTGGACGGCGGCATCAGGGTGCCCTACCTGGTCAAGTGGCCCGCGGGTTTGCCGCAGGGCGAGGTCTACCTCCGGCCGGCCAGCACCCTCGATCTGTACTCGACCCTGGCGTCGGCGGTCGGGTCCGACGCGCGGACGGCCGACAGCGTCGATCTCCTGCCGTACCTGCGCGGCGAGGAGGAAGCGGCGCCGCACGAGTACCTGTTCTGGCGGTTCCTCCCCAACGCGGCCGTCCGTTCAGGCCGGTGGAAGCTGTGGCGGGTCGACCTGACCGACCAGGACCCGGCCTCCGTGCTCAGCCGCCGCGTCCGCCTGCTGCCGGAGCAGGACTACCCGCCGGTGTCCGTGCACGGCCAGATCACCGTGCTCCACGATCTGGAAGCGGACATCGGCGAGCAGGAGAACGTGGCGGACCAGCACCCCGAAGTCGTCGAACGCCTGGAAGCGGCGTTGGCAAGCTGGGAAGCGGAGCTTGCCGAGCCGATGTGGATCAGCAGGCGGTCGACGCTGGCCGAGCTGCACGGGAAGGCGGTCCAGCTCTACTTCTAAGAGCAGGTAACATCGCTCCCCGACTCCGAGTGGGATGGGATGACAGAGACTGTCGCCGAGGAGCGGGCGGCGGCACCGGATGCGGGCGAGACGCCCGCGTTTCAGCCGCGCGCCCGATGACGGGCGCGCGGCTGGTTCGCGGGTGGCGCGGATCGCGCCACCCGGGTTCCCAGGGCTTGAGTGAAAGGACAAGGCATGCACGACATCGCAATCCGTAACGGCCGCGTCATCGACGGCACCGGCGCCCCCGAGTTCCACGGCGACGTGGCCGTCGACGGCGCGACGATCACTGCCGTCGGCGACGACGTAGGCAGGGCGCGCCGAGAGATCGACGCCGAGGGCAAGCTGGTCGTTCCGGGCTGGATCGACATCCACACCCACTTCGATGCTCAGGTGTCCTGGGATCCGTACCTCACGCCGTCGTGCTGGAACGGGGTGACGACGATCGTCATGGGCAACTGCGGCGTCGGTTTCGCGCCGGTGAAGCCGAAGGACCGCGAATGGCTGCTCGAACTGATGGACGCGGTCGAGGACATTCCGGCAATCGCGATGTCGGCGGGCATGGAGTGGAAGTGGGAGACCTTCCCCGAGTACCTGGACGCGATCGACGGCAAGCCGCGGATCATGGACGTGATCACCCAGGTCCCGCACTGCGCGCTCCGCACCTACGTGATGGGCGAACGCGGCGCCGAGGACATCCAGCCCACGGACGACGAATTGGCCGAGATGGCGCGGCTGGTGCGTGAGAGCGTGCACGCCGGCGCCTTCGGGGTGTCCTCGAACCGGTTGCTGGCGCACCGCACGAAGGAGGGCGAGATGATTCCGGGCACGTTCGCCCGCTACCCGGAGCTCGAGGCGATCGCCAATGGCATGACCGAGGCCGGCGGCGGCGTGTTCCAGTTCGTCGGGCCGTTCGAGCGGGAGTGGCTGCTCAGCCTCGGCCGCAAGGAAGGGATCACGGTGACCTATCTCTCGGGCGAGATGGCGCAGGAGACGCTGTCCATGCTCGAAGCGCGTCGGGACGAGGGCTTGCGCGTCTTTCCCCAGATCCGCGGCCGGGGCACGACGGTGCTGATGAACCTGGAAGGTTCGCTCCATCCGTACGTCCTGAACTACGCGTACCGGGAGTTGGTTGGCCACCTGCCGATGCCGGAGCGGCTGGCCCGGATGCGCGACCCCGAGGTGCGCGCGAAGATCCTGGCCAGCGGCTGGGACATGGCCAACGACGCCCGCCGCAACAGCCCGGAAGAAGTGGACCACCCGTTCCTGGTCGACGCGACGCCGGGCAGTCTGCTGCCGGGCCTGCTGGAACTCATGCACTCGCAGCCGGAGGCGGTCTACGTGCTGGGCGATCCGCCGAACTACGAGCCGGACGACGAGGCGAGTGTTCTGACCTACGCGAAGCGTCACGGCCTCACCGGGCCGGAGGCCTTCTACGAGCTCCTGACGCAGGGCGATGGCAAGACACTGCTCCTGTTCTACCTGGACGGCTACTCGAAGCGGAACTTCGACTACATGGGCGACCTGATGCGCCATCCGCTGACCTGCAACGGCCTGAGTGACGCCGGGGCCCACGTGGGCGCCGTCAGCGACGCGCACATGCCGAGCTGGAACCTCGCTTTCTGGGGCCGGGACCGCAGCCGCGGCGCGAAGATCGAACTGGAGACGATCGTCCACAAGCAGACCGGCGCCAACGCCGCACTCTACGGTCTGGCCGACCGGGGCGTCCTCGCCCCCGGCAAGCGCGCCGACATCAGCGTGATCGACTTCGACCGGCTGTCGTCCGAAGCGCCGTACCTAGTCTACGACCTGCCCGAGAACGCGAAGCGCTACATGCAGCGGCCCCAGGGCTACGACGCCACCATCTGCGCCGGCGAGGTCGTGCTCGAGAACGACGAAGTCACCGGCGCCCTGCCGGGCCGGCTCGTGCGCAGCCGCCCGGCTACGGCGTAGCGCCTCGGATCGGCTGCACCCGCCTGCGCCGGGTCCTTTGGGGAGGGTCCCAGGGGAGGCGCGATCCGTGCGCCCGCTGACGGGCGCACGGACTGGTTCACGGGTGGCCCGGATCGCGCCACCGGGTTCGCACTCTCTGAGTAGACGGGGTGTTGGCGCTCGCTGCGGTTGGTCGTCGGTTATCGCGTACACACACGGCCACCGTCTAGAGGCCGGCCAGACCGCGCCCCAAGGGGGCTAGGAATCGCGGGCGGTGTTCGAGCTACTTGACGACCTGTGGGGTTGGTTGTTCTCCGGCAGCACTTCCCGGGGGGAACGGGGCGATTAGGGCCGTTCTAGGGGTCTGTCCCTTCCTCCTGCGCCAAGTACTTCACCAACTTCGGATTCAGCATGATCTTGCCATCCTCGAAGCCGAGCGGGGCAATCGCTTCCCTCACCAGTCGAGTCGCTGCGTGAAAGCACTTCTCGGCGTCTGCTTGAAGATCATCATGACCGTGGGACCACCGGTGTAGGTACTTGTTTCGGGTCCTGCGAATCGTGTCGAAATCCTCAGCGCGACCTGGTTCGATGATGCCGTACGCGCTCAAGATCTCCACCCGGCGCGCTTGCGCGAGGTTCTCAAAGGAGCGCCCGTACAAGGTCTCCTCGTCCTTCTTCTTCATTGTCCGAGCGTTCAGCTGGGTCTCTGCCAACTTCCACAACAGCATCGCAACCATCTCCGCGGCCAGACCGCACAGGACAACGGTGGAGAGGTTGTTGCCGATGACGTACGAGCCCTGCGCCTCCCGAAGGGGCCACACCAGCTTCTCGAGAATCCTTGGCGCAGCCGGAACCAGCGATGGCGGTAGCTCAGTGCTACTGATCCTCTTGTAGCGCTTGACGAGACTCTCGGGATCATTCGGCGTTTCAGGCCGACAGAGAAACGACAGGATCGTTTCAGCGCTTGTGGAGTCGGGGTCGCCTGCAGGCGAGAAATCGACTTCAGGGAAGGCCAGCGGGTTTATCCATGCCTGAAAGCGGCGGCTCGGCTCTCTCTTGCTCATGTTTTCTCCGGCGCAGTTTCACCGGAGGTCCGGCACTAGCGCCAGGTCCGGGCGGCCTTGCCAGTCGGCCGCCTCGGCCGATTCGTCATCGCACTCCGGAAGGCCGAAGGCCCGCAGGACCTCGATCGGGGCCTGGACCGGCCGGCCGGTGGCGATCGCCTGGTCAAGCGCCGCCGCGAACTCGGACTCGGTCGCGGCCGTGAGGTGATCGGGGGTGTGGGTCATGGTGTTCTCCAATGTCAGCGGTTCATGCCGGGCGCTTCGCGGGCGGAGGCGAAGCTGGGTTACTGCTCGGTCAATGCTCGCATGAATAGTGGCGTTGTCGGCTTCGAGCTGCCTGTCATAGAGGGTTCCTTTCAGCCGCAACCTCTGCCCAGTGTCCGAGTGGGCGCCGGTGCCGGCGCCCTCGAACGCGCCGCCCCGCTCCCGACGCCCTGGTCTGATCACGCCGCACAAGGATGGAACAGGGACACACCCCCCGCCGTTCCACGCAGCAGCCGCCCCGCGTTCCACATCGCGCCCGCTGCTATCCCTTCTCCCTCCAGTCGTTACCCTCCGATTCGGGACAACGACCGGGCCGCAGGAAGCGGGGGGGCGTGCTGGGAGCGCCCCCCTCCAGGCCCCACTTCGTGCGGTCTGGACTTACCCCTCCCGTTCCACTGTTCGTTCCACGTCCGGGGCGGGGTCGCTCCCGGCGGAGTCCCTGCGGGAAGGCTAAGACCGGCCCTCACAGGATGCCGGAAGTGCCGATCAGAAGAAGGTGAATCTCTGCTCCACCGGGCCGCCGCCAGGCGGGGACCAAGGTCGCTCCTGCAGGGCGTGGCCAGGCCTCGATCGCGCCCTCGAGGAGCTGCCAGCGGCCGGCGTTGGGGGGCGCCGGGGGGAGGGTGTGCCAGGCAGCGCCTGCGCGGGAGCGCGCCGGGGTTCCGGCTCGGGAGGTGTCTTTCCGGCCGGTTTCGGGGTGAACTGTCAATGGCAACCGAAAACTGCACACTTGTGGCAACTGAAAAAGACTGCACACTCGTGGCGGGGCGGTAGGGACCGCGCCTGGGCCGCGGCCAAGCGGTAGAGCCGGCGTTGCCGCTCCTCCACCGCGAGCAGTTCGCCGCGGTAGTCGTCCACGGCGCTCCTGAACGCCTCCTGGAGGCGCTTGGCGCGCTCGATGCGGGGGTGCGGTCGCCCGGAGCGGGCTGCCGCCCAGACCGCCGGCCCCAGGTGAATCTGGGGCGCCCGGTGCAGCTTCGCGGCCTTCTCGACGTCGCCGCGGGAGAGCGCGTCCTCGACTGGTCGGTAGGGAGCGGTGGTCGATCCGCTCCGGCCGGCGCGATCGAGAGCGACGTTCGTGAGGCCCTGCCACTCGACCCGCCACAGCCGCAGCAGCTCCCGGTCGTTCCAGGCCCGCTCCTTGCCGGCGAAGCCGTCGGGGCGATGCGCCGGATCGTCAGCGTTCCCTGGTCCCCTTCCAGGGGTTTCCCCTGAGCCGAGGCGTGATCTCCTCGAATGCCCACTCGGCCGCGGCGTCGAGATCCCACGTGACTCCGGGTGCCAGGAGAGGCTGAAGGTCGGCGAGGAATACCGGGTCCTGAAGTTTTCCCGCCAGATTCGCTTCCAGCTCGGCTCGGGAGACCCTGTGACCCTCGGCTGCGAGGTACTCGACAAAACAATGAACGACGCGATCGAAGTCGACTTCGACCTGCCGCGAAGCCCACCAGAGATCGAAGAGGTCCCGGACCCTTCTTGCGCTGGTACAGAGCGCGCAGCTTCGTCCCGAGTAGCTCGTCCAGTGCGTACGTCGGGATCCGAGCCGTGCCCGAGAACCAACGGGATCTGACCCCAAAGCGTTTGTGAACAAGCTCCAGCACGTTGAAGTGCTCCCGCGAGTTGATCTCGATCTTGAGGCGCAGTGGAAGAGGGGGCGCGTCCTCCGACGCGAACCGATAGAGGAGGGTCACTCGCCCCTCCTTGAAGGAGCGCCTCGGCTCGCCGAGCCAGGAGTCGAGCCGATGGCGCAGGTGGTCGATGGTCGGGCCGATCGGCTCGGCAACCGTCTGGACGAGATCGATGTCTTCCGAGTAGCGCGGTGGTGGAGCCAGATAGAGCTTGAAGAGTGCGGTTCCTCCTCGAAAGGTGAGAGTTCGGACAAGGCCGTCGTCGGCGAAGATCTCAGCCAGGGCACGGCTGATGACCAGATCCTGTTCCACCTGTGAGTTCTGAACCCACGGGACCTGCTCCCGCCATTCGGCGATGAAGTCTGCGGGGATCAAAGGTCCGGTTCCAGGGCGGCGTTGATCAGGAGCTTCCAGCGGGCATTGCGCCTGGCAGAGGCCTTGCTCCCGCCGGGGACCAGAACCGCTGTTTCCGTCGCGTGATTCTCCACGAAGTCGGCGAGGGCCTTGCTCCGGGACGAGTGCTCGACCAGGTCGAGGAGGAAACCGAGGCGTTGGGACCAGGGGATAGGCGAGAGCTCACCGAGCGACGAGAGTCTCCCGGGATCGAGACTCTCTCCCAGTTCCGAGAGAACAGTGGCTACGTTGTCGAGCCCGCCACAGTGCCCCGGGTAGCCGACGAGGTCGTAGGCCGTGGCCTCGGGGGAAGAGATCCTGAGAAAACCGCGCGGCGTGTTCACCCTCTGTGCCGGAATCGCCGCTGCGTTCCGGCGAGCGACGAATCCGACCTCGACTAGTCCGCAGTGGATCGGTGGCCGGTTCTTGGGGACGACGACCTGGAAGATCTGCGGCTGCTGGTGCGCAGCGCCGTGGTACCGAGCGGCCGTCAGAAGCCCGGCATAGTAGGGGATTCCGAGCCGGTCCATGAGCTGAGGCACGAACTGCTCGGCGGCCAGACAGCCGAGTCGCTGGTGCTCCGGCGGGATGACGACGTGAAAGCCTCGGTAGGGCGTCGCCACCAGCCTCTTCTTCTTGAGACGCCTGAGCGCTGACCTTGTCGCCGTCAGCGAAACGCCGAGCTCGTTTGCCATCTCTTCCGTCGAGAAGTGATAGCGGCCGCGGGAGCTCCAGTCACGGAGCAGGTGAGATGCCGTAAGACGGTTCGATCTCGATTTCACTCGTCAAAAGTACCGAAGATAGGCGCTTTTGTCGAGCGAAATCGGTCTACGCCGAGTAGCCGGTCCTGTTCGATCGCGTCCTATGGCGGATCGGGTGCGTACTTCTCGCCCGCCTCCACTGCCACCGCGAGCCGATTCCGGGGCGTGGCCAACGGACAGGTGGCGAACTCGCTGAACACGCAGGGCGGATTGTATGCCTTGTTGAAGTCGAGGATCGTGGTTCCGTCCGGGCCGGGCAAGGCGGCGGCGAGGTAGCGGCCGGCGGGGTAGGTCGTGTCGCCGGTTGTGTCGTCGGCGAACACGATGAAGAACCCATCGTCGGATCGGTAGGCCTCCAGCGACAGCGATTGCCCCTGGGCCTCGAACTCCAGGGTGCCGGGAACGGTCGGTTCCCAGCCGAGCCCCTGGACGACCGTGGCGACCCGGATCTTCCGGGGTTCGGGATAGGCCTCGAACCTTGCTTCGATCCGCCAGTCCTGGTCTGTGGGGTAGGACTCGATGCCGGCGAAGGCCGTCACGGCGGGATGATCGTAGTCCCGAAGACGGACACCCACCCGGTCCATGCGCCGAATGACGGTCCAGGCCAGGGAGCCGTGGGTGAGGAGGGTGGGGTCGGCCTCCTGATCGTCCACCAGAAGCATCTCGGTGACGGGTGATTTGCCGTGCAGGACCTCGACGCCCGGTTCGGCCCGGAAGGTGACCGCGCCGTCCTCGACTGCGAAGACCCCGAGCGTCGGCGGCGCCGATCCTTCAGGCGTCACGAGGTCGTTACCGGTTGCGGTGCCGAAGCTGTTGGCGCCTCCCTTCAGCCAGTACAGGCCCGCCAGATTGAGCCAACCATCCGGGCCCTTGAGGCTCGCCACCCGATCGGCACGCCACTCGGCAAGGGCACTCTCGTAGCGGGCAGGCTCTGACTCCTCGCCCGTTGCCGGCTGAGCGAGGATGACCGCGGCCACCAGCAGCGCCCGGATTCGATGGTCGATTCCTGTCACTGTCTGAGATCCTAGGACCGCGAGCGGAAGGAACCTAGGAAGTACGGTTCATTGAACATGCAGCGACTTGGCCGACTGTTAGACTGTGGCCCGTACCGTTGTATCCAGATCTGATCTTCAGCCGGGAGTTGGAGATGCACCAGCCACGACGCCGTCGCAGTCATCGCCCGCGGGCGATTCGGGTGGCTGCCGTGTGTCTCGGCGGGCTACTTGCGGCGGCTGGGTCAACTGCAGTTGCCGGGCCCCCGGCGGCTGCTCCGGCCGCGGCCCCGGCCTTCGACGCTGACGCGCCGCACCGCCTCCTCATCTCGCGCCACTGCCTGGGCTGCCACAACAACCGGCTCAAGACGGCGGGCCTTGAACTCGACGCGCTGGTCGAGCAGCACGCGGGCGTTGATCGCGCGTCCTGGGAGAAGGTCGCCCGCAAGCTGCGGGCGCGGCAGATGCCGCCTCCGGGCCGCCGGCGCCCGGACGACAGCGCCTATGTCGAGGCACTCTCGTCCCTCGAGACGGAACTCGACCGCATCGCCGCCGAGTCGCCCGATCCGGGCCGGACCGAGACCTTCCGCCGGCTGAACCGCACCGAGTACCACAACGCGGTGCGCGACCTGATCGCGCTGGAGGTCGACGTCGCGGCGCTGCTGCCGGGCGATTCCTCGAGCTTCGGCTTCGACAACGTGACCGTCGGCGACCTCTCGCCGACCCTGCTGGAACGCTACGTCGGTGCGGCGGAGAAGATCAGCCGCCTCGCGGTGGGCCGGGCGGACGAGCCGACCGGGGTCACCTTCCGCACGGACCCCGATCTGACCCAGGAGAAGCACGTCGAGGGGCTGCCCGTCGGCACCCGCGGCGGCCTCCTCGCGACCTGGAACTTCCCGGCCGACGGGGTCTACGAGTTCTCGATCCGGCTCGCGCGTGACCGCAACGAGCACGTCGAGGGCCTGAGCGAGCCGCACGACCTGGAGCTGTTGATCGACCGGGAGCGGATCGAGACGTTCAGCGTGGCGCCACCGGACCTGATGAGCGACGTGGCGTTGAACTACCAGCCGTCGCAGGACGATGTGGACGATCACCTGGTCATCCGGGTGCCGGTGAGCGCCGGTCCGCACGGTGTCGGCGTCACCTTCCCGGCCCGGCCGTGGGTGTTGCTGGAGACGGCGCGGCAGCCCTACGAGTCGCACTTCAACTACTACCGGCACCCGCGCGTTCAGCCGGCGATCTTCTCGGTCTCGATCGTCGGGCCGTATCTGCAACCGGGCGCGTGCCGCTCGGAGCAGAGCGAAGCGCGCTCCGAGCTGCGGGTGTCCGGTGAGGTGGGGGCTGGGGCCAAACTCCGAGCCTGCGAGGCGTTTGGCGGCGTGGGCGCCGGCGATACCCCAAGCCGGCAGAGTGTCTTCGTCTGCCAGCCGCGGAGCGCGGCCGACGAGAACGGCTGCGCGCAGGAGATCCTGAAGAACCTGATACGCCGCGCCTACCGCCGGCCGGTGACGGACGACGACGTGCGGGGTCCCCTCGCTCTCTATAGCCAGGCGAAGGCCGAGGGAGGATTCGAAGCCGGCATCGAGATGGGTCTGGCCGCCGTCTTGGTCAGTCCCGAGTTCCTGTTTCGGATCGAGCGGGAGCCCAAGGGGGCAGCGGCTGGGGCGCCGTACCGGATCAGCGACCTGGAGCTCGCGTCGCGGCTCGCGTTCTTCCTCTGGAGCAGCATCCCGGACGACGAGCTGCTGTCCGCGGCGGAAGCAGGCGAACTGAGCGACCCGGACCGCCTCCGACGGCAGGTCGAACGGATGCTCGCCGATCCGAGGGCGGAGAACCTGGTCACGAACTTCGCGGCGCAGTGGTTGCACCTCCGCAACCTGGACGGTGTGACGCCGGACAAGCGCCTGTTCCCCGACTTCGACGAGAACCTGCGGCAGTCGTTCAGGCGCGAGACGGAACTGTTCGTAGGCAGCATTCTGCGCGAGAACCGCAGCGTCCTCGATCTGCTCCGGGCCGACTACACCTTCCTGAACGAACGCCTGGCCCGGCACTACGGCATTCCGCACATCGTCGGCAGCCGGTTCCGCCGGGTCGACCTGGGCGACGACAGCGCCCGCGGCGGGCTTCTGCGTCACGGCAGCATCCTGACCGTGACCTCCTTCGCCACCCGCACGTCGCCGGTCGTACGCGGCAACTGGGTGCTCGACAACCTGCTCGGCGTGCCGCCGCCACCGCCGCCGCCCGACATACCGGACCTGCCGAAGGCGAAGATCGTCGCCAGGGAACTGCCGATTCGGGAGCGGCTCTCGGCGCACCGCGACAACCCCGCCTGTTCGGGCTGCCACCGGCTGATGGACCCGGTCGGCTTCGCACTCGATAACTACGACGCGATCGGCCGCTGGCGGACGGTTGACACCGGCCAGCCGATCGACGCCTCGGGCGAACTCTGGGACGGCTCGGCGTTCGACGGCGTCGCCGAACTCGAAGCCGTGCTGCTGGCACGGCCCGATCTCTTCCTGACCACGTTGACCGAGAAGCTCCTGGTGTTCGCCACCGGCCGCGGCGTGACGGCGAACGACGGTCCGGCAGTACGGTCCATCCTGCGGCAAGCCGGGGCGGACGACTACAGGATGTCGTCGCTGATTCGGGCGATCGTAGAGAGCGACCCCTTCCGGATGAGGAGAGCATCGTCATGATCCTGACCAAGAAGGCTCTGCCGCGACGCACGTTCCTGCGGGGAATGGGTGCGGCGATCGCGCTGCCTCTGCTGGACGCAATGGTGCCGTCCATGACCGCCTGGGCGAAGACGGCGGCGAAGCCGGTGCGCCGCCTCGGGTTCGTGTACGTGCCCATGGGCTCGGACATCACGCGCTGGACGCCGCCGGGCACGAGCGGCGCGCTCGGTGAGCTGTCGCCGAGCCTGAGCCCGCTGGCGGCGCTCAAGGACCAGATCAACGTCGTCACGAACCTGGAACTGAAGAACGCTTATCCAGGCACCCACGCCACCTCGAACGCCTCCTTCCTGAGCGCGGCGAAGGCGAAGTGGACCGAGAGCACGGACTACTACCTGGGCACGACGGTTGATCAGATCGCGGCGCAGCAGATTGGCCAGGACACCCAGTTGCCGTCGCTGGAACTGGCCATGGACCTGCTCGACATGGTGGGGCAGTGCGACAACGGCTACGCCTGCGTCTACCAGAACAACCTCTCCTGGTCGTCGCCGACGACGCCGTTGCCGGCCGAGGCCCATCCCCGGATCGTCTTCGAGCGGCTGTTCGGCGAGGGCGGCACGGCGGCGGAGCGGCGCGCGGGACTGGGACGGCGGGCGAGCCTGCTCGACTGGGTGCGCGACGACATCACCCGGCTCGAGAGCAAACTGGGCCCCGGCGACCGCGTGAAGGTCGGCGAGTACCTGGACTCGGTGCGCGAGGTCGAGCGCCGCATCCAGAGGGCGGAAGCCCAGACCGAGGAAGGCGCGCAGCCGGACGTCGACCGGCCCGTCGGCGTGCCCGCGGCCTACGCGGATCACGCCCGGCTGATGTTCGATCTGCAGGTGCTGGCGCTCCAGTCCGACGTGACCCGGGTCGTCACCTTCCAGCTCGCGCGCGAGTCGAGCAACCGGACCTATCCCGAGATCGGCGTCCCCGATCCGCATCATCCGACCTCCCACCACGGCAACGATCCCGAGAAGGTGGCGAAGCTGGCGAAGATCAACCAGTTCCACGTCTCTCTGTTCGCGTACTTCCTGGAGCAGTTGGCTTCGGTGCCCGAGGGGGACGGCACGCTGCTCGACAACTCGGTGTACCTCTACGGCAGCGGCATGGGCAACCCGAACATCCACGACCACGTGAACCTGCCGATCATCGTCGCCGGCGGTGGCGCTGGCAGGATCCGCGGCGGCCGCCACATCCGCTACGACGAGCCGACGCCAATGGCCAACCTGCACCTGAGTCTGCTTGACAGCGTCGGTGTGCGGCTCGACTCCTTCGCCGACAGCACCGGCCGGATCGACACCCTGGCGGACCCGGTCCGTTTGGCGGGCTGAGGGTGATGCGGACCTGGGAACCCAGGTGGCGCGAATTCGCGCCACCTGCGAACCGCTCGGCGGGCCCGTCATCGGGCGCGCCGACGGCACGCGGGCATCCTGCCCGCATCCGGCCGCAAGGCCGGAATCTGCTCTGGACCGTCGCCCTGGCTCTTCTCCTAGCCGCTCCGGCAACCGCCACCGCCGCAACCACCACCGCCCCCCTCGCCGACGCCGCCGAACGCCTAGACACCGCCACGCTGGAACGCCTGCTCGCCGCTCCGCCATCCGCCGACGCCGTCAACGCCGCCCAGGTCGACGGCATGACGGCGCTCCACTGGGCGGTCTTCCACGACCGCGAAGACCTGGTGCGCCGCCTGCTCGACGCCGGCGCCGACGCCTCGGCGGCGAATCGCTACGGCGTCATCCCGCTGTCCCTGGCCTGCGCCAACGGCAACCCGGAAGTCGCCGAAGCGCTTCTGGCGGCCGGCGCCGACCCGAATGCCGTGTTGCCGGGCGGTGAGACGGTGTTCATGACCGCCGCGCGGACCGGCCGGATCGAGGTCGTCGAAGCGCTCTACGAGGCCGGCGCCGATGTCCACTTCCGCGAGCCCAGGCGCGGCCAGACGGCGCTGATGTGGGCCGCCGCCGAGGGCAACCTGGAGGTCGTCGAGCTGCTGCTCGAAGTCGGCGCCGATCCGAACGCGACCCTCGACTCCGGCTACACACCGCTTCTGTTCGCGGTCCGAGAGGGCCGGATCGAGGTGATGGAGGCCCTGCTGCGGGCGGGAGTCGACGTGAACGCGGCGACGCCGCGCAAGGCGGTGAAGCGGGATCGCCCGCTGCCAGGCGGACGTTCGGTACGACCCGGCTCGACGCCGCTCCTGGTCGCGGTGACCAACGGCCACTTCGAACTCGCGGCGCGGCTTCTCGACGCGGGCGCCGACCCGAACGCGTCCAACCCGGGTTACACGGCGCTGCACATGCTGGCGCGAGTGCGCAAGCCCGGCGCCGGCGACAACAACCCGAGGCCCGATGGTTCGGGTTCCATGGACGGTCTGGACTTCGTCCGCGACATGATGGCCCACGGCGCCGACCTCGAGGCAGGCATGACGGCGAAGGCCCGCCTCAACAACACCGGCTTCAACGAGTTGGGGGCGACGCCATTCGTCCTGGCCGCCCTGGTCGCCGACACCGACCTGATGCGCGTGCTGGCCGAGCTTGGCGCCGATCCGCTGACCCGGACCGACGACAACTCGACCGCTCTGATGGCCGCCGCCGGTCTCGGCACGCGCTCGCCGGGCGAGGACGCCGGTACCGAGGAGGAAGTGCTCGAGGCGGTCCGAACGGCGCTCGAACTCGGCGCGGACATCAACGCGGTGAACGATACCGGCGAGACGCCGATGCACGGCGCCGCCTACAAGAACCTGCCACGCGTCGTTCAGCTTCTGGCCGAGAACGGCGCCGACATCGAGGTCTGGAACCAGCGGAACAAGTACGGTTGGACGCCGCTCTCGATCGCGCGCGGCTACCGTTTCGGCAACTTCAAGCCCTCACCGGTTACGGTGTCCGCGATCGAGACGATCATGCTCGCCGAAGGCGTGCGCCCGCCCACCGAGGAGGAGGAAGGCGCCAAGGCGGTCGACATCTACGCCAAGCCGGCGCCGAAGCCGGCGGAAGGCGAGCCGGAGAAGAACGAGACGCAGAAGCCGCCCGCGAACTGAGCGGGACATGCGACGGCTCGCCCTCTCAAGTGAGCGAATCCAACTCCACAGGGGTAGCAACCAGGGGCGGGAGTCTGCGGGCGGCAGTCCTGGGCGCAAACGACGGCTCGCTCGGCGGCTACCGCTGGGGAGTGAAGCGGAAGCGGGCTCTGGTCGCCCGCGAAGCCTCCGGCTGACCGCCGCAATTGGCTGAATGCTAGCTACCGCCGGTTGGGGGAGGTCCGGCTCTCCTCCCCAAGGCCGAGGCCCTCAAGCTCCTTGAGAAGTGCTTGAGCTTCAGGTCGACGCTCGGCGTTGCTGCCTCGTTCCAGGAGGTACCTGACTGCGGACTCATATGCCTGCTTGTGGAGTCCATCCTGGTATGAGGCGAGGGCGACGAGGTACCAGTACTCTCCGGGCAGTTCGACGCTGTTGGGCCTTTTGCTCTTCTCTTCCGCCATGAGGCGGAGTTGTTCGAGCGCATCCGCTGGGGACTGGTCCTCCAGGAGGCTTGCCTTGGCCTTGGTCCACCAGTCTTCCATCTGGACCTCGGGCATGCTGAACTTGACGCTGGCCGCCATGTAGACGGCGACTGGCTCACCGTCCAGTGTTGCGGGTTGGTACCTCGCGGCCTTCATTGTCCGCAAGGCGACCTTGGAAAGGCCGTGTTCCAGGCCCCTGAGAACCTCGGCGTCGGTGACCCTGCCACGCTTGGTCACGGTGTAGCCGACAACGACAGTACCCTGGAGCTTGGCTTTCCTGGCTTCCTTGGTGTAGCGGGCTTTCGGACCGGAAATGCGGACGGGTCGTACCAGACCTTCCGGCGCCGTGGCAGTCGCGATGTTGGTGACGTCGGGGTCGTCAGGGCCTATCTTCGGGGGCTCCTGGGCCTCTGACGGCAAGGCGAGGAGGAGCAACAGAGCAAGGATGGCCGTGAGTTTCATGCCCAAGACAGTCTTGTCTACTGGGCTGTCGAGGTCAACGCCGGCGGGCGCTAGAGTCGACCTCTGCGGAGAGATTCCTGCAACGAACCAGATCGATCCTCCTCATCTTGTCGATGCTGATTGCCGCGGCGGCCCCCTCGGCGTGGAAGCGGTGCTCGGACCTAGAACCGCACCCGCAGGCCGCCGTTGATCACGCGTCCATCCAGAGGCGCCCAGGCGTCGACGGTCCAGCGCCCGTCGGGGGCGCGGTCCGGGCGCAGGGAGGAGTGCCACCGCTGCTGCCGCACGTCGGTGAGGTTCTCGAGATTGAGGAAGAGGCGGACCGGCCCGAACCGGCGCTCCATCAGGACGCCGACCACGGTGTAGGGCTCGCTGATGTCGCGATACGGGTTGGCTTCGAGCCGCTGCCGGCCCGTGTAGTACACCTCGAGGCCGATCCGGCCGTCCTCGTTCTCGGCCATGGCAACGGCCCCCAGGCTGTGCCGCGGGGTCTGCGGCACGTCGTCCGTCACATCGCCGACCCGTTCCCGCGAGCGCACGTGGGTGTAGGTGGCCGTCAAGGCGAAGGGCGGCCGCCGGTACGTCCCCAGCAGCTCCACGCCGACGTTGGTCGTGGGGTGATCGAGGTTGCGCAGCACGAACGCCTCACGGTCGACATGCACCGGGTCCGCGATGCGCGACACAAAGAGAGTCGTGGTGAAGGCGAGCGGACCGTGGGTGCGGGTGACGTCGATCGAAGCGCTGCGGCCCCGTTCCGCCCGTAGCGGGCCGTCCACCTTGAGCCTGGTCAGGCCGGTCGCCTCGGTCTCTTCGGTGAGCGGCGTCGGACCGAAGAAGCCGGTCCCGGCCGACATGCGTGTCGACCAGTCGCCGAACCGCAGCAGCGCGGAGACGCGGGGGCTGAAGAACCAGCCGTACTCGCTGTGGCGGTCCAGCCGTCCGCTGACCGACAGCGCCAGCCGGGAGTTCACGTCGATGTCGTCCTGGACGAACACGCCGGGTGTGGTGAAGCTGTAGCCGAACCGCGGGACGTCGGTGGGTTCGTACGCGTCGTGCTCAACCGCGGCGCCGGCGACCCACGTATGCCGCCCCGCCGCCCGCCGCACAGTGACTTCGGCAAAGCCGGTTTCGTGGCGGTCGCGTTCGAGGGTCGCCCCGAACCGGTGATCGTGCCGCTGGCGTGCGACCGCGGTACGAGCGGTCACGACCGAGCGCTCAGTCACCGTCTGCCACAGGGCGCCGAAGTCATGTCGGCGGGTGTCGAGGGCCTCCCGGTAGGGTGACCCCGTGGCCGGGAGTGTGCGGCCCCGCCCCGTGCCGCCGCTACGGCTCTCGCGGGTCGCGCCGGCGGTGAGCAAGAGGGATCGGCCCTGTCCGTCGTCCCAGAACACGCGCGGCCGCACGACTCCGCGGGCGTAGCGGGGCATGTCCGCCCACCCGTCGCCGTCGATGTCGGCCAGGCTCTGCCAGTGCCCGCCGCCGACCAGGGTCATCGCCCAGGTGTCGGAGAGCGGGCTGGAGAGCCAGAGCACAGCGTCGGTGCCGCCCCGCGTCGACTGGTTGAGCAGGATCTCCCGCTCCGTTTCGCCGCCGGGCCGACGCGACAGGAGGTTGACCACGCCGCCCATTGCGCCGGCGCCGTGCAGGGCGGAAGCCACCCCCTTGATGACCTCCACCTGCCCGAGGTCCATCGGCGGGATCTGCAGCAACCCGAGGCCGCCCGGCTGGCTGCCGTAGAGCGGCAGCCCGTCCGAGAGGAGGCGTGTGTAACGCCCCCGCATGCCCTGGATGCGAACGCTGGCAGCGCCGAGCGACGGCGACGTGGCCTGCACCCGCATGCCGCCCATCTCGTTGAGCATCATGACGATGTCCCCGGGCGTCATGAGCATCTTCTCCTCGATCTCCTCCCGATCGAGCACCTCGACCCGCATCGGCTGGTCCTCGATGCGGCGGCCGGTGCGAGTGCTGGCGACGACCGTCACCTCTTCCTCGATCGTCAGTTCCGGCTCGAGCTCGACCTGAACGACTCGCTCTTCGCCGGCGGTCAGCGATACGGTCACGATGGCCGGCGCGAATCCTTCGTGCTCGACTGTGACCTCCACGGTGCCGGCCGGGGCGGGTACGAGCGCGATTCCCGCCGCGTCGGTCACCTGCGTGGTTTCGGCGACGACGACGATCGCTCCGGCGACCGCCTCGCCGCCGGCCCGCACTTCGACTCGAACCCGACCCGCCTGCTGCCCGGCTGCGTCAACCGGCACCGGCGCTAGCAGGAGGACAAGTGCGACCAGATTCGACATGAGGATTTGAGAGCGCGGCGAGCAGCGACGCGAGGATGCTTACGCTGCCACGCGCTGGTCATTCCGACAATGCGCCGGCTCCGGCGGGCTGCTCCGGCGAGTGACCGGGCAGAGCCCCGAGGTGATTGGCGCTCTTTCTTCGCAACACCCTTGATTTCGACGATTGGCGGCGAGCGCGGCAGGCCGATGCGGCCGGCTGGGTGTAGCGGCGGCACGTTCTGCGCCGCCAGCGCAGGCAGTGTCCGTGCCTGGCCTACGCAACTAGGCGGGCGAGGAGGGCCCGGACGTCGGTGACACGGTTGTCAGGCCGTCCCCTCGCCCCTTGCGCGACATTCCGTAACAGGAATACACTAGGCCATGCCTTGGGCGGTCGAGTACACAGACGAGTTCGGCCTGTGGTAGCGCACGCTCTCGGAGGGGCAACAGAACGCGGTCGCCGCCACTGCGGAACTGATGATGGAGCATGGCCCCAACTTGCCGTACCCCTACTCCTCGAACGTCCGGAGCTCACGCCATGGGGTCATGCGAGAACTTCGGGCTCAGAGCGCTGGCAGGCCCCTGCGGGTCTTCTACGCCTTCGACCCCAGACGAACGTCGATCCTGCTGATCGGCGGAGACAAGACGGGCAACGACCGGTTCTACGAGGAGTATGTGCCAGTGGCCGACGATCTCTACGATGAGCATCTGGACGAACTGCGAAAGGAGGGGTGAGATCAAATGAGTGGACGCCATCCGTTCAGCGAGCTGACCAAGGACCTCACGCCGAAACGTCGACGGCGAATCGACGACATGAAGAAGGAACTGCTGGCAGAGATGCCGTTGCACGAGCTTCGCCGGGCTCGCGCGCTCACTCAGAGGGACCTGGCCGAGCTGCTGAAAGTGAACCAGCCTGCCGTCTCCAAGCTGGAGCAGCGGGCCGACGCGTATGTGTCCAGCCTGCGGTCCTACATTGAGGCCGTGGGAGGGAAGTTGAAGATCGTCGCCGAGTTCCCGGAGGGGGACGTCGCGATCACCAACTTCTCCGACGTGGGCGATGCTGAGCAGGCATCCTGAAGACGGAGTTGAGCTATAGCGCGCCGGTCCAGAACTCCATCATGTCCGCGTGGAACTTCCGCGCCTGGTCGTCCGCGGTGCCGATCCGCGCGCCTTTGCGCCCGTAGGGCGACTTGACGAGGTAGATCATCGCGTCGCGTTCGGTGAGGTCTGGATCCGCCTCCCCACTGAGTGGATGGACAAGCGCGCCGTCGTCGCGGATGTAGATCGTCGGTGCGCCCGGGGCGACGGATGCGTCGGCGATGAACTCCACGGGCGTGTCGCGGTCGAAGCTGTGGTGCGTGTTTGTGAAGAGCCGGAAGCTGGCGTCGCATCCGCAGAGCGTCGTCGCGTGCATGTGGGCCTGGACCTGGAGCGGCAGGCACCACTCGTCCAGGTCGCCGATCACGGAGCGCACGACCGTGTGGCCGACGTCGGGCTGCTCGAACTGCATGCCGGACCACGGGTACGCGGCATAGACGGCGGCGAGCGCGGGCGCTCGCTCCGGACCGACCAGCGGCGCCATGCAGGCCGCGGACAGCACCGCCGAGCCGCCGCGGCTGTGACCCTGGGCGCCGACGCGCGCGGCGTCGATGTCCTCGCGGTGGACCAGTACCGCGGCGGTCGCGAGCACGTCCCAGGCACTTGCCGCGAAGGAGTACTGTGCCTGGTTGGAAACGGTCGAGGTCACGCCGCGCGTGCCGAAAGGGTCGATCACGCAGCACGCGATCCCGGCGTCCGTCAGGTAGTCCGCTTTGGCGACGTGCGAGGGCGCCACGCCGAGACTTCCGGGCACGATGATCACGACGGGCCACGGACCCCGTCCCGGCGGCAGGAACAGGCTCCCGAGAATCTCCGTGGCCGGCATCGCGGCGGGCTCGGAAATCGCCTGGTGGAAACTCGCCGGATCCGCGGTGGGGATGCGGAGCACCTCGCCCGCGATGCCGCTTCCGAGGACGACCGGCCCGTCCGTCAGGCTGACCGTTGCGCTGCTGCCATCTGTTGCCATTGGACCGGCTCCCTCCCGTTGTGGTGGCGGGCGATGCTACCCGGCGGCTGGCTGACGCCGCCGACGTGGTGATGGAGAACTACACGCCGCGGGTCATGGAGCGGTTCGGGCTCGAGTGGCCCGAACTGTCGAAGCGGAATCCAGGCCTCGTGATGACGGCGTGGTCCGGCTTCGGCAAGACCGGGCCGCTGAGCGACTACAAGGCGAACGGGACCTCGATCGAGGCGCTTGCCGGCTGGGACTGGCTTCACCGGTATCCCGACGGCGACCCGATGGTCATGGGCTTCTACCAGGCGGACGCGATTACCGGCATGCAGATGGCGGCGACGACCCTCGTCGCTCTGTTTCACAGCCGTCGCACCGGCGAGGGACAGGCGATCGACGGCAGCATGGTCGAGGCGGCTGTGGGCTACCTCGGAGAAGTGCTGCTCGACGCGGCTCTCGGCGGCGACCAGACGCCCCCGGGCAACGGCGACCTCGACCATGCGCCACACGGTGTCTACCCGTGTGCGGGGGACGACCGCTGGATTGCCCTGGCGGTCGATTCCGACGAGAGTTGGCGGCGGCTGGTGGCGATCTCAGGCGAGGATGCCTTGGAAGACCCGCTCTTCGACCGCCACCGCGACCGCATCGCCAACGCGGAGAAGCTCAACGACGCGATCGCCCGGTGGACGTGCACCCAGCAGGCCGAGCGCCTGATGGAGCGTCTTCAGGCCGCCGGCGTCGCGGCCTGGAGACTGAGACGGGAAGGAGTGTCGCGCGCTGGCCTCTTACGGCCTTGTCTTGTGCGGCTCTCTGTGCGAAGCTCTGCACATGGCGACAAACCTCGCGATCGATCCCGAGCTCCTGGAGAGAGCCGTCGAAGTCAGTGGTGAAAAGACCAAGACAGCGGCCGTCACTCTTGCCCTCAGGGAGTTCCTCGCCCGGAGGGAACAGGCCGAGATCCTCGATCTGTTCGGAACCCTGGAGTGGGACGAGAGCTACGACTACAAGAAGGAGCGGTCGAGAGAGCCAAGCCGGCCTGGGGTCAAGGAAGGCTGAGCGCAGCCAGCCGGCGCATGAACTTCCTGGTCGACACCAGCGTCTGGTCCCTGGCGCTTCGTCGAGGTGAACCACGAGCCGAACGGGAGGTTGCGCGTCTCCGCGAGGCGCTCTTCGCGAGAGAGTCGATATTCACCACGGGGCTCGTCCTGCAGGAACTGCTGCAGGGGTTTCGTGGCCCTCGTCGGCGCGACGCGATCCTGCATCGTTTCTCGGCGCTGCCAACGATCACGCCGGATTGCGACGACCACATCGAGGCAGCCGAGGTGCGCAACCGCTGCCGGCGTAGCGGTGTTCAGCTTGGGACGATCGATGCACTCCTTGCTCAGCTCGCGATTCGACACGGACTGGTTCTGCTGAGTACGGACCGGGATTTCCTTCACGCGGCCGCGCATGTGCCCCTGCGGCTGTGGCGCTCGTGATCAGGAGGCCATTGGGCTAGCGACAGCTACAACTCACCTACGGCCGGTAGCTGGGTCCCTTCGCCGGCCCGAGAAGCTCCGCCGCCACCACCCGGCGCGCGTCGCGCATGAAGTCCACCAGCAGGGGCCGCGTGTCGCGGGGATCGATGATCTCCTCGACGCCGAAGGCGTGGGCATTGCGGAAGGGCGAGGAGATGGCGTGCAGACGGGCTTCGATCTCGGCGCGCTTGGCCTCCGGATCGTCGGCTGCCTCGATCTCGCGCTTGTAGGCGATCGCGGTTCCGCCCCGGATGTGCATCGAGCCGCCGTGCGCCGAGGGCCAGGCGTAGCGGCGGTAGAGGCCCTGGCCGCGCCAGTGGAGTCCGCCGGCGACGCCGTAGAGCTGACGCACGACGAAGCAGATGTAGGGCGTCTGGGTCAGGTTGAGCGCCGCAACCGAACCGTCTTCCCAGGTCGCCGTGCCGGCCAGCGCGCCGATCTCGTGGAAACTGTCCGGATCCGCGAGCAGATCGATGCGCTCGCGCACCGTCAGTTTGCCGCGGCCGTGCTGAAAGGCGACGCTGTCGGCGCCGCCCATCTCCTCGGCCATGCGGCGCTGCCGTTCGATCTCCTTGACGTCGTCGGTCCAGCTCATCCGATCCTCCGGTTCGGCATGGCTGCGATTCTCTCATTCCGGGGCTGGGGCCGGGTTCCTCTTGCGGTGAGAACCGGACGAAAGCGGATCGCCGCGACATCCAGGTGGAGTGTTGGATTTTCAGCACCTATCGGCTATGGTGTCTTCAGGGCGTCGAGATGGAGACTCCGAACCGCGAATCGGACAGGCGAGGTGATCGTGAACGAACTGCCCCAACTCAGCAGGCGAGAGCGCGAGGTCATGGACATCGTCCATGAGGCCGGAGCCGCTACGGGGGCGCAGATCCGCGACCGCATGGCCGAGCCGCCCACGTACTCGGCGGTCCGCTCGGTGCTTCGAATCCTCGTGAACAAGGGGCACCTGGCGAGTGACCAGGACGGAGCCAGCTATCTGTACTCGTCCACGGTCCCGGCTTCACGCGCGCGGCGCTCGGCCATGCGGCACGTCGTGAGGACGTTCTTCGGCGGCTCGGTGGAGGGTGCGGTAGCCACGCTGCTGGAACTGGAGGACGCAAGACTCAGCCCGGAAGAGCGAACACGAATAGAGGCGCTCATCGACCGGGCGTCAAGGGAGGGGCGGTGACCGATCTCTTACCCGTGTCTGAACTGTCGAGCCTGCTGGGGCTGGCTGGCCGGGCGACCATCGTGTTCTGCATCGCGCTGGCCCTCGCATGGCTCATCCGAAAGGGGTCCGCGACGACGCGCCATCACCTGTGGACGCTGACGTTCGCGCTTCTGCTCGCGCTGCCGGTCCTGACCCTCACCGGGCTCTCCTGGGATGTGCCGTTGCTGCCATCTCCCGGGCGGGCGGGAGAGGAATCGCTCGCCGAAGCTCTGGTGGATACGGGGCCGGCCGACCATGCCAGGGCGGATGAGTCCTCCGCGACTTCGGCCAATGACGGTCGTGCCGCTCCGACGACCACTGGGGCGCCACCGCCCCGGCGTCCGATTTCCCTGCCGCTTCTGGTTTGGGCTCTCGGTTGCGGGGCTGCCCTCGTCTCCGTTGGCGTCGGGCTCCTCCGGTTCCAGAAGCTCGCTCGCTCCGCGCAACCCGTGGACGACCCGGGCTGGCTCCGGCAGTCTGAAGGCATCCAGAGTGAGTTGGGCTTTCGTGTAAACGTGCGGCTCCTTCTTGGCGAGGAAGTCGTCACGCCGATGACCGGCGGCTTATGGAACCCCGTCATCCTGCTCCCGGCTTCGGCGTCGGGCTGGTCCGCAGCGCGGCGCGCCATCGTCTTCACCCATGAGCTGGTCCACGTACGCAGGCGGGACGCGCTACGCCAGCTTCTGGGCCGTGTCGTGTTCGCCCTCTACTGGTTCCACCCGCTGAGTTGGGTGGCGTCGCGTCTGGCGGTCGAGAGCCGCGAGGACGCCTGCGACGAAGAGGTGCTGTCGGCCGGCACGCGGCCGTCCGAGTACGCAAGGCACCTTCTTTCCCTGGCGCAGAACGGAGGCCAAGGTCGGGCCATCATGGCGCTGCCGATAGTCAACGCGCCTCCGCTGGAGAGGAGAATCGGAGCCATTGTCAAGTTCGATCGACCACGCCGTCGCAGGCTGGTCACCGGAGTCGTCTTGACAGCGCTGGGTGCGGCCGGGATGACTGCATCTTGTGCGAACCCGGTTCCGGTCAAGACCGCGCCGGCGAGCGGTCGGGCTTTGACCGCCCAGGACTTCGGTGGGTGGGACTGTAGTTTCGTAACCGCTGATAAGAAATGGCGCTGGAGCTCCAAGCAAGGCATGGTGACCGCTGACAAGAAATGGCCCTGGCGCTCCAAGCAAGACGGGGTCCTGTGCATAGGCGTCAGAGGCGACGTGGTGATGAGCCGCGATGCCCTGGAGGTTCGGGCGATAGGTCCCGGCGGTTCCGTCGCTCTGGAATCCGCGGGCCGCCGGACTCACGTGCTGGAGATCACCCAGGGGCCCGACGGCCTCGAATACGACTGGAGAATCGACGGGCGCAAGCAGGCCTTCGATGAGAACGCCCGGCAATTTCGTGACCTGATGCTGGCTTCGCTTCGGGACCATAGCTGGGGGGCGCGCGGGATCTGGGGTCGGAACGGTGGTCCGCACGGTCGAATGCATGTGAATTCTGCCGTAGCGGGAATGCGAGGTCAGGCCGCCTCGCTCCGGCGCGAGGTTGCCGGTTTGCTGGGTCAGATGGCTACCTATCGCGCAGAGGAGCTGTCTCTCACGTCAACGCTGATGGCAGCGTCGAACGCACAGACTCGGGTTGCACTGGAAGATGAAATCAACGAGCGGGTGGCACGCACCAGGGAGTTGAAGAAGAGAGTCGACGAGTTCGAGCTGTCAGCGATCGAGGCTGAAATCCAGTACCAGATCGAGCGATACGACGACGAAGGAGATGCCCGTGGCCTCGCGAATGCACTGAGGGACCCCGAGGCGTATTTGAAGGGAGAGGCAAAGGACCGCTCCGGGCAGGACGAAATCGACGCGCTACGGCGGCTGATCAACGGCCGGTGAACCACGCGGGCTCGAGCGGGACTTGCTCCCAGGTTGCACCACAAGGAAAGGAAGCACGATGCGAAGGACGACCTCGATCTGGAGAATCCCGATCGTGGCCGTGGCGAGTCTGGCTACAACGTCCATCCTGGGGTGTGGGGCGAACAGCGGGTCCGGGACCGAACCGGAGAGCGGTGCTCCCGCCAGCGTGGACCTAAGGACAAGGAGGGAGTGATTCAGGCGGTCACTCGGGCGCATGAGCTGACCAGGGAAGACCTGCTCGACTTGATAGCGGGGCGGCGTCCCGATGTCCCTGAGTTGGAGGAAATCGATGCGATGCTTGAGCTGGACGTACTAACTGAATCGAAGCCCGTTGGGAGGAGCGCGTCGTGGACGCGTACGTCTTGGTCAAGCAGGGTGAACCGAAGCTCAGGCCTCTTCCTGCTTCCGGGCACTCCGGTTCGCGAGTCACCTCCGATTCGCTGGGGGCGACTGACCTCGACGGCCTGGTGGACCGCGTCGCCCATTTGCTGGAGCGACCGACCTTGAACGAGACCGGGATTACAGGCCGGTACCAGATCCTGTTGAAGTTCGGTTCCCCGGAGCCGGAGTCCGTCTTCCAGGCGATCGAGGATGTTGGGTCTGGCGATGGTGGCGGAGAAACGGCCGGTCGAGATGCTGGTGGTCCGGGAACACGTGGAGAGCGATACGCAGTAGTCCGGCGGGCCGGCTGGTAGCCTGCCCGCACCATGACAAGAAGCGTTGCTGTTCCAGTTCTCGCGCTCCCGGCGATCTCCCTCCTCGCGGCTTGCGCCGCTGATTCCGCGCCGGTAGAGCCCGCCGACCTGGCGATCGTGGGCGCGCAGCTCATAGACGGCACCGGCGCCGATCCGATCGCCGACTCGGTCATCCTGATCCGCGACGGGCGCGTCCAGGCGGCCGGCTCGCGGGATGCCGTCGAGGTGCCGGACGGCACGGAGATCGTCGACGCGGCCGGCAAGACGGTGATCGCCGGGTTCGTCGACCTGCACGCCCACTACGGCGGTCCGGTGGAGGCGTCCGAGCAGGCGCTCAAGTCGCAGCTCTACTACGGGGTGACGACGACGCGGAGCATCGGCTCGGACAGCCCGGAGAAGGTGGCGCTGATGCTGGAGGCCAACGCCGGACGCCCGGACTTGCCGCGGGCGTTCACGGCCGGGCTCGGCTTCTCCTACCCGGGCGGCTTCAACTCGGGGTTCACGAACACGCCGACGACCGAGGAAGAGGCGCGCGCGATGGTGCGCGAACAGGCGGCACTGGGCGTTCACTTCACGAAGATGTGGATCAACGAGGTCGCGGAGCCGAACCTTAAGGTCCCGCCGGAGATCCGGGCCGCGATCGTCGACGAGTCGCAAAAGAACGGGCTCGTTCCGGTTGCCCACATCGACGAGGAGGCCGACGGCGTCCAGCTTCTCGAAGCTGGGCTCAACGAGTTCATGCACAGCACGGTGCGGACCTTCGGGCCCGGCGGCGGCGTGCCGATGGAGGACCCGGTGCCCAGCCAGGCGTTCCTCGATCTGTGCCTGGAGAAGGACTGCGCCTTCGCGCCGACCCTGTCGATCATCCAGAACAACTGGCACTTCGCCGAGAACCCGGAGCTGCTGGACGACCCGGAGCTGCGGGCGGTGATGAACCCGGGAGCGCTGGAACGGTTCAGCAGCGAGGAGACGCGGGCGGCCATTCTCGGGGCGGACGGTTTCGAGGGCCGCAAGGTCTCTTTCCGGCAGGTGCAGGACTTCGTCAAGACGCTCCACGACCACGGCATCAAGGTGGCGCTGGGCACCGACAGCGGCACGCCGAACGTGCCGATGGGCTGGGGCACCCACCACGAGCTTGAGCTCTACGTCGAGGCCGGCCTGACGCCGATGGAAACGCTCGTTGCCGCGACGGCTACCAGTGCCGGTCGTGTGCCGCCGGTTGGCGAGGCCGGCTTCGGCACGCTCACGGCCGGCATGAGCGCCGATCTGATCGTGCTCAACGCGGACCCGCTCGCCGACATCCGGAACACCCTCCAGATCGACCGCGTGATGCTGCGCGGCGCATGGGTGGACCGGGACGGGCTCTTGCCGTCGCCCTGAGACAACCCTGAAACCAAGACGGAGCAGCGGGTTGTCAGGGGGAGCGACCGATTCGACCGGGCGCCGGGTCGTGCCCGGATGCCGACCGGAGGTCGGCGTACCCAGCGGGCGGATGCGGGCGGTCGTGGCGGTGTATGGCTTGCTGGCGCTCGTCCCCCCGGCCGCGTCGGGCGCCGCTCTCCGCCAGGATGAGTCGGGCAGCCCGACCCGGACGGCCGTCGTGACGGCGGTAACGGCGCCGATTCTCATCGACGGCGTCCTCGACGAGACGGCATGGGCATCGTCGCCGAACATCGGCGCCCTGGTTCAACGCATACCGACGGAGGGTGCCGAGCCGAGCGAGAGGACGGAGGTGACGCTTCTTCGCGACGCGGACAACCTGTACATCGGAGTGCTGTGTCATGACTCCGAGCCGGGCAGAGTCCTCGCGTCGCAGATGGCCCGCGACGCATCCTTGGGCCCCGACGACAGCATTGAGCTGCTGCTCGACACCTTTCGCGATCAGAGCAACGCCTTCTACTTTTCGACGAATCCGAACGGCGCTCTGGTGGACGGTCTGGTGTTCGCGAACGGCGAGACGAACGAAGATTGGGATGCCATCTGGACGGTCGCGACCCGGCGCTCGGATCAGGGCTGGAGCGCGGAGTTCGCGATCCCCTTCAAGAGTCTGAACTTCCCGCCGGAGGGAACGGTCTGGGGATTCAACATCGGCCGCCAGATCCAACGAAAGTCCGAGGAGGCCCGCTGGGCGGGAGCTCGTTTCGACACGCAGTTCCTCCAGGTCTCGGAGGCGGGCGAGATCACCGGCCTCGAAGGCCTCGAGCAGGGCCTCAGCCTGGATATCCGGCCATTCCTTGCCGGCCGGTGGCAGCAGAGTGCCGGCAGTGGCGACGACAGCCTGCGCGGCAAGCCTGGACTGGATCTGTTCTACAACGTGACGCCCAATCTGAAGCTGACGGCCACGTTCAACACCGACTTCGGGGAGACCGAGGTGGACGCGCGCCAGATCAATCTGACTCGCTTCTCGATCTTCTTTCCCGAGAAGCGGTCGTTCTTCCTGCAGGATGCCGGCGTCTTCAACTTCGCCACCACCGGGGTCGATCAGCCGGGAGGCATTCCCGACACGGGAGCGGAGATCTTCCCGTTCTTCAGCCGCCGAATCGGTCTGCTCGGAGGACGGGAGGTGCCGCTCGACTACGGGATCAAGCTGACCGGCAGGGTGGGCCGCACCGAAGTCGGCGTCCTCAACGTGGGCACGCGCGACACTTCATTCGTCGAAGACCAGAGCCTGTTCGTCGGGCGCGTCCGGCAGAACTTCTGGCAGCAGTCCTACGTCGGCGCTCTCGTCACCAGCGGCAATCCGGCCCTTGCCGTTGACGGCAGCACGATGGGAGTCGACCTGCGTCTGGCCACCTCCGACGTTCTGGGCAGCGGTCGCAACCTGGTCTTCAACGCCTGGGGTCTCAAGAGCGAAAACGAAGGCTTTTCCGACGAAGGCACTGCCGGCGACGATGCGGCCTTCGGCTTCGCGGCCGCGTTTCCCAACGACCGGTTCGACGCCCAGGTGCAATGGCGCGAGATCCAGGAGAACTTCGATCCGGCGCTCGGATTCGTTCAGCGGCGCAACGTACGCATGTTCCGGGTCGGCACCAGCTTCAACCCGCGGCCCAAGAACCAATGGCTGGGCATTCAGCAGATGTACCACGACATCTTCTTCACGGAGTTCACACGGCTCGACAATGGGCTGGTTGAGACCCGGGAGGTCTATGTGACGCTCGTCGATTGGCACTTCCAGTCGGGCGACTCCCTGCACAGCCTGTTCGACGTGAACCCCACCTACGAGCGGCTGTTCGAGCCGTTCGAGATCTCCCCCGGCGTGGTTCTGCCTCCGGGCGAGTACGAATTCACGCCGTTGCGGGTCTTCTTCAGTTCGGCGCAGAAGCGCAGGCTTCAGGGCAGTTTGGGCATCTCCTTCGGCAGTTTCTGGTCGGGAAGCGCCGAGTCGGTCAATGTGGGCGTGAGGTACTCCGCGCCGCCGCGGTTGACGATCAGCCTCAACACCAATCAGACCTTCGCCCGGCTGCCACAGGGCGACTTCGTCGCCAGGATTCACAGGGCCCAGATCAACTATGCGGTTTCGCCCAACCTGTCGTTCTCGAATCTGATTCAGTTCGACAACCGCTCGGGCAACCTCGGTTTTCAAGGCCGGGTGCGCTGGACTCTTGAGCCGGGGAACGACCTGTTCTTCATCTTCGGCCAGGGCTGGGTGCAGGAACTCGGCGAGCGCGGCGCCGACTTCCGCCAGCAGGACTCGAGGCTGGCCGTGAAGGCGCAGTACACGTTTCGTCTCTGACGACGGGGGCGAAGAGCGTCCTGTGTGACAGCATCCGGGACCGGGTCAACTACCGGCCCCTCTAGCGGAGGCAGTTCATGAGCTTAGTCACCATCGTGTTCCTGGCCGTCCTGGTCCTCCTCGCCATCATTTTTGGCGGGTCGATGATCGGGACGTTCAACAAGCTGGTCACCCTGAAGAACCGGTATCAGAACGGGTTCGCGCAGATCGAGGTTCAGCTCAAGCGCCGCTACGACCTGATTCCGAACATGGTCGAGGTGGCGAAGGGCTACATGAAGCACGAGCGGGAAACGCTCGAGGCGGTGATTCAGGCCCGGAACATGGCCGCCGGAGGACTGGAGCAGGCCGCCGCGGATCCGGGCGATGCGGCGGCGATCCAGGGCCTTGCGTCGGCCGAAGGCGTCCTCACCGGTACGTTGGGCCGCCTTTTCGCGCTCGCTGAGAGCTACCCGGACCTGAAGGCGAACCAGAACATGATGCAGCTCAGCGAGGAGCTTCGCTCGACGGAGAACAAGGTCGCCTTTTCGCGCCAAGCGTTCAACGACACTGTGACGCTCTACAACACCTACAAGCAGAGGTTCCCGGCCGTGATGATCGCCGGGATGTTCGGTCACGGGAAGGACGCGACGCTGCTCGAGTTCGACAGCGAGGCGATCGCCGAAGCGCCAAGCGTGTCGTTCGAGTAGCCAAGGCGTTCCGCGCGGCCCAATGGCCACAGACTTCTTTCAGCGGCAGGACACGGCCAGGCGGAGCACGGTCCGCCTTGTGGTCCTGTTCGGGCTTGCGGTCCTCGCGATCATGGCCTCCATCGAGGTGCTGCTGGCCGGCGCGATGGGCTACCTCGGGCGCGATCCCGAGACCAACGAGGTCGACTGGACGGCCGTCGCCGACCCCCGGCTCCTGATCCTGGCGGTCGTCGGCACCCTGGTCGTTGTCGGCGGAGGCAGCCTGTACAAGGTCGCCCAACTGAGCGGCGGCGGCAGGGTGGTTGCCGAGGAGCTGGGCGGACGGCTTGTGGATACGGGCACATCGGATCCGGTGGAACGAAGGCTGCTCAACGTCGTCGAGGAGATGGCCATCGCCTCCGGCACCGCGACACCGCCTGTCTACCTGCTGGAGCAGGAGGAGGGCATCAACGCGTTCGCGGCCGGGTTGACGCCGCAGGACGCCGTCATCGGCGTCACGCGGGGGACGGCGACGACGCTCGACCGCGATGAACTCCAGGGGGTGATCGCGCACGAGTTCAGCCACATCCTGAACGGCGACATGCGGCTCAACGTCCGTCTGATCGGCCTGCTGCACGGCATCCTGATCATCGGGATGATCGGCTACTTCGTCCTGAGGATGTCGTTCTTTACCGGTGGCGGACGATCGAGAGACAGCAAGGGCGCTCTGCCTATCCTGGCGATCGGCGCCGGGCTCGCGGTCATCGGTTTCGCCGGCACGTTCTTCGGCAACCTGATCAAGGCCGCGGTCAGCCGGCAGCGGGAGTTCCTGGCGGACGCCTCGGCCGTGCAGTTCACGCGCCAGCCTTCCGGTATCGCCGGGGCGCTCAAGAAGATCGGCGGCTTCGTGGCCGGCTCGGCGGTCAAGAACCCGAACGCGCCGCAGGCGAGTCACATGTTCTTTGGTCGCGCGACCTCCGGATTCAACGCGATGTTCGCGACCCATCCGCCGCTCAAGGAACGGATCAAGCGCATCGACCCCTCCTGGGACGGTGAGTTTCCCGAACTGCCTGCCGGGGCCGTTGGCGCACAAGCGGCGGCTGCCGCGCCAGGCGCCGCGGGCTTCGCGGGGGCCGAAGCCGCTGCCGGGGCCGGCGCCGGCACGAATGTCGCGGACGCCGTCAGCCACGTCGGGCAACCGACCCCCGCGCACATCGAGTACGCCGCGGACCTGATCGACCACCTGCCCAAGCCGGTCGTCGAGGCTGCCCGCGAGCCCTACGGCGCCCGCGCGGTGGTCTACGCGCTCGTGCTCGACCGGGACCCCGGGCCAAGACAGTTGCAGCTCTCGCACCTCGAAGCGGCGGCCGACCGCGGCGTCTACGAGGAAACCGTCAGGCTGGCCCCCTTGGTCGAGCAGCTCGACCCGAGGATGCGTTTGCCCCTCCTCGAGCTCTCACTGCCCGCGCTCCGCGCCTTGACGCCGTCGCAGTACCGGCTCTTCCTGCACAACCTGGTCGCGGTAGTCGAAGCGGACGAGGTGATCGACCTGTTCGAGTGGTCGCTCTATCGCATCCTGCTGAGGGACCTGGAGGGGCACTTCGGAAGGCCCAGGCGACCGCGCGTGCGGCACAACTCGGTCAGCGCGGTGCGGTCCCAGTTGGCGCTGCTGATGTCGGTGTTGGCGTACGTGGGACATCGGAATCCGCAAGCGGCAGGTAGCGCGTTCGAGCAGGCATGGCGAGTGCTCTCGCTGCCGGAGGCCCGGCTTCTCCCGCATGAGGAATGCGGTCTCGCCGAACTCGATGCCGCCCTCGTTGAGCTCGACCGGGCCGCTCCGCAGGTGAAGAAGCGCGTGCTCGAGGCGGCGGTCGCCTGCATCACCGCCGACCGGCAGGTCACGGCGGAAGAGGCGGAGCTTCTGCGGGCGGTGTCGGCGTCGATGGGCTGCCCGATGCCGCCGATCATCGGTTAGGCGGCAGCTAGCCTCCACGCCATGAAACGCAACCTGTCGATTCCATTGATCGCGTTCCCTGGCATCGCGATTCCGGCTGGTTGCGCCGGCGGTCCTGACTCAGATGGCTTATCTGCCGAGCCCGACGGGCTGGCCATTGTAGGAGCCCAACTCATCGCCGGCACCGCCAGGAAAGCGGTCGCCGACTCGGTGAGTCCTATTCGCGACGGACGGGTGGCGCCACGGCTAGCGGGGCCAGCCGGATGCCGCCGGTGGGTGAGGGGGACTTCGCGGCACTCGCCGTCGGCATGAGAGCCGACGATTCGGGACGCGATAGCCGGACACACGCGGGACGAGAATCGCCCACGCTCACAAAATCGTGTGGCCAATCACGTGATCGACATCGACGGCGACCGGGCTCACTCGACCTGCGAGTTCTGCGTAATCGTCGAACGTCAGGCAGCGGTCGACAACACCGTCGTCGGCTTCGACGACGACGACCTCGAGAAGGTCCACGGCGAGTGGCTCATCTCACGGTGCCAGTTCCAGGCGAGGATTGACCGCGCGATACCTCCGTTGCCGCCGCGAACCCGAGGCGGCTGGCTAGAAAGACGACAGATGCCCAGGAGCCACACACGAACTATCATCAGCGGCGGTGCTAGCAGTTTGGGAATGGTGGAGGCCCACTAAGCGTAACCTACACCTTCGAGGAGTTCCTGTTCTGGCACCGCTCCGAAGATGGCCGCTCGCTCGCCGGTGCACGAGGAGCAGAAGAAACGGCGACCACAGGAGAATGGTGACCGGAGTTCGGCGCGATTCGTAGCAGTGCTGCACTACTCTTCCCCACACTGGTCCGCCGGGGCCTGGCTCGCATTCCCGTTGATTCGCGCCACCTCTTGTGCCCTTAGAAAGAAACCTCGATGTGGACGTCATCCACGCACGTCTGGGGGCGTGAGTGGTTGGGCGCAGTACGCCAGGGCCCGCGCTCGACGGAGACGTTGGAGAGGCCGTCCAGAACCATGCAGCGCCAATTCTCCCCAGAACCGTCCGGCCTCAAGCCGCTACTGCTAGAACCGCCGAACTGATAGCACAGGACCTGCTTTCGCCCGTTCTTGGTGCCGAGCACATGGGGGCACATGACCCGAACACGACCTCTGTAGGTGGCTCTGACGACTTGCTTGTTCTTGATCGCGTCGTGGATGGTTCCGTAAGTCGACATTCGAAGATTCTCCCTCACAATGCTCGCCTTGACCGAGCTGTGCCGATCGGTGTGACCGACCAACGCCACCAGCACCTACAGCGCGGACCGGCCCACGCGCCGTTCACGCTGAGGAACTGGCGGTCATGAAGCTACCACGGGAGCCGCTATCCGGTCCCGCCCCGGCAACGGGTGTGGCCACAGGCGTCCGTGAGGAACCGGCACCTACCACGAGTAGTTCCAAACACACTACCGGAAAATCCCAGGCCGACCACCCTTGCGAGCCTATGTCGGACCCCCGCGGGCATTCGGCAGTAGACCTGACAACAGGCGAGGTCACCTCCCCTGCACGCGCTGTACCGCCCGCATGAAGAGCGGGATGGCGTCGGCGCTCCTGGGGCGGCCCTCGAACGTGATTCAAGGCGCTGTCCAAGAGTCCGCATACACCACTGGTTGTGGTACCGTGCCGGCCGCCGCGCAAGACTTCTCGTCGTGGAGAAGGCTCGCTAGGGGCTTGCGTACGATGCGGGGACCTTCGTGAGGTCTCGGTACCGGAACACTCATGAGTTTCCAAGGCCAAGAGAATACCATGTCTTCAGATAGACCAGCTAGTTCAACACTAGAACAATACCCTCAGTGCCTAGGTTGTTGCGCGGCGATGAGAATCACATGCTCAAGAAGATAGTCTCAATCAGGAACATCGGTCGATTTAGGAGTACAGCAGCTGTTGGTGATGTGACGTTCCGGCGCGCCACACTCATATTCGGCGAGAATGGACGAGGGAAGACGACACTCTGCGCGATCCTTCGCTCCCTTTCTACTGGGTCAGTAGATCTCATTGCCGGGCGCACTACGCTTGGCTCTAGCGACCCGCCGGAGGTCGAGCTTCTCCTCAGCAACGGAAGAGCAGATTTCGTCAACGAGTCCTGGACAGCTCCGTTTCGGAACGTCGCGATTTTTGACAGCACGTATATTAGCCAGAATGTCTTTGCCGGCGACGTGGTGAGCACCCATCATCGACGGAACCTCTATCGCGTTATCGTCGGATCCGAGGGCGTAAGTCTCGCCAATATGATCAATCAACTCGACGACCAGATCCGGAAGAAGAATGCCGAGATCCGGGAAAGGCGGACAGAGCTTCAGGCCCACATGGTAGCTGGTATGGCAGTAGAGGAGTTCATCGGCCTACCCGAAGACCCGAGAATCGACAATACGATTGCTGTGGTCGGCCAGGAACTGCAGGCGGTCCGGAGCGGCGAGAGAATTCAGGAACGCGCTGGCTTGGCATCCGTCGCGGTGCCCACCCTTCCCTCAATGGTCGCCGAAATCCTGGGGAGAACCCTAGAAGATGTGGCGGAAGATTCCGAGGAATGGGTGAGCGAACACATCGCACGGCATCACATGGCGGGTCGCGGAGAGCAATGGCTAGGAGAAGGTCTATCGTATGTGGCGGGCGACGCTTGTCCGTTCTGTGGGCGTGAGGGCGCTGGTGCTCTGAACCTGGTTCGGGCCTACAGGAACTACTTCAGTCGCGCCTATCACCAACTCCGCGACGATGTTCGGAGTGTCGAGAGGCGAGTCGAGGACGCTCTGTCGGAGCGAGTCGCAGCAAGCATTGAACGGCTCCTGGTGGAGAACGCCGGCTCTGAGGAGTTCTGGGCGCAGTATTGCGACCTCACACCACTGGAGCCACCCACGTCCGGCAGCGCGGCAACCGTCCTTGGTGCCCTCAGAGGATCCGCTCGGGATCTCGCGCGAAGGAAGGCAGCGGCACCGTTGGAGTCTCTGGCACCGGACGCGGCATTCACCGATGCCCTGACCAACTTCGAGCGGCTGAGGACGTCACTGGCGAGCTACAACGCCGCCGTTGCGGCCGCGAATGCTGCCATTGAAGCGAGAAGACGCGAGACTGGAGCGGCCAACGTGCGAGAGGTAGAGACTCGTCTCGAACGATTGACCTCTCAGAAGGCACGCCACTCCCATCAAGTGCAGGCACAGTGCGCTGCTGAGGCGTGCCTTCAGCAAGAGAAACGGGAACTCGAGAGCCGTAAGGCGGAGGCGCGCGAGCAGCTTGACGCGCACACGATGCGGGTCATAGGGACATACGGTCAAAGGATCAATCGCTTCCTGGAGCGCATCAACGCAGGGTTCAGAATCACGATGCCAGCCCACAACTATCGCGGTGGAGCACCCAGCACGAGCTACCAGATAGTCATCAACAACAGCGCTATCGATCTGGGTGACGGCGCAACACCCTTGAACAGACCAAGTTTCAAGAACACCCTTAGCGGCGGCGATCGAACCACGTTGGCACTCGCGTTCTTCTTGGCTGAAGTTGAGCAGGATCCCAGTCGGGAGAGGAAGATCGTAATCTTTGATGATCCGTTCAGCAGCCAAGACAGTTTTCGGCGCAACCACACGGTGCATCAAATACACGGGTGCGCACAGACCTGTGCGCAGGTCGTATTGTTGTCGCACGAGCCGTCATTCTTGAAACTTGTTTGGGATCGAATGCAACCGGCGGAAAGGAAGACGCTACAACTAGTGCGCGTTGGTGAAGAGAATACGGCAATAATCGAGTGGGACATTGAGTCTGCTGTTCAAGCACGATATCGTGCTGATGTCGATGTTCTGCAGCGCTTTCTGTCTCTGGGTGGGTTGAATTCTGGCGATGTGATCCAGAAGATCAGGCCGGTGCTCGAGGGCAATTTGCGGTACCTGTATCCAAAGCTATTTGGTGATCAGGATACACTCGGGGGCATAGTCGTTGCGATCCGCGGGTGCGCCGGAGGACATCCGTTGGCTGGGATAGCTGACGAGCTCGACGAGATCAACATCTATTGCCGTCGCTACCATCACGCCGAGCGGCCGGATTCGGCTATGGAGCCGATCGACGATGCCGAACTACAGGGATACGTGAAACGAACCCTGGGGATCGTCGGCTGTCTTCCTTGAGAGCTGGTCTTAGTGCGGCGGCGGGCTGGTTGTTGACTCGTCTGAAGGCGCGAGAGGTAGATGAGCCTACCCCTGCCTGACCCACCTCACCAACTCGCGCAGGCTGGGCCGGTTGCCCTGACTGAGGATGCCGACCTTGTAGATCCTGCCCGCCACCCAGGCTGTGCCCCAGACGGTCAGCGCCATCAACACCATCGACGCGCCCACCATCCACCAGGGCGCCGTCCCCATGACGGCTCGGGGGTACATCATGATCGGGCTGAAGAAGGGGAAGAGGGCCACCCAGTCCATCCACGGCATCCCGCCGCCCTCGATCGTCGTCATCTGGAGGACGAACGGGACAACGATCAGGATGATGATGGGCGTTTGTGCCTGGCTGGCCTCCTGCAGGTTCCTGCACATGGCCCCCACCGCGGCGAACAGGCTCGAGTAGAGGAAGTAGCCGAGCAGGAAGAACACGACGAGCAGCGCCACGGCGCCCGGGCCCGGCAGGTATTGCAGGACCTCGCTTGCTCCTTCGGTGGTCGGCAGCGCGGAGAGGAGCACGGGCAGCGCCAGGGTGGCCAGCAGGGCGACGCAGCCGATCCAGATGGCGACCTGGGTCAGGCCGACGGCGCCCACGCCCACGATCTTGCCCAACATGAGTTGCCAGGGGCGGAGGGACGAGATCACCAGCTCCACGACCCGGCTCTGCTTTTCTTCGAGCACCGATTGCAGCATCTGGGCGCCGTAGATGAGCATCATGGCGTAGAGGATGATGCCGCCGCCGATGCCCGTGATCATGCCGGTGATGCGTTCGACCTCGGCTTCCTCCACGTCGGCCTCGTCGATGCCGACGGGCTCGAACCCCAGCGCGCCGCCCTCGAACAGTCGCCGGACCGACTCACCGTCCTCCATCAGGCTGAGCCGTTGGTCCACGACCTCCTCGACGATGATCGACCGGATGAGCCGCGAACGGGTCTCGCCCGGGGGCTCCTTCGCGCGGTAGATGAAGGAGGCTTCGCTGGCGGTCCTGTCGTCGAGCACGAGGTAGGCCTCAAGCTCTTCGTCGAGCACCCGCTGGTCCAGGTCCTCGGTCCCTGCGGCGGGGTCGGCGACCTCGATGTCGTATCCCGCTCGCTCCAGGGCCTCCGTGACAGGTTCGCCGAGCTGCCGGGTAAGGTCGACCAGGGCGATCTGCCGTTCCGAACCCTGAGCGAGGGCGCCGACGACGCCACTCAGCACCATCACTCCGATGATCAGCAGGGGCATGCCCAGCGTCGACAGAATGAATGCCCTCGTCTTGACCCGCTCTACGTACTCGCGGCGAACTACCGCCCAGACCTGCTTCACGACGCACCTCCCATCGGCGCCGGGGCATCGTCGTCGCCGGGGTCGCCGGCGTGGCGGACGAAGATCTCGTGCAGGCGGGGCTCGAGCAGCTCGAACCTCCGTAGGCTGACCCCCGCAGCCACCACCGCGGCCAGGATCTCGTCGGTACGCGCCCCTTCGCTCAGGGTCAGGTGGAGCGCGTCGCCGACCTGCTCGACCGCCGACACGCCCGGCCACTCGATCTGGGGCGCCTCGCCCTCGAACTCGACGGCAACGACGCCCGATCGTTCGTTCCGCTTCAACTGCTTCAGGTTGCCGTCGAGCACCTTGCGGGACCGCGAGATGAGGCAGACGCGCTCGCACAGCCGCTCGGCCTGGTCCATGAGGTGGGTCGAGAACAGGATCGTCTTCCCGCGTTCCTGCTCCTCGCGGACGATCTGCTCCAGCACGTCCTGGTTGATGGGGTCGAGGCCGCTGAAGGGCTCGTCCAGAATCAGGAGTTCCGGGTCGTGGAGCACCGTGCTGATGAACTGGACCTTCTGCTGCATCCCCTTGGACAGGGCCTGCACCTTCTTGGATGCCCACTCGCTGAGGCCCAGACGCTCCAGCCACCCCTCGGCGCGGGTGCGGGCCAGCGCCCGCGCGACGCCGCGGATCTCGCCGAAGAAGATGAGCTGGTCGAGCACCTTCATCTTCTCGTAGACGCCGCGCTCCTCGGGCAGGTAGCCGACGCGGCTGCGCCGGGCGAAGTTGGGAACGCCGCCGAACAGCTCCACCGCGCCGCTGTCGGGCAGGAGGATGCCCATGATCATGCGGATCGTGGTCGTCTTGCCCGAGCCGTTGGGGCCCAGCAGGCCGTAGATGGCGCCGGGCTCGATCTCCAGGTCGAAGTCGGAGACCGCGGTGTGGGCGCCGAACGTCTTGTGCACGCCGGAGAGGCGTACAGCGGTTCCGTTCTGGGTCATGTGGGCTCAGCTCCGTTCGCGGGGCAGGCGAGAGGATACGTCATCGCGGGCCGCCCTATAGAGTCGAGCGCAGATTTCCACAAGCTGAAGACGGCCTGTAAGGAGGACGCGAGATGACGCGCTCACGACGAGACTTGGTCGCGAAGGCGAGCCTTGGAGCCGGCGCTGCCGTCGTTGCCATTGCCGCTCTGGCCTTGGTGATCACGGCGGCCCCCGCCCAGTCCGAGGAGATTCGCCCCGGCGTGTACCGCACGCCCGACGATCGCTTCGAGAACCTGCCGGGCTTCGACTTCGCGCCCAACTACGTCGAGATTCAGGGCTACCGCGTCCACTACCTCGACGAGGGACCCGCCGACGGCGAACCGATTCTGCTGATCCACGGAGAGCCGACCTGGTCGTACCTCTTTCGGAAGATGATCCCGGTCCTGGTCGCGGCCGGCCATCGCTGCATCGTGCCTGACCTCATCGGCTTCGGGCGGTCGGACAAGCCGGCGAGCATGGACACCCACACGTACAAGTTCCACGTCGACGCGATGACGGAGTTCGTTGCGGCGCTCGACCTGCAACAGGCGACCTTCTTCGGCCAGGACTGGGGGGGCCTGATCGGCCTGCGGGTGGTCGCGGAGAACGAGGAGCGCTTCGCGCGCGTCGTCGTGTCGAACACCGGTCTGCCGGTGGGCGGAGCGGCCGGCCCTGAGGACTTACCCGAAGACAGCGCCTTCATCCGTTGGAAGCTCACCAACCAGGCGATGGTCGATCGCGGCGACATCCCCACCGGCCGCATGGTGGCGACCAACACCGGCGATCCGTCGCTCACGGCCGCCTACGATGCGCCCTTCCCCGAGCCCAGCTACAAGGCCGGGGCGCTGATCATGCCGCAGCGGGTGCCGGTCTTCGCCGATGACCCGGCCAACGACGCGAACCGTCAAGCCTGGGAAGTGTTCGAACGTTGGGAGAAGCCGCTCCTGACCGCCTACGGCGACAGCGACCCGGTATCACGCGGCGGCGAGCGACAGTTCCAGCGACGGGTTCCCGGCGCCCAGGGTCAGCCTCATGTGACGGTCGAAGGCGCGGGCCACTTCATCCAGGAGAGCCACGGCGAAGAGCTCGCCCGCATCATCAACGAGTTCATCGCCGCGAATCCCTGAGGAGTAGGGGAGCCGGCAGCGTTCTCGACCGTCGCTTCGCTCCCGATGCGGGCGAGACGCCCGCGTTCCCAGGTCGACAACGATGCCGAACAGCCGCGCGGCGACTGAGATGACGACCGGCATTCACGTTGCCCTGCTGCGCGGAATCAACGTCGGCGGCAAGAACAAGCTGCTGATGAGGGACCTCTCTGCGATGTTCTCGGAGGCGGGGTGTGACGAGGTGCGGACGTACATCCAGAGCGGCAACGTCGTCTTTCAGGCGGCGCCGGCGTTGGCCCGCCGGGTGCCCGATCTCATCGGTGAAGCGATCGCGGCGCGGTTCGGCTACCGGGTGCCCGTGCTGACTCGAACGGCCGCCGAGCTTGCGGCGATCATCCTGGCGAACCCGTTCCCGGGAGTCGCCGCCGAGGTCGGCCAATTGGGCCAACTGCACGTCGGATTCCTGGCGGACCAGCCGGAGGCTGCGGCCGTCGACGCGCTCGACCCCGACCGCTCGCCGCCCGACGAGTTCGCCGTGGTCGGTCGGGAGGTGTACTCCTATTGCCCGCAAGGGATTGCGCGCACGAAACTCACCACTCGGTACTTCGAGTCGAAGCTGTCGGTGACCATGACCGCGCGGAACTGGAAGACGGTGCTGAAGCTCCACGAGCTGACCGGCGGTCTCTGATGCAACGCGGACGGGGCGGGGTATGCTCACGCCCTTCTTTTTGCAGTGAGATCGGTGCTTGGAAGGAGCTTGTGGTGTCGAAGTGGACGGTGCGGGCCTTGGTGGTAGCGATGTTCGTGTGCGTGGCGGCCCCCCTGGCGGCCGGAGACGACAAGTCGGACGCCGTGTTGGGGCAGGTAGCCATCAACGTGGCAGATCTCGAGCGGTCCGAGAAGTACTACGGCGAGGTGCTGGGGTTCAAGCGCGCCTGGACGTATCCGCCCGATGGGAACGACCCGATCGAGATCGGCCTGGCTGCGCCCGGTGGCGGTGGAGCGGGCCTGATTCTGGCGCGCCTGAACGACGATCCCCTGCCGGAGGGGAAGAGCAGGTACGGCCGGATCGTCGTGAATACCGCCCACGCCAAGGCGCTGGCCAAGCGGGCCGAGGCCGCGGGCTCGAAGACACGGTTCGTCACGATTCCCGGCGACAACCCGCCGACGATCGTGTTCTTCAACGATCCGGACGGGTACGAGATCGAGCTGTACCAGGCGGCGTCGCAGTAGGCCGGAGACTCGGCCGCAGCCGCGGCGCTGGCCGGCACCAGGGGGCCATCTGTTGGAGGCCTTGACGAGAGCAGCTACAAGTAGCTACTTTCAGTTCATGAGATCCGTAGGCCTCAAGACGCTGAACAGCAAGCTCAGCGAGTACGTCCGCATCGCTGCCGCGGGAGAGACCGTGCTGGTCACGAACCGTGACCGCGTCGTAGCCGAACTCGGTCCGCCGCGGCCCGAACGGAGCCCGATGCTGGCCGACGCGAAGCTCGCCTCCATGGTGCGGGAGGGCATCCTGACGCCACCTCTCAAGCCGTTCTCGGGTCCGCCGCCCAAGCCTCCGCCGATCATGAGCCTCAAGGAACTCATGGAGCTCCTGGACGAGGTGAGAAGCGACCGGGTTTGATCTACGTCGACAGTTCGGTCTTGCTGGCGCATCTCTTCGCCGAGGTGCGGCGCCCTCCGGAGCATCTCTGGGAGGGCGACATCGTTTCGAGCCGGCTGCTTGAGTACGAGGTATGGGTCGTGCTCCACTCGCGCTTCCGCGCCGAGTCCCTTAGAGAACAGGCTCGGGAGCTTCTCCAGGGTGTCGGGATGGTCGATCTGTGGCCGATTGCGCTCGAACGGGCCCTCGAACCGTTTCCCGTTCCGCTCCGGACGCTCGATGCCCTGCACCTCGCTACACTCTCCTACCTCTTTCGGCAGCAGCGGAGAATTGAACTCGCGACGTACGACCAGCGGATGGCCGCAGCCGCCGGCGCCATGGGAATTTCCGTAGTCGATCTTCTGTCGGAGCCTTCAGCGAACGGCTCTTAGATCACGATCGCGGCCAAACCGTCGAGGTCCGTCACCACAGGCAGGTCCGTATCCGGTGCCTTGCCGTATCGGGTGATGACGATTCCCTTCATGCCGAGCCTGACGGCGGCCGCCACGTTCACCGGTCGATCGTCGACGAACACCAAGTGCTCGGGCGGAATGCCAATCTCTTCCACCGCCGCCCGGTAGATGCGCTCGCACGGTTTGCTGCTTCCGACCAGGGCCGAGATGACGAAGGCATCGAAGTAGCCTCGGAGGCCCAAGGTGCGGAACCTCCTGTCCAGCGAGGGCCAATTGTCGGACACGACTCCCATTTTGAGACCGGCGCGCTGGAACTGTCGCAGCGCTCGCACGGTGTCCGGAAAGGGCTCCATGCCTACGTCTTCGTCGAACGGCCGGAGAACGTCGGCGACAAGATCTTCCGTCGGACATGAGACACCGAGTGCTCGGAGAATCAGCCCGTAGGCGGTATGGAACTGATCGCGCTCCGCCTGTTCGGTAACGGCCAACGCGTGGTGTTCATTGAGATAGCGGAGACCGATGTTCAGCGCTTCCTTGAAACGGTCCATGTTCGCGTCGGTGACGCCTCGAGCCCGAAAAGCGTCAACGAAGTGCTGTTTCGGAAACCACTCGCCGGCCTTGGGTCTGACGAGCGTGTCCCCCGCATCGAACAGGATGCCCTTGGTCTGTCTCAAGATTCTCCTCAATCCTCGCCGCCAGCGCGCAGTATCGTCGCCGCTTCGCGGCGCGTTTCTCTCGAAAGCCGGCGGGGACGCCGGCGCACCCAGTGAGCGGCCAGTTCCCTACTCAGCCGTCGTCAGACGACGGCAGGACGATCTGCTTGTAGCCGCCGGTCCGCCGGAAGTGGAGGAGCAGGAAGAGGAAGCCGAGCGCCATGAACGCCGGGACGAGTGCGGTGGCCTTCAAGGCGCTCTGGCCGCCGTAGAACGACGCGTCGCGCACGGCCTGCTCGTCGGGGGGCAGGGTGATACTGAAGTCCTTGGCCTTCTCCATGACCGGGCCGGACTTGGAACCGTCCAACCCCTGCACGGCGGGGAAGAACAGGAACCGGTTCGAGCCCTCGGCCTTGTACTCCTCGTAGACGGCGGGGGCGCTCTCCCGGAGATCCTGGGAGGCGTAGCTGTCCTGCAGGTAGCCGATGCCGGGGCCGCCGAGAAGGCCGGCCGAGAGCATGCCGACGCCGCCGACCGCGCCCAGGGTGAGCGCGCCTCCCTTGGGGAAGCGCTCGGAAACGACACCCAGCATCGTCGGCCAGAAGAAGGTCTTGCCGACGCCGTAGATGGTTGCGGCCACCATGACGGCGGCGGCGGCGGCGAAGGAGCCGAGCGCATAGAGGCCGATCGTGGCGAGGACGGCGCTCGAGAAGAGGAGCCCCAACGGATTGATCCGTTGGACGATGGGCCCGGCGAAGAAGCGCAGGACGAACATCAGGATGGAGGTGTAGAGGAGGATGAACAGCCCCTTTCCTCCGAGCACGGTGTCCATGATGTTGACGATCCAACTGTCGGTTCCGAGCTCGACGTAGCCGATGCAGACGTGGAGGACGAGGAGGAAGAGCAGCATGGGCGCCGCGAACTCCTTGACCATGTCGCCGAACTTGACGCCGGCGGCCGTCGCCTCGGACTGCGGGAACTTCTCCTTGACGATCATCAGGATGTAGATGAGCGCCGGGACGAGATAGAGGGCGAGGACGATCTCCCAGTGCACCCGGCCGATGAGGACGACGCCCAGGAGGGCCCCGGCGATCATGCCGCCCGGCCATCCGGCGTGCAGGATGTTCAGGTAGTGCGTCTTCTGCTTGCGGTAGAGGGTGGCGACCAGCGGGTTGACGACGGCCTCACAGATGCCGTTCGCGATCGCGAAGATGAAGATCCCCCAGAACAGGCAGAAGTAGGCGCCGGCGCGTGCCGCTTCCGGGTCGGTCGCGATGGCGCCGCTGTACACGAACGTCGCGGCCACGGTCACGATGACCGACACCACGTGGAGGGCGCCCGCGAGCATGAGGAACGGCTTGTAGCCGAAGCGATCGAGGAAGAGGCTCGCGATGAGGATCACGATGCCGAACCCGACGAAGCCGCCCCCCGTGATCTGTCCGAGCTCCGTTTGCGTGAAGCCGAACTCCTTTCCCCACTCGAGGAGGAGCCCGCCGCGGACGGCGAAGCCGAGTCCGGCAACGAAGATGGTCAGGAAACTCGCGATCAGAAGTTTCGTGTTGTTCATGGGCCCTCTGGGCAGTCGGAGTGGAAGTGGAAGTCGGGACGCGTCAGGTGGTGAGGGTGAATTCGGGTAGAGGAATGATCTCGCCGCCCTTCGTCGCGGATTCGTGGGCGCAGATGCCGACGCACGTCCAGTTCGCGCTCGTGACGGCGTTCGGCCTCGGATCCCGGTCTTCGCGCAGCGCGCTCAGGAACTCGTTCGCGAGGTGGGGGTGCGAGCCGCCGTGGCCGCCGCCCTGGATGAACGAGAGGTGCTCTGCGTCCTGGATCTCCTGCGGCAGCGTGAACTTCCGGACCTCTTCCGGCAGCAGGTGCGCGTAGTCGGGTACTTCGATCTTCTCCGGGATCTCGGGCTCAGGCTTCTTCGCGGTATGGAGAACGTGGAGTTCGTCCTCGACGAGCGTCCACTCGAAGCTCTTCTTCGTGCCGTAGACGTCGAAGCTCTCGCGGTACTGGCGTGCCACGTCGTAGAGGAACCGCCAGGTGTGGGCCACAAGCTCGCGGTCCTTGACCTTGATGTGGCAGGTCTCGACGGCGAAGCGGTTGCCGGACTTCGCGGCGATGTCGTCGCGCACCCTGCCTGAGCCGAAGCAGCTCACGTACTCGGCCAGGCCGTCAACCAGCCCGAGGCAGGGGCTCACGACGTGGGTCGCGTAGTGCATCGGGATCATCCGCTCCCAGTACGACGGCCAGCCGTCCATGTCCTGCGGATGGGAGGCCGCGAGGTGCTGGATCTCGCCCAGTTCGCCCTTCTCGTAGAGCTCCTTGATGAACAGGAACTCCCGGCTGTAGACGACGGTCTCGGCCATCATGTACCTGAGGCCCGTCTCCTCGACCTTCTGGACGATCTTCCGGCAGTCGTCGATCGTGGTCGCCATGGGCACGGTGCACATGACGTGCTTGCCCGCGTCGAGAGCGGCCAGGGACATCCAGGCGTGGTCCGGGATCGGCGTGTTGATGTGGACGAAGTCGACTCCCGAGTCGGCGAGCACGTCGTCGTAGTCCGTGTAGCGCCTGTCGATGCCGAACTGGTCGCCGACGCGGTGAAGCTCCGCCTCGTCGCGCCGGCAGATCGCGTGGACGTTGGCGTTCGGGTGAGCCTGGTAGATGGGGATGAACTCGGCGCCGAAGCCGAGGCCGATCATGGCGACGTTCGTCATTTCTCCGTGTCCTCAGGGCGTCCCTAGGGGCCCTGAGACGTGGCCTCTTCGGCGGTCATGAGATACGCCACGAGGTTCCGCACCTCGGCGTCCTCGTACCCATCGAGCAGACCCTCGGGCATCATCGAGAGCGGGAACAGGTCGCGCGACTGGATGTCCGACTGGGCGATGACCACCTCGTCCTCGCCGACGACGCGCAGCGTCAGCGCGCGGTCGCTCTCGGCGGCGACGGTGCCGGAGTAGGTGCGGCCGTCGCGGGTCGTCACCATCAGCGTCCGGTAGTCGTCCTGGATGTCGCCGCTGGGGTCGATGATGTTCGTCAGCAGGTAGTCGAGTTCCGTGCGGTTGGAGCCCGTGAGGTCGGGACCGATCAAAGCCCCCGTTCCGAACATCTGGTGGCAGACGCCGCAGAGTTCGTTGAACATCGCCTCGCCGTGGCTCGGGTCGGCGCCCGCGATTGCGTCGTTGCCCAGGATCGTCGTGTACTTCGCGATGGCCGCGGTCTTCTCGCTGGAGACCCGGGTGATCGGTCCCCAGACCTCGAGAAAGCCGCTGCCGACGACCCGGTGGAGCTGGCGGGCGACGTAGGCCGGCACGTCGCGCCGGGGAATGCTCCCGCTCTTGATCGCTCCGGTGAGCACGCGGCCGTAGATGGGGCGCGACGACAACGTCTGCACAGCGGCGAGCTTCTCGTCCGAGTTGAAGGTGTCGTAGCGTCCCCGCATCAGCAATCCCAGTTCCCAGCCCCCATCGAAGGCGGCGAACGCGCGGATCACGGCGATCCGCAGCTCCGGTTCGTCCAGCAGGGCCGGGAGCCGTTCGGCGAGGGCCTCATGTTGCTGGCCGGCGAGGCCTTGGATGGCCCGCCGCCGATCTTCGGCCGGTGCGCTCTCGTCCTCGAGTGTCGCGATGAACTGACGCGCGGCCTCGACGCCGCCGAACTGTTGGTCCACTTCCTGGGCGAGGTCGGTCAGGGAACGGTCTCTCTTCAGTTTCCGGTAGACGCCGGCCCAGTTGTCCGGCCGCTCGACCTCGAACTGGCCCTCAAGCCCGGCGCGCATCCCCTTCAGGAGGTCCTTGCGGGCGTCCGAACTATCGCCGAGCGACGTGACGAGGGTCTCGAGCCGGTGCGCGTCGACGAGCCGGCGTCCGATGTTCTCCGTGAGCATCGGAATCTCGGAGTTCCGGGCGAGCTCTAGCGCGCGTTCGGGATCCTCGGCGACCAGGGGTTCGATGCCGAACCAGATCATCTTCGGGATGTTGTGATCGTCCGCGTCCTCGCCGTGCTTCACCAGACCTTCGGCGATCGGCCAGCGGTCGTCGTGCTCAAGACGCTGGAGGGCCGCCGCGAGGTAGAGCCGGACGACGGCGGAGTCATCGCTGTCCGCCATGGCGGCGAACTGGCCGACGGCGGCCGCGGGCGCGTGGTGATCCTCGGTCAGGAGCTGAACCGCCCAGGCGCGGACGTGGGCGTCCGGGTCGTCGAGGGCGTCGGTCAACTGGTCGGGCGTGAAGCCGCCGGTGACGTGGAGCGCCCACATCGCCCGCAGGCGGAGGTCCTTGTCCGGGTTGGACGAGAACATCTCGTGCAGCGAAGCGTGAACGGATGCGTCGACCTCGCCCTTCGCCGCGCGGCCCTGCAGAACGACCCGCGCACGGCGGGCATGCCAGGCGCTCTTCGAGAGTTGGAGTTCGACCAGTTCGCCGTTCGACATCGCCTTGATGTCGTCGAATCGGCCCTCCCAGTTATCCGCCTGGGACTGCTCAGGTGTGATGCGGAAGATCCGTCCCGTCTCCTTGTGCTTGACGTCATTGCCGCAGATTTCCGCGTCGTGCCAGTCGAGGACGTAGACGTCGCCGTCCGGCCCGATCTCCATGCTGAAGCCGACCCACTGCTTGTTGTTGGCGAGCAGGAAGTCCTCGCCGTGGCGGGCGACGAAGCTGGAGCCCTTGGGCTCGAGTTCGTCGGAGAGCACCGCGTGCTCGTGGATGTTCGCCATGAACAGCCGGCCGTAGTGCTCTTCGGGGAAGGCGTCCGAGAGGTAGACGCGGGCGCCGCCGTGCGCGGACCGGTGCCGGTGGTCGACGATCGTGCGGATGTCGCCGTAGACGTACGGGTTGAAGTGCGAGCCGCCCTGCCGGTGGTAGATGCCTCCGGGTACGACGTGGAAGAGGTGGGGGATCACGCAGGCGGTGATGAAGATCTGGCCCTTGGCGTCGTAGTCGATGCCCCATGGGTTGCTGAAGCCGTGAGCCACGACTTCGAACCGCTTCTTCGTCGGGTGGTAGCGCCAGACGCCGCCGTTGATGTCCACGCCGTCGGCCTCGAGGAGATCCGCCGGGAACGGATCGTTGTGGCCGTAGATCGTCTCGTCGGGCCCCGGCTTCCTGATCTTCGAGGGGGTCGCGAATCCCTCCAGGCCATAGAGCCAGCCGTCGGGTCCCCAGTGGAAGCTGTTGATCGTCTCGTGACGGTCCCGGATGCCCCAGCCGGTCAGCAGGATCTCGGCGTCGTCCATCTCGGCCACGTCGTCGCCGTCGCGGTCGGGGAGGTAGAGGAGGTGGGGCGGTGCGCCGACGAAGACGCCGTCGAAGCCGACCGCCAGCGCCGCCGGGAACGGGATGCCCTCCGCGAAGACCTTCTTGCTGTCGGCCTCGCCGTCGCGATCGGTGTCCTCCAGGATCAGAATGCGGCTGTCGCCCGCGCCCGAGAAGCCTCTGCCGCGGGTCTCATAGTCGCGGTTCTCGGCGATCCACATCCGGCCGCGATCGTCCCAGGCGAAGGCCATGGGCTGGGTGATCATGGGCTCGGAGGCCCAGGCGTTGACCTTGAAACCGTCGCGTACGGTCATTGCCTCGACCGCCTCGTCCGCAGTCAGGAACTTCTCCTGCAGCGCCTCCTGCTGGGCGACGCCCCAGAGTGCCGCGGTGGAGTAGGCGCCTTCGGCTGCGCCCGTGTACTCCTGCCAGTCTTCCGTCAGCTCGAGATCGTTGAGTTCGCCGGTGTAGACGACGAGCCGGTGACGGATGACCTCGGTCGTCCCTTCGGGGATGTGCCAGTCGCCCATCCTTGCCCGCGTCGGCCCGACGCCGAGCTGACCGTCGACGCGCCAGGTCTGCGGGAAGCCCGCGTTCATCGGGTGATCGAAGATGGCGACGTGCAGGAAGTCGTCGCGGCCCTCGACCTGCATCCCGACGTCGACCCACATCGCGCGCTGGCCCTCGGCCTGGGCGTTGCGTTGGCGCGCCGCGTTGACGGCTTCGCCCTTGATGTCCTTGTGCCAGGGCATGCGCAGGAACATGCCGCCGTAGGACATCTCGTTGATCGAGACGTCGGTGTGGGCCTCGCCGGCCCACTCGAGGTCGAGGATGAAGCGGTCTTCCTCGGCCCGCATCGTCCAGTTCTGGGTCTCGGTCATGAACGCCTTGCCGTCCGCGTCCAACATGCCGTAGACCGTCTGCCACTTCACCTCGGGCCCGGAATCGGTCACCAGGGAGGCCGACTCGCGGCGCCAGTACTCTCCGCCCGGGTTGTGGAAGTAGTCCCGGCCGACGGCCCGGGCGATGTCCTCCGGCTTGTCGCGCCGGTAGAACCACTGCTTGAGCGTGTCCTCGTCCATCGGCTCGCCGTTCACGCGGGTGAAGCCCCAGTAGAGCCCCGTCTGGTGGGGGTGATGCCCCGGGCTGTACTGCGTCGCCAGCCCCTTGCCGTCCGGAGCGGCGATCGGGTGCAGGAACGGCCGGTGCTCGGCGCCCGCGTTCTGGGTGACGATCGGCGCCTCTTCACCCTCCCGGTAGATGGCGATCGAGCCGGTTTCAGCGTCCTGGACCGCCCGTAGCGGAACCACGTTCTCGGACTCCTGGGCCTCCGCCTCATCGGCGCCTGTGCTTTGGGTGCAACCGGCGCCGAGGGCCGCCAGGACTACTACTAGTGCCAATGCCGACTTGGCCGGAACTCTCATGCCCGCCCCTTTCCTGGGACATAAGGCCTCCCTGGAACGCGAAACGCCTGTGGTGGATGCAAGCGGGCATCCTATCGTTCCGCCAGGAGCTTGCGCCGCGCAAACAAAGTGAAGCGAGCTTCGGGACGACGCCCATGCGCTGCCGGCGCGGTGCTGGACCCGTTCTGGACTAACTCGCAGCGCTCCAGCTATCGTACAGCCCTGAGAACCACTGCCCTCCCCCTCCGCGCAAGGAGACCGATTCTCCTTCTGGTGTTCGGCCTCTCCATGTTCTCCTCCCTCGTGTACGAGGTTGCCTGGTCGCGCTCGCTGTCTCTCGTGTTCGGGACGACGATCTACGCCTTCACTGCGGTCCTCACGGTGTTCATGGCGGGCCTGGCCCTCGGTTCATACTGCTTCGGGAGAATCGCCGACAGGACGAAGAAACCCCTCCTTCTCTTCGCGAAGCTCGAGTTCGTCCTCGCCGCCTGTGGTGTTCTCCTCATACCTCTCTTCGAGCTCACCTACCGAGTCCGCTTAGCTCTATTCAGCCAGCTCCAGGGCTCTTCCACGATGCTGTTCATCATGTTCATCATCGTTTTCTTTCTTCTCATCGTGCCGGCGGGAATCATGGGCGCCACATTCCCTCTCATGACGAAGATATACTCCAAGAACTTCGGCCGCGATATTTCAGACGTGTATGCAGTAGACACGATCTCCGGTGGCGCCGGCGCCCTGTGTGGCGGATTCCTCTTCTTGCCGTACCTGGGCCTCTCTCAAACGATCGTGCTGGCCGCCGTACTCAACCTGATGGTCGGCCTCGTGCTCTACCAGAGGCGTGAACGATGAAGCTGAGGGCCCTGCTCCTGAGTGCCTTCTTCTTCTCGGGCTTCGCCGCACTCGTGTACGAAGTCATGTTCACCAAGGGGATGATTCTCTTCGTCGGCGGGACTGTCTTCGCCTACAGCCTGATCCTGACCGCCTTCCTCACGGGAATGGGATTCGGCAGCCTGTTGGCGAAGCGCTTCCAGAAGACGGATCTCGCTACGCTTTTCGCGTACGTTCAACTGGGAATCGGCGCCTACGGGCTCCTCTTCGTTCCGATCTTGAACAACCTGGATGTCGCGTACCTCGAGATCTACAACATCTCAAACGGCAGCTTCGTCATGTTCCACTCGCTTCTCCTCCTTCTCTCCTACCTTGTCCTCCTCGTTCCGACTCTACTCATGGGGTTGACCTTTCCCGTGGTGAGCCGGTCGATCACCCGTACCGAGAAGATCGGCACGGATGTCGGAAGGTTGTTTTCGGTCAATACCCTGGGAGGGGTTGTCGGCGCCTTTGTGGGAGGCTTCGTTCTGCTTCCAGGAATTGGCCTTGAAAGAGCGATCCTTGTGGCGGTCGCAGTCAACGTCCTCATTTCTGCCGTGGTTTTCATTGCTGCCGGCAAGGGCAGCCGCATCGCCTACGGTGTCGCCCTCGCCCTCGTGCTTCTTCTTGCGGCGGGCCTGTTCGACGCAGAGGTCGATCCCTACCGCTCCGGCGTCTACCACCAGCATGGGAGGTTCGATAACCGGAGCGAGTACCGACAGGCTCTCGCGCGAGAGAGAGGCGCCGCCACAATCACGTTCTCCGACTACGGACTGTATGGATCCGTCGTGGTTAAGGAAGAGGGCCCGGTCAAAGTACTCATGATCAACGGCAAGGTCGATGCCGGAACCGGCCTCGACGTACCTACCCAACTTCTCTTGGGGTACATCCCGACCCTCATGCACACCGACCCGAAAGACGTGGCCATCATCGGCCTCGGCAGTGGGATCACCCTGGCGGCGGTGGAGAGCTTCCCGGTGGAGAGGATCGACGTGCTCGAGCTCAACCCGACCGTCGTCGAGGCGGCCGAGCTCTTCGAGCCCGAGAACCGAAACGCCCTCGACGATGAGCGAGTCGAACTCACCGTAGGCGACGCGAGGGACTATCTCTCCACTACCAAGCGAACGTACGACATCGTCATTTCCGAGCCTTCGAACCCGTGGATCGAAGGCGAGGTCTTCCTCTTCACCAGAGAGTTCTACTCGGTTGTAGCCGAGCGCCTCAACGAGGGAGGACTGTTCCTGCAGTGGATCGGCGCCTACGACTTCAGCCCAGAGGATCTCAAGATCTCCCTCCGGACTCTCGAAACCGCATTTCCCCATGTCCAGGCGTGGGCCGACGCGAGAGGCGTGGACTTCTTCCTTCTCGCATCGAAAGAGCCCATCTCCAGGGACTACGAAGGGATCGCGGCCGCAATGCAGGACCCGATCATAGGGTCCGACATCGAGACGATCTCCGTCTTGTCGAGCCGAGCGCCGTTCACCGGCCCGGACGTCTTCTTCTCGTTCTTCGTCGCGGACGATAGGGCTCTCGACTCCTTCGCCTCGGGCGCGCCGGTCAACACCGACAACCGTCCGATCATCGAGTTCAGGACCGCGAGAAACCGAGTGGGGCGCACCACGAGCAGCCTGGGCGCCATCCTCGACCATGCGGGCGGCGGCGGCACGTCGACGGCGATCTCACCTCCTGTAACCGATCCCGTCTCGGGTGACGCGTTGTCTTTTCTGGGTCTTCGCGCGAGCATCGACATGCCCGTGGCGGAGATCGAGTACGCCTACGAATACACGACTCGTGGCGAGGATCCCACGCAACTCAGTCTGGCGCTCGAGCTGACGAAGCACGTCATCTTCACCGACGGACAGAAGCTGCTGGTCATCCGTGGACACCCACGAGAAACGGAGCCGCCGATCGAGGAGTTCGCGAGGATCGCGAGTTCCCTGGGATCGAGTGTTCTCGGCACGATCGAAGTCGAGGGACAGACTCGATACCTGACCCGAGGCGAGACGATCTCGGCGATGCTGTGGCACTGCAACCGGCACCTGTACGTGACGTACTTCGAGCACCCGCCAGGAGCATCGCTGCCGTCGATGTACGAAACCCTGGAGAGTGTCAGTTGTGCTACGACGAACTCGTAGCGCCAGCTAGTGCGTGAGGGCTTCCTAGAAGCTGAGCCCGACGTTGAACCGGTACTCGGACGGCCTCTGGTAGGCAATGTCGCCGCCGCCCCTACCGGTGGGCCGGCCCGACACCGGATTCACGAACAACTGGGCGTCCCCGTTGAGTGCGTTGGCAAGTTCCGCGCCTACCTTGATCTCGTACTTACCCTTGACCGGCGGGAAGATCCAGCTTGCGTTGAGGTTGAGCTCCGTCGCGGTGTCGAGCTGTCGGGAAGCTTGGGGATCGAGAAACTCCGCGACTCTTTCCCTCTGGCCCGACAGCGGGTGGGTTACGAAGACGTTCCGTTGACGCTCCCAGAGTCGGCCCGTCCGAGTGCGGTAGTGGGCGCCCGTGGTCAGCGTGTGTTCGCCGATCGGCCAGCGCTTGGCAGCGAGGACATTGAAGATCTCCGGGAACTCCGAGTTGTTGCCGATAGGACGGTTCCCTCTGTTGCGGGAGTTCACATCGCTACTCCCGTCGGAGCCGAGGCCGCCGATGGCTTCGATGGCATCTTCGAAATCCTCAGTGCCGCTCGCCTCGCCTACGTACAGGTTGGCGCGCACCGTCCAGTTGTTGGAGAAGTTCCGGTTGAGCTCAAGGATGATGCCCTCGTGCTCGCGGGTCAGGCCCAGGCGCGAGGGGACTCCATGCATGGCGGACAACCGGTCGACCTCGGCCTGGGTCCAGTTGGCGAGTGCGAAGACCCGATTCCCGGCCGCGTCGAACTGGATGCTCGTATCCCAGATATTGTCGTTCTCGCTCTGGGTGTACATGGCCTTGGCGACCCAGTTGCGGTTGAACTGCCAGTCGACACCGATGCTGTACGCGTCCGAGTACTCGGGGGCCAGGTTCCTTGTCGCCTCCCTGCCGGCGCTGGCCACGATGGAGCTGCCCAGGATGTCGTAGTCCTGGGTCAGGGGATTCCAATCGAAGACCATGCGGGTGTTGGTGCCGTTCGAGCCCTGGTCGAAGTTCTGGGTAAGACTCATGTTGAAGAGGTTGAGGTAACGCCCGGCGGTAGCGCGGACGAGGAGCTTGCCGTCAGCGTTCACGTCGTAGACGACACTCAGCCTGGGCGCCAGCTCATCGTAGTCGTTGACCTGTTGCCCTATGTTGTTGTTCATCGACTGGCCCTCGAGCCGCAGTCCCGCGGTAAGGACCCACTTGTCTCCGATATCGATTCGGTCCTGGATGAAGAGGGTGTTCAGCTCGCTCTCGCGGCGGAACAGGCCTCCATCCGGCGGCGCATAGATCGTAACGGTCTCGGGAGTCATGAAGCCACCCGGAAGGCCTTCGCCGAAGCCGCGCCCGCTGTACTCCTTCTCGGGCCAGTTTCGGGTATGGAGCCCCATGACGTGGCGCTCGGCGCCGACCCTGAGTTCGTGGTTGTTGCCCAGGAAGATCGTCGCGTAGGCGTTGATCTGCTGGCGGGGACCGTCCGTAAACCGACCAGACGTGCCGCCAACGGTGCAGCCATTGAAGTAGAGCAGGCGGTCGAGGTCGTAGTAACGGAAGTTGTTGCTATTCGGGGTGTTTGGGTCTCCGCCGGAGAGACTCGATTTGAAATTGAGGCAGTTGTCGGCGCGAACATCCGTACTGTCGCCAACCTTGAGTTCCGTAAAGATCTTCGGGGTGGCGGCCCAGTTCCACAACGCTGTGTTCAACTCGGCCGTCTCCTCGCGCCCGTTGAGGGTGAAGAGGTCCCCCGTTCGGTTGCCCCCGCCCTCGCGGTAGCCCGGCGTGCGCACATAGGTCGCGGCGAGCTGATGGTCATCGCCAGGCTGAAAGTTGACCTTGGCGACCGTCGAACTCCCTTTGTAGCTCCAATCGAAAACCGGGTCCGCGATGACGTCCGAGCTGGAGTTGGTACTGGCGCCTCGGATCCTGTTGTCGGACAGTTCGGCGTGGGCTGCGAAGAACCACGCACGATTGCGGTAGATCGGGCCACCGAGAGCGGTCTCGAAGTTGTTGATGATCTTGTCGGGACCGTTGAGATCGGGGTAATCCCGAAACTCACCGACCCACGCCTGGTTCTGAGCGACGTAGAAGAAGTCGCCGTGGAACAGGTTGGTGCCCGACTTGACCACCGTGTTGATGGTCGCCGTCTGGGTGCGCCCGTACTCGGCGCCCCGCCCCTGGGTATGAACCTCCGTCGCGGCAACCTGCGTGGTCGCCATTCTGAACTTGAACACTCCGTAGTTGCCCGTGACTTGACTGACATCTACGCCGTCGATGTTCACCGTGCCTCCGTCTCGAGGGCCGCCCATGAAGCTGTTGAGCCAATCCTGTTGCTTGGAGCCGGAATTGGCCGGCAGAACCGCCAGGCTGTTGACGTGGTGACGGCTGATGAACGTCGTCAACTCGGCGGTCTCGGCGTCGATCCTCGCGGTCGCCCCGGGCTCGTACTTGTTGATCATGGGCGCTTCGGCGACAACGCGGATCTCCTCGGATTCGCCTCCCCGCAAGGTGAGGTCGATGGCGCGGCGCTTACCGGGATCGAGAGTGACCGCGACTTCGTCGCTCGAGCCCAGGCCTTCGAGCTCGGCGCTGACGGTGAAGACGCCATCGAGCAGCAGACTGAAGCGAAACTCGCCGGCCTCGTCGCTGACCGCGTCCTTGGTGTTCTGCGGTCCGACGAGCTTCACGCTGGCGCCCGGCAGTGGGCCTCCCTGGGCGTCGAGCACGCGGCCTTCGATGATTCCGGTCCCCGGACCGTCGGCCCACAGCGGCAGGTTTGCGCAGGCGATGATGGCGAGTCCCCAGATGCAGGACTTAAGGGTGGTGATCTTCATGGTTCCACCTCCATGATGTCCGACCCCGATGATAGGCAAGGGGGGCTAGTCCTTGCCGAAGGCCGGCGGAGCCCTCGATTTCAACATCCATCTTGCAGATGTTGTTCCAACGTCGTTGGGATGAACTAGGGTAACATGGTGTTTCCTACGATGCAAGGATCCCTTCGCCTCACGCGCCTCACGCTGCGCCTGGTTCTGGTTTGTGGATTCACGTCCGCCTCCGGCTCGGCGCAGCCGGGCGCTACCGACGGCGACTGGCGCACCCACGCCGGCGACACCTGGGCCAGCAAGTACTCGCCCCTGGACCAGATCAAGGCCGACAACTTCGGCGATCTGGAGATCGCCTGGCGTTGGAAGACGGCGGACACCCATCTCGTCGTGGCGGACGAGAGCGGCGCGTCGCTGGCGCCGTCGCAGGTGGTGTTCGACCGAGTGGCACAACAGCAGCCCGACCTGTGGCTGCGGCGTCCGGGGATCGGCGCGATGTCTTCGACCCCGCTCGCGATCGACGGCGTGCTGTACCTGACCACGAACGTCGAGCAGGCGGCGGCGATCGACGGGCGCACCGGCGAGATGCTCTGGGTTCACGACCCGCGCACCTACGAAGACGCCGCGCTTCCGACCAGCAGAGGCCATCGAGGGGCGGCCTACTGGGAAGGCGACGGCGACGCCCGCATCGTCTGGGGAACCGGCGCCGGCTACCTGATCGCCGTCGATGCCAGGACCGGAGTACCGGTTCCGGAGTTCGGAGACAACGGGCGGGTCGACCTCATCGCCGATCTGCCGCGCTCGCCCCGCGGGCAGCCCTTCCAGTTGCCGGTGGGCTCGCGGTCGGCGGCGCCGCTCATCGTCGGCGACACGATCGTCGTCGGAACCAACCACACGGACTTCACCATCTCCAAGGAGGGGCCGCCCGGCTTCATCTTCGCCCACGACGTGCGCACCGGAAAGCGGCTGTGGGAGTTTCACATCGTGCCGCAGAGCGCCGACGAGTTCGGCGCCGACACCTGGGAAGACGAATCGTGGCGCTACACCGGCAACGGCAACGCCTGGGGCAATCTGAGCGCGGACCCGGAGCTCGGCTACGTCTACATTCCGACCTCGGCGGTGGCGCCGGATCACTACGGCGGCCATCGCCTGGGTGACAATCTGTTCGCCAACAGCATCGTCTGTCTCGACGTAGGCACCGGCGAGCGGGTGTGGCACTACCAGCTCATTCATCACGAGGTCTGGGACTACGACAGCCCGACGGCGCCGAATCTGCTCGACATCACCGTCGATGGACGTCGGGTGAAGGCTGTAGCCCAGGTCACCAAGCAGGGGTTCGTCTACACGTTCGATCGAGTGACCGGCGAGCCGGTCTGGCCCATCGAGGAGCGCCCGGCGCCGACCGACACCGACCTCGAAGGCGAAGTCATGTCTCCCACCCAGCCCTTCCCGACCAAGCCGCCGCCGTTCGCGGTGCAGGGCGCCCGGATCGAGGACCTGGCGGACTTCACCCCCGAGATCCGGCAGATGGCGCTCGAGGCCGTCGGGGAGTTCAGGCTCGGCCCGCTCTACACACCGCTGTCGCTGCGCGGCACGATCTTCCGACCGCAGGCGGGCGGCGGCGCGAACTGGTCGGGCGCCGCCGTCGATCCCGAAACCGGCGTGCTGTACGTTCCCTCCTCCAACGGCCACTCGGTGATCCGCTTCCGCGACGGACGGTCCAGGACCGACATGCGCTACATCGCCGACCGCACCGATCCTGTTGGCGGTATCATGCGCGGCCGCTCGGCGCCCTGGGGACCGTTCGAGCCCGTCGCCCGGGGTTCCTCGTTTCTTGACGGAGGCAACCCGACCCGGCAGCCGAATATGCCGCGGGGGCTGCCGCTGTGGAAGCCGCCCTATTCGGCGATGGTCGCCATCGACATGAGTCGGGGCGAGCACCTGTGGACGACCCCGCTCGGCAGGGGCGCCCGGTATCAGGACCATCCTCTACTGCGCGATCTCGATCTGCCGCCGTTGGGGGGCGATCACAGCCGTGCCGGTTCGCTGCTGACCAGGACGTTGCTGATTCACGCGTTGACGAGCGGCGGGACCGACGACGGTCCGCAGCTTGTGGCCTACGACAAGGCCACCGGAGAGCCGCTGGCAGCGGTCGATCTGCCCGGCCGCGGGCTCGGCTCACCGATGACCTACCTGCTCGACGGTCGCCAGTACATCGCACTCACGGTCGGCGGCAGGGCGCCGGAGCTGGTCGCCTACCGGCTGCCTTCGGAGAGTCGATGATGAAGGCGGCCTCTTCGGCCCTCCTCGCGGCGCTCTGCGTCCTTCCCGGTGCGGCTCCCGCCCGTTCGCTCGAGGCCGACGTCGCGCGTCTCCTCGAGGTCTCGTGTCTTCGCTGTCACGATGCCGACACCGAGACGCCGCTCGATCTCGAGAACCTCGGCTACGACCTCGCGGATCGAGCGACCTTTCGGAAGTGGGTGAGGATCTTCGAGCGTCTCGAGGCGGGCGAGATGCCTCCTCGTGGGACGAAGCGCCCCCCGGGGGCGGTCGTCGAAGCGGCGCTCGGTGCGCTCGAGAGAGATCTGGAGACGGCGGACGTGGCGGCTCGGGCCGCCGGGCCGGCAGCGCCGCGCCGTTTGACGGGGCTCGAGTACGAGTACACCCTCGAGGACCTGCTCTCGATCGAGGAGGATCTGGCGAGCTTGCTGCCAGCCGAGAGCGCGTCCGCCGGCTTCGACACGCTGGCGGCCGAGCAGGGGATCTCACCGCTTCATCTACGCAGCTATCTCGAGGCTGCCGACCGAGCGCTCGATGCGGCGATCCGGCTGGGTGGGCCACCGCCGAGCGCAGCGCAAGTGATCGACTATCCGAATCTCCCCGACTCGTACCGCGTCATTCGTCAGAGCGTCAACAAGAAGGTCGACGACGCCGTGGTGATGTTCATCGATCTCGACCACCACAACACCAGCGGGTCCGCTTCGTCCAGGTTGACGAGGAGCGACCAGAACGGCTTCTCGGTCGCGCATTCGGGTCTCTACAGGGTCACCGTCGACGCCTATCCCTACCAGGCGTCGACACCGGTGACGCTCCTTCTCGTTCGCGCGAACCCGAGTGGCGCCACGAAGTTGCTCGGCGCCTTCGACCTCGTGAACGAGGAGTCCAGGACCCTCGAAGTCACAACCTTCCTCCACCCGACCGACTATCTCTACCCCGAAGTGGGGGACCTCGAGTGGCACACGGAGGTCGAGGATTTCTACGCCCCCATCGAAGATTGGGCGGAAGAGAGCCAGCTCGTGGCTACGGGGCGAGGCGCACGCCGGCGGTTGCTCAACAACCGGCTCTATCACCCGATCTTCTACCACCCCAGCGAGATCCTTGTGGATGGGGCCGCGACCTACAAGGGCGAGGGCGTGGCGGTCAAGTCGCTCACAATCGTTGGACCGCTCCTCGATGGGTGGCCGCCGCCGTCGACGCGCCGGCTCTTCGACGGCATCGACATCGACCCCGCCGGCGATCTGAAGCTCACGAAGGACCCGTACGAGCACGTGGTGGATGTCGTCTCGCACCTCGTGCCGCTGGCGTTTCGACGGCCGGCCGAAGCAGGTGAGGTGGATGCGTTCGCGAGCCTGGCCAGGCCCGCGCTCGCCGCCGGACGGGAGTTCGTCGATGCCGTCCGCATTCCGCTGCGCGCTGTCTTGAGCGCGCCGCAGTTTCTCTACCACGACGACCAGCCCGGCGAGCTGGACGACTTGGCCCTGGCGACCCGACTCTCGTACTTCCTGTGGAAGAGCCTGCCCGACGAGGAACTCTTCGCGGCGGCAGGAGAAGGCACGCTGTCGGCGCCGGAGGTGCTGGCGCAGCACGTCGAGAGAATGCTCGACGACGACAAGGCGCAGCGCTTCGTCGCGGACTTCGTCGGCCAGTGGCTGCGGCTCTACGATATCGAGCTTACGACTCCTGACGAGAGGCTCTATCCCGAGTACGACGAGGTGCTGCATCACGCGCTCCAGGAGGAGACCAGGCTCTTCTTCACCGAGCTTGTGAGAAGCGACCTCGGCGTCCGGAACCTGATCGACTCCGACTTCACCTTTCTCAATCGCCGCCTGGCGGAGCACTACGGCATCCCCGGGGTCGAGGGACAGACCATGCGGAAGGTGTCGCTGCCCGACGACAGCTTGCGCGGCGGCGTCCTGACTCAGGCCAGCGTGCTCAAGATCACCGCCAACGGCACCACGACCTCGCCGGTCTTCCGCGGCAGCTTCGTGCTCACGAACCTGCTCGGCCGGGCGCCGAGCCCGCCGCCGGCGAACGCCGGCTCGGTCGAGCCCGACACCCGCGGCGCCACGACGATCCGCGAGATCCTCGCCAAGCATCGCCGAGACCCGACGTGCAACGTCTGTCACCGCGCCATCGACCCGCCGGGATTCGCTTTGGAGGCCTTCGATCCCACCGGCGGCTTCCGGACGCGATACCGCTCCAGCGGCGAAGGCGAACCGCCCACGAGGACTCTCTACGGTCGCCCGATCCTGGAATACAAGGACGGGCCACCCGTGGATGCAGGCGGCGTCACCCCGGACGGCAGGTCCTTCTCGGGCATCGCCGAGTACAAGCGACTCCTGCTCGAGGACGAGGACCAGGTGGCGCGCCACTTCATCTCGCAGCTTGTCGTCTATGCGACCGGCGCCGAGATCGGCTTCGCCGACCGCGACGAGCTGTCGCGGCTCGTTGCGCAGAGCCGCGAGGGCGGCTACGGCGTGCGCACGATCATCCACAATGTCACCCAAAGCCCACTCTTCAGGGAAAGGCAGCGATGAACCAGCCCCTCGATCGACGCACCCTCCTCCGGACCTGCGGAGTCGCCCTGGCGCTGCCGCTGCTCGAAGCGATGAGCCCGGCCCTGGCCCGAGCGGCGATCCCGGCGCCCCGGCGGATGGTGACCCTCTGCAACGCACTCGGCCTGCACCCGCCGGCGCTCTTTCCCGCCACACCGGGTCGGGACTACGAAACAACCGAGTATCTGGAGCTGCTTCGGGACCATCGGCGCGACTACACCCTGTTCTCGGGGCTCTCCCACGACGACCAGACCGGCCGTCAGGCCCATAGCAGCGAAGTCACCTGGCTGACCGGGGCTCGCCACCCGGAGCTCGCCGGCTTTCGCAACAGTATCTCCGCCGATCAGTATGCCGCCGCGGAGCTCGGCTACGTGACCCGCTTTCCCTCGCTTGTGCTGGGTACCGACACCACCCTTCAGAGGAGTGCCAAGGGCACGCAGAGCCAGTCGTTCACGAGGCGGGGCGTCATGGTGCCTTCAGAGACCAGTCCCGCCAATCTCTTCGCCCGGATGTTCCTCACGGGGGATGCCGACGAGGTCGAGCGGCAGAAGCGGGATCTCGGCGACGGACGCAGCATCCTCGACGGCCTGAGGTCGCAGAGAAAGGCGCTCGACCGGCGCGCCAGCGCCGCCGATCGAGGCCGGCTGGACTCGTACTTCGAGGCTGTGCGCGCGGCCGAAGAAGGCATCACCGAGGCCCAGGCCTGGCTCGAGCGGCCCAAGCCGCGGGTGGACCGCGAGCCCCCTGTCGACATCCGGGAACGCCGCGACCTCATTGGCCGCGTCCAGTTGCTGATGGACCTCATACCGCTGATTCTGCAGACCGATTCGACGCGCGTCGTCGCCGTAATGATTCAAGAGCTGCGGGAAGTGCCGAAGATTCCGGGCGTCTCGGGGACGCACCACAACCTCTCGCACCACGGTCAGGATCCGGACAAGATCGCGCAACTGAGGAAGGTCGAGAGGGAGATCGTCAAGTGCTTCGGCAGCCTTCTCGGGCAGCTCAAGGGATGCAGCGAGGGAGACGGCACGCTGCTGGATCAGACCGCGGTCCTCTTCGGCAGCAACCTCGGCAACGCGAACTCTCACGACACCCGCAACCTCCCGGTCTTCCTCGCCGGCGGCGGCTTCGAGCACGGTCGCTACGTCGCTCTTGACAACGACGACAACGCGCCGCTCTCCAACCTCTACGTCACCATGCTGAATCACATGGGGCTGGAAACCGAGTCGTTCGGCCAGAGCACCGGCGCGCTGAGCTGGTAGGGCGCTAGCGCGGCAGAACGATCTGACCTGGGAACGCGGGCATCCTGCCCGCATCCGGCGCGAAGCGCCGGCTTCCGGGAGTTCTGCCGCGCTAGCGCCCTTTGGACCACTCCTTCTCGAGTTGCCGCGCCCCGCGCATCGTCATTCCCATCGAGTAGTTGCCTTCGTGACAGGCGTACTCGTAGATGCGCTGGTCGGTGCGCAGCCACGGGGACGAACCGCCCCAGGTCGCCGCGTAGTCGGGATCGTCGACGCTGAACTCATAGAACAGGCTGCCGTCTTCCTGCGGAGTGAAGCGCTCGACGATGTGGAGACCCTCGTGCGACACGCCCGAATGAGCTCCGACGTTCTTGCGTCGTTCGGTCGCGGCCTTTGCCACGCCCTGGCGACGGAAGTTCGTCGTGTCGACGACCAGGGTGTCGCCCTCCCACCAACCGATCGAGTCGCCGGCGTAGGAGAGAACCTCTTCCGGTGGGTGCTTCGAGTCGAGGCGGACGATGCGCGCCTCGTGCATCAGCTCCGCGAGGATCACGACATGGGTCGCGGTCTGGGTGATGCCGTAATAGGCCCCGTAGCCCCTTCGCAGGGTAGGGATGGTCGCCCGGTCGTAATAGATGCAGCGCTCCCAGAGGCCGAGCAGCTCCGGATCGTCGAAGATCCGGTGTTTCCCATCGGTAGTCGGGATGCCCCGACCTCGCGACCCGGCGACTTCATCCGCCGCCATCCACCAGGCGCCGTCGGGATTCGGGGGGCCCATGCGATCGGCAGTGGTGAAAGCCGGGCGGCGCTTCTTTCCGGCCTCGGTGACCGCCGGCACGCGACCGTTCGGCGGGTCGGTGAGGACCGAGTTCCGGTACCTGCCGTCAACGGTAAAGACGATCGTGCCCATGTCGAGAAGGCTGAGCCCATTGCCGCCGGTGACCCTGCCGCCGGCGTAGCCGCCGGCCGGAGGCGGAGGACGATCCGGGTCGCCAGGGATGCCTTGTTGGGCGACCCTTGCGGCCATTGCCTGCTCGATTCTCCTGGCGTCGTCCGTGCTCATGTACGGGTCGTTGCCGTACTCCGGATTGCGCACGAAAGGCGTCAGCGTGTTGATGGTGTACGTGCCGGAGAGATCCGGCGCGCCGCTGGGCATTCGCGGAACGTCGCTCTCCCTGGCCGGCGCGGCCGCTGCAACGATGCTGGCGGCGAGCACTACCGCTGCCCTGGTCAGCCAACGAGTCTCTGGGATGAGTCGCCGCATCGTCCTCCCTTTATCCCTCGAGTTCGGTGCGCTGCAGCGCGGCTTTGGTGAGGATCCGCAACTGATCCACGCCTTCGGCGCCGGCGTGGACGTCGATGACGATCGTGGTCCCGTCGGCGAGGACCTTCCAGCCGTCTGAGTCGGACTCGCCGACGAGGGCGCCGCGATCGGCCGAGGCGCCGAATTCGGGGTCGGCAAAGGCGAGGAAGTCGCTGGCGGCGAGGCCGGCCGAGCTTGCGACAACGCCGAGAATCGGATCGTCGAGCTCGATCTCGACGCCGGTGATTCCGGCGGTCGCGGCAGGGGCGAAGTGCAGGAGGAAGCTGTGGACCACCGTGCCGCGCGCGATCGTCGCTCCTGCCGGCAGGTGGTTCGCATCGTAGGCGGCGGGCGTGCCGTCGCTTTCGACTTTCAGATCCTCCTCGAGGGTGACGAACTGGCGCTCGACCACCAGCTCGGGCCGATCGTTCTCCGTGCGGCGGCTGGCGGAGAGATCGTCGGGGACCGTGTCGTCGCCGACGTCGCCGAGGATCGAAACGCCGTCGGCCGAGGCGATGCGCGTGTCGTAGTCGGCGCCGTCGCGGCTTCGGGCCGCTTCCACTTCGAACCAGGTGGTGAGGTCGTCCCGCAACGACTGGAAGATGCTCTGGATCTCCGGCGGCTTCGAGTCGACATCGGCGCTGGTGGCGACCGGCGTCTCTTCGCGCGGGTCCTCGATCAGATCGTAGAGCTCCCACTCTCTACCGCTGGTTCCGGAGATCAGCTTGTAGCGGTCGTCGATGATCGACCGTTCGCCGCCGACCCTCTGCAGAAGCTGGGTACGCCGGCTGTCGCAGTCGGTGTCTTCATCGTCGTCGCGTGTGGGAGTCGGGTCTCCACAGTCCTCCCACTCGATACGGCCCCTGCGCGGCGCCGAGCGATCACCGAAGAGGACCTCGGTCATCGACTCACCGTCGAGCGGACGCGCGTCTGGCAGCTCGATTCCCCAGATGTCCAGGAGCGTCGGCAGGTAGTCGCTGGTTGTCATCGGTGTCGAGGTTTCGCCCGGGGCGATCCGTCCCGGCCACTCGACGATGCCCGGCACCCGGACTCCGCCTTCCCAGAGGTTGCCCTTGGAACCCCGCAGGCCACCCTTGCCCTCGCTCTCGAACTCCATCCTCACCGAGCCCGACTGGCCGTTGTCGGACGTGAAGGCCACCAGCGTTTCGCTTTCGATGCCGAGCTCGCGAAGATGCGTCCGCAGGCGGCCGATCTCTCTATCCATCGCCGTGATGCTGGAGTAGTAGCGCGCCTCGTACTCGTTCCACTGCGCCTGCTCCTCCGGCGTGTAGAACTCGTCGAGCGTCGCCTGGTTGAGACGGTGCGGGCCATGGGGCGCATGGAGCCAGACGACGGCGAGGAAGGGACGCTCTGCCGCGACCGCGTCGTCGACGAACCGCAGCGTCTCGCGGATGATGATCGCCGAGGCGTCGCCGCGCAGCTCCGGCGAGTCGGGATCCACGTGCTCCCCGGGGCCGGTGTAGTAGCGGCCGCCGTGGAAGTTGCCCTCGCTGGGGAGCGGTCCCAGGGGATCCACCTTCATCGGCTCGAAGGTCGGCAGTGCCTGCTCGCTCGCCCAGACGCGGTCGTAGCCGTGGCTCCAGGGCGGCGAGTAGAACTCGCCGCCGTTCCTGTCCTGCAGCGTCCTGGTGAGATCGCCAAGGTGCCACTTGCCGAAGTGTCCGGTCGTGTAGCCCTGGGTCCTGGCGAGCTCGGCCAGCGTCAGCTCGAGGTTGCGGAGACCGTCGTTGTACGCCCAGTCGACGGTGTTGCGGCGCGGCGCCCGGCCGGTGACGAAGGAGGCCCGTGTCGGGCTGCACACCGAGCCGCCCGAATACATGCGATGAAACTGGAGCCCTTCCTCGGCCATCGCTCGCAGGCTGGGCGTCTTGATCTCGGGATGGCCCGGAAAGACGTTTCCGGGTGCGAGTTGCTGTGAGTACTCGACGGCGCCCCATCCCTGGTCGTCGCTCATCATCAGAATGACGTTGGGCCGCGACGGAGACGGCGCCGGCGCTGCCGCTTCGTCCGGCGCGGGTGTCGCGCAGCCGCAGGCCGCGACACCGAGGGAGAGCATCGCCCATCGAAACGATTCGGGTCCGCCACTCATGTCGCTCCTTTCCGGCTCTCTGGCGTTGGTCAACGCGCGGCCGGCAGGGCGAAGGCCACGAGCTGAGCCGTCTCCGGGCCGCTGCGCGCGCTTCTCGAGACCACCTTGCCGCCGGCAGGCACGACGATGTACTGGCGGCCCTGCTGCAGGTAGGTCATCGGTACTCCGTGCAGGGTGGCCTCGGTCTCCACCTCCGCCAGGAGCTTGCCGGTGGCTTTGTCGTAGGCCTGGAGGTGGCTGCCCTTGGCGGCGCGAGCGTCCCAACTCGGCCAGTTCGGCACATAGGTGATGAGCAGGGTCCTGGTGATGAGAAGCCCGCCTTCGCGGTTGCCGCTCGAGGGGCGGCTGCCGAGAGGGCCGAGTTCGAGATGCTCGATGGCAGGGTGGTCGGTCGGTCCCTCGCCGAACGGCGCCATCCAGGCATGCTCGCCGGTGCCCAGATCGATGGCCGTGATGCGCTGATACGGAGGCTTGACGAGCGGCAGTCCCTGGGGACTTCCGACACGACCGCCACGGCTTACCCATCTCCACTCGCTGCGCGCCGGGTCCGGCGGCGCGACCGCCACCGCGGTCGGCTGCGTTCGCGACTGGACGTAGAGGACGCCGGTCATGGGATCGAGCGAGGCGCCGGGATGATTCGCTCCACCCGCCATCCCCGGCACCGCGAGCGTCGCCTGTTTCCCTCCCTCACCCAGGACGATAGGAGGCGTGAACATCGGTCCCAGGAGGAACTCCCCGGCAATCTCGAGCGCCTCCTTTCGCAGTTCAGGCGTGAAGTCGATGAGATCGTCGATCGTCACGCCCTGGAGATCGAAGGCAGCCGGTCTGGTCGGAAAGGGCTGGGTCGGCGCCGTCCACTCCCCGGGCACCGTGGTCTGCGGCACCGGACGCTCTTCGATCGGCCAGATGGGCTCGCCCGTGACCCGGTCGAAGACGTAGGCGAAGGCCGTCTTGGACACCTGGGCGACGATCTTCCGTAACCGGCCGTCGATCACGACGTCGGCGAGAACGGGGGCGGAGGCGATGTCCCAGTCCCAGATGCCGTGATGAACGGCCTGGAAGTGCCAGACGCGCTCGCCGGTGTTGGCGTTGACGCAGAGCAGGCTCTCGGCGTAGACGTTGTCGCCGGGCCGGTGACCGCCCCAGAGGTTGCCGGTCGGCGTGGTGGTGGGGATGTAGATGTAGCCGAGCTCCTCGTCGCCGGCCATCGCTCCCCAGACGTTGGCGCCGCCAATCCACTTCCAGGAGTCGTTCTCCCACGTCTCGGTGAACTCCTCGCCCTCCTGCGGGATGGTGTGGAAGCGCCACTTCGGCTCGCCGGTACGCACGTCGTAGGCCCGTACGTGGCCCGGCGGAAGACCCTGCTTCGTCGCCGGTGCGTCGGCGATTCGCGAGCCCACGACGAACGTGTCTCGAATCACGATTCCGGGCGAGCCGGCGCTGATGTCCCGCTGGAAGACCTCCTCGCGGCCCAGCCTGTCATCTGACAGGTCGACGATGCCGTCTTCTCCGAAGGCGGGGTCGGGGCGTCCGGTCGCTAGATCCAGCGAAATCAGTTGCTTTCCGCTGGTAATGAAGAGAATGCGCTCCGCTTCGCCGTCGGTCCAGTACTCGAGGCCTCGGGGAGTGGCGCCGTAGCCTTGCGGGAGCTCGTAGCTCCCGGGATCGTAGATCCAGAGCTCCTCGCCAGACGCGGCGTCAAGGGCCGCGATCTGCCAGAGGTTGGTCGCCATGTAGACACGGCCGCCGATCATGAGCGCCGACCCGCGGAAGGTTCCCGGCTCCTCCCTCAGGTGGTGATCGGCCGACTTCCAGCGCCAGGCCACCTCGAGCTGCTCGAAGTTCGCAGCATCGATCTGGTCGAGCGGCGAGTAGCGGGTAAAGGCGTGGTCGCGGCCATGGTGCCGCCACTCGGCGTTTTCCGCACGTGACTCGGCGAAGGCTTCGGGTGCCATCGAGGCGGCTGCCAGCAGTGCCAGAGCAAGGCGAGCCGGCCGGACCGTGGAGCGCCGGCAAACGTGAGGACGCATCAATGATCTTCGTTCTGGTTCACTGGGCTTGGCTGCAACGCCGCTTTGGTGAGGATCCGCAACTGATCCACGCCTTCGGCGCCGGCGTCCACGTCGATGACGATCGTGGTCCCGTCGGCGAGGATCTCCCAGCCGTCGGAGTCGGACTCGCCGACCAGGGCGCCGCGATCGGCCGCGGCGCCGAACTCGGGGTTGGCGAAGGCGAGGAAGTCGCTGGCGGTGAGGCTCGCCGAGCTGGCGGCGACGCCCAGGATGGGGTCGTCGAACGCGATCTCGACGCCGCTGAGGCTGGTCGCGGCGGTAGGGGCGAAGTGCAGCAGGAAGCTGTGGACGACCGTGCCGGCGGGTACGGTCGCACCCGGCGGCAGGTTGTCGGCGTCGTAGGAGGCGGGGGCGCCGTCGCTCTCGACTGCCAGGTCCTCGTCGAGGGTGGCGAATTGCCGCTCGACGACCAGCTCCGGACGATCGACGGAGGTCCGGCGAGCGGCCGACAGATCGTCGGGAACGGTCTCGTCGCCGACGTCGCCGAGAATGTCGACGCTGTCGGCGCCGGCGATGCGCGTGTCGTAGTCGGCGCCCTCGCGGCTGGCTGCCGTTTCGACTTCGTACCAGGTGGTGATCTCGTCCAGGAGAGAGGTGTAGATCGCCTGGATCTCCGGCGGCTTCGAGTCGATGTCGGCGCTGGTGGCGAGCGGGGTCTCTTCGCGCGGGTCTTCGAGCAGGTCGTAAAGTTCCCATTCCCGGCCGCTGGTAACGGAGATCAGCTTGTGGCGGTCGTCGAGGATGGAGCGCTCGCCGCCCACCCTCTTCAATCCTCGGCCGCCGCGGCCCCGGCCGGCGCTGTCGCAGTCTTCGGGCTCGCCCGCGGCGCGGGTGGGAACGGGGTCCCCACAGTTGTCGAACCGGAGGCGGCCCCGGCGCGGCGCCGAGCGATCGCCGAAAAGAACCTCAGACATCGACTCGCCGTCGAGCGGCCGCGAGTCGGGCAGGTCGAGTCCCCAGATGTCCAGGAGCGTCGGCAGGTAGTCGCTGGTGATCATCGGTGTAGCGGTCTCTCCGGGAGCGACCCGTCCGGGCCACTCGACGATGCCCGGCACCCGGACCCCACCCTCCCAGATGGAGGCCTTGAATCCCCGCAAGCCGCCCTTCGCCTCCTCCGGATCGTCGAGTCTCACCGATCCCGAAAGCCCATTGTCGGAGGTGAAGGTCACGAGCGTGTCGTCTTCGATGCCGAGAGTGCGCAGGTGCGCGCGCAGGCGACCGATCTCCTTGTCCATCGCCGTGATGCCGGAGTAGTAGGGCGCCTCGTAGTCGTTCATCTCGGCCTGCTCCTCGGCCGAGTAGAACTCGTCGAGGGTCGCCTGGTCGAGGCGATGGGGGCTGTGCGGAGGATGGAACCAGATGACGGCGAGGAAGGGGCGCTCGGCGGCAACGGCGTCGTCGATGAATCGAGTCGTTTCCCTGACGATGATCGCGGAGGCGTCGCCGGCGAGAGTGGGGGAGTCGATGTCGACGTGCTGCTCGTGGCCGGTCCAGTAGTGCGCGCCGATGTGATTGCCTTCGCTGGGGAGCGGACCTGCTGGGTCGATGCGCATCGGCTCGAAGGTCGGTAACGCCTGTGGGGACGCCCAACTGCGCTCGTAGCCGTGATGCCACGGCGCCGAGTAGAAGTCGCCGCCGCTCCTGCCGAAGCACCTGCCGCCGCATCGCGCGAGATCGTCCGCGTCGGCCTCGGGTGTCCTGTTGAGGTTGCCGAGGTGCCACTTGCCGAAGTGTCCGGTCATGTAGCCCTGGGTCTGGGCCAGTTCGGCAATCGTCAACTCATGATTGCGGAGACCGTCGTTGTAGGCCATGTCGATGTGGTTGCGGCGTGGAGAGCGGCCAGTGACGAACGACGACCGGGTCGGACTGCAGTTCGAACCATGCGAGTACATGCGGTGAAACTGGAGGCCGGCCGCCGCCATCTCGCGCAGGTTGGGGGTCTTGACTTCGCTGTGGCCCGGAAAGACATCGCCGGGAGCGCGTTGCTGGGCGTACTCGACGTCGCCCCAGCCCTGATCGTCGCTCATCATGAGAATGATGTTCGGCCGCGGCGGAATCGACGGTGACCCGGCTTCCTCGCCCGAAGGCGCCGCGCAGCCGCAGGCCAGGAGGCCGAGGATCAGCGCGCCCGGCCCCTGGGAGGCTGCGCGTGGGGTTCTCCTGATCATCGCGTCGCCCTCCTCATCCCGTCGAGGGAAGTCGTCATTGCCTTTGCGGTAGAGCGAAAGCCACCAGCTCGGCCGTCGCCGCTTGGGTTTTCGCGTCTCTGCCCACGGCCCTGCCGCCGGGCTTGCCGCCTGCCGGGACCACGATGTACTGGCGACCCTGGTAGCGGTAGGTGATCGGCACTCCGTGCAACGCGGTGTCGGTCTCCACCTGCGCCAGCACCTTGCCGGTGGCCTTGTCGTAGGCGGTCAGGTAGCTGGCTGTCGCCGTCGGGGAGTCCCAGCTCTCTCGTTTGGGCGAGTGGGTGATGAGGAGCGTCCTGGTGACCAGAAGCCCGCCCTCGCGGGTGCCGCTCGAAGGGCGGCTGCCCAGGGGCCCGAGATCGAGATGGCGTATTGCGGGGTGATCGGTCGGGCCTTCTCCCAGCGGCGCCTGCCAGGCGTGCTCGCCCGTCTTCAGATCGATCGCCGTGATGCGCCGGTAGGGGGGCTTTATCAGCGGCAACCCGTTCGAGATCTTGAGCCCTCCCCCGCCTCCCGTCGACTTCTTCACGTAGCGAAACTCGCTGCGCTCGGGATCCGGCTTCTCCAGCCCCCACGAGCCGATCTGGGTCGTCGATTGGACGTACACGACACCGGTCGCTGGATCGACCGACGCGCCCGGATGATTGGCCCCGCCGCCGGCGCCGGGCGAAACGATGGTGCCGAGCTTTCCTCCTTCGCCGACGACGATGGTGGGCGTGAAGATCGGCCCTATGACATACGACTCGAGGACCTCGAGCGCCTCCTGACGCATCTCCGGAGTGAAGTCCACCAGATCGTCGACGGTCAAGCCCTGTAGATCGAACGCTGGCGGCTTGGTCGGAAACGGCTGGGTCGGAGAGAGCTTCTCGCCGGGCACCGTGGACTGGGCGACCGGCCGCTCCTCGATCGGCCACAGGGGCTCGCCGGTGACCCGATCGAAGACGTAGAGGAAGGCGGTCTTCGCCGCCATGGCCACGGCTTTGCGCAGCCGGCCTTCCACGACCACATCGAGCAGGTTCGGGGCCGAGGCATTGTCGTAGTCCCAGATGCCGTGATGCACGGCCTGGAAGTGCCAGACGCGCTCACCGGTCTCCGCGTCGACGCATACCAGGCTCTCGCCGTACACGTTGTCGCCGTGCCGGTCGCCGGCGTAGTAGTCGCTCGACGGTGTCGAAGTGGCGAAGTAGACGTAGCCGAGCTCTTCGTCGGCGGCGAGCGGCGCCCACACGTTTGTGTTGCCCATCCACTTCCAGGAGTCGTTGCCCCAGGTCTCGGTGAAGTCCTCGCCCTCCTGGGGGATCGTGTGGAAGCGCCACTTCTGCTCGCCGGTGCGGACGTCGTAGGCGCGCACGTGGCCCGGCGGGATGCCCTTCTTTCGGAACGGCACGTCGAAGATCCTCGAGCCGATGACGTAGGTGTCGCCGACCACTATTCCGGGCGAGCCGGCGCTGATGTCGCGCAACCGGATCCCGGGGCGTCCGAGGTCGTCGAGCGACATGTAGACGAAGCCTTCCTCGCCGAAGTCGGGATCGGGTCGCCCGGTCTCGAGATCGATCGAGATCAGCAGCTTGCCGGAGGTGGCGAAGAGAATGCGCTCCTGCTCGCCGTCGGTCCAGTATTCGATTCCACGTGGATTCGAGTAGGCGGCCCTGGGCGCCTCGTGCGCCTTGGAGTCGAACACCCAGAGCTCTTCGCCGGTTGCGGCGTCGAGTGCCGCGAGTTGCCACAGCGTGGTCATCATGTAGACGCGGCCGCCGATCATGAGCGCCGAGCCGGTGAAGGCGCCCGGCTCGTCCCTTACGCGGTGGTCGGCGGATTTCCAGCGCCAGGCCACCTCTAGCTGCGAGAAGTTCTCCGCGTCGATGTCCTCGAGCGGCGAGTAGCGGCTGAAGGCGTGGTCGCGGCCATGGTGAGGCCACTCGACGTCCTGGGCGCCGGATTCGCCGAGGGCAGCGGGGCCAGACGATGCGGCTGCCAGAGCCGCCAGCATGGCGTATGCAGCCCTCACCGGTTCGGTGGCTCCGTCGGGTCGGCTGAGTCCCTCGGCGCGCCGGTACCGGAAGATCCCAGGAACAGCCTCTCCCCGCTGGCGTAGGTCACGGTGCGTCCCGCGCACTTGTTCGAGCGATCCTTGGCTTGGAAACCCTCGACGACGATCTCGGTTCCCGGCAGCAGCGAGTTCTTGGTGAAGCCGCGACGAAACAGGGAGGGGGGGCTGCCGCTCTCGACCATCCAGGTCTCTATCGAGCCGTCTTCTTTCGTGACCTCGATGTGAATCCACGCATGCGGATTGATCCACTCCATCCTGGTCACCTTCCCGGTGAGCTTGACCGGGCTGTCGGCATCGAACTCGGCCGCGAAGGCATGGTGCCCCATCGCCGGCACGGCGCCCACGGCGAGGATGAGAGCGGTTGCGGCAATGAGGGCTTTGGTGTGCATTGTGTTGACTACCTTCTCCGTCATTCGCTATCTCCGCCTTTCCAGACGCCCTTGCTCAAGTGGCTGTACATCAGCTCTTCCGCGAACACCACGCACTTGAAGTCGAGGAGCTGCATGTTCTCGTCGATGCGTCGATAGAGCGGAAAGCTCACCTTCCACGGGCGGGTGTAGGTCTTGGGATCAGTGATCGTCGCCTCGTAGAGGAGATGGTCCGGCCCGGTCGCGGTGTAGCGCTCCAGGACGTGGATCTCCTCGCTGTGGTGGTTGCCGGAACTGTCCAGCCAGGTGTCGCCTACCTGGGCGGAGACATCGATCACCAGGGTCTCTCCCTCCCAGTGACCGCGGGAGTGCCCCATCCAGTTGTCGCCGGGGCTCTCGAAATCGGGTCGGTTCATGTAGACGATACGGCTGGCGCTGGCGAACTCGTAGGCGAAGATGACGTTCTCGGGGGTCTGCACGATCTGGAACGGGAAGGGCATGTAGTTGGCGCGGGGGATGCCGGGCATGAAGCACTTGATCGCCGGGTCCAGCTTCCACCACTGCGCGAGGTTCTCCTGCTGCTTCGCTCTCGCCGCCGGGGTGTAGGGGATCTCGCCGCCCTCGACGATGCCCAGGCCCCCCGGGATGGCGCCGAGCGCTCCCAGCTCGACGATCGGACCCATGCGGGCGGCGTGGCCCTCGATGTCCCAGTGCGCCGAGCTCAACGCCTGCCAGATACCGCCTAAGTCCGGCTCGCCATCGCTCGTGCGCGGGGCTCGGTAGTCCTGCGCATGGACCGCCGCCGCGGTCACCACAACCAAGGTCGCGACGGTGGCAACGAGTCTTCCTCCCCGCCTTCGGTTCCGCACTTTCTCGCCTCTCATTCGGGGTCGGTTTCCGCGGCTGCAGCGGCCTCCTGCTCGCCGACACGAGCGGCGCGCAGGATGTTCTCCATGTTGTAGTTGCCCTCGTGGCAGGCGAACTCGAAGAGCGGCTCGTTGCGCTTCCCCATCGGCATCCTCACCGTCCACGGCCTGACCCAGATCGGCGGATCGTCGATCGTCACCTCGTAGTGCATCGATTCAGGGCCGACCCGCGTGAAGCGCTCGGTTACCACCAGCTCTTCCGAATTAAGGGAGTGAAACCAGGACTGCGGGGTCCCTCGCTGGTGGTTGCCGGCGTACCCCTTGCGCAAGTAGTTCGTGGTCTCGACGACTAGCGAGTCGCCTTCCCAGCGGCCGCGCGAGTCGCCGAGCCATAGCTCGATCCGACGATCGGGGTGGGGCCAACCATCGAGGGGGATGACACGCGCCTCGTGAATCCACTCCATGAGGATGACCACATGGTCCTTGTTCTGGACGATCTTGTAGAACTGGTTGAAGTTTGCCCGGACGGGCGCCCCCAGGGTCACACAGCGTTCGCCCAGGGAGCGATCCTTCCAGGTGTCGGCCGGATGCTCCTCCAGGTATTGCTGGAGTGCATCCCAGTCCTTCTGCGCCTTCTCGGTGAGAGCCGGAATCCCGCCGTCCGGCGGGTCGATGACCAGTTCAGACAGTCTGGCGCCGCCGCGGGTGCCGCCGATCTCCACCCACACCCCCCGCAGATCGGGGTGGCCGTCCACGGTGCGGGCTACGCTCCAGCCCGCGGGCGGCTCGGGCAACTCTACGGGCCCGCTGCCTCTTCCCCTCTGAGCCACACCAAGACCAGGCAGGAGCACAACCAGCGCGACCCCGGTGGCGAGGCGTCGCCAAGACGATCTGCACATCAGCGGTCTCCTGCGGTTCTCGGTCGGTCGTTGCTCCTCGTCGGGGGCGCACTCAAAAGGCGGCAGTTCGATCTCTGCAGAACTGGTCTGCAGGAGCGTACCACTGGTGCGGGCGGTAGGCGCTGTTCGGCCATGGGAATCCGCGTCCGGGATGTACCATCAGGTCCATGACGCAACGCCGACTCGCCAGCCGAGGTTCCGCCTACACTGCCGTCGTAAAGCGCTGTCCCGACACCGGCTTCTACGTTGGCTATGTGCCGGGTCTGTCCGGCGCCCACAGTCAGGCCGAGACACTAGAAGAACTCAACGCGAATCTCCGTGAGGTCGTCAGTCTGATCCTCGAGGACGGACCGCCTCCTGTCACGGGCGAGTTCGTTGGCACCCAGATCGTCGTGGTCGCCTAAGGGTGGCGTGTCATCGATTCCCGTACTGAAGCCGCGCGAGACCGTCGGCATCCTCGTCGCACTTGGCTTTGAGGAGGTCCGCCAGCGGGGTTCGCACAACGGTTTCGCCATCCGGATGGTCGCACCACGACAGTTCCGGTCCACCAGGGCCGCGACCTCTCGCCGGTGCTGCTCCGCCGTATCGCCCGCGACGTCGGCTTGACCATCCACGAGTTCATCGCCCACCGGCGGTAGGCGCGAGCGCCTGACGGCCCCCAAACGCGTCGCTGTATGTAGCCGTGACCTTCTAGGCGCTGTTCGGTACCGGCCTACGTGAGGCTCTGAAGCGAGAGAACAAGACGCAGTCCATTCTCCACACGCCGCAGAACTGCAGCAGACGCCCGGCCTGCCCTCTCGGTGAGGAATCGCTTGTCCAGCGTGATGATCTGCGACACGTTCGCCACCGATCGGCGCGAAAGGCCTGTCCCAGCCGGCGACAAGGGCACGTTGCCCGGCGCCTCCGCCAGCTTGAGGTTCGAGGTGATTGCCAACACGACGACGGTCTGAATCCGACTGCGATTGAAATCGTCGGACTGAACGACCAGAACGGGTCTGCGGTAGCCGGGTTCAGATCCACCGGGAACTGGCAGGTTGGCCCACCAGATCTCGCCCCGCCTCACCGCCAGTCCTCGTCGCCTAGCGAACGAAGCTGGAGGGCGGCGAGAGTGTCATCTAGCGGGGAAGCTGATTCGTCCGCCCCCTCGTACACGGCATTGAGGCGCTCGGTCACCTGCTCCCCTGGGAGTCGCGACAGGTACTCCCGCACGGCCCGGGTATAGAGCTCGCTCCTCGAGACCCCCAGCCTCCGCGCCACGCGCTCAGCAGACTCGAACACATCGTCGCGAATGGAGATTGCCGTCTTCATGCCCTGAGTATGACCCTGGTTATACCCGTTGGCAAGCTCTGAGCGCGAAGGTGTAGTCGCACTCCACCGGCGCAGGTGCCGGCACGGTTCGTGGCTACTGGTGGGAGATCGTCGGACGTCTGGCCGAGAGTCTGCCCGCTGCGAGCACGACGATCGTGGCCACGAGCGGCGCTACGTTCTTCATGAGCTATGTTGTCCGGGTCGTCTTCGTCCCAATCCTACGAGTCGCCATCACAGAGGAGTCGAAATGACGGATGTCGTTGTAGCCGATCCGGAACTGCACACCCGCGGCGAGCAGGTCCTGCTCCAAGCCACCTTCAACCCGAAGGTGCGCACCTACTGGTTGCTGTCGGGCGCGCTGATCTTGACGAGCACCATCGTCGGGATCCCGCTCCTCATCTTCTGGTTTCCCATCGGCTACGTCCTCACCGGCCGCTACCTGGCGCGCCTCCGCTGTGTGCTGACCGAGAAGAACCTCCACGTCGCGCGGGGCGTCCTGATCCGGCAGGAGAAGACGGTTCCGCTGGACAAGATCACGGACCTGGCGATGTCCCACGGCCCGATCATGCGGCGCCTCGGCCTGCGCGGGCTCTCGGTGGAGACGGCCGGCCAGTCCGGCCCCGGCAGCCTGATCAAGCTGGTCGGCATCGAGGGAACCGAGGAGTTCCGCGCGGCCGTCCTGGCGCAGCGTGAACGAGTCGCGGGATCGGGCGGGGCATCGTCGTCCACGTCACCTGCCGGCGCGGCGGCGGGCGAAGCGGCGGCGGAATCGGGGAAGGTCCTCGCCGAGATCAGGGACACGCTGCTGCGGATCGAACGGCGGCTGGACGCAGACTCCGGAGGATAGGGTGCCGCGACCGGCGCCACGCCGGTGACGTGGAGCGAACCCGGAGCCGACCATGACCGAGAACCGCCAGATCATCATCGACTCGTTGCCCGCGGGCAAGCTAGAGCCCGGCAACTACGCACTGCGGTCCGTGGAGGCGCCGGCGCCGGGCGACGGCGAAGTGCTGTGCCGCACCCTCGCGGTCACGATCGGCGCCGGCCAGCGGGCGGGTCTCCAGGGCAGCGCAAGCTACGCGGGGGCGCCGCGCGCCGGAATCGTCATGGGCGGCAGCGCGGTGGCCCGGGTCGAGGCGTCGAACGACGACGCCGTGCCGGTGGGCGCGCTCGTGGTCTGTCCCGCCGGCTGGCAGGACTACTCGGTCCATGCCGCGGCGAAGGTGCGCGTCGTCGATGACGGCGGCGACGGCGATGACGACGATCCGGCGCATCACCTCGGCGTCTACGGCACGAACGGACTGACGGCCTACTTCGGGCTGTTCGATGTCGGCGAGCCGAAGGAGGGGCAGACCGTCCTCGTTTCGGCGGCCGCCGGCTCGGTCGGCCACCTGGTCGGCCAGATGGCGGGAATCGCCGGCTGCCGGGTCGTCGGCGTGGCCGGCGGCGAGGCGAAGTGCCGCCTGCTCACGGAAGAACTCGGCTTCGACGCCGCCGTCGACTACAAGAGCCCCAACTTCCGGCTCGAGTTCAAGGAAGCGTTGCCCGACCGCATCGACATCTACTTCGACAACACCGGCGGCGAGGTCCTGGGCGGCGCCCTGCGGCGCATGAAGACCCATGGCCGCATCGTGTGCTGCGGCGTCGTCTCCCAGTACGACACGTCGAGCCCGGCACCGGGCCCGCGCGGCGTCCCGGGGCTCTTGATCAACAACCGCATCCGGATGGAGGGCTTCCTCGTCTTCGACTACGCCGACCGCTACGACGAGGGGAGAGCGCAGATGCGCGAGTGGGTCGAGGCCGGCAGGCTGGTCCCTAAGCAGGACGTGTTCGAAGGACTCGAGCGTGCGCCGGAGGCCTTCGTCGACCTGCTGGCAGGCGGCAACGTCGGCACGCGGATCGTGCGGGTCGCCTCGTGACGGACGGTCGTGGATCGCGCCGTCCCTGGAAGTCGGATTCACTTCAAGAGGGGAGTAGCGCGATGAGCCGAACGACGGTCTGGACCCAGGCGACCCTGGCGCTTGTCGCCGTCATGGCATCGGCGTGCGCTGGTCCTCCCGGTGAGAGCACCTCCGATGCGGACCAGTCGCCCGATGCGCTGCTCGAACGCGCTCGATCCATCCATGAGCGCGTGCTGGTCCTCGACGCCCACGCGGACATCGAGCTTCCGGACGCGCCTTCCCCCTACGTCGGCGACGATGGACTCTCGCAGGTCGACCCCGCCAAGCTCCACGCGGGCGGTGTCGATGCGGTCGTCATGTCCGTCGCGGTCGGCCCCGGGCCGCGAACACCGGAAGGCTTTGCGGTGGCGCGGGCAAGGGCGGACGAAGAGATAGCGGCCGTTCTCGCGCTGGCGGCCGACCCGGCGAACAACGCGGTGGTCGCCCGTTCGGCCGACGAGTTGGTCGATGCCCACGAGCAGGGCAAGGCGGCGCTTGTTCTCGGCTTCCAGAATGCGCTGACCCTCGGCACGGACGTCTCGGCGCTGGACGAGTTCTACGCTGCGGGTGCGCGGGTGTTCGCGCTCACCCACATGGGTCACAACGACTTCGCCGACTCGTCGCGACCCGTCTTCGACGCGGCGACGGGCACTCACGAACCGGTTGAGCATGGAGGGCTGTCCGGCCTCGGTGTCGCCGCCATCGAGCGAATCAATGCCCTGGGCGGCGTGGTCGACGTGTCCCAGTTGTCCCGGTCGGCGGCCTTGCGAGTGCTCGAGATCTCGACGGCCCCGGTGATCGCCAGCCATTCCAACGTACGGCAGCTCACCGACGCTAGCCGCAACCTGAGCGACGAGGAGATCGATCGCATCGGCGAGATCGGCGGCGTGATCCATGTCTGCCCGTTCCGGGGCTACCTCTTCGACTCGGCCGATCCGTCGTTGGACGAGGCGATCCGGGAGGCGCGGCGAGCCGCCGGCGTCCTGGAGGACTACCTCTATCCGTTCGAGCTGTACTGGGAGATCGACGACCCCGCTGCGCGCGGGGCCTTCGTGCAGTCGATCAGCGAACTCCTCGGGCCCGGCAGCGTGGACTCGATGCTCGACCACCTCGACTACGTCGTCGGGCGTATCGGCGTGGACCACGTCGGCATCGGAACGGACTTCAACCACGGAGGCGGCGTCGAAGGCTTCGCGGATGCCAGCGAGGCCTTGGGCGTGACCGCGGGCCTGCTCGAGCGCGGCTACAGCGAGGAGGACATCGCGAAGATCTGGGGCGGCAACTTCCTCCGTGTCCTCCGCGCGGCGGAGAGCCTGAGGAGTCCGGCCGAGTAGCTGGCTCCCCGAAGCGCAGTGGCGCTAGACTAGTTCGATCGATTCAGTTCCGATTGGAGGTCCCGAATGACGAAGCGCATCGCAAGCTTGCTGTCGGTAGCCGTCCTCGTTCTCGTCTGTGCCCCGGCCCTCGCCGCTCAGGACGACGGGATTCCGCGAACCGCGAGCGGCAGACCCGATCTGAACGGGAGCTACGACGCCGCGACCCTGACCCCACTCGAGCGGCCAGCGCACCTTGGCGATCGGGCCTATCTGACGCCCGAGGAAGCCCAGGCGATCGCCGACGAGGAGCGCGCGATTCAGGAAGGCGCAGTCGAGCGGTCGGACGCGGACCGTGAGGCGCCGCCTGAGGGAGGCGCCAAGGTGGTCGGCCTGGAGCACACGGCGGGCGGCGGCAACGAGTTCGGCGCCGGCAACGTGGGCGGCTACAACCTGTTCTGGATCGATCGGGGAACCGACACCTACAGGGTCGACGGCCAGATCCCGACGTCGATCATCCTCGATCCCCCGAACGGCCGGATGCCGGCCATGACTCCGGCGGCGATGAAGAAGATGATGACCGCCTTCGCGAGTTTCCTGCGCCCCAACGATGGGAGCGCGTGGTGGATCGGACAGGACGGGCCCGGCCCCTACGATGGGCCCGAGACGCTCCCTGTGAGTGAGCGGTGTCTTGCCGGCTTCACCGGCGCCGCGCCCACCCTTCCGAGTCTGTACAACAACTTCAAGAGGATCGTCCAGACCGACACGCACGTCGTCATCCTCCTCGAGATGATCCATGACGCCCGTATCGTGCGCATCGATTCTGAGCATCCGGGCCCCGAGGTCACGAAGTGGTTGGGCGACTCGATCGGCTGGTGGGAGGGCGACACGCTCGTCGTCGATACAACCAACTTCCGTACCGAACCGGCATTCCGTGGGGGCTCGGAGAACACGCACGTCGTCGAGCGCTTCGCTGTGCAGCGCGACGGCAGCGTGATCTACAACTTCACCGTCGAGGACGACACGGTGTGGACCGCACCCTGGACCGGCGAGTACCTGTGGCAGGCGAGCGACGATCGTGTCTACGAGTACGCGTGCCACGAGGGCAACTACTCCATGGGCGGCACGCTTCGCGGGGCTCGGGTCCTCGAGGCGGACGCGCTGAGCGGAGAGAGCACCGGCGGCGAATAGGTCGTCGGCGCGACGGAGCCGGTACGGCGTCGGTGGCACCCGCCCGTCTTGGGTCAGGAGGGGTCAGCTCCCAGGTGACGTGAGCGCTTGAGAGGAGATGGGAGGGGGTGGCGCTCACTCCGCCTCACTCGCTCCGGTTCGGCGTCGGTTAGTTCAATGTCGTTGGGCGTCGCTCGTTCAGAGGCACCTGGGAGCTGACCCCTCCTGACCCGCCTGGGCTGGACGTCGGTGCCGAGCGGGCTGACGTAGCAAGGGAGAGCACTGACCGGTTGCTCTTGAGAAGAACAAGCGGAGACAGCACAAGTGAATGACGGAACTACCAAAGCCGACGCGAAGACGCTGAAGGACTTCGCAGCTAAGCAGCGGAAGGGGCTACTACCCGGTCTAGCGCCGAACAAGGTCCTTGGAGCTCTCGATGCACTCGGTCGTGTCCGCATGTCGGAGCATTTCTTCATGCGAGACTTCCTGTACTCGGAAGTAGCTGCAGCCCACGGCATCGCGAACGTTCCGGATGACGCCGAGCTGGCGATCAAGGCTGGACGGGGCCTGTGCAAGAACCTGTTGGAGCCGCTCCACGCGATCTTCGGCCATGTGACGATCCGCTCCGCCTTCCGGAGCGCCAATGTGAACGGTTTCTGCAATGCCAATGCGATGGGATGTGCCTCGAACCAGAACAACTACGCTCGCCACATCTGGGATCACGAGGACGCCGATGGTTGGATCGGTGCTACCGCTTGTGTCGTCATTCCCTGGTTCGTCGACTGGCTGAAGGAGGACAAGGACCGCGATTGGCGCGCCCTCGCGTGGTTCATTCATGACAATCTGCCGTACTCGGAGATGGTGTTCTACCCTAAGAATGCAGCCGTGAATCTCACTTGGCGTCAGTGTGCGGCGGAGCCGGGAAGATCTCGGGTCGAGGATCCTCGACACAAGATTGGGAGCGTTGCTTTGCCGAAGGGCACACTGACGGCGCCGGGCATGACGAACTACACGGGGCGACACGAGGAGCATTACCCCGACTTTCCTGACCTCTTCAAGGTTCGGGGAGGTTTGGCGGCGCTGCCGGGCCGCGCCGAGTGTGAAGCACGACCACACCATGTGAGTGACGCTTGGAGGGCCAAGCAGCGAGAAGATGGGCGGTTTCAGGAGTTGCTTCGCGAGAAGAAAGCGGGAGGCGCCAATTCTGCTTTCGCCAAGTGGGACAAGAACTCCGCTCTCGAAGTCAAGAAGGCCTGGAAGAACGCTGGTCTTGGCAAAGCCCCGTTTGCCAACAAGAAGGAGTGGTTCTTGCAGAAAGCGGAGCTTCAAGACCGCAGCCGCGGCCTCATGGTCGGCCTAGCCGTCGGGAATCTGCTCGGCGTCCCCCAGGAGGGCTGGCCACGTCACGCGGTTGAGGCTTCCTACCCGAACGGAATCCGCGACATCGAAATCGAACCCGGCGAGCCGGACGACGACGACCTGGCGCAAGCGATCATCCTGGCTGAGTTGTCCATCGACGCCGGGTCCGGCGAACTCCACGTGGAGGAGACTGGTCGCCGATTCTGGGTCTGGGCCGAGGAGAACGGCCGCGGCATCGGGATTCAAACCGCGGACGTCCTGTCCCGGATCGGCGGCGACATGCCTCGTTGCGCTGGCGGCGCCGGAGTTCGGGCGCGCGAGCCCAGCGGCCAACCGGCGTTGGAGGCCGCGCGGCAGGTTTGGGAGGAGTCGGGCCGGTACTCCGCCGGCAACGGCGCCGTGATGCGCTGTGCGCCACTGGCGATCCGGTGGAAGCGGGACGAAGTTGCCCTGGTCAGGAACACGGCATTGAGCGCGGTCGTGACCCACGCGGATCCGCGTTGCATCTGGTCGTCGGTCACGGTGAACCTGGCGATTGCAAGGCTCCTTCGGGGCGCTGCGCTCGAAGTGCCGGATGTGGTTGGCCGCACCCAGCAAACGGCGGAGCGACTTGGTGACTCCCTCGCGGAGTTCGGAGTCGCGGGAGCCGTGTCGGAAACCGTCGTGGAAGCCTGTTCCATCCCGAGCGGTATTGCGCCGGCGGACCTGGTCCTCGACGGGAGCGACATGGGTTACACGCTGAAGGCGATGCAGGTAGCACTCTGGTGCGCGACCCAGGCCTCCGACTTCGAAGAAGCGCTTGTGGCCGTCGTCAGCGCAGGCGGAGACACGGACACGAACGGGGCGGTCGCCGGTGCGGTGCTAGGCGCCCGCTTCGGCTTGAACGCGATTTCGGGCCGCTGGCTCGAGCGGCTCGCGGAGGTCCGGCAGGGCAGGGAGCCGCTGGATGCGCTGGCCGACCGCGTCGGCGGCTCTAGCGGATGAGCTGCGCCGAACCGGTGAGTGCTGCCGCAGTCATGGCGCGTGCGAGTGCCGCATCGGCGGTTGCGAGCGGGCAGTCGAGTTGTTGGGCCAGCGCCGCGTAGACGGCGTCGTACACGGTGAGATCCAAGGCGAAAGCCAAGCTACGGGCCGGTGGGATGAGTTCGGCCAGTGGTGTCAGCACCATCGGCACGGCGGCTAGCGTCTGAAACGCGGCGTCGGCATCGGGTCGTGACAGAGCGCCCCGGCGGACCTTCGTCCAGAGAACGTTCGCGGCTTCCAGCAGCAAGAAGTCCGGGGCGTGAAGGACATCTCGGTCCAGGAGTTCGAGGGCAACAGGGCTGCTTTCCTCTTCGAGAACCCACTTCAGGGCGGCACTGGCGTCAACGACGACGCGTTGGAGCGGCAAGGCGGGTCAGCCCGAGAGGTCGTGGGCTCTTCCGTCCCGCAGTTTCCGAATCAACTGCTCGACGGGCTCGTCGTCGTCGTGGGCTATCGCCGCACGGACGGCGTTGAGCCGAGCCCGCGTTGCTTCCCGGTCGATGCCCAAGGCCATCGCCAGCGACCGGCGCGCTTCTTCCTCGGTTGACGTGCCTGCGGCCGCTGCGCGGCGCCGCAAGGCCTGCACTACTGCTTCGTCGACGTTACGAATGGTGAGTTGGCCCATGGGCCGAGAGATTACAATGACAGCGCATTCATTGCAATCATAGCTGTGGTTGCTACTTCGCAGACCCAACCAGCCCCAGCAGCGCGTTGACTTCCTTGGGCACCGCGGCGCTCAGGATCTCGGGCGCGCCCTCGGTGACGAGCACGGTGTCCTCGATGCGGATGTGGATGTTCCTTTCGGGGATTTCGATGATCGGTTCGACCGCGATCACCATGCCGGGCTCGAATGGCAGGGCGCCGTCGCCGACGTCGTGGACGGAGAGGCCGACGAAATGGCCGGCGCCGTGGGCGGGTTTGTCCTCGAAGCCCCAGCGGTCGTAGATCGCGCGGCAGATCTCGGTCGTTTCGGCGCGGGTGGCGCCGGGTCGCATGGCGGCGATGATCGCCTTCTGCGCTTCGAGGACGGCGCGGTAGGCGCGTTCCTGGACCTCGTCGAACTTCCCGTTGACGGGCCAGGTGCGGGTGATGTCCATAGTCAGGTAGGCGAAGGAGGCGCCGTAGTCCATGACCACCAGGTCGCCGTCCTCGAGCTGCCGGTCGTTCTTGACCCAGTGCCAGATCAGGCCGTTCGGTCCCGAACCGACGATGGCGGGGTAGGCCTCCATCTCGGCGCCGTGCCGGAGGAAGATGTGCTTGGCGGCGGCCTCCAACTCGTACTCCCAGGTGCCGGCCTCCGTGGCGCGGATCGCTGCCGTGATGCCCTCGGCGCTGACCTTGCCGGCGCGGCGCAGGATCTCGATCTCGCGCGGCGTCTTGATCATCCGCAGGCGATCGAGGTGCGGTGTCAGATCGCGTAGCTCGATGTACGGATAGCGGCTGCGGATCGTCTCGACCTGCTGGGCCTGCTCGCTGGGCTGACCGCCCCAGGGGTTCTGCTCGCGCCGGCCCAGGTAGAGGCCCTTCTCGTTGCGGGCGAGGTCGACCTCGTCGCGTTCTCCGAGGCGCATCCACAGCAGCTTGCCGGTCTCTCCGGGCATCCGCCCGCGCCGCCGTGCAAGGTGTTCGGGCAGGTACGCCAGGTGGTCGACCACGAAACCGCGGTCCTCTGCCTTCTCGGGCGCGTAGAGCCAGTTGGGGCCGTCGATGAACTTCTCGCGGTCACCCTGGTGGGGCAGGTAGAGCCGCGCCTCGCAACTGTCGGCCTCCAGCAGCAGCGCCGCGTTCCGGCCCTCGTAGCCGGTCAGGTAGTAGAAGTCGTGGTCCTGCCGGAAGCGGACGCCGTAGCGGGGCATCGTCTCCGAGAACATGAGCACGGCCCCGCCCTCCAGGCGGTCGCACAGGCGGGCCCGGCGCTCGGCGAACTCCTCCGGCGGGTAGGTCGCACGCTGAGCGCTGGCGCTGCCCGCAGCGAGGCAGAGAAGGAGAAGAAGAATCGCGCCCCAAGCCCGAATTGGGCGAGAATTTCTCATATCCTGGGCATTTCTTTCGGTTTCTGGCGGGAGGGAGAAGAAGTTCACGGAAAATTCCTAGGAAATTGCCAGCCAAAGATGGTTTTCTATTTCCCTGTCAGGAATTTCCGGCTACCGCCTCCGCCCGCCGCCGATCGCCACCGCCCCAGCCTTCGCGAACGGGGCGAAGAAGTCGTTGCCCTTGTCGTCGATCACGATGAAGGCTGGGAAGTTCTCGACCTCGATCTGCCAGATGGCCTCCATGCCGAGGTCCTCGAACTCGCGCACTTCGACCTTGCGGATGCTGTGTTCGGCGAGCTGGGCCGCCGGTCCGCCGATCGAGCCGAGGTAGAAGCCGCCGTGCTTCTGGCAGGCGCGGCGCACTTCGGGCGAGCGGTTGCCCTTGGCGAGCATGACCATGCTGCCGCCGTGGCTCTGGAACAGGTCGACGTAGGGGTCCATCCGTCCCGCCGTCGTCGGCCCGAACGACCCGGAGGCCTTGCCCGCGGGCCGCTTCGCCGGGCCGGCGTAGTAGACGGGCTGGTCCTTGAAGTACTGCGGCAGATCGGCGCCTGAGTCGAGCAGTTCCTTGAGCCGGGCGTGGGCGATGTCGCGGGCGACGATCAGCGGGCCGCTGAGCGAGAGCCTGGTGGCGACCGGGTACTTCGAGAGTTCCGCCCTGATCTCGTCCATCGGCCGGTTCAGGTCGATGGCGACGACCTGGTCGCCCAGCTCGTCCTCGACGATTTCGGGCAGGTACTTCGCCGGGTTCGTCTCGAGCTGCTCCAGGAACACGCCGTTGCGGTTGATCCGGCCGAGGATCTGGCGGTCGGCCGAGCAGGAGACGCCGAGGCCCACCGGCAGCGAGGCGCCGTGGCGGGGAAGACGGATGACCCGCACGTCATGGGCGAAGTACTTGCCGCCGAACTGGGCGCCGATGCCGATCCGGGTGCAGAGGTCGAAGATCTGCTGCTCCATCTCCAGGTCGCGAAATGCGCGGCCGAGTTCGTTGCCGCTTGTGGGCAGATCGTCCATGGCGTGGCAGGTTGCGAGCTTCAGCGTCTTCATCGTTGCCTCGGCCGAGGTGCCGCCGACGACGAGGGCGATGTGGTAGGGCGGGCAGGCCGAGGTACCGAGGGTGCGGAGCTTCTCGTCGACGAAGTTCATCAGCGAGATCGGGTACAGGATCGCCTTGGTCTCCTGGTACAGGAAGCACTTGTTCGCGGAGCCCCCGCCCTTGGCGATGAAGAGGAAGCGGTACTCGTCGCCGCGGGCGGCGTAGAGGTCGACCTGTGCCGGCAGGTTCGTGCCGGTGTTCTTCTCCTCGTACATCGACAGCGGCGCCATCTGGGAGTAGCGCAGGTTGCGCTCCTGGTAGGCGTCGAAGATGCCGCGGCAGAGGATCTCCTCGTCGTCGCAGTCGGTGTAGACGTCCTGTCCCTTGTAGCCGAGCACGATCGCGGTGCCCGTGTCCTGGCAGCCGGGCAGCACCCGGCCGGCGGCGATGTTTGCGTTCTTGAGCAGTTCGAGCGCCACGAAACGGTCGTTCCCGGACGCTTCCGGATCGTCGAAGACGCGGCGCAACTGCTCCAGGTGGCTGGCCCGTAGCAGATGGGCGATGTCGTCCATCGCGTCGCGGGCGATGAGCCGCAGCGCCTCGGGCTCGATGTGCAGGGACTCGCGGCCGCCGGCCGACTCGATGCGGACATGGTCCGAGGTCAGAAGGCGGTACTCCGGCTCCTCGCCGCCGTGTTCGAACATGTGTTGGTGGTGAAACTCAGTCATGGCGCGCAAGGCGAGTCTGCGCGACAGAACGCTGTGAAGCAAGTTCCGGTCGCGGGATTCCACGGTTCGGCGTGGGCTGGGGCGAGACTCAGAGGCCGCGAGGCGTCCGGCGGCGAGCGGGATGGCCGGTGGCGGTGAAAGTCCGCTGGCGGCCGCGGCGCCCTCGGTGGGGTGGGTACGGCCGTCCAAGTCGAACCCGTGAAGGGTCGGCGTTCCTCCCGCGCCGCCGCAGAAGGCCTCAGTCTTGCTGCTCCTCCGGAGGAGTTTCGTCTGGCTCCAGGACTTCATAGCCTCTCTGTCGGAGCCGCGACAGGGGTCCGTCGGGCCGGAGCAAGTCCTTGAGAGGCAGGATGGCGAAAGTGGAGTCGTTGTTGCTCAATGCGCGATCGGCGTTCTCGAGCCAGAGCACCCAGAGACGCGACTCCATCTGGCTCAGCGCCTCTGGGTGGGGGGCGAGTCGCCTGGGATCGCAGGCCTCTGTGGCCGAATCGCCTGGATGGGCTCTAAGCGAGGCCAAATCGCCTTCGGCCCAGGCAGATGCAAGACGCGTGAACGCCTCGAGCTGGGCATCAAGCCCTTCAAGACGTGCCTGGAGACAGGTTTGCTCCGCAGCAGCCGATATTTCCTCCATCTCATCGAGGAGAGTCGAATCCTTGTAGCGCTGGACGAGTACCGTTGGCACCTTCTTGACGTTGTGCTTCCTGGCTCTTTTCTCGACTACCCGATGGATCGTATGGCCTCGCTCCAGGCCTGCGGATTGCGCCGCGGAATCGAAGAGTTCCTTGGCCGCGACGCTAGGCCGCAATCTCTCGAGATCGTCTCGCTTCGGGGCGTATCTGAGTCTGGTTTCCAGGAAGAGCTGGTACAGGTCCTCTGGCAGCAGGTCCTCCAGGGTTTCGTGGTCCGGGATTCGTCGTGTGCGCTGGATCTTCTTAAGCCCCCGCATAATGTTCACCGGGTTCGACGCCTTGATGAGCAGGTCTCTGGACGTCAGGTACTCGCTGGAGTGGGCCAGCGCGTGTTCGACGGAGTCCGAGCGCCAGAGAAGATTGTCCGGCACCAGGTTTGGAATACCAAGGATCCACAAGACATGGTCATCCTTGGTGACCTTCCAAAGGGGCGGCCCAGGGAGCTTTCCCATGACCAGGATCTCTTCCTCGAAGCGATCCACTGGGGGCGGCTTGGATCCGCCGTCCTCTTGGGCGGTCGCTGCCGGCATTGCCGCTGAGGCCACGAGTAGCAAGGCCTTCCACTTCCAGATCACCGAAGGACTCCTTTCGCTCTGCGTTACGCAAAACGCTCGACCGACGCCTTTGATTCCACGTCACCGCGCCGGCCGGTAGATGCGCCAACCGCCGCCGTTCTCCATCATGTCGATGATGCCGGCTTTGTGCATGGCCTGTGCGTGGTTGACGGCCCGCCGTCGGTACTCCTGGTGCTCCTTGTCCGGGAACATCATCAACCGCAGCGATTCCTTCGTGAGTACCGGCCAGGCGTTCGCCCTGGGCGACGTCGCCAGCGCGTCAGCGCCGCCCAGGCCGCGGCCGTAGCGGTCCCAATACGCCGACGGGGCCAGGAGTGCGGGGGCTTTCGGAGCGTGTCGGTAGAGCTTGCGAAGAGTCGGCCGGTGGATCTGGGGACCGTGGCGGCTGCCGGGCGGCACGTGGACATGGAAGACGATCGGCGTGTCGGGGGTAACGCCGCGGCCGGGCGGATTGGTAACCGAGACCATGCGCCATTCGGTGTTCCGCCAGTTGATCGCCATGTCGTACAGGCCGGCTAGGGCATCGTGAAGCGGCTCCAGGTGCTCGCGCTCGCGCCATTGCTTCCAGCCGGCGAACTGAACGATCTCGGCCAGCGTTACCGAGAAGCTCGCTTCGGCGCCGTAGGCCGCGCGCGGGGCGGATAGCGTAGTCTGCGTTGTGTTCCATGCGGCCCTTCATTCCACTGCTCCTGCTCGCCGGCGCTGCTGCGGGCGGTTGCCTTGACCCGGGGCGCTTCGTGGAGGTGACCCGGCGCCCATGGGGCGAAGTCGACGGCAAGGAGGTCGAACTGTTCCGCCTCGAGTCGCGTTCAGGCGCCAGTGTCGAGATCTCCGAGCTGGGCGGCGCGATCGTGTCGTTGACGGCCGCGGACCGCGACGGCGAGTTCGCCGATGTCGTGCTGGGGTTCAACGCTCTCGAGTCCTACGTCGCGGACACGAACCCGTACTTCGGCGCCATCGTCGGTCGGTACGCGAACCGGATTGCCGGGGGCCGGTTCAGGCTCGACGGGGAGACCTACAACCTGCCGCAGAACGATGGGCAGAACAGCCTCCACGGCGGCGTCCGTGGTCTGACCCGAGTCGTCTGGGACGGCGAGCCGATCCGGACCGAGCACGGCAGGGGCGTGGCGCTTCGCTACCGAAGTCCGGACGGCGAAGAGGGCTATCCGGGCAACGTCGACTTCGAGGTCCGGTATGTGCTGGGTGTCAGCGATCTCCGCATCGAAGCGGCGGCCGTGACCGACAAGCCCACCGTAGTGAATCTGTCCTTCCACTCGTACTTCAACCTCAAAGGGGAAGGCGAAGGAGACATTCTGGATCATGAACTCACACTGCTGGGTTCGTCCTACACGCCGGTTGATGCCAACTTGATACCGACCGGCGAGATCGCGTCTGTCCAGGGGACACCGATGAGCTTCGTTCCTCCAGCGCGGGTCGGCGACCGGATCGACGACGACTTCGAACAGCTTCGCTTCGGTGGCGGCTACGACCACAACTGGGTGGTACAGCAGTCTGGCGCCGCTGGTGCCGAACCGGAATTCGTGGCGCGGCTCTACGAACCGGTGAGTGGCCGGCTGCTCCTTGTCACGAGCACCGCCCCCGGGTTGCAGCTCTACACCGGCAACTTCCTCGACGGCACCCTGGTCGGCAAGAGCGGCCGGCCCTACGTCCACCGAGGTGGCCTCTGCCTCGAGACGCAGCACTTCCCCGACTCTCCGAACCAGCCCGGGTTTCCCAGTACGGTTCTGCGGCCCGGTGAGACCTATCGACAGGTTACGGAGTATCTGTTCATGACGGACGAAGAGGTGCGCCGGGAGTAGGCCGCAACGCCGCTGGGTGCTCTGATCGAGGAGGAGCAGGTCGAGGAGATTCCCTCAGGCGTTGACGGAGATTCCGACGAGGGGCTAGTCTGGGATCATGAAGACCACGGTTGATATTCCTCGTCGTGAGCTTGAGGATGCGATCAAGTTCACGAATGCGAAGACGAAGCGCGAGGCCATCGTCGGGGCCGTTTCCGACTTCAACCGCCGGATGCGGATGGCGGAGCTGGCTCGATACGCTGGAACGTGCGACGACCTGATGACGCCCGAAGAGCTCCAGGCGCTTCGCCGCCGTGGTTAGAACGGGTGATTCTCGTTGACACATCGTCTTGGATCCACCTGCTGCGTCCGGATGGCGACCCGGCCGTTCGCGCTCGGGTCGAAGCCGCGCTGACGTCCGGACAGGCCTGCTGGTGTCCGGTGGTGCAGCTTGAACTCTGGAATGGCGCCCGCGGCGGTCGGGAGCGGAAGGTGCTGCGGCGCTTCGCCGATACGCTCCCGGAACTGCCAATCGAAGGCGATGTCTGGCAAACGGCCTACGAGTTGGCGTCTCGCTCACGAGCCCGAGGGATCACGGTGCCGGTAACCGACATCCTCATCGCTGCGTGCGCGGCGCATCATGGCGCTGCTATCGAGACCGCCGATTCAGACTTCGACCTCCTGATGTCGGTGGATGAGGCGACGAGCTAGCGAGCGCCACTTTGCCGGTCGTCTCGGTGCGGCCCGAAACCCTCGCGCCAGCCGCGCGTAGGTTAGAACCATAGAATGCCGCGGATGAAACGATCGGCCGGTGGAGTACGTCCGCCGGGGGTGGCGGTGCGCCGGTGAGCGCCCTCGCGAGCCCCGGCGGCGGTGCGTCTGAACCGCCGCGCCCCGATCTATCCATCCTGCGCGACGACGATGAGTACGAGTACCGTCCGCGAAGGGGCCGCTACGTCAAGTGGGGCATCTTCCTGGTGCTCGCGGTAGCGGCCGTCTACGCCTGGCGGACGGTGCCGTTCGAGCAGTACGCCCCGTGGCTCATGCCCGAGGTGGAGACGGCGACCGTGCAGCGGCTGACGGCGGAGCAGGCGTCGGCGGTGCTCAACGCGACCGGCTATACGTATGCGCGGGTGCGGGCCGCGGTGGGGTCGAAGATCACCGGTCGGATCACGGAGCTCCATGTCGACGAGGGGGACGCGGTGGCGGCCGGGGATCTGATCGCCGTGCTGGACAGCGACGATCTGGAGGCTGCGGTGCGCCGGGCCGAGGCGGCCCTGATCGAGTCGACGGCGCGGCTTGCCGACGCGGTGCGCGAGGAGGGTCGTCAGCGGCGAGTCGTCGAGGCGGGCGTGGCCCCCAGCGCCGACCACGACGCCGCGATCACGACGCTCCAGGTGGCGAAGGCCCAGGTCGGCACGGCGCGCGCCAACCTCGACTCGGTCCGGGCCCAGTTGGAGTACACGGTGATCCGCTCACCGGTCGACGGCGTGGTCATCGAGCGCACGGTCGAAGTGGGCGAGATGGTGGCGCCGGGCGGGTTCACCAGCCAGCAGTCGACCGGGGCGCTGGTGCGGATCGCCGATCCGACCTCGCTCGAGGTCGAGGCGGACATCAACGAGAGCTACATCGCCCGCATCGAACTCGGCCAGCCGGCCTCGATCCGGGTCGATGCCGTCCCCGACCACGAGTACACCGGCAGCCTCCGGCAGATCGTGCCGACCGCGGACCGCCAACGGGCCGTGGTTCAGGTCAAGGTGACGATCGACGACCGCGACGAACGTCTGGTGCCGGACATGAGCTGCACCGTCACCTTCCTGCAGGAGGGCACGGACCAGGCGGCATTGGAGGCGGCGCCGAAGGTCCTGATTCCGGCGACGGCGGTCCTGACCGAGGGCGGTCGGAGCTACGCCTGGGTGGTTCGGGATGGCGCGTTGGTGCGCTCGCCGATCGAGTTGGGCCTGGAGCAGGACAACGAGTTCGAAGTGCTGTCGGGACTGAGCGGCGGCGAGACGGTTGTGCGGCGGCCGTCGGCGGAGCTCGTCGATGGGATGCGGGTGCGCGAGGTCTCGTGACGCCAATGGACGATGACCGGCACAGCAAGAGAAGTGCGCATACACACAGCGCCATGGAGGATCTGATCCATGACTGAAGCGGAGCGAAGAGGCGAGCGTACACACGGCGCCATGGAGGCTTTGTTCCATGGCTGAACCCGTCGTCCAACTACGGGACGTGACGAAGAACTACCGGCGCGACGGAACCTGTCAACGACATTGACACAGCGGGGTTCTGGATTTACTGAGTCGTCTCTGCAGTCTCGTAGTCGGGCTTGTTGATCCAGACGGCCTGGGGCAGTGGCGTATGCATCGGTTGGCCGCCGACGAATCGTTCGGGGGAGCTTTCCCAGGCGGCGCTCAGCGTGCGTTGGCGCTGCTCGATCACGGCTTGCGCCCGGCCGTAGTGGACGGTCTCGGGGGTCAGCATGGCGATGCCGGCATGGCGGTGTTCCGTGTTGTACCAGGGGAAGAAGGACCTGCAGTAGTCGGTCGCGGCGTCCTGGTTGGGGAAGCGGCTGGGGAAGTCGGGGTGGTACTTGAGGGTCTTGAACTGTGCTTCGGAGTAGGGGTTGTCGTCGCTGACCCGCGGGCGGCCCAGGGACCGGTTCACGCCGAGGCGGGCGAGCAGTTGGGCGGTACCCTGGCTGGTCATGGGGGCGCCTCGATCGGAATGCAGGGTCAGGACATGGGGCTTGACGCCGTGCTTGAGGCAGGTCTCCTCGATGAGCCTTTGGGCGAGCGCGGAGTTCTCGCGGTCGGCGACCATCCAGCCGACCGCGTAGCGGCTTAGGAGGTCAAGCAGGACGTAGAGGTAGTAGTAGGTCCAGGTCTGCGGTCCGAGCAGCCTGGTGATGTCCCACGACCAGACCTGGTTGGGCGCGACAGCGACCAGCTCCGGCTTGGCGTACGACGGATGGACGCGCTGGTTGCGGCGGTCCCTCACGGGGTGGTTCGCTTCGAGGATGCGGTACATCGTGCGCTCCGAGCACAGGTAGCGGCCCTCGTCGAGCAGGGTGGCCACCACTTCTCCCGGCGAACGATCGACGAAACGCGGCGACGCAAGCGTGGCCTCGACCCGTTTCCGCTCGATCTGGCTCAGTGCCCGGGCAGGCGTGGGGCGGGGCTGCCGTCGCCCGGGAGCGGGCCTCGCACGACGATAGAAGGTCGATCGCGATACGCCCAGCGCCCGGCACGCCGGCGCGACGCCGACCTGCCGGGCCAGGGACCTTGCCGCCATCAGCAGTCCTTCCCGTCTTCGAGGCTGAATCCCAGCAGCCCTGCAACTTTTCCCTGGACGTCCAGGATCGTGTGCGCGGCGGCGACTTCCCTCTCGAGACGCTTGACCTTCGCTTCCAGCCGCTTCACCTTCGGCATCAGAGGGTTGGCCTCGTTCGGCTTGCGGCCCCGCTTCTTCGGCCTCAGACCGGAAAGCGCGCCCTCGCGCCGCGCCTTGCGCCAGTTGGCCAGATGGGAGCTGTACAGACCCTCTCGCCGCAGCAGCCGACCCACCTCGCCGCGGTGGGTGCATCGGTCCGCTTCCTCCAGAATCCGCAGCCGGTACTCCGCCGTGAACTGCCGCCTGGTCGGTCTCGCCAGCACTTCCGGGTCGGGAACCGCCCCGGCGGGCGCCGCGCCGGCCGCGGGGGCCTCGTCGCTACGCTCCTCAACACCCGCGACCGGGAGCTCCGAGCCGCCGCCAAACCTCTGCTCTCGTCTTGACATTGATCCTCCTTGCCAACGTGTGCCCTCCACTATTCAACGGGATGGCCGCTGTGTCACGTACGTTGGCAGAGAGGGCGACGCCTTCGAGTTGAAGGTGCTGCAGGGGATCACCCTGGACGTCGAACAGGGCGACTTCGTGGCGCTGATGGGGCCTTCAGGCTCAGGCAAGAGCACGCTGCTCAACCTGCTCGCCGGCATCGACCGGCCGAGCAGCGGCGAGCTGAACGTCGCCGGCGAGCGCGTCAACCGTCTGAACGAGAGCAAGCTGGCGCGGTGGCGTCAGCGGAACATCGGCTTCATCTTCCAGTTCTACAACCTGATTCCCGTGCTGACCGCCTATGAGAACGTGGAACTGCCGCTGACGTTGCGTCGGTCTTCCAAGGCGGCGCGCCGCAAGAGGGTCCAGACCGCGCTCTCCGTGGTGGGCCTGCAGAACCGGATGAAGCACTATCCGCGGCAGCTCTCGGGCGGCCAGGAACAGCGGGTGGCGATTGCCCGGGCCATCGTCACCGATCCGACCCTGCTGCTCGCCGACGAGCCGACCGGCGACCTGGACGCCGACTCGGGCCGCGAAGTGCTCGACCTGCTCGTGCAACTGAACCAGCAGTTCAACAAGACGATCATCATGGTGACCCACGACCCGACCGCGGCGGCGCGCGCGAAGCGCCTGCTGCGTCTCGACAAGGGCCAACTGGTTTCATCGGAAACGGGGGCGGGCGGATGATCAAGCTGATCCGGCGCAACCTGCTGCGCAACAAGCGGCGCACCTTCCTGACCATGGCCAGCCTGGCGATGGCGCTGTTCATCCTGGCGCTGCTCGGCGTGGTCAACGACGCGCTGAGCTTCGCCGACGAGTCGTCGATTCCGGACCGCCTGGTCGTCCGTAACGCGATCTCGCTCACCTTCCCGCTGCCCGAGGCGTACGAGGCGCGGCTGCGGACGATCGATCATGTCGAGGCGGTGACGCCGCAGAACTGGTTCCAGGGCGTCTACAAGGATCAGAGACCCGAGAACTTCTTCCCCCGCTTCACGATCGATCCGGAGACCTTCCGGGACGTGTTCTACGACATCGAGTTCAACGAGGAGGAGTGGGAGGCCTTCGCGGCGCAGCGGACCGCCTTTGCCGCCGGCCGCACGCTGGCCGAGACCCAGGGCTGGGCGATCGGCGATGTGATCGCAATCCAGGGCGACATCTTCCCGATCAACGTTGAACTCGAACTGCGCGCGATCTTCGATGTGGAGGAAGAGGCGCAGGAGCGGCAGATCTTCTTCCATCGGCGCTACGTCGAAGAGGCGATGAACAACCCGGGTCAGAACGGCACCTACTGGCTGCTCCTCGACGACCCGGACGCGTCGCCGGCGGTGATTGCGGCCGCCGAGGCGATGTTCGAGAACTCGGACAACCAGGTGCGGGCGGAGACCGCGGAGGCGTTCGCCGCTTCCTTCACGGAGATGCTCGGCAACGTCCAGTTCTTCTTCTCCGCGATCGGGTTGGCGATCGTCGTCTCGATCTTCCTGATCACCGCGAACACGATGGCGATGGCGGCGCGCGAGCGGACCACCGAGGTCTCGGTGCTCCGTACCCTGGGTTTCCGCCGCAACCAGGTGATCGGCATGGTGATCGGCGAGTCGCTGGCGGTGGGCGTGTTCGGTTCGCTGTTGGGCATCGCCTTCGCGGCGGGCGCCCTCCAGGCTCTGGCGCCGGTCCTGGACGGGTTTGGTTTCGGGTTCGGGGGCTTCGGTCTCGACCGCCAGACGGCGGCCACCGCCGTCGCGATCGGCATCGCGATCGGCCTGCTGAGCGGCGTCTTCCCCGCGGTAGCCGCGGCCCGCCTCAAGATCGTCGACGGCTTGCGGAGGCTCTGACGGTGAACGGCTGGGCGCATAAGGAGACGGCATGATCCCGATCAAGTACACCTACCGCAACCTGTTCGAACGCCGGGGCGTGGCCTTCATGACCCTGGCCTCGATTGGCTTCGTCGTTCTCGTCTACATCGGCGTTCTCGCTCTCGCCGGCGGGCTGCGGGCAGCCTTCGCGGAGACCGGCGACCCTTCGATCGTCATCGTGATGAGGGACGGGACGCGCAGCGAGATGGAGAGCTCCTACGGTCAGGAGAGCCATCGTCTGCTGGCGGCGATGCCGGGGGTGGAGCGCGGCGACGAGTCGGTGCTGGCGTCGGGCGAGACGGTGACGATTCAGATCTTCAAACGGGTGGACGGAACCGAGACGAACGTGATGGTCCGCGGCGTCGAGCCGGCGGCGTTTGCGATCCGGCCGACCTTCGAAATCGTAGAGGGCAGGGTCTTCGAGCCGGGGCGCGGCGAGATCATCGTTGGCCGCAGCCTCGCCGGGAGACTCGGGCTGCGGATCGGCGACGAGCGCAAGATGGGTCGTACCACGTTCTGTGTGGTCGGCACGTTCATGGGTGTTGGTGCACACGGCTCCGAGATCTGGGGCGATGCCCGCGATCTCGGCGACTCGTTCCGGCGCAGTGGTTACTACTCCTCGACGCGGCTCAAGACGGCGTCACCGGCCGCGACCCGGGATCTGATCGCGGCGATCAAGGACGATCAGCGGCTCCAGGTGTCCGCTGTGCCGGAGACGGAGTACTACGAGCAGCAGACGGATGCCGCTTCGGGCCAGTTCATCGTCCTCGGCAATGTGCTCGCGGTCCTGATGGCGGTCGGCGCCTGCTTTGCCGCCGCCAACACGATGTACGCCCAGGTCGCCGCCCGCGCCCGCGAGATCGGCACCCTTCGCGCGCTCGGCTTCCGGCGGCGCTCGATCATGGGCAGCTTCTTCCTGGAAGCGGTGCTCCTGGGCCTGGTCGCCGGCGGCTTCGGCGCTCTCCTCGCCCTGCCTCTGAACGCGATCCAGACCGGCACGATGAACCAGGTCACGTTCAGCGAGATCACCTTCCAACTGCGTACGACCCCATTCGCGATGTTCTCCGGCATCTTCCTGGCGACGATCACCGGCGTCATCGGCGGCCTGCTGCCCGCCTTCGGCGCCTCGCGGCAGAAGATCACCGACCTGTTGCGCGAAGCGTAGCGGGCCTGGGTGCGTCGGCGTCCCCGCCGGCATCCGGACCTGGGAACGCGGGCGTCCCGCCCGCATCCGGCCGTAGTCCGAGAGTCATTGGGCCGGCCTTCTGGCCGGTCGCTGGTAGTGAGGGAGTGACGATTGCGGCAGAGAAAGGCCCGCCTCTTTACTTCGTGTTCAGATTCAGTACCACAGACCCACATCGACACCGTAGGCTCTCAGGATCGCCCTTCCTAGGCATGACGTAAAACCACGACTCACATGACGAACACCGCAGCTGCGCAAGCAAGCTCTTGAAGGCATCGACTACCTCCCGAAACTCATCGCCCGTGAAGTTCACCGATTCGTTGAAGTGGACGGCCTTGTTGACGACCCATGCTTCGCCGCCATATGCGGATAGCGCTTCGGCCCTCTTGCCCTTCAGGTCCTCGACCTTCGCCTTGCCATCCTCATCGTTCCACGTGTTCGCTGCCTTCGCGGCAAGTTTCAGTAGCTCTCCGTGCCGCCCGATGACCGCAGGTAGGAGGTCGCCCAGATCGTAAGCGTTGTCGCCTCGGAAGGGCGGCCTCGCTCCGAGCTGGTCCGCCAGCTCGCCAGCCACGTACTCCATGTGCCGGCGCAACCGGCTCGCCGCAACACCCGTGTCACCCTTGGCAACATCTGATTCAATGTCATCCCAAACTCCGGCCGCCTGTTCCACGACCGGCCCGGTTTGCACGCTCCAACTGTGGAAGGCGACGCCTCCCCTCGACTCGACAAGACCCTCTGTCTGCATCTGCTTCGCCCAGACTTTGTCGTGCGTCGTGATGATGAATTGCGTTTCGGGGAAGTGTTCCTTCAGCAGACGGCAGAGTTCTTTTCGGTGACCTCGATCGACCGACATCACTACGTCGTCGAGTAATGCAAAGTGGAACCGATCGCCGAGTAGCCGCTTCATGAGTGCGAGGTAGAGGCAGACTCCCATCCCGTCTTGGTGTCCCTCGCTGTGGTAGGCCCCCGGCGGGTACATTCCCTTATCGTAGAAAGCCACCTCCAGATCCAGGCCGCCTTCAGCAGGCTCCAGCTTCGCTCTGAACCCGTCTTCGTCCTCCGCGTTAATCTGCCGGTAGTACGCGCCGAACCCGTCTTCAACCGCCTCGTAGAGCGCACTCAGATACCCATCGGCCACCTCGCAGTACGTGTTGTAGGTGGCCCTCCCGGCCTCTGCCGCGAGTTCGGCACGCTTCTTTTGACGCTGCGCGTCCTGCCAGGTGGAGAAGCGGTCTTGGGCAAGCGTCAAGAAAGTCTGCGCGGCGACTGAAGCACTCTGGTCGGGTTTGTCCTGGATCGCGAGTCTGAGGGCTTCCAAGAGATCCTCGAATGACCTTGGAGTCAGGCTCCAACTTTGATCGAGCCGAGGGCGTTGTTCAACGATCGACTCGACGGTCCTCAGTGCCGCGGCAAAGGCCTTTAAGTCTGACGACCATCTGTCGAGCATCTCGCCGAAGCCGTCCGGACCGAAGTGCTTCGCCAGAGGCTGCACGGTATCTACCAAGCCCGCGATCCGCCGCGCTTGGTTGGCGATCTTGGCCCCGTTGTCGAGTAGCCGTGTCTGGAGTGCATCCGCTTCGTCCGCCTTGGAGAGTTTTTCCCTCAAGTGTGCTTTCAACGCTTCCTCGCTCTCCCAGTCGGAATCGCAGAGCGGACAATGGTCTCCGTCGATCAGTCGTAGACCGCGCTCGACGAAGGATTGGCGCGCGATCGCTTGAAGGAGCGCCGGCTCACCGTCCAGAGTGGCGAGGTCGCGCACTACACATTCCACTTCCTCGTGGGCCAATGCGGGCAGGCCAATGTGGGCCCGCTTGAGCGCCTCCACGTCCCGGAGCGCGGCGCCTTTGTTGAAGCTTGTGTCGGTTAGGGCTTCCAAGATGCCGGTCCTGAAATCGGTATCCGCTTCCAGGTCCCTGATCGGGCCCAGATCCAGGGTCCGCCGGTGCGGATTGATCGCTGCGAGGACATCCTCTGGTGCCAGTATCTCTACGTCGAGATGGCGGCGGAGCGCGTCGTCTGCACTCTGGAGGGCACTCCGTGCCTGACCCGCAGCGTTGGAGAGTTTGTTTGACGCGGTCTTCAAGACACCACGGGTCTGGCCGATGGCCTCCAGTTTCAGGAGGGCCTGAACCTCCCTTGACCGCTGCCCAGCCTCGACGATGATGTACTTGATGACCTCGCGTCGCGAGAGCGTCAGCTCCGGATGATCCGCTACCTCCTCGATGAGGGCCCTAATCTCGGGCTCGTCAGGTTCGAGGTTGAAGTTCTTGGCATTCTTGACGTTCCTGGTCAGGACGGCCGATTTCTTGAAGTCCGGGGCGTAGAACCGAAGCGAGACCTCAGCTGACGCAGGGTCATCCCGACGGTCCACGTGGGGACCGTGGCGACTGACGCTGAGTCCGCCGGTTCCCTTACCGGCAAGCCGTGACATCTCGCCGGTTAAGGCGAACTGAATGGCATCCACCACGCCACTCTTCCCCGAGCCGTTCGGCCCGGATACGACGAAGTTCTTCCGGCGGGGCTCGATCTCAAGCTCGCGGATTCCCCTGAGTTCACGTATGGCCACCGATTCGATGTGAATCACCGCTGCCCCTCCCGCGCTGCCTTCTTGAGGACCTCGACGAAATCGTCGGCCTTCAGCTTCTTCTCCGAAGCGAAGAGGGTGCGCAACTCCTGTACTGCTGCCTCGTTCACGCTGTCCGACTCCGAGAGCTTGGCGTAGAACGTCTCAAGAATCTCATCTAGCACCCTAGCCATTCGCTGTCTCCTCCGATCGATCTAGTCCGTACGATCTTCACAGTGTCCTCCCACGTCCCATCGCCTTCTAGGCGGGCTGCAGGAGTCAGTTCAGACTTTCTTGTCGTCTGATCCTCTCGGGCGGGCGACACCTGAAGCGGGTCTGAATAGGAACCCGAGTTATGCCCGGAAAAATGGCGGCTGTCAAGGAGTGGAGTCGGGCGGAGCTTCAGTGGTTCCATTCGCTACCATGCATTGCCTACGGAGTCGGGAAGCGGCGAGCGAACACTCGCGTGTAACCTAGGCGGATCGTGCCCCAGCTTCCGGTCCGTCTTCCTCTCTTCCACGCGTTCGCGCTCGTCGCGCCGGCCCTTCTACTCGCCGCCTGCGCCGACGGCCCCGCCCCGGACTCGGCTACCGCGCCGCAACCCCTCCCCAACATCGTCCTCATCGTTCCGGACGATCTCGGACGCCACGACGTCAGCTTCCACGGCGGCGAGATCGCGACCCCGAACATCGACCGCATCGCGGCCGCAGGGGTGCTGATCGAGCGCTTCTACAGCGCTCCCGTCTGCTCGCCGACGCGGGCGGGGCTGATGACCGGCCGCTATCCGATCCGTTTCGGTCTGATGCGGGCGGTGATCGCGCCGTGGCGGGACTACGGTCTCGACACGTCGGAGGTCGCCCTGCCGGAAGTGCTGGCTCGTGCCGGTTACGAGCACCGCGGCATCTTCGGCAAGTGGCACCTGGGTCACTTCGACCGCAAGTACCACCCGCTGCGCCGGGGCTTCACGGAGTTCGTGGGCCACAACACGGCGGTCGACTACTTCACGAAGGAGCGCATCGGCGAGCGGGACTGGAGCCACGACTACGAGTCGGTGGACGAAGAGGGCTACGTGACGGACCTGCTGGCCGAGCACGCTGTGCGGTTCATCGATAAGCACGCCAGTGGCGAGGCGCCGTTCTTCCTGTACGTCCCGTTCAGCGCTCCGCACTCGCCGCTGCAGGCGAAGGACGAGGATCTGCAGCGCTACGCTGATTTGGAAGCAATCGAGCCGCCGCGGGGCTGGGAGGAATCGACCGCCGGACGGCCGCTCGCCGCCGACGGCCGGCGCCGCGACGGCCGCCGCATCCACGCCGCGATGGTCCACGCGCTCGATAACGGCGTCGGCCGCATCCTCGATGCACTCGACGAGCACGGCATCGTGGACAACACGCTCGTGCTGTTCTTCAGCGACAACGGCGGCTCCGTCGGCATCGGCGACAACGGCCCGTACCGGGGCGCCAAGGGCAGCGTCTTCGAGGGCGGCACCCGGGTCGCAGCAGCGGCGCGCTGGCCGGTGGGGAACATCTCGGGTGGCGGCCGGATCGAGGCGCCGGTGTCCTACATCGACGTGCTGCCGACTCTGATGGGCATCGCCGGCATCGACGATCACGGCGGCAAACCGCTCGACGGACAGGATGTCGGCGATCTGCTGACGGGTGAGGCCGAGGCCGGTCCGGAGCGTGATCTCTACTCCTTCATCGCCCAACTCGACCCGGAGCGCGAGCAGGTCTCGGTGACGGAGGGTGAGTGGAAGCTCGTCGTCGTCGGGCCGCCGCTGGTTCGGGAGGGCTCTGCCGAGGCATCGCGCAAGCTGCTCTTCCGGCTCGACGAGGATCCGCTCGAAGAGCGGGACGTTGCGGCCGAACAGCCCGATCTGGTGGCCCGCCTGCTTGAGAAGGCCACCGCGTTCCGCGCCCTGCAGCCCCCGAATCCGGTGGCGCCGTTCTTCACCGGCCGCGAAGACTTCCAGCCGCCGCCGAACTGGCAGTTCGCGGAGGAGGAGTGATGGGAGAAGTGATGGGCAGATCCTGGCGTTGGTTCCCGATCCTGGTGGTGCTGGCGGCTGGCTGCGCAGCGGCGCCGGACGCGGAGGAGAACGCCGGCCCCGAGTCGCCGCAGCAGCCGAACATCCTCCTCATCCTGATCGACGACCTGGGCTTTGAGGCGATCGGCTCCTACGGCGGCGCGTCCTACGAGACGCCGAACATCGATCGTCTGGCCGCGGAAGGTGTCCGCTTCAGCCACGCCTACGCGATGCCGCTGTGCGCGCCCTCGCGGCTCAAGTTGATGACCGGGCGCTACAACAGCCGCAACTACAGGGAGTGGGGGGTTCTGCCGCCCGACGAGGTCACCTTGGCCAACCTGCTCCAGGACGCCGGCTACGCCACCTTCCTGGCCGGGAAGTGGCAAATGTCGGGCTTCGAACAGGTCTGGGCGCCGGAGAAGGACTGCTGCGAGGGTTTGGGGCAAACGCCGGAGGAGGCCGGTTTCGACGACTACCTGGTCTGGCACTACCACGAGAAGGGCGGCCGCTATGCCGATCCGCTGCTATGGGGTCCTGGCGGGGAAGGCGGGACCTACGAGGGCCGGTACGGCCCCGATCTGTTTGCGGACTTTCTGCTCGACCGGATCGAGTCGCAGGTTGCTGAGGACTCGGACCGGCCGTTCTTCGCCTACCACGCCATGGCGCTCGTCCACGCCCCGTTCGTGCCGACTCCGGACAGTGCGGACTGGATCGGGGACCGCAACGCCGAAGACCCGGCCTACTTCGCCGACATGGTCGCCTACACGGACAAGCTGATCGGCCAGATGGTGGACGGGCTCGAGGACCTGGGAGTCCGCGACAACACGCTGATCTTGCTCACTGCGGACAACGGTACGCCGACACAGATCACGAGCAAGATGCGGGACGGCGCCGTGATCCCCGGCGGCAAAGGCACGACGATCGACTACGGCGTACACGTCCCCTTCATCGCCTCCTGGCCGGCTGCTGTCGAGAGTGGCAGGCTGTCAGACGCCCTGATCGACTTCGCCGACTTTCTGCCCTCGATCGTCGAGGCGGCTGGAGCTACGCTGCCCGGCGATCGGGTGATCGACGGCCGGAGCTTCCTCCCGGTGCTGCGGGGCGAGGCGAACTCCGCCCGGGACTGGATTTTCACCGATTTCCGGCCGCGCTTCATGACCATCCCGGAAGTGACCTTCGTCCACGACCGCCGCTACAAGCTGTATGACGATGGTCGTTTCTTCGATTTCGCAAACGACGTGCAGGAGCAGAGGCCGCTCGCCGGGGAAGGCATGACGGAGGAAGAGGCCGCCGCGAAGGCAGCTCTTGAGGGCGCCATGGACCCGCTATTTTGCGGGTAGTCTCTGGTCGACGAAGGAATCTGGCCGGAAATTGCTCGTTTAGGACCGCCGGAGCTGAAGCGGTGGCCCCCCCAACCTGGAGCCCTTGAATCGAGGAGAACGGAGATACCTTCGACTCTGACTGCTTTCGCCGGTGCGTGCCTGCTGCTGCTCTCAGCCTGCGGCGGCTCGGCCGCGAACGAAGAGGGAACGCCGGCCTCGTCTGGTGCCGAAGATCCGGCCACGGCGCTCCACGGCGCCTGGGAACTCGTATCGATCGTGCGCCACTCGGCGGACGGCGAGGAGTTGTCGCGCAACGAGGAGTCGACCGGCTTCATCATGTACGACCCGGCGGGCGCCATGGGGGTCGTGATCCAGGGCGCCGACCGTCAGGCCGCCACCCCGGGAACTCGTGCGACGCCGGAAGAACGGCTTGCCGCCTACCGGTCTTACACGGCGTACTTCGGGGCCTTCACGGTGGATCCGGAAGCAGGCGCCGTCACCCACCACCTACGGTCGAGCATGAATCCGAACGCCGCGGGCTCGGACTACGTTCGCAACTACGAGTTCGCCGAGGACCTGCTGACGCTGCAGCCGCCTGCCGGCACGGACGGCGGGACGGTTCGGCTGACCTGGCGAAAGCTGCCGGACCTCGCCGAACTCACCGACGAACACCGGCGCTTCATCGGCTTCTGGCATTTCGACCGGCTGGAACGGCGGGACGAAGCGGGAGAAGCAGAGACTGTTGAACGGACCTTTGAGGACGGCTTCATCATCTACACAGCGTCCGGGCACATGGCCGTGCACCTGGTGCGGCCGGAGCGTCAGCCCTTCGCCGGCCCGCGCCCGACCGCCGAGGAGGCGGCCTCCTCGATCCGCACCTACATCAGCTACTTCGGTCCGTACACGATCCACGCCGACGACGGCTACATCGTTCACCACCGGCTGGGCTGCTGGTTCCCGAGCTGCATGGACACGGATGCTCAGCGCTCCTACGAGTTCGGAGAGCGAACGCTGACGCTCCAGCCACCGGCCCGGGAAGTGGACGGACGCATGGTCCAGGACTCGCTGGTCTGGGAGCGGATCGGGGAGTAACGGCGGCCGCCGCTCGAGTGGGCGCTACGCGGTCTTAGCGATCTTCCGTCGCAGCCAGTCGATCAGCACCCGGTTCGTCTCCTCGGGCTTCTCCTGCTGCGTCCAGTGGCCGCAGTCCGCAACCGTGTACTTCTCGAAGTCGTCGATGAAGTCCTCCATGCCGTCGGCTGAGGAGGGCCGCAGGATGACGTCGTTCTCGGCGCCGACGTAGAGGCACGGCACGTCGATCTCCCACTTGGCGTTCTCGATCCCCGGCAAGGCACGGCCCGCCATGCGGTACCAGTTCAGGCCGCCGGTGAAGCCGGTGGTCTCGAAAGTCTCGGTGAAGTAGTCCAGGGCCTCCTCCGACAGGAACACCTCGCCGGGGTAGTCGTCTCGCTCGAGCATGCGGAGCAGATCCATCTGCCGCTCGGGAGAGTCCTCCGGCATCGCCTTGAAGGCCTCGACGTCCCATATGTAGCCGCGGCGCAGGAGCATCTGGAACGACTTGCGCACGTCGGCAGACAGCGCCTTCTCGGCCCGGCCCGGTTCCTGGAACTGGATCGTGTAGTAGTTCTCACTCCTCACGATGATCGGTTCCTCGGGCGGTTGGCTGCGCGGCATGCCCGGGGGTCGTCCGCCCGGAGTGTTCACGCCGACGATGCCGAGGCAGCGGTCCGGGTGCAGGCGCGCCATCATCCACACCACGCCGCCGCCCCAGTCGTGGCCGCAGAAGACCGCCTTTTCGATCTCGAGTGCGTCGAGCATCCCCGCCATGTCGTCGCAGAGGTGCCTCAGGCTGTAGTCCGTCACGTCGTCGGGCCGGTCGGTCAGTCCGTAGCCGCGTTGATCGGGGGCGATGGCGCGGAACCCGGCGTCGGCGAGCGCCGGAAGCTGGAAGCGCCAGGAGAAGGCGAGCTCGGGGAAGCCGTGGCAGAACACCACGGGGACGCCCGAGCCCTGCTCGTAGACCGCCATGCGGATGCCGTTCGTCAGCACGAAGCGGGGCGCGGGCATGCCGGGCGCCGGCCGGACTTCGGCGCCCAGGGCGATGCGGGGCAGGGCCAGGGCACCGGCCAGGCCGGTCGTCGTTTGCAGGAAGCTGCGGCGGGAAAAGGCGGGGAAGCGGATCATCTGATCTCCGGCGTTGCGTTGTGAACGGGGCTTAGGGGTTGGAGCGGATTGCCGGAGTATTTCAGGCCGCGGAAGGGTTGGGGGTGTAGAGTGGTCACGATGCGCAGCGCTTTCCGGCTCATCTCGGCGTTCCTGGCACTGGCGGTCCTGGCCGCCCCGGTGGCGGGAATGTGCGTCTCGCTCGTTGCGCCGGAGGATCCGTGCGAGATGCAGCAGACGCACGAGATGGCGTCCTGCGGGCACGGCAAGATGCTGATGTCGGCCTGCTGCAGCGCCGAATCGGCGCCTCCGTCAGCCAAGGCGATCCTGTCCGGCTCTGCCGGCGACATCGACCCGCCTGCGCTGTCCCATTGCGGGTTGGACACGCCTGCCGCCGACAGTCTCGAGGCCGCGGTCCACGCCTGCGACGCCGATCCGCCGCCGACCGTTCCGCGCTACACGCTGTTCTCGGCGCTGTTGCTCTGATCCTCCGCTGAAGCGAGTCGAGCGGTCGTCTTCTGAGGGAAGGCGGTCGCAGGGAACACGTTTCTGCGGGGGATTCAGATGCATCGATCAACGCCTTGCCTGCTTGCCGTCGTTCTGATCGCGGCGGCGACCGCGCGACCATTGGCGGCCGAAACCGATCAGCAGCGCCACCTGACCGAAGCTCCGGCGCCGACAGCGGCCGACCTGGTCGCGGAGGGGATCCGGGAACCGCTGCTGCGTGCCCTGGTCGCGGAGGCGCTGGACCGAAATCCGGCTATTCGAGCCGGCTTCGCCCGGGCGCGGGCGGCGGCGCAGAAGGCGCCCCAGGTCGCCTCGCTGCCGGATCCGACGGCCGAAGCGACGGCCTTTCTGCTGCCGCCTGAGACCCGCGTCGGCTCTCAGCGTCTCATGCTCAGCTTCAGCCAGGCCCTGCCGTGGCTGGCAAAGCTCGATCTGCTGGAGGCCGCGGCCGTCGAAGGTGCGGTCGTCCTGGAACACGAGGTGGAGGCGGGACGGCTCCGCCTGGTCACCGAAGTCAGGCGGCTCTACCACGAGTTGGCCTTCCTGGACCGGTCGCGGGAGGTTGCGGCGACCTTCCTGGAGCATCTGATCCAGCACGAGGAGATCGCCCAGTCCCGGTACGCGACCGGCGTGGGTTCGACCCAGGCGGTCCTCAAGCTGCAGGCAGAGATCACCCGCGCGGAGCGGGCCCTGGTGGACCTGGATCTCCGCGAGGCCGCTCTCCGCGCTCGGCTGAACTCCCTACGCGACCGGCCGGCCGTTGCGCCGGTGGCCAGAGGGCGCATGGCGCGAACAATCGAAGAACTCAGGCCGGCGACTGAGGGACTGCTGGCTCTCGCGCGGTCGTCGCGGCCCGAGTTGCGGGCCGCCGGCGCCGGACTTGCCCAGGCTGAGGTGCTGGAGCGGCTGGCGCGGATGGCGCGCAGACCCGACTTCACCGTCGGGGTCACCTACACGCTGGTGACGCCACGGGGCGACGAGGCTGCACGACTCCTGGCCCCGGCAGGCAACGGCAACGACGTGTTCGGGGTTCGCGGCGGCGTCACGCTGCCGGTCCGCCGCCGGCGCCGGGCCGCGGCGGTGCAGGAAGCTCTCGACCTGCGGTCCCACGCGGTCGATGAGAGGCGCGGTGCGGAGCTTGCGATCGAAACAGAGGTGGGCGAGCTGGTGCAGCGGCTGCCTCTAGCCTGGAGGCGCCTGCGTCTGCTCGAGGATCTGCTGATCGTCCAGGCGGAGGAGGCTCTCCAATCGGCGGAGGGGGGCTACATCGCCGGCGCCCTGAACACGCTCGACCTGTTCGACGCCGTGCATGTTCTGTTCGAGGCGCGGACGGCGGCCGACAGGGCGAGGGCGGACTACCTGATCGGTCTCGCGGAGCTGGAGGGGGCGGTCGGGAGGCCCCTGCCGGCGCTGGCAAGGAACGGAGGGGCAGCGAGATGACGAACAAGACGAACGGTTCCGGCGTGTCGTTTCAGGCGCTGGTGCGCGGCGCCGCCTGGGTCGCGGGGAGTTTCGCGGCCTTCTACGTCCTGTTCTTCGATCCGCTGGGCGTTCACCCGGTGGACACCTGGCTGCAGCGGACGGTCGGCTACCACGCGGGGCCGATGGCGAGCGCCGCCTCGGGCGAGGAGCGGTCGGCTGTCGGAGGTGAGCGGGAGATTCTCTTCTACCGCAATCCGATGGATCCGACGATCAGCTCGCCGGTGCCGGCCAGGGACGAGATGGGAATGGACTACCTGCCGGTCTATGCGGACGAGGCGGAGCGTGCGATCGGTGCGGGAGCGACGGTGGTGATCGATCCGGTCGTGGTCCAGAACATGAACGTCCGGACAGAGACGGCGACGCGGCGGGACCTCCGGCACGAGATCCGGACGGTCGGCTATCTCGAGTACGACCAGGAGCGGATGGTCACCGTGACCACGAAGTACGACGGGTGGATCGAGAAGGTCTACGTGAACCACGTCGGCGAGCCGGTGGCCGAGGGCGCCGGGCTGTTCGAGGTCTACTCGCCGGAGCTGGTCCAGACCGAACAGGAGTTGCTCTCGGCTATTCGCTACGCGTCCAGGTTCGGGGACGGTGCGGATGATGCCCGGCTTCGGGCCGAGGCGCTGGTGGCGGCGGCGCGGGCGCGGCTCGCCTTCTGGGACATCTCGCCCGATCAGATCGCGCGCCTGGAGGAGACGGGCGAGATCTTCCGGACGCTGACGGTGACCGCACCGGCGGGGGGTTTGGTGATGAGACGCATGCCGGGGCTCGAGGGGATGGCGGTGACGCCCGGCATGGAGGCGTACCACATCGCCGACATCACGTCCCTGTGGCTATCGGTCGAGGTGTTCGAGGATCAGGTGGTCTGGATCCGTCCGGGCGTCGAGGCGGAGGTGGCTTTCACCTACTTCCCGGGCGAGACGATCCGCGGCACGGTCGAGTTCATCGAGCCCGAGATGTCGGAACAGACGCGGACCCTGACGGTGAAGATCGCGGTGCCCAATCCGGAGGGCCGCTTGCGGAAGGGGATGTTCGCGACCGTCATCTTCGACCCGGTCCTGGTCAGGGGGGCGTTGACCGTACCGACCGAATCGGTGCTGCGGACCGGCCGCCGGAACGTCGTCATCGTGGCGCTGGGCGGCGGCCGGTTCGAGCCCCGCGAAGTCGAGCTGGGCCAGACCTCGGAAGGGCTCGCTGAGGTCCGTTCGGGTCTTTCGGCCGGAGACGAAGTCGTCACCTCGTCGCAGTTTCTGCTCGACTCGGAGTCCAGACTGCGGGCGGCGGTGCAGAAGATGGTCGACGCGGCGGCGGCGTCAGGCGGCGCCCACGAGGGCAACGACATGGGTGAGATGGGCCAAGAGGGCGGCGATATGAGCCACGGGGACGACGGCGGGTGATCCGATGCTGAACCGCGTCATCGAGTGGTCGCTCCGCAACCAGTTGCTGGTTGCGGCGGGGCTGGTGCTGGCCGTGGCCGCAGGCGTGTGGTCGGTGAGGACGACGCGCATCGACGCGATTCCCGACCTCTCGGACGTGCAGGTGATCCTCTACACCGAGTTCCCGGGGCAGGCGCCCCAGGTCGTCGAGGACCAGGTGACGTACCCGATCACCTCGACGATGCTGTCGGTGCCCTACGCCAAGGTCGTCCGCGGCTACTCGTTCTTCGGCTTCTCCTTCGTCTACGTGATCTTCGAGGACGGGACGGACCTCTACTGGGCGCGCTCGCGGGTGCTCGAGTCCGTGGCGGGGCTCGGGAACAGGTTGCCGCAAGGCGTGTCGCCGCAGCTCGGTCCGGACGCCACCGGCGTGGGCTGGGCCTTCATGTACGTGCTCAACTCGGACTCGCGGTCGCTGGCGGAACTCCGCTCGCTCCAGGACTGGTACCTGAAGTACAGCCTGCTGGCGGTCGAAGGGGTGTCCGAAGTCGCCTCGATCGGAGGCTTCGTGCGCCAGTACCAGGTCGAGGTGGATCCCATTCGCCTCCGGGCCTACGGTCTGTCTCTACCGGTCGTGCGGCGGGCGATCCAGGAGTCGAACGCGGATGTCGGGGGACGCCTGATCGAGATGGCGGAGCGCGAGTACATGGTGAGGGGGCGCGGCTACGTGCGAGAAGTGCGGGACCTGGAGACGATCGTCCTCTCGGCCGGCCCAGGCGGCGTACCCATCCTGCTCCGCGATGTCGCCAATGTGACGATCGGACCGGAGATCCGGCGCGGCCTGGCCGACTGGAACGGCGAGGGCGAGACGGTGGGGGGCATCGTCGTCGTTCGCTCGGGCGCCGACACCCGGTCCACGATCGAGCGCGTGAAGGAGCGCCTGGCCGATCTGGCCGGCGGCATGCCGGACGATGTCGAGATCTCGGTCGCCTACGACCGCAGCGGCCTGATCGAACGCTCCATCGCTACGCTCTCCGACACTCTGATCGAGGAGTCCATCGTCGTCGCGCTGGTGTGCCTCGTCTTTCTGTTCCACTTCCGGTCGGCGCTGGTGCCGATCCTGGCGATTCCGGTTTCGGTTCTGCTCGCGTTCGTGGTTATGCGTGTTCAAGGCCTCGGCTCGAACATCATGTCGCTCGGGGGCATCGCGATCTCGATCGGCGTGCTCGTCGACGCTTCGATCGTCCTGGTCGAGAACGTCCATCGCCACCTCGAGGCGGACAAGGGGAAGCGATCCCACTTCGAGATCGTTCTGCGCGCCGCGCAGGAAGTCGGGCCGACGCTGTTCTTCAGCCTGCTCGTGATCACGGTGTCGTTCCTGCCGGTGTTCACGCTGGAGGCCCAGGAGGGGCGGTTGTTCAAACCGCTGGCCCTGACCAAGACCTACTCGATGGCGATGGCTTCGGTGGTCGCGGTGACCGTCGTGCCGGTGCTGATGTTCTGGCTCGTGCGCGGTCGGATCGTCTCGGAGCGACGCAATCCGGTGTCCCGGTTCCTGCGCTTCGTCTACCGCCCGCTGGTGGCCGGCGCCGTGCGATTCCGCTGGCTGGTCGTCGTGCTGCTGATCGTCGTGCTGGGCTCGACCACGGTACCGCTGCGGCGAATCGGCTCGGAGTTCATGCCGCCGCTGTGGGAGGGCGATCTCCTCTACATGCCGACCACCTTGCCGGGCGTGTCGATTGGCAAGGCGAGGGAGATCGTCCAGCAGACGGACCGGATCATCCGCAGCTTCCCGGAGGTCGAGTCCGTGTTCGGCAAGGTCGGCCGGGCGGAGACGGCGACGGATCCGGCGCCGCTGTCCATGCTCGAGACGACGATCGTGCTCAAGGACCAGGACGAGTGGCGCCCCGGCTTGAGCCGCGACGACCTGATCGCGGAACTCGATCGGGCGCTTCAGTTCCCGGGGGTCACGAACTCCTGGACCATGCCGATCAAGACCCGGATCGACATGCTGTCGACCGGGATCAAGACGCCGGTCGGGATCAAGCTCGGCGGCCCGGATCTCTCGACGCTGGAGCGCCTCGCCGAGCAGGTCGAGGCGGTCGTCAAGCCGCTGCCCGGCACGCTTTCGGCGTATGCGGAGCGGGTCATGGGCGGCGCCTACCTGGACTTCGACATCGACCGGGAAGCGGCGGCGCGCTTCGGTCTGCGGATCGCCGACATCCAGGACACGATCCAGTCCGCGGTCGGCGGCATGAACGTCTCCTGGACCGTCGAAGGACTGGAGCGCTACCCGATCAACGTGCGCTATCCGCGGGAACTGCGCGACGATCCCGAGTCGATGAAGCAGATCCTGGTGACGGCGCCGAACGGCGCCCAGGTGCCGCTCGGCCAGGTGGCGGCGATCGAGATCCGGGACGGCCCGCCCTCGATCAAGTCGGAAGGCGCCAGGCCGAACGCGTGGGTCTACGTCGATCTCAACGTGTCCGACATCGGCGGCTGGATCCGCCGGGCCCGCGCTGAGGTCGCCGACAAGGTCGTCCTGCCTCCCGGCTACACGCTCCTCTGGTCCGGCCAGTACGAGTACATGGAGCGGGCCCGCGAGCGCTTCCTGTTCATCGTCCCGCTCACCCTCGTGTTGACCTTCGTGATCCTCTACCTGAGCACGCGCTCGGTGATAAAGACCGCGTTCATCGTTTCGGCGGTGCCGTTCTCGCTGGTCGGATCGGTCTGGTTGCTGGACCGGCTCGACTACAACTGGTCCGTGGCCGTCTGGGTGGGGATGATCGCGCTGGCGGGGCTTGCCGCGGAGACCGGGGCGGTGATGCTGCTCTACCTGGATCTGGCCTTCGGCGAGCGAAAGAGCGCCGGAAGGATGGAGAACCTGGCCCACCTTCGCGAAGCGGTCGTCGAGGCCGCGGTGCGGCGAATCCGACCGATCACGATGACCGTGCTGACCACGTTCATTGCCCTGGTGCCGATCCTGTGGTCGACAGGCACCGGCGCCGACGTGATGAAGCGGATCGCCGCGCCCATGGTCGGCGGATTGGTGACGGTGTTCCTCGGGGTGACGTTCGTGTTTCCGGTGGTCTATTTCTTCTGGCGGTCGATTGGTCTGGGGAAGGAGGCGGTGGGTCCGCCCTAGGACGACCTGCCGCTCGGATCCTGGGAACGCGGGCATCCTGCCCGCATCCGGTCCGCAGGGCCGGCTAGGCCGGCTCGATCAACTCGGCGTCGTCATTCTTGTAGTTGCCGACTCGCTTCGAGACAGGGGAGAACTCGAGTTCGCCGTTGTAAGTCTCGAGATGTTCGCTCAGGGCGTCTGGATCCTGCAGCGGACCGTCCAGCCAGTGCGCATAGGGCGGCCGAGCAATGACCGGCATCCGATCGTGGATCGGTGCGATCGCCTCGCTGGCGGCGCAGGTGAGGATGGTGCAGGCAAGGCCCTCGGGCGTCCGGTTCCAGACCCCGGCGAAGCCGAACGGTCCGCCGCCCGGCATGCGGATGTAGTGGGGAAGGCGGGCGCCGTCGGGTTGCGGTTGCCACTCGTACCAGCCGTCGGCGACCACGAGGCAACGGCGGCGGCTCAGCAGGCTGCGGAACTTCGGCGCCTCGACCGCGGTGTCGTCGCGGAGGTTGATCTGGGGACCGCCGCGACGGCGGGGGAATCCCCATCGCATCGTCCCCAGGGCGCGCCGGCCTTCGGGGTCGAGCCCGACCACCGTGACCTCCTGGGTCGGCGCGATGTTGTATCGGGGCTCCAAGTCCGGCAGTTCGTCGAGTTCGAAGTGATCGGCTACGGTTCGTGCTTTCGAGCGGAGGGTGTACCGGCCGCACATGGGATCGGATGATACGGCTCGTTCATTTGACTCCCATCTTCAAGTACCGGACATGTACCCGTAGGGCGACTCCCGAGATAGTACCGAGTGGCGTTATCATGAGGCGGTGATCAGGAGCTTCCGCGACAGAGGGAGCGAGAAGCTCTTCCACCGGGAGAGGAACCGCGCGGTTCCAGGGAGCCTCAGGAAGGCTGCGCTTCGGAAGCTGCTGATCCTGGACGCCGCGGAGAGGCTCGAGGATCTGAGAGTGCCACCCGGAAATCGATTGGAGAAGCTCAAGGGTGACCGAGCCGGCCAACACAGCATCCGCATCAACGACCGGTACAGGATCTGCTTCTTCTGGAAGAACGCGGGCGCCGATGCCGTCGAGATCGTCGACTACCACTAGGAGCGCATGATGGCGAACAAAGTACTGGAGCCGATCCACCCGGGCCGGATCCTGCTCGAGGAGTTCCTGGAGCCTCTCGGCCTGAGCCAGTACCGGCTCGCCAAGGGCATCAGTGTGCCCCCCCGCCGGATCAATGAAATAGTCCACGGAAAGCGGTCCGTGACAGCGGACACGGCGCTTCGCCTCTCGCGCTTCTTCGGCACCAGCGATCGGTTCTGGCTCAATCTCCAGACGCGTTTCGATCTCGAAGTGGAGAAGGATCGCTTGGGCGAGTTGCTCGAGGCTCAGGTTGAAGTGCTCGCGAGAGCGGGCTGATGAACCGGTCCAATCGCTCGTCAAGATCGCTAGCCGCTCGCTTGAGGGCTTGCGTCCCCATGAACCCGATGTCGAAGGTGGCGAGCTCTTTCGTCGGCCTCTTGCTCGTTGGAGCGGCCGGCTTCGGCGTCCAGCCCGCAGGCTCAATGCCGGCCGACGCGGAGATCCGCGAACTCCTCGCGGAGCGGATCGACGATCAGAAGCGAAGCGTCGGCATCGTCGTTGGTGTCATCGCGGCCGGCGAGCGTCGTGTTGTCAGCTACGGGCGGCTGACCGCCGATGACCCGCGAGAGTTGGATGGCGACACCGTGTACGAGATCGGCTCGATCACGAAGGTGTTCACTGCGATCTTGTTGGCAGACCTAGCTGAGGAGGGTGCCGTCAAACTCGAGACGCCGGTTCAGCGTCTGCTCGGGCCGGACGTCTCTGTGCCGACCCGGAACGGCGCCGAGATCACCCTGCTTCACCTGGCGACGCATAGCTCCGGGCTGCCTCGTCTGCCCTCGAACATGCGGCCGGCCAATGCGGCGAACCCCTACGCCGACTACACGGTGGCCCAGCTCAACGAGTTCCTGTCGTCGTATGAACTGGAGCGCGACATCGGTGAGGCGGTCGAGTACTCGAATCTTGGCGCCGGGCTCCTGGGGCACGCGTTGGCGCTGAGCCAGGAGACGGACTACGACACGCTCGTGTCCGCGCGGTTGCTCGAGCCGCTCGGCATGGCCGACACGTCGATCACGCTGTCGTCGTCCCAGCAGGAACGGCTGGCCATCGGCCACAGCGTCCAGCTCAGGCCGGTCGCGAACTGGGACCTCCCGACCCTTGCAGGCGCCGGGGCGCTGCGCTCGACGGTGAACGACATGTTGACCTTCGTCGAGGCGAACCTCGGCCTTGTCGAGTCGCCCTTGCACGCCGCGATGGCGGTTACCCACGCACCGCGGCGCGACTTTGCGCCGCCCGACATGCGGATCGGGCTCGGCTGGGTCACACGCCGCGGACATGGCCGCGAACTCCACTGGCACAACGGCGGCACCGGCGGGTACCGGTCCTTCCTGGGCTTCGACCTCGAATCGCAGACCGGCGTCGTCGTGCTGTCGAACTCCGGGGACAGCGTCGACGATCTGGGCTTCCACCTTCTGGACTCGCGCTATCGGCTCATGGTGCCTCCGGCGCTACGGACCGCGGTCGAAGTGGATCCAGCGATCTACGACGCCTACGTCGGCCGGTATCAGCTTGTCGAGAACCTCGTCTTCACGGTGACGCGGCAGGGTGATCGGCTGTTCGTCCAGCTCACCGGCCAACCGCGTTTCGAGGTGTTTCCCGAGTCGGAGAGCCGGTTCTTCCTGCGCGTTGTGGACGCGCAGATCACGTTCGGGCGTGCCGAGGACGGCTCGGTGGACCACTTGGTACTGCACCAAGGTGGAGTCGATCAGCGGGCTGGGCGGATGGCTGAGTGAGACGGCTGATGGTGCGGCCTAGAAGGCCAGCACCGCTTCGACGATCAACTCCCTGACCTCGTCGACTTCGGCGTCCCAGACGATGTCGCTGGAGGGGACACCGGGCGGGCCGATTGCCTGGATCAGTGCGGGCGGACGGAGGTCGGCCACGGTCATGCCGCGGGTGTGCTCACCCTGGACCTCGACGGCGAGGGGGTGGCGCGACCGCTCGAACAGCTCGGGGTGCGTTGCGGCAATGACGGCCGTCGCGTCATGCACCGGAACGGTGGACTGCCCGACGTATTCCCTGAAGCGATCGCGCAGGAACTCGATCAGGCCGGCGGCGAATTCGGCTACGGGTCTTCCCGCGGCCCTCATTCGCGCTGTCTCGTCGTCTCCGAAGACGACCTTGCTCGTGACGTCGAGGCCGACCATGGTGAGCGGCGCGGCCTTGTTGAACACGACGGCCGCCGCCTCCGGATCGGCCCAGATGTTGAACTCGGCGACCGGCGTGATGTTGCCGGCGCCGGCGCTGCCGCCCATGATCGTCAGTCCGGTCAAGTGGCGGGGGAGGTCGGGGTCGCGCTGCAGCGCCAGCGAGATGTTGGTCAACGGGCCGATGGCCAGCAGGTGCAACTCGTCGACCGAGCGGGCGGTGTCGCAGAGGAACCCGACCGCGTCGTCTGACGCTTCGGAGCGGTCCAGTTTGGGCAGGACCGAATCGCCCAGGCCGCTGGCGCCGTGAATCCGGCTTCCGTCCACCGGGGAACCTCCGAGCGGTCCTGCGGCGCCCCGGTGGACCGGTACGTCCAGACCTGCGATCTGCGCGACCACGAGCGCGTTGCGGGTCGTGCGGTTGATGCCGACGTTGCCGGCGACGGTGGTGATCCCGATGAGGTCGGCGTAGTGCGCTGCCGCCAGGATCGCGATCGCGTCGTCCAGCCCCGGATCGCAGTCCAGGATGAGCTTCTTTCTAGGCGCTGGCATGGATTGAAGGGTTGCGGTCAGGAGGGCTTTGGAGCCGGACGATCGGTGCGAGGTCGGCATCGCGGGCGGATGCCGGCCAGAAGGCCGGCGCACCCAGTCGGATGGAATCAGCCCGCTACCGCTCGCCCTGGGCCTCCAACGCCTTCGAGATGACGAACTGGTGGATCGCGGTGGTCGCCTCCTCGTCGAAGACGTCCGCGTAGCCGGGCATGCCGAGCGGCAGGAGGCCGTCCTGGACGATGCCCATGAAGTCTTCGTGGACTTCAGGCGACATGCGGCGAAGGTCGGGCGAGGTGGCGGCGACGATCGAGGTCTGGCCGAGGCCGCGGTGACAGAGGGCGCAGTGCTCGTGGTAGAGCGTGTTGCCGCGGTCGATCGTCTCGGCAGAGGCTGTAAGCGGCGGCTGCTCCGGGATCGAGTAGTCGCGCGCCGGTGGTTCGGCAAGGGTCGCCTGGCCGTCGAGCGAGAAGACAAGCAACTCGCCTGGCCGGTCGTACCGGGTGCTGCCGCCGACCATGGTTGCCAGGTACTGCGTGCCGCCTTCCATGTAACTGATGATCGACGACGAGAACGAGCCGTAGGCGTCGAACTCCCACAGCTTCTCGCCGTTGTCCGCGTTGTAGGCGCCCAGGTCGCCCCGGCCGCCGCCGTGGAAGAGCAGACCCGTCGTCGTTGCCAGGACGCCGCCGTTGAAGGCCGAGGGCAGCCGGTTCTCCCAGACCTTTTCGCCCGAGAGCGGGTCGAAGGCGACCAGGAATCCCTTGTCTTCCGGCCGCGGGCCGGCCTGGTCCTGGAGCTTCTGGCGGTAGGCGCCGGAGGCGACGCCGAGGCTCAGCCCCCACTCGCGGATCGCGTAGGCGCCGGTCTCAACGAACTCCTCGGGCAGGGCGTAGAAGTTCGCGTAGTCGTGGTAGTAGAAGTACATGACGCCCTTGTCCTGGTCCCAGGACATCGGCTCCCAGTTGTGCGCGCCGGCGTTGGCCGGCGTGATCCACTGCGGCTTTTCCTCGAAGACCACGTCCGGGTTCTCGATCGGCCGCCCGGTCTCCATGTCGACGTGGGTTGCCCAATCGATCGTGTCGGTGTACGGGTGGGCGCGGAGGAGCTCCCCGGTCTCGCGGTCGATGACGTAGAAGAAGCCGTTCTTCGGCGCTTGCAGCAGCACCTTGCGCTCCACGCCGTCTACGGTCAGCTCGCCGAGCGCGATGTCCATCGCCGAGCTGTAGTCCCAGTTGTCGCCGGGAACCGTCTGGTAGTACCACTTCATCTCGGCGGTGTCGGCGTCGACCGCCACGATCGCGGTCAGGAAGAGGTCGTCGCCGCCGCCCGGTGAGCGGACCTGGCGCGACCAGGGGGCGCCGTTGCCGACCCCGATGTAGAGCAGGTTGAGCTCCTCGTCGTAGACCAGGGAGTTCCAGGCGGTGCCGCCGCCGCCCATCTTCCACCACTCACCGCCCCAGGTCCTGGCCGCCATCTCCATCTCGGGATGCTCGAACGGCTGGGACGGGGCGCCCGGCACGAGGTAGAAGCGCCAGGCGAGCTCGCCGGTCTCGGCGTCGTAGGCGCTGACGTAGCCGCGCCGGCGGCCGCTCTCGGAACTGCCCTGGCCGATGAACACCTTGCCTGCGGCGGCACGGGGAGCGCCGGTGATGTTGAAGCGGCCGAGAGCCGAGGGGTGCCACGTGTCGATGTCCCAGACTTCCTCACCGGTTGCCGCGTCGACCGCCACCAGCCGGCCGTCGAACAGGGCGACATAGACCTTGCCCTTGTAGACCGCAACGCCGCGGTTCGCCACGCCGCCGCAGCAGGAGTACTTGACGTAGGTGCGGTCGGTCTTCGGATCGTGGGTCCAGATCTCCTTCCCGGTGGCGGCGTCCAGCGCGTAGATCACGCCCCAGCCGTTCGTTGCGTACATGACGCCGTCGACGACCAGCGGCGTTCCCTGCATCCGCTCGCTGGGGCCGCCGATCGGCTTGGACCAGGCGAGGCCCAGATCATGGACGTTTTCGCGCGTGATCTGGTCGAGCGTCGAGAAGCGCTGTTCCCGATAGGTCTGGCCGTAGGTGAGCCAGCTTCCGGGCTCCGCCTCGGCGGCGCGCATGATCCGCTCGTCGTCGACGTTGCCGGCGGTTGGGGCCGCGCCGCCGCCGTTGCCGCCGCAGGCGGCCACGAGAAGGACAAGGAGGGGGTGGGCGCAGGCTGCCCAGCGGGCCGTCGCGGTCGGTTCGCTCATCTTGAAGATCCTCGGAGATTCGCCGGCAACCTAAGCGGCTGAGTGTCCGGTGTCAACGGTGCGGTGGAGTCCACGCCCACTGGCTGGCGGCTAGACCTCAATCCGCCAGCTCATCGATGCTCTTGCCCGGCACGCCGGCGACGACTTACGCCTTTCCGCAAGCGATCGCTTCGAACCACTCGGGCCGGGAGAGAAGGTCGAGCGTCTCCTCGTGGCGTTCGACGTACTCGTCGATGAGTTCGGAGAGAACCTCCTTCATGGTGGTGTTCTCGCCGCGCGCGATGGTCTTCAGGGTGTCCCGTTTCGCCACCGGAATCCGCACCGTTGCTGTCGTCATTGCAGTTTCCTCGTTTGTGGAACGAACCCTACCGGCGCATCGCGCCGGATGCGGGCGAGACGCCCGCGTTCCCAGGTCCGGATGCCGGCAACCCGCGGTCCACCGGCTTGCCGTAGATACCTGCGCGCCGACCTAGGCTGCAAGCAGCAGGGAGGCAGCAGTCGCGAAGAGGGACCTGATGGACTTCATGGCAGCGCTTCCTGGGTTGGTGTTGTTGTGCTGGCGAGACGCTACGGACCCGCGGCGCGGTACCAGATCGGCGAGGTCCAGGCCCGCTCCTGGATCCGCCACGGCTGGTTCGGATCGGCGCAGGCCGCCGGGCGTTCCTGTTCGGACAGCGCCGCGCATTGCAGCGCGTTCCAGCGGCAGCTCGGGTTCTCCAGGACTCTTGCGTAGTAGACGGCCGAGCGGGAGGGATCGAACTCGGGATCGGTCCAGGTGGCGCACAGCGACGCCGCGCCTGTGCCGCTCAATGCGCAGGTATCCCTGGACACGTCCGCGCCGTTGTCCGGATCGCCGGCGACGTCGAAGACCCGCTCGTGGAACAGCCCGTCGTCGCCAACCCAGCCCTTGATGATCTGGATGCGCTGCAGCGGCGTTCCGGGATGGTCGCTGGCGCCCGGATCGGCGATCGCGGACACGAACAGCGTCAGCGCCCCGGCGCCTTCGCCTTCCGGCAGCACGCCGCCCATCGGCACCGCCGTCTCATAGGCCTCGGCGATCATGTCGTTGCTGGAACAGAGGTCGGGGAGGTCCCAGCCGCCGAACAGACGCGCCTTGATCCGGACCCCGCTGGTGCCGAAGGTCTCCTTGCTCAGCATCGCGTCGAACAGGGAGTCCCTGGAGTTCTCCTCGGCCCAGACACCGATCAGGCCGCCGGGATTCCGGAGCCGGTGCGGCGCGTAGGCGGGCGTGGTCAGCCGCTTCTCGAGGTCCGAGTCGACGTTCGCGTTCTGACCCTGGTAGTCGTACTCGTCCGTGTCGCCGGGAGCGCCGTTGTGGCCGTCGGTCGACGCGATGATCCCGAGCTGGAACGGGTTGATCCCGAGGCGTTCTTCCTGAGCGACACCGTCGATCAGCGCGTAGCGCACGAAGTCGAGCCGCGACTGGCAGCCTTCACCTCTCAGCCCGCCGACGCCGGTGCCGTCCTCGCAGTCCGGCGGCCGTTCCCCGTCGATGTAGCGCACCTTCTCGAAGTCGCAGAACTCGTCTTCGCCGCCGACGACGCCCCACATGCCGCGCCGGCACTCGGAGTCGCCCTTCGCCTGCATGATCTCGACCAGCACGTCCAGCTCGGCCTGCAGGGCCGCCTGCGCCCGCTGCTCCTCGATCGGCATGCCGCCCCAGTCGACCGTGAACATCTGACCGTTCGAGATGTTCGAGTTGTGGGGGATCGTCAGCGCCTGGCAGCCGGTGCCGGTGTCGTTGCAGCGCGCCTTGAGCCGGGTCCAGAGGTCGAGAGGTTCGGCGGCGTCCATCCAGGAGATCGGCAACTCGGGGGCGATCTCGTTGCGCAGAATGACGTTGCGATGCACCTTGGACAGGCCCGGCATGCGGGTGTACTCCCAGGCGTGGAAGGTCGTGAAGGAACAGTCGCTCGAGCGGTCGTAGTGGCGTTCCGCGGCCGCCCGTGTGTCGCCCCAGGCGGTGAGCAGGCCCTCGCGGCAGCGGCTGCCGTCCTCGCCGCAGAGTCCTGCTACCCGGCCGGTGAGTCGGTGGTCCATCCACGCGGCGCGTTCCTCTGGGGTGCCTCCCGGCCGCATGCCGCGGCACGCCGGTTCGTCGTAGAGCGGCGACGACGGGTCGGTGCAGACGGACACTTCGCCCAGCCACTCCGAGTGGTCGGTCACTGCCGCAAAGTCGAGGGGACGGACGAGCTGCGCCGTGCGCGGCGGCTGGCCGTCCTCGTCGAGCGGACCGAGTTCGAGCGGCTCGCCGCGGGCGAAACGGTAGGCGTCGTCGGGCGTCTGGAAGCCGCCGCGGCCGAGGGCGTCCAGGGAAAAGGCGGTGTGGGTGTGCAGGTCGCCGAAGAAGGCCTGGCGGAGCGGGTCGCTCTGGGCGCAAGGCTGGCGTGGAACCAGATCGCTGGGCGTGGCCGGCGCGCTGGGCGGGCGCCACTCCTGCGTGACGTAGTTCGGGGCTGCCGGGCGCGGCGTGCCGTCGCCCCCCTGCTCGTCCGCCTGGCCGCAGCCCAATGCGGCGGCTATCGCAAGGCAGGCTGTGAATCGGAGTGTCTTCATCGTCTCAGGGTAGCGCAGGCCTGGAGTTCGTGCGCGAACCCCTCCCAGGAGTTTCCGTCGTCTTCCCATGTGTCGGCTCCAGCACCTCGTGCGCCTAGGATCGCGCGGGCACCCCTTTCCGGGCTCACGGCGGTGGCTCGCTGTTCAGCTTCTGGCTGCGGCGAGCGCCGCGTCACCGGCTTCAGTAGGACAAGAGCTCAAGGTCCGGAATGCCGTCGAAGTGCTTCGTGTTCCGGGTCGCCAGTGGGGCGGTGTTTTGGGCTGCCCAGGCGGCGATCCAAAGATCGGGTTTGGAACGCCCGCTGAGAGCGCCTGTCGATCTGAAGTGAGACACGATGCGCGCGTAGCGCAGAGCGGTCTCGATGGTGACATCGCCGATTCGGAAAAGACGCAGAAAGAGGAGTGACTCCGCGAGACGTGCTTCCGAGATCGTCGCTCCGCCTTCGAGGAATTCGCCGGCTGCGTGGCATGGAACCACGAACTCCTCGCCGGAGTGGCGCTCGAGCAGCGATCTGGCCGAGGAGTCTTCGGACGGATGATCTCGCCAGAGATCCACCAGGAAGGTGGTGTCGAGACAGATCATCCTTCCCAGCGTTCGCTTTCGCGATCCTCGGCGACGATCGCCAGGTAAAGCTCTGCGTCAGACTCGGTCAGGCGCGAGAACCTTCCGAGGCTTCGGAGAATGTCTTGTCCAGTGTGCGCGTCCGCCACCTCGGACAACAGATGATCGATGACTTTGGAGAAGGACTCGCCGTCTCTCTTCAACGCCGCGAGTCGCCGATAGATGCTCGACTCAAGGGCGATAGTCTTGGTGCTCATACATGCAGAATTGCATGTAGAGGAGGGTGGGTCAAGAACCGCGTCCGCTCCACACGATCCACGGGCGATGGAGTCGGGAGTGTTGGAGTTTTGGAGCCGACGAGCGGATTTGAACCGCTGACCTGCTGATTACGAATCAGCTGCTCTGCCACTGAGCTACGTCGGCACAACCGGGCGAGACAGCCGGTCTCAGCGCGAAGGACGCCGGAGTGTACCAGCGGTTTGACGCGGCCTAGGAGCTTGGGCGGTAGAACGATCTGACCTGGGAACGCGGGCATCCTGCCCGCATCCGGCGCGAAGCGCCGGCCTCCGGTCGTTCTGCCGCGCTAGCGTGCTCCGGGATACCCTGCCGCGACCCCGGTGCCCACCTGATGACCGTCCAACGATTTCCCAGTCCCCCAGTGCCGCTGCCCGGACGCGGCGGCATGTGGGAGTCGTTGCGGATACCCCAGTTCCGCTGGCTTTTCCTGTCGAACACGACGTTCTTCCTGGCCATGCAGGGTCAGTTGATCGTGCGCTCGTGGCTCGTGTACTCGATCACGGACAGCGAACTCGCGCTGGGGATCGTCAGTCTGATGGTCGCGCTCTCGATGCTCACCCTGGGGCCGATTGGCGGCGTAGCAGCGGACCGCTTCGAGCGGCGGGGCCTGGTCGCTGCCGGGCAGGCAACGGTCGTGGTTGCCGAGGCGGTCGTGCTCTTCCTGCTGTTCAGCGGAGGGCTGGAGTACTGGCACATCCTGGTCCAGGTGACGGTGGTTGGGGCGGTCTTCCCGTTCGTCATGCCGGCGCGCAACGCGATCGTTGCGGACGTCGTCGGACGGCGGCGGCTGACCAACGCGATGGCGCTCAGCATGACCGCGGTCAATGTGACCCGGGTCGTCGGGCCATCCGTGGGAGGTCTTCTGATCGGCTTCGCGGGCGTCAAGGTGGCGTACTCGATCAACGCGGGTCTCTACGTCCTGGCCCTGGCCGCCATGATGGGGGTTCACCGGGCGCCCGTGGCCAATCCCTCGGGGCATTCGATGCTCCGGAACATGGCCCAGGGCTTCCGCTACGTCGCGGAGAACCGCCTGGTTCTCGTGCTCCTGTTCTTCGGCCTGGTGCCGATGTTCCTGGTCATGCCGTTCCAGACCTTGCTCGTTGTTTTCGCCGAGGACATCTGGGAGGTGGGGCCGTTTGGCCTTGGGATGCTGAGCGGCGCTTCGGGCGTCGGCGGGGTGGTGGGCGCCGCCTTCGTGGTCTGGCGCTCCAACTCGAGCCGCCGCCTCCGGTTGATGATGACCAGCGTTTTCGCCTTCGGTCTGTTCATGATGGGCTTCGCGCTCAGTCCCTGGTTCTGGCTCGGCCTTCTCCTGATCCTGGCCGGGTCGGCGTTCCAGGCCGTCTACACGACCTTGAACAACACGGCGATCCATGTGCTGATCCCGGACTCGGTGCGCGGCCGGGTATCCGGCTTTCTGACGATGTCGTTCTCGCTGCCGATGCTCGGCGTGGCGCCCATCAGCGCCCTGGCCGAGGTCTGGGGAGCACCGCTGGCGGTGGGGCTGTCCTCGCTGCTTGCCGTGGTGGTGGCGACCGTGTTCTACCTTGCCAGTTCCGACCTGCGACGGATGGACCTCTTGATCCGAAGGGCATTCAGAGATGCGGTTCGTGGCGACGCCGAACGGCCGGTTGGACCGGGAGCGGCCACAAAGCCGGTCGCGCGAGGGTCGGCGCCCTGAGCGCCGGAGAGGAGATATTGGATGCTGATCACGATCTCAAGGCAGTACGCCTCCGGTGGCGCCCAGGTGGCTTCGCTGGTGGCGAAGCAGCTTGGATGGCGGGTCATTGGCAACGAACTGATCGACGCGGTGGCGCAGCGGGCGGGCATTCCAGCGGAGGAGGTTCAGGCACGGGAAGACCGGCCGCCCAGCTTCGTCGAGCGCCTTGCCCGGATTGCCAGCGCTCAGCTTCCAGACCTGTTCCTCCCCGCCCCGGCGATGGGACAGCCGATCGGCGAGGGCAACCTCATCCGCGTCACCCGCAGCGTGGTCTGTGAGATTGCCGCGCAGGGGCGCTGCGTGTTCGTCGGCCGCGCTTCGGCCGCCGTGCTCGCGCGGCGCCTGGATGCGCTCCATGTGCGGCTCGTAGGGGGCCCCGAGTTCCGGCGTCGCGTGGCGGTCGAAGTGATGGGTGTGCCCGACCACGACGCCGACGCGATCGTGGTCCGCCGCGACGCGAACCGTGCCCGCTACCACCGTGAGTACTACGCCCGCGACTGCGACGACCCACGGCACTACGACCTGGTGCTGAACACCGAGCGACTCGGCTTCGATGGCGCGGCGGACCTGATCGTCCACCGGGCCAGGACGCTCGGCTGGATCGCCTGAACCGCTAGCCGGTTGGAGAGCGCGGAGGCGGTACGCTTCGGGCCACAGTCTGGGATTTGGAAGAAGGGGAGCGGAAATGAGGCGTTGGAAGCGGAGCGTTCTGTGGTCGCTTGCGGCCGGCCTGCTGGCGTCGGGTCTGGCAGCCGAGGAGCACGTCATCGAAACCGAGACCCACCGGTTCGAGGAGGTGGCCGACGGGGTCTACTTCGTCACCGGGACCGGCGCCATGGTCACGAGGAGCAACGCCATGGTCGTGGTCACCGACGTGGACGTGCTGGTCGTCGACTCCCACATCACGCCGGCCGCTGCGCGGGGGTTGATCGCGGGGATCGACCAGATCACGGACAAGCCGATCCGCACGCTGGTCAACAGCCACTTCCACTACGACCACTCCCACGGCAACCAGGCGTTCGGGCCCGGCGTGCGCGTGGTCGGACATGAGTACACCCGCCGGAAGATGGCGACCGCGCCGCTCGATGAGCACACCTTCGTGGGTTCATCGGGGCGGGACAAGCAGGCCCTGGAGGATCTGCGCGCGGCGCTTGCGGCGGCGCCCGAAGAGGAGCGCGCGGCGCTCGAGACCCAGATCAGCGTCCAGGCCGCCCACGTCGAGGCGACCGGCGAGATCGACCCCGTGGCGCCGGACACGACGCTGCTCGAGAAGATGACCCTGTTTCACGGCGGTCGGGAGATCCAGCTTCACTTCCTTGGCCGCGCCCACACCGGTGGCGATGTGGTGACCTACCTGCCGGAGGAACGGCTCGTGTTCACCGGCGACATGATGCTCGGAGGACCTCCCTGGCCGGGCGACGGTTGGGTCAACGAGTGGCCGGCCACCCTGGAACGCTTGAAGCAGCTCGACTTCGACCTCATCCTGCCCGGGCACGGCCCGTACTTCCGCGACCGGGAGCTGATCGACCATGTGCAGGCCTTCCACGCGGAACTCTGGGAGGTCGTCTCGGCGCTCCACGCCGAGGGCGTCTCGGCTGAGGATGCGGTGGAGCGGATCGACCTGTCCCACCACGCGGAGCATCTGCCGGCGGCCCGGGTGCGGGTGGATCTCCGCGGCGTTCAGCGGATGTACATGGTGCTTGAGGGGACGGCCGACTAGTCGTCGTCCTCGGCCGGTTGCTCCTCGGGCTCGAGCTTGTCCTGCGTCCTGGTCTCGAAGTCGCTGGCGGCGTGACGCTCGCGGAGTTGCTTCTCCAGCGGGCCAAAGGCCCGGTTCACCATCTGCCCGCGCTTGACCGCGGGGCGCCCGGCGATCTCTCGCGACCACCGGTTCACGTGCTCGTACGTGTGCGCTTCGATGAACTCGCCGGCGCCGTAGAGCTTGCCGGCGGCGAGGCCGCCGTACCAGGGCCAGATCGCCACGTCGGCGATCGTGTACTCGCTGCCCGCCATGTACCGGGAGTCCGCCAGGCGCCGGTCGAGGACGTCGAGCTGCCGCTTGACCTCCATGGTGAAGCGGTCGATGGCGTACTCGATCTTCTCGGGCGCGTAGGCGTAGAAGTGCCCGAACCCGCCGCCCAGGTAGGGCGCGCTGCCCATCTGCCAGAACAGCCAGCACAGGCACTCGGTGCGCGCCGCGTGATCCTCGGGTAGAAACTCGCCGAACTTCTCAGCCAGGTAGAGGAGGACCGCGCCGGACTCGAAAACGCGCGTCGGCGGCGCCGTACTGCGGTCGAGGAGGGCCGGGATCTTGGAGTTCGGATTGATCGCGACGAACCCGCTCGAAAACTGGTTGCCTTCGCCGATGTTGATCAGGTAGGCGTCGTACTCGGCGCCGCTGTGGCCGCGCGCCAGCAGCTCCTCGAGCATCACCGTGACCTTGACGCCGTTGGGGGTGGCCAGGGAGTAGAGTTGGAACGGATGATCGCCGACCGGCAGTTCCTTCTCGTGGGTGGGACCCGCGATCGGTCGGTTGATGTTGGCGAAGCGGCCGCCGCTCTCGGACTGCCACTTCCAGACTGTGGGCGGTTCATAGGACATACAGGTAAGCCCTCCTGGTCGAAGGTGACTACGGGTCGAAGGTGAAGGGTGTGGATGGGCCCGGTGACCGGACGCCAACCGGCTACCAGGTACCGAGCCGGTTACCAGGTATCGATGTAGGGCCGCTTCTTGCCGGTGCGGGGTGGTGGCGGCGGCAGCCGTTTCATGCTTTCTGTGATCCAGGAGCGGGTGTCCGCCGGATCGATCACGTCGTCGAGTCCGCCGCCGGCGGCCGCGTTCACGGCCTTGGCGCGTTCGTAGGAGGCCTCGACGCGGCGCTCGAACTCGAGTCGCCGTTCTTCGGGATCCTCGATGGCGGCCAGCTCCTTGCGGTAGCCGAGCTTGACCGCGCCCTCGATGTTCATGCCCGCGAACTCGGCTGTCGGCCAGCCGACAGTGAAGAAGCCGACCAGCGAGCTGGCGCCGCACATCGCCTGCACGCCGAGGCCGTAGGCCTTGCGCACGACGACGCCGAACATGGGTACCGACAGGTTGGCGCCGGTGTTGAACATGCGCGCGCAGTGGCGGACCAGGGCAGTCCGCTCGTGGTCGGGACCGACCATGATTCCCGGGCAGTCCATCAGGCTGAGTACCGGGATGTCGAAGGCGTCGCAGAGCTGCAGGAAGCGGGCGCCCTTGTCGGCGCCGTCGGAGTCGATGGCCCCGGCGAGGTGGTGCGGGTTGTTCGCGATCACTCCCATCGGCCTGCCCTCGACGCGGATGAAGGCGGTGATCACGCCGATCCCGAACTTCTCGCGGATCTCCAGCACCGAGCCGACGTCGGCCAGGGTGTGGACGATCTCCTGCATGTCGTAGAGGCGGAGCCGGTTCTCGGGGATCACGTGGCGCAGGGGGCGCTGGTCGTGGGCCTCCCATTCGCACGTCGCTCCCTGGAAGTAGGAGAGGTACTTCTTCGTCGTCTCGACCGCCGCTTCCTCGTCCTCGACCAGGATGTCGACGACGCCGTTCGGCACCTGGAACGACATCGGGCCGACTTCTTCCGGCGTGTAGACACCGAGGCCCCCGCCCTCGATCATCGCCGGGCCCCCCATCGCGATGGTCGACGCCTCGGTGGCGATGATCACGTCGCAGCAGGCGAGCAGGGCGGTGTTGCCGGCGAAGCAGCGGCCGTTGTTCACGCCGACCAGGGGAATGAGCCCCGAGAGCTTGGAGAACTGCGTGAACGTGTAGGTGTCGAACGCGACCCGCGGTCCCGTGTAGTCGTCGCCCGGCCTTCCGCCCCCGCCTTCGGTGAAGAAGACGAGTGGCAACCGGTAGCGGTTGGCGAGCTCGAACAGGCGATCCTGCTTGTAGTGGTTGCGGCCACCTTGAGTGCCGGCGAGGACGGTGTAGTCGTACGAGAGCACGATCGCCCGGGAGTGCTCGTCGTCGAACAGGTCGCCGTTGATCGACGCGGTGCCGGCGACCACGCCGTCGGCGGGCGTGTACTGGCGTAGCTTCTCGTCGCTGTACTTCTGGTGCTGGCGCGCCACGAGCAGAGGCCAGTACTCCTTGAACGATCCGGGGTCGACGAGTTGCTCGATGTTCTCTCGGGGCGTCTGGAAGCCGAAGCGGCGGCGCCGGGCAACCGCCTCGGGCCGGTTCTCGTCCAGGGTGTAGGCGTGGCGACGGTAGTTCTCTTCCAGGTCGGGCCGGATGTAGTCGGGGTCGATTTCCTCGGCGGCGTCCGCTGCCTCGCCGCCTTCGGCTTCCTCGACAAGGACCAGGGGATAGCCCTCGCGGATCGTGTCGCCGGCCGCCATCGTCACCTGCTTCACGATGCCGCTCGTGCCGGCACGCAGCACGTGCTCCATCTTCATCGCCTCGATCACCGCGACCTGCTGTCCGCGCAGCACCTCGTCGCCTTGCGCGACATCAATGCTGACGATCGTGCCCTGGATCGGCGCGACGACGCCGACAGCGCCCTCGTGGCCGGCCTGCGGTCCGGCCGTGTCGGCGCCCGTGTCCGGCTTCGCGGCTTCTGCCGCCTTGGTCGCCTGGTCGTGGGCGAAGAGAGCGAGAGGATCGACGGTGTCGACGCGGGCGCCGGCGAAGCCGCTGTCACGCGCGTCGTCGCTCGGTGTGCCCCCGGGTCCGGGCGCCGGGCCGGTGGGAAGAGCGGAGGCCGGGACGAAGCGTTGCCTCCGGCCGTTGCCGGCGGCCGCCGCCAGCTCCTGGGAGTGGTCGTCGAGCCAGCGGGTGTAGAGGTTGCCCGCGGCAAAGTCCGGGTGGTTGAGGACGCTCTGTAGCCAGGGGATGTTCGTCGAGGGTCCGCCGATGCGAAACTCGTCGAGCGCCCGCGAGGCCCGCTTCACGACGCTCGTGAAGTCGCTGGAGGGCGAATGGGCGATCACCTTCGCCAGCAGGGAGTCGAAGGCTGGGTTCGCCTCGTAGCCTGCGTAGCCGCAGCCGTCGATCCGCACTCCCGGTCCGCTCGGCGGTTCATAGGCAGTGAGTACGCCGCCGGACGGGCGCACGGCGCCGTCGGCGTCCAGGGTCTCCAGGTTGACCCGCGCCTGGATCGCGAAGCCGCGCGGGCGGACGGCTTCCGGCGCTCCGAGCCCGAGACCTGTAAGCGTCTCGCCGGCCGCGATTCGCAGTTGAGCCTGGACCAGGTCGACACCGGTGACCGCCTCGGTGACCGTGTGCTCCACCTGCAGGCGGGCGTTCGCCTCGATGAACGCGAAGCCGCCGCCTGCCTCGGCGGACGGGCTGCCGCCATTGGAGCCGTCGCTGCCCCTTCCGGCAAAGGCGAGGAACTCGAACGTGCCCAAACTGTTGTACTGCGCGGCGCGGCCGAGGCGCAGCGCGGCGTCGATGATCGCTGCGCGCAGGGTGGGGGAGAGGTTGGGCGCCGGCGCCGTCTCGACCACCTTCTGGTGCCGGCGCTGGGCGCTGCATTCGCGTTCGCCGAGGTCGATCAGCCCGCCCTCTTCGTCACCCAGGAGCTGGACTTCGATGTGTCGTGCCCGCGGGATCAGCTCCTCGACGTAGAGGCCGCCGTTGCCGAACGCGCGCTCGGCCTCGGACCGGCAGCGCTCGTAGGCCTGTTCGATCTCGTCGGCCGAGGCGACGATGCGGGTCCCGCGGCCGCCGCCGCCGGCGAGCGCCTTGACGATCATCGCCTTGCCCTGGCCCAGGGCGGCGAAGAACTCCTGCGCCTCCTCGACCGTCGTCGGCCGATCCGTGCCGCGCAGCACCGGCACGTCCGCGCCGGTCGAAGCCGCACGCGCTCTGCCTTTGTCGCCGAAGAGTTCCAGCACCTCGGGCCGCGGTCCGACGAAGGTGATGCCCGCCTCGGCACAGGCGGTTGCGAAGTCCGCGTTCTCGGCCAGGAAGCCGTATCCGGGATGGACCGCGTCGCAGTTCGCATCCACCGCCCGCCCTACGACACCTTCGATGTCGAGGTACGCGGGCACGCCGCGACCGTTCAGAGCGACCGCCTCGTCGGCGATCCGCAGGTGGAGCCCGTTTGCGTCGTCCTCGGAGTACACCGCGACCGTATGGATGCCAAGGTCCATCGCCGCGCGGGCGATTCGTACCGCGATCTCGCCGCGGTTCGCGATCAGCAGACGGCGCATCGGCTACGGCGACGCGTAGTTCGTGGTTTCGACGCGGCAGGCCGCGCGCTCTGTGGAGGGCATGGGGTCCGGGATTATAGAAGGGAGTGCTGGCGCTCCGGCGCCGGGGCGGTGCCGGCCTCGGCGTCGGAAGGATCCGGCTCGCCGTCGCCGTTCGGCCCCACCGGGCGTCCCTGCCGGTTCAGCTCGATCAGGCGGTGCCGGGCATCCCCGACGAGGCGACCTTCGGCCCAGTGCCGAACCTCCTCTTCCTGGCTGAACACGACGATCTGGCGTTCCTCGCTCAGCGTCAGCAGGAGGTCGAGGAAGCGGATGGTGCGGTCGGTGTCGCAGTGGACGGTGGCGTCGTCGAGGAACAGGGGCGCGGACTCCTTCTTGTCCCCGAGGGCCTCGGCCAGAGCGATGCGGAGCAGGAGGTAGACCTGGTCGAGGGTGCCGTAGGACAACTCGGCGGCCGAACGGTAGTCGTCGTCCTCGACCTCGAGCTGGACCTCGAGGCCTTGCTCCGGATCGACGCGGGCCCTGGAGTAGCGGCCGGCAGTGACCCGGCTCAGCCGCTCTTCGAGTCCCTGGCGGAGGTCGGGGGCGAGCATCCGGTGGACCTCGTCCTGGGCTTCCTTCAGGTGTTGTTGGGCTGTGTCTACGATCTTGCCGGCCAGCCGCAGGAGAGCGACTTCGCGATCCGCGGCGGAATGCTCCTCTTCGAGTTCTGCGAGCGAGGGGAGGTCGGCGTCCTTGGCGAGTTGACCTTCGTAGTTGCTGACCTCGCTGCGGGCGTTGCCGGCCTGGATTCGGGCCTCTTCCAGCTTTCGTTCCAGCTCGATGTCCCGCAGAGCCAGGAGCTCGGTCGGCTCGTCGTCGCTCGAAACCGGACCGAGCCGGGCTGCCACAGCCTCGCGTTCGGCTGCGAGTGTCTGGCGGTCCCGACCGTCCAGCAAGTGCTGCAGCTGGCTCCAGTCGCTCCGCTGGCGGTTGACCTGCCGTTCCCGTTCCTGAAGCCAACGGGCGGCCCACTGCTCCGGCGCCTCGGTCGAGCCGTCGGGGAATCCTGCCGCGGCAAGAGCGGCCTGGAAACGTGCTTCGGCCTCCGTGCGCCGCTTGAGCTGTGACGCCGCCATGTCTTGGGCGTGTCGCCGAGCCTTGATTCGGGCGATCAGTGCCTCGCGCCGGTCGGTCACCGCAGCCAGGCCGGCGTTCTGCAGGCACGATTGTTCGTACTGGTCGAGGAGGGTGGCGGTCGGGGCTTCCGGATCGTCGGCGCCGCGGCCGCCCAGGGCCGCGCGCAGGGCGGTTTCGGCTTCCACTTCGGCCTCTCGTGCCGCTGCTGTGCGCCGCAGCCAGGCGGACTGCTCCCGGTCCCATGCTTCCCGGTCTTTCAGGGTAGCGAGGGCAGCTTGCACTGCGTCCGCGTTGGCTTCGAGACCGAGTCCGCTAAGTGCCTGACGGGTGGCCTCGAGCTGCTGCTGTCTCTGCCTGTGCCTTCGCCTCTGCTCGCGCAGGTCCGCCGTAGCGTCGGCCATGTCGAAGCCCGGCTGTGCCTTCTCGGAGAAGCTGGAGCGAGGAGCTCGCCTCTGCACCCGGTAGAGGAGCAGGAAACACAGGACCACAAGAAGCCACCCGGCAGCTCCGACCAGCCGTGGGAGCACGTCGAACGACGCCAGCAGGCCAAGCAATCCGCCGGCGCCAGCGCCGAGCCCGAGCCACCGATAGGCGCCGGAGTGCGCCACGAGCTGACTCATGTGCTGCTGCCGTTCTTCGCTTAGTTCGCGAACGCGGCGTTCCGCTTCGTCGATCGGTTCGAGCGGCGGTAACTCGAGGATCGCGAGGGCGCGCTTGGCGAGCGCTTCGTCCGCCTTGGCGATCAAGGGGTCTGGTGGGTCGCCCGGCCCCAGTTGCTCACGGACCGCCCGTCCTTCTGAGGCTCTGCGCCATCTGCTCGCCGCGACCGCGACCTCGGGAGCCATCTCGCGGTCCCCCTCCGCCGACTCGGGTATCGCGGTCAGTTGCTGCTCCATCTCATCTGCGCTCGGCCCCGCGAGTTCCTCGGGCGCGTCCGGCCGCCTCCGGTACTCGAACGCGGCTTCGCGCAGCTCCTGCTCGACGGCGGAGTCGCGGCCCTCACCGGGACCGGCGGGCGGCTTGCCGTCGGGGAACCTCGACTGCAGGCGGTCGATCGCCGCCAGGCGTCCGTCGAGTCGCTCTAACTCGCGCCGCGTCTGAGTCCGCTTGCAGCTCTCGACCAGGTCGTCCGCGCGACGGGCTCGCTCCTCGGCATCGGCGAGACCGTCCTCCAGCCTGTTCCGTTCCAGTTGGCGGCTCCGGCCCGCTTCCCGGGCTTTCGCGGCAAGAGCGGCCCGTTCGATCGCCCGTTGCAGCGGCTTGGTCGAGTTCCTGCGCTCCGTCCCGATCTCGTTGCTGGCGTAGTTCTTCAAGATGCGAAGCGCCTCGGCCGCGGTGGCGGCGCCGCCGGCGGAAGCGGCTGCTCGCTGCAGCTCCTCCTTGAGGGCGGAGGCCTCGTCGCCCTTCTTCTCGCTCTTCTGACGCAGGCGCTGGATGTCGCCCTGGCCGATGACCAGCGTCGACGGCACGACTTGGCGGTTCAGGCCCAGGAAGCGGGAACCGTCGATGCTGCCGCGGTAGATGATCTCGTCGCCCAGCGGGCGACCGGTCTCGGCATCGTGGGCGGAGCTTTCCTTGGTCTTCAGGTCGGTCTGCTGGATCTCGATCCGGCGGCCGTCGTCGAGCTGGAACTTGATCGTCGCGCGCCACGGCTGGCCGTTCCAGGGTTCGTACTGCTGTTCGAACTCCCGATCCTCGAGAGTGTTCGCGCCACGGCCGCGGCGCCGGCCGCAGAGACCGGCGAAGATCGCCTGCAGCCAGGTCGACTTGCCGGCTTCGTTGCCGCCGTGAACCACGGTCATGCCGGGCGCCAGGTCGAGTGCGCCGTTCAGCTTGCCGAAATCGTGGGCGCGGATGCGGAGGATCCTCACGCGTCCGCTCCGTGGTCTGGGACGGAGGCCGGCTCATCGCCGGGTGGATCGGCCTTGAGGCCACTCATGCGGAGTTCGTCGATCACTCCGAGACTGTCCTGGCCGTCGAGCGCACGCAGACCTGCGAGCAGGACCAGGCGCTCGGTTTCGCGGTCCAGGTCGGCGGCGCGGACGCGGCGCACGAACATGCCCTGCACGGTCGGCTCGTCCGCGATGTGCTCCAGATCGTAGGGTGAGGTCAGGCCGGAGACGTCGACCAACACTTGGTCGATGCCCTCCGGCGGCTCGAAGGCGCCGGGGTCGAATTCGTCGGCGTGGAGGTGAAGGGTGTCTGGGACCTCACCGAGCAACCGGACGCGGGCCGCGCCAGTCCGTCCCTCGAGTGCCTCCCTCACTCGGTCTCGGGCGCCTTCCAGGTCTTCTACGTCGGAGAGACTCGCGCTGAGCGAGTGGAGAGTGGGTGGCAGCGGATCGAGGCGCCGCCGGGTGACCTTGCCGTTCCCGACCTCCAGCACCACCGCGCTGCCGTAGGCGCTGTTGAACGCAAGTTGCTCGAGCGAGCCGAGCCGGGTCCAGGTGGAGCGGTCCACTGGCTTGTGCGAATGCCCGACGACGGCGTGGTCGAAGCCGGCGGCCGCGATCTGATCGCCGTCGAACGGGGCGTGCCGGTACTGGCCCCGAAACGCGGCGAGCCGTTCCTCGCCGTGGAAGACCGCGATGTGGACGCCGTTGCCGGCGCCAAGGGAGTTGCCGACGTGGAAGCCGTCTTCGAAGAAGCTGGGGGTGTCGACCGGTTTCCGGTGCGCGGCGCCCCAGAGGGTGACGCCGTCGGCCAGCGGCGCCGCGGTCAGGTGGGTCTTGCTGAAGATGTGGACGTTCTCGGGCCAGTCGATGCGCCGGTACGGGCTGTCCTTGCCCGCGTAGTCGTGGTTGCCGGGAGCGGCGAACACCCGGAGGCCGCAGCGTTCGAAGGTCCGTCGCAGGAAGTCGATCGTGTCGCGGGAGACCAGGTCGTGTTCGAACAGGTCGCCGCCGATCAGGACGGCGGACGCCCCTTCCTCCTGTGCGTGCTCGAACGCCCAGGTCACCGCATCGCGCAGCTTCTGGCGCTGCCGGCGGGCGACCTCGCGGGTGGCCCAGCCGAACTTCGAGTCCAGGTGGACGTCGCTGAACGCGAGGAGCTTCATTCGTCGGGTCCGCCGCACGAAAGGTCGCAGCCTGCGACCAGCCGAGTTCTACCGCAGGTGGGGGAGGGGATAGACGGCTACTCCTTCAGCACCGACGGCCAGTTCTCGTCGGCGCTCTCGATGTTCCCGTCGCGGTCCTCCAGCCATTGCTCCATGACCTTCGCGTTGTAGTTCAGGTAGAGCTTTCCGTTCACGAGCGTAAACGCGTCAGGGTCGGTGGGCGCGGTGTAGTTGCGGCTCACAGCCCAGGCGCAGTAGCCGCCGTACTGGGGCGCGTACTTCGTAGGCTCCGCGGCGAAGAGATCGCGATTCTCGGCGCTGGCAAAGCGCCAGTCGGCCCCTTGCCACCCGAGGGTGAAGTCGCGACTGCCCTTGACCGGTTTCTCTTCGGTGAAGTACGCCACCGCGTCGTAGCCGCGAATGGCGAGGTTGCCCCGCGTGGTGAAGACCGGGTCCGTTTCGGCGGCTGCCGCTGGAGAAGTTGTTGGGGCGGCGGCGCCCAGGATCAGAAGGAAAGCTGCGGCGCCGAAAGTGCCGACCGGCCGACGAAAGGCTGTCCCGAACATTCTTGGTGTCCTCCGTTGGAGATTCTAGCCAGTCCTGACGCCGGCCCGTGTGCCAGATGGCTCATTTACTCAAGCCTCTCCGTGCGCAGCCCCTTGAAGCGGTCGAAGTCGCGGTCTTCCGTTACCAGGGTGGACACGCCGTGCTCGCGGCAGAGCGCGACGATCTGTGCGTCGAAGACGAGGATGTTCGTGTCGACCGCGATCAATCCAGCCCGTCCATGATGTCGTATAGGGACTTGCGGTCGGACAGGTCGACGCCCGGGAGCGTTCGGGTGTTCTTGGTCAGGAGTTTGAGTTTGAAAGGGACTTCGGATTGTTTCGGGGGCTCAAGGTACTGACGCAGCGCCCGTTCGATCAGGCGCGTCAGCGGTTCGCCGTCTTGGGCGGCGCGGGCCTTGGCGGACCGGATCAGCCGGTCATCGAAGTTCAGGGTGGTCCTCATGCAGAAATCCGTATCACTGGAGGCAGATTTCTGTCAACTGCGGAGCGGCTGGCCGTGGGACCATTCCAAAGTCCGACGCCTCGGCATCTCCCGGATAGTGTCTGCGGCGGCGATGCGGTGTGCTCCGATTCTCCTTCCGGTCGCGGTGACGACGGCCCTCTGGGCCTGCGCCGGTCCGGGCGGCGACTCCGTGGGCGAACCTGCTGTGCCGGCAGAACTCGCGGCGGCGGCGCCGATCTTCGTTGAGCGCGCGGCTGAGGCGGGGTTGGCCTTCATCCACCGGAACGGCGCGGTTGGTCAGTACAGCTACCCCGAGCTTCTCGTCGGCGGCGGGGCGCTTCTCGACTACGACGACGACGGCTTCCTCGATGTCTACCTGGTGCAGAGCGGCCCTGTACCGGGTTCCCAGCCTGGGAACGCGGGCGTCTCGCCCAAATCCGGCAGCCCGCCGGGCAATCGCCTCTACCGCAACCTGGGCAACGGCACGTTCGAGGACACGACGGACGCCGCCGGGGTCGGTGACACCGGCTACGGCGCCGGCGCAACGGCCGCAGACTACGATCGGGACGGCCTGGTCGACCTCTACGTGACGAACGTCGGCGCGAACCGTCTGTACCGCAACCTCGGCGGCGGCGCCTTCGAGGACGTGACGGAACTCGCCGGCGTCGGCGGCGCCTCCTGGTCGTCGAGCGCCGTCTTCTTCGACTACGACGGTGATCTCGACCTGGACCTGTTCGTCGTCAACTACGTCGTCTGGAGCGCCGACCGGGAGCGGCCCTGCCTGGGGCCGAACGGCCTGCGGAACTACTGCAATCCGGCCGAGTATCCGCCGGCGCCGGACACGCTCTACCGGAACGACGGCAACGGACGGTTCACCGACGTGAGCGATGCCGCCGGCATCCGTTCGGTGACCGGGCCGGGACTCGGCGTCGTTGCCGCCGACTTCGATGATGACGGCCTCGTCGACCTCTACGTGGCGAACGACCAGGCGGTGAACCACCTGTGGCTCAACCGGGGCGACGGCACGTTCCGGGAGGATGCGCTGGCGCGCGGAGCGGCGCTCAATGAACTCGGCCAGCCCGAGGCCGGCATGGGCATCGCCGTGGCCGATCCCGACGGCGATGGCGACCTCGACCTGTTCCTGACCCACCTGGGCGGCGAGACGAACACCTTCTATCGCAACGACGGCGCCGGCTTCTTCCAGGACGTGACGGACGAAAAGCAGCTCGGCGGCGTCAGTCAGGCGTACACCGGCTTCGGCACGTCCTGGTTCGATTACGACGGGGACGGCGTGCTCGACCTCTTCATCGCCAACGGCAAGGTGACGCCGGGCGACACCGCCGCCTTCGACTACCGCGAGCCGAACCAGTTGCTGGCGGGCACGCCTTCCGGCCGGTACGAGGACGTGTCGGATCGGGCCGGGGCCGCGCTGGAACTCCTTGAGGTAAGCCGCAGCGCGGCGTTCGGCGACCTCGACAACGACGGCGATCTCGACATCGTGGTGGTTAACAACGGGGGGCCCGCCCGGCTCTTGCGCAACGAGGTGGGGAGCAGCCGTTCGTGGCTGGTCGTCGACCTCTGCGGCGGCGGTGTCTTCGATCGCTCGGCGATCGGCGCTCGCGTGACCGTGGAGACGGGCGGCCGCAGTTGGTCCCGGCACGTGCGGCCCGGCTACAGCTTCGCGGTCGCCAACGATCCGCGGGTTCACTTCGGGATCGGCGACGCGGCGCTGGTCGATCAACTGGTGGTGCGCTGGCCGAACGGAAAGGTCAGCAAGCGAAGGACGGTCGAAGTGAACCGGATCGTGCGCCTGCTCGCGCCGGATGGAACTGCGCCCGCGCAGGGAGTGTGCCGAGATGCGGTGTGATCGGTTTGCCCTTGGCAAGGCGTGGACAACTGCAGTGTTCATCGCATTGACGGCGATCCTGATCGGCTGTAGCGGCCCGCCGCCGGGTGAGCCTACGGCCTCTTCCGTAGTCTCCGAAGCCCCCCGCATTCCCAACCTCTCCGCACTCGACCCCGGTTTCGTCACCGGGGTCCGGGACGCCATGGCTGCCGTGGAACGCGACCCTGCGAGCGGCGCGGCGATCGGAGCCTTGGGCCGCCTGTACCAAGCCCACCGATACATCGACCAGGCCCGTGGCTGCTACGAGCGGGCCGCGGAACTCGATCCCGGGGCCGCGGAATGGCCTTACTACCTCGGCTTTCTCGCCGCCGGCCGCGGCGCCAACGGCGAGGCCGTGCGCCATTTCGAGCGCGTTCTCGAACTCCGTCCGTCATACTGGGCGGCGCGGGTACGGCTCGGCAACGCGCTGCTTGCGGCCGGTGATCTCGACGGGGCCGAGCAGGCGTTCCGGGCCGCGCGGTCGTCGGCGCCGCGGGCGCCCTGGGGCGAACTCGGCCTGGGCAAGATCGAGCGCCGGCGTGGCCGGTTCGCTGCAGCGGCCGAGCACCTCCGCGCGGCTCTGGCTATCGATCCGGAACATCGCGAGACGCGCTATCTGCTGGCCATGACCGAGCGCCAATTGGGGAACGCCCGGCGCGCGGCCGAGTTGTTGCGGGACCTGGAGACGGCCCAGGTCCCGAGCCTCGGCGATCCGATGCTGCAGGCGGTGTTCGCAATGGTTCGAGACACGCAGACGCTGATCCGGACCGCGAACCAGCTTCTGGCGGAGAAGAACTACCGGGCCGCGGAGCAGCTCTACCGCGAGGTGCTGCGTCTGGAGCCCGGTTCTTACGATGCGCACCTCAACCTCGGCGTGCTCTATGGCCTCAACAACCGCAACAGGGAGGCCGCCGCTGTTCTGGAGAGAGCGGTCGAGATCGATCCCGACCGGGCTGACGCCTACGTCCAGCTGACGATCGCCTACTTCAAGACCGGCAGGGCCGACGAGGGCCTCCGGCAGTTGGAGAAGGCGCTTGGGATCGACCCCGACCACCCGCGTGCCCGCGAGGTTTTCCACAGCCTGGTAGGAGATCTTGAGTCTATGCAGTAAAGTTCTTCGTTCGGGTCCCTGAAGTCCTCGTCGCGCCGCCGGTTATCGGCGCGCAGGCCGGGTGCAGATCAGCGACTCAGGTCGACAGCTCCGGGCTTTATCGGGACTTCTTCCTCTCTCGGGAGGATCGGGGGCCGCTACAACTTGGTTTAGGTTCGTCTTGACGGACAACGGTTGCCGTTTGTTCCCGGATGGCCCACGGTAGGCCGCCGGAGCGGCGACCGGAGAGGGGAGAGAATGAGGAATTCTGGATTCTGGCGTGCGTCGCGCAGCCTGACGGTCGGTTTCGTGTTTGTGCTGGCCGGGCCGACGGCCGGCTTTGGACAGATCGTGATCAACGAGATCATGCAGAACCCGGGCGCCGTTGCTGACACGCCAAACGGTGAGTGGTTCGAGCTCTACAACGCGGGTTCCTCGGCCGTGGATATCGACGGATGGAAGCTCAAGGACGACGCGACGGGAGCTGAGACCTTCACCATCAGCGGAACATTGACTATTCAGGCCGATGGCTATCTGCTCTTCGCCTTGAGTTCCACGGCCGCGGACAACGGCGGCCTTCCTTCGGTGGACTATGTGTACCCCAGCAGCGGCAGCATGAGAATCAGTCTGGGAAACGGCACTGATGGGCTGATACTGACGAACGCCAGCGACGTGGAGCAGGATCGCGTGGTCTGGGACAACGGCAGCTCCTTTCCGGATCCGAATGGCGCTTCGATGGCCCTCAAGGCGACCGATCTCGACAACAGTAACGGTGACAACTGGTGCGAGTCCGCAAACGCATGGACCGGCAGCGCTGGCGACAAAGGAACACCCGGCGCCGCCAACGACTGCGGTGGCATGGACCCGCCGCCCCCGCCGCCCCCGCCGCCCTCCACGTTCACGGGCGAGATCTTCCAGATCCAGGGCGACGGCGCGGCAAGCCCGCACGTCGGCGCCTCGGTAACCACCGAAAACAACGTGGTCACCGCGGTGGGGACCGACGGCTTCTTCATGCAGACGCCAGCCGCTCGCAGCGACAACAACCGCAACACATCGGACGGCATTTTCGTTGCGACGGCCGGTACGCCGACGGTGTCGGTCGGCGATCTGGTCGACGTAGTGGGCACGGTGGAGGAGTTCTTCGGCTTCACTCGATTCGCCTCAGGGAGCACGGTCACCATGGTGGGCGCCGGCACTGTGCCGGATCCCGTGGAGTTCAATGCGACACGGCCATCGCCGGATCCGGATTCTCCGAGTTGCGCCCTCGAGTACGAGTGCTATGAGGGCATGCTGATCCGAGTAGCCGTCGGCACCATCGCCGGACCGAGTCAGCGCTTCGGCGGCGACCCGATGGCCGAGATGTTCGTGACCCCGACCTCGGAGCGGTCCTTCCGCGAGCCCGGCCTCGTGTATCCCGGCCTCGCCGCCTACCCCAACGTTCCAGTGTTCGACGGCAACCCCCAGGTGTTTGAACTCGACCCCGACAAACTGGGCCTGACGAACGTATCCCTGATCCCGGGTTCGACCTTCACCGCCACCGGCGGGCTCGGCTACGAGTTCCGCAACTACGAACTCTGGCCGTCCGAGTTGACCGTCCTCACCGAGGTCGCGCTGCCGCGCCCGGTACGGGCGAAGCGGTCGGGTGAGATCACGGTCGGCTCGCTGAACGTGCTGAACCTGTTGTCGCCCAGCGCGACCACCAAACTTACCAAGTTGTCGCTCTATATTCGCGAAGTGCTGGGGTCGCCAGACATCCTTGGAGTGCAGGAAGTGGGATCGATCACGGACCTGACGGCCCTCGCCGACAAGATCAAGGCGGACGATCCGAACGTCGTCTACACCCCCTATCTGGAGGAAGGGCCGATACCCGACAGAATTGACGTCGGCTTCCTGGTGGGTTCGAGGGTCGAGGTCGGAAGCGTCATACAGTACGGCAAGAACGAACCGTTCGAGAATCCCGATGACCTCACGGCTGACGACATTCTGAACGACCGGCCGCCGCTCCTGCTCCGCGCGACCGTGGATGGCTTCTCGCTCGCGGTCATGGTGGTCCACAACCGCTCGCTCATCGGCGTGGCGACCGAGTTGCGGGTGCGCGTCAAGCGCTTGGCGCAGGCGCAGTTCGTTGCAGAGTTGGCGCAGTCGCTGCAGGATTCGAGGCTGATCATCGTGGGCGATTTCAACGCGTACCAGTTCACGGACGGCTTCGTCGATGTGATCGGCCAGATCTCGGGTACCGCCATTGCGAGCCAGGCGGTGGAGTCGGGACCGAACCTGGTCTATCCGAGCCTGTTCAACGCGATCAACCTGTTGCCCGCCTCGGAGCAGTACTCGTACCTCTGGCCGTGCGATTCCTCGGCACGGGACGGACCGCGCGATTGCGAAGCCCAGGTCCTGGATCATGCGCTCGTGAACGCCACTCTCAGGCCGTATGTCGTGGGGATGCAGTTCGGACGCGGCAACGCCGAGGCCCGAAGCGCGCATAGCAGCGACGCGACGACGTCGCTCGCCACGTCGGACCACGATGGCTTCGTGGTCTACGTAAGACCGCCCGCCCGTCGTCCGTCGGCGCCTTCCCAACTGACGGTCACCAGGATCAGCAACAGCGAGCTGGGGCTCGGTTGGCGGGACAACTCGAACGATGAGACCGAGTTCGCGATCTCAAGCCGCGGGCCGTACAATAACCGGTTCGCGCGGATCCGGACGGTGCCCGCGAACACGACCTCCCTGGTCGTTGGGGACCTCCTCCCCGATAGCACGTACACGTTCGTGGTCGAGGCCTGCAAGGGCAGCAGTTGCTCCGACCCCACACCCGAAGTCAGCGGGGCCACAGGGATCAACGTCACGCTCGACGCTCCAGTCGCGGGACGCCATGTCGCCCTCTATTTCAAGGGTTCGGGCGGCTTCGTGGGTCAAGCGGCGCCCGACCTGGCCTCCACCGAGGATGTGGACGAGAGCGTCGTAGCGTTCTTGGTCACCTGCGGCGACCGGACGATGTCTCGCGAGGCCGAGAAGGACCACAGGGGCATCGTTCGCCAGGTGTTCAACCATGAGAACGGCCTCGCCTGCAACGAAGGCGGCGCGATCGAAATACATGGCCTCAAGGACGGCGGCTGGTACTGGATCAACGACGAGAAGAGCTCGGCGGTCTCTTTCCTCATACCGAAAGCCGCGCTGGGCAACGCACAGACTAAGCCGGTTGATCCCGGCGGCGTCACGATCACATCCATGAAAGGCGGCGCCGCGAGCTTCGTCAAGCACGAAGCGAGCGGTCGGGTGGGCATCCTGTCTCACATTCTCCCTGAACCTCAGGTTGGTTGTAAGGGCTCCGCAGAGGAGCCATGCATTATCGGTGCGGCCAGTGATTGGATACTGGTTGGTCGCATCGTGGACTTCCATGGTGAGATCAGCGGTCCGATCGAACGAGAGCAAGGCAAGACCCTTCGCGTTACTCTGCAGCGGCGGGGCAACGCGGACTTCGTCAGGATTGGCACAATCATCGCGGCCGCAGATGTCTTGGGCGGTGAGCGCGGCACGGACCTGCCCCTGCCCGAGGGCGTGCATCTCAGTCCCGGGAGGGAATATGCCTCTCCCGACGACTTCGACAAGATCGGCCTTGTCTACTACTGGGATATCACCATTGAAGACGACCCGGTTCGTTGCGCTGCCGAGAGCCGGGATCGGCGCCAACCGCAGAAGGTCGCGATGACGGTGACCAGTGGGCTGGAAGGTGCGATTCCGGCGTTCGCAGGGGGCCAGGGTCCCAGTTATGGCTTCGAGGTCGTCTGCAAGGCTGATTCTGCTTCCTCTGGCCAGTAGTTCACGTCCGAGTTCGAGAGAATTGCGGGCACCCCACGGCGGACCGGCAGAAGCCCGCGTTCCTGGGGCTACTCCGGCGTGTACGAGATCGGCGACGTGTAGGCGCGCTGCTGGGTGACCATGTAGCCGGCGGCCCGGTGGGCTATCGTCGGCCGGTCGAAGGCGGCGGACTCACGCCGCATGGAACGCGGAGGCAGGTCACATGGGTGAAGGCGCGAACGTGTTGAAGGCGGTTCAACTGGGACGGAAGTGCGGGCTTCGGGTCTCGCAGTTGTGCCTGGGGACGATGAACTTCGGCGAGCCGGGCCGGGGCCACCAGGGCGACTGGACCCTGGACCTGGACGCTTCGCGCCCGATCTTCCAGGCGGCGATCGAGCGCGGGCTGTTCTACTTCGACTGCGCCGACATCTACGGCATCGGCGCCTGCGAGCGGGTGGTCGGGTCGTTGCTGCGGGAGCTGCTGCCACGCGACGAGTACGTGATCTCGACCAAGGTCTCCATACCGATGGGCAGATCGCCGAACCAGGGCGGGCTGTCGCGCAAGCACATCATGGAAGGGGTCGACGGCTGCCTGAGGCGTCTCGGCCTCGACTACGTGGACCAGTTGATCATCCACCGCCATCCGCACGGGATTCCAGGTCAGGTCAAGGCGCCGATCGAGGAGACGATGGGGGCCTTGCACGACGTGGTCAAGGCCGGCAAGGCGCTCTACCTGGGGGCGTCGTCCATGTTCGCGTGGCAGTTCGTCGAACTGCAGATGACGGCGCAGCACAATGGCTGGACCGAGTTCGTCTCGATGCAGAACCACTACAACCTGGTGTACCGGGAGGAAGAGCGGGAGATGAACCCCTACTGCGCCCGGACAGGCGTTGCGCTGACCCCGTGGTCGCCGCTTGCGCGCGGCATCCTCACCGGCTCCTACAGGGGGAGCTTCGATGAGGGCGGCACCGACCGCTCGAAGGGCGGCGACCGGGTGCGCACGGAGGGCCTGTACCGCGGCGCCGCCACGTTCGACATCGCCGACCGCGTGGTCGAGGTGGCGAAGAAGTACGGCCGCACCCCGGCGCAGATTTCGCTTGCCTGGCTGGTGAACAAACCCGAGGTCTGCGCGCCGGTCGTGGGCGTGTCGAAGGTCGGGCAGCTCGAGCAGCTCGTCGAGGCGACGAAGATCGAGCTCGACGCGGCCGATGTCGAGTACATGGAGGAGCTGTACCAGCCGGTGGAGAACCTGCTGGCGCTCGGGCACTCCTGAGCCGTCGCCCGGGCCGGGTTCCCAGCCGCTATCATCGGCGGCGGCCTGTCTTGACCTCAAAGGGGGAAAACCCGGTTGAAGCATCGCGCTCGTCGAGGACTCCGCGCTGCGGCGGTGATTGCTGGGGCTGCTGCGCTTTCCGTTGTGCTTTCCGTGCCGGCCCTCGGGGCGCCGGTCGACTCGGCCGCCCACGTCTGGGTGGGCGACCTGGCCCCGTTGGCGGGGAAGGACTTCGGCTACGAGCAGGCGGCGCATCTGTTGGAACGCGCGGGTTTCGGCGGCACGCCGGCGCAGATCGAGGAGCTTGTTGCCTTGGGCCTCGAGGGTGCGGTCGCGAGACTGGTGGACTACGAGCAGGTAGACGACTCGGATCTGCTTCCGTTCGACGAATCGGGGATCTGGGACGTTGGGATGGACCCATTTCCTCCCAGCCGCGCCCAGGCAGTGCGGATCGGGCGGCAGCGGGGGAGCGCGTTGGGCGTGGATGTCCTGCCTGAGGGTTCCTCGCGCCCGCTGCAGCCGGTGGTCGACAAGTTCTTCTACGGTCTGCGCAGCAACGTGCTGGAAACGCGGCGACTCGCATTGTGGTGGGGCGACCGCATGGTCGCGACGCCGCGGCCGCTCGAAGAGAAGATGACGCTCTTCTGGCACGACCACTTCGCGACCTCGGAGGTCAAGGTCCGCGACGTCCGGAAGATGGCCCTGCAGAACCGGACCCTGCGTGCCCACGCCACCGGCGACTTCCGCAGCCTGGTGCTCGCCGTCATGCGCGACCCGGCGATGCTGGTCTACCTGGACAACCGGGAGAACGTGAAGGACCACCCGAACGAGAACTTCGGCCGCGAGCTGCTCGAGCTGTTCACGATGGGCCTGAACAACCTGGGAAACGCGAGCAACTACACCGAGCAGGACATTCGGGAGGCGTCGCGGGCCTTCACCGGCTGGACCAACGACGTGCTCGACTTCCGGTTCGACGCCGAGCTCCACGACGACGGCGCCAAGACCTTCCTGGGTCGCGAGGGAAACCTCGGTGGCGAGGAGGTGCTCGACACCATCCTCGAGCAGCCGGCCACCGCTGAGTTCATCGCCGGCAAGCTCTTCCGCTACCTGGTGCGCGCGGATTTGGCGCCCGCGCTCCAGGCGGAACTGGGGCGTCGCCTGCGGGAATCCGGATACGAGTTGAAGGTTCTGCTGCGCACGATCCTCTCGTCGCGCGACTTCTACAGTCCGCCGTCGGTCGCGACGCAGATCAAGAGTCCGGTCCAGCTTGTCGTCTCGACCTACCGCAAGCTCGGCGCCGCGACCGCGCCGACAGTGCCGGACATGAACAGTCTGACCGGGCGCCTGGGGCAGCAGTTGCTCTACCCGCCGAATGTCGCCGGTTGGGCCGGCGGTCGGACCTGGATCACGCCGGCGACGTTGCTCGAACGCGGCAACGCGATGCGCTCCGTGCTCTTCCCGCCCAGGCTCGAGGAGTTCGGACATCCGGACCGGCGCATGCCGGGCATCTACCGGCAGGTCGGCGAGCGGTTGGCGCAGGGCATGACGATCACCGCGGCGACCAGGCAGGGCGACGCGGCCTCGAACGCGATGGCCGACGCCGACGAGGAGTACAACACGCGGTACGGCGGCTACCGCGGCTACGCGATGGCATACGAACGGGTCAAGCTGATTCCGCGCCACACCCTCGATGTCGACCTGCGGGCGATGGTGCTGGCGGCTGGAGCCACCGACGCGGAGGGTGCGGTCGATCATCTGCTGCGCCGGTTCCTCCGCGTGCCGGTGACCGGGCCGGGCCGCCGGGCGTTGGTGGACTACCTAGCAGCGGAACTCGATTCGACCGGGCTGGACGAAGAAGCGGAGGGAGCGCCGGGGAAGGTGGAGAAGGCGCTCCGTTCGACGCTCTACCTCATCTTCAGTTCGCCGGAGTACCAGTTGGGCTGAGGCACCCGCAACCAGGAACCAAGGAGCCGATATGCCTGAACGACTACCCTGCGGCTGCTCGCGGCGCGATTTCCTGCACCGGGGCCTCTACGGCATCGGCGTTGCTGCCGGTTTGCCCGCGGTACTGGGCCGCACTTCGGCGGCGCTGGCGCTCGAGGAACTACAGAGCGGCGTCTCGGACGCGTCGCGCCGCATCCTCGTCGTGGTCGAGCTGTCGGGCGGCAACGACGGCCTGAACACGGTCGTCCCGTTCCGCAACGACGAGTACTACCGGGTACGGCCGAACCTCGGCATCCGCCCGAAGCGCGTGATCGGGCTCACCGAGGAGGCCGGGTTCCATCCGTCGCTGAGCGGCATGGAGCGCCTGTACAAGGAGGGGCGGATGGCGGTGGTCGAAGGCTGCGGCTACCCGAACCCCAGTCTCTCCCATTTCTCGTCGATGGGCTTCTGGCACACCGGCGTACCGAATGGCGGCGAGGCCCTCGGCTGGCTCGGCCGCTTCGCCGACGACCACGGTCCCGACGGCACCCCGAACTACATCATCAACGTCGCCCGTTCGCAGTCGCCCGCGGTGCGCGCCGCTCGCCATTCGCCCCTGGTGTTCGACGATCCGGGACGCTTGCGGCGTCAGGGTACGCCGCAGCAGAAGCGGGCGCTCGCGCAGCTCGGCAGCGACGAGGCGAGCGGCAACGACGCCCTCGACTTCCTGCGCGGTACGGCCTCGAACGCCGCCACGAGCGCGGCTCTCGTGCGCGACGCCTGGTCGGGCTACAAGACACCGGTCGACTACGGCATAGGCGGGCTCGGCGCCGACCTGCGCAAGGTGGCGGCGCTGATCCAGGCCGAGTTGCCGACCCGCATCTACTACGTCAGCTTCCGCGGCAACTCGTTCGACACCCACGTCCACCAGGCCGACACCCACGCCCGGCTGCTCATGTACATGTCCGACGCGGTGGCTGGTTTCGTGCGCGACATCGAGCGTATGGATCGTGCCGACGACGTGGCCGTGCTCATGTTCACCGAGTTCGGGCGCCGGGTAGAGGAGAACGGGAGCCTTGGCACCGACCACGGCACTGCCGGTCCGATGTTCGTCGCCGGCAAGGGCGTTGCCGGCGGCTTCTACGGCGACCCGCCCAGCCTTACCGACCTGGACGACGGCAACCTGAAGATGACCACCGACTTCCGGCGCGTCTACGCGTCGATGATCGAGGGCTGGATGGGCATGGACGACGCCTCGGCCATCCTCAAGGGGGACTATCCGGCGTTGCCGATCTTCGGCGTGGCTTAGGCTTGCGGCCTGGGGGCGGTCCGGGCGTGGATGCCCGAAGTGACGCGGAACGGCACGGAGGCCGCTGAGGCGGATAGCGTGGGCGACGGCATGCAGCAGGCGCTGGATTACGCCGAGACCCTGAACATCCCCTTCGCGTTCTCATCGAACGGCGACGGCTTCGTGTTCCACGACCGCACGGGGGCCAGTACGCCCCGCGAGACGAACCTGCCGCTCGTCACCACCTCGCGCCTGCTGTCCACCGGCGTCGATATCCAGACCTGCCGGGTCATCGTGCTCGACAGGGTGGTCGGCTCGATGACCGAGTTCAAGCAGATCGTCGGCCGCGGCACCCGGGTGTTTTCGTTACGGCGAAGAACCTGCCGGCGGCTAGCTGGTCAGCCAGCGCGTTCGAATCCGACCGTTAGCCGCGTTCCGGTCGCTTCCGCATAGCGCCGCAACGTCGCGTAAGACGGCGACACCCGGCCCCCTTCCAGCCGCGCGATCGCCGATTGGGTCGTGCCGAGCCGTTCGGCCAGTTCCGCCTGCGTCAGCTTCGCCGCAGTACGGGCGCGGATCATCGCCTCGATCAACGCATACTCGCTGTCGGCACTGGCGTACTCCTCCCGAAACGCCGGATCCTCCATCAAGCGCGCCTTCAGATCCTTCAGCTTCGTCATGGTGTCACCCCTCCCAGTCGTTGTCGGGCGGTTGCCAAGGCCCGTCGTGGCGTGCGCTGCGACTTCTTCGCAAAGACATGCAGCACCACTACGCGCCGCCCCGTTGCCGTCACGTAGATGCCCCGTGCGATTCCCTCAACCGCCTTGGCCCGCAACTCCCAGAGCTTGCCCTCCAGGTGTCGTACGTGCGGTTCGCGCAGCCGGTCAAGGCCGACCGTCTCGACCATCTCGAGCAGGCGCACCAGCTGGGCTCGAAGTCCCGGTGGTAGGGCCGCGATCTCGGAATCGACGGCGGCATGGGTTTCGACCGACCACTTCACGATTCCCCATAGCGTATCCGCTATGCCGACGCATGGAATCCAGAGTCGGCCTACGCCCGACGCCCCGCCTGGGCCGGCCGGTTACCGCAACGGCTTGGAGAGAGGTGCGCGGGTCACCGTGTGAGCGCATTCCGGCGTACCAACGTTGGCGAGCTACCGGATCTCGACGTAGCGCGCGAGCCGCTCCACCTCGTCGTCGTCGACGTACTTGCCGATCTCGCGGCGGAACTGGGACATCGCCTCGTACGGGCGGTACTCCTCGAACTCGTGCCGCATGCGGCGGCCGACGCCGGGGATGAGCTCGATTTCCTCGGAGGTCGCGTCGTTCAGGTCGATGGGCGCCCAGAGAGCCCCGTAGATCCCGTCGTACGCGTCCTCGCCGACGTGAGCCGAGATCACGGCGTGGAGGTCCGCGGCGCGCAGGAACGGACGGCCTTCGAGGAGTGCCTTGACCGCGTCGCCGTCGAGACCGTCGACCGCGGCGAGTTCTTCCTCGCTGGCGAGGTTCGGGTTGAGGAGACCCTGATTGGCGCCGACTTGTGCGGCGGCGGGGATGGCGCAGGTCAACAGAACCGTTGTAGCCCACATTAGAGCCGAGCGATTCATCTGGAGATTGGTCCTCATCTGGGATTGGAGGGCTAGTTGTGCGGGGCGGCAGGGTCCGCCGTGTCGCCGTCCGGTGACGTGCCGGCGGAGCCGCCGGCAGCCGGGTGCTGGAGGGCGATCAGTATACCGAGCATGCCGAGCAGGATCATCGCTCCCGGCGCCAGTGTCGGCATCGCGCCGCCGAGGCTCTCAATCACGAGTTCCAGGCCATTGGAGGTCGGGTGCAGTTCACGCTCAAACTCGACGTTGGACTGGAAGTGAAAGTAGACGCCGAGCAGGCCGGCCGGCAGGTAGGCGGCGACGATCACCCGGAACACGCGGGCCGCCAACCAGGACGGCCGCACCGCCAGCCAAGTTCCGGCTACCGTGCCGGCACCGAGCAGCACCAGCGGGATCCACTGCTTCCGATCCTCATAGTGGCCGAGGAGGTAGAACTCGGCCAACAGGCCGACCGCCCCGAAGAGCAGGATGTACAGCAGGTACCGCCGCCAAGTCTCGATGATCATGATGCTTCAGATGGGGATTACAACCTTGACTAGACGGTTGAGGCGGCGCTGCCAGCCTTCCTCCACTTCGCTCCCGGCGGCCGTGGATCGGTGCCGTACAGTGCTTTAGCGACAGCGTCCTTCAGCAGCCAAACAAACGAAGCTGTCTCCATGTGCAGCGCATCGCGAAGATGCCACTCACCATCGGGTGTGCGGCGTTCGCCACGAAGTAGCCGGGATCGGAAGTCCTCTACGCGTTTGATCTGCTCTTCGAGGACCGCAATGTCGAGAAGGTGGTGCTTCATCAAACCGTAGATCTCAACCGCGCTCTGGTAATGGCTCCAGCCGCTGTCCTCGTCGTACTCGCCCAGCACTTCCCATCGAACGAACCGGGCGGCCTTCTTCTCCCGCTCGGATAGATCCTCTAGGCAGGTTGCCAGCAGCTCGAAACGGTGTTGTCGTTTTTGGAGGTTCCGACCGGTCGCGACCGACACGAGAATCGCCACCAAGGAGAGGGCGACGGCGGCCGCAGACATAACGTCGGTCAACATGGGGGACCTCTTTCGGGATGTGGAACAGGGCCCCTCGACTACTAGCCGAGAGGCCGGGGGATTATGGCAGCGCGTATAGGGGCCGTTGGTCAGTAAGCACACTCATTGCGCCTCCGCCGGCGTTTGCGTCCGGCGGCAGGTATAACGCTGGCGGGCTTTTGCCGAGACCCCGCCAGCGTCATCTTCCTCTCCAAAGTCGAAGTCGAGGTACCTTCCTTCGCCACTCGGTTCGATGATGAACGAATAGCGGTAGCCGGCATCGTTGTCGCTGTCAGGGTCGTTCCAGTCCCACCGGATCTCCAATCCCTGGCTGCGGACTACGGCGAAGCGCCGAACATTCGCCAGCGTGATGTAGACCTCGCCGACGCCGGGCATGTCGGCAGGTTGGGTCAACGCGACGTGAGCGAACCGACTGCCGCGCAGATACTCCAGCGTCTCGGTACAGGTCCACTTCGCTTCTTGGGCACGCAGCGCCTGGGCTAGTAGTGATCCTGAACATGTGAACAGGAGTGCCAGTACGATGCGGGATTTGGCGTTGCCCATCCGGTGTCTCCTCTCTCAGTGATGAGTTTGACGGATCGTAGCGCGGCGTGCATAGCGTGTCGGCCACGCGGGGCATGGGCATCAGAGGTCCATCTTCCGCTGCCGGGTCTTCTGCTCCAGGTCGAGTTGAAGCTGGTTTGTGTCTTCGCGAAACTGCGGCGACGCGACGTTGAACCGCTGCATGAAGCCGCTCCAACGCTGAAGGCGGTACTTGAGTTCACCGCTCGGCAGACGCGGGGTTCGGTCCATCACGTCCCGGAGCACTCCGGGGGCAAACCGCGCATAGACGAGTTCGATGGTGAAGCGACCCACGCCGGCATCTTGCCGTTCGGCGGCGGCATTCGGTGCCCACGCAACTTGAACATCAACTCGTAGAACTCGAACGGGAATGTCCGCACCCAAGGCTGTAGTTCCTCGCTCAGGTAGCGCTCCAGGATCGCCGCAAGCGCGCGTTCCTCGCGGATGCGCTGGTAGCCCGTCGCTTCATCGACGAGGGCGACGATGCCGACCGCTGCAAACCCTCGGTTGAGAGCGTAGGCGCGATCCACGATGACCTGCTGCCTGGACGTGGTGGCGCCGTGCCGGTGAGCCTCCACGATCGCCAAGCACAGGTCCGAAAGCATCGTTGCCGGGTAGCCGTGAACCACCTTGCCGCTGCTCGGCGCGGTGAACGGGATGGGCGATTTCGCCACCATCACCAAACCCGCATCAACAAAGGGCGAGAGCACTTCTGATGCATGAAAACGGGCATTTCGCCACCATCACCACTTCCGCCGATCTGAACTCCGATGCCCGCCGCGGTTCCTCTCCGGCTCAGCACCCGCGTTTCGTCCTCCAAGACGAAGCACGAGATCTCGATGTCGCCGATCTTGAGCGGGTGATCGGCTCGGTGAGCGATGACCTTGTAGGGCGGCTTGGGCATGGGCGTAACGAGTCTCCGGGCGAGTTCTTCGGGGGTGATGTCGTTGACGGGCGGCAGGACAACTTCCCGACTCACTGGCGCGCTCCTGACGGTAGGCCGTTCGGTTCAATGAGGCTGCTGTACATCAGCCGTCGTCCGATCATGCCGCGAACCATGTCGAGCATCTGGTCGAGTGTGTCTTCCTCGCGCTGGTTCTGGCGTCCCACGAACTCCGCGACGTAGCGGTGCAAGTGCTTGGGCGACATCCGGTGGTACGTGCCGACGAAGCCGCGCTCAGCCATTGGGAAGACCCGGCCGCCCGACAACGTCCAGCCTGCGAAGGGGGCCCAGCGGGCTCGAAGCGAGCGACGCCCCGCGTGCTCACACAAACCGACACCAAGTCGGAGCGAGCATCCGTGTTGGGAGTCAAGGTTAGTGGCCGGTGAATTCGGGGGTTCATGCTGGCGTCGTCGCCGCGGGCGGTTCGGGCAACCAGAGGCGGTCTTGCTGCAGCAGGACATTGGCGAGCACGACGAGCTTTCTCATGACGGCGACGAGGGCGACCTTGTGCTCCTTGCCGCGTTCGCGGAGTCTGCGGTAGAAGTCGCGGAGAGGGGGATTGAAGCGGATCGCCGCCAGGGCGGCTATGAACATGGCGCGCCTCGGCGCAGCGCGGCCGCCTCGCACGTGGCGGCGGCCCTGGCGCTGGCCGCTGTCGCAGGCCCAGGGGGCTACTCCGAGCAGGGCACCGGCGGCACGCCGGTCGAGGCTCCCCAGTTCCGGCATGTCGGCGACCAGGCTGGCTGCCGTGGCCGGGCCGATGCCGGGGATCGACTGCAGCACTTCGGCGCGGCGTTTCAGCTCTTCATCGGCATCGATCGCGGCGAGAATGGCCCCATCGAGGGCCTCGACGCGCGTGTCGAGCGAGCGCAGTTGCAGACGTACCTGCCGCAGGCCGGCCTTCGATTCGAGCTCCGACGCCAGCTTTCCCAGGTCGGCGCGCTCGTCGACGAAGCGCCGCCGGATCAGCACGAGATCCTTGAGTTGGCGCAGATTAGCCGTTTTTGGCGGCGTGGCCTCCAGGCCTTCCAGGCGCCCGAACCGGGCCAACATCGCGGCATCGACGCGATCCGTCTTGGCGAGCTTGCCGAAGGCCTGGGCGAAGCGCCGGGCGCGGGCCGGTTGCACCAGGACGGTCTCACAGCCGTCCGCGGCCAGACACTGGTGCAGCCGGCGGTGGTAGCGGCCGGTCGGTTCGAAGACCGCGCGGCGGACGCCCTCTCTGCGCAGCCAGTTGCGCAGGGCGCGGCGGCCGGGCAGCGTGTTCTCGAAGCGCCGCGCTACGTCAAGCGGGTCGATGTGGGCGTCGAGCCAGTGCTTGCCTACATCGATGCCGGCAACCGCGTGTAGTCTCTGGTTGGCCATGTCCTGGGTCTCCTTCGCTTGTTGGTTATGCGGGCCTCGAGCCCATGCATCCGTTCAGGACGCGCAGGATGGGTCGCGACGGGCCGACCAAGCTCGCTCCCGGGCCTGAAGCCCACGGAGTGAAAACGGTCCGACCCGCCGCCCGCCTCGGGGCCTGGCCAGGCCCCGAGGCGGCCATCCCCCGCGAGCGGCGGGGAAAATCTGAACTCGCTGCGGCGCCCGACGTACCCTCGCTGCGACGCATGCAAGCGAAATCCGCAAAACAACGCGTTCTCCACAGGCCCGGCGGCTGCGGACTGCTTGAAGAACCTGATCTCACCCTCCCCGGACTGGAAGTCCAAAATACAAGCGGAGTGAAGTGAGCGCACCCCCTTCCATCCTCCTCCGAGCGCGAAGGACCGCTGGGGCCCCTCCCCCTATGGCCCCGCCGCAGGCGGGTGCGTGCTCACGGCTCCGGATCAGGGCGCCTCGCCAGCCGCCGCGGCGGCCTGCTCGTCCGCGAGCATGTTGCGGCGGTGCAACACGTAGGCCTTGATCAACGCAACGTCGTCGCGGTCGAGGACGGGCGAGAAGTCGGGCATGCCGAGGTCGACGAGGGCGCCTTCGAGAAGGGCCGCCTCGTAGGAGTCGAAGACGCGCTGCGACGATTGGCGGAGATCCGGGGTGACGCCGCCGGAGACCGCGCCGTAGCCGTGGCAGACCAGGCAGTACTGGTTGAACAGCCGCCGTCCGGCGTCGATGTCCCCGGTCGACGCTCCGTGATCGACGCGGGTGACGCGCACCTCGCGGCGCTCCTGCCGCTCGATCGGTCGGCCGGTGGCGCCGAGGGCGTAGACTACGATGCGGCCCTCGCTCTCGACCGCCTGCCGGGCCGAGCGGCTGCCGACGATGCCGAAGGCGCCGCCCCAGCCGGACATCACCGCGATGTACTGGGTGCCGCCGCTCTCGAAGGTGATCGGCGGGGCGATCACGCCGCTGCCGGTGTAGCTCTCCCAGAGCTTCTCGCCGTCGTCGGCGCGGTAGGCGGTGAGAAGACCGAAGGGCGTGCCCTGGAAGACCAGGTTGCCGCCGGTGGCGAGCGTGCCGCCGGACCACGGCATCGTGTACTGCACGCGCCAGGCCTCGCGCTGGGCGACCGGGTCCCAGGCCAGGAGATGTCCGGAGAGCAGGGCCGGCGGCGCGTCCTCGGCCAGCATCTGACCGGAGAGGCCGGTGGCGTCGATCACCGCCTGGGGGATGTCCTCGGGCGCCGCCGCCCGCACGCCCAGGTTCCACTGGCCCGGGGTGTACTTGAAGTTCGGGTCGGGGACGTAGAAGTTCGACATCTCCATCGCCGGGATGTACACGAGTCCAGTGTCCGGGCTGAACGCCATCGGGTGCCAGTTGTGCCCGCCGAGTGGTCCGGGCGAGACGGCGACGGCCTGGTCGGTGTAGCGGGCGCCGGCGAGCTCGACCGGACGTCCGGTCGCGAGGTCGACGTGGCTGGCCCAGGTTACGGTGACGAACTCTTCGGCCGAGATCAGCTCGCCGGTGCGGCGGTCGAGGACGTAGAAGAAGCCGTTCTTCGGCGCCTGCATAAGCACCTGGCGCACGCGGCCGCCGATGGGCAGTTCGGCGAGCACGATCGGCTGCGTCGCCGTGTAGTCCCAGGAGTCTCCCGGGGTCGTCTGGTAGTGCCAGACGTACTCGCCGGTGTCGGGGCGAAGCGCCACGATCGACGACAGGAACAGGTTGTCGCCGCCGTCTGGACTGCGGAGGTTCCGGTCCCACGGCGCGCCGTTGCCGACGCCGATGTAGAGCAGGTCGAGTTCTGGGTCGTAGACGATCGAGTCCCACACGGTGCCGCCGCCGCCGCCGGTCCACCACTCGCCGGTCCAGGTCTCGGCAGCCATGCGCATCGCGTCGTTCTCGAAGCCGTCGGCCGGGTTGCCGGGCACGGTGTAGAAGCGCCAGGCCAGGTCGCCGGTCTCGGCGTCGTAGGCGTCGACGTAGCCGCGCACGCCGTACTCGGCGCCGCTGTTGCCGATGATCACCTTGCCCCTGGCGATCCGGGGCGCGCCGGTGATCGTGTACATCGAGTCCTCGGGCACGGTCATCGCCGACCAGGCGAGCTCCCCCGTCTCGGCGTCGACCGCGATCAGCCGCCCGTCGAGCGTGGCCGAGATCACCTTGCCCCGGTAGAGGGCGGCGCCGCGGTCGACGGCGTCGCAGCAGGCCTTCATCGAAACGGAACGAGGCACCTCCGGGTCGTAGGTCCACAGCGGTTCGCCGGTCACCGCGTCCAGCGCGTAGATCACGTTCCAGGCGCCGGTTGCGTACATCACGCCGTCGACGATCAGGGGCGTGCCCTCGAGGCCGCGCTTCGTGTTCGTCTCCATGACCCAGGAGATGCCGAGCTCGCCTATGTTGCCGTTGTTGATCTGATCGAGCGGGCTGTAGCGTTGCTCCTTGTAGGTGCCGCCGTAGGTCAACCAGTCGCTGGTGCGGCCGGCGGCGCCGACCAGGGCCGCGTCGTCGACCGCGTAGGCGGCCTCCGCGCGGCGCGGCGACTGAGAGACGGCGGCGCCGGCGAGAAGGAACGCCGCGGTCGCGGCGGCGAGGGTTGGGACGATAGGCATGGGTAGAGGCCTCATGGCGCGGAATCTCCTACGTGCAGCGCGAGGGTCACTAGCTCGGGAGGCGTACCGCCGCCGCCGATGGCGAAGCGGCCGCCGCCGGTGGCGACGGCGAGATACTGCCGGCCGCCGTGTTCGTAGCTGATCACGTTCGAGTGCGGTGTCTCCGGCAACTCGATGCCGCCCAGGTACTCGCCCGTCGCCTTGTCGTAGACGCTGATCTCGGGCGGTATGTCGGGTCCGTCCGCTTCGGGATCGCGGGAGTGCTCTCTCGTCGCGGTGACGAAGAGCAGCGTGGGCGTCACCAGGGGCGCCGCCGTGTGGTTGATGTTGCCGAGGCGGCCGAGTTCGAGATCGGCGATGGCCGGGTGGTTCACCGGGCCGACGCCGTGGGGAACCACCCACAGATGCTCGCCGGTGTTCAGGTCGATCGCCGTGATCCGCCCGTACGGCGGCTTCACCAGCGGCAGGCCCCGGGGTCCTTGGACCGTCGAGTACCAGCGGTCGGGCACGAAGTTCAGGTCCGAGCGGTTCGGGTCGGGCTTGGTCAGGGAGACGCTGGCGGGACGGGTGTGCGACACCACGTAGAGGATCCCGGTCTCGGGATCGACGGCGGCCCCGGTCCAGTTCGCGCCGCCGCCGTCGGACGGCAACTGGATCGTGGGTTTGCCGGTTTCCTCGTAGCGAGGCGGGGTGTAGAGCGGCACCAGGTCGTACTCCGCGACGATCTCGAGCGCCTCGGCGCGGAGTTCCGGAGTCCAGTCGATCAGGTCGTCCGCGGTGATGCCCTGGCGGTCGAAGGCGGCCGGCTTGGTAGGGAACGGCTGGGTCGGCGCCGCGCGCTCGCCCGGTACGTCGCTGGGCGGCGCCTCGCGTTCCTCGATCTCCCACACCGGTTTGCCGTTCGTGCGGTCGAAGACGAAGGCGAAGGCCTGCTTGGTGACCTGGACCACGCCGCGCACCCGCTCGCCGTCCACCGTCGCCTCGAACAGGTTGGGGGCGGTCGGCGGGTCGTAGTCCCAGAGGCCGTGGTGGACGAACTGGTAGTGCCAGCGGCGCTCCCCGGTCTCGCAGTCGACCGCGACGATGCTCTCGGCGTACAGATTGTCGCCGAGCCGGTGGCCGCCGTAGAGATCGTTCGTCGGCGTGCCGATGGGCAGGAAGGCTGTTCGCGCTTCCTCGTCGACCGCGATCATCGACCAGACGTTCGTGTTGCCGCTGTAGCGCCAGGACTCTTCCTCCCAGGTCTCGACGCCGAGCTCATCGTCCTGGGGAATTGTGTGGAACACCCAGGCGAGTTCGCCGGTCGGGATGTCGTAGGCGCGGACGAAGCCGGGCGGGGCCTCCTTGTGGGTTGCGAAATCGGCGACGATCGAGCCGACGATCACCGTGTTGCCGCAGATCGCGGGCGGTGAGCTATGGGTGGTCCGGCTCTCCATCACCTCGCGCCCGAGATGGGGCGTCATCTCGACCGCGCCGCCGTCGCCGAAGTCAGGATCGGGCTTGCCGGTGGCGGCGTCGAGCGACACGAGCCGGCGGTCGTGGGTGGGAATCAGCACCCGCTCGCGCTCGCCATCGGTCCAGTAGGCGACCCCGCGGTGCTGGAAGCCGAGGTTCGCGGGACGGCCGGCACGCCAGCTCTCCGGGTCGTAGGTCCAGATCGTTTCGCCGCTTTCGGCGTCGATGGCGGCGACCTGGCTGAGAGAAGTGGAGACGAAGATCCGGCCTCCGATCTCGAGCGGGATCGCCTTGAACTGGCTCCGCCGTACGGTGCTCGGGACCTCCGTGTCGGCGGCGACCGACCGCCAGCGCCAGACGACCTCGACGTCCCGGAAGTTGTCGCGGTCGATCTGGTCGAGCGTCGAGTACTTGCTGTTGCCGGGATCGCCGCCGAAGGCCGGCCAGTCGCCGGAGGCGCCCGTCTGGCCCGTCAAGGGCGGGCTTGAGAGCGCTGTAGCGAGCATCAGGGTTGCCGCGGCTCTGGAAGCCGAGCAGAAACCCGCGCTCGTCGCTGCGCGACTTGCGCCGGATGCGGGCAGGGATGCCCGCGTTCCCAGGTGGGGAGTGGAACGCCTGGTCAGGACAGCAGGCCGATCAGCCGTGCCCACACCGAGACGCTGGTCCAGATGCCGATCGACAGCGCGCCGACCACCTTGGGCCAGTGCCCCAGCGTTCCTTCTTCGGCGAACGCGACGCGGCGTCGGATGGTGAAGTTGAAGAGCAGCCCGATGACGATGATCTGCATCTTCCACCAGAAGAACGGGCTGTAGTACTGCTTGAGCGCCGTGGACAGGACCTGCGGCGCGCCGGTGACGAACAGGGCGACGAAGCTCCAGATCATCCAGCGGTCGGCCTCGCGCGCGAGCCGGGCGGTCGATGTCTTGATCAGGCCGCGACCGAGCAGCCGGATGTCGACCAGCAGCACGGCGCCGGCAAAGGCCACCAGGGCGACCAGGTGCGCGCATTGGATGATCGGCGACGCCCAGGTCTCCTCCAGCATCCAGGCGCTGAGGGATAGACCCTGCATCCACTCGAAGAAGGACTGCATCACTGATCGATCCTCCGCGGTCAGGCGCCTATGTTCAGGTTGTCCCACCAGTCTGGCATCAGGCCGGCGTAGGCCATCATGCGGCCGGTCACGACGACCGCCGCCCACAGCACCAGGGAGACAACGCCGGCGACCCGGGCGTTGAACGGGATATCGCGTCCCTGGTCCCAAGCCTGAACCGACTTGTAGGTGGCGTAGTGGAACCAGAACATGTTGATGCCGGCGATCACCATCAGCAGCATCTTGGCCCAGAAGTAGAAGTTGTTGTAGTAGCGCATGGGCTGGCTGTAGAGCAGCAGACCGCCGGTGATCAGGTTGATCGCGTATCCGGTCAGCGCCCACGGGAAGATCCGGGCCGGGATGTTCGATACCGGCACCTTCTTGAGTGTCAGCCCGACCAGCCGCATGTCCCAGAAAGCGATCAGGCCGGCGAACAGGCACATGCTGACGACGTGGGCCGTCAGCAGGGTCGGGTACGCGTTCAGCGATTCCCGCAGCGCGACGCTGCTGGGAAGCGCGTCGACCCACTCGAAGGCGCTGCGGATGAACATCGGAAGGTGACCCTGTTCGGCTCATACCGGGCGGCGCCGGCACGGCCCTACCTGCGGCAGCGGTCCTGGTACTTCCGGTAGATCGCGTGGCAGTCCTCGCAGGCGCCCGCGAGTTGGTTGGTCAGGTCGCTGACCTTCTCCTGATCCTCTTCGTGCGCCGCGGCGTAGATCTCCTTGGCGACGGCGGTCAACTGCTTGGCGTACTTCTGGAAGTCCTCGTTGCCGACCGGCGCGGGCTTGCCGTTCTCGCACTTGCGGTCGGCATTCATGATCAGCGGCTCGACCTCGGCCAGGGCGAGCGCCGCCTGCTGCGGCACCTGCCAGCCGGTGTAGATGCCGGAGAAGAGGGACGATGCGGAGCGGTCGTCTTCGCTGCCGGCCTCGGGCGGGGCGCCCGGGTCCGTGGTCTGGACGTCGAACAGGAAGTTCGAGTTTGGGAACAGGATGGCGCGCATCAGTTCGGCCAGGTTGCCGACCGGTTCCTCGTGCTCCGAGGCGGCGAGTGGCGTCGCGGCGATCGTCGTGCCGGCAGCGAGAAGCACTGCCGCGGCCAGGACTGGCGCCAGGTTCTTCGAACGCATATCCGGGATCTCCTTCACCTTGAGGGAACCGTCGTTGGTTGACTCGGGTCGCGGGCTCGCGAGCCGGGAGTGTAACTCAGTCGTTCGACGCCTCGTCGGGCGCGCTTGTGCTGAGCGAGGCCGCGGTCGTCGACGCGATCAGCCACTGCATTTCCAGACCGGCGGTGCGGTGAACCGAGTACTCCGCCACCCGCGGATCGCCGGCGATGCGCAGGAACTCGGCACGCGACGGGTACTCGACCAGCGCGACCACGTCGAAGCGCTCCTCCGTGTCGCCGATCACGAACGAGTCGACCCGGCCCGACCAGATCAGGCGGCCGCCCTGGGATGTGATCCACTGGATCATCTGGGTGCCGTAGCGCTGGTAGGCCTCGGCCCCGCTCAGGCCCTCGTCGGACGCGTCGGCCGCTTCCTTGAACCGCAGCAGGTTGACCATGACGACCGGCGTATCGGCCGGTCCCTTCATGAGTTCTTCGATCTGTTCGGGCCGGGGGCCGATCTGTCCCATGGCGGCGCCGCCGGTAGCGAGAGCGGCCACGGCGAAGAAGAGGATGCACGTTGCGACGGAGAGCTTGCGGTTCATTGGGGGCTCCTTTCGGTGGGGCTGCTTGCGCGGCAGAACTACCGGATGCCGGCGGGGACGCCGCCGCACCCAGTTTGTGCCGCGCAAGTTGCTAGGCAGGTCTGCCCACGGTCATCGGTTGGAGTTTCATGTAGGTGAGCGAACGCCACAGCCACTCCAGCGGCCCGAAGCGGAAGCGGGCCAGCCACCAGGGCGACCAGATCAGTTGCAGAGCCCAGATCAGGGCGACGATCGCGGTCTGGCCGAGGCGATCGACCTGCTCGAACAGGCCGATGCCATGGCCGTAGAAGATCAGGGTGCAGATCACGCTCTGGCTGATGTAGTTCGAGAGCGCCATCCGGCCCGCCGCCTGAAACCGCCGCTGCAGGGCGCGAAGCCAGCCGTTCTGGACCGCGAGCATGACCATGGCGAGGTAGCCGAGGAAGACGCCGATCGAGCCGACGTAGTTGAACATCTGGCCCTGGAACATTGAATACTCGAAGGCGAAGTCGTGCCGGGTATTGAAGATCACTCCGGCGGCCACGATCGGCAGGCCGAGCGCGAGGCCTGCAGCGGCCATGCGCCGGTAGAACGCGGACGAGCGTTGCGCCGAGAGCACGCCGAGCTTGTAGAGACCCATGCCGACCAGCATCAGGCCGCCGGAACGCCAGAGGAACAGGAGCAGGAAGACGGTGGTCTCCAGGCCAATGGCGTTGGCGCTGCGCTCCGGCATCTGGGTCAGCCAGCCCGACTGGTAGGTGGCGATCTCGGCTTCGACCTCGCCTGCGGCCGGCGCCCAACCCAGTTCGAGACCGGCCCGTACGTCGGCGGGCATGCTCGGCAGGGACTGCGCCGTCAGCAGGAAGAGAACCGGGGTCACCGCGGTCATGGCGAACCCGGCGATCACCAGCTTCCGCGGCCGCATGTTGCGGAGGCTGTAGAGAATGAAGCCGCATAGCGCGTACGGCACCAGGATGTCGCCGTACCAGATCAGATGGGCGTGCGCCAGGCCAAGGAGGAGCAGCCAGAACTGCCGCCGGTAGTGGATGCCGGTGGCCGAGGCGCCGCGGGAGGCGGCCCGCTCGGCCATCAGGGCCATGCCGGCGCCGAACAGCGTCGAGAAGATCGACATGAACTTGGTATCGGCGAACACGTGGGTCAGCAGCCAGACCGAGAAACCGGCGCCCGCCAGCTTGTCGTTCGCGGCCGGGTTCAGGTACGCCGCCGAGATCATCGAGTAGCTCTGCACGTTCATCACCAGGATGCCCAGCACGGCGAAGCCGCGCAGGACGTCGATGGCGGCGATCCGCTCGCCGGCCTGGACCGGGGCCGCGGGGCGCGGGGCCGGGTCGCTCGCCGGATCGGTCGCGGTCACGGTGCGCTCCGCTAGTCGCCGGCCAGGAAGGCCCGGGTCGTAGCCACGAACTCGTCGATCTGGTCGTGGTGGACCCAGTGCCCGGCGCCTTGGAAGTTGCGCCGCTCCGCGTTCTGGAACGCGTCGATTCGGCCGTCCTCGACCGGGTCGCTGGCCCAGCTCTCCGTGCCCCGTACCAGCAGGGTGGGGCAGGTGATCCGGCCCCAGATGCTGCGCAATTCCTCCTCGTCGTAGCGGTAGGGCGGGAACGAGCGGACGTAGTTGTCGAACTTCCAGGTGTAGGTGCCGTCCTCGTTGCGCGCCATGCCGTTGACCGTGAGGTGGCGGGCCTGCTCGGGGCTCAGGAAGCTGTTCACCTCCTGCATCCGCTCGGCCGCGGCGTCGAGCGACGGGTAGCGCCGCGGTTGCCGCCCGGCGAGCTTCTGCATGCTTCCGATCCAGCCCCGCATGCGCTCATCGACCGCCGTGGTGACCCGGTCGCTGAGGATTCGAGGGGGCGGCCCCATGCCCTCGATCGCCACCAGCTTGTGGACGTTCTCGGGGTAGAGGCCGGTGTAGTGGAGGGCGATGTTCGCGCCCAGGGAGTGGGCCAGGATGCGCACCGGAAAGCGGTCGAGCGCCTCGAGCAGTTGCGCGATGTCGAGCACGAAGTCGGTGATCGCGTACATGCCGCCGATCGCCCACTCGCTGTCGCCGTGGCCGCGCAGGTCCGGGGCCACGATGTGGTAGTCGGAGCGCAGCGCGTTCGCCACCCAGTCCCAGTTGTGCGCGTGGTCCCGGCCGCCGTGGATCAGCACCAGGGGCGGCTTGTCCTCGTTGCCCCAGCTCAGGTAGTGGAGCCGCAGGCGCTGCGAGATGTAGAACTGCGACGACGGGCCGACAATGTCCCGGAAGGGACTGTCGCTGAAGGCGGTGCTCATCATTTGGCAGCGGTTGTGGCGACCGCGGTCACTGCTGGTCGGGCTGCGGCGGATTGATCATCACGTGGGCCCCCGCGGTGCCGGGCGCCATCAGCCAGGGCGCGCCGGGTACGGGGCGGGTCGTGAGCCCGGTCGACTCCGGCGTGGCGTAAGGGGTGTAGATCACCCAGCGCAGATACGGATCGACGACCTTGCCGGCCTCGGCGTCGAAGCCGCTGCCGTGGAGGACGTAGAGGGTGCGCGGCTCGCGCGGCATGGCCAGCTTGCCCTCGGCGATCTCCGTTTCGCGCATCGCGATGCGCTCCTCGCCGGTGATGCCCTGGGCCAGGAGCTCGCGGCCGCGGGCCATGAAGGGCTCCAGCGACTTGTGGTAGCAGGCGACGCTCCAGCGCTCCTCGCCCGGCCGGGCGGCCAGGCAGACCAGATCGTTGCTGCCCGCGCGCAACTCGACGACCTTGCCGTCGTCGTCCCAGCCCAGGACCCGCGCGCCGTCCCGGCGGTCGTCGGGCGCCGCCTGGATCGCGGCAGCGAGTTGCGCCGCGGCGTCGGCCGGTTCGGCTGCAGTGGAGGCAGCCGCGATGAAGCCGAGTGCGAGCGTGCTGATGGTAGTTGCGAGAGTCGACGTGCGGTTGTGCACCAGGTTACCTCCTGTTGAGCCTGCGAGCGTAGAGGGGCGAGCGAGAGCGTATCGCGGCCGGGGTACTCGCCGGCCGGCGGCCTACGCCGGTACCGAGCTGGCGCGGCTGCGTGGCGGCTTGAGCCGTTGCAGCAGGCGCAGCGTCTTCTGGACATCCGGCGGCACGACTGTCATCTGCTCGATGATCTCTTCCGGCGTCAGGTGGGACGCGAATCCCCGTTCCTGGAGCCAGCGCCGCAGCTTGCTCAGCATTGTCTTTGCATCGCACCAGTGGGCCAGGTTCTCGTCGCTGAGTTGGACCTCGCCTCGAGCGCGGTCCATCGCGGTCACCAGAGCCAGGCGGCGATCCTCACGATGCAGTCGGTCGGCAACTCGCTCCCAGATGCTCTCGCTCTGATCTCTCAACAGGCGATCCCATTCGAGCGCGAACTCCCTCCGCAGCTTGCCCCATTCGCCTTTCCGTCGCGCCTCCGCGGCTTGAGAATCGAGCAGGCGCAGGATCGCCTCGCGGTCGAGGAGATAGTTCTCGATCTCGTTCTCCTCCCAGAGCACCAACCTGAAGTCGAGCTTGCACGTGTCGCTCTTTGCGCGAGCGTTCCGATCTCGCAGGGCTCTTCTGCGCGCTTTGTCCGTGCGGTGATCCCGATCTCCTATCGCCACGAACTTCATTGGTGCGGAACTCTCCGCTATGGGACTTGAGGCGATGTCGCGTACCTGGCGCGCCAGGTCGAGGACACGGGCCTCGATCGGTCCCTGGTACGTGTAGAGGAACGTCAGATCCCGCCAGACGGCCTGCTGCCTCTGCGAGTCCCAGTGCTTACGGGCGAAGGCCTCCAGCAGTTTTCGGTCGCTCTTGTTCTCGACGAAGACGACGGCGCGATTCAACAGCAGAGGCACCAGTTCCATCTGGTCCATGGCGCCCAGGTCGCCCAGCAACTGGAGTTGCTCGGGCTGTACGGACAGCGGCACGGCCCGACCTCCCATGCAGACTCGGACCGAGCCGGTCGGGGCCGCATTCATGAGCTGCGGCGAGTGCGTGGCCAGGACGAACTGCTGCGGCGCCTCATGCGCCAGACGCCCTAGAATCCCCATCAGTTGCCCCTGCAGGCGCGCGTGAAGATGGGCGTCCGGTTCATCGAGGAGGAACAACGCGGTCCCCGGCGTTAGTACGGACGCCAGGATTTGAAGAGCTTGGTGGAAACCGGAACCTGCCGTGATCACGTCGCTCCTGCGCCGTAGGGCTTCGTCCCGGTATGTGGCCCTAAGGAATCGGTCGATGTCAAGGTTGAAGTCGACGTCGATTCGGCTCTCGGGAAAGAGCTCAGCCAGAAGCGCGCGGAGTTGATCCCATCGTTTCGGTTCCTCCTGTTGGAGGCCCCACCGTTGGTTGCGGACCATCTCGCCGTGCCGCTGCAGACGCAGCCGATCCTGCCGGGCGGGCGGCGTCAGATACTCCTCCTGAGGGAGGAAGCCCGCGAAGATGGGGATCAGGCGAATGTCGCCGCGACCGATCGCTTCTCGCCACGCCCCTTTGGTGATTGGCCTGATACTCAAGCGGTTGAAGCTGATCGCGAGCTGGAACTCGACATGAGCGTCGTTGGCGAAGGTGGCCCGTAGTGAGATCGGCCTCTGTTTGCCTTTCTGAGACATCTGACCATTGGGCCAAAGGTCACCGGGATGGGCGACCGGCAACACCCCGAACTCGTCAAACCCAATGGTGCGACTGGCAAGGGACAACTCCTCGGCTCGACGACCGTTACCGTTGAACTTGCGCGTGATCTCGATGCAGTACTGAAACAGCGTCAGCGCTTGGAGAACCGTGGACTTGCCGCTGTTGTTGGCGCCAACCAGAACCGTGACGTCCTCGAGGTCGACGGTCATTGAGTCGCGGAAGCGCTTGAAGCCCTTGATCGTGAATCGAGTGAGCATGTCGGTTTCCGTGCGACGCCGCCCATCCTACGGCAGGGCCGTCTGACGGAGGTTCCGGCGCTTCCGCCTTGCCGTCGCTGGGCTATTCTCGCGGGCCGATCCTGCGACTACTAGAGAGAGGGCGCGCGATGATCGATCTGCACTACTGGCCGACACCGAACGGCAAGAAGGTCACGATCCTGCTGGAGGAGTGCGGGCTGCCGTACCGCATCGTGCCCTGCCGGATCGGCTTCGGGGACCAGTTCAAGGACGAGTTCCTCCAGATCTCGCCCAACAACCGCATGCCGGCGATGGTCGACCACGAGCCGGCGGACGGCGGCGGTTCGATTACGCTGTTCGAGTCCGGCGCGATCATGATCTACATCGCGGAGAAGGCGGGTCGCTTCTACCCGGAGGATCTGCGCGGCCGACACGAAGTGAACCAGTGGCTCATCTGGCAGATGGCGAACCAGGGGCCGAAGTCGGGCGAGTGCGGCCACTTCCGCCGCCTCGGCGACACCGAGGGCGACCAGAGCTACGCCGTACGACGCTTCACCGACGAGGTGAACCGGCTCTACGGGGTGATGAACAACCGCCTCTACGACCGCCGCTATCTGATCGGTGACGAGTACACGATCGCCGACATGATCTGCTACCCGTGGACGGTCCGCTGGCAGGACCAGGAGCAGGACATCGACGAGTTCCCGTACTTCAAGCGCTGGTTCGAGGAACTCAGCGCCCGCCCGGCGGTCCAGCGAGGCATGGAGATCTCAAGCGACCTGGCGATCGACTACACGAACCTTTCCGACGAAGAACGCGAGCGGTTGAAGAAGATGCTCTACAACCAGCGCGCCCGCCCTGCGCCTGAGGGCGGCCTGCTGTAGCAGCAATCAGCGGTCGAGAAGAGCTGCCGCCTTCGCCCGGAGTTCTGCGTACGAGGCGCATCCGGTCGCCGGTTCGACGACCCGCCTCCATTCGCGGCGCCACACTTCGGCGACCCTGGCCGGCAGTTCCCGCTTGCTGTCGCCGACACGGCCCTTGCGGACCTTCGTGCTGCCTGCGTCTGCGGGCAGGCCGCACGCGGCGTTGCGGGTGCGGCGTACCAGGTTGTCGTCGAACTTCGAGCCGTGCCGGCGCATGAAGTCGATTGACGCCTGACGGGTCGCGATCTCGACGTTCGGGCGCTCCGGGTCGAGGCCCAGGAATCGGTCCACGCGAGCTGTGGCGGCGGGGAGGTCGGCGACGATGTCCTCGAAGCAGAGCCAGAGGGTGTCGGGGTCGAGGCGGCGGGGCCACCAGGACACGAGGTGATCCCAGTACCGGCCGCTGCGCGAGCCGCGGTGCACGTACTCGAGAGCGAAGTCCTCGATCGAGACGCTTCCGGCTTCGAACACCCAGCCGTTGAAGAAGTGGAAGAAGGAGACCAGGGAGTCGGCCGGGTCGCGGACAACGTAGAGCGTGCGGCCACCCTTCGGCGCTTCGTTCCAGTCGAAGTGGGTCTTGAAGGCCCTCGGTTCGGCGCGCTGCGGGGCGTCGAGGTCGAGGCCGAGGTCGTGGGCGAGTTCGAGCCAGGGCACGACCTCCGTGATCTCGCCGAAGTCCATGTCGCCGCCGGTGCGCAGCCCGTGGACGATCTGCTGCATCAGGGTCGTACCGGCCTTGGGATAGGTGGCGATCAGGATGTCGGTCGGCCGCAGCCGGAAGCTCCGTCCCCGCGCCAGGCCCTCCGGCGTCGCGAAGCCGGCCATCCGGCGCCGGATGCCCTTCGCAGTGGTCGCCCGGCTCGGCGCCGAGCGCGCTTCGCTCACGCCAGCACCTCAGCGTTGAGATCGACACCCACCGGGCAGTGGTCGGCCCCGGCGATCTCCGTGGCGATGAAGGCACGATCGACGAAGCGCATCGCGGCTTCCGAGGCCAGCACCAGGTCGATCCGCCAGCCGACGTTCCGCTCGCGAGCATTGAAGGCCTGTCGCCACCAGCTATAGCGGACCGTGTCCGGGTGCAGGCTGCGGAAAGTGTCGATCCAGCCGGCGTCGAGCCACCGCTGGAGTTCCTCGCGTTCTTCCGGCAGGAAGCCCGAGTTGCGGACGTTCTGCTTCGGCCGCGCCAGGTCGATCGGCTGCGGCGCGGTGTTGAAGTCGCCCATCACCAGGACGCGATAGCCGGCTTCACGGGCCTGGTCGAGCTGGTCGAACAGCGCCCGGTAGAAGTCCAGCTTGTACGGCACCCGGCTGTTGTCGCGCTTGCTGCCGCTGCCCTTGGGGAAGTAGACGTTGGCCACCAGCAGCTTGCCGAACAGGGCCAGTTGCAGTCTGCCCTCCGCGTCGAAGCGGTGCTCGCCCAGCGAGGTTTGGACCCAAGCGGGTTCCAGGCGTGAATAGAGGCCGACGCCCGAGTAGCCGGGGCGCTCAGCGCTGGAGAAGGCCGTGTGCCAGCGGCTCGGCTTCCGCAGCTCCGGCAGCAACTGTTCGGCGCGGGCCTTGGTCTCCTGCAGGCCGACGATCTGCGCCCGGCTGGTCCCGAGCCAGTCGAGGAAGCCCTTGCGCGCGCAGGCGCGCAGGCCGTTCACGTTCCAGGAGACGACGCGGATGCGGCGCCGCTTTCGCTGACTCAGGTGCCGCTCCGGTTCTCCGCGTCCACGTCGAACGACATGATCATCATGTCGCGGGTACGCCCGGAGCGGTCGATCACCCAGTCCGTGAGCAGGGCCTCGGGCGAGAAGCCGAGCCGTTCGAAGAGCCGGCGGGCGCCGATCTGCTCGCGCGTCATCTGCGCCACGAGCTTGAGCAGGCCCAGGTCGCGCGCCGTGTCGAACACGCGCTGGGTCAGGACGCGGCCTAGACCGGAACGTCGGTGGCCTTCCGCGATGATCACGCGGATCTCGCCCAGGTGGCTCATCCACTGCAGGTCCCGCAGATTCAGGCTTCCATAGCCCACCAGCTCGTCCTCGTAGTAGGCCAGGGTCGTGAAACGGCTGCCGGAACTGGCGTCGCGGATCCAGCCCTCGACCACGTCCGGATCGGTGAGGTCGGAGCGCAGGAACTGCAGGTCGATCTCGGGCAGGGCGCGGGCGAGGCTCACGATGTCGTCGCGGTTTTCGGGCCGCAGGCGGCGCAACTCGTAGACGTGGTCGCCGCATTGGACCCGCTCGCCGGCGTCGTTGTTCTCGCTGCGCCGAGTCGAGCAGTCGGCGCCGGGATCGGTTCCCGGCAGCAGGACAGAGGCAGTCAGGGCACTGCGGAGGTCGGACATGCGCGAAGCGAACGCGTTGACGGCAGGGCCTTTCGAAGAGGCGCCCAGTGGGCCAACCAGGCAACGCTAGCACCATGCGCCGGTTCGCACTACACACACGCGCGATTCCGCATCCCGGTCGGGTATCGTCGCGCGAACCAACCGAAGGAGAAAGCGAGATGGCTCCGATACCGAAGGGCGGCACGGTCGCGGTCACGGGCAGCGCCGGTTTCGTCGGCGGCTGGGCGGTCCGCCTGCTACTGGACAAGGGCTACCGGGTGCGCGCCTGTGTGCGGGACGCGAACGACCCGGAGAAGACGACCTTTCTGCGCGAGATGCCGGGGTACGCCTCGGGCCGGCTGACCATCCACTCCGCGAACCTGGACGAGGCGGGCTGCTTCGACGACATCTTCGCCGGTTGCCACGGCGTCGCACACATCGCGCACGTCAGCGACTACGACGACTTCGACTACGTCAAGAAGGTTTGCGTCCACATTGTCGCGAGTATCGAGAAGTCGGGGTCGGTGACGCGCGTTGTCGTCACCTCGAGCATCGCCGCAATCATCATGGAGGCCGACATCTACGAGTTCGTCCGGCGGCCCGTCCTGTACGAGGACCGCTATCCGGACGAAGCGAACCCGAAGCGCACGCCGGAGCGCGGCCACGGATACTCGATGAGCAAGGTCTACGCTCAGCGGGCCTTCACCGACGCGGCGGAGAAGAGCGGCCGCTGGGACGCGATCACCTGCTGCCCAGGCGACAACGTCGGCCCTATCCTGTCGGCGCACCAGAAGGACAAGGGGCCCTGGCAGCACAACATCGAGTTGATGCTGAGCGGCTCGTGCACGCAGACCCAGGCCTACCGGCCCTGGATGACGGTCGATGTCCGCGACGACGCGGAGTGCCACATCCGGCTGCTCGAGAGTGTCGACGTGCACAACGGCGAACGCTTCATCGCCTGGTCGACGGACGCCGTGCCGGTGGAGGAGATCAACGCCGGCATCGATCGCCTGCTGCCGGAGATCCGCCACGCCACGCCGGAGGTGGTGGATCCCCATCCCGAGCACGTGCAGAAACGGGAGGAGGAACTGCGCGGGATCTGGGCCGGCTGCGAACTGCGCAACGACCGGATGCGGGCGGCCACGGGTATCGAGTTCCGGCCCTTCGACGAGTCGCTGCGCGACTGCGTGGAGTCGCTGCTCGCGGTGGCGAAGGTGGAACCGAAGCGGCGGCCGGAGACGGAGGGCGGTGGGGAGTAGCAGTGGCTGGCCGCAGCCAAGCCCGCTTTGCTGGCGTAGCGGTCGCGCTGTTGCTTTTCCTGCCGGTCGTAGCCATCGGGCAAACCGCGGAGGGACCGGAGAACCCGTACACCAGCAGCGTCGACGCCCGGATGGGAGCACGGCAGTACGGGTTGAGATGCGTCAGTTGCCACGGGCTGCTCGGCACCGGGGGAGAGGAGGGCGACGGCCCGGACCTCACGACCGGGCGATTCCGGCACGCGACGACGGACGCCGGGCTCTACCGGGTCATCCGGAATGGCGTCGAGGGCACCTCGATGCGGGGCTTGCGGCGCGCCAAGGACCAGGTGATCTGGCAGTTGGTCACCTACCTTGGTTCGCTCTCGGATGCCGTCGATCTTGCCTCCCTTCCCGGGTCGGTGGAGGCCGGCAGGGAAGCGTTCGAGCGTTTCGACTGCGGCCGCTGCCACATGGTTCACGGCCGCGGCGGCCGTCTCGGTCCCGATCTGTCGAGGGTCGGCGAGCGGCGCAACCCCACAGAGTTGGTTGAGGACCTGACGGAACCGAATGCCGAGGTCGCGCCGCGCTGGTGGACGCTGCGGGTCACGCGCGCCGACGGCGCCGTGATCGAGGGCCTGAGGATGGGCGAGGACACGTTCAACCTGCGGATGATGGACGGTGACGACGAGCTCCGATCCTTCTCGAAGGCGGCGGTTGGCAAGGTCGAGCGGATAGAGGAATCGTCGATGCCGGTGGAGCCGCTTTCGGACGAAGAGCGCGACGACCTGGTCGCCTATCTGTCCTCGCTTCGGAGGAGCGAATCGTGAGGTGGCTCATCGCGGCGCCGGCCATCCTGCTGCTGGCCTCCGCGCCGGTCCTCCTGGCCCAGGAAGGGGTCGGTGAGGGAGCACCGGTGCTGTCGCCGGTGACCTGGGATCGGCTGTTGAACTCGGACGACGAGCCGCACAACTGGCTGATGTACCACGGCGCCTTGCATGGGCAGCGTTTCAGCCGCCTCGACCAGATCGACCGCGAGAACGTCGGTCGGCTCGAACTGAAGTGGGCCCACCAGATCCGGCAGCTCGACCGGAACGAGACGACGCCCCTGGTGGTCGACGGCCTGATGTTCATCACCGAGTCGCCCAGCAACGTGACCGCCGTCGATGCGGCGACGGGGCGCCCCTACTGGCGCTACGAACACCCGGTGCCGGATGACATCCGGGTCTGCTGCGGTCGCAACAACCGGGGTGTCGCGATCCTGGGCGAGACGCTCTACATGAGCACGAACGACGCCCACCTGGTGGCGATCGACGCGCGCTCCGGCTCCCTGCTGTGGGAAACGGAGGTCGAAGAGCACACGAAGGGCTACAGCAAAACCTCGGCGCCGCTCGTCGTCGGCGACACGGTCGTTACCGGCATCGCCGGTGGCGAGTACGGCATCCGCGGCTTCATCGACGGCTACGACGCCGCGACCGGCGAACGCAGGTGGCGTACCTACACGGTCCCGGGCCCTGGCGAGCCGCACAACGACACCTGGGCGGGTGACTCCTGGCGTACGGGCGGCGCGCCGACTTGGCTCACCGGCGTCTACGACCCGGATCTCGACCTCATCTACTGGGGCACAGGCAACCCGGCGCCGGACTGGAACGGCGACCTGCGGCTCGGCGACAATCTGTACTCGTCGTCGGTGCTGGCGCTCGACGGGAAGACCGGGAAGATCGTCTGGCACTTTCAGTTCACGCCCCACGACGTCTGGGACTGGGACGCGATCCAGGTGCCGGTGCTGGCTGAGGTTGAAGTCTCCGGCGAGCCGATGAAGGCGATGCTGTGGGCCAACCGGAACGCCTTCTACTACCTGCTGAACCGGCAGAACGGCAAGTTCGTGCTCGGGGAGGCGTTCGCCATGCAGAACTGGGCCGACGGACTCGACGAGGAAGGGCGGCCGCTGCTGCGCGAGAACGTGTTTCCGACCGAGGAGGGCACCCTCATCGCGCCGATGGCCGGCGGCGCCACGAACTGGTGGTCGCCGGCCTACAGTCCGCAAACGGGGCTGCTCTACGTGAACGCCTTCGACGGCGAGGCCATCTACTACCAGCGTGACGACGAGTACGTGGAGGGCAGCAACTTCCTCGGCGGCGGCATGCGAATGGCAAAACCGACCGAGCACTACCAGAGCGCCATCCGGGCGGTCGAGGCTGTGACCGGCGAGGTGCGCTGGGAGTTCCCGATCACGCCGAGAACCCGCAGCGGCGTCCTGGCCACGGCCGGCGGCCTGGTCTGGAGCGCCAGCGTCGACGGCTACTTCTTCGCCCTGGACGAGGAGACCGGGGAGCCGCTGTGGCGGATCTCGCTCGGCGCCGCGCCGCACGCCTCGCCGATGACCTACGCCGCCTCTGGCGAGCAACGGGTCGTCGTCGCGATGGGGAACGTCGTCTTTGTGTTCGGCCTGGCTGGGGAGTAGGGTCCGAGTTGGTCGGCGCGAACCGGGCGGAGGTTTCGGAGATGGGAGTTCCTTGCTGGCGTCTTGCGGCGCGCGCGCTGTTGCTTGCCTTGTTCCTGGCTGGTCCGTTGTCTGGCCAGCTGGACGGCGAGACCGAAGGTGCGGAGGCCGCACACGACGAAGCCGAGTCCGACGATCCGGCGGCGCACGTTCACGATGAGATCGTGGTCACCGGCACCCGCGCGCGGCAGCGGTCGATCACCGAGTCGATGGCGCCGATCGACGTGATCTCCAGCGAGCACGTCGCGCATCAGGGCGAGACGAACTCGACATGCTGCTGCGCAACGTGGTTCCGTCGCTGAACATCAGCGCCACCTCCGGCGACGCCGCGGTCGTCGTGCGGCCGACCAACCTGCGCGGTCTGGCGCCCGACCACACCCTGGTGCTCGTCAACGGCCGGCGGCGCCATCGCGGCGCGGTCATCCTGTGGTCCCGGATCGGCGTCTCCCACGGCGCCCAGGGCCCGGACCTGTCGCCGATTCCCGCCATCGCGCTGCGCCAGGTCGAGGTGCTGCGTGACGGCGCCTCGGCGCAGTACGGTTCGGACGCGATCGCCGGGGTGATGAACTTCCTGCTCAAGGACAAGAGGTCCGGCGGGTCGTTCGAGCTGCTCACCGGCGCCTATGGCCGGGGGGACGGGGAGTCCGTGACCTTCGCCGGCAACATCGGCCTGCCCTGGGGAGAGAGCGGCTTTCTCAACCTGAGCCTGGAGTACGGCGGCGCCGAGCCGACGAACCGGAACATCCAGCGCGCCGACGCCGCGCTGCTGGTTGCCGCCGGCAACACCCATGTCGCCGACCCGGCGCAACTCTTCGGCGCGCCCGAGGTCGAAGACAACCTCAAGCTGTGGATGAACTTCGGCCGGCCGTTGGGCGGCGGCAGTTCGCAGTTCTACGGCCATGCCAACTACGCCAGCCGGCGGGTGGGATCGCGGAACTTCTTCTTCCGCAACCCGAACACCCGGGACGCCGTGTTCAGCAACGACGGCGGCGCCACGCTGCTCATCGGCGACGCCCTGGACGCGGCCGACGGGGTCGTCGACGGGTCGGCCGGCTGTCCCACCGTTTCGGTGACGAACGGCCTGCCCGACCAGGACGCGCTCGGCCGCGTGTTCGCCGATCCGAACTGCTTCAGCTTCCAGGAGATGTTCCCGGGCGGCTTCCAGCCGGTGTTCGGCGGCGAGCGCACCGACGCTTCCCTGGTCGGCGGCGTGCGCCCGGCCAGCAGAACGCGTTCAACGTCTCGACGCAGTGGGATCCCAACCTGCTGGAGCTCGTCAACAACGGCACGATCCCGTCCACTTCGCGGGTGGCGGCGCTGCGCGGCGGCAGGGCCCTCGACGCCGAGAAGTCGCTCAACCTGGCGGCCGGAATGGTTCTGGAGCGGGGATCGCTCCTGCTCACAGCGGACGTGTTCCGGATCGATCTGCGCGACCGCCTGGGCGTGACCCAGCTCTTCGCCCTGGCGCCGGACGAAGTGGACCAGCTCCTGGCGGAGGGCATCGCCAGCGCCGCCAACCTGGCGAACTTCCGCTTCTTCGCCAACGACTTCGAGACCCGCACCGAGGGCGTCGATCTGGTCGCGTCGTGGCAGCCGGAGGCTTGGGGCGGGCATACGACGATCGACTTCGCGATCAACCTGACCCGCACCGAAGTCACCGAATACAACCCGCTCACTCTGGACGCGCGGCGGATCCGCGAGCTGCGCGACGCACTTCCCGGCCTGCGCTGGAACGCCGCCGTTCACCACGAGATCGGCCGCGTGGAACTGCTCGGGCGCCTGGGTTACTTCGACGGCTGGTGGGACCCCCGGGACGCCTGGGCCTACGGCGGCTCGTACCTTCTCGACCTGGAGGCTGCGGTCAGGCTCGACGCCTCAACCCGGCTCGTGATCGGAGGCCGCAACGCGCTGGACGGGGCGGCCGATCTCAATCCGAACCCGACCGTGATCGGCAACCTCTACAGCACGCGCGCCCCGTTCGACATCAACGGCGGCTTCTACTACGCCCGGTTGCAGTACCGCTGGGGCGGGGGCTAGCAACCAGCGGTTGTCGCTCCGACCCTGGGAACCCGTGTGGCGCGACCCGCGCCACACGCGAACCACTCCGTCCGCCCGTCATCGGGCGCACGGATGGCACGCGGGCGTCTCGCCCGCATCCGGCGTGAAGCGCTGGCTCGGTGGGCGCTAGCTGCTACAAGTCGGCGCCTTCAGGCCGGGGTCCGCGTTCGTTTGCGGCGCAGAGTTCCAGGAACTCCGCTTCGCTCCGGCACCTGAGCGCGGCGCGAATCAACTCGGCCACGGGTACCTCCCCGAGTTCCAGGAGCCGGACCTTCAGGGCGGGCGTGGTCGGGATGCCGCGCTCCCTGAGGACTGCCGTCACCGTCTCGTAGCCTGTCTCGGATCGTATCTCGGCCCGGCCCTCGTCGCGGTGGCGGCGAAGCCATCGATCGTCGTCCGGACCGGTGCCTTCCGCGGCGCCAAGGGCTCTCCCGACGCGATGCAGTGCGGCCTCCGTCGAGGCCGACATCGTGTGCTCGTTCAGCGCTCGGTGGATCTCCTTCGCGGTCCAACTGGGGAAGGCGCGGCTGGTTCGCGCGGTGCGGAAGCGGCCTCCTTCGAGAACATGGATCATAAGTCCCGAGACACGAGACTTCGGCCGGCTCGGCGACGGCGCGTCGGGCACGTCGACCCAGACCTCGGGGAAGCCACACGCTTCGTACAGCGGCAGCTTGCGTACCCTGACATCGGTCGAGTAGTCGACCTCCAGGATCACGTCCGGCAGAGCATCGCCGTCCACGTCAACCTTCGGGGTCAGTTCATCGGATGGCGGTGGGTGCAGGTAGAGGATCTGGTCGGCCTGCATCAGGACATGAGGTCTACCGCCAGCATCGAACCGTACGAGGTCTGTCGTCCCGTACGCCTCGATCGGCGATCCGCGTTCCGCAGCCAGTCGTTCCGACAGCTTGGCGAGCCGGTGTGACGGGCCTTCGTGGAACCGCGTGGTCGGTTCGCCGACGACCATCGCCGTTTCGGTGCGCGCCTCCCAGTACTCGAGGCGGCCCTCGTAGTCCTCGATGTCTTCGAGTGGAATGTGAACCGGCCGGCAACCGGGGAAGTCGGCCGGATCGAGCGGCGCCGCTTCCGGGTCGCGCTCTTCCTCCGACGGCGACAGCGTCGCCGTGTGCGCGGGCTCAGCCATGGCGGTGATCCTATCGGGCCCGAGGACCATGGCTGAACCACTACACCTCCATCTTCGCCTGTCCGTGACGGGAGAGCTGCTGGGATCCTGCTTGGCCCTATGCTGCGATTCTCGGCTCCTCCGCCGAGAACGCCTTGTCGGCTGACTCAAAGCGCGTATGGAGCTCATCGAGACGGTGGGTGAAGTCCATGGTGCCCGTCGTCTTACGGTCCGTCCAGTACTTCCCCGTGAGAGTGGTTGGTCGAAGCCGCGGCCCGTGCGTCCCGACGACGATGGCTCCATGATGCATCTCGCTGATCCGCTCGTTACGCAGATGAATGTTGGGCTCGTTGGCGTAGACACCGATCACTTGGAAGCCCTCTCCGTTGGGTGACGGTTGCACATGGCTGGCGATGAAGGACGACTCCGACTCAGGTGTCATGAGGTGCATCTGAAGAGTCGACAGCGTCTGCTTCACCCCCATGTAGCAGAGGATCGTTGGGATTGTCTCGCCCGTGTCGGGATCAATGTAGCTGGACTGAAGTTCGACTCGCCAAGTGCCTCGTAGATCCGGTCTGTTGACAAGCCAGCCTTTCAGAAAGGACTGCCGCCAAGCGTAGCGCTCGAAGAGAAAGCCAAGCGAGACCAAAACTCCCACGACGCTGGAGAAGGGCGCGGCGTGATCCCAAGAAACAGGGGTGCCGCGAGCCACCAACACGATGGACCATACGATCGCGGAGATTCCGACAAAAACGGTGATGTGGAGGCGCTCAAGCCTCACGACTAGCGTGCTCCCAGGTAGGCCCACGCGGCATTGATGAAGGCGCGTGCCTGGACCGGTGTCCACGGTTGAGACTGTGCAAAGAGGAGCTTAACTTTGTCGACCTCACGCCACGTCTGCCAACTCGATCCGCTGTCGATCTGGGTCCCGAGATACCCCAACACGGCTCCAACCCGGGCATACCAGCCGTAGCGATCGAAAAAGGTGTCGGGAGCGTTCCAGGTCAAGCACTCGAGGACGTATCCTGGGATCGACTGAGCGGCAGGATGGCCGGCGTCGTCCAGTTCGCTGCGGAGCTCCTTCAGGATGCGCACCAAACCACGGTAGCGCCGATGTGTGCGATCGTTCTTGTCGCGCCCGTTCTCATTGAGGTGGTCCCGGTTCGCCGGACGGCAGCTGCTCTGACTGGATCCCGATCACGAACCCCGCAGCGCCGGAGCGCCATGCGGGATGTTCAGGCCGGCGCTCCGCGCCGCTTTCCGGCGACCACGCATCGCCCGGCGGCGTTCGCGGCCGCGTTCGACCAGCAGGTAGAGCGAGGGCACGAAGATCAGCGTGATCAGGGTCGAGGCCAGGAGCCCGCCGACGACCACGCGGGCCAGGGGCGCCTGCAGTTCCGAGCCCTCGCCGATTCCGAGGGTCAAGGGCAACAGGCCGAGCGCGGTGGTGAGCGTCGTCATCAGGATCGGTCGCAGGCGGCGCCGGGCGCCGCGGACCAGGGCCTCGTGGAGGGTGCAGCCGACTTCCCGGCGCATCCGGTTCACGTTGTCCACCAGCACGATCGCGTTGTTGACCACGATGCCGACCAGGACCACCAGGCCGAGGAAGGAGTTCATGTTCAGCGTCGTGCCGGTGACCGCGAGGGTCAGGAGCACGCCGAGCAGCGAGAACGGCACCGCGGTCATGATCACCAGCGGCTGGACCAGGGACTCGAACTGGACCGCCATCACGGTGTAGACGAGGAAGACGGCAAGCAGCACGCCGATCAGGAGCTCCAGGAACACCTGACGTTGCTCCTCGAGTTCGCCGCCCATGTCGATGGTGAAACCGTAGGGCGTCTCGACCCGCGCCAGCGCGGCCTCGACCTCGTTCGCCACGTCGCTGAAACGCCGGCCGTCGATGCCGGCCAGGACCTGCATGATGCGCTGCTGGTTCTCACGGTTGATGGACAGCGGCCCCTCGCCGGGATCGATGCTCACGATCGAGCCCAGGCGGACGACGTCGCCGTACGGGGTGACGATGGGCAGTTGCGGTAGCTGCTCGAGGCGCAGCCGGTCCTCCGGCTGGAGCTGGACCCGGATGTCGAACTCGTCGCCCTGGTCCCGGAACCGGGTCGCCACGCGCCCGAGGACGTAGTGCTCGACCGCGTCGGCGACTTGGCTGCCGTTGAGACCCAGTTGGGCCAGCCGGGCGCGATCGACCCGCAGCGTGCGTTCGAGCTGGCCGGCCTCGCGGTCGAGGCGGGGGTGGACGACTCCCGGAACTGTCGCCATCGCGTCGACCACGCGCTGGGCGAGCTCGTTGCCCTGGTCCAGGTCGTGGCCGCGGATCTCGACCACCAGGCGGGCGTCCTGACCGCCGCGCATCATGCGCATCATCATGTTGCTGGACGAGGCGTAGAGTTCGATGTCGGCCGCGGGCACGTGGGCGATCGCCCGGCGGATCGACGCCACGATCTCGTCCTGGCCGCGACTCCGCTCGGTGATCGGGGTGAGCAGGATCTCCATCGTGCCCTGGTTCGACTGGGCCGGCCGCCACCAGCTCTCGGGGCCGGCGGTGGTGAGCAGGTTGTCGAGTTCCTCCGGTCGCACGGCGCCGCGGACCCTTGCCTCGATCTCAGCCATGGTGGAGGTGGTGACGTCGAGCGGCGAGCCGACCGGCATCTCGACCTGCATGTTGAGGCGGCCCTCGTCGCTTTCGGGCATCAGCTCGAGCCCGATCACCGGCACCAGGGTAAAGGACCCGAAGAGCAGCACGACGGCCGTGGCCAGGACCAGGCCGGGCCGGCCGAGGGCCCACTTGATCATGCGGCCGTAGGCGAGGTCGACCGGGCCGAGTGCGGCTACGCGTTCGTCGTCGGTTCGGCGGCTTGCCGGCACTTTGCGCAGCCACCTCGCGGCCGCCGCGGGAATCAGGGTGAGGGCGACGAACAGCGCGCAAAGCAGCGCGAAGCTGACCGTGATCGCCAACTGGTTGAAGAAGATGCCGGCGAAACCGGAGATGAAGACGACGGGCAGGAACACGGCCACGGTGGTCAGAGTGCCGGCGGCGATCGCCATCGCCACCTCGTTGCTGCCGGCAATCGCGGCGGCGGTGGGCCGTTCGCCCTCGTGGAGCCGGCGGTAGATGCTCTCGAGCACCACGATCGAACCGTCGACCAGCATGCCGATGCCAAGCGCGATGCCGGCCAGGGAGATGACGTTCAGGGTGAAGCCGTTGAAGTACATCAGAGCGATCGTCGCCAGCACCGAGATCGGGATGGCGGCGCCGACGATCAGGGTCGCCCGTATGTCGCGGAGGAAGAAGAAGAGCACCAGGATCGCCAGCGCGGCGCCGAACATGGCCCCCATCTGGACGTTGTTCACGGCCTGGCGGATGAAGGCGGCGCTGTCCATGAGGATCGAAATCTCGGCGCGGCCGGCGTAGTCGCGATTGATCGCGTCGATCTCCTTCCTCAGTCGATCCACGACCTCCACCGTGTTCGAGCCGGACTGCTTCTGCACGAACATCCGCATGCCGGGCGCGCCGTTGATCCAGAGCTCGTTCGTCAACTCGCGGATGCCGTCTTCGACCCGCCCGACGTCGCGCACGAGGATCGGGCGCCCGTCGCGGATCGCGACGATCGTGTTCTCGACGTCGACCTTGCGCTCGAACTCGCCGATCGTACGGATGAGAACCTCGCGCCCCGTCTCGAGCATGTCGCCGGCCGAGACGTTGCGGTTCTCCCGTGACAGGGCCATTGAGACCTCGCTGGGCGTGATGCCGAGCGCGGCCATCCGGTCGGCGGCGAGCTGGACCTGGATCTCCCGCACCCGGCCGCCCTGGATGTCGACGGCGGCGACCCCGGGCAGGCGCTCGAGACGGCGGCTGATCGTCTCCTCGGCCATGTGGCGGAGCTGGCGGACGTCGCCCTCGCCGGAGAGGCCGAGGAAGACGACGGGCATGTCCGAGAGGTTGAACTTGAAGAGCATCGGCGCGGAGGCGTCTTCGGGCAGGTTGCCACGCACGAAGTCGAGCTGCTCGCGGATGTCGTTCACGACCTCGTTCAGGTCGATGCCCCAGTCGAACTGGGCCTGAATGCTGCTCATGCCCTCCGCGGACATGGAGCTCAGTTGGTCGAGGCCGGTGACGGTCGAGAGGGCCTGCTCGATCGGCCGCGTGACCAGGGTCTCCATCTCCTCGGGCGCCACGCCCTCGTAGGTGGTGGAGATCGAGATCCGGGGCATGTCGACCTCGGGCATCAGGTCGACGGCGAGTTGGCGAGCGGCGACAAGGCCCAGCACGGCGATGCAGACGTAGAGCATGCCGACGCCGACCGGACGGTTGGCCGAGAGACGGGGGAGGTTCATCTAGGAGCTTGCGCCGCCCGGCGCCTCGTACGCGTTGACCACCCGTACCGGAGCGCCGTTGCCGAGCTGCTCGTGTCCCACCGTCAGCACAAGGTCGCCGGCCTCGAGGCGGCCGTTCACCGCGCTGAACTCGCCGGAGCGGCCCGCGACGGTGACGGCCCGCCACTCGGCCAAGCCGTCGACCGGCACCAGGACGCCGACCGAGCGGGCGCCATCCATTGCCACCCGCTCGAGCAGGGCGGTGCCGGGAATGATCAGCGCGTCGTCGAGGTCGCGCAGGCTGACGGAGACGTTCGCGTACATGCCGGGCCTGAGCAGGTCGTCGGTCCCCACGAGTTCGCCCTCGACGAGTACAGTGCGATCGTTGCGGCGCACCTCGCCGGCGACCCGGCGCACCGTGCCGGAGAAGATCTGCTCACCGGTGGCCTCGGTCGAGACATCGAAGGCCGCGCCGGCCTGAACGGAGGCCAGATCGCGTTCGGGCACCCGGAACTGAACCATCAGCGGCGCCTCCTCGACCAGGCGGAGGATCGGGGTTCCCGGCTGCACCAGGGCGCCCCGGTCGAGGTAGCGGTCGGCGACCACGGCGTTGAACGGGGCGCGCACGCGGGTGTTGGCGAACTGCTCCGCGAGCTGCGCCTCGCGCGCCGCTGACTGTCGGACCTGGGCTTCGGCGGCGGCCAGGTTCGCCTTCGCCGTCCCGTACTTGGACGTGAACTGCTGCTGTTCCTGCTCGGAGAGCAGGTTCTGTTCGTAGAGCTCCATCGCCCGCTGGTAGTCCGCTGCCACCCCGACCAGCTCGGCAGCGGCCCGGTCGCGGTTCGCCTTGGCGACGCCAAGCTGACCGCTGGCCTCCTGGAACTGGCTCTTCAGGTCGATGTCCTCGATCACGGCGAGCACGGCGCCGGCCGCTACCCGCTGACCGATTCGGGTCGACATTTCGACCAGCAGACCCGAGACCTGGGGCGAGATGTCGGCGACCTCGCCGACCAGTTCGCCGGAGTAGGCGGTGCGCACCGAGAGGTGTCCCCGGCGGGCGGCCTCGGCGCGCACCGGCACCGCCTGGGCCAGCGCGACGGCGCCGGGCGCCGCTGCCCCGGGCGAACGGCCCAGTGCGATGACGGCGGCCGCGGCCAGAACCACTGTCCCGGCTACGCCAACGGCGATCCAGGGGCCGCTGATGCGGCGCCGGGGCCTTGCGGGGGGGCGGGCGCCGGCCGGGACAAAGCCGCCCGCGGCGGGGTCGAAGCGCTCGGCGCCGCCGGCGTGCCCCGACTGACGGGGCGCGTTGGCTGTCGGTCCAGCGGCTGCTCGGGAGCGGGGCGGCACGGGGCCGGTTCCAGCTCCTCCGGGTCTGACTATCGCCATGGTTGTCGTTCTCTCTGGTTGGTTGTGCTGCGGTTCGGATCGTCTGCGCGGTTCCAGGTCAGGAGTTGCCGTCGCCGTCCTCCATCGCGGCGAGCACGGAGTGGAGACTGTCGGCGAGGATGGCGTAGAAGCGGACGAAGCCGTCCAGGCGGTTAACGACGACGCTGCCGCCGCCGCCGGGAAGGAGCGCCTGCTTCATCTCTTCGGCCATGGCCTGCCGGTCGCGGAAGCGGTCCGCGACCCGTTGCAGCAGGCCGGGCTGCTCGTTGATCTGGAAGTAGTCGCGGCGGTCGCCCGGGCGAGTGACCCGTTCGATGACGCCCATGTTCTCCAGCAGACGGGTGTTCGTGCTGATGCTGCCGCGGCTCACGCGCAGGCGCTCGGCCAGGCGGTCGAAGCGAAGTGGCTGCGGCGACAGGATGAGCAGGCCGACCAGGCGGCCCGCGATGCGGGGTAGACGGTCCTCTTCGAGCGCCAGGCCCATGCCCTCGATGAAGCGTTCCTCCGCGGCGTCGAGGCTGAAGTCGGCCGCGGCGGAGGGCTCGGCGGATCGATCCGGAACGGAAATCGGCTCGGAGACAGTCATGAGTCAGAGATGTTGGAACATCCGGTTTGTTTTGTCAAGACTGAACGAGATGAACCGTGTGGACGGAACCGTCCTTGCAGAAAGCCGTTGCCGGGCCCAGAAGGTTGCGCCGTAGAACGCAGCGGAGCGAGTTCTCTGCGCAAGCTCCTGGGCGAGGACGGGATGGGCCGAAACACCGAGCTTGGGAGGGGTTTCGGGGCGCTAGGCTCGGGGCGATGCAGTCCTCAAGGCGTCTCCCGAGCCCCGGGCTCCTGCCGCTGGTCATGGGCCTGCTCATGCTGGTCTTCGCCCTGCTGCAGCTCAACGACCCGGACCCCCTGGTCTGGGTCGGCTACTACGCGGCGGTTGCCTGCGCCTGTACGGTTGCCGCCTACCGGCCGTTGCCCACGGTCGCGTTCCTGGGCTTGGCCGCGGTGACCTTGGCAGGCGCGGTGCTCACGCTGCCGGGCTTTGCCGACTGGGTGCTGAACCGCCCGACCAGCGATCTATGGGCACCGATGTCGGCCGACCGGATGTACATCGAGCACAGCCGGGAACTTCTGGGTCTGGCGATCGCCGGCGCCTTCCTGGTGACCGCGCACCGGCTCTCGCATCGGCGGCGACGCTAGAGCGGTCGCCGCTCCGCGGCGCGCTGTTATCAGCGGATGACACCCGGGTGGCGCGATCCGCGCCACCCGTGAACCAGTCCGTGCGCCCGTCATCGGGCGCACGGATGGCAGACCCGCGGTTACGGCTCGTTCTCCGGCGTGGCCGCGCTCATCATGAAGCCCATCATCATCTCGTCCGTCGACGGCTGGCCGAAGCGGACCGTACGGTCCGAGTTGAAGCCGTAGCGCTGGGCCTTCTCGGCCGAGTTGTCGTACCAGGCCGTGTACTCGACCCGGGTGCCCTCGGGGATCCGTTTCAACTGGTCGTAGTAGTAGACCGTCTGCCACGAGAAGTCGAACTGGGGCACGTCCAGCAGCACCTCGGTGGCGCCGTCGGGGTAGAAGGCCTCGAAACGGGCCGCTTTGCCGCGCATGTGCATGTGCGGCATCAGGGCGATGATGTCCGTGTCCTTCTGGGCCACGGTGGAGTAGGGGCCGACCTGGTGGTTGCCGTCGTTCGGCGGAATCGCGAAGGTGAAGTTCATGATCGGGCGGAGCCCAGAGCCCAGCGACCGGGTCACCGGCTTGTCGGCGAAGACGAAGCCGATCGACGACTGGTCCCACACGCCGGTGCCGTCGCCGGCTTCCTTGTGGTAGTGGATGTCGAAGGTCACCCGGGAACCCTTCTTGAGCAGGAAGCCGTAGCCCTCCGGATAGCGGTTCGCGTCGCTGCCGGAGGAGACGCCGCCCATGTAGTTGCCGGCGTTCTCCGGCGACGGGGCGATCTGATCCTGGTTCGGGAACTCCGGCGGCGGCGGCAGCTCGCCGTTCTCGTTTGGTTCCAGGAGGTGGAGGTTGAAGTGGTGGATGATGTCGCTGTCCGGCTTGCACTGGAAGGCGACGACCCAGCGATCCCCCGGCAGATCCTCCTCGGTGAGGACGTAGGAGAAGGCGGCGTAGAGGTCGCCGACTGTGTCCTCGACGAAGTAGGGCTCGGGCATGGTCACCACCAGGTCGGGCTCGCCCACGACCCATCCCCCAAAGCTGGGGAACTCGCGCGGGGGCGGGGCGTCGGCGGCGTTGCCGGCGGCGGCGGCGGTCGCGGCCCAGCTCACCAGGGTCTCGATCTCGGCCGCGCTGAGCACGCGCTCGTTGGCGAAGGTCCCGTCGTGCTGGGGATGCGCGTCCCACGGCGGCATTTCACGGGCGGCCACGGTGCGGGCGATCGATTTGGCCCAGGGGCGCACGTCGGCGTAGCTGGTCAGCGCCATCGGCGCGCGCATGCCGCCATAGTTCGCGCCCGCCGGCCGGTGGCAGTCCTGGCAATGCACCTGGAGCAGCGGCAGCACGTCGGCGTAGAAGGTCGGCGCGTCGCGGTCGGCCGCGGCGGCCGGCCCGGCGAAAGAAGCGAAAAGGACCGCGGCGGGCAGGGCTGAGCGCTTCATGGCGTCAGCCTAACAGTCTGCCGTTCAGGCGGTCGCCAACTGCTGCTCCGGGTGCATCTCGTCGACATCGACGCCGACGATCTTCGACACGCCCTGTTCCTCCATCGTGACGCCGTAGAGCGTGCTCGCGGCCTGCATCGTCAGCTTGTTGTGGGTGATGACGAGGAACTGGGTGTCCGCCGACATCCGCTTCAGCATGTCGACGAAGCGCAGGATGTTCGCGTCGTCGAGCGGCGCGTCGACTTCGTCGAGGATGCAGAAGGGCGAAGGCTTGGTCTGGAACAGGGCGAACAGCAGAGCGATCGCGGCCAGCGCCTTCTCGCCGCCCGACAGCAGCATGATGTTCTGCGCCCGCTTGCCGGGTGGCCTGGCGGTGATCTCGATGCCGCAGTCCAGCGGGTCGTCCTCGTCCATCAGGCGCATCTCCGCTTCGCCGCCGCGGAACAGCTCCGTGAAGATGTGGCCGAAGCTCTCGTTGACCTCGCGGAAGGTGGTAACGAAGCGCTCGGAAGAGGTCTTGTCGATGTCGCGGATCGTGCGCTTCAGGCTTTCGATGGACTCGGTGACGTCGTTGCGCTGCCCGGTCAGGAACTCGTGACGCTCCTGGTGCTCGTCGTACTCGTCGGCGGCGAGAACGTTGACCGGCCCCATCCGCTCCAGCAGAGCGCGCCGGCGTTCCAGTTCCCCGGTCATCGCTTCCAGGTCGGGCGCCTCGTCGGCCCCGGCTGCCCGGAACTCCTGCCCGACCAGCTCGCGCCCGAACTCCTGGTGGTAGTCCTGGCCCAGATGCTCCGACTCCTGTTGCTGGCCGGCCTGGCGCACGCGCAGTTCCTCGATCCGGCCGCGCAGTTCGTCGCGGCGCACGTTGAGTTCCCGGAGTTGCGCCTCGAGCGTCCGGCCCCGTTCCCGTTCGTTGTCGAGGGCGCGCTGGGCGCCGGCGGCTTCGTCCTGGGCATTCGTGCGCTCGGCGAGCGCCTCGTCCAGCTCGCGCCGGGCGGTAGCCGTGGCCGCTTCATGCTCGCTGATCCGCCCGCGCAGCCGGTCCGTTTCGGCGGCCCAGGCTGCGTCGGCCTCCCGCAGCGAGGCGATCTGGCCTTCGACGCGCTCCCGCTCGCTCCGTTCCGAGGCCGCGCGTTCTTCGATCAGGTCGAGCTGCCCCTGGCGCCCGGCGCCCGCGGTGATGCGCTCTTCGCGCTCCTCGCGGGCGCGCTCGACCGCGGCGCTTGCGTCGTCGGCCGCTTGTTCCAGGGTCGCAAGCCGGGTGTCGGAGTCCGCGATGTCCGTCTCGACCTTGGACCGCCTTGCCCCTCTCGTCTTGATTTCGCTCTCCAGCTCGTCGTGCTCTGACTGCGCCGCTCTGTGGTCGTGATGCAGAGCGGCACGTCGCTCGCCGATGTCCTGGAGACGGGCCTTGGCCACCGCCAGTTGCTGGCGAAGTTCCGCGCCTGCCCGCTCCAGACGCTGGCCCTCGGCGGCGGCCTGGCGAACACGCTCGCCGGCCGCTTCGATCTCCTTGGTGAGGGCCGAACGCTGTTGTTCCAGTTCGGCGATAGAGCGTCCCAGCTCGTCCATCTCGCGCTGGCGGCCCAGGGCGCCCAGCGCCGCCTGTTCGCCGCGTACCGTGACGCGGCCGGCCTCGATCCAGAGACGGTCCCGGCACAGGAAGGCCACGCCTGGATGGTCGGGCGCCAGACGCTCGGCATCCTCCGGACTCTCGACCAGGTAGGCGGGAGGAAGGGCGCTGCGAGATTCCTCGGGGCGCCCGAGCGCCGCGGCGAGGTCGCCGACGATTGCCGGATCTTCGACCACCGGCAGCAGCTTCGCGCCCTTGCCGGCGCGCAGCAGAGTGGCCTCGAAGTCGGAACCGCCGATGGAGCGTGCGATGGCCAGGGCGTCTTCGTCGTCGGGTGTCATGACGGCGTTGCGCAGCGGGCCGAGGAACAAATCGAGGCTGTGCTCCCAGCCCTCGGGCACCGTCACTTCATCGCCCAGGAAGCGCGGCGCCGGAAGACCCAGTTCGAGTAGAGCCTGGCGAATCTCGCCCCTTTCTTCGGCGTCGCGCTGGCCCAGTTCACCGAGCACGGCAGCCCTCTTCTGCGCCTCGACCAGTTCCTCGCGACAGGTTTCGAGTTCGACTTGGGCCTCCTGTCGCCGACTTCGGTTCGCTTCGAGATCGGCCGCCACCCGTTGGGCGGTCCTGGTCTCGGCGGTCAGGGCGACTTCCAGGGATTCGATCTTGGTTCGGACGGCCTCGACTTCGACATCGATGGCCTTGAGCGCATCCCGGCAGCGGTCGAGGATCGCTTCGGCGCGATCGCGGCGGTCGACGGCCTTCTCGCTACGGATGCGCTCGGCGATCAGTGTTCCGCGCAGTTCGCCCTGCCGCGCCCGGCAGGTGGCGAGCTCGCCAAGGAGCAGGCGCTGGCGCTTGCGGGCTTCCGCAATCGCGGCGTCGGCGTTGCCGATGCGCCGGCGGTCCTCCTGCACGTCGGCCAGGGCCTGCTCGCGCTTGGATTGGAGCATCTGGCGCCGGCCGAGGAGACTGGCAAGCCGCTCTTCGGCCGCGGCGAGGTCGCGGCGGCGCCGCTCAGCGCTCACGCCGCCGGATTCGAGCCGTTCGGCGATCTCCGCGAGGGTGGTGCGGGCGCCCTTGATCAGTTCCTGGCGACCCTCGATCACGGCGAGCAGATTCGCCTGGTGCTCGTGGGAGCGCACGGCGTCCTCGGTGCGGGCGTCGATCACCTGCCGGCAGGCGGCGAGCTGCGCATTGGCGCGCGCGAGTTCGGCCAGCAGATCGGCTTCGCGGTCGGTGTCCTGCTTCAGGGTCGAGGCCAGATCGTCCAGGTCTGCATGGAGCAGGACCCAGCGCTCCTTGAGCACGGCGTCGAGCAGCTCGCGGTAGGCCTGCCGGCGTTCCCCGTGGCGGCGGGCGGCGTTCGCCTGCCGCTTCAGGGAGCGCAGTTGGCGTTCCACCTCGGCGACGATGTCGTCCAGACGAAGCAGGTCGGCGGTGGCGTCCTCGAGCTTCAGTGCGGCGAGCCGCCTGCGGTTCTTGTAGCGGGTGATGCCTGCCGCCTCTTCGATCAGCTTGCGACGGTCCTGCGGTCTGCCGGACAGGATCATTCCGATCCCCCCCTGCTCGATCACGGAGTAGGCGCGGATACCCAGACCCGTGTCCATCAGGATGTCGCGAATGTCCTTGAGCCGGACAACCCGGTCGTTCAACCGGTACTGGCCCTCGCCGCCGCGGAAGATGCGGCGCCCGATCGTGATCCGGCCGTCCTCGGCCTGCTCGATGCTGCCGTCGGTGAGAAAGGAGAGGCTGACCTCGGCGAGTCCTGAGGGCTTGCGCTGGCGGGTGCCGTTGAAGATGATCTCCTCCATGGAGCTGCCGCGCAGCGACTTGGCGCTCTGCTCGCCCAGCACCCAGGTGATCGCCTCGGCCAGGTTGCTCTTGCCGCAGCCGTTCGGCCCGACGATCGCCGTGATTCCGGGCGCGAAGTGACTTGTGACCGGCTCCACGAAGGTCTTGAAGCCGTTAACCTCGAGGCGTTCCAGTTTGAGCATCGGCGCTGTCGGCAGGGTCGGAAGGGAAGAGGATCGACTGCCCTGGAGGAACTTAGCAGCTTTCGCGCATAGGTCACAACTCGTTGTGCCTGTCCGGGCTTGCGTCCACAACATGTAGCAGTGAAGCCGGCCGGCTGATACGCTGCCGCGCCAGTGGCCAAGCTGACCGTCAAGAGGACGCTGTTCGACGCCCGCCAGATGGCGCGCATGATGCGCCGGATGGCAGCCGAACTCGTCGAGCGCGCCGGGGGCACGGAGGCGCTGATGCTGGTCGGCGTGCGCACCCGGGGCGTTCCGCTGGCGGATTTCGTCGCTGCCGAGATCGTCCGCACCGAGGGTGTCGAGGTGCCGGTCGGCGTGCTGGACATCACGCTCTACCGGGACGACCTGTCGACGATCGCGCCGCAACCGGTGGTCAAGGAGAGCGTGCTGCCGGTGTCGCTCGACGACAAGATCGTCGTGCTCTGCGACGACGTGCTCTACAGTGGCCGGACGATCCGCGCGGCGATGGACGCGCTGATGGACTATGGCCGGCCGCTGGCGATCCGGCTCGCCGTGCTGATCGACCGCGGTCACCGCGAGCTGCCGATTCACGCCGACTGTGTCGGTGAGAACGTCCAGACGACGGACACCGAAGTGATCAAGGTCTCCTACGCCGCGACCGACGACGGCAAGGAGATGGTCCAGCTCCTCGAGCGCGAACCGTGAGCGACCTCAGGTGGCAGCGAGGCGACCTGCTTGGGGTCGCCGAGTTGTCCACAGCGGAGATCGTTCACGTTCTCGACACCGCGGAGTCGTTCGTCGAGGTCGCGGCGCGGCCGATCAAGAAGGTGCCGACGCTGCGCGGCAAGACGGTGATCAACCTCTTCTTCGAGCCCTCGACGCGCACCCGCTCCAGTTTCGAGATCGCCGAGAAGTGGCTCTCCGCCGACAACATCAACTTCTCGACCTCCGGTTCGTCGCTGTCCAAGGGGGAATCGCTTCTAGATACCGTGCGCAACCTGGAGGCCATGGCGCCCGACCTGGTCGTCATCCGGCACGCGCACCCGCTGGTGCCCCACGGTCTCGCGGAGCGCATCGGTTCGGGGGTCATCAACGCCGGCGACGGCGCCCACGAGCATCCGACCCAGGCGCTGCTCGACGCCTTTACCATCCGCCGCCACAAGGGCAGGGTGGAGGGCCTCAAGGTGGCGATCGTCGGTGACGTGGCGCACAGCCGTGTCGTGCGTTCGAACGTCCTCTGCCTGAACAAGCTGGGCGCCGAGGTCACGATCGCCGGTCCGCGCACGATGATGCCCGAGGCGCCTGAAGCGCTCGGCGCGCGGGTTGCCTACTCCCTGGAGGAGGCTGCCTGTGGCGCGGACGTGATCATGATGCTGCGCGTGCAGTTGGAGCGGCAGGCGCGCGCCTCCTTCCCCTCCGAGCGCGAGTACTTCGAGTTCTTCGGTCTTACCGCGGACCGGCTGCAAGCCGCGAAGGACGACGTGATCATCATGCACCCGGGGCCGATGAACCGCGGCATCGAGATCGCGAGCGAGGTGGCGGACGGCCCCTGGTCCGTGATCCTCGAGCAGGTGGCGAACGGCGTCGCGGTGCGGATGGCGGTGCTCTATCTGCTGGCCGGGGCCAAGGCCAGCGCGGACGGTACGGCGGTTTGACCGGAGTCCTGCTGATTCGCGGCGGCCGGGTCGTCGACCCGAGCCAGGAACTCGACGGCCGGGCCGACGTCCTGATCGAGGACGGCGTGGTCACGGCGTGCGGACCGGCGCTCGCGACGCCGGACGGAGCGCGGGAAGTCGACGCCACCGGGTTGGTGGTGACGCCGGGGCTCGTCGACATGCACGTCCACCTGCGGGAGCCGGGGCAGGAGTACAAGGAGACGATCGAGAGCGGCACGCGGGCGGCCGCCGCGGGCGGCTTCACCGCGGTCGCCTGCATGCCGAACACGGCCCCGGTGAACGACGATCCGTCGGTCACCGAGTTCATCCTCACCCAGGCGAAGCGGGCCGGCTGGGCCCGGGTCCATCCGATCGCCGCGGTGAGCAAGGGGCTCGAGGGCCGGAAACTGACCGAGTTCGGCGCCCAACGTCGCGCCGGCGCGGTGGCGCTGTCGGACGACGGGCGCCCGGTATGGAACGCGGCTCTCATGCGGCACGCGCTGCGCTACGCCCGGCACTTCGACCTGCCGGTGATCCAGCATGCGGAGGAGCTCGAACTCTCGGGCGACGGGGTGATGCACGAAGGCCGGTTCTCGACCCGGCTCGGCGTCCCCGGGATTCCCGGCGCCGCCGACGACGTGATGGTCTGCCGCGACCTCGTGCTGACCGCCGACACCGGTGGCCGCTACCACCTGGCGCACATGTCGACCGCCCGCAGTCTGGAGCTCATCCGGGGCGCGAAGGCGGGCGGCTACCGTGTCACGGTCGAGGTCTCGGCCCATCACCTGCTGCTGTGCGACGAGGACGTGTACGACTCGGGCCTCGATCCGGACTTCAAGATGCACCCGCCGCTGCGCAGCGCGGCCGACCGGGACGCCCTGGTCTCTGGCATCGTCGACGGCTCAATCGACGCGATCGCCAGCGACCACGCGCCCCATCACCCGGACGAGAAGGAGCTCGACTTCGTGGCCGCGCCGAACGGGGTGGTGGGGCTTGAGACGACGCTCAGTCTGTGCCTGGACCGCCTGGTGGGGAAGGGTGTGATCGATCTGCCCCGGCTGGTCGAGCTGCTGTCGACCGCGCCCGCGCGCCTGCTCGGCATCCCGGGCGGCAGCCTTGCCCCCGGGGCCGCCGGCGATGTCACCCTGATCGACCTGGACCGCGAAGTCGAGGTCGACCCGGTCGCCTTCCACAGCAAGTCGCGCAACACGCCGTTCGCGGGCTGGAAGCTCAAGGGCGCTCCGGCCGGCACGATCGTCGGCGGCCGGGTGATCGAGCTGCCGTAGCGCGGATCGCGCCACCCGGGTTCCCCGGATCGGCGACGGGGCATTCTGCGGTGCAGTCCTTACCCGACTACGTTGTTGCTGCTCTTCGAGTTGTCCATGCTGAAGGTCTCCCTGAAGTTCCGGGCGGCTACGCTACCTTTCGGCGCCTTTCGGCGCCGGACGCGAGAGACCATGGAAGACCGAGCAGCAGTCAAGCGGCGTGTCGTCGTCGTCGGCGCGGGCAACGCGGCGCTGTGCGCGGCGCTCTCGGCGCGGGAGAGCGGTGCGGCGGTGACGGTGCTGGAACGCGCGCCGCGCCAGGAGCACGGCGGCAACAGCCGCTTCACGATGGCGTCCATGCGCTTTGCATACGGCGGCCTCGACGAGCTGCAGGAGGTGGCGGGCCGACTTCGCGCCGAAGAGATCGGGTCAAGCGACTTCGGGTCGTACCCGGAGCCTCAGTTCGCCCGTGATCTGGAGCGGATGAGCGGCGGTCGGGCCGACCCGGGTCTGGTCGAAACCCTGGTCGCTCGAAGCCGTCCGACGCTGCGCTGGATGCGTGACCTGGGCGTGGAGTTCGTGCCGCTGTATGCGGGCCAGGCGTTCGAGGTCGACGGCAAGCGCCGGTTCTGGGGCGGTTTGACCCTGCAGGCGCGCGGCGGAGGTCCCGGCCTGGTCGCGTCGCTCGGGCGGGCGGCGGAGCGGGCCGGCATCGGGATCCTCTACGAGTGCCGTGCGGTCGGGCTAGTCGTGGACGGCGGGGCGGTTTGCGGCGTCGAGGTCGAGGGGCCGGAGGGCGCCCGTTCGCTGCCGGCGGACGCCGTGGTGCTGGCAAGCGGCGGTTTCGAGGCGAACCGCGAGTGGCGGCGGCAACATCTGGGCGAGGGTTGGGAAGCGGCCAAGGTACGCGGTAGCCGCTACAACACGGGCGACGGCATTCGGATGGCGCTCGAAGCCGGTGCGGCGCGCGGCGGGCAGTGGACGGGCTGTCACGCGGTCGCCTGGGACCTGAATGCGCCCGAGGTCGGCAATCTCGAGGTCCGGCACCGCTACCAGAAGCACAGCTATCCGCTCGGCATTGTCGTCAACGCCGGCGGCGAACGCTTCCTCGACGAGGGCGCGGACTTTCGGAACTACACCTACGTCCGCTACGGCCGTAGGGTGCTGGAGCAGCCGGGACGGTTCGCGTGGCAGGTCTTCGACGCCCAGGTCGCCGACCTGCTGCGGGACGAGTACCGCCAGCCGCATGCGAGCCGGGTGACGGCCGACTCGGTCGAGGAACTCGCCGGCCGGCTCGAGGGCGTCGACAATGAGGGGTTTCTCCGCACGGTGCGGGACTTCAACGCCGCGGTACGGCGGGACGTGCCCTTCGACCCCAGCGTCCGGGACGGCCGCTCGACCCGCGGTCTCGACCCGGACAAGTCGAATTGGGCCAATCCGTTGGAGCAGCCTCCCTTCGAGGCCTTCGCCGTGACCTGCGGCATCACGTTCACGTTCGGCGGTCTGGCCGTGGACCCGATCGCCAGAGTGTTGGACGGAACCGGGCGACCGATTCTGGGCCTGTTCGCGGCCGGCGAGCTGGTCGGGGGACTGTTCTACGACAACTATCCCGGCGGTTCCGGCCTGACCGCGGGCGCCGTCTTCGGCCGGATCGCCGGCGCCGGGGCGGCGGGATGCGATGGCTGACCGACGCTTGAGCGGCGACTCCCGACTCGGGGAGATCCAGTTCCACGGCCCGCGGGGCAGGGTGCGCTACCTGACGGTGACGAGGTTGTGGCTGCAGCTCGTTGTTGCGGTAGCCGTCGTCTTGTTCGCCTTCTTCGTGAATGCCGTCGTGGCGGCGCCGACCGTGGTGCGGGACGAGCTGTTCCGGGCCGACCAGGTCGAGCTGTTCGAGGCGCGCCAGCGCTTCGGTGAGAGGTTCGAGGCGCTCACGGGACGCTACGGGGAGATGCGGGAGGCGGCTTCCGATCTCGACGACCGTCTCTGCAAGGTCGTGCTGGCCTACGGCGTGGAGGGGGCGGCTGCCGAGGGCTGCGGCCGGGCGGCCGATCTTGTCGCCGCGCCGGGAGCGACGATCTCCGAGGAGCAGGTACGGGCGGTGCGAACCGCGATCGAGGCAGATGTAGAGGGCGTCGCCACGCATTTCGCAAACCGGCTGGAGGCCGCGGTCGAGGTCGAGTCCTCACGGCCTGACCTGGTCGAGTTGACGCCGTCCGCGTCTCCGCTGCGCGGCGACGACTTCGTTCTCGTCGCCCCCTTCGGGGAAACCACGAACCGGGTGACCAGGGTGCCCGAGTTTCACTACGGCATCGATCTCGCGGCGCCGGCCGGCGCGCCGGTGCGGGCCACCGCCGCCGGCCGGGTGACATTCGCCGGCCGCGGCGCCGCCCTGGGACCTGCGTGGAGACGGTACGGCCGCCTGCTGGGGATCCGTCACGGCGACGACTTCATCACCATCTTCGGTCACCTGGAAGCCACCGAGTTCCGCGCTGGACAGAGTGTCGAGAGGGGCCGGAGGATCGGTACGGTCGGGGCGACCGGCTGGAGCGTGGCGCCGAACCTGCACTATGCCGTCCTCCGCCGCCGGAGCGATGGTCGCTACGAAGCCATCGATCCGCGGATCCACATGCTTGACTACCGCTGGGATGACGAGCAGGCCCTGGTCTCCGGGGTTGTGCGGGCGCCCGGCGGCTTCCCGCCGTTGCCTGCCACGCTGCTTCGATAGAGGCGGCCGGCGGCGCCAAACACCAAGAGAGATGCGCATGAAGTACAGAGCAGTCATCTTCGACCTCGGTGGGGTCGTCTTCGGTTCGCCCCTGCATGCGATCCGGCGATACGAACTGGCGAACGGGATCGAGGAGAACTTCGTCAACCGCCTGGTCGTTGCGGCCGGCCCGGAAGGTTCCTGGCAGCGGATGGAGAGGGGCGAGCTGGTCATGGGGCCGGGCTTCTTCGCCGCCTTCGACCGCGACGTGGAGGCCGCCGACCCGGCGGTCGCCGAGCGGTTCTCGGCCGAGGACATGATGGCGGCGATCGCCGAGGAGTCGAGGCCGCGACCGCAGATGATCGACGCGTTGCGGCGGCTGCGGGCCGACGGCTACACGGTGGCGGCGCTGACCAACAACTGGGTCAGCGAGGAGGAACGGGAACCGAAGGATGCCGGGGAGGCCGCGGCGCGGGCGGAGGTCCGGGCCCTGTTCGACGAGTACATCGAGTCGAGCGTCGTCGGCCTGCGCAAGCCGGATCCTGCGATCTACGGCCTGGCCTGCAGCCGGATCGGCGTCGAGCCGGAGGAGGCGGTGTTCCTGGACGACATCGGATCGAACCTCAAGACGGCTCGGGCGCTCGGCATGACCACGATCAAGGTCGACGATCCGGACGACGCGCTGGCCGAACTGTGGCGGACGCTGGGCGACTAGCGGTAGGGTTCAACCGCCCGAACTCGACCTGGCGAGGAGGCGCAGCGCGTTGTCGCGGGTGACGAGGTCGATGTCGTCCTGTTCTTCGAGGAACGGCCGCACGTCTCCAAGCGCCCGCTCCCAGTTCAGCGCCTCCAGTCGCTCCGCGACCGCCTCGGTCCACGAACGGGGCGTCAACTCATCTCCCTGCCAGTCGCTCTGGCGCAGCGCCGCGTTGAGCAGCGACAGGTTGGGCGCGGGCCAGTCCGGGTCGCTCAGGTACCAGATCAGGTCGTACAGATCCCGGCCCTTCGCATAGCCGCGCTGCAGAACGGCATGAAGCTTGCCGGCCAAGAGAGAAGCGCGGTCGTGATGGAAGAGCCTGAGCGTAACGTGTCGGCGCACGAGGCTGATCTGGTGTCCCGCCCCCTTCGGGGGATTGGTGTCGACTTCGATCTTGATTGCCAACGCTTCCGAGCGGTGCGGCGACAGGCCCAACTCGTGGAGCAAACCAGGGAAGCGCGTGAACGCGCCATGGACGGAGCGGTGTTCGCGGAGCCGCAACTCCACCCGATAGTCCTCGGCGGCGAGTTCGGCGCGGATGGCTCTCAGATAGTTCGGTAGGTCGTAGACCGCGCGGTTGCCTTCGAGCGCGAAGTCCAGGTCTTCGGAGTAGCGGGGCAGCGAGAACAGGAACCGCAGGCAGGTGCCGCCCTGAAACGCCAACGCGTTCATGGCGCCCGCGCCTTGAATGGCCCGGAGAGCGCGCGCCTGCAGGTACTCCCTGGCCACGTTGCGGCCGTGCAACGGGTCGCGCCCGCGGACCAGCGCCTTGAGGTGGTCCTTCACAGCAGCTCGTACGGGGGCGCCTCGGCGGCGAGTTCGCGGATGCGACGGGCCGCTCGAACCAGTTTCGGCGAGGCATACCGTGCCGCTGCCTCTTGGAGGGCGTCCAAGTCCAGGGCGCCGAAGTCCAGCCGAAGTTCCCGCAGGTACTTCCGGTCGTCGCCGCCGGGTTGCAGGTAGACGGAATCGAGCAGCGCCTTCTCCGGCGTCGCCACGAACGCCTGCTGGTTGTCGCCGAGATCGAGCAGGCGGTAGCCGAACAACCGATCGGCCTTGAGGTGGCGGAAGGAGAAGCGGCCCGACGGCAGGTGCCGGGTGTGCGGTCGTCCAGGTGTCACGCTGGTGACCTCCGGGACGAATTCCGGGATTGCATGGGCGAAGCCCAGCGCCGCCAGTCCGCTGACGTAGGATCCCGGCGCCAGGCGGTTGGCGAGCAGGAACGGGTGCGGAACGCGGTGCTGCCAGGGTGGCGCGAGCGCATACAGTCCGCGCCGCAGCTTCTGAACTCTGCCGTTGCGGACCCAGCGCGAGAGTTGCCGCCTGACGTTTCCGGGGTCGCAGGGTCCGGCCAGCAGTAGTCCCGTCTCGAAGACTGGCTCGTCAGCGACTGCGGCGACCAGTTCTCCGAATCTCATGGCATGAACTTATCAACCTTGGTCATTTGTTGCTGCCGAATCGCGTCGGCGTCCTGACAGCCGGGTGCAGCCGAAGGGCTGGTGGCTGGAACCGGCATCGCTACGACTGAATTCCGTTCACGGAATTCCTCGGCATACGTCCCCTACGGAGCTTCTACCGTTCCCGGCAAGGCGAACTTGAGGTCGACCATGGCGGTGAGGCCGTCGAGCAGGGTGACGGGGGACTTCAGGGTGCCGAGGCGTTCGTGCCACGCCTCGATCTCGTAGGTGCCGGCCGGCAGGCCGGGGATCTCGAACGAGCCGTCGGGTCCGGTGACGGCGAAGTAGGGGTGGTTGAACACGCCGAGGTAGGTCGACATCCACGGGTGGACGTCGCACTTGATGCGGAAGGCCGGCTCCTCGTCGGTGAACGAGAAGGTGGCCCGCTTGATGGCGCCCGGCATCGCGCGGTTGAAGGGCCGATTGACCTCGGACAGCGAGTGGACGTTGTGCAGCAGTTCGTCGGAGTTCAGGACCTCCAACTCCTGGCCGACCATGATGCCGGCGACGTGGGGGGTGTAGCGGCATCCACGCTGGTCGATAACGGTTGGCTCCGCCAGCGGATACGGGCCCCCGGGGAGGCCGCTGGTCACGTAGACCAGGACGTTGGCCAGGCCGGCCTGTTCGTCGACTTCGAGAATCTCGGGGAACACGGCCTCGGTGTGCTTGGCGGCGCAGGCCGGATCCGCGTCCATGTTCAGGGGTTGGAGTCGGGGGAGCTCGCCGTCGTAGCGGATGGCGCCGGCGATCGTGCTGCCGCCGAGCGGCGCCGTCGGCGGCGCTTCGGCTTCCGGGGCAGCCTGGCCGGCCCCGTCGCCCGTGCCACCGCCGCAGCCGGTCAGGGCGAGGGGAAACAGGAGCAGGAGGAGCGTCGCGGGCGGGACGCGGCGGAACGAGCGAAGCGGGAGATGAGTCATGGCGCCATTCTATGGGCCTCGTGGCTGAGAACGAACGGCCGAATTCGCATTCTTCGGGCCGGATTCCTTGACCCGGATGGGGGCCGGTGTTAGCTTCCGCGCGATTCGTGGCCCGGCCCGCCCTTGAGGGTACCGCCGCCCTACTTGTACGCCCTCGATGGCACAGAGTCAGGACAACACTCACGAGCCCGTCGCCGGACGCGCGCCGCTCATTGTCGGCGGCTACGACTTCCGTTCGCTGACGAACGCGGTCGCCCTCCCCGTCGAGCGCAAGACGCCGCTCGGCTGGTGGTTCTTCTTCCTGCCGTCGCTGGCGATGCTGGGCCTGTTCGGGGTCTCCATCGGCTGGCTGTTCTGGGAGGGCACCGGTATCTGGGGCCTGAACAACCCGGTCAGTTGGGGCTTCGCGATCGTCAACTTCGTGTTCTGGGTCGGCATCGGCCACGCCGGCACCCTGATTTCGGCGATCCTGTTCCTGTTCCGGCAGAAGTGGCGCACCTCGATCAACCGCGCCGCCGAGGCGATGACCATCTTCGCGGTCATGTGCGCGATGGTGTTTCCGGGCATTCACGTCGGCCGGGTGTGGGTCGCGTACTGGATGTTCCCGCTGCCGAACCAGATGGACATGTGGCCGAACTTCCGCAGTCCGCTGATCTGGGACGTGTTCGCGGTCTCGATCTACGGCACGGTGTCCGTGATGTTCTGGTACGTGGGCCTGATTCCCGACCTGGCGACGATCCGCGACCGCGCCAAGACGCGGATCCGCAAGCTCGTCTACGGCATCTTCGCGCTCGGCTGGCGCGGTTCGTACCGAAGCTGGCTCCACTACGAGCGGGCCTACCTGATGCTGGCCGGGCTGGCGACGCCGCTGGTGCTCTCGGTCCACTCGGTGGTGTCGATGGACTTCGCCACCGCGCAGTTGCCGGGCTGGCACACGACCATCTTCCCGCCCTACTTCGTCGCCGGCGCCATCTTCTCGGGCTTCGCCATGGTCATGACCCTGATGCTGATCTGCCGGGTCGTATTCAAGATGGAGGACATCATCACGATGCGCCACCTCGAGAACATGGCCAAGATCATGCTGCTGACCGGGTCCATGGTCGGCTATGCCTACAGCATCGAGCTGTTCATCTCCTGGTACAGCGGCAATCCCTACGAGCAGTTCGCGTTCGCCAACCGGGTCATGGGGCCGTACTCCTGGGCCTACTGGATCATGGTGAGCTGCAACGTGCTCACGCCGCAGTTGTTCTGGTTCAAGAAGATGCGCAACCACATCGGCTGGCTGTTCATCTCCTCGATCCTGATCAACATCGGCATGTGGTTCGAGCGCTTCGTGATCGTCGTCTCGTCGCTCCACCGCGACTTCCTGCCCGCGAACTGGGACTACTACCAGGCCACCTTCTGGGACTTCGCCTCGCTGATCGGCAGCTTCGGCCTGTTCTTCACGATGTTCTGCCTGTTCGCCCGCTTCCTGCCGATGGTGGCGACCGCCGAGGTCAAGACGGTGCTGCCGGAGGCGGATCCCCACCAGGGCGAGGAACTGGTGCGGGTCGTGCGGGGCGGTGCGGACGCGGCGCCGATGCCTCAGACGGCCCCGGCCGGTGGGGGAGGAGCCTGACATGGGTCTGATGCACCTGGAGGTCCCCGAGGCGTCCGGCGGCTACAGCCACTACGGCGTGCTGGCCCGCTTTACGACCGCCAAGGCGCTCTACCGCGCCTGCGAGGCGGTCAGAGACGCCGGCTACTCGAAGTGGGACGCGCTGACCCCCTTCCCGGTCCACGGCCTGGAGAAGGCGATGGGCCTCAAGCCGTCCAAGCTGCCGTTCCTGGTGCTGGGAACGGGTCTTACCGGCGCCGGGCTCGGCTTCGGCCTGCAGAGCTGGGTCCACATCATGGCCTATCCGCTGGTCATCAGCGGCAAGCCGCTCTTCACCTGGCCGGCCTTCGTGCCGGTCGCCTTCGAACTCGGCGTGCTCGGCGCCGCCCTGGGGGCGGTCCTCGGCATGTTCGCGTTGAACAAGCTCCCGACCTACCACCACCCGCTGTTCCGGTCGGAGACCTTCGCGCGGGTCACCGATGACGGTCTGTTCATCGCCATCGAGGCCTGGGATCCGAAGTACGACGATCAGGCCACGGCCGAGTTCCTGAGCGGTCTCGGCGCGGTCGAGGTCGAGCACGTGCCGATCGAGGATCCGCCGGACGACGGCGCCGGCGGCGAGGACGCCTGATGAGTCACGGACCCCGCATCATTCATCTCGACCAGCTCGTGATCCGGCCGGGCAGCACGTGGGCGCGGCTGCCGCTCATCGCCGGCGCGGTCGGGGTCCTGGGAACCGCGGCGTCGGTTCTGCTGGCGATGGGCTCCGAGGAGAACGCCAAGCAGTTCTTCCACTCGTGGCTGGTGGCGGTCGTCTTCTTCGTCGGCATCGGCCTTGGCAGCCTGTTCTTCGTCCTGATCCACCATGCGACGAAGGCGGGGTGGGGCGTGGTCGTCCGCCGGCTGGCGGAGACGCTGGCTTGTGCGTTGCCGGTGCTGGCGGTTCTGTTCATTCCGGTCGTGGCGTACGGGATGCACGACCTGTTCCACTGGACCCATGCCGACGCGGTGGCGCATGACCGTCTGCTCCAGGCCAAGGAGCCGTGGCTCAACCAGACCGGCTTCTGGATCCGCACCGTCGTCTACTTCGGCATCTGGACCGGGTTGGCGCTGTTTTTCCGGAACACTTCGCGCCGGCAGGACGCGACCGGCGACGAGGCCCTCTCCCGGCGCATGGCCCGTTTCAGTCCGCCGGCCCTGGCCCTGTTTGCTCTGACCCTGACCTTTGCCGGCTTCGACTGGCTCATGTCGCTCGATCCGCACTGGTACTCGACGATGTTCGGCGTGTACTTCTTCGCCGGCACGATCGTCGCCGCTTTCGCTGGGCTCACCGTTCTCACCCTGGCGCTCGGCTTCGCCGGCTACTTCCGGGGCGTGATCACCGGCGAGCACCTGCACGACCTCGGCAAGCTGCTGTTCGCCTTCACGGTGTTCTGGGCCTACATCGCCTTCAGCCAGTTCTTCCTGATCTGGTACGCGAACATCCCGGAAGAGACGGGCTGGTTCCTGCACCGTCTGGAGGGGAGTTGGCGGACGGCGACGATGCTGCTCGCGATCGGCCACTTCGCGATTCCGTTCTTCTTCCTGATGCCGCGGACGATCAAGCGCAACCGCGTGCTGCTGCTGCTCGGCGCGTTGTGGATGCTGGCCATGCACCTGTGGGATATCTACTGGCTGGTGATGCCGAACCTGCATCACGAGGGTGTGCATTTCTCGTTGCTCGACGTCACGTCGATCCTCGGTGTCGGGGGACTGTTCGTGGCGTTCGTGACCTGGCTGCTGGGCCGCGGCGCGCTGCTGCCGACTCGCGATCCGCGCCTGCTGGAGTCGCTTGCCTTCGAGAACATCTGACGACCCGAAGACGCGTGCCGCCGCACCGCCGATCCGTCTTGTTCCCAGTCCCGGTCCTTGCTACGCTGCCCCCGCTCTAGGAGAAGTCCTGAATCTGGGGAAGTTCATCCGGCGGTCGCCGCGCGCCATGCCGTCATGGGGCGGCGCGGGCAGGTAGCCGGCGCCCAGTTCATCAACCTCTACATCACCTCCCTGTCCAAGGAGCCTCGACATGATTCCGAAGCAGACGATCCGCGTCTGTGCCGTCCTCCTCGCCCTTGCCCTGGCTTCGTCCTCGGTCGTTCTCGGCGGCACGATTACCGGCAAGATCACCTATGACGGCCAGGTGCCGAACTTCCGCCCTTTGAGGATGGACGCCGATCCCAAGTGCGCCGCCAAGCACAGCGGCGCTGTCAAGCCCGAAATGCTCGTGCTGGGGGCCGACAACGCTCTCGCCAACGTGTTCGTGATGATCACGGATGGCCTGGAAGACAAGTCGTACGATCCGCCCTCCGAGCCCGTCGTCATGGACCAGAACGGCTGCGTCTACACGCCGCACGTGATGGGCATCCAGATCGGCCAGCAGTTCAAGGTCAAGAACTCGGACGGTCTGTTGCACAACGTCCACTCGCTGTCGAAGGAGAACACTCCCTTCAACCGGGCGATGCCGGGCAACGTGACCGAGGCGGACTACAAGTTCACCAAGAAGGAGCGCTTTAGGATCAAGTGCGATGTCCATCCCTGGATGGGCTCCTACATGACGGTCGTCGACCATCCGTTCTACGCCGTCACCGGCATGGACGGCACGTTCAAGATCGAGGGGCTGCCGGCCGGCACCTACACCATTGAAGCGCAACACGAAGTCGAAGGATTCGGCGACGGTGGCATCTACACCGCGGAAGTGACCGTTGGTGCGAGCGACGCGGTCACGCAGGACTTCGTGTTCGTGAGGCCGTAGTCGGGCCGTACTGCCGGGTCGAAGAGTCGAGACAAGGACCAGGAAAGGAGCGGCGTCCATGGCGGAGCCCGTTCAAGCCTCACACGCATACGAAGAGCATCACCACGAGCAGAGCTTCTGGCGGAAGTTCATCTTCTCGACCGATCACAAGGTGATCGGCGTCCAGTACTCCGTGACTGGTCTGGCGTTCCTGTTCTTCGGGTTCTGTCTGATGATGATCATGCGCTGGCAGCTCGCCTATCCGGGCGAGGCGATTCCCCTGATCGGTTCGCTGCTGGGTGACAGCCGGGCGCCGGGCGGCATCATGCTGCCGGACTTCTACAACGAACTCGGCGCCATGCACGGCACGATCATGGTGTTCCTGGGCGTTGTGCCCCTGGCAGTCGGCGGCTTCGGCAACTTCGTGATGCCGCTGCAGCTCGGCGCGCCGGACATGGCCTTCCCGCGCATCAACATGATCAGCTACTGGTCCCTGTTCATGGGCGGCGTGACGATGTTCGCCAGCTTCTTCCTGCCCACCGGCGCCGCCGCCAACGGCTGGACCTCCTACTCGCCGCTTTCCGATATCGCGCTGAACGGCCAGACGGCGTGGCTGATCGGGATGATCTTCCTGATCACGTCGTCGCTGCTCGGCGCGATCAATTTCATCACCACCGCGGTGCAACTCCGGGCGCCCGGGATGACCTGGATGCGCCTGCCCTTCTTCTGCTGGGCGCAGATCGTGACCGCCTTCCTGCTGCTGCTCGCCTTCCCGCCGCTGGAAGCCGCGGGCGTGCTGCAATTGATGGACCGGGTCGCCTCCACCAGCTTCTTCCTGCCTGACGGCCTGGTGGTCGGCGGCGAGGTGCTCGAGGTCAGCGGCGGCGGCAGCCCCCTGCTCTGGCAGCACCTGTTCTGGTTCCTCGCCCATCCAGAGGTCTACGTCCTGATCCTGCCGGCGATGGGCATCGTCGCCGAGGTTATTGCGAACAACTCGCGCAAGCCGCTCTGGGGCTACCGCTCGATGGTGTACTCGCTGATCTTCCTCGGCTTCATGAGCTTCATCGTCTGGGCGCACCACATGTTCATCACCGGCATGGGTTCGGTGATGTCCGCCTTCTTCCAGACCACGACGATGATCATCTCCATCCCATCGGTGATCATCCTGAGCGCGCTGTTCATCTCGCTTTGGGGCGGGTCCATCCGCTTCAACACGCCGATGCTGTTCGCGCTCGGCTTCCTGCCGATGTTCGGCATCGGAGGGCTGACCGGGCTGCCGCTCGGTCTGTCGGCGGCGGACATCCCGCTGCACGACACCTACTACGTGATCGGGCACTTCCACTACGTGGTCGCGCCCGGAACCCTGTTCGCGCTGTTTGCCGGCGTCTACTACTGGTTCCCGAAGGTCACGGGCCGCAAGATGAACGAGTTCCTGGGCAAGCTCCACTTCTGGCCTTCGCTCATCTTCATGAACGGGGTCTTCTTCCCGATGATGATCCAGGGTCTGAACGGCGTCTCCCGGCGGCTGGCGGACGGCGGCATCACCTACGACTTCGCGGGTGAGGTGGCCGGCCTGAACCGGATGATGTCGGTCTCGGCCTGGTGTCTGGCCCTAGCCCAGATTCCCTTCATCATCAACTTCTTCATGAGCATCCGGAACGGCGAGAAGGCTGGCCGCAACCCCTGGAACTCGACCACGCTTGAGTGGTTGGCGCCGTCGCCGGCGCCGCACGGCAACTTCGATCAGCCGATTGAGGTCGTACGCGGGCCCTACGAGTACAGCGTCCCGGGTAGCGACAAGGACTACGCTCCACAGGCCGAACCGGCCTCAACCTGACTGCCTGAGGACCTGAAGAGATGGAAATCCCCTACACGGTAGAGGCCCACCCCGAAACGGGCCTCAACAACGGCAAGATCGGGATCTGGCTGTTTCTGACCTCGGAGGTCATGCTGTTCGGCGCGCTGTTCGCCACCTACATCATGCTGCGCCTCGGGTCGGACGGTCAGTGGGCGCACTACCAGGCCGAGGCGGAGCTGAACATCCCGCTGGCGACGCTCAACACCGCCGTGCTGATCGCCTCCAGTCTGACCATGGTGATGGCCTGGGCGTCCCTGATGCGCGGACAGTTGAACCGCTTCCGCCTGTTCGGCTGGTTGACCGTCGCTTGCGGCGGCGGCTTCCTGGTCATCAAGTACTTCGAGTACACGGCGAAGTTCGCGCACGACCACTATCCGGAGTCGAACACCTTCCTCGCCATCTACTTCACGATGACCGGGCTGCATGCCCTGCACGTGATCGGCGGCATGGCCTGGAACGCCTACTTCAGCGGGCCGGGGTCGAAGCTGTTCCACACCAACCGGCAGTGGCTGACGGACCGCGTCGAGCACTCGGGCCTGTTCTGGCACTTCGTCGACCTGGTCTGGATCTTCCTCTTCCCCGTCTTCTACCTGCTGTAGCTGAGCCTCTTTCGCCCTGATCCGTAGCTACCTTGGAGCGAGTCGTATCCCATGAGTGAACACGTCGATATCGACAAGCACGTTCGTACGTACTTCCTGGTGTTCGGTGCCCTGCTGGTCGGCACCGGGGTCACGGTCGCGGCCTCGTACCTTGATGTGTCGGTGCCGCTGGCCATCGCCATCGGTCTGTTCATCGCGAGCGTCAAGGCGTCCCTGGTCGCCTGCTTCTTCATGCACCTGATCGATGAGAAGAAGCTGATCCACTGGGCGCTGCTCCTGACGGTCGCGTTCTTCGTTGTCCTGATGGCTGTTCCGCTCCTGACCTCGGTGATCGACCAGGCGGGAGTCTTTGCGCCCAGCGGAGCACCGGCGCCGCACTGATCAAGCCATGAACCTGAAGGTCATCCACATCGTCTTCGTGAGCAGCGCCGTTCTGTTGGCGTTGTTCTTCGGAGGCTGGTGCCTGGCCCAAGGCGCCGAGTTCTTCGCACTCGGGGTGGGTTCCTTCGTTGTCGCCGCGGCGCTGGTGGTGTACGGCTTCTGGTTCTGGCGCAAGATCACCACGCCCGAAGAGGAGTGGAATCGCCGCCGCAAGCTGTTCCGCAGCGTGCCCGCGGTGGTTGGCCTGTGGCTCTTCGGATCCGAGCAGGCGGCCTGGGCCTGCTCCGTCTGCTACGGCGCCGCGGAAGGCTCGATGATCGACGCCGCGCGCGTCGGTGTGTGGTTCCTGCTCGGCGCGGTGCTCGTGATGCAGGCCGCCTTCGTTCTCTTCTTTCTCCATGTCCGGCGCCGCGCGCGTCGTTTGCAAACAGACCCGGTGCCGCCCTGGTGGAGCACGGTTGAGGAGCCAGTGAAGTCATGATGGCAACGATTTGCCCGGCGTTCCGCCGGGGCAGTGCCTGCAGCCCTACTTTCTTGACGGCAGTTGAGGAGCCAGTGAAGTCATGATGGATGCCATGTTCCCGGCGGCCGCTTCGGCCCATGCCGGCGCGATCGACACCATGATCGACGCGGTGCACTACCTGATGCTCGCGCTCTTGATTGTGTGGGGTGCGTTCTTCCTCTACACGCTGATGCGCTTCCGCGCCGGCCGCAATCCCAAGGCGGACTACGTCGGCGTCAAGAGCAAGATGAGCACGTATGGCGAGGTCGCGGTGGCGATCGGGGAGGGGATTCTGCTCCTCGGCTTCTCGATCCCCATGTGGGCGGAACGAGTCGACGAAGTGCCGTCCGAGTCGGAGTCAACGGTCGTGCGCGTCGTTGCGCAGCAGTTCGCCTGGAACGTCTGGTACCCGGGCGCTGACGGCGTGTTTGGGCAGGCGGATCCGCACCTGACCGACGAGGCGACGAACCCGATCGGCCTCGACCGCAACGACCCGGCAGGCACCGACGACATCTGGACCGTGAACCAGTTGCATCTCCCCGTCGACAAGCCGGCGATCATTCATCTGAGGTCGAAGGACGTGATCCACAGCTTCAATCTCCCGAACATGCGGATCAAACAGGACGTGATCCCGGGTCTCTCGATTCCGGTCTGGTTCATTCCCACCAAGACGACGGCCCGGATTCGCGAGGAGGTCGGCAATCCCGACTACGTCTACGAAATCGCCTGCGCCCAGCTCTGCGGCAACAGCCACTACTCGATGCGCGGCTTCCTGACCGTTCACACCGAGGAAGGGTTCCAGGCCTGGCTCGACGAGGAGGCGTCCTACCTCGGCGGCGGCGAGGAAGACGACTTCTTCAACTTCTAGCAGCTAGTCCCTGGGAACCCGGGTGGCGCGATCCGCGCCACCCGCGAACCACTCCGTGCGCCGGTCATCGGGCGCACGGATGACATGCGGGCGTCCCGCCCGCATTCGGCGCGAAGCGCCGCTCCGGTCGCCGCTACGGGCCGGAACGTGGGCCGAACTCTCGTTCGACCGCTGCCCACAGACTGTCGATGTCCAACTTGACCTCGGGGAGCGCAGGAGAGCGCCACTCTCCCGCTTCCGGGGCATAGACGGCAAAGGCGCCGTCCCGGAGCACAAGAAACGTGATGTGGCGACCCGCCGGATCGACGATCCAGTACTCGGGTACACCAGCCTCGGCGTAGAGGTTCAGCTTGTGGACCTGGTCCCGGCTTGCCGTCGACCTCGACAGGATCTCGACCACAAGGTCGGGCGGACCTTCGATCCAGTTCTGGATGATCCCGCGGTTCCGCCGCGAGACGTAGAGGATGTCGGGCTGCACCACGGAGTGGTCGGCGAGGTGGACATCCATCGGCGCGACCAGCGCCATGCCGCCGGTCCGTTCCGCCACGTCGGCGACAAGGCGCCAGATCCGGGTCACGAGGAACTGGTGCAGGGGGACTCGGCTCGGACTCAAATAGAGCCTGCCGAAGATCAGTTCGCAGCGTGGTTCGTCTGGCAGGACGGCGTAGTCGGCCCGGCGGTACGGGCCGAGCTTCCGGTGCAGCGTCGGCGGCGGCTGTTCCAGCAACGTCACGGACATGCAGAGGAGTATACGGTTGCGGCCCCGTTTGCCGTCCAAGGGAAGGGGCCCTGGAGTTGGCGGTCGAACGGAGAACCTTCGTGGCGCTGCCCGGTCTCCTGGGTGTAGCCTCCGGTCCATGAGCAGGTGGACACCTCGGTGGGGGCGCCGTGAGCTGTTGAAGGCGGCATGGGTGGGCCCGGCCGCCGCCGCAGCGGCAGTGCGCGCCCGCGCCGCAACTCCTCAGGAGCCGGTCGGCCGGCAGACCGGACCACAGGCGGCCGACCCGGCGGTCGAGGCCTATCGCGCGGGGTTCGCCGCGCCGCCACTCGAGCGTGTGCGGATCGGCTTCGTCGGCGTCGGTCTCCAGGGCGGCGGCCACGTCCGCAACTTCCTCCGTATCGACGGTGTCGACATCGTTGCGGTGTGCGACATCGACGAGCCGCGCGCCGAGGAGGTCGCGTCCTGGGTGGTCGACGCCGGGAATGAGGCGCCGGAGCTCTACACGCGCGGGGAGACGGACTTCAAGCGGTTATGCGAGCGCGACGACGTCGATCTGGTGTTCAACGCGACGCCCTGGCGCTGGCACGTGCCGGTCTGCGTCGAGGCGATGGAGACCGGCAAGCACACCGCGGTCGAGGTGCCGGCCGCGATCACGCTTGAGGGCTGCTGGCGGCTGGTCGAGACCGCCGAGCGCACGGCACGCCACTGCGTGATGATGGAGAACTGCAACTACGGCCGCAGCGAGATGATGGTCCTCAACATGGTGCGCCAGGGCCTGCTTGGCGAACTCCTGCACGGCGAGGCGGCCTACATCCACGACCTGCGGTCGATCAAGTTCTCCGATGCGAACGAGGGCCTTTGGCGTTTGCAGCACTCGGTCGAGCGGAACGCGAACCTCTATCCGACCCACGGCCTCGGACCGGTGGCCCAGTGCATGGACATCAACCGGGGCGACTGCTTCGACTACCTCGTGTCGCTCTCGAGCCCGGCTCGCGGTCTGGCGCGTTACGCGGCCGAGCGCTTCGGGACCGACGACCCGCGGGCCAAGGTCCGCTACGCCCTCGGCGACATGAACTCCAGCCTGATCCGTACGCGCCGCGGGCGCAGCATCCTGCTCCAGCACGACACGACGACGCCCCGGCCATACAGCCGGCTGAACCTGGTGCAGGGCACGCGCGGCGTGTTCGCGGGCTTCCCGGACCGCGTATTCATCGAGGGCGAGGCCGAAGGGCACGACTGGAGCGACGTCGAGCCCTACCGGGAGCGCTTCGAACACCCGTTGTGGTCGGAGCAGGCGGACGACGCCGAGGGCGCCGGCCACGGCGGCATGGACTACCTCGAGGACTACCGCCTCGTGCGCTGCCTGCTTGAGGGCACGCCGACCGACATGGACGTCTACGATGCGGCCGCGCTGTCGGCGCCGGTCGAGTTGAGCGAACTCTCGGTGGCGCGGGGCAGCGAGCCGGTCGAGTTCCCGGACTTCACCCGAGGCGCCTACCGGACGCGGCCGCCGTTGGGCATCGTGGCCTGATCGCTGGGGATTGTGGCCTGAGAGTCGCCTATCTCCTGCCCGGCGCCGCCCTCTACGGCGGCGTCAAGGTCGTGTTCCAGCACGCTCGGGCCTTGAGGCGGCTCGGGGTCGAGGTCACGGTCCATTCGCCTGACACTTGCCCGGACTGGTTCGACGGTGCCGACGCGTTCTACCGGCAGGCTCCGGCCCTCGAGGGTCGTTTCCTGCCCCGAGTCGAGGTCGCAGTCGGCACGCTGGCGCCGACGGTCGCCCCGGCGATCGAGATCGCCGAGCGGCTGGCCTGCCACCTGTGCCAGGGGTACGAGCCGGGTCACGACACGCTGGCGCCGGTAGCCCGTGAGGCGATGCGGGTGGCCTACGACCTGCCGGCGCTCAAGCTGGTTGTATCGCCGCACCTGGTTCGTACACTGCGCGATCGGCACGGCGTGGCGGCGCGTTGGATTCCGCAGCCCTTCGAGCCGGACCTGTTCCGCCCGCCGGAGCGTGAGCGCGCCGACGACGGTCGGTTGCGGCTGCTGGTCAGCGGGCACTGGGCCCTCGAGGTCAAGGGCGTGGCCTGGTGCCTGCGGGCGCTTCGGCCTCTGTTCGAGCAGACCGGGGGACGGCTCGAACTGGTCCGCCTGTCGCTCGATGCGGACGAGGAGGAACTGGCCCTGTGGCCCGAGGCGGACCGGCGACGCCATGTCCCGCCGACGGCAGTACCGGCGCTGTTCCGGGGCGTCGATCTATGCATCGGTCCGTCGTCGCCGCTCGAAGGCTTCGGTCTGATCGCGCTCGAGGCGATGGGCTGCGGCCGCGCCTGTGTGTTGACGGACATTCCGTCGCACCGCGACCTCGACCCGGAGGACCGGGCCTCGATCAAGGTGCCGGTCGGTGACGCGGAGGCGCTTCGCTCGGCGGTCGAACGCCTGTGGCGGGACCGGGAACTGCGACGCCGGTTGGGCGCGGGCGGTCGCTCTATCGCCGAGACGTACACCGAGCAACGGACGGCCGAAGCGCTGTTGGGCGCGTTCCGGCACGGTCTCGTGACGGAGCGGCCGGTCGGTCACACGAAGATTGAGACGTAGAAACCGGCCGTGGCCAGACTCTCGCGGTCCGGCGCCAGCGACGCGGGCAGCGCATCGATCCGCGCCGGCAGGGGAGTGGTCTGGGCGTCGATCCGGTAGCGGTCGAAGCCGGCCGCGTGCAGCCAGTCCTCCAGCGTGCGACGGGTGAAGAACCGGACGTGGGTGGCGCAGAGCAGGCCCATGGGCACGTAGTCCCAACGCCCGGCAATCAGATCCTCGACCACCGAGTAGTGGCCGACGTTGGGCACCGAGAACACCATCCGGCCGCCGGGACGGAGCCAGCCGGCTGCCCGCTCCAGGAAGACCTGCCCGTCCGTCAGGTGCTCGAACAGCTCGAAGGCGACGATCGCGTCGAAGGTCTCGCCCGGTTCGAGGATCTGAACGTCGCCGCGCATCACCCGGTCCAGGCGCGCCGCCGCTGCCGCCGCCGCTTCGGGGTTCAGTTCGACTCCGACCACGCGGCAGCCGAACCGCTCCTTGATCAGCGCCCCGGTCGCGGCGCGTCCGCAGCCGATTTCCAGCACGGACGATGCAGGTCCGAGGTCCCCTGGCAGCAGAGGCAGGACATCGGCGCGCTCGCCGCCGTAGTAGTCGATGAACTGGTAACAGAGGCCGGCGCGCGGCCCAGCGGGGCGTTCACCTGCCGCCCACCTGACTGACGCGGCGGGCGACAGCAGGACGGCGGGGCTCGCCCCCTGCTCGGGCGGTGCGGTTGCCGGGTTCGCGGCGCCGCCGACGAGCCACGCCGCCTCGGCGAGCTCGAAGTCGGCCAGGGTGAACAGGTCGTTGCTCGCCTCCGGTCCAGTCGTGGTCAGGTCGGTCGCGTAGACGGCGCCTTGGTCACGGCCCGCGCCGCCGGTGAGTTCCTCCCGCATCCGCTTCAGGGAAGCCCGGCCGATCAGGACGCGGCAGGACTCCAGGATCAGCACCGCGTCGGCGCGATCCGGCAGTCTGGCAGGCAACTTTGCTATGACCTCGACATCGCCGAAGACGGCCCGCGCCTCTCCGCTCAGCCAACGGCGGAGGTACCACCACTCGGCGGACGCCTCCGCTTCGGCGTTCCAGGGCAGAACCAGCAGCAGCATGGCGTGATCGTAGCGTCGGCTCGAAGCTACAGCTTGGCCATCACCTGGTCGTGGAATTGCTCGATCACCCGCTCCTGGGTGGCGAGGGAGGGCAACAGCATGAGTTGATCGAGACCGGCTTCGGCGAGAGTCCGGACCTGGGCGCGCACCTCCTCGGCCGTACCCGCCAGGCAGGAGGCACGGATCAGATCCGGCGTGACGAACTGCTCCTCCTCGGGAAGCGAGTAGGTGCAGTGGCCGGCGTGAACGCGCAGGTGCCGTCCGCGCGCCGGCGTTTGCTCGACGAGCCGGCAGTACTCGTCCCAGACGGGCCGTACGTGGGGCGGCGGCGCCCGGTTGAACTGGCGCTGCTGATCGTAGAGGTAGTGCAGGCCGGAGAGCACGAACGGGCCGCATTCCTCGATCACCCGGGGTGAGGTCAGATCCTCTCCGGGTTCCAGGATCACCGCCGTGGTCAGCGAGCAGGTGTAGAAGCTGTCACGGTCGAAGTCCCGGTCCACGGCCTCGGCGCCCCGCCGGCAGTTCTCGATCGCGCGGTCGAACAGGGCGGCGTTCGGGGGAATCGACATGACCAGGCCATCGCCGACTTCGCCGGCCAGGGCTTGGCTCTTGGGGCCGAAACCGGAGACGTACATCGGAATCCGGGGTTCAGTGGCGATGAAGCCCTGCTCCTCCATCAGGAACCGGAGCGGCTCCGTGCGCCCCCGGAACGCAAAGTCGGCTTCCTCGCCGTCGAGCAGCGCCCGCACCACGCGCAGGTACTCGCCGAACTCGGCGACGCCGATCGGCCGGTGCCCCATCAGCCGCATTGCCGTGTTGCCGGCGCCGATGCCCAGGAACGTGCGCCCCGGCGCGATCCGATTGATCGTCGCGATGCTGTGCGCCGTCACCGGCGCGATCCGTGTGCCGGTAATCGCCACCCCGGTTCCGAGCTTGATCCGGTTCGTCCGCGCCGCCGCCAGCGCCATGACCGCATAGCAGTCCGACCAGATCATCTGGCTGTCGGCCAGCCATGCGTGGCTGTATCCGAGCGCCTCCGCCCGCTCGATGTAGCCGATGTCGTCGATCTTGCTGGCGACGCAGATGCCGAAATCCATGGGTGGCGGGTCCTGATCCGTTGGCGAAGCGGGCAGTGTACCGCCGGAGTCGATGGCGACGTGTTCACCCGCCCGCTCCGGGGCTCAGGGGAGAGGGTCCCTGGGGCCGCTCGCGCTTGTTTGGTGTCACAGGAGTTGGCGCTCGCTGCGGTCGGCTGCGCTCCGGTTCGTCGTCGGCAATTGAGATGCCGTCGGGCGTCGCTTGCCGACAGCCTCCCTGGGACCCTCTCCCCTGAGCCCCGGAGCGGGCTGGAAGTCGTCGGTTCTGCGGGGCGCTCACTACCCGCGCTGTCGGTCCTGTGAGGGCGCGTCGATGTGTCTCACCAAATTTACAGTGAATTTGGTTGGGTAGCCCTGATCCAGCAACGGCCCTTGCGTGTTCACCAAAGTTACTGTAAGTTTGGTGAATGTTGTTCTTGAGCCAACGGCCGCTGACTAGAGGCGATGTAGACCGGGATCTGTTCGTCGGCCGGGAAGGCGAGTTGGCTCGCCTGGACCGAGCGGCCCGTTTGGGACTCAATGTCCTCGTGCTTGGCGCTCGAGGCTCGGGCGTGACGTCTCTACTCAGCCAGCATGCGCGCCAACTCGAGGACGCCGGCCAGCGTGTGGGCCTGGTCGGCGGAGCGGCTGCCGAGTCCCTGTCGGAGCTTGCCACCGCGATCCGCATCGGTGTGGAGGGCAGGCGTCCGCCGCGGACTCAGACCATACAACGAGCTCCAGAGGTGGTTTCGGCCTTCCAGCGGTACGTCCAGGCCTTTAGCGAGGGAATCGACGTCAAGACGATTCCCGGCGACTCTGACCCGCTGGCGCCGCTGCGGAACATTGAAAGGACCCTGAGCGATCGTGAGCCCGACGAAGGCGCGCAGGAGGAAGGCACTGAGAGGCGTCTTGTCGTGATTCTCGACGGGACGCTGCAGCCGGGGCTGGTTCACGCTCTCTTTGGTCGACTCCGGGACGAGATCTGGGAACTCGGCTGGACCTGGGTCGTGGCTGGGCGGCTGGACCGCCGAGACGAGTATCTTGAGCCCCCGGCGGACGCATTCTTCGACGACGAAATTGTGCTGGGTCCCCTGGAACCCGAGCAGGCTCGCCAGTTCGTACTGGCTCGCCTTGCCGATGCAACGAGTGAGGAGCTTGGAGATGTCGCGCGGATTCGGGAGCGGTTGGATCAGATCGTCGAACGGAGCGACGGCGTCCCGCGGCGCCTGCTGGCGGCAGCCAGGGACACGTTGCTCAGCACGTCCCGGCAGACGCGCACCATCGACGAGGCGCTTGCTACGGCCGCCTCGCTCGGCAAGACCGAACTGGCAGTGATGCACTACCTTCTCGCGGCTGGCCCCGCGAGCGCATCCGACGAGGAGTTCCTGACCGACCTCGGCGTCTCTCGTTCCCGGGCGACGCAGGTCCTTAGGCGGCTTGAGGCGTCGAATCTCGTCTTAGTCTCAGAGATGCGTACTGCTCGTGGCAGGCCCCGCAAGCTGTACCGGCCCCTCGGCATCACGAGCGAGAACGGGCCGTGAGCCGCCCTCTTCTGCTTCGATTGTGGGAGGAGCACGCCTTTGACCACGCCCCGCTACGGCACGACCTTGGCCTCTACCACGTTGCATACACCGAACTCACCGGCCGTTCTTTGGAGGAACGTCTTGGGAGGGGGCTGCGCGGGGGTTGAATCGGGCGACCGGGTTGCTGATGTACGAGAAGTCGTGAGCCTTGTAGTGCAGGCCATCGTTGACCAGCCCGAGACGGACCTTCGGTACACGGACCAGAAAGAGGCGCTCCTGGGAACGGCGGCGCTTCGGCCAACCAGAGAAGGGGCTCCTTGCCATCGATCGAAGCGTTGGGCAAGGTGCTGGAGTCGCGGATTCGCTACCACGGAGGCGACGGCGGACATCTGGACGACGTGATTGCTCACGAAGCGGTCGAGCGACTGTACAGCTTGTACGTGACGGAGTTCGGTGGATCACTTCGGAAGGTCATCGGCACAGTCCATGTCGCCCTGACGGATGCCTGTGAGAGCGGACACGAGAGAATCGGATTCGATGTCATCGAGCAGGCGGCAACGTAGACCGCCTCGGAGCGGCAGAGGCTTACCTCCACGTCCGTGTGGGCCACGACTGCCGATCGTCCTCGGTTCCGCGACCTTGAGCCCTTCTGGCGCTCGTGCTTGAAACCACCCTCCGCAGATGGCCATGCTTCACGACGGCGACACTGGCGCGCGTCGCGGGTAGGAGAGGCTGGAGCCTGCTGCCGCCTCGGGCTCGCCGGCTCACGTGGCAGGTCGATACTGAACGCCGGACGCGAACCCCCAGCGACGCGCGCGGTATGAACCTAGCATGGCGGCTTTGCGTGGTCGGCGGTCGCGGGGCGCGGCGCCGAACGGATAGGCTCGGCCGATCCGATTCAGGGGTCAACGACAGTGTGGAGGATCAGTTTGCCGACGAACCGGATCGCGGGTCCGATTCTCCTCCTGAGCCTCGGACTTACCGCCGCGCCGTCGGTCGCCGCAACGGCGCCCGACTTCGAGTCGGAGGTGCTGCCGGTTCTGGAGAGCCGGTGCTTCGCTTGCCACGGGCCGCTGCGGCAGCGGGGGAACCTGCGGCTCGACTCGCGGCCGGCGATGTTGATCGGCGGCGGACGGGGCGCCGCGATCGTGCCTGGCGATGCCGAGGCCAGTCTGCTGGTGTCGGCGATCCGGCGGGAGGACGAACTGGAGATGCCGCCTCCGCGGGCGCTCGACGATGCGGAACGGGAACTGCTCGAGGCCTGGATCGAGGCCGGTGCCGAGTGGCCGTTTGCGCACGACGAAGAGACGGCGCCGGTGCAGGTTGCGGCGAGGGAGGTGCCGCTTGTTGAGCACGGCTGCGCGGGGCCCGGTGAGCCGCTGTCTTTCAACCGCGACGTGCGGCCCGTACTCGCCGACCACTGCTACGAGTGCCACGGTCCTGACGAGGCGGTGCGCCAGGCGGGCCTGCGGCTCGACAGGCGGGAGTCGGCGCACGGCGTCCTGCCGTCGGGACGACGCGCGCTGGTGCCGGGGGACCTGAACAAGAGTCAGTTGTTCCAGCGCATTGCGGCGTCCGATCCGCTGGACCGGATGCCGCCCGCTCACGCCGGCTCGGAACTGTCGGAGCGGGATATCGAGATCCTGGGCCGCTTCATTCTCCAGGGCGCCGAGTTCGAGGACCACTGGGCCTACCGGCCGCCGGAACGCCCGGATCCGCCTGCGGTTGCGGACGCCGGTTGGCCCCGGGGCGATCTCGACCGCTTCGTCCTGGCGCGCCTGGAGCACGAGGGCCTCGTTCCGTCGCCCGAGGCGGATCGGCGCACCCTCGTCCGGCGCCTGTCGCTCGATCTGACCGGGTTGCCCCCGACCCCGGCCGAGGTGGATGCCTTCCTCGCCGACGACCGAGCGGATGCCTACGAGCGCCTGGTCGACCGGCTGCTGGAGTCCGACCGCTACGGCGAGCACATGGCACGCTCCTGGCTCGATGCCGCCCGTTACGCCGACACCAACGGCTACCACATCGACAACGAGCGCTATATGTGGCGCTGGCGGGACTGGGTGATCGAGGCGTTCAACCGCAACCAGCCGTTCGACGAGTTCACGATCGAGCAACTGGCCGGCGACCTGCTGCCCGATCCGACACCGGAGCAACTGTTGGCCACCGGGTTCCACCGCAACCACATGATCAATTTCGAGGGCGGCGCCGTGCCCGAGGAGTACCGGGTCCAGTACGTGTTCGACCGCACCGACACGACGGCGACGGTGTGGATGGGGCTGACGGCGGGCTGCGCCAAGTGCCACGACCACAAGTTCGATCCCGTAAGTCAGCGCGAGTACTACCAGCTCGCAGCGTTCTTCAACACGGTCGCCGAGGTCGGTCTCGACGGCAGCCAGGGGAATGCCGAACCCCGGATCCCGGCGCCGGACCCGGGGCAGCGGGCGGTGCTGGAGGAACTCGATGCCGAGCTGGCGCCGCTCGACGCCATGCTGGACGACGAGAACGACGACGCGGTGGCCGCTCAGGCGGTCTGGCAGGCCGAGTGGGACAGGAAGCTAAACGAGAAATGGCGGCTGCTCGCACCGGTTCGGATCGAGTCCCGGGCCGGTGCGGAGATGACCCTGCTGGCGGACGGCTCGATCGAAGTGTCGGGCGACAACCCGGGCACGGACGTGTACGTGATCGAGGCCGACACGAACCTCGAACGGATCGGCGCGGTGCGCCTGGAAGCGCTTCGGGATCGGACCGACCCGAGCGCCGGGATCGGGCGCGGCGAGGATGGGAGTTTCGTGCTGACCGAGATCGAAGTCCGGGCGACGCCCCTTGCCGGTGACGGGCCGTCCAGGGATCTGGACTTCGTTCACGGCTACGCCGACTACGCGACGTCGTTCCTACCGGTGGAACTGGCGATCGACGGCGACGAGTCGACCGGTTGGGGCGCCGGCTACGTCACGAGGCCCACGGCCCGGACCGCCGTGTTCCGAGTTGGTCAGACTCTGAACGGCGACGCCGAGGAAGCCGATCCTCTCCACGACGGGGGCGCAAGGCTACGGATCGTCCTGCGCCAGGAGTCGAGCTACCAGCAGAAGACGTTGCGCCGGTTCCGGCTGACCGTCTCCGATGCCCCGGAGATCGCGTTCCAGAGCCTGGGGCCGGGCGCGCTACGCGCACCCTACGGCGGTCTCGCGGCAGCGTACCGGGAGTTCGAGTACCTGATCGGGCTGCCCGAAGATCAGCGCACGGAAGACCAGGCGACGACAATCCGGCGCCGCTTCCGCCGCAACCACTGGCCGCCCTGGCAGCCGAACGAGGCGCGCTTCGCCGAGCTTGCGGAACGGCTTCGCAAGATCGAGGCGGAAGTACCCACCACGATGGTCATGCGCGAGATGGAGGCGCCGCGGCCCACCTTCGTCCTGCGTCGCGGCGAGTACAACCAGCAGACCGACGAAGTCAGTCCAGCGGTCCCTTCCTTCCTGCCGCCGATTCCGGAGGAGCTGCCGAAGAACCGGCTCGGTCTGGCGCGCTGGCTGGTCAGCGAGGAGCATCCGTTGACGGCTCGGGTGACCGCGAACCGGATGTGGCAGAGGTTCTTCGGCCGTGGCCTCGTGGGGACTTCCGGTGACTTCGGCGCCCAGGGCGAGTGGCCGTCCCACCCCGGGCTGCTCGACTGGCTGGCCACTGAACTGGTCGGGTTGGAGTGGGACCTGAAGGCGCTTCAGAAGACGATCGTGATGTCTTCGACCTATCGCCAGAGTTCGAAGGCGAGCCCGGAACTGGTCGAGCGGGATCCCGAGAACCGGCTGCTGGCGCGAGCGTCCCGCTTCCGGCTGGACGCCGAGGCGATTCGCGACGGCGCGCTGGCCGCCGCCGGTTTGCTGGTGGAGAAGCTGGGCGGTCCGAGCGTCAAGCCGTATCAGCCGCCGGGGTTGTGGCGGGAGATCGGCTACGAGAGCCGCGGCCGCTTTACCGCCGGCATCTTCAAGCAGGACGAGGGCGACGCGCTCTACCGGCGCAGCCTCTACACGTTTTGGAAGCGGACGGTGCCGCCACCCAACATGCTCGTCTTCGACGCGCCGAACCGGGAGATGTGCACGGTCGAGCGATCGCGCTCGAATACGCCTCTGCAGGCCCTGGTGTTGATGAACGACCCGCAGTTCGTGGAGGCGGCGCGAGTGCTGGCGACGAGTCTGTTCGCCGGGCCGGGCAATGGGAACAACGAAGGCGACGACGAGCGGATGAACGAGCTCTACCTCCGGGTGCTGGCGCGGTTGCCGAACGAGTTGGAGCGGTCGGCGATCGGCGACCTTTTGGCCGACCTGCGACGGAGTTACGAAGGGGATCCGCGCGCCGCCGCCGCTCTGCTCCGGGTGGGTGAGCAGCCGGTGGACGAGAGCATTCCGGCCGCGGAACTCGCGGTCTGGAGCGTGGCGGCGAGCGCGGTACTGAACCTGGACGAGGCGGTGACCAGGCTATGAGCAGGCGATCGAGCGGTTTCGGATGTCCTTCCTGCGGTCCGGGGCCGGGGGTCGATCCCCAGAGCCACTACGCGCTGGGGGTGAACCGGCGGCAGTTCTTCGGTCTGGCCAGTACCGGCATCGGGGTCGCGGCGCTCTCGTCTCTCCTCGGCCCGGCGCCGTCGTGGGCTGCTCACACAGAGGCGTCGAAGGCGCTCGGCGCGCTCGGTGGCGTCCACTTCCCGGCCCGGGCGAAGCGCGTGATCTACCTCTTCCAGTCGGGAGCGCCCTCGCAGATCGACCTGTTCGACTACAAGCCGCGGCTCGCCGAGTGGCATGGCGAGGAGTTGCCTGCTTCCGTGCGGGGCGACCAGCGGGTCACCGGCATGACCGCGAACCAGGCCGAGTTCCCGATCACGGCGTCGATGTTCGAGTTTGCACAGCACGGCGAGAGCGGCGCCTGGGTCAGCGAGTTGATGCCCGACACGGCGCGGATCGTCGACAAGCTCTGCTTCCTCAAGGCGGTGAACACGGAGGCGATCAACCACGATCCCGGCATCACCTTTCTCCAGACCGGCCACCAGCAGCCGGGGCGCCCCAGTCTCGGCGCCTGGTTGAGCTACGGCATCGGCTCGGAGAACCACGACCTGCCGGCCTTCATCGTGCTGATCTCCCAGGGCAGTGCGAAGCGCGAGTCGCAGGCCCTGTTCCAGCGCCTCTGGGGTTCCGGCTTTCTTCCCTCCGAGCACCAGGGCGTGAATCTCCGGGCGGCGGAGGATCCGGTGCTCTACCTGTCCGATCCGCCGGGAATCGACCGCGGCGTGCGGCGCCGGATGCTGGATGTCGTGGCGAAGCTGAACGAGCAGCACCACCAGGAGTTCGGCGATCCCGAGATCACGGCGCGCATCACGCAGTACGAGATGGCCTACCGGATGCAGGCCTCGGTCCCCGAGCTCGTCGATACCTCGAGGGAGCCGCAAAGCACCTTCGACCTCTACGGAGAGGATGCGCGCACACCGGGCACCTACGCCGCCAACTGCCTGCTGGCGCGGCGGCTCGCCGAGCGGGACGTGCGCTTCATCCAGCTCTACCACCGCGGATGGGACCAGCACGGCGATCTGCCGAGCGACATCCGATTGCAGTGCGCGGACGTGGACCGGGCTTCGGCCGCTCTGGTCACGGACCTGGAACAGCGGGGACTGCTCGAGGACACCCTGGTCGTCTGGGGCGGCGAGTTTGGGCGCACGGTCTATTGCCAAGGAGCGCTCTCCGAGGACAACTACGGGCGGGACCACCACGGCCGCTGCTACACGGTGTGGATGGCTGGAGCGGGCATCGAGCCCGGGAAGACGTACGGCGAGACTGACGATCATTGCTACAACATCGTCTCGGGCGGCGTGCACATCCACGACCTGAACGCAACGATCCTGCAGCAGCTCGGGATCGACCACGAACGCCTGACCTACCGCTACAGCGGTCGTGACTTCCGCCTCACGGATGTTCACGGCCGGGTGGTGGAGGAGATCCTCGTGTAGTAGGGACTCAGTGGAGTTCTGACAGCGCGTCGCGCCTGCGGCGCACATTCTTCAGGGGAGAAAACTCATGAATTGGGGTAAGGCAGTGATTGCCGGCCTGGCGGCCGGTTTCGTCCAGAACATCGTCAACTTCGTGCTGCACGGCCTGGTGCTCGGTGGCACGTATGTGGATCAGCCGGCCTTCGTGCCGGAACCCGACAGCATGACCACGCAGATCTTGTGGTTCCTCGTCGTGGCCCTGGTGATCGGCGTCGTCGCCGGCCTGCTCTTCGCGTCCAGCCGCCAGTCCTGGCAGGCGGGCGCCAAGGGAGGGCTGCACTTCGGGATACTGCTGGGTGCGGTAGTCGGCTTCCAGCAGTTCTACCTGACGCTGGTGATCAATGACTTCCCGTACCACGTGGCCTGGATCTGGCTCGGCGTCGAGATCATCTCGTTCGGAATCGGCGGCATGGTGCTTGGGATGATCTACAAGCGGGCCGACTAGTACGGCCAGTTCGCGGCTGGATCCTCGGTGCGCGGAACGAAGGGCTAACGCGGCCGGTCCTCGGACCGGTCGCGTGCTTCCTCCAGGGCCCGGCGAGCGGTGTCTTGGGCAGGGTCGAGCGCGAGGGACCGCTCCAGGTTTAGGACTGCCTCGTCGTATCGTTTCAGGGAGAGCAGCGTGATTCCGGCATTGGAGTGGGCTGGGGCGTTGGTTGAGTCGATCTCAAGCAGTGCCCGGTAGAGATCGAGAGCTTCGTCGTAGCGCTGCTCGTTGAACCGCAGGAAAGCGAGGTGGTCGAGCGCCACCGTGTCCCGCGGATCGAGTTCCAGGCAGCGTTCGAACTGCTTGGCGGCCTCTTCCGTCCGCCCGAGTGCCTGTTGCGCCTGACCCAGGATTCGATAGAGCGCCGGAGCCTGCGGCAGGTCGGGCTGCAGGGTCAGCGCGCGCGACAACGTCTCGATTGCCTCGTCGTGTCTTTCCAGGTCGAACATTGCGATACCCAGGCCGGCGAGAGAGGGTGCGAAGTCCGGATTGACTTCCAGAGCTTCGCGGTAGATCACGAGTGCCGCCTGGTGTCGGCCTTGCGTTCGGAGCGCTTCCGCCCTGACGTGAACAATCCCCGGGTTCCTCTGGTCCATTTCCTGAGCGCGGGCCAGGTGTTCGTTCGCTTCCTCCGGGCGCTGCAGCAGGCCGTACACGTTTGACAGCTCCAGAAGCGGCTGCGCTTCTCTTGGTGCGAGCCGCGCGGCTTGCAGGAGGCTCTGCTCGGCGGCCTCCAGTTGACGCAGCTCCCGCCGGGTCTTACCGAGAAGGAGATGCAGCCCGGCGGCGTTCGGCGAGTCGGGGGCCATGGAGAGAGCCTCGCTCACTGCCTGCGCCGCCTCTTCATACAGCCTGGAGCGGAACAGGGCTTCGCCCAGTCCGGCCCAGGCCAGTGTGAAATCGCGGTCGATCTCCAGAACGGTGCGGAAATGTTCGACGGCCTCGTCGTACCGTCCTTGCCTTCTCATCGCCTCGGCCCGGTTCTGACTTGCGCTAGGGTGACGAGGATCCAGTTCAAGCGCTCGAGCGAAGCTGGCCTCGGCATCCTCGAAGCGGTTCAGGTTCAGGAGCGCGAGGCCCTGGTTGGAATGCGTACCGGGGAAGTCCGGCCGCTGGGCGACCGCGATCCGGCTTGCTTCCAGGCTCTCCTCGAAGCGGTCTGCTTCGCTCAGCGCCTGGGCGAGGTTCAGGTGGGCGTCGCGCGCCTCCGGGTTGAGGGCGACGATGTGGCTGAAGAAGGCGATGCTGTTGCGGTAGATGCTTGCCTGCCGCCACGTCAACGTTCCGAGGATCACGAGCACGGCCGCAAGCAGGACCCTGCCGGCGATCGCGTAGGAAGCGGAAAGTCCGGCCGCGCCGCGGACCGCCGCGGCGACGACGACCGCGATCACGCCGGCGCCGGCCAGGTACTGGTAGCGGTCGGCGACGAACGAGAACTGCATGTACCCGTAGTCCACGAATCCCAGTGCCGGCGACAGGGTCACCGCGAAGAAGGCGAGCCCCATGAGCGGTCCACGGCCGATGCGATGACGGCCGAGCCAGAGCCCTACCGGCAGCGCGACCGAGGCAGTCACGAAGGTCCAGGCCAGGAGGTCGCCGGTCCGGATTTCCCAGAGTGGGTAGATTACTGCCAGATCGGTCGGCCAGATCAACTTGCCGACGTAGAACCACAGCGCTCTGGCAGCGATCAGGACGCGTTCGACCAGCGAATAGTCCAGCGAGAGGACCTCGCGCGAGCGGTAGAACGCCATGTCTCCGAGGGTGATCGCCAGGCCGGCGAAGAAGAACGGCGCCATGGTGAGCACGTCGGCCTTGGAGATGCGGTCGCGCTTCCACCAGTGCCAGATGAGAAGCGCCGCGGGCAGGGTGACGACGACGGACTTGGAGAGCAGTCCCGCGACGAACAGGGCTAGGGCGAGGGCGTAGGCGGGCCATCGCCGCGTCTCGACGAAGCGGATGTAGGTCAGGAGGGAACCCAGGTAGAACAGGCCGGAGAGCACGTCCTTGCGCTCGATGACCCAGACCACGGACTCGACGTGAAGCGGATGGACGGCGTACACGGCCGCCGCGATCCATGCGCCCGGCACGGACAACCGCCCGAGCAGCTGCCACAGCAGCAGCACGTTCGCCAGGTGCAGGAGAACGTTGACGATGTGGTAGCCGAGTGGCGCCAGGCCCCAGAGTTTGTGTTCCAGCCAGAACGTCGTGTAGGTGACCGGCCAGTAGTGCCCCTCGTTCTGGATGTCGGCGGGCGAGAGCCAGATGTTCTTGAGACCGGACGTGCTGCGGATGACCGGCTCTTCGGTGAAGACGACATCGTCCCAGACAAACCCGGCCTGGTAGGCGGGAAAGAAGCTGACGGCGACCAGCAGTCCAAGGATCAGCGCGGGGACTGCGTGCCGGACGGAAAGTCGCCGGTCGCGCGGCCCGGATGCCTCCGGCTCACCCGGTTCCGGGCTCTGTAGGGTTGCCTCCCGCGCCGCGGTCAGGCGGGCGCGGCGGGCTTCCCGGCGTTCCTTCTTCGCCGTCACTCTCTGACTTCCGGCGCGTCTCCAATCGGGGCCCGGTGCGGGTACACGAAGCGGCTCGCGGTGGCGAAGTTGGCCGCGCAGCCGTTGGCAACGCCCACCAATAGTGCCGGCAACCGCTGGCGGGAGAAGAAACCGACCGGGTTGGTCAGGACGGCGTAGCTGCCGGCGTTCGTCGTCAGGCGCTGGCCCGGGTGCCTCAGCATTGGGAACCGATCCTACGGAGGTTTCGCCGCGATGGACAAGTCGCGGGGGAGGGGACGCGCCGACCCCGTGCCGCCCATCGGTTCATGTGTTGCGCTTCTTGTCGGGTGGGTGAACGAGACTTGGCCGCGCATTGTCCAGGTCCTCGAAAGAGGGGACGGGGACCACGGCGGCGCTACGGTTCTCCGGCCCGGGTCCGGCGGCGGGCCTCATCCAGAGCGCTCCGAACCGTTGCCTGTTTAGGGTCGAGCGCGAGCGACCGCTCCAGAGTCTGAACGGCCTCGGCGTACCGTCCCAGATTGAGCAGGGTGATCCCCATGTTGGCGTGCGCCTCCGCATTGCCGTCATCGGCTTCGAGCAGCGCCCGGTAAAGGTCGACGGCCTCCTCGAGGCGGCTCTCGTTGAAACGGATGAACGCGAGATGGTCGAGCGCTACGGTGTCTCGCGGATCGAGTTCGCGCGCGCGTTCGAACCGCGGGGCCGCTTCCTCCAGCCGGCCGAGTTCCTGCAGGGCCTGCCCCGCTACACGGTGCAGTGAGGATGCTTCGGGCAGGTCGGGGTCGATGGTGAAGGCGCGCTTCAGCGATCCGATGGCCTCCTCGTATCGCTGGAGTTCGAACAGCGCGAGGCCGAGGCCGGCGTGTACCGCCACGGACTCGGAGTCCATCTCCAGGGCCTCGCGGTAGACCGCGATGGCCTCGTCGTTGCGCTTCTGTCTTCGTAGCGCTTCCGCCCTGGTGTGGAGAGTCGCGGGGCTGCCCGGCTCGAGTTGCTGGGCTCGCGCGGCGATGGCGTTTGCATCGTCAAGACGGCCCATCCGGAGGTACAGAGTCGCCAGTTCTCGCAAGGCGTCCGTCTGGTCCGGCGCCAGTTCTGCCGCCCGCGCCAGCTCTGCCGCCCGCAGGAGGTTCTGCTCGGCCGCTCTGAGCCGGCCCCTCTCGCGCGACGCCTTGCCCAGCAGCAAATGGAACTTGGCGATCTTCGGGGAATTGGGGGCGGCCGAGAGAGCCCGGTTCACAGCGTCGATTGCCTGCTCGTAGCGCCCGGAGGCGTATTGCGTCTCGCCCAGGCCGGCCCAAGCCAAGGCGTAGTTCCCATCGATTTGAAGGACGCGGCGGAACTGCTCAACCGCCTCGTCGTAGCGGCCCTGCTTCCTCATCGACTCGGCCAGGTTCTGGTTCGCATTGAGGTTGCGCGGATTGATCTCCAGTGCCCGCCCGAAGGCGCCGTCCGCCTCCTTGAGACGGTCGAGCTTCAGCAACGCCATTCCGAGGTTCGAATGGGCGTCACGAGCCTCGGGATTGAGGGACACGACGTGACTGAACAGCGTCACGCCGTTCCGGAAGTTGGCCGCATGCGTCCAGGTCAGAGTCCCGAGCAGCGCCAGGACTGCCGCAAGCACGATCTGCGCACCAGTCGTGTACGCGGCGGGTAGCCGATCGGCGCCCCGGACCAGCGCAGCCACGATCAGCGTCAGCAGTCCGATGCCCGCCAGATACTGGAAGCGGTCGGCAACGAAGGCGAACTGCATGTAGCCGTAGTCGATCAGGCCGAGTGCGGGCGACAAGGTCGCCGCGTAGAAGGCGACGCACGCCAGCGGGCCGCGGCCCCAGCGACCGCGGCCGAGCCAGAGCGCTGCCGGCAGCGCCACGGCGAGAGCGACGAGCGCCCAGGCGAGGGGGTCGCGGGCTTCTATCTCCCACAACGGGTAGATGACGGCCAGGTCGGTGGGCCACAGCAACTTGCCGGCGTAGAACCAGAGCGCCCGGGCCGCGATCAGGATTCGCTCGACCAGCGAGTAGTCCAGGGAGAGGGCCTCGCGGGTTCGGTAGAAGGCCGTATCCGCGAAGGCGATGGCCAGTCCGATCGCGAAGAACGGCAGCGTGCGAAGGACGTCCCTGGCGGCTATCCGTCCCCGCTGCCACCAGTGCCAGATCACCAGCGCTGCGGGCAGGGTGACCACGACCGTCTTGGACAGCAGGCCCGCCACGAACAGGACCAGCGCGAACAGGTAGGGGCCGCGGGATCGGCTCTCGACGAACCGGACGTAGGCCAGGAACGACGCCAGGTAGAACAGGCCGGACAGCACGTCCTTGCGTTCGATGACCCAGGCCACCGACTCGACATGCAGCGGGTGGACGGCGAATACGGCGGCCACGATCCAGGCCCCCGGAACGGGCAGGCGATCGAGCAGGCGCCACAGCAGCAGGACGTTGGCCAGGTGCAGGAGCACGTTGACGACGTGGTAGCCGAGGGGGTTGAGACCCCACAGTTTGTGCTCCAGCCAGAAGGTCGTGTAGACGACCGGCCAGTAGTGCCCTTCGTACTCCATCTCGCGAGGCGAACTCCAGATCGTGGGAAGCCCCGAAACGCTCTTCACAAAGGGGTCTTCGGTGAGTACGAAGTCGTCCCAGACGAACTCGGCCAGGTAGGCGGGAAAGAAACTGACCGTGACCAGGAGGACCAGCGCCAAGGCAGCGAGCGCCTTCCGGCGGGAGATTCTGCTGATGCGTGGCCCCTTGGACGCGGGCTCGTCGGTGGCCAGATGGTCGGCCGCGGCCGCGCCAGCGGTAGCCAGCCGGGCGCGGCGGGCCTCCTTGGCTTCTTTCTTCGCGGTCACGGTCTTGTCGGGGCGGCGTCAGCGCCGCCCGTAGACGAAACGCGTCGCGGCAGCGTAGTTCGCCGCGCTGCCGATGACGACCCCGACAAGGAGCGCGAGCAGGCGCTGGCGTGCGAAGAGATCGACCAGGCTCGTCAGCAGCGCGTAGCTGCCGACGTTGGTGGCCAGGCCTATGAGGCTCGAGACGGCGAACCGGGCCCACTGAGCAGCACGGGGCGCCGGCGGACGGTCCCTGAAGGTGACAGCTCGGTTGAGGCGCCAGTTCCAGGTCACCGCCGGCCAGAAGGACAGGAAACGCGCGAGCAGGTGGCCGAGTCCGGCCCACTGGAGACCCAGGTAGACCACGGTGTCGACGACCAGGCCGGTGGCGCCGACGGCGCCGAAGGCGAGTAAACGCGCCTGCAATCCGAAACGGAACAGGTAGAGCCGTTCCAGGTGACGGAGGAAAGCGACCCGCTGGCGCCAGTTCAGTTTGCTGGACCCCTGCCGGCGATCGTCGAAACGGATCGGAACCTCGCGCACCCGGAGTCTTCCCCGCACCATGAGTTCGAGGCCGATCTTGTAGCCGATCGGGTCGAGCCGGTCCAGGTGGGGGAGGCGGCGCCGATCCAGCGCGAAGAAGCCGGACATTGGATCGGCGCACGGTATGAGCGGCCGCGCCAGCCAGGTCGCCACGCGGGAGTTCAGGGCCCGGTATCGGCTCCAGGTCTCGTCGATCTCGCCGCCTGCGGCGTAGCGGCTGCCGATTGCCATGTCACAGTCGTCGTCCAGGGCCGCGAGCAGTTCGGGTATCTGTTCGGGGGGATGTGAGAGGTCGGCGTCCATTACCACCAGCCGGTCGAATCGGGCCAGTTCGATGCCGTCGAGCACCGCCTGCGACAGATCCCGGGGACGGTTTCGCCGCACGTGGATGCGCAGCGGCAGGGCTTTCGCGAGCACCAGCACGATGTCCTCGCTGCCGTCGCCGGAATCGTCGTCGCAGAGGATCAGCTCCCATTGGGCGCCGTAGGCCTCCATCGAGGACGCCACGCGGGAGACGAGAGTCGGGATGTTGGCAGCTTCCCTGAACGTGGGCGCTACAATGCTCACTCCCCGAGCTGCATCGACGGTTTCGTTGCGCCTCGCGTCAGGCGCCGGTCCGGGGTGCCTCAGCATTGGGAACCGATCCTACGGAGACGTCGCCGCGATGGACAAGTCGCGGGGGAGGGACGCGCCGATCCCGTGCGGCCCATCGGTTCATGGGTTGCGCTTCTTGCCGGGTGCGTAAACGAGACTCGGCCGCGCATCGTCCAGGTCCTCGAAAGAGGGGGCGGGGCCTTCACCAACTGCCGGAGGGAACACATGAAGCCCCAGTTCAAGCCGCCTTCGTCGCGACGGATCGTCCTCAAGGCGCTCTTGGCCGGCGTTGTGCTTCTGCTCGCCGCGTCCGCGGCGGGCGCACAGGCGCCTGGGGAAGTCGCCTACGTCTTCAACACCTACGCGTTCCTGGTCTGGGGCGCGTTCATCATGTGGATGTGCGCCGGCTTTACGATGCTCGAGGCCGGGTCCGTGCGGACCAAGAACGCATCGGTGATCTGCCTCAAGAACATCGGGCTGTACGCGATCGCCGGAATCGCCTACTACGTCATCGGTTACAACCTGATGTACGTCGATGTCGGAGGCTGGATCGGTTCGATCACGCCGCTGTTCGAAGCGTCGGCGGACGAGATGGCGCTTCTTGGCGGCGATGCGGACAAGACCGCGGCGGTCGTAGCCAGCGGCTACTCGGAGATGTCGAGCTGGTTCTTCCAGATGACCTTCGTGGCCACGACCGCTTCAATCGTGTCGGGCGCTCTCGCGGAACGGGTCAAGCTCTGGTCGTTCCTCATCTTCACGGCCGTCCTGACCGCCGTCATCTACCCGATCGTCGGCGCCTGGACCTGGGGCGGCGGCTGGCTGGCGGAGCTCGGTTTCCAGGACTTCGCCGGCTCGACCATCGTGCATTAGACCGGTGGATGGGCGGCGCTGGCCGGCATCATCATGGTTGGAGCGAGGCGTAACAAGTTCCGGTCCGACGGCAGCGTCAAGGCGACGCCGCCGTCGAACGTGCCGATCGTCACCCTCGGCGTCTTCATCCTCTGGATGGGCTGGTTCGGATTCAACGGCGGTTCGCAGCCTGCGCTGGGCGGCGCGGCGGACGCCACTGCGATGGGCAACCTGCTGATCAACACGAACCTCGGCGCCGCCGCCGGTGTCGTGGCGGCCCTCGTCCTGTCGAAGCCGCTGCTGGGCCGGGTCGACCTCTTGGCGGTCCTCAACGGCGCGTTGGGCGGGCTGGTCGGCGTCACCGCCGGTCCCGACCTCATCGGCCATCACTGGGCGCTGCTCATCGGCGCCGTCGGCGGCACGGTCACGGTGTCCGGCCTGGCCCTGCTCGAGCGGATGAAGCTGGACGACGTCGTGGGCGCCGTCCCCGTCCATCTGTTCGCGGGTATCTGGGGCACTCTGGCGGTCTGCATCGCGGCGGGCGGCAACTTCGTCGATCAGCTCGTCGGCATTCTGGCCGTCGGCGTCTTCGTCTTCGGGATCTCCCTGCTTCTCTGGTGGGTGCTCGAGAAGACGATCGGCGTTCGCGTTTCGCCGGAGGTCGAGGAACTCGGTCAGGACATGGCCGAGCTCGGCATCGAGTCCTACCCCGAGTTCATCCTGATGCCGGACGAGGACGACATGCAGGCAGCCAAGGCGGCGCAGGAGAGCGTGAGGCACTGAGCTGCGGCGTAGCCGTCTTGGGAGGTCGCGTCCACGATCTATCATTTGATAGGTCTGGAAAGGGAGATCACGGAATGCTGTGGTAGTGTTCGTCGCCGTGGCGGCGTTCACTTCTCTGGATGGCTCTCCGGTTGATGTCGGCACGGAAGTTCGGCGTCTCCGAGGTCAACTTCGGCTGACCCAGGAACAGTTCGGGGACCGTCTGGGCGTTTCCACCATCACCGTCCATCGGTGGGAGTCCGGCCAGTCGCGGCCGCAACGGCTTGCGATGGAGAAGTTGGCGCAAATCTCCGAGCAGGCGGCGGCCGAGTCGGCGCCACGACCAATGCGAGGGCTGCGCCGCCCAACGGCGGCCGCTGGCGGCGCTCCGATGGACTTCGCCGGTGATCCGGAGGCCGTCCTGGCAGTGGCCGACGCCCTGCGACTGCGTTTCGGCCATCAGTTCAACCCGGCGTTCGCGATCGAGACGTCACTCATTGATCCGCTGCTGCATCAGCGCTTCGCGGTCTACGAGCGAATGCTGAAGCAGGATCCGCTGCGGTTCCTGCTCGCCGACGACGCCGGCGCCGGGAAGACGATCATGACCGGCCTGTACGTCCGCGAGATGTTGTCGCGTGGGCGTTTGAAGCGGGTGTTGATCGTGCCGCCCGCGGGTCTCGTGGGCAACTGGCGGCGGGAGCTCCAGACCCTGTTTCGGCTGGACTTCCGGATCGTCACCGGCGCCGACGCGCGTGGGAGCAACCCGTTCCGCGGCGCAGGAAGCGATCGCGTCATCGTCTCCGTGGACACCCTGGCAGGGGAGACCATGTTCGAGGCTCTTCGCCGAGCGGGTGGTCCTGCCTACGACCTTGTCGTTTTCGACGAGGCCCACAAGCTGGGCGTGCGTGAACGGGGTGTCCGGGTCGAGCGAACTCTCCGATACAAGTTGGCCGAAGCGCTGGCTGTCGGCGCCGACTCGGGTAGTGCCTTTGGCGGGCTCGGCTGGACTGCCCGGCATCTGCTGCTGCTTACCGCTACACCGCACATGGGCAAAAGCCTCCCCTACGCATGGCTCTGGAGACTGCTCGATGCCGACGCCTTCGGGGCAGTGGAAGCCGTACGCCGTGCCCCCCAACCGACCCGCGACCGGCACTTCCTTCGCCGCACGAAGGAGGAAATGGTTGGCGTCGACGGCGAGCCGCTCTACCCGCAGCGTAAATGCAGCACGTTCACGTACGAACTGAGCGGAGGCGACAGCGGCGAGCAGGATCTCTACGACCGCACGACGCAGTACCTGGATGAGCACTACGGCCGCGCTCTGGACAATCAGCCGGCGGTGGAACTCGCCAAGACCGTGTTTCAGCGACGTCTGGCCAGCTCGACCTGGGCTTTGCTGCGCTCCTTCGAACGGCGGATCGAGAAGCTCGCGCAGACCGCGGACGCGATCGAGAGCGGCGAATTCACCGCGGAGCTGTTGCAGCGCAGGCAGGCGCTGCTTAGCCAGCGCTACCGGCACGACTATTTCGACGACAGGGCCGCGGACGAGGACGTGGCGTCAGACGGCTGGGCCGAGGGAAACGAGGCCTACGAGGACGCGGTGCTCGGCGCGGTCACTGTGGTCGGTGCGGAGGAGCTGAGGCGCGAGGCGCGGCAGGTCGAGACGTTGGCGGAGCGGGCGCGGCGGCTGGTCGACTCCGGGCGGGAGACGAAGTTCGAGCGCCTGCGAGAGGTCCTGGAGGAGCCCGAGCACCAGAACGAGAAGTGGCTCATTTTCAGTGAGCACCGGGACACGGTGGACTATCTGGTGCGGCGACTGGAGGGGCTCGGCTACCGGGGCCAGACAGCGCAGATCCATGGCGGCATGGACTGGAAGGAACGCGACCGCCAAGTGGAGGCCTTTCGCCGTCCGAACGGCGCGCGCTACCTGGTGGCCACCGACGCCGCGGGCGAGGGCATCAACCTGCAGTTCTGCCGCCTGATGGTCAACTACGACATTCCGTGGAACCCGGCCCGCTTGGAACAGCGGATGGGCCGGATCCATCGCTACGGCCAGAAATTCGAGGTCCGGATCGTGAACCTGGTAGCGGGCAGCACGCGTGAGGGCAGGGTGTTGCAGGCGCTTCTGGAGAAGCTCGAAGAGATTCGCGACGAACTGGCCTCCGACAAGGTGTTCGATGTCATCGGCCGCCTGTTCGAGGGCGAGTCGCTGACCAGGTTCATGGCCAACGCCGTGACCGCGGAGGGCGAGCGGCTGGCTGTTGAGCGGATAGAAGAAGCGCTCGGCACTTCCAGGGTTAGGCGGATCGGCGAGCGCGACACCGAGGTCTACGGCGTGCCGAAACAGAAGGTGACAGGCGAGGACCTGCGACCGGACGTGGAGCGAGAGCGCTACCTGCAGCTCCTTCCCGCCCACGTGCGCCGGTTGGTGGAACGTGGCGCCCGCCTGCTCGACGTCGAGATTCGCGGCGACCTGGACGACTGGTTCGCACTCGCGCCGGCCCGCCCCGGCGCGCTCGACCCCTTGCTGCCGGCGCTCGAGGCCTATTCTCCCGAGGCGCGCGACTGGTTGACTGTTCGGCGGCCGCGGGAAGACGAGACCGGCATCTGGCTCCATCCCGGTGAACCGGTGTTTGACGCCCTATGTGCGGCGATCCAGTCACGCTGCGGCAACGAGGCGCTGCGCGGCGCCATCTTCGTCGATTCGAGGGCCGAGGAGCCCTACCTCCTTCATCTCGCCGAGCTGCGGGTCGAGCGGAAGGACGTCCCTGGGACCGCCGGCGCCTCCGCCCCTGGGAACGCGGGCGTCTCGCCCGCATCCGGCCCGGAAGGGTCGCCCCAGACCGGTTCGGCGGTACTTCCGGTTGCCGATCGACGAGTCGTGGACCGCCGGTTGGTGGCGTTGCAGCAACCAGAAGGCGTCCAGCCGGTTCAGTGCCCCGTCGAGCAGCTCCTGTTGCTTTCCGGCACCGGTCTGGCGCCCGGCATGGCGCCGCTGGCGTCGCGCGCCCCTGCGCTGCGCGCGCAGGCCGGCGCCTACCTGAATACCGTTCTCCAGGACCTGGTTGCCGACCTCCGCGCCAAGCGTGAGGCCGAGTCGCCGGATCTCCGGCGGCGCGTTGCCGTGGGCTTCGATCTGCGCGCGGCCGAGTTGGCCTCCCGGCGCGGGAAGCTCGCGCGGAAGGGTGTCGGCCCCGGCGAGTCCGACGGCGATGAACTCGAGGCAGTGAAACAGCAACAGAGGCGACTGTCCCTCGACCGCCGGTTCGCACTGCAGCGGATCGATGAGGAGGTGCGGGGCATCGTTCCCGGCGGCGCCCGGTTCCTGCTTCACGCGCTTGTCGTTCGCCCGGAGGATGTGGCCGGGCTGGAGAACATCGAGCGGTTCGACGAGGCCGTGGAGGAGATCGCGGTCCTCATTGCCGCCGATTGGGAGCGCCAACTTGGCGCCCATGTCCAGGACGTGTCCAAGCCTGTGCTCGCCCGCGCGGCCGGTCTGCCCGACTGGCCCGGTTTCGACCTCCTGTCGACCTTGCCGGGCGGCGACCAGCGTTGCATCGAAGTGAAGGGCCGCTCGGCTCGCTCCGCGGTTCCGGTCGAGAAGAACGAATGGGCCCAGGCCTGCAAGCTGGGCGACGAGTACTGGCTCTACGCCGTCCTCAACTGCGCGACGCCTGAGCCCGAACTGTTCCGGGTCCAGAACCCGTTCGAGAAGCTGCTGGCGCACCAGCGAGTCAAGACCGTGTTCGATGTGCCGGTGGGATCGCTGATTGAAGCCGCGGAGGCCGAGGAACCGAAGCAAGAACCCGCGTGGCGCGGCTCCGCGCCGCGCGCGAACCAGTCCGTGCGTCTGTCAGCGGGCGCACGGATGGAACGTCGGGGGGGACCAACATGATGAGAAAGGAACCGCGAAAGATGGGACTGACCCACCTTCAAGTGACTATTCGCAACCCCGCCGACGCCGCGCGAAGCTGGGAAGGCGCCTTCCTGGTCGACACCGGCGCCGTCGACTCCCTCGTACCGAGGCCCCGTCTGGAGTCGATTGGCCTGCGCCCCAAGGGGCAACGGACATACGGCTTGGCGGACGGGCGAGAAGTAAAGCTGGCATCACGGTCGCGCGGCTCGAGTTCATGGGCGACTTCATTGGCAGCACGATCGTCTTTGGAGAGGAAGGCACGGAACCGCTCCTGGGCGTCACGGCTCTCGAGTCGATGGGCATCGAGATTGATCCTGGCAACCAGCAGCTCAGGAAACTGCCGTCGATTCACTTGAAGACCTCCAAGGGGAGAGATTCGTGACCGCCTTCGAAGTTGCGGTCGTGCTGCTGGATTCGGTCGAGGTGCACCCCAACGCGGATCGTCTTGAACTGGCCCGCGTCGGCGGCTATCGCTGTGTCGTTCCCAAGGGGAAGTACCAGGCCGGTGAGCGGGTCGCCTACATCCCGGAGAACGCGATCGTGCCGGAGGATCTGCTGAGGAGCATGGGACTTTGGGACGGCGAGGCCGGCAAGGGCCGGCTCGGCGGCAAGAAGGGCGACCGGGTCCGGCCGGTCAGGCTGCGCGGCGAGATCTCCCAGGGTCTGGTGTTCAAGCCAGGTGAAGGTGCAGCGGTCGGCGACGATCTGGCTGCCGCCTACGGCATCACGAAGTACGAGCCGAAGCTCCCCACAACGATGTCGGGCCAGGTCGCGAACGTCGGCGGTTTCCTCGTTTCCTATGACATCGAGAACATCAAGAAGTACCCGGACGTGTTCGTACCCGGCGAGATGGTCGTAGTGACCGAGAAACTGCACGGAACCTACGCCTGTTTCAGTTACATCCCGCCGCCGGACAGCGCCTCGCTCCCCGCCGATCTGCCCAACGGCTCCGTGCTGGTGGCGTCGAAGGGACTCGGTGCGAAGGGTCTGGCGTTCAAGGACGTGGAGGACAACAAGAACAACCTCTATCTGCGGACGTGGCGGGAGGAGTTGCGAGACACCGGCGTCTGGCGCCGCGTGGAGGAGTTCGCTCAGGGGCCGGTTCACATCATGGCCGAGATCTTCGGCCGTGGCGTGCAGGACCTGCACTACGGGTTGGCGCGTCCGTCGCTGAGAGTCTTCGACGTGTTCCTGGGTCCGCCCGCGACCGGTTCCTTCCTGGGCTACGACGCGCTCTGCCGGACAACCGACGGGTGGGGCGTGGACCGGGTGCCGGAACTCGCCGTTGCTCCGTTCAGCGAAGATCTGATCGAAGAGCACCGCGACGGACCCGACACCGTGTCCGGCAGCCACATGAGGGAAGGCATCGTCATCACGCCCAAGGAGGAGCGACAGGACCGGCGGCTGCACCGGGATCGGGTGAAGCTGAAAGCGGTCAGCCCCGACTACCTGTTCCGCCGGGGGAAGAGAACGGAGTTCGAGTGACGGGAAGCTCCGGTTTCCTGAGACCACATCAGTTGCCGTCGTCCCGGTTGAAGGCGCCGGTCGCCCGGAGCGGCGTCTGTTCAGCCAGCGGCGACGTGGGCGCGACGGATTTCCGGTGCGGCGCGGTCCCCGACGACCAAGCTGCGCCCCAGCGTGCGGAGAGCTGTGGCGACGTGGTCGAGGCGCGAAGGACGACCAAGGCGTCTTCGGCGAGCAACAGGGATTCCTCCCGCGTGGCGCCCGCGGTGAGCGCCTCGGGCAGGTTCGGGAAGGTGACGAGGTAGCACGAGGCGTCGCCGTCGTCGTGTGTGAGCAGGCAGGGATAGGCGTAGTCCATGCGTCGGGTCCTCAGAGGTCTTCTTCGGTAACGCCGAGTTGCTTCAGCATCGACTTGAGCAGAGGTTTGGGGATCTCGCCGTGCTTGACGATAGTCCGGCGGTCACCGAGGTAGAGCTTCCCATGACTGCCTTTGCCGCCGGCCCGGTCGAGCCGAAACTCCTGTCGGGTACGTCTTGGGTGGCGCCGAATGCGCCTGGCGAACTCGGCGCCGTTCACGCGATCGGCATGATACACGTCGGCCGGCCGGGCTACGATTGGCTGCCATGCATCCCCGCTGCCCAGCTTCCCGTGGCCGCCAACGATCCTCTCTGTCGTACCGGCGAGGCCGTCGTACGTGACAGATGATCGCTCTCCGAGCGATAGCATTGGCCCAGTGAACCCCGACACCCGGCTGATCGAGGCGGCGTTTCCGCTGCGCCAGACATCGCTGGATTCGGTTCACGAGAAGAACGTCCGGCACGGCCATATCTCGACGCTGCACATCTGGCCGGCTCGGCGGCCGTTGGCGGCTTGCCGGGCGGCGCTGCTGGCGACGCTCCTGCCTGATCCTGGCGACGCGGAGGGGCGGCGGCGGTTGATGGCACGGATCGCCGGTAAGGTGCGCCAGCGGCAGACGCCGGCGGGCAAGCTGAAGGACGAGACGGCGGGCGGCGTCCTGCACTGGGGGCGCGAGAGCTCGCCTGAACTCGAGAAGCTACGGCTGGAGGTCCGAGAGGCGTTCGGGGGGCGGGCGCCGCGAGTGCTGGATCCGTTTGCGGGCGGCGGGGCTATTCCGCTGGAGGCGATGCGGCTCGGTTGCGAGGTCACGGCCTCCGACCTCAACCCGGTGGCCTGGTTCGTGCTGCGCTGCACGCTGCATTACCCGCGTCTGGTTGCGGGGCAAGAGCTGCCGCTGCCGGAGTTCGCGGTCCGCGACGGGAGCTTCATGGAGGCGTTCTTCAAGGCGCAGGGGGTGACGAAGAAGGCCGCGTTGCGCGAGAGGCTGCGCGAGCTGGGGCACTCGGACGGAGAACCGGTGCAGATGCGGTCGGCGGTGCTGGACGGTGGTGAGATGTCGGCCCAGCGTGGACCCGGAACTTCGGCGGCGCAGGAGGCGGTTCCTGCAGCCGAAGCGCTCGCTCAGGTTGGCGCGGCCTGGCCTTCCGCCTACGCGGGCTTCCCTTGGCACCTGCGGGCCTGGGGCCGAAGGGTCTTGGCCGAGGCACGGCGCGAGTTGGCGGTGCGCTATCCGACGTACGGGGAGTTCGAGCCGGTGCGTCGGAAAGGCCGGCGTAAGCGGGCCGCCGAGGTTCGATTCCCTGAGAGGCGCTTCCGGCGGCGGTCGCCGGAACTGCTTGAACCGGACGATGAGGGCAACGTGTCGGTGGCGGCACTGAACGCCGAGTTCGATTCGGTCCACCTGGAGAACGAGGCGAACCCGCGCTGGGTCGCTAAACCTACGGTCGCCTATCTCTGGGCGCGCACGGTCCGTTGCGCGAACTGCCGGGCGGAGCTGCCGTTGCTCAAGACGCGCTGGTTGTGCAAGAAGCCCGGCAAGCGGATCCTGCTTCAGGTGACGCCGCGGGAAGACGGCTCGGGCGTGGACTTCGCGCTGGAGCACGGCGTGCCGGAAGGCGAGGGGAACGCGGCGCGGCGGCGCGAGCACGACCGCCGGCTGGGCGCCGGCACAATGAGCCGCACCGGCGCCAGGTGCCCTTGCTGTTCTGCTATCGCGACGATGGCCGACCTTCGCAACGAGGGGCGTGCGGGACGGCTTGGCGAGAGGATGATGGCGGTTGTTGTGGACGGCCAGCAGGGGAAGGAGTACCGGCTGCCGACCGATGCCGAGATCGATGCGGCGACGGTGAGTGAGGATGAACTGGAAGCTCTCTACGGGGAGATTCCGTTCGGCATGCCGGAGGAGCCGACCCCCAGCGAGAAGGCGCTCGGGATGCGTGTGCCGCGCTACGGCTTCGACACATGGCGCAAGCTCTTTACTAACCGGCAGTTGCTGGCTCTAGGGGGGTTGGTTCGAGCGATTCGAAGCTCGGCGGCCCAGATGGACGGCTATCCGGAGGAATGGCGCGAGGCGATGGCAGCGAACTTGGCGTGCATCATGAGCAAGTTGACGGACTACAGCAGCTCAGTCTGTTCCTGGCACAACTCGGGTGAGAAGCTCAGGAACACGTTCGCGCGTTTCGCGTTGCCCATGGTGTGGGACTACTGCGAAGTCAACCCACTGTCCGAGACCTCAGGCGGTTTTCAGGCCATGACGGATTGGGTAGCTCGCTACACGGGTCACGCGCTCGGTGCGCTCGCTGCAGCGTCAGCTCCGCAAATACGCGCACAGAGCGCGATAGCGCTGCGGGACGTCGGCGCCGACCTGATTTGCACCGATCCGCCCTACTACGACGCCATTCCCTACTCGGACCTGATGGATTTCTTCTTCGTTTGGTTGCGGCGGACTCTGCACGGCCTGTCGGCGGACACCGATGCCGCGTTCGCCAACGCCCTCGGCCCGAAATGGGACGCCGCGGCCTCCGGCGGGAAGGGCGACGGCGAACTGATCGACGACGCCTCCCGCTTCGACGGCGACCGGAACGCGTCCAAGCAGAACTACGAAGACGGCATGGCGCGGGCGTTCGGGCGCTTCCACGACGCGCTGCGCGATGACGGGCGGCTGGTCATCGTCTTCGCCAACAAGCAACCCGACGCCTGGGAGACCTTGGTTTCCGCCCTGATCCGGGCCGGTTTCGTGGTCGATGGCTCCTGGCCGATCCAGACCGAGATGACGACCCGGCAGCGTTCCCTAGCCTCGGCGGCGTTGTCCTCGTCCATCTGGTTGGTTTGCCGCCGGCGCCCGGCGGATGCACGGCCAGGCTGGGATCGCGGAGTGCTGTCCGAGATGCGATCCAACATCACCGACCGCCTGCGGCAGTTCTGGGACGCGGGTATTCGTGGGCCGGACTTCGTTTGGGCGGCGACCGGTCCGGCACTCGAGGCCTTCAGCCGCCATCCCGTGGTCAAGAAGGCCGATGCCCAAGGTGAACTGCTGTCGGTCGCCGAGTTCCTGCGCCAGGTGCGGAGAATGGTGGTGGGCTTCGCGGTCAGCCGCCTGCTCGCTAGCGGGCCGGACGAATCGCGAGCCGCCGCGGAACTCGACGACTTGACCACCTACTACCTCCTGCACCGGCACGACTACGGGCTGGACCCCGCGCCCGCGGGCGCCTGCATTCTCTACGCCGTCTCCTGCAATCTGTCGGACGCCGAACTCGCTGGCGGCTTGGATCTGCTGGTGCGTGGCGGCGCCTCGGTGACCGCGGTCCCGGCCGAAGATGGAGGCGAGGACGGTTCAGAGAACGCCGGTTCGGCTTCGGAGGCCCGGCTCAAACACTGGAACCGCCGCCGCAGCCGGAATCTGGGCGAACCCTCGGCGGACGGCGCGCCGCCGCCCCTGATCGACTGCGTCCACCGCCTGATGCAGCTCTGGAAGACCGGCGAGCAGGGCCGCGTGGACCGCTACCTGGAAGAACGCGGCTTGTGGCGGCACGAACTGTTCGCCCGCGTCGTCCAGGCGGTGATCGAACTCGCCGGCGAGGGCTCGGAGGAGCGCGCGATCCTGGAATCGATCCAGAACCACCTGCAGGGCCGGGGCGCCGCCGCGCCGGCGCCGCGTCAGCGGACCATGTTGTAGGTTCGCGCCGTGATCACGTCGGTTCGACTCAAGAACTTCAAGAACTTCGCGGACGAGACGCTGCGCATGGGGCCGTTCACCGTGCTGGTGGGCGCCAACGCGAGCGGCAAGAGCAACGTCCGCGACGCGTTCCGCTTCCTTCACGGCATTGGTCGGGGATATCGACTGGCCGACATCATCGGTGGCAAGTACGGCGCCGGCGGTCAGCCCTCGCCCGGCGGTTGGAAGCCCATGTGGCTGCCGGCTGACCTCCTTCGGTAGGTTTACACGACGCTTCCGAACTCCGTCCGTTTTCGCATCGAGGAGACGATGTGCCCGATCTGGTGAGACCGAAAGCCGTCGCCATGCTGTTCGCAGGAGCGTGGCTAGCCGCGGCGGCCGCGGCCGCGCAGACCGGCCCGGCACCGCCCAAGTTCCACGACGCCCACTTCCACCTCACGAACTACGTTCAGCGCGGGATCACGTTGAGCGAGTTCCTGGCGACGGCGGGGAATAGCGTTGGCCGCGCCGCCGTGTTCGGCATTCCGTTGCAACAGAAGTGGGACTACTTCGAGTCGGGCGACCGGGCGCCGGACTACTACCTGCACTCGGACGCGGCGCTCTACTACTACTCCTTTGTCGATGCGATCGTCGCCGAGCAGTACGAGTCGCTCCTACCGGCGGAGCAGGAACGCTTCGATCCGATGATCACGGGCTTCAACCCGACCGACATGTACGCCGCGGACCACATCCGCCGGGTGCTGGAGATGTACCCGGGCGTCTTCTCCGGGATCGGCGAGTTCTCGATCCACAAGGAGTTCGTGACCTCGAAGATCCTGGGACACGGCGCCAGCCTGCGGAACCCGGCGCTCGACCGGGTGCTCGACCTCGCGAGCGAAGTCGGTCTGGCGGTCATTCTGCACAACGACATCGACGTCGTGTTGCCAACCGAGGCCCAGGAGCCGGTCCACCTGGATGCTCTGCAGGAGGTCTTCCGCGCCCACGCCGACGTGACGATCATCTGGGCGCACACCGGCCTTGGCCGTTTCGTGGGGCCGGCGCCTGACCACGTCCAGTTGCTCGACGGTCTGCTGTCCGACGAGGCGTACTCGCACGTCCACTGCGACCTGTCGTGGGACGAAGTGGCGAAGTACATCGTGCGGGACGAAGGCTCACTCGCTGCCTGGGCGGCGCTTCTGGAGCGCCATCGCGGCCGATTCCTGTTCGGCACCGACTCCGTGGCCCCGGCGAGCCGCGAGGGGTATCTCAAGACCTGGGGCGACTACCAGCCTCTCTGGGACCGCTTGAGCGAGGAGACACGTCACGCGATCACTCGCGGTAACTACGAGCGCGTCTTCGACGCGGCGAGCCGCCGAGTACGGGCTTGGGAGGAGCGGAATCGATGACCAGGCAACGTCCCAAACCCTGGCACGAAGTCGTCCGGCTGAAGGACGAACTGCGCTCGGGCGAACTGTCGCTGGCGGAGTTCGCCGCCGATCTGCATGAGGTCACGCTCAGGCGGGGCAAGCGGCCTGTGTACGAGGAGCCGGAGAAGTTCTTCGCCCTGACCTATCCCACGCACGCGTTGCGGGAGCTGGTGAAGGATGTGGCGGCGCGGCTCGCGGGGCGAAGCGACAAGGCGGTGCGGCAGTTGGAGCTGACCTACGGCGGCGGCAAGACGCATACGCTCATCACGCTCTATCACCTGTTCCGGGACCCGGAGGGTCTGCCGGACGTGCCGGCGGTGAGCGAGTTTCGGCAACACGCGGGTCACCAGTTGCCGGGGGCCCATGTTGCAGCTCTGTGCTTCGACAAGATCGATGTCGAGCGCGGCATTGAGGGTGTGCGTTCTCCAGAGGGCGAAACCCGCACCCTGCGCCATCCATGGAGCGTGCTCGCGTACCAGCTCGCCGGCGATGACGGTCTGCGAGCGATCCACGGCGAGGGCAGGGCCGAGGAACGGGAGACACCGCCGGCCGAGCCTTTGCTGGTCAAGTTGCTGGAGCGCCCGCAAGAGCGCGGCCTCGGCACGCTCATCCTGGTCGACGAGGTCCTGATGTACGCACGGGAGAAGGCCGGTCAAGACCGCGTGTGGCGCGACCGCATCATCGACTTCTTCCAGTACCTCGTGCAGGCCACAACGAACGTGGACCGCGCAGCGCTGGTCGCATCCCTTCTTGCTACCGATCCCGTCAAGCAACAGGGCGCCGAGGGCCAGCGGCTGATCGGCGATCTGTTCGACGTGTTCCGCCGGCAGCGAGAGGAGGGCGTGCAGCCGGTCGGAAGGAAGGACGTGGCGGAAGTGCTGCGGCGCCGGTTCTTCGAGCCGGCGGCGTTGCGGGACACCGAGTCGTGGCGTTCGCAGGCGATCGGGGCGGTGCGGGAGCTGGCCGGCCTGGACGAGACGACAGCCAGGAACAGGAAGACGGAAGAAGACCGTTTCGAGGGCAGCTTCCCATTTCATCCCGATCTGACCGACGTGTTCTACAGCCGGTGGACGCAGCTTCCGGGTTTCCAACGTACGCGCGGCATTCTGCGCATTCTGGCGACCGCGTTGCGTGAGTCCGAGTCCTGGGATGGGAGTCCCCTGGTGGGCCCCTCGGCGCTGCTGACCGGCCAAGGGACGGAGGGCATCTCTGAAGCTGTGCGCGAACTGGCGGGGGTAGCGAGTTCGGAGGTCGGCGAAGGCGCGAGAACCGACTGGGTCACGCTGCTGGAGGCCGAGTTGGACAAGGCGCGGCAGATCCAGGCGGAGCTGCCGGCCCTGGCGGCCCGCCGCGAAGTGGAGCAGACTGTGCTGGCGGTCTTCCTCTACTCTCAGCCGATCGGCCGGAAAGCCTCGACGCCGGAGTTGCTACGGATGGTCGGCGCCGGCGGTCCCGACAAGATCATGCTCCGCAAGGGGCTCACCCGCTGGCGCGAGCTGTCCTGGTTCCTGGACGACGAGGATGTCGGCGCCGATATTCACGGCGTAGAGGGGGGCCTGCCCAAGTCCTGGCGGCTTGGCAATCGTCCGAATCTGCGCCAGATGCACGACGAGGCTTGGAAGGAGCGCGTGTCGACACAGGCTGTCGAGGCCCGTCTCGAGGAGGCCGTTCGCAAAGCCAGAGTGCTTACGGACGGCGCCCGCGCTGCCGGCGCCGCCGTCCACATGTTGCCGAGGTCCCCAAAGGATGTGGGCGACGATGGCGCCTTCCGCTACGTCGTGCTGGGCCCAGAGGCCGCTTCCGAATCTGGCAAGCCCAGCGCGCTGGCGAGACGGTATCTGGCCGAGACCACTAGCTTGGACCGTCCGCGGGTTCATCGCAATGCGGTGGTTCTAGGTGTGCCGTCGCGCGATGGCCTGGAGGCGGCGCGCGGCAGTATCCGCGCGTTGCTCGGCTGGGAGGATGTGCAGGGCCAACTCGCGGGGCAGACGGTCGATGCGATACAGGCTGAACGGCTCCATCGGCAGCTTCGAGACGCACGCGTGCGGGTTCCCGACGCCGTCCGGCAGGCGTACTGCGTGGTTGTCACTGTGAACACCGACGGCGACTCACAGGCGTTCAAGCTGCCAGGGGCGGCGGGTCCCCTGTTCACGGAGATCAAGAGCGACGAGCGGTCGCGAATCCGGGAGACCCCGGTCGACGCTGAAGCGCTTCTCCCGGACGGACCGTATGACCTGTGGCGGGAGGGCGAGCAGGCGCGATTCGTGAAGGACCTCGCCGGCGCATTTGCCCGCTACCCGCATCTCCCCAAGGTGCTGAGGCCACAGATTGTCCGTGAGACGGTGCTGCGGGGCGTGGAGCGTGGTCTCCTGGTTGCCCGGCTTGAACGGCCCGACGGCAGTTGCCGAACCTGGTGGCGAGAGCTGGTGGATTCGGAGTGCGTAGCCGATCTTGCGCTTGAGGTCGTGCTGCCCGGGGGCGCCGAGCTGAAACGTCTCGCCCCCTCCCTGCTGGAACCGGAGAGGTTGCCAGGTCTGTGGCCGGGAGACGGCGGCGAGGTCGGATTTGAGAGCTTGCTGGAGTACTTCGGCGGCGGATTCACTGTGGCAGTGCAACGGGAGGGATACGAAGACACCCTCGACACTCCAGGTTGCGCAGAGGAACTGGTCCAAGAGGCGATCTGTCGGGCGGTGGAGCAAGGCTTCGTGTGGCTGCGCAACGGACCAACCTCGGCGTGGAAGGAGGAGGTTCCGTTCGGAGCGCTGGATGAGCGTGCAGTGCTGCTACCGCGGCCAGATGACCTGACGCCTCAAGAACTGGTCGAGGACGAGCTTCCGGGCGCCTGGGCAGGCGGGGAGACGAGTGGCTGGGCATTGTCGCAGGCGTTGTGGAAGGTACGGGGAGAACCCGTCCCCTGGGGTCTGCTTCGCGAAGGCATCGCGAACGCCGCGAGGAGCCGTTGGCTGGAAGTCGCAGATGGAACTACGTCGGCGAGCTACGAGAACGCCAACACTCTCAAGCTCCGGAAGCCCACGGACGCTCCGACGCCGCAGCCCGGATCGGGCGCTCGCGCCTCTGACGCGCTATTGGAACCGAGTGAAATCCAGGATCTGGCCGATCGGCTTCCCGACCTCTTGAGCGCCGGCGCCGGCCTGGGCCTGAAGTTCAGGGTGGGCGTGGAGTTGAGCGAGGATGCACCGGTCGAGGCTCGTGACGACCTGAACAAGGTGCTCGGAGAGGTGTCGGATCGTCTGCGCACGAGCTGAGGAGAGTGCGGGGGCGCCGCGCCTACTTCGCCTGCAGCTCCGACAACCGCACCGTCTGCCGCAGTAGGCTCCGGTTCGCGACGCTGCGCAGTTCGATCCGGATCACCGGGTCGGCAGCGGTCCAGTCGATCTCCATGTAGCCGAAGTTCGGTTCCGCGGTCGGACTGCCGATGCGGTGGCGGTTGGGGCCGATGCCGGCGCCGCGCCGGTTGAGCGAACTCGAGGTGATGTCCCAGAGCGGGTACGCGACCTCCCCGTCGAGGCGGGAGATTTCGGACCAGGGCGTGTCGCCGCTCAGCAGGAGGACGCCGCTCGCGCGGGTGTCCCGGATCAGGTCGAGCAATCGCTGCCGTTCGAGCGGCATGTTCGCCCAGCTCTCCCATCCCGTGAACTCCATGACCACGGGAATGCTGGTGACGAGCAGGCGGAGGTCGGCCGGCTGACGGAGCTGCTCCTCGAGCCGGCGCCGAAGGCGATGCGGCTGACGATTTCCCGGGTCAGGGTGTCCGCGGCCCGGCGACGGCGGTGGAGCGACCACACGTAGGCGGTCAGAGCTTCGACATCGCCTTCGTCGAGCGCCATGCCGCCCAGTGGCCACATCTCGTACTTGCCACGAAAGCGGCGGCCGGCGCCGTGGCGGAACCCGGTCTCGATCGCCTTGCGCACGGTCGTCGGCGAACCGTCGCCGTGGAGCCACTCGTCGTCCGTCAGGTCGGGCCCGCGCCGGTTGCCCTGACCTTCCCAGTGGTGGCAGACGGGGCAGGTCCCTCCGCGGTAGATTGCCGAGCCGCGCTCGATCGCCGTCGGGTCCGGGGCAGCCGCGAGAGCTGGGCCTGCAGCCGGGACCATGAGGACCAGCAGGCCCAGGAGGATGCCTGGCCGGACCAGTGCCCGTCTACGGGACCGAACGCGAGGCGGTTGGCTTCGCATGCGCGAAATGTACCTTAGGAGATGCGCGGCAGAAAGTGGGTTCGGCGCGAAGCGCCGACATCGGGGAATTTGCCGCGCTAGCGGTCAGACAACCCGCCGGCCGTGTATCTTCCGCGCCGATCCTCGCGTGGCCGAGGCCAGAAAGGTGGGCTTGGCGCCTTAAGCCGTTGCCTCCCGGCCAACTCGATAGAGACGGCGAAACCAATCGACGAAGGCAATGGCCTCCTGGCTGTCGTGGCCAAAGTACTTAGCCCGTACCGCGACTCCGTACGGGCGCCCCGGCTCCTCTTGCCACGCAAGCCACGCGTGGAGTGCAGCCTTGGCTTCAGCGCGTGCAGGGAACCGGGCTCCCGCGCCCTTGGCGGCAGTTGTGGCGTGCCGGGCATGGTCGAAGAGGGCGTCGCGGTCGGCGATCAGGGTCTCGAGGAACTGCTCCAAGGCTCCCTGCGTGCGGTTGTCCGGCATGAGCCACACGCCCACACGTGTCTTGAATTGGGCGCTGACGCCGATGAAGCCTTCCTGCGGGATTGTCTTCGGGATGTCATCTACTCCGACCGATCGAAGCCGGTCCGAGACGGATTGCCAGCTCTCCTGCAAGGAGCTGTTCGCGTCGAGGACGAATCCCATCGTGAGGCCGGTACCGAGCCGGACTGCATCGCAGATGCCGCCCAGGACGCCTTCCTTCCCCTTCATCTCCTCGATCTTCGGCAGCTCCGGGGGCCAAGACTCCTCCTCGTACTCCAACTCCAGACCGTGTCTGATAAGCAGATGTATCGGCGCGTGCTTGTCGTCCGGACCTTCGACGCGAAGCTCCGACAGTCTCCCGCCGGCAGCGCTCATCGCATCTCGAGTCCTTGATCAATCGCGGTGCGGATCGACTTGGCGTCGAGACGCACAGCTTCAGCGAGCGTCGGTTCGATCTTGTGAACGGACACTTCGCGAGCGAGATGGGGATTCGATCGGAGCATGGAGTCGAGACCGACGAGGCAGTCCTTGCTGTGAGTCGTTGCGAAGACCTGCGTAGAGGACCTCCTCGCTGCCTCGACAATCATCTGCCAAGCCGGTTCCATCGCGGTCCAGTGGAGACCTGTGTCCACTTCGTCAATGAGGAGGAAACCGCCGGATGTATGGACGAGTGCGACGGACATCTCGAGCAGCCGACGCATGCCATCGCCGTAGCTGCCCAGTGGGACTCGCTTTCCTCCGTCTTCGAAGTCGAGCAAGACGCCGGATGCCGAGGAATGTAACGGCCGAGTGCCCGGCAGGAAGAGTATCGCCTTGAGTTCCGGTTCAAGGATCTTGAGTGCTGAGACGATCTCGGACTCACGGCTGGTTCTGAGCACTTGGTCCCAACTCCTTGCGAGGGGCGTGCCGGAGGGGGCATCGATGGCCAGGAACTCGACCGGGGGAAGATCAGAGTTCTCGTCCAGTCCGAATCGACGTCTCACTGGGTAGCCGGCCAGGAGGAGCGAGCCGTCAGCAAGGACGTTGGCTGGAGGTCGGTCTCCGACCTTGCCGTCAACCTTCAGGGCAAGCACGAACGCAGGCCACCCCTCCTCTTCGGCGAGTGCCTCGGGGAGAAGGGACGTTTGCGTATCCGGATCTACAAGGCTTACGGAAACTGGGCCATAGCCGCTGTCGTCGTTGAGCAGGAAACTCGCCTCGGGTTCCAGCTTGTGTCCAAAGAAGAAATGCGACACGTCCGGCAGGCGCACGGGGCGCTGGTCGGGTTCGCGAAAGTTGACCTCGCCCCGTCGGTTGGCCGTCCGGGCAAGAACCCGCGGATCCCCGCGCGACACGAGGAAGTGAATCGCTTCGAGGATGGATGTCTTGCCGCTGTTGTTAGCGCCGACCAGCAGATTGACGGGCGTGAAGCTGCTCAGTCGATAGTTGCTGAACCCGCGGTAGCCCTTGAGTTCCAGGCTACTGAGCATGACGTTTGCCTCCTCGTCCAGTCGGGTCGGATTCGGGTGAAGAAGATGGGGCGGAAGCCGGCCCTTGCCAGGAGACTCTATCCGGCCGCGAAGATCGAGGACGCTTGACCGACCACGCTTCTTGGTGAGCCGTGCTTTCGAGCTGCACAAGTCCAGCCCGGCATTGCGCTTCAGTTCGCGTCGCGCACCAGACGCAGCATCGCGTCGCTGACGGCGTAGGAGAAACGGGGGTCGTTGATGTTCACGTCGATCTCGGTGACCGGCACCGCCCGCCTCAGATTCTTGCGCAGGGCGGAGAACAGGGCGGCGTCGGCGGCCGGGTCGTGGAACGGTCCGCCGGGAGCGGCGAGGTTGGAGACGCCGCCGAGCGGCAGGTAGACCTCGACCGGACCGGTGGAGGCGTTCAGCTTGGAGGCGAGGACTTGGCCGAGCTCGGCGCACTCCCTCGGCGACGTGCGCATCAGGGTCATGTTGTCGCTCTGGTGGTGGAAGGTGCGGCCCTCGAACTCGGCCGGGACGGTGTCCCGGGAGAAGAAGCTGACCATGTCCAGGCAGCCGGGCACAACGACGGCGGGTGTAGCGCTCTTGGCGGCGGCCTCCAGGCGGGACGGACCCGCGGTACGCACGCCGCCGACCAGTTCATCGGCGCACTCCGTGGTGGTCAGGTCCAGTACGCCGCGCACGAAACCGGCCTCGATCAAACTCTCCATCGTGCGGCCGCCGGCGCCGGTGGCGTCAAAGACGAGGACCTCGAGCCCCTCGGTTTCAAGTTGGCGCCGGCAGGCGTCCACGCAGGGGGTGGCGCTGCGAAACGTGGAAACAGCGATCAGAGGACGGTCATCGCCGCCAGTGGTTTGTACCCGGGCCATGGCGCAGACCGCGGCGGCGGTGCGGCTCAGGATCTGGCGGCTGATCCGGTTGATGCCGTCGATGTCGACGATCGACGGCACCATGACGATGTCCATGACGCCGACGTAGCCGGATGCGTCGCCCCCGGCCATGGTGGACACCATGACCTTGGGTACGCCCAGGGGCAGCGCGCGCATCGCGGTCGTCGCCATCGCGGTGCCGGACCGGTCGCCCAGGCCCACGATTGCGTCGAAGCTGGCGTGACCGTAGCTGCGGCGGACGACCTCCTCGGCGCCGGCGGACATCGCCGCGATCGCCCGCTTGCGGTCGGCCGCCTGGACCAGTTGCTCGATCTTCTCGCCACCGGCATTGGCGACCTCGCGGCGGCTCACGTCGGGGAGCCAGCTTCCGTCGAGCGCGGGCTCGCCGATGCCGAGGTCGATGACGAACGCCCGGCAGCCCCAGTCGCGAACGATGCGATCCACCAGATAGGAGGCTTCGCCGCCCTTCGTGTCGAGGGTGGCCAGAACCGCGATGGTGCAGGGTGCGTCGGGCACAGCGCCACCATCCTACGGAGGAGAGCCGCCCGAAGACAAGATGTTCGGGATAGTAGAGTCGCGAGGATGCCGCGCACCTACCGGGACGAAGGCCGCCGCATCAAGGTCAACGGCGATAGGCGACCGGTTTCGCAAACCTGCAGTCAATGAACAACGCCGTCTCCCAGACTCTCGGTCTGACTCTTGTTCTGGGTCTTGCTGCCGGGGCCAACGCCCAGGATCTGATGCCCGATCACGACGCGTCGCGGCGGGAGCGGCTCGACTACGCTGGAGGCCGCTTTCGCACGGCCGAAGGTTTCCGGGTGGAGTCGGCCGCGGCGCCCGAGCTATTCGGTTCGGTCGTCAACATGACCTTCGACGCCGCCGGCAGACCTCTGCTGGCGCTTGAGGGCGAGGGTCTGGCGCTGTTCGAGGACAGCGACGGCGACGGCGTCTACGACCGCAGGATCGACATCGCGCCCCAGGTCGAGACGGCGCACGGCCTGTACGTCATGGGACCGGGCGACCTGCTGGTGCACGCCAACGGCGACGGGCGGCTGGCAGAGGCTGCCGGCGTCGAGGGCGAGGTGCGCTCCAACGGGTCCGTCGAGGACACCGGGCTCTACCGGCTGCGGGACACGGACGGCGACGACCGGGTCGACTCGGTCGAACAGATCGCCCGGGCGACAGGCCGGATCCAGGAGCACGGCCCGCATACGATCGCGCGCGGCCCCGACGGGGCGCTCTACCTGCTGTACGGGAACTACTCCGGGCCCGATGTGCGGCTGGCGGAGTCGTCGGCGCTGCGCGAACTGCAAGAGGACCAACTCCTGCCGCGCATCCTCGATCCGCGGGGCCACGCCAACAGCCTGCGCGCGCCGGGCGGCACGCTCTATCGGGTCGACCTGGAGACGAACACCTGGGAACGGCTGTCCGGGGGTTTGCGCAACCCGTTCGATCTGGCCATCGGTGCGGCCGGTGAGGTCTTCGCGTACGAGGCAGACATGGAGTGGGACCGCGGTCTGCCGTGGTTCCGCCCGACCCGCGTCGTTCACCTGATTCCGGCCGGAGACTACGGCTGGCGCACAGGCTCCGGGAAGTTCGCCTTCTACGAGATCGACACCCTGCCCGGGGTCGTCGATGTTGGGCGTGGGTCGCCGGTCGGCGTCGCCTTCTACTACCACCACGCCTACCCCGAGCGGTACCAGGGCGCCTACTTCATGGGCGACTGGTCGCGGGGCCGCATCCGGGTTCTGTTCCCCGAGCGGGCCGGCGCCACCTGGACCGGCGAAGCGCACGACTTCGTCCTCGGCGAGCCCCTCAACGTGACCGACATGGATGTCGGACCGGACGGCTGGCTCTACTTCACCACCGGCGGCCGGGGGACCTCGGGCGGGTTGTACCGCGTGACCTACGAGCAGCCGGGCGCGGCTTCGGCGGCGACCGGCACAGAGCGCGCAGTGCGGCAGCCGATGCCGCGCTCCGGGTGGGGCAGGGAGGCGATAGCGAGTGCGCGGGCCGAGGCGGGCGATGCCTGGGCGCCGGAACTGTGGCGGATCGTCCGCGGTCCGGGCAGCGAAGCGCTCGACCGCCAGCGGGCGCTGGAGCTGCTTCAGGTCCACGGTCCAAAGCCGACCCTGGACGAGACGTCGGCGTTGCTTTCGAGCGACGAGCCCATGGTGCGCGCGGCGGCGGCGGCGCTCCTCGGCTCCTACACGTTCGCGCAGGTGCAGGAGCCGCTTCGTGCAGCACTCGCGGATCCCGACCCCCTGGTGGCACGGCGTGCGGCCGAGTCGCTGGCCCGGTCGGGGCTTCATCCGCGTACCCGAGGGCTCAAGGTCGCGACCGCCGAGGCGCTGTACGAACTGCTCGATCACGAGGACCGGTTCCTGCGCTACGCCGCGCGCGAAGCGATCCTGCGCATTGCCCACGGCTACTGGGTCGATGCGGCGATCATGGCCGCACCGGCGCAACGTCCTCGGGGCGTCTTTGAAGCCCTGCTGGCGGTGATCTACCGCCAGGAACACAAGCTGGAGTACAACTTCCTCACCGGGAAGCTGTTCCAGTTGGCGCAGGCCGACCTGGACATCGAGGGAGAACTCGACTTCCTGCGCATGCTGGAAGTCGCCTTCATCCGCGACGAGGATCCGGACGCGCCCGGCCGCGCCGACGCCCGCTCCGGGTTGGGCCCGATGCTGCTCGGTCGCTACCCGCACGCCGACGACCGCGCCAACCGGCAGCTCGAGCGGCTGCTGGCCTACCTTCAGCCGGAGGGAGCGCTGGCGAAGATGGTCGACCGCCTGGAGGCGGAACGACCGGACGCGGAGCAAATCCACACCGCCTACTGCCTGCGCGCGGTGGACCGGGGCTGGACACCGGAACTGCGTGGGCGGGTCGTGGCCTGGTTCGACGCGGCGCGCGAGTTCCGCGGCGCCGCGAGCATGGAGGGGTACATCGACGCGATCTGGAACGATGTGCTGGCGCAGTTCCCCGCCGTAGAACGGCGCGCCGCCGAGGAACGGCTGGAGCTCCAGCGCAACGAGCGCGCCCTGCGCGCCGCCGAGCTGATCACCGAGGTCGAGGGTGACCGGCCGGGCAGGAGCGACCTCGCCCAGATGAGCTTCGAGGAACTCGCCGAGTACCTGGAGTACGACGTGATGGCCTACGAACGGCACAGCCCGGAGCAGGGCGAGCGGGTCTTCCACCGCGCCCGGTGCTCGGCCTGCCACGTGTTCGGAGACATCGGCCGCGGCGGCGGCCCGGATCTCTCGACCGTGGTCACGCGCTTCCGCCGCCGCGAGGTGCTGGAGTCGATCATGTTCCCGTCACGAGTGATCTCGGACCAATACCAGGCGGTCGATGTCGAACTCGACGAAGGCAGTCTCCACAGCGGCATGGTGGTCGAGGACACGGCGGCGCGGTTGACCCTCATCGATGCCGGTGGCAACCGGCTCGACCTGGACCGGCCGCGCATTCGCAGCCAGGAGCCGTCGGCGCTGTCGATCATGCCCGAGGGCCTGCTTGACGCGATGACCCTGAGCGACCTCACGAGCCTGATCCGTTTCCTGGACGAGGGGGCGGGGCAACAGCAGTAGGACGCGGTACAGTTCGCGGCTTCCTTCCGCCTCGGATCGAACCCACTGACCTCGCCGCCATGCCTCCCAAGCCACGTACGAAGGCCAAGCGTTCGCGTCACCCGGTGTGCCGCGGCGTCCGCGGCGCGACGACGGTTGAGGGCTCGAGCCGGGAGGAGATCCTGACCGCGACCGCGGAACTGCTCAAGCGGATGGTTCAGGCCAACGACATCGACCCGGAGGACGTGGCGAGCGCCATCTTCACGACCTCACCCGACCTGACCGCGGAGTATCCGGCCCTGGCGGCACGGCTGATGGGGTGGCGCGACGCCGCGCTCATGTGCGGGCACGAAATGGCCGTTCCGGGGGGCCTTGAGCGCTGCGTGCGCATCTTGCTGCACTGGAACACGACCGTGCCCGCTGCCGGCGTCGAACACGTCTACATCCACGGTGCGGCCAACCTGCGGCCGGACCGCAGCGAGCTCGAGGAGCTGCGCCGGCAGGTCGACATCGGGACGGACCGGCGTTCGAGCTGATCAGTCGAGCCGGCGGAGGGTCAGCAGACGAAAGTCCATGGCCTGCTCGCCGGAATCTCAAGCGCATCGCTCGTTTCTATCGCGATCGGTTTCCTGCGCATCCGGCGTGGCCGGCGCAAAGCGCGCCAAACGTGACTAGAATGGTCATCTTTTGCCGCTTCCAAGTAGATCCAGACAACAGATGACCCGATAGACCGGAGGAACCATGGCGCTCAGAATCAACGACGAGGCTCCCAACTTCACCGCCCAGACCACGGAGGGAGAGATCGACTTCCACGAGTGGATCGGCGACGGCTGGTGCGTGCTGTTCTCGCATCCGAAGGACTTCACACCGGTGTGCACGACCGAGTTGGGCACCGTGGCCGGTCTCAAGGGCGAGTTCGACCGGCGCAACTGCAAGGTGATCGGCATCAGCGTCGACGGCGTCTCGGACCACGAAGCGTGGTCGAAGGACATCGAGGCGTCCCAGGGCCACGCCGTGAACTACCCGCTGATCGGGGACCCGACGCTGGACATCGTCAAGCGCTACGACATGCTGCCCGCGGATGCCGGCGACACCTCCGCAGGACGCACGCCGATGGACAATGCCACGGCCCGTTCGGTCTTCCTCATCGGCCCGGACAAGCGGATCAAGGCGACCCTGACCTACCCGATGAGCACCGGCCGCAACTTCGCCGAGATCCTGCGCCTGGTCGACTCCGTGCAGTTGACGGCGAAGGAGCAGGTGGCGACGCCGGCGAACTGGGAGCAGGGCGACGACGTGATCATTCTGCCGGCCGTGTCGGACGAGGCCGCCAAGGCCAAGTACCCGCAGGGCTGGCAGCAGCCCCTGCCGTACATCCGGGTCGTCCCGCAGCCGTAGCGCCGCGCGGACTCCCGGTCCGCTACTCCGGGGAATCGAACCGAGAGCCGCCCCTGCAGTCCGGGGACAGACTCCGGTTCTCGCCCCGCGCCTGCCATTCGGCGGGGGTCCAGGCGTCGATCGCCAGGGCGTGGACCGGCCCCGCCAACTCATCGGCCAAGGCGCTGTGGACGACGCGGTGCCTGCGCAGCCGGGTTGCGCCTTCGAACCGTCTGCTGACGACGACGACCCGGAAGTGGGTTTCGGCCTTGGGCGGTACGTTGTGCATCCGGCTCTCGTTGAGAACCTCCAGCACTTCGGCGCCGGTCGCCGCTTCGAGCTTGGCGCGGATCGTCCGCTCCAGGGGGGTGTCCTGAACCACCGCCTTCCCGGAGGCGTTGTTGGTGGCGAGGGGACGGGCGATTCCGGTCATGGGCGAAGCATAGCGCTGCCGCCCCGCGGGTGCGTGCTACGGTCCCTCCTTCATGGCTGCCGAGCGCCGTTCGCCCTGGTTCTACGTTCTCATGGGCTGCCTGGGGCTCGTCGTGCTTGCGGTCGTGGTCATTGGCGGCCTCACGTTCGTCGGTGTCCGCGCCGCTCGGAACATTGCTGCGGACAACGAAGATCCCGGACGGCGGCAGGACCGGGCTCTCGAGATTCTGGGCGCCGACGAGGCGCCGGGCGGGTTCCACGCGGTGGGTGTGATCTCCGTTCCCTTCGTGATCGACATGGTCGTCCTCTCGGACCTGCCTCCCGGCGCGGAACCCTGGTCCGGGGAGTTCGGGGAACGGGGCTTCTACTACGTCCAGACCCGGTGGGGAGGCGATGACCTGAGGGCGTTCTTCGACGGTGAGACGTCGGAAGCGCCGGCCCTGCGGGACATGGGGCTGGAGTTCGATCTCGAGGAGAATCTCGGGCGCGGCGATCTGGGCCGGGAGGATGTTTCCGCGCGGTGGGCGACCTTCCGCGGGAGCACGATGTTCGAGCAAGGGGAACAGTTCGGGGAGATCGTGACGTTGATCGAGTTCGACTGCCCGGGGGACGAGCGGATGCGTATGGGCATCTGGTTCGGTCCCGCGGGGGAGAGCCGGAGGGTGGATGCAGTTGAGGACGACGACGGGGCCGATTCAACTCCAGGGAGCGAGGCGATTGCCGCTTTCCTCGAGCCGATCCGTCCCTGCGGCACGCCGGGTTGACGGGAACGCTGCGACGCCCCGGAGACTGAACCGTCTTCGCCGCCTGGGCGGCAGTCTGGCGGTGGCGGGCGTCTGCTGCTGGCTGGCTGCTCCCGCGGCGGCACAGTCTTCCGGCGGCGGGTCGGCCAGGTACCGGCTGACGTTCGAAGGTGCCTGGACCCGCGCCGCCACGCCGGGCGGGCTGCCGGGTAGCGCGCACTTCTCCCCGCTGATCGGCGCCGTCCACAACGACCAAGTGAGATTCTGGAGGCGCGGCGGCACTGCCAGCCGGGAACTCGAACGGGTGGCGGAACTCGGGATTCAGGGCCAACTGGCGGCGTTGATGGGCCGCGGCCCGCACGTGCGTGCCGTGCTCGAGAGATCGATTCCGCGTGGCGGCACTGCCTCGGGGACGATTGAGTTCGAGGCCGCCAGGGACTTTCCCCTGGTCACGCTGGTCACGATGATCGCGCCCAGTCCGGACTGGTTCGTGGGAGTCTCCGGGGTTTCGTTACTCGACGGTCGGGGCGAATGGTTGACGAGCCACGAGGTCGACCTGTTTCCCTACGACGCCGGGACCGAAGACGGAACCGAGTTCTCCCTGGACAATCCGGCAACCGTGCCCCGGGGAACGATCACGAGCATCCGGGGGATGGGCAAGTTCACCGATGCGCCGATGGCGAAGCTGACCTTCGAACTGCTGGAATCCGACGACCCGGACGACCCGGACCCGCGGTTCGTTGGAGACGTAGGGGTGGAGGCGTCGGGAGATACCGCCGTCATCGTGTTCTGGAGGGGGGAATGGGCCGAGGCTGCGAGGGGAACACTGAGCATCGAGGCGCGCAGCCAGCAGACGCGCTGGCGCCGGCTGGTGACCGCCGCGGCCTCGGAGGGCCAGGTGCGTATAGACGGTCTCGAGACGGGGGCGCCCTACACATTCCGGCTGCGTGCGGAACGGGCCGGCGGGGGCTTGGAGTACTCCGAGGAGGTCAGCGCCACCACCGGCAGTTACCTGGGTGCCTGCCGAGCCAGGGAGCAGTTCCTCTGCCTGCGAGATGGCCGCTTCGAAGTCCAGGTGCACTGGACCAACGCCACGCGGTTCGACGACTACGGCATCGGTCGCAGCGTCCCGGTGGATGTCTCGGACGAGTCCGGACTGTTCTGGTTCTTCAATCCGGCCAACATCGAACTCGTGGTCAAGGTCCTTGACGGCCGCGCGCTCAATGGCAATCACTGGGTGTTCTTCGGCGCGCTCTCCGACGTCGAATACTGGATCACGGTGCGGGACGTGGCGAACGGCGCCAAGCGGACGTACCACAACCCGCAGGGTCGGATTTGCGGGCGGAACGATACGAAGGCGTTCTTGGAGAGTGCCGGCGCAAGTGCCGGCGCTTCGGCTCGCGCCGATGGCATCGCCGGTCCTGCCGGCCTCGATCTGCTTCGGGTGCGGGCTCTGCCTTTCGATCCGACCCGGGTCGCACGGCCCGTTCATGGCGGTGGTCACTGTGAAGCGGGTCGGGAGCGGTTATGCGTGCTGGACGACCGCTTCTCGATCGAGGTTCGCTTCGTCGATCCGAACATCTCGGATCCGGACGTGGAACAGGAGATGGCCGCAAAGGTCGCGTCGTCGCTGACGACCGCGGAGACGGACTTCTTCTGGTTCTTCAACCCGTCCAACATCGAGTTGGCGGCGAAGGTGCTCGACGGCCGGGCGCTCAACGGCCACTTCTGGCTGCTCTACGGGGGTGTCTCGGATGTCGAGTACACGTTGACGGTCAAAGATGCCGTGACGGGCGTTGCCAAGAGCTATCGCAACGAACAGGGGAGCATCTGCGGAGATGTGGACACGGAGGCCTTCCAGGAATCCTCGCAGCGGCGCACCCAGTGATCTGCGGATTTGCGGGCTAGCCGCCGTCCACGATCCGTTGCAGGTCCCTGCTGCGGTCGAGCAGCGATTCGAGCAGCGCGAACTGCACCCGGCAACGATCCAGGTTCTGGCCCGTTCGCTCGACGCGGAAGTAGATGTCGCCCTGCAGGTGGTCGGTCAGGAACCGGACCGCCTGTTCGAGCGTCAGCACCAGGGCGCCGTCGACCAGGCTCTGACGTTCTCCCGCAGTCAGGAAACGAGCGCCGTCGAGATAGCCGGAGGCCAGGGCGGTGAACAGTTCCAGGTCGACCTCGACACCGGCTGGATCGGGGGCGTCCTCGTCGCCCCGATGGGCCATGGACCGCGCCATGTCGCCGAAGTCGAAAGCGGCGAGACCGGGCATCGCCGTATCCAGGTCGACGACGCAGAGCGCTTCGCCGCTTTGCCGGTCGAAGAGGACGTTGCTGATCTTGCAGTCGTTGTGAACGATTCGCTGGGGCACGCCTTGAGCCGCGGCTTCGATCAGCCGCCCTGCCAGACCTCGGTGCGAAGCGGCGGCCTGGAGTTCGGCTCGGGCCTGTTCGCGGCGGCGCGCGGCGCCAGGGTCGGCTGGCTCGGCACACAGCACCCGGTCCAGAGCCTCGAAGCGGCTGACCGTGTCGTGGAAGCGGGGAATCGTCTCGAACAGGGGCGGCGGGGGCAGGTCGGCGAGCATGCCCTGAAAGCGCCCGTACGCGTGTGCGGCCCGGAAGACCTGATCGGTGGACGACGCGGTCACCTCGGTGGTCACGTCTTCGATCAGTTCGTACATCCGCCAACAGCCTCCGGCGCCGCTTCCTTCGGAACCGCTTTGGATCTCGACCCACGTCCGACCATCGTCGGCTGGAATCAGGGTCAGCCGGTGTCGCCGGCTTCCCGGCCCGAGACTCCTGGCGAGATGGCGGGTGATCCGCTCCACGTTGTCCATCAGCCGCCGCGGCTCGGTGAAGACGTGTTCGTTGATCCGTTGCAGGAGTCCTCGCCGCCCGCCACGGCTCGAGACGACGTAGGAGTCATTGATGTGCCCGCTCCGCAGTTCGTGGGCCGCGGTCGGTGCGCCGCCGAGCCGGAAGCGAGCGGCGGTTTCGAGGACGGCGTCCGGTTCGAGGGTCGGTCGGTTCTCTGTCATGTCGAGGAACACCCGGCCACCAGGCTTGCAGAGTGATATGGAAGTGATATCATATTCATATCAACCGGAACCCGCGGCCGCCCGTCGCTGCGTTCCAGAGAAGGAGTCGTCATTCATGGAAAACAAGATGGTAGAGCACCAGGAGAAACGTCTCTCGGTCACGTCGGGCCTGAGCATGCTGTGCCTGTTCCTCGCCAGCTTCGTGGGCCTTTTCTTCGTCGTCTTCCTGTCGGGGCGCGCCGGCTTCGTGCCGGGTGCCGTCGCCGGCGCCTTGGGCGTGCCGGTCGTCATCTTCCTCATGCTGGGGTTGTTCATGGTTCAACCGAACGAGGCGAGGGTGCTGCAGTTGTTCGGCGCCTACCGGGGCAGCACGTACAGCACCGGCCTGCGCTGGGCGAACCCGTTTCTGAGCAAGCGCCGCGTGTCCGTGCGCACCAGGAACTTCGAGACCGGAAAGCTCAAGGTCAACGACAACGCCGGCAACCCGATCGAGATCGGAGCGGTCGTTGTATGGCGGGTGGTGGACAGCGCCGAGGCTCTCTTCAATGTCGACGACTACGAAGACTATGTTCACGTACAGAGCGAGGCGGCTCTACGGAACATGGCCACCGGTTACCCGTACGACGCGCACGAGGAGGGTGAGATCTCGCTTTCGCACCACGCGGCCGAAATCTCCGAGCGGCTGCGAGGGGAAGTGCAGGAGCGGCTGGCCACCGCCGGCGTCGACGTGATCGAAGCGCGGATCAGTCATCTCGCCTACGCGGCGGAGATTGCCGCGGCCATGCTGCAGCGCCAGCAGGCGGCGGCCGTGGTCGCGGCGCGCGCCCAGATCGTCGACGGCGCGGTCGGCATGGTGGAGCAGGCGCTGCGCATGCTGAGCGAAAAGAACGTCGTCCACCTCGACGACGAGCGCAAGGCGGCAATGGTCAGCAACCTGCTCGCCGTTCTGTGCAGCGACCGACACACCCAGCCGGTCGTGAACGCCGGCACCCTCTATCCGTAGACAGGCAGACGACGATGCACGTGCTGAGCTAGAAGTCGGTGGCCGCTCCGCGCAAGGCGTTTCTCTTGCGCCTCGATTCCGGGATCTACGAAGAGATCCAGCGGCTCGCGGCTTCGGAACTCCGAAGCGTGAATGGGCAGATCGAATACATGGTCCGTCAGGCCCTCCTGGATCGAGGAAGAACGGGCGAAAGGGGAAGAACTGCCGGCCCTTCTGATGTTGGGGATGGTGGACGCACGGCCCCTGAGCGAGACCGGAACGAAACACCAGAGGGTGGTTGATCGTCTTCACACTGGTACACTTGCGCCTCGTCGGCCGTTCAACCATCCGCAACTGGCTGAGATGCTCCTCCAGCGGTTGGGGTGAACTGCAGGCTGAGGCTCGCCAAGAGAACACACGCGCTACCGCGGCCGAATCGAAACCTCCGGAGAACGAAGCATGGCAGTTGCTCCCGTCAAGGACACAGGCAAACCGCTTGAGGCGAGGTACGCCTCGATCCGTCAGTTGTTCGAACTGGGGAAGGCGAAGACCTACCTGCTCGGCGATGAGATTTTGGACATGATGCCGGCCGACATGGTCGGGGTCGAGGGCGAGATCCGCGAACTCCATGACCGGCTCAGGGAATTCCGGGTGGGAGTGATCAGGCGTCCGGACTGGTACGTGGCCAATCTCGACGAGGCGGTGACGCTCGAGATCGACAAGGCGGACGATGACCCGGCGACGCCGACCGTGAGCGAGCCGGTGAACACCAGCGACCCGGTGCGGATGTACCTGCGCGAGATGAGCACCGTGCCGCTGCTCGACCGGGACGGCGAGGTCGAGATCGCGCGGGCGCTCGAGGACGGCGAGTGGCTGATTTTCCAGGCGATGGCCGGGAATCCCGACCTGATGACCCGGCTGCTGGCGCTGACCGAGCTGGCCGACCGCAAGAACGCGAAGCCTCTGTCTCAGTTGGTGGAGATCGACCATCCGCTGTCGCTGCTCGACGAGAACGGTCTGAAGCGGATCGCCAAGCGAGTCGGCGTGTTCGAGAAGATGAAGGAGCTGGAAGTCCACCTCGAGCGCACGCGGCGCCGGCAGAAGCGCTACAGCTCCTGCGGCGACCGCTACCAGGAGATCGAGCGGGACATCGACCGGCTCGAGGAGAAAGTCTCCTCGCTGATCGTCGAACTGGCCTTCACCGGGCCGGACCGCAACCGCGTGGTCGATCTGGTCAAGCTCATCGACAACCGCTTCCGGCGCAGCGAGCGCGACATCAGCCGCGCCCAGGTAGCGCTGGAGCGCGAGAGCAACGAGGAACTCAAGGCGCTGCACCGCCGGCGCATCCAGAAGTACCGGGAAGCGGTGCGGTCGCTCGAGGCCCGCTACTCGATCACCCAGGGCGAACTGCGGGCGCTGGTGGCGAAGGTCAAGCGGGGCGAGGCGTTGAGTGAGCGGGCCAAGGAGCAGCTCATCATGTCGAACCTGCGCCTGGTCGTGTCGATCGCCAAGAAGTACACGAACCGCGGTCTCCAGTTCCTGGACCTCATCCAGGAAGGCAACATCGGCCTGATGAAGGCGGTGGAGAAGTTCGAGTACCGCCGCGGCTACAAGTTCTCGACCTACGCGACCTGGTGGATCCGTCAGGCCGTCGCGCGCGCGATCGCCGATCAGTCGCGGACGATCCGGATCCCGGTCCACATGATCGAGAACATCAACAAGCTGACCCGTACGTCGCGGTCCCTGGTGCAGGAACTGGGGCGCGAACCGACCGCCGACGAGATCGGCCAGCACATGGACCTGCCCGCCTCCAAGGTGCGGAAGATCATGAAGATCGCTCAGGCGCCGGTATCCCTTGAGACGCCGGTGGGCGAGGAAGAGGACTCCCACCTCGGTGACTTCATTGAGGACAAGAACTCGCCGTCGCCGGTGGACGAGGTGATCTCGGCCAATCTGCGCGAGCAGACCGGCAACGTGCTGCGGTCGCTCTCGCCTCGCGAGGAACTCGTGCTGCGGATGCGCTTCGGGGTCGGAGAAGGCTCGGAGCACACCCTCGAGGAGGTCGGGAAGTCGTTCAACGTGACCCGGGAACGCATCCGGCAGATCGAATCAAAGGCGCTGCGCAAGCTCCGGCACCCCGACTGGGCGCAGAAGCTCCGTCCGTTCCTGGACGACGGCGTCTAGAGCCTCGACCGGGTCGACACCAGTTCGACAGTGCGGGTACGCACCGGCACCAGCGGGTTCTCCTACCCGGCGTGGACGGGATCTTTCTATCCGTCTGGAACGAAGGGGCCGGACATGCTCGGCTTCTATGCCACCAGGCTCGGTGCGGTGGAGATCAACAACACGTTCTACCGGATGCCGAAGGCGGACCTGCTCGAGCGCTGGCGCGATTCGGTGCCCGACGGCTTCCGTTTCGCGCTGAAGGCGTCTCGCCGGATCACGCATCACCAGCGCCTGCGGGACGCCGGCGACTCGGTCGACTACCTGTTTCGCACCGCCGAGGTGCTTGGCGAGCGCCTTGGTCCCTTCCTCTTCCAGTTGCCGCCCTACCTCAAGCGTGATGTCGATCGGCTGGCGAGCTTCCTTGAGATCCTGCCCGACGGTCTGCGCGGCGTCTTCGAGTTCCGCCATGCCAGTTGGTTCGACGACGAGGTGTTCGCGCTGCTGGAGACCGCGGGCGCGTCGCTGTGCATCGCGGACAGCGGGAGTAACCACGACGCGCCGCTGGTGGCAACCGCCGACTTCGGCTATCTGCGGTTACGCCGCGAGGACTACGACGAGGCTGCTCTTCGTTCCTGGGCCGAGAGGATTCGGCTGCAACCCTGGCGCGAGGCCTACGTCTTCTTCAAGCACGAAGACGAGGGCGCCGGGCCGCGTATGGCCGGCGAGTTCGAAGCCATGTTCGGCTGACTGTCTGTCATGACGATCGACATCTCCTACCGTCGCATCTTCGCGCTCACGGCGCCGGTGGTGGTGACCCAGGTGACGCACACCGCGATGGGTGTGATCGACACGATGATGGTGGGCCGGCTGGGAATTGTGGCGCTTGCGGGTGTCGGTCTGGGAGCGATCATCTCCTGGTGGTGCCTGAGCTTCTTCGTCGGCCTGCTGCAGGGCGTGAACACCTTCGTCGCGCAGTTCTTCGGCGCCGGGCGGCGGGATCGGGTTGGCGTCGCGTTCTGGCAGGGCCTTTACCTGGCCGCGGGCGCCGGGCTGGCGCTCTTCCTGCTTTCGCCCCTTTCGACCTGGGTGTTCAGTCTGACCAAAGCCTCGCCGGAAGCGCAGGCGATTGCCGCCGAGTACACGGAAGTCCGGATGGCCGCCGCGATCGGGCTGATGATCTTCCTGGTTGCGGAGAACTACTACCGCGGGCTCGGCCGCACCGACATCCCGATGTGGGCGGGCATGATCCAGTTGGGATTGAACTGCGGGCTCAACTACCTGTTCATCTTCGGCGCCCACGGATTCCCGGAGCTGGGCCCCGCCGGGGCCGCGGTGGGGACCGTCATCGCGCAGTTCGTTGTCGCGGTGGTGCTTCTGGGGGGCGTGCTGCTGACCCGCATTGGCAGGGACTACGATGCCTCGACCCCCCGGCCCCCGGAGTCCGCCCTGATGGCGAGGATGCTCCGCGTCAGTGTGCCGATCGGCATCCAGGTGTTCATGGAACTGGGCGGCATCAGCGTCTTCACAGCCCTCGTCGCCCGCCTTGGCGACGCGGAGATGGCCGCCACGAACGCGGTCATTCAGGCGTGGTCGGTCTCCTACATGATTGCGGTTGCGCTCGCGGCAGGCTCCACGACACTGGTCGGCCAGTGTCTCGGCGCGCAGCAGCTTCGCGACGCTCGCCTGGTGGTGAGGAGAGTGCTCCGAATCGGCTATCTGGCGATGGCGGCGACCGCTATCGTCTACGTTGGCTTCCCCGACCGCTTGATGGCGCTGTTCGTGCGTCAGGCCGAGCTGGTCGAAGTGCTTCCGTACGCCAGACCTCTCTTCCTGATCGCCGTCGTCTGTCTGGTCTTCGACTTGCAGTTCAACGTGCTGGCCGGGGCGCTGCGCGGTGCCGGCGACACGACCTACAGCATGCTGGTGAACATCGGCGTTGCCTGGCTGGTGTTCGTTCCCCTGCTCTTTGTCGCGACCCGTTCCTGGGGTCTGATCGGCGCCTGGAGCTGCTTCATCATCCACGTGATGCTGATGGCAGCCCTGCTGGCCCTCCGGATTCGCGGCCGCACCTGGATCGAGCGCGGCGCCGCGTTGCTCGATGCCGAGCGCCCGAGTGGGGCCGGAGAATCTGCGGTCGAGATCGACGACCTGCGCTCCTCGCCGGCGCTCTGAGTCGGCTGGAGTCCCGGCTTGCGCGGTTCCCGGCGCTTCAGACCGTTCACCGTACTGCGTTGCCATCGTCGCAACCTGCCGGGAAGGCCACGACATCCGTGATCGCCGGCGCCCGCCGGCCTGGGTTGTTTCGATACTCCTTGTCCGATTCGGTCTTCGTGTCGGTCACCGTGATGGAGTAGCCCCGGTCGGTAGCCGAAGCGGCGAACACCCAGATGCTGCCGTTGACCGAACAACCGTCCAGGACCTTGATCAGCAACTCCCAGTTGTCCTGATCGAAGAACTGGAACAGTCCCGAGTCGTTCGTCCCCTCGTGGACCACCTGTGCCGGGGTGCGTTCGCCGTCCTCGGACCACCATTCCACCCGCACCTGGTAACGAGAGTCTCGAAGACACAGCGTTTCCTCATCCGGCGCGCACGTGCCTGCGGGTTCGCTCGCCTCGACCAGGAACACCCTCGACGCGCTCGACTCGGTGCTGCCGTCGCCAACGGTCAACGTCACGCGATAGAAGCCCGGCGACGTCCAGGCGTGCTCGAGACTTGCGCGCCCCGACGTGGTGCCGTCGCCGAAGTCCCAGGTGCGGAACCGCACAGTGCTCGAACTCGTGTCGGTAAACGTCACGGGGATGCCGGTCAGCACTCGGCAGGGTCCGTCCGTGCACTCGAAGCTCAGATCGAAGGCGGCCTCAGGCGGCGGAGGCGGCGGTGTGGGGGTGTCGATGACGAGGAAGACCGCGGTGACAGCGCCCCAGTTGTCGTCCGAGTCCTTCGCGCGCACGAAGACGGTGTGCCGGCCGGTGCTCAGGCCGGTCGTCTCGATCGTGGCAGTTGCCGCCTCGGAGCTGCTGCCGAACGCGCCGTCCGATGCCGACATGGCGTCGGGAACCGCTCCCGTAGCCCAGTGCGGTACATCGAGGTAGTACTCGCCCGCTGCGATGGCCCGAGTCGGTTCTGCGCCGTTGCTGTTCTCGTAGCGCGTGTCGTCGAAGGTTGCGGAGAGGGCGACCGCCGTGCCCGCGGTGACGCCGGTCGTCGATGCGCCGCCGCTCAGACTCAGGTTGCGAGCGTCGGGGCCGGCCGGAGTCAGGTACGGCGTCCGCGCCACCTTGAAGGCGTAGAGGAGGGACGCGATGTTGTCGTCCTGGATCGAGTTCTCGAAGTCGCTGCAGTCCTGGAAGAACGTCGTACCAAGCTCGTAGGTGAAGGACGCGCGTCCTAGCACGCCGTAGCCGTAGTCCTCGGTCGTGCCGCTCGTCGGATAGAGCCCGTAGGCCCGCAGCGGCGTGTAACCGTTGAAGTACGCGAGCTTCCGGCCGAGGGTCTGGAGCGCCGTGCCGTTCGGCGCCGGCACGTCGACATGGCCCCAGGGCCAGAGGATGAGTCTGCCGTGGCTGTGGATGTCAAGGAGCACGCCGCTGGTGTCGGCGGACGCCGCGTTGTTGTCGTTCGGCCCGCGGGCGTCGGGGAACAAGTTCGCCATATAGGTCTGAATCGCCTTCGTTTCCGGTTCGGACGCGGCCGATAGGCCCGGGTAGTTGAGGCTGCATTCATCGATGGTGGTGCCCGCCTCTCCCCACTTGAAGTCGAAGTTGCGGTTCAGGTCGATTCCCGGCCAGATACCGGGGCAGTGGTTCGTGTTGTGGTTCTTGCGCCAGAGCACACCCTCCTCGGCGCGTTTCCTACCGTCCGGATTCGCGTGCAGCATGATGTGGACCTCCTGGTAGTCCAGGAGCCACCTCACGTCGGCATCCGTCTCGTAGGAATCGACAAGGTACTCGGCAAACCGCAGGGCGAGTTCGGCGGTCGTGTACTCCCTGGCGTGGACTGCCGCCGTGATGAACAGGGCGGGTTTGGTCCCCGAGGTCGCCGAGTTGGTCAGGCGCAGCACGTTCAGGTCGTAGCCGTTGGACACGCTCTGTGCCTTCTTCCAGGACTTGCCGACCGTGGTCCAGGTGGCGAGCGCCGGATGCTGGCTGACGATCGCCCGGGCGCTCGCGTAGGTCTCCTCGACGGTGCGGTAGCAGGGGAATCCGGCGATGGTCCCCTGGACGACCTCTGTTGGGAGTTCGGAGGGGAGGACCACGGAAACGTAGTCGTGGTCATCGACGACCCGCATTCCGGCTTGCCGCGCCGCCTCGATGTCTTCGTCCGTCGCGAGCAGGACGATGTAGCCCTTCTCGTACTCCGACTCCAGCGCGTCGAGCGAGATGACTGCTCTGGCGGCGATCAGCGGATCGTCGAAGTAGGCGCGCACCACCCGGGCGCCGCCGGGCTGGTCGGGCTGCTGGGCCCAGGCCGTGCCCGCAACCGCCAGAGCCGCCGACAGGGCGAAGACCTTGGCGCGGCGTCGCGGGGCCACTCTAGAGGGCCGGTAGGGCGGGGCGGTCGGGCCGAGTTGGCTCCTGATCACCTCCTCCGCGCCGCCCATCTTTCGCCGCACGGCACGGCGCCATGCGAGTTCGTCGACCTCGGGTTTCCGAGTCATGTGAACAGCGATTCGATCACAAGCGGCGGTCGACGCGCTCGGCGCTTCCCCGAGTCGAACCATCCCCGTCATTGTGGCTATGATCACCGCTGGGCCGGACGGCTCGCACGCCTCCACGAACCGCAGACTCGACAGAGAGAGGACAGAATCCGAGATGGCTTTTCCCGCCGTTCTGAAGCGGCGAACGTTCGGCGAGACCCAACGCCAGGACACGTGGTGGCTGCAGCCGGCCGCCGTCGCCACCGGGCTGGGGATCGCGATCATCTACTCGGCCTGGGCCGGCTTCCAGGGCGAGCACTACGCCTACGGCGGCTACCTGTCGCCGCTGTACTCGCCGGAGGTCTTCGGTTTCACCCACCACGCGTGGTTCGACGGCTTCCCGAGCTGGTGGCCGGCGTTCATCCCGCAGTCGCCGGCGTTCGTCATTTTGATCCTGCCGATCGGGTTCCGCGCCACCTGCTACTACTACCGGGGCGCCTACTACAAGGCGTTCTGGGCCGACCCGCCTGCCTGCGCGGTCGGCGAGCCGCGCGACGCCTACCGGGGAGAGAACTCCTTCCCCTTGGTCGTGCAGAACATCCACCGCTACTTCCTGTACGCGATGATGGCATGGATCTTCGTCTTCTTTCCGATCGACGTGTACCGGTCGTTCGAGTTCGAAACGGCGGCGGGTGGGCACGCGTTCGGTATCGGCGTCGGCAGCTTCGTCATCCTGATCAACTGGGTGATGCTCAGCGGCTACGCGCTCGGTTGCCACTCGCTGCGTCACGTCGTCGGCGGATTCCGCAACGTGATGGCGGGGCGTCCGTTCCGGCGTGCCTGCTACAACTGCGTTTCCTGCCTGAACCGCCGGCACATGGCCTGGGCTTGGTTCAGCCTGATCTGGGTCACGTTTTCCGACATCTACGTCCGGATGTGCTCGATGGGCATCTGGACCGACTTGAGACTGGTCTGATGGAACAGACCCCCTGCGAATACGACGTGCTGGTGATCGGCGCGGGAGGCGCCGGGCTGCGAGCGGCGATCGAAGTCTCGTCCGCTGGCGCGTCCTGCGGCGTGATCTGCAAGTCGCTGCTCGGCAAGGCCCATACGGTGATGGCCGAGGGCGGCATGGCGGCCGCGATCGGCAACGTGGACGAGCGGGACAACTGGAAGGTCCACGTCACCGACACCCTGCGTGGCGGCCAGTACCTGAGCAACCCCAAGATGGCCGAGATCCATGCCAAGGAGGCGCCGGCGCGGGCGCTGGAGCTCGAAGCCTGGGGCGCTCTCTTCGACCGGACGAAGGACGGCCGCATCCTGCAGCGAAACTTCGGCGGCCACCGCTATCCGCGGCTCGCTCACGTCGGTGACCGGACCGGGCTGGAGATGATCCGCACCCTGCAGGATCACGGCATCCACCATGGGATCGACTTCCACATGGAGTACACGGTGTTCCGGCTCCTCCTGGACGATGGCCGGGTTGCCGGGGCGCTCGCCTACGACCGGGAGCGGGGCCGGTTCCGGGTCTACCGGGCGAAGGCGGTGGTGCTTGCCACCGGCGGCATCGGCCGCGCGTTCAAGATCACCAGCAACAGTTGGGAGTACACAGGCGACGGTCACACCCTGGCCTACGATGCGGGCGCCGACCTGGTCGACATGGAGTTTGTTCAGTTCCATCCGACGGGCATGGTGTGGCCGCCGAGCGTGCGCGGCATCCTGGTCACGGAGGGCGTGCGCGGCGAGGGCGGGATCCTCCTGAACTCGGACGGCGAGCGGTTCATGTTCGACGACATTCCCCCTCTCTACAAGGACCAGACCGCGGACAGCGCCGAAGAGGGTTGGCGCTACGTGGTCGGTGACCGGGACGCGCGGCGTCCGCCGGAACTCCTGACGCGGGACCACGTGGCCCGATGCATCGTGAACCAGATCAAGTCGGGCAAGGGTTCGCCCCATGGCGGCGTCTATCTGGACATCGCCTGGATCAAGGAGAAGATCGGCAACGCCGAAGAGCACATCAGGAAGAAGCTGCCCTCCATGTACCACCAGTTCAAGGAACTGGCCGGCATCGACATCACGAAGGAGGCCATGGAGGTCGGCCCGACGACGCACTACGCGATGGGCGGCGTACGGGTGGACGCGGAGAGTCAGATGTCTTCCGTCCCCGGTCTCTACGCTGCCGGCGAGTGCGCGGTCGGGTTGCACGGCGCGAACCGCCTGGGTGGCAACTCGCTCTCGGACCTGCTCGTGTTCGGCAAGCGGGCCGGCGAGTACGCGGCGGCGTTCGCCAAGGAGCAGGGCGAAGTCCGGCTGGACGAGACCGCTGCCGAGGCTGGGATCAAGGAGGCGCTTCAGCCGCTCGAGCGCGAGGGCGGCGAGGGCCCGTACCAGATTCAGTACGCGCTTCAGGATCTGATGCAGCAGAAGGTGGGCATCGTCCGGGTCGAGTCCGAACTCGAGGAAGCGGTCGAGGAGATCGGGGCGCTGTCCGAACGGGCGCAGGCCGTGTCGGCGCCCGGTAACCGGGAGTACAACCCGGGCTGGCACACCGCCTTGGACCTCCACAACCTGATGGTCGTGTCCGAGGCTGTGGCGCGGGCAGGCCTGATGCGGCGCGAGAGCCGCGGCGCGCAGTTCCGTGACGACTACCCGCAGAAGGACGAACACTTCGGCAAGGTGAACATCCGGGTCGCGAAGGGCCCTGACGGCGAGATGGTGGTCGAAGAGGTCCCGGTGGCGCCGATGAGCGACGAACTGACCAGACTGGTCGAGGAGATGGGCTGAGATGGCCGCGACACAGTTCAGGATCTGGCGCCAGGACGGCGCCGAGGACGAGGGCGGCTACCGGGACTACACGACGGAGGTCACCGAGGGAATGGTCGTGCTCGACGCGGTCCATCAGATTCAGGCCGATTCGGCGAACGACCTCGCCGTACGCTGGAACTGCAAGGCCGGCAAGTGCGGATCCTGTTCCGCGGAAGTCAACGGCACGCCGCGGCTCATGTGCATGACGCGGATGAGCGACCTGCCGACGGACCGCCCGGTCACGGTCGAACCGATGCGGGCGTTTCCGGTCATCCGCGACCTCGTCTGCGATGTGTCCTGGAACTACGAGGTCAAGAAGAAGATCGCGCCGTTCGAGCCGCGGCCGCCGGATGCCGAGGACGGCACCTGGCGGATCGCACAGGAGGATGTCGAGCGGGTGCAGGAGTTCCGCAAGTGCATCGAGTGCTTCCTGTGCCAGGACGTCTGCCACGTGCTCCGGGACCACCACCTGCACGACGAGTTCGTCGGTCCACGCTTCTTCGTCTACAACGCCGCGCTCGAGATGCATCCGCTCGATACCGGGAACCGGTTGTCGGCGCTCAAGCACGACGAGGGCATCGGCTACTGCAACATCACCAAGTGCTGCACCAAGGTCTGCCCCGAGCACATCACGATCACCGACAACGCGATCATTCCGCTCAAGGAACGGGTGGTGTCGGAGTTCTACGATCCGCTGAAGAAGTTGTTCCGGGTGTTTTCTAACCGCTAGTCGCGGCCTGTTTGGCCGGAAAGAGTGGTGCGCGGCGGGGGCCGGTTCGGCTCGATCGTATAGGATACTCCTCAACAACGTTGGGATACTCCCCATGCGCGGAGTTCCGAAAGAGGGATCGCGGCATCGGTCCTCGGCTGGTCCGTCGGCCGGGACGGGTGGGTTGTGGTTGGCGGCGCTTCTGTTCCTGGTCGGCCCCGCGCATGCGCAGACCGACGACGCCGCGGCGGTGACGGTCAAGCGGTCGATCGAAGCGCTGCTGGCGGCGAAGGCCCAGCGGACGCCCTCGCAGCGGAAGGTGGCCTCGCAGCTCCTCGAGGCGGCGGTTGCCCACCGGGCGCGGTTGGAGCGAGAGGTTGACCGGGCAGCTACTGGAGGCGCCGAAAGCCCCGCGGACGCCCGCATAGCGTCCGGGCGCCTCGTCGCTCCCGGAGGCGGCGCCGTCGCTTGGACGTCGGCCGGTGCCGTGTATTCGACAACGGTTGGCGGGTCCTACCCGGACGGCGTGTTGGTCGGCCAGATGACGGTGGACCAACAGGTCGCGCTGGACGGGCACGTGACGGTGGACATTCGGGCGGATGTAGCGCCTGAGCTCCTGGCGCGGATCGACGACCTTGGCGGTACGACGATCTCCAGCGTGCCCCGCTACCGCGAGGTGCGGGCGCAGCTACCGGTCGCCGCTGTGGAGCGGTTGGCAGAGTCGGCTGCGGTGCAGTTCATCCGGGCGGCCGACAGGGCGGTCACTCCTGGCCGTGGAGCCGGCCGCGGAATGCCCGCCATTGCCGGAGCGGACCCACCGGATGGCGTGGCGCTGGCAGCCAAGGTCAATACCTCGGAGGGCGACAACGCCCACCAGGCGGACGTAGCGCGCCAGACGTTCGGCGTCGACGGTACAGGTATCGGGATCGGCGTGATGTCGGACGGCATCTTCTCGCACGAACAGGCGCAAGAGTCGGGAGATCTGCCGCGCCGAGTGACCGTTCCGTGGCGGCAGGAAGGGCGTGGCTCCGAGGGTGCGGCGATGTTGGAGATCGTCCACGACCTCGCGCCGGGGGCAGAGCTCTACTTCGCCACAGCGAGATATGGACAGGCGCGATTCGCGTCGAACATCGAGGCCCTCTGCGCGGCGGGGGCCGACGTGATCGTCGACGACATCTACTACGTTGAGGAAGCTGTCTTTCAGGACGGCATCGTGGCGCAGGGCGTCAACGCCGCAAGGGCCGCCGGCTGCGTGCACGTCTCGGCGGCGGGCAACTCGGGCAACTTGAACGACGGTAGAGGCGGAGTCTGGGAAGGCGACTACGTCGCGGGAACACCGTTCACGGTGGATGGCGGGACGTTTGGCGCCGGCCACGACTTCGGCGGCAGCGAAGACGGGAACGGGCTCACAAACGACTCTCCGTTTGCGTTGGTCCTCCAGTGGGCCGACCCGCTGGGCGCCTCGGCCAACGATTACGACCTCTTCCTGGTCGACGCGGCCGGCGAGGTGATCGCGAGCTCGACGAACACGCAGGACGGCACGCAGGACCCGATCGAGGTCATCCCGTCGTGGTGGGAGGATTACACCGGCGCGCGTCTCGTTGTCGTCAAGTCGGTCGGTGCAGCGGATCGCTATCTGCACCTCAATACTCTCAGAGGGAGGTTGGAGATCGCGACCGATGGTCAGACCCATGGTCATTTCGCGGCGGAGAACGCGATTGGCGTGGGGGCAGTGAGTTTCACGACAGCCGGCGGCGCCGACGGTGTCTTCGATGGCACGGAGTCGGTCAGGGCGTTCAGTTCGGACGGCCCGCGGCGGATGTTCTTCCGTCCGGACGGCACGGCGATCACGCCCGAGAACTACTCGTCCACCGGTGGCAAAGTGCTGCAGAAGCCGGACCTCGTCGCAGCGGATTGGGTGTCGACCGCGACGCCGGAATTCGAGCGGTTCGCAGGAACGTCGGCGGCGGCGCCGCACGCGGCCGCGATCGCGGCGTTGATGCTGGAGGCGGCCGGCGGACCCGCCCATCTCACGATGGCCGACCTCCGCGCGGCGATGTGGGGATCGGCTCTCGATATCGAGGCGCCTGGCGTCGATCGCGATTCCGGCGCCGGCATCGTGATGGCGCCGGCGGCCGTGGATGCGGTGGCGGTCCCCGCGGCGATCCGCAACGGTGCGCCCGTAGCGAACAGGATCACGGTCCCGACGCTGGCTCCGGGTGGCGCCGCGGTGACGATCGACATAACAAGCGGGTTCACCGATCCGGACGGCGACGCGCTCACCTATTGGGCGCTGTCGGGCGATCCGGACCGGCTGCCGATTTCCTTGACGGGCTCCATGTTGACGCTGACACCGGTGGTGCCGAGTGTTGTCATGGTGTCGGTTCGCGCCACGGATCCGGGCGGTTTGAGCGTGACGGATACGATCGCGGTTGGGACCGCGGTGGGCGCTGTGGACTACGACGCCGACGACGACGGTCTGATCGATATCGCCACCTTGGCTCAGCTCAACGCCGTGCGCTACGACTTGAGCGGCGACGGTATGACGGACGAGACGGCGAACTGGCGGACGTATGGAGAGGCCTTTTCCGAAGCGGCGGCGGGCATGGGGTGCCCCGGCGGATGCACGGGCTACGAGTTGACGGCGGACCTGGACTTCGACACGAATGGGAACGGCGCCGCCGATGCCGGCGACGCCTACTGGAACGACGGCGCCGGCTGGGACCCCATCGGCCTGGGCCATCTTTGGTACCGGTGTCTTCATTGCGTTGGGGTGCACTGGGTCGGGGGTTATGGGAGCGCGGACACGTTCGTGGCGACCTTCGAGGGCAATGGACATACCATTGCCAACCTGTTCATGAAGATGCCCGACGACGGTGAAGACGAGTGGCAGACGGCTACGGGCCTTTTCGCGGTCGTGGACTACGACTTCCGCAAGGGCCCTGGTTCAGCACCCGTCATTCGGAACGTCGGCCTGATCGGCGTTGATGTGACTGGGAGGGATCTTGTCGGCGGGCTCGTCGGGTTTGCTGCTGCCGGAGAGATCAGCGGCAGCTACGTCACAGGCCGCGTGTCGGGCAGACACCTTGTCGGCGGGCTTGCGGGATGGGTCATTCCCAAGACCTTCGGGATCACTGCCAGCTACGCGACGGGCCATGTGTCGGGTGAGAACGTTGTCGGTGGGCTGGTCGCGTTTCATTCCGGCGAGATCACCAACAGCTTTTTCATGGGCATCGTGTCAGGGCAGGACCGAGTCGGTGGACTAGTTGGGGGCGCCGTAATTTCGCTTCCGGCGATAACGGGCGGCGAGATCATCGGCAGCTACTTCACGGGCAGCGTGTCGGGCAGAGACAGTGTCGGCGGGCTGTTCGGGCACCTATACAGGGGCCGGATCATCGCCAGTTACGCCATGGGCAGCGTGTCGGGCAGAGACGAAGTCGGCGGTTTGTTGGGGAACGTACACGAGAAAGGAGGCGGTCACGGCGACATCATCGCCAGCTACGCCGCGGCGCGGGTTTCGGGCAGAGATCGTGTCGGCGGGTTGGCCGGTTACGTGTCTAAAGGCGACATCACCGCGAGTTACTGGGACACGAGCACCTCAGGTCATACGACCGGGACCTTTGGCCAAGGTCGAACGACCGCGGAGTTGCAGGCGCCAACGAACTACAGCGGCATTTATCAGGCGTGGAGTTCGCTGGACTTGAACGGCGATGGAGCTCCGGACGGTTCCTGGGACTTTGGGACGGCGGCGCAGTATCCGGCCTTGATGGCGGACTTGGACGGAGATGGGCAGGCGACCTGGCAGGAGTTCGGACGGCAGATTCGCGAGGGTCCGACCTTGCCGGATCCTGACCCGCCGCCGGACCCCGACCCGCCGCCGGACCCCGACCCGCCGCCGGTGGCCCCGACGGCGCGCTTCACGCTGAGTGCGGAGTGTGCCGGCGATCTGTGCAGCGGGCGGACGGGGGTACCCGTGTCGTTTGAGGATACGAGTCCCGGAACGGTCGTGGAGCGGCACTGGGACTTCGGAGACGGCACGACGTCGAGTGCGGCACGGCCCGATCACGCCTGGACCTCGCCGGGGTTCTACACGGTGTCCCTGACCGTGAGTGATGGTGAGACCTCTTCGACGGCGTCCCGAGTGGTGCTGGTGGAGGCCAGCGATCCGGCGGGGACCTGCGACCCGGATGCCGAGACGCTCTGCCTGCAGGATTCCCGCTACGCGGTGCGGGTGTCCTGGTGGACCAAGGACGGTGAGAGCGGCAACGCGAGAGTGGCCCATGCGGGGACGAACGACTCCGGGTTGTTCTGGTTCTTCGAGCGCGAGAACTGGGAGGTGCTGATCAAGGTGCTGGACGGTTGCTCGATCAACGGCAAGGTGTGGGTGTTCGGCGCCTCGACCACGGATCAGGGTTACTTGATCACGGTGACGGACACGTTGACCAACAGCACCAGGACGTACGACAACGATCCCGGTCTGCCGGCCGCGGCGATCACGGATGTAACGGCGTTTCCGCAGGGCTGTGCTGGCGGCGCAAGCGCTTCGACCTCCCCGGCAGCAGCCGACGGGTCGGGGGGAGACGGCAGCACAGGCGGCTCGAGCGCCGAGCCGGCGTCGCACGGCTGCCTCGGCGGGTCGGCGTTGTGTCTGCAGGACGACCGCTACGAAGTGACAGTCAGGTGGTTCACGGCGGATGGACGTGAAGGCATGGGGCGACCGGTCTCGGTCGGGACGGCGGACTCAGGCCTCTTCTACTTCTTCGATTCCCGGAACTGGGAGATGCTGGTGAAAGTGTTGGACGGTTGTGCGTTCAACGAGAGGCACTGGGTATTCGCGGCCTTCGCCACGGACGTGGGGCTGGAACTCGTGGTGACGGACACGGTGACGGGTGCGAGCCGCACCTACACGAAGGGCGTCGGCAATCCGGCGCCGGCGGTCACCGACGTAGGGGCTTTCCCGGAGGGCTGCGGACAGTAGTAGCCAGGCAGGGACGGAGTTCGGCGCCACCCGCCACAAGGAGAGCCGGTCCGGGCGGGACGATAGAATCCTCCGACCAGGAGAACGGACATGAACATCGTCGAGAGTCGGGTTCTGCAGCAACCGTGGCGGCGTCCGGTCCGTGGCGGGCACAGGGCGGTGTGGCTCATCGTCGTAGTCACGGCCGGCCTGCTGGTTTCTCCACTCGCCGCCGAGGTCAAGGGGCGGGATTGCGCACAACAGCCGCCGGCGCGGACCGATGGAGAGGCGTCCGAAACTGCCGACCGGCAGATTGCGGAGATCCTGGCCGCCAAGGCGCAGCGGACGTTCGCCCAGCGAAAGGTGGGTTCGCGACTCCTGGACGCATGGCGGGCGCTTCGCGACCAGCCGGGCTCTGACGAGTTGGTGAAGGTGGACATCCGGGCCGACGTCACGCCGTCGGTGCTGGAGTGCATCAAGTTCCTTGGCGGCACGGTGATCGCCAGCGTGCCGCGGTACCGGGCCATCCGAGCGCGGCTCCCGCTCTCCGCCGTGGAGAGACTCGCTGCGTTGGACGAGATCCAGTGGATCCGCAGCGCGGACAAGGCGGCGACCAGCGGCGGGGCGGCGGAGACGCAGTCCGGCGCCGAGGCGGGCGTGCCGGAGACCGTAGGGTCCGGTACGGCTAACAGGCCAGAGAACGAGGGCGACCACTACTAGCTGCTAGCGATCGAGCTATCGGCCGCAACCGACCCGACGCAGATGAGACGCCCGCATCCCTGGGGGGCGCTTGCGCTGCCACGGAACGGGCGCCTTCCCCTGGGAACGGCAACGCTACCGGGGGAGACCTCTACAACTGCCGCAGCGCCTCGCGGGCCGACTCGGCGTCCTCGTGATCGGGCGCCATCTCCAGGAACTTCTCCAAGTGCCGGCGCGCATCCGCCGAATCGGCGCTCCGGATGTAGAGCATGCCGAGTTGGAAGTGGGCCTTCGGCTGGTTCTCGTCCCAGGCGACCAGGGACTGGTAGTAGAGCTTCGCGTTGCCGAACTCGTTGTTCTCGAAGAACTGGTTTGCCTGGTGCAGAACCTGGTTCCCGGCGGTCGGGTTGGCCTCGATCCAGGCCTTGCCGGCCTCGATCGAGTCCTCCAGGTGGCCCTGCAGGGCGTGGCTGAAGAAGCTCATGCGCAGCGCCTCGGTGTTCCGTGGATCGAGCTCCAGGGTGCTGCCCAGCGCCTCCAGGGCTCCCTCCCAGTTCTGGTTGTTGAAGTGGATCGTGCCGATGTTTCGGTGGGCCTGGTAGAGCTTGGGGTTGAGCGAAGCCGCTTCGCCGAACAACTCGATGGCTCGCTCTTCGTCGCCTGCCCGGATCGCCGCAACGCCCTGCGAAAAGACGCCGGCCGCGATCTCCATTCCCATGCCGGCGGCGACCGCCTTCTGCTTCGCGTCCTCGACACGGGGGTCGCCGGCGGCCAGGAAGATGTCGAAGGCCATGCCCACGAACTGCGTCGGCAGTTCCTCCAACTCAAGGTACTTGTCCAGTGGCGCCAGCGCTTCCGCGGGTTTCCCCATGCCGTGCAGGATGGCCGCGATCGTTCGGTATGCGGCGGCAATCGTCGGATCGAGTTCCACCGCCTTCTCGAACAGGAGCAGAGCACTCTCGGCATCTCCTCCCTGGATCGCCCGGATCCCATCGTTGAAGTTGTCGACCGCCTCCTGCTTGATCATCGTGGCTTCGTCGAGGAGCCGGACGGTGAAGGTAGCGTCGCGGCCCTCGCTGATGTTGAACTCTCTCTCCTGGTCCGGATAGCCCTCCATCCGCAGCAGCAGCTTGTATGGTGCATCCGCCGGCTTCAGCCGGATCTTGAGCTTGCCGTTCTTCTTGGTGGCCGCTGCCAGAACTTCGCCTTCGGGCGACGTGAAGACGAGGCTCACAGGCCCCAGCTCGTTGCCATCGATGTCGGCTACTTGCAGGGTCAGTTCGCTGCGCTGCGCTGCCGCCGCGGTGGCGACGAAGACCAGGGCAAGGGGGAGAACACGAAGGGCGAGTTTCTGCATCGTCTGGTACCTCTGGGTCGGCGGCCGCCCCCACGGGCCGGCGCTTCACTTGGGAGAGAGTGGAGGGATGGGAATGATCCTATCGCTTGACGCGGACTTCGCGGGTGGGGGATCGTAGGCCCATGGACCCCGACGACTTCTTCGAACTGCTCTCCACCGCGCGCTCCGTGCGGCGCTACAGCCCCGAGCCGATCCCGGACGAGGATCTGGCGCGCATTCTCTATGCGGCGAGCCGGGCGCCGTCCGGCACGAACCGCCAGCCCTTCCGCTTCATCGTCCTGCGTGACGGACCCAGAGCGCGGCGCGCGCGCCGCCTGCTGGGCGAGTCGTTTCGTCACGGCTGGGCGCACAAGATGGAGCAGGAGGGTTGGAACCGGGGATCGGCCGCCGACCCGGACTCGCCCAAGTCGCGGGCGAACCGCGCGATCCAGCACTACGTGGATCACTTCGAGCGGATCCCGGCGGTCATCATCGCCTGCTACGTCCGCTATCGGGGGTTGACCCACTCGGAGGGGGCGTCGGTTTTTCCGGCCTGCCAGAACCTCTTCCTGATGGCGCGGGCGCTGGGTTACGGCGCCTGCTACAGCGGCTGGCACCACGCCGTGGCGGACGAACTGCGCGAGATTCTGGAGGTTCCGGACAACGTAGAACTGTCGCTGACGATCACGATCGGCAAGCCTCTGGGACGGCACGGTCCACTCCGCCGGCGGCCGATCCGCGACACGATCTTCGACGACGCATGGGAGCAGGGCGCCGAGTGGATCAGCGATCCGCCGGATGCGCGCCTTTCCAAGCGGCGCTGATCGTTCGGCTCTACTCCTGCGGCAGGGCGTAGGCGACCAGGGAGTGCTCCTGGCCGCGGTCGCCGACCGGCACGACCAGGAACTGGCGCCCGCCCACGACGTAGGTCATCGGGCCGCCGCCCGGGGTGTCGGGCAACTTCGTGCGCCAGATCTCCTCGCCGGTCGCCTTGTCGAAGGCGTAGAGGAGACCGATCGAAGGGCCACGCCGCGCGTAGTTGCCGGGCTCCTGCTCGCTGGTGACGACGAACACCAGGGTCCCGGTCGCCATCGGCCAGCCGGGAGTCAGGCCGCCGAGCGGCCAGGCGCCGAGCGGCCCGAGGTCGAGGTCGGCCAGGGCCGGATGATTGCGCGGACCGTCCCCGAGCGGCGTCTGCCACAGGATCTCGCCGCGGTTCAGGTCGATCGCGGTGAGCCGGCTCCAGGGCGGCTTGGTCAGCGGCAGACCCTCGGGCCCGGCGGGGAACGTGAATCCCGGCAGGTAGTCGCGGTCGGAGCGCTGGCGCCCGGTCGGCGGGTTCAGGGACATCGTGCCGAGCCGGGTCTGCGAGGGCACGAACAGGACGCCGCTTTCCGGGTCGACGGCGGCGCCGCCCCAGTTTGCGCCGCCGGCCTGACCGGGCAACTGCGCCATCGCCGCCTTGCCGTTGTTGCCGGCCACGATCGGCGGCGTGAACAGCGGCCCGCCGAGCAGGGTCGCACGGTAGATCTCGATCGCCCTGGCGTTCAGCTCGGGCGTGAAGTCAATGAGGTCGCTTTCGCGCACCCCCTGGCGGTCGAACGGCGGCGGCTTGGTGGGGAAGGGCTGCATGCTCGCGGTCCATTCCCCCGGAACGGTGCTCTCCGGCACCTTGCGGTAGTCGATCGGCCACACCGGCTCGCCGGTCTTGCGGTCGAAGACGTAGGTGAAGGCCTGCTTGCTGACCTGCGCCACCGCCTCGATGCGCTTCCCGTCGACCTCGATGTCGAGCAGGATGGGCGCGCACGGGAAGTCGTAGTCCCAGAGACCGTGCCGCACCGCCTGGAAGTGCCACTTCTTTTCGCCGGTCGCGGTGTCGATGGCGACCAGGCTCTCGGCGTAGAGGTTGTCGCCGTGGCGGTGGCCGCCGTAGTAGTCGCTGGTCGGTGTGCCGGTGCCGAAGTAGACCCAGCCCGTCCTGTCGTCGCAGCTCATCCACGACCACACGTTGCTGTTGCCGGAGTAGCGCCATGACTCGTCGTGCCAGGTCTCCGCCCCCGGCTCGTCGCCCTGCGGCACGGTGTGGAACACCCACTTCTTCTTGCCCGTGCGGATGTCGTAGCCGCGGATGTGGCCGGCCGGCATCTTCTGGGTCAAGGAGAAATCCATGATCGTCATGCCCATCAGAATCGTGTCGCCGCAGACGATCCCCGGGGAGTTGGCGCCGGTCTGGCGCATCTGGTCCGGCTGGCCGATGTCGCTGCGCATGTCGACCATGCCGGCTTCGCCGAACTCGAGGTCGGGCTTGCCGGTCTTGGCGTCCAGGGAGACGAGTTGGTGGGTGCCGGTGACCAGCACGATGCGCTGCATGCCGCGGTGTTCCCAGAACTCGATGCCGCGCTGCGTGAAGCCGCCGTGGGTCGGCGTGCCGCGCTCGTAGGCCTTGGGGTCGTAGGTCCACAACTCCTCGCCGGTCTCCGGGTTGACCGCGCTGACCAGATTCAGGGCCGACACGGCATAGAGCGTGTCGCCGACCATGAGCGGCGTGCCCTTGAGGTCGCCGGCCGGCGCCTTCGTGTCGACCTGACCGTCGGGTGTGACCCAGCGCCACGCAACCTCGAGCTCCGAGACGTTCGACGCGTCGATTTGCGACGCTGGCGAGTACTTCGTGCTGGCCCGGTCGGCGGCGTAGTGGCGCCACTCGACCGGCTCCTGCGCGGCCAGCGCGGCGCCGCTGGCGAGGAAAACAACGACGGCCACACGAGCGAACATGGAGATCAGCGTCCCTTGAACTGAGCGGGCCGCTTCTCGAGGAAGGCGAGAACGCCCTCCCGGGCGTCCTCGGTGGCGCCGGCCTCGGCCTGGAGCCTCGCCTCCAGGTCGAGTTGTTGCTCGTACACGTTCTGCCAGGTGGCCCAGTAGGCCTGGCGGATCATCCCCAGGGAGCGCGGACCGTTGGCCAGGCGGTGGGCCAGCTCGGTGGCGCCCTCCATCAGGGACTCCTGGTCGTCGTACAGGCGGTTGATCAGGCCCCACTCGAACGCCTTGTCGGCCGGCAGACGCTCCGCGAGCATGGAGAGTTCGACCGCGCGGCCCCAGCCGATCAGGCGCGGAAGCATGAACGTGGCGCCGCCGTCGGGCACCAGCCCGATGCGAGCGAACGCCTGCAGGAAGAAGGCCTGCTTCGAGGCGCAGACCAGGTCGCCGATCAGGGCGAAGCTCATGCCGACGCCCGCGGCGGCCCCGTTTACGGCCGTGACGATCGGTATGTCGAGGTCGCGGAGCGACAGCAGCAGGGGGTGGTAGTTGTTGCGCAGGTTCTCGCGGGCGGTCGGGTTCACGGCGCCCTCCGGTTGGCTGCCGCGGCCGGACAGGTTGGCGCCCGAGCAGAAGGCGCGGCCCTCACCGGTGAGCAGGAGGGCGCGCACGCCGCTTTCGGGATCGCGGATGCGCAGCACGGCGTCGCCCATTTCGGCGACCATCTGCGCGTCCGTTGCGTTCAGCACCTCCGGGTGGTTCAGCTTGATGACGGCGAGATTCCCGTCCCGTTCGAGCAGGATCCGTTCGTAGTTCATTTGCTCCTTCATTCCTCCGGGTACTTCTCCCGCATCGCGTCGAGGGCGCTCCTGATCAGCTCTTCGAGCACGCCCATGTCGATGTCGGCCAGCTTGTTGATGTAGAGGCAGGACCTGCCGGTCCGGTGCTTGCCCAGTCGGGAGAGGAGCTCGTCGTAGCCCGAAAACCCGGGCATGACATAGACGGTCAGGCTCTGCTTGCGGGGCGAGAAACCGATTCGCGGCCATTCTCCGGTGCGGCCGCTCGCGTAGCGGTAGCGGTAGCTGCCGAAGCCGACGATCGCGGCGCCCCACATCTGGGGCTCTTCGCCGGTGATCCGCTTCATCAACTCGAGGACGGTGAAGCTGTCCTCACGCCGCCGATCGCTGCCGACCGCGCCCAGGAACGCCTCGACGCTGGCGTCGTTCTGCTTCGTCTTCAGTTCGCTCACAAGCGACCCTCAATCGGGGCGAACAATCACCGCCTTGCGGAAGGAAGCGGCTACCGTAACAGACCGCCGGACGCAGGCGGAGTGAGCCGCAGACTGCCGGGTGTGTCATCCGAGCGCTCGATGACTCGCGCACGGAATGGTTCGCGGGTGGCGCGGGTCGCGCCACCCGGATGTCATCCGTCCGCTCGATGACTCGCGAACGGAGTGTTTCGCGGGTGGCGCGGGGCGCGCCACCCGGGTTGGCTTATGCTGGACAGGACATGAGCGCGAACGGCCACTACTGCATCATGGGCATTGGCGATATGGGCTTCCATATTGCCGAGGCGTTCGGACGCGAGGGTCGGAGCCTGACCCTGATCGACATCGATCCGGACAAGGGGCGGCGGATCGAGGAGGAGTTGGACGCGGCCTTCGTGGTCGGCAACGGCGCCCACCAGGCGGTGCTCGAGCGGGCTCACGTCGGCGCCGCGGACCTCTTCATCGCCGCTTCTTCGTCGGAGGAGGCGAACCTGGTGGCGTCCGTGATCGCTCGCAACCTGGGCGCGAAGCGGTGCGTGGTGCGGCTTGACACGTCCGAGGATCTGACCGTCTACCGCCGCTCCTACGAGCGGTTGTTCGGCGCCGACCTTCTGCTGTCGCCCCAGAGTCTGGCGACCAACGCGATCCTGAACGTCGTGCTCGGCCACCACACCTACGAGGTCGACCATCTGGCCAAGGGGCGTTTCGAGTTGCGCACCATCCAGGTGCAGGCGAACAGCACCGTCGCCAGCCGGCCGCTGCGCGAAGTGCCGCTACCCGAGGGCGTCCGGATCGTCGGCTACTTCGATGCGGAGCACGAACTGTCGATCCCCGGTCCGGACCTGCAGGCCGCTCCGGGCGGTCTGGCCATGGTCCTTTGCCGCACGAAGTCCACCCACGACGTGGAGGAGCTGTTCGCGTCCCGGGTCGAACATCCCCACACCGTGGCCGTTGCCGGTGGCAGTTCGGCCGCGGCTGCGGTGGTCAAGGCGCTGCGGAACGAGGTCAAACGCCTGCGCTGGATGGTGCGCGACCGGCGGCGCGCCGAGTACCTGGCCCAGTCGTTTCCCGACGTCGAGGTGCTGCACGGCGATCCGATCGACGCCGCGACCATGGAGAGCGAGGGACTCGGCCGGGCCGACGTGCTGATCGCGGCCACCAGCCACGACGACAGCAACGTGGTTGCGGGGCTGATCGCCCAGGAGTTGGGCGTGCGGCAGGTGGTCGCTCTAATTCATCACACGACGAGCCGGCTCTGGCAGCGGGTCGGCGAGGTCGAGCTCGTGTCGCCGCACTCCCTGGCGATCGACCACGTCCGCAACTTCGTCGCCAATGGCTACAAGACGAACCTGGTCAACCTGGCCGACGGCGCCCTGCAGGTGGTTCAGCGCGTGATCCACGAGGCCAGCCCGGCGGCCGGCGCCACGCTTGCTGAGCTCCAGGCCCCCAGGGGCCTGATCGTGGGCGCCGTGGTGCGAGGCGATCGGGTGTTCATGCCGGAGCGCGGCAACGTGCTGCGCGCGAACGACCAGGTCATTCTGTTCGTGCACCGCTCACAGATCCAGATGGCCAAGCTCCTGTTCCCCGGCAGCGAAAGCGAAGTCGCCAGCTAGCGCACGGGCGCACGGGCAGAGGCGCGCACCCCTCTCCTCCGGCCTCCGGCTCGGACTGGACGGGGTCGGACGGCCGGGGTGCCGGGCCGGCGGACGATGTGCCGGAACACGGGCGCCTGACGTCGTCCCGGCGCCGGCCCGTCAGTTCGAGCCGGTCGGGATGTCGCTGAAGGCCCGGTCGCGGTCGACGCGGATTTCGCCGGGCAGGCTGAGAACGCGCTCGGCGATGATGTTGCGCAGGATCTCGTCCGTGCCGGCCGCGATCCGCATGCCGGGGGCCGCCAGGTAGGCGTAGTGGAACATGCCGCCTGCGGGGGCGTCTTCACGGCCGCTGATGGAACCGGCGACATCCAGCAGGTCGGCGGCGAATGAGGCGATGTCCTGCCGGGCGCTGGCGGTGATCACCTTGCAGATCGAGTTCTCCGGCCCCGGCTGCTTGCCCTGGGAGATGGCGGTCAGGGTGCGCAGGAAGGTCAACTCGACGCCGCGGCACTGCACGTACCAGTCGGCGATCCGGTCGCGCACGGCGCTCTGCGACGCCGCGGGTTCGCCGTCGATCTCCAGTTCGGAGGCGAGGCGGAGGGCGTCGCTCCAGTCGGGCGTCATCTGGTATCTGCCGTGGCGCTCGTTCATCAGGGTGGTGATTGCGACCTGCCAGCCGGCGCCGACCTCGCCGAGACGGTTGTGGTCCGGGATCCGCACGTTCTGCAGGAAGACCTCGTTGAACTCGGCGGTGCCCGGAATCTGGCGGATCGGCCGCGGGTCGATGCCCGGAGACTTCATGTCGACCACGAAGAAGGTCAGGCCCTTGTGCTTGGACACCGTGGGGTCGTGCCGGGTGACCAGGATGCCCCAGTCGGCGAAGTGGGCGCCCGAGTTCCAGACCTTCTGGCCGTTGACGACCCACTCGTCGCCGTCGCGCTCGGCGCGCGTGCGCAGGCCTGCCAGATCGGAGCCCGCTCCGGGCTCGGAGAAGAGCTGGCACCAGACCTCATCGCCGCTGGCCAGCTTGGGCAGGTAGCGGCGCTTTTGCTCCTCCGTGCCGTGGGCCATGATCGCCGGCGCGCAGGTGCCGTGGCCGATGTTGAGGTAGCCGCCGGGAACGTCGTACTTCGTTTCCTCCTGGTCCCAGATCACGCCCTCCATGAAGGTCGCGCCGCGGCCGCCGTGCTCCTTCGGCCAGGTGATGCAGGCCCAGCCGGCGTCGTACTTCTTCTGCTGCCACTCCTTGACCGCGGCCAGCCCTTCCTGCTCGGGAAGCCCGGCATACCGGGACGTGTCGCCGGGAGACAGGGGTTCGGCGTTCGCTCCGAGCCAGGCGCGCGCCTCGGCGCGGAAGGTGGCCTCTTGTGGTGAGTCCTGGAAGTCCATGGATCGTCTCCTGGGTGGCGTTTCGGTCGGGAAGAGGGATTGTAGTCCGAGATTCCGGAAGCGTCAGAGCCGGCCCGAGATGACGCCCCGTTCGGCCAGGCGGTCGATCTCCTCGGCGTCCAGACCCAGCTCCCGCAGCAGGTCGCCGGTGTGCTCCCCGAGTTCGGGCGCCGGCTGGGGCTTGACCTTCTCGTCGCCGAGGATGAATACCGGGCTGTCGACGGTTCGGAAACGACCGTACTTGGGGTGGTCGAGGTCGCGGAACATGCCGATGGCCTCCAACTGCTCGTCGTTTGCGATGTCGTCGAGGTTCGAGACCAGGCTGTAGGGGATCTCGTAGCGGGTGAAGCGCTCACCCCACTCGGCGAAGTCCCGCAGTGCGAACTCGGCGTCGAGCAGGGCGACGAACCCGGGCATGTTCTCGATCCGCTCGGGCGTGGTGCAGTAGCGCTCGTCAGGGATGAGGTCGCTGCGGTCCAGGGCGAGACAGAAGCGCTCCCAGTCCCGGTCCTGCTCGACGATGCTCAGCTTGATCAGGCGGTCGTTCCGGGTGCGGTAGTAGAGCTGGCCGAAGTTCATCGTTTGTTCGCGCGGCCGCTTTTCGTGGAACTCGGCGCCGACCAGCTTGGCCTGGATGGCGCACGCATTGGCCCAGGCGCCCGCCGCGAGGAGCGAAGTGGTGACGTAGGAGCCCTTGCCCGTCTGCTGGCGCTTCATCAGGCCCAGGAGCACCGCTGAGAACAGGGTCACGCCGGTGGGGTGATCGCCGGTGCCGCACCCGAGCGGCCCCAGGTGGCCCTCGACCGGGAAGAACGTGGCAACCAGGCCCGAACGGGTCCAGTAGCAGACCTGGTCGTAGCCGGGCTTCTCGGCCTCCGGGCCGGTGTGGCCGTAGCCGGTGCCGTGAGCGAAGATGAGCCGCGGATTGACCTCGCGCAGCCGGTCCCAGCTCATGCCGAGGTCGCCCAGCACGGAGTTGTGGCAGTTGGTCAGGAAGACGTCGGCGGTCTCGATCAGCCGGTGGGCGACGGTCTGGCCGCGCTCCTGCTTGAGGTCGATCACCACGCTCTTCTTGTTGCGGCCGTCGAGCAGGAAGCAGTAGGGGATCTCCGAATCCGGCATGCCCGGCAGATCCTGGAAGTAGCGGTAGGGGTCGCCCCTGCCCGGCGCCTCGATCTTGATCACCTCGGCGCCGAAGTCGGAGAGGATGGCGCATGCCGAGGGCGCCATGACGATGGTGGCGAGTTCCACCACGCGCACGCCTTCGAGGAGCGCCCCTTCCGGGCAAGGCTGGCGGGCGTCCGGCGGGCCGGTGGGGGAGCTTGAAGTCACGCCGGCTTCCCGCCGTGCGGAGGTTGGCGATATGTGTCCAGAGCGGCGGGCATTGTGACACAGCGCCGCGACCCCGGAGCGCGGGATACCATCCCGCCGATGACCGAGGTCCGGCTGACGAAGCCCTGGTGCGAGTTGGACGATGCCGCGATCGCCGCGCTGCCCGGGCAGTTGGGTGTGTTCGAGATCGGTGACGCGCAAGGCGGCACCCTGGAACTGGGTTTCGCGGGCGGACGCTCCCGCTTCGGCCTGCGCAGCGCCGTCGCGGAGACGGCGGCGAAACATGAAGGGGCGGCGCGGTTCCGGTACGAAGTGAACATGCAGTACTGGAGTCGCTTCGAGGAGCTGCTCGCCGTCTACCTTGCCGACCACGGCGAGTTGCCGCCGGGCAACGCGGACCGCGGCGACCGTCGCGTCGGCCGATTGGGCGTCGGCCGGATCGCGGCGCCTGGGAGGTGAACCGGTGGACTTCGAACTCAGCACCGAACAGAAGCTGATCCTGGAAACGGTGCGGCGCTTCGTGCGCGAGGAGATCGTGCCGCTCGAGGCCGACCTCGACCCGGACGCGAGCGAGTTGCCGCCGGCGCACCGCGAGCGGCTGCTGGCGATGACGAAGGAACTCGGCTTCTACGGCCTGGACATCCCGGAGGAGTACGGCGGCCCCGGCATCGATCTGGTAACCAGGACGTTGATGGCGTTCGAGATGGCGCAGCACCGGGCCGGCCTCTACGCGCCCTGCTACGGCGTCTTCGGCGGTGCCGGTCTGGCCCAGTTGTACGAGGCGGACGACGACCAGAAGGAGCGCTATCTCTTTCCCGTGCTGCGGGGCGAGAAGCGCGGCTTCTTCGCCCTGACCGAACCCTCGGGCGGTAGCGATCCGGCCCGCGCGATCCGCACCACGGCGGTGCGCGACGGCGACGACTGGATCATCGACGGCGAGAAGACCTTCATCTCCGGCGCCGACAAGGCGGACTTCGGCATCGTCTTTGCCCGCACCGACCCGGAGCTCGGGCGCAAGGGAATCACCTGCTTCCTGGTCGACACGGACATGCCCGGCTTCCGCGTCCGCCGCATCATCCACACCCTGCGTTCGACGCACTACGCGGCGGAACTCGAGTTCAACCGGGTGCGGGTGCCTGGCAAGAACGTCCTCGGCGAGGTGAATCAGGGCTTCGCGATCGCCAACGACCGCCTGAGCCGCAACCGGATCCCGTACGCGGCGGGTTGCGTCGGCGTGGCGCTCAAGGCCCAGGAGATGGCGATCGCCTACGCGAAGGCGCGCAAGACGTTCGGCGACTACCTCTCGACTCGCCAGGCGGTCCAGTGGATGATCGTCGACAACGAGATCGACCTGCGCACAGCCAGAGCGTTGACCCTGGAGGCGGCCGCGCGCGCCGATGCCGGCAAACCGTTCCGGACGGAGGCGGCGATCTGCAAGCTGGTGGCGAGCGAGGGGGCGAGCCGCGTGGTCGACCGTGCCATGCAGATCCACGGTGGATACGGGATGACGAAGGATCTGCCCCTCGAACGCTGGTACCGGGAGCTCCGCATACGGCGGGTGGGCGAGGGGCCGAACGAGATCCAGCGCCTGATCGTCGCCCGCGACATCATCGGCGGTGCCTTCCACTGAGGACCAGAGCGGTGCCGTGACCGCTGAAACACAGGCGCCGAAGCCGCTCGCCGGTGTCCGCGTCCTCGACCTGGGCCAGATCTACCAGGGGCCCTACGCCGGCTTCCTGCTTGCCCAGGCCGGGGCCGACGTGGTCAAGGTGGAGCCCCCCGGCGGCGAGCCGCTGCGCCGGCGGGAGGTCCACGGCGGACCGCCGTCCTTCCCGCTCGCGTTCCTCAACTCGAACAAGCGCTCCCTGGTCTGTGACCTCAAGGCGGAGGAGGGCCGGGACCTGCTGCGCCGGCTGGCGGCGGTTGCCGACGCGCTGGTCGAGAACTTCGCGCCCGGCGTCCTGGATCGCCTGGCGGTCGGCTGGGAGCGGTTGAGCGCACTCAACCCGCGGCTGATCTACGCCTCCGGGACGGCCTACGGACTGAGCGGCCCGGATCGGGACCGCCTGGGCATGGACATCACGGTGCAGGCGTCGTCCGGCGTGATGAGCATCACCGGCGAAACGGGGCGCCCGCCGCTCAAGGCCGGCCCGGCGCTGATCGACTTCCTGGGCGGCGTGCATCTGTACGGCGGCATCGTGAGCGCGCTCTACGAACGCGAGCGGACCGGCCGGGGGCGCCTGGTCGAGGTGGCGATGCAGGAGGCGGTCTACCCGAGCATGCTCTCGAAGCTCGGCCTGATGCACAACGACGGCCGGCCGCCGCAGCGGATCGGCAACCGCCATGGCCGGGTATCGCCCTACAACGTGTACCCCTGCAACGACGGTTTCGTGGCCATCATCTGCGTCAACGAGGGGCACTGGCGGAACCTGCTGCGGGCGATGGAGCGGGAGGAGTTGACCTCCGATCCGCGCTTTGAGAACAACGAGGCAAGGGTGGCCCACATGGAGGAGGCGGAGGGCCTGGTTTCGGCCTGGACCGCCGAGCGAAGCCGGGCCGAGGTCTGCCGGGCAGCCCGGGAGTGCCACGTGCCGTGCGCGCCGGTGCGCGATCTGGCGGAGGTGAATGCGGACCCGCATCTCCTGGAGCGCGGCTTCCTGGAGACTTTCGACCACCCGGCCCTGGGCGAAGTCACTCTGCCGACCAGCCCGCTGCGCTTCGACGGCTTGCCGTCCGGGCCGCTCGAACCGAGCTCGGCTCTCGGCGGCGATACGGAAGAGGTCATCGCCGAGTGGCTTGGCGGCTGAGCCGGGGAGACTCCGGCGATGGCGCGTTCGGCGCCGGAGAAGCCGCAGGCTCATCCTGAGGCCGACCGAACGGGAGTATGATTCCGATTAGTTCGACCAATCAGGAGTAGATGCCCGTCATGTACTACCAGCGAACGGCAACGATCGACCTTCCGCCGCGCCAGTCGGCGTTCCTCTGGGGCGCCCGGCAGACCGGGAAGTCGACGCTGCTGCGGGAGCGCTTTCAGGGCAGCGTGTTCTACGATCTTCTTGACTCGGAGGTCATGCTCCGGTTCGCCTCCAGACCGTCGCTGCTCGGCGAGGAGTTGGACGCTCAGCCGGCGGAAACTCTGGCGAAGCCGGTGATTGTCGACGAGATTCAGAAGGTGCCCGCCCTGCTCGACGAAGTGCATCGCCTGATCGAGTCGCGCGACTTGGCGTTCATCCTCTGTGGTTCGAGTGCGCGCAAGCTGAAGCGGGCGGGAACGAACCTGCTGGGAGGCAGGGCCTGGCGGTTCGAGCTGTTCCCCCTGACCTGGGCGGAAGTTCCCGACTTCGACCTGCTGCAGGCGTTGAACCGCGGGATGCTGCCGAGCATCTATCCGCAGCGGCAGTACCAGCGTTCTCTGGCGGCCTATGTGCGGGACTACCTGGTCCACGAGGTGTTCAACGAGGCGCTGACGCGCAACGTGGCGGCGTTCTCCCGGTTCTTCGATGCGCTCGCCTTCTGCCACGGCGAGTTGCTGAACTTTGCAGCGATCGCCCGCGATTGTGCGGTCGATGCCAAGACGGTGAAGACCTATTTCGAGATCCTCAGCGACACTCTGGTCGGCCACCTGATCTACCCCTTTCGGCGAGCCGGAAGCCGGCAGGCCATTTCGGCGGCGCCGAAGTTCTATCTGTTCGACATAGGCGTTGCCGGTCAGGTCTGTCGCCGAACGCTGACCCAAGCCGCGGGAAGCGAATTCGGCCGGGCGTTCGAGCACTTTATCCTGCTTGAGATCATCGCCGCGCGGGGCTACCGCGAGCAGGACCTGCCCATCGAGTTCTGGCGCACCAAGGGCGGCCTGGAAGTCGACTTCGTGCTCGGGCGCGGCGCCGTCGCGGTCGAAGTGAAGAGTCGTGTGCGTCCCCGGGATCTGCGTCCCATGAGAGCGTTCCGAGAGGAGTTCTCGCCGGGGCGGTCGATCGTCGTGACCGCCGAGCAGGACCGACGGGTCGTCGACGGGATCGAGGTGATGCCATATTCGGAATTCCTGGAACTGCTCCACGGAGGGGACGTGATTTGAAGGTTCTACCATCGAAGGTCGCCCGCATCGAAACCCGCCACTGCGACGCGGGTTGGCGTAACTACCACTTCGTGAAGCTCACCACCGACGATGGAATCGTCGGCTGGAGCGAGTACGACCAGCACCAGGGCGCGCTCGGCGTCACCACGGTGATCGAGCAGTTGGGTGAAGTGGTCAAAGGCTACCGGGTCGCCGACCTGGAGCGGATCTACCAGCGGCTCCTGACCCGGGCGCGGCAGTCGATGTCCGGGGTCATGGCGATGGCGATCGGGGCGATCGAGAACGCCTTGCTGGACGCCCGGGCCAAGGAGTTGGGCGTCCCCTGCTGCGACCTCCTCGGCGGACGGGTGCGCGACCGGGTACGCGTGTACTGGTCGCACTGCGCGACCTGGCGCATCGCGCTGCCCCAGTACTACGGGAACGCGATCACCGACATCGACGGCGTTGCGGCACTCGGCGCCGAGGTCCGTGAACGCGGCTTTACCGCGCTCAAGACGAACATCTTCGACTACTCAAGCGGTTCGCCGCGCGGCTGGGCGCCGGGCTTCGGCCGCCCGTTCGAGCCGGGCCAGAACGTCGACCGCAAGGTGATCTCGAACCTGCGGCGGCATCTCGAAGCGCTGCGCGAGGGCGCCGGACCGGACGTCGACATCCTGCTCGACCTGAACTTCAACGCGAAGATCTCGGGCTACCGCCAGATCGTGCGTGCGCTCGCCGACCTTGACCTGTTCTGGGTGGAGATCGACACGCCCTCCGCGGACGGACTGGCGACGGTGCGGCAGGAGAGCGCGCACCCGATCAGCTCCTGCGAGACGCTGATCGGGGGAGCCGCCTTCCTGCCGTTCCTGCGCGCCCAAGCGGTCGACGTCGCGATCATCGACGCGGTCTGGAACGGCGTCTGGCAGTCCATGAAGATCGCGGCTCTGGCGGCCGCCTACGAGGTCAACGTGGCGCCACACAACTACTACGGCCACCTGGCGACGATGATGAACGCCCACATGAGCGCCGCGGTGCCGAACCTGCGGATCATGGAGACCGACATCGATCGGCTGCCCTGGGACGGCGAGATCTTCACCCACGAGCCGGAGTTCGAGGACGGCGGCTTCCTGGTCCTGCCTGAGCGGCCGGGCTGGGGCACGGCGCCGGACGAGGCGGGGCTGACCCGGCATCCGGCGACGTAGGAGCAGCCGCAGCGGGGGTTGCTGCGTTGCGGTGCAGGGAACTGGGCGCGCCTACCGACCTGTCAATCGCTCAGTCGCTGCAGAAGGTCCTCCGCGCTCCCGCACTCTTGCGCCGCCCGCATCAGTTCCACCGGAGACTTGTCGCCGAAGACGGCGAGACGGGCCGCGAGGTCGGCGTCGACGGCTACGCCGCGGCTCTCGAGCAGAGCTGTCACCGCGGCGATCATGCCTTCCGCCCGACCTTCCGCCCGGCTCTCGTCGCGCTCGTACCGCAACCACCGATCCTGGTCGGGGCCCGTCCCTTCGCGTGTGCCCAAGGCGCGGCCCACCCGGCGCAGCACGGTCATCGTGTGGTCGCTGGGCAGGTGCTCGTTGAGAGCGCGGTGGATCTCCTCCGCCGTCCAGCCAGGGAAGGCGCGACTGGACGGTGTGCTCTCGAACCGGCCGTTCTCGAGAAGGTGGATCGTGAGCCCCGATCTGCGCGACCTGGGTTGGCTTGCCGCACGCTCGTCGGGCACGTCGACCCAGACCTCCGGGAAGCCCCAGGTCTCGTAGCGCGGCAGCTTGCCGGGCCGGACGTCGGTCGAGTAGTCGACCTCCAGGACCACGCCCGGCATGTCGACTCCATCCACGTCGACTCTCGGGCTCAGTCCGACCGCGGCCGGCGGGTTGACGTACACGATCTGGTCCGCCTGCATGAGCACCCTCATCTTGCCGCTGGCGAAGAGCCGCACCAGGTCCGTCGTCCCGAACGTCTCGATGAGGGACCCGCTCGAAGCAGCGACCCGTTCGGCCAGCCTCGCCAGGCGTTGGGAGGGCCGTTCGTGAAACAGGGTGGTCGGTTCGCAGACCACCATCGCCGTCTCGGTCCGGCTGTCCCAGTACTCGACCCGGCCTTCGTGGTCTTCGATCTTCTCCCGCGGGATCCGGACCGCCTCGCAACCGGGGGAATCGGCGGGGTCGAGCCGCGAGCCGTCGGCGTCGAGCTGGGCGCCCTCCGGCCCGGTGGATTCCCCGGGCGACCTCCAGTCATCTCGCGGGACGGGAAGCGGTTGTGCGACGCTGTCAGTCATGACCATAGACTACAGCCGATGACGCCGAACGAGAGGATTGAGGCGCGTCTCTGGGACGCGGCGAACGAGCTGCGGGCTAACTCCCGGCTGAGAGCGTCTGAGTACTCGACGCCACCGGCGCTAACATCCCCGCCGTGCACTCCGCCCTCCGCTACAGCGACGCCCTGATCACCGGCATTCTCCGCCGGGTGCGGACGATCGCCATGGTGGGCGCTTCGCCGAACTGGAAGCGGCCCTCGAACTTCGCCATGAAGTACCTGCAGGAGAAGGGCTACCGCGTGATTCCAGTGAATCCGCGGGCGGCGGCTCAAGGGGTTTCGATCCTGGGCGAGCGGGCCTGCGCGTCGCTGGCCGAAGTCCCGGCGCCGGTGGACATGGTCGATGTCTTCCGCGGCTCGGAGGCTGCCCTGGAGACGACCCGGGAGGCGATCCGGCTGCGCGAGGAGAAGGGCATTGCGGTGGTCTGGATGCAGCTCGGCGTGCGCAACGACGAAGCCGCGGCCGAGGCGGAGGCCGCCGGGCTCACGGTGATCATGGATCGTTGCCCGAAGATCGAGTACGGGCGTCTGTGGGGCGAGCTGGGCTGGGGAGGCATCGACAGCGGCGTCATCTCCAGCCGGCGCCCGCGGCTGGTGCGGGCGCCCGAGCGCGGAGGGTCCGGGTGAGCGGGGAATCCCCGCGTGGGGGCGGCCCGAAGCCGGAACCGGATTGGGGGTTCGAAACCCGGATGATCCACGCCGGGGCCGCGCCCGACCCGGTCTCCGGCGCGCGGCAGACGCCGATCTACCAGAACACGGCCTACGCGTTCCACGATGTCGACCACGCCGCTTCGCTGTTCAATCTTCAGACCTTCGGGTTCATCTACTCGCGCTTGGGAAACCCCACCGTCGCCGCCCTGGAGCAACGGCTGGCGAGCCTGGAAGGCGGGCGCGGCGCCGCCTGCTGCGCCTCCGGTCACGCCGCCCAACTCCTCGCGTTCTTCCCCCTGATGGAGCCCGGCGCCCGGTTTGCCGCGTCGCGCCGGCTCTACGGCGGGTCGATCACCCAGTTCAGCCGGACGTTCCAGAAGTTCGACTGGCGCTGCGACTTCGTCGATACGGACGACCTGGCCGCGGTCGAGGCGGCCCTGGACGTGGGCGCCAAGGCGCTCTTCGTCGAAAGCCTGGCCAATCCGGGTGGCGTCGTTTCGGATCTCGAGACCCTGGCAAGGCTGACCAAGGCGGCGGGCGCGGTCCTCATCGTGGACAACACGCTGGCCACCCCCTGGCTCTGCCGGCCGATGGACTGGGGCGCCGACCTGGTCGTCCACTCCGCGACCAAGTTCCTGTCGGGCAACGGCACGGTGATCGGCGGAGGAGTGGTCGACAGCGGACGCTTCGACTGGACTGCCTCCGGGCGCTTTCCCGGGCTCTCTGAACCGGAACCGGCCTACCACGGCCTGAAGTTCAGCGAGACCTTCGGAGACCTCGCGTTCACCACCCATGCTCATGCCGTCGGCCTGCGCGACCTGGGCGCCGCGATGGCGCCGATGAACGCCTTCCTGATCCTGCTGGGCATCGAGACCCTGGCGCTGCGAATGGAGCGTCATTGCCGGAACGCGCAGCGCGTCGCCGAGTGGCTGCAGGAGCAGCAGAAGGTCGAGTGGGTGTCCTATGCCGGTCTGCCTAGCAGCCCCTACCGGGACCTGGCCGCGAAGTACCTGCCGAAGGGCGCGGGCGCGGTGTTCACCTTCGGCGTCCGCGGCGGCTACGACGCCGGCATCCGGGTCGTGGAGGCCTGCGATCTGTTCTCCCACCTGGCGAACGTCGGCGACGCCCGCTCCCTGATCCTCCATCCCGCCTCGACCACCCACCGCCAACTGAGCGACGAGCAGCGCGCCGCCGCCGGCGCCGGGCCGGAGGTGGTGCGACTCTCGATCGGCCTCGAGACGGTGGACGACCTGATCCGGGATCTCGACCGCGCCCTGGCCGCCGCGTAGCGGTCCTTGCTCCTTGCCCGCAGGTAGCGCGCGTAAGATCGCCGGCCATGCTCGACTGCCAGCGACACCGGTTCCAGCTTCCGGCCGACCTGCACTATCTGAACTGCGCCTACATGGCGCCGCTGGCGCGCGAGGTCGAGGCGGCCGGGCTCGAGGGAATGGCGCGTCGGCGCGATCCGTCGACGATCGTGGCGGGCGACTTCTTCGACCAGGCGGACGCCCTGCGCGAGCGCTTCGCGCGGTTGATCGGGGGTTCCGATCCGCGGCGAGTCGCGATCATTCCGGCGGTCTCCTACGGCATCGCCACCGCGGCCCGCAACGCCGCCGTCTCCCGCGGGCAGAACATCGTCATCCTGGGTGAGCAGTTCCCGAGCAACGTGTACGCGTGGATGCGCAGGGCGCGGGAGAGCGGTGCGGAACTGCGTACGGTGGACCGGCCGTCGGCGGGCGATCCGAGTCCGGGCGCGGCGTGGAACGATCGGGTGCTCGAGGCGATCGACCGCGACACGGCGGTGGTCGCCCTGCCGGTCGTCCACTGGGCGGACGGCACGCGCTTCAACGTTGCCGCGGTGGGGCGGCGGGCGCGCGAGGTCGGTGCGCTCTTCGTCATCGACGGCACCCAGTCGATCGGCGCGATGCCCTTCGACGTCGAGGAGGTGGCGCCCGACGCGCTGGTCGTCGCGGGCTACAAGACCCTGTTCGGCCCGTACCAGAGCGGTTTGGCGTGGTTTGGCGAGCGGTTCGACGACGGCGTTCCGCTGGAGGAGCCCTGGGCTGCCCGGGAGAGCAGCGAGCTGTTCGTGGCGGGCCGGCTGGAGTACGTGCAGGAGTACCGGCCGGCCGCCGCGCGCTACGACGTGGGCGAGCGCAGCAACCAGATCCAGTTGCCGATGCTGAACGCCGCCCTGGACATGGTGCTCGAGTGGCGCCCGGACCGCGTCCAGGACTACTGCGTGAAGCTGCTCGAACCGTTCGAGGACGCCTTTCGCGAGGCGGGTTTCGGACTGGAGGACCGGGCGTGGCGTGGTGCGCACCTGTTCGGCTTGCGTTCCCGCCGCGGCCTGGACGCGGACGCCACCGCGGCGGCTCTCCGGCAGGCCCGGGTCTTCGTGTCGGTCCGCGGTACGGCGATCCGGGTTGCGCCTCAGGTCTACAACGACAGCTCGGATTTGGAGGCCTTGGCGACGACGCTGCGGGCGTTGTAACAAGCCGTTTTTGGCGCCTCGGCGCGACCCGCCGGTCGATCCGTTGAAACCAAGAGACATTTGTGATCGTATTTGTCACAAATGCAGCAAGAACCACGAGATCTACCAACTCCCCCCCCAACCCCCCCGCAAGCGGGGGGGCTTCCGGAGGCGGGCGGCCTCGGCGGCGCCGTTCTGGAGTTCCCCGGCCAGGCCGCCGACGGCGACCTCTGCGTACTCGGCTGGGCGATGGAGCTGGAGCCGGCGACGCCCGAACAGGTGCTCCGCTGGGCCCACGGGCGGTGGGGTCGCGAGTTGACGCTGGCCACGTCGTTTCAGGCGGAGGGCATGCTCCTCCTCCACATGTGTCATCAACTCGATCTGCCGGTTCGCGTGGTGACACTCGACACCGGCCGCCTGCCGGAGGATACGTACCGGCACATCGAGCATGTGCGGCTGCACTACGGCGTCGAGGTCGAGATGGTGGCGCCGCGCGCCTCCGAGGTTGCGGGGCTGGTCCGGCGAGAGGGACCGAATCTCTTCTACGCCTCGGTGGCCGGGCGGCAGCGTTGCTGCAACGTGCGCAAGGTGGAACCGATGCGCCGGGCCCTGGCGCACGCGCCGGCCTGGCTCAGTGGCCTGCGCCGCGACCAGACGCCGACCCGGGATGTCCTCAACAAGGTGGAGGTCGACCGGGTGACGCGGACCAGGGGCCGCGTGGTCAAGGTTTGCCCGCTGCTGGACTGGACCGAGGATCAGGTCTGGGCGTACATCCACGAGCAGGGAGTCCCGTACCACCCGCTCTACGACCGGGGCTACCGGACGATCGGGTGCGCGCCGTGCACCAGGCCTTCGCGCCCCGGCGAGGGCGCCCGCGGCGGACGCTGGTGGTGGGAGTCCCAGACCGGCAAGGAATGCGGGCTCCACGTGCTGCAGCCGCGTTGAGCGGCGCCAGCCGGCCTCCCGCCTACTATCCGGTCTATCTCTCGCTCGCCGAGCGGCTGGTGGTCGTGGTCGGCGGCGGCAGGATCGCCGAGCGGAAGGTGGCCGGCCTGCTGCCCTGCGGGGCGCGTTTACGGGTCGTCGCTTCCGAACTGACGCCTGAGTTGGCGCGGCTGGCCGAACGCGGAGAGATCGAGCACCGCGAGCGGGACTACCAACCGGGGGACCTTGAGGGCGCTGTGCTGGCGCTCGCGGAGCCGGGCGGCGCTGTGCGGGACGAGGCGTTCTCAGCGGAGGCGGAAGCTCGCGGCATCTTCGCCAACGTGGAGGACGTTGTCGATCGTTGCAGCTTCATCGCGCCCTCGATCGTGCGCCGCGGCGACCTGGTGATCGCGATCTCGACCTCCGGCCGGGCGCCGGCGCTCGCCGTACGTCTCCGGCAGCGACTCGAACAGGAACTGGGACCGGAGTACGGCGCTCTGCTGGAACTCGCCGGCCGGCTGCGGGCCCCGCTCGCGCGGGCGGTCCCCGAGTTCGAAGAGCGGCGGCGCCGTTGGTACGAGCTCGTGGACTCGGAAGTGCTCTCGCTGTTTCGCGACGGTCGGGCGGCTGAGGCCCGCGAGCGGTCCGAGCAGATCCTCGGGGTGGCCTCACAGGAGCCCGATCCATGAGTCGACCGGTTGAGTCTTCCAGGCGAGCAGGACGCGTGACCCTGATCGGGGCCGGGCCGGGTGACCCCGATCTGATCACCGTCCTCGGGCTCAAGCGGCTACGGGCCGCCGACGTCGTGCTGCACGATCGTCTGGCGGCGCCGGAACTTCTCTCCGAGGCGAAAGCGGGCGCCGAGATCGTCGATGTCGGCAAGCGCCCAGGCGACGACGTGCAGGCCCGCCAGCGGCGGATCGAGAAGCTGATGATCGAACACGCCCAGGCCGGGGCTCATGTGGTCCGGCTCAAGGGCGGCGATCCCGCCATCTTCGGTCGCGCCGGCGAGGAGATCGAAGCCTGCGCCGCGGCAGGTGTGCCGTGCGAGGTCGTGCCGGGCGTCAGTAGCGTCGTAGCAGCGCCGGCAGTCGCGGGCATCCCCCTGACGCACCGCGGCGTTTCCCTGGGGTTCGCAGTCGTCTCCGCGCGCAACGCGGAAGGCGGCGAACCCGACTGGGCGGGCCTTTCCGGCGCCGACACCGTCGTCGTCCTGATGGCGTCGCGGCGCTTGGAACGCATCGGCCGGGGGCTAATTACCGCGGGCCGCGACCCTTCGACGCCGGCAGCAATCGTCGAACGCGCAACCACCCCCGGTCAGCGGGTCGTGTCCTCCACCCTGGACGCCCTCGCTGCAGGCGCACTCTCCGGCCGGATCAGGGCCCCCTGCGTCGTCATCGTCGGCCATGTTGCCGCGACCGCTGCGGCGCGGACTCCTTAGGGCGAGTAGACGGGCGCCAGCGGTTCCGCCGCCAGATCGGTGACTTCGCGACCTTCCGAGCGAGCCACCGCGCGCAGCAGCCAGTCGAGCCGGTCGTTGCCCCAGAAGCGCTCGCCGCGGAAGATGAACAGCGGCACGCCGAAGGCGCCGTCGTCCCGCGTATGGGCGAAGCCGGCCATGATCGCGTCCTTCCACTTCGGGTCGTGGGCTACGGCCAGGGCTTCGTCGCCGTCGAGACCCGCTGCTTCGGCAGCGGCGCGCATCACTTCGTCGCCGGCGAGGTCGAGGCCGCGCTTGAACCGCGCCGAGAAGGCCTCGCGGGCATAGTCGACTGCCTTGCCCTGCTCCCGGGCCCAGAGATAGATCTGGTGCGGCGGGAACCAGTCCGGGTCACTGCCGGACTCCGGCCACTTGACGGAGAGTCCATAGGCGTTCGCGATGCGCTCCGTATCCTCCCGCACGTAGGACGATTTGGCGCGTCCGGCCGAAAGGTTGGCGCCCTTGCCGAACGGGAAGATCGGGATCGCGTCGATCTGGTTCCAGTCGAACACGCCGGTCGTCGTGATCCGGTGAAAGGCCAGCCACGAGAACTGGGAGCGGAAGGAGAAGTAGACGCGGAGGTCGCTTGGGTTCATCTGGGCAGAGCTCCTGACGGCGGCCGGCGGCCGGCTCAACGGAAGATGTCGACCAGGCGGCTGTACTTGACGATGACGGTGCGGTCCGGGCGCTCGTAGAGAATCCGCGCGCCCAGTTCGTCGATCTCGTTATAGACCACGAACAGCCCCGTGTTCGCATCCTGCAGCCACGAGAAGCGGAGGTTCGTGGAGACGTTGTCCGACTGGTCGTTGTACTGGGCGAGGGCCTGAACCAGCATCCGCGGGGTGATCGAGTAGGAGAGACGCAGCCTGCCGAGATTGACCTGAAAGCTGCCGGACGCCACCTTGGCGTCGTTATGGTCCCAGGTCAGCTCCGAGGTCAGGCGTTCGCCGCGCCGGGCGAGCAGGGTGAGCGAGGTCGAACTCAGGTCGCCGCCGAAGAAGCCGCCGGTGGTGTTCCGGATGCTGATCGAGAACGGCTTCGCCTGGTTGGTCTGGACCACCATCTGGATCTCGTTGTGGCCGTACCTGCCCGGCGCGACGGTGAAGTCGTCGACGACCTCGAACGCCTCCTGGACGCCCTCCTCGGTGAAGTTCACGCCGGTATGGATCTCGAAGCCGTTGCGCCACTCCCAGTGGGTGTCGAGATGGATGTACTGGGTCTCCTTGTAGTCGTCGAAGTCCCAGATGGCGCTGTACGAGACATGTGGTCGGATCTCGTGGAGACCGGCCAGAGCCTTCGGTCTCATCGTGCGCATGCCGAATGCGGAGAAGTTCCGGAAGTTGGTCCGTGACATGAACCCAACCTCAGGATTGAAATTCTCGCGCGCCTCCGCGTAGCTGACGCTGCCGCGCCATTCCGGCTTGCCGAGGTTGTAGCTCACGAGCATCGAGCTGTCGTCGCCGTCGAGTCCCGGCGTGTCGGTCTGGGCGACGTACGACTCGATCGTGTGGTGCTCGCCGATGCCCCACTTGCCGTCGATGGCGTAGGCGCGGTTGGTGTCGTTCTCCGGCGCCAGGCTGCCCACCCCTTCGCGGCTGACGAACATCCCGCCGATGCTGGAGCGCTCACCCAACTCGCGGTTGAGGCGGGCGACCGCGTAGTTGTTGCCGTGGAGCCCTCCCACCGTCACGGTCTGCATGTGGAGCAGCCCGACGTTGAACCGGCCGGCCTTGCCCGACAGCCGGCCTCCGTAGTCGATCGGGACCAGTTCGCCACCGGGTCCGATGCCGATCCGGCGGCTGAAGAACAGGTCCACCCGGGCCGATGCGCGGCTTCCCCCCGAGCGCGCTCCGACCGTGAACAACCCGGCGTTCTCGAGGAAGAAGGGCCTCTTCTCGGGGAAGAACAGGTTGAACCGGTCCAGGTTCACCTGTTGCTCGTCGACCTCGACCTGGGCGAAGTCCGTGTTGTAGGTCAGGTCGAGGGTCAAGCTCGGCGTTACGCTGTACTTGAGATCGAGGCCGATGTCGGAGTCCGACTCGTCGCCGCTGTCCGCCGCAGGCAACTCCCGGCTGGAGCCGATCGCGTAGGGGATCAGCTTCAGGTTGCGCTGCGGCGGCGGCTCGACACCCTGCAGCGAGCCCGCGTCGGTCAGCCGGTCCAGTTCGTGATTCCGGTCGAGCTCGGACCAGAACGAGACTTCCCTATGGCGGGCGATGTTGCGCTGGAAGTTCAGTCCCCAGGTCTGCACGTCGGCTGAGGGGTAGCGGAGGGTGCGGAAGGGGATCGCCAACTCGGCGCTCCAGCCGAAGTCGCCGACCTCTGTCGCGACGTGCCAGGCGCCGTCCCAGTTCAGGTTGAACCCGGTGCTGGAACCGCCCCGGAAGCGGCTGCTGCCTCCCATGCCGCTGAAGACTCCCGAGCCCCCGCCGACAACCTGGCCGTCGTACTCGATTCCGGCAGGGTTGGTGCCGAAGACAAAGCCGTTGCGGCCGTCGCGGAAGGTGTCGAGGATGACCTGGAAGCTGTCCGTCTCGTTCAGTGGGGAGTCGCGCCGGCTATCCGAGATGACGATCCCCTCCGGTTCCCGGTCGTGACAGACGACGGCGACGAAGAGCGTGTCCTCGGTGAAGGCGAAACGGACTTCCGTCTGCTCCGTCCCCGGCTCACCGGCATAGGGCCGGGTCTGCGTCAGTCCGGAAGCCGGCTCGATCTGCTGCCAGACGGCGTCGTCCAGCACGGTGCCGTCTAACAGCGGGCCTTCGCCGATCGCCACCGCCGTGGCGGTCGGCCGCCCGGTTTGGGCCTCGGTAGCGCCGACCCACAGCGACAGGGTTGCGACGATGGTCGCCGCGGGAAAGCGCCTCACGGGACGCGACTCTACTCCGAACGGAACTTGCGGCGCCGACCGGCGCTTTCGCGCTTTGCGGCGACCGCTCCGGTAGCATCGGCGAAACCGACCCTGAGTACTTTCGGAGTCGAGTCGCGGCGTCCGCGCCGCGCTGACGCACAGGAAACAGGGCTTGTTCCATGCAAGGAGGAACGGCAATGCGAGAGCACACCCGGAAGATGTACCTGTGGGTGTTGGCCCTGGCCGGGATCCTGGCCGCAGCGTCCAGCCCCGCGCCGGCGCTGGCTGCCGGTGAGTTGATGGACGTGGAGGGCTATCCGTCCGTCGTCCGCAAGCCGGTCGAACTCTGGAGCGACGGCACGCGGCTGGCCGGCGATGTCTTCTACCCGAAGGCGACCGGCGAAGGCGAGAAGCTGCCGACGATCGTGCTCTGTCACGGCTGGGGCGGTACGAAGTCGCACCTGAACCGGGGTATCGCGCCGCGTTTTGCCGCCGCCGGCTACCTGGTGCTGGCCTTCGACTACCGCGGCTGGGGCGAGAGCGATTCGCGCCTCGTCGTCCGCGGCCAGATGCCGGAACCGGACGAGGACGGCTACGTGACGGTCAAGGCGCAGGCGATCCGTCAGCTCGTCGACCCGCTCGATCAGCAGGAGGACATCGACGCCGCCATCACCTTCGTCGAGGGCGAACCGCACGCGGATGCCAGCCGAATCGGCATCTGGGGCTCGAGCTTCGGCGGCGGCCACGTCATCTGGCGCGCCGCCCACGACCGCCGGGTCAAGGCGGTCGCCGCCCAGGTCGGCGCGATGGACCAGCGCTCCGGCCTGGTGGTGGCCCCCGGCGGTCTCAAGGGATTCCACCGGACGGCCATCCTTCGCGCCCGCGGCGAGGTGGCGCCGGTCCCGGTCGGCGGCCCCCAGCCGGAAGGTCTCACCGGCAGCCCGTACTACGAACGCTTCGCCAAGTTCTCACCCGTCGAACACGCGCACCTCATCACTCAGCCTGTCATCATCATCGACGCCAAGCAGGAGCACTACTTCGACATCCGCGAGCACGGCCAGCGAGTCGCCCAGATCCTCTCCGGCCGCGTCCCGGTCGAATACCACGCCTGGGACATGGGCCACTACGACGTCTACAGCGGCGACTGGCTCGACAAGGCCATGGCCGCCGAGATCGACTTCTTCGACCGCCACCTCAAGTAGCCGGAGCGACTTCGGCCGGCTCCGCGGCTGCGCGGCTGTACCGGAACGGCACCTGGGCCCCCTCCCCCCTGAGCCCCGACCAGGCAGGCGGGTGCCACCTCTGCCCGCGACCAGCCGCCTCTCCGGCTCTGCTCCGGCTCTGCTCCGGCTCCGCCTCCGGATCTACGCGACGTCCGCGAGGAAGCTCTCCACTTCGGTGTGGAACTCTTCGGGGCGTTCGGCGGGGATGTCGTGGCCGCAGTGTTCGAGCATGATCAGGCGGGCGCCGGGGATGCGGCGGGACATGATGACGCTGCCGCCGGGTGGGGTGACGCCGTCTTCCAGGCCCTGGAGGATCAGGGTGGGGCAAGTGATGGTGGCGAGGTCGGCGGTGTAGTCGATGTCCGAAACGGCGCGGCAGGCGGCGGCGTAACAGGCCGCGTCGTTGCGCTCGATGGTGAGACGGGCGGCTTCGGCGATGTCGTCGGCGTGGCGTTCGCGGTACTCCTTGCCGTAGGAGGGGGAGGGGACGGTGGGCGTCAGGGCGGCGCCCAGGCCGCCGCGTTCGATGAGGTCGGCGCGCGCGTTCCACCCGGCGGTGGCGCGCTCGTTCACTTCGCTGGAGGTGCTGATCAGGATCAGGGCCCGGGTGCGGTCAGGGAAGTCGAGCGCGAATCGTTGCGAGATGACGCCGCCCATTGAGATACCGGCGATCACGGCGTCGTCGGCGCCGACTTCGTCGAGGAGGCCGGCGAGGTCGGAAGCCCAGGTCTCCGGCGACAGGTCGTCGGGCCGCTTCGTGGAGCGGCCGAAGCCGCGGACGTCCCAGGTCAGAACGGTGTAGCGGTCCTGGAGCGTCGCTACCGTGGGCGCCCAGGAGTCCAGATGACCGCCCAGGCCGTGCGTGAGGGCGACGGCCGGGCCGCTACCCGCGACCTGGTAGCGGAGTGTTGCGCCGTCGGCCGCGGTCGCGGATGGCACTTGTCAGGCTGCGCGCCGGTTGAACAGGCCGAGGGTGAGCGCGAGCGGAATCACGAAGAGCAGCGTGCGCAGCCAGCCCGGCATGTCGGTCATGATCAGGATCAGACCGAGCGGGGTCCAGAAAGCAAGCCACATCCAGAGGGGGATCATCCTCGGCGCGACCGGCTCCGTGCTGGCGCCGTCGGCAATGATGATGACGACCAGGACGCCGACGGCGGCGCCGAGAACGCCGGCGATCAGGCCGCCGGCGGGGTAGGTGGCTGCGGCGAGAATCAGTTCAGGCATATCGGGGTCCAAGGTTTGTTTCGCGTTGTTTGTGGCGCGCATCGTAGCAGGCCGTGGATTGGAGTACATTGACGGCGGAGGGTAGCCATGCGGGTCAGTATTTCAGTTCAGAGCGCCTACAACGTGACCGATGTCCGCGAGGGGGCGCGGCGCATGGTGGACCGTGCGCGGGCCGCCCGGGAAGCCGGCCTGGACGCACTGTTTGTCGGCGACCACCACGCGACGCCGCGGCCGTATTACCAGAACACCGCGATCCTCGGCCGGATGTTGGCGGAGTGGGGGGATCGCCCGGCGGGCGCTCTGTACCTGCTCCCGCTCTGGCACCCGCTGATCGTCGCGGAGCAGGTCGGCACCCTGGCGAGCCTTACCTCTGGACGGTTCATCCTCCAGTGCGCGATCGGGCCGGCCGACAACCAGTTTCCGGCCATGGGCGTCCCGGCTCGTCAGCGGCCGTCGCGGTTCGAGCAGTCGCTCGCGATCCTGCGGCGGCTTTGGGCCGGCGAAACGGTGACGACCGGCGGAGAGGGCAGCCGCTTCGAACTGCACGAGGCGCGGATTTCGCCCTGCCCGCCGGCGCCGGTCGAGGTCTGGATCGGGGCTTCGGCGCCGCCGGCGATCGACCGCGCCGCACGGCTGGGCGATGGCTGGCTGGCGGCGCCCGGCCTGGCGCCGGCAGTGGCGGCGGAGCAACTCCGGCGCTACCGGGAGGCCTGCGAACGCCACGGTCGTCCGGTCGGCGTGTGTGCCATCCGGCGCGACATCTACGTCGGCGAGACGGCTGCCGAGGCCGAGGCCCTGGCGGGGAAGATGATCGCTCGCGGCTACCGAGGCTTCCCGCCGGACGCGCTCATCGTCGGCGACGTGGAGCGGACCGCCGCCGCGTTCGGTGAACTGACCGCGATGGGGTACGACGAGGTCGTGGTACGGCACCTGGTGCAGGACCCGGGGTGGGTGCTCGATTCCATCGGGCGCTTGGCCGAGGTGAAGGCGGCGCTGAGGCGCTAGCGCGGCAGAACTACCGGAGGCCGGCGCTTCGCGCCGGATGCGGGCAGGATGCCCGCGTTCCCAGGTCAGATCTTTCTGCCGCGCAAGTTCCTAGCGCCTCGGAACGTCGGGGAAGGGCTCGAGACCCTCGTCGAGTTCCACGCCGATGCTGCGCAGAGCCATCGACACCATCCGGTACTGGCCGACCGTGAAGATCAGGTCGATCATCTGCTGGTCGGTGTAGCGGGCCTTCAGGAATGCCCAGGTGCGCTCCGAGATGGCCGATCGGGAATGCAACTCGTAGGCGGCGCGTAGGAGGTAGCGCTCGAAGCTGCTCCAGGGCCCGGCGTTCTCGCCCACTGCGATGTTGCGGATCTCCTCGTCCGTCATCCCGGCCGCCTTCGCGGCGCGGCGGTGGTGCCCCCACTCGTACTCGGCCTCGTTCAGCCACGCCGTACGCAGAATGAGCATCTCGCGGTCCCGGTCGGGAAGGGTGCTGCCGCGGAGGATGTAGCCGCCGAATGGGCCCCAGGCCTCCATCAGCGGCGGATGCTGGGAGAGCGTGCGAATGATGTTGATGCTCTCGACACCCTCGGCCGGCGGAATGCGGGGCCCGCTCTGGCGCTGGGCCGAGAGTGAAGTGGCGACCAGTGCCAGTGCGAGGACGGAGATGGTGGCTCTACGGATGGCATGCGTCTTCATTGGGCGTCCTCCCTGGATCTGCTGTGAGACGAGTCTCCGGTGACTATAGCTTCGGGGAGTCGTTCGGCCTGGGTCAGCTCCGGCGTTCCGCCGCGGTCTTGAAGCCCGAGTACTTCGGCTGATCGATCGCGATCTGGTTGACCACGGTGGCGCGCAGGTGCTCGTGCAGACGGGTGTCGTCAAGCGCAAGGGCGTCGTCGCGGATCGCGTGGACCAGCTTCCAGCGCAAATCGAGCAGCGAGCCCTCGGCGTCGAGCAGGCGGCGGAGTCGCTCGTGCTCGCGGCGACGGTGTTCGGCGCCGAAGTGCAGGTCCCGGTACGCGATGTCGAGCGCGTTGCCGGCGACGAGGGCATGGAACCGGGTGCGTCCGGTCGTTTCGTCTCTCACCGGGCCGTGCAGGAAGTCGCGCGTCGCGCCAACCAGCTCCTCGAGCCGCGGCATGTCGGGGTCGGTGAGCTGTTCGGGGGCGGCAACCAGTTCGACCGACCCCGGGATGAGGAGATTCACGCAGTCGACCTGGCACTCCGTCGTCCGGCGGCCGATCGTGACCCGTTCGACCGAGCGGTCCGGGCCGATCCGATAGGCCTCGGTCATGCCGAGAGTGGAGACCGCCCACCAGTAGGAGCCGAACACCTGCCAGTACTCGACCCGGCTCAGATCGACCCGGTGGCCGCTCGTCGCCTCGTAGCCGGCGAACAGATTTTCGTAGGTACCGAAGCCGCCGACCGGCAGTTCGGGGCCGGCGCCGTACCGCCACGAATTCGTGCAGATCCAGCCCAGGTCGCGCAGCGGGTCGCCGATGTGGGCGATCTCCCAGTCGAGCACCGCGATGACGCCGGTCCGGTCGACCATCAGGTTGCCGTTGCGGAAGTCGTTGTGAACCAGGGTCTGCTCGGTCGACTCGGGTAGGTTCTCGATCAGCCAGCGGCCGGTGAAGTCGATCATCGGCTGCGGCGTGCCGAGAGCCTCGTAGCGGCCCCGGGTCTGCTCGATGAAGTCGGCGGCGCTCAGGCGCGCCAGGTCGCGGTCGAGGCCGTGCGCTTTGAGGTCGATGCTGTGCATACGGCCCAGGATCTCGCCGCACTGCCGTGCCAGCTTCGGACGCACCTTGGCGAGCTCCGGCGAGCGGACGATCCGCGCGCCCAGGGCGATGCCGTCGAGCCACTCCATGACGAAGCCGGCCCCTAGCTCGTCGCCGGCTTCCAGGACGTAGAAGACCTCGGGCTCTGGAATCCCGTTCCGGCGGGCGACCCGCATCAGCTTCGCCTCGATCCGAAGTCCGGGCGCGCTGCGCTCGACGGCACGGGCTTCTTCCTGCTTGCCGCTCTGGGACCGCCGGAGGGCGAGCTGGCGATCACCGGCCTCCGTTTCGATCCGCAGGCGGTAGGTCTCCTGGCTGGCGCCGCCGGAGAGACGCTCGACCGCGGTCAGCCGTTCGCACCCGTCGATCTCGCGCCGGAGCATCCGCTCCAGTCGCGCCTCGAAGCTGTCCCGCGCCCAGGCGTTGGCGCCGCTGCCGCCGGCCACGGGAGCGAGCAGGTAGATCTCGTCGCCGTCCTGAAGCGTCCGGCCTCGGTGCGCCTCCAGCGGACACCGCTCGCCGTTGATCATCAGCGTGTCGCGCAGGTGGGGCGAGCCCTTGATCGCCTCGGCGAGCGGGACGCCCGCCCGGTCGGCGGCCGGCAGGAGCTCGCCCAGGGTGGCGCCGGGCGCCAGCCGGAAGGTCCGGTCGACGTCATGCCAGCCGGCGCCTATTCGGCCGCGGATCAGGACCCGGACGCGGATCTTGGGCCGGGAGCGGGGATGAACCAGGCTTCGGAGGAGGCCCATCGCGGCGTCGAAGCAGGCCGATCAGGCCAGTTGGGCGTCCAGCAGCTCGGCCATGCCCAGTTGCTCGGCGCGGTTCCGGCTGAGTCGGCCGGTGCCGGGGTCCCAGTCCATTGCTTGGTAGTAGTCCCGCTTCAACTGTTCGAGCGGCGCCCGGACCCCGGCGAGCGGGCCGGCTTCGAGAAGTCCGTCGCCCTCGCCCTTCATCCGCGGGTGGGCCTGGAAGTCCGCCGGCCGGATCCCCTCGCGGACGTTGAAGGCGTTGCGGAGGTTCTGGATGCGCTCGCCGCAGAGCAGCAGTTCCTTCTGGTCCACCTCCCATCCGGTCAGCGCGTTCACCATGTCGACCCAGGGCAGGCCGCCGGTGAGGCTCCAGGCGATCTGCACCTCGTCCTTCGGAGCGGCTTCGGGCAACGGGAAGCCGGCGCCGAAGGTCTCGTTCCAGGACGCGGCGCCTGCGGTGTGGCGGCCGGGCGTCGGATCGGAGATGTAGGTGACTCCCATCAGCGATGTGAAGCGCGGGTAGTCCGGGCGCCGCACGTCGGACAGTCTCCGGCTCTTGACGCGGACGATGCCCTTGCAGGGCGCGGGACAGTTGCCGCAGCTCAGCTTCCTGGTGATCATCTTGTCGACTTCGGCGCCGTCGAGCTTCCAACCCTTCTTCGACAGCGGGAAGTCGCGGGCGCCGACGCCGGTCCAGTTCTTGAGCGGTGCGTCGCCGTTTTCGATGGACAACGCCACCGCCGCCGTGGTGCCGCGATCGGCCCACAACTGGCGCATCGCCGGTTGCGGCGATTCGATCTTGATCCCCAGCTTCGCGAACATCCGGTAGACGAAGCCGAGGTGCTTGCCGACGATCTGGATGCGGCCCGAGAACGGGGTGCGAAGGCCCGTGAGCAGCCCGGAGACCAGGGCGAAGCAGGCCTCGGGAGCGGTGGCTTCCGCGCCGGTGGGGAAGTGCTTCCACATCAGCCAGGCGCCGAGCCCGTACCCGCCCAGGTACTGGCGGAAGACCTCGGCCGGGATCGTTTCCACCTCGTGTTCACCGGTCGAGAGGTCGACCACGAGGGCTGTGCCGTGGGCGCCGTAGAGGCCGTTTCTTCCGTTGCCGTGTAGGTGCGCGGTCATCTCGGCAGGTTCTCCGGGCTGTCGGTGAGTGTCGCGCGGTGGAGTGTACTCCCGCGCCTGGCAACCGGGTTCATCAGGTTGGGGCCAAACAGCGAGCCTGCGAGCGGTTTGGCGGCTCTACCGGGCGCTGGTGGCCAGGCACTCGACACCCTCTGCCTGGGCGGCGCCTGTGAGGCGATCGTCGAACGCGACGAGGCGCGCAGGCGTTCCCAACTCATCGGCCAGCAACAGGCAGGAGGCAAGTTGCACCGAACCGCTCGCGCGCAGCGGGTGCCGGCGCAGCAGCGCTGCGGCCCTCGTCGTGATCTCCTCGGTGAGTTCGACCACATGGAAGGCCGGGCGCTCGGTGTCGAGAGAGAGCAGGGCGGCTTCGCGCTGTTCGACCAGCATGTCGCCTTCCCGGCAGCGCCGACAGATCGCCGAGACCACCTCGGTCGCCGACAATCGGCTGATGGCTACGGGTTGCCCGGCCATGACTTCGATGACGAAGTCCGATCCGTCTTCCTCGACGTACCGCTTCACCAGAGCGCTCGCGTCGAGGAACAGCATCAGAACCGGTCGTCTCGCTCCTCGACGATGGTGTCCGCGACCGATCCGCCGCGCGCTGGGACCGGTTCGATGGACGGCGCAAGGCGCGTGGTCCCCAGGGTCACGAGTCCCCTTGCCGCGAGGTCGAGGAGCTTCTCCTCCTCGTCCGATGCGGCTTTCGACAGCGGCCTGAGTTCGGCGACCGGCCGCCCGCGTTCGGTCACGAGAATCACCGATCCCTCGCGCACCCTCCTCAGGTACGTGCCCAACCTTGTCTTGAGTTCTCTCGCTCCAACGGTCACCATGTGACCATTGTAGGCACAAGCATGACGTCGGGCAACCGCAAGCCGCGCCGCCCGGTTCGTCCCGAACTCCTCAGCGTCGCTTCAGGTGGAAGGTCATCGTCCCGGCTTCCATGTCTCCCTCGTGAGCCTTCCATGCGCTGTCGATCCTGTTCTCGCCGTCGAGCCGGATCTCCGCCGAGTGGATGTGGTTGGGGGTGGTGTCCAGGTTCGTGCCGCCGTCGAAGTCGAAGACCAGGCGGTTTGGGGCGCTGGTGGCGGCGTTGAACTTCATCCGCGGCTGGTTGCCGGCCGAGCAGTAGTGGGTGAGGACCAGGTCGGCCCCGTCGAGGTGGTACATGTTGACCATCTCGTACTCGGTGTCCGGCCCCATGCGCTCCATCAGTACGTGGCCGTTGGCCGAGACATCGAACTCGTGGACCACGAGGCCGCTTGCCTCCGCTTCGGCCTCGGCTTCCGCGCCCTCGGCGCTGGCCGAGCCCTCCCAGGTGCCGGCCAGCGCCTTGAGCCGCTCGAAGGCCTGCTCGGCGGTCAGGTCGGATGCTGCGCCGGCGGCCGGGAACAACAACACAGCGATTGTGGCTACGGTCCATGCCATCTTCTTCATTTCGTTTCTCCTCCGGGGCTTCTGCTGGTGAAGCGGCAAGGATAACCGGCCTGCGTCAGGGCCGTTCGCCGCGCTTGGCGTATCCTCGCCAATCCCATGACAACGGACAGTTCACCTCCCGAAAGTCTCCGCCTGCCCGGAGCGGGCGGCATCGAGCTGCAGGTCTACGACTACGGCAATGCCGAAGCGCCGCCCCTGGTCCTGCTGCACGGCATTCAGGACCTGGCGCCGGCATTCGATCCCCTGGCGCAGAAGTTCCGGGACCGCTACCGGGTCGTTTCCTTCGACCTGCGCGGCCACGGCAACAGCGGCAAGCCCGGCGTGTATGCGCTGCCGCACTTCATCGCCGATCTCCACGCGGTGATCTTCCAGCTCCAGCTCGAGCGCCCGGTGCTGGTCGGCCACAGCCTGGGCGGCCACATCGTGAGCCACTACGCGGCCGTGTTCAACGACGTGCCAAGCGTCGTCGTGAACATCGACGGCGTCGGCGCGCCGTTCCGCGAAAGCGATATCCCGGTCGAGTCCCGGCAACTCCGGCTGCAGAACGGCTTCACCAGCCTGCTCCGGCCGGGGGGACACAAGCGGCCGATGATGGACATGGACGACGCCTGGCGGCTCTACTGCCGCTTCCATCCGGGCCTCGATCCGGATATCGCCCGGCACCTGGTCGAGATCGGCACAACCGAACACCCGTACGGCGGCCTGCAGTGGAAGTGGGACCCACAGGTCGAGACGACCGGGCTCACGATGTCGTCGCAGTTGGCGGCGGAGCGCTGGCCCTGGGTTTCCTGCCCGGTCCTGGTCGTCACGGGAGGCCGCTCGGCCGACTTCTACCGCGGTCGCGGCGGCATCGACTACGACACGCCGGCGGCCCCGGACGAGATCGACCGCCGTGTCCGTCTGTTCCGCAACGTTCACCACGTCGAGATCCCCGAGGCGGGCCACATGGTCCACTTCGACGCGCCGGATCGTCTGGCGGAGATCATCGGCAACTACCTGGATGCGGGATAGTGGGAAGTTCGCGCCGCGGCACGACCCGCCGCTCCGCGCCTGGGAACGCGGGCATCCTGCCCGCACCCGGCCCGCAGGGCCGGCTCGGTTGGAGCTAGTCACCATGGACTTCGAGATCCCCCAGGACATTCGCGACAAGCTGACCGAGCTCGATTACTTCATCGAGCGCGAGATCAAGCCCCTTGAGCGGCAGGACGACAACATCCGTTTCTTCGATCAGCGCCGCGAGTGGGCGCGCACGGACTTCGACAACGACGGCACGCCGCGGCCCGAGTGGGAAGCGCTGCTGCGGGAGATGAAACGGCGCGCCGACGCCGCCGGCCACCTGCGCTTCGGTCTGCCGCGGGAGCTGGGGGGCCAGGACGGCTCGAATCTGGCGATGGCGGTGATCCGCGAGCACCTGGCCGCCAAGGGCCTGGGCCTGCACAACGACCTCCAGAATGAGTCCTCGATCGTCGGCAACTTCCCGACCGTGATCATGATGCACCGCTTCGGGACGCCCTCCCAGAAGGCGCAATTCATGGAGGGCATGATGACCGGCGCGGTGAAGATGGGCTTCGGCCTGACCGAGCCGAACCACGGTTCCGACGCCACCTGGCTCGAGACCGCGGCCGTCCGCGACGGCGACGACTGGATCATCGACGGCGGCAAGCGCTTCAACTCGGGCCTGCACGCCGCCACCCACGACCTGATCTTCGCCCGCACCTCCGGCGACCCCGGGCAGGCGGACGGCGTGACCTGCTTCATCGTGCCGACCGACTCGCCGGGCTTCGAGATCCCCTTCATGTGGTGGACCTTCAACATGCCGACGGATCACGCCGAGGTGTCGCTCTCCGCGGTGCGGGCGCCGAACGACGCCATCCTCGGCGAGGAGGGCCGTGGCCTCGCCCTGGCGCAGACCTTCGTCCACGAGAATCGCATCCGCCAGGCCGCCTCCGGCGTCGGCGCCGCGCAGTACTGCATCGACCGCAGCATCGAATACGCCCGCGAGCGGACGGTCTTCGGCAAGCCGCTATGGCTCAACCAGGCGATCCAGTTCCCGCTCGCCGAACTGCAGACCGAATGCGAGATGGTGCGGAACCTCGTCTACAAGACGGCCTGGGAACTCGACCAGCAGCACCACATGGAGGTCACCGACAAGGTCTCCATGTGCAACTACCGCGCAAACCGCCTCGTCTGCAACGCCGCCGACCGCGCCATCCAGGTCCACGGCGGCATCGGCTACACCCGCCACAAACCCTTCGAGCACATCTACCGCCACCACCGCCGCTACCGCATCACCGAAGGCTCCGAAGAAATCCAGATCCGCCGCGTCGCCGGCATCATGTTCGGCAAGAAAGCAAAGCGCTAGCGATCAAGGGCACCGCCACCAAGGCGGACATCGCGGACGTTCGGGCCGACACCAGGTCGAGAGCGACCGCGAACGCCTCGTGGACCGGGAAGCCGATGAGCGTCGGCGGGTCGGCTGCCCGGGCTGCTCAGCTACCTGGCGCGCGACCCGGCTGTCGTCTCGGTTGAGGCTTACGCGCGGTCGCTCCGGTTTGGTGAGAGCGCGGCGCGTTCGGCAGCCGGGCGGCGTGGCCGGGGTTGCGGCTGCGGCGATGAGCTACGGCCGGCCGGAGGGTTCCGCCGCCGACGATTGTCAGCGGCGATCTTCGCCCCCTCGCGCGCGATCTCGGTGCGTTCTTCGGGGCTGAACGTGCGTTCGAGAAGAGTGTTCCAGGGGTGGCGTCCGCTCATCGGTCAGGTCCTTGCTCGTCGGAGCCTTCGAGACTCAGTTCGTGGAGGTGCTCGTCATAGAGCGCGTCTGCGCGGTGAACGAGATCACGGTAGAAGCGGTCGTTGCTCGTCTTGTGACCACCGATGAGGAGGATAGCGGATCGCCGCGGGTCGAAGGCATAGAAGACACGAATGGGAGGACGTGTGGTGACCCGGAGCTCCCGCATGTTCGCGCCTACGATCCGCGCCAGAATCGCAGCGCCACACCCCCGGGAACCCACCGTGAGCCAGCTCGAACCCACCGCCGCGGCCGAGCTCACCGCCGGCGACGTCCGCCGCGTCGGCGCCGCGCTCGAAGCCTCGATCGCACCCAACACCGCCAAGGACTACCGGGCGGCGCTCGGGCGCTTCGCCAAGTGGCTTGACGGCCGGCCGGCGACACGTTTCGACCTAGCGAAGGTTGGGCGGACGCTGCCCGCCCGGCTACGAGCTCGGTTCGAGGATTGCCTGGTAGGTGAGACGGCGGCTCAGGGAGCGGACGTCCGGACGGCGGGGGCCGAAGTGCTGGATCATGCCGACGAAGACGAGGTCTTCCTTCGGGTCGATCCAGAACCAGGTGCCGGCGGCGCCGCCCCACCAGTACTCGCCCTTGGAGATGCCGTCGGCGGCGACGGGGTCGAGGACGACGGCGAAGTCGAGGCCGAAGCCGGTGCCCGGCGACATCTCCTTGAGTTCGCGCGGCAGGTGGTTGAGGTGCATCAGCTTGACCGTCGAGGGCGCGAGGATGCGCACGCCGTCCAGTTCGCCGCCGTTGAGCATCATCTGGCTGAACCGCATGTAGTCCATCGTCGTGGACACCAGACCGCCGCCGCCGGAGAGGAATGCGGGCGGGTCGAGGTAGTCGCGGCGGCCGCCGAAGCCCTCCTGGGCCAACAGGTTGCCGTCCTCATCGTGGGTGTAGACCTGGGAGAAGCGGTCCGCCTTGTCGGCGGCGACGTGGAAGGCCGAGTCGTTCATGCCCAACGGACCGAACACGCGCTCGCCCAAGAACTCGTCGAACGGCTGGCCGGAAAGCACCTCGACCAGGTAGCCCTGGACGTCGACCGCGACGCTGTAGTGCCACGTCGAGCCTGGCTGGTAGAGCAAGGGGATCTTCGCGAGCTCGTCGATCATGTCCTTGAGGGTGTGGTCCGGGTTGGTGATGATGCCCGCCTCCCTGTACATCGCGTCGACCTGGGACTGGGAGAAGATGCCGTAGGAGAGGCCCGCGGTGTGGCTCATCAGCTCGCGGATCGTCATCGGGTGGTCGGCCTCTTCCGTGATCGGGCCGTTCGGACCCTCGCCGGCGGCGACGACCAGGCCCTCGAACTCGGGGATGTAGCGGTGGACCGGGTCGGAGAGCCGGAACTTGCCTTCCTCGTAGAGGATCATCAGGGCGACGCCGGTGATCGGTTTGGTCATCGAGTAGATGCGGAAGATCGTGTCCTCGTTCATCTCGACGCCGGCTTCGATGTCCTGGTGTCCGAAGGCGCCGAAGTGGGCGATCTTGCCGTGGCGCGCGATCATCGTCGTGATGCCGGCGAGCAGGCCGTCGTCGACGAGATCCTGCATCCCTTCGTTCAGGCGCTCGAGCCGCTCGCTCGACATGCCGACGCTCTCCGGCGTCGCCGTTGCCAGGTCGCGGGGACTCTGAACCGGAACGTCGGCGCGGGTCTGGGCACAGGCGGTGAGGCCGAGACTCAGGAATGCGATCGCAAGGAGCGCGGTCAGGAGGCGGGGCAGGGTGGTGGAACGAAACATGGAACTCTCTCCTCGGACTGGCTGTGGATTCTCGGCTCTTGAGAGCGAACAACCCTAGCAGGCCCTGGCTGTACCTCGACGACCTCCAGCGGGGCGTCGCTGCTACGATCAAGGTTTCCGATGGACAGAGTGATCGACAAGCCGAAGCTTGCGCGGGACATCATGGTGACGAAGCTGGTCACCGTGCATCCGCGCACCCACGTCTACGACTGCATCGCGGCACTGCTGCGGCATCGGATTACGGGCGCGCCCGTGATCGGCGAGCGGCACCGCTATCTCGGTATGTTGTCCGAGAAGAGCTGCCTCACCGTGCTGACGGTGACCGCGCGGGCCGCCGACGAGCGGGGACTGGCGACGAGCCGCCGTACCCGGGCGCGGGACTTCATGGCCACTCGCCTGGTCACGCTTCAGGCAGGAATGTCCGCGTTGGATGCGATCGCCCTGCTGCTGAAGAACCGGATTTCGGGTGCGCCGGTCGTCGATAAGAACGGCCGCTTGCTGGGTGTTTTTTCCGAGAAGTTCTCGATGGAGGTTCTGCTGGGGCTAGCCTATGACCAGTTGCCGGCGGCGCCCGTCGACGCCTTCATGAACACGGACTTCGGCCGCGTGATCGACGGCTCCGAGCCGCTGCTGGAGATCGCCCAGCGCTTTCTCGACACGCCGTACCGCCGTTTGCCGGTGGTCCGGGACGGCGCGCTTGTTGGTCAGGTGAGTCGCCGCGACGTGCTCGCGGCGTCGCACCACCTGACATCGGCGCTGGACGGCCGGCGCTCGATTCTGCGCGAGCGCAGCAGCGAACTCGGCCTGGAGGATCTGGCGGAGGACGAGGAAGGGGACTCCGGAGACTTCGAGCTCGACTCCACCGACGCCTCTGCCTTCATGGACCGCAAAGCCCGTACGATCTCCGAGGACACGGATCTCTTGAGCATCGCGCGCATCTTCAAGAGCACTCCGTATCGCCGGCTGCCGGTACTCAAGGACCGCAAGCTGGTGGGGCAGATCAGCCGGCGGGACGTGCTCGCCGCCACCCACGACCTCCTCGTGCAGGCGCCCCAGCCGGGTCAGGCGCTGCTCTACCTGAGTGCTGTGGTCGATTCCGGTGAGCGGCCCTCGCTGTCCTGACCCTGAACGTCGCCGCCTGGACCGCGATAGGTTCGGTCCCTTGATTCCCCGGTCTAGAAGACTGGAAGGAGAAGCCATGTCCCAGTTGAGTTTGGATCTCTCGCCCTGGAGGCGTTTGTTCGGCTTCGGACTGGCCGTTCTGGTCGCTATCTCGGCGGCGGCTGCGCCGCTGGCGGCTGCCGATGACGAGGACGAAGAGGAGAAACTGGTCGAGCCGGCGCCGCCGCGGCCCGACGACGAGGGAGAGGGTCCCTTCGACCGCTTGATTCTGCGCGGGGTCACGGTGATCAACGGCGCCGGGGCGCCGCCCATGGGGCCTGTCGATGTCGTGATCGAGGGCAACCGGATCGCGGAGATCAAGAGCATCGGGATGCCGAACGCCGAAATCGACGAGGACAAGCGGCCGAAGGACGCCGACCGCGAGCTGGACCTCGCCGGTTCCTTCGTCATGCCGGGCCTGGTCGATCTCCACGTGCATACCGGCGGCATGCCCAAGGTGCCGCAGGCCGAGTACGTCTACAAGTTGTGGCTCGCTCACGGCATCACCACGGCCCGCGGTGTGCCGACGGGGCCGCTGGAATGGGATCTGAGCGAGAAGGAGCGCAGCCAGAACAACGAGATCACGGCGCCGCGTCTGGTGTCCTACCAACGTCCCGGTGGCGGCAAGGAGTGGAAGGACCGGAAGATCCGCACTCCCGCCGACGCGCGCGAGTGGGTGCGTTACGCCCACGGCAAGGGCGTGGACGGGCTGAAGCTCGGCGCCTACCCGCCGAAGATCATGGCTGCGCTCCTCGACGAGGCGGGCAGCCTGGGCCTGGGCTCGACGGCCCATCTCGACCAGATGGGCGTGGCGCAGATGAACGCGCTCGACGCCGCGCGGCTCGGCCTGGTCGGGATGACCCACTTCTACGGCCTGTTCGAGTCGATGTACGACGGCGCCGATGTCCAGCCCTGGCCGGCGCAGATGAACTACACGGACGAGCAGTTCCGCTTCGGCCAGGTGGCCCGCCAGTGGCGCCTCGTCGAGCCCGGCGGCGAGCGCTGGAACGCCCTGCTCGACGAGTTCCTCGAACTCGACTTCTTCATCAACCCGACGATGACGATCTACTCGGCCGGCCGCGACGTGATGCGGGCGCGCAACGCCGATTGGCACGCCGACTACACCCTGCCCACCCTGGCGGAGTTCTACGCCCCCAGCCGCGAGGACCATGGCTCGTACTGGTACGACTGGACCACCTGGGACGAGGTGGCGTGGAAGAACTTCTACCGGGTGTGGATGCAGTTCCTCAACGAGTACAAGAACCGGGGCGGCAAGGTCACGATCGGTTCGGACTCAGGCTTCATCTACCAGACCTACGGTTTCGGCACGATTCTGGAGCTCGAACTGCTCCAGGAGTCCGGCTTCCATCCGTTGGAGGTCATCCGCTCGGCGACCATGTACGGCGCCGAGGAGCTGACCCGGGCCAGCGGCGCCGAGATGGAGTTCGGCATCGTGCGCGAGGGCATGCTGGCCGACCTGCTCGTGGTCGACGAGAACCCGGTCGCCAACCTGAAGGTGCTCTACGGCACCGGGGCCGTGCGGCTCAACGATGCGACGGGACGGCCCGAGCGAATCGGCGGCGTCCGCTACACGATCAAGGACGGGATCGTGTTCGACGCGAAGGCCCTGCTGGCCGACGTGGCGGATATGGTTGCCGCCGCCAAGATGCAGTCAGAGAGCCCGCTGCAGGAGACGGCGGGAGGAGCGCGGCCGTAGTGGCCTGAGTGAACCGTAGTGGCCCGAGCGAAGAACGTCCGCCCGCCCGAACAGACCGAGAACATGGAGAACCCCCAAATGAAACAGACACTCGTGAAGCACCTACTCGCTGCCGCGATCGTCGCGGCCCTCCTCGCCGCGCCGCTGTCGGCCGGCGGCGACACCGAAGTCCACGCCGACGTGGTCTACGGCCACAAGATGGGCATGGCCCTGACCTTCGATGCACTCGTGCCGGCGGATCAGAACGGCGCCGGCGTGCTGTTCATGGTCAGCGGCGGCTGGTTCTCCCGCTGGAACGACCCGCACCGCATCGTGTCCGGTGACAGTCGCCGGGCCGGCGCGATCGGCGATCTCCTGGACAACGGCTACGCCGTGTTCATGGTCCGCCACGGCTCGGCCCCGCTGTTCAAGGTGCCGGAGGCGGTCGCCGACGTGCGTCGCGCGGTCCGCTACGTTCGCCTCAACGCGGACGATTTCGGCGTCGACCCGGACCGGTTGGGTGTGACCGGCGGCAGCGCCGGGGGCCACCTGTCCCTGATGCTCGGCAACGCCTCGGACGAGGGGAACGCAGAGAGCAAGGATCCCATCGAACAGACCGGAAACCGCGTCGCCGCGGTGGTCGCCTACTTCCCGCCGGTCGACCTGCAGGGGCTTACCGGCCCGAACGAGCGCTTCCCGGCACTCGATTTCGACGCGGAGAAGGCGACCGCCATCTCACCGGTCCTGTTCGTCAGCGAGGACGATCCACCGACCCTGCTCGTCCACGGCGATGCCGACCAACTCGTGCCGCTCGCCAACAGCGAGCGGATCAAGGCCGCCTTCGACGAGGCGAACGTGACCTCCGAGCTGATCGTGATCGAGGGCGCCGGCCACGGCTTCGGCGGCGAGAACGGCCAGCGCGCCGCGAGCGCGCTCGTGGCCTGGTTCAACGAGCACCTGGGCGTGTCGTCGGACTAGGAGCTTGCGCGCCAGAGCGGCCGACTAGGTCACCACGTCCAGGTCTCCGTCCCCGTACCGCGCGCGCAGGACCTTCTTGTCGAACTTGCCGACGCTGGTCTTCGGCACCTCGTCGATGAAGGTCCAGCGCTCGGGGACCCACCAGCGGGCGACGCGGTCGGCGAGGTAGCTCCGGAGTTCGCCGGGGTCGGCGTCGGCGCCGTCGTTGAGCACCACGCAGGCGAGCGGCCGCTCGTCCCAGCGGTCGTCCGGCACGCCGACGACGGCGGCTTCGGCAACGGCGGGGTGGCCCATCAGCTCGTTCTCGAGATCGACCGAGGAGATCCACTCGCCGCCGGACTTGATCACGTCCTTGGCCCGGTCGGTGATCTGGACGAACCCGAGTGGGTCGATCGAGGCGACGTCGCCGGTCCGCAGCCAGCCGTCGTGGAACTTCTCGGGGTCGTCGTCCAGGTAGTACGAGCCGGTGATCCAGGGGCCACGGATCTCGATCTCGCCGACCGCTTCGCCGTCCCAGGGCATGACCTCGCCGGCGTCGTTCGTGATCCGGATTTCGACGCCGGAGATGATACGGCCGGTCTTCACCCGCCAGTCGACCTCTTCTTCGCGGGGCGTGCCGCGTGGGGGAATCGCCATCGCGGCGAGGGGCGAGGTCTCGGTCATCCCCCAGCCCTGGATGATGTCGACGCCGAAGCGATCCCGGAAACCCTCGATCAGGGAGCGCGGCACGGCCGAGCCGCCGCACAGGACGGCGCGGAACGAGGAGAAGTCCACTTCGTGGTTCTCGGAGTAGCGCAGGACCTCGTTCCAGATCGTCGGCACCGCGCCCGAGAGGGTCGGCCGGTGCTCGGCGATGATCCGGCACAGGGGTTCCGCCTGCAGGAAACGGTCGGGCATCACGAAGTCGGCGCCGGTGAACCAGCCGACGTGGGGCAGGCCCCAGGCGTTGGCGTGGAACATCGGTACGATGGCCAGGATGCTGTCCTGCTGGCTGATGCCCAGCGCGCCGCCCGAGGCGACGCCGAGCGCGTGCAGGAAGGACGACCGGTGGCTGTATGCGACGCCCTTCGGGTTGCCGGTGGTGCCGCTCGTGTAGCACATCGCGCACGCGGCCCGCTCGTCGATCTCCGGCCAGTCGAAGGTGGTCGGTTTGCCTTCGAGCAGATCGTGGTAGCGGTGGATGGCGGCGCCTCCCGCGGCGAGCGCCGAAGCGTCGCCGTCGCCGACCACGATGAAGTGCTCCACCGTGGTCAGGTCGGCGGCGACCTGGGCCAGCAGCGGAATCAGGGAGTCGTCGACGATCACGACGCGGTCCTCGGCGTGGTTCGTGACGTAGGTCAACTGTTCCGGGAACAGGCGGATGTTCAGGGTGTGCAGGACGGCGCCCATGCAGGGAATCGCGAAGTACGCCTCCATGTGCTCCTGGTTGTTCCAGGCGAAGGTGCCGACGCGGTCGCCCGGTTCTATCCCCAAGTCCTTCAGCGCGTGGGCGAGCTGCGCGGCGTGGTCCGCGACCTCGGCGTAGGTGCCGATCCGCGCGCCGTCCGCTTGGCAGGTGATCACGCGACTGTCTGCGTAGACCCGGCGGCCGTGATCGAAGATCATGCGGATCGTCAACGGGAAGTCCATCATCGTGCTGTCGGTCATGGCGGCTCCTGGGGTGTCGGCGTCGTGTTCCGGTGTCTCTTCGGATCTTGCGGAAGCGGTACCTTAGCGAGTTCCCGGCCGCGAACGCTTCCCGGCCCCCGCCCGCGTAGACTCCGCTCGTGGATCCGGTCCGTTTGGAGTTGTTCTCGAATCGCTTCGCGGCGATTGCGTCCGAGATGGGCGTCATGCTGCAGCGGACCGCGATGTCGGTGAACGTCAAGGAGCGGCTCGACTTCTCGTGCGGTCTGTTGGATGCCTCTGGGCGGCTGCTGGTCAATGCGCCGCACATTCCGGTGCACCTCGGCGCCCTCGGCGAGTGCGTGCGCGGTGTCGCCGCCGAGCTCGAACTCGACCCCGGCGATGTCGCGGTCACGAACCATCCCGCCTACGGCGGGTCCCACCTGCCGGACATCACGGTCATCGCCCCCGTCCACGTGGACGGCCGGCTGATCGGCTACGTCGCGAACCGGGCCCACCACGCCGAGCTCGGCGGCATCCGCCCCGGCTCGATGCCGCCGAAGGCGGCGAACCTGGCCGAGGAGGGCGTCGTCATCGCACCGCAGCGCCTGGTGCGGGCCGGCGAACCCCAGTGGGAGCAGATGGAGGCGCTGTTGCGCCGAGGCCCGTCGCCGTCCCGTTCGGTGGCCGAGAATCTCGCCGACCTCGCCGCTGCGGTCGCGGCCAACCGGCGTGGAGCGGCCGCGCTTCAACAGCTCGCGGCGGACCGCGGCGAGGACGAGGTGCGCCGCTACATGACAGCGCTCTACTCGCGCGCCGCCGACCGCATGCGGGTCGCCCTCGAGGAACACGTGCGGAGCACCGGGCGCCAGTCCTTCCACGCCCTCGAACGGCTTGACGACGGCGCCCCGATCGAGGTCGAGGTGACGATCGAGCGCGGTTCGGCGCGGATCGACTTCACCGGCAGCGCCCCGACCCATCCGGGCAACCTGAACGCCACCCCGGCGATCGTCCGGAGCGCCACGATCTACGTGCTGCGGTTGCTCATCGGGGTGCCGTTGCAGCTCAACGAGGGGCTACTCGAGCCGGTGGAGATCGAGATCCCCCGCGGCATGCTGAACCCCGAGTTCTCGGCCGACCCGAGGCTCTGCCCGGCGGTGGTCGGGGGCAACGTCGAGACGAGTCAACGGGTCGTCGACACGCTGCTGCGGGCGCTCGGACTTTGCGCCTGCGGGCAGGGCACGATGAACAACACGCTGTTCGGCGACGACACCTTCGGGTACTACGAGACGGTCGGCGGGGGCGCCGGCGCCGGTCCCGGCTTTGCCGGCGCCAGTGGTGTGCACACCCACATGACGAACACGCGGATCACCGATCCGGAAGTGCTGGAGCATCGCTATCCCGTGCGTCTCGAGCGGTTTGGCCTGCGTCCGGGGTCGGGCGGGGCCGGCAGGTACCCGGGCGGCGACGGTCTCAGGCGGGAGTTGCGCTTCCTGTCCCGGCAGCAGGTCTCGGTGCTCGGCCAGCACCGGGTGGAGCGGCCGTTCGGCGCCCTTGGCGGCGAGAGCGGAACCGTCGGCCGAGCCCGCATCCTGCGCGCCGCGGGCGGGGTCCGGGAACTGGACTCCGTCGATCAGGCCGACGTCGAGCCGGGCGACCTCCTGGTTCTGGAAACGCCGGGCGGTGGAGGCTGGGGCCGGAAGGAATCCTGACAGGACGGCGGCGGGCGCCGCCGGGTACAATGCGCCCGTCCCGGCGCGTCGGGCCAGCCCTTGCCAGTGAGCAGTAGAGTCGCGGCGTCTTCGCCGCGCTGATGCGCAGGGTACATGTTGTTTCATGCATCGAACAGGAGCCGAGTCGATGAGCCAGCCACAGGTTCGAGTGAGCGAAGAGAAGGCGCGGGCGGTCGCCGAAGCATCGCGCGAGAAGGAGTGGAAGAACCCGTCCTTCATGAAGGAGCTGTTCCTGGGCAACTTCCGGTTCGACCTGATCTGCCCCTACCCCACGCGGGACGAGTGGCGCCCGGAGTTCGAGTCCTTCTACTCGGCTCTCAGCGACTTCCTATGCTGTGAGGTCGATCCGATCGAGATCGACGTTTCGGAGGACTACCCGGATCACGTGATCGACGGTCTCGCCAGGCTCGGCGCCTTCGGCATGAAGATCCCGACCGAGTATGGCGGCCTCGGCTTCGACCAGGTCGAGTACGCCCAGGTCATGGAGCTGATCGGCGCCTTCGACGGCAACCTGACGGCTTTGCTGTCGGCTCACCAGTCGATCGGGGTGCCGCAGCCGCTCAACCTGTTCGGTACCGAGGAGCTGAAGCGGAAGTACCTGCCGCGCTGCGCGGCGGGCGAGATCTCCGCCTTCGCCCTGACCGAGCCGGAGGTGGGTTCGGATCCCGCCCGGCTGGCGACGTCGGCCGTGCTCGACGGTGACTTCTACCTGCTCAATGGCACCAAGCTGTGGTGCACCAACGGCACCAAGGCCGGTCTCCTGGTGGTCATGGCGATGGATCCCGTGACCGAGAAGATCAGCTCCTTTGTCGTCGAAACCGCTTGGGAGGGAGTTTCGGTCGAGCGCCGCTGCCACTTCATGGGTCTCCGGGCACTGGCGAACGGCATCATCCAGTTCGACAACGTGAAGGTGCCGAAGGAGAACCTGATCGGCCAGGAGGGCAAGGGACTCAAGATCGCCCTGACCACCCTGAACGACGGCCGGCTGTCGATCCCCAACAGCTCGGTGGGCGCCGCCAAGTACTGCTTGAAGGCGGTGCGTGAGTTCAGCAGCACGCGGATTCAGTGGGGCGTGCCGATCGGCAAGCACGAGGCGATCGCGCAGAAGATCTCGGACATCGCGGCCTACGGCTTCGCCATGGAGGCGATCGTCAAGCTGGCCAGCCACATGGCGAACAACAAGAAGCTCGATCTGCGGCTCGAGAGCGCGGCCTGCAAGGAGTGGAACACCTGGCGCGGCTGGCAGATCATCGACGAGACGATGCAGGTGCGCGGCGGCCGCGGCTATGAGACGGAGTCCTCCCTGCGTGACCGCGGTGAGGAGCCGGTCGGCATCGAGCGGATGATGCGCGACTTCCGGATCAACCGGATCTTCGAGGGCTCGAGCGAGATCATGCACCTCATCATGGCCCGCGAGGCGGTGGACAAGCACCTGCAGGTGGCGGGTGCCCTGATCGACAAGCGAGCCGGTTTCGGCGCCAAGCTGGCGGCGCTGCCGAAGATCGGTCTCTTCTACGCCTGGTGGTATCCGACGCGGTGGCTTGCGTGGGGTCGCTGGCCCCGTTACGCCGGTTACGGGCGCTACGGCCGGCACCTCCGCTTCATCGACCGCGCGGCGCGCAAGCTGGCGCGCGAGAGTTTCCACGGCATGCTCGTCTACCGCGAGAAGATGGAGCGGCGCCAGATGTTCCTGTTCCGCCTCGTGGACGTGGTCAACGAACTCTTCGCCATGGCCGCCTCGATCTCCCGGGCCCATACGGAGGCGCAGAAGGGCGCCGAGTCGGCGGAGCGGTCCGCGGCGTTGTGCGACCTCTTCTGCCGCATGTCGCGACGGCGGGTGAAGCAGCTCTTCCACGAGCTGTGGCACAACGACGACGCGCTGAAGTACCGCACCGCGCAGGACGTGATGAAGGGTCAGCATGTCGGGCGCGAGGAACTCCTGGCCGCCCTCGATCCGTCGGCGCGACAGCCGCGCCAGACGGCTGCCGCCGCCTCGTAGCGAACTGTGTCGACCCCCCCGAGGAGGGAGGATCCGGTTGCTGTGTCCGGCGTGCCGGGGCGCCGGGCCGCGGTTGGCCTGGTCAGCCTCGGCTGCGCCAAGAACCACGTCGACAGCGAGATCATGCTCGGCGTACTGGACCGCCAGGGCTACCGGCTGGTCGCGGACCTGGATGAGGCCGAGACCGTGATCGTGAACACCTGCGGCTTCATCGACGAGGCCCGGGAGGAGTCGATCGAAGCGATTCTGGACGCCGCGGCCCGCAAGTCCGACGGCGGCGCGCCTGTACGGCAGGTTCTGGTCGCCGGCTGCATGGCCAACCGGTACGGCCAGGAACTTCAGGCCGAGATCCCCGAGATCGACGGATTCGTCGATCTCGACTCCCTGCGCCAGGTGGGTTCCCTGGTGAAACTCGGCGGCGCTCCGGCCGCGGCGCCTTCCGCGTCCCACCTGGTCTTCGATCACCGGGACAGCCGGCTGCTGACTACGAGCGGCTACGCGTACCTCAAGGTTGCGGAGGGGTGCAACAACCCGTGCACCTTCTGCGCCATTCCCGTGTGGCGGGGCCGGCTACGCAGCCGGGCGGTGGACAGCCTGGTCGCGGAGGGGCGCGATCTTGTGGCGCGCGGGGCCCGCGAACTCGTGCTCGTGGCCCAGGACACGACCCGGTACGGGGAGGACCTGGACTACGGCCGTCACGGTCTGGCGCGTCTCGTGGAGGCGCTGCTCGCGGGCACGGACGCGGAGTGGATCCGGTTCCTCTATGCCTATCCGACCACGCTCGACGACGCCCTGCTCGAATTGATGGCGGCCGAACCCAGGGTGGCGTCGTATCTCGACATGCCGCTCCAGCACAGCGACCGGCGGATGCTGCGCGCCATGCGCCGGGGCGGTACCGCGGACCGCTACCGGCGGATCTTCGAGCGGGCGCGCGAACTCGATCCCGAAGTCAGCCTGCGCACGACCTTCATCGTCGGCTTCCCGGGCGAGGACGACGCGGCCTTCGAAGACCTGCTCGACTTCGTTTCGGAGGTTCGCTTCGATCACCTCGGCGCGTTCGTCTACAGCCGCGAGAGCGATACGCCGTCGGCGGCGCTGCCGGACCAGGTGCCGCGCCGGGTGGCGGAGGAGCGGAAGCAGCGGCTGCTCGGCTTGCAGCGGGCAATCGCCCTGGAGCGCCGCCAACGTTTCGTCGGCAGAACGCTGCCGATGCTGATCGAGGGACCCTGCGAGGAGACCGAGCACCTGCTCTGTGCCCGGCACCAGGGCATGGCGCCGGACGTGGACGGCCGGGTGCTGATCAACGACATCGGCGCCGGCGATGCCGGGAGCGGCACGGTCGACCTGTCGCTGGCCGATGTCGCCGCGGGGCGGATCGCGCAAGTCGAGGTGACCGATGCGTTCGCCGACGACCTGGTGGGCCGGATCGTCGGACTGGAGACAACAACCGCGGGCACCGCGCCGGCCATCGTGAGGGCGAATCCCTGATGCCTGCGATCCGAGACGCGATGAAGTCGACCGAACTCCCGCGTGGCGTGATCGCCACGATCGGCAACTACGACGGCATCCACATCGGCCAGCAGAGCGTGCTCGACATGGTGACCGGCCGCGCGCGGGAGGTCGGCGTTCCGTCTGCTGTGATCACCTTCGATCCCCACCCTCTCAGCGTGGTTCGCCCCGAGGAGGCGCCGCCGCGCCTGGTGACTCAGGACCAGAAGGAGGCCCTGCTGGCGGCCGCGGGCGTCGACTATGTGCTCACGATCCGCTTCTCGCACGAGTTCTCCAACACCAGGGCGCGGACGTTCGTGCGCGACTTCCTGCACGGCCGGCTTGCGGTTTCCGAGCTCTACGTCGGCTCGAACTTCACCTTCGGCCGCCGGCGCGAGGGCAACATGGCGCTGCTCAGGGAGATGGGAGAGTCCTGCGGCTTCGCGGCGGTGGAGATCGACGAGGTGCGTTCCGGCGGCGAGCGGGTGTCGAGCAGCCGGATCCGCCGCCTCGTAGTGGGGGGCAGGATCGCGGAGGCGAACGATCTGCTCGGACGCCCGTACACGATGACGGGCGCCATCGCCCGCGGCGACCGGATGGGACAGCGGCTCGGGTGGCCGACGATCAACCTGGCGCCCGAGAGCGAGCTCTACCCGCACAACGGTGTGTACGTGACCAAGGTGTACTTCCCCAGCTTCGAGGCGACCTTCCGGTCGGTGACGAACATCGGCACCCGGCCGACCGTGTACGAGAACTACCGGCGGGTCATCGAGAGCCACATCCTCGACTTCTCGAGCGATGTGTACGGCGAGCGCGTGGACGTGTCCTTCTGCCGGCACCTGCGGGAGGAAAAGCTGTTCTCGTCGATGATGGATCTTTCCGCGCAGATAGGACGTGACGCCGACGCGGCGCGGGAGTACTTTCGCCGTCTCGAGAGTTCCGGTTGATGCCGGCATCAACTACCCTGAAACGAGGAAACACGAGGAACCCAACCCCATGGCAAGCGAACAGATCTTCAACGTGGACAGTCAGAGCTTCGAGGATCAGGTGCTGGGCGCCGAAAGCCCGGTCCTGGTCGACTTCTGGGCCACCTGGTGCGGCCCCTGCCGCATGGTGGCGCCGGTTCTCGACGAACTGGCGGATGAGTACGGCGGCCGGGTGAGGATCGCCAAGCTGGATGTCGACCACGCCCAGGATGTTGCCGTGCGCTACGGCGTGCAGGGGATCCCGCACTTCATCCTGTTCAAGGACGGCGAGATCGTGGGGCGCATGACCGGCGCGGCCCCCAAGATCCGGTTCCAGGCGTTCCTGGACGACCACGTCTGAGGGGGCTGCGAGGCGCCGGGATGACTTGGCCGCGGAGCGGAGTCCTCGAGGCGTTGCTCGCCGAGGCGCAGGCTGAGGCGCTCCTGGTGCTCGCCGGGTCGAGCCGTGACCCGGACCTGCTTCCCTTCGTTGGCAGAGCACGGTTGGGGGCCGCCTGCGTGCTCGCCGACGGTTCGGGCGCCCGCCTGGTCTACTTCACGTCGATGGAGCGGGAGGAGGCGGCCCTGGCGGAGGCCGGCGGCGTCGAGTTGATCCACCCGGCGGACTTCGACATGGAGACCCTTCGCCGCGAAGGGAAGAGCCACGAGGACATCCTCATCGCGGCGCTCAACTCGGCCTTCGACCGGGCCGGGATCGGTACCGGCCGGGTCGCCCTCGCCGGCCGACCGCCGGCGGGTTCGGCGGTGGCGGTGGCTGGCGCACTGCGGGAGGCGAAGCGGGCGCCGGTCTCGGGACGCGGGCTGATGCAGGCCCTGCGCCGGACCAAGACCGGGAGCGAGATCGAGGGGATCGCCGCCGCCGCGCGCGCCACAGTGGAGGCTTTCGCGTCGGTGGCGCGGATGCTCGCCGGCAGTGCGACGCGGGAGCGGGGCGAACTCTGGCTGGGCGAGGAGCGCGTAACCGTGCCTCGGGTCAAGGCCCGGGCCGCCGCGGTGTTTGCCGGCCACGGCCTGGAACAGCCGGAGAGTTCGATTGTCGCCCCGGCAGAGGAGGGGGCGACCGGACACAGCACCGGCACGCCGGACCGGGTCCTGCGGGCCGGCGAGTCCCTGGTCGTCGATCTGTTCCCGAGGGGCCTTCTGTTCGCCGACTGCACCAGGACCTTTTGCGTCGGAGAGCCGCCGGAAGGTCTGGCGCGGGCGCACGGCCTGGTGCTTGAGGCGCTCGAGACCAGTCTCGCGGCGGTCCGGCCCGGTGTGCGCGGTTGGACCCTGCACGAGCGGGTGTGCCGCAGGTTCGAAGGCGAGGGCTTCGCGGTGCCCGACAAGAACCCCGGTTCGCACACCGGCTACTTCCACCTGTTGGGACACGGAGTCGGCTACGAACTGCACGAGCTGCCCAGCTTCCGGGAGACCGGACCGGGCACGGAGGAATTCCTGTCGGGCGACGTGGTGACGATCGAGCCCGGTCTCTACGACCCGGAAGCCGGCTGGGGCGTGCGGCTCGAGGATCTCGTGGTCGTCACGGAGGATGGCATGACGAATCTCACACCCTTGCCCTACGATCTCGATCCCCGTGCCTGGCAGGCCTGAGGCGCGGAGCGGGGCTCAGCCCCGGTCGACCCAGTAGTTCGGCGACTCCTTGGTGATGACCACGTCGTGCGCGTGGCCTTCCTTCTGACCGGCGGCGGTGACCTGAACCATGCGGGCGCGGGTTCGCAGTTCGCCGACGCTGGCGCAGCCCGATAGCCCCATGCCTGAGCGCAGGCCGCCGGTCAGTTGGGCGATCACCTGGTGGACGCTGCCCTTGTGGGGGACCATCCCCTCGATGCCCTCCGGCACCAGCTTCGAGAGCGGCTGGTCATCGGACTGGAAGTAGCGGTCGGCGCTGCCTTGGGCCATCGCGGAGAGGGAACCCATGCCGCGGTAGGCCTTGTAGCTGCGCCCCTGATAGAGGATGGTCTCGCCGGGGCTTTCCTCGGTGCCGGCGAGCAGGGAGCCGACCATTACGCTGTGGGCGCCGCAGGCCAGCGCCTTGGTCAGGTCGCCGGAGAAGCGGATGCCGCCGTCGGCGACGATGGGCAGGTCTCCGGCCACACCGGCGACGTCGCGGATTGCCGTCACCTGGGGCATGCCGGCGCCGGTGACGACGCGGGTGGTGCAGATGCTGCCCGGTCCGATGCCGACCTTGATCCCGTCCGCGCCGCGCTCCGCGAGCGCCCGCGCGCCCTCAGCGGTCGCCACGTTGCCGACCAGGAGCTGAGCGTCCGGCAGCGCCTCGCGGATCCGAGCCGTCGCTTCGAGTACGCCGCGGCTGTGGGCGTGGGAGGAGTCCACCACGAGCACATCGGCCTGGGCCGCCGCCAGCGCCCGCGCCCGTTCCATGTAGTCGCCGCCGGTGCCGACCGCCGCCGCCACCCGCAGGCGACCGAGGTCGTCCTTGCAGGCGATCGGGTACTGCATCATCTTCTGGATGTCCTTGACCGTGATCAAGCCCTTCAGGTTGCCGTCGTCGTCCACAACCAGCAACTTCTCGATCCGGTGCTGGTGAAGCTGGGCCTTGGCCTGTTCCAGGGTCGTTCCTTCTGGAACCGTGACCAGGTTCTGGTGCGTCATCAGCTCGGATACGGGCCGGCTCGTGTTCGTTTCGAACCGGAGATCCCGGTTGGTAAGGATGCCGACCAGGTGGCCCTGCCCGTCGGTGACGGGGACCCCGGAGATCTTGTAGCGGGCCATCAGATCCAGCGCCTCGTGGATGCGCCGTTCGGGCCGGATCGTGATCGGGTTCACGATCATGCCGGCTTCTGAGCGTTTGACCCGGTCGACCTCCGTGGCCTGGGCGTCGATCGACAGGTTCTTGTGGATCACCCCGATGCCTCCCTCCTGGGCCAGGGCGATCGCCAGCTCGGCCTCGGTCACGGTGTCCATCGCGGCCGAGATCAGCGGGATGTTCAGCTCGATCCCGCGGGTGATGCGGGTGCCGAGGCGGACTTCGTTCGGATGCACCTCCGACAGGCCGGGGGCCAGGAGGACATCGTCGAAGGTAAGGGCGAGTGCGGGGCTTTCGCTCGCGGAGTCCGGCATTTCCATGCCGAACGCTATCAACTGAGAGGCGGTGGCGCAGCTAGACGGCGACGACGGCGCCGCAGCACTTCTTGTACTTCTTGCCGGAGCCGCAGGGGCACGGGGCGTTGCGGCCGACCTTGGCTTGCGGGCGGACGACGGTACGCGGCTTCTGCGGGCGCATGGGCGGGCCGCCCATGGCCTGGGGCGGTGGGAATCCGCCTTGGGCAGAAGCGGGAGGGCCGCCGGGGAAGCTGGGCATGCCGGGCATGCCGGGGCCTGCGCCCGGTTGCGGCCCGGCGGGAGGACCGGGCAGGCCGAGGGCGCTGGGGTGGCGGAAGCGCATGCTCTGGGGGCCGAGCGCGCGGCGACGGCGTTCGAGTTCCGCGATCTCCTCGGCGGAGACCGGTCGCAGCCGGAACAGATCCTTGATGATCGTGTCCTCGGTCCGCTCCTTCATTTCGGTGAACAGTTCGTAGCTCTCGCGCTTGTACTCGTTCTTCGGGTCGCGCTGGCCGTAGCCTCGCAGGCCGATTCCCTCCTTCAGATGATCGAGGGCGAGCAGGTGGTCTTTCCAGGCCGTGTCGACCACGCGCAGCATGTGGTGGCGCTCGGCGGCCCGGAGCGCCTCGGCGCCGTGCGTCTCCTCCTTCTCGCGGTAGCTCCGCTCGGCGGCGCCGATGATCGCGTTCTGGAGTTCGTCTGTGCCCAGCTCGTCGAGCGGCTCGCCCAGATCGGCCTCGTCGAGGTCGAAGTAGGCGCGCATATCGGAGCGCATCTCTTCGAGCTTCCAGTCGCGCGGGTCCAACTTGGCGGGGCAGTGGCACTCGATCAGGTAGTCGACGACGTCGCGGGTGATCTTCATCACGTAGTCGTGCCCCTCGCGGCCGAGCAGGATGTCGCGGCGCAGCTCGTAGATCGCCTCGCGCTGCTTGTTCATCACGTCGTCGTAATCGAGCAGGTTCTTGCGGATCTCGAAGTTCCTGCCCTCGACCTGCGTCTGGGCGCGCTCGATGGCCTTGTTCACCATGCCCGCCTCGATCGGCACGCCCTCTTCCATGCCGAGGCGCTTCATCAACGCCTGGACCCGGTCCGAGGCGAAGATCCGCATCAGGTCGTCCTGCAGGGAGAGGTAGAAGCGCGAGGAGCCGGGATCGCCCTGCCGGCCCGAACGGCCGCGAAGCTGGTTGTCGATGCGACGCGACTCGTGCCGCTCGGTGCCGAGGATGTGCACGCCGCCAGCGGCGACCACCTCTTCCCGTTCCGCGGCGCACAACTCGTGGTACCGGGCGAGCGCCTGGGCGAAGCCTTCCGGGTCCTTGTCGGCGTCGACTTCGGCCTGGGCCAGTTGTTCGGGGTTGCCGCCGAGGACGATGTCCGTGCCGCGGCCCGCCATGTTCGTGGCGATCGTCACCGCGCCGTGACGGCCGGCCTGGGCCACGATCGACGCCTCGCGCTCGTGGTACTTCGCGTTCAGCACGACATGCTGGACCCGGTTCCTCTTGAGCAGCCGCGACAGCATCTCGCTGTTCTCGATCGAGATGGTGCCGACCAGCACCGGTTGGCCGTGTTTCTGGCAGTCCTGGATCTCCTCGACCACGGCATTCCACTTCTCGGGCGCCGTGCGGTAGACGAGGTCCGAGCGGTCGTCGCGGATCATCGGCTCGTTGGTCGGCACGACGATCACGTCCAGGTCGTAGATCTGGCTGAACTCGCCTGCCTCGGTGTCGGCCGTGCCGGTCATGCCGGCCAGCTTCTCGTACATGCGGAAGTAGTTCTGGAACGTGATCGTCGCCAGAGTCTGGTTCTCGCGCTCGATCCGCACGCCTTCCTTCGCCTCGACCGCCTGGTGCAGGCCGTCCGACCAGCGCCGGCCAGGCATCTTCCGTCCCGTGAACTCGTCGACGATCACGACCTGGCCGTTCTCCATCAGGTACTCGACATCGCGCCTGTAGAGGTGGTGCGCGCGCAGTCCCTGGTTGACCGCGTGCAGCACGTCCATGTTCTCCATCTCGAACAGGTTGCCGATGCCGAGCAGCCGTTCGACCTTGGCTGCGCCTTCATCGGTGAGGGTCGCGGTGTGCGCCTTCTCGTCGCAGACGAAGTCGCCGGTCATGTACTTCCGGTCGCCCTCGCGGATCTCCTCGCCGCGTTCGAGTTTGGGGATGATCCGGTTGACCAGGGTGTACTTCTCGGTGGACTGTTCGGACGGTCCGGAGATGATCAGCGGCGTCCGCGCCTCATCGATCAGGATCGAGTCGACCTCGTCGACGATCGCGAAGTGGTGGCCGCGCTGAACCATGGTGTCCAGGGTGAACTTCATGTTGTCGCGCAGGTAGTCGAAGCCGAGCTCGTTGTTCGTGCCGTAGGTGATGTCCGCGCCGTAGGCCTGCTTGCGCTCCGGGTCGGTCAGGCCGTGCTGGATGACGCCGACATCGAGACCGAGGAACCGGTAGATTTGGCCCATCCACTCTGCGTCTCGTCGCGCCAGGTAGTCGTTCACCGTGACCACGTGGGCGCCGTTGCCTGCGAGGGCGTTGAGGTAGACGGGCAGGGTGGCGACCAGGGTCTTGCCCTCGCCGGTCTTCATCTCCGCGATCTTCCCCTGGTGGAGGACGATTCCGCCCAGCAACTGGACATCGTAGTGCCGCATCCCCAGGGTGCGGCGCGAGGCTTCGCGGACTGTGGCGAAAGCGGGAACCAGAAGGTCGTCGAGGCTCGCTCCCTGGTCGAGTTGGGTTCGGGCCTCGACGGTGCGGGCCCGCAACTGATCGTCGCTCAACGACTCGAGTTCCGTCTCGAGAGCGTTGATCCCATCGACGAGCGGTTGAAGCCGCTTCAGATCGCGGTCGTGCTTGTTGCCGAAGATCTTGGTGATCGCTTTGGAGATCATCGACTCGTTTCCGGTTGAGATGGTGAGCCGGCGGCGGTGCTAGCACCGCCGGACGGTTCGCCGATTCTCAGTTGGTGAGTGCCCGGGGCGCGGCACTTTCGCCGTCACGGCGTTGCCGCTAACCCTGGTCTCGCATGAACTCGAACGGGTCGCGGGTGTCGCCGCTGAGCCGGACTTCGTAGTGCAGGTGGTAGCCGGTCGCGCGTCCGGAGTTGCCGACCCAGCCTACCGTGTCGCCGCGCCGGACCTCCTGGCCCTCTTCGACCAGGATCTTCGACAGGTGACCGAAACGCGTCTCGTAGCCGAAGCGGTGGACCATGTAGACCGCGCGCCCCAGGTTGCCCGTCCTTTCGGCGCGGACGACGATGCCGTCGGCCGTGGCAAAGACCGGCTGGCCGCGGTCGGCCGAGATGTCGATGCCGTCGTGGTGGGAGCGTTGCCCCGTGATCGGATCGCGGCGGAAGCCGAAGCCGCTGTTGATCACGCCCCGCACCGGCGAGGTCATGGGCGTCGAACGGAGCAGGATGAGGCGATCCTCTACGGCCCCGTTCACCTCGTCGAGCTGGCCGTCGAGCCGGGAGGCTCGGGCTTCGAGCACTGACAGGTCGTGGCTGTTGGGCGCCGTAGGGTTCGCGTAGCTGCCGCCGGCGCCGCTTTCGGACGGGCGGTTCTCCGGTTCGCCACCCACCATCTGCTCGAGGCCGGCGACGATCGCGAGGTCCCGGGTGCGGTCCTCGGCGTCGGTCAGCGCCTGCTGCAGGCGCGAGATGCTGGCCTCGAACGAATCGTTGGCCCGCCGCAACTCCTGATTCTCCCTTTCGATGCGGGCGAGCTCGCGGAGTTCCACCGCCGACCGCACCTGGGCGACGGTGGCCCAGCCGACAAAGCCCAGTACCAGGGCGGCAACGACCGCGGCGGTTGTCAACCAGCGACTGCTGACGCGGAACTGCCGCGTCCGCTTCTGGGATTGCGGAACGAAGACAATCGTGTGGAACCTTGATCGCATGCTGAAGAGAGCCTGTCAGAGGCTGAGTCGCTGCAAGCGTCGACCACCGAAGCGCGAGGTATCGAAGAACCCGAATATTATCCGTCCTGCGCGGAGCCGTGTCAAGGACCCGGACCTCCGTGGGGCGGCGGCGTGTACCGGACCGACCGGGGTACTTTAGCAGCAAACCTCGCCGGTCGTCAGGGGGGCGGCCGGACGGGGCGGAGGGGAAGCCCCGCCCGGCCGCCTTCCGCTTCGACGTCACGGTCCGCTGCGATCCAGTGGCCGGTACTGGATTGCTTCCGCAACGTGAGTGACGTCGACCTTGGGGGACTCGTCCAGGTCGGCGATGGTGCGAGCGACCTTGAGCGCCCGGGTCAGCGCCCGGGCGGACATCGCCAGGCGTTCGAACGCGGCGTCCATGAGGCTCTGCGCGGCGGTTGTCGGCCGGCAGTGCCGATCGAGGTCCCGGCGCGCCATCGCGCTGTTCAGCGGCGTCGGATGTCCGGCAGGGAACCGGGACGCCTGGGTACGGCGGGCCGCCTTCACCCGCTCGGCGATCGAGGCGGACGTCTCGCAGGCCGGCCCCTTGAGCTCCTCGAGGCTGGGTACCGGCATCTCGATGTGGAGATCGATGCGGTCGAGCAGAGGTCCTGAGAGCTGACGGCGGTAGCGGTCGATGTCCCGGGTCGTACACACGCATTCCGCACGGGGATCTCCAAGATGGCCGCAGCGGCAGGGGTTGCAGGCGGCGACGAGGGTGAAGCGCGCCGGGAAGGTGAGCCTGGCCCGGGCCCTGACGACGGTGACGGCGCCGTCCTCGAGCGGCTGGCGCAGTGCCTCCAGCGCATCGCGGCGGAACTCGGGCAGTTCGTCGAGGAACAGCACGCCCCCGTGAGCGAGGCTGATCTCTCCGGGTCTCGGCATGGAGCCGCCGCCGATCAGCCCGGACGACGAAACCCCCGCGTGCGGGCTGCGGAAGGGGCGCGTCCACAGCAGTCCATTGCCGCGGGCGGAGCCGGACAGCGAGTGGATCTTGGTTACCGTGATCGCTTCCGCTTCGCTGAGCGGAGGCAGGATGCCGGGCAGCCGGCGGGCGAGCATCGTCTTGCCGGTGCCCGGCGGACCCACGAAGAGGACGTTGTGTCCGCCCGCGGCCGCGATCTCGAGCGCTCGCTTGGCGGTTTCCTGGCCCCGGACGTCGGAGAAGTCCGGGGTCGCGCCGCTCGTCTCGCTACGAGGGAGCGGAGTCGCCGGGCCGATGACCAGGTCGCCGCTCAGGTGCTGGATCGCCTCCCGCAGATGGGTGACCGGAACCACCGGTGTCCCGGACAGCGCCGCGGCCTGCCGGCTGTTCGCGGCCGGAAGCAGGAGTTCGCGGATGCCGAGCCGGCGGGCCAACTCGGCGACCTGGAGGCTTCCCCGGATCGGGCGTACCTCGCCGTCCAGGCCCAGTTCGCCACAGGCCATCCGGCCCTCCAGCGAATCGGTCGTCAGTTCGCGGTGTGCGGTCAGGAGGCCCAGGGCGATCGGTAGATCGAGCTGGTTGCCCTCCTTCTTCAGGTCGGCGGGGGCGAGGTTGATGACGACATTGCGGTTCTTCAGGTCGTAGCCGCTGTTGCGAATCGCGGAACGCACCCGGTCGCGGCTCTCGCGAACCGCGGTGTCCGGCAGCCCGATCAACTGCATCGCGGGCAGACCGAAGTCGGCCCCGACCTCGACCTGGACCTCTCGCGCCTCGATGCCCCACGGGGTCGCGGAACTCATGAAAGCGATCACATGGACTTAGACGGAAAACGGCCCTTCGAACCCCGATCCGGCTGAGGGGCGCGATGGAAGTCCGCGAGAGTTCCCGCCCCGTAAACGCAATGAGAGCGCAGGTATGAACCTGCGCTCTCAGTGTGTCCCCGGCCTGGATGGATGCGTTTTCGCGGTGGGCGTTGGGCGCCCGCTGGGCCTCGACTCGTTCTCGTTGGCCTCGGCGCGGTCCGATTCAGATCAACTGATCCGATGGACGCTCAGGCGATTCAGGCGACGGTCGAGCGGCCGGATGTCATTCGTCCACTCAGGCTGCGGACTTGGCGGCCCCCGGCTTGGCGCCCTGAGCGTTTTGCCTCAGGCGGGCCGGGGGCGGGAGATGGCCCGGCGGTGTCATGGCGCCTCCTTGTCTTGCATCGGTGAAGCCACGGTAGGGGTGGAAACGGGGCTTGTCAAGCGTCCGACCGGTCGGACGGTTGCGGCGAACCGGGAGTCTCCGGTGGCGTACAATTGCGTCGATGTACCTGCGTCGATGAATTGCGTCGATCCACCGGGTGTCATCCGTACGCCCGATGACGGGCGTACGGATGGTTCACGGGTGGCGCGGAACGCGCCACCCGGGTTCAGGAAGCGTTGCCTGACTCACTTTCTGCGTTTGCTGGCGAGGCTGTTCTTCCGCAGCGTCGAAGTGGTCGGCTCTGAGAACGTGCCGCACGACAGCGGCGGCCTGCTCGTCGCTTGGCATCCGAACGGACTTGCCGACGGCGTCCTGGTCCTCGGGTTCTGTCCCCGGTCGGTGACCTTCGGGGCCCGTCACGGTCTGTTCCGCATTCCCGTGGTGGGTTGGCTGCTGCGCGGCGTCGGCGCCGTGCCGCTCTACCGGGCTCGGGATCGCGGCGAGGCGGGCGCCCCCGTGAGCGACCGCGAACGCCGGGAGGCGAACCACCGGAGTCTTACTGCCCTTGCCGAGGCGGCGCGGCACTCCTTCGTCGCCATCTTTCCGGAGGGCGCCACGCACGACGAGCCGAACCTGCTTGAGTTGCGGGCCGGAGCGGCGCGCCTGTTCCAACTGGCCCGGGAGAGTGGAGGCGATCCGGCGCTGGTGCCGGTTGGGCTGCACTACGAGCGGAAGCACGCGTTTCGCTCCCGGGCTCTGGTGGCCTTCCACGCGCCTGTCGAGCTGCCAGCCGATCTCGGCGGCGGCGACGGTGGCGTACCGGAGTCGGACGCCGGTGGGGCGGCTACCGACACGTTCGTCGATCGGCTGACCGGCGTGATCGAAGAGCAACTGATCGAGGTCACCCACCCGACCGAGAGCTGGGGCATTCACCGGGCAATGGAGCGGGTGCGGGCCCTGGTGAGAGCCGAGGGCGCGGCTCGGGCGGGCGAGCGCCTGCGCCGGGCGCCGATGCGGGAACGGGACGAGGGTTTTGCCCGTGTCTGGGCCGGCTACAGCACCCGGCGCGCCGTCGATCCGAACGGGACGAGGCGGCTCATGCGCAGGGTGACGCGGTACGACGAGGCGCTGCGACTCCTGGGCCTGAACGACCGCGAACTGGACGGCGTACCGCTGCCGCGGACGGCGCTACGCCTGGCCCTGCTCGGCGCCGAGGCGCTGGTCATGCTGCTGCTCCTGCCCACCGTGGTCCTGGTCGGCAACCTGATCAACCTTCCGGCGGCGCTGCTGGTGGTGCTCGGCGCGAAGAGACTCTCGAAGACGAGGAAGGAGCAGGCGGGACTCAAGATGGTGCTCGGTCTCGTCATTCTGCCGACGGTGTGGATCGTCGCGAGCTTCGCGGTCGGTATCGCCTGGACCGAGCCGTTGCCGGGATTCGACTGGGTGCCCGAGTCCCTGTGGGTGCGCGTCGGCGGGATGCTCGGGCTGTGCGCCGCGTCGGCGCTGCTCGGCCTCCGCTACCACCGCCTGATCGCCGAGCTCGGTCACGGTCTGCGGGCATTGTGGACGGTGGGACTGCGCACCGGAACGGTGAAGCGCCTGCGCCGGCGGCGCTCCGAACTGTACGACGAGGTGGTCGGGCTGGCGGCGGATCTCGAACCGACCGGAGACGGCACGCCGTAGAACGACTGTTAGTCTGCCGCCGTTGTGCGGCCGTCCGTCGTTCTTCTTGTGCTCCTCGCTGCCGCCGCCGTAGCCGCGGCAGCGTTCGTGTTGCTGCGGGTCCGGCAGCGGATCCACGCTCTGCGGCTCGAGGTGACCCGGGTTGCGACGCTGTGCGGCGCGCTGCAGAACAGGATCGGCGAGATGTCGGATCGGGCGGCGAAGGTCGAAGAGGCACTCTTCTTCGAGTTGTATCCGGCGGAGGTCCTGCCGTTGATCGACAAGCTCGATCGGGGCGGCGGGCTGACCGAGGGCACGGCGGAGCGCCTGCGGCGTCTGACGCTGGAAATACGCGCCGAGGCGTGGTTCGGCCACGGGGCGGATGTCGGTCTCACGCTTCCACGAGCGACATAGCGCGGCGCCATGCGGATCGGCTTCGATGTTGCCAAGGTCTTCGGACCGCGCGACGGAATAGCCAGCTACACGACGAGCCTGCTGGACGTGCTGGCGGCTCGCGCGGAGAGCAGCGGCGAGTTCTCTCTGCATCTCTACGCCGGGGGCGTTGATGTTGGGCCGGAGGGTTGGGAGCGGGCCCTGGGCCACTTGCCGGGGAGCGCGGTCCGGCGTTCGGGTCGTCACCCGAACCGGGACGATTTCGATCTGTTCCACACGACTTCGTTCACGGACACGGGCTTCTTCGACGGGCCGATTCTGTTCACCGTCCACGATCTGACCTTCCTCACCCATCCGGAGTACCACCAGTCGGTCAATCGGGCCAACTGCCTCCGGTCGACGCTGCGCGCGCTGTGGCAGGACGCGATCCTGGCGGTCGATTCGCAGGCGACGGCGGACGAGGTGAGGCGCTGGTTCCACATGGCGCCCGAGCGGATGCAGGTGGTCTACCCGGCGGCGTCATCGGTGTTCGTCGCACTGGAGGGCGGGGAGCTCGCTGCCGCGAAGCGTCGACTCGCCGATCGCTTCGGGCTCGACGGTCCGTTCGTGCTGTCGGTCGGCACGCTCGAGCCGCGCAAGAACATCGCTCGGCTGATCGAGGCGTACTCCGGGCTTGATTGCGCCGTGCGGCGGGAAACGTCCTTGGTGCTGGTCGGCGGCGCCGGCTGGAAGCAGGACTTGGATTGGGCGTCGTTGGCCGGCCGCGCTGCTCCCGGTTCCGTGCTGCGTCTTGGGACAGTGGAGGAGAGCGATCTGATCGCGCTCTACAACGGCGCTTCAGTGGTCGCCTATCCGTCCATCGTCGAAGGGTTCGGCCTTCCCGTCGTCGAGGCGATGGCATGCGGCGCGCCGGTGCTGACGTCGAACACGTCCTCGCTGGCCGAGGTCGGAGCGAACGCCGCGTTGTGCGTCGACCCGCTCGACGTTGGTGCGATTCGCGATGGTCTGGAGGCGCTACTCAACAATCCGGCTCTGCGCCGCCGCTGCCGGGAGGCCGGATTCATACGGGCCGCGCAGTTCTCGTGGCAGACGGCAGCGGACCAGGTGATTGAGATCTACGGCGATGTGGCGCGTGGCGCAGGTGGGCCGGCGTGAGGCGCGGGTCGGCCGCGCTCGGTGTAGCTGCCGGCACCAGGAGGTGCGCTCTACGGCGAGATGGTTGGCGGCGCGGCAGGGTCGGCCGGCGACGGGAGATGGTGGTGAGTGCGGCGAGCGGCGGACGATGCTGCAGATGCTCGGGGCGAGTGGAACATGAGTGATTCGAGCAGCGGCGCACTCGTGGCCTGCACGATCGTGGCCAAGAACTACCTCGCTTACGCGCGGGTGCTGGCGCGGTCCTTCCTGGCCCATCATCCTGAGGGGCGCTTCGTCGTACTCCTCGTCGACCGCGTGGACGGCTGTTTCGATCCCGAGCAGGAGCCGTTCGATGTTATTGAGGTCGAGCAGTTGGACAACGTGCCGGAACTGCGGCAGTTCCTGTTCAAATACCGGCTTCTGGAACTGGCCACAGCCGTCAAGCCGTACCTGCTGGAGCGGTTGTTCGACGACGGCGCCGAACGGGTCATCTACCTCGACCCGGACATCTGGGTGCTGCGCCCCCTGGTGCCTGTACTCGAGGGGCTCGATCGAGGCGTCGCCGTTCTTACGCCCCACATCGACCGTCCTCTGGACGACGGAGACGCCCCCGGAGAACTCACGTTGCTGCGGGCGGGTCTCTACAACCTTGGGTTCGTCGGCCTGCGCGCGTCGGCCGAAACCGGACGGCTGCTTGCGTGGTGGCAGGAGCGACTGTTCGACCGCTGCGTCGACCGGGTCGACCTGGGGCTCTTCGTCGACCAGAAGTGGATGGACCTGGCGCCGCTGCTGTTCGACGGCGTCGCGGTTCTGAAGCAGCCCGGACTGAATGTCGCCTACTGGAACCTGGCGCACAGGGTGGTCACATGGGCCGGCGACGGGGACGAGGCGGTCGAGCCGCCGGTGGATACGCGCTATCTGGCCAACGGTGAGCCGCTCTACTTCTTCCACTTCAGCGGCCTCGATCCGGAACGTCTGGATGGTGTTTCGAAGCACCAGGACCGGTTCCGACTCGCCGATCTCGACGCCCGGGGCGAAGCCGGCGAGATCATCCGGCGATACGCGGCACGGGTGCTGGCCGAGGGCCACGGCGACTGTCGCCGGTGGCCGTACGCGTTCAGTCGCTTCGACAACGGCGTCCAGGTTCCCGATCTCGCGCGGTCGCTGTTCCTGTCGCTCGATGTGCATCGCCGTCGCCGGTTCGAGAACCCCTTCCGAACCGCGGGAGACGATGGCGCCAGCTTCTTCGACTGGATGAACGGTCCTCGCCTGTCGCCGCCTTACCTGTCGCGGCTGCAGCGCTATCTACTGCGGTCCCGCAGCGACATGAGGATCGCCTTTCACGACGCTCAGGAGAGGGGCGCCGGCCTTGTCCGTTTTGGGGATTGGCTGGAGACCAAGGGCCGGTTCGAACACGACCTCGACCCGATCTTCCTTGCCTCGGCGCCCGGCTCTGGAGATACCGGGGCCCGAAAGGTGCGCGGTCGGTTGGCGAGCCTGTACCACTCAAGGGCGGGCGCAGCCCTCAGGTCAGCATTGCGGAGGCTGATCGGACGAAGACTGTACGGTCGTCTACGCAGTTTCGTGATCGGCGGTTCTTCCGAGCCGGCAACTTCGGTGCCGTCGGGGCCAGCCCCTTCCTCCATGGTGGTGGCTCCCGCGGTCCGAGTGCAGGACGAACTCGGTGTCAACGTGATCGGATACCTGCAGGCGGAGACCGGCATGGGGGAGGCGGCGCGTGGTCTGGTGCGGGCGCTGTCGGCCGCCGGAGTGCCGCTCACGCTGCACAGTGTCGATCTCGGCGTCTTGAGCCGGCGAGAGGATCCGAGCTTTGCGGTCAGCCGGAGCGACTTCCGGCACGACGTGAACCTGATGGTGGTGAATGCCGATCAGGTCGAGGTGGTCGCGCACAGCTTGGGGCCTGAAGTGTTCGCCCACCGGCGCACGGTCGGCTACTGGCTGTGGGAGTTGGAGTTCTTCCCGGATCGCTATCACCATGCGTTCCGACCCTTCTGCGAGGTTTGGACCCCGAGCCGGTTCTGCCTCGACTCGTTTTCCTCCGTTGCGCCGGTTCCGGTACGTAGGGTGCCGATCCCGGTTGTCGTGCCGCGCGAGGTCGCCGGGCCCGGTCCGGCGCGGGAAGAAGACATCCGTGCCCGGCTCCGTCTGCCGGGCGACCGATTCCTGTTCCTGTTCACTTTCAGCCATCTGAGCTATTCGGAGCGCAAGAACCCCGTCGCGGCAGTGGAGGCTTTCCGCCGGGCGTTTCCGGATCGGGAGGAGTTCGGCGCGGCGGGCGGCCCGCTGCTGGTGCTGAAGAGCAGCTCGCCGGAGTTCGAGCCGGAAGCCTCGGCGGCGCTGTGCGAAACGTTGGAGGAAGGGCGTGTTGTGGTCCTGGACCGCTATCTGAGCCGGGCCGAGACCGATGCCCTGACCGCAGCGGCCGACTGCTACGTGTCGATTCATCGCTCGGAGGGCTTCGGCCTGACGGTGGCCGAGGCAATGGCATGCCGCACTCCCGTGATCGCTACGGGGTACGGTGGAGTAACGGATTTCCTCGACGCCGAAAGTGGTTTCCTGGTGCGGTATGACTCTGTCGAACTGGAGCGCGACGAAGGCCCGTACCCGGCTGGCGCCGTGTGGGCCGAGCCGGACATCGATCACGCCGCTGACCAGATGCGGCGGGTGTTCGAGGATCGCAGTGAAGCGGCGCGTCGCGCGGAACGCGGCAGTTCGAGGATCGAACGCGATCTTTCCTACGAGGCGGTGGGCGAACGAATGCGGCGGCTGTTGATGGCTGTTCATGCGGGCCTGGCCCGGTGACCGTGAAGCTCCGGGCGAGACGGTTGCGCCGGAGAGCCGGCGCGGAGGGTGGTGTGCCGTGACTCGCGCGGCGGCAGGCCCGCGCTCGATTGGCGTCGTCGCCTACGAGATGGAAGGCCAGCCGACCGGTGTGGGGCGCTATATCGAAGAACTCCTCCTGGCGTTGCAAAGAACGCCGCAGGCCCGCAGTTGGCGGCTGCGGCTGTTCTTCAAGGGCGATCCCTTCGAGCACCCGCTGTGGACCGGCGCGGCGGGCGGGGGTTGCCGCCTGGAACCGGTCTTCGATCGGCGTCCCGGCGCGCATCCGATTCTCTGGGAGCAGTTCCGGCTGCCCAGATTGCTGCGGCGTGAGCCCGCCGACGTCATCTTCTCGCCGGGCTACAGCCTGCCGCGCGCCCCGGGTCGGCCATCCCTGGTCACGATCCACGATCTCGCCTTCGAGCACCGGCCGGGGGACTTCGGCTTCCGCGAGCTGCGGCGGCGGCGCTACCTTGCCCGCAGTGCGGCGCGCGCGGCCACCAGAGTGCTGACCGACACCGGGCGCACCGCCGCCGACTTGCGGCAGCGGTACGGCGTGCCGGCGGAGCGCGTCGCTGTTGTGCCCCTGGGCGTGTCGCCCCGCTTCGCCCGAGCCCGCGAGTCGGCCGGCGCCGGAGAGCAGGAGCAGGCCCGGGCGCTGGCGGAGCTGGGCGTTCAGCGGCCCTACCTGCTGGTGCTGGGTTCGATTCTCCCGCGCCGGCGGCTCGACCTGGTGCTGCGCGCTCTGGGTCGCCTGGTGCGCGACCCGGCGCCAACCAATCTCCGCCTCGTCATCGCGGGCCGGAACCAGTTGCCCCGTCGTGACGACTTCGACCGGCTGATCCGGGCCGGTGACTGGGCCCAACGGGTCGTCCGCCTCGGCTACGTCGACGACGGACTGCTGCCGGCGCTGTACGCGCGGGCCCTGGGAACGATCTACGTGTCGGAGTACGAGGGGTACGGGCTGCCGCCGCTCGAGTCGCTCGCTGCCGGGGTGCCGGTCCTCGTCTCGGACGCGCCGGCCTTGACCGAGTTGTGGCCGGACTATCCGCTCCGATGTCACCGGCTCGAGATCGACGCGTTGACCGAGGGCCTGCGTCGGCTGGTGCTGGACCAAGAAGCACGTCGCTCGGCGATGTCGGAGGGTCCGGAGCGTGTGCGGTTCCTGACCTGGGACCGCGCCGCCGAGTGCTTCGCCGACGAAGTGGAAGCAGTCTGGCGAACGGCCCGGGGGAAGGTCCGGTGAGCGGGTCGGATCGCCCGGCGGTCAGCGCCCTGGTCGTGAACCACAACGCCGGTGACGGGCTCAGGCGGTGCTTGGAGCGCCTCCTGGCCATCGCCGAGGCATGGCGGCCGGACGATGCGGGTAACCCCGGTTCCCCGGCCGGTTTGGAGGCCGTGGTGGTCGACAACGCGTCTGTTGACGGTTCGGCGGCGGCGGTCCGCGAGTTCGAGTCGGCCGCGTCCCCGGTCCTGCCGGTTCGAGTCATCGAGTCGGATCGCAACCTCGGCTTCGGCGCCGGGTGCAATCTGGCTGCCGCGAAGTCGGCCGGCCGTCATCTGCTGCTCCTGAACCCGGACGCATGGATCGACGAGGTATCCCTGCGGCGTCTGGTCGAGGCGCTGGAGTCCGACGGGCGGCTCGGGGTGACCGCGCCTTCGCTTCACTACCCGAACGGGTCGCGCCAGTTCGTCTGGGCGCCGCCTGTGGGTGTTCTTGGCGAGGCGATCCAGAGATTCCGCAACCGGTTCGAGAAAGCACGGTGGAACCATGGCTTGCTGCCGCGTCTGCTGAAACCGGCTGTTGGCGCCGGTTGGTTTACGGCCGCCTGTCTCCTCGTCCGTCGTTCGGCCTTCGACGCGGTCGGCGGTTTCGACGAAGGGTTCTTTCTCTACTTCGAGGACGCGGACCTGGGACTCCGGCTCCACCGGGCCGGCTTCAGGCAGCGCCAGGTGGCGGAGGCGCGGGCATGGCATGTGCGGGGCGCTGTGACCGGTGCGGATCGCGAACGCGGTCTGACGCCCACAGTGGAGCGCTTCTACCGCGCTTCCCAGTTGCGCTACTACGACCTCCACCGGCCCCGTTGGGAACGGGCGGTGCTGCGCCGGCGGCTACGCCGCAGGTTCGGTGCGATCGGGGACGAAGACCACAGACGAGCCATGCTCCGGTTGCTTGAAGAGGCGTGACCGGTTGGTAAGGTTCCCGGCTTGCGGAGGGAGTGGCCAGTGTCTCGTGTTCGCCCAGGTCTTCGCTGCTGATGCGCCAGTACCTCGACCTGCTGCAGGAGGTGCTCGACCGCGGTGTCGTGCGCGACGACCGCACGGGCACCGGCACCCGCAGTGTGTTCGGCCGGCAGTTGCGCTACGACCTGGCCGACGGGTTTCCGGCGCTGACCACGAAGCGGCTGCACCTGCGGTCGATCATCGTCGAGCTGCTGTGGTTCCTGCGCGGGGAGACGAACGTCGACTTCCTGCACCGGCACGGAGTGACGATCTGGGACGAATGGGCCGACGAGAACGGCGACCTGGGCCCCGTCTACGGTTCGCAGTGGCGATCGTGGGCGACGCCGGACGGACGGTCGATCGACCAGATCGAGGCGGTCATCGACCGTATTCGCAACGAGCCGAACTCGCGGCGACTCATCGTCAGCGCCTGGAACGTGGCCGAGGTCGACTCGATGGCCCTGCCGCCCTGCCACACGCTGTTCCAGTTCTACGTCGCCGACGGCCGCCTCTCCTGCCAGCTCTACCAGCGCAGCGGCGACCTGTTCCTGGGGGTCCCCTTCAACATCGCCTCGTACGCCCTGCTGCTCATGATGGTGGCCCAGACCTGCGGACTGGCGCCCGGTGAGTTCGTTCACACGTTTGGCGATGCCCACCTGTACAGCAACCACGTGGAGCAGGCGCGCGAGCAGTTGTCCAGGCAGCCGCGGCCGCTGCCGGAGATGCGGCTGAATCCGGACGTGCGTTCGGTGTTCGATTTTGTGCTCGACGACTTCGAACTCGTGGGCTACGACCCGCATCCGGCGATCCGCGCCCCGGTCGCGGTTTGATCGGTTCCCGGTGCTGGAGGTGGAGATGAGACTCTCGGTGATCCTGGCGGCGGCGACGAACGGCGTCATCGGCTTGGACGGCCAGCTTCCATGGCGACTCCAGACCGATGTGAGCCGCTTCAAGCGTCTGACGGTGGGCCATCATGTGGTGATGGGCCGGCGGACATGGGAGGAGATCGGTTGCCGGCCGCTTCCGGGAAGGGAGTGCATCGTACTGAGCACCCGGTCGGACTTCGAGGCGCCGGGCGCGGCCGCATTCCGGTCGCTCGACGACGCGCTGGCCGCGGCCCGCGAAGCGGGGGAGGAGGAGGCGTTCGTGATCGGCGGCGCCGGCCTGTTCCAGGCCGCGTTCCGTTTCGCCGACCGGGTCTACCTGACCCGGGTACTGGCGGATGTCGAAGGCGACACGGCGGTCGATCTCGGCCCCCTTCAGGGATGGCGGGTCGAGAGCTTCGAGGACGTTCCCGCCGGCCTCAACGACGATCACGCCACCCGCTTCGAGATCCTCTCGCCGCCAGAAGACCGGCGATGAGCGCCGCCAGCGCGGCGAAGAACCGCACGGAGCTGCTGACCGGGTGGGCGCTCGAGGCCGGTTTCGACCGCGCGGGGGTCGCTTCCCTGGAATCGCAGGCCGGCGCCGGCGCGTCCTTCCTGCGCCGGCTGGAGCGGGGCCTGTTCGCCTCCATGGCCTGGCTCGGCAGGCGGCCGCGGCGGCGCCTGGTGCCGGCTTCGTTGCTCGACGGAGCGAGGTCGGTTGTGTGCGTGGCGCTTCACTACCACCCCCTGGAGGGCGAGCCCGAGCCCGAAGGCGACCTCTGGCCCCGGGTGGCCCGGTACGCCCGCGGCGACGACTACCACCCGCTGATGGAGCGGCGCCTGCGGGCGCTCGCGGCCCGTATCCGGGAGGCGTTCCCGGGCGCCGGTGCGCGCCTCTACGTCGACACCGGGCCGGTGCTCGAGAGAGAACTGGCGGCGCGGGCGGGGCTTGGCGCCATTGCCAAGAACACCATGCTGCTCGACCGCACCGGATCGTGGTTCCTGCTCGGCGAGCTGTTCCTGACCCTGGAACTGGAGCCCTCCGAGCCGCTGGCCGAAGACCTCTGCGGCAACTGCCGGCGCTGTCTCGACGCCTGTCCGACCGGGGCGCTGCCGGCGCCCTACGTCCTGGACGCCGGCAGGTGCATCAGCTACTGGACGATCGAGCACCGCGGCGAACTTCCGGACCACGCGCGATCCCTGGTCGGGGACTGGGTCTTCGGGTGCGACGTCTGCCAGGAGGCGTGCCCCTGGAACGACCATCGCGCCGCGCCGGCGACGCCCGAGCGGAGCCGGGAGTTCGAATTGCCCGCGGCTCGCGCCGAACTCGATCTGACGGCGCTCCTCGCGGTGTCGGAGGACGAGTACCGAACGCGTTTCCGCGGCAGCCCGATGAAGCGGCCCGGGCGTTCCGGATTGCGGCGCAACGCCGCGTTGGCAATGGGGAACCGGGGCGAAGCTGCCTACATTCCCGCGCTCGAACGGGCGCAGGCAAGCGGTGACCCCGTCGTCCGAAGCCACGCATCCTGGTCCCTGGAGCAGCTCCGGAAACGGGCGGAACTTGACACGTAAGTGTTGTGGAATGAGTGATTAGGCCATACGGGATGGCACGTTCTGCGAGCCGCCGGGCGGTTGACCGCTTCCGGCTGCGTCCCTATACTTGTCAGTCTGACCTTGGCGTCCGTTCGGGCCTCGACGTCTGCTTTGCGCAGTGCGTCACGGGCCCGATTGTCGGTGCGCTCACTACCTAGAAACGCCCACCGCACGGTCCACCGACCGAAGCGAGAACACAGGAACCCATGGAACCCACTGAACAACCCACGCCCAACGCGCTTCCCGCGGAAGCGCAGGCCGCGAACGCGCTTCCCGCGGAAGCGCCGGCCGCGGAATCGCTTCCAATGGAAGCGCAGGCCGCAGATACAGACAACCTCTCCTACGAGCAGCTCGTCGAGATGTACGACGACAGCATGCGTCATCTCAATGAAGGAGAAATCGTCACCGGCAAGGTGATCGCGATCACTTCGAACGATGTCGTCGTGGACGTCGGCTACAAGTCCGAAGGCCTGGTGCCGCTTCACGAATTCAGTTCCCGGAACGCCGAACTGCAGGTCGGCGTCGGCGACGAAGTGGAAGTGCTGCTCGAGCAGACGGAGGGCGCCGACGGTCATGTGATGCTCTCCAAGGTCAAGGCCGAGCGCATGCGCATCTGGGCGCAGGTCGAGAACAGCTTCAAGGAAGGGAAAGTGATCACGGGCCGTGTGATCGACCGCATCAAGGGAGGTCTCACGGTCGATGTCGGTCTGCGGGCGTTCCTGCCGGGTTCCCTGGTCGACATCAAGCCGGTCAAGTACCTGGAGTCGTTCAAGGGCGAAGAACTCGAGTTCAAGGTGATCAGCCTGGACCGCCGGCGCAACAACATCGTGCTGTCGCGGCGCGCGGTTCTCGAGAAGGAGTACGCCAAGAAGAAGGCGGAGACCCTGACCAAGTTGAAGGAGGGGGCGCGGCTCCCGGGTGTGGTCAAGAACATCACCGACTACGGCGTCTTCGTCGACCTGGGCGGCATCGACGGCCTGCTCCACATCACGGACATCTCCTGGGGCCGGGTCAACCATCCCTCGGAGCATTTCGGCGTCGGCGACGAGGTCGGGGTCGTCGTGCTCCGTTTCGATCCCGAAACCGAGCGTGTCTCCCTGGGTTACAAGCAGACCACCGAGGATCCCTGGACCCTGGTCGACAAGAAGTACCCGCTGGGTTCGCGGGTGCGGGGGCGGGTCGTCAGCCTGGTCGACTACGGCGCCTTCGTGGAGCTGGAGGAGGGCGTCGAGGGGCTGGTCCACGTCAGCGAGATGTCGTGGACGAAGAAGGTCGTGCCGCCGTCCAAGATCGTCAGCGTCGATCAGGAGGTCGAGGCGATCGTGTCGGAACTCGACATGCAGCAACGTCGCATCAGCCTGTCCCTGCGGCAGGTCGAGTCGAACCCGTGGGAGGACCTCGCGGCCCGGTTCCCGGTCGGCACGATCGTCGAGGGCCGGGTGCGGAACCTGACCGAGTTCGGCGCCTTCGTCGAGATCACGGAGGAGATCGACGGGCTGGTCCATGTCTCGGACATGAGTTGGACGAAGCGCGTGAAGCACCCGAGCGAGGTGCTGGCGAAGGGCGATGCGGTCCGGGCGAGGATCACGAACATCGATGTCACCGGCCAGCGGGTGTCCCTGTCGATCAAGGACTTCCTGCCCAACGAGTGGCAGGACTTCGTGGACAGCAACGGCGTCGGCGACGACATCGTGGGCCGGGTGGTCAATGTGACCGACTTCGGGTTGTTCATCGATGTCTACGACGGACTGGAGGGTCTGGCGCACGTCAGCGAGATCGACGTTCCGGGCGGCAAGCTCGAGGACCACTACAAGATCGGCGAGTTCGTCCGCGCCCGCATCCTCCGGATCGAGGACGAGGACAAGAAGGTCGGTCTCACCCTGCGCGGCGTCGTCGAGTTGACCGACGAGGAGGCGGACGAGTTGGCGGCGGAGCGGGAGCGGAAGCTCGCCGAGGCCACTGCGGCGGCGACTGCCGCCGTGGAGGCCGCTGAGGCCGCTGAGGCCGAGGACGTGGTAGAGGCCGCTGAGGCCGAGGATGCCGTGGAGGCCGCTGAGGCCGAGGACGTGGTAGAGGCCGCTGAGGCCGAGGATGCCGTGGAGGCCGCTGAGGCCGAGGACGTGGTAGAGGCCGCTGAAGCCGAGGATGCCGTGGAGGCCGCTGAGGCCGAGGACGTGGTAGAGGCCGCTGAGGCCGAGGATGCCGTGGAGGCCGCTGAGGCCGAGGATGCCGTGGAGGCCGCTGAAGCCGAGGCGGACCAGCCCGAGGAGAGTGAAGAGGTCGAGAGCGCCGACGACGCGAGCGTCTCGGAGAGTCCATCGCAAGAGGATTAGGCGGGCCGGCTAAGGGGAGAAAGCTGAAAATGAAAGATGCGATCCAGATCTCTGAAGCCATCCGCCAGGGGATGACCAAGGCTCACCTGGTCGAGGAAGTGGCGCGCAGCACCGACTTGACGAAGAAGGACGCCGAAGTCATCGTGAGCACGGTGCTCGAGAGCATCGTCGACTCCCTGAAGGACGGCGACAAGATCGAGCTTCGCGGCTTCGGGAGTTTTCGCATCCGCGAGCGGGGTTCCAGGATCGGTCGCAACCCGAAGACAGGCGCCCGGGTCGATGTTCCCTCCAAGAAGATCCCGTACTTCAAGCCCGGCAAGGAACTCAAGGAGCGCTTGAACTCTGACGAGTGACCTTGGTAGTCAGACCGGGCCCCACAAGGCCCGGCTTGAGCCCGCTGCGCCCAGATGACGACTTCGCCTCCAGCCGGCCCTCCCGCCGCGCCCAGCGGTGTGCTCCGGCCTGTGCTCGTGACGGTTGCAGCCTGGGCGGTGCCCGGCAGCGGCCACCTGATTCTGCGCAAGCCGCGTCGCGCTGCCGTCGTCTTCGGCGTGGTCCTGTTCTCCTTCCTGTTCGGGTGCTGGCTCCGGGGTCACCTCTACGTCGTCGTGCCGGAGCAGCCGCTCAGCCGGCTGGCCACTCTGAGTTCGATGGGCGCCGGCGCCCCGTACTTCGTGGCCCGCTACCTGGTGGAGTACAGCGGCGACGTCCTGTCTTCGACCTTCGAGTACGGCAAGGCGTTCCTGCTGACTGCCGGTCTTCTCAATCTCCTGGCGGTGTTCGACGCCTGGGACATCGCCAGCGGATCGAAGGAGTAGTCGAAGTGATAACCAGCCACTTCGCCTTGATGGTGATCTACGCCGTCCAGGTCAGCCTGTTCTTCGCCGTGCTGTGGCGGCGGCGGTTCAAGGACAGGGTGCGGCTCTTCGCGCAGATGATGATCGGCATGGTCGGCGGGGGCTTGGTGCTGGCCTGGTTGATGTTCCCGTTCCCATGGTCGCCGCCGGCGCCGATTCCCTGAGGACAAACCCGCTGATCCAAGGCAGCCCGGCCGTCCTGATCTCCGCCGGCGAGGCCTCCGGCGACCACCACGCGGCGCGAATGATGGAAGCGGTGCGGCGTCTGGCTGGGGACCAGGGGCCGATTCGCTTCTTCGGACTCGGCGGCGACGCGATGGCTGCGGCGGGTTTGGACCCGGTCGCGCACAGCGACGAGGTGGCCGTGGTCGGCATCGTCGAGGTTCTGCGGGAGCTGCCGCGGATTCGACAGGTCTTTCGCCGGCTGCTCAGGGCAGTCGAGAAGCGCCGGCCGGAGCTGGCGGTGCTGGTCGATTTCCCGGACTTCAATCTGCGCCTGGCCCGGCGGCTTCACAGGCGTGGCGTGCCGGTGCTCTACTACGTGTCGCCGCAGGTGTGGGCGTGGCGCCGGCGCCGGATAGGAACGATCGCCCGCCTGGTGAAACGCATGCTCGTGCTCTTTCCGTTCGAGGTCGACGTGTACCGGGGGCACGAACTCGAGGTGGAGCACGTCGGCCATCCCCTGGTCGATGAGGTGCCCCAACTCCAGTCGGTGTGGGACGTGGAGGCGGATCTGCCGGCACGGCCGACGGTGGCGCTGCTGCCGGGCTCGCGCAACAGTGAGGTGCGACGGATCCTGTCGCCGATGCTGCGGGCCGCGGCAGCCGTGGCGGGCGGGCGAGTGCACGGTACGACGGCAGCCGGTTCCGGTAACGACGCCGCGTGCATTCGCCTGATCCTGGCGCCTACGGTGGATGCCGATCTGGTTGATCGTCTGGTCGCGGCGAGCCCGCTAGCCCGCGAGGACCTGGAGATGGTCCGCTCAGGGCGGTTTGCGGCGGTTGCCGGCTCTCATCTCGCGCTCTGCGCTTCCGGCACTGCGACCCTGGAGGTGGGGCTCCTGGGCACGCCCATGGTTGTGGTCTACCGGGTGTCGCCGCTGACCGGGCTCATCGGCCGATGGTTGGTTAACCTGCCGTTCGTCAGCCTGGTCAACCTGGTGCTCGGTCGTCGGGTCGTACCGGAACTGCTCCAGGGTGAGGCTGGTGAGGCGCAAATGGCGGCGACGGCGCGGAAACTCCTGTCCAAACGGTGCCGGATCGACAACATGCGGGCGGATCTGGCCGAACTCCGGCCGGCGCTCGGGGAGTCCGGCGCCAGCGAGAGGGCCGCCCGGAGCCTCCTGCAGGAACTTTCGATGAACAGGCGATGTCGGGAAGGGGGCCGACCCTGAGAAGCATGACCGGGATCGGGGAGGCGGCCGAACAGAGCGGTACCCACCGCGTGACCGTCACGGCCCGGACCGTCAACCACCGCTTTCTCGACTTCGCAGTGCGTCTACGGGCGCCCTACCGGGTTCTGGAGCCGGAGTTGCGTGCGGTGGTCGCGGCGGAGATCCGGCGCGGCCGGGTCGAGCTCGGCGTTGAAATCGAAACGGCGGCTGGCGCCGCGACCGTGGACGTGTGCGACGAGACGGCGGATGCCCTGCAACGGGTCGCCCGGCGCTGGCGGCGTCGGGGTCTCGTGGCGTCGGAGCTGAGTGCCGGCGAGTTGATGTCGGCCGCGCGCGTATCGCGACCGGAAGCCGGGCCGTCCGTCATGGGGGCGGAGGAGATGGCGCTCGCGGTGCGGGTCTGCCGGCGTGCGGTGGCTGCTCTCGTGGCCGAACGGGAACGGGAGGGACAGGCCCTGGAGGACGCTCTTCGGGGCCATCTCTGCGAGCTGCGGGGTAGCGTGGAAGCCCTTGCTGCGCGCCGCGGAGAGGTGGTCGCACGGGCCCTGAACGAGTTGGAGCGGCGGGTGCTGGAACTGCTCGAGGGACACGAAGCGGCGGACGCGGCGGGCGTCGGACTCGACCCGGTGCGCGTGGTTCAGGAGGTCGCCCTGCTGATCGAGCGCAGCGACACGGTCGAGGAACTGGAACGGCTGAGCGGCCACTTGGAGGGCTTTGCGGCCGCAATGGCCGAAGAGGGCGCGGTGGGGCGGCGACTCGACTTCCTGACCCAGGAGATCCTGCGGGAGCTGAACACGGTCGGGTCCAAGTGCCGGGACCTGGCGATGCAGCGCGCGGTCGTCGAGGGTAAGGTGCTGTGCGAGCAGTTGCGGGAGCAGGTGCAGAACATCGAATGACCGCGGGCACGGCGAGAGGGGAGCTGTTCATACTTTCGGCGCCGTCCGGCGCCGGGAAGACCACGCTTGTGCATCGGGCGATGGAACTCGTCGCCGGGGTCGAGTTCTCGATCAGCCACACTACCCGCCGTCCCCGCGAGAACGAGAGGGACGGCGTCGACTACCACTTCGTGGAGCGGGACGCGTTCGCGTCCATGGTGGCGGAGAACCGATTTCTTGAGTGGGCGGACGTCCACGGCAACCGTTACGGGACATCGGTCGACGAGGTCCTGCCCCGGATCGAGAGGGGAGTGGATGTGCTGCTGGACATCGACGTGCAGGGCGCCGCCCAGGTGATGGCCACCGGGGGTGCGGCGGGCCAGTTGGGTACCGCGGTCCACAGCATCTTCGTGATGCCGCCGAGCCCCCAGGCGCTGGTGGCGCGCCTCCGGGGACGCGATCTGGATGAGGCGCCGGCGATCCGGCAGCGGCTCCAGGGTGCGCTGGGCGAATTGGGCCGCGTGCGGGACTACGACTATGTTATTGTCAACGACCGCGCCGAGGCGGCCAGTGAGACCCTGGCAGCCATCATTCTCGAGAAACGACAGCGAAGGGAGCGGATGCGGGAGCGTGTACGCAGCGTTCTCGCGGACTTTCATGCACATGGCCCGTTTTCCTGAGAAAATAGATAGCAAGTTCCGCTTCGTCCTCCTGGCCGCGCGCCGCGCCGAGCAGTTGATTCGCGGCGCTCAGGAACGCATGCCACGGGAGAGCCCGAAGTTCGCCCGGCACGCGATGAGCGAGATACAGCACGACGTGATCGAGTGGGACTACGGCGAGGCGCCCGAGTCTCCGGAGTCGGGTAGCGTCGAGGACGGCAATCCGCAGCCCGGGGACGATGCCTTCGGGCGGCGCAGCACAGTCAACTAGGAGTCTCACGGTGTGCCCGCTGCCAGAGTCCTTCTCGGCATAAGCGGCGGGATAGCCGCCTACAAGGGCGCTTACCTGGTCCGCCGGCTTCGTGAGCGGGGGATCGCCGTACGCTGCGCGCCGACCCTGGCGGCTGAGAGTTTCGTGTCGCCGCTCACCCTCGAGGTGCTGAGCGGCGAACGGGTCTACGGCCAGAGCTACCTGTCGCGCGACGGCGGCGTGGACGGCGCCGAACTCCATGTCGAGGCGGCGCAGTGGGCCGATCTGCTCTGCGTCGCGCCGGCGACCGCCAACACGCTGGCCCGCCTGTCTCTCGGTCTCGCGGACGACTTCCTGAGCACCACCGCTCTGATGTTCGAGGGCCCGGTGGTGGTGGCGCCGGCAATGCACGACGCGATGTGGCGCAAACCGCAGGTCGGCGCCCAGGTCGAGACGCTGAGCCGCCGCGGCGCCCTGATCGTGGGGCCGGTCGAAGGCGCGCTGGCTTCGGGCGAGCGGGGTTGGGGCCGTATGGCCGAACCGGAGGCGATCGTGGACGCGGTGTGCCGGAAGTTGGCGCTGCCGGAGACCGGGGCCGCCTCGCCTGTGGGTCCGCTGGCCGGCTGGCGAGTCGTCGTCACAGCCGGCCCGACCTACGAGGCGATCGATCCCGTTCGTTTCCTCGGCAACCGGTCGAGCGGGCGCATGGGCTTCGCCCTGGCGCGTCAGGCGGCGCTCCGGGGCGCGGAGGTCACTCTCGTCGCCGGACCCGTGAACCAGGAGACTCCTGAGGGCGTGCAGCGGATCGATGTCGTCTCGGCGGTCGAGATGCAGGCGGCGCTCGGAGAGACGGCGCCGGCGGCCGACCTCGTTGTGATGGCCGCCGCGGTCGCCGACTACCGGCCGCGCGAGCCTGCCGGCCAGAAGCTCAAGAAGTCAGGCGCCGACGGTCTGGTGCTCGAACTGGAGCAGAACCCCGACCTCCTCGCCGGCCTGGCGTCGCTGGCGCCTCAGGCGACGCGCGTCGGCTTCGCGGCCGAGACTGAACACCTCGAGGAGTCGGCGCGGAGCAAGCTGGAGGCGAAGCAGGCGCACTGGATCGTCGCCAACGACGTGTCGCGGCCTGACATCGGATTCGAGGCGACGGACAATGAGGTAGTCGTCTTCGGCCGCAAGGGCGGACCCGTCCGGTTCCCAAAGCAGTCGAAGGACGAACTGGCGGGCCGTCTGCTGGAGTTGTTTGCCGGCGACAGGGCCGCTTCGGGCTAAGGGCTCGTGACGCGACTTCAACTCTCGGTGGGGCAGGAACTCGGTCTGCTGCGAGAGCTCGGCTTCGAGGATGCCTATCCGCCGCGGGCGGTGAAAACCGTGCGGGAAGGTGCGGGAGACCGCTCTGACCGTCTGCAGGCGGTGGCGGAGGAGGCTCAGGGCTGTACCGCATGCCGGCTCTGTGAGCAGCGCAACACGGTCGTGTTCGGCGACGGCGACGGTGACGCGGACCTGATGTTTGTTGGCGAGGGGCCCGGCTACCACGAGGATCAGCAGGGCCTGCCCTTCGTGGGACCGGCCGGCCAACTCCTGAACCGGATCATCCAGGCCATCGATCTGCGGCGGGAGGATGTCTACATCACGAACGTGGTCAAGTGCCGGCCGCCGAACAACCGCGATCCGCAGCCCGACGAAGCCGCCGCCTGCCGCTCGTTCCTCGACCGGCAGGTGGAACTCATCGCCCCTCGGGTGATCGTCGCCCTCGGTCGAGTCGCCGCCCAGCAACTGTTGCAGACGCGGGACTCTCTGGGCCGCCTGCGTGGGCGCTGGCATGAAGTGGCGGGCGTACCGGTTCGGGTTACCTACCATCCGGCCTTCCTGCTGCGGGATCCGTCGTACAAGCGGGCGGCCTGGGAAGACATGCAGCTCGTCCGCGATCGTCTGTCGGAGGCTGGCGGAGATGGTTAGGAGTGTGCGCGGCAGGTCCGGGGGTTCCGCCATCTTGAGCGGTGCTCGTGTCCCTCCAGAGGGTCTTGCGGAGAAGGTCTGCGAGGATGTGAGCGAGGCGATCGGCGGCACGCCCATGGTGCGTCTCCGCCGTTCGCTGGGCACGGCCCGGAGCGAGACCTGTGTCTTCGCGAAGCTCGAGTACCTGAACCCGATGGGTAGCGTGAAGGACCGCGTGGCGCGGTACCTCGTGGACCGTGCGCTCGCCTCGGGAAGGCTCTCGCCGGGAGGCGTGGTGATCGAGGCTTCCTCCGGCAATACGGCAATGGGGCTGGCGATGATGGCGACGAACCGGGGGCTGCGCTGCCGTGCCGTGGTCCGCAGCCAGACCAGCAGGGAAAAGCTCGACTGTCTGCGCGCCCTGGGCGTTGAGCTGATCCTGGTGGACGGCGATCTGCCCCCTGAGCACCCGGAGTCATACAACCGGAAGGCACGGAGCCTGGCCGCCGCGGATCCCGACGCCTTCTTCCCCGATCAGCACAACAACCGCGACAACAACAGGTGCCACTACGAGACCACCGCCCCGGAGATCTGGCGACAGATGGAAGGGCGGATCGATGTGTTCGTCGGCGGCATCGGCACCGGCGGCACCGTCTCCGGCGTGGGCCGGTACTTGAAGGAGCAGGATCCGAAGATTCGGGTGGTCGCTGTCGATGTCGAAGGTTCGGTGTTCAGCCGCCACTTCGCGGCGCTGTCGGGGGCGCAGGACGACTCGGCGGCGCCTGGCCGCTACCTGCTCGAAGGACTTGGCGATGAAGAGATCATCGACTGCCCGGAGTTCGATGTCTTCGACCGGATGCTCCAGGTGAGCGACGCGGAGGCGTTCCTGGCCGCCCGGGAACTCGCGCGGGAGGAGGCGATGCTGGTGGGCGGCTCAAGCGGCGCGGCGCTCTGGGGAGTGCGCGAGATCCTGCCCGAGCTGCACCCGGGGGCGCGGGTGGTCACCCTGTTTCCCGACTCCGGCACCCGCTACCTGAGCACGATCTACAACGACGACTGGCTGCGCGAGCAGGGCCTGCCGACGGCGCGCACCGACGCTCCGCGCGGCCGGTAGCAGCCACCGCGGCTCAGCCGCCGAAGATCAGGTCGTAGCCGACCGCCATGATGGCGAGGTCGAAGCAGACGTGGCTGATCCAGGGCGCCAGGAGGCGGTTACCGGTGGCGCGGTAGAGCAGGGAGTAGAGGACGCCTCCGAGAACGACGGGCGCCGCCATGAGGAGCACCACCAGAACCGACGCGTCGCCAATGTAGACGCCGATGACGACGACGTGGTGGGCCGCGTAGCCGAGGGCGGCGACGATCAGGGCCCACTCGGAGGACGTCAGGCGCTGGAGCCAGCGGTAGACGAACGCCCGCCAGTAGACCTCCTCGAGCCAGGAGTGGAGGAAGCTGATGAGGAGGGCCGCGACGACAAAGCGCCAGAGGGCGTCGAGGTGGAAGTCGGCGAGCTTGACGGTGATTGCTTCAGTGGCCCGGGCCGCCATGTCGCCGCCCCGAAACAGCGCCACGTAGGCAATCCAGGTGGAGGCGGCGCCGGCGATGCCGGTGCTCAGACCCAGGGCCACCGAGCGGCCCGGGCGTGACGGCCCGGTTGCCGCCGCGAGCAGTGCGCCGAGGGCTGCCACCGGGCCCGCGAACTGGAGCACCTTGGCGCCGAGGTAGGCGGGCGCGACCCAGGCGGTGCCTTCGAGCCAGACGAAGTACGCGAGCGAGGCGACGGTCGGCAGGGTCATGGCGGCGACCAGGACGGTCCACCAGGCCTTTCGGCTCTGTGGGCCGAACGCGACCTCCTCGCCGACTCCCTTCACCGTCGGCGGCGCTCCCGCTGCGATAGGGCTTCCAGGTAGGCGTCGCGATAGGCGCCGGACACGATGTCCCAAGTCAGTTGCGAGACGGCTTTGGCGCGCGCTCGTACCGCCATCCGGCGCCGTCGCTCGGGCGCGGCGAGCAGACCGGCGATCGCGTCCTTGAGGGCGGCGCGGTCCTGCTCCAGGACGAGGATTCCGTGGACGCCGGACTCGATCGCGAGTGGGATCCCCGAGATCGCTGTGGAAACCACGGGCAGGCCGCTTGCCAGAGCCTCGAGGATCACGTTGGGCAGGCCGTCGACATTGCCCTGCGGGTCGTGGACAGCAGGTAGGACGAAGAGGTCGGCGCTGCGGTAGAGGTCGGGCAGATCGTCGTGGGCGACCAGACCGGGAAAGTGGACTCGACCGGTGTGTTCCGGCGCCCACTCCGCTACGGCGGCCAGGAGTTCGGGCATCTGGTCGCCGCCGCCGGCGATGACGGCGTGCAGGTCGTCGAACTCGGCCAGGAGCCGGGGTAGCACGTCGACCAGGACGTGGAATCCCTTCTTTGTCGCCAACCGCCCGACGCCGAGCAGCACCGTGGCGTGGTCGGGGATGCCGAGGCGTTCACGCCACCCGTCGCCGCTCGGTGGGTCCGCGGCCTCGGTGGCGGGACAGAAGAGGTCGACGTCGACGCCGTAGGGGATGACCCGGTGCGGCTTGCCGTGGTAACCCAGTCTCAGGACCCGGTCCACGAGTTCCGGCGAGCAGCCGGTCAAAAGTTGGCAGCGCTTCAGGACGCGCCGGATCGCGGGACGCACCACGGCCTTCTCGGCCAGGAAGACGTCGCTGCCGTGCAGACCCGCGGCGATCAGGGTGCCCCGCTTGCGCACGCCTGGCCACAGCGCCACCAGTCCGTTCGGGGCGAGCCAGTGCGCGTGGAGCAGATCGTAGGGGTCGCGCGCGAGATGGCGGGCGACCGCGGAGGCGGCGGCGCGCAGGTAGAGCGGCGCCGCCAGACCGGCGCCAGGCCGGATGCGCTCGTCGGCGGCCAGACTGCGTCCATAGCCGAGCACCTCCAGCCGTCGTGGCGCGTAGGCGAAGGTGCGGACCTCGACGCCGTCGTCGATCCAGGCGGAACGCACGCCCTCCGCGCGCGGCGCCAGCACGGTGACGCGGTCGCCGCCGCGGACCAGGCCGCGGGCCAGTTCGCGGATGAAGGGTCCCGCCGTGTCGCCCGGCCAGCGGGGGTAGGTCTGGGTGAGGAAGAGGATCCGCAGACCCGCCTCGGGGGCGCCGGTTCGCCCGCCCCGTTCCGCTGCCGAGGTCAGGTTCGCTTCAGGCAAGTCGCCCTCAGCCAACCCGCTCGCGAACGGAGTAGCTGTCGTGCCGGCGGAAGTTCTTGAAGGTGATCAGCTCGCCGATCAGGCCGGTGGTGACGATCTGAATGCCCAGCACCATGAGCAGGACGCCAAGCAGCAGCAGGGGCCGGTTCGAGAGGGAGGCGCCGGTGAACCAGAGCACGGCCAGATAGGAGCAGATGCCAAAGCCCAGAGCACAACTGATCAGGCCGATCGGTCCGAAGAGATGCAGCGGCCGGCGGGTGAAGCGGCTGATGAAGAGCACCGTGATCAGGTCGACCGGGCCCTTGTAGGACCGATCCCATCCGTACCGGCTGCGGCCGACCCGGCGTGGATGGTGGGCAACGGGGATCTCGCCGATGACGAAGCCGCGGCGGCTGGCGAGAACCGGAATGTACCGATGGAGTTCGCCGTAGACGGCCACCTGCTCCAGAACCTCGCGACGATAGGCCTTGAAACCCGAGTTGAAGTCGTGCAGCTCGACCTTGGAGAGTGTGCGCGTTACCCAGTTGAAGACCTTCGAAGCCATGCGGCGCCGCAGTGGGTCGCGCCGGGTTCGCTTCCAGCCGCTGACCAGATCGAGGGGTCCGTCTTCGAGGGCCTGCAGGAGGCGGGGAATCTCGTCTGGATCGTCCTGCAGATCGCCGTCCATCGTGACCAGAATGCGGCCGCGGGCGTAATCGACCCCTGCCGAGAGCGCCGCCGCCTTGCCGAAGTTCCGGCGCAGGCGGATGACGCGGACCCGTGGATCGCGCTCGTGCTGCCGCCGCACCTCTTCGAACGTGCCGTCGGTCGAGCCGTCGTCGATGAACAGGACCTCGGAGCGGACGCCCAGGGCGTCCAGGTTCGCCAGAACACGCTCCGTCAGGCTGGCGACGGTGGCCTCCTCGTTCAGCACCGGCACCAGCACGCTGACGTCAAGCGGCGTCTGCTCCGCACCAGCATCGGTACTGGACGGCGACGGATCGCCCAGCCAGGAACCGGACTCCCTTCGTGGCGTCGACAACTCGGTCGTTTGGACCATGCCGGTAGCAGTCTACGGCGACTTCGCGGTCAGACGACAGCATCCGCCGGCCATGGCCGCCGAATCCGGGTCAGTCCGAAGGGGTGGTGACCGGCGTGTTCGATGTCTCAGGTGCGGGCTCGGCATCGACCGGAACGTACTCGATTCTCCGTCCGTCGACGATTAACGCCGGCGGCTCGGATTCGAGGTCGAATTGCACCGTGGTTTCCTGCTTGGAACGTACCCGGATGCGCTGGTCTATCCGCTCCTCGGGGCGCCAGGTGGGGTTCTTGAAGATGCTGATGACGTGGGCGCCGACCGGCAGTTGCAGGCTGTCGATCGGTGTCCAGCCGATCGCCTCATCCCCGACGCGCACGAAGACTGGACGCGCCGACTCCTCGGCCGAAGCCACGCTGAGGAACCCCGGTCGCACCAGGGGCACGGGCGTTTCCAGCAGGCGGCCCGATGCGACCTGGGTCACCACCTGCTCCCGGATCTGGTAGTCGCGAGTCGCGAGTTCGAACGTGAGCACGTGGTCGACGCCGGCTTCGACTTCGAACACCCGCCGCCGGTCGAGAACGACAGGCTCTCCGCCTGCCACCGAGACGGTGATCTCGGGGTGCCAGGCGGGCGCCAGGGCGAGGCGGCCGGTGCCGCGGTTGGTCGGGCGGACTGTCTCGGGCCGACTCGCGGCCGAGCCGACCGGCGCCGCGGCGTCCGCCGGGGAATGGAGGTCGTCAGAGGGCCGGGCATCGCCGGTCGCGCCCGCCGTGCCCGGTTGCGCCGGCTCGGAAATCGTCTCTTCGTCGGCCGCGGGGACATCGGAACCGGCCACGGCCGGACTGCCCTTGGACCACCAGAGAGTGCCGCCGAGCCAGAGCGCGGTTCCGGCCACGGTCGCGAACGTCAACCAGCGTCGGCGGAAGCGGGAGCGCGATGGCCGCTTGATTGCGGCCGCCACCGTCTCGAGACTGGGCGGGATCGCTCCGTCCTTCCCGGAGGCGCTGCCCTGGAGCTCGACATCGACGAGCGGGCCATCACCCTTGATCGACTTCTGAACCGGGATGTCAACCGTGGGTCCGGCGCCCGAATCGTCGTCCCGGCCGGTCACCATGGTCGCTGAAGCCCAACTCGGGGACGCGTCGGGCGGCAGGGCGGCTTCGCCGTGGGTCGCGGTCACATTGGCGTTGGTCGCGCTGACCTCAGCCGCATCTTGGATCGCGGCCTCGAGTGCGCCGACAACGGACGTGAAGTTTCCGAGGCGATCCGCGGGGTTGTCGTGCAGGCAGCCCTCGAAGACGGGGAGCAGCCGGCGCGGAAAGTCCGCGGGCAGATCGTTCAGCGGCTGGGGCGACTTCCACTTCAGCCGGCGGGGAAGGGTCGGGTTCCAGCCCGGCTGGTAGGTCAGCAGGCGGTGGAGCAGAACGCCGAAGGCGTAGAGGTCGGTGCGCACATCGATCGCGTCGCCGCGGAGGAGTTCCGGCGCGCGGTACCGGAGTTCGCCGGTGGTGCGTGGATTGGCGAAGCCGCGCAGTTGGGCCTTGCCGTCGGAACGGATCGTGACCATGCCGGGGTGCAGGTCGCCGTGAACGACGCCCATTCCGTGTGCGTACTCCAGGGCGCGCGCGATCTGCGCCAGCCAGGCGAGAGCAGTCTCTTTCGACAGATCGCCGGCCTGCCGGAGCTTCGCCGCGAGGGTCTCACCGTCGGCGAACTCTTCGATGCGGCACGAGGTGGCGCCGTCGATGCCGAAATCGAGGATGCGGGCGACGCCGTCGTGCTCGAGCCGCGCGCCGGCGGTGGCCCGCTCGAGGAAGCGCGCCTGCGCGTCGGGAGTCTCCGGCGTCCAGATGTCGATCGTCGCCGAGGAGCCGTCAATGGAGTTGCGGCCCAGGTAGGAGGCGGCGCCAGCGAGGGCTTCGAGACGGCCGACGATCTCAAAGCTGCCGATTTGTTTGCTCATAGACTGATGCGAAGAAGTTGATCGACGGTAGAAGCTGATGATAGCACGTTTTGCGTCTAAGTTGTTGTTTCTCAGTGTGTTGTGTCTTTCTTGAGGGTCCGGCGGCGGGAACTGCTGCTATCCTCCCGCAGCGGGAAAGGACTGATGCGGGCGAACGGAAACACGTGGGCCAGCGGTCTCGTCTGCTCCGCGACCGGGGTTCAGAGGCCGCTTGACGAACCGGCGTTTCTGTCGCCCGCTGGCAAGCCTTGGCTGGTCGCCTACGAACTCGACCGGAACCGGGGCAGGACGTTCGCCGGAGCTCTGAACAGCCGGCCGTGGACGCTGTGGCGGTACCGCGAGTTGCTGCCGGTTGTCGACTTCCACCGCCGGGTCGATCTCGGCGAGGGCGGCACGCCGGTGCTCCGACTTCGTCGCCTGGCGCCCGACGGAGTGCGGGTTTTCCTGAAGAACGAGGCGGGCAATCCCACCGGTTCCTTCAAGGATCGGGGACTGTCGCTGGCGGTGAACCGGGCGCGGGAACTCGGCGCCCCCGGTGTGCAGCTTCCGAGCGCCGGCAACGCGGCGATGGCGGCCGCGGCCTACGCCGCCGCCGCGGGGCTGCCCTGCCGCGTGGCTTTGCCCGAGGACACGCCGGCAACGGTGCGTGAGCGTTGCCGTGGCTTCGGCGCCGAGGTCATCGAGGCCGGCGGGACATTGGTCGACGCCGGCGCGGCGCTCCTGGAGCGGGGCGGCGACTTCTGGGATCTTTCGACCCTCCGCGAGCCGTACCGTGCGGAAGGCAAGAAGACGATGGGCTTCGAGGTCGCCGAGCAGTTCGGCTGGCGGCTGCCGGACTGGATCATCTATCCCACCGGCGGCGGCACCGGCATCGTGGGCATGGCGAAGGCGTTCTCTGAGCTACGCAGGCTCGGCCTCTTGAGCGGTCCGCCGGCGAAATTCGCCGTCGTCCAGATGGCCGGGTGCGCGCCGATCGTGCGCGCCCACGAGGCCGGCAGTGACCACGCCGACCCCTGGCAGGAACCGGACACCGAGGTATGGGGGTTGCGGGTGCCCAGGGCGATCGGCGACTTCCTCATCCTGCGGGCGCTGCGGGACAGCGGCGGCGCCGCGGTGGCGGTGGAGGAGGCCGAGGTCGCGGCGACGGCGGCCCGGGTGGCGGCGGAGGAAGGGCTCCTGGTCGGCCCCGAGACCGCGGCGGCGATGGCGGCACTTTCCCGTCTCAGCGACTCCGGTACCATCCGTTCCGGCGAGTCCGTGGTGGTCTTCGCTACCGGCCATCCGGCCAACTATCGCTAGGGGAGGCTGACGCTCGATGCCCGAGGAGCTGTTTGGGAAGGTAGCAGACGGGATCAACGGGCTTCTTGGACCGGTAGCCGGCTGGCTCGAGGGGCTGGTCTGGAACACGCCGCCCCAGGCGCCGATCCTGGCGCTGGTGCTCCTGGGTACGGGTCTCTTCGTCACCGTGCGCCTGGGCCTGATCCAGTTGCGCGGCTTTCGCCACGCCTGGGCGATCCTGCGTGGCAAGTACGACGATCCGGAGGACGAGGGCGACCTGGTTCACTTCCAGGCCCTGACGACGGCGCTCTCGGCGACGGTCGGCATCGGGAACATTGCCGGCGTTGCCATCGCGATCCGCATGGGGGGGCCCGGCGCCCTGTTCTGGATGTGGGTGACCGCGTTCTTCGGTATGGCGCTCAAGTTCGCCGAGTGCACCCTGGCGGTCGCCTACCGGCGGGTGCATGCGGACGGCTCGGTCTCCGGCGGTCCGATGTACTACATCGAGAAGGGCCTCGGCGCGAACTGGAAGTGGATGGCGATGCTGTTCGCCGGTCTGGCGGTGATGTGCTCCTTCGGCACCGGCAACATGAACCAGGCGAACACGATGGCCGATCAACTCGAGTCCCAGTTCGGTCTGGCGCCGGTGTGGACCGGTCTCGTCTTCGCGTCCCTGGTGGCGGTGGTCATTGTCGGCGGTATCCGCCGCATCGGCAGGGTGACCTCGATCCTCGCGCCGGGCATGGCGGTGATCTACGTCGGCGGCGCCCTGGTCATCCTGCTCCTGAACATCGAGATTGTGCCTGCGAGCCTGGCCCTGATCGTCGAGCAGGCGTTCCGGCCCACCTCCATGGTCGGCGGCGCTGCCGGCTCCTTCCTGATGACCATGATGTGGGGCATCCGCCGCGGTCTGTTCAGCAACGAGGCGGGGCAGGGCAGCGCACCCATCGCCCACGCGGCGGCCCGGACCGACGAGCCGGTGCGCGAGGGGCTGGTCGCCTCGCTCGAGCCGTTCATCGACACCCTGGTCATCTGCACGATGACGGGGCTCGTCATCGTCAGCACGGACGCGTGGCGCGACCACACGCCGCAGGCTTTTGGGCTCGACGAGGTCGAGGGCATCCACCGCGTGCTCGACGACGACTCCGAGTTGCTCTCGGCGCGGGACGAGCGGACGACGCGCGGCGGTGGCGCGGTCGATGTCCAGGACGGGATAGCCGCCGGCTCCTTCGTGGTGCTGAACTCGATGATCGCCGAGCCGCGCCTGGTGGACGGCACGGGCGCTGCCTGGAGCGGAAGATTGGAGATCGCCGGCGACGGAACGCTCCGCGCCGGGGGCGAGCCGCCGAGGATCGAGGGCGGAGCGCTTCTGACCGGAGCGCCACTGACGGCGCGGGCTTTCAGTCTCGGTCTGCCGGGAAGCCGGGGCGATCTGATCGTCACGCTGTCTGTGCTGCTGTTCGCTGTGTCGACGGCGATCTCGTGGTCGTACTACGGCGACCGTTCGACCGAGTACCTGTTCGGCGCCAGAGCCATTCCTGTGTACCGCTGGGTCTATGTCGGCTTCTTCTTCCTGGGCTGCCTGCTGCCGCTCTCGACCGTCTGGACCTTCGGCGATGTCGCCCTGGGGCTGATGTCGTTCCCGAACCTGATTTCACTGCTGCTGCTGTCGGGTGTCGTCACCGGCTTGACGAGGTCCTACTTCCGCCGCCACGTCCGCAAGGGCCGCGGCGCAGGGAATGGCTGAGCACAGCCGCGATCGGGGTCCCTGGGCTTCTGTTGCGGCCGGCTTGGTCGGCGCGCCGATCCTGGCGGCGCTGGCCTACTTCCTGATCCCTGAGGCGGTTGTCGATGCCAACGGCGAGGTCGTCTCCGGGCTTTCCGACGGGGGCCGTGCGGTGGCGGCGACCGGGGTCCTCATGGGCGTGTTGTGGCTCACCGAGGCCCTGCCCGTGGCCGTCACCTCGCTGCTGCCGCTGGTCGCGATCCCGCTCTTGACGGGCGGGGACCTCGGCATCGCACGGGTCGCGGCGCCCTACGCGAATCCGAACATCTTTCTCTTCCTGGGCGGTTTCATGATCGCCCTTTCGATGCAGACCTGGGGTCTGCACCGCCGTATGGCGCTCCACATCATCCTTCGTGTCGGCAGCCGGCCGGATCGCCTGGTGCTCGGCTTCATGGCCGCAAGCGCCTTCCTGAGCATGTGGATCTCCAACACGGCCACCACGGTCATGATGCTGCCGATCGCCCTGTCGGTGATCGATCTGGTCCGCCAGAGACTCGGCCCGGAGGTGGCGCCGGTGGGGAAGCCGTTCCCCTTCGCGCTGAATCTGCTGCTCGGGACGGCGTACGGCGCCTCGATCGGAGGCGTCGCGACCAAGATCGGCACCCCTCCCAACATCCAGATGATGTCGTTCGTGGAGGACACCTACGGCCGGGAGATCACGTTTGCGCAGTGGATGCCGTTCGGTCTCCTGCTCACCCTGTCCTTCCTGCCGCTGGCCTGGCTGGTGCTCACCCGGTTCGTCTACCCGCTGCAAATCCGGGAAGTGCCCGGCGGTGCGGAACTCATCCGCGGCGAGCTGCGGAAGCTGGGGCCGATCAGCGGACCGGAGAAAGCGGTGCTCGCGATCTTCGTTTCGGCGGCCGTCCTGTGGACCACTCGCACCTGGCTCGCCGAGATCGAGATCGGCGGCGCCATGCCGTTGGCCGGACTGACCGACCCGGGCATCGCGATCGGCGCCGGCCTGTTGCTGTTCGCGATGCCCGTCCATTTCCGGCGGGGTGTCTTTCTGCTGAGTTGGAAGAAGGCGCTCGAGGCGCCATGGGGGATCCTGCTGCTGTTCGGGGGCGGGCTCAGCCTCGCGGCCGCGGTCGTCAGTACCGGCGTGGACCGCTTCATCGGAAGCCTCCTGCTGGTGCTGGAGGGCATGCCGGTGCTGGTTCTGGTCGTCGGCGCCGCCACCCTGCTCATCATGCTGACGGAGGTCACCAGCAATACGGCGACGACCGCGACCTTCCTGCCGATCCTGGGCGCCACGGCGGCGGCGATCAACGTGGATCCGCTGCTCCTGATCGTGCCGGCCACGCTGGCGGCGAGCTGCGCCTTCATGATGCCGGTGGCCACGCCGCCGAACGCGATCGTGTTCGGCTCCGGGGAGATCACCATCCCCCAGATGGTCCGCGCCGGCCTGTGGCTCAACGCGATCGGCCTGGTCCTGATCGTGTTCTGGGTCTACGTCGCCGGCGGACTGATCGGCCTGTAGAAAGCGTGGGCCGCCTCACCGCGGCGGAAACCGAAAGCGGGGACCGCTGTCTCCCCGGCCGCGCTTTAGGGGATCAGCCGCAACAGGGCGACCACTGTGCCGATGATCACGCCGGCCTGAATCAGCATCATGCGGTACAGGTCAGCGCGAAGCTCCGCTAGGGCGGAACGCAGGTCCTCGCGCGTCACCAAGTCGCCTACCGCCTCCGTCGCCGCATCCTCGATCGCTGCGCATGGGCGGCGGCCTGCCGGTCCGGCACGCCGGCCTCCGTCAACGTCTCCGCCGTACGGAGCGTGTCTGTCGTGCTCATCGCCGGCCCTTCATGCCTTCGATGCTACCCCGAGCGTCGGAACCTGACGCCAGGACGAGCCACGGCCGGCCGGCGACGTCCAGCGCCTCGGCCGAGTCCGGGTCGCAGTCGAGGAGTCCGAAGGCGTGCGCGACCTCGAGGGGAGCCTCGATCGGCAGGTCCGTCTCGAGCGCCAGGTCCAGCGCCGCGGCGGCGTGGACGGCGCGGAGATCCTGGCTTCGCAGGATGCGCCGGCCTGGGTGCATGACCGCGCCCGCCTCTGGAACCAGGTCGAGGCGGCCGAGCGGCGCAAGGACGCCTAGGTCGCCCGCGAGGTCGTGGTCGCGCTGCCGGTCGAACTGACGCCCCAGCAGCGCCGCGAGCTGGTCCGCGGCTGCTGCCACGACGAGTTCGTTGCCGCCGGCATGATCGCCGATGTCGCCTACCACGGTGGCGACACCCACAACCCGCACGCTCACATCCTGCTGACGACCAGGGCGATCGGTCCTGACGGATTCGCCGGCAAGGAGCGCGCCTGGAACGACCGGGCGCTGCTCAAGCAGTGGCGGGAGGAGTGGTGCGGCCTCACGAACGTCGCCCTCGATCGCGCCGGCCGGCCGGCCGGAGAGGATCGACCACCGTTCCCTGGTCGAGCAGTACGAGGCGGCGCTTGGCCGCGGCGACCTCGAGGCGGCCGCCAAGCTGGACCGCGCGCCGGGCATCCACCTGGGGCCGGCGGCCTGGGCGGCCCGACGCACCAGCCGGCCGCACCCTCGCGTCGAGCGCGCCGGTCGCCTGCAGGAGGCGTTCAGGAGCGCCGTGGACTACTACCGGGGCGAACTGGTCCACCTCGAGGAGCAGCTACGCCGGCTCTACCGTCTGGCCGCGGCCCGTGCGCGATCCCTGGCCCAGCGCCCACCCGGGGTTCAGCCGCGGCGGCGGGTTCGAGCGCTAGGCGTCTCTCCCCCCCCTGTGGTCAGGGTCCGGAGGCCGCCACCGAGGCGCAGGGGAACGCGGACGTGTCGGCCATGGTGTCCGCCGTTACGCCGAGACGGTTCGTGTGCGTCCAGCGCTGGCCGTCGGGGCTTTCCACGACCAAGTTGAATGCCAGATCGGTGACGGGCGCCACGAACACCCAGCGATGGCGGTTGACGCCGCAGCCGTCCAGCACCTTGATCAGCACCTCCACGTTGTTCGGCTTGAAGAAGTATAGGAGCCCCGACTGACTCGAATCGAGCCCCCAGTCGCGCGCGTCGCCGACCTCGCATTTGTACGTCTCGTAGCACATGCTCACCGTGTAGCCGCCGCGCAGCGTCAGCGCCGGCCCGCCGGGGGCGCAGTCCGTGCGCGCTCCCGCGGCGAGAGGCGTCGCCGCGGCAGCCGACAGCGCAGGCAGCGAGTTCGCGCCGCGTGACAGGAGTCCTGCATCGTCTCCAGAACCTGAGGACTCCGCCCTGGCAGCCGCAATCTCCGCCGCGGTGCACGGAAAGGCCGTCGTGTCGCTCACCGTGCGCGCCGTTCTGTCCTTCGGGTTGCCGACGGCTTGGTGGCGAATCCTGTCCTGCGGCCGACGTTCCGAGTCGTAGTGCCAGACCTGTCTCCGGTTCGCGAGGTAGGGGCCGAGTTCCCGGATCTGGAGCCGGAACGCCAGGGTCGTCACCGGGGCCACGAACACCCACCGATGGCCGTTGATCGCGCAGCCGTCCAGCACCTTGATCAGGACCTCCGCGTTGTCCCGGTCGAAGAAGTAGAGCAGCGGGGACTGGTCCGCCTCCAGGCGGTAGTCCCAAGCCCTACGGCGAGCTCCGTCCGGCGTCTCCACACAGGCATAGACTTGGTAGCCGTCCAGGTCGACTCCCGTCGGGCGGCTCTGAACGCCGCAGTCCGTGATCTCTCCGGATGCCCTTGGCTCGGGATAGGGCCCGGGCATGAACTCCAGGTCGAACGTCTCGCTGGCGCTGAACCCTATGTCGTTGTAAGCGACGACCACGAACGAGTAACGCCCGCGCTGCGCTCTCTCGTAGCTGTCCGTGACCTGGATCTCCTCCTCCGCTGCCAGCCCTTCGACATCTACGTACCGGGTACGTGCCGGCAGTGGTTCACCGTAGCGACGCCAGCGCAGGTCCGCGTCGTTCCAATGAGGATCTCCGGGGGTCCACTTGCGGTACCAGACTTCAAACCCGTCCTCACTTTCCGAGTTGTCGGCCCAGGTCAGGCGTACGCTGTCCGATCCCGTTTCCTGCGCGGCAACATTGCTCGGCGCTTCTAAACCCATGCCGGCCGCCCTCTGGCGGCTCCAACACCAGCACGTCACTCATCACGCTGTAGGGATAACCGCTCCAAGCGAAGAAGGAGTACCGGCCGCCTGGTCTCAATCCGGAGAGGTGGACTCCAACCCTCTCAAGGGAGGAGGGATCCTCGATCCAGCCGTCCATTCTCGCACCCCAAACAGCACGCACGCCGGAACCTTCGGCTCCGGGGCAGCAAGCTGAATCCCAATAGTCATCATCAAGTCGAATTCCTACCCTAACGACGTTGGCCGCATCCCACGTCAGTTCTACACTGCCCCGATCCGTCCAGTGCCCACTTAAGCCGGTAGGGCCCGGAGGGTGCGGTACTGCAATGTCACTCAGTCGGACCGCACGTGGCAGAGTCGTTTCCTGGAAGGCCAGTACATTGTCCGCCTCGCCGATGACGCCTAGTGTCCAGTCATTCGGCTTGTACAACTCAGGGGAGGAAAAGTACGGCACCTGCCTGGAGTACGGGCTGCCCGAAGGGACTCGGCCGTAACTCATGATCGTGTGGACAGGCTGCGGGCTTGCCGTGAGGTCGGTGTGGCCGCAGGCGTAGGCCGGCAGCGACGTGCCGAAGTTCGGAGTTTGACCGGCTGTGCCGCAGCAGGTGTCGTAAGGGGCCTCGTGACCGGACCCGAGATTGTGCCCTAGCAGCCCGTGGCAGAAGTGGCTTCGTGGCCCGAGGAGGCGGACCAGTCAGACGTGTGGTTCTGGAGGGGACCAGCCGCGGCGGTAGATGTTGGATAGCGAGTGGATCGGGTTTGCGGGCCGGCTCAGGAAGATCCGCCGGTATAGCGCGACGAGTCGCGGCCAGACCCCTCCATGTTGACCGGCGAGGGCGTTGCGGGCTGCCGAAGCGCGGCCCTGGAGGCTCCGCGGCGTGCCGACTCCCACAAGCTCGCGCATCAGGAGCCCGAGGTTGCAGCCGCAGGCATGAATGTAGACGCGCTTGAGGACGTTCGAGCGACCGCGCAGGTGCAGCCGCCGCATGCCGCCGGTCTCGTACTGGTGAGCGAAAGGCCGTTCAAGCCGTTCCCCTCGCTGGCGCTGCATCCGCTTGCCCCGATTCCCCCGGATCCGCCGACGGTTCGCGTACACGATGGCCTGCAGGTCCTTCTTGCCCTTCCAACGACGACGACCACGGTCCGGCTCCGCGATGTAGCTGCGAAGGCCCAACTCGTCGATGGAGGCGAGAACAGCGTTGCTGTGGTAGCCCTTGTCGGCAACGATCTCCTGGATCGCGGCATCGTCCCCGGTCGCCGATTCCACCTGCTCGAAGGTCTCCTCCAGCGTCTCGCCGAACGACTCCGTGTCCCCCTTCGATCCGCCCTGAACCGTCACTCCCAGGATCGTCCCGGATTCGAGGTCCACCGCCTGCTCCGCCTTGTACGCGAAGTGCGTGCGGCCGTCCTTCATCTTCGTGATCTCCGCCTCCGGGTCGTGCGGATTCTCCCACTCCGCGTTCGACAGCTTCTTCTTGCGCTTGCGGTCGAAACGGACCAACTCGGTCCGCGTCGGCGTCTCCACACCCGACGCCTCCGCCAAACCCCGCACGAACTCGTCGTAGTCCTCCCCACTGTCAAGACGCACGATGCTCCGCAACGCCGCGTTCGCCTCCAGAGTCGTCGCGTCCACGCCCACCGTCTTGCCCGACACCAGACCCGACTCCGCCAGACGACCAAGCACCCACGAGAACACTCTGCTGTGAGTCTCCACGTCGACCAGCCGACGCGTACGCGAAATGGTCGAATGATCCGGCGCCGACTCGGTCACGCCCAACCCCAGGAACCGACGAATGCTCAGAGAGTCCTGAGCACGCCACGCGATCCCGCGCTCCGAGTCCAGACCCTCGAAGTAACCCACCAGCAGCAGACGAAAGTACCGGCCCGGACAAAGACTCGGACGGCCCATCCGCTCCGCATAGAACTGCGCGCACTCCGACTCCACCAACTCGTCGAAACCGCCGGCTTCCAGAATGCCGTTCAACCGCTCATAGAACGGGTGACCAGCGCTGCGAGGAAGATCCGCTCCCGCCACCCAAAGCGGCTCCTGACTACCACTACGATCCGTCTTGCCCATAGCCATGACTGCATTCTATCGCAACCGCGCCGAACCGACTTCCACCACGGGCTGCTAGGTCGTGTGCAAAGACGTAGCCGTGCGAGAGAGCCGGTGCGGACACATCGCTGCCGAATCCATACTGACCGACTTCTGGCTTCAGAATGAATCCTATTGGGTTTGCCATTCCGAGTCTCCAGAGATTTGTCCGGGGGAACTCGACTACGACCACCAGATCGGCACGCTTTCCCAAGCGAATGCGGTCCAGAGTTCTTGTGGCCATCAGGTTCTTCTCGCCAATGGTGTACTGCCAACCTGGATACCTATGGCGCTCAAGTGGAGCGCTGCCTGTCCAGGGGGTCCAACCGACGGCTATCGCTCTTGCAGAGGTCGATAGCCCGCTGTTGCGCAACACCATGTTGAAGTAGTCGCCGACGGACTGGATCGCTAAGTGAATTCCACCAGCCCTCTTCCAATACGCCGCAGCACCCTCATCGAAAACCACCAGAATGTCCAATATGTCGGTCGATGTTGCGCCGACCGACTTCGGTATCCCGGCACCGGTCATCTCTCGCCTGTTGTGGTCCGGGTGGAGCGCCTCTTGCTGGACCTTGCCATGGCCACACCAGTCGCCTGTCGGCCCCACCTCGACCGCCAGCGTGCCCCGCCCGTCTGGCCCCGCGCGGACGGTGTACTGCGGCCCTCCCGGCTCCCCGAACCACCCCACCAGGTGTCCGTCCTGCACCAGTGCTGTCCCACAAACGGGGAGGAAGGATGGGTCTGAACCGTGCCTTGTCGTATGATTGGTGTTCAAGCAAAGCCAATGACGGCAAGGAGATCCAGACCCATGGCGCACAATAGTACCGTACTTGGCCAGTTCCTCAAGCTGGTGTCGAGACATGAGTTCGAGCGGGAGGCCCGGCGGCATCACAGGGGACGCAAGCTGCGCTCGATGAGCCGCTGGGGCCAGTTCGTAGCGATGGCGATGGCGCAGCTTTCCGGGCGGCGCAGTCTGCGAGACATCGTGTCGAACCTGGATGCGCAGGCTCACAAGCTGTACCATCTCGGCGTTGGCCGGGTAGCCCGATCTTCGCTGGCGCGGGTGAACAGAGAGCAGCCTCACGAACTGTACGAGGCGCTGTTCGGTCGCCTTCTGAGCCGTTGTCAGGCGGCGGCGCCGGGGCATGGGTTCCGTTTCCGGAACAAGCTGTTGTCGCTCGACGCCACATACGTGGACCTGTGCCTGAAGGTGTTTCCCTGGGCGCGGTACCGCAAGACCAAGGGGGCGTTGAAGCTGCACGTGGGTCTCGACCACGAGGGCTGTCTGCCGTCGTTCCTGCACGTCACCGACGGCAAGGGCTCGGACCTCGAGGTGGCCCGGTCGCTTCGTCTTCCGAAGGGGAGCATCGTGGCGGCGGACCGTCTGTACCTCGACTTCGGATGGCTAAAGGACCTTGATGCACAAGGGGTTTTCCTGGTCACCCGCCTGAAGCGCAAGGTCAAGTACGCGGTTCGGGAGCGGCGCTCGTTCGCTCGCGGCCGGGGCGTGACGTCGGACCAGACCATCGAGCTGACCAGCGTCAAGGGGCGCAAGCGGTGCCCGATTCCGTTGCGTCGGGTCGGCTATCGCGACCCGGAGACGGGCCGGCACTACAAGTTCCTGACCAACAACTTCAGCCTCGCCCCGAAGACCATCGCGGACATCTACAAGGCGCGCTGGCAGGTCGAGCTCTTCTTCAAGTGGATCAAACAGAACCTGCGCATCAAGAGTTTCGTCGGCGCCTCGCCCAACGCGGTCATGACGCAGATCTGGATCGCCGTGTGCGTCCATCTCCTGCTCGCCTACCTGAAGTTCGTCAACAAGATGTCCTGGAGCATGAGCCGGATCCTGCGCCTTCTGCAACTCAACCTGTTCGACCGAAGATCGCTGCTGGACCTCTTCGAACCTCCGAGCGGACCACCCGACCCGAACAACACGCGAACTCAACTCGCTCTACTCTGAAGTTTGTGGGACAGCAATGGTCCTGCACCGTGAACAGGACGCTCTCGTAGCCGGCGCCCGGCACCTCGCCGGTCCACAGGAAGTTGCCGCCGCCGCGGTCCTCGAACACGGCGTTCTCGGCCTCGATCACCGAACCGTCCCATAGCGGCAGTTCGAGATAGCCCATCCCGAGCCGCAGGTAGTCGAACTCCACCTGGACGGCCGCCGCCTGGGCGGTCAGGGGGCCGGCGTTCGAACAGCAGGCGGAGCAGCGCCAGAGCCTGGCGCCAGTTGCCGCCGCCGGGTTCGGGCGTCCCGGTCGCGGGCAGCAGCGACGGGTCGAAGAAGTCGAGGTCGAAGGTCAGATAGACGGTGTCCGGAAGGACCACCCTGCACCTCGGTCACTCAACCGCCGTCGCTGGCCACTTCCTCGCCGTCGCCAACGCGACTCGTGCCTGGATTTCCTGCAAGTCGGGGCTTAGCCGAGAGGAGGAGTACAGGATGAGGAAGCGCCGGAAGTTCACGGCGGCGTTCAAAAGGACGCAGAGGTGAAGATCTCGATGGACGGGCGGGGCCGGTATCTGAACAACATCCTGCACGAACTCCGCGACGGCCTTGCATGGAACAAACTCCTCGTCCTGGCCGGCGCTTCGTGCCGGATGCGGGCGAGACGCCCGCGTGCCATCCGTGCGCCCGATGACGGGCGCACGGAGTGGTTCGCGTGTGGCGCGGGTCGCGCCACACGGGTTCCCAGGGCGGACCTAAGTAGCGACCACGCTCCTACAGTGTTCCATGCGCGGCAGCGCAGCGAAATCGTTGCGAGTGCTCCTAGGGGCTTGCTGAAAAAGTCGCGCTGCATTCGACCGGCGATGCATCACGTCCAACATCGTTGCTCCTCAGTCGAATATGGCCCCGATATGCTCCTTCGTCGCGCCTTGTTGGAACGCGCGCCTCGCCGGTCTCGGTGCGACACGGACTTCCACCACGGGCTGCTAGGCAGCCTCGTGGTTATACTATCGGTATGAAGACTGCGATCTCGATCCCTGATGAGCTTTTCGCGCGGGCTGAGCGCCTAGCCAGACGCGCCCGGCGGTCGCGGAGCGAAGTGTATGCCGCCGCCCTCGACGAATACGTCGCACGCCATGCTCCCGACGAAGTCACGGACACGATGAACCGCGTTTGCGACGATGTAGGCGATGATGATGGCTTCCTCACTGCCGCCGCAAGACACACCCTGCATCGTGCCGAATGGTGATCGCCCAAGGTGACGTCTGCTGGGTTGAGCTGCCTGAGCCCACGGGATCCGGGCCGGGGTTTCGCCGACCGGTTATCGTCGTCCAGGGTGACGCCCTGAACCGGAGCCGGTTGGCTACCGTCGTCTGCGTGCCCCTGACCAGCAATCTGCGCTGGGCCGACGCACCTGGCACGTACTGCTCACCGCGCGGATGACGCATCTCCCGAAGGACTCGGTCGCTAACGTGTCGCAAGTCAATGCTCTGGACCGAGCGTTGCTCGAGCAGCCCGTAGGTCGGGTTTCGCGTGCGAAGATCGACCTTTTCCTCGCCGGTATCGACATCGTCCTCGGGCGGTAGGCGTTGGGGGTCGCCTGGACCTTCTACAGCCACGACGGCGCCGCGTGATTCCTGCTTGTCAACAATTGGCAGGGTCGCTCTACTGCGCGGGTTGAAAGGTCGAAAGCGCCGTCAACTCCTGCCGGTAGCGGTAACCGATGCACTTGTAGAGCAGTTTGGCGGCCGTGAAGTCGCTGGCCGGGTTGCCGGGGATAGGGGCCAGTTCGACGATGTCCATCGCGATCACGCGCTTGTGCTCGAACAGCAGCCGGAGCAGCGCCAGAGCCTGGCGCCAGTTGCCGCCGCCGGGCTCGGGCGTCCCGGTCGCCGGCAGCAACGAGGGGTCGAAGAAGTCGAGGTCGAAGGTCAGATAGACGGTGTCCGGCAGTGAGGCCAGCAGACCCAGGAACAGCGCCTGGAGTTCCTCGGCGGCCAGGGCATGCATCTGGCTGGCCCAGATGATGGGGAGGCCCTCGGTTTCGATCCGCACGGCCTCGGGGCGGCTCAGGGAACGGATGCCGATGGCCAGCGTGGACACGCCGAGGTCGAGTACCCGGCTCATCGCGCAGGCGTGGTTCCAGGGGGTGCCTGCGTAGGTCGGCCTCAGGTCGGTGTGGGCGTCGAACTGCACGACTCCCAGGTCGGGGCCCAGGTCCGGGCCGAGCGCCTCCACCACGCCGCGCACGAGGGCGGGCGTGACGGTGTGTTCGCCGCCGATCGCGGCGAGGAAACGGCCGCGTTCGATCACGGCTCTGGCAGAGGCGCTGATCCGCTCCAGCGCCGCGTCCTCGCCGGCCTCGACGTCGACCGGCGGCAGGGTCTCGATGCCGATGCGAAACGGTTCCAGTCGGAGCTCCTCGTCGTAGAGCTCGACGTAGTGGGAGGCGCGGAGCAGGGCGGCCGGTCCATCCTCGGCGCCCCGTCCCCAGGAGGTCGTGCGTTCGTAGGGAACCGGCAGCACCGCGACGGCCGGCTCGCCGGCCGGCGCCTCGAACTCGAGGAACGGTGGAAGTTCGGCGCCGCGCATGGCTGCGGCACGCTAGCAGCGTGCGCGGCAGGAAGGTCGGACTACCCCATGTTCTGCGGCGCACGCTCATAGCAGCGTGCGCGGCAGGAAGATCGGACTACCCCATGTTGTGCGGCGCACGCTCATAGCAGGGCTTGGCGAGGGCCGGGTCGCGGGAAGTGCCGGGCAGAAAACGTCTTGGTCAACAGAAATCGATGACGAAGGACACCAGGACCGGCAGCACGTTGAGGGAGATGCCTTCGGGCGAGCGTCCGCGAGAGCGGTTGCTGGCGCACGGCGCCGGCGTCCTGACCGACTGCGAGTTGATCGCCATTCTGCTGCGCACCGGGCACCGTGGCTGCTCGGTGCTCGATCTCGCCTACGATCTGCTCTACGACGAGGGGCGCGGGCTCGGCGGCCTGCCGGCGCTCGCCCTGCTGGTTGAGCACGACCTGCCGTCGTTGCGCCGCAAGGGGCTGGGGGCCGCCAAGGCGGCTACCGTCCTGGCGGCCGTCGAACTGGCCCGGCGGTTGGCCCGGGCGCAGCTCCCGGAGAGAAGGCCCCTGGGCGACGTGGTCGGCGTCGCCCGCTACCTGAACTTGCGCTACGCGCGCCGCGACCAGGAGGTGATGGGCGCGATTTACGTCGACGTCCGCGGTCGCGTGATCAGCGAGCGGGAGCACTTCGTCGGCGCCCTGGACCGGACCTCGGTCGAGCCGCGGGTGGTCCTGAAGGAGGCGCTGCGCCTGGGAGCGACGGCCGCCGTGATCTTCCACAACCACCCCAGTGGCGACCCGGATCCGAGCCGGGAGGACGTGGCCTTCACCCGCAGGCTGGCGCGGGCCGGCGCCGCGGTCGGAGTCGAACTGGTCGACCACCTCATCCTGGCCGGTGGCGGTCGCTGGGTGTCGATGCGGGAAAGGGGATTCCTGTAGCGGGCACCGGCTGCGCGGGGTGCTAGGGTTCGGCCCGATGGCTGCTGGAGGCCCCGTACTGCTCCACATGGACTGTGCGAGCGGCATCTCGGGCGACATGTTCCTGGGCGCCTGCCTGGACCTGGGGCTGCCGGTTGGCCTGCTCGAGGAGATGGTCGAGCGGCTGGGCCTGGACGGCGTCGAGTTGCAGGTGCGGCGGGCGAAGCGGGGGGCGCTGGCGGGTGTGCGCTTCAGCGTGCTTCGTGATGGCCGGCCGGTGGAGGGAGGAGGCGGCGAGGGCGCCTCGCATCGGAACCTGTCCACGATCCTCCGCATGATCGAGCGGAGCGGTCTCGCTGCTGGCACAAAGGAACGTGCCGCGGCGCTCTTTCGCCGTCTGGGAGAGGCGGAGGCGAGCGTGCACGGGGTCGGCCTGGACGAGGTGCACTTCCACGAAGTCGGCGCCGACGATTCGATCGTCGATCTGGTCGGCGCCGCGCTCGCCATCGAGCATTTCGTTCCGGCGGGCGTGTCTTGTTCCACCGTGGTGGTGGGCAGCGGCACGGTCCGGACCCGGCACGGCGTGATGCCGGTGCCGGCGCCGGCGACGGCCCTGCTGCTTCAGGGCGTGCCGATCAGCACAGGCGGTGTGGAGGGCGAGCTGACGACGCCGACCGGCGCCGTGATCGTGCGCGAGTTCGTGGACTCGTTCGAGCCCTCGGCGGCCGGCAGCCCGCGCCGGATCGAGGACAGCGGCGTCGGGTTGGGCAGCAGGGAACTAGCCGATCGGCCGAACGCCCTGCGGGTCCAACTGGCGACCCCCGTTCTGGCCGGCTCGCCGTGGAACCGTGTCGCGGTGCTCGAATGTCAGGTCGACGACGCGACCGGCGAGGCGATCGGCTACGCCGGGGAGGCGCTGCTCGAGGCCGGCGCGCTCGATGTCTTCGCCACCCCGGTGCAGATGAAGAAGTCGCGCCCGGGCGTCGCCGTCACCGTCATCTGCCGCCCCGAGCAGGCATCCGAACTCGCCGAGCGGCTACTCCTCGAGACGGGTTCTCTGGGCTGCCGGCGGACGGTCGTGGATCGGCTGGAGGCCGAGCGGTCGACCGTGTCGGTGACGACGGCCTTCGGCGAGGTCAGGGTCAAGACGGCCTTGATCGGCGGCCGGTCCCTGGGAGCGGCGCCGGAGTACGAGGATGTGCGACGGATCGCCCGAGAGAGGGGAGTCCCCTTCCGGGCGATCTATCGCGCTGCCCTCAGCGCGGCCGACTGAAACGGCCGGCCGGTGTCGGCCGGCCGACGGCTAGCGCCGTCCGCCGCCGCCGGGTCGCGGACCGCGCCCGCCAGGGCCGCGTCCACCAGGACCGCGTCCACCGCCGGGGCCGCCGCGACCACCGCCGGGGCCGCCGCGTCCGCCGCCGCGTCCGCCGCGTCCGCCGAAACCGCCCCTGCGGTCGTCGCGCCCACCGGGACCGCCCCTGCGGTCGCCGCCGGCGGGCGCCGGGACGCCCATGCCCTCGTAGTCCTTGGGGTCGAAGTCGGGATCGTCCATGATGACCGCCTTGCGGGAGAGCCGCACCTTGCCTGACGGATCGATGTCGATCACCTTGACCGTCATCTCGTCGCCTTCCGTCACCAGGTCGCGAATCTCGCCGACCCGATAGGGAGCGAGTTCGCTGATGTGGACCAGGCCGTCGGTGCCGGGGAGGATCTCGACGAACGCGCCGAACGGTTCCACCCTGCGCACCTGGCCGGTGTAGACCTTGTCGACCTCGGGCACCTCGGTGAGCCGCTCGATCATCGCGATCGCGTGTCCAGCCGCGGTGGAGTTCGGCGAGGCGACGACGACGCGACCGTCGTCCTCGATGTCGATCTGGCAGCCGGTCTCCTCGGTGATGCCGCGGATCGTCTTGCCGCCCGGTCCGATCACGTCGCGAATCCGGTCGCGGGCGACCATCATCACGTGCAGGCGCGGTGCGTGCTCCGACATCTCCTCTCGCGGTTCGCCGATCTCGGCGGCCATGTGGTCGAGGATGTGCAGCCGCCCGGCCTTCGCCTGGGTCAGCGCCTGGCCCATGATGTCGCGGGTCACGCCGGCGATCTTGATGTCCATCTGCAGGGCGGTGATGCCGCCGCGCGTGCCGGCGACCTTGAAGTCCATGTCGCCGTGGTGGTCCTCCTGGCCCGCGATGTCGCTGAGCACGGCGAAGTCCTCGCCGGCCTTGACCAGACCCATGGCGACGCCCGCGACCGGGGCCAGCATGGGCACGCCGGCGTCGAACAACGCCAGGGAGCTGGCGCAGACGGTGGCCATCGACGAGGAACCGTTCGATTCCAGGATCTCCGAGACCACCCGGACCGTGTAGGGGAAGTCGTCCTCGGTCGGGAGCACGGGAATCAGGGCGCGGCGGGCCAGAACGCCATGGCCGATCTCACGCCGGCTGGAACCGCGCAGGAACCGCACCTCGCCCACCGAGAAGGGTGGGAAGTTGTAGTGGAGGAGGAATTTCTGGTGGGTCTCCCCCTCGTACTCCTCGATGAGCTGCGCATCGCGGCGGGTGCCGAGCGTGACCGAGGCGAGAGCCTGGGTTTCGCCGCGGGTGAAGAGCGCCGAACCGTGTACGCGGGGCAGGAGACCCGTGTCGCAGTCGAGCGACCGGATCTCGTCGAGTGCCCGGTTGTCGAAGCGCTTGCTCTCCTTCATCACGATCTCACGCAGCGCTTTGTCCTCGAGTTCGCTGACGATCTTGCCGACCTGGGCGCGGCGCTCGTCGTCCTCGGGAAGCTGCTCGAGGAAGCCGTTGACCACGGCCTTGACGGCGTCGCGGCGCTCGAACTTCTCGGGCGTGTTGAGCGCCGCGGTGAAGTCGTCCCAGATCGCGCTCTCGACCTGCTGCTGGAACTCGGCCGTGTAGGCCTCGGGGGCCTTCCAGTCGGGCTTCTCCAGGTTCATCTCGCGGAACAGGTCCTGCTGCGCGCGAACGATCTTCTGCAGCTCCTGGTGGCCCGCGAAGATGCAATCGAGGATCACGCTCTCATCGAGCTGGTTGGCGCCGGCCTCGACCATGGTCACCGCTTCCTCCGTGCCGACGACGATCAGGTCAAGGTCGGACACGTCACGCTCGGCGCCGGTCGGGTTGAAGACGATCTCGTCGTCGATCATTCCGACGCGGACGGCGCCTACCGGGTGGTAGAAGGGGATGTCGGAGAGCACGAGCGCCGTCGACGCACCGTTGATCGCGAGGATGTCGGGGTCGTTCTCCTGGTCGGCCGAGAGGACGAAACTGATGACTTGGGTCTCGTAGAAGTATCCCGACGGGAAGAGCGGCCGCAGCGGCCGGTCGGTCAGGCGGCAGGTGATGATCTCCTTCTCGGAGGGGCGTCCCTCGCGCTTGAAGAAGCCGCCCGGGATGCGACCCGCCGCCGATGTGTACTCGCGGTAGTCGACGGTGAGGGGCAGAAAGCCGCGCGGGGTGCTGTCCGGCGCCATGCAGGCGGTGGTGAGCACGATGGTCTCGCCGAGCTGGACGGTGCAGGAACCGTTGGCCTGCTTGGCCAGGCGCCCGGATTCCAGGGTCATGGTGGAGTTCCCGATCGGGATGTCCTTGGTGAACTTCATTGCTGTTCTCTTGTCTTCCTTACTCTGTTGTTTGCGCCCGGCGACTTGAGTGGCGGGCATGTGCCTTCATCGGCGAATGTTCGGGGGAGTGACCCGAAGAGCACTTCGGCTTCCTTCCTGCGACTTCCTTCCCGGAACGGGAAGTCTCGTCTGTTGGATCCGTTGTCGGATCCGAACTCACCTGTCGGGCGAACCGGTCGGTTCCGGAGAGGCGGAACCGACTGGCGGCTCCGGGCTCTGGGGTCTACCTGCGGATGCTCGCTACCTGCGAATTCCGAGGCGCTCGATCGTCGTCCGGTAGCGCTCGAAGCTCTGGCTGCGGAGGTAGCCGAGCAGCCGACGGCGGCGCCCGACCATCTTCAGCAGACCGCGACGGCCATGATGGTCGTGCTTGTGGACCTTGAAGTGCTCGGTGAGTTCGTTGATGCGATTCGTCAGGAGCGCGACCTGGACCTCGGGGGATCCCGTGTCCGTCTCGTGGACACGGAAGTCACGGATGATCTCGTCTTTCACTACGGTTGTCTGTGGCACTCTCTGATTCCTCGCTGACTCTGCTTGTTCCGTTCTGGTTGGTTTCTCTGTGTTGCCTTCTTACGGTTCCTTCGTCGTTCCTCTGTCCTTTCGCGGCGCGCAGTGTAGCACGGTCAGGCTACCGGCGCGTTTCTCCAAAGTCGCTCTCTGTGAGGCGTTTGGCGGCGCTACTGGAAGACGATCTTCGGCTGCACGACGGCGAGGCCGCGGTCGCCGATCCGCTCCGCGACGGCGCCCACGGCGAGGAACCGCCCGCGGTTGTCCGTAATCTGTACCCAGTCTCCCTCTTCGGCCTCGCTTCCCGGCGCCAGCACGGACTGTCCGTGGGCGATGCGGCGTTCCTGGGTCGCGTCCATCGTGACGCGGGGAAAGGGGAGAGGAATGTCGTCGAAGGGTACCCAGGCGACTCCCAGATCGCTGGTCGCGAGCGGTTCGGCGCCTCGCTCGACCGCCTCGAGCCGTTCCGCGTCGAGCGCGGCTTCGAGCTCGAAGGAGCCGATGCGAAGTCGGCGGAGTGTCGCAAGATGCCCGCCGCAGCCGAGCTGCTCGCCCAGGTCGTGGGCGAGCGAGCGCGCATAGGCCCCCGTGGAGCAACTCAGCCGGAAGGGGATCCGGTCGGGGCCAGGTCCTCCCAGCGGGCCGGTCGCCTCGAACTGGAAGATCTCGACGTCCTTGCCCTGGCGTTCGAACTCCTCTCCCCGGCGCGCGAGTTCATAGTACTTGCGACCGCCGATCTTCTTGGCCGAGTAGGGCGGCGGCAACTGGTGCTGCGATCCCTCGAAGTCGCGCATTGCCCGAATGACCTGCTCGTGCGTCAGGTCCGCGGTGCTGCCCTCGAGGGTCACCTGGCCGGCCGCGTCGTAGGTGTCCGTGGCGACGCCGAACCGGATCTCGCCTTCGTAGACCTTGGGCGCGCCGATCAGAAAGCGGGTCAGACGGGTGCCGCGGCCGACGGTCAGCAGCAGCAGGCCGGTGGCGTTCGGATCGAGGGTGCCGCAGTGACCGATCTTCCGCTCGCCCAGCGCGCGCCGCGCTGCCTTTACCACGTCGTGGGAAGTGCCTCCCGGTCGCTTGTCGACCAGGAGCAGGCCGTGGCGCTCGGGTCCCTGGGTCACGTCGCGTCCTCCGAAACCGTCGCGTGCCGGGAACTCCCCATGGTCGCCTCGACCGCGGCCGCCAATTCGGCGATCACTGCGGACTCGTCCGTCCCCCCGTCGATCAGACAGCCGGCGGCGTTGCGATGGCCGCCGCCGCCGCGCCGGCTGGCGATCGTCCCGACATCGACCTTGCCGCGGCTGCGCAGGGAGACCTTGACGTCTCCTTCGGGGCGTTCGCGGAACAGCGCCACCGCCTCGACGCCGCGGATCGACCGCGGGTAGTCGATCAGGCCTTCGGAGTCCGTCGCCGCCGCGCCGGCCCGTTCGAACATCTGCAACTCAAGCCGAACGCTGGCGACGCGCCCGTCGCAGTGGAGTTCCAGCGTTCCAAGCATCTCGCCCAGCAGCCGTACAGCGCCGGGCGGCTGGGACTCGTAGAGCCACCCGGCGATCTGCTCCGGGCGGGCGCCGCAGCGGACGAGTTCAGCGGCCGCGTCGAAGGCCCGCGGGGTGGCATTGGAGTACCGGAAGCTGCCGGTATCGGTCGAGAGCCCGAGGTAGAGCGCGTTCGCGGTTGCCGCGTCGATGGGGGCGTCTAAGGCATGCGCCAGGTGGAGCACCATCTCGGCCACGGCCGGCGCCTCGGTGTCGACCCAGTTGGCCGCTCCGTAGAGACGGTTGCCCAGGTGATGGTCCATGTTCAGGAGCTTCATCCGGCAGAGCGCCTGTTCGAGGCCGGTGCGGTCGAGCTGGGGACACTCGAGCGGCAGCGCGAAATCGAAGCCGCCGGGAAAGCCGGGCGGCGGCGTCCGGCCGACGTGAATGGGCGTGTCTCCGATGACGCCGGCATAGGTTGCCGGGGCCGGATCGACGTTCCAGATCGTGGCGGATCGTCCGGTCGATCGGAGGATCCGCGCGAGCGCCACCTCGGAGCCGATTGCGTCGCCGTCCGGATGGGTGTGGCTGGAGAGCAGGAAACTCCTGCCGCCGCGCAGGGCGGCGACGAACTCCTCGGGGACGGTAGGGGAGAGGCTTCCAGCGTTCACAACTCACTCAGGAGCTGGTCGATCCGCTCGGCGTGTTCCGCGCCGCGGTAGAGTTCGAAGTGGAGCTCCGGCGTCCGCTTCAGACGCAGGCGCCGCCCCAGGCGGCCGCGAATGAAGCCGGCTGCCCGTTGCACGGCTCTGATCGCCGTCTGGCGTTCATCGTCGTCGCCAAGCACGGAGAGCAGGATGCGCGCGTGACCGCGATCCGTACTCAGGGTCAGATCGGCGATGCTGGCGAGAGCCGCTCGGGGATCCTGGACTTCGCGCCGCAGAATGTCAGTCAACTCCCGGCGCAGCAGATCGCGTGCGCGGGCCTGGGATACGGATGTCACGGGATCAGAGGGTCGGGGCGACGGCTTCGTGGTCGAAGGCCTCGATCAGATCGCCGGGTTTGACGTCCTGATAGCGGTCGATGCCGATACCGCAATCGAAGCCGCTGCGCACCTCCGCCGTGTCCTCCTTGAATCGGCGCAGCGAGCCGATCTTGCCCTCGTGGACGACCACGCTGTCGCGTACCAGGCGAATCTGCGCGCGGCGCGGGATGACACCCGCGACCACGTGGCAGCCGGCGACCATGCCGACCTTGGGCACCTTGAAGACCTCGCGCACCTCGGCGCGGCCCATGGAGATTTCTCGGTAGATCGGCTCCAGCAGTCCGGTCATCGCCGCAAGGAGTTCTTCCGTCAGCTCGTAGATCACCGTATGCAGCCGCACCTCGACATCTTCCTTGGCGGCAAGGTCGGCGGCGTTGCGCTCGGGGCGGATGTTGAAGCCGTAGATGATCGCTCCCCCAGCCGATGCCAGGAGCACATCGTGCGTGGTCACGGCGCCGACCGCGGCGCGGATCACGTTTACCTTGACCTTGTCCGTCGAGACCTTCTGCAGCGTATCCCGGAGCACCTCGACCGATCCCTGGACGTCGGCCTTGAGGATGACGGACAGTTCCTTGACCTCGCCTTCCTTCAGACTCGCGAACAGGCTTTCGAGGGAAACGCCGCTCGCGGTGGGAGCGAGTTCGACGCGACGCTTCTCCTCGCTCCGGAACTGGGCGATCGAGCGAGCCTTCGCCTCCCTGGCTGCGACCTGGAACGAGTCGCCCGCGTCGGGAAGACCGTTGAAGCCCGCGACCTCGACCGGCATGGACGGCGGAGCTTCCTTGACCCGCTTGCCCAGATCGTTCATGAGAGACCGGACCCGGCCCCAGGTCGAACCGCAGACGAAGACGTCGCCGACGCGGAGAGTGCCGTTCTGAACCAGGATCGTCGCGACCGGGCCGCGGCCGGTTTCCTTGCTCGCTTCGATCACGACGCCCTGGGCCTGCAACTCCGGATTTGCCCGAAGCTCCGCCACCTCCGCGGTCAGCGTGAGCATCTCGATCAGATCGCCGATTCCCTCGCCCTTGAGGGCGGAGATCGGCACCGCGATCACGTCGCCGCCCCAGTCCTCGACCATGAGGTCGCGTTCCGCCAACTGCTGCTTGACCCGGTCGACGTTGGCGTTCGGCCGGTCGATCTTGTTGATCGCAACCAGGATCGGCACCGACGCGGCGCGGGCGTGGTCGAGCGCTTCAAGGGTCTGGGGCATCACGCCGTCGTCTGCGGCAACGACCAGGACCACCATGTCCGTGACCTTGGCGCCCCGGGCCCGGAGCAGGGTGAACGCTTCGTGGCCGGGGGTGTCGAGGAACGTGATGCGACCATCGCCGTGCTCGACCTGGTAGGCCGCGATGTGCTGCGTGATCCCGCCGAACTCGGCTTCGGTGAGCCTGGACTTGCGGATCGCGTCGAGCAGGGAGGTCTTGCCGTGATCGACGTGGCCCATGATGGTCACGATCGGCGGTCGCTCGACCTCGGCCGTCCCATCGGCGCTCTCGCCGCTGGCCTCCAGTTCTTCCTCATGCTCGAACTGGATTTCCTCTTCGAAGGAGACGACCAGGGCGTCGAAACCCATCTGCTCCGCGAGTTCGACCGCCACTTCCGGTTCCAGGACGTGGTTTACCGTCGCCATGACGCCGCGCTCGAACAGCATCTTGAGCAGGTCCTTCGTCTTGACGCCCATCTTCTCGGCCAGGTCCCGGACCAGCAGGCCGTCCGACACGGTCAGAGTGCGGCGCGGGCCGTCCTCGGCAGCCGTCTCGGCCCGCCGCTCTTGCTGGCGCTCCCGGCGGCTGCGCAGATCGAGGGCAGGAGGCGCCGCTGCCCGAGCTTCCGAGGGCGCCGTAGACGGGGCGGGCGGCGCCACCGCGGGCGGCGGCGCTGCCGGGGACGATGTCGGCGTGGCAGTCGGAGCGGCGGCTGGGGTCTCGGCTGGCGGCGGTGGCGTATCCCGGCTTCCCGGCACCGGCGTGCCCGGCCTGGCGGCCTCCTCGGCCGCGATCTCCTTTGCAGCGATCTCCTCCGGCGTCGGCGGCTTCGGCTTCGACTCGGCCGGCGTCAGGGTGCGGATCATGTGCTTGTGGACGACCTGTCGCCGTCGATTCGGGCGCATCGGCCCGGAAGGCGGCCTGAGGCTAGAAATGGGACGGCGCCGGGGCGCGGCCGGTGGCGCCGCGCGGTCGCGCAGGATGACCTCGCGCTGGGGACCGGCGATCTTCTTGCCTTCCAGCAGGGCCTTGATGATTTCCGTGTCGATCATCGCGTCTTCGCCTTCTACGCGAACACCGATCGATCGGAACTTGAACAGCAAGTCCTGTTCGGCCACGTTCATCCGCTTGGCCAGATCCTGCAGCCGGATTTTTGCCATTGAGTCCTCGGTTCCCCGTCGTCGTATCGGCTCAGGCGCCCCTAGGCTGCGCCGTTCCCCGTGTCGTTGTCGCCGCCCTCGTCGGCGTTACCGGTCTCTTCCTCGAGCACGCGTGTCAGCGCCGCCATGAAATCGTCTTCGTCCATCGCGGGGCTGTCGCTCTCCGCGGCGGCGTCTTCGGCCCCGGCAGACCCGGAGCGTTCGGCCGCCCACTCGAGAATCGCCGCAGCCAAAGTGTCGTCGACCCCCGGAACCATCGTCAGAGCCTGCACACCGGCGTTCTCGAGGGCCTCGAGTTCACCTAAGCCTGCCCCGGAGAGGGCGGCTGCGATGTCCCCGTCGACGCCCGGAATCTCGGTCAGGTCGAGCTCGTCCGCGCCGCGGTCGACGTTCAGCATCCTGGCCAACGCGTCGGCGACCTCGTCCTTGACGTCCGTTTCGCTCTTGATGTCGATTCTGGCGCCGATGAGTTCACTGGCCAGGCGCACGTTCTGGCCCCGCTTGCCGATCGCAAGCGAGAGCTGCTCGTCCTCGACGATCACGTCGAGGTGCGGAGTGGCGCCCGCGTGGGTCACCGATACGCGGGTGATCCGCGCCGGCGCCAGGGCGCTCTGCGCGAAGGTCACCTGGTCTTCCGAGTACTCGATGATGTCGATCTTCTCGCCGCGGAGTTCGCGGATGATCGACTGCACGCGCGATCCCTTCATGCCGACGCAGGCGCCGACCGGGTCGACATCGCGTTCCCGGCTCATGACGGCGACCTTGGCGCGTTCGCCGGGAGCGCGCACCGCGGTCTTGATCACCACGGTGCCGTCGTAGATCTCGGGCACTTCCATCTCGAACAGCTTGACCAGCAGGCGGGGGTCGGTGCGGGACATCACGATCTGAGGTCCCTTGGGCTGCTTGTGGACCTCGACGATCACTCCGCGGATTCGCTCACCCTGGCTGTAGCGCTCGTGGCGGGACTGCTCGCTGCGGGGAACGATCGCCTCGGTGCGGCCGAGGTCGACGATGATGTCGCCGCGCTCGAAGCGTCGCACCGTGCCGTTGACCACTTCGCCGACGCGATTCTCGAACTCGCCGAAGATCTTCTCCCGTTCGGCTTCCCGGACACGCTGGTAGAGCACCTGCTTCGCCGACTGGGCGGCGATCCGTCCGAGCCCATCGGTGGAGATCGGGAGCTCGATCTCCTCGCCGATCTCGGCGTCCTCCTTGTGCTCGCGGGCCTCTTCGAGGGTCCACTCGGCGAAGGGGTCTTCAACCTCTTCCACCACCTGCCGGTAGAGGAAGGCGCTGAACTGGCCGGTCTCTCGGTCCATGTAGGAGCGCACCGGCTCCTTGATGTGGTGCTGCTTCTTGGCCGCGGAGGCCACCGCGTCCTCGAGGGCGACGATCCACCGGTCGAGATCGATGTCCTTCTCGTGGGCGACCTGCCTGAGGACCTCGTTGATGTTCACTTCGGGAGTGTGTGGCTGAGCCATTGTCAGAGTCCCCGGAGTCAGAGTTCGACCAGTAGTCTGGCCTTGTGAATGCTGTCGATGGTTAGGGGCAAAGTGTCGCCGCTGTCGTCCTCGAGGATGAGTGCGACACCTGGAGCCTCGGCGCTCAGACCCTCCAGGAGACCACGCACCGTGCGCCGGCTTCCCGTCGCGGCGTCGGTGAAGGTCACCTTGGCCCGCCGTCCGCGGAAGCGTTCGTAGTCGCCCGGTGAGTAGAGTTCGCGGTCGAGGCCCGGCGAACTGACTTCCAGCAGGTAGCCGGAGGTCGGGCCGAAGTCCTCCGCGTCGAGGAGGACGGACGCCTCTCTGGAAACGCCGGCGCAGTGCTCGTGGGTCACGCCGTCTGGGTGGTCGATCACCAACCGCAGGCTGCCGCCTCGAAAAGCGGCGTCGAGCAATTCGCAGGAGTAGCTCGCTACGAGGCGCTCGAGGCGCCCAAGAAGGTCGGAGTCGATGGCGGTTCCCATGGCGTGGCGCGGTCCCGAAACCGATCCGACGGCTGGCGGTCCATAGGGCGCCTGGAGATCGGAGGTGGGTTGGGGAGAGGGCATACGGTTTCGGGTGGTGGTCTCGCTGACGGGTCTCTGGAACGAAGAATGGGTCTCTAGAACTGAGGGGTCCCTAAACAAAAGAGAGCGGGCCGAAGCACCCACTCTCAGCAGCCGCCTGCCGGTTTTCGGCGGATTCGCGCGCCCCGGAGGCCGAAGACTGTCCCCGATCTCAGAGGCGATCCCCCCTCTTCTGGGAGAAGCGTGGGAGAAGCGCCGGCAGTTGGGCGCAGACTATACAACTGATGGTTGGGGCGGGCAACCGTTCCCGGGTTGGCAGGCGGATTGCACGTTAGCGGCGCGGCCGACCGCACCCGCGTGGGGAGGGCGGCCGCGACGGTTGTATGCTTCCCTTCTTCAACGAGGTACTCCTGACGATGAATACGAAGAAACAGCTCCTCTTTACCGCCCTGATGGTCTTCGGCGCCCTGGTCTTCGGCATGATCATCGCCGGCGGCCTGAACCTCACGGAACCGACCCGGGCCGAGGAGGCTGGTCGGATCGCGGCGGCTTCGGAGGAGGACTCAAGCAGCGCGCAGGCGAGGCGGGTCGAAGGCCACGCCAGGACGTCGATCGAGAGCTTCGCCGATTTGGCGGAGGCGGTGCTGCCGGCCGTGGTCACAGTCGAAGTGGCGAGGATCGAAGAGAGTTCGGCGTCCGACTTCTTCTTCCGCCGCAATCCGTTCCAGCGCCAGCCGGATCGCGAGGCTGAACCGGACGAGCAACGGCTTCAGGGCGCGGGGAGCGGCTTCCTGATCTCCGCCGACGGCTGGATCGTGACGAACAACCACGTGATCGACGGGGCGGACGACATCACGGTCCGTCTCGACGGGCGCGAGTACGAGGCGGAGGTCCGGGGCCGCGACAAGGAGACGGACCTGGCTCTGATCAAGATCGCCGTGGACGAGGAACTGCCGTTCCTTTCGCTCGGAGACTCGGAAGAACTGCGGGTCGGCGACTGGATCATGGCGATCGGCAGCCCGCTGAGCTTCGAGGCATCCGTGACGGTGGGCGTGGTCAGCGCGAAGGGGCGCTCGTTCGGTATCGAGCGTGGGGACAGCAGCTTCGCGAACTACATCCAGACCGACGCCGCGATCAACCGGGGAAACTCCGGAGGACCGCTGGTGAACACCGCCGGCGAGGTTGTCGGAATCGCCACCGCGATGGCGTGGGCCGAGAACATCGGCTTCGCCGTGCCGGTGGATGTCCTCGAGGGAGTGCTTCCGCAGTTGCGGGACGAGGGCCGGGTCCGGCGGGGCTATCTGGGCGTGCAGATCCGCGACCTGGAGCACATCGAAGCGCGTTACTACAAGTTGGACGAGCCGAACGGCGCCCTGGTGCAGGGCGTGCAGCCGGACACGCCGGCGGAGAAGGCTGGAGTCGAATCCGGAGACGTGATCCTCGGCGTCGACGACCACGAGGTCGTGGGCACGCGCGATCTGATCGACTACGTGGCGGCGCTGGCGCCCGGTGAGGGAGTCGAACTGGAGATCCTCCGCGACTTCAAGCGGATCAAGCGCGACATCGTGCTGGAGGAACGTCCGCCCCAGGTTGCCGAGAACGACTCTGTCAGGCCGGCGCCGACGCGGGACGAAAGCATGGAGTGGCTTGGTCTGGAGTTGCGGCCTCTGACCTCGAATCTTCGGGAGCGCTCCGGCCTGGACCGGCGGCAGCGGGGGGTGTTCGTGTCGGATGTCTCGGCCCGCAGCGTCTTCGCCGAGCGGGGATTCCAGGCGGGGTTCGTGATCACCGGCATCGACGACACCGCGATTCGCGATCTGGATGACGTGGAGCAGGCGATGTCCGGTCTGAATTCCGGTGACCTGGTCCGTGTCGAGGCGGTGGTTCCTGGCGGCCAGCGGTTCTACTCGGTCATCGAAGTACCCTGACCCCCATGGGCCCTCGGGTGCTCGTGGTCGACGACGAGGAGTCGATCCGAAGCTCGTTGCGGATGATCCTCGAGTTTGAGCACTACCGGGTCGAGGAGGCGTCGACCGGGAGGGAGGCGCTGCGACGGGTGATGACCAGGCCTCCGGCGGCCGTTCTGCTCGACATCAAGATGCCCGAAATCGACGGTCTGGCCACGCTCTCGAGTCTCCGGGAGCGCGGCCACGACATGCCGGTTGTGATGATCAGCGGCCATGGGGACATCGCTGCCGCGGTCGAGGCGATCCGGCTGGGGGCCTACGACTTCCTCGAGAAGCCGCTCGAACGGGACCGCGTGCTGCTGGCCCTTCGCAACGCCGTCGAGTTCCAGCGGCTCGAGGACGAGAACCGCCTGTTGCGTGGCGCGCCGTTCGAGTTGGTGGGCGAGTCCGCCCCGATGCAGGAGCTTCGGGCCACGATCGAGCGCGCTGCGCCGACCCCGGCCACCGTGCTGATCACCGGCGAGAGCGGTGTCGGCAAGGAGTTGGTGGCGCGCGCCATTCACTCTGGCAGCCCGCGCAGCGAAATGCCGCTCGTGCAGGTCAACTGCGCCGCGATTCCCGACGAACTGATCGAGTCCGAGCTGTTCGGCCACGAGAAGGGCGCCTTTACCGGCGCCGTAGGCCGCCAGATCGGCAAGTTCACGGCCGCCGATGGCGGCACGATCTTCCTGGACGAGGTGGGGGACATGTCCGCCCGCACCCAGGCGAAGGTGCTGAGGGCGCTGCAGAGCGGCGAGATCGAGCCGGTCGGCGCCCGCACGACCGTGACCGTCGATGTCCGGGTGGTGGCAGCGACCCACCGGGATCTGGTGGCGGAGATCGAGGCGGGCCGTTTCCGTGAGGATCTCTTCTACCGGCTGAACGTGGTCCCGGTGTACGTGCCGCCGCTGCGGGAGCGCCTGGACGACCTGCCGCTCCTGGTCGACCACTTCATCGAGCGCTTTGGCGTGGAGAACAACTACCGGCCGAAGACCCTGACCGGGGAGGCGACCCGGCAGTTGCAGGCGATGCCGTGGCGGGGCAACGTCCGTGAGCTGAAGAACCTGGTGGAGCGTCTGCTGATCCTCACGCCGGGTGACGAGATCGACCGCGGAGACGTTCTCCGGCTCGCCGGTCCGGAGCGCGGGGAGCTGTCGGAGGCTATTCTCGCGGTGGCGACCCTGCGGGAGTGCAGGGATACCGCGGAACGTCTCTACCTGGCGAAGAAACTCGAGGAGCATGCCTGGAACGTGACCCGGACCGCCAAGGCGATCGGAACCCCGAGAAGCAACCTGTACAAGAAGATGGACCAGCACGGCCTGCGCCGGGAGGACTCGCCTTGAGCCCGGCGCGACCCGGCGCGGCGACGCCGCACCGGATTGTGGTCGCCAAGCCCGGGCTTGACGGTCACGACCGTGGCGCCAAGGTCGTGGCGCGGGCGCTGCGCGACGCCGGCTTCGAGGTGATCTACACCGGGTTGCGCAAGACGCCCGAGCAAATCGTCTCGGCCGCCGTGCAGGAGGACGTCCGGGCCGTCGGCCTGTCCATCCTTTCCGGCGCCCACAACACCCTCCTCCCCGAAGTGGTCGAGGGGCTGCGCGCCGCGGACGCCGGCGACGTGCTGGTGTTCGCCGGCGGCATCGTCCCGGAGATGGATATCGAAGGGCTCAAGGCTGCCGGCGTGGACGAGGTCTTTCCCCCGGGCTCCAGCACTGCCGCGATCATCGAGTACCTGAACCGGCGCCTCGGGTCGCAATGAAGACACTGTGGTTAGCGGACGAAACCGCGGGCAGGGCCCTCGGGGCCGGCGACTGATGGCGGACAACGAGGCTGCGGCCGGCGCCCGAGCGGCGGGCGCGGCGATGGACAAGCGCTTCGACCCCGCCTCTTACGAGAGCAGGTGGCAGGCGTGGTGGGAGGAGCAGGAACTGTTCCGTTGTCCGCAGGATCCGGAAGGCGGGGGACGGACTCCCTACTGCATCCTGATCCCGCCGCCGAACGTGACCGGCAAGCTGCACATGGGGCACGCCCTCCAGAGCACCCTGCAGGATCTGGTCACCCGCTGGCGCCGGATGCGAGGCGACAACGCCCTGTGGCTTCCAGGCACCGACCATGCCGGTATCGCGACCCAGCTCATGGTCGAACGGCAACTCGAGCAGGAGGGTACGAGCCGGCTCGAACTCGGGCGGGAGAAGTTCCTCGAGCGGGTGTGGCGGTGGAAGGACGAGTACCACGCGAACATCAAGCGACAGTTGCAGCGCTTGGGCGCCTCCTGCGACTGGTCCCGGGAGCGGTTCACCCTGGACGAGGGGCTGGCGCGGGCGGTCCGCACGGCCTTCGTCGGGCTCTACCGTGAGGGCCTGATCTACCGGGGCGAGTACATGGTCAATTGGTCCCCTGTGCTGCGGACCGCGGTGTCCGACCTGGAAGTCGAGAACCGCGAGGTCGAGGGCGCGCTCTACCACCTGGCCTATGCGTTGGAGCCGGACGAGGGAAGCGGCGACGCCGGCGAGGAACCGCTGATCGTCGCGACCACCCGTCCCGAGACCGTATTAGGCGACACCGCGGTCGCCTTCCACCCCGAGGACGAGCGCTACCGTCACCTTGCGGGGCGTTTCGCGCGGCTGCCGATTCTCGGCCGGCGCCTGCGGCTGGTCGCCGACGAGTACGTCGACCCGGAGTTCGGCACCGGACTGGTCAAGGTCACCCCGTTCCACGACCCGAACGACTACGAGATCGCGCAGAGGCATGATCTGCCCGGGCTGCGGGTGATCGGCCTGGACGGCCGGATGACGGCCGAGGCGGGCGCCGACTTCGAAGGTCTGGACCGCTTCGAGGCCCGCCGCCGCGTCGTCGAGCGTCTTAAGGCGGAGGGGCGCCTCGTCAAGACCGAGCGGCACGTCCACAGCGTGGGACATTCGCAACGGAGCGGCGAACCGATCGAGCCGATGCTGTCGCCCCAGTGGTTCGCCGACGTTTCCGGCATGGCGAAGGAGGCGCTGGCCGCGGCCTCCGACGGGCGCCTCGAGCTGATCCCGAACTCCTTTGACAAGACCTGGGAGCACTGGCTTACGAACATCCGGCCGTGGGTCATCTCCCGCCAACTCTGGTGGGGACACCGTATTCCGGCTTGGTACGACGAGGACGGGGCTTGCTACGTGGCGATGAACCGTGGGGAGGCCGAGGAACTGGCCGGCACGGCCGAACTGACCCGCGACCCCGACGTGCTGGACACCTGGTTCTCGTCCGGGCTGTGGCCGATCTCGACTCTCGGTTGGCCCGACGAGGACGCGCCGGACTTGCGAACCTGGTACCCGACGGACGTCCTGATCACCGGCCACGACATCCTGTTCTTCTGGGTGGCGCGGATGGTCATGCTCTCCAATCACTTCTACGGCGATATCCCGTTCGGCACCGTCCATCTGACCGGTCTGGTGCGGGATGCGCACGGCGAGAAGATGTCGAAGACCAAGGGCAACACGGTCGATCCGATGGACCTGGTGAAGGAGTACGGCGCTGACGCGATGCGTTTCACTCTGGCGGTGCTGGACGTGCCGGGACGCGACATCCCGCTCGACCTGGAGCGCATGGCGGGGTACCGCGCCTTCGGCAACAAGATCTGGAACGCGGTCCGCTTCGCCCTGGCGCGCACCGGGGGCGCCAGTACTCCGGCGTCGGTTGCCGAGTTGCTGGGTAGCGACCTGGCCGCTCCGGAGCGGTGGATCCTTTCGCGCCTGTCGGCGACCGCGGTCGCGGTCAACGCGGCCCTGGCAGAGTTTCGTTTCGACCGCGCCTGCAACGCGCTCTACCACTTCTTCTGGCACGAACTCTGCGACTGGTACATCGAGTTCGCCAAGCCCGCCCTCTCCGGCGTCGCTGCGCGCCCGCGGGTCGCCGAGACCCTCCTCTACACGATCGACGCCAGTCTCCGACTGCTGCACCCCGTGATGCCGCACCTGACCGAGGAGCTCTGGCAGCGCCTGCCGCGAGGGGCGGCGCCGGAGTCCGCCGGACCCCGGAGCATCGCTGTTGCGGCCTACCCGCTGGGCGACGACGACCTTGTCTCGAATGAGATCGAGCGGGGCATGGACGTTCTGGTCGCCGTGGTCCAGACCACCCGGAGTCTACGCCGCGAACGGAACCTCACCGGCGCCGCGAAGATGGCGGTCTTCGTCGAGGACGGCGACACGGACCTGATCGCCTTCGTCGTCGAGCAGGCGTCCCTCCTTGGCGCCGTCGCCGGCGTCAGCCAGGTGAGCGCGGGCCAGGGTCCGGCCGGGTCGGTCCGGGACCGGGCGGGGGGCCTGAACCTGGCATTCGAGGTCGAAGCCCCCGCGATGAGCGAGGCCGAACGGACGAAGCTCACCAAGGAGCTGGAAAAGATCGACGCCGAGATCGCCGGCGCCGAGGGCCGTCTCTCGAACGCCGCGTTTCTCGAAAAGGCGCCAGCCCACGTTGTCGAGGGCAACCGCGCCCGTCTCGCCGAACTGGAGGAGCAGCGCAACCGGGTGAGCGAGATCCTGGCGCACTGAGCCGGCGCCGACTCGGTTAGGCTTCCCGCCCCAATGGCGGACCGCTCCAACGATTTCGACCAATTTGTCGGGGAACTTCGGTCCCGTTCGCGGCGCCTGCCGGACAACCTGGTGTTGATGGACACGGTCGACTCGACGAACCGTTTCGTCAAGGCTCTGGCCGAACGGTTTTTGGAGGAGGAATCCACGCCCCAGACGGCGCTGGTGGTGGCCTTTGAGCAGACCGCGGGCCGGGGTCGACAGGGTCGTTCCTGGGTCAGCACCGCGGGACGCGGTCTCTACTGCACCTGGCTGCAGCCGCTGCCGATCGCGGGGGCGGGCCCGGTGGAGGATCAGCTCGGTGCGCTGCCGCTGCTGGCCGGAGTCGGGGTGTGCCGCGCGTTGGCGGGCTTCACAGGCGGCCGAGCGGGCCTGAAGTGGCCCAACGACGTGCTCGTGGGCGGCCGCAAGATCGCGGGGATCCTGATCGAGACGGTCGTCGGCCGAGAAGGCGGCATGGTCGCCGTGATTGGTTTCGGCGTGAACTACGACTTCGGCGCCGGGGGCGAACTGCCGACGCCGGTCTCGACATCGCTCGCGCTCGAGACCGAGCGCGTGCCTTCGCGGGCGGCCGTCGTCGAACGGCTCGCGACCTCGCTGGAACGCGAGCTGAGCCACGCCGGAGACCCCGTGTACGCACTGGATGCCTACCGCCCCTGCAGCGTCCATCGCGAGGGCGACGAGGTGAGCTGCCGGATCGGCGGCGAGACGCTCTCCGGCCGTTTCGCGGGCTTCGATGACGGCGGCCGCTTTCGCCTCGAGACGGCGGCCGGTCTGCGCACGATCGCCTCGGGCGAGGTCATCGAGGCGTGACCCCGGGAGCGGATCCTGAGAGCGGGGACCGCGACTACTTCGAGGCGATCGAGGAAGAGTTCATCCGGCTGCGTGGAGCGCCGTTGCTGTTGAGTCCCGCCGACTGGCGCTTGGCGCAGCAGTGGCGGCTGGAGGGCGTGCCGCTCTCGTTGGTCCTCGAGAGCATCCGCGAAGTGTTCGCGCGCCGGGCCGAGCGGGCGGCCGCCTCGCCGGAGGCGCCGAAGAGACGGGTGAGCAGTTTGCGGTACTGCCGGGCGGCGGTGGAGAAGGCATGGGCGGTTTACCGGGAGTTGGGGGCGGTACCGCCGGTGCGCCGGCGGCCGGCCGCGATCGATGTGCCGGCGCGGCTTGCGGCCTTGGCGTCCGCGCTACCGGCGACGTTGGAAGGTGGCGACGTCTGGCAGAGCAGGCTGCTCGGGCTGAGCGGTCCGGCCCCCGACGTCGAAGCCCGGCTGGCCGAGTTGGATATCGAACTTTTGGCGCAGGCGTTCGAGTCCCTGGCGCCGGCGGACCGCGAAGCCGTCGTGGCGGGCGCCGGCGAGGCGCTGGCTCGGATGGCCGGAAGAGTGGACGAGGACCGGTTGCCGGAGCTCAGGCAGCGCCTGGTGCGCCGCTCCGTGCGCGAGCGTCTCGGGCTTCCGCTGCTGTCTCTGTTTGCCGAGCCGGCTGCGTCGTCGTCCGAGAACTGACTTATGCTTCGCCGTTCCGGCGCCAGCGGTCGGCGCAGCGGTCGTAGAGCACGACGCCGACCGTCATGCCGAGATTCAGCGACACGGCAGTCGGAACCCGGATCCGGTGGTCGCTCCGTTTTAGGATGCGGTCGGAAACCGCGCCACTCTCCGGTCCGAAGACGTAGCAGGCCCGCTCGGGGTGTACGAAGTCGGGAAGTGCGATGGCGTCCGGCACGATCTCGACTGCAACCAGAGCCGTGTCGCGAGGGGTCGCTTCGATCAGATCCTCGACCTCGATCACCGGCACGTGCCGGTAGGCCCGGGTGGGATCCGTCGGTAGCCGGCGGATGTCGATGTCTCCCGAGGGCTGGCTCAGGATGATCATGCGGGCCTGGAAGCAGAGCGCCGCGCGCAGGACGTGGCCGACGTTCACTGGATCGGCGGGCCGGTCCAGCGCGACACAGGCGAAGCCCCGGCCGCCGGCCAGGTCAGCGCGTCGCTGGACGGGGCGCTCGATCTTCTTCGCCAATTCAGGACGCCTCGTCGCCGTACTGCTCAAACAGCCGCTCCACCAGGAGCTGGAGCGGGAACCGGTTCAGCCTGCCGGTGCTGGCGGCACGCTCGCCGTAGCTGGTCACCGCATCGGGTGCGATCCCGTCGCCCCAGATCAGCACCGGCACCGGATCGGCGCCATGGGCGCCGACCTCGGACAGGGTGGCGTGGTCGGCCGTCACGGCGACACGGATCGGCTGTTTCAGCCTCTCGATCAGGGCGCCGAGTTCGCGGTCGAGGCGCTCGAGGAAGGCGACCTTCAGATCGGGGCGGCGATCGTGAGCGGCGATGTCGGCGCCCTTCACGTGAACGATGACCAGGTCGTGCTCCTTGAGCGCTTCGGCGGCGCTATCGAACTTGAGGCCTAAGTCCGTGTCCACGTTCGCGGTCATGCCGCGACGGCGGATGACGGAGGCGCCGAGTGCCGAGGCGATGCCCATCACCGTCCGGTCGCCGCCGATGCAGGCCGCGCTGAGCGGCAGACCGCCCGGCTCCAGGGGCAGAAGCCGGTGGACCCGGCCCACTCCTCGAGTCAGGACCGCGTTCGCCGGCAGTTCGCCGTTCTCACGCCGTTCCTCGTTCACCGGATGCCGCGCCAGCACTCGCCGCGCCTCCTGCTCGAACAGGGCCAGGACGCGTGCAGTGCGCTCGGCGCTGTCGTCGTTCGGATCGACAGGCCTCGGCGCCAGCGGTCGTCCAGAGGGTGCGCCGTCGCCCGGATCGGAGCCTTCGATGGCCGACGTGAGACCTTCTCCGCGCAGAGTGATCGCGAGTCGATGCTCCGTCGTGGCCCGCACGCGGACCTTGACCGGGTCCGAGGCGGGAAGTTCCAGACGGTCGAGTGCCTTGGCGAGTATCTTGGCCCCTTCGCGAATGCGGCCGGCCCGGCGGTCGACGACAAAACCGCGCTCGTCGAGGGTGGCGAAATTGCCGCGGATGGCGATCGTTCCGGTCTTCAGCTTGAGGCCGGCGCCCAGTGCCTCGATGGGTCCTCGGGTCATCACCCTCGGCGACTGGGCGAACAGGGCGAGGTTTCCCGATGCCGTATCCGGAACCACGCCGGGCGCTATCGGGTCGGCCAGACCGCAGGCGCCTTCCCGGGCCAGCCGGTCGAGCGTAGGCGTTCGCGCGGCTTCCAGCGGCGTCCGCGCCCCGAGCGAGCGCAGCGGCCGGTCGGGAAGACCGTCGATCACCAGCAGGAAAGCCGGGGTACGGCGCTCGCTCAGCAACCGCATCGACGCCTGGGTGAGCCAGGGCAGTCGCTGGGACAGGCTCTGCCCGAGCAGGGCGATGGCGGTCGGAAGCAACTCCTCCCGGTCCGTCGTGTCGAGGATCGGGATCCCCGATTCCCGAGCCAGTCGCAACAGGTGGCTCTGCTGTTCACGGATGACCCGGAAGTGGTCGAGCTGCCGGTTCGGCCTTCTGCCGGCAAAGGACTCGCGCGCGAGGAAGTGGCTGCGGTGCACTTCCTCGTCAGGGGTCGAGAGCACGGTGAAGAACTGGTAGGCCTCGCCATCGAGGTCGGTGAACGGAACCAGACCGGGCAGGAGGTGGACGCCCTCGACGACCAGACTGAGGTTCTCGGCAATCGCCCGTTCGACCACCGCCCGGACGCCGACGCACACCCTGGTGGCCTGCTCTTCCAGGGTCGCTACCTGTGTGTTGCCGCCGGCGGTAGCGAACTCGCTCGCAGAATCGGCGGGGGTCTCATAACTCGAGACGTGGAGTGCCGGCAGGATCGCCGGCGAAAACACCATCCGCATCACCTGACGCACGGTGTCGGTGGCGTTGATCCGGTAGATGCGCAGTTGCGGCGCCAGATCGAGCGCCAGGGTGGACTTGCCCGTGCCGGCGCCGCCGCCGATATAGAGGATCAGGGGTTTCGGCAGCCGGCGCAGGCGACGGATCAGCCGGTAGCGTGAAGCGGTGTCCGCGCCCTCTTCCGCTTCCAGAAGTTCGGCGATCCTCTGCGCGAGGTGCTGCTTCTCAAGGCTGGTCGTGCCTTCCCGCTGCAACTGTCGCTGCAGTTGCTCCACCCGGCGGTAGGCCCGGTCGAAGTCGAGTCCGGCCGCGTAGAGGCTGCGCGCAAGCAGCCCACGGGAGAACGGTTGCGCTTCGCCGTCGTGGGTGATCTGGATCGGGCGCTCGGGACCACCCTCGGTGACGATCAGGTTTCCTCCCGCGCACGTCGCAGGGGACAACTGGCGCAACTGAGGGGCTCGCCGTCGGGTCCGAGGATGTCCGGGCCGCCGCAGGAGCCGCGCAGGCAGCGGCCGTTCAACAGCACGCCGACCGACATGAGGATCACGCAAGCGGCGATGACGGTGATGGTTAGAAGCAGGAGGGCCATCTCGCGGAGAGTCTAGCTCCCGAAGCGTTCGCGGAAGGCCGCGCTCGTCAACTCCTCGATGCCGGACTCGCCGTAAACCAGCAGCAACGTCGCCACGCCGTTCTCGTCCGCCCAGCGCAGACCGTCTTCAGGCCCGAGCACCATCAGGGCGGTGGCGTAGGCGTCCGCCACCGCGCAGCGCTCGTGGATCACGCTCGCCGACGCCAGTGCGTGGACCACCGGCCGGCCGGTCCTGGGTTCGATCGTGTGGGAGTAGCGGACCCCATCGCGCTCCCAGTAATTCCGGTAGTCGCCCGAGGTCGCCAGGGCGCCGTCGGTGATCCCCAGCACCTGCTGCAGACGGGGCGGAGTAGTTTCCGTCGTCGCTTCGGCAGGAGCGTCGTTCTCTGGCTCCGCCACCTTGGCGGGCGGTCGCTCGATGGCGATACGCCACGGACCGCCGGAACTGCTGTAGCCGGCGGTGCGCACCTCGCCACCGACTTCGACCAGGTGCTTCGTGTAGCCGGCCGCCGCCAAGGCCTCGGAGACCCGGTCCGTGGCCCAACCCTTGGCAACAGCCGAGAGATCGAGCGCCGCAGCACTGTCGAGCTTCGTCGCCTGCCGAGCGGCCGGCGATAGTTCGATAGCGCCCACCGCCCGTTGCAACTCGGTGAGATGGTCATCGGCGGGAGGGGTCGGCGACAAGCCGCGTCCCGGCGCGCCGAAGCCCCAGGCGTCGACCAGGGGCCCCACCGTCGGATCGAACGCTCCACCGCTCTCATCGCGCACCCGCCAGGCAAGTTCCAGGACCGACCACGTGTCTTCGGAGAACACGAGCGACTCGCCGGCCGAAAGCCGGTTGAAACGAGAGATCTCCGAGTCCTCCCGGTAGGTCGACATCTCTCGGTCGACCGTGGCCAGCTTCTCTTCAACGAGCGCTCGGATCGCTTCGCGCTTGTCCGAACCGGCCAGGACCCGGACGCGGTAAGACGTGCCCATCGTTGGCCCCTGCAGCACGACCTCGCTCGGCGCCTGCGCGCAGCCCACGACCAGGCCGGCAAGGACTAGTAGCAGCGGCATACTCCGTCCGCCGTCCCGCTTGGACTGATTCCCCCTTCGGGACCCCTCCCACCGGACCCGCGCCAGACGGGTGTTACCGACGACCTCAACCCGGCCGCGCGGATTCCTAGCCGAAGTCGTCGAAGGCGATGTTCTCAGGCTCGACTCCCAGGTCGTCGAGCATTTTCATGCAGGCCTGGAGCATCAGCGGCGGTCCGCAGAGGTAGTACTCGACGTCTTCCGGACAGGGGTGGTCCTTCAGGTAGTTGTCGTACAGGACCTGGTGGATGAACCCGGTGTAGCCCTCCCAGTGATCCTCCTCGAGCGGGTCGGAGAGCGCGAGATGCCAAGTGAAGTTCGGGTTCTCGGCCGCGATGCGGTCGAAGTGATCGGTGTAGAAGGCTTCGCGGTAGGAGCGGGCGCCGTACCAGAAGGACACCTTGCGGTTGGCTTGGAGGCGCTGGAACTGGTCGAAGATGTGGGAGCGCATGGGCGCCATGCCGGCGCCGCCGCCGACGAAGACCATCTCGGCGTCGGTATCCTTGGCGAAGAACTCGCCGAAGGGGCCCGCGATCGTCACCTCGTCGCCCGGCTTCAGATCGAAGATGTAGGACGACATCTGGCCCGGGGGCAGGTCCATCTGGCGCGGCGGCGGCGTCGCCACCCGCACGTTCAGCATGATGATGCCCTTTTCCTCCGGGTAGTTCGCCATCGAATAGGCGCGGATGACGGTCTCGTCGACCTTGGACACCAGATTCCAGAGCTTGAAGCGGTCCCAGTCCCCGTGGTACTCGTCCTCGATCTGGAACGTGCTGTAGTCCACCTCGTGCGGCGGGCACTCGATCTGGATGTAGCCGCCGGCCCGGAAGGGCACCTCCTCGCCGGCCGGGAGCTCGAGGATCAGCTCCTTGATGAAGGTGGCGACGTTCTCGTTCGAGCGCACGGTGCACTGCCACTTCTTGACCCCGAAGACCTCGGCCGGGACCGCGATCTTCATGTCCTCCTTGATCTTCACCTGACAGCTCAGGCGGCAGCCCTCGCGGGCCTCGCGACGGCTGATGTGGGTCTTCTCGGTCGGCAACATCGCGCCGCCGCCGTCGAGCACGTCGACGGTGCAGACGCCGCACGTGCCCTGGCCTCCGCAAGCCGACGGAATGAAGATCTGATGCTCGGCCAGGGTGCTGAGGAGGGTGCCGCCGGTCGTCGCGGTCAGCGACTTCTCGTCGTTGATCAGGATCTGCACTTCGCCGCCGGCGACCAGGCGGGCCTTGGCCTGCATCAGGATCAGAACGAGAGCCAGGATGACGACCGTGAACATCACCACCCCGAGCAGGGCTTCGGTGATCACAGTTGGATGCCTCCGAAGGCCATGAAGCCGAACGCCATCAGGCCGGTGACGATGAAGGTCATGCCCAGGCCGCGCAGTCCGTGGGGCACGTTGCTGTAGCGCAGGCGCTCGCGGATCGACGCCAGGGCGACGATGGCAAGGAACCAGCCGATGCCCGAGCCGAGGCCGAACACGACGCTCTCGCCGAGGTCGTAGTCACGCTCGACCATGAACAGCGAGCCGCCCAGGATCGCGCAGTTCACCGCGATCAAGGGCAGGAAGATGCCCAGGCTGGCGTGAAGCGCCGGGAAGAAGCGGTCGGTCGTCATCTCCACGAGCTGGACCATCGCCGCGATGCTCCCGATGAAGCAGAGGAGGTTCAGGAAGGTGAGGTCGTAGGCGGCCAACTCGGGGCTGATCCAGGCCAGGGCGCCCTCGTTCAGGAGGTAGGTCTGGATCAGGTTGTTGATCGGCACGGTGACGGTGAGCACGAAGATCACCGCCAGCCCCAGGCCGACGGCGGTCTCCACCTTCTTCGACACGGCCAAAAACGAGCACAGGCCGAGGAAGAAGGTCAATACCATGTTCTCGACGAAGATGGCCTTCACGGCCAGGTTCAGGTAGTCCTCGAGCATCGTCCGGAGTCCTCCCTAGCCGTCCATCTCGACCTGTGCGGGCTTCCAGACGCGGAGCGCCCAGATGATGCCGCCGATGATGAAGAACGCGGCGGGCGACAGCAGCATCAGGCCGTTCGGCAGGTACCAGCCGCCCTCGGAGACGGTGGGCAGGATGGAGACGCCGTACAGCTTCCCGGAGCCGAACAGCTCCCTCAGCACCGCAGTGGCCATCAGCACCGCGCTGTAGCCGAGGCCGTTGCCGATGCCGTCCATGATCGCGAGGGACGGCGGGTTCTGCATCGCGAACGCCTCAGCCCGTCCCATGATGATGCAGTTGGTGATGATCAGCCCGACGAACACCGAGAGCTGCTTGCTGATCTCGAACACGTAGGCCTTGAGGATCTGGTCGGTGACGATGACGAGCGAAGCGATCACGGTCAACTGGACGATGATCCGGATGCTGTTCGGGATCTGATGGCGGAGCAGGCTGATCGTGAGATTGGAGACGGTCAGCACGCAGATGACGGCCGCGCACATGACCAGCGAGGTTTCCATCTTCGTGGTCACCGCCAGCGCCGAGCAGATGCCGAGCACCTGGAGTGCGATGGGGTTGTTGTTCCACAGCGGATCGAGCGCCGCTTCGCTCTTCTTGATCGCCATCAGTTCGCCTCCGCGCGGATCCGGTCGAGGTAGGGCTCGAAGCCCTTGTCGCCGAGCCAGAAGTCAAGCATGTTCGTTACTCCCCGGCTCGTGATCGTGGCGCCGCTCAGACCGTCGACGCGGTACGGATCCTGCTCCGCGCTGGCGGCCTGGCCCTTGATCACCTCCAGCCGGAACGAGCCGTCGTCGTCGAAGGCCCGGCGCCCCGGCCACAGGTTCTTCCAGCGCGGGTTGTCGACCTCGCCGCCCAGGCCCGGCGTCTCCTTGTGCTGGTAGTAGGTGATGCCGCGCACCGTCGTGGTGTCGGCGCCGAGCGCCAGAAAGCCGTAGAGGGTGCCCCAGAGTCCGAGGCCCTCGATCGGCAGAACGACCATCTCGAGCTCGCCGTCGTCGTCTCGCACTTCGTAGAGCAGTGCCTGGTCGGGGACCCGCTTGACCTTGGCCGGGTTGGTCGGCGCTTCGGTGCTGGTGGCCGGGTCGCGGGCCCGCCGCTGCTGGTCGAAGGTGGCCGCGTCGGCGTCGGCCTGCGGTTCGCCCGAGGCGAGGTCGACGATCACCGGTTCGATCGGCTTGAAGCGCTCGGCCACCTGTTCCGCGGTAACCGACTCGCCGGGTTGGAGCAGTCCCACCGCTTCGAGCACCCGCTTCTGCTTGTACAGAGCGGCGTTCGCGTTCTGGCGATCTTCGAGGGTGACCGCGGACGAGGAAACGAGGATACCGGAGACGATGCAGATCGCGGTCGCGAACAGAAGGGTGTAGCCGGTGGCCTGTCGGTTGGGCATCGGGAAGCTCCGCCAGCCAGTCTATTGTGCGTAGCGCGCCTGACGGCGCTTCATGTTCGCCTTCAGGACGTAGTGGTCGATCAGGGGCGCGAACAGGTTCATGAACAGGATCCCGAGCATCACGCCTTCCGGAAAGGCGGGGTTCACGGTGCGGATCAGGATCGCCAGCACGCCGACCAGGAAACCGTAGATATACCGGCCCCGGTTCGTTTGCGCCGCGCTGACCGGATCGGTGGCCATGAAGACCATGCCGAAGGCCCAGCCGCCGAGCACCACGTGCCAGTGGAAGGGCACGGAGAGCATCGGATTCGTCGCCGACGAGGCCAGGTTCAGCAGCAGGGAGATGGCGAGGGATCCCGCGGTGGCGGCAACCATGATGCGCCAGGAGCCGATGCCGGTGGCGATCAGGATGGCGGCGCCGATCAGGCAGGCGACGGTGGACGTCTCGCCCAACGAACCCGGAATGTCGCCCAGGAAGGCCTGCATCCACGATACGTCGTCCTTGATGGCGGCCAGCCCGTCGAGCACGGCGACGCTCGAATCGGGTTCAGCCTTATGCGCCGCGATGACGCCGAGCGCGGTGGCGCCGCTGTACCCGTCGGCCGAAGTGCCGGCCGCGATCCACACCGCATCGCCCGAGATCTGGACCGGGTAGGCGAAGAACAGGAAGACGCGCGCGGTAAGCGCCGGGTTCAGCACGTTGTAGCCGGTGCCGCCGAAGATCTCCTTGCCGACGACGACGCCGAAGGCGATGCCGATCGCAACCTGCCAAAGGGGGATCGTCGGCGGCAGGACCAGCGGAAAGAGCATGCCGGTGACCAGGAAGCCCTCGTTGATGTCGTGGCGCCGGACGACCGCGAACAGCCCTTCGCACGCGCCGCCGACGGCGAAGGTCACGATCAGGACCGGCAGGTAGTAAAGCGCGCCGTGAACCGAGTTGGCGAGCACGCTGCTCGCATCAAAGGGCAGCCCCAGCAGCTCCATCGCGTCGGTGCGCCAGTTGGGCAGGGGGGTGGCGCCACCCGCGATCGCCAGGTGGATTTGGCGTCCCGTGTTGAACATGGCCATCAGCACGCACGGCGCCAGCGCGACGACGACCGTCATCATCAGGCGCTTCAGGTCGAGCGCGTCGCGTACGTGGGCGGCGCCGGCGGTCGTCTTGCCGGGCGTGTAGAGAAACGTGTCGGGCGCTTCGTAGAGGGGGTAGAAGCGCTCGAAGCGGCCGCCCGGCTCGAAGTGGCGGGCCTGACGGTCGAGGATTTTGCGCAGGAACTTCATTGCCAGCCGAAGGGCCCTAACCTTCCTTCTCGATCAGTTCGAGCGCGTCGCGCAGGTAGGGGCCGTACTCGGTCTTGCCGGGGCACACGAAGGTGCAGAGCGCCAGATCCTCCTCCAGCAACTCCAGGCAGCCGAGTTCTTCGGCCCGCTCGATGTCCCCGGCCACCAGGGACTTGAGCAGGAAGGTCGGCTGCAAGTCCCAAGGAAAGACGCTCTCGTAGAGGCCGATCGGCACGATGGCGCGCGGTGAACCCCAGGTCGTCGTGGTCATGGCGAAGGACCGGCGAGGCAGCAGCGTGGAGCCGAAGGCGCGGGCGCGCGAGAAAGCGCCGAAGCCGGGCTGCAGCCAGCCCAGAAAGCGGCGGCTGTGGTCGTCCTCGAGCACCGAGACCGTGTCGTGGAAGCGGCCCAGGTAGCCGTGGAGGTCGGCCGGCGCGCCCTTCCCGATCGCGGTTCGGCCGCTGAGAGGCGAGCCGCTGATGACACGCGCTGCGACGTCGCCGTCAGCTTCGCCCGTGTTGCTCGTCTCGGCCCGCACAAGATCGGCGAGGGAGGCGCCGAGCCGCGTGCGCAGCAGCCTCGGAGCGCGCACCGGCGGGCCGGCGAGAGCGACGATGCGCACAACGTCGGACTCCCCGGTCGCGAACAGCCGGCCGATCGCGACGGTGTCCTGGAGTCCGATCTGCCATACGAGCTTGCTGCGGTCGACCGGATCCAGGGTGTGAATGTGCAGGCCCGGAGCGCCGGCGGGGTGGGGGCCGACGAATTCCTCGATCCGCACCTGGCCGCTCGTCTCGACGGCCGCCAGCGTTCCCGGCGCGCGGCAGAGATAGACCGGGCCGTCAGTCAGCCGGGCCAGGGCCGCCAGACCGCGTTCCAGGTCGCCGGCGCGTCCCTCGGCGATTCGGTCCGCATCGGGGGCGAAGGGTTCGCTGTTCATCGCGGTGACGAAGATCGACTTGGGCATCGACCCGAGGGCGGCGGTGCGCCCGAATGGGCGCGCCCGCAGGGCGGTCCAGTCGCCGGACTCGACCAGCAGCGCCTGCACTTCCTCGCGGCTCAGAGCGCTCGGGTGACGCCCGGTGTAGTTCGCGAAGTCGACCTGGGCGCCGCCCGATGCCGCCTGGTCCGAGGGATCGACCCGCACCACGACCGAGATCAGGGCTCGCTTGGCGCCCCGGTTCACGGCCACGACCGTGCCGGCGGCAGGCGAGGTGAGGCGGACACCGGGCTGCTTGCGGTCCTCGAACAGGAGTTGTCCGCGCCGTACGGCGTCGCCCGGCGAGACGTGCATCGCCGGCTTCATGCCGGGGTAGTCGGCGGCCGTGACCGCTACCGTCCCGGGCGCCGCGGCGTCGGCGACCGTCTGCTCGGGAGCGCCCGAGATGGGCAGGCTCAGTCCCCGTCTGAAACGGTGCGTGCCCATCGATTGTGACGTGCTCTATTCCGGCGATCGAGCTCTAGTCCGGCGAGCGATGGCGAATCGGAACGCGTCGCTCGACCAGTGAGGGACTATTCCACAACGATGGGGTATCGGCAATACGGCCGGGGCGTCAGCGGCTCAGCCGGCGGCTGCCGGCTTCGGCCGGACGGAACGAGGGCCATGCTTGCCGAGAGGGCCTCTTGCCGGGACGGTGCTCAGATTCGGTGCTGGACTCGGTTAGGATCCGAACCATGGAAGGTGCGAGCGGTTCGGGGTTGTCGGAAATCCGTCGTGCGGCCGCACAGTCTGCTCCCCGCGAGTACCTGGGCTGCGACGCCGTCCCCATGACGCTCGCCGAGTTCGACGAGGGCGACGGCCGCCGGGTGGAGTGTTGGGACGCGAGGACGCAGATCGCGATGGTGCTGCGGGAGCCGAGCGTCCAGCACGACGCGTGCGCAAGCCGGCTGGTCCAGTTGATCCGGTCGATCGCTCATGTTCGCGGTTCAGCGATCTTCTCGGCCGGTTCGGCCGACCTGGTCGCCCGGAGCGCTGCTGGCCACCGGGAGTTGGTCCTTCAGGCCGACGCGACGATCTACCTTCACCCCAAGCGAGACGCGCCCGCCGGCCCCTACATCGAGGTGGACAGCGATTCGTTGCCGGATGTCGTGCTGGAGGTGGACTACACGACCGATGTCCGGCGTGGCCGGGGCGGCCGCCGCGGCAAGCTGGAGGACTACGCGGCCTGGAGGCTGCCGGAAGTGTGGGTGGAAGTGCCGGACCCTCCCTGGTTGCGGGGCAGGCGGCGCTCGGGCCTGACGATCTTCCTGTGGGAGGGTGACCGATACGTCGCGGCGCCGACGAGCCGCGCCTTCCCGGGATGGACTGCCGTGGAAATCCACCACGCGTTGAACGAGCAGGAAGAGTCAGCCGAGACAGTCTCCGTCCTGCGCCGGGTGGGCCGAGCGCTGGGCGCTGCCGAGGGCACCGGGCCGGACGACGATCCGTTCCTGCGCCAGGAGCGCAGGGAAGCCGCCGCCGAACTCGTCCGCGCGGCGGTCACCGAGGCGTTCGTTTCGCGCGGCATCCCGGTTTCTGTCGCGCTGAAGCGATGGCTCGCCGGCTGCGACGGTTCGTCCGATCCGGCAGGCGTGATTCGGCTCGCATTCACCTGCCGCGATGCGGGCGAGTTCCTGCGGCGAGTCGACGAAATGGAACCCATCTGACTGCCTCCGGACGGCAAGAACTCTCGCCACCCGACCGGAAACCGGCCGCGCCGCCGATCCGATGTTCCGACTCCCGGACCGCGCCCTACGGCGCGTAGTACGGGTTTGTGCCGGCCGCGTGGTCCGTCGAGTCGAGCACGCGTGTGACGGTCGGCACCGCATCCAGGATCGCCTGCTCGACACCCTGCTTCAGGGTGAGATCGGCCATGCCGCAGCCCTGGCAGCCGCCGCCCATGGTGATGAACGCGGTCTCGTCCTTGACCTCGAGCAGGGTGACAAAGCCCCCGTGGGCAGCGATCTGCGGATTGATCTGGTCGTCCAGGATGCGCTGGACGTCGGCCGCCACCGAGTCGCCCCAGGCCGAGTTCGGGTTCTCGAACTTGAAACCGCTCTCGGACAGGCGGGTGACGAAGTCGATCGTCGTGCCCTCGAGGTCCGGGGCGCTCTCGGAGTCGACGTAGACCTTGAACGTGTCGGTTTCCACCACCGCGTCGCCGGGTCGGGCTTCGTCGAGTCCGACCAGGTCCATCAGGTACCGGAAGCCGCCGCCGGTGCGGCCGGTGATCGAGATGCGGAGGGCGAGGTCGTCGCGCTCCTCGTCCTTCATCGCTTCGGCGACCTGCTTCTGTGCCAGCTCGGTGATCGTTAGCATGTGCCGCATTGTATCGCCGAAGGAGGAACCTGTGTCATGAGTTTCGAGCACATCCTGCTGGACCACCAGGGTCCGATCACGCGGTTGACCCTCAACGTGCCGTCGAAGTTGAACGCGATGACGTCGGCCATGGGCACCGAGATCCGGGACGCCGTGCCGCTGATCAATGACCGGGACGAGACCCGGGTGGTCATCGTACGCGGCGCCGGCCGCGCGTTCAGCGCCGGCGGCAGCCTGAAGACCATCCAGGAGGAGGTCAGCGAGGATCCGGGCGCGGGACCCGGCCTCGGCGGCGGCTCGAACTTTTACCGTCTTTACCTTTCGGTCCGCGACCTCGAGGCGCCGTCGATCGCGGCGATCAACGGCCACGCGATCGGCGCCGGCCTGTGCTTCGCGCTCGGCTGCGACATGCGGGTGATCAAGACCGGCGCGCGGGTGGGGATGACCTTCGTGCGCCTCGGAATCCACCCGGGAATGGCCGCGACCTGGACGCTCCCGCGCCTGATCGGCCCCGCCCGCGCCGCCGAGCTCCTTTACAGCGGCCGGCTGATCGACGCCGCAACTGCGGTCGAGTGGGGCATCGCCAGCCGCGAGGCGGACGAGGACTTCGACCAGGTCGTCGAGGACTTGGCACTGGAGATCTCGGCTGCCGGCCCGGTGGCGGTGAAGGCGACCAAGCGGACCGTGCGCGGCACCTTGGAGCGGACGATCGACGAGGCGCTCGACCTCGAGAGTGCGGAGCAGGAGATCACCTTCGGCACCGCCGATGCGCGCGAGGGCGTGCAGGCCCTCACCGAGCGGCGATCGCCCCGTTTCGACGGCCGATGAGTGCTGAGTGAAGAGTAAGCTACCGCGATGCCCACCGCGGCGGCGCTGATCATCGGGAACGAAATCCTCACCGGCAAGGTCGAGGAGGCGAACCTGACCCTGCTGGCGCGGGAGTTGTTCGGTCTGGGAATCGAGTTGCGGCGGGTGGTCGTCTGCCCGGACGATATCGCCGGCATCGCGGCGGACATTCAGAGGCTCAGAGCCCGTTTCGACTATGTGATCACGTCGGGCGGCGTCGGTCCGACCCATGACGATGTCACTCTGCGGGCGGTGGCTGACGCCTTCGACCGGCCCTTGGTGCGCTCGCCGGAACTGGTGACCAAGATCCGCGAGATGGTGGGGGAACGCTGCACCGAGGGCCACCTTCGAATGGCTGACGTGCCGGAGGGCGCCGACCTGGTCAGCACGCCGGAAGTGCCATGGCCTTCCGTGGTGATGGACAACGTCTACGTGCTGCCAGGGGTGCCGCGGATCTTCCGCATGAAGCTGCCCTTGCTGCGCGACCGGTTGGCGGCCGGCCGGCGGTTCTACAGCCGCGCCGTCTACACGCTGTGCCGCGAGACGGACATTGCCGAGATGCTCGACCTCGTTGTCGCCGCTCACAACGAGGTCGAGATCGGCAGCTATCCGGTGATGGACGGGGACTATCGGGTCAAGCTGACGGTGGACAGCCGCAGCCGCTCCGCCGCGGACCTCGCGGTGGAAGCCTTGGTGGAGGCCCTGCCGAGCAACGCCGTAGTGCGCGTGGAGGGCGGCCGTTCCTCATCGGGAGCGTCCGCGGTTGCAGGGAACAGCTAGTGACGAAGGGGAAGCCATGATCGAGCGAAGTGTCCTTCCAATGTCCCGCAGACCGGGCTTGTCCCGAGTGGCGGTGGACGCTGCGTTGCTCACCGCCTGGGTGTGTTCGCTCGGGGTCGGCGTCGCTGTCGCCCAGCAGGAAGCCGGCGGCGACTGGACTTACGAGCTGACCGAGGTCCTGCCACAGGATCCGGCGGTGCTGACCGGTCAACTGGAGAACGGTCTCCGCTACTACGTGCGCGGCAACGGCCGGCCCGAGAACCGAGCCTTTCTGCGCCTCGTCGTGCGCGCCGGCTCGGTGCTCGAGGACGACGACCAGCTCGGCCTGGCCCACTTCGTCGAACACATGGCGTTCAACGGCACGCGGAACTTCGAGAAGACCGAGCTGCTCGACTACCTGCAGGGCATCGGCATGCGCTTCGGGCCGGACGTCAACGCCTACACGGGCTTCGACGAAACGGTCTACATGCTGGAAGTGCCGACGGACGACCCGGAGATTCTCGACACGGCGCTCCTGGTGCTCGAGGACTGGGCGTCCGGCGTCAGCTTCGAGGAAGAGGAGATCGAGAGCGAGCGCGGGGTCGTGATCGAGGAGTGGCGGGGCGGCCGGGGCGCCGGCGCGCGCCGCCTCGATGCCGAGATCCCGTACCGGTTCCACGGCTCGCGCTACGCGGAGAGGTTGCCGATCGGCGACCCGGAGATCCTGCGGGAAGCTCTGCCGGACCGGCTGCGGGACTTCTACCGGGACTGGTACCGGCCCGACCTGATGGCGGTCATCGCGGTCGGCGACTTCGATGCCGCGGCGATCGCGGCAGAGGTGCGCAGCCGTTTCGGCAAGCTCGCGGCCCGGGAAGAGCCGCGCGAGCGCTTCGAGGCCGAGATCCCTCCCCACCGCGAGACGCTGGTCTCGGTGTTCGCCGATCCGGAGTTGCCGGGCACCTCGGTCTCGGTCGCTTACAAGGGCCCGGACGATCCCTTCCACACGGTTGCCGACTACCGCAGCCGGCTGATCCGGGGCCTGTACAACGGCATGCTGAACAACCGTCTGGCGGAGCGGGCCGAGCAGGCGGATCCGCCCTTCATCGGCGCGACCAGCAGCAGGGGCAGTCTGGCCCGCACGCGCAGCCTCTACATGCTCTCGGCCGGCGCCCGCGAGGGCGGCGCGGTGCGGGCGCTCGAAGCCGTGCTGACCGAATTGGAGCGGGCCCGCCGCCACGGTTTCGAAGAGAGCGAGCTGGAACGGGCGAAGGTCAACACCCTGCGGTCGATGGACCGGGCGTACGATGAGCGCGACAAAACCCATTCGGCGGCCTATGCCGGCGAGTACTCGCGGAACTTCCTGACCGACGAGCCGTTTCCGGGCATCGTCTACGAACGGGAGCTGGCGCGGCGGTACGTGCCCGAGATCGAGTTGGCTGCAGTGAACGGGGTCGCGGATTCCTGGATCCACGACCACGACCGCGTGATTCTCGCCAGCGGCCCCGAGAAGGAGGGGCTCGAGCAGCCGCACGAGGAGGAATTGCTGGCTGTCTTCGACCGGGTTGAGCAGGTCGAGGTCGTTGCCTACGAGGACGATGTCGGCGAGGGCGCTCTGGTGCCGGATCCGCCGGCTCCCGGCGAGATCACGGAGCGAAGGGCGATCGAGGAACTCGGGGTCACGGAGTGGCGCCTGTCGAACGGCGTCCGGGTCGTGCTGCGGCCCAGCGATTTCAAGAACGACGAGATCCTGGTCGCCTCCTTCAGTCCCGGAGGCATCTCCCTGGTTTCGGACGACGACTGGCTCGAAGCGAACGTGGCGACCTCGGTGGCCCAGCTTTCCGGGTTCGGGAACTTCAGCCTGACCCAGTTGAACAAGGCGCTGGCCGGCAAGGTGGCGCGGGTCGGCCCGGTCATCGGCCCCCTCTTCGAGGGCATCAGCGGTCGGGGCTCGCCCAAGGATCTGGAGACGCTGTTCGAGCTGATCTATCTGAGCGCGACGTCACCCCGCCGCGACGCGGAGGCGTACGAGTCCTTCCTGACCCGCCAGGGCGCCCTGCTGCGCAACCAGAGCGCGATGCCGAGGTACGCCTTCATCAAGGCGCTGACGGAGATCGCGACTCAGGAGCATCCGCGGCGTCGCATGATCACCGAGGAGATGCTGGCGGAACTCGATCAGGACCGCGTCTTCGCCGTCTACGAGGACCGGTTCCGCGACTTCTCCGACTTCACGTTCTTCTTCGCCGGCAGCTTCGAGCTCGACGCGATCGAACCCCTGGTCGAGACCTGGCTCGGCGGCCTCCCGTCCACCGGCCGGGAGGAAGCCTGGCGGGACATCGGCGTGCGCACGCCGGAGGGCCGCATCGAGCGGACGGTGTACAAGGGCCTGGAGGCGCAGAGCCAGATCGCCCTGGTGCATAGCGGCCCCTTCGAGCAGAGCCAGGTGAACCGCTACCGGCTGAACTCGATGATTTCGCTACTGCGGGACCGTCTGCGCGAGCGCCTGCGGGAGGAACTCGGCGGCACCTACGGCGCGAACGTGGGCGGAGGCTCGGACAGGATCCCGGTTTCGACATTTGCCGTGCAGATCAGCTTCGGCTGCGATCCCGACCGGGTCGAGGAGCTGCTTCGGGCGGTGGACGAGGAGATTGCCACTATCCGGACCGACCCGGCCACGGACGAGGAGATCGCCCAAATCCGGGAGCAGCAGCGGCGGGGCCGCGAGACAGCCAAGGAAACCAACGGCTTCTGGTTGGGGGTGCTGCAGACCGTGTACCGATTCGGCGAGGAGCCTCTCAGCATCCTGGAGTACGAAGAACTGTTCGACCAGCTCGACGCGGACATGATCCGCGGCGCCGCCCGCGACTATCTCGGCGGCGAGAACCTGATCCGGGTGCTGCTGATGCCGGAGGCGTCCGAGGCGCCGGATGAGGCGGCCGGCGGGGAAGCCGGGGCGCCGGCCGCGGCGAGGGACGCCGCGTGAGCCGCATCTGCCTGCGGTCCCCGGTTCGATCCCGCCGCGCGGTTCGCGTCCTTTGTGCGTCCCTTTCGATCCTCGCCGCCGCGGCGGTCGGGGCATCGGAGTGGCCGAACTGGCGGGGCCCCGACCGCAACGGGTACAGCGCCCACACCGGTCTGCCGGTCGAGTGGTCGCACGACGGCGAATCGGAGCGGAACATCGTCTGGAAGCTGCCGCTCCCGGATCGCTCGGGCGCCACGCCGATCGTGGTCGGCAAGCGGATCTTCCTGAACGTGGCCGAGGAGGACGATCTCTCCCTGTGGCTGGTCGACGCGGACTCCGGGGAGGTCGTCTGGCGGCGGCCGATCTCTGGCGGCAACCGGTTCCAGCGCAAGCACAACATGTCGTCGCCGTCGCCGGTGACGGACGGCGAGCGGGTCTGGGTGCTGACCGGCACCGGCGCCCTGCAGGCCTACGACATGGGCGGCAACCGGCTTTGGGCGCGCGAACTCGAACAGGACTACGGCGCCTTCGGCCTGAACCACGGTTACGGCTCCTCGGCGCTGCTGTGGGAGGGTGTGCTCTACGTGCCTGTGCTGCACGGCATGAAGACGGACGACCCGTCCTACCTGCTGGCGGTCGACGCCGATTCGGGCGAGACGATCTGGCGGCAGGAGCGCCCCACGGACGCCCGGATGGAGTCGCCGGACGCCTACATCACGCCTGCCCTGGTCGAGAGCGGCGATGGCCACGTGCTGGTCTTGAACGGCGGCGACTACGCCACCGGCCACGACCCGGAGAGCGGCCGCGAGCTGTGGCGGGTGGGAGGCTTCAACCCGAGGGACAGCCCGATGTACCGGGTCGTCGCGTCGCCTGTTTCGGTCGGCGACCTGGTGTTCGTGCCCACTCGCGTCAATCCGATGAAGGCGCTGCGGCTGGGGGACGGCGGCGAGCCGGAGACGCTGTGGCAGACGGACCGCGGACCGGACGTGCCGACGCCGGCGACCGACGGCGAGACGCTCTACCTGCTGCGGGACAACGGTCTGCTGTCGCGGCTCGATGCGGTCACGGGTGAGCCGGTCTGGAAGGACCAGCGCCTGACCCCGGGCACCTACAGCGCGTCGCTCCTGGTTGCCGACGGCAAGGTCTATGCCACGAATGAGGACGGGGTGACCACGGTCGTCCGCGACGGCCCAGAGTTCGAGATCCTGGCCACAAACCAGGTCCAGGGCTTCACCCTGTCGTCGCTCGGCGTGGCGCCCGGCAGGCTCTATCTGCGCACCGCGAGCTTCCTCTACTGCATCGCCGCGACGGACGGCTGAGGGCTGGTAGGATCGCGTGCTCCGTAACAGGCGGTCCTTGCATTTTCGCGGTCCGAGAGGAGTCCCGCATGAAGATCCGTTCGCTCGTTTCACTCCCGCTGTTCGCCCTTCTCCTCGCCTGCGGTGACGCTGGCGACGGCGGCGCCGGCAGCCCGCAGTTCCTGAGCATGGGAACCGCGCCGGTCGGCGGCGCCTTTCCGGTTGTCGGCGGTGCGATCGCCGAGGTCCTGAACGAGAACCGGGGCGAGAACGAGTGGCGGGTGCAGCCGCGCGGCACGAAGGGATCGCAGGAGAACATCCGCCGGCTGGTGCGCGGCGAGCTGCAACTCGCGATGTCCAACTCGGCGATCAGCTACTTCGCGGTCCTCGGGGAGTCGGGTTGGGAGCAGAGCTACGACATCCGCGCGGTCGTGACGCTGGCGCCGAACATCGCGACCTTCATCACCAAGGCCGACTCCGGCGTGATGAGCATGAGCGATCTGGCGGGGCGGCGAGCAATGGTGGGAGTCGCCGGCGCCGGCTTCGAGATGTTTGTTGAACCGCTACTGGCCGCCCACGGCGTGACCTACGACGACTTCACCCAGGTCTACAGCACGCAGAGCGGCGCGGTCGACATGCTGGGCGACGGTTCGATCGACGCCGCCTTTCTGGGCGGGGCGGTGCCCACCGGCGCGGTGACCCAGGCCTGCAGCACTCACGACATCCGCTTCCTGCCCTTCGACGAGGAGAAGCGGCAGCAGCTAGCCAGGGACTATCCCTTCTTCCAGCTTGCGAGCATTCCGGCCGACGCCTACTCCGACCTCACGGAGGACTATCCGGGTCTGAACGTGGGTTCCATGCACCTGATCACGTCAGCCGATGCGGATGAGGAGATGATCTATCAGATCACGAAGACGATCTGGGAGAACCGCCAGTCGGTGGCCGACAAGCATCCCGCCGGCCGCGCGATCAACGAGGCGAACGCTGCTCGCAACACCGGCACGCCCTTCCATCCGGGCGCCGAGCGCTACTACCGCGAGGTCGGCGTCTGGCCAGAAGCCGCCGGTTGAGCGCGCCAGAGCAGTCCCCTACGCCAGTCGCCGCCGGCGCCGCGGCGCCGGGCGCCGGCCCGGCGCGGCTTGAGAGCCTTCGCCGCGCCCTGATCGGGGCGCTGGGCGTCGGCCTGTGTTTCTTCGTCCTGTTCGAGGTGAACTTCAACCTCCTGCTGCCGCAGTCGTCCCTGGCGGTGTTCGTCGGCTCGGGTCTGCTGCTCTGCTTTCTCGCCTTCCCGGTCCACTCGAGGCTGGCTTCGAAGGCTTGGCTGCGCTGTCTCGACCTCGTTCTCGGACTTGGCGCCGCGGCAGCCTGCGCCTACGTCGTCGTGCAGACGGAGCCGGCCTTCGAGCACCTCTGGTCGGGTGGCAGGTCGCTGGGAAACAGGGCGGGCATCGAGACCGGCGCCGACATCGTGCTGGGACTGATCGGCCTGGTGCTCGTCCTCGAGGCGGCTCGCCGCAGCATCGGCTGGATCGTGCCGGCGCTGGCCCTGGCCTTCGTCGCCCACACGCTGTACTGCTTCTACAGCCTCCGCAACGGGTGGCCGGTGCTGCCGGACTGGCTCTTCCCGCACGCCGGCCAGAACCCCCGCGACGTCGTCAGCACCACGTTCCTGCAGAGTCTGGGCGTGTTCGGCCCGGCCGCCTCGGTCATGTTCCGCTACGTCTTCCTGTTCGTTGTCTTCGGCGCCTTCCTCGAGATGTCCGGAGCGACGCAGTTCATCATGCGTTTCGCCGAACGGGCGTTTGGAACCAAGCCGGGCGGGCCGGCGAAGGTGGCCGTCATCAGCAGCGGCCTCCTGGGCTCCCTGTCCGGCAGCGCGGTCGCGAATGCCGTGACCACCGGCGCCTTCACCATCCCGATGATGCGCAGCAACGGCTTCAAGCGCCACATCGCCGCCGCGGTCGAGGCCGCCGCCGCCTCGGGCGGCGCGCTGGTTCCTCCGGTCATGGGCGCCGGCGCGTACATGATGCTCGAGATCGTCGAGCCGCAGGTGACCTTCCTGCAGATCGTGCAGGCGGCTCTGCTTCCCGCGGTGCTCTTCTACCTGTCGATCTTCCTGATCGTCCACTTCTACTCGAGACGGATCGGGACGCCGGAACGGAAGGCCGAGCCGCCGCCGGTCCGGCGTTTCGACGCGGTCGTCTTCGTTTCCGCGCTCGGGACGCTGATCCTGCTGCTGGTGCTTCGCTTCTCTCCGTTCCGTGCGGTCACTGGCTCGTTGATCGTGATCCTGCTCCTGGCCGTGCTGCGCAAGGAGCTCGATCTGCCGCGGAGGCTGCGGTACCTGACATCAGGCTGCTTCGCGGCGGTGGCGATCGTCCATCAACTCGCGTGGGCGGACACGCCGGCGGACCCGTCGTTCCGGCAGCTCTTCGAATCGTGGCTGTCCTCGGGCATCGTAGCGATGCTCGGACTCCTGGTGTTCGGGCTGATTCATCACGCCTGGAGGCCGCACATATTGGGTGCGCTGACCAAGGCGGCGCGCAACGGGATTGCGCTGGTGGCAGCGAGCGCCTGCGTGGGCACGATCATCGGCATCGTGCAGCAGACCGGGATCGCCGTGGACTTCAGCGCCGCGATCAAGTCGGTCGTGGCGACCAACCTGTTCCTGGCCCTGCTCGGGATCATGGTCACGTCGCTCGTCCTCGGCATGGGCGTGCCGTCCGTGGTCTGCTACCTGCTGATGGCGACACTCATGGGGTCGCTGCTGTCGGAGCTCGGCGTGATCCCGCTCGCCGCGCACCTGTTCATCTTCTACTTCGGCATGATGTCCATGGTGACGCCGCCGGTCGCGCTCGCTGCCTATGCGAGTGCCAGCCTGGCGCAGGCGCCGGTGATGCCGACGGCCTTGGCCGCGTTCCGTTTTTCCCTGGTCGGGTTCACCCTGCCCTTCATGTTCGTGTACCGGCCGGCACTGCTGCTGATGGACGACGACGGGGCGAGCCTGTTCGCGGCCGGGGCAGCGGGCCTGCCGCCCCTGCTGCTGGCGCTGGGCGCGGCGGTGGTCGGGATTCTTGCCCTGGCCGCCGGGATCAGCGGCTATCTGCGCGCCGCGCTGAGTCCGCCGCTGCGGGCGCTGATGCTGGTCGCCGCGGCTCTGCTGCTCGTCCCCGACCTGGGCGGTCCCGCGCTGGGCATCGCGGTGAATGGTCTGGGCGCGGTCCTGTTCGCGGCGCTGGCGTTCCTGAACCGACCGGTGGTTGTTCAGGCCTAGCCTAGCCAAGGGGGTCGGGGGCCTGGAGCAAGGCTGGTCCTCAGATCAGGACGGCCTACTGCAAGTGGGCTACGTCGATGTCGCCCCAGTGTTCGTTCAGGTACTCCGCGACCAGGCGGCGGTGGCAGTGGTGAGGTTCGTGCTCGCTGCACAGGAGGCAGCCTTCCGAGATGATCTCTCTCGTGACCGTTTCCTCGATGCGGCGTTCGCGCATTAGCTTGCGGAAGCGGACCTCGTAGGTCTCCCAGTCGCCGTGGCGCTTCTTGTAGTCGTCGAGGATGTCCTTCGTGGGGGCGAGTTCCGGGACGTGGATGTACTCCATGCCGCAGATCTCGCGGAGAAAGTAGGCCAGATCGTCTCGCTTGGCAAAGCCGGCGAGCTGAGACACGTTGTGGAGCCGCACATCGACGACCCTCTTGGCGCCGGAATTGCGCAGGAGGCTAAAGAAGCGGGATGCCGGCTTCTTCGTGAAGCCGATTGTGGAAAGTCTCATCAGCGTCTCGATTCGTGCTTGGTGGGCGGTTCGGTCCGCGTGTGGCCTACCTGTGCCGCGCGCAGCGCGATGGCTTCGGTGATCGGGTCGACGGCTTTGCGGACACTCGCGCCGGCCCGGTTGAACAGGCTCGCCTGCTTCAGGCCTGTCATCTCGAGCAGACGGTCCATCGTCTGGTCGTGGTTCTCCAAAGAGCCGTCGGCGAGGATGTGCTCAATACGGACACCCCGCTCGGCCAGGACGCGGGCGACGAGCAAAGTGCGGTGGCAGTCGAGCGGTTCCCGTTCAGTGCAGAGTAGGGCAATTCTCTCCACCGACGCCCCACGCAGGACACGTTCGATGCCGGATTCGAAGGTCGGTTTCGCCACCAACCGGTCGTAACGGACGCGCCCGTCCTCGTAGTCGGACGGATCGCCGGAGCGGCCACCCAGCTCGCGCCCCAGGAACACGTAGGCGATGCCAGTGTCGTGCAGCCATGCGGAGAGTTCTTCCTTGTTGAACTGCGGACTGAAACGGCTGTAGGGCGCCGAGCGAACGTCGGCGACGGCCGTGACTCCATACATGTGCAGCAGTTCCTCGAACCGTTCGATCGGGTGGTTCGAATGGCCGACGGTGAAGACCGTGGAGCAGTGAGTGCGCCTCATCGATGTCTCAGTCGATCTCGATCACGGCTGCGATCAGCTTGTAGCAGGCATCGCGGTAGGGCTCGCCCACGCTGACGGTCAGGTAGCTCTCGCCGATCTCGTAGTTGGCATCAGGCTGCGCCAGGTACTTCCTCTCGAAGGACGGGTCAGTGACCCAGAAGGCGTAGTCGCTGCCGGCATGCGCGAAGCGACCCTGCACCCGGCGCTTCGGGTTGCCGAAGGCCTCGCTTGGCGCGAACACGGCGAGTGTCAGGGTGTCGACATGGATCAGGCAGAGCGAACTCTGGACACACGGCAGGAGGTCCAGCGGGATCTTGTCGTTCCTACCGGTCCTAGTGCTGTGCCCGTCGATCCAGAGAGTCCGGTGCGGCTCGCTGAACTTCGGCAGCTCAGTCTGGGGCAGTCGCCCCGCTTTCTGCCAGTAGTACTCCGGATCGAGCAGCCAGTTTTCAACCTGGTATCCGCTTGGACGCGGTTCGCGGAGCGGTACGTCGACCACGTCGAGAACCCGCGGATCGCTTCCGTCCTCGTACTGGCGTTCGTACTCGGAGACCTCCTCGTGCTCGCGGTCGCTAACTGGCCGGATCCACGGCCCCGCCTTGAGCCCGTCGAACTCCCGCCCGGCGAGACACCGCCCGCTCAGTTTCCGGGAGCAGAGGATGCGTTTGACGTGCGGCATCGGTTGATTATGCGTCGAGAACCTGCTGGAACCAAAGTAGGGCGGCCCTACCGTTCATGCTCGTAGCTTCCGTCCATGGTGCGGCTGCGCTGGTCGGCGGTTTGGCTGCAGCTACGTCGTCTCGAACGTCAGCCGGTTTGCCTTCAGTTCGTAGCGGGGCAGGGAGCCGGCGGCCGCGATCCGCACCGGTACCCGCAGGCTGAGGCGCTCCTGAAACAGCTCCTGGAGCCGGGCCCGGACAACTCCGGCGTCCCGGCCTGGTTCCGGTTCGACCTCCAGTTCGACCTCGACCATCTGCCGGCGTCGCCGCACCTTGGCGCGGTACTCGACGATGCCGCCGGCCTCGCGGATCAGCGCGTCGACCGCGCTCGGGTAGACGTTGACGCCGCGGACGATGAACATGTCGTCGGCACGTGCGAGAACGCCGCCGTCGAGGTACACGGTCGGGCGGCCGCAGGGACAGCCGGCGGCGTACAGGCGACCGACGTCGCCGGTGCGGTAACGGACGGCGGGGCTGCCGATCCGGCCCAGGTTGGTCAGTACGAGTTCGCCGAGGACTGGGTCCTCATGCGCGTGCGATTCGGGATCGAGCGGCTCGATCAGTTCGCCGGTGGACCGGTCGAGCCACTCGACGACGAACTCCTCCTCGTGGATGTGAAGGTGTTCGGCGACGCCGCAGGGAATGCCCCAGGCGCCGACCTCCGTGGCGCCGGCGTGGTCGAAGACCTGGGCGCCGAATCCCTCAGCGAGTTGGCGTTTGACTGCCGGGACGCCCGCGCCCGGCTCGCCGGCATGGATCGTTCGTTGGACGGTGCTGCCAGCGATGTCGACGCCGAGGCGGGACGCGACCTCCAGCAGGCGCAGGGCGTAGGTCGGTGTCGACAGCAGCGCCGTGGCCTGGTCATCGAGCATGAGCCGCAGCCGCTGCTCGGTGCTGAGGTGACCTCCCGGCATGACCAGACAGCCAAGCTGCTGCGCCGCCTCGAACGCGGTCCAGAAGCCGATGAAGGGACCGAAACCGAAGGCCGTGAAGACCCGGTCAGCGGGAGTAACGCCGGCGCCCTCATAGACCGCGAGCCAGCAGTCGAGGAACCACTGCCAGCTCGCCGGCGTGTCGAGCCAGCGGAGGGGTTGGCCGGTGGTTCCCGAAGTGCGGTGGACCCTGACGTAGCGATCGAGCGGGAAGGTGAGGTTGGTGCCCCAAGGCGAACTCGTGTTCTGGTCGGCGGCGAGTTCGTCCTTGGTGGTGAACGGCAGATCCCTCAAGTCGTCCAGCGTGGGCGGGCGGTCGAACCCGGCGGCCATCCACTTCGCGCGGTAGAAGCGGTTGTGGACGTGGACCTGCTCCGCCATGCGGCCGAAACGGTCCGCCTGTCGCGCCCGGAGTCGCTGGCGCCGGCGCGCCAGCCGGTCAGTCAATTCCGCTCTTCCTCGGTCACACCCTGCGAAAGCCCGAGGTCAGGCTCGGGCGACGCGGGCAGGCCGTCGACCTCGTCGCGGAAACGCACCTCGATCCGGTAGCTCTCCACGTCGTCGCCGAACTGCGCGAGCAGGAACGTGCGCACGAAATCGGCCGTCTTGCGGCGCCCCAATTCGCGCACCAGAGCGATGTTCTCGCCGGCGCGGGCGGCCAACTGGTCCGAGATGCGGAGACGGAGCTGCTCGAGCACCGCGTCCGCGTCGCGAAGGACCGAATCCGCCTGCACCCGGTACTCGATCGCCGAGGCGTCCACGGCCGGCCGGTTCGCGCGCACGCCGGGCGCCAGTACGGTGACCGTCGTTCCCTCGAGGGTCAGCAGCCACTCGGCCTCAAGGTCCAGGTAGTAGGTGTAGCGGACCGGAACCCGCGCCTCGACCATGACGTCCGGCAGCCTGAGCCGGCCCCACAGCAGGCTGGCCGAGTCGGTGCGCTGCAGCACCTCGGTCTGGTCGAGAGTCGCGAACTGGAGAAAGGCGCTGCCCGAGATCTCCGTGGCGTAGCTCACGAACGAAGTCTGGACGGTGCCGGTTTGAAACGCCTCTGCAATCCGTTCGACGGCAAGGGCCGCATCGCGAGCGAGTTCGCGGGTGCCCGAGACCACGTCCCCCGGGATGGACATGACGCGGATGATCACGAAGCCGATGACGATCACCACGATCAACCCCAGGGTCAGCGTGACGAAGGCAAGGGGCCACAGCACCTGGCTGCGGGGCCTGCGTGCGCCTCTCGCGTCGCCCTGGCCGGGCGGTTCGCTGACCGGTGACATGGCCGGAGTCTATGCCCGACGCGCCGGCCGCCCGGAGGGCTGCTCGCCGCCAAACTCGTCGCAGACTCCGTGTTTGGCCCCAGCCCCCACCTCACCTTAGACCTTGCGCCTTGGAACTCACTCCGCTACGTTCTGCGGCCCAAGCTTCTGGCGGCGCGCCCGTTTCGCTCCAGGAACCCACAAAGAAACCAGTGACTTTGGAGACCGGACCATGGAACTAGGACTGCTCGCCGGCGCCTTCGGCAGCCAGATGAAACTCCCGATCGACCGCATCCGCCAGGCGGAGAGCGCCGGTTTCACGTCCGTCTGGACGGCCGAGGCCTACGGCTCCGACGCGGTGACGCCGGCGGCGTGGATCCTCGCCCAGACCGAGAAGATCAAGGTCGGCACGGCGATCATGCAGATGCCGGCGCGCAGCCCCGCGATGACCGCGATGACGGCGATGACCCTGAACCAGCTTTCCGGCGGACGTTTCCTGCTCGGTCTCGGACCGTCCGGCCCTCAGGTGATCGAGGGTTGGCACGGCGTCGCCTACGGCCGTCCGCTGACGCGCACGAAGGAGTACATCGAGATCATGCGCAAGGTCTTCGCCCGGGAGGCGCCGGTCACCCACGACGGCTACCACTACCAGTTGCCGTACCGGGGCGAGGACGGCACGGGTCTCGGCAAGCCGCTCAAGAGCATCCTGGCGGCCGATACGTCGATCCCGATCTACACCGCCTCGATCAGCGCCAAGGGCGTCGAGTGCAGCGCCGAAGTCGCCGACGGCGTGTTCCCCGTGTGGATGAACCCGGAACGCTTCGACGTGTTCGAGGACGCCATCGATCGCGGCCTGGCCAAGGCCGGCAACGGCAAGAGCCTCGACGACTTCAAGGTCATGCCCTTCGTCACCGTCGTCATGGGAAACGACGTGGAGCAGTGCCGGACACCGGTCAAGAGGAACATGGCCCTCTACATCGGCGGCATGGGCGCGCGCGACAAGAACTTCTACAACGACTACGCCAAGCGCCTCGGCTACCCGGACGAGGCCAGGGCGATCCAGGACAACTTCCTCGGCGGCAAGCGGAGCGAGGCGATCGGCGCCGTGCCCGACGCCCTTGTCGACGACGTCGCCCTGGTCGGCCCGAAGGAGCGGATCATCGACCGTCTGGCGGCGTGGAAGGAAGCCGCCGGCAAGGGCCACGTCGCCTCGATGCTGCTCGGCTGCCAGCAGCCGGAAGCCCTGGACGCGATCGCGGAGGCGGTGCTGTAGGTCGGTTGCCCCGCTAGGGGAGATAGAAGAAGTGCGCCTGCCGGGCGGCACTCCACAATCGCTCAGCTCAGAGTGAGACCGCGGCGTTGCCGGGAGTTCACCGGCGACTTGAGGTAGGAGAGATCGTTTCCGCCGATGAGTGCGACGAGCAATCGGCACACGAGGTTTCTCATCTCGAAGTCGATTGGGAGTTCGGGTCTTCCTTCGGAGTTGAACCTGTGCACTGCGAAGCCGAACGGCTCGCCCTTGAATAGGGCTTCGTGCAGGGCGTCGTTCCGGATCGGCGACACTTTGGTTGTTCCCAGATCAGTCTCCGAGGACTCGGCCCAAGCTGGTATCTCGACTCCGAGTTCTTGGCACATCCGCTCGATCCTTTGACTATGGGAGTGCCGGTTCTTGAAGTTCCTGAGGGCTGCCGTCAAGCGATAGCACGCGTCAATCGCCGTGTAGAGGTAGATGAACCTCTCGAATTGCAAGGCCTGCGGATACTGGCCGAGAAACAGGGCGTTCACTGCCGCCTCAAAGCGCTGGGCATTGCGCGTCTCGGGAGGGTTCTCGGTCCAGAACAAGTCGGCGAGTTCGAGCGCTCGAATCAGGCTTTGGCCCACCAAGACGAAATCGACGAGCATTCCTCTGCGTATCGGAGTGGCGTCGAGAAAGCCCGCCTCGGTCGTCGTCAGTCGCATGCCGACGAAGAACGACAGGACCCACACGATGAAGTCGAGATGGTCGTCTTCCGTAGCGTCCTGGTGTTCGATCAGGTGTGTCTTGGGCAATGGGAACACTCGGGAGCGGTACGGTAGCTCGCGGGTCCCCCCGGTCAAGGATTCTCGAGACTGTAGGCGTGACGGCCAGCGGGTGTCCCGAAAGCTGCCGATCCTCGGTGAGAAACTTGAGACCCTCTTCCTGGGCCTGCACGAGCAGCAGCTCGTCGAAGGGGTCCTTATGGGGAATCGGGGTCTCGAGTTCGCACGCAGCGTGCTGCGCCTTAAGGGGTACGAAATTCGCCTTGTGGCCCTTGAGCATGGCGACTACCTGATTCGGATCGTAGGGGCTCTTGCGGTCACCCGAGGGATGGAGCGCTCGGTACTTCAGCCTCATCTCCCAGATCGAGACCGCGCTCACGACAGGTCGGCCCCGTGCTCCTCGAGAAAGACCCCAATCGACTCCGGGAACTCACCGTAGGACTCCATCAGGTCGTACAAGAACGACGTGTCAAGGAGGACACGCACTTCCGAGACGTCCCTGGGGGACCTAATCGTCTTCGAGGCCGAGGACACGCCGGCTCAGCGCGGCGTCGTGGAACGCATCCCGCATCGCCTTGGCCTCTTCAGGAGGCGCATCCTTGATTCCAAGCCGGCGGCGCGTCGCCTCCCACTTGTCCCATTCGAAGCCAGCCTTGCGGCGCTCGGCGCAGCCGACGAGTTCGACGGCGGGCTCGCTGCGCTTCGTGATGACGACCCGCTCGCCGTTTTGGGCGGCGGTCACGAGTTCGGAGAGGCGCGCCTTGGCCTTGGTGATTGCGAGTTCCACGCTGAACCTCCTGCGTCGGGGATGGGAACGCAGGACAGTGATGCGTAGCGGGACTCGCGGGTGCCGGCGCTCCGCGCCGGGCGCCCACGAACCGCTCGGCGTGCCGATCGTCGGGGACGAGGATGAAACGCGTTCAGGCGCCGGGCGTCTATGGCGTGACGGAGAGGGGGTGATCGATGAGCTGACGGTCCGTTGTGAGGAGCCTGAGATCTTCCTCTTGGGCCTGCACGAGGAGGAGTTCGTCGAAGGGGTCGCTGTGGGGAATGGGAGTAGCCAGTTCCCGGGCGGAATGGTGTGGAGTAATCGTGAGGAGAGCGATGCCGAGCCCTTCAAGCGTGGCCAGAACGTCGTTCGGGTCGAATGGGCTCTTCCGCTCGCCCGAGGCGCGTCGCGAGTTGTACTTGAGCCGCATCTCCCAGATCGACACGGCACTGACGTGAAGCTCTGCAGCGTTCTGGTCGAAGAAGCGGCGCTCGGGATCGCGAAACCGCCCGTAGCCCGTCATCAGACGGTACAGATAGAAGGTGTCCAGAAGAATGCGCAACGACGGTTAGCCGACTAGCCTTCGTCGAGGCCTAGAACCGTCCTGCTGAAGGCGGCGTCTTCGAAGTCGGCTTTCCAGGCCGCCGCTTCTTCAGGCGAGGGCTCCTTGATACCGAGCCGGCGGCGGTTGGCCTCAAGCTTCTTCCAGTCGAACCCGCCGCGGCGGCGCTTGCGGCAGCCGATGAGCTCGACGGCGGGTTCGCCGTGCTTCGTGATGACGACACGCTCGCCGTTCTGAGCGGCGGTGACGAGCTCGGATAGGCGCGCTTTGGCCTTGGTGATCGCGAGTTCCATGAGAAGCCTCCTGCAGCGGAGATCCTACTCCAGGCCTTCCTCATGCCGGCGCCAGCGAAGCCGGCGCTTTCGCGCTGGATGCGGGCAGGATGCCCGCGTGCCCAGGATCCGGGTCGTAGGTTCTAGCCGCTACCGTCCGCTTCCAGACCCGGCCGCACGAGCCGCAGCGGGGCGGTGCGCTCGTAGCGGTGGGCCGGCGTGTTCAGGACGGCGGCCAGCTCCGCGGCCTGGAAGGACGCCTCGACCCGTTCCGGCGGCGGCGTGCCGTACGGGGTCGTCCGCTGTCTCGGGATGCGGCCGGCGCTTCGGATCAGCGTCTCCATCTCCGACGGCGGCAGTTCCTGGCCATGCTCGGCGCCGGCGGCGCGGGTGATGCTCTCGTTCATCAGCGTGCCGCCGAGGTCGTTCACGCCGGCCCGGAGGCAGGCCGCGACGCCCTCCGGCCCCATCTTGACCCAGGAGGCCTGGATGTTCTCGAACCAGGGGTGCAGCCCGAGGCGGGCAACCGCGTGCATGAGCACGGCCTCGCGGAAGGTCGGTCCCTTGCGTGCGCGGCCCTTGAGGTAGAGCGGCGCCTCCATGTGCACGAAGGGCAGGGGCACGAACTCTGTGAAGCCGCGGGTGCGCTTCTGCAGGTTGCGCAGGCGGAGCAGGTGGCGGGCCCAGTTGCGGGGACGGTCGACGTGGCCGTACATGATCGTCGCCGTGGTGCGGTAGCCGATGCCGTGGGCGGTCTCCATCACCTCGAGCCACTGGTCCGTGTTCAGCTTGTCGGGGCAGATGATCGCGCGAATCTCGTCGTCGAGGATCTCGGCGGCGGTGCCGGGGAGGGTGCCCAGCCCCGCGTCCTTGAGGCGCAGCAGGTAGTCGCGCAGCGGCATGTCGAGTGTCGCCGCCCCCTGCCAGACCTCGAGCGGCGAGAAGGCGTGGACGTGGATCTCAGGCACCGCCTCCTTCACCGCGCGGCAGATGCCGATGTAGGTCTTGCCCGTGTAGTCCGGATGGATGCCGCCCTGCATGCAGACTTCGGTCGCGCCGCGCTGCCACGCCTCCACGGTGCGGCGCATGACCTCCTCGAGTTCGAGGTCGTAGGGCTTGCCGCGCAGGTTCTCGCTCAGCTTCCCCTTGGAGAAGGCGCAGAACTGGCACTTGAAGTAGCAGACGTTCGTGTAGTTGATGTTCCGGTTGACGACGTAGGTCACCGTGTCGCCGTTGGTGTCGCGACGGATCTGGTCGGCGGCGGAACAGACAGCGGTGAAGTCGGCGCCGCGGGCGCCGAACAGGGTGGCGATCTGGCCCTCGGTCAGGTCCTCGCCGGCGCGGGCGCGGTCGAGGATCGCCTGGATGGTCGCCCGGCCGCCGTTGCCGTTCCTGCTGCCATTGCCGTTCCAGCCCGCCGGCCACGTGACCGCGTCCAGCAGCTCGCGTGGGGGCGGCGTCTGTTCGCCGGGAGACCATTCGTCCGTGCGGGGCAGCCCGGTGGCGTCGATCCGCTGCAGCACTGCGGCGCGGACACCGCCCATGCGGCGGATGTCGCGGCTCTGGGCGCGGCCGTCGTCGAGCCAACGCTCCCCACAGATAGCCCACTCCGGGTAGACGGTCAGCCGCTCGATCAGGGTCTTGCCGGCGGAGGCGGTCTCTTCGGCCAGGCGTTCGAGGTGCGGCCAGGGCGCCTCCGGGTTGACGAAGTCGGGCGTGACCGGCGACACGCCGCCCCAGTCGTCGATGCCGGCCGCGACGAGTTGCGGCAGGACGCCCGGGCTCAGGTTGGGCGGCGCCTGGATGTGCATCTCGGGTCCGAGCACGAGGCGGGCCGCGGCGATCGTCCACAGCAGATCCTCGAGCGTCGGCTCGGGTGCGTCCGCCATCCGGGTCTCGGGCTTGGCGCGGAAGTTCTGGATGATGACTTCCTGGATATGCCCGTACTCGTCGTGCAGGTCGCGCATCGCGAGCAGGGCGTCGATCCGTTCCTCGCGGGTCTCGCCGATGCCGATCAGGATGCCGGAGGTGAAGGGCACCCGCGCCTCGCCTGCCAGCCGGAGCGTCTCCAGCCGTCGCGCCGGCACCTTGTCGGGGCAGCCGTAGTGCGCCTGGCCCTTCTCGTGCAGGCGCATCGAGACGCTCTCAAGCATGATGCCCATGGACGGCGACACGGGGCGTAGACGCTCGATGTCCTCGGCGGTCATCAGGCCCGGGTTCAGGTGGGGCAGGAGTCCGGTCTCGGTCAGTACCCGTTCGGCGGCCTCGCGCAGGTAGGAGAGGGTCGTGTCGTGGCCGAGTTCGGCCAGGCCTTCGCGGGCGGCCTTGTACCGCAACTCCGGCTTGTCGCCGAGCGTGAACAGCGCTTCCTTGCAGCCGGCGGCGGCGGCGAGGCGGGCCTGGTTCAGGACGGTGTCGAGCGGCATGTAGGCCGCCTCGCCCTTCTTCGGGGCTCGGGCGAAGACGCAGTAGTGGCAGATGTCCCGGCACAGGTGGGTCAGTGGCAGGAACACCTTGCGCGAGTAGGAGACGAGATTGCCGTGGCCCTGGTCGCGGAGTTCGCCGGCGACCTCGATCAGCTCGTCGAGACCGTTGCCCGAACCGATCTGGCTGAGCGCGCGCGCCTCGTCCGGCGTCGGACGGCGGTCGAGATAGGTGGTAGTCGGCAGGGACACGGTTGATCTGCAGGCCAGGCGGGAACGGCGGAGAGCGAACGGTATCAGCCCGGACTTTGGCGGGCTTCCAGCCGCTTTGCTGTGCCGATGGCGTTTAGAAAGCGGGAGCTCCGGCTCGAATTGTCGCGGCGCAGCAGTTCGGCCAGGTCGTCCGGATGGTCGACGTCGAGGCTCAGTCCGTCGAGGTCGAGGCTGGAGGCCGCGGCGCCGGACCGTTCCGCTTCGCGTAGATGCGCGTGGAAACTGCCGTCGCCGAAGCGGAACGGAATACAGCCGGGCGGCGAACAGACGAGGGCGTTGGTGCCGGAACGGAAACGGTCGGGCGCGACGGTGACTGCGGCTCGCGCGGCCCGATCCCCGCCACCCTCGTTCCGGCTCTCCCGATGGTGTGCGCAGAGTGCGTCCAGGTCCCGTGCCGTGACCAGCGGCAGGTCGACCGGCAACACCAGCATCGTCGATGCGCCGCGGCCCTTGAGTTCCTCGGCGGCAGTGCCCAGCGCCCGGTTCAGGCCGCGCCGGGGTTCGGGAAGGATCTCGCAGCCGGCGCTGGCCAGGTACTCGCCGGCCACCCGGTCCGAGGTGACGGCGAGCACGCCGGTGACCCGGGCGGCGCCCCCGATCGCCCCCAGCAGGTCGTCGAGCATCGAGCGGGCGAGTTCCTGGCGCTCCTCGCCGCTCAACACCGGGGACAACCGCCGTTTGGCCTCGGCCCAGGCCTTGACCGGCAGGACGGTCCAGAGACCGCCGGTGGTCACGGTTCGGTGTCCCGCGCCGTTTCGACCGGAACGCTCGGCCGGAGGTCCAGTGTGCCGGCGAAGTCGAGCACCTCACGCGCCAGACGCTCCCGGTCGGCCAGGCTTTCCATCACCGTGCCGGTGACCAGGGTCGGCAGACCGGTGCGCTCGATCTCCGCTGCCTCGGAAGCGTCCGCGTGGTCGACGATGAAGCCGTCTAGAAGGTCGCGCTCCCGGTAGTGGCGGGCAACGGCCGCCGCCGTCACGGGCATCTGCAGTTCGGCCATCATCTTGGCCGCCGGACCCTTGATGGCTTGGCCGCCGACGATGGGTGAGACCGCGATCACCGGCGCCGGCGTGTCGCGCAGCGCCGTTTCGACTCCCGGCAACGCCAGCACCGGATCGACGCTGACGAACGGGTTTGAAGGGCAGATGACGACCGCCGCCGTCGCATCGTCTTCCAACGCCGCGATGAAGTCCGGCGCCGCACGTGCGCGTTCGATGCCGTCGAAGCGAAACCCGGTCACCGCCGGGGCGCAGCGGTCGCGCACGAAGTAGTGCTGGAAGCTCAGTTCGCCGGACGGGGTGCGGACGACGGTCCGGACCGGGTCGTCGCTCATCGGGAGGACCTCGGCTTCGACGCCGAGTCCCCGGCACAGGCGGGCGGTCACCGCGGTCAGGCTCTCGCCGGCGCTGAGCCTGTGGGTCCGCTCCACATGGGTCGCGAGGTCGCGGTCGCCGAGCCGGAACCAGGTCTCTCCGCCGAGCTGCGAAAGCGCCTCGAGGAACGACCAGGTCTCGTGCGCCTGTCCCCAACCGGTGACGCGGTTGGCGACCCCGGCAAGCGTGTACATCACCGTGTCGAGATCGGGGCAGATCCGGAGGCCCAGATGGTCGAAGTCGTCGGCGGTGTTGCAGACGACGGTCAGGGCCTCCGGCGGCAGGACCCGCGACAGCCCGAGGGCGAGCTTGGCGCCGCCGACGCCGCCCGACAGCGCGAGGCAGCGGCCGGGGACGGTGTTCACCGGAACAGGTCCTGGTTGCGTGGTCGGAGCAGGGCGCGGGCGGTCTGGGCCGGCCCGAGCTCCGGCAGACCGCGGACCCGGACCACCGGCGTGCCCTCGGCGCCCTCGCCCTGGACGATCTGGGCGGCGCTCGCGACCTGGTCGGCGATGCCGGTCTCGGAAACCAGGAGCTCGCGGTCGAACAGGTCGCGCTCGCCGCGCAGGTCCCAGAGCGCCGTCATGCCGGCGACGCCGATAGCCAGACCGACGGTTCCCAGCCGCCAGGCGCGGCCGACGCTGTCGTTGACGATGACGGCGATGTTGCCGATTCCGAAGTGGGCCGTCAGGGCGTCGCGCAGCGCGGCCGCCGAAGCGTCCGGATCCTCGGGCAGGAGCAGGGCGTAACCGTGGCCGTCGCCGGGTCGGAGGTTCGACTGGTCGATGCCGGCATTCGCCAGCACGAGACCGAGCCGGTGTTCGACGACGATCACGCCGGGCGCAGTACGCAGCACTTCGTTCGACTCGCGAAGGATCAGCTCGATCAGGCGGGGATCCTTGTCGACCTCCCCTGCGAGCCGAACGGCCTCGGCGCGGGGCTCCACGGTAGCCAACTCGACGATCCGCCCCTCGGCCTTGGAGACGACCTTCTGCGCGACGACGAGCACATCGCCGGCTCGCAACTTCAGGCGAGCGCGACCCATCGCTTCGGCGATCAAGGCCGGGAGATCGTCACCGGGTTGGACCTGGGGAAGGTCGGGTACGGACTTGATGCTCAGCATGGTGCAGGAGGTGCGAGGGTCGGAGTCCGAAGGCTACCCGCCGTGTCGCGGCGAGTGCCGCGTGGGAGGCGGCCGCGGGCCAACGGTCTTCAGGGCGTGCGGGTCGGTTCGCCGGTGATCCGGATCCCCGCGCCGGCGATGCCGTACTTCCGGTTCAACTGGATCAGGATGGATGTCAGCGCTTCGGCGGCGGCCGCGTTGTCAAGCGGTCCGGCGTGCCAGCCTCGCATCCCCAGCGCTTCGATCAGTTCGATGACCTTGGCGCGTGCGGCCGGGTCGTCGCCGGTCACCAGCACATCGCAGTCCACCGCGTCGTCCTCACGCAGGTGCGCGGCGCCGACGTTCTGGAAGGCCGAGACCACCCGCACGTCCGGGCCGACAGTCTGTTGCGCGATGACCGCGGCGCAGCCCTCGTCGGGGAGCTGCACGCGCGCCACCTTCGGCGGCACGAGCGGCACCGTGCAGTCGATCAGGATCTTCCCCTGGAGCGCGTCGCGGACCCCCTCCAGGGTGGCTCGTTGAAAGGCGTACGGCACGGTCAGGACGACGAGGTCGCCCTCTTCGGCGGCGGTCAGATTGTCCGTGCCACGCACCGTGGGGGCCAGACCGAGCGCGGTGAGTTGCTTGTTCACGTCCTCGGCTGAGCCGGCGCCCTTCTCGCGCGAGCGCGAGCCGATGACAATGGGGTAGCCGGCTGCGGCCCAGCGCCGGGCCAAGCCGCCGCCCAGGTCGCCGGTGGCGCCGAGCATGGCGAGGGTGGGTTTTGTGGAACTGGCGGACTCGTTCTCTGGCATGGCGGATCCAGTAGATTGCAGTGAAGTTTGCTGCGCTGCAGGTGAGCGCCCCGGGCGCAAGGGCGGCGATCGTACACCGCCCCGACGTCGGCTTTGCTGGCCCTACTTCCGTCGCCGGTGGAGCTCCACCGCATCCACCTCCTGCTTGCGCTCCCACCAGTTCTGGTAGAGGTCGAGCCCGAACATGAGCAGCAGGATGAAGATGACGATCCACTGGGGGATATACGGGGTCGGGGCGCCGTTCACGGTCAGGTGGGCGCTGTGGCCGCCCTCGAGGATGAGCACGAAGCCGATCAGCAGGAGGACGAACAGGCCGAGGATCTCGAACTCGGGGTTCGAGCTGAGGAACCGCGAGATCGGGCCGGCGAAGAGCAGCATCAACGCCACCGAGATGAGCACCGAGCCGACCATGACCGCGAAGATGTCGGTCATGCCGACGACGGTGAGGATGGAGTCGACCGAGAAGATCAGGTTCATGCCGACGATCAAGGTCACGACCTCGGCGAACCGGCTCGCCTTCGCGACCTCGTGCTCCACCGCCTTCAGCTTGATCCGGAGCTCCTTGACGCCCTTCCAGATCAGGAACAGACCGCCGATCACCAGCACCAGGGACTTGCCGTCGACCTGGCCGGAAACCTCGACGCCCAGGAACGAGCCGTCGGGGTGCCAGAGTTGAGTGGTCGCGGCCTGCAACACCAGGCTGACGACCAGGAGCAGCAGGATGCGAAGCGCCATCGCCAGCACCAGGCCGAGCTGGATCGCCTGCTTGCGGCGGGTGGCCGGCAGCTTGTTGGCGATGATCGTGATGATGATCAGGTTGTCGGCGCCCAGCGCGATCTGAATCAGCGTCACCGAGAACAGCGCCGCCCAGAAGGACGGCTGGAGAAGCAGGTCGATCATCGAGGCCTCGACGGGGTTGATTGCGGGGCGAAACCGAGCGGGTGCAACCTGGTCCGAGCATACGTGTCCGCGGGTCGGCCGGCCGACGACTGGGGATAGACTCCGCGCGCTCCCAAGGACCCTCGCTCGAACATCCTCAGCTTCCGAATACCAGGAGACCCTCGCACGCCATGAAGCTACACGAAGCCGCCACCGCCCCCAACTGCCGCCGTGTGCGCATCTTCCTGGCCGAGAAGGGCATCGAGGTGCCGATCGTGCCGGTCGACCTGGTTTCCTCCGAGAACCGCCAGGAGCCGTTCCTGAGCAAGAACCCGATGGGCGGCGTCCCGGTGCTCGAACTCGACGACGGCACCTTCATCGCCGAGTCGATTGCCATCTGCCGGTACTTCGAGAACCTGCAGCCCGAGCCGGCCCTGATGGGCGGCGACGATCCGAAGCACGCGGCGACCATCGAGATGTGGCAGCGAAGGATGGAGCTCGAGCTCGCGCTGCCGATGATGCAGGTGTTCCGCAACACCCACAAGTTCTTCGCCGGCCGCATCGAACAGGTGCCCGACTACGGCGAGGCCCAGCGCCGCCACGCGACGAAGCGGCTGGCGTGGCTCGAGGACGAACTCGCGGACCGGGAGTTCATCGCAGGCGACGAGTATTCGATCGCCGACATCACTGCCCTGATCGGGATCGACTTCGGCCGGGTCTCTGGCTTCAAGGTCACTGAGGAGACGCCGAACCTGTTCCGCTGGCACCAGGCCGTGTCGACGCGTCCGAGCGCCAAGGCGTAGCTCCGCCATCACCTTCGCGCCGGCTGCGGGTGAGACGCCCGTGTTCAAGTGGCCGACGCTAGAGGGTAATCGCTCCATGTCCCGAGGATTCACGCTATTCCAGCCATCCGCCGAGGAACCGGTTGAGCCGCTTCACTGGCCCTGGGTCGGACCTGCGTAGCATCCGTGGCCATCGAATCTGAGGGGCAACCGTGGTCGATTGGGGAGGAGCCGGGCGATCAGGTCGAAACCCTGGTCCGCGAGCTTTGGGGTTACCTGTCGATGGAAGTACCGGCAACCCATGTCTTGCCTCCGGAGCAAGTGCCCGGCAGCTACCACTCGCTCCTGGTCCACAAGAGCGGGATGACGGCCACACTTGAGGCGCACTGGCGTCAACCGCTGGCCGTGGACTTGATAGCCGATGACCTACTTGTCGACGACCGCTCGCTCTGCCGCTTCGTCGCGCTGTACACCGAGGGCGGGGACTGTCGCGTAGTGGAACTGGCCGCCATACGCATCGTGTTGGATGCGTTCCCGGCACTGTTGCGTGTGGGGTTTATCGAGGCCGTCCGCCCCTTCGGGGAGATCCTGGCTGGCGCGGGCATCGCTTTCCGCGCCAGGCCATCGGGCTTTTTTTGTCTCCAAGCCGACGAGTTCATCGCCCGGAAGGCCGGTATAGCTGTCGGCGCAACGCTCTACGGCCGCGCTAACGAACTGCGTGGCGAAGGCGATGTCCTGCTATGCGAAACCGTGGAGATGTTGCCGCGCGCCTGAACGGCAGCCGCGGTTGGTCGATCTGAGCTTGCTTAGCCGCCCGCGGCCTCCACCGGGTTTTTGAGCTTGCAGACACCTTCGAGCTCGACCTCGAAGGTGTCTCCGGGCTCAAGCGCCTTCGTGCTGCCGGGGGTGCCGGTGAAGATCACGTCGCCGGCGTCGATCGTCGCGTAGTGGCTGATGAAGGAGACGATCGCCACCGAGCCGAAGAGGAGATCGCCGGTCGTCTGCTCCTGGACGACTTCGCCGTTGTGGCGGCCGCGCAGAGTCAGGTCGTCCGGGTCGACGCCGGTCACGACCGCGGGGCCGACCGGGCCGAACGTGTCGCTGGCCTTGGCCCGGAACCACTGCAGATCGGCCCGTTGCCAGTTGCGGCCGGAGACGTCGTTGCCGCAGGTGACGCCGAAGATGGCGTCCTTGGCCTCTTCCGGGGTGGCGTTCTTGAGCCGCTTGCCGACCACCAGGACGAGTTCCGCTTCGTAGTGGACGTTCTCGGACCCTTCGGGCAGCACGATCGGCTGCTCGTGGCCGGTGATGCTGGTCGGCAGCTTGAGGAAGATCGGCGGTTCCTTGGCCGGTTCGGCGTTGCCGAGGTGGCTGCGGTAGTTGAGGCCGACCGCGAACACCTTGCTCGGCGCGACCGGCGCCTGTAGCCGGGTGTCTGCCGCCGCGACGGTCGTGCCCGTCGCCGAGCCGCCGGCGTAGGGCGCCCCGTCGAGCTGGTGGATGGTCGAGCCGTCGAGACGCCCCCAGGAGACGGCGCCCTCGTGTTCGTAGCGGACGTACTGTTCGGCGTGGAGGCTGGCCGCGGTCGATAGCACGGCGGCGGCGAGGACGGCGAGGCGACGGTGAATGCGTGGCGTCATGAGGGCTCCTTTCCGCGCGTTGGGGCAACTATTGAGTCGAAGGGGACCGTGGCGAGCTTGCCACAACCCAGGGAGACACCGCGCCCCAGCCGTCAGGGACCGGCCGCCGCCTGCTCTTCCAACCGTCCCCGGAACTGCGGGGCTGCGATGCGGACCAGCGCTCGCGCGCGTTCCACGGCGTCGAGCCCGCGGACCCGGGCGACGCCGTACTCGGTGACGAAGATGTCCGCGTCCGTGCGCAGCGCGGTGGCGGCGTTGCCCGCCGGCAACGCGGGCACGATCCGGGAGAATCGGCCCCCGCCCGCGGTCGCCTCGAAGGCGACGATCGAGCGGCCGCCGCGAGACATCAGGGCGCCGCGCATGAAGTCCACCGCGCCGCCGGTGCCGCTGATTTGGCGTCCGCGCACGACTTCCGAGTTGATCTGGCCGAAGAGGTCGACCTCGACCGCCGAGTTGATTGCCACGAAGCGGTCGATCCGGGCCAGGACGCGTACGTCGTGGGTGTAGTCGGCCCCACGAAGGTCAAGGGTGCGGCATTCGCGGGCCCAGTCGTAGAGCGCGGGCGAGCCGAGGACCATGCCGGCGACGATTCGGCCGCTGTCGATCGTCTTGCGCGCACCGCTGAGTGCTCCGGCCTCGGCCAGGTTCATCACGCCGTCGGAGAGCAGGCCGGAGTGGAAACCCAGGTCCCGGTGAGAGCGCAGCGCGGCGAGCACCGCGCCCGGGATCGCGCCGATCCCGGTTTCGATGCAGTCGCCGTCCCGAATCAACTCGACGACCCGAGAGCCGATGCGCTCGGCGGCGGGGCTCGGCGGGCTGGCGAGGGACGGCGGCTCGACCTCCGTCTCGACCGCGTAGTCGAACCGCTCGACCGGTACCGTGGGTGCGCCGGGCAGGCGGGGCAGGGCCCGGTTCCACTCGGCGACGAAGGGAACGTCGGCGCGCTCGAGAAGCGCCGGCAGGAACTCCACGCCGAGGCCGAGCGAGCAGTTCCCGTGCCGGTCGGGCGGCGTGAACTGGGCGATCGCCAGGTCGATCGGACTGGAGAGAAAGTGATCCCAGATGTGGCGGTACTGCATCGGCACGAAGCGGACCGAACCGGCTTCGAAGCCGGTCCGCAGTTCCGGCGTGACGAAGAAGGACCGCACCGTGGCGCCGGCCCAGGGTTCGAGCGTCGAGGAAGAAACGCCGGGGATGCGGGTGACCAGGAACTCGACGTCCCGGGTCGCCTCGGGCTGCTGGTGAAGTGCCGCGGCGATGCCACGCGGCTCGCTGGCCCCGCCGAAGACGGCCACCTTCATGCCGGGCCGGAGCAGATCGCCGACCTGATTGGCGTGGAGTGCTTTCATTGCGCGCAGTAGCGTAGCGGTCTCCGCCGGGGTCGCCCGCCGGGCGCTGGCGCGCTGATACCCTGCCGCGGCCATGACGAGTTCACCAATGGGCGAACGCGCCCCCGCGATCTCGCTCGCCGCCGTCCCCGGCCGGCGCCGGCTGACCCTCGACCTGGCCGCGGAGATCGAACGCCGCGGTTTCAGCGGCATCTACTGCCCGAGCATGGGCGACGGTCTGGCGCTTTGCGAGGCGATTGCGCTTTGTACCGACCGGATTCACTTCGGCACCTCGATCGTGAACATCTACACGCGCCATGTGACGGAGTTTGCCCACACGGCGTCCTTCATCCACGAGGTGTCGAAGGGCCGCTTCTGGTTCGGCGTCGGCGTCAGCCACGCGCCGGCTCACGCGCGGCTGGGCGTCACCGCCGGCAAGCCGCTGGGCGACATCCGCGCCTTCGTGGAGGAGCTGAAGGCGGTGCGGGGGGCCGGCGAACTGCCGCCCATCGTCCTCGCTACGCTGCGCGACCGAATGATCGCCACCGCCGCCGAGATCGCCGACGGCATGGTGTTCGCGAACGGCGCACGGTCGCACATGGGCCATTCGTTGGCGGCGGCGGGGAAGCGGGCCGCCGATCCGGGTTTCTTCGTCGGCAACATGATCCCGACCGTGATCTGCGACGACCGCGACCTGGCGGTGGCGCGCAACCGGAAGACGCTCTCCCGGTACGTCCTGCTGCCGAACTACCGCAACTACTGGAAGGCGGCCGGCTACGTGGAGGAGATGGAGGCCGTGGAGCAGGCAGTCGAACGCCGCGAGATGGACCGCATTCCGGGTCTGCTCTCCGACCGCTGGCTGGCCGACTGCACGCTGTTCGGCACCGCGGCGGAGGTCCGCGACGGCGTCGAGCGCTGGATCGACGCCGGTATCGGCACGCCCATCCTGGTGCCGTCCTCCGCGGCCGGCAACCAGCTCAAGGCGTTCGAGGAACTGTTCGCCGCTTACTCGTAGAGATGGACTCGCAGGAGCCGTTGAGATGACGACCACCGTCAAGGAGCGCCTTGCGGCGCTCGGCCTGGAACTCCCCGCGCCCGCGGCGCCGGCCGCGAACTACGTGCCCTACGTGCGCACGGGATCGCTCGTCTTCGTCTCCGGCCAGGTGCCGGTGAAGGACGGGCGGCTGGCCTACCGCGGCAAGGTGGGCGTGGAGTACTCGCTGGAGGAGGCCCGGGAGGCGGCCCGCCTGGTCGGCGTGAACATCGTCGCCGTGGTCGCGGCCGCCTGCGACGGCGATCTGGAGCGCGTCCGCCGCTGCGTGAAGCTCGGCGGCTTCGTCAACTGCAGCGACGACTTCGACAATCACCCGGCGGTGATCAACGGCGCTTCGGACCTAATGGTGGAGGTGTTCGGCGACAAGGGGCGGCACGCCCGCTTCGCGGTGGGCACGAACAAGCTGCCGTTCAATGTGCCGGTCGAGATCGACGCCGTCTTCGAGGTCGGTCCAACTCCCTGAAGAGGCTTGGCTTAGAAGCGCCGCGGGCGCTACTCCGGGGCGGGTTGCTGGTCCCCGGCTGGTACGATGCGGCCCGCCATGTCCATCCAGCGGGTAGAGATTCTCGGCGACACGATGCGCCGGTTGGCGCGCCGCGGAGCGCGGCGAAACCTGTCGCGCGTGCTGAGCAAGGTGCGGCCGGTAGACGTCGCCGCGGCGCTGCGGAAGCTGGTGCCCACGGAGCAGTTGTTCGTGGTCCGGCTGGCGCTCGAGGACTACCCGGACTCGGCCGGCGAAGTACTGCTGGAGCTGGAGCCCGGCGAACGGCGGCCGTTGCTGGAGGAACTCACTCCGGGCGAGATCGCCGGGCTGCTCGCACCGCTGGCGGTCGACGACAGCGTCGAGATCGTGGACGGCCTCGAGGACGAACTGCGCGAGTCCGTGCTGGCGCTGCTCGACCGGCCCGACCGGGACGAGCTGCAGACGCAGTTCGCTTACGAGGAGGACACGGCCGGGCGGATCATGAACACGGAGTTCTTCTCCCTGCCGGAGGACACCCCGGTCGGCGACGCGATCGCCAAGATCCAGGAGCACGGCGAGGTCGAGATGATCTTCTACCTCTATGTCGTCGATCCGGAGGGCCGCCTGGTCGGGGTCCTGTCGCTGCGGCAGCTCCTGCTCTCGGTTCCGAGCCGCACCCTGGGCGAGATCATGAACCGCGGTCTGGTCACCGCCAACACCGATACGGACCAGGAGGAGGTGGCGCGGCTCACCTCGCGCTATGACTTCCTTGCCATCCCCGTGGTCGACGACCGTCGCCGTCTGCTGGGTCTCGTGACCGTCGACGACGTGATCGACATCGTGCAGGAGGAGGCGGAAGAGGACTTCTACAAGATGGTCGGTACCTCGGACGACGAGTTGCTGTACCGCGAGCGAGCCTGGCGGGTCGCGGGTATCCGGTTGCCCTGGCTGCTCGTCAACCTGATCGGCCTGACGTTGACGGGCATCTTGATGAAGCAGTTCCAGCTCAGACTGGACGCGGTCTTTCTGCTCGCCTTCGCCCCGGTGGTCATGGGCATGGGCGGCAACATCGGCAGCCAGACGATGACCTTGACCGTGCGCGGTCTGGCCACCGGCAGAATCGGCGAAGGCGGCGGCCGGATGCGGCGCTTCCTGATGCAGCAGATCCGCATCGGTCTCGTCGTGGGCCTGGTCTGCTCGACGATCGCCGCCGGGGCCGCGGCGTTCCTCGAACAGAACCCGGCCTTCAGCGCGGTGGTCGCGAGTTCCCTGTTCGTCGCCATCGTGCTCGCGTCGCTGATCGGTTCGCTCCTGCCGATGGCCTTCGAGCGGATGGGCATCGACCCGGCGGTGGCAAGCGGCCCCATGGTCACGACCTTCAGCGACATCACCGGCATCCTCGTGTACTTCGGCCTCGCCGCCCTGATGATCGACTGGCTGGTTCGCTGAGCGGAAGATGGAACCATGAAGCGGCGAAGCGGTGAGGCACTGCTGCTTCAGACCATCGACCTTCACGAGCGCGACCGGATCGTCGTCTTCCTCAGCCGCGACTGGGGGCTCAAGCGAGGCGCCGCACGCAGCGCCCGGGCGCGCTTCAGCCGCTTCGGCGGCGAACTGCAGCAACTGGCGAAGGTGCACCTGTCCTGGTTCGAGAAGCCCGACCGGGACCTGGTCCGGCTCGGTGACGCGGAGATGATCAGGAGCCCCGGGGCCCTGCACAACGACCTGGAGGGGATTCTCGTCTCCTCGTATCTCGCCGAGCACATGCAGGTGTTCGCGCAGGAGCACGAACCGGACAACCACCTCTACCGGCTTCTGGACTCGACCGTGCAGGCGCTGATCGCCGGTTGCGATCGCTCGCTGGCGGCGCGCTACCTGGAATGTTGGACTCTGCGGCTGAGCGGCGTGTTCCCGGCGCCCCGGCACTGTCCGTCCTGCGGCGCCGCGCTCGGTGACGAGGCCGTTCTGGCGGCCGACGCGGCCGGCCTGCTGTGCCCTGCGTGCGGCGCCGGCGCGGGCGCGAATCGCCGGGTCTCCGAGCCCGCCCTTTCCTTCCTGCGCCGCATCGGCGCCGCGGACCTTCCGGGGCTCCAGGAGAACGGAGGGGTCGAGGAAGCGACGTTGAAGTCGGTGGAGGCGATTGCGCGCGAGGTCCGGCGCGCCTTCCTGGGCAAGGAACTGCGCAGCTACGGTGTGATGCAGCGGACGCTGCGGGATGTGGCGCCGTGATGGGGCCGGACCGGCAAGGCGCGCCCGGGCGCCGCCCGCTGCAGCGGCTTCCCGATACGCTGATCTCCAAGATCGCGGCCGGCGAGGTCGTGGAGCGCCCGTCGTCGGTGGTCAAGGAGCTGGTCGAGAATGCGCTCGACGCGGGCGCCACACGGATCGAAGTCGATCTTGTGGATGGCGGCAAGGACCTGATCGTGGTCGTGGACGACGGCAGCGGCATCGCCGCCGACGAAGCGATACTGGCTGTCGAACGCCACGCGACGAGCAAGATCGGCTCCTTCGAGGACCTTCTCGAAGTCGCGACGCTGGGTTTTCGCGGCGAGGCGCTGTCCTCGATCGCCGCGGTCTCGAAGTGCGAACTGCTGACGGCGCGGACCGCCGGCGACGGCCACCGACTCCTGGTCGAGGGGGGGAAGGTCACGATCGACGAGCCGGTCAGCCGGCCCCGCGGCACGACGGTGACGGTGGAGTCGCTGTTCTACAACGTGCCGGCGCGCAAGCAGTTCCTCAAGCGGCCGGCGACCGAACTGCGGCATGCGACGACGGTGGTCCAGGGGTACGCCCTGGCGCGCCCCGATGTAACCTTCGTCCTGCGCCACAGCCCGGACAGCGCGTCTCCGCGGAGGGAGGTGCTGCGCACTCAGGCGACCGGAAACGACTCGGCCGGCCGGCTTGAACGGATCGCCCAGTTGTTCGGATCGGATCTGGCGAATCACCTCATTCCGCTGCCCGAGGCCAGGAGGCGGCAGGGTGTCGACGGCTTCGTCGGCGACCGGGAGACCTCCAGGGGCCGGCGGCAGTTCGTCTTCGTCAACGGCCGCCTGTTGCGGGACCGGGCGGTGCTCGGGATCTATTACAAAGCGGTCCGGGACCTGATGAAGGGCGACCCGGCGCCGGCCTTGTTCCTGTTCCTCGACGTGCCGCCGGAGTCGGTCGACGTGAACGTCCATCCCCAGAAGGCGGAGGTCCGCTTCCGCGATGCGGCGCTGCTCGGGCGAATCGGCAGTGCGCTCCGCAAGGGGCTGGAGGCGGCAAAGGGCGAGGAGCCGGCGCCGCTGCGTGAGTTGGACGGGCCGGTGGCGCCCCCGGCCTGGACCGGCATGGGAGAAGTCCGTGAGACCGGCGGTGGGATGTCCTGGCGGCGCGCCGGCTCGGGCAGGGACGGCGGCCGGGAGGAAGGCGATCCGGCGCCGGCGGCGCCCGCCTGGGCCGAGGAACTCGCCGCCCGTTACGGCGGCGGGCAGGTGGGGCCGGCGGGGAAGCTGGCGGAGGTCGCCTACAGGCCGGCGCCCTCCGCCCCGGTACCCCTGTCGGGCCGCGGCCGCGAGTCGCTCCGGCTGATCGGGCAGTACAAGGGCGCGATGATCCTGCTCGAGGGGCCGGAGTCCCTGCTGGTCGTGGACCAGCATGTGGCCCACGAGCGCATCCTGTACGAACGGTTCCGCCGCAGTCTTGGCGAGCAGCAGTCGGCCAGCCAGAGTCTGCTCGTGCCGCGGGTTCTCGAACTGTCCGCGGCCGAGAACGCGGCGCTTGAGGAATGTTCCGCGGGGCTGGCGCGGTGCGGCTATTCGGTCAGCAGCCTGTCCGGCGGCAGCGCCGCGATCACGGCGATTCCGGCCGTGCTGCCCGACGCCGAGGCGGAGAACCTGGTGCTGCGGATCGCGACCCGGGTCGCCGGCGGCGACGAGCTGCCGAGCGAGGAGGAGGCGCTGGCGGAGTACCTCCTGACCCAGTTGGCGGCCAGCCGCGCCTGCCGCGCCGCGGTCAAGATGCACCAGGCGCTGTCGGCGGAGAAGATGGAGAGTCTGATCGGGGAGCTCTTCGCCTGCGAACACCCGTACACCTGCCCGCACGGCAGGCCGGTGGTGCTGGAACTGACCGACCGCGACCTGGAACGCCGGTTCAAGCGCCGCTGACGACGTCGAGCGCGGACAGCTCTGCCAGTGCCCGGGCAGCCGCGCGGCGCTCGGCCGCCTTCTTCGATCGGCCCGTCGCGTTGGCCGCAGTCTCGCCGTCGATCAAGCACTCGACGTGGAAGAGCGGATCGTGATCGGGGCCCTCGCGGCCGACGTGGCGGTAGACGGGAGGCTCCAGGCCCTGCGCCTGCAGCAGTTCCTGAAGGTCCGACTTGGCATCGGGATCGTCGATTGCCAGAGCGGCCTCCGATTCGATCCATGGCTCGACCAGGGCGCTGGCGGCCTCCAGACCGCCGTCGACGAACACAGCGCCGATCACGGCTTCGAGCGCACAGGCGAGGAGCGACTGTTTGTCGCGCCCCCCCGAGCGCTCCTCGCCGCGGCCGAGCCGGAGGGCCACACCGAGCTCCAGGCGCCGTGCGCAGCGTGCCAGCGCTTCCGCGCTCACGACCCGGGACTTGACCTTTGACAGGTCGCCCTCCGGCGCCAGCGGTCGGCTGTTGAAGAGCCAGCCGGTCGCGATCAGACCGAGCACCGAGTCGCCCAGGAACTCGAGGCGCTCGTTGTGCTCCTCCAACCCCTGTTCGTTGGCGAAGGAGGTGTGGGTCAGGGCCTGGTCGAGCAACGCGCGGTTCTCGAACCGGTAGCCGAGCTTCTCTTCGAGTTGATCGGGACCCAGGGTCAGGGGTAGATCCGGTCCATCGTTCGAGGGTAGGGGATCGTCTCCCGCAGGTGGCGGACGCCCGCCATCCAGGCGACGAAGCGCTCCACGCCCATGCCGAAGCCGCTGTGCTCGAACGTGCCGTAGCGGCGGATGTCCAGATACCACTGGAAGGCCTCAAGCGGCAGATCGTGCTCCTTGAGCCGCGACAGCAGCAGATCGTGGTCGTGGATGCGCTGGCTGCCGCCGATGATCTCGCCGTAGCCCTCCGGAGCGATCACGTCGAGCGCCAGGGCCAGGGTCGGGTCGTCCGGGTCGGGCGCCATGTAGAACGCCTTGAGCGAAGTCGGGTAGTGGGTGACCATCACCGGCCGATCGAACTGCTGCGCGACCCTTGTCTCCTCCGGGGCGCCGAAGTCCTCGCCGAACTCGATGGCGGACCCTTGGCGGCGCAGGAGATCGATCGCTTCCGCGTAGCGGAGGCGCGGGAAGGGCTTGCGGATCGCTTCGAGTTTGGACCGGTCCCGCTCGAGGATCGAGAGCGGGTCGCCGCAGTGTTCCAGCACCCTCTCCGCAAGGTAGACGACGAAGTCCTCGGCCAGTTCGCACAGGCCCTCGAAGTCGAGGAAGGCAGCCTCCGGCTCGACCATCCAGAACTCCATCAGGTGGCGCCGGGTCTTCGACTTCTCGGCCCGGAAGGTGGGGCCGAAGCAGTAGACCTTGCCCAGGGCGGCGGCCGCCGGTTCGAGGTAGAGCTGGCCGGACTGGCTGAGATACGCGTTGCCGTGGTCGAAGTACGGCGTTTCGAACAGGGTAGACGTGCCCTCGCAGGCGGCCGGCGTCAGGATCGGCGAGTCGACCAGGTAGTAGCCGCGTTCGCGGTGGAAGTCGTGGATGGCCTGGCAGACCTCGCTGCGGATCCGCAGCACCGCCCGCTGGCGGCTGGAGCGCAGCCAGAGGTGGCGATGGTCCATCAGGAAGGCGGTGCCGTGCTCCTTCGGCGTGATCGGGTAGCCGTCGGCGCCGTGGACCAGGACCAGGGACGAGACCTGGATCTCGACCCCGCCGGGCGAGCGCGGGTCGGCGGCGGCGGCGCCGGTTACCTCGACGGTCGATTCCTGCGTGGCGCGTTGGAGCGCCTCCCAGGAGGCGTCGTCCACCTCCTTGCGGCTGATCACGAGCTGCACGGTGGCGCCCGAGTCCCGGAGCTGGATGAAGCCGATCCGACCGCTGGAACGGCGGCCATCGACCCAGCCGCGGAGCCGGACCTCCTGGCCGATCAGGCTGCCGAGCTCGGGGATGGAGTTCCAGCCGGTCACTGATCGCTCCTCACGGCGCGATCATACCGGCGGTGGGTGCGCCCGGGGACTAGGCCTTCTTGTGGAAGAGCGAAGCTCCCAGGATGCCGCCGAGGGCAGCGAACACCGTGTAGAGGAGCAGGCTGAACACGAGGCCCAGGAGCAGCGCGCTCATGACGATTCCCTCACTGGAGGTGGTCAGCGATTCCAGGAGATCCCGTGGCAGTCCCTCGATTTGAAGGGCCTCGCTGCTTTCCAGGAAGGTCGCGATTCCCTCTTGCGCGATGTTGCCGATGAGCAGCGTGACCGGGATGGAGATGATTGTGCCCACGGCCGCGGCAAACACTCCCGAGAGGGCGCCGATCGCCGCGCCGGCGCCCAGGGGCGCGCTGTCGGTGGGCGGTTCGTTCCGGAGCGCCAGGTGAACGGCGAGCAGGGCGCCGCCGACGACGAGGGCGCAACAGGCCAGGTTGAGGAAGTTGAGAACCGGAATCTCGGAAGCGGCGCCTGCGATCGAGCCGCCGATCGCGGCAGCCTTCACTCGGTTCGGGGACATGAGTGCTCCTTCAGGTCGTTGGGGCCAATGGTGTAGTCGCTACACTAGCTCCCGATGTCTCGCCCTGCTACCTCGGCGGCGACCGGGACGGTCGCGGTCTTGTGCTGTCTGGCGATCGGGCTGGTCGTTGCCGCGCCGCTGTCGGCCGCTTCAGGCGGCCGTGCGGCGTCGCTGCTCTACGAGTTCTTCGCGCCGGTCTGCCATCAGATCGCCGAGCGCAGTTTTCATGTGGCAGCCCAGCCCCTCGCCGTATGCCACCGCTGCTTCGGCTTCTACGTGGGGTTTACCCTGGGGCTCATCGTGCTGCCGCTCGTTCGCCCGTTCCGTGACTGGCTGCTCGAGAAGCCCCGGCGAATCCTGTTCTTTCTGGCGCCGGCCGCGATCGACTGGTTGCTGCCCATGAACACGCCCACCAGCCGTTTTCTGACTGCCTTGCTTGCCGCAGCGCCCATTGCCGTCCTCGTGTGGGCGGCGATCGGCCAGATCGTCCACCGAAATGCCCCAAGAACCGTCTGAGGAGACTCCATGACACCGAAAAAACTGAAAGCAGCAGCGATTGGCGGGAGCGCGGCGGGTATCGCCTCCCAGATCCCGATCGTCCACTTCGCCAACTGCCTGTGCTGCGCGCTCGTGGTGGGCGGCGGGATTCTGGCCGTCTACCTGGCGATGAAGGGCGAGCCGCCCGCGCCGACAGCTCCCTACGGAGACGGCGCGATGATCGGCGTTCTGGCCGGTGTTGCGGCGGCGGTCGTAGGAGCGATCGTGGCGATTCCGATGACGGCGCTCTTCGGCGACCGGATGGAACAGGTTCGGTCGTTCCTGGAGGGCCTGGAGGGAATGCCGCCGGAAGCGCTCGAGGCAATGTCCGGCGCGGAGACCGGAGGCATGGCGGCGTTCGGCGCGGTCGCGTTCCTGCTCAGTCTTGTGGTCTATGTCGTGTTCTCTGCCATCGGCGGCGTGATCGGCGCCGGCGTGTTCCACAAGAAGCCATCGGCCTAATCGGTGGCCGGGACATCAACCGGAGGAGACTCCATGACCGGAAAGAAACTCGCATCAGCGGCCATCGGCGGCGGCGCGGCAGCCATCGCTTCCCAGGTCCCCGGCCTCCAACTGGTCAACCTGGCCTGTTGCGCGCTGGTCGTCGCGGGCGGCGTGCTGGCCGTCTATCTGGCGCTCAAGGACGAGCCGGCCTCCGCAACGGCGCCCTATCGCGAAGGCGCGAAGATCGGTGCGCTTGCCGGCGTCGTCGGATCGGTCCTGAGCATTCTCCTGGGGCTCCTGATCCTGGGTGGCCTCACGGGTCTGATGGGGCTCGGGGCGCTTTCGGAAGGCTCAGCCGAGGACTTGGAGACTCTGGGCCTCATCAGTGCCATCGCGGGCCTTGGCGTGATCGCGATCGTCGTCGTTTCGCTGGTGGTCAACGTCGTGTTCTCGACGATCGGCGGCGTGATCGGGGCGGCCGTGGTGCACAAGAAGGCGGCGCCTACACCCTGACCGGGACTTGAGGTCGATCTCAATCCTTCTCCGGCGCGCCCAGGGTACGCGCCGCCGCGATGTCGTCGGAGTAGTCGCGGAGCTTCGTCGGCATCAGGACCATCTCCTCGATCACCGTCCGCTCCGGCAGGGCGGCGGCGGTCAGGATCGCCTCGGCGATGTCCTCGGCGGCCATCATGCTGGCGCGCTCCTTCGATGACGGTGGCCGCGGCCGGTTGGCCAGGATCGGCGTGTCGACTTCGCCGGGCAGGACGCTGGTGGCGCGGATGCCGAACTGCCGCAACTCGGCGCCGAGGCCGAAGATGTAGTTGCGGGAGGCGGCCTTGGCCGCTCCGTAGGCGGTGCCGGCCATGACCCCTGGGCGCAACGCCGCCACCGAGGAGACCATGATCACGGTGGCGCCGCCGTGAGCGAGCATCGCCGGTAGCAGGGCCTTGGTCAGCATCGCGGGTCCGGTGGCGTTGACCGCGATCACGCTGTCCCACTCCGCTTGTGAGATGTAGCGGGTGCTGCGGACCTTGGAGCTGTGGCCCGCGTTGTGGACCAGGACATCGACCGTGGCGTGGCGTTCCAGCACCGCTGCCGCGAGCCCCTGGACCGCGTCCGCGTCCTCCATGTCGGCCGAGTGCGCCCAGGCGCTGCCGCCGGCGGTCTCGATCTCGGACGCGACCGCTTCGAGCGGTTCGAGCCGCCGTCCCGACACGATGACCGTCGCCCCCTCGCGGGCGAAGAGCAGCGCGGTCGCCCGGCCGATGCCGGTGCCGCCGCCGGTGACAAGAGCGGTCTTTCCTTCGAGCTTTCCCATCTGCGTTCCGGCCTCCCTGACGCTGTTGGACACTGATGTTGGCGGCACGGAGTGTAGCCCCACCCTCCCGGCTACTTTGTAGCGGCGTCCGGCGGCGCCTTGGGAACGGCGCCTCCCGGCGCGAGGTAGCGGCGCGCCGCGAAGCCGAGCGTGGCCGCTCTTGCGGCCATCAGGCCGACCATGCTGAGCCAGAGCAGGCGTTCGTTTTGAAAGTGGGCCGCTGCCCAGGCGATCGGGGCGAAGCCGATCCCGAGACTGAGAACCATCGCGCGGCTGAGCAACCTGCCCTGGGTCAGGCCGAGGAAGAACCCGTCGAACGCGTAGGCGAGGGCGGCGAAGAGCAACACCGGGAGCAGCCAGAAGTTGCTGCCCGCGGCAAGCGTCGCGACAGCCTCGTGATCGACGAGCAGGCCGTAGACGCTGGTGGGGAAGATCAGCACCGGGACGAGAAAGACAACCGCGCAGACGATGGCCGCACCGATGGTCAGGAGCAGGACCCGCCGGAGCTCCTGCCGGTCGCCGGCGCCGAAGGCCATGCCGGCAAGGGTCTCGCCGGCGAAGGCGGCGCCGTCGACGAGGTAGGAGGCGAGGCTCAGAACGCGGAGAATCAGGCCGTTGGCGGCCAGCCGGGCGGTGCCGAAGAGTGCACTCAGGTTGGTGAACACGGCGAACGCGGTGATCAGGAGCAGGGTGCGAATCACAAGGTGCCCGCTCAGGGCGACGATTCGTCGTAGTGCCGCGCGATCGAGAACAGTGCGCCAGGCGGGAACCGCGCCGCCGATCGTCAGTGCCAGTGCCAAACCGAGGCACGCAGCCAGCCACTGCGAGACTGCGGTGGCGACGCCGGCGCCGAAGGCGGCCCAACCGAGCTCGATGATGAACCACCAGTTCAGCACGATGTTGCCGACGTTGGCCACCGCGACCAGGAGCAGGGCACGCGCGGCCTCGCCCCGGCCCAGGAACCAACCGACCAGGGCCAGGTTGGCGAAGGCCGCGGGGGCGCCCCAGATGCGCGCGTCGTAGTAGCGGCGGCCTGCTTCCTCGACGTCGGCCGTACCGGCGAGGAGCCGGAAGCCGGCATCGCCGAGCGGGCCTCGGAGCGCGATCGTCAGGAGGCCGAGAACGGCCGCCAACAGCAGGGCCCGGTAGAGATGTGCGGCGACTTCCTCGATCTCCCCGCGGCCCCAGGCCTGGGCGGTGAGTCCGGTCGTCCCCATACGCAGGAAAGCGCAGCCGAAGTACAGGTAGTCGAAGATCAGCGCCCCCAGGACCACCCCGGCCAGGAACCGGACATCGTCCAGGCGCCCGAGCATCACCGTGTCGGCCAGACCGGCCACGGGCACGGTCAGATTCGAGAGGGTGTTCAGTGCCGCCAGCCGCGCGAATCGGCGCGGCAGGCCGGGCGTCGCTGCGGCCGCCACGACGCCGCCGCCGCCTTCAACCGCGCGCACTGGCTGCTAGCCTGCGCGCGTTCATGGCGTCAGTACGTACCTCTGGCGAGTTCGTGGCTCGCTTCGTGGGATGGGTCGATCGCCTCAACTCGCGGTTGGGGATCGCGGTCTCCTGGCTGACGCTGGCCATGGTCGCGGTCGGAGCGTACAACGCGGTGGTCCGTTACCTGGGCCGGTTCACCGGCTGGCACCTGAGTTCGAACGCCTACCTCGAACTGCAGTGGTACATGTTCAGCCTGGTGTTCCTGCTGGGCGCGTCGTACGCGCTGCAGACCAACGCCCACGTCCGGGTCGACGTGGTCTACAGCCGGCTGCCGGAGCGCTGGCGGCGGCGGATCGACCTCTGGGGTTCGCTGCTTTTCTTGATCCCGTTCGCGTTCTTCGGACTCGTCACGTCGTGGCCGGCGGTGCGGAACTCCTGGGCGGTGCTTGAAGTGTCTTCCGATCCCGGCGGTCTGCCGAGGTATCCGATCAAGAGCGTGCTGCTGGTGGCATTCACGCTCCTGGCCCTGCAGGGGATGGCCGAAGCCGCGCGCAACTGGTTGCGTCTGCGCGCGCTCCGCGCCGGCGCCGAAGAGGAGGAGCTGTCGTGAGCGGCGACTTCCTGGGCCCGCTGATGTTCGTGGTCGTGTTCCTGTTCATCTTCGCGGGCTACCCGGTCGCGTTCTCGCTCGGCGGCACGGCGCTCATCTTCGCGTTCATCGGCATCGAACTCGGGCTCTTCTCCTGGAACCTCCTGTACGCCTTTCCCGAGCGGGTCTTCGGCGTCATGTCGAACGGCGTTCTGCTGGCCGTGCCGTTCTTCATCTTCATGGGCACGATGCTGGAGAAATCGCGGCTCGCGGAGGATCTTCTGCGCACGATCGGGATGTTGTTCGGCCGCCTGCGCGGCGGTCTGGCCCTGGCGGTTGTCATCGTCGGCGCCATGCTTGCCGCCGCTACCGGTGTGGTGGGCGCCTCGGTGGTCGCGATGGGTTTGATCTCGCTGCCGGTCATGCTGCGCTACGACTACTCGCCGATGCTGGCCACCGGCGTGATCAGCGCCGCCGGCACCCTGGGACAGATCATCCCGCCCAGCGTGGTGCTCGTGGTGCTGGCCGACCAGCTCGGCATTTCGGTCGGCGACCTGTTCGTCGGCGCCCTGATACCGGGACTGATGCTGGCGGGGTTCTACGCGGTCTATGTCGTGGGTGTGGCGATTGCTCGCCCAGAGGCGGCGCCGGCCCTTCCCGCCGAGGAGCGGACCGTCCATGGAGGCGCCCTGGCCCGTCAGGTGGCGCTGGTCATGGCGCCGCCGCTGGTTTTGATCCTGGTCGTTCTGGGCAGCATCTTCGCCGGCATCGCGACGCCGACGGAGGCCGGCGCGTTGGGCGCCGTCGGCGCCATCGTCCTCGCCCTGTCGCGCGGCCGCCTGACCATGAAGGCGGTGAAGGAGACGATGGACGCGACGGCGAAGCTGACCACGATGGTCATCTTTCTGCTCATCGGCTCGACCTTGTTCGCGCTCGTGTTCCGCGGCGTCTACGGCGACATCTGGATCGAGGATCTGCTGACCGGCTTGCCGGGCGGGAAGATCGGCCTGCTGATCGTCGCCAACCTGGCGATCTTCATCCTCGGGTTCTTCATCGACTTCTTCGAGATCGCCTTCATCATCATTCCGCTGATCGCCCCGGCGGCCCGCATTCTCGACATCGACATGGTGTGGTTCGGGGTCATGATCGGCATGAACCTGCAGACGTCGTTCCTGACCCCGCCCTTCGGCTTCGCGATCTTCTACCTGCGCGGCGTGGCGCCGCGGCGGATCACGACCGTCCAGATGTACCGCGGGGTGATCCCCTTCATCGTCATCCAGCTCATCGGGCTGGCGCTGATCTGCCTGTACCCGGAGCTGGTGACGGCGCTGCTGTAGGGCTTGCGCCACAGGCTAGCCGACGGCTGACGCCGGATGCGGGCGAGACGCCCGCGTTCCCAGGCCCGGAGCGCCGGTCGCAGCCTTAGCCGCCGCCGAAGGAAAAGCGCGCGTAAGCCTGCTCGGCGGTGCTGAACCAGCGGAAGGACGACTTGCGTACGTCATCCCAGGAGTCGAAGATTTTCCGGTAGCCGGGGTCGGCCGCCGCGTTCTCATTCATCAGTTCGAACGCGGCGTTCTGGGCCGCGGTCAGGATCTCGTCGGAGAACGGTCGCAGCACGACGCCGTCGTTGACCAGGCGCTGGAGAGCGGCCGGATTCACGGCGTCGTAGCGGGAAATCATGTCGATGTTCGCCTCCGCGGCGGCGGACTGGAAGATGGACTGGTATGCGGTGGGCAGGGAGTCCCAGGCGGTCCGGTTGACGTACGCCGAGAGCGTCGGGCCCGGCTCCCACCAGCCGGGGTAGTAGTAGTTCTTCGCCACCCGCTGGAAGCCGAGCTTCTCGTCGTCGTAGGGACCGACCCACTCGGCGGCATCGACAACGCCGCGCTCGAGGGCGGTATAGATCTCGCCGCCCGGGATGGTCTGGACCGTCACGCCAAGGCGACTGAGCACCTCGGCGCCAAGCCCCGGAATTCGCATCTTCAGGCCACCCAGTTCCTCCAGGGTGCTGATCTCGTGCCGGAACCAGCCGCCCATCTGGCCGCCGGTATTGCCGGCGGGGAAGTTGAGGATGTTGAAGTCCGCGAACACCTCGCGCATCAACTCCAGGCCACCGCCGTGGTAGAGCCAGGCATTCTGCTGGCGCGCGTTCAGACCGAACGGCATCGCGGTGTCGAAGGCCACGGCCGGGTTCTTGCCGGTGTAGTAGTAGCTCGCGGTGTGACCGAGCTCGACAGTGCCCTGCTGGACCGCGTCCAGCACCCCGAGCCCGGGAACCAGTTCGCCGGCGGGGTAGGCGCGGATCCGGAATCGGCCCTCGGACAGGCTCTCGACCCGCTCTGCGAGAACTTCCGCGCCGCCGTAGATCGTGTCGAGGCCGCGGGGGAAGCTGGAGGCCAGGCGCCATTGCAGGCGGGGCTTGGTCACCACGGCCGGTGCGCCGTCGGGTCCCGCCGTGGGCCCGCCACAGGCGGCTACGGCGCCCGCCCCGGCCGTCGCGAGGGCGGCCTTGCCCAGGAAGTCCCTGCGTCTCAGTTTGGTCATGCGCGTACCGTCCTTGTCTGACTTTGTGACCAGTCATTCTAGGAGCTTGCGCCGTGGAACGACACCGGTGAGTTCCGCGGAGCAAGCTCCTGGTGAGGTGGGGGCTGGGGCCGAACGGCGAGTCTGCGAGCGGTTCGGCGGCGCTACTTCGCTCAACCAGCGCTCAGCGTCGATCGCGGCCTGGCAGCCTGTGCCGGCGGCGGTGACCGCCTGCCGGTAGTGCGGGTCCATCACGTCGCCGCAGGCGAACACGCCCTCGATGTTCGTCGCCGTGCCGGGATGGCGGACCTTGAGATAGCCGACATCGTCCATCGCCAGTTTGCCGCGGAAGAGATCGGTGTTCGGGTTGTGGCCGATGGCGGTGAACACGCCCTGACAGGGGAAGTCCGATTCGTCGCCCGAGCGGGGGTCGCGCAGTCGGACGCCCCGGACGCCCTCCGCCTGGGCGCCGTAGATTTCCTCCACGGTGGCGTGGAAGCGCCAGGCGATCTTCTCGTCCGCCGCGGCCCGCTCGCGCATGATCACGGAGGCCCGTAGTTCGCCGCGACGGTGAACGATGGTCACCTTGCTGGCGAACTTGGTCAGGAAGGTGGCTTCTTCCATCGCCGTGTCGCCGCCTCCCACCACGACGAGTTCCTTGTCGCGGAAGAAGAAGCCGTCGCAGGTGGCGCAAGCCGAGACGCCGTAACCCATCAGCTCCGCCTCCGAGGGGAGACCCAGTTGGCGGGCCGAGGCGCCGGTGGCGATGATCAATGCGTCCGCGAGGTACTCGCCGCCGTCCGTCTCGATCCGGAACGGCCGCTTGTTGAGGTCGACGGCCATGCCGGTCTCGAAGCGGGTGTCGGCGCCGAAGCGCTGGGCCTGGGCCCGCATCTGTTCGATCAGTTCGGGTCCCATGATGCCCTTGGGGAAACCCGGGTAGTTCTCGACGTCGGTCGTGATGGTCAACTGGCCGCCGGGCTGGCTGCCCTCGAGGACCAGGGGAGCGAGATCGGCGCGGGCGGCGTAGAGGGCAGCGGTGAGACCGGCCGGTCCCGAGCCGAGGATGGAGAGGCGATGGTGGTTGCTGGGCGAGGCAGTCGTCATGGACCGCGGAGAGTAGCAGCGCGGCGCCGGTCGCTAGGGGCCGGCGCCGCCGGCAGGCTCGACACGGGTTCGGGCGTCGCGGCGTCGCCGGTGCAACCTCCTTGCCAGCCAGGCGGTCGGTCCTGAGAGTGCGTAGCTCGCGGCGCCGACCAGGAAGAAGAGGCCGATGTGGATCAGGGCGAGCACCACGATGGCGGCGATGATCACCACCACGCGAAAGCCTCTGCGTCGCCGGAAGTCGAGCTCCTTGAAGCTGAGGTAGCGGAATGTGGAAACCGAAAGCAGGCCCACGACGACGAGGGCGCCGAGAACCGCGAGCTGCAGAACGAAGGAGTCGCCCCTGGTGTCGACGAAGAAGAGGATCGAGCCGATTGCGCCGGCTGCCGCGGGCGCCGGCAGACCGACGAAGTACGCGGGGTCGCTGGTCCGCCGGCTGACGTTGAAGCGGGCGAGTCGGGCGGCACTGCAGAGCAGGTAGACGGCCGGCGCCGCGAAGCCGGCCCGGCCGAGTTCGTCCAGGCCCCAGAGGTAGCAGAGCAGGGCGGGCGCGAGGCCGAAGGAGACCAGATCGGCGAGCGAGTCGTACTCCCGGCCGAAGGGGCTCGCGGTACCGGTCAGGCGGGCGATCCGCCCGTCCAGGGTGTCGAGCACGGCGGCCGCGAAGATCATCAGGACCGCGGCCCGAAACTGCCCTTCCAACCCGGCCAGCAGGGCGTAGAAGCCGAGCAGCATGTTCGCCGTCGTGAACAGGCTGGGGATGAGGTAGGCCCCGGCGCGCAGGGGTCTGGCGCCCTTTCTGGGTCTCCAGGTCATGGTGCGGCGGAGGAGCGGGCCGGCGGTCTCCTGACGGGGAAGTCGCCGGGCGGCGGTGTAGACGGATCGGTGGGCATGGCGATCGGCGTCTCACCGGAGATCACACGCTGCCCCTTTTCAACCAACGGGTCGTAGGACATCGGCACGAACACGTCGACCCGAGAGCCGAACTTGATCAGGCCCAGGGGTTCGCCCTGGACCACTCGTTGACCGGCCTGCAGGCGCGAGACGATGCGCCGCGCGACCAGACCGGCAATCTGCCGCACCGCAATCAAGTCGCCCTGGGTGCGACGGAGCAGGGTCAGGTGGTTCTCGTTCACGTCGCCCGCTTCCTTACGGTACGCCGGCAGCTTCTTGCCCGGTGACGCGATGCTGCCGATCACGACGCCCTCGACCGGCGTCTTTTGGGTATGCACGTTGAACACCGACAGAAAGATCGAGATGCGGCGCCACGTTTCGTCTCCGAGAGCGCTGTCGGTGATGACCTCGACCGCGGTGACCGTACCCTCGGCGGGCGCGAGAACGACGTCGGGTGGGCCGTCGTAGTTCCGCGTCGGATCGCGGAAGAAGAGAAGCACCAGCAGGCCGAGCACAGTCATCGAAACAGCAGCCAGGAGAATCCCGACCAGCCAGAACACGCCGGCTGCCGCCAGGAACGGCAGCACAAAGGGCCAGGCTTCCCGTGCGAACTTCATTCGTTCAGGTCCGATCCAACCCTCGAGGCGATCGGTTCCTCCCTGGCCGGGTGCGAAATGGTGGGAGGGGACGCAGTTGAACCGCGCTACTTGGCGGCTTGAAGAGCGTGGGACCGGATGATCGACTCCATGCGGTCCTTGAGGGCGAGTTTGTGGAGCTTGATGCGCTTGGCCTCGGTCTGGTCGATCGGCGAGAGGATGGGTCGGCCGACCAGTTCTTCGAGTTGGTTCTCACATGCCTGATGCTCGTCGTAGAGCTTGCGGAACTCACCCTCCTGAGCCAGAAGTTCTTCCTTGACTGCGTCATCGCTCATTCGGTACGCGCCTCCCTTCTTTGTTGTCCCTGGGTTCGGCAAGTCTCGGCAACAGCCTAGCAGCTTGGAGGTGTGACCCGACCCCGAAGCCTTGTCCCATGACAGATGAGCCTGAAGGAGCGGCTGCTGCCGCCGATCAGGGTCAGATGCCACTCCAGGTCGAGAACGATGAAGGTCGTGCTGTTGGTGCCGTCCGTCTCCGGGTCGGCCAGGACGCTGGGGATGTCGACGACCGTGAAGTCGGGCTTAGAGCCGTTCAACGCGGCGGCATGCGGCGCGCGCAGGAACATGTTGCGCGCGAACAGACTGTGCCACGCCCGCTCGCTGATCACGCGAACCTTCAACCGGCAAGAGAGATCGGCGCCGGCGAAGCCGTCGAACACGAAGAGATCCCGCTCCGCCGCAGCGGCCCGCATCTTCCGGTGAAGCCGGTCCAAGTGCTCCGGCTCGAGCGCTTGGTTGACTGTTGGCAACGCTCGGAAAGTGAGCCACCCAACGTTTGGAAAGTGAGCCACCTCGGCCGTGTTGAGTGTACGCGAATCTTCTCTCGTCGGTCCCCTTTGAGTCAGTAGCCGTACGGGCTGCGGTAGCTGTGGGAAACCGGTCTGCCGGTTTTCCAAGGCGGTGCGGGAAACGGTCTGCCGTTTTCCGCGGCGCCGGCAGCTTCCGCAGCCGGCCGCGGTAGCGGCTCGGCCAGCGGCGGTGTCGCGGCGATCCGGTTGCGCGTGGTGGGGTCGGTATTCACGAGGTGCTTCTCGAGAGCCGGGTCCGATAGGAGGAGCCCTTGGTGGCGAGGATGTGGGCGTGGTGGGAGAGGCGGTCGAGCAGGGCCGTGGTCAGCTTCTCGTCGCCGAAGACGCGGACCCATTCGGAGAAGGCGAGGTTGGAGGTGACGATGGTCGAGCGGCGCTCGTAGCGGTCGGCAAAGACGTTGAAGAGCAGTTCGCCGCCGACGCGGTCGAAGGGCACGAAGCCGAGCTCGTCGCAGATCAGGAGGTCGACCCGCTGAAGCCGCTGCTGGAGGCGGCCCAGCTCCCGCTGGTCACGGGCCTCGATCAGGTCGCGGACGAGGTCGGAGGCCTTGCGGAACCAGACCCGGCGGCGGCGCTTGGCAGCCTCGATGCCCAGCGCGATGGCGAGATGCGTCTTGCCGGTGCCGATCGGTCCGACCAGGACGACATCGTCGCCGCGGTCGATGTAGTCGCAGGCGGCCAACTCCCGCAGCTTCGGTTTGGAGACGCCTTGCAGCGCCTCGAAGTCGATCTGGTCGAGCGTCTTGTGGTCGGGGAAGCGGGCCGCCCGCAGCCGGCGCTCGACGGTGCGGGCCTCACGATCCCGGATCTCGGCTTCGAGCAGTTGCCAGAGGTAGTCCTCGTAGTCCCATTGCGCGTCCTGGGCCTGACGCGCCCGCTGCTCGTAGTCGCGCAGCACGGAAGGCATCTTGAGCGTCTTGAGGCCCTCTTTGATGACGGCTCGGCGCGCGGCCCGACTCACGATGCCGCCTCCTGAAGCAGCACGTCGAAGTCGGCGGCTCTGGCGCTCTCGATCTCGTGGCGACGGAGCGTCTCGGGCACCTCGATCCGGGGCGCGGAGCGCCGCTCGACAAGTCCCAGCAGGTCGAAGCGGCCGGCGGCCAAGGCTTCCTCAAGAGCGGAGGCGACCTCCTCGCTGCCGTGGTCCACAACCACGCTCAGCAGCTTGGCGAAGAGCCTCGCCGTCTCCAACGCGCCGTGCCGCAACTCCAGCATGCTCCATAGCTTGCGGTACGCCGGACCGAGCTCTGCGAGTAACTCCGGGGCCACCTGCCGCACCGCCTGAGGCTTACGGGACAACTCCTCGAAGTAGTGCGCGTAGCGCACCAGACGCTGGCCCGGCCGCACCAGGTCGCAGCGGTACTCCTCGCTGCGGCAGGTGAAGGTGATCTCCTTGGCGCCGACGAGGGCATGGACCTGGAGGCTCTTCCACCGCGAGGGAACCGAGTAGGTCGCACCGCACAACTGCACCGTCGCCTGGCGCGACACACGCGCGATCCTCATCTTTCTGGCCTCGAACGCGGTAGGCGGCAGCTCGCGCAGAGCTGCTTGCTCCTCCTCCCACCGCGCACGGTTACCGTGCGCCATGTCGACCGAAGCCAGCACGCACCGCGCGATCTCCTCCAGACTGCGCCCTTGAGGCACCGGACTCATGTGCGCCAGACGGATTCCCTTGCCGCGCGCCTCCACACTGCCCTTGTCGTGCCCCTCGCCGGGACGGGCGAAGCAAGGCTCGAACAGGTAGTGGCTCACCAGAGCCTGGAACCGAGCCGTCAACTGACGCTCGCCGCCCACCCGGCGACGCACCGCCGCACTCAGATTGTCGTAGACCAGCCGCAGCGGCACGCCGCCGAAGTGAGCGAACGCCCGTACATGGCCGTCGAGGAACGCCACTTGGTCGCAGCGGTCGTACAGCCACACGAACGAACGGCCCGAGTACGGCAGGTGCAGCAGGAACTTCCACACCCGGTGCGCCACACCGTCCTCCTCCACCGTCACCTCGAAGAAGTCCACCTGGCCACACTCGCCGGCACGGTGCACCAGCGGGATGAACGTCTCCTGCCGCTGGCGCTTCCACTCCCGTACGTAGCTGCGCACCGTCGTGATCCCGACCTCGTAGCCCTCCTCCAGCAACTGGCGATGCAGACGAGTAGCCGTCAAACGCTGCTTCGCCGTCGTCCGGCGAGACCACGTGCGCAGCAACTCCTCCAGACGCGGCGCCACCCGCTCCGTCACCCAGCGGCGCCGCGGCTTTCTCTCCACCCGCCGCGGCGCGCTCTGATCCATGTACTTGCGCACCGTATTGCGGCTCACCCCGTGCTCGCGGGCCACCGAGCGTTGGCTCCGACCCTCCACCAGCACCTGGTGCCGAATAACATGCACTTGATCCATCCTCAGCAAGTCCTTCCTCCGATCGCCTTGGTCCTCTAGACAAGACCAAGCTACCGGTGTCAGGGCCGAGGGTGGATCACTTTCCGCGCGCTGGGTGGCTCAGTTTCCGAGCGATGCCTCCAGTTGACCGGCCCCCAGTCAACGGCGTCCGCCGAAGGCGACCGACGTACCAGGAACCGGTCGTTTGGCGAACGCCCGGTGTGGTCCCCGGTCGAGGCCACCAACGGCCCTTCGGCGGCGATCGCCGCCTCGCTTCGCCGCACCGCCTCCTCGTAGAGGCGGGCCACACTCAGACGTCGGTGAACGGCGCCCCGTCGGCTCGGTGACAGGAACTCCCCGGAAACGTCGACCATCTCTATTACGTCGCCACGGTCGAGCACGAGAGGCTATCCCGCGTCACCGTCAAAGCCGGACACAATGGCTCCTCTTGCTCTACCCTCTTCACCGCGACTCACCGTGAGGCCGTGGAGAATAAGCCACTATATTTCATGGAGTTGTGGCGCCCTGGCCGGCGCATCCTGTTGTCGGGCGCCGACCGGCTCGGCGGGGAATTCTAGAGTGGCCGCAGGCGCCGGCATCTGCCTTGCGGGTCGCGGCGCCGGGTCCCTAGGGCGGCCCGCCTCAAGGCATGACGTCCCGCGAGCCGCCCAAGGGGATCGACATGCGCAGCAAGACCGCCTGATCGGACGAACCCGTTCCGTTCTCGCGCATCAGGCCTTCCAACTCCAACTCCAACACCAATGGCAGGGCCTGCTGCGAGCCAATCGGCAGGCTCCACTGGGTGCCCAAGCTCAGCTCCCGACCTTCTCCGGCCCATCGCACGCGGCCATAGGGCTCTAGTAAACCAGGCACGCCCCGCGCCTTCATGCCGCCGTAGGCCACCTCACCTTCCATCCGATACGGCGAACCCAGGCCCAGCGCTCCCACACCCACCTCGCGTATCACAACGTCCGCGTTGTCCCACAGCGTCGTTCCGCCGTCGCCGTCCTGGCCCAGCGAGGAGTTCAGGGACACCCTTAGACCGCGCTGCCTTTCTCCCGGATCCCAGCTCGCCTGCACGCCCGCTCCCCAGTCCTGGTAGTCACTTTCGTGCACCACGAGCACCCGGCCGTGCAGCGCCACGTCCAGGCCACTGGTCGCATCCAGGTACCCCAGACGGAAACCGGTCTCCACGCCGCTGCCCCGTTCCGCATCGCCGCCGTCGAAGCGACCTCCGGCCGCCGCCGTCAGGCTCAATGATCTCCCCACTGACAGCTCCCTGTCGTGCACCCATTCCAGCATCAACCGGCCCCGGTGAGCTTCACCGCTCACCTTGGCGATGTCCTCCAACGCGTCGGTCCCCAGTTGCACCGAGAAGGCATCCGCTCGCAGACCCCATTCACTGTTGCCACGCCGCCTCAACGCCGCCCTCACTCCACCAGCGAACATCCGAAAGTCGGCGTCGAAGTCGTGCGTCCGGCCCGGCTCGTCGATATCCACCTGACCCCGGCCCAAGCCTCCAATGCTCCACACGCTCACCCGTTCGTTCGGCTGCCAGTACAGATAGGGGTGCACCGTGTTCATGCGACTCTCTAGCACCCCATCTATCCCATCGTCTGTGTAATCCAGGTCCCCCCAACTGTGCATGAACGACACGCCGGCCAGCATCTGTTCGCTGGCATAGAGGTCCAACCCGACGTGAGCCGCTTCGAGACCTCCCCGATAGTCCATCCCGAGCCGTGTCAAGTCCCCGTTGAAATGCTGCAGATCCCCCTGCCCCCACAATACCGGTAACCAGCTCTTCTCCTGCTCCTGCTCTCCTCGGGATGTCTCGAAGGACAACCCCGACAGGTTGAGAGCTTGATCCCTCTGCCTGGACAACTGAGCCGACCCCGGTCTCAGGGACGCGTCCCTTGTCCCAGAACCCTGGAATCGATCCTGACCGGAGCCTGTCCCACCTGGCCCCAAACCAAGACCGGTAGAGAAGCCCGAGTCGCTCTGGCCGGAGCCGACCAGGTTCCCCAACAAACCCTGCGAGACATTCCGCAGCCACGATCCTCGCTTGCCTGTCTCCCGATTCTCCGAGTTCCTACCCGATCCCGTTGCTGCTCCGGTCTTGGCTGCGCCCCAAGCGCTCTGCACCACCGAGCCTGCTGCTCCTCTGTCGCCGGCGCCCCCGCCGTCTACCCGCTCCGATTCGCCGGGGCCGAGAGCCGCGGCACCATCGCCGCTCCCCGGCTCCGGTGTCGGCATCGAGCCATCCGATGACCCGAGACGACTCCACTGACGATGCCGCTCAAACCGACCCTGGATCGCCGTCTGCGCGCTCTCTCCCATCGAGCGCGCGACCACCGCCAACATCCCCTCCAGGGAGCGCGAGAACTGCTCCGCCGTCCGCTGCTGCGTGAAGTTCACTCGTGTCTGTGAAATCTCTCCTTCGTTGACCGCCTCCGGTAACTCGCCCAAGCTCAGCACAATCCCCTCCCCGGGATCGTTCACTTCGTCCCCCAGGACCGCTATCGAAATCGTCCCCTGACTCTCGCCTTCCTCGAACACCAACGTCGACGGCACCCCGCTAAAGTCTTCGGGCGTCGTCCCTGCCTCGAGCGCCACCACGAGCGACACTTCCACCCGCCGGTCCGCGGCCGGTGAGACGGTCACCTCAATGTCGGCCTGCTGGCCTTCCTTGATCTGGTACGCAGCCTGCCCAAAGCTCACCTCAAGCTCCACCAGCCCCTTGTCCTCGAGCGTCACCGTCGCTATGGCCGGTTCCCCTGCCATTGCTATCTCCGGCAACTCTCCAAAGCCAAGCTCTATCGTCTCGTCGTCCCCGTCCCCATCATGGTCGGCTGCAATGCTCAATGCCTGTTCCGCTTCCCCCGCCGCGAAGATGAGCGTTCCGGTGCCCCCCTCGGCATTCCAATCTTCCAATCCCTCGACCGTGTAGTCCCCGACTTCCGTCGTCTCCGGACGCCTCACCCGGATCGGGATCGCCAACTCCGCGTCCCCGGCTTGGCTCAGCTTCACCGTCACCGTCACCGCCTCCCCGCCTTCGAGTGCCGTGTAGCTCTCCTGCTCGTAGCTCACCGCCAGCTTCGCCTCCACCTCGAACGGCTCCGCCGCCTCATTGCCGTTGCCCGCCACGTCCTCGGCAACGGCCTCGGGCACTTCCACAACGACCGTCCGCCCCGCCTTCGCCGGCTTGATCGTGGCTTGATACTCACTCGATGACACCTCGGTGAACTCGGCGACCTTCGCGTTGCTGACCTGGATATCTTCCGACTCAAAACCCTCCACCGGCTCCGAGAAGGTGATCGTCACTTCGAACCCCGCCATTCCCACCGGCTCCGTAGGGCCTGCGATCGTTACCTGCGGCCGCTCCAGGTCTACCTCGATGATGAACGGCTCCGCTGCCTCGTTGGCATTGCCGAACTTGTCCTCGGCTACTCCGGCGGCCACTTCCACCCTGACCTCACCTGTTGCGTCCGGCGTGATCGTCACCGTGTAAGTCCGTGAGGACACCTCGTTGAAGTTCGACGCCGTCCCGTTGCTGACCTCGACATCTTCCAGTTCAAAGCCCTCCGTCGACTCGTCGAAACGGATGGTCACCTCGAATGCGCCGCTCACCGGTCCCGTGGCCTCGCTGGTGATCTCCACTTCCGGTCCCATCAGATCCGCCTCGATCACCAGAGGCTCCGCCGCCCGGTTGCCGTTGCCGGCCTCGTCCTCGGCCACGTCCGCACCAACCTCTACGGTCACCTCACCGTTCTCCGAGGGGGTGATCTCGACTGTGTAGCTCGTCCCCGACCCGCTGAAGCTGCTTACCGTCCCATTCGTCACCGTGATCTCGCTCTGCTCGAAACCCGTCACCGCATCACTAAAGGTGATCGTCACCTCGAACGCGCCGTTCACCGCTCCCATGGCCTCGCTGGTGATCTCCACTTCCGGTCCCGTCAGATCCGCCTCGATCACCAGAGGCTCCGCCGCCCGGTTGCCGTTGCCGGCCTCGTCCTCGGCCACGTCCGCACCAACCTCTACGGTCACCTCACCGTTCTCCGAGGGGGTGATCTCGACTGTGTAGCTCGTCCCCGACCCGCTGAAGCTGCTTACCGTCCCATTCGTCACCGTGATCTCGCTCTGCTGGAAACCCGTCACCTCCTCGCTAAAGGTGATCGTTACCCTGAACGCTCCCGTTACCGGGGCCGCAGCCTCCGTCGTGATCTCCACCGTCGGGCTGGCGTCATCGCTCAGCGCGGCTCGTCGGATCTCGATGGCGTAGGCCTTGGTGGTCACCCCGTCCGCGGCCGTCACTACGACTGCGATGGTGGTCGTGTCACCCTCGATCAGGGCGATGTCGCCGCTCGCACTCCCACTGGCAACCGGCGTGCCGTTGACCGTCACCGTCGCGCCGGCGTGCTCCGTGGCCGGCGTCACCGTCACACTGTCCACGGCGTTCCCGACGTCGACCGTATAATCCGTGGTGCCCACGGCGAACACCGGCGTCAGCGTCCCCGATGAGATGGTCAGTCCTGACAGGTTCGCGTTGTCGCTGAGCGGTCGGGTCACGTCGATGGTGGTGGTCTGGGTGGGCGTCCCGTCCGCGGCCGTCACCGCCACCGTGATGCGGGTCACGTTATTCTCGGTCAGGGCAATGTCGCCGCTGGCAGTTCCACTGTCCACCGGCGTGCCGTTCACCGTCACCGTTGCTTGGGCGTCTGCCGTCGTCGGCGTCACCCTCACACTGTCTGTAGGGGCCTCCACGTCGACCTCGTAGCTCATGGTCGTCGCGGCGAAATCCGGCATCAGCGTCCCCGACGAGAGGGTCAGGTTCGACAGGTTCGCGTTGGTGCCGCTGCCAAGGATCTCCACGGCCACCTCTACGTTGCTCGTGTCGAACCCGTCCGTGACGGCGTAGCTAAACGTGTCGGTGCCGGTGACGTTGGCGTTGGGCGTATAGGTGACGGTGGTGTTGTTGGGGTCGATCTCGGCGGTCCCCTTAGTTGGGGCCGTCGGAAACCCCACCTCGACCACGCGGAGGGCAGTCCCCGGGTCCACGTCCGAGTCGTTTTCCAACACGCCAATGACGACGGGAATGTCCTCGCTGGTCTCGGCGTTGTCAGTCACCGCCACCGGCGGGTCGTTCACGGCATTCACGTCAATGGTGATGGTGTATGCCTTGTCGCTGTCGTCCGTGCCGTCACTGACCTTGAAGTTGAACGTCGCGAAAGCGGCGCCGAAGGCGTTGGTTGGCGGAGTGTACGTGAGAGTGCCGAGCTCGTCCTTCGTCACCTGGAGGGGTGGGCTGACGCTGGCGATGGGTGTGTCGCCAACCGACAGCGTCCCCTGGTTCGACCCGGGCAGTGAGGTGATCTTCACGTGCCCCAGCGTGGCGCCGGCGTCGACGTCCGAGAAGGCGAAGTCCGCCTCCTTAAAGATGTACGCCGTGTCCTCGTCCGTGGACACCGTCTTATCGGAACCCGTGAGGGGGTCGTTCACGGCATTCACGTTAATGGTGATGGTGTATGCCATGTCGCTATCGGCCACGCCGTCATTGACCTTGAAGGCGAACGTCGCGAAAGCGGCGCCGTTGGCGTTGGCCGGCGGGGTGTACGTGAGATTGCCGGCATCGAGCCCGGTCTTTGTCACCTGCCTGGGCGTGGTGACACCGGTGATGGCCGTGCCGCCAACCGACAGCGTCCCCTTGTCCGCCCCGGGCAGTGCAGTGATCTTCATGTGGTTCAGCGTGGCGCCGGATTTGACGCTCGTGAAGCCGAAGTCCGCCCCCTTAAAGGTGTACGCCGTGTCCTCGTCCGTGGACACCGTCTTGGCGGAAGCCGTGGGGGCGTCGTTGACCGGCGTGGCGGTCGTGGTGGCTGCCAAGCCGCGACCGGAAGCGTTCTCGGCACGCACCGCAAACGTGTACAGGATGCCGTTGGTCAGTCCGGTCACGGTGGTGGTGGTAGTGCTCGCACCGCTGTCGCTGATGTTGGTGAAGGACGTGCCACCGTCCCTGCTGACCTGGTACTTGGTGATTGTGTTGTTGCCCGGATCGTCCCAGGACAGAGTGACCTGGCCGTTACTCGGCGTGGCCGAGAGGTTCGTCGGGGCGTCCGGCGAGACCACCATCGGCGTGGCATCCACGGCGGCTGGCCAACTGCTGTCCGCGGAGTCCTGTGCGGAGTCCTGTGTCGCCAGCACCGTGAAGGTGTAAGCGGTGCCATTGGCCAACGAGTCAATGGCAGCGATTGTCTTCGACCCCGAACCGGCCGACACGCTCACCGAGCTGCCGTCCGAGACGTCTACCCGATAATCGGTGATCCCGGGGTTCCTGTCCCACTCCAGGAAGACCCGGCTGCTGTCCGGCGTCGCCACCAAATTGGTCGGCGCGGGCCACAGTGGCGTGGCAGTCGCGGTGGATGCCGCGCCGTAACCCCACCAGTTCACCCCGCGCACCGCCAGCGTGTACCCGGTGCCGTTGGTCAGACCGGTCACGGTAGTGGTGGTAGTGCTCTTGCTGCTGCCGCTGATGTCGGTGAAGGTCGTGCCACCGTCCATGCTGACCTGGTACTTGTAGATCGTGTCGTTGCCCGGATCGCTCCAGGACAGAGTGGTCTGGCGGTCATCACCCGCGGTGGCCGTGAGGTTCTCCGGGGCCGGCATGGACACCGGCCTGGCCGTCACGGTGGGTGATTCCTTGCCGTGCAGCGCCCGCACGCTGAAGGTGTACAGGACGCCGTTGGTCAGTGGATAAACGATGTCGGTCGTCGTCGAACCCGGTCTGCGAGGAAGGAATTTGGTTCTATCCACGATGTCGCTGCCTCTGGCATAGGTAAAATAATCGCCGATGCCGGAGTGGCCGTTATTCCACTCCAGGGTGACCCGACCCTGGCCCGCCGTCGCCACCAAACCGGTCGGCGCGGGCCACAGTGGAATGGCCGTCACGGTGGATTCCACGCCGTCATCGGTACTATTCACCGCACGCACCGCAAACGTGTACTGGGTGCCGTTGGTCAGACCGGTCACGGTGTAGCTGGTCGTGGCGTCATCGCTGCCGCTGATGACGCTGAAGGAGCCACCGTCGGTGCTGTACTCGTACTCGTCGATTGTGCTGTCGCCCGGATCGTCCCAGGTAAGACCGATCCGTCTGTCACCCACCTCGGCCTCGAGATTCGTCGGGGCGGTCGGGGCCAGTGCCGGCGTGGCGGTCACGGTGGATGCCGCGCCGTTACCGCCAGCGTTCACCGCCCGCACCGCGAACGTGTACTCGGTGCCGTTGGTCAGGCCGGTCACAGTGTAGCTGGTCGTGGTGTCACCGCTGTTGGGGATGTCGGTCCAGCTGCCGTAGGTCCCCGTGTCTGTTTTCCGGCGATACTGGTACTTCGTGATGGTGTTGTTGGCCGGATTGGTCCAGGACAGAGTGACCTGGCCGTCATCCGGCGTGGCCGAGAGGTTCATTGGGGCGGCCGGGGCGCGAATTTGCCCATTGACCCTGATTTGTAACACAGTGAAATTAGTCGAACCCCACCCGGTTGAGCCCGGGGTGCGCGTGTGGCGTTCATTCCCGATGCTCCACCCGATGGCCGAACCGGAATCTTGGAGGCTAGATGTCGTATTGTCCCATTGGGGGTAACTAGCACTGCCGTTAGGCGCGAAAACCATTTGCACGAAGTATTGGGTGTTTGCATTCAGACTGGCACCGGCAGGGGCGGTGAACGTTCGGAGTCCCGCCGCCACGTTGGCCGGGTTGTTCAAGGTATATAGCGTATTGCCCCCCGGATCGCCCGATCCGTCGTCACCCCTCACTGTTACCGTCAGGGTTCCGCTACCCGAAGCCACGCCTACGCCCAACTCGATACTTGTCAAGGAGTAGCCCAGTGTATTCTGGCCCGTGGTGAACCCCTGAGCATGATCACTGGGAGCTACGGGTGTCTGACCGGCGTTAGATTGGCCCGTGTTGCTCACGAGCACGGTCTGGGCGTGCGCTGGCGCCGGAAAGCCAAGCATCAGCGTCGCGGCGGCGAGGAATACGCCGATGATTGTCAGCCGCGGGTCTTTGCTCCGCATCACGCCCTGAATATCCGAGCGGTCCAATGCGCGACGACCCCTACGATGAGCGGTCCGGTCAGGATTTTTCTTCGCAGATTGGCGCGCCAACAAAGTTGGGGGCCCTCCTTGTTCTGTTTCAGCCGTTGTACTGGATCTCGTATCTGCCTTCTTGTCCGGGCTCTTCAGGGTTTCGTGTGGAACGAGAGTGAATCGGGGTAGAGGTCGAGTCCGCCGAGATGGAAGTGGATTGCGAGTCGGAAGTTGGCCCGGTTTCGATAGCCATGCGCCTTCTGCTTGATCCACTGGATCTTCGCGTTGATGCTCTCGGCGCGTGCATTGGTGATGTTGGACGTGGCGGCGTTGATGACGCCCTCCCAATGGTCCCTGATCATCTTCGTCACCCGCCTGATCGGCTCCAGGCGGCTGCGGATGGCCCAACTGTACCAGCGCTTCCACCTGCGCTTGGCCCAGCCACGGCGGGAGTAGCCCCACAACGACATCGCCATCTCCTTGATCGCCCAGGCACGGGCCACACGCAGGTGGCTCGCGCGAAGAAGGGTGAAACGACGCCGCTGCGATGCCGTCATCCGTCCGCGTCTCGTCAGCCACAAGTAGCGGCTCCGCTTCAGACCCGAATCGCCTGCTTTGAGCAACTCCCGCTGCTCGGCACGCCGAACCAGGTCCACGGCGTGGTTCAAGTGCTGGACGATGTGGAACTTGTCGAACACGATATCGGCGTCCGTATGCGCCTCCACCGAAGAGATGTACGCCGGCCACATGTCCATCGCCACCTGCTCGATGCCGGCGCATGCCGTCTCACCCAACTCCTCGAAGTAGCCGTCGATCGCCGACCGACCGCGACCGTCGGCCACATGCGCCACCTCGCGGCGCTCCAGGTCGTTCACCACCGTCACGTACTTGTGCCGTTTCTGGAACGACGTCTCGTCGACCCCGATCGCGCGAGGCGACCGTCGCTTCTGCCGCGCCAGACCGCGCTTCACCGCCCGGCGCAGAATGCCGACCGCCTGATCCCAGCTCATACCCATCCGGCAAGCCACAGCATGCACGCTCGCCTCGCGCAGCCACTCGATGACCTCCGCCTCGAACAGCGCGGTGAAACGCGAACCCTCGTCTGCCCAGGGCACCCTCAACTGCCGTATGCCGTGCTCAGCACAACGGACTCGCGGCACCGCCGCATGGACCCGCGTCTGGTGCTGCATCGTGTCCAGATGACGCCACCTGCGATGCCTGCTGTCGTAGCCTGGACACGGGGAGCCGCACTCCGGACACCGCGTGGCGCCGGCATGCTCCACGTGGATCTCCACCGTGCCGCCAACTACCGGACCCCGGCGAAGCGGATTCGCCTCGTCCAGCCGAACCACCACCTCGCGCACACGCCAAGGCGACTTGATCCCCAGAAGCTTCTCGAACGTCCTTGCACTCTTCATGCCGCCAGTCTACGACCGATCGGATCCGCCCGATTCCGGCAACCCCCAGCCCACACATAACCCTGAAGACCCAAATTAGCTTCCGTGGTCAATTGAATACCTTGCCATTACCGGCATGAGGCTCGCCAGGAGGGCGCACGCTGCGCTTTGGGTGGCGGGAGCGGATCTTCCTCGCAGCGCTGGTCACCCGTTCCATGAGCGGTTGAACGGCATTCTGGAAGCCGGCGGTTTCGACGAGTTGGTGGAGTCGGAGTGCGCGCAGTTCTATGCGGAGCGGATGGGCCGTCCGAGTCTTTGTCCGGGCCGGTACTTTCGTCTGCTGCTGGTGGGTTACTTCGAGGGTCTGGACTCGGAGCGCGGGATCGCGTGGCGTGCTCAGGACTCTCTGAGCATTCGTCGGTTCCTGGGGTTGGGCGTGACCGAGTCGGCGCCGGATCATTCGACCATTTCGCGTACGCGTCGGCTGGTCGACGTGGAGACTCACAGCAGAGTGTTCTCGTGGGTGCTTGGTCGTCTGGCGGAGTCGGGTCTGGTGTCGGGCAAGACGGTGGGCGTGGACGCGACGACTCTGGAGGCGAACGCGGCGTTGCGGAGCATCGTGCGTCTTGACAGTGGGGAGGACTACGACGAGTTCGTGCGGGGTTTGGCGGAGGCGTCGGGTGTGGAGACGCCGACGCGGACCGAGTTGGTCCGTTTCGACCGCAAGCGCAAGAAGAAGCTGTCGAACGCGGAGTGGGAGAATCCGCACGACCCGGAGGCGGAGATCACGAAGATGAAGGACGGCCGCACGCACTTCGCGTACAAGGCGGAGCAGGCGGTGGACCTTTTGTCCGGGACGATCCTGGGAGTGACGGTTCAGGGCGGATCGAAGGGGGACACGGAGTCGTTCGGCGAGACGCTGGAGGAGACCTTCGAGCAGGTGGAATCGGCGACCGGGGACGATGCCGCGATCCAGGAGATCGTTGCCGACAAGGGCTACCACAGCAACGCTGTTCTCGCCTCCATCGACGAGTTGGGCCTTCGCAGCTACATCGCGGAGCCGGACCGTGGTCGTCGTCGTTGGAAGGGCAAGAAGGACCTGCAGGCCATCGTGTACGCGAACCGTCGGCGGATCCGGGGGAATCGGGGCAAGCGGATGCAGCGCCAGCGAGGGGAACGGCTTGAACGGCCTTTCGCTCACCAGTACGAGACCGGCGGCATGCGGCGGCTGCACCTGCGCGGTCGCTCGAACGTCCTCAAGCGCGTCTACATTCATGCCTGCGGCTGCAACCTCGGGCTCCTGATGCGCGAGCTTGTGGGAGTCGGCACGCCGCGCAGCCTCCAGGGCCGCGCTTCGGCAGCCCGCAACGCCCTCGCCGGTCAACATGGAGGGGTCTGGCCGCGACTCGTCGCGCTATACCGGCGGATCTTCCTGAGCCGGCCCGCAAATCCGATCCACTTGCTATCCAACATCTACCGCCGCGGCTGGTCCCCTGCAGAACCACACATCTGACTGGTCCGCCCCCTCGGGCCACGAAGCCACTTCTGCCACGGGCTGCTAGGTCTACTGTCAGCGGCAACGTCAGATCCGCGTCAAAGTCCCTATCATGCTTCAGGGTAAACGCGCCAATAGTGGCCTCCGCGTCTACGGTCTGGTCTCCGTCAGTAATGTAGCTCGCATCGGACGGCACCCTCGCCGACCACCAGTGGATTCCCTCGGACGCGGTCGCGGAGGAGGTCGTGTTCCACTCCTCCGTGCCGAAGGTCAACTTGACAGCTATGTTGCCCTGGTTGCCCGTGTGGCCAACGATGTCGAACCCGGCCAACTTCTCCGAGGCGGTGACCTCGTCATCGACGGCAATGGAGACGATGGACAGTGTATTCTGCGCGAAAGCCTCGGTCGGCCAGGCGAGCCAAGCCAGACAGGCACCGGCGGCCAACACCCGCACGCTCCCCGGGCCGCGACGGCGGCGGGTGGGGGGGGATGGCTCTCGGCAAACTGCCCCGCCGGTGGACTAGGAGCGAGAGCGCCGTCCCTGTGGGCCGCCGGGTGGGACCGGCCCGCTTCGGCATCCGGCCTCGGCCGGGTCGACTGGCTCATGCGAGGCGGGTACGACAGCACGGCCGCACAAACTTGAGGTGTTGATCTGGACATAGGGTTACCTCGAATCGCTTTCCCTCAACGCCGAGGTGGACCACTTGGCGTAAATCAACCAAGGTAGGCGGTCACCTTGACCAGCGTCGACCACTTGTTCCGTGCCCCGAACTTTGGCTCCTCGGGAGCGATTCGAACGCCCAACATTTCGGTTAACAGCCGAACGCTCTACCGTTGAGCTACCGAGGAAGAACCCCGCCGGCTCCAGCTAACAGCGGAGGCGACAGGCTCCCCAATCATAGGGGGCTCCCAGCCGACTGTCAATCGACAGCCTTGTCCCATACTTGTCCCATGCTTGTCCCATGACAGGAGCGGCGTCAATCCCTCGAGAGATGAGCCTGAGAGTGGGTTGGGGATCATTGGAGGATGACCTTGCGACTCGATATCGAACGGCTGCGGACCCTCGACGAGGTCCGCGACTTCATGGTCGGCAGCGCGCCGGTCGACTTCCGCTTCGTGAGCGGGCCCATGCGTACGATTTTGTGCGGCGGGTTCTGGTGCGTTCGCGCTACTTTCGACTGTCGAGGCCCGACAAGGGTCTGGTGCGGCGCTTCCTGGTCAAGGTGACGGGGTTCAGTCGGGCGCAGATCGCGCGGTTGATCTCTCAGTACCGGGATACGGGGCGCATCGAGGATCGGCGCCGGGGTCCGAAGCGTCCGTTTCCCCGGCGCTACACGAAGGCGGACATCGGTCTGCTGGCCGAGGTGGACGAGACCCTTGGCGGTCTGTGCGGCGCGGTCACTCGGCGCATGATGCAGCGCCAGTACGCGGTGTTCGGGGATGTGCGGTTCGAGCGTCTGGCGGGGCTCTCGAACAGCCATCTGTACCGGCTTCGCCAGTCGACAGCGTACCGGCGCCGTCGCCTGACGGTGGCCAGGACGCGGTCGACGCAGGTACGCATCGGGGAGCGCCGCAAGCCTCATCCCGCGGGTCGGCCGGGCTTTCTGCGAGTGGATTCGGTCCATCAGGGCGACCTGGACGGGGAGAAGGGTCTGTACGAGATCAATCTTGTGGACGAGGTCACGCAGTACGAGTTCGTGGCCGCTGTAGAGGGCATTTCGGAGCGTTTCCTGGTTCCGGCCCTGGAAGGGTCGATCGAGGCTTTCCCCTTCATCATCCGCGGCTTCCACGCCGACAACGGCTCCGAGTACATCAACCACCGGGTGGCCGCGCTGCTGCGCAAGCTGCACATCGAGGAGTTCACCAAGTCCCGCCCGAGGCGCTGCAACGACAACGCCCTGGTCGAGAGCAAGAACGCCTCGGTGGTGCGGCGGTACCTCGGCTACGACCACATTCCCCGGCGTCATGCCGCACTCGTCAACGACTTCCTGCGCGACGCGCTCGCTCCGTTCCTCAACTACCACCGGCCCTGCCACTTCCCCGTCGAGACGACAGACGCCAATGGTCGCAAGCGAAAGACCTACCCCTTCGACAACGTCACCACGACCTACCTCAAGCTGAAGTCGCTCGACGGCGCCGCCCTCTGCCTGCGACCCGGCGTCACCTTCGAGCAGCTCGACCAGCAGGCCCTGGCACTCGACGACCTCACCGCGGCCAGCGCCGTCAACGACGCCCTCGTCGCACTGTTCGCCGAAATCCACCGCCGCTATGCAACCGTCGCATGACTAAACCGCCCCCGTCTCTCGCGCCTCACACCACCCACTTCGTGCAACTCGACCGCGGCTCGCGGTCCCCGCGCTACCGTTGGTCCCTGGTGCTGATCTCCGCTTCGCTTCGATCACCAGCCCTGAAACCCGCCCCGCCGCTCTCTCGGCACAACTCTCGAAGAAGCCACCTTCAGGCTCATCTCTGAATGGGACTACGCTCCCGATCAGGTCGAGCTCGGCGGATCTCCACCGGGACCACGTGTCGTGCCGCGGGAGTCTCGGATGAGGCCGGAAGCTTGGGCGCGGCGGCGACGCCGATTCGGTCTCGGGCTACCGGGCGGGCGAGTGGACGGACTGGTGGCCGGCGAGCGCAGGTAGAGCGGCTCGGTCAGTGCTCCGCCATCCCAGCCGAGGGCGCCGTCCGCCATGAGACGCAGCAGGGTCGGCGCCAGTTCGGACGGCTCGATCGCTCCCGCCGAAGTGGGAAGCTGGGAGACGCCGTGTCCGACGAGCGGCAGCCGGGCGTGGACGAGATCGGCGCGATCCTTGATTTCCGGCGGGCCGGCGGCTTCGACCCTGCCGTTCTCAGCCAGTCGCATGGGCTGGGTGTACCAGCGTTCACGGAGGGCGTCGATGACGGCCACCACCTCCGTCGCGCCATTCTCGACGCGCTCGAAGTAGTCGGCGGCCAGGATCTCGAACGTGGATGCGCCGCCCGCCCTGACGCCCGAGGCCTGATGGAGCCCCAGCGCGGTCGCCAGTCCCACGCGCAGGCCGGTGAAGCTGCCCGGTCCGCGAGCGGCCCCGATGCCCGACAGATCCCGCGGCTTGATGCCGGCGCGGGTCAGGAGCTCGTCGATCATCGCGATCAGCTCGCGCGACGAACGGCCCTGGGGCGCGGACAGCACTTCGAACCGGTCCCGCTCGCCGACCGCCACGCTGACGATGACCGAGCCGGTGTCGAGCGCAAGCAGCGGTGCCATGCCACTCAATATACTGGCGACCGCCCGTGGCTAGATCGAGCACCGCCGAAGACGCGGAGGATTCGCGGGCGCCTGCCGCCGGAGAGCGGGGGTCGGGGCGGAAGCTCTCGGCGATGACGCCGATGCTCCGGCACTACCTGACGGTGAAGGCGGAGCATCCCGACGCCATCCTCCTGTACCGGATGGGCGACTTCTTCGAGATGTTCTTCGAGGACGCGGTCACCGCCGCGCCGGTGCTCGACGTGGCCCTGACCGCGCGTCAGAAGGGTACGGCCAGCGAGGCGCCCATGTGCGGCGTACCCCACCACGCGGTCGACGCCTACATCGGCAAGTTGCTGGACGCCGGCTACAAGGTCGCGTTGTGCGACCAGGTGGAGGATCCGGCCCAGGCCCAGGGTCTGGTTCGTCGGGAGGTCACCCGGATCGTGACGCCGGGCACGATCAGCGACCTCGAAATGCTGGACCAGGCCCGCCCGAACTACCTGGCCGGAGTCCGTTTCGATCGGGCGTCCGGTGCGGGCGCGTTCCTCGATCTCTCGACCGGCGAGTTCTTCGTGCGGCGCTGGCCGGACGCCGGGTACGCGGTCGAGGATCTGGAACGGCTGGCGCCGCGGGAAGTCCTCACCTGCGCCGCCGACTTCGAAGCCGGCCGGGGCGACCCCGACGGACATCTGCCGGCCTGGATCGGCCGTGCCGGTACGCCCCATACCGAGGTCGACGAGGCGCAGGTTCCGCGGCCGGCGTCGGCCGAGCGCGTCCTGCGGCGGCAATTCGGGGTCCAGAACCTGCGCGGGTTCGGCCTGGTGGAGGGGGAAGCCGCGGTGACCGCGGCGGCCCTGGTCCTGGACTACGCCCGCCGCGCGGCCAAGTCCGATATCGACCACATCGCCGCGCTGGAGGTCCAGCACGACGATCGGTGCGTGGTCCTGGACGAGACGACGCTGCGCAACCTGGAGGTCTTCCGCCACCTCCAGCACCAGGCGGGCCGGACCCTCATCGAGGTGCTCGACCTGACGCTCACCGGGCCGGGGGCGCGCATGCTGCGACGCTGGTTGAGCCGGCCGCTGCGCGACCTGGCGGCGCTTGGCGACCGCCACGACGGGGTGGAGGCGTTGCTCTCGCACATCGCTCAGCGGGAGGCGCTCCGGTCGCGGCTGAAGCGGATTGCCGATCTGGAGCGGCTGACCTCGCGCGCCGTGCTCGGGCGGATCACACCGCGTGAGGTGGGGGCCCTGCGGGATACCCTGCGCGAGGCGCCGTCCGTGCTGGGGGCCCTTGCCGGGCTTCAGGCGCAACTCCTGGAACGTCTCGCCGCGGTGGATCCGCTGGCCGAACTCCGATCGAGGCTGGACTCGGTGCTCGCGGAGACGCCCGGATCCTTGACCGAGGGCGGCGTGATCGCTGGTGGCGTCGACGCGGAGCTGGATCGGCTCCGGTCGCTGGCGCGGGACGGCAAGGGGCACATCGCCGGTCTCGAAGCTCAGGAACGCGAGGCGACCGGCATCGCGACGCTCAAGGTCGGCTACAACCGGGTCTTCGGTTACTACTTCGAAGTGCGGAAGACCCAGCAGCATCGGGTTCCCGACCACTACGTGCGCCGGCAGACGCTGACCAATGCCGAGCGCTATGTCACCGACGAACTGAAGACGCTGGAAGAGCAGATCCTCGGCGCCGAGAGCGGCCAGCTCGCGCTCGAACAACAGTTGTTCGAGGGGCTGCGGACGGAGGCTGCGGAGCAGGCCCCGCGGCTCCTGAAGCTGGCCGGCGCGCTGGCGGAGATCGACTGCCTGGTCGCCCTGGCCGAGGTAGCCGGCCGCTACGACTACGTGCGGCCGTGCATGCTGACGTCCGGGGGCCGGATCGAGATCCGCGAGGGGCGTCATCCAGTGGTCGAACGTTCGGCGGCGGCGGTGCGGGGCGCCTCGGGTTTCGTTCCGAACGATGTCGCTCTGGACCGCGAAAAGGAGCAGATCGTCCTGCTCACGGGTCCCAACATGGGCGGCAAATCGACCTATCTGCGGCAGGCGGCGCTCATCGTGCTCATGGCCCACGCCGGCAGCTTCGTGCCCGCTCAGAGCGCCGAGATCGGCCTGGTCGACCGCATCTTCACCCGCGTCGGCGCCAGCGACGACCTGGCCCGGGGTGAGTCCACCTTCATGGTGGAGATGGTCGAGACCGCGAACATCCTGCGCCACGCGACGCGCGACAGCCTGGTGGTGCTCGACGAAGTCGGCCGCGGCACGTCGACCTACGACGGGCTGTCACTGGCCTGGGCGATCATCGAACGCCTGCACGAGCACAACGGCTGCCTGGCGCTCTTTGCCACCCACTACCACGAGTTGACCGGTCTGCCGGCAACCCTTGCGCGGGTTGCGAATCGGCGCATGTCGGTCAAGGAATGGCAGGACCAGATCCTGTTCCTTCACCGGGTCGCCGCCGGCCGCGCGGACAAGTCCTACGGGCTGCACGTCGCTCGTCTGGCGGGAGTGCCGGCGGAGGTGATCGAGCGCGCGGCAGCCGTGCTGGCCAACGTCGAGTCGCAGCAGTACAGCTTCTCCGGCAAGCCGCGCGTGGTGGACGGCGCGGCCGGCGCGCCGCCGGACCAGGGGCCCGACCAGCTTGCCCTGTGGGCCGGCGAGGACGAAGCGGTGGTCGAGGCGCTGAGAGTCGTCGACGTGAACCAGTTGACGCCCGTGGCCGCACTGAACCTGGTGCAGACCCTCAAGGACCGGCTCAAGTCCGGCGCGAAGCCGCCGGAGACCTCACGGTCCGGTCGACGGTAGATGGCAGGCCGGCGGCCCCGGTGTTCGCCTAGAAGGGGATGTCGTCGTCGCCGCCGGCCGGGTCGAAGCCGGCGTCGTTGGGAGCGGGCTGGGCCGGCGCCGCCTGGCTTTGCCCGGAACCGGACTGTCCGCCGCTGTCGCCACGGCCGCCGAGCATCTGGAAGTTGCGGCACACGATCTCGGTGGCGTAGCGCTTCTGGCCGGTCTGCTTGTCCTCCCAGGAGCGGGTCTGGAGGCGGCCCTCGACCGAGACGAGCTTGCCTCGGGTCAGGTACTGGCCGGCCACTTCGGCCTGGCGGCCCCAGCACACGATCGTGTGCCATTCGGTCTCGTCCTGGCGGTTGCCGTCGCGGTCCGTCCAACGTCGGCTCGTGGCAAGCCTCAGGTTGGCGACCGTCTGGCCGGATTGGGTCGTGCGGACTTCCGGGTCGCGGCCGAGATGGCCGATCAGGATCACGTGGTTCAACATGTCGGGAGAGTCGTCCTTTCTGGTGGTTCGGGAGGGAACGTCGCTTCGTTTTCGGCAGGCGGGTTCTCGGGCGGCACGACCGGCATCGCGCCTCTCGCTTGGTTGTACGGAACTCGGGTCCGGGACGTCGCCCGGCCGTCCCATTGGTTGATCGTAACCGCTGGACTAGCGCTCCGGGTACCTTTCCGCCGTTATGGTTGGGTGGTGCGCCTGGTCGTGCAGCGGGTCAGTTCGGCGTCGGTGACGGTCGACGGCCGGACCGTCGGTCGGATCGACGGCGGTTTGCTCGTGCTGGCGGGAGTGGAAGTCGGCGACGGCGAGGATCAGGTGGCGGCCGCGGCGTCCAGGTTGAGCCGTCTCCGTCTCTTCGATGACGAGCGGGGAAGGATGAACCTGGACCTGCGCCAGGCCGGCGGCGCGATCCTGCTGGTGTCGCAGTTCACGCTCGCGGCCTCGACACGGAAGGGAAGACGTCCCTCCTTCGACCGGGCAGCGCGTCCGGAGGTGGCCGAGCCGTTGCTGGCCAGCTTGCGCAGGCGGCTGGAAGAGGCGGGGCTGGTCGTCGCGGGCGGCCGCTTCGGCGCCCGGATGCGTGTGGACCTTACGAACGACGGGCCGGTGACGTTCGTGCTGGAGTTTCATCCGAGCGCTCGATGACGAGCGCTCGGACTGGTTCGCGGGTGACGCGCGTTCGCGCCACCCGGGTTCCCGCCCGCCACCTGATGCGCTCGCGGGAGGGGCGCAGCCTCCTTAGAGGTTCTTGAGTTCCTTGCCGGGCTTGAAGCGGACCGTCTTGCCGGGAGCGATCGTCACCTCGACTCCGGTCTTCGGATTGCGCCCCACGCCGCGCTTGCGGTTGCGGACCTGGAAGACGCCGAAGCCGCGGAGTTCGATCCGCTTGCCGTCGCCGAGGGCGTCCTTCATGGCGCCGAGGATCGTGTCGACCGCAGACGCGGCCTTGACGCGGGGAAGATCCGAGTTCTCAGCGACCCGGTTCACGATGTCCGCCTTGATCATATGGAGCGCCTCCTCAGAGCCGGCGGCCGGGTTGCGGGCGCGGGTTGCGGGCAGAACGCCGAGCACCGCCGCGCGATTGGCCGTGGATCCGTCATTCTAGCGCGCACGGTCCCCTCCCGTAAAGGCTTCACACGCCCTTGTACCCGGCTGCTAGCCTTGGCGGCCGCATGGACTCCCCAGGACTCAACTCGGCGTCGCCGAGACCACGGATGTGGCGTCGCCGAGTCGCCGTGGCGACGTTTGTGCTGGTCTGCCTCGGGACATCCGGCGCGGTCGGCCAGGAGGCCGCCGAACCGGTCGCCGACGGCGGCCCGTTCCTGTTCGCGGCCGCCCGCATGCTGGCCGGTGAGCCCGGCCGGACCGACGAGGCATTGGAGCTCTTCGAGCGCGCCGTGGCCATGGATCCGGAGGCGCCCTTTCTGAGGATCGGGCTTGCCGACTTCCTGAGTCAGCTCCGGCGCTTCGACGAGGCGGCGGAACACCTGGCCGTTGCCTACCGGAATGCGCCTGATGATGTCGACGTGTTGCGCAGATACGGGCGGATTCAGATGGAGCTTTCCAACCTTGGTCGGGACAGGGCAGCGGTGGATCGCGCTCTGGAAGCGCTCAAGGCCCTGCGCGGGCTGGCGCCGAGCGACATCGACGGCATGCTGTTCCTGGCCCAGATTCACGGGTTGCTGGGGCAGCACAAGGAGGCGGCAGCGGTTCTGGAAGAGTTGGTCAGTTACCACAACGGCAACCGTCAACTGCAACACATGCTGGTCAATGCCCTGAGGGAGGCCGGCGAGGACGATCGGGCGCGACAGGTCCAGGCCGACATGCTGCGGTTCGATGATCTTTCGGTCGAAGAGCGGCTGGAACTGGCGGGGACGGAAAGCCGGCAGGGAAACCACACCGGGGCGATCGAGATGCTGGAGGGGCTGGCCCGGGAGTTCTCCGACAGCGTTCCCGTTCAAGGAGCGCTGGCAGAGGAGTACTACCGGCGCGCCATCTCCCGCGGGCGGACGCCCGATCAGCGAACGGAAGATCTCGCCGAGGCCCTGCGGCGTCTGCGCGAGCTGCCACGCGCCGCCCGCCGGAATCCGGGCGCCCGCTTCCTGGAGGCTCGCATCCTGGGCGCCTCGGGCCAGGGGCGGGAGGCGATCGACCTGCTCGAAGGTCTGCGCAGGGAGCAGCCCGACGAGCCGCAGGTTCTGAGAGAACTCGTGCGGCAATTGATGGCGGCGGACGAGTGGGAGCGGATCCGCCAGATCGGCCGGAGCATGGTCGATCGGGCCGACCGGGGTACGGAGCTGGGCCGGGATACCGCCGACTTCGGTCTCGGTCTCCTGGTCGAGGCGCTACGGCAGTCGGGCGAGACGGACCAGGCCCTCGCCGAGTTGGAGGCCGAAGTAGAGCGGCGCGGCGAGTCGGTCGAACTCCTGCTGAGTCAGGCGGAGTTGCTGGCGGAGTCGGGCAGGAAGCGGCGTGCGATGGCCATCCTTCGGCGTGACACGGTTGCCACCGACCGTCTGCTCCGCGGCGGGGACGACGGCCGACCGGACGTGCAGGCGATCCGCAGGAAGGCCGGGATCTACGTCGACCTCGATGAGGAGCGCCTCGCCGTCCGCGTTCTCGATCGGTTTGCGGCGGCTGGAAACGTCGCGCAACTGATCGGGATCGCCGACTTCTGGCGCTCGCGCGGTCGGTTCGCGGAATCCGCGCCCCTGATCGAGCGGGCGCTGGTCCGGGTCGATAGCGGCGCCGAGACCGACCTGGAACTTGACCCGGAGACTCTTCGCGCGGGTCTGTTCTTTCAGCTTGGCGAGGCGTACGAGCGCACGCGTCGCTACGACGAGGCGGCCGAGCAGTTCCAGGCGGTGCTTGAGATCCAGCCCGAGAACAGCACCGCGATGAACTACCTGGGCTACATGTGGGCGGACAACGGCGAGAACCTGGAGCAAGCACTCGAGCTCGTGCGCCGAGCCGTGGCTCTCGAACCGAACAACGGCGCCTACGTCGATTCGCTGGGCTGGGCGCTGTTCCGGCTAGGTGAGTTTGAAGAGGCTCGCCGCCACCTGGAGCGGGCGAATCAGTTGGCGCCGGAGGACTCCACCGTCCTGGAGCATCTCGGCGATGTCTATGTTGCGCTCGGCGACACGCGGCGAGCCCGCGAGGCCTACGAACATGCACTGGCGATCAACGACGAAGAGAACGTCGAAGCCGTGCGCCGCAAGCTGGGCGAACTGTTTCGGCGGTAGCCGCCCACTGACGCCTGCGAACCAGTCCGCGGTGCTGCTGCTGAGTCTGCTCTGGCTCATGAGCTGCGCCAGTGCCGGCTCGACCCGCGATCTTCCGCCTGCCGGAGTTCCCGGCGCCGCCACGGCTGCCTTGCCGTGGGAGATTCCCGAGGCGGAGTGGCGTACCCAGCGCATCGTCCAGATGCAGTACGACGGCCCGGAGGGGAACGGAACGCTGCGCCTGGTATTGCGTTTCGAGTCGCCGGACCGTTTTCACGTGCAGGCCTCGGACCGGTTGGGGCGCCGATGGTGGGACCTCAACGTTCAGGAGGGCAGCGCCCTGGTCCTGTGGGTGCGTGAGCGGACCTTCTGCCGGTATCGCGGCGACCTGGAGATTCCCGCCCTGTCCCTGGGCCCCGTCCCGGCCGGTGCGGTCGCCGCGCTGCTGCTGCGGCGACTGCCGGCGCCGCCGGTCGACCCAGGAACCGTGGAGGCGGCAGCGGCCAGCGGCGCCGGCGCCGTTGAACTCGACTTCGAGGACCGCTGGGACCGGCGCTGGACGGCGGTGACGACCAAGGGGGGCCCGCGCCGTTGGACTCTGCACCGGGGCGCTGAGACGAGGGCCTCGTGGAGGCTCGACGCCGGCGGCATGTCGCGGATGGTCGAGCCCGAGACGGGGCTTGAGCTGCATTGGCGCCAGAACAGGCCGGCAAGGGATCTGAGAGGTGCGCTGCCGGCGCCGGAAGTACCGGACGGTTTCCTGCCGGGCGCCTGCGAGCCCGGCAGCGCCTGATGAAAACGGAGGTCAGCCTGGCGTGTCCCGCCAAGGTCAACCTGAGTCTGCGGGTTCATCGCCGGCGCCGCGACGGCTACCACGCGATTTCGACCGTGCTGCAGACGGTCGATCTCTGCGACCGGCTGACGGTGCGCCGGATCGACCCGACTGAGCCCGTGAGCCTCGAAGTGCCCGGGGGCGGGGCGCCGACCGATGACTCGAACCTCGTGCTGGCGGCGGCACGAGCGTTCTTCGAGGCCGTCGGCGAGCCAGCGCGGGGTGTCCGGTTCGAACTGAGGAAGAGCATTCCGGCCGGCAGCGGCCTGGGTGGCGGCAGCAGCGACGCGGCGGGGACCCTGGCCGCCCTGCAGGAACTTTGGGGCGAACCGCTCAGCCCTCAGGGTCTCCGCGCCGCGGCCGCCGCGGTCGGTTCGGACGTGCCCTTCTTCCTGGTCGGCGGGACGGTGCTGGCGACCGGCCGGGGTGAGAAGCTGCAGGCTCTGCAGGATGTTGAGGCGGCGCCGGTGGTCGTCGCTGCGCCGGCGGTGGAGGTGTCCACCGCTGAGGTGTACCGGCGCTGGCGCCGGACCCCGGCGTCAGCGACAGGGCTCCGGGAAGAGGAACTGCTGCCGCCGCCGACGGCGCGAAGCGAGGCCGCCCTGTGGCTCCGGGGCAACGACCTGGAAGCGGTTGTCCGGCGGCGCCATCCGGAGGTGGACCGGTTGCTCCTCGCCCTCCGCGACGCTTCGCTCGACGAGTCGGACCGGGGTCCCCAGGTTTCCGGCAGTGGCGGCGCGGTGTTCGGGATAGGGAGCTGGAAGGGCGCCGAGCGCGCGGTGGCGGGCCTTGACGTGCGCCTGTTCCGAACCTCGACCCTGCCTGGGAACCGCGGTGCGGCATCGAATCCCTGACGACATTGCCGCGGTTTGCCTTCGAGCGTCCCTTTGCCGTCGCTTCATGTACAATCCGCCGGCCCGTCTGGGGCGTCGCCAAGTGGTAAGGCACGAGACTTTGGATCTCGCTATCGGGGGTTCGAATCCTCCCGCCCCAACCACGGGGATGCACCGGCCTTACTCTCCCTCATGACCGTCCACGCCAACAACGTCGAGCGGGCCATGTACACGGAGCTGAAGATCTTCGGGGGCCGGGCGCACCCGGCGCTGACGAACGAGATCTGCAGCTATCTGGGCATGGTGCCGGGCCAGGTCACGGCCTACAACTTCGCCGACGGCGAGCTCTTCTGCCAGATCCAGGAGAACGTTCGCGGTACCGACGTGTTCATCGTGCAGCCGACCTGCCCTCCGGTCAACGACAACCTCGTCGAGTTGCTCATCATGCTGGACGCGGTCAAGAGGGCCTCGGCGGCGCGTGTAACAGCCGTCATTCCGTACTACGGGTACGCCCGCCAGGACAAGAAGGACAAACCGCGGGTACCGATCACCGCCAAGCTGGTGGCGGACGTCATCACGGCTGCCGGCGCCGACCGGCTGCTGACGATGGATGTTCATGCGCCCCAGATCTCGGGTTTCTTCGACATCCCCGTCGACCACCTGTTCGCAGCGCCGGTTCTTCTGGACGCGATCAGGGCGCTCGGCATCGACGATCTGATGATCGTGGCCCCGGACGCCGGAGGCGTGGCGAGGGCGCGAGCGATCGCCAAGCGCCTGCATACGGAGCTTGCCATCATCGACAAGCGCCGGGTGGCCGCGAACAAGGCCCAGGTGATGAACGTGATCGGCGACGTGAAGGGACGGGACCTTCTGATCCTCGACGACATCATCGACACCGGCGGCACGCTGCTGAATTCGGTCGAGTCGCTGGCTGCCCAGGGAGCGCGGAGGATCTTCGCCGCCGGGATACACGGTGTTCTCTCGGCCTCCGCGATCGAACGAATCGAAAACTCGAAACTCGAGGGCGTCCTGGTGACCAACACCACGCCGCTCGAGGACAAGCTCGCCCGGAGCACACGGCTGCGTCCCCACAGCGTCGCGGCCCTGCTCGGCGAGGCGATCCGCAGAATCCACGACAACAGTTCCGTGACGTCCCTCTTCGTCTGAGCTGTTCGTCACGACAAGGAGCTCGAAGTGAGCGAACCCACAGTCACGGTCCGGCCGCGTGAGCAGACCGGAAAGAACGCAAACCGCCGTCTGCGGGCGTCGGGTGAGATCCCGGCCGTGGTCTACGGCGGCGAAGCCGATTCGGCCGCCATCCGGGTCGACGGCAAGAGCGTGCTGCGTCTGATCCGGGAAGGCGGAGAGAATGCCGTCTTCCTGCTCCAACTGGAGGGTACCGAACGCACGCGCCACTCGATGATCCGCGACCTGCAGTGGAACCCCTTGACCGGTGCGCTGGTCCACATCGACTTTCAGCGCGTGAAGATGGACCAGGAAGTCCAGGTCGCGGTGCCGGTCGCGCTGACCGGAAGCCCCGAAGGGGTCAAGACCGAGGGCGGCCTGGTGGAGTTCATCACCCGCGAGATCGCGGTCACCTGCCTGGCCGGCGACATTCCGTCTTCGATCGAACTCGATATTTCGGCGCTGCACATTGGCCAGCATGTGGAGGCCGGCGAGCTCGTGCTCCCCGACGCAGTGCGGCTCGACGAGGACGACAAACGCGTCATCGTGTCGGTTGCCGCCCCGAGAATCGCGGAGGAGGACGAAGAGGTATCCGACGAGGACGAACTGCTCGAAGCCTTCACCGACGAGCCCGAGATGGTGGGTGGGAAGGCCGAATCGGAGGATGGGGACGAATAGCGAGAGCACGCGACTCGTCCTCGGCCTCGGTAATCCGGGAGAGCGCTACGCCGACACCCGACACAACCTCGGCTTTCGCGTTGTCGAGGAACTGGCACGGCGACTGGACGTCCGTCTAGGCCTGGAGGTCTGCGGCGCGCTCTGGACCGCCGCCGGCCCGGTCGACCTGGCGACTCCGCAGATCTACATGAACCGAAGCGGTTACAGCGCGCGCTGCCTCAGTGAACGGAATGGCTATGCTCCGGAAAACATCCTGGTCGTCTACGACGAAGTCCATCTGCCCCTGGGAAGGCTGCGCCTTCGCGGCAGGGGCAGTCCGGGCGGCCACCGTGGAATGGAATCGATCATCGAGAACCTGCGCACCACGGCGGTGCCGCGGCTGAGGTTGGGCATCGGGGAGGACGAGGCGGAACAAGAGGAGGGGAGGTCGACCGGGATGGAAGCGGAACTCACGGACTTCGTGCTCGCTCCTTTCGCCGGCGGGGAAGCCGAAACGGCAAAGCGCATGGTGTGCCGCGCCGCCGACTGCGTCCTGAGCTGGGTCGACCGCGGCGTCGACATCACCATGAACGAGTACAACGGATAGCGAGTGCAAGTGATAACGAGTACAAGTGATGAACTTGCACTAGGGATGAACTTTCACTAGGGATTGAGGGGAAACGGATAGTGGACACCATGTACTACCTGCTGCCTGTATGCGGCGCGGCAGCTCTGATCTACGCCTTGCTGCGGAGCCGGTGGATCAACCGGCAGGATGCCGGCGACGACGTGATGGCTGAGATTGCCGGCCACATTCGCGATGGCGCGATGGCGTTCCTGGGCCGGGAATACCGCATCCTCGGGATCTTCGTCCTCCTGGCTGCGGCTCTGCTGGCGCTTGTCAATTCCGACCGCGCGGGCAGCTCCGCCTGGATCGGGGTTTCCGTGCTCGGCGGCGCTCTCTGTTCGGGTCTGGCCGGGTTCTTCGGCATGCGAGTCGCGACTTCCGCCAACGTGCGGACCGCCGCGGCCGCCCGCACCAGCCTGAACCGGGCCCTGGCCGTCGCCTTCTCCGGCGGCGCGGTGATGGGCTTCTCGGTGGTGGGGCTCGGCATCCTGGGCCTATCGCTGCTGTACCTGCTGTACGCCTCGATGTTCGGCAGCGCCGATAACGAGTCGCTGGGGCAGGTGGTAACGGTGCTGACCGGCTTCTCCTTCGGCGCTTCCTCGATCGCGCTGTTTGCGCGCGTCGGCGGCGGCATCTACACCAAGGCCGCGGATGTCGGCGCCGACCTGGTCGGCAAGGTCGAAGCGGGCATTCCGGAGGACGATCCGCGCAACCCGGCGGTGATCGCGGACAACGTGGGCGACAACGTCGGCGACGTGGCCGGCATGGGCGCCGACCTGTTCGAGTCCTACGTCGGCGCCATCGTCGGCACGCTCGTCCTCGGAGTCAGCACGACGACCCTCGCCGGCGAGGCGTTCACACCGAATCTGATCCTCCTGCCGATGCTCCTGGCCGGCCTCGGCATCCTCGTATCGCTGGCTTCGACCTTCCTGGTGCGTACCCGGGAGGGAGGCAACCCGCAGCACGCCCTGGACCTGGGCACCTTCGCGGCCGCCGTCATCATGCTGGTCGTGACCTGGTTCACGGCCCGCGGGCTGCTGGGGGACACGCAGTACGTCGTCGAGGGCCAGGAGTTCGGGTACATGGGAGTCTTCCTGGCCACGGTCGCCGGTCTTGTGGCTGGACTCCTGATCGGCCTGATTACGCAGTACTACACGGCCGAGTCGAAGGCGCCGGCACAGAGCATCGCCAGGGACAGCCTGACCGGTAGCGCCACGAACATCATCGGCGGTCTGGCCGTCGGCATGCAGTCGACGGCGCTGCCGATCGTCGTTCTGACCGCCGCGGTGCTTGTGGCCCACGCTCAGGCGGGCCTCTACGGCATCGCGATCGCGGCTCTGGGCATGCTGTCGACGACGGGGATTCAGCTTGCCGTAGACGCCTACGGACCGGTTGCCGACAACGCCGGCGGTATCGCCGAAATGAGCCATCTGGGCGCCGATGTGCGGGCGCGCACCGACAAGCTGGACGCGGTCGGCAACACGACGGCGGCGATCGGCAAGGGCTTCGCGATCGGCTCGGCGGCGCTGACCGCCCTGGTGCTGTTCGCGGCGTTCCGGACCACGGTCGGTCTGGAGAGCATGGACCTGGTGAACCCGCGCGTGATGTGCGGCCTGTTCATCGGCGTCATGCTGCCCTTCCTGTTCTCGTCGATGGCCATGAAGGCCGTGGGGAAGGCGGCCTTCGAGATGATCGAGGAGGTACGGCGCCAGTTCCGCACGATTCCGGGACTGATGGAGGGGAAGGCGAAGGCGGACTACGCCCGCTGCGTGGACATTTCCACCGCGGCGGCGCTCCGGCAGATGGTGGCGCCGGGTCTGCTTGCCATTCTGGTTCCGGTCGCTGTCGGCTTCTACGATGTCGAGGCGCTGGCGGGCGTGCTTGCCGGTGTGACGGCGGGCGGCGTCCTGCTCGCGATCTTCATGTCCAACGCCGGTGGCGCCTGGGACAACGCGAAGAAGTACATCGAGGCCGGCGCCCATGGCGGCAAGGGCTCCGACGCGCACAAGGCCGCGGTGGTTGGGGACACGGTGGGTGACCCGTTCAAGGACACCGCCGGCCCGAGCCTGAACATTCTGATCAAGCTGATGTCCGTCGTGTCCCTGGTCATCGCGCCCCTGCTCGTCCTATGACGGACTGCCGTGATAGATTCCGCCGCCGATTCGTTACGGCTTGGGAGCCGACGAACATCACCATGCGCTCGCGGACAAACCTCGCCCTCCGTCTTCGATCCACCGCGACCGCCGCACCGAGGATGAACGATTGACACGGACATACGAACTGGTCTTTATTGCGGACCCGCGCCTCTCGGATGAGGAGGCGGTGCAGTTGACCGACGGTTTCGCCGAGATGCTTGTGGCGGACGGCAAAACCCGAATCACCCAGGAAGAATCCTGGGGTAAGCGCCGGCTCGCCTATCCGATCCGGAAGTTCACCGAGGGGCGGTACCACATCTACTACCTGGAGTCGGACGGAGGCGACCACGGCCTTGCCGAGGTCGGGCAGCGGATGCTCCAGAACGAGCGAATCCTGCGCCACCTGGTGGTGCGGACGGACCTTGATCTGAAGCGCGCGGCAAGCAAGGGTAAGGTGCCGGTCCAGTCGACGGTCCTCGCCGAGACTGCCAGCTAGGAGTCGAGTCGCGGCGTCCGCGCCGCGCTGACGCACAGGAAACAGGGCTTGTTTCATACAAGGGGAATCGAGAGAAATGCCGAAACGCAAGACCTTCTTGCGCCGCCGCAAGGTGTGCAAGTTCACCGCTGACGGGATCGAGTACATCGACTACAAGGATGTCGCGACCCTGCGGCCCTTCGTGCCGGAGAGGGCGAAGGTCCTCCCTCGCAGGATCTCGGGCAACTCGGCCCGCCACCAGAGAATGCTCGCCCGCGCCATCCGGCGGGCGCGCTTCCTGGCCCTGATTCCGTACACCACTGACTGAACGGCAGAAACGAAAGATGGAAGTCATCCTGCTTCAGGACATGAGGGCGCTCGGTGGGCGCGGCGAGGTCGTCGACGTCAAGCCCGGCTACGCACGGAACTACCTGTATCCAAAGGAGTTTGCGGCGCCGTCCACGGTGGCGAACCGGCACTGGTTCGAGTCGCAACGGACGAAGTTCGACGCCCGGCACGCGGAGGAGCGCTCGGCTGCCGCCGGGCTCGCGGCCGAACTTGCGGCCCTGAAGCTCAAGATCGCCAAGCGGGCCAGCGAGTCGGGAACTCTCTACGGCTCCGTGACGCCGACGGAAGTGGTCGAGGCGCTCGCAGCCAAGGGCGTCCAGGTCCATCGCCGCATGGTCGACCTGTCAGGCGGCATCAAAGAGTTGGGTGATCATGTCGTGCGGGTCGACCTCCACACGGAAGTGATTGCCGAAGTCGCAGTCGAGGTCGTGCCTGAGACCTAAGGGTCTCCAGCGAAGTGGGCGTGCCCGACGGAGAGTCCGAGCAGACCGTCAGCAGGGACGGTGAAACGGTGGGCGGCGACAACGGACCCCCGGAAGTCGAAGACTTCCTCCGCACCCCGGAAGTCGAAGACTTCCTTGGGGATCGGCCGACCCATCGTCTCGAGGATTGGCGCCACCTCTGGGATCGGGACATTCCGTTCCCCATTCGCAGTCACCGCGGCCTTGCCGGGCGGTTTCTGGTGGTTCTCAAGCGGCTGCTGCGTCCCTTCGTCCACCTGCCCCAAAGGGATCTCTGGGAGCGCCAGCGGGTCTTCAACCTCATCCTGCTGGGCCACGTCCAGCGGCTTCGGGAGTGGCGGCAGCACCAGGAGGAGGTCGACCGGATCTTCGAGCAGCGGCTCGGGGAACTGGATCGGCGGGCCAGTCACCTGGAGAACTTCTTGCGCAAGGGGCTGGCCGAGGTGATGCGTCACGACGATGCCCTTTTCGGTCGCGTCGACCGGAAACTGGACCGATACCGGCGAGAAGCGGATGAGCTCGCAGGGCTCCTGAGGTCGGCTCTGGCCAGTAGCGGCGAGACGGCTCAGACGCTTCGGTCGAGCGTGGCCGACGCCTCCTACTTGGCGTTCGAGCACCGGTTTCGCGGCGGCGAGGAAGAGATCCGGCAGCGCATTCAGGCCTACCTGCCGCGGCTCCGCGAGGCGGCGCCGGTTCTGGACCTTGGCTGCGGCCGCGGCGAGGCGCTGGCACTCCTGCAGGAGGAGGGAGTCTGTTGTCGCGGCATCGATTCCTCCGCTGCCATGGTGCGCCGCTGTTCCCAGCGGGGCCTTCGGGTCGAGCAGGGCGATCTGCTGGAGACCCTGGCCGGCGTCGAGCCCGGATCGTTGGGCGGAATCGTGTCCTTCCACGTGATCGAGCACTTGCCTCCGGACGCGGTCGACCGCTTGGTGGGGCTCGCCTTCGCGGCTCTGCGCCCCGGGGGACTTCTTCTGCTCGAGACGCCGAATCCGCTTTCGGTTTCCGTGACCGCGCGCAGCTTCTGGCTCGACCCGACCCACGTGCGTCCGGTTCACCCGGAGACGCTGCGCGCCAGCTACGAGAGCGCCGGGTTTGCCGGCATCGAACGGCTCGACCTGCGGCCCTACCCCGAAGAGGAGCGCCTGCCGGAAATCTCGCTCGATGGGTTGGACGGCCAGACCCGGGAACTGGCGGACCGCCTCAACCGTCTCCGCGACGAACTCGACGACCTTCTGTACGGCCATCGCGACTACGCGTTGATCGGCGTGCGCCCCGTCCAGGGTCGCGAAGATCAACGACCGGTACCGGGAGGCGAGAGGACCCGCAGTTCCACGGCCACGCCCCGCTGCATCACCGCGAACACCCTGTGACGCTGGGCGAAGACCGACGGACGGGGCCGGTCCAGGACTTCGCCCCGGAAGCCGGTCCGCAGGAGGCGGGGGTCGTCGAAGTGCTTGGCCACGTCCGGGCGCTCGCGGTTGCTGCGCCCAAGGGTGGTCAGGAACTTGCCGTCGCGATAGACGGCGATCTGACGCGGCGGTTCGGCTCGCTCCAGATCAGCAGCCCAGCCGTGGACCCGGGTACCCGTTCCGACCGCGACGACCAAGTCGACCGCGCCGTCGAAACCGTTTCCGGTGGGCTGCACCACTAGCCGGCGACCGTCTGAAATGGGCAGGATTTCGCTGCTGCCGCTCTCACGCTCCAGGGCCTGGTAGGAGAAGCGGAGTCGAGTGGCTACGCCCCGGTGACCGACGGCGAAGGCCACGATGCCCTCCCGCTCGACGAGGTGCCGATCCACCTCGAGTCGAAGCGAGAAGGAGTCGTACTTGAGCGCGGGTCCGGTGAAGGCTCTCACGTCGGCGCCTCCGACGATGGTGACCACCGTGTTGGGCTGCCCGGGGTTGGCCCGGTCGAACCCCCAGCCACTGAGTTGAAAGTGCCGACGCCTTCCCATCGCAGCGGACCGCTGGGGCACGGTCGCCTCCAGGTGTCCGCGCAGTTGACGAGAATTCGGACGCACGGGAAACGTCTCGGAGGCCAGGGCCGGTTCGCTGGCGGGACGACGACGCAGTTCCTTGATCCTGCCCGCACTGTCCCGGTGCACCTCATAGAGGTACTCGGGATCCGCCCTGTAGTCGAAGGCCTGCGGAGGTTGGAGGCGTTCGAGTTCCAGTCTGTCTTCCCGATCCGAGACCAGGAAGAGCTCGATCTGGTTGCGGCCAGGTCGGAACAGGGTTTCGGGAAGCACTGCCGTGAAACCGCTCCTGCCGGACGGGCGACGTTGAGGGCGAACCGAATCCGCCACGATGCCGTTGAGCGCCACGACGACGGAGCGGTCGGCAGGGGGATCGTGATCCAAGAAGGCGGCTTCGACCAGCGCTGGCAACATCGTCGCCTCTACGTCGACATCGTTCCACTGGTCGGCGGAATCGAGTAGAACGCGCACGTTGCCGCCGCGTAGCGGCAGTTCGGAGAGCGGCCGGCCGTACAACTCGGGTACTGTCCCGATCGCCATCGCGTCGTTCGACTCACCCAGCAACTCGCGCTGCTCCGCGAGTCGGGCGCGACGCCAGGGAGCGCGGTCGGCCGGAATCTCAATTCTGTCCGCGTGGCGGCCGAACAGCAGAGGTTCGGCGTTGCTCGTAGTCCGGCGCGGCGCGGTCCAAATGTTCGCCCCCGCGAGTTCGAGTATGCGCGGTGTCAGGTCCACCAGCGAGACCGGGCTGTCGTCGATCTGTGCCCGGTCCTGGAACGGAGCCTTGATGATCAGGGGTACCGCGACCAGGTCGAGGACCTGACTGCCGGAAGCGTCGGTTGGGTCCGGGAGCCGTCGCGACCTGCCGGGCTGAAAGGAAAGGCCGTGGTCCGCGGTGATTGCGATGAGGCTCTGATCGAACAGATCGTTGGACTCCAGTCTGGTCATCAGCTCACCGATCAGTCGGTCCATGAACTCGACCTGCAGCAGGTAGCGCTTCCAATGATGGCGAACCGCCCAGCGATCCGTCGTCCAGTTCCCTTCGTCGAGACCGCGGAACCTCGTAAGCGGGTACGGCCGGCCGGACGGTAGATGCTGCCAGGGAGCATGAGGGAGCAACGTGTGCACGAAGTACAGGGGTGGACGTCGCGCCGGTGCTCCAATCGAGTCGAGGAAGCGACGATAGTCGGTTACCCGTTCGGCGCCTCGGGCATGGGACCTCGCTCGCTCCAGTTGATCGCTCGCTGCCGGCGCCATCGCTCCCGATCCGCCCCAGTTGAATCCGCTCCATGCTTCGGTGACCGGAGGGAGCCGCTCCGCCCATGCCTTCGGCAGCGTCAGTCGGAGCCACACGACGCTGAGATCGGCGATCAACAGACCGAAACGTTGGGAGAAGGAAGGACGTTGCCTCTGCAGCAGGTTCAGGTCTGGTGGGCAGAGGGCGGTGGACGTCTCGATGGCGAAGATGTCATGGCTCGCGCCGAGCAGGGTGAACAGGTTGACCGGGTGATCTGCCGCGATCGGTAGCCGCCCCCGCTCGGGCATCAAGCCGGTCAGCATCGCCGGCACCGCGTGTGTCGTCATGTTCGAGGCGGCGGTTGCGTTCGGGTACCAGGTGGCGCGGTCGGCGAACCGGGCCAGGTTGGGAAAGCGGTCCCGGTCGATCCTGCCATCGGAGTCGAGAATCGAGATCACCGACCACTCGTCGAAAACCACCAGAACGATCGGCGCCCTTGCGCCGGCGCCGTCGACCGCGACCGGCTGGCGTGAGTTGTCGACGACGCGGCGGACATCGCCGTCCACCAGCAGGATCGTCGGCACGAGGATCGTGGCGCCCGACAGCAGAAGGCCGAAGAAACGGACTGCCGGAGAGCGAACGTAGGCCCAAACGACACCGGCGCAGGCGAGCACGGCCAGGGTCGTGGCGGGGACCGCCGGGAGACCACGGGCCGCCTGCAGCGCAATCACTCCGGTGAGCAGGCCGGCGGGCGCCGCTACCGCCGGTCGCACCCAAGCCGGCCGGAGAAACTGGGCCGCAGCGGCCGGCGCCGAGAGGAGGAGCGCCGGCACGATCCCGAGCAGGGCGGCCAGGACCAGGAGGTCGCCCATCGAGAGGTTCCGAAGGACAAAGAACTCGGGCGTTCGGCGAAGCAGGTCGTAAGTGGGCTGGGCCAGCGCGAGGCTGCTCAGGCCGGCGATCGCGAGGACACCACGGCCGAGGCCGGTGCGCCGTCGGAGGTTCCGTGACTTTGAGCTGCCCGACTCAGAAAGCGCCTCTCGGTTCTGCTGCAAGTCAGGACCCTTCTTCTTCCTCGTCTTCCTTCCAGGAGTCCCGGACCAGAGACCAGTCGGTGACGTCCTCGGGCATGTTCTCGCCGACCTTCGGCTCGCCGTACAGGGCCCGCTGCTGGTACCACGGCAGGTCGTAGATGGGTCGCGTGTCGGGGTCGAAGGAAAGCACCGGCTCGGTGCCGGCGATGAACGCTTCATCGATCAGGTGCTGTTCCACGGGGCGACGCGCCGGGCGCAGGCCGGAGTTGTACTCGATCCGCGCCAGGTTTACCTGGTTGGGTCGGGTGAAGGTCTCGCGCGGATCGATCCAGCCGTCCTCGACCCCCTGGCGCATGATCTCGTTCCAGATCGGCAGGGCCGCGGCGGCGCCGGTCATGTTGCGGCCGATGCGCTGCTGCTGGTCGTAGCCGACCCAGACCACGAGCGTGTACCGGGGCGTGTAGCCGGCGAACCAGGCGTCGGTGAAGCCGTCCGTGGTGCCGGTCTTGCCGGCAACCGCGGCAAGACCGAGGCTCTTCGCCGACTGGGCGGTTCCGCGCTGGACCACGCCGGAGAGCACGTGGGTCAGCAGGTAAGCGACTTCCGGGGTCAGCACGGTCGACGCCTGGGGCACGTGGGCCTCGAGCTCGCGGCCGTCCCGGGTCGCGACGCTCTCGATCATGTACGGCTCGACGTGGATCCCCAGGTTGGCCATCGTGGCGTACGCGGTGGCCACCTCGAGCAGGCTCAGGTCGGCGGCGCCCAGGGCCAGGCTCGGATACGGCGGCAGCGGTGAACGGATGCCGGTCCGGTAGGCGAAGTCGACCACCCGGTCGGCGCCGACGACGTCCTGGAGCTTGACCGACGTGACGTTGATCGACTTCTCGAGCGCCTTGCGCAGCGTCAGGATGCCGAGGTACTTGCGGTAGTAGTTGCGGGGGCTGTAGTTCGGGAGGTTGTCGACGCCCACGAACACCGCCGGCGCATCGAAGAGGGTGTCGGCGGGAGTGAAGCCGTGCTCGAACGCGGCGCCGAAGACGAGGGGCTTGAAGAGCGAACCGACCTGGCGCCGGGCCTGGACGGCGCGGTTGAACTCGCTCCTCTTGTAGTCCCAGCCGCCAACCATCGCCCGCACCGCGCCGGTCGCCGACTCGAGCAGCAGCGCGGCGCCCTCGACGATCGGCGCCTGGACGAGCTCGAGCGCAAAGGCCTGCCCGGCATCGGTTCCGCCCTCCGCCTCGGCCTCTCCGGGGGCACGGAGTTCGAACCAGGCGATGTCGCCCCGCTCCAGGGGCGGCGCGTCGCGCCGGGTCCACGCGTATCCCTCGGGATGGAGCACGAAGCGGTGCTCGCCGATCCGGATCTCCGCCTCGCGCCGGCCGCGCCGGAGGACGAGGCCGGGCGCCCACGCGCCGACCTCCGGTTCGAATCCGACCCAGTCGGCGAGAAGACCCCCAACCGTCTCGGCGAGGTCCTCCGCCTCGAGATCGTCCTGGTCGACTCGTGACGCCGGCCCACGGTAGCCGCCCAGCCGGTCGATCCGAACCAGACCCCCGCGCAGCGCCTGCTCCGCGGCGTCCTGCATCCGGGGGTCCAGGGTCGTCCTCACCTGCAGGCCCCGCTCGTAGAGGGCCTTCTGGCCGTAGGTGCGGTAGAGGTCGACGCGAACCCGTTCAGCGAAGTACGGGGCCACCGGCTTCGCCTCGCGCTGCTTGACCACGTTCAACGGCAGCGTCGCCGCCTCCTCGGCCTGCTGCCTCGTGATCACGCCTCGGTCGGCCACGACCCGGAGGATCGCGTTGCGGCGGCTGCGCACAACCTCGGGGCGCAGATACGGCGTCCACACGCTCGGGCCCGGCAGGATCGCCACCAGGGTGGCGGATTCGACGTGGTCCAGTGCGGCCGCCGGTTTGCCGAAGTAGTAGCGGGCAGCGGATTCGAGGCCGTAGTTGCCGTGGCCGAAGTAGGTCAGGTTGCAGTAGTGGGTCAGGATCTGCTGCTTGCTCAGGCGTTTCTCGAGCTCGACGGCGAACAGGGTCTCCCGGATCTTCCGGCTCCAGACCTTGGCGCGGTTGAGATAGAGCGTTCGCGCCACCTGCATGGTGATCGTCGACGCGCCCGAGAACCTCTCGCCCCGCCGCCAGTTCTGCACCGTGGCGCGCGCCACGCCGGTGATGTCGAAGCCGGCGTGGGAGTAGAAGTTCCGGTCCTCCGCGGTCAGGAGCACGCGCTCGAAGATCTCCGGCACCTCGCCTTCGGCGAGCATGATTCGCTTCTCGACGGAGTAGCTCCGGAAGACCTCGTTCCGGCGGTCCCGGAGCCGGGTGATCTGGCTGGGAATCAACTCGGAGATGGTCTCCACCTGCGGCAGATCGATCGCCGCCGCGACGCCGATTCCCAGCAGGACCCCCGCGACCGGGGTCGCGACGATCGGCGCAAGCCACCGCCAATGCCGCAAGCTCCACGCAAGCACGGGTTCCAGGGCGTTCCGCGGCGCCTTCATCACGCGCGTATCATACGGCCCGACTCATGACTTCCGAAGCCAACGAGCCGCGCGGCCTGCCGCCACTGCCGGAACCCTTCCCCGAGCCGTCGCCTGCGCGGCCGCGGGATCCTGGCCGGACGCGGCGCGGCTGTCTGATCGCGGGCCTGGCCGGATGCGGACTGCTCGTGGTTCTCCTGGTGGTCGGGCTGGTGGTTGCCCTGACCCAGGCCGACGAACTGCTCGAGTTCGTATTGGACTTCGGTCGCGAGCGGATCATGGAGGAACTGCCTGAGGACATCACGTCGGAAGAGCGCAACCGTCTGGACCGGGCGTTTGATTCCGTGCTCGAGCGCTACAAGACCCGTCCGGCGACGCCGGCCGACAACCGGCGGTTGCAGATGGCGCTCACCGACGCGCTGCGGCGGGCAGAGCGGGGGCTCCTCGACCGCGACGATCTGCGCCGCCTGACCGAGCGTCTCGAGCGGATTGCGGCTTCCAGCGCTAGCCCGGAGGTCTGACTTGCATCGGGGCCTCGAGCCGGCGAACGGGCCCAAAGCTACGGCGCCCGGCGCGGAAGCCGGCCCGTCGGATCGCTGGCGCGGGTCACGCGGAGGACGTTTCGAACTCATCTCGCCGTTCGAGCCGACGGGCGATCAGCCCGAGGCGATTGCGGAGTTGGTGGCAGGCCTCCAAGCAGGTGTTGGCGAGCAGGTGCTGCTCGGGGTGACCGGCTCCGGCAAGACCTACACCGTGGCGAAGGTCGTCGAGGCGGTGAACCGGCCGACCCTCGTGTTGTCGCACAACAAGACCCTGGCCGCGCAGCTCTACCAGGAGTTCAAGCGGTTCTTTCCCAACAATGCGGTCGAGTACTTCGTCTCCTACTACGACTACTACCAGCCGGAGGCCTACGTCCCGCAGTCCGATACCTATATCGAGAAGGAAACCAGCATCAACGACGAGATCGACCGCTTGCGCCTGCGCGCCACGATCTCGCCGTTCGAGCGCCGCGACGTGCTGATCGTGGCTTCGGTCTCCTGCATCTACGGCCTGGGAGCGCCGGAGGTGTTCTTCTCCATGCTTCAGTTCTTCGAGCAGGGGAAGGAACTGCCGATGGAACGCGCACTGCGGAAGCTGGTCGAGATGCAGTACGAACGCACCCGGCTCGACCTCTTTCACGGCAGCTTCCGGGTGCGCGGCGACGTGCTGGAGATCCTCCCCGCCTACGACGATCGCGGCATCCGGGTGGAGTACTTCGGCGACGAAGTCGACCGCATCTGCCGCTTCGACGTGATCAGCGGCCGGGTACTCGAGGAGGTCGACCGGATGCCGGTCTTTCCTCGCAATCAGTACGTGACGCCGGAAGAGCGGATGCGGCGGGCGGTCGCCTCCATCCAGGAGGAACTGGGCAAACACCTGGCGGTGCTCGAGGGGGAGAACCGGTTGCTCGAGATGCAGCGTTTGGAGCAGCGCACCCGCTACGACCTGGAGATGCTAGGGGAACTCGGCTCCTGCGCCGGGATCGAGAACTACTCGCGCCACCTCTCCGGGCGGGCGCCGGGCGAGGCCCCGCCGACGTTTCTGGACTACCTGCCCGAGGACTTCCTGCTGGTGGTGGACGAGAGCCATCAGACGATTCCCCAGGTGGGCGGGATGTACCGTGGCGACCGCGCGCGCAAGGAGACCCTCGTGGAGTTCGGCTTCCGGCTGCCGAGCGCGCTGGACAACCGGCCGCTGCGCTTCGACGAGTTCGAGGAACGCTGCGGTCAGCGCATCTACGTCTCCGCCACTCCCGGCCCCTTCGAACTGGAGCGGACCGGCGGCGTCGTGGTGGAGCAGGTCATTCGTCCGACGGGCCTGCTCGATCCCCCGATCGATGTCCGTCCGGCCGCCAACCAGATCGACGACCTGGTCGCCGAGGCCCGCACCGTGATCGATCGCGGCGAGCGTGTCCTGGTGACCACTCTGACCAAGAGAATGGCGGAGGAGCTCACCCAGTACCTCTCAGAGCTCGGGCTTAGGGTCCAGTACCTGCACAGCGACATCGTCACCCTGGAGCGAATCGAGATCACCGCTGGCCTGCGCCGCGGGGATTTCGACATCCTGGTCGGCATCAACCTGCTGCGGGAGGGCCTGGATCTGCCCGAGGTGTCCCTGGTCGCGATTCTGGACGCGGACAAGGAGGGCTTCCTGCGCAGCGAGGTGTCCCTCATCCAGACCGCGGGCCGGGCGGCCCGCAACCTGAACGGCAAGGTCATCTTCTATGCCGACCGGCGCACCGGCTCGATCGAACGGTCGTTGGCGGAGACGTCGCGGCGGCGCGAGGTCCAGGGCAGCTACAACCGGGAGCACGGGATCGAGCCGGCGTCCATCCTGAAGGAGGTCGACAGCCCGCTGGTGCGGATGAGCAACCTCGACTACCTGCACAAGGCGGGGGCGGAAGCCGAGGCGGCCGTGGAGGATCTGCTTCGTGAGGACGTACCCGAGATGCCCCTGGAACGCCGCATCGCGCGCCTGGAGAAGGCGATGAAGCAGGCCTCCCGGCGGTTGGAGTTCGAGCAGGCCGCGGTGCTGCGGGATCGTCTGAAGGAGCTGCGCGAGCTGAAGGTGATGGGCTGATGCACCCGGTCCTCGACCGCAAGCTGGCGGAACTTCCGGATCAGCCGGGGATCTACATCTTCAAGTCGGAGGCCGGCGAGGCGCTCTACGTCGGCAAGGCGAACTCGTTGCGCAAGCGGGGTGCGACCTACCGCCGGCCGGCGGAAGATCCGCGCATCGCCCTGATGCTCGAGGACGCGGCCGATCTCGAGTTCGTCGTCACGGACTCGGAGGCCGAGGCCCTGCTGTTCGAGAACAACTGGATCAAGCGCCGGCAGCCGCGGTTCAACATCCGTCTGCGCGACGACAAGACGTACCCGTACCTCAAGCTCACCCTCGCCGACGGCCACCCGCGCCTCGCCTTCACCCGGCGCGTCCGCCGCGACGGCGCGGAGTACTACGGTCCGTACCTGCCCGCCGGACTGGCGCGCAAGGCGATCAAGCTGACGCAGAAGCTGTTCGGCATCCGGGTGTGCCGGATCGAGATCGACGGCAGCCTGCCGCGGCCCTGCCTCTACTACGACATGAAACGCTGCCTGGGGCCCTGCGTCGACGGCCTGACCAGCGACGAGGCCTATGCCGAGGCGGTGGAGAAGGCGCGTCTCTTTCTCGCCGGCAGGAACGACGAGCTGCTGCGAGACCTGCGCGGCCGGATGCGGACTCACGCGGCCAATCTGGAGTTCGAGACCGCGGCCCGTCTTCGCGACACGATGCAGGAGATTGCGTCGATCAGCCAGCGCCGGAAGCTGAGTTCGGACCGGGGCGAGGACGTCGACATCTTCGGCGTCCACATCAGCGGCGACAACGCGGCCGTCGTCGTCCTGGTCATGCGCGGGGGCCAGGTGCTCGATCGCCGCGAGCTGTTCTGGGAGGGCGTTTCGAAGATCACCGCCGAACGGTTGCTGTCGGAGCTGCTGCCGCAGCTCTACGACCGGACCACCCTGATCCCCAAGGAGATCCACCTGCCGGCGCCGATCGAGGGCGAGGAGGCGCTGGTCGAGTGGTTGAGCGCGCGTCGCGAGTCGAAGGTCTACCTCCGCATGCCTTCGCGCGGACAGAAGGCGCAGCGCGTGGCGCTTGCCAGCCGGAACGCCTCGATGGCCTTCCGCCGCCGGTTCCGGGGCGCCGGCGCCGCCGGCGAGGCCGGCGAGGCGCTGCGGCGCGCACTCGACCTCGAAGATCCTCCGCGGCGGATCGAGGGCTTCGACATCTCGACCTTCGGCGGCAGCCAGACCGTCGCCTCCCTGGTGGTCTGGAGCGACGGCCGAATGGCCAAGGACCAGTACCGCAGCTTCAACATCCGCGGCCTGGAACAGGCCGACGACTTCGCATCGATCCGCCAGGCAGTGGAACGACGCTACCGGCGCCGGCTGGAGGAGGTCGGCGAGATGCCGGACCTGATCCTGATCGACGGGGGACGCGGCCAGTTGAACGCGGCGCTCGAGGCGCTGGCGGAACTCGGCGTCGACGAGACGCCGGTGGTTGGTCTGGCAAAGCGGGAGGAGGAGATCTACGTCCCGGCGCGGCCGGCGCCACTGCGGTTGAAGCGGAATCACTCCGGCCTGCGCGTCCTCCAGCAGGTGCGGGACGAGGCGCACCGGTTCGCGGTGTCGCGCCACCGTCGCCGCCGCTCCAAGCGGACTCTGCATAGCCGTTTCGACGACCTGCGAGGCATCGGCCCGCAGCGGCGCAAGCTGCTGGTGCGGCGCTTCGGCAGCTACGCCGGGGTGACGCAGGCGTCGGAGGAGCAGCTCCAGGAGGTCCTGGGCGCCAAGCTCGCCCGTTCGGTCTACGCCTCGGTCCACCGCGAGTAGGTGCGTCGTCGCTTGGGGGCTGCTAGCCTCCGCTGTGCCGGAGGACCGGATGCGGTCGCTCCCGGCGGTGTATCCGCCGGGGGAGGAAAGTCCGGACTCCAACGGACGGCATGCTTGCTAACGGCAAGGCGTGGCGACGCGACGGAAAGTGCAACAGAGAGCAGACCGCCGGTCCAACGGTTCCGGAGTCCGATCCGGGCTTCGGGTGCTGGAGGGCCGGCAAGGGTGAAACGGTGCGGTAAGAGCGCACCGCTCGGCCGGCAACGGTGCGAGGCGATGGTAAACCCCATGTGGAGCAAGACCAAATAGGGAGTGCGGATCGGGCTGTCCGTCCCGATCCCGGGCTGTTCGCAGCCCGGGACGCCCTCCGGGTAGGTCGCAGAGATGAATGGCCGCCTCCCCTCGCTTGACGGTGATGGGACGAACAGAATCCGGCTTACGAGGTCCTCCGGCACTTGACCTTCGCCAACCGCTCTCGAGGTCGTACCGCGGCGCCCATCCCAGGTCGCGCCGCGCCTTGGTTTCGTGACAGCGGGAGACGTCCGCCGGCGGTTCGGCCCGGCGACCGGATCGGGATCGCCGCGCTCTCGGGCCCGATCGACGATGAACGTCTGTCGACGGGCGTAGCGGCGCTCGAAGACCTCGGTTTCGAGGTGGTGCTGGGGTCCAACCTTCGGGCCGGGGCGGCGCCCGAAGGGCGGGCGCTGTTTGCGGGCGCCGACGGTCAGCGGCTGGCGGCGTTCCACGAACTGGCGGCGGACGACAGGGTAGCGGGAATCGTCTTCGCCCGTGGGGGGCACGGCGTGCTCAGGCTGCTGGAAAGGATCGACTGGCCGCTGCTCGCCTCCCGGCCACGGCCCTACGTGGGCTACTCCGATCTGACGCCCATACTCTTGGCCCTCGTCTCCCGCGCCCGGACTGTCGCGTACCACGGCCCGATGGTGGTGGACTTCGCGCGTGGGCTCCGGCCGGACGAACGAACGTCCTTTCTCGACGCGCTGGCCGGGAAGCGGGGTACAACGTGGCAGTTGGCGCCGGTTGTTGCCGGCGTGTCGGCCGGCCGACCCGAGGCGATCTGTGGGCGGTTGCTCGGAGGCTGCCTGACCATGCTGGCGGCGACCGTCGGGACGGGTTTCCTGCCCGACTTCCGCGATTCCATCCTCGTGCTCGAGGACATCGACGAACCCGAGTACCGCATCGACCGCCTGTTGACCCAGCTCCGGACGTCCCGCCGCATGGCCGGTGTGCGGGCGGTGGTCGCCGGTCACTTCACGAACTGCGATGCGCGCGACAGCCTGATCGACTTTGCGGACGCACTCGGGGCGCCGCTCCTGGCCGGTTTGCCGGCAGGCCACGAGGCGCCCAATCACACGCTGCCGTTGGGAGCGCGGGTCCGGGTCGATCCGGATGCCGCCACGCTCGAGGTGCTGGGCTAGAGCCGCCGCGCAACGATGGAAGCGCGCGACCCGATCACCAGTGCGCGCGGTGTGGGCCCCGTGTTGGGCCGCAAGCTGGCTGCGGCCGGTTGCCGGCGGATAGCGGACATGCTGGCGCATCTTCCCATCCGCTACGAGGACCGGCGCACGCTTGGGCGCCTGCCCGGGCCGGGCGAGGACGGTTCGCCCGACAGCCCGCCGGGGGCGCTGACCGTTGTGGTGCGCCTGGAGAAGATCCGGCGGGTGTTCGCCCGCCGTCGGTTCTCGCGCGTGGAGGCGATGGCGGACGACGGCGAGAACCGGGCCGGCGTGGTCTGGTTCAACCGGCCGTATCTGCTGAATCAGTTGGAAGAGGGAGCGTCGTACCTCCTCCACGGCGTGCCCAGACGCAGGGGTGGGGACGGCGTCTGGGAACTGGCGAATCCGACCGTCGAACGGGTGGGGCAGGCGCCCGCCTTCGGCGGTGGCGTACGGCCGGTGTACGGCCGCATCGGCGACGTGCCGCCCTCGCGGGTGGAACGCCTGGTGGCCGGGGTCGTGGACGGCCTGACGGAAACCCGGGGCCCCAACTGGATCGACGAGTGGTTGCCCGGCGAGGAGCTGGCGCGGCACGGGCTGCCCAGCCTGGCGGAAGCCCTGGCCGAGGTTCATCGGCCCTCGCCGGAGGCTTCGGTCGAAGAACTGAACGAGAGGCGCAGTCCGGCCCATGCCCGCCTCGCCTACGGCGAGTTCCTGCTCCAGCAGTTGCAGCTCGCCGCCGTTCGCAGGCAGCGCAGCCGGCAAGGGAAGCCGCACCGGTACCGTACCTGTGACCTTGTTTGGGGCCCGGCGCGGGAGCTGCTGCCATTCCAGTTGACCGGGGCCCAGGAACGGGTGCTGCAGGAGATCGTGGCCGATCTCTCGGGGCGGATGCCGATGCTCCGCCTGGTACAGGGCGATGTCGGCAGCGGCAAGACGGTCATCGCCGCCCTGGCCTGCCTGGTCGCGGCGCGGAGCGGCCTCCAGTCGGCCCTGATGGCGCCCACGGAGCTGCTCGCCGAGCAGCACTTCGCTTCCCTGGAGCGGTTGCTGGGATCCCACCTGACGCTGGCCCTCCTGACTTCCAGCCAGCGCATCGCCAGCAACGGCTTCGGAGCAGTGGAGGACAGGATCGCCGACGGCCGGGTCGCCCTCACCGTCGGCACCCACGCGTTGATCCAGGAGCGGACGCGCTTCGCGCGGCTGGGCCTCGCGGTGATCGACGAGCAGCATCGTTTCGGCGTCGCACAGCGCCAGTCCCTGGCGGAGAAGGGGTTGCGCCCCGATCTCCTGGTCATGACCGCGACGCCGATTCCGAGATCGTTGGCGCTGACCGTGTACGGTGACCTCGACGTGTCGATACTCGATGAAATGCCGCCGGGCCGCAGTCCGATCGAGACCCGGGTGATGACCGGGGACCAGCGGGATCAGGCGGTGGCGCTGGTCCGCGAGCGGCTTCGGCGCGGCGGCCGGGCATACGTCGTCTTTCCCCTGATCGACGCCGGCGAGGGGGGCTTTGCCACGTTGCCTTCTCTCGAGGAGTCGGGTTCCTGGTGGGCCGAGGCGCTCGGAAGGCCTCACGGGGTCGTCCACGGTCGTCTGGGGCGCGAAGAGCGCGACGCGACGATGAGTCGGTTCTCCGAGGGCTCGATCCGGGTGCTGCTGGCGACGACCGTGATCGAGGTGGGCGTTGATGTACCGGAGGCGACCGCGATGGTGATCCTCGGTGCGGAGCGGTTCGGACTGGCCCAACTGCACCAGCTTCGAGGCCGCATCGGCCGCGGTACGGACCAGACGCTCGGGGAGTCGATCTGCATCGCGGTCTGCGGTGGGTCGTCGACCGAGGCACAGCGGCGGTTGGCTGTGTTCGAGGAATCGAACGACGGTTTCCGGATCGCGGAGGAGGATCTCCGTCAGCGCGGGCCCGGTGAGGTGCTCGGAACGCGGCAGGCCGGTCTGCCGCAGTTCCGCTTCGGCGATCTGGCCCGTGACTGGAAGTGGCTGGTGGCGGCGCGTGCCGACGCCGCCAGACTCCTCGACCGGCTCGCGGAGCCCGGGAACGAGCCGTTGCGGCGGCAATTGGAGCGCCGGATTCCCACCCTCGGGGCGCCGAGGCAAGGGACCGCCGAGCCGTGAAGGTCCTCCTGGTCGCCAATGTGCTGCCGCCGCGGGATCTCTCCGGCGCCGGCGAACAGGTGCTGCAGCTCGCCTGGGGCCTGCGGCAGGCCGGCTGTGACGTGGACGTTCTGGGTCGCGACCGGTGCGGTCCGAAAGTCTCGAAGACCTCGTTTCCCTGGTACGCCCGGCGCGCCGTCGCGCGCCGGGTCAGCGAATGGCGGCCGGACGTGGTCCAGGTCCACGAGAGCGACGGCGGTCTGGTGATCCGGGACCTTGCCCGACGGGGCGGCGCCCACCGGCCCCTGCTCGCCGCGCTCCAGCAGGTGAGCTATGTCCGCGAGCGCCTGGCGGTCCGTTCACTGGTCGACTACGACCGTCGCTCCGCGGTGGTTGCCCGTCCCGCGATGAGCGAGCGTGTCTTCCGCTCGCTGCGCACGCCTCTGCACATCGCGCTGGGCCGGATCACGGCCAGGTGCGCCGACCTGCGTCTCGCTCCGAGCCGGGTCACTGCGAGGGAGATCGAGCTCGACTACGGGGTCACCGGCGTTCAGGTGGTCCCGAACGTGACGGGAGCGCCCCTGGACCACCCGGACGACCGCGACACCGGGAAAAGCCGGGGTGACGAGGTTGCCGGTCAGGAGCAGTTCGTGCTCGCGGTCGGCCGGATGCGGATTCGCAAGGGGTTCGAGATCCTGCTTCATGCCCTGGCGGCGGCACGTGAACGGGGGCATCGGCCGCGGCTGGTCATCGCGGGCGACGGGGAGCGCCGTGGGTCCCTGTCCGCGCTGGCGTGCAGCCTTCGGCTGGGAACGAGCGTACGCTTCGCGGGCCGCTGCTCGCGGTCGGAGGTCGCCAAATTGCGGCAGCGCGCGACGGCTCTCGTCGTTCCCTCCACCTACGAAGGCATGCCGCTGGTGGTCCTCGAGGCGATGGGCGACGGAATCCCCGTCATCGCCTCTGCCGTCAGCGGCATTCCGGAGGTCGTCGTCGATGGGGAAACCGGCTGGCTGGCGCCGCCGGAACGCTCGAGCGCTCTCGCCGACGCGTTGATCGCGGCAACGTCCGACCCCGCTGAATCGCGGCGGCGTGGCGAGGCGGGACGCCGTCGCCTGGACCAGGGCTACCGGCCGCGGCACGCCGCGCAGCAGTGGTTGGAGGCAGTGGAGCGAGTGGGTGGATCGTCGCCGCCGGTGTGGAAGAATCGGGATAGATGATCTCAGGACCCGCCAGCGCTCGGGCGGCAACCAGTTTGCTGCCGGCCTCCTGGCGGGTCGAACTACCGGAGTTCGAGGGTCCCCTCGATCTGTTGCTTCACCTGGTGCGAGTCAGCGAGATCGAGATCACGGACATTCCGGTTGCCCTGATCTGCGATCAGTTCCATGAGTACCTTGGCCTGCTGGACGAACTCGATCTCGACATCGCCGCCGAGTACATCTACGAAGCGGCGGTCCTGATTCAGCTCAAGGCCAGAGTGTTGCTGCCGCAACCCGAACCCGTGCCGGGTGCGGCGCCGGAAGATCCGCGCCGGGAACTGATCGAACGGTTGCTGGAGTACCAGCGGCTCAAGGAGGCTGCACAGACCCTGGCCGAAGTCGACGACCTGCGCCATGGGCTCTGGACCCGCGGCGCCAGGGAAAACGTGGGGCCCGGTGAGGACGACGAGTTCGACATGGGTGATCTGTCGCTGTACGACCTGCTCCAGGTGCTGCGCGGGGTGCTGAAGCGCCACGACGAAGAGCACCCCAGTCCGCTGATCTACGAGGGCGAGACCTTTACCGTCCGGGGCCAGATCGAGCGGCTCCTCAGCCGCTTCGAGGGTGGACGGTCGCTCGATCTGAAGGATGACCTGTTCGCGCTGTCGAGCCGGGCGGAAGCGATCGCCTGTTTCCTGGCGGTGCTGGAGATGGCCCGGCTCAACCTGGTCCGGCTCCACGCATCCGACACCGGCGCCGTCTTCCTGTTCCGCACCACGCGGGCGCTGGATCCGGTTCTGCTGGAGGATCTCACCGGATGACCCACACGGCCGAGATGGAGGCGGTGTTCGAGGCGCTGCTCTTCGCCAGCCCCGATCCTCAACCCGAGGCGAAGCTCCTCGAGGTGTTCCCCGAACAGGATCGGGAACGCGCGGCTGAGGCGCTGGAGGCGGTTCTCGGCCGCTACCGGGTCGACGGTACGGGCGCGCCGCCGAACCGCGGCGTCGTCCTGGACCGTGCCGGCGGGGGGTACCGTCTGGTGACCCGGTCCGACCTTCACCCTTACCTCCGCAAGTTCTTCGAGGTTGCCGGCCGCAGCAGGCTGTCCATGGCGGCAGTGGAGACGCTGGCGATCGTCGCCTACCGCCAGCCGGTCACGAGCCCGGAGATCCAGGAGCTGCGGAGCAGGAACTCCTCGGGCGTGTTGAAGACTCTCCTCGAGCGCCGGTTGATCCGGATCTCCGGTCGCAAGGAAGTCGTCGGGAGTCCCTTCCTCTACGCCACGACGCGCGACTTTCTGCTGCACTTCGGTCTGCGCTCGCTCTCTGAACTACCGCCGCTGGAGGAGTTCGAAGAGACCTTCCTGGCCGCAGCCGAGGAAGATCCGCCCCAGACCGCGATTGCCTTTGCGCCGGCGGAACCGATCGATGGCTGAGGAACCGAGAGGAGAGCGGCTACAGAAGATCCTGTCCCGCGCCGGCGTCGCCTCACGCCGAGCCGCGGAGGATCTGATTCGAGCCGGTCGGGTCACGATCGGCGATCGGGTCGCGGTGCTCGGCGACCGTGTAGGGCAGCGGGGAAGGGGAACGGAGACGGTGCGGGTCGACGGCGAACCCATCTCGCAGACTGCCGCGGCGCTCTACGTCTTGCTGAACAAGCCGGCAGGCCACGTAACGACCCGCAGCGACCCGGAAGGGCGCCCCACGGTCATGGACCTCCTCCCCGAGAGGTGGCGCGGACGGCTCAAGCCCGTCGGACGGCTCGACTACGGAACCGAAGGTCTGCTCCTGTTCACCGACGACGGCGATCTCGCCAACCGCCTGACCCATCCCCGCTTCGGATGCTCCAAGCGGTATCTGGTCAAGGTCCGGGGTTTCCCCGGCAAGGCAGCGGTCGAGCGACTCGGACGAGGCATGTTCATCGCGGGCCGGCGAACGGCGCCGGTGACGCCGCGCCAGGTGCGAACACGACGGGGAGGCAGGATCGCCCGGTCGTCGAGTTGGTGGGAGATGGAACTGCGTGAAGGGAGGACCCGGCAGTTACGAGAGATGTTCTTCCGCGTCGGCCACCCGGTGCAACGACTGCGCCGGGTGGCGATCGGCCGTCTCGAGGATGCCGAACTCCGACCCGGGAGCTGGCGCGAGCTCTCGCCCGGAGAAGTAGCGACCCTGCGAGCCGGTTCGGGGCCGAGCTCGGGAAAGCGTTCCAGCGGCGGCCACCGACGGGGACCACGGCGTCGGTGACGATTGTCGCCATCGACGGCCCGGCCGGCGTCGGCAAGAGCACCGTGGCCCGGAGGGTCGCGGCGGAACTCAGCGTTCCCTATCTCGACACGGGCGCCATGTACCGTGCGGTCGCGTGGAAGGCGCTGAAGGACGGTCTTGACCCGGCCGAGGAGTCGGCGATGGTGGAGTTGATCGGGAGGATCGGGTTCGAGCTGCGTATCCGGGCAGCCGAAGCGGAGGTGGTCATCGACGGCTTCGCTCCGGGACCCCGGCTTCGAACTCCCCGGGTCGACGCGGCGACCTCGCGGGTCGCGGTTCATTCCCAGGTGCGTTCCTGGCTGGTCGCAAAGCAGCGGGAGTTCGCTGCCAGGGAGGGCGCGGTGGTCGAGGGCCGCGACATCGGCACGGTCGTGTTCCCCCAGACGAGGCACAAGTTCTTTCTCGACGCGCCGCTCGAAGTCCGGACGGAGAGACGTCTGCGCCAACTTGGCGGCCAGGATGCCGGCGACCGCGAGCGGCTCAGGCGGGAGATCGAGGCCCGGGACGAGCGCGACAGCCGCCGCAGCGCCTCGCCGCTGCGGCGCGATGCAAGCTACGAGATGATCGATACTTCGACCGGTGAGGCCGATCGGATCGTGGCCCGGATTCTCCGGTCGGTGCGGGCGACAGAGGCGTAGAATCCTCTTTGATGCGTGGGGCATACAGCATGCGTCGGGTTCACAGCGCGTTTGGCAGCGACTGACCGATGGCGGCCTCCGCGGACGAGCGCGGCGGGGGGACTGCTGAGCTTCGCATCGTCGTCGGCCTGTTCGCGCTGGCCGCGATCCTGTTGGCGGTCGAGCGATGGTCGCGGAGCGACGAGCCGCCGCTTCCGACTCGGGGGCAGATCGCCGCGATGGAAACGGCCTACCAGGAACTGCTGCTGGAGCTGTTGGCGGACGCCGAACGCGCGGCGGAGGGTGTCCGCCGGACCGGGACGGTCCCGCTCGGCTCGGCGCAGGCCAGACAGAGTGTGTTCGAGGAGTTGGATCGGGCCGGTCGCGCGGGCGGCCGCACCCTGGTCCTGGTCGATTCCGACGGCCTGGCCCAGGCCTGGGGCGGCTCAGGGCTGAGGCACGATCTTCCCCTCGATCGCCTCCTGCCCGGAGGCATCAACCAGACCGCCGGCTTCACGGCAGTTTCGTTGTACGCGGCTGTCGACATGAGCACGGGTGAGGGCGGCTGGCGGTTGGTCGTCGGCAACAGTTTTCCGACCGACACATTGCCGGTCCAAACACCGTTCGGACTGCGGCGCTACGGCGTCAGGTGGTCCGTGCGGGATCACTCCGCGGAACCTCTGACGCCGGCCCTGGAGGCAAACGGTATTCGAGAACTCGCGCCGCCGGACGGCGTTCCGGGACCCTGGTTGCGGTTGCGATTCGAGCCGGCCTCCGAGAGAAGATCAGGAGCCGCCGGCTCGCTCGCCCTGGCGGTGCTCACTCTCGGCGTCGGCTTGTCGCTTGTCTGGGCCTTCCGCCGCTGGAGCAGTGGGGCGCCTATGAGGCCGCGGCCCGCGGCGGCGGCGCTTGGCCTGACCGGGGCCTGCTCGGCAGTGGGCTACGGGCTCTATCGGTGGCAGATCTGGGGGACCGACGCGGCGGGGGCGCCGGCGGATCTGGGAGGTTCATTCGGGGGCCCGATCGGGCACTGGGTGGTCCTGCTGACGGCTTGGGTTCTGCTCGCCGGGACCGCGCTCTGGGCCGCCGGTTGGCCGGACGGCCGTGACTGGATGCACGTTCTGCTGACCGCGACCGCGGCGGCTATCGGTGTCGGCCTGCTTGCCGAAGCCACGCACACGCCCGCTCTGCGTGCGCTGCTATCCGAGGGTGTTCGAGACGGTCTCGATGCTCCGGATCCCGAGGAAGTCGCGGCGCTGGCGCGAAGAGCGAGTGCCTTCGTGACCGCGAGCGACTTGAGGGAACTGGCCCTGGGCGATCCGAACGAGCTCGACGATCACCAGGATCTGGCTCTGGAGCTTTGGCGCCGGTCGCCCCTGGCCGCTTCCGAGACGTTCTCGGCTCTCGCCGTGATCCGGGAGGACGAGGTTTCGACTTTCTCCTACGGCTTGCCGGTCGACGCGGCGACCGGCGACCTCGCGGTCGGCAGCGCGCGCTGGCCGCGCGGCGGCCTGCCGGTCTGGCAGCAGCAGCGCAGCGCGTCGGGCGAGGTCACGGTGGTTTCCGCGGGACAGGACTGGGGTGCGGTCCGCTACTGGACGGCGGCTTTTCCGGAGGTCGATGTCTGGAGCAGCGTGACCTCGGGAGCTGGCGCCGCACTCGAGCTGCGCCTGCTCCGGGGTGGCCCGGGCCAAAGCCGGAGCGGCTCGAATCCGCCGGGAAGGGCGCTCCTCGCCTATGTCGACGGCGCGGGACGGCCGCTTGTCTCACCGTGGCAGGAGGACTGGCTGTTGCCGGCGCCTTCGGAGGCTGTGGATCCGCGCCGGACCATGCGCGTCGAGACACCGGCTGGACCGGCCTTGGCCTGGTTCAGTCCCACCAGCCTCGAAGGCCTCTGGGTTGTCGCGCTGCTGCCCGAGCAGGCGGTGGCGGAGCGCCTCTGGAGGATCGCTACGGTCGCCGCGCGGCTGGTGCTGGCTGTGTCTGCCGTGGCGATCGCCGTCCTCCTGATCGGCCTGCCGACAGCGAAACTGCGTGGGAGCCTCCTGCCCGATATCCGACGCTACTCGGTCCGGCTCACGGCCGTGCTCGCTCTGATCGCGATCGTGCCGCTGACGCTGCTCAACGGGTTGCTCTTCCGCAATCTCGGCGCCCGGATGCAGGCCGAGCAGGAAGTAGCCGGCCGTACTGCCCTCGTGTCTCTCGAGTACGTTCTGACGGACTTTCTCCTCGGTCTGGAGGCGGGATTCTCGATGGACGCCCAGTTGGACGACGAGCTCCTGGCCTGGCTCGCGGAAGTCGTGGGGCACGAAGTGAACCTGTACTGGCGAGGCAGCGTCTACGCATCGAGCAAGCCGGACCTCTTCACCGCCGGCCTGATGCCGAAGCGCATTCCCGGGAACGTGTACAGCAGGCTGGCGCTGCTCGGCCACCCGACTGCCGCCCGCGTCCAGACGGCGGGCCGGGGTGCCTCCTACCTGGAGCTGTACACCCCGGTGTCCCTGGGGGAGGAGCGTCCGGGGGAATCAGGTCTGTTCGTATCGGTGCCGCTACTGGCGCAACAGGAGGCGGCCACCCGCGAACTCGGGGCCCTGAGGCGGCAGACCCTGGTCATCACGACGGCACTGGTGCTGTTGCTGGTCACCGTCGGTGCTCGCCTCGCGCGCGGGTTCACCCGTCCGCTGATGCGAATGATCGACGGCGCCGGCCGGATCGCCGGCGGCGCGGCCTCACTCGGCTTCGAGCCGCAGGAGACGGAGCTGAAGACGCTTGCCGCTGCCATCGACGGCATGGCGGCCCGGATCGCCTCGACCCGCGCCCGGGAGGAGGCGGCACAGCGTCTGGAGGCCTGGGCCGAGATGGCGCGGCTGATCGCCCACGAAGTGAAGAACCCGCTGACCCCGATCCGCCTCTCGACCGAGCATCTGCGGCAGGTGTGGCGTGATGCCCCGGAGCGGCTGGACGAGATCTTCGAGCGCTGCACCGACAACATCCTGGTTCAGGTTGACGAACTGGCGCACACGGCCGGCGAGTTTTCGACCTACAGCAGAATTCCCCTGGCCCGGCTGGCGCCCGGGGACCTGGCTGCTGCGGTTCGTGAGGTTGTGGACGGCTATCGCCACCCCCCGCCGGACGGTGTGAACGTGATCTTCGAGTCGGAGGTGGACGCGGAGGCGGCGCAGCTTCCCTTCGATCGGCGGCTGGTGCAGCGTGCGGTCCGCAACCTGCTCGAGAACGCCCTCAGCGCGAGTGCGGGCGGAGGCGAGGTCCGGGTCACCGTGGCGCCGGCCGACGGGGACGGCGCGCTCGGCGTCACCGTGGATGACAGAGGCCGGGGTGTCTCGGACACCGACCTGGAACGCATCTTCGAGCCCTACTTCTCGACCTCGAGTGGCGGTACGGGCCTGGGTCTTCCTATCGCCCGGCGCATCGTGGAGGAACACGGCGGCACGATTACGGCCACAAGGAGGGCCGAGGGAGGACTCTCGGTGCGAATCGTCCTGCCCGCCGTTCAGACTTCCGAGTCTTCCCGAGGCGACGGCGCCAACTGAATCGTCTGGGTGGGGAAGGCGATCCGGACGCCCAGGCGGTCCGCGAGACGCAGGATGTCCAGGGCCAGATCGTGGCGGCGCCGCAACTCGGTACTCCAGTCCGGCGCCAGGAAGAAGACGTAGAGCATGATCTCGAGCGCGTGGGGGCCGAACTCGTTCAGGTGGATCTCGAACGCGTCCTGCCGCATCGATTCGTTGTCGCGCACGAGCTGCCGGATGCCCTCGCAGAACGCGTCGACGCTGGCTGGCGGCGTGTCGTAGGTGATCTGGATGTGGGTGCTCCAGCGCCGGAAGCGTCTGGCGCCGTAGTTGTCGACTGAGGCGTCGATCAGGCGGGCGTTGGGCAGGGTGATCAGGGAGGCGTAGAAGGTGCGGACGCGGGTGCTCCGGAAGCCCACCTCTTCGACCACCCCCTCGACATCGCCGATCTTGATCCAGTCGCCGACCCGGAACGGGCGGTCGAGGAGCACCGTGATCGAGCCGAAGATGTTCTTGAGCAGGTCTTGTGCCGCGAGCGCCACGGCCAATCCGCTCAGGCCCAGGCCGGCGAGCAGCGCGGTGACGTCTCCGCCCAGCCGGGCGATCAGAAAGACGGCGCCGAAGATTCCGGCTGCCAGCTTCAGGGTCTTCGTGACAAATGGAACCAACTGGTCCTGGAACCGGTTCTCGCTCCTGGCGGCGCGAGCCCGCAGGGCCGTTCCCAGAAGGTCGATCTGGGCGAAGGCGGCTCGGCCCAGAGCCAGCAGCAGGAGCACGAGGAGGGTCGTATCGAGCCAGGCGTCGACCTGTGGGGCCAAGCCCAACCATTGGATTCCCAGCCACCACGCCGCGGCCAGACCCAGCAGGCCGGTGGGCCGCAGAATGCGGCGCGCTCCGGCCAGGTCGAGGTTCTCGTAGCGGCCGCTCAGGGGCTTCGCGAGCAGGCCGTAGGCGGTCCAGACGACGATCCGGTCGATCAGGAGGCCGAGCAGGAGCAGGAGCGGCAGGGCCAGCCACTGCCACGGGTAGAGGATGAAGCCGCCGGTGCCAAGGGACTCCGGAATGCGGTCCCGAAGCCACATCGTGGCGGTGACCGGAGCTTCCTCGACGCCCTCGACCACGGTGCGCTCACGCACTTCCTGGTACAGGGCCCCGATTGCGGCGACCGTTGCCCGGTTGAACAGCCAGCGGCCTTCACTGTCCGGCGCCAGGACGATCGGCGCCGACAGTTCGTCGCTGAACACCCACCCTTCGAGCTCGCCGTCTTCCGGGATGGCGTCGAACTCCACGAGCTCGAGCCGGTCGATCACGTGTTTCAGCTCGTTCGCCAGGTTCCGGCCCTGCCGGGCGCGGACGGGGAAGGGAAGGTCGCCGAGGTCCAGGCAGGCTGCCGCGGCATCCAGGTCCGGGCGGCCGTCTTCGGTCGCGAACGCCTCGAGGAAGACGCGCATCGTCTCGCGCGGACTGGTTAGCGGCGCGTCGGCGGCCGGCTGCGCGAACGCGAACCAGGCAGCCGCGAGCAGCGCGCCGGCGGCGACCAGGGAGATTCTGCGGACGAAGGAGGCGTTCATGGCGTGCGCCACTCTTCCAACCTCGTGGACAACGGTCAAGGGGCGGGCCCCGCGGGACTTCGGAAAATGGGCTGGTAGCGTGTCCCGGATGCGCGGCTGCTGCCTGGCTCTAGCCCTCTCCCTTTGCCCGGCGGCCGGGTGCACGCCGGCGGAGTCGAGCGGTTTCGTGACGGGGGGGACCGGTACGCAGGCGGCGCGGCCGCCCGAGCTCTGGCGGATCGAAGTACTGGACCGGCGTCCGCACGACCTCAAGGCCTACACGCAGGGACTGCTGTGGCGCGAAGGCGTGGTGTATGAGAGCACCGGCTCGTACGGCGCCTCCAGCCTGCGCGCGTGGCGCTGGAGCGACGGCGAGGAACTGGCGCGGGTGGACCTGGACCAGAGACTGTTCGGAGAGGGCATCACCCTCGTGCCGGATGCCGGCGAGCGGCTCGTTCAGCTCACCTGGCGGCGGGGCGAGGCGCTCATCTGGTCGCTCGACCCACTGCGGGAGCAGAGTCGAATCCGATACGACGGTGAGGGCTGGGGACTGGCCTACGACGGTTCCGACCTGATCATGAGCGACGGCACACCGGTTCTGACCCTCCGCGATCCCCGTACTCTAGAGGTGCGCCGGCGGCTGCGGGTGACAACGCAGGGCATGCCGCTTCCCGACCTGAACGAGCTCGAACTGGTTGACGATCTCCTCTTCGCGAACCTCTACGGGAGCGACGAGATTGCCGTGATCGAATCCGCTTCCGGCTCGGTGGTCGCCGTCATCGACGCGTCGGGTCTGTTGACCAGGGAGGAGGCGGCCGCGGCCGATGTGCTGAACGGAATCGCCTACCGGCCCGATACGGGGACTTTCCTGCTGACGGGCAAGTACTGGCCGTGGGTGTTCGAGGTGCGGATCGTAGGCTACGATCCCGACGCCCCACGATAGGTGACCGGCCCCGACAGGGGCGCCGTCCGGCCTTAGGAGTTGTGACGATGAGTGACCGCATCTGGTATCTGGCCACGTCCGGCAAGCAGGAAGGACCCTTTCTCGCCGAAGAGATCGTGGAGAAGATCCGTGGCGGCGCCGTTTCCCGAAGCGCACACGTGTACCGGGAGGGCCTGGGCAACTGGGCGCCCGTGGTCAGCGAACCCCAGTTCGCGTCGGCCTTTGGGAGTTCGATCCCGCGTGCGCCCGGGAGCGTCGCGGACGAGATCGACTACGTCATCGTGGGCGAGGAGATGCAGTTCGTCGAGATCACCCTCGATCCCGGCGAGGCCTGTGTCGCGGAGGCAGGGTCGTTCATGTACATGGACCCCGGCATCGAGATGAACACGATCTTCGGCGACGGTTCCGAGCGTGGCGGCGGCGGCTTCATGGACAAGTTGCTGTCTGCCGGCAAGCGGGTGCTGACTGGCGAGTCCCTGTTCATGACGGTGTTCGGAAACAGCGGCGGGGCCCGCCGGGACGTCGCCTTCGCATCGCCCTACCCGGGTCGCATCATCCCCCTCGATCTGCCCTCCCACAACAACAGGATCCTGTGCCAGAAGGACGCGTTCCTGTGCGCCGCCAAGGGCGTGTCGGTCGGCATCGCGTTCCAGCGCAAGCTGGGCGCCGGGTTGTTCGGCGGCGAGGGATTCATCCTGCAGAAGCTGGAGGGAGACGGCCTGGCCTTCGTTCATGCCGGCGGTACGGTCGTCGAACGGGATCTGGCCGCCGGCGAGACGTTGCGGCTCGACACCGGCTGCCTGGTGGCGTTCGAGCACCAGGTCGACTACGACATCCAGATGGTCAGCGGAATCAAGACGGCGCTGTTCGGGGGCGAGGGGCTCTTCTTCGCCAATCTGACCGGACCGGGCAAGGTGTGGATCCAGTCTCTCCCGTTCAGTCGCCTCGCGAGCCGGGTGTTCGCGGCTGCGGCCCAGGGCGGCGGCAAGAGCAAGGGCGAGGGCTCGGTGCTCGGCGGCCTGGGAGGCCTGGTGATGGGCGACCGCCGATAGCGCGAGTAGAACTCAGGTAGAACTCAGGTAGCGACGGTTTCGATCTTCAGCATCCGGGCCCAGGCGGCGCGCAGGCTTTCGGGGAGGTCCAGATCCTCGAACAGATCACGCACTTCGTCTCGCGAAACATAGTCCCAGATGTCCTCCCACTGGGCGTAGCGGAGCATGCAGGAGACGGCGTAGCACCGTTCCTCTCTGCTTCCGCCATGGAGCATCACGTCCAGCTCCTCGCCTGTCACGCGCCGCTCCGGGAAGAAGTAGAGGGGCTGGTCTCGGTGCGGGGAGCTTGTAGGCATCAAGTGACCGGACGGAGGCGCGGAAGGGTGCGGCGAAGCATCATAGCTAAAGGCTGCTCGCGTGCAGGAGGTGGCTCTTGCCAAAGCAGCTTGACCGTCTGCGAGTGGCTGGGTTACCTTGGCGGTCCGCGCGGCTCTTGCGGGCATAACTCAGTTGGTAGAGTGCCAGCTTCCCAAGCTGGATGTCGCGGGTTCGAGTCCCGTTGCCCGCTCCAGCCGCCCGTCCAGATGGTCTCAGTCCTGCCGAGTTCGGTATCGGGAGAAAAGGTAGATGGCGTTCTTCAAGAAGGATCCAGACGAGTCGACGGCGGAGGCCGCACTGACGCCCCCCGGTGAGGTGAGGTCGACTTCGGCCGGCCCGGCCCGTACCTACGTCGCGGCCGGCTCCCGCATCGAGGGCAGCATCTCCGGCGAAACGGAGGTTCTGGTCGACGGTGCTCTGGATGGGTGCGTCGAACTCAAGGGGCGGTTCGTTCTCGGTCGCCGCGGCCGGATCCAGGGCGATGTCACTGCCCACTCGGTTCAGGTCTCCGGCAAGGTGAAGGGCAATGTCCGGGCAACGGAGAAGATCGAGGTAGCTCCTTCCGGATCGATCGAGGGGGATCTGGCCGCACCGCTGGTATCGATCGCCGAGGGCGGGGTCTGCAACGGCAGGATCGAGATGAGCGGCACGCTGGCGATCGGATCGCAGTCAGCTTAGGGGGTTCGCGGGCGAAGTCGCCGAGTCGGTCGGCAGCCCGGACGCCAGATCACAGGCGGCGCACAGCTCCTGCAGGTCCCGCGGCACGGGGGCCGTGTAGCTGGTGGGAGGCGCGCCGGAAAGGGCAGGGAGCGTCAGTTTCCGGGCGTGCAGCGCGGGGCGTGGAAACTCTCGAAGGGAACGCCGCAAGGCTGGCGGCAGCCCACGCCAGCGATTTTCGCCGTACCCTGGATCGCCGACCAGGGGGTGGTCGATTGCTTTGCAGTGGACCCGGATCTGGTGCGTTCTGCCGGTAAGGATTTCGACTTCCAGCAGCGAGACGCCCGTTCCGGATGCGAGCACGCGGTAGCGGGTGGTCGCGGGACGGCCTCCCCGCGACTCCGGGACGATGGCCATACGGGTGCGGACGGTGGGGTGGCGGCCGATCGGGAGTTCGATCGTTCCGGTTGCGGGCGCCGGCCGACCGTAGACGACCGCCAGGTACAGCTTGCCGACTTCTCGTTCGGCAAAGGCCCGGCTCAACCTGCGGTAGGCCGGGTCGGTGCGGGCGATGGCCAGAGCACCGCTGGTGCCCATATCCAGGCGGTGGACGATTCCGGGCCGCTCCGGGGAGCCGACGCCTGCGATCTCCGGATAGTGGTGTAGAAGCCGGTTCACAAGGGTGCCGCTCCGAACGCCGGCGCCGGGATGCACGATCAGTCCGGCCGGCTTGTCGACCACCAGCACGTGCTCGTCCTGGTGGAGCAGCCGGATCGGACCGGTCTCGGGCGCCAGACCGGTGGCCCGGGGTGGCGGAATGCGGTAGTCGATCCGCTCGTCGCCGCGCAGCAGGTAGGAGGGCTTGAGCGGCGTTCCGTTCACTGTCACGCGGCCGTCGTGGAGCAGGTTCTGAACCTGGTTGCGGGGCAGGTCCAGAACTCGCGCCAGGTAGCGGTCGATCCGTTCACCGGCCGCGGCGGCCGGCGCCCGAAGATGGCGCCACGGGTAGGCGAGTTCGGGAAGCGTGTTGGACGGCGGCGTGGTCTGGTCTATCGAACTCACTTCGAGGTGCGGGCCTGGATCAACCCCCGGCGGCTCGCTCCCGTCGCGCCCGGCCGCCGCCAAACCAGTGGTCCGAAACTGTGCGCCAGCATCAGTACGATGCCGACCGTCACTCCGCTGTCAGCGACGTTGAAAGCCGGCCAGTGGTGGGCGCCGACGTACACGTCCAGGAAGTCCGTCACGGCGCGCAACAGAACACGGTCGACCAGGTTGCCGACGGCCCCTCCCAGCACCAGGGCGAGGGAAAACAGGAGCAGCGGCTCGCGCTCCGAGGTGCTCCGGAAGTAAAGCGAGACGACGGTGAGCGCGGCGAAGCCGAGGGCCGTGAGCAGAAGCGTGCCCGCCAGCTCGCGGCCGGCCGGGAACAGCCCGAAGGCGATGCCCGTGTTCTGGACGTGAACCAGGTCGAAGAAACCCGGCAGGACCGGCAGGCGTCCGTGGAGTTCGAGGGTGGCTTCGATCCACAACTTGCTCCACTGATCGAGCGCCAGCACGCCGGCGGAGAGGACGAGGCAGTTGGTCTTTCGGAGGCTGGTCGATTTCACGGGCGTGGGATCGTACCAGTCGCGCGTGCCCACGCTGTTGCGAGAGCCGCTGCCGTGGCGGCTTCGGCAAAGGCCCGGATGGCGGCCACGCCGTGTGCGCCCGCGCGGGCCAGAAGAGCCGCGTTGCGGGAATCGACACCGCCCACGGCGAGGATCGGGAGGGCGCCGTGCGCAGCCCGCTGCAGTCGTTCGAGACCCTGGGGCGCACCGAACCGGAGCTTCTGGGGCGAGGCGAAGACGGGGCCGAAGAGGGCGTAGTCGACACCGGCATCGACGGCGGCCTCGACTTCCCGCTGGCTATGCGTCGACACACCGAGCAGCAGGCCCCGCTCGCGGACCGCCGGGGCCAACTCGGCCCATGGTTGGTCCGACCGCATGTGGACGCCGTCGGCGCCACAGGAGACCGCCACTTCCAGACTGCCGTTGACGATCAGGAGACCGGCAGCGGCGCTCCGCAGAGTGCGACCGATCGCGGTCAATGCCTCGGAGTCGAGGTCCTTCTCGCGGAGCTGGATCGCGGCGCCGGCGGGCAGCGAGAGAGCCCAGCGTCTCAGTCCGGATCCCCCGTCGCACAGGCGCCGGTCGCTGATGGCCATTAGCGCCGGAACTTCGGCCCGCTGCTTCATTCCGCTCGATCGGGTTCCGGGATGGGCGCTTCCGGGTCGCTCGGACGCCTGCTGAGGAGAATGCGTTCGAGGTCGTGGATGCCCCAGATGAGATGAACGAGCCCGAATCCGGTGACCGCGCCGCGGACCCACGGCAGCATGAGAAACGCCCCCAGATGCGCCTGCGAGAGTGCGGACCTGGTGACCAGCAGGTTCCAGAACTCCCGCCACGGCGCGATGACCAGAAACAGCCCCGCCTCGACGCAGTAGATCACGAAGAGAATGCGCAGCAGGCTGGACCAGGCGGCACTCCAGCGCATGGTCAGGAAGGAGACCTCATGTGAGACCCATTCTAGGTCTCAGGGCCTCTCGACTGGGTGGCGCCGGCGCCGGCCGGCTGCCGCATCGCCTCAGCGCAAGCGGGGCGGCGTGCGTCCGCTATCGCTGGACGGCGACGACGAGCGCGGCGACGAACTCCGGGGCGTCGACCGCGTCCGCGGGGGCGGCGTGGAGCGCGGGCTCGAGGTTCTCGCTGGCGTGGACCGGGTGCGGGTCGGTGTGGACTTGGGTGTGGATGTCCGCGGCGTTGACCGGGTCCGCGGAGGCGGCGTGGAGCGCGGGCTCGAGGTTCGCGGCGTTGCGGACCGGGTGCGGGTCGGTGTGGACTTGGGCGTGGACGTGCGCGGCGTCGACCGGGTCCGCGGGGGCGGCGTGGAGCGCGGGCTCGAGGTTCTCGCTGGCGCCGACCGGGTGCGGGTCGGTGTGGACTTGGGCGTGGACGTGCGCGGCGTCGACCGGGTCCGCGGAGGCGGCGTGGAGCGCGGGCTCGAGGTTCGCGGCGTTGCGGGCCGGGTGCGGGTCGGGGTGGACTTGGGCCTGGATGTCCGCGGGGTGGCGGACCGGGTGCGGGTCGGGGTTGACGGCCGCGGCGTGCCGGCCCGATCCGGGCGCCTGGATCGGGGAGTCGCCGTCCGGGGGGCGCTCGGCGCCGCGTCCCGTCCGCGGATCGCGTCGAGCACGCGGCGCGCCGGCGTCGGCCTTCGGCTGCGATCGATCGTTCCTCCACTGGACCGTGGCGCTGCCACGCGGACCGGCGCCTTCTCGCCGGCGCCCCCGGGCGCTTCGACCGCGACCGTCGGCTTCGGGGCGGGCGCAGCGGTCAGACCTCCGCTACTGACGCGTGCGGGTTTCGGCGTTTCCGCTCGCCGGATCCTGGTAGTGGCATCGGATGGCGCCGCCGCATCGGTGGGAACAGAGCCGGCCCTCCGCGGTTGGATCGTGGTTTTGACGGTGCCGCTGCCGGCGCGCCGGACCTCGCCGGGGACTGCCCGCCGGAGCGTGACGCTCTTGGCGGAGTTCTGTCCGGCGCCCGTTACCTGGGATGTGGAACCCGCCCGGAGACCTCCGGCGGTGACGCCGACCAGACCTGATCGGTTGGGATCGGATGGGGCGACGGACACCGTGACTGTTTCCGGTTCGGCGTCGACCCGCCTGAGCCTCGTCTGAAGCGACTCGTGCAGGTCGGCTCTGCGGGCGACAAAATCCGTGACGTCAGGGAGTTCGCTCTCGGAGATGCCGCGGCGCTTTCCGAGGAGGACCTGCTGCGCGGCCTCAGGATCCCGCCAGTTTCGGTAGTCGATTCCGTTCGTGTCCGTCGTGATGATGCCGCGGCCAAGCTTCGGATGCCGGCGGCGCAGGGAGCGACCGTATGTGTAGCCGCGGCCGTAGCCCAGGTACCCTGACGGACAGAAGATCCAGGTGTTGAAGGGATCCCAGAGGCCTCCGGCCCATCCATAGAGGCCGTAGCGAAGGCCGAATCCCAGACCCAGGTAGTGGCGCTGGTAGTAGCCGCGGGGGATCCAGCCGACATAGGACGGCCCCCAGTACCAGTACACATGGCTGGGTGAGTAGATGGCGCTCGGAAACCAGAGCCAACCGTAGCCTGGGTGCCGGTTCCAACTGCCGTAGTGGTAGGTGAGCGGACCCCAGGGGTCCCGGGCGACCCAGTACAGTCCGGCGGGCGTATGAGTCCAGCGGCCCCGGCTGTAGGGCTGCCAGTCGTCTTCGACCTCGGGCTTCCAGGCCCGGCGATCCTCGACTTCGACCCACCGGCCATGACCGGTCAAGGCGGAGCCATAGCTGTCGACATCGACGGCCGCGTAGGCCGCGAGTTGGGCACGGTGACCCTCCGCCCATTGATCCAATGCTGCGGCAGCCGCTCCGGCGCCGCTCTGGAGCTCGATCCAGGGGTCGTCGAGGCCCCGAACCAGGAGCGCTTCGCCACCGCGGACGATCACCGAACCTCGCTGGGTGACGACTTCGGCGAACCCGGCCAGCACCGCGACTTCGGTCCAACTGTCGCCGTCGCTCTCGACCTGGTAGCGGCCTTCCTGCTTGGCGTAGACCCTGGCGTTGGTGGTGTCGACCGTCGGCAGCTCCGAGTCCAGCAAGTGGTTCGCAACCTCCAGGCTCAGCCGGCCCCGGTGCAGGACGTAGAGGGAGTCCGCGTCGTCGGCGTCCGGTGAGCCGGCGATCTGGGCGAACGTGACCTCGCTGTCGTGGTCCAGGGCCAGAATCGAGCGGTCGGACATCAACACCGCCAGACGGCCGTACGGTCTCGTCCAGATTCGGTCTCCGCGCAGGACCGGCAGGTGGATCTCCAACTCGCTCTGAGCGCCCGAACGCGCCGCGAACAGGGTCGCGTCTCCGTCCAGCGCGCCGACCAGGCTGTAGACGCCGTCGAGTTGTCCTCGTTCATGTTGTACCGGCTGCGCTTGCGCGGCGCCGGCAGCGCCTGCCGCGAGGACGATCAGGAGGGCTTGCGGGAGGGTGAATCTCATCTCTTTCCTCCAACGGGTCGGAGTCTGCACGCTACCACCGGCGAATCTGATGCCGGGGTCGGTTCAACCCCGGCGTCCTGGGCGCGTGCTCTTCTGCAGGACTGTCGAGCAATACGCGTGCCAGCAGAGTGGATACGGTGTGCCTGGCTGGACCGAGGGAGAGCCGACCTCGAAGCTGTGCCCCCAGACGCCCTGCCCGGGCGCACGACCGCGAGGGCTGGAGCGAAAGCCGGGGCGACTGGCCGGGCTGAACCGTAGCGGGAACGTCACACCGGTGTCCATTCGTGGGGACAGTGCGTAGGCCGCGGCCGGCCTTCCCGTATGATCGGCGCCGTCCCCCTGCGCCGCGCAGGGATAGCATGTCCGTTCTTCCGATCCGTCTCTACCCGGACCCCGTGCTGCGGGTGCAGTGCGCACCGGTGGAGGAATTCGGCCCCGATCTGACACGCCTGGTAGCGGACATGATCGAGACGATGCATGAGGCGCCCGGAGTCGGCCTTGCCGCGCCCCAGGTCGGTGTCGAGTTGCGCGTAGCGGTCATCGATGCGACGGCCGGAATGGACCCCGACGCGGTGCGGGTCCTGGTGAACCCGCGGGTCGTCGACTCTGCCGGCGTCCAGACCGACACGGAAGGCTGTCTCTCCATTCCCGACTTCACGGAGAAGGTCACGCGGCCGGCCACGGTTTGTATCGCGGCCACCGACCTGGAGGGTCTTCCCTTCGAGATGGACGTGGAGGAGCTCGAGGCGCGGGCGATCCAGCACGAGCTGGATCACCTGGACGGCGTGCTCTTCGTCGATCGGCTGCGTGGGCTACGAAGACAGCGGGCCAGGAGCTTTCTCCGCCGGCTGCGCGCGAGCGAACCGGTAGCCACCGGCGGGCAACGCTGAGCGCTCCGGCAGAAAGGGCGCCATTGCGTTTTCCGGTACAGCGGGCGGCCCTTCTGGTGGCGCTGTGCCTCGTGGCCTGCGACGGTGGAGGAGGAAGCCCGACCGCGCCAACTGCTCCGCCGCCGCGGGGCGTCACCTTTTCGGCGGCGCAGATCGCGGACACATCGATCGGGCTGCGCGGCGCGGTGTTGGGGGCGACGCTCGAGGTCGAGATCTACGCCGCCGGCGTCGAAGGTCTGTACGGTCTGGGCTTCGAGCTCCTGTTTCCCGCCAACCTGCTGCGCTACGAGGAGTCGGGCGGCGGCGTGTTCCCCAGCCTGGAGACCCGTGAGACCGCGCCGGGCCAGCTTCTCGTGGGCGCCACCCATCTCGGCGCGGTCGCCGGTCTGAACGGCAGCGGTACGGTCGCCGTCGTCCGCTTCACGGCAGTCGCCAACGGCAGCGGGAGCTTCGACTTCGCCGCCCAGGAGGCCTTCGACAGGTTCGGGGATCGGATCACCCTGAACTGGGCGGGGGCCACGATTCAGGTCGATCTCTGAGCCTGTCCGCTCGTTCCCGGCGTCGCGGCGGCTGGACCACCCCTGTTGCCGTTGCTACTGTCGCCGGTGCCATCCGCGCGCCCGATGACGGGCGCGCGGAATGGGTCGCGTGTGGCGCGAATCGCGCCACCCGGGTTCAAAGTGGCTTGGAGTCGCTCGATGGAACCGGTGAAGCTCTACAACTCTCTCGGGCGACGGCTGGAGGTACTCGAGCCGATCGAACCCGGTCACGTCCGGCTCTACACCTGCGGCCCGACCGTCTACGACCGGGCCCACATCGGCAACCTGCGCACGTTCGTGTTCGAGGACGTGCTGCGGAGGGCGCTCAGGTTCTTCGGGTACCGGGTGACGCAGGCAATGAACCTGACCGATGTCGAGGACAAGATCATCGCCGCGGCGATTGCGGCCGGCGTCGACATCGGCGACTTCACCGCGCCCCACGTCAGATCCTTCTTCGAGGACCTGTCCGCTCTTCAGATCGAGCGTGTTGAGCACTACCCCCGGGCCACGGCCCACATCGACGAGATGATCGCGATGGTCGAGCAGTTGCTGGAGGAGGGCTACGCGTACCGGGCCGACGACTCGGTGTTCTTCCGCATCGCCGCCGACGCCGACTACGGCAAGCTGTCGGGAATCGACCTCGACCAGGTGCGGCGTGGCGCGCGCGTGCAGAGCGACGAGTACGGCAAGGAGGATGCGCGCGACTTCGTTCTCTGGAAGGGCGCCAAGGAGGGCGAACCGGAGTGGGCATCGCCCTGGGGCCCCGGTCGCCCGGGTTGGCACATCGAGTGCTCGGCGATGAGCCAGAAGTACCTGGGCACAACCTTCGACATCCACTGTGGAGGGGTCGACAACCTGTTTCCGCATCACGAGAACGAGATCGCCCAGAGTGAATCGGCGAACGGCAGCCCGCTCGCCCGTTGCTGGCTGCACTCCGAACACCTGACAGTCGACGGCGAGAAGATGTCCAAGTCGCTCGGCAACTGCCACACGCTTGGCGATCTTCAGGGCAGGGGTCTACCGGCCCGTTCGATTCGCTACCTGCTGATCTCGGTCCACTACCGGCAGCAACTCGATTTCACGTTCGCCAAGGTCGCGGAGGCGGAACGGGCGCTGAAGCGGATCGACGACATGCGGTTCCGGCTCGCCCATGAGGCGGAGCAGGCGGGCGGCACGGCCGGCGGCACGGCGCCGCTCGAGGCGGCTGTGGCGGGGTTCGAGGGCGGTTTTGCCGCCGCTCTGGCCGACGATCTGAACACTTCCGCCGCCCTCGGCGCCGTGTTCCGATTCGTGCACGACGTGAACGGGATCATCGACCGGGGCCTGCCCGCCGGCGCCACGGATCGTGTGGAGGGCGCGCTGGAACGAGCCGATCAGGTGCTTGCGGTGTTGGACGCCGGCGCCTGGGCAGGGGACTCCGGCTCGGGGTCGGGAGAGGCGGACGGCGGCCCAAGCGACGCGGAGATCGACAGGTTGGTGGAGGCCAGGAGCGAGGCGAGAGCGGCGCGGGACTTCGCTGCCGCGGACCGCATCCGCGACGAACTCGCGGCCGCCGGTGTGGTGGTGGAGGACACTCCGGGCGGCAGTCGCTGGAAGCGGTCCTGACCGATCCGCATGAGCCGAGCGCCAGTGGAAGATGAACCGCGTCTGAGCGGTGCGGAGGCCGAGCAGGCCGCGGCTGACCTGCTGCGGAAAAGGGGGCATCGGATCGTGGGGCGGAACGTCGACACCGTTGCCGGCGAACTGGACCTGGTCACGATGGACGGAGACACGCTCTGCTTCGTCGAGGTCAAGGCCCGCTTCGACCCGCGTTTCGGGGGCGCGGCCGCGGCGGTGGACCGTCGCAAGCGGCGACGCCTGGTCCGGGCGGCGGAGGCCTACCTGAGCGCCCCGGAGCGGACGCCGCTGCGGCTCGGTCCCTGCCGCTTCGACGTCGTGGCGGCGACCTGGCAGCCCGAGCAGGGCCAGTGGCGGTTCACTCACTATGCCGACGCCTTCACCGTCGACGACACGGGCAGGCGAAGCTGGCTCTAGCAGCCCGTGGAACGCCCGCGGAGCGCCCGCGAGTTGACAGTGCCGGAGAGGGGGCCGTATCCTCCGCGATTCAGTGCCTGCCGGTTGTCCGGCGGATTCGCTCCGGCGCGGGAATAGCTCAGTGGTAGAGCACAACCTTGCCAAGGTTGGGGTCGCGGGTTCGAATCCCGTTTCCCGCTCCATGCGAGCCGCGCGGCTCGAGACCGGCGCCGAAGTCCCCCAAGGCGACGTGGCCAAGTGGTAAGGCGAGGGTCTGCAAAACCCTTATTCGCCGGTTCGAATCCGGCCGTCGCCTCCAGACTTCCTGATACGCCGGAGTGGCGGAACGGCAGACGCAGGGGACTTAAAATCCCCCGCCCTCTATAGGGCTTGTGGGTTCGAATCCCACCTCCGGCACGCCGCCGCCACGGCGGAAAGAGCTCCTCTGTGGGGAGTGGAGGAAACTGGTACTATCCCGGTCCGAAATGGACCGGACACTGGCCGAGTTGGCGGATTCTGGCGACGACCGGCTGGTCGAGATCGCGGGGGTGACGGGGGACGGCCCGGTCAGTTGGCGCCTGCGGGAGATCGGTTTCTGCCGGGGCAGTGCGGTGCGGTTCGTTCGCCGTGCGCCGCTGGGCGATCCGGCGATGTATGAACTCCACGGCGCCATCCTCAGCCTGCGCCGCAGCGAGGCGAGTCGGATTCGCGTCCGGCCGGGCAGCTCATGACGGCGCTGGTCCGGCTGGGGCCGGCGCACGCCCCCCAGCGGCTCGCTCGTATCGCCATCCTCGGAGCACCGAACTCGGGCAAGACGACGCTATTCAACGCCCTCACCGGGCACCGGGCGAAGGCGGGGAACTACCCGGGGGTTACGGTCGACCGGCGCGAAGGCGGGCTGCAGGGCCGGTTCACGGAAGAGTCCATTCGCCTGATCGACCTTCCGGGCGTGTACAGCCTGGAACCGCAATCGGAGGACGAAGCGGTAGCGGTGCGGGTGCTGCGCGGCGAGTTCGGCGAGCCGCCGCCCGACGGCATGCTGGTCGTCCTGGATGCGACGACGATTGAACGCGCCCTGCCCCTCGTGGCGGAGGCCGCGAGCCTGGGCCTGCCGCTCTGTGTCGCTCTGACCATGATCGACGAACTGAAGGCGCGGCATGGCGAGATCGACCTCACCGCCCTCGAGGCCGAACTCGGCGTTCCGGTGCTCGGGGTGGTCGGCAACCGCGGCCTCGGCATCGACGACCTCGGCGCCCTGCTGGCCTCCTCCGGGGACTGGACCCCGTCGCCGGCACTGCGGGAGGCCGCAGCGACGGACACGCCGGAGGAGAGGTTCGATTGGACGTACGGGGTGCTGGAGCGATGCCGCCGAGAGACTCCGCGACCGGATCGCTGGACCCGGAGACTGGACCGGTTTCTGCTCCATCCGGTGCTCGGGCCGGCGGTTTTTCTCACCTTCGTCGCCCTCTTCTTCCAGGCGATCTTCACCTGGGCCACGCCCGCGATGGACCTGGTGTCGGGGCTGATGGACGGCCTCGCCGCCCGGTTGCTCACCGCTCTGCCGGACACGTTGTTGACGCGACTGCTCGCGGACGGCGTGATTCGGGGTGTCGGGGCGGTGATCGTCTTCCTGCCCCAGATCGTCCTGCTGTTCACCGTCATCCTGTTTCTTGAAGGTTGCGGATACATGGCGCGGGCAGCCTTCGTCGTGGACCGGTTGATGGGTTGGGTGGGTCTCGAGGGGCGCTGTTTCCTGGCCCTGCTTTCCTCGTACGCCTGTGCCGTTCCCGGCATCATGGCGACCCGGACGATCCCCTCGGAACGGGATCGGCTGACCACGATCCTGGTGGCGCCGTTCGCCACCTGCTCGGCTCGGCTACCGGTGTACACGCTGCTGATCGCGGCTTTCATTCCCGCCGATCCGGTGTTCGGACCGTTCACCTGGCAGGGCCTGACCCTGGGCGGCCTCTACCTCCTGGGAACGGCAGCGGCGCTCCTTTCGGCCGCGGTGCTCGAGCGCGGTTTGAGACGGGGCGCGTCGGTGCCGTTCTACCTGGAGTTGCCGCCGTTCCGCCTGCCGCGGCTGAACGACATCGCGCTGGGCGTCTGGGACCGCGCGCGCATGTTCCTGCGCCGCGCGGGCACGATCATCCTCAGCGTCAGTATCGTGCTCTGGTTCCTGCTCAACCTGCCGCGGCGCGACGTCGACTCCCAGCTCAGCGCCGTGGCCAACCAGCAGGCGATCCTCGAGGGCAGCTACGCGGCCTCCGTGGGCAGATTCCTGGAGCCGGTGTTCGCCCCCATGGACTTCGACTGGCGCATCAACGTCGGTCTGGTCGCGTCTCAGGCCGCCCGCGAGGTCATGGTCGCCACGTTGGCGCAGATCTACGCCCACGAAGGCGAGGACGGCGAGGGGCTCGGCGGCGTCCTGGCCGGCGGCGGCGAGCGCGGGGGAGCGCCGGTGCTGTCCCGTGCGTCGGCTCTTGCGCTGCTCGTCTACTTCGCGTTCGCCATGCAGTGCATGTCGACCCTGGCTGTGATCCGTCGCGAGACGGGGAAGTGGCGGTGGCCGGCCTTCACCTTCGTCTACATGACCGGCCTGGGCTGGCTGGGGGCCTGGGCCACGTTCCTGGTTGCCACGGCGGCCGGCGCCTGAGCAACGGCGTCGATGAACTTCCGGCGCCCGCCGGCGGAATGGCGGAGCGGGGCCGGCGATCCTGGGGGGATCAGGAGCCGGTGAACCGCGGCAGGCGGCGCTCCGTCATCGCCCGCACACCCTCGGCGAAGTCCGCGGTCTGCCGCAGCCGGTCCTGCTCGACCTTCTCGTGGTCGGTGGCCGCTCGGATCTCGGCGGGGAGCCGGCCGCGGAGGGTCTCGCGGATCGAGCGCACGGCGAGAGGCGCCGAGGCGGCGATCTCTGCTGCGAGTGCCCGCGCCCGTGCCCGCACTTCGTCGCGGGGAACGAGTTCGTCGCAGAGGCCGATCCGAAACGCCTCTTCGCCCCTGACCCGGCGACCGGTGTAGAGCATTTCCATCGCCCGCTGGCGGCCGACCAGACGCGGGAGGGTCACGGTCAGCCCGAAGCCCTGGATGAAGCCCAGGCGGGCGAAGTTCGCGGCGAACCGGGCTTCGGCGCAGGCGACGCGGAAGTCCGGCATCAGGGCCAGCCCGAGACCGCCGCCGATGGCCGCGCCCTGGATGGCGGCGACGACCGGGGTCCGGGTCTCGAACAGGCGCAAGGCTTCGTCGTACAGGTGGCGCTGCGGGGTTCCGGTTGCCGGACGCGAAGAGTTCAAGTTTGCGCCCGCACAGAAGTGCTTGCCCTCGGAACAGAGCACCACGGCACGGCAGTCGCTCCGTTCGTCGAGTTCCTCGATCGCTGCCGCAAGTGCGGCAATCAGGTCCTGGTCGAAAAAGTTGTTCGGCGGCCGGTGGACTTGGACCTCCGCGACCAGATCGTCGCCGACCACAACCGTCACTTCGCCGTTCCCGGCGGCGCTACCGCTCATCTGTTTCCTCGCTTTCTGGTCGTGTTTCCGAGCCCGTGACCTTATCTGCCCGGCACCGGTGCGGCAGTACCCTGGCCGCGGTAGTCGCCGAACAGCATCTCGACGCCGAAGCGCAGGATCGGAACTGAATCCCTCGGTTCGCCCCGCACGTCTCGCCGCCAGGCCATGCCGGGACCGATCTCGAGGAAGAGCCACTCGCGGAGGATCTGCTGGCGATAGATCACGCGCACGAAGTAGTTCTCGACCAGAATCGGTGCGTCGGTCTCGCCGTTGGCGCCGATCTGGTGGGCCAGGGCGCGGCGACGGCCCAGACGGCGGTAGTAACTCAACTCGGTGAACCAGTCGGCACCCTGCGTGATGCCGGAGATCTTCCCGGCGCCGCGCCAGCGCATCATCGAACCGCCGGCGAAGGCGTGCTCGTAGTCGATCCGGGTCGACAGGCCCCAGTCGTCCTCCCGCTCCCAGAACAGGGCGTGGCGGAATCGCACGAGGTCCGTGTCCGAGAGGAAGGTCCGGTGCTTGTAGCGGGCGCGGGCAAAGGGCTCGATCGGAAACTTGAAGTTCATGCCGACATCGAAGTCGAGGTCCCCGCCGGGGCCCGAGATCGGCCGGTAGCCCAGTCCCACCAGCCACTCGTCGTCGGCGGGATCGAACATGCCCGGCAGGGACGTGGCGCCGCGGCGCTGGGCGTCCTCCAGTACGTCCTCCCGGTCATCGCGGCCGACGAAGGCGTTGAGACGCCGCTCCATTCTCGGGAAGTGCAAGCGGGCGCGGAACCGCAGGTCGTCCTCGAAGCCGTACTGCTCGTCCCAGATCACGCCCACCTGGGCCCGGCCGTGCGTCGCTTCGAGTTCCTCGTCCAGCCGGTAGTCGCCGAACAGGTGGTCGAACCACAGGGCCGTCTCGCAGGCCGTCCGGTGGAGGCGCAGGTTGAGCCAGTCGAGCCAGGATCGACCCTCCAGGTACTCGGACGCGCACGGGTCGACCTCCTCGCCCGCGACCTCGTCGCCGTCGCCGTCGGTCCCGGATTCGTCCGTTGAGCGGGGCGCCTGCCGGGGGTCGGGTTCGCGGTCCACTTCCTGGCCTGAGACGGGAGTGATGGCGAGAACCCAGGCAAAGAAGACCGCGCAGACCACCCCTGACGCCAACCAACCGCGCAACGGGTGCTGCGAGTGTCTTGCCAACATGGGTTCAGGGGCAGTGCCACCGGCTCTCGACCCAACCGCCGGCGCCTGCCCATCTTCGCACGGCTTGCCGAAAATTCGCAGGCGCGACCGGGCGCGCGGCGGCGCCTGACGACGCTAGGCTAGAGGCATCGTGCGCGCCCCGGTCGAGGAAACACACAGTCTGCCGCACAGCGAGGAGTCTGAGCGCGCGGTGCTGGCCGCGATTCTGCTCGACGCCGACCGGCACCTGGCGGCTACCTCGACCCGCCTGAAGCCGGAGGACTACTACTTCGAGAGGCATCGGCTGCTGTACGAGGCGATGCTCGCGCTCCAGGAGGCGGACAGTCCGATCGACCTCCGGACGGTACAGGCGCGGCTGGAGCAACGAGGCCAGCTCGACGCCGCCGGCGGGGTGGCGTATCTGGCCACGCTGGAGGTGGATCTGCCCGACCTCGGCCGGGTCGACTCCTACGTCGAGATCATCAAGGAACGGGCCCTGCGCAGGCGCCTGATCGACGCCTGCACGACGATCTACAGGACGGCGCTCGACGGCGGTCTCGAGGCGAGAGACGCCCTGGACCGCGCGGAGCAGGCCGTGATGGAGCTGAGTGAGGAGGCGGTGGCGCGAACCTTCGTGCCTCTCGACCAGGTTTACCGCGAGACAATCAAGCAGCTCGAACAGCAAACGGCGAACGACTTCCCCGGCCTGCGCACCGGCTTTGTCGACTTCGATCGCATGACGCACGGTCTCCAGCCGGGCAACCTGGTCATCGTTGCCGGCCGGCCGGGGATGGGCAAGACGAGCCTGGCCCTGAACATTGCGACCCACGTCACGCATGAAGAAAAGAAGACGGCGGGCTTCTTCTCGCTTGAGATGAGCGAGCGGGAAATCGCCATGCGGGTGTTGTGCTCGACGACCGACATCCCCTTCCACCGGCTGCGCGGCGGTCGGCTCTCGACGCGTGACTGGAGCCGCGTGCACCAGGCGGTGGCAAGCGGTCGAGACTCGAGTCTCTTCATCGACGACTCCGCCAATCCATCGCTACTCGAGGTCGCCTCGAAGGCGCGCCGGCTGAAGGCGCAGCACGGCCTCGCGCTCCTGGTCGTGGACTACCTCCAGTTGATGAACGCGGGGGGCAGGTACGAGAACCGCAACCTGGAGATCGGAGCGATCACGCGCGGCCTGAAGCAACTGGCCAAGGAGCTCGACGTGCCGGTCGTGGCCCTGTCCCAGCTCTCGCGGCTGCCGGAGCGCCGGGGCAAGGACCACCGTCCCCAACTCGCGGATCTCCGGGAGTCGGGCAACATCGAACAGGACGCCGATGTCGTCATGTTCGTCTACCGGGAGGAGGTGTATGAACCCGACGACCCGGATGTGGAAGGCATGGCCCAGTTGATCATCGCCAAGCACCGCAACGGTGAAACGGGGAGCGTGAATCTCGTCTTCATCGGCGACACGACCACGTTCCGAAACCACGACGGCCGCCACACGCCGCCTGAGGGACCGAGCTGACCCGCGGTGCCAGCGCCCAGGTCGAGATCGACCTCGGCGCGCTGGCTGCCAACCTGGGTGTGGTTCGACAGGCCGTCGGTGAGGCAGGAGTATTCGGAGTCGTCAAGGCGGACGCCTACGGCCACGGCGCCGTGGCGGTGGCCCTCGAACTGGAGCGGCTGGGCGTCGACGGGATGGCGGTGGCGCGCGTTGGCGAGGTGGAGGAACTGCGGCGGGCCGGCGTCCGGAGCACGCTGCTGCTGTTGGGCGGGCCGGCCTCGATCGAGGAACTCGGGTGCGCCGTCCATTGGGACGCGACGCCGGTGCTCACCAGGCGAGAGCAGGTCGCCGACTGGTCGGTCTGGCGACGGCGGTCGTCCGATGGCGGAATCCCCCTCGGTGTCGTGGTCGAGTTGGACACCGGCATGAGCCGTTACGGTGTGCCGCTCGACCAGTGGCCGTCGATACTCCACGACCTTCGGGCCAGGTCCGAACTGAAGCTCACGGGCCTGATGTCCCACCTGGCGGAATCCGAACTGCCGGGAAGCCGCTTCACGGGCGAACAGGAACAACGGTTTGCCGCCGCTGTGGCGGCGCTCGACCCGGGGGAGCGCCGGAGGGTCTCCGTTCATCTCTCGAACTCGTCGGGCGCGCTCAGACGGGTCTCCGCCCGCTGGAATGCGGTGCGCGTGGGCGGGGCGCTCTACGGGCTCGATCTGGCGGCGCTGGCCGATCCCTCACCGGCGTCCGGGTTGCGCCCGGTGATGAGCGTGAAGGCGCCCATTCTCGATCTCCGGGAAGTGCCGGCCGGAACCGGCGTGGGCTACCGGCGCACCTGGAAGGCGGCGCGTGAGGCGACGATCGCGCTGGTGCCGGTCGGGTACGGGGACGGGTTCAGCACCGGCTTCGGCCCCGGCGACGTTCTGGTGCGAGGCGCCCGCTGCCCGATAGCCGGCCGGATCAGCATGGACTCGCTGACCGTCGATGTCACCGGAGTTCCCGGCGTGGCGGTAGGGGACGAGTGCGTTCTGCTCGGCGCGCAGGAGGACGAGCGAATCGGTGTCGCCGAGCTTGCCGCTCGCGCCGGCGTCGCGGCCTACGAAGTCTGGTGCGGCTTCAGAAGCCGGCTGCCACGGCTGGTCGTCGGGCCTATAGGACCGGATCGCGCCCGGTGACGCGCCGGAACGCGTCGAGGTAGCGCTCCCGGGTCTCGTTCACGACCTCTGGCGTCAGTTCCGGCGGCGGAGAGGCCTTGTCCCAGCCGGTGCCGGCCACCCAGTCGCGGACCGGCTGTTTGTCGAACGACACCGGCTCGGTGCCCGGACTCCACGCCGCGGCGTCCCAGTAGCGCGACGAGTCCGGGGTGAGAACCTCGTCGATCAGCAGCAGTTGGCCGTCGACCAGCCCGAACTCGAACTTCGTGTCCGCCAGGATCAGGCCCCGCTGCGCCGCATGTTCGCGGCCCCGCGTGAAGAGTTCGAGCGTGATCCGGCGCAGCGTCGCCGCCATCTCAGGTCCCACACCCTGGACGAGAGTGTCGTAGTCGATGTTCTCGTCGTGGCCCTCTTCGGCCTTCGTGGCCGGCGTGAAGACAGGCTGGTCCAGTTTCTCCGCCCGCCGCATGCCCGCCGGCAGGTCGTGACCGCAGGCCCGGCCGGTCTCCTGGTACTCCTTGAAGGCGCTGCCGGCCAGGTAGCCGCGCGCCACGCACTCGTAGGGGACCACCTCCGCCTTGCGCACAAGCACGGAACGCCCTTCCAGGTAATCGGCGTGCCGCTCCAGGTCGGCCGGGTAGCGCCGCACGTCGGTCTCGAGCAGGTGACCTTGAATCGTGTCTCCCAGCCGATCGAACCAGAAGTTGGTCAACTGGTTCAGGATCTTGCCCTTGTCCGGAATCTCCGGCGAGAGCACGAAGTCGTAGGCGGACACGCGGTCGCTGGCCACCAGGAGCAGCCGATCGTCCAGGTCGTAAATGTCGCGGACCTTGCCGCGGCGGGGTGCCGGAAGACCCTCGAGAAGGTTCATGGCGGCGGGAATGTACCATGGCGGTTCGCCACCCGTTCGGACCCTGATTCCTGGTCCTGGAGGGGCCTACGATCTGCTGAATGAGCGGCGCGTCACGGGATAGGGTGTGGCCGGTCCCGACCCGCGGGTTGGGGGTCGTGCGGCTCGGACAGGCGACGCCTGGGGAGTTCGGGGCATAGGGTTGGTGAAACAACCTCGCGCCTCTCGCGTCAAAGAGGGAGACACGATGCGCGGTGGCCGTTCCGGCCGGGACGCGGTCGAAGGAAGGAACGCAGCCCGATGAACCTGTTTCCAGTACAGCGAGTCCTAGCAGCCCGTGGTGGGCTGCTGCCGCCCGCGGTGATGATCACCGCGCTCTGTGCCGTTCTCATTCTGCCTGTGGCGTCGACAGCGCCGGCGGGAGCGCAGGTGCAGGTGGGCTCGACCTGGATCACCGCACCGGTCGTGCCCGAGTTGGACATCGCGGACGGACAGCTTCGCCTGGACCTCGACGAAGCGATCGCGATTGCCCTGCAGAACAATCTCGCTCTGCTGGTGCAGCGCTACCAGCGGTCGCAGTCGCTGTTCCGGATCAACCAGGAGTACGGCATCTACGATCTTGTGCTTGGCGTGGACAGCAGTGTGAACAGCGACAGCCGGCCGTCGGCCTCTCAACTCGACGGCGCCCTGGTGACGCAGAACGAGACGATCACCACGAACGTCGAGCTGCGGCAGCCGATCTCGTCGGGCGGCGAGTTCACGATCAATTTCCAGAACAACCGTTCCGAGTCGAACTCCCGCTTCTCCGACATCAACCCGAGCTTGCGGTCCAGCCTGACGGTCGCCTTCAACCAGCCCTTGCTCAGGAACCGCGGCAAGAAGACCACGGAGCGCAATCTCGCGGTGGCGCGGCTCAACAGCGACATCAGCCTGGAGGACCTGGAGGTCCAGGTCGTCGACACGGTGCAGACGGTCGCAAACGGCTACTGGGCTCTGGTGGAAGCCCTGGAGCAATTCAAGGTTGCCGAGGAGAGTCTCGCCCTGGCCGAGGAACTCCACGAGATGAACCGGATCCAGATCGAGGTGGGTACGCTGGCGCCGCTCGAACTCGTGCAGAGCGAGGCCGGTATCGCCACCCGGGAGGAGGAGATCATCCGGGTGCAGGCGCAGATCCAGGACGCGGCGGACGAGCTCAGGCGGTTGCTCAATCTGAACGAGGCGTCATTCTGGGATCTGGAGATCACGCCGACAACCTCACCGGAGATTGCCCGCGTCGTCATCGACCTGGAGGCCTCGCTGAACTGGGCGTTTGATCGGCGGGCCGAGGTCGACCGGCAGGAGCTTCGGATCGCGTCCCTGGGGATCGACTCGGAGTTCTTGAAGAACCAGGGGCGGCCCGACCTCAACCTGAGCGTGAGCTACGGGCGCAACGCGCTCGGCGGCAAGCGCATGACGTGCGAGCGGCCCGGTACGCCGAGCATCGCCGACTTGTTCTCGCCGTGCCCCGAGGAGTACCTTCGGACCGACTCGCTCGACTACCTCTCGACTCTCGACCAGTTCTACAACGGGATCCTGGGCCAGGTCTTCGAGGGTTGGAACGTCGGCCTGAACCTGTCGAAGCCGCTTCAGAACCGGTCGGCCAGGGCCCAGAGCCGGATCGCCGAACTGGCGTTGGATCAGGGACGCCTCGAACTCCGGGACGTGATGCTCTCGATCCAGACCGAGGTCCGTACCGCCTCCCGCGCGGTGGAGACCGCGGGCAAGCAGATCGACTCCGCCCGGGTGTCGCGACAACTGGCCGAGAAGAACCTCGATGCAGCCCAGAAGCGCTACCAGAACGGACTCTGGACGAGCTTCCAGGTGCTCGAAATCCAGGAGGATCTGACCGCGGCGCGAAGCCGTGAAGTCGAGGCGGTCACGGGCTACCGGCGGGCCTTGCTGGCCTACTTCAAGGCGATCGGCATGCTCCTGGACCAGAAGGGCATCGAACTCGTCGACGACGCTGAAGCTGACATCTGACGCACACCGCAGAGCGGTGCTGGTGCCGGAGGTGGGAGTCGAACCCACACGCCCATTTCAGGGCGCAGGGGTTACTGGAGTCCCCGCAGGGGACCCGTGAGAGGCCGCGCTGGTGCCGGAGGTGGGAGTCGAACCCACACGCCCGTTTCAGGGCGCAGGGGTTACTGGAGTCCCCGCAGGGGACCCGTGAGAGGCCGTGCTGGTGCCGGAGGTGGGAGTCGAACCCACACGCCCTTTTGGGGCGCAGGGTCATTGGAGTCCCCGCAGGGGACCCTTCAAGGGCTGCGGTGGTGCCGGAGGTGGGAGTCGAACCCACACGCCCTTTTGGGGCGGGGGATTTTGAGTCCCCTGCGTCTGCCATTCCGCCACTCCGGCATGGAAATCCGCACCCCTGCGGGTGCCGCGGCGACGGTGGCGCAGAGTAGCACCGCCACGGCGCAACTTCCAGTGCTGGAGCTGCAAAGTCTGCGCCTTCAACGACTTAGAGCCGGCGGCTCGAAGTAGGCGCAAATGGGGCGGGAACGGCTTGACGTTCTGAGCCCTCTCGGCTACAATTCGTGCCCGTTAAGTGTGTGGCTATCCAGAACTTAGAGATATCCAGAACAGCAACTGGCGGGCAACTGGCGGCCGATCTCGGAACTGCGTTCAAGGTTTCGGCTATGTTTGCCGAGACAGGCAACTGTCACATGTCTGAAGGGGGTTCTGTGAAGGGGGTTCAGAGTGTTCCGAGTCGGTGAGAAGGTCGTATACCCCAACCACGGCGTGAGCGTGGTGGAACTCATCGCGTTAAGCGCCCCGGACGGCGGGGAGAAGCAAACCTACTACCACCTGCGGGTGCTGGGCAACCACTCGAAGGTGATGGTGCCCGAGGAGAATCTGGACCGGGTGGGCCTGCGGCGTCTGGCCAAGTCGCGGGAGATCAACGACCTGCTGCGGTTGATCGAGGACGGCAACATCGATGTCTACAAGGACTGGAAGGGCCGCTACAAGCAGAACCTCGACAAGATGCGGACCGGTTCCCTGACCGACGCCGCCCAGGTGCTCAAGAACCTCCGCCTGGTGAGTCAGAAGAAGAGCCTGTCGTTCCGCGAGAAGAAGATGTACGAGAAGGCGAGGTACTTCATCGTCAGCGAGGTTCTGCACGTCAGAGAGATCGGCGAAGACGACGCGGAGGTCCTGGTCGAGAAGGCGCTCACGGGCAGCCTCGAAAAGATCTCCAAGGCCAAGGCCAGTTGAGGCTCTTGGGCCGCGGCGCCTCCTGAGGGCCAGGACAGCCTGGATTCGACGGGCGGTCGGTTCAGCAGGGGAATTCCAGCCGCCAAGGCTGATCTAGATCGTGACACGGTTCCTCGTCATTCTGATTGCCCTGTTGGTGGCATGGATGTGGATCTCGCGGATCGTTCGCGGGCTGCTGCGGTCGCCACGAGCCGCGGAGGCGCGCTCCTTCCTGCGCCTGCTCAAGGTATTGCAACGATCCGCCGCCGGCACTCGCGGTACGGGCCGGACCGGAGGCAAGTGGAGTGCACGCGGTACGGCCGGCGGTTCCCCGTCCGGGACCTCCGAGCGCGACTCCGGGGCGACTCGTGGCCCCGGACGGCCAAGCGCGCTGCTTCGGTGCCGGCGTTGCGGCGTTCACGTGCCTGAAGCTCAGTTGACCGCAGGCATATGCGGCAACTGTGTCGAGGAGGACCGGGCCGGCCCTGAGGCTGCGCCACAGAACGGAACGAAGTGAGTTCGGCGACGCAGCCGTGGGATGCCGGGACCGGCGTCGCTGGAGGCGAGTACGCCGAAGTCGCGGTGCCGCTGCCGCTGCCGGGTCCCCTGACCTACAGCGTACCCAGGCGCTGGAGCGGCCTGGTCCGAGTCGGCGTCCGCGTGCGGGTACCCGTGGGCAAGCGGCGTCTGACCGGCTGGATCGTGGGCCTTCCGGCCCGCCCCCCCGCCGGCGTCGAAACCCAACTACGCCCGATTGAATCGGTCGTCGACCTGGAACCCGTCCTGCCGGACGACCTGATGGAGATCGCCCGCTTCGCCTCCTCCTACTACACCGCGCCGATCGGCGAAGTGCTGAAGATCATGGTTCCCGGAAAACTCACCGGCTGGGGCGACCGGCGCGCGGAACTCACCAACCGCGGCGCGCTCTACGATTGCCGCGACCCGCTGAGTCAGGCCCTGCAACGACTGCTTCTGGATCGGGGTCGCCTGACACTGGCGACGATCTGGAACGAAGTGGGGGAGGCGACGCTCTTCGATCGCATCGAGAGCTGGCGGGAGAGCGGCCGTATACGGCTGTACGAACCCGGTAGCCGGAGTTCCCGCTACCGTGCGGCCGTCGAGCTGCCGGCGGGGGATCGCGAGGCCCAGCTTCAGGCGTGCGGGCGGTCTCCGGCGGCCCGCCTGGTGGTCGAGTTCCTCGCGGAACTGAACCGGCCGGCAACGCTGGAGGAGTTACGTACCCAGACCGGCGCTTCGGCGGCGGTTGTTCGACGCCTGGTTCGACTTGGCGTTCTCCGCTCCTTTACCCAGATCGAGACGATGGATCTGGCGCGCCATCGCTTGGCCGGTGATGACGAGGTGGCGCCGATCGAACTGCGCCCGGACCAAGCCGTCGCCGCCGACGAACTGGTCGCGGCGGTTCGGAGCCGGCAGTTCCGGCCCTGCTTCCTGGGTGGCATGACCGGGTCCGGAAAGACCGAGGTCTACCTTCAAGCGGCTCGGGCGGCGGTTGAGGAGGGCCGGTCCGTCATCGTTCTGGTGCCGGAGATCGCCCTGGTGCCGGCGCTGGCGCGGACGCTGAAGCAGCGCTTCGGCGACCTGGTCGCCCTGTTGCACTCGAACCTCGGCAGGGCCGAGCGCCATCAGGAGTGGGAGCGCATCCGCAGCGGCGAGGGCCGCATCGTCATCGGTCCCCGGTCGGCCGTCTTCGCTCCCGTTTTGAACCTGGGCCTGATCGTCGTCGACGAGGAACAGGACACGGCCTACAAGCAGGACACGCGTCCCCGATACAGCGGCCGGGACCTGGCCCTGGTGCGGGCCCGCTCGTGTTCCGCGGCCGCCGTGCTGGTCTCCGCGACACCGAGTCTGGAAACCCGCTTGAACGTCGAGCGCGGTCGGTATCGCCACCTCCGGCTCACCGCCAGGGTCGGATCGGGTTCGCTTCCCGAACCGATCCTGGTCGATCTCCGCAAGGAGGCCGGGGGCCCGCGCCGGCCGGGGGACGTGATGTTCTCCGGGTCCCTGATCGACCAGATCACACACAGCCTGGAGCGGGGAGAGCAGGTGATCCTGCTGCGGAACCGGCGGGGCTACTCGCCGCAACTGCTGTGTCGCGCCTGCGGCGAGAACATGCCATGCGAGGACTGTGGTCTGCCCAAGAGCTTTCACCGCCGGGAGCGACGACTTGTCTGCCACTACTGCGGCGCCCGTGAGGAAGTGCCGCGGCTCTGCCCGGGCTGCGGAGAGGACGCACTCCAGCCGATCGGCGCCGGCACGGAGAGGGTGGAGGAGGAGGTCCTGGCCCGATTTCCGGGCGCTGTCGTGGACGTGCTGGACCGGGACGCGACCCGGCGCGTCGGCGGCCCAGCGGCGGTCCTGGAGAGGTTTCGAAGCGGACGCACACAGATCCTGATCGGCACCCAGATGGTGTCCAAGGGACACCACTTCCCTGACGTTGCGCTCGCGGCGGTACTCACCGCGGACTCCTACCTCGGGTTCCCGGATTTTCGGGCCGCGGAGCGTAGCTATGCGCTGCTCACGCAGCTCGCCGGGCGGGCCGGTCGTGGCGAACGTTTGGGCCGGTTTGTGATCCAGACGTACCATCCGGACCACTATGCGATCCAGGCGGTGCTGAACGGAGATGACGAGGCCTTCGCCAGCCAGGAGATGCGGTTTCGCCGGGTGTTCCACTACCCTCCGTTCACTCGCATGGTCCAGATCGTGGTCCGCGATCGTGATCGTGAACGTGGTTGGGGGCGGATCAGGGAGCTTGCGGGGGACGCGCGGGCCCACGCGCTGGCCGCCGGTGTGCGCTTTTCCGGTCCGGCGCCGGCGCCGCTCGAGCGCCTCAAGGGACAGTGGCGGTTTCAGCTCCTGATGCGCTCCGCCAGCGGCGCCGACGTGCGGCGGCTGGCCCGTGCCGTCGTGCCGACGCCGGCCACTGACCTTACCGTCGACGTTGACCCGCAGGATCTGATGTGACGATGCCGGAGCAAGGCGGCGGCCACCGCAATGACACGGTGGAGTGGGCGGAGAAGCCCGCTCCCGAGCCCACCGCACGACTCCTGGCAGCGGGATACGGGCTGCTTGCCGCTCCCCTTGCCCGCAGGGGAGTGGAGACGGAGGCGGAGGCGGAGACCTTCCTCAGACCGAACCGCAGTGGCTTGCACGACCCCTTCCTGCTCAGAGGGATGGAGGAGGCGGCCGAGCGGGTGCTTGCCGTCTGCCGCGACCGCGGCACCATCGCCGTTGTGGGGGACTACGACGTCGACGGAGTGAGCGCCTGCGCGCTGCTCACCGTTGTACTGCGGGCCCTGGCTGCCGATGCCGTTCCGATCCTTCCGAACCGGTTGACCGAGGGATACGGCTTTCAGGTCGTTCAGGTCGAGAAGGCGAAGCGCGCGGGCGCCTCGCTGATCGTCACGGTTGACTGCGGTACGACCTCGAACGAGGCGGTGGAGGAGGCGATCAGGCAAGGAATGGACGTGGTCGTGACCGATCATCACGTTGCCGGAAGCGGCTTGCCGTCCCAGGCGATCCAGGTCAATCCTCAACAGGATGGCTGTACCTACCCCTTTCGCCACCTTTGCGGCGCCGGACTTGCGTTCAAGCTGGCGCAGGCAGTGCTGCGTCGGAGCGGTCGCGAAGAGCCGCTGGCTGCGCTGTTGCGCGTCGCATGCCTCGGCACGATCGCGGATGTGGTGCCCCTGGTGGGCGAGAACCGTGTCATCGCCGCGCTCGGCCTGCAGGCGCTGGCGCAGTCACGGTCTCCGGGGCTCCGGGCCCTGATGCGGGTCGCTCGCATCAAGGGCGCGGTGTCGTCTACGGAAGTCGCCTTTCGGCTGGGACCGAGGCTCAATGCTGCCGGCCGACTGGCCAGCGCCGATCTGGCTCTCCGTCTGCTGCTGACCCGCGACACGGCCGAGGCCGATCGCCTCGCGAGGGAGCTCGACTCTCTGAACCGCCAGCGGCAGGGCGAAGAACGGCGGGTGGTAGCGGAGGCGACGGAGGCGTTCTCGGCCGACGGACAGAGGCCCGGGATCCTCATGGCCTGGAGTCAGGACTGGCATCGGGGCGTGGTCGGCATTGCCGCCGGACGCCTTGCCCGCGAGTTCCATCGTCCGGTGATCCTGCTTGGTGTCGACGGCGAGACGGGCACCGGCTCAGGTCGCAGCATCCCCGGTGTCGATCTCCACTCCTTCATGACCGGTTTCGAGGCGCGGATGGAGCGATTCGGCGGGCATCCCCAGGCTATTGGCCTGTCTGTGGGCGTGTCGGAACTGCCGGCTCTGAGGGCCGAGATGGAAGAGGCCGCCGATTGGGCGCCGGAGGTGCTGGTGCGGCGTCGGGAGTATGAGCTGGAGCTCTCTCCGGAACAGGTCGACCGAGGCCTGTTCCGCGAACTCGCGCGGTTGGAGCCGCATGGTGAAGGGAATCGCCGACCGCTGATCCGGCTCGGACCGCTGGAGCGGAGCGGTCCGGTTCGCGAGTTCGGCAAGGACCACGTCAAGCTGCGTGTCAAGCGTGCGGGAAGTCGGGATTCCGAGTCCGGCCGACCCGTGCAGTTGCTCGGGTGGGGCTGGCGGGAACGACTGTCCGACCTCGACGGATTCTTCGAAGTGCTCGGGGCGCTGGAATGGGACACGTACGCCGGTGGTCCCGTGGTCAGGGTCGAGGACGCCAGACGAATTGCGCGCGACGAGGGGACCGGAACCGACAGTGCCAAGTAGACTTAGCTCATGAGCACCGAGACGCCCCCCGGGTCCGACGAGGCATCCCCCTCGCCGGCAACGGACGGCCGGGATTCCGTCTACCGGCCCGGCGGGCGAAGGGACGTGCGCTTCGGACGGCGGCGCCAACTCCGCACCCGGCTTCTGAGGGCGTTCCTGCTCGTGGTGCTGATTGCCGGCGTCGGCGGGTTGGCCTCGGTCTTTCTGAGTGGACGGCAGGAGCGGCCCGAGGTTGTCGCCGAGGAGGGTGGCGAGGAGGCCACCGGTGCGGACGAGGCCGCGGTCCTGGGCGAAGAGACGGTCCAAATCAGCGCTGAGCAGTTCGAATCGACGCTCGAGCGTGAAGGCGTGGAGGTGTTCCGCATTCGGGGCGCCCGGACGAGTTCCGACGACCAGGGCAACGTGCTGCTGAAGGAGGTCGAGGTCGAGTATCCGCGCGGCGATGACCACTACCGCCTGCACGCCGATGGCGCGACCTACAACGAAGTCACGAACGCGACCCATCTGGAGGGCGCGGTGTCGCTGGAGGGGACGAACGGCCTCGTTATCGACACGGACTGGATGGACTTGGCCGAGGGCGGCATGGTTCTGACGGCGGCGGACGACAGCCGGTTCACGTTCGAGGGCATCACCGCGGTCGGCGACGGCCTGCGGGTCGACTTCCGTCAGGAAGTGGCGAACCTCAGGGGCGGAGTTCGGGCGACCGGCGCCGCGGCAACGAGCGAGACAGGCGATCCACCGCAGCCGCTGTCTCTGACCGCCGAGACGCTGGAGTATCGATGGCGTGAGGGACGAATGAAGGCGACTGGCGGCGCCGCGATGGAGTTCGGCGAGTCGCTCGAGCCGCTCTCCCTGGCCGGCGAGACCCTGGAGTACCGCTGGACCGAAGGAACCCTGACCGCACGGGGCGGAACCACGACTCGGTTCGGCGACCTGAACCTCGCCGCCCGTTCACTGAGGCTCGCCCTGGCCCGGGAAACCGGCGATGCGCTGACCGCGCTCGAGGCCCGCGGGGAGATTCTGCTGCAGGCGCCTCTCGGAAGTGGCGGGTTCCCGGCACAGGATGGCGAGACGGAAGCGGACAGTTCGACGCTGGTCCTGATCGGCGATGCGCTGGACGTCGGTTTCGACCTCAATCAACTCCCGAGCCGGCTGCTGTTGAGCGGTCCGAACAGGGGCGGCCCCGGCGTGCTGCGAATCGACTATGCGAGTGGGGCTCGGCGACGGGTTCGGGCACAGGTTCTTGCCTTCACCTTCGTCGACGGGGTGCCGTCCGAGTTCGAGTCGCGGGGGAGGGTCGTGCTCGACCTGCAGGTTCCAGAGCGGCGACAGCCCCTTCGAGTCGCTTCGAGCAGAGTCGCCAATGGCCGCTTCGACAGCGACGGCGCGCTGACGGAGTTGGTCCTGGAAGGCGCCGTCGAACTGACGGATCGGCGCCGCGACCCGGTCCGTGCGCTCGCGGACCGCGCCGTGATCGATCCCTCGACCGGGCGGGTCGAGTTCTTCGGGCAACCGGGGAAGCTCATCCTTGCCGAAGGGGAACTCGAAGCACCCCGCAGCATGTTCGACCAGGCAGCGGCCTGCTCCGAAGCGAGTGGGGGCGTAGCGATCACCTTTAGAGGCGCGGACGAAGACGGAAGAGGCCCCCTGCCCCTTGCCGGCGCGGATCCAGCCGATGGCCCGTCGACGATCAGATCGGAGGAGGCCGTGCTCTGCGACGAGGACGGTAGCCTGTTCCGGGGGGGAGTCGAGGCGCTGGTCGGTGAGTACCATCTCGCGGCCGCGCAGCTACGGGTCAGCGGGGACCGCAAGCGACTCTTGGCGAGCGGCGACGTACGCACGACCTGGCGCGCGGCGTCGGGGCTCGCGCCAACGGACGCCGGGGAGCAGGAGGTCGACGTTCCGCCCGAAGAGTGGCTGGTGGTTTCGGAGAGGCTGAGCTTCTCTGAGGACGACGGCGAGTTGCGCTACAGCGGTGGAACCTCGGCGGTCCTGGGAGACCAGCGCCTGAACTGCGACGAGTTGACGGTCGAAACGGCGGCTGCGAACGATGGATCGGAGGATGTCCAGACGCAGGCGCTGTACTGCCTGGGGAACGCTCGACTCGAGGATGTCGCCCAGAACCTCTCGGTCGGCGCCGACCGAGCCGTCTATGTCGTAGCGGATCGCGTGATCCGGCTCACCGGCGGCGTTGTCATCCGCAACGGAGGGGATCTCCTGAGAGGATCACGCCTGCTCTACTGGCTCGATGAGGGCCGCTACGAGATGGGGCCGTCCGGCAGCGCGGCTGCCGGCGCCGGCAACCCGTGACCGAGCGGCCGGCCTCAGGCCATCGCATCCGGACGCTGGATGTGCGGAAGGTCTATCGGGGGCGACCAGTCGTCCAGGACGTGTCGGTCGAGGTCGGGCAGGGCGAAGTGGTGGGTCTGCTCGGACCGAATGGCGCCGGCAAGACGACCACGTTCTACATGGTCGTGGGCCTGACCCGGCCGGACGGCGGTCGCGTCTTCCTCGATGACGTGGACATCACCGACCTTCCCATGTACCTGCGAGCGCAGCAGGGCATCAGCTACCTGCCGCAGGAACCCTCGGTGTTTCGGCGGCTGTCCGTCGAAGGCAACCTGCGTGCGGTGTTCGAGACACTAGGCCTGGGCCGCGCCGAGCAGCGCCGCCGAATCAACCAGTTGGTCGGAGACTTCGATCTCGTGGCTGTCCGGCGCTCGAGGGGGAACCAGCTTTCCGGGGGCGAGCGACGCCGGCTCGAGATTGCCCGCGCGCTCGCGATCAGTCCCAGCTTCATCCTCCTCGACGAGCCGTTCGCCGGTATCGATCCGATCGCGGTACTCGACATCCAGGCGATCATCCGGCAGCTTCGTGACATGGGCATCGGCATTCTGATCACGGATCACAACGTGCGGGAGACCCTGAAGATCACGGACCGCGCATACATCATCAATGACGGCAGAATCCTCCGCACAGGGACGCCGGCGGAACTCTCGGCCGATCCGACGGTCCGTAAGATCTACCTAGGCGCCGAGTTCACGCTCTAGCAGCTCAAGGTGATAGCTTCACCTTGGCATTGGTTTTGCTGGAACGCCGTTGGCGCACGGTCAGACTCCGAGCGCGGTGGCACGGTGCGATGGCTTCGAGCGGGACCGGCCTGGCCCCAGGAACCGCTGCCGTTCGAACGCGATCATGGTGCTCCAACAGAGGCTCTCGCTCAAACTGGCCCAGCGGCTGGTCATGACGCCGGCGTTGCAGCAGGCGATCAAGCTGCTGCAGATGACCCGCCTCGAGCTGGAAGGCGTGCTCAACCAGGAGATCGTCGAGAACCCGATGCTCGAGGATGGCGGCGAGGATGGCGAGGACGGCGAAGATGAGGATCCCGAAGAGGGAACTGCCGCCGAGGCTGCCGGCGCCGCCGACGGCGATGCTCCCGCCGGCCCGGCCGACGAGACGGCGAGGCTGAACGGCGCCGAGGATGGGGCGGAGGTCGACAATCCCGACCCCGGGGACCCGGAAGAGCCCTCGATGGCGGACATCGACCTCGACGCGTACTTCAACGACTACCTCGGGCCTGATTCGACGGTCGCGAACACCTTCGAGAGCCGCGAGTTCTCGCCGATCGAGAACAACATCAGCCGGGCGCCGGATCTCTACGACCACCTGCTCTGGCAGTTGCGCATGTCCGACGCATCACCGCTTCTTCGGGAGGTCGCCGAGTTGATCGTCGGCAATCTCGATGCGGACGGCTTCCTGCGCGCATCGGTCGAGGAAATTCAGCTTCTGGGTGCGGAGGAACGGGAGGCGGAGCGCTACCGCTCGGAGGTCGCGATGGCTCGGGAGATGGACGAAGCGGTGGCCGACCGCCACCTCGACAACGGCGGCGCTCCGTCAGTTCCCGACGGGGCGGCGCTGGACCTGGCGCCCCGTTCGGTTCCGGTTCCCGGGTATCGCGTCGAACTGGTGGAGCGGGCGCTCAAGTTGGTCCGGAGTTTCGATCCGCCCGGCGTGGCCTGGCACTCGCTTCAGGAGTGCCTGCTGGCGCAACTCGAGGCGAAGGACGCCATGGAGGGACTGGCCCACCGCATCGTCAGCGAATGTTGGGAACAGTTCACTCGACGGCAGTTCCGGCTCGTCGCGCGCCGCCTGCGGACTCCGTTGGCGCAACTCGAGGCGCCGGTCGAAGAGATCAAGGCGCTGGAAACTCGACCGGGCCGGCAGTACTCCAATGACCGCGCCGAGTACGTCGAGCCCGACGTGGTCGCGGTCAAGAGCGGTGGCGAGTGGGCGATCCAGTTGAACGACGACGGCCTGCCCAAGTTGCGCGTCAGCCGCGCCTACCGCAGGATGCTGCGACGAACGCAGCGAGACGGTAACCAGACGGAGGCGCGGGACTTCCTCAAGGACAAGATGCGTTCGGCGATGTGGCTCATCAAGAGTCTGGACCAGCGTCAGAGAACGATCTACAAGGTTGCGGACTCCATTCTGCGGCAGCAGCGGGGGTTCTTCGACCACGGTCTCGACGAACTACGACCCATGGTGCTGCGGGACGTGGCCGACGACATCGGCATGCACGAGTCGACGGTGAGTCGCGTCGTGTCCAACAAGTACATTCACACGCCGCGCGGCCTGTTGCCGATGAAGTTCTTCTTCCACAGCGGCATCGACCGCTACCGGGGCGGGGAGATCTCCTCGTTGAGGGTGAAGCGCATGCTGAGCGACCGGATCGGCGACGAGGACGGCCGCAGGCCGCTATCGGATTCGGCGCTGACACGCGAGTTGCAACAGGAGGGCATTAACATCGCCCGGCGAACTGTCGCCAAGTACCGGGATGAACTCGGTATTCCGTCCTCGACCGACCGCAGACGGATCTTCTGAGACAGCAGCTACGGGGCAAAGGGGAGGCCGCCGAACCAAGATGGATCTGGCAAGTCTGGCGAAGCCGCAACTGATCTTCTCCGATGTCGAGGCGAAGAGCCGCGACGACGCGCTGCGAATTCTTACAGAGCGAATCTGCCGTGTACTCGGCCTCTCCGACTCGGATGCGGTCCTCGCCGCCCTGCAGGAGCGGGAGGAGTTGGGCTCGACGGCCGTGGGCGGTGGCATGGCGATCCCGCACGGACGGATCCGCGGTTTGCGGGACATCGTGCTGGCTGTAGCGGTGTCGAAGCGCGGTGTCGACTACGGCGCCGATGACGGCGTTCCGGTCCGGTTCTTCTTCGTTCTGCTTTCGCCCCGGGAGAGCGCCGGCCGTCACCTCAAGGCCCTGGCAGCCATTTCCGAGTGGGTGAGCAACGGCGGCCGGGAGCGCCTGCGCAGGGTGTCCAAGCCGCAGGAGATCTACGAGCTGCTGCGCGCCAACGGGCGTGTCTGAGCCGCCGGTCCGTCTGTTCGTGATCACCGGCCTTTCAGGGTCGGGCAAGAGCACGGTTGCCCGATGCTTCGAGGACCTGGGTCATCACTGCATCGACAACCTGCCTCTGCCTCTGCTGAGGCACCTCGTCCGCGAGCCGGCTGCCGCCGCGCCGGAGCTCGAGGCGATCGTTCTGGTCACGGACCTGCGCACTCCCGGCCTGGCGGAGGAACTGCCGCGCCTGCTCGACGAAGCGGATCCGGGCCTGGTCGAGCCGGTGCTCATCTTTCTCGACAGCTCCGACGACGTGCTGGTCAGGAGGTACTCGGAGACGCGGCGTCGGCACCCCCTGACGGGCGAGGGGGAGCGCGTGATCGACGGCATTCGGCGCGAACGGAAGATGCTCCTGGAACTGCGGGGGCGCGCCTCGCGCGTGTTCGACACCACGGACTCGACGATCCATGAACTCCGTGCCGCGATTTACAACGAGTTCGGCTCGAGTGATGCGGGCGGTCTGACCGTCAACATCGTCAGCTTCGGCTTCAAGTTCGGTGTCCCTGCGGGCGTCGATCTGATGTTCGATGTCCGGTTTCTGCCGAATCCGTACTTCGTCGCCGAACTGCGGGAGAAATCCGGGACCCACCGCGCGGTCCAGGAGTTCCTGCACGGACACGAGGCTTTCGGCGAACTGGTCGACCGGCTCGAGGGTCTTCTGGCCTATCTCCTGCCGAGGTTCCGGGACGAGAACCGTAGCTACCTGACCGTCGGGATCGGTTGCACCGGCGGGCGGCACCGGTCGGTCGCGATCTCGGAAGCCGTGGCGGACCGGCTCGCCGCCGACGCCTGGCAGATCCGTTTGCAGCACCGGGACGTGGAGCGCCACCGGTCGCGGGCGGCGAACGTCTCGTGACCGTCCCCGTGCTCATCGTTTCGCATGGTGAACTCGCCCAGCGACTGCTCGACTCCGCGCGCGCTATCTCCGGCCAGGATCGGGACACGTGTCCGATACCGGTCTACGCGCTCTGCATCGACTGGCTCGTCGACGCCGCCGAGGCAGCGGACCTGATTGAAGCCAAAGTCCGGGGGCTTGACGAGGAGCACGGAGCGGGCGTTCTGATCCTGACCGAGATGTTCGGTGACACGCCCTCCAACAGCGCGCTGCGAGCGTCGGGAGTAGCGAACGCCGCGGTCGTGACCGGGGTCAACCTGCCGATGGTGCTCAGCCTCTGCTGCGAAGCGCCGGATCTCGACCTGCCGGACCTGGCGGACTGGATCTGGAGCAATGGACGCAAGAGCATTCAGCTCGCCGCGAGCGGCAGTCCGCAGCAGTCGAAGTGATGGAACGCGAGGTCGAGGTTGTCAACGAGCTGGGGCTGCACGCGCGCGCGGCCGCCAGGTTGGTGCAGACGGCAAAGCAGTTCCGGTCCGACGTGGTGTTGCGTGCCAACGGCCGCGAAACCGAGGCGCGGAGCATCCTCGGCGTCCTGCTCCTGGGGGCCGGACGGGGCGCCAGGTTGACCGTGCGCTGCCTGGGTGAGGACGAGCAGGCCGCGATGACGGCGGTATGCGACCTGATCGAGACCCGGTTCGGCGAGGACTCATGAGCCGGCCGGACAACACGAAACCGCAGGAGGCCCTTCAGGGCGCTGCCGCCGCGCCGGGAGTCGCCATCGGCCCCGCGGTCTGCCTTCGCGGCCACGGCGTCGAGGTGCTGCGGGTGACGATCCGGAGGGGCGGCCTGGACCGCGAGGTCGAGCGCTTCGGTGCGGCCGTACGCACTGTGGAGGCGGAACTCGAGGCCACCGAAAGCCGGATCGCCGAGACCTTCGGCAGCGACCTGGCCTCCATCTTCCATGCTCACTCGGTGATCCTGCGGGACTCGTCCTTCGCCCGCCGCATCGATCAGATGATCCGCAGCGATCGGGTCAATGCGGAGTGGGCGGTGCAGGCGGTGGCCGACGATCTCGGCGAGAAGTTCGCCCAGGTCAAGAGCCAGCACCTGCGCGAGCGGGGCGAGGACCTTCGCGACGTCACCCGCTACCTGCTCCGGGCACTGGCGGGGAAGCGATCTTCGCCGGGTGTCGGTGAGAACTTCGACCGCAACGTGGTCGTTGTCAGTCATGAGCTGACACCGGACGAAGTGCTGCGCCTGGGGCGCCGCGGGGCGGTGGGATTCGCGATCGAAGTCGGCGGCGCCAACTCGCACACCGCCATCGTGGCGCGTGCGCTGGACGTACCGTTGGTGACCGGCATCGTGGACATCACGAACCGCGTTGCCGACGATGACCCCGTGATCGTGGACGGGGAAGAGGGACGCCTCACTCTCCATCCCACGCCGGAGATGCTCGATCAGTACCGCAGCCTTCAGCGCCGGCGGCGGCGCAACGAGGAGGCGCAGTCGACCGCGGCCAGAAGAGATCTTCCGGCCCGAACCGTCGACGGGGCGGAGGTCGAGCTGCTGGCCAACGTGGAGTTGCCCGAGGAACTCGACGACGTGCGGCGGTTCGGCGCCTCCGGTATCGGCCTCTACCGAAGCGAGTTCCTGTATCTCGAGAAGAGCCCCGAGCTGCCATCTGAGGAAGAGCACGTGGCCGTGATCCGGCAGCTCCTGGAGACCCTGGCGCCCCAACCGGTCGTGGTGCGGACCCTCGACCTCGGCGGCGGCAAGGTGGCGCGCGGCCTCGTGCCGCAGGACGAGGAGAACCCGGTTCTGGGTCAGCGCGGCATTCGGCTGACCCTGGCGCGCGTGGATGTGTTCCGTGTCCAGTTGCGCGCCCTGTTCCGCGCCGCGCCCTTCGGCAACCTGCGCATCATGGCCCCGATGGTGACCACGGTCGATGAGATCCGGGCGTTGCGCCGTCTCTGCGACGACGTTTGCGCCGAACTCGAGGCCGAGGGCGCCGAGTACCAGCGGGACGTGGAGCTGGGCGCCATGGTGGAAGTGCCGGCCGCGGTGATGATCGCCCGCCAGCTCGCGGCCGAAGTCGACTTTCTCTCCATTGGCACAAACGACCTGATCCAGTACACGCTGGCGGTCGATCGGACGAACGAACACGTGGCGGACCTCTATCAACCCATGCATCCCGCCGTCCTGAGCATGATTCAACTCGTTGTGGAGGCGGGCCGGAGGCAGCGGGTTCCAGTCGCCCTGTGCGGCGAGATGGCGGCGAACCCGGAGTACGTGCCGCTCATGCTCGGACTAGGGTTGCGGCAACTCTCGATGAGTCCCCGGAGCCTTCCCGGCGTCAAGGAGGTCGTGCGTTCGCTCGATATCTGCGACGCCGAGGAACTCGCGCGCCGGTGTGTCACTGCGTCGACGGCGGACGAGGTCGAGGGCCTGCTCGCCGCAGCCGGCGCGCCCGTCGTGCACCGGCGGGCGCCGGCCCGGACAGGGTAGTAGTCTCCATCGCCGTGGAGCGCTTCTACATCGAGACCTGGGGCTGCCAGATGAACGAGCTGGACAGCCAGCGCATGGCCGGCCAGTTGATGCAGCAGGGCCTCGTGCCGACGCGCGAGTTGAAGCAGGCGGACCTGATCCTTCTGAACTCGTGCTCCGTGCGCGAGAAGGCCGCTCAGAAGTCCTACTCCCGATTGGGGCAGTACCGGCTGCTGAAGCGCGAACGGACGAACCTCCGAATCGGCTTCTGCGGCTGCGTCGCGCAGCAGGAGGGCGAGGAGGCCCTGCGGCGCAACCCCGACATCGACTTCGTCGTCGGCACCGGCCGGGTCGGCGAAATCGGGTCCGTTCTCAAGCGCAGCCGGCGCGGCGAGCGCGTCCTGGCGGTCGGGTTTCCCGAGCAGCGGCCGTACGACTTCGAGGCCATCAGCCGGGACAGCGTCCACAAGGGGATGGTCACGATCATCGAGGGCTGCAACAAGCGCTGCACATTCTGCGTTGTGCCGAACACTCGAGGACCGGAGCGGTGCCGGCCGATGGCGGAGATCCTGAGCGAGATCGAGCATCTTCTCGAATACGGTTTCCTCGAAGTGGAGCTGCTCGGCCAGACCGTGAACCACTGGCGCGAGCCGGCGCCGCCCCTGGGAAGCGGCCGGGCTCTGGACTTCGCCGATCTGCTGAACGCGGCGGCCGTGCTGCCAGGGCTGAAGCGGCTGCGTTTCGTGACCTCCTACCCGCGCGATTTCACCGACGCGATGATCGCGGCCGTCGCCACCCACGACAACATCTCGCCCTACCTGCACCTGCCGGTTCAGTCGGGCTCGAACCGGGTTCTGCGGCGTATGGGACGCGGCTATACGGTGGAGGAGTACCTCGGCCTGGTCGATCGGCTGCGCGCCGCCCGCGGCGGGTTGGCCCTGTCCACCGATCTGATCGTCGGCTTTCCGGGCGAGACCGAGGAGGACTTTCAGCGCACCCTCGATCTGATCGAGACGGTCCGTTTCGCCTCCATGTTCGCGTTCAAGTACAGCCCCAGACCGAATACGGCCGCGATCCGGTTGCCCGCCGCGGGCGAGGTTCCCCGGGAAGTTGCCGACGAGCGGCTCCAGCGCGTATTCGCGGCCCAGTCGGTGATCCAGCGCGAGCTGAACGAGGGGCTGGTGGGAAGGAAGTTCGACCTCCTGGTCACCGGCTGGAGCCGGCGCCCGGGCTACCAGGCCGGGCGAACGGACTGTCACCGGATCGTCCACTTCCCGGTCGAAGGGGCGCCGGTCAAGGCGGGGACATTGACGCGCATCCGGACTCTGGAGGCCTACGACCATTCTCTGCTCGGGCGACTGGCGTAGGATGCCGGGAATGGCGACGGACGGCGGCAGGGTCCCGGCGGCCCGGGAGGACACGGTGGATCGGAAGATCCCGGCAGAGGTCCACGGCCTCATGATGGAGCCGAACTCGAACCAGCCGATTGTGATTCTGCGCCTGCACGAGAAGGACGCGAACGAGAGCTCGGTCGTCCCGATCTGGATCGGTATCTTCGAAGCTGGAGCGATTCAACTCGCCATCGAGGGCAAGGATCCGGGCCGGCCGATGACCCATGACCTGCTGAAGAACGCGCTCGACCTGGTCGGGGCCGAGGTGATCGAGGTCGTCGTGCGGGCGATCGAGGGCAACACCTTCCTGGCGGTGGTCGAACTCGTCGAGCGGAGCGGCGAGCATCGTCTCCTCGACGCACGGCCGAGCGACGCGATCGCACTCGCTCTCCGTGCCGGCGCGCCGCTCTTCGTGCGGCAGTCGGTGGCCGATCTCGCCCGCGTCAGGCAGCAGACGACGGAGGGCGAGGCAACCGAAGCGCCCGCGGCCGGCATGGACGAACAGAAGATGAAGGAGTGGCTCGAAGAGCTCGATCCGAAGGCACTTGGCAAGTACGAGATGTAACAGGGCGCGGTCGATGAACATCCGAATGGTCCCTCTTTCCCGGATCGAGCCGGACCCCGATCAGCCCAGGCAGCAACTGGAAGGCCTGGAGGAGCTGACCGCTTCCATCCGCACCAAGGGCGTCCTGGAACCCATCCTGGCCCGGCCGCTACCTCGAGCGGACCTGGGCGGCGCCGGAGAGCAGCGGTACCGGATCATTTCCGGCGAGCGCCGCTTTCGCGCCGCCCAACAGGCCGGAGTCAACGAGATTCCGTTGATCGAGATGGATGTCACTCGCAGCGAGGCGCTCGAGATCGCGCTGGTCGAGAACCTCCAACGGGTCGACCTGACCCCATTCGAGGAGGCTGACGGCCTGAGCGCGCTGGTCGAGGAGCACGGCTGCACCCACGAACAGGTCGCCGCGGCGCTCGGCCGCTCCCGGGTCAGTGTGACCGAGTCCCTGGCCCTGCTGAAATTGCCCCGGGCCGTGCGCGACAGGGCGCTCGCGCTGGGTGTCTCGGCGAGGAAGTCGATTCTCCTGGAGGTCCTGAAGCTGGGTTCGGAGAGCGAGATGATCGAGATGCTTGAGCGCATTGCCGACCTCGGTCTCAAACGAGCCGATGTGCGCACTGAAGTGCGCGCGCGTCAATCCGACCGACAACAGGACGCGAGCCCGAAGGAGGCCGAGGAGTCGACCGACGGTGGCGCGGCAGGCGCGAAGCCGCATGTATTCCGCTTCCAGGCGCCGGACGAGCGCTACAGCGTCTCCCTGAGCTTCCGCCAGAGCGTCGTCGAGGAGGACGATCTGATCCGGGCCCTTGAGGAACTGCTCGCGGCGCTCCGGCGCCAACGGGACACGACGGCGACCTTCTAGGCAGGCTATGTCAGCTTTGACGCGGGGCCCCGAAGGTTCGCGGCGACGCTCGATCCCGTCGCGCGCTGCCGTATCTCAGGTCTGATAATGTCCATTATGTCAACTCCATTCACCAAGGCGCCAAGCAACAACCGCGGAAGGCCAGGCTCGTGGCATCCCCGGCCAGGCTGCCCCTAACGCGCTCCGATCGGTCCGAATCGACTCGGAGATCACGATGTTCCGCCTCCTCGACCGCTACCTCGTGCGCGAGACGGTTGGCCCACTCACCCTGGGCCTTCTCGTGTTCACGTTCCTCGCCCTGCTGCAGAAGCTCTTCCAGTTCGCCGAACTGATCATCGAGCGCGACGTCGAGGTTCGGGTCGTGCTCCAACTCCTCGCGTACAACCTGCCGCAGATCATCGTCCTGACGATTCCGATGGCGTTCCTGTTCGCCATCCTGCTGGCCATCGGCCGGATGGCTGCCGACAGCGAGCTGGTTGCCATGCGGGCCTCGGGAATCAGCCTGTTCTCGGTCTACCGGCCGATCCTGTTCATGAGTCTGCTGCTGGCCGCGGTAACCACATACCTGATGACCGTCACTCTGCCGGCGGGCAACAAGGCGACGAGCGAACTGCAGTTGGAGATCCTGAAGCGGAGTGTGAACCAGCAGGTGAAGCCCAGGGTGTTCTACGACGGCCTCCAGGAGCGCGTGCTCTACGTCTTCGAGTCGTCCGAGAACGAGGACGGCTGGCGCGGCGTGTTCCTGGCCGACGCCGTTCCAGGTCCCGAACAGCAGGTCATCGTAGGCGAAACCGGGCGCATCAACGTGACTCCTGGCAACGGCCGTCCCCCGGTCCTGATGTTCGGTCTCGCCGACGTGCATGAGGTGAACACGAATGATCCCAGTACCTACCGGCTGCAGCGCCTCCGGGATGCGAACATCGTGATTGAGGACAGCCTGTTGCGCCACAACGAGGGGCTGGTGCTGGCCAAGGGCGTGCGCTCGATGACGCTTTCGGAGTTGGTCGAGCGCGCCGAAGAACCCGGGCTTGCCGACGACGAGCGCAACAAGGCCCTGGTCGAGATCCACAAGAAGTTCGCGATCCCGGGCGCCTGCCTCGTGTTCGGCCTCTACGGGATTCCCCTCGGCTTCCGGAACCGCCGCAGCGGCCGGTCCTCGGGCTTCCTGATCTCGGTCACGATGTTCCTCTTCTACTACGTCATGCTGGGCAACGGAGAGGAAGCGGCCGTGAACGGGCAGATCCCGCCCTGGCTGGCGATGTGGGCGCCAAACATCCTCCTCCTCGTTCTCGGCACGTTTCTGCTCTGGCGCAGAAACCGGGACAAGAGCCTGATGATCGGCGCGGTCGACCGCTACCTGCGGGAGCACATCTGGCGGCGAATTCTGCGTCTCGGCAGACGGAGGAAGGTCAGGGGCCGCCGGAAGCGTGCGCTCGAGGATCGTCTCGCGCGTGCTCAGACCCAGTCGCTCGCGTTGGGCGGCGCCCCCGCCCGGCCCCGGCTGCGGTTGCGGATCGAACCGTTCAGCTTTCGTTTCCCGGGTGTCATGGACCGCTACATCTTCGGCGTCTTCGTGCGGGTCTTCGTGATTACGGTCCTCGCGGCTCTCGCCATTTACATCGTGTCGGACTTCACCCAGCTCATCGACGAGATGTTCGAGAACGACGTCCCATCGAGCGTCTTCGCGGTCTACTACCCCTATCTTTCGCTGCAGATCTTCTACGACGTGGCGCCGGTCCTCGTCCTGGTGACCACTCTGGTCACTTTCGGCCTCCTTTCGCAGCGCAATGAGGTCGTGGCCGCCAAGGCCCTTGGCTTCAGCCTGTTCCGGCTGGCGATGCCGGCCCTGGTCGCGGCGGCCGGAATCGCCCTGCTCAGCGCGGCCCTTGAGAACTCGGTGCTGCCGGCTTCCAACGCCAAGGTCGCCGAGTTGAAAGACCGGATCCGAGGCAATGCGGGACCGATCAAGAGCTACCACAGCGCCGATCGCCAGTGGCGCTACGCCCAGGACGACACCGGCGGCGGCTACATATACAACTACCGCCACTACGATGCCGACCGCCAGACCCTGCAGCGCCTGCAGGTGTTCCGCTTCGACCCCGAACACCGGTTGATCGGACGCCTGTACGCCGCCGCGGCCCGGTATGTGCCGGGCAACGAAGCGGAGACCGGCGATTGGCAGTTGCTCGACGCCTGGGTCCGCGAGTTCGACGGTCTCACGACCACCAACAGCAGCCGGTTCGCGGGACCTCAGCCCGTCGATCTACCCGAGGAACCCGAGTTCTTCGACACCGAGGTCAAGTACGCCGACCAGATGAACCGTCGGGAACTCAGGCGGCACGTCCGGGACCTGATGGCAGCCGGTAACTCCGTGCCGGACCTTCAGATGCAGCTCCACAACAAGACCGCGCTGCCCGTCGTCTGCCTGGTCATGGGCCTTGTTGCACTGCCCTTCGCCTTCCGGCTCGGCCGCCAGGGAGCGCTCTACGGAATCGGCATCTCGATCATGCTCGGAATCGTGTACTACACCGTGATCAGCGTGTTCGTGACCCTCGGCCAGTCGGAGGCGTTGCCCCCCCTGATCGCGGCCTGGAGCCCGAACGCGCTGTTCGGGACGCTGGCGCTCTACCTGTTCCTCGGCGTGCGCACCTGACGGGCTGTGGCCGGAACGCCGGGCTGCTCTGCTACGCGACGGCCAGGCGGAGAGTGGCCGCGCGATCGGTCCGTTCCCAGGGGAACTCCGATCGGCCGAAGTGGCCGTAGGCCGCCGTCTGCAGGTAGCGTGGCTGACGCAGATCGAGCTCCTCGATGATCGCCTGGGGCTGCAGCGGGAACTCACTCCGTACGAGTTCCTCGAGAAAGCGATCGGATACTCCGTCCCGCGCGGTACCGAACGAATCGACGTGCACCGACACGGGCTCCGCTACACCGATGGCGTAGGCCAACTGGACCTCGAGGCGATCCGCCATGCCGGCCGCGACGAGGTTCTTCGCCACGTAACGCGCCATGTAGCTGGCGGAACGGTCCACCTTTGTCGGGTCCTTGCCCGAAAAGGCGCCGCCGCCATGGTGGCCGACGCCACCGTAGGTGTCGACGATGATCTTGCGGCCGGTGAGTCCGCAATCTCCCTGTGGACCGCCGACCACGAACTGACCTGTCGGATTCACATGGAAGATCGTGTCGTCGTCGAGGAGGTGGCCCGGAACCGACGGTCTGACGACTTGCTCCAGCACGACCCGCCTGATCTCGTCCTGCCCCACCTCCCGGGCATGCTGTGTCGACACGACGATCGTATGCGCCCGCACGGCCTGTTCGTGCTGGTCGTACTGCACGGTGACCTGCGACTTGCCGTCCGGTCTCAGCCAGTCGCATGTTCCCGAGCGCCGCAGTTCAGCGAGGCGCCGGGTCAGGCGATGCGCGAGTTCGATCGGCAGCGGCATGAGTTCTTCGGTCTCCCGGCACGCATAGCCGAACATCAGACCTTGATCCCCTGCGCCGCCGGTGTTGACGCCGAGAGCGATGTCTTCGGACTGTGGGTCGAGAGCACAGAGCACGGCGCAGTCGTCGGCGGCGAAGCCGGATTTCGCATCGGTGTAGCCGATGTCACGGATCGTTTGCCGCGCCAAAGTCGCGTAGTCGATTCCCGCGCCGGGCTTCAGCTTGATCTCGCCGGCGATGAGGACCAGGCCGGTGTTGACCAGTGTCTCGCATGCCACCCGCGCTTGCGGATCGTGGCGCAGCGCGGCATCGAGAACGGCATCCGAGATCTGATCGGCGACCTTGTCGGGATGACCCTCGGTCACCGACTCGGACGTGAACAGACGGCGCATTCCACTCCCACTGGTGCTCATCGGCAGCGAACCTTACCAATTCATCGGCATCCCGTAAGGTCCCACCGCTTGCTTCGGCCAGTGCGTAACATCACGCAGCGATGATCCGCAGCCGGAACAACCCCCAGGTGCGAACGATTCGCCGGCTCCGTAACGCTCACGCACGTCGCCACACCGACATGCTCTTGCTTGAGGGCCGGCACCTGGTGGACGCTGCGGCCGGGGCCGGGCTCGAGTTCCACCACCTCCTGGTGACGCCGGAGTTCGAGGCGACTCATGCCGAGTTCATCCAGCAGTTGGAAGATCGTTCACGGACCACGGCCGACCTCATCCACCCCGATCGACTGCGGGAGCAAGCCGACGCCGACGCTCCCCAGGGCATCGCCGCCTTGGTCGATCCGCCTCCCGGCTGGATCTCCGCGCGCGCAGCAGAGAGCCGGCCCCTCACCCTGTCCTCCGGGCTCCACCTCTACGTCGACGGCATTCAGGACCCGGGCAACCTGGGCGCCATGGCCCGATCGGCCGAAGCCGCAGGCGCTGCCTCCCTCCTCCTCGCCGACGGCACGGCCCGCCCCAGCCAGCCCCGAGCCCTCCGCGCCTCAGCAGGCAGTCTGCTCCGCATCCCCGTCTGGACCGGGGTTCGAGCGGACCAGATCCCCGCGAACGCACGCTGGCTTGCACTGACGTCCCATCATGAGGAGAACGAAGAACGGCCCATCGCTCCGATCTTCTCGGCCAACGCTCCCGATCAGAGGCTTACCCACCTGCTTTGTGCCGATCAGATCGTCCTCGCCGTGGGCAACGAGAGCCAGGGAGTCTCAAGCCCGGTTCTCGATCGGGCGAACATGCTCTTGACGGTTCCCACCGCCGGCGCCGTCGAGTCCCTGAACGCTGCGGTCGCCGCCTCCCTGGCCCTGTTCGAGCTGCTACGGCTGCGTGGGATGAGTCCCTGACCGCTCGTTCAGCAAGCGGGTCAGCGCCGGCGCCACTTCGTGCAGGTCGCCGACGATGCCGTAGTGCGCGACGCTGAAGATCGGCGCTTCCGGATCCTTGTTCACCGCCACGATGACTCGTGATCCGCTCATGCCCATCAGGTGCTGGATCGAGCCGGATACCCCGAGCGCCACGTAGAGGTTCGGGGCCACCGTGTGCCCGCTCGATCCGACCTGGTGCTCGCGCGGCAGCCAGCCGTTGTCCACCACCGGCCTGCTCGCGCCGAGTTCGGCGCCGAGCGCCGCGGCCAGGTCGGCCGCTACCGACACCTGGTCCGCTCCGCCCACGCCCCTCCCTGCGGTCACGATCCGTTCGGCGCCCGCCAGGTCGACGCCGCCGGCACTTGCCGCCTCGCGCCCCAGAATCTCCCGTTCGTGTTGCCGTTCGATGTCGGCCGGCAGACAGACTTCGAGGACCTGTCGCGGCGGCGCCGGCGGCTCGTCGGTGCTGAAGGCCCCGCTCTGCACGGTGGCGACGACAGTACGCGCCTTCGGGCGGACCTCGGCCTGGAACTTGGCCTGCATGATCGATCGCCGGAAGTGCAGGCCGCCTTCGTCGACTTTGTCCGCCCCGCTGATCGACGGGACATAGGCGGCGCCGAGCCGCAAGGCAAGGCGCGGAGCGAACTCCGCCACCTGGTACGTGTGCGGCAGGAGAATCACCGTCATCGGCGCCGCTCCGTCGCCGCCCTCCCGCGCGATCAGAGTGCTGAGGGCCTCGGCGTAGAGCTCCGGCGAATAGGGCCCGAGCCGTTCCTCGTCGAGCAGGGCGAGCCGCACGTCGGACCCGAGCGCCTGCCCGCAGACACGGGCCTCCCGGGATCCGGGGCCCGAGCCGGCGTTCTCCACGATCCAGACCACCGTTTCGGTGGGGGGCACAGCCGGGCCGCTCACAACAGAGCCTCCCGCTCCAGGTGCGCGATGAGTTCCGCCGCTGCCGCCTCCGGGGCGGCATTCTCGATCAACACTCCGCCGACACCGGTCGGAGGAAGACGGATCGCCATCGTCTCGATCCGGGCGCCGGCCTCCCCCACCAGCCGCGGATCGACGCCGAGGCTCGCGCAATCGAGGTGCTCCAGCGGCTTCCTGCGGGCCTGCAGCGTACCGCGCAGCGAGGCGAACCGGGGCTTGTTGATTCCGGCCTGCACCGCGAGCACGGCCGGCAGGTGCAACCGGAGGACTTCGTTCATCCCACCCTCGAGTTCACGCACGACGCGTACCGAGCGGTTGTCCGCCTCCAGCTCGACCGCCATCACCAGCCAGGCGTAGGGCCGGCCAAGCATCTCCGCGACGACCGCCGGGGTCGCGGCCTGTCCAAGATCGTCGGACTGGGCGCCCGCAAGGACGAGATCGCATTCCTCCCGGCCGACGGCCGCGGCCAGAGCACGACCGTCAGCCAGTGCGTCGCCGCCCTGGAAGCCCTCATCCGCGAGGTGCACAGCGCGGTCGGCCCCCAGCGCCAGCGCCTTTCGCAGCGCCTCCTCGACCCGTGCGGGGCCAAGGCTGAAGGCGACGAGATCGGGCCGGCTCGCCCCGGCCTCCTCGGCCGCTTCGACGAGCAGCAGGGCCTCTTCGAGCGCGCAGAGATCGCAGCTCGAGATGACCCAGTTCACATCGCCGTCGTCGATGTGGCGGCCCGAGTCCGCGATCCGCAGGTGTGCATCGGTATCCGGGACCTGTTTGATGCAGACGCCGATCCTCAACCCCTTAGTTCCCCTCAGTTGCAGGCGCGGCAGCATACCGCCCCTCCCCGCGTGTCGTTTGCGCCTCGGCCTGCCCGCGAATCTAGAGGAATAGACCTTTGGCTATCTGTCTGATACTTTCTCGCGGCGGTGCCTTCGTTCGCCATCCCGATCGCCACGCTCATGGCCACCGGCGACACGGCGGTGGTGCACTTTTTTCTCCGTTCGGGCCCGGTGGCGAAGATCGTGCTCGGGATCCTGGTCCTGATGTCGTTGTCTTCCTGGTATGTGCTGCTGCAGCGCTTGGTGCTCTTCCGGCGCACCGCGAGGCAGAACCAGGGCTTTCTCGATGTGTTCCGCAAGGCCGCCCGCTTCAGTGACATCGGCAAGGCCGCTTCCGACCATCGCGCGTCGTCGCTGGTCGGCCTGTTCCAGGCCGGGTACCTCGAGATCGACACCCAGATCAAGGCCCTCAAGGAGCCTCGGGGAGACGAGGACAACTTCCGCCTCCAGTCGTTGATGGGCCTCGAGCGGACCCTTCACCGGGCCGCGAACGTCGAACTTCGCGTTCTCGCCCGGAACACGTCCTGGTTGGCGACCACCGCCGCGGCGGCGCCCTTCATCGGCCTGTTCGGGACGGTCTGGGGAATCATGATCGCCTTCAACGACATTGGAACCTCGGGTACGGCGAGCATCACGGCGGTCGCCCCGGGCATCGCCGAGGCGCTGGTCAATACAGCCGCCGGTCTGGTCGCGGCCATCCCCGCGCTCGTCGGGTACAACTATCTCGCCACCAGGCTGCGGCAACTCCGCGCGGAAATGGACGACTTCACACTCGAGTTCTTGAATCTGGCCGAGCGCAACTTCGGCTGACCAGCGATCCAGGAGTCGGAATTGGCCTTCTTCCAAGACACCGACAGCGATGACTCCGTTCTAGCGGACATCAACGTGACGCCGCTGGTGGACGTCATGCTGGTGCTCCTGATCATCTTCATGATCGCGACGCCCATGCTGCACCAGGGCGTGGAGGTGACCCTGCCGGAAATGGAATCGCCTGCCTCGCTGGCGATCCGGGACGAGGACCCGATGATCCTCACCGTGGCTCAGAACGATCTCGTCTACATCAAGGACGAGCCGGTGGCCACCGCGCTACTCGTCGATCGCCTGCTGCCCTTGCTGGAACTGCGCGACTACGAGGCGGTGTTCATCAAGGGCGATGCCGCAGTGCCGTACGGAAGAATCATCCACGTGCTCGACGTTCTAGAGCGTGCGAACATCCATCGGGTGTCGCTCGTCGTGCAACCAGAGGATCAAGGCCCTTAGTGGTCGTTGTCACGGAGACCCAGCCAGGTGCCGAGTCAGGACGCCCCCACGCCTCCAGTCGAGTGGGCTCTCACGCGCCGGGAGCGCCGAGGCGCCGGCCTGAACCGGCTGTGCTTTGCCCTGTCCGTGACCCTCCATCTCGCTGTTCTTGGAGGGATTCTCTTCGGGCCCAGTCTGTTCGCCGAACCGACCTACCTGGAGCGCCAGACGGTCGAGTTGGTCCGCATGCCGACGATCCGGCCGAAGCCGATCCCAGTGACTCCGCCCCCGGAGGAAGAGCCGCCGCCCGCACCGGCGCCGGAACCCGAGCCCGAACCGCCGCCGGAGGCGCCGCCGCCGGATGTGCCGGTGCTCGCCGAGGAAAAGCCCGAAGAGCCGGCGTCCGAGCCGGCGCCGCCGCCTCCTCCGCCCGAGCCGGCGCCCGAACCGCGGCCCAGGCTGGAACGTCCCTTCCAACGCACCCGGACCGTCGACGACTCGCTGGCCGGGAGCGACGACGCGGCAGCGCCGGTGGTCGGCTACGACGCCGAGGACTTCACCTACGCCTACTACACGACACGCCTGGTCGCCGCGATCAGGGCGCGCTGGACGAGGCCGCCGATCGACGGCGTCGAAGCCCTCGTCCGTTTCCGGATCGCGAGTGACGGCACCGTGAGCGAACTCCAACTGATCGAGTCCTCGGGCGTCACCCGTTTCGACAACGCCGGCCTGCGGGCCATCGAACTGGCGTCGCCGGTGCCGCCGCTGCCGCGCAGCTTCCGCAAACCGAGTCTCGGCGTGACGATGAGGATACGGTGACCATGCAGCGCCTCCATCCAACGATTCCGCCGGTTCAAATCGCCAGGGCCGTGGTCGCGGCCCTCGTCTGCGGGGCACTGTCCCTGGGCGCGCAGCAAGGACCGGAAACGCCGCTTCCCGCCGGGCAACTGCCTTCCGATGTCGAAGTGGTCCTCGACCGCGACGCGGCCGTGCGCCTGAATCTCGCCGTACCTCGATCCTGGCGCCCGCCGGGCGCCAGGCCGGAGTTTCTCGACGCGATGAGCGAAGTGGAACAGACCCTCCGGGAGGATCTGGCCTTTTCTCAACTCTTCGACGTCCAGGGCCCGGAGGTCCTTTCGGCGGTTCTTCTCACCGGCGACCGAGCCAAGGATCTCGAGCAGTACCGCGCCTACGGCAACGAAGTCGCGTTGCTCACCGAGTTCAAGCTCGACGGCGAGGAGCTGATCCTCGAGGGACGGGTCTACGACCTGGCGAGCGGGCAGTTCATTCTGGGGAAGCGTTTCAACGGGGGAATCGACCTCGCGCGCCGCTTCGCCCATGCGATGTCCGACGAGATCGTCCTCTACTTCACTGGCCGCCGGGGCATCGCAATGACCGCGATCGCGTTCGTCTCGGACCGGGAAGGCCAGTCCAGCAAGGAGATCTTCCTGATGGACTACGACGGTCACGCCCAGCGGCGGATCACCGGGCATATCTCGACCAGCCTCTCGCCCGTCTGGGCGCGGGACGGTAGCGGGCTCCTGTACCTTTCTTTCTTCGAGGGCAGTCCGGGCGTCTACTGGGCCGATCTCGTAACCGGCAGGAAGACGCCGGTGATCGCTGGGGAACAGCCCGCCTACTCCCCCAGCCTCTGCCCGGACGGCGACACGGTCCTCTTTGCGCGCCGAACCAGCAACATGGAGATCTTCGCGGTGTCACGCAGCGGCGGAACTCCCCGGCAGCTCACCCGGTCGAGCCGTATCGACACGAACCCGGAGTGCTCGCCCGACGGCAAGCGAATCGCCTTCACCTCGAGCCGCTCCGGCACCCCGCAGATCTACCTCATGGGCATCGACGGCGCCGACCTGCAACGGGTGACGTTCGAGGGCCGGTACAACGAGGGCGCATCCTGGCACCCGGACGGCAGCCGGGTCGTCTACTCCCGCCGCGCCGACCGGGGCGACCGCCACAACATCGCGGTCGTCGACCTGGTCACCGGCCAGGATCAACTCCTGACGACCGGTCCCGGAAGTCACGAGAATCCGTCCTTCTCGCCGAACGGCGAGTGGATCATCTTCGATTCCCGCCGCCGTGGAGGTCGCCGGCACATCTACATCATGAGCCAGGACGGCAGGTACACCCGCCAGGTGACCACCCGCGGCAACAACTCCCATCCTTCCTGGTCGGACTACTTCGACTGATTCGAAGGGGCCCCACCGCAGAAAGCGGTTGCCGTGCCCGCCTCGCTTTGGTACTGTTTCCCCGCATTCACAAAATCCAGCTTTCAGGTTTGAGGAGAAGTCCCGGTATGTTGGCCAGAAGGTTCCCCGCATTCATCCTCCCGGCTCTTGTGCTGCTGGCCGTTGGCGCCTGCAAGAAGGTGGAGCCCAAGCCCCCAACGCCACCGCCTCCGCCGCCGCCGGTTGAGGAGCCTCCGCCGCCGGCGCCGGTGCCGCCGCCGCCGGCGCCGCCGGTTGTACCCGAGTACGTGTCGCCCTGGTCCGAGGACATCGTAGAGGCGAACCGGGAGGTCCACGAGAAGGGTTTCCTGGGCGATGTCTACTTCGAGTTCGACAAGGCCACACTGACCGACATGACGCGTTCTCAGCTCAGCAAGAACGCCGACTTCCTCAAGACCCGGGACGGTGAGAACCTCATGATCACGATTGAGGGCCACTGCGACGAGCGGGGCACGAACGACTACAACCTCGCCCTTGGCGACCGCAGGTCCAACGCCGCGCAGGACTACCTCTTGTCGTTGGGCGTTTCGGGCGATCGTTTCAAGACGATCAGCTACGGCGAGGAGCGTCCGCAGTGCGAGGGCTCGAACGAGGACTGCTGGCAATTGAACCGTCGCGCCTACTTCCGGGTCACCGACTTCAGTTGAGTCAGGGAGGCGCCTCAGGCGCCGGCCGGTCGCTGCACCTTCGCCGCAAGACGCCCTAGTCGATAGCCGCGGTTCTGAGCATGTGGCGGTCAGAAGCTCGAACGCCCGCCAACCGGACCGGTCAAACGGGCGTTTTGCTGGTGCTCGCCGGTTCGGTTCTGGCGCTGCTGGCGGTGGCCTGTGCCTCCTCGTCCACGCAGTTGACCGACCTGGAGACCGGTCTCGCCGCTGTTGAACGGCGGCTGGACGAGCTCCGATCGCAGACACCGACGCGCCAGGATCTGGCCACGGTCGTTCAAGCGCTCGAGCGTCAGGTCGACAGCGATGTGACCGCGAACGCGGATCTCAAGGAGGATCTGCGGCAGATCATCTCTGATCTCGAAGCGCTGCGAAACCTGATCCAGGAGCAGCGCCAGATCCTCAACGCTTCGAAGGAACGCCTCGAGGAGACGAGTACGGATGTTGCCCTGATCCAGGTCCGACTCGAACGCCAGGAGGCGTACCTTGCGGCTCTCGATCAGTTGCGGGAAACCAACCGGCCGACGCCCGCGGCTGAGACGGTCGATCCGAAGAGCCTCTACGACGCCGCGTACCGGGACTACTCCGAGGGCAGGTATGAGCGGGCAATCACCGGCTTTCGCGATTACCTCGACACGTTCCCGGACGGCGTCGATGCGGGCAGCGCCCAGTACTGGCTCGGCGAGTCCCATCTGGGCCAAGGGCGATACCGGGCAGCGATCGAAGAGCTCAGCCTGGTCCGAGAGCTGTACCCGGAAAGCGACAAGGTCGCGAGTTCCATGCTCAAGATCGGGGTCGCTCTGACCGAGCTGGGCGACCGCGAACGCGCAATCGAGATGTTCCTTCGGGTTCGAGGCAGCTATCCCGGCACCGACGAGGCGATCCTGGCGCTCCAGCAACTCGACAACCTGGGCGCCGAACAGTAAACTGCGCCGCCGGTGGCGCCGTGTCCCGGGCCGCATAGGATGACGTACAGGCCAAGGGTGAGAGAAGACGATATGGCGAACAGCAAACAGGCAGAGAAGCGCATCCGGCAGTCGCGAGTCCGAAGGGACCGCAACCGCGCCGCGATGTCGAAGCTCCGTACTTCGGTCAAGGCGCTGCGTACAGCCGCCGACAGCGACGTGGAGCGTGCCCGGGAACTGCTTCCCGGGACGTTGAGCCTGATCGACGTAACAGCGCGCAAGGGCGCCATCCACGCGAACGCCGCCGCCCGCCGTAAGTCGAGACTCACCCGGCTCGTGAACCGCCGCACCGAGGCTGCAGCCGCGGCGGAAGCAGCTACCGAGGTGACCCAGGCAGGGTAATCCCCTCTCCGGGGGTGTGGGCCTCAGAAGCCCTCGAGCAGATCCGTCACCATCGTGTCGGCAAACCGTTCCGCACTGTCTTCGATGGCGATGTTCTCGCGGTCGAAGAAGTCGCTGTCCGCGCTCTCGACCTCGTAGCTCTCCTTGAACTGGTAGCGGTCATTCGCCCAGATCACTTCCCCTTCTTCTCCGCCAGGTGTCTTGACGCTGCGGCGGAAGGAGACATCGGCGACGATTGCCAGTTCGTACTCCTGGGCACGACCGTCGTTCGTGAAGGTGATGGGCGCGACCCGGAAGGATGTAACCGCGCCGCGAATGGTGGCATCCGACTCCGCTTCGGTGGAAACGAGTTCGAAGCGGCGACGGGTCACGAGTTCGTCCGCGATCGCCTGCGTCAGGAACTGCTCGACCTCCGCCCGGGCGGTCCGATTCTCGAACGGCTGCAGGAACACCAGTTGCACGTCGTCGGGAATGTTGGACGCCTTGCCAACGAGCGCGTAGCCGCAGCCGGCCAGGAGCAGCACCGGTAGCAATGCCGCTGCCTCGCTAAGTCGCTTCGGAGGAGTGCTCCGCATAGGTGTCAGCGTACCAGCCTGCCGCGCCCTGTCAGCCGCGCCTTGTCTGCCGCGCCTGTCAGCCGCGCCTTGTCTGCCGCGCCTGTCAGCCGCGCCTGTCAGCCGCGCGTTGTCAGCCGCGCGCCTCGCCGCTCTCGGTGCGACACGGACTCCCACCACGGGCCGCCAGCGTCGTGCGCAGCGCGTCGAGGATTCCGTTCACGAAACGCCCCGACTGCTCGGAACCGAACTTCTTGGCCAGTTCGATCGCTTCGTCGATCACCACCACCGCGGGCACGTCGGACTGGAAGCGCATCTCGTAGACCGCCAGACGCAGGACGTTGCGATCAACCACGGGCATCCTCTCCAGTCTCCAGTTGTCCGCCTGGTCCGCGACCAGACGATCGATCGACTCCTTGTGGGCGAGACTGCCCTCCACCAAGGTGCGGGCATAGTCGAGCGCCAACTCCGAGACCTGCGGGCTGGCGCCGGCGTCCGCGGTCTCGGCGCGGAACGCGTGGATGTCGAATGCCCTGAGCAGTTGAGCCGGTTCCGCGTCCCCCAGTTCCCGCTGGTAGAGCATCTGCAGCGCCATTTCCCTGGCCTGGCGGCGTTTGCCACCGGCCCGTCGGGGCCGATCGCCACTCGCCGGAAGCACGCCTTCCGCCGATGACGCTTCGCCGGCCTTGGTCACGACTTGAGCGACCGCAGCAGATTTACCATCTCGAGTGCTGCTTCAGCGGCCTCCTCGCCCTTGTTTCCCGCCTTGCCCCCGGCGCGGGCAGCGGCCTGCTCCGCGTCGTTGCAGGTGAGAACGCCAAACCCGACGGGGATTCCGGTTCGCGCGGTGACTCCGGCGCATCCTGCCGCGCACGCGTTGCAGATGTACTCGAAGTGTGGTGTCTCACCTCGGATCACGGCGCCGAGCGCCACCAGCGCATCGACCCTTCCGCCGGCGGCCAGGGCATCGAGAGCCGCCGGTATCTCCCAGGCGCCGGGAACCCGGACAAGCAGAAGGTCTTCGGCCCTGGCCCCGTGGTCCAGCAGGCGCCCACGGGCGCCCTCAACCAGGCGCTCGACGATGCTGCCGTTAAAGCGCGCCGCCACCAGGCCGAACCTGACACCAGCCGCATCGGAGGCGGCCCTCACGTCAGGAGTGGCGGCATGTCGGGACTGGCGGCTGGCCGGGCGCTACAGGGCTGGACAAGTCGTCAAATGGTCGGGACGGCGAGATTCGAACTCGCGACCCCCTGAACCCCATTCAGGTACGCTACCAGACTGCGCCACGTCCCGACCGAGGGGCATTCTCTATTGGATCGCGGCGATTGGCAACAGGCGCACGATCAGTCGTCCTCGACGCCCATCTCAGGCTTGAGCTCGGCCGCAAGCTGGCGCGCCTGCGAAACGAGCGCCGCAACCCCACCCTCGAGCCTCTCGACCCGGCGGGTCAAAGCGCCTATCTCGCCGACATCGGAGGCCTCCACACCCGCCGGCGAGCTGTCCAGCGCCTCCTCCGCCTCCGGTTCCTCCGTTTCGGCCTCTTCCGTCTCCGCGTCGTCTCCCTGCCCTTCCTCCGCCGGCAGCTCAGCCTCCGCCGGCAGCTCGCCGCCGTTGGCCCGCGCCTCGGTCACCATCAGAGGGCGCCCGCGGACACCGCCCTCCTCGAGTTCAGCGGCGAGCTTCTTCTTGGCGCTGGCGATCGTGTGGCCCTCGTCGTACAGAAGCTCCTTGATCCGGCGAATGGTCTCCAGGTCCTCGGCGTCATATTCCCGACGGCCGCCCGCGCTCTTCTTCGAGGCGAGAACCGGAAACTCGGTCTGCCAGTAACGCAGAACGTAGGGCTGGATGTCCAGCACCCGGCACACATCGGCAATCTTGTACTGCTGCTTGGAGGGAATGACCGGTCTCCTCCTGGTCCGCAGATGATCCCCGGGTTGGCCAAGGAACGGCGGCGACCCGGATCTCTGGAGTCAGGGAAAACGCGGTAGGAGACTATACGAAACCCCAAAACGGCAAAGTCAGGTCTCCTGGCCGCCGCTCAGCCCGGTACCGGCTCGGCTTCGCCGCGCCGTTCCCTGACCACGATGCGAAGCGGAACGCCCTCGAGATCGAACGCTCCTCGAAGCTGGTTTTCGAGGTACTTCCGGTAGGTGTGCCCACGTTTCAGGCGCCGGTTCGCGAACAGCAGAAACGTCGGAGGTGTCCCTTGCACCTGGGCTCCGTAGAAGAATCGCCAGGGTCTGCCCCGTTCTGCGGGCGGCTGGTGGCGGGCCACGATGCGGTGCGTCACCCGGTTCAGTTCGGAGGTCGGGACCCGCAACCGGTGGCGCTCCCGGACCCGATCGAGAGCGGGCAGGATGCTGCCCACGCCCCGTCCCGTCAACGCGGAGACGTTGACGCGAGGCGGCTTGGCGAACACCTCCGCCACGCGCTCCCAGCCCGCTTCGAGCCGCTCCCGACCCTCCCCGTCCAGGAGATCCCACTTGTTGCAGGCGATGACGGCCGAGCGTCCGGCCTGCCAGGCTGCATTGGCAATGGCCAGATCACCGGTTGTGATCCCATGGCTCACGTCGACCACGAGGACCACCAGTTCGGCACGCTCGATCTGCCTCTGGGCGAGCATCACAGCCAGTTCCTCCGGAACGTCCTGGACCTGGGAACGGCGGCGAATACCGGCCGTATCCACGAGCAGGTAGTCCGGGCCTTCCGCGCGTTGCAGCAGGCTGTCGATCGGATCTCTCGTCGTTCCGGCAGTCGGCGCTACGAGCGTCCGTTCCCGGCCCAGCAACCGGTTGATCAACGAGGACTTGCCCACATTCGGCCGACCCACTACCGCGACCCCGGAGGCCTCGGGCTCGAGCGCCGGCGCCGCACAGGCAAGATGCCGGGCGACCTCTTCGTGCAGCGATCCGAGACCCGTGCCATGTTCCGCGGACACGAGAACGAGTCCATCGGCGCCCAGAGCGTAGAACTCCTGGTATCCCTCCTGTGCGGCCCGGGTATCCGACTTGTTGACGACAATGACGATCGGCCGGTCGTAACCCCGAAGCCGCTCCATGACCTGCTCGTCGGCCGCGGCCAGCCCGTCCCTGCCGTCGACAACGAGCAGAAGCAAGTCGCTCTCTTCGATCGCGAACTCGACCTGGGCGTTCAATCCCAGGGGGTCGTCGCCCGGCACCAGGCCTCCGGTGTCAATCAGCTCGACGACGCCGCGACCTTCGAGTTCGAAGCGGCCGACCAGGCGGTCCCGCGTCACGCCGGGCGTTCCGTGGACGATCGCCTGCCGGCGGCCGATCAACCGGTTGAAGAGTGTCGACTTGCCGACGTTGGGGCGACCGACGATCGCGATCGCGGCTGGCACGAGAGGGAGTCCCGCGTTATGACTCGAACTGGTATTCGATCCGGCGGTCGATCACCATCCAACCCTCGTCGCGCCGCTTGAACTGGTAGCGCACACGGTAGCGATCGATAGCCGACGCGAGTACCTGCTCGGTACCGCTGGCCAGGGACTGGATGTCCCAAACCTCGAGGGTGGTCACGACCGCGTTGGAGTAGCGCCAGACATCGATCCGCTCGATCTCGAAGCTCTTGAGCGTCGGTTGCAGAGTACGGCTCTCCCCCGTTTCCAGCTCGTAGACCCGCCTTCTGACCGTCTCGACCTCCTTCGGTACGGCCCCGGAAGCGAGTGACTCGAAATCTCCCCTCGCGTAGGCAGCGCCGAGCTTCGGCAGGTAGTCCGTGAGAACGGCCTCGATCGCCAGCCGATCCTCGTCCTTCGCCCCGTCCGGCCCGGTCTGGGCGCAACCGGCCACGCCTGCGAGACACGCGATGGCGAGCAACAGTGGAAGCGCGGCACGCAAGGTCCCGCCGACGAGAGCCACACACCGATGAAGTGATCTGCTCATGGAACGAGCCTAGCAGTTCGTGGAGGGGCTGCCAGCAACCCCGGTATGCGGTTACAATCCCCGCCTGGTCCATGGGCCGCCGCGAAAGCGGCGGAGCCTCCGGGTCGTTGCGAAAGTGGCGGAATTGGTAGACGCGCAAGATTCAGGATCTTGTGGTAGCAATACCGTGGGGGTTCGAGTCCCCCCTTTCGCACCAGGTCCCGCTTAGCCGCTAGCGATGTAGAAGGCCAGGGCGCTGTCGCCGTAGCGCCTCTCGCCAGTGAGCCGGAGTCGGCCCGCACTCGCGGGCGGGCGTCGCCGGCTCGAGTGCTCCAGCACGACTTCCCCGCCGTCCCCGATCAACCCGGCAACGGCGGCCAGGAGGTCGTCGAGCCCTGGCGCGTCGTACGGCGGGTCGATGAAGGCCAGGTCGAAGGCGGCCTCTCCGCCTGTGGCGGCGCCCAGACGCTCGGGAAGGCGCGCTCGGGCCAGGCGCAGCGCATCGGCGCCCAGGCGCTCCCGGTTCCCTTCCATGCACTCCAAGGCGCCTCGATCCCAATCGACGGCGAGGGCCGACCCGGCGCCCCGGGACAACGCCTCCAGCGAGACGCAGCCGGAGCCCGCGTAGAGCTCCAGGAAGCGGCAGCAGAGGACGCGATCGCCCCAGTGGGAGAACAGCGCTTCGCGCACCCGGGCCTGGCTGGGGCGAATGCCCGCCGGCGTCGCGAGACGGCGGCCCCGCCAGCGGCCGCCCAGCAACTTCACTTCACCCGAGCGAACCGCCGAACCCGCCCTGCGAGGGCTCATCCGTCGCCTGAAGTCGAAGCCGACGGATGGCGGTAAGCCACCCGGCCGCCTACGATCGTGTAGACGACCTCGGTACCGGGAATCTCCTCCTCGGGCACGGTCATGATGTCGCGGGAGAGAACCGTCACGTCCGCGAGCTTGCCGACCTCCAGGCTGCCCTTCCGATCTTCCTCGAAGGCCGAATAGGCCGCGTCGAGTGTGTACGAACGGAGCGCCTCTTCCCGGGTCATCCGCTGGTCTGGCTCGAACACCTCGCCGTTCCCCATCCGGCGGCTGACCGCGGCATAAAAGGACGCGATCGGATCGACATCCTCGACCGGGGCGTCCGTGCCGTTGGTCACCACGGCGCCGGAGTCGATCAACTTCGCCACACGTAGGCGCCTTCGGCCGCGCGTTCCTCCCCGAGCCGGTCCGGCACCCAGGGTCCGTCGGATGTGCAGTGAACCGCCTGCATCGAGGCGATGACGCCGAGCCCGGCGAAGCGTGGAACATCGTCCGGGTGCAGGTGCTGGGCATGTTCGATCCGCCAGCGTTGGTCCCGGTCGCCGGCAAGCGCCCGTTCGAACAGGTCGAGTGTCTCGCGGTTCGCCCGGTCGCCGATGGCGTGGACGCAGAGCTGGAAGTCGTGCTCCCGCGCCAGCCGTGCCGTCTCCTCCATGGCTTCAAGGCTCGTCGTGTTCAGACCGCTGGATTGCGGCAGATCCTCGTAGGGCGCAAGCAGCCAGGCGCCGTGCGAACCCAGGGCGCCGTCGATGGATCGCTTGATGGCCCGTACGGTCAGAAAGCCGTCTCCGCGGTCGATCATTCGGTACCGGCTCAGGGACTCGGCCAGGGATTCGTTGCCCTCCCCCACCATCACCCACAGACGCAGCGGAAGGGACCCCTCGTCCGCCATCTGTCGATAGATGTCGATCAGCTCAAAACTTGAGCCGGCGTCCTGAAAGCTGGTGATGCCCTTGGCGAGACATTCCTCAGCCGCGATGCGCACCACGCGCCGGACGTGGTTCCACTCCAGCGTCTCGCCGCGCAGGCCCGCCACCAGGTTCTCCGCCGTCTCTCTGAGCGCGCCGGTCGGCTGCCCCGCTCTGTCGCGCACGATCTCGCCACCGTCCGGGTCCGGGGTTGCCTCGTCGATTCCGGCGAGCGCCATGGCCCGTGCGTTGACGAAGGCCATGTGGCCGCTCGCGTGGGTCAGGAGCACGGGATTCTCTGGCGACGCCGCGCTCAGGCCGGCATGAACAGGTAGTCCCTGCACACTCGCAACAGGCGGTTCCGACCACTTGGATTGATGCCAGCCACGCCCCAGGATCCAGGCGCCCGGTGGGGTTCCTTCGACCGCGGCCGCCACCTGGGCGACGATCTCGTCCCAGGATGACGCGGACTCGAGCGCCAACTGGAGCTTCGATTCGCCGAGACCCCAGAAGTGTCCGTGCCCCTCGATCAGACCCGGCACCGCCAGACGGCCCTCCAGGTCGAGCACCTCCGTATCCGGGCCGACCCAACTCCTGGCCGTCTCGTCGGCGCCGACGAACACGATGTGGCCATCCACCGCGGCAAGCGCTTCCGCCTCGGCGGGAGCTCGCTCAACGTCTTCGCTCAGGGTGACCAGACGGCCACCCAGGAGAACCAGATCCGCCGCCCGCCCTGCCTCGTCACCACAGCCGGCAAGGAAGAATCCCGTGACCGCCGCGAGCGCCGCCAAACGCCTCGAACGGCCCGACCGGAGAATCATCCTGTCGGTATGCGAAGCGTCTGCCCGATGACGATCAGGTTGCCGCGCAGCCCGTTGGTCTGGCGGATCCTGGCGGCTGAGGTCCGGAACGTGCGCGCCAACTGACTCAGGGTGTCGCCCCGCCGGACCCGGTAGAACATCTCCTCACCGTCCAGCGGAATCACCAGGCGCTGGCCGGCGTGAATCAGTTCGGGCCGCCGCAGGTTGTTCGCCGCCGCCAGGACCTTGACGGAGGTACCGTATTTCCTGGCGATACGGTGCAGAGATTCACCCTTCCTGACGACGTGGACGGTGTCCCCGGACGGCTGCTCCCCTCTATTTGCCACCTGGGGGGCCGAAGGCGTCGCAGTCCGCGCCGGTTCGTTCGTACCAGACGGATCGAGCGCGGCCCGGCGGACCGGTCGCGGCGCCGCGGGCCCCGCACCGCGCTGCGGAATTCGCAGCCGCTGGCCTATGTAGATGCGGTCCGCCCTCGGCAGGCGATTTGCGCGCTGGAGCTCCGCCACGCTGGCGCCGAATCGGCGCGCGATCCCACCCAACGTGTCGCCCCGACGAACGCTGTATCCGAATGCGGCCTGACGGTCGGCCTTATGATCCGGCGGCAGTTCGGCATACGCCTGCTCGAACTGCGCGGCCATGCCCTGCGGCACCCGAAGCGGGTAGCGCGGCGGCACCAGGAGAGAGCCCGCCAGCACGGTCCGGTCCAGCGCGGGATTGAGTTCCGCGAGCGCGTCGATCGCAACGCCGGTCGCCGCGGCCAGATCGGTCAGGGCCACGTACCGATCCCGGTTGACGACATCGAATCGGATCTCGGGGAACGGCTCGACGTTCGGGAAGTGACGTTCACGCTCGACGTAGGAAATCACCGCCGCGATGAACTCGGCGTAGAAGTTGCGCGAGGCGAAGCCGAAGGTCCGCGACTTGTACTTCTCCACCACCACCGCAATATCCCGCGTCCCCAGCCGGCGCACGGCCCGCGTCATACCGCCGGCGCCGTGGTTGTAGGCAGTCAACGCCAGAGGCCAAGCCTCGAGCGACTCGTAGTCCTGCCGCAACTTGCGCGCCGCGCCGGCAGCGGCCAGGAGCACGTCCGACCGCGCGTCGACCGCCTCGTCCATCTGCAGGAAGAACCGGCCGGTCGAGGCGGTGAACTGCCACGCACCGGAAGCTCCGACCTTCGAGCGTGCCCGGTAGTTGAACATCGACTCCACGAACGGCAGGCAACGGAGTTCCATCGGCAGGCCGTACTCCGCGAGCGTTCGCTCGATGCCGGGCATGAACATGCCCGAGATCTCGATCGCCTCCTCGAAACGGTTGCGCAGCCCCCGCTGGTCGCGGACCATTCCCGCGGCCCGCCGGTACTTCGACCTGCCGCCCGCCACATGCTCCATCCGGGTGGGTATGGACCGCAGATCCGCCGGCAGGTTCATCACCGGCCGTCCCGCCGCAAGATCCCGGAGGGCCTTGGAGATGCGGCTCATCTCGGCGCGGACGCGCCTGATCCGGGCGCGGTCGATCTGGAGCTCCGACGCGCCCTGGATGCGCAGGTCGCTCATGTCGACGACGCTGTAGATGACCTCCAGGCGCCTCTCGTCGTGGAGGACGACCTGGTCGCTGGTGTAGGCGGTGAACACCTTCTGCCAGAACTCCACCGCCGCCTCCAGGCTCTCCGGCACCGGGAAGAGCTCCGGGTCGATCGCGGGGTGGTAGCGCTCCTGGGCATGGGCCCCGGACGCCGCGAGTGTTGCGAGCGCGCCGCAGACCAGCGCAGGTATCCAGAGTGCGCTACTACGAGTTTTCGTCATGAGAGCCGTATCTTACTGAGAAACAACGACTTGTGCAGCACACCGCGGTATCGCTCGGGCGTCTCCTCCCTTGGGTCTTGAGGTTTAGTAGCGGTAGTCGTCCCGCTTGTACGGGCCATCGACCTGCACGCCGATGTACTCCGCCTGCTCCTGGGTCAACTCGGTCAGACGCACGCTCAGGTGTTCGAGATGGAGCCGGGCGACCTCCTCGTCGAGATTCCGCGGCAACAGGGACACCTTCCGCTCCCTCTGCTCGCCGCCGCGGTGCAGGTCGATCTGGGCCAGTACCTGGTTGGCGAACGATGTCGACATGACGAAACTGGGGTGCCCGGTCGCGCAACCGAGGTTCAACAGCCGGCCCTCGGCAAGGATGAGCAGACTGCGCCCGTCCGGGAAGATCCACTCGTCGACCTGGTCCTTGATGTTGCGGCTGCGGATGCCCGGAGTCCGTTTCAGGCCGGCGATGTCGATCTCGTTGTCGAAGTGGCCGATGTTGCCGACCACCGCCTTGTCCTTCATCCGGATCATGACCTCCGCCGTGATCACGGACCGGTTGCCGGTGCAAGTGACGAAGATATCGGCGGTTTCCACCACGTCTTCGAGACGCGCCACCTGGTAGCCCTCCATGGCGGCCTGCAGCGCGCAGATCGGGTCGATCTCGGTGACGATCACTCGGCAGCCCTGGCCGCGAAGGGACTGGGCGCACCCCTTGCCAACCTCACCGTAGCCGCAGACGACCGCCGACTTGCCGCCGATCATCAGGTCCGTCGCCCGGTTGATGCCGTCGATCAGGGAGTGCCGGCAGCCGTAGACGTTGTCGAACTTGGACTTGGTCACCGAGTCGTTCACGTTGACAGCCGGGCACAGGAGCGTGCCCTCTTCCTGCAGTTCGTAGAGACGGTGAACGCCGGTCGTCGTCTCCTCGCTGATTCCCTTCAGGCCCTCGGCCAGCCGGGTGAAGTAGTTCCCGTCCCAGGCGCGGACGCGGTGGATCAGCTCCAGGATGACGCCCCATTCCTCGGGTTCCTCCTCGGGATCGAAGTCGGGCACGGCGCCCTGCCGCTCGTACTCCACGCCCCGGTGGATGAGCAGCGTGGCGTCGCCTCCGTCGTCGACGATCAGACTCGGGCCACTCTCGTTCGGCCAGTCCAGAGCGCGCAGCGTGCACCACCAGTACTCGGGAAGAGTCTCGCCCTTCCAGGCAAACACGGACACCCCCTTCGGGTCCGCCGCGGCGCCACCCCGCTCCGGCCTGCCGACCACCACCGCCGCGGCCGCCTCGTCCTGAGTCGAGAAGATGTTGCAGGACGCCCAGCGCACTTCGGCGCCGATGTCGACCAGGGTTTCGATCAGCACGGCAGTTTGCACAGTCATGTGCAGACTGCCGGTGATCCGCGCGCCGGCGAGCGGCTGCTCCGACCGGTAGCGCCGGCGAAGCTCCATCAGCCCCGGCATCTCGTGCTCGGCGAGTTCAATCTGCCGCCGGCCGGCGTCCGCCAGCGACAGATCGGCCACCGCGAAGTCCATGCCGCTCGAGGCCGGAAACAGCTCCGACACGCTCGCGCGCTCGCGCTCGTCGGCCACCGGACCGGTTCCAATCCGCCTATCCACAATCGTCATCGTCGCACACCTCCGCGGACTCGAACATCGCGAGTCCATTCTCGCCGAGCCACAGTCCGTTCTCGCCTGTCACGGACCATTCTCGCCTGTCACAGTCCATTCTCGCCGCGCCGTCGTGGATCCTCAGGCTTCAGGGGCGCGGCTGTCAACCGAAGTAGCCCTCAGCCCGATCGCCCCGGCCAGCAGCTCGTACGAACGGACGCGGGCCTCGAAACTGGGGCAGATCGTCAGCACGACGAGCTCCTCCACCCCCAGGCGGCCGGCGAGTTCCTGCGCCCGTGTCCGCACGGCATCCGGCGAACCGATCAGACTGCGGGCCTGCATCCTCTCCATGACAACCCGGTCCCGATCCGTGAACTCGTACGCTTCGGCCTCCTCCAGGCTCGGAAAGGGCCCCGGACGCCCCTGCGTCAAACGGATCCACCACAGAAAGCGGCTGAGCGACTGCCGGCGCGCCTCCTCCTCCGTCTCAGCGACCATCGCGCTGACGCCGACGCTTGCCTGCGGTTCGGGATGACGCTCGGAGGGCCGGTACTCGCTCCGGTAGAGGTCGAGCGCGGCTTCGGCGTCCCCGGGCTGAATGAAGTGGGCGAAGCTGTAGGGACAGCCGAACCAGGCGGCGAAGCGGGCCGAACCGAGACTGGAGCCGAGCAGCCACACATCCGGCTGCGTGTGGCCCTGGGGCATGGCGCGGACTCCGTTCAGGCGCTCGTCCTCGTGGCCACGGCCCAGGTACCCGAGCAGGTCGGCGACCTGCTCCGGGTAGTGCTGGACACCCAGTCGGCCCGGGCCGTGCGCAAGGATCCTGGCGGTCAAGCGGTCCGAACCCGGCGCCCGGCCTACGCCCAGGTCGATTCGCCCGGGGTACAGGGTCTCCAGCATCCGGAACACTTCGGCCACCTTGAGTGCGCTGTAGTGGCTCAGCATCACGCCGCCGGAACCGACCCGCATCCTCTTCGTCGCGGCGGCGACCTGCCCGATCAGGGCTTCGGGAGCGGCGCAGGCGAGGGATTCCGAGTTGTGGTGTTCCGCCAGCCAGTAGCGCCTGTAGCCGAGTCGGTCCACGGCCTGCGCCAGTTTCACAGCCTCCCGGATCGCGTCTGCTGCGGTGACGCCGGCGCGCACCGGACACTGGTCCAGAACGCTCAGCGCCAGCGCCGGCAGGTCCCGGCTCGAAGCCGGTCCCGCGGCCGGCACTCAGTAGGCCCCGGAACGCCTGAAGCGTTCCACCACCCGGCCGTCGCCGTCGCGCTCGACCCGCGCCAGGAGCCTCGCGGCCCATTCCTTCCGTTGCTCGTCGACGATCCCGGGATCGTAGTGATCGACCAGGGCGCCGAACTGGCTGATATGGGCCGCCGACGAGCGCGCCTTCTTCTCCGCCACGTCGGTGATGTCGACCGTGTAGTTCGGGCTCGCGCTGTAGTAGAAGAACACGAGCGGCACGCTCCAGGCCTCGAGGCCCTCCGCCTCGAGCTCCGGGAAGTACAGGCGCCAGCGCGCGGCCCGGATCGCGTCCACGGTGATGATCGCCCCCGAGCGGTGGTCCGATTTGTGGTACTGCTCGTAGGGCGATCCGGGATCCACCGAGAACAGGGCGTGGGGCTTGAACCGCCGGATCTCCCGCGCCACCTGCCGGGTCAGTTCCCGCCGGTCCACGTACTCCAGCATTCCGTCGTCGTGTCCGAGCCAGTGGATGTTCTCCTTCGGGATACCGAGAATGCGGCAGGCTTCCTCTTCCTCGGCCCGGCGGATCGCCTTCAATCGGTCCTTCGTCATCTCCGGGTCGCGCGAACCGGCGTTGTCCGTGGTGAAGATCACCACCTGGACGTCGTTCCCGTTTGCCGTCAGGAGCGCCAGCGTGCCGCCCGAAGTGAAGGTCTCGTCGTCCGGATGCGGGGTGACGACGAGGACGCGGCGGCCGGACCACTCCTCGATCCGGTCCGACCCCGTGTACTCCGGTTCGGGGCGGGATATCTGGGCGGCTGCCGGAGCAGCCGCGAGGCCGACGCCAAGGCAGACGGTCAGGAACGCCCCCGCCGCGGCAGGGAGCACCTGATTCGTGGCGCTCAAGCCCGCCCGGAACATCGCGTCAGTATAGTGAAGGCATGGCTTCACACCGCCGCGCGTTTCTGCTGACGGCCGTCTTCGTAGCGGTTCCAGCGCTGGCCGTCTCTCAAGTCCCCCCACAGCAGCCGGAGAGCCCGGACTCGCCGGCGGCGACGGTCGTCGACCAGGTGACAGTCAATGTCGTGAACATCGACGTTCACGTGACGAACCGCCGGGGGGAACCGATAGCGGACCTCACGGCCGCCGACTTCGAGGTCTACGAGGAAGGCGAGCAGGTGGAAGTCACGAACTTCCTGAGCGCCGCGACGCGTGACGGCCTCGAGTGGACCGAGGGAGACGAACTGGAAGAGCTGACCGACGCCGAGGCCCCCCTGATGGTGGCGCTCCATGTGGACCGCTACCGAACCACTCACGGCAACCTGCTCCGCATCGACGGTGACCTGGCGTCCTTCCTGAGCGGTCGCGGCGATCAGAGTCGGGGTATCCGGTTTCTTCTCGCTACGGCCGACCCGGAGCTGAACATTCGCGTGCCGTTCACGACCGATCCGCGAGAACTCCTCGGCGCCCTGGAAGAACTCCGTTCGGAACCGCGTTCTCCCGCCCATGACGACCAGTTGCTTCGGGGGCAGATCGTCCGTGAGGTGCGCCGCGGCTACGAGGCGTGCGCTCAGCCGACGGCAAGCCCCCTCGCTCCCGGCTGCGTGCCCTGCGTGGACCTGTGGCCCAACTTTCTCGGCTCGGCGAACCACTACGCCGCCGAGATGCAGTCCCGGAGTGCGGTTTCGGCGTCCGCTCTCGCCGAGCTGATCACGGCTCTCGGCGGCTTGCCGGGGCCGAAAGCGCTGATCTATGTCAGTGACGGCCTGCCTCAGCGGCCGGGGGCAGAGCTGTACCACTACCTGGGCGAGGTATGCCCCGAACGGCAGTCGGAAACCGATGCACTGGAGCGCGAATGGGATGACACGACGCGATTCAATCGCCTCAGCGCGTTCAGCAACGCGAACCGGGTCACCATCTATCCGGTGGACGCCGGCGGCATTCGCGCATCCTCTTCGGTGGACCCGAGTCTCTCGGGCCCGATCGGCGCCGCGGACGGCGGCGGCGCCGGAGGCCTGCGCCTTTCCACCGTTCTCGTTCCCAGTAGCCAGAACGATCGCCTCAGGGTTGACAACCTGCAGGCGACCCTGAGCTTGCTGGCCGATGAGACCGGCGGCCGGGCCGTGTTCAACCAGGCGCACCCGGCGGCGTCCCTGGAGGAAATCGCCGCCGACTTCGGTTCCTACTATTCGCTGGGCTACGCCGCACTGCCCGAGCGCCGTCACCCCATCAGGCAGATCGATGTCCGGCTGAAACAACCCAGAAAGGGTTGGCGGTTGCGCTACCGCCGTTCCTACATCCTCAAGTCCGAGGAGCAGCGGCTGGCTGACCGGTTGTTTGCCGCCCTGAAGCTCAACGAGCAGAGCAATCCCCTGGCCATCGACGTGACGTTCGGCGAGATGGAGGCGGCGGTCGGCTCAAAGCAGTTCACGCTGCCGGTGGAGGTCCACGTGCCGTTCTCCGAAGTGACTCTCCTGCCCGGTCCGTCCGGCCGGGCGGGCGCCGTAAGGATCTTCCTGGTGGCCGAGAACGAGGACGGCGACCGCACGCCGATGCGCCAGAAGACGCTCACCTTGAGCGAGGCTCAACTGCCGCCGCCGGATGGGAACGCTGTCGTGGTCGTCAACGTCGATCTGCCACCCGGCACTTTCGCGGTCGCGGTCGGCGTCCGGGACGAAGCGTCGGGGCGCAGCAGCTATCTGGTCCGGGACATCGAGCTGCCGCGGATCAACGATTCCGCCCGCTGAGCCCGCGTCACTCGCCCCGCCCTGCCCGGAACGCCTCGACATCCTCGGCGCTGATCAGCACATCGAGACCGGTGTGGATCGGATCCTCGACCGTGCCGCCGCCCACGAGCTCCAGCAGGACCTCCATCGACCGGTAGCCCATCGCGTAGGGGCGCTGCCCCACCTGGCCGTGACTCAGTCCCTCGGCCAGCAGGTCCAGTTGCATCGGCAGGACGTCGGCGCCGATGATCACGAGATCACGCGAGTCGATCCGATCCCGGTACGGCGCCACGGCCTGCCGGTACGCCTGGTCGACGAACTGCGGGAATCCGCCCGTGATCGAGAAGACGTCCAGGTCCGGCTGGGAGGCCAGCACGTCGGCCATCTGCTGAACGGCGAGCGGAAAGTCGTCGTTGGTGTAGAGGGGACAGGCCGCCGCCTCGGTCCAACCGTTCCGGCCTTCGAGGCGATCCCCCGGCGGCTCGCTCGACTCGACGCCGGCCAGAGTGTCCCGGAGTCCCTGCATCCGCTCGTTGTGATTCATCGCCGCGGCGCCGCCCGACTGGATGCAGATGGCGCCCCCGTCCGGTTTCAATCCCTGCAGCAGCTTCGCCTGCTCCACCCCCATCGCGCGGTTCTCCGTACCCACGTACGTCGTGCGCAAGCCGGAATCCTCGGCCAGCAGGTCGGAATCCCAGGTGATCACGGGGATGCCGACCTCCTTTGCCCGCACGAGCGCCCGCGCCATCGCGCTCGCGTTCGACGGCGACACCGCCAGGCCGTCCACGCGGCGGGTGATCAGGTCCTCGACGACCTGGATCTGGTCCGCCTCCGTGTGCTCGCTGGGGCCGATGTAGAGGCATTCGACATCCTCGAGATCCGCGGCAGCCTGCATGCAGCCGTCGCGGGCGTAGTCGAAGAACGGATTGTTCATGGCCTTCGGCACCAGGGCGAAGGTGTAGCCGGTGTCCTCCTGAGCACAGCCCCCGACCGAGAACGCCAGGGCCAGACACAGAACGGTCGGGAGACATGCCTGGCCTGCGTGCCGCTCACCTTCAGATCTCATCCTCGAACTCACTTGCAACTCCATTCCAGCCAGAACTCCCGACCGCCGGCAACTCCAGGGTCAATGTTCAACCGCCGGCCGGACCGGCCCGTCTCACTCGTTCGACCAGCATAGCGACGATGATCGAGCCGCCGACGAAGGCCCCCTGCCAGTATGGATCGACACCGAGCAGGAGCAGGCTGTTGCGGATCAACTCGATCAGCGCCGCGCCGGCCACCGCGCCGAAGGCGCCGCCTTCCCCGCCCATCAGGTTGGCGCCGCCGATCACCGCCGAAGCGATGACGCGCAGTTCGTAGCCTTGGCCAAGCGCGTTCGTCACCGCCCCCAGCCAGCCGATCATCAGGATCGCCGACACCCCCGCGAGCAGGGAGCTCAGAACGTAGACCGTGAGCTTGACCCGGGCCACCGACACTCCCGCCAGCCGGGCCGAGACTTCGTCGCCGCCGACCGCCAGCACGTGACGCGCCAGACGGCTGTAGCGAAACCAGGCCGCGGCGGAGAGTGCCGCCGCAAGGAGCAGCCAGACCGGGTTCGCGAGCCCCAGGGTGCGCCCGCCGCCGAGCGATAGCAGCAGACCCTCGTCGGGGCCGAAATCGTGGATCATCTTGTTGTTCGAGATGACCAGAGCGAGCGAGCGGGCGATGCTGAGCATGCCCAGGGTGACCACGAAGGGCGAGAGGCGCAGGTAGCCGACCAGCACACCGTTCACCAACCCGCACGCGAGCGCACACGCAAGTCCCGCGGCGGCGGCGAGGAACAGCGGTTGGCCCGACGCCAGAACGAGCCCCGTCACTATTCCTGCGAGGCCCATGACGGAGCCGACCGAAAGATCGATCCCACCGGTCGCGATCACCGCGGTCTGGCCGAGGGCGATCAGCCCGATGAAGGCGAAGTTGCGGCTGATGTTGAAGATGTTGTCGCCGCTCGCGAACGGCGCCGAGACCAGGCTCATCGCGCCGGCCAGACCGGCGACCGTCAGCATCACCCAGAGCGACTGGGGCTGCGAACGGAGGAACCTCTTCACGCGCCTTCGATCGCGCCGGTGATCAGCGCGGTGACCTCCTCGGGCGACGAATCCCCGCTCGCCTTGTCGGCCACCTTCCGCCCCCGCCTGAGCACGACGACGCGGTCCGCCACCGCGAACACGTCCGACATCCGGTGGGAGATCAGCAGCACGGAGACGCCCTGGTCGCGCAAGCTACGGATCAACTCCAGCACCTCGGCGATCTGGCGCACGCTGATGGCCGCGGTCGGTTCGTCGAGCAGCATGAGTCGTGGTGAACTGAGGCGCGCCCGGGCGAGTGCTATGGCCTGCCGCTGCCCGCCCGACATCCTCCGCACGAGGTCGTCCGGTCGCGTGTCGGAACCGAGTTGCTCGAACAGCTTCGCCGACCTCCGCCGCATCCCGGCGTGGTCGAGCACCGGCAGAATCCCGAACACCCTGCGGCTCAGCTCGCGGCCCAGGAACACGTTCGCTGCCGCCGAGAGGTTGTCGCACAGGGCGAGGTCCTGGTACACGGCCTCGATCCCGTGCTCCCGCGCCGACAGCGGAGACAGCTCGACCGGCCCGCCGTCCCAGTGGATCTCACCCGACGTCGGCGCGAAGTTGCCGGCGACGATCTTGAGCAGGGTCGACTTGCCGGCCCCGTTGTCGCCCATCAGCCCGACGACTTCGCCGGGGACGAGTTCCAGGTCGACGGCCTGAAGCGCCTCGACGGCGCCGAACAGCATGCCGACCGATCGGAGTTGGAGCATCGAGAAAGGGGGCCTCAGCCCGCCAGACGTCCCAGGTAGCCCGCGCCCTGAGTCCAGACGTACCAGGCCATGAAGCCGGTCAGGAAGGCCGTCACTGCGACCATCGCGCCCCACCAGAGCCAACCGCGGACGCCGTCCGCGCGGTCCGCGCCCAGGTAGCCCCGCTTTCGCTGCAGAATGACGAAGCCGATGTAGGCGGCGGGCAGGAACAGCCCGCAGACGATGTTCGTCGGCACCGCCAGCCACACCGCGATGTCGCCCCAGAACACGGGTCCGAGGACCCCGGGTGCGGGCAGCAGCATCGCCAGCCGATGCTTGCGGCCGCCGAACCGCCAACCGAAGAGCTCGCACGCGACAAAACCGGTCGCCAGCATGTGAAGGGTGATCGTGGACAGCGCCATCCCCAGCACGCCGAGGTCGAACACGACGCGGCCCGCCGCCGGGCCGGCCACCGCCGCCAGCGACTTCGCCGCCTCCACCGGGCCCAACCGCACGCCCTCGTAGGCGGGATCGAGGTGGATCGTGTTCGCCGCCGCGATGACCATCAGACTCGCCGCGAGCACATAGGGGATGAAGGTGCCGGTCCAGAGGTCGAACCTCGCCAGCGAGCGGTGTTCCCGCGACCAGCCGCGGGCCAGCAGCGAGTACGGATACAGGAACACCATGTTGATTCCGACCGCCGCCGACAGCCCGCTCAGGATCACCGTGACGCCGAGCACGCCGTTGCGCTCGCCGGGCACCGCGAAGCCCACGAAGCCGCGGAAGAGAGCTCCCCAGTCCGCAATACCGGTCCGCGCGACGACCCACCCGAAGCAGAGGACGATTCCCCACACCATGTACCGCAGCAGCCGCTCGTAGACGCGGATGAGTTCCGGCCGGCGACCGTAGAGCGACGAGACGAGGATCGCCCAGAACAGGACCAGGAAACCCAGAAGCGGCGCCGGCAATCCCTCGACACCCGCGGCCTCACCGAGGTCGACCAGCACGGCGGACGCCAGCGCGTACTGCGGGAAGTGCCAGACGATCGATGCGATCAGGGCCCCGAGGGCCCAGCTCCAGGCCAGCGGCGCCCCGGCAAACCGCCGCATGGCGTCGAACGGCCGCAGCCCCGTGGACAGCGTCTGGTGGGCCACCGCGGAGAGCATGACCATGCCCAGAAGCATGGCCAGGGGCGCGACCCAGAGGAGTTCGTAGCCGAACACCGCACCCGCGAACAGGGCGGAAGCCGCGGTGCCGCTGCCGAGCGTCATCGCGCTCTGCATGTAGCCGGGGCCGATCAGCCCGGCAAAGGCGCGCCAGCGGGTCGTCCGGGGCCCTGCCTCGAGATCGGACAGGCGCTGCCGTTCCGCCCCAAGGGCCGCCGGATCAGGGGGATGGGCCATGCGCAGACCGACCTGCAGGTCGGCCCGCTCGGCAGCAGATAGAGCCTCCGGCATCTGGGCTAGGCTACTCCACCGCGATGAACTGGCGAGCGCTCTTGTTGGTCCTGCTGGTCCTGACGGCGTCGCCGGGTGCGGCCCAGCGCGGCGACCGCGAGGGCCACGTCATGGACCAGGTGTGGCGCCGGTTCGAGGTGCCGGAGGCACCGCCGCTGGCGCCGCCCGAAGCGATGGCGACGCTCCGTGCAGCCCCCGGCTTCCGGGTCGAACTGGTTGCTGCCGAGCCCCTGGTCGAGGATCCGGTGGCGATCGCCTGGGACGAACGGGGCCTGCTCTACGTGGTCGAGATGCGCGGCTTCATGCCGACCGTCGACGGCGAGGGCGAACAGGCGCCGGTCGGCCGGGTCGTCGTGCTCGAGGACACCGACCATGACGGCGCGATGGACCGCAGCGGGATCTACCTGGAGGGCCTGGTCAACCCGCGCGCGATCGCGGCCGTCTCCGGCGGCATCCTGGTCGGCGAACCGCCCAACCTCTGGCTGTGCAAGAGCGAGGCGGAGGCGGGCAGGCTGCCCCGCTGCGCGAGCCGCGAGCGCGTGCTCGACTACGGGGACGCCGATCCCGATCTGCTCGAGCACACCGAGAACGGTCTGCTGTGGGCGCTCGACAACTGGATCTACAACGCGAAGTCCGATCGCAGGTTCCGGCTTCGGCGGGGTTCCGGCGGCGTCTCCGTCGAGGTCGATCCGACCCTTTTCCGCGGCCAGTGGGGCATCGCTCAGGACGACTACGGCCGCCTCTACTACAACACCAACTCGCGCTATCTGTTCGTGGATCTGATCCCGGCCGACTACGCCCTGCTCGATCCCGCGCACCAGCCCCGGGGCGGCGGGCACGGCGCCAGCGAACGGTTGGTGCTGGACGAGAGCGTCTATTCGATCCGGGTCAACCCCGGCATCAACCGCGGCTACGTGAACAACATGCTGCGCGAGGACGGCCGGCTCGCGGTGACCACCTCGGTCAGCGGCCTGACCGTGTACCGGGGCGATCAGTTCCCGGCGACCTGGCGCGGCGACGTCTTCGTGCCGGAGCCGGCCGGCAACGTCGTGGCTCACTTCGACCTCGCGCCCGGCCCGGTCGAAAACGGCGTCCCGACCCTGGTCGCCGAGCACCGGCTCTACGGCGATCCCGACTGGGTGGAGCGAGAGTTCCTCGCCTCGACCGACGAGCGCTTCCGGCCCGTGGACGCGAAGGTCGGGCCCGATGGCGCGCTGTACGTGATCGACATGTACCGCGGCATCCTGCAGCACGTGAGGTACGTGACCACCTACCTGCGCGAGTACATCCTCGAACACGGGCTGGATCGCCCGATCGGCATGGGCCGCATCTATCGCGTGGTCTGGGAGGGCGGAGGCGAAGAGCCCGCACCAATCCGCCGGGACCCGCCGAACCTCGAGGCCGCCGCCGACCGAATCGCCGCCCTGTCCCACCCGAACGGCTGGTACCGCGACAATGCGCAGCGCCTGCTGGTCGAGCGCCAACTCGACGACGCGACCCGTGACGCACTGCGGGAACTCGCCCGCTCCGGCGACAACTCCCTGGCGCGCATCCACGCGCTGTGGACACTCAGCGGCCACGGCGCGCTCGACGCGGCGACGGCGCAAGCGGCGATCCGGGACCGCGACCCCTGGCTCGTCGTCCACGGCCTGCGCGCGGGCGAGGAAACGCTCACAAGAAGCGGCGCCGGTCAGGCCGCGATCGCCGAACTGCTCGACTCGTCGTCGCCCCCGGTTCGTACCCAGGCGCTGCTGACTCTCGGCGCCGCAGCCCGCGAAGTGTCATGGGCGAGAGCCACTCTGGCCGAGCGGCTGGCCGCGCGGCCCGACGATCCCTTTCACAGCCAGGTCGCGCTCGCCGCGAACCTGGACGGCGCCAGCGCCGGCGAGGCGCCGGAGGCGCCGGCCGCCGCGCCCGCCCTGACCGCCGCCGAAGCGGCTCAGTTCACCAACGGCCGGCGCCACTACCGCGCCTGCCGCTCCTGCCACAACGACGACGGCCGCGGCCAGGACGGCCTGGCCCCGAGCCTGGTCGATTCCCTCTGGGTCCTGGGTTCGCCCGAACGCCTCACCGCCCTCGTCCTCCACGGCATGGAAGGCCCGATCGAAGTCCACGGCCAGACCTGGGACGACATGATGCCCGGCTTCGCCGTCGATCCCCGGCTCCCCGATCCGGCGATCGCGGCGTTACTGACCTATGTGCGGCGAAGCTGGGGCAACACAGCATCTCCGGTCTCCTCCGAATTGGTGACCGGCGTCCGCCGGCAAACCGAAGGGCGCCGGGAGGTCTGGACCGTCGAGGAGCTGGAGGCGGCCTTCCCTCCGTAGCTCCCTACGCTCGCCGGTCGAGGAGCGTGTAGAGGGACGGAATGACGAGCAACGTGAGCAGGGTCGAGGTCATGAGCCCGCCGACCACCGTCAGCGCCATCGGCGTCCGCAGCTCGGCGCCCTCGCCCAACCCCAGTGCCATCGGCAGAAGGCCGAGCACGGTCGTCGACGAGGTCATCAGGATCGGCCGCAGCCGCACCAGGCAGGCTTCTCGCAGGGCCTCCACCTTCGCCCTTCCCTCGCGCCGCAACCGGTTCGTGTAGTCGACCAGAATAATCGCGTTGTTCACCACGATTCCGGCCAGCAGGATGCCGCCGATCAGGACGACGATGCTGACCGGCGTCCGCGTCAGGTACAGGATGCCGATCGCGCCGATGACGGAGAACGGCACCGCGAAGAGGATGACGAACGGGTGCAGCAGAGACTCGAACTGCGACGCCATGACCAGGTAGACCATGAACACCGCCAGCAGGATCGCCAGTCGCATGCTGTCGAAGGATCGCTCCATCTCCTGGCGCTGGCCGCCGACCCAGTAGTCGAAACCGGCCGGGAACCGCGTGGAGTCGAGGATCTGCTGGATGTCGTCGGAGACGCTGCCGAGATCGCGGCCGACGATGTTCGCCTCGATCAGCGCCACGCGGCCCCCGTCGCTGCGCCGGATCTCAGCCGGCCCCTCGGTCTCGATCACCTCGGCAACGGCGGACAGGGGCAACGGCGTGGTGCCGCTCTGCCGGATGTTCAGGTTCCGCAAATCGCGGACGGAGTCACGGAAACTCTCGGCGGTGCGTAACCGGACCTCGATGTTCCGGTCCTCCCGGACGATGTCCGTGGCGATGTCGCCCTGCACCTTCGAGCGAATCACGCCGCCGAGCTGGGCGACGGTGTAGTTCAAGGCCGCCAGGCGCTCCCGGTCGAAGACGATCTGCAACTCCGGGTTGCCGCCTTCGGTCGACGACTTGACGTCGACCAGCCCCTCGACCTCGCGCATCCGCGACACCACCTGATCGGCAAGGACCTCCAGCAAGGCCAGGTTGTGGCCGCGAATCTGAACCTCCACCGGACTCCGGAAACTGAAGTACGTCGGCCTTCCGAACCGGTACTTGAGGCTGTTATCCGCTGTCGGCGGCCCGGCGCCCGCGACCGGAGCGGTACCAGAGGCGAACGACGCATTCTGGGTCTCGATCAGATCCCTGATCCGGCTCATCACCGCCTCTTCCCGCTCGGGGTCGATCGGCGGTTCCATGCGAACGTTCACCTGGCCGATGTTCTCGCGCTTCTCACCGGCGGCGCCGCCCTGCTCGTTCGAGGTACCGACGACGGTGTAGACCGACTCGACACCCGGGATCTCGCGCACGAACTCGTCCACCTTTCCCAGCCGGCGATCCGTCACTTCCAGACGGCTGCCGGGCGCCAATTCGGCGTCGACGTAGAACTCGCCCTGGATCAACTCGGGCACCAGCTCGCTGCCCAGATTGCCGACCAGCGGGACGCTGCCTGCAAGGAGGGCGACCGCCACCAGAACGACCACTGCGGGATAGCGCAGCGCCCGATCCAGAATGCCCGCATAGACAGCCGTCACAGCCCTGAGCAGGGCATCGAAGCCGCCGAGGACCGGCCGCAGCAACCAGGACAGCACCGTGGAGACCCCGCGGAACCCGTACCTGACCCCCACGGCGATCCCAAGACCCACGGCGCCAAAGAAGGCGGAAAGGCCGCGCACGACCACGTTGGAACGCCCAACGCTCTCGACCGTTTCCAGCTTGTCCGAGTCGCTGAAGAACTTGCGCGAAGCGAGCATGGGGATCACGGTCAGGGCAACCCCCAACGACACGAGCAGCGAGAACGTGACGGTCAATGCCTGATCCCCGAACATCTGCCCGGCTACACCTTCGACGAAGACGATCGGCACGAACACGCAGACCGTGGTGATGGTGCTCGCGATCACCGCCCGGCCGACTTCCGAGGCGCCGTCGCGGGCGGCTTCGACGACACCTACTCCCTGATCGCGCCGGCGCTGGATCGCCTCCAGCACAACAATCGAGTTGTCCAGCAGCAGACCGATGCCAAGCGTGATGCCGCCCAGCGACATGATGTTGAGCGACACGCCGGAGACGTACATCAAGAAGAAGGTCGCCACTACCGAGACCGGGATCGAGATACCGATGATCAGCGTCTTCGGCGCGCTGCGCAGGAAGAGGAAGAGAACGACGATCGCAAGTGAGCCGCCGATGAGAGCCGTCTCGATCACCGCCGACACGGACTCGCGGATGTAGCGCGACTGGTCGGCGAGAACGCTCAGCTTGAGCTGGGGGCCGATCTGCTTGAGATCCCGCTCCAGCTCCTCCACCCTGTCGAGAACCGCGGAAGCGACGGTCACCGTGTTCGTGCCGCCCTCCTTGTAGACCGCGATCTCGACGCTCTCGCGGCCGTCAATGCGGGTGATCACCTCCCGTTCCCGGGCGCCCTGGTAGACGAGGGCGATGTCCTCCAGGCGGACGATGGCGCCCTGGGACCGGTCGATCACGATCTCCCGCATCTGTTCCGGGCGCAGCAGCTCGTTGATCGTTCGCACCGTGTACTCGGTCTGGCCGTCGCGCAACCGCCCGCCGGTCAGGTTCACGTTCTCCTGCGCCAGGCGGTTGGTCACCTGGTTCATCGTCAACCCGAGACTGGTCAGGCGGCGTTCGTCGATCTCGACCTGAATCTCCTCTTCCAGACCGCCGCTCACGACCACCGCGGCGACGCCCTCCAGGCGCTCGATCTTCCGCTTCAGGTCCTCCTCGGCGAGGAGCCGCAGTGCGATCAGATCTCCGCCGCCCCCGGTCAGACCCATGCGCAGGATCGGGTCGAGCGAGGGGTCGTAGCGCAGCAGCACCGGCCGCTCGGCCTCGGTCGGCAACCGCACCTGATCCAGACGTTCGCGCACATCGAGCGAGGCGAAGTCCATGTTCGTGCCCCAGGAGAACTCAAGGGTGACTTCACTGGTGTCCGCGCGCGAACTCGAGATGACCCGATTGACCCCGTTGACGACCCCGACCGCGTCTTCGACCGGCCGGGTGATCAGCGTCTCCATCTCGACCGGCGCCGCCCCCTCGTACTCGGTCTGCACCGTGAGCGACGGGTAGGTGATATCGGGCAGCAGGTCGACCGCGAGTTCGCGAAAGGCCACAACGCCGAACACCACCGCGGCAAGCGCGAAGATGAACACCGTGACCGGCCGCCGGGTGGCGAAGGAAACAACCCGCATGTCGAGTTTCTTGGGTGGGCCTCGGATCCGGCCTCAGGCCGGGGGACGGCGCGGCGGCGCCTGGCCGCTCTTCATCCGCTCGATCGCCTGGTCGATCTGTTCGTCGGCCATGCCCCGTTCCTTCATCCGTGAACGCATCATCTCGATGCGCTCGGGCGTTGGGCCCCGTTGTGTCGGCTGAGCGCCGGCCGCACCGTCTGACGGCGCGCCAGCCCGCTGATCCGCCAGTTGGGCCGGCGACGCCGCGGCGTCCGGTTGCGATGTGAACATGGTGGCCGCCGGGGCCGGCCCCTCGCGTTCCAGGATCACCACCGGCGTCTGGTCGGACAGGCTGTCCTGCCCCATGGTCACGACATCCTCGCCCTCCGCGACGCCGGAGAGCACCTCCATGTGATCACTCTCCTCGAAACCGAGCTCCAGTTGGCGGCGCTGTGCAATCTTGCCGCCCTCGCCGTCGTCGACGACCACGTAGACGGTATCGGCTGTGCTCTCCAGGACCAGGGCCTGCTTCGGCGCCACCACGGCGTTGTCATGGACATCGGTCTCGACGAACACGCTCGCGAACATCCCCGGCCGCAGACGACCTTCGCCCTGGACCTCCAGGGTGACCTTCACCGTGCCGGTCGCTGCATAGACGACCGGACTGATCCGGAGCACTCGGGCGGGGAAACGCACGTCGGTGAAAGCCTCGACAGTCAGGTAGGCAGGCTGTCCCAGCTTCAACCGCGTCAGATCCTTCTCGGGAAGCTGGATCGGACACAGCAGCGGGTCGAAGTCCGAGATCCGGAACAAGCGCGCGTTGGCGCCCACGTGTTCCGCGTTCTTGATCACCCGCTCGATGATCAGTCCGTCGAACGGCGCCCGGATCACCGTGTAGTTCAGCAGGATCTCGGTGCCGACAATCTGCGCCGCGGCGCCGTCGTAGTTCGACTTCGCCAGGTCGAACGCCTCCTGGCTGATCACCTCCTCGCGGTAGGAGTCCTGGGCGCGCTTCCAGGCCAGATCGGCCTCCGCCAGGGTCACGCGGGCAATACCGAGCTGGGCCTCGATCTCGGCGGCGTCGATCCGCGCCAGCACCTGACCGGCGCGCACGAAGTCGCCTTCCTCGACGTTCAGTTCAACGATCGGACCGGTCGTCCGGGCCACGATGTCGACCTCGTTCTCCGCCTCCAGCGAGCCATTCGTCTCCAGGTAGTCGGCAATCTGGCGGCGGATGACCGCCGTCACCTTGACCGAAATCGTGGCGCCGCCGGATGAATCGCCAAAGCCGGGACCGCCCGGGCCCCGAGCGCCGGGGCCGCCACGCGGACCGCCTCCAGGGGCTTCGGCGTTCGACTGTCCACACCCCAGGCTCGCGGCGGCCAGGGCCAGAACCAGCAAGACGGCGCCGGTTCCCCGAGCCGCGAGCAGTTGTCTTTCGCGTTTCATGCCATCTCTCTCCGCGGACGGTTCAACGCCGTCCGCACAACCCGCCGGATGAACAGCTTCGCGTCATCCACGAGCGAGTAGATCGTCGGAATCACAAGCAGGGTCAGGAAGGTCGAGGTCGTCAACCCCCCCAGAATCACAAGTCCCACCGGCGCCCAATAGGAGGCCCTGCCCTCGGGTTGCCCGAACACTTCGGGCAGGAAGAACGGCGCCACCATCGGCGACAGGCCGAGGATTGTCGTCACTGCGGTCATCAAGATCGGTCGCAGCCGGTGCCTGCCGCCCAGGACGATCGCGTCGTAACGGCTCAGGCCCTCCCGGCGCAACCGGTTGATGTGGTCGATCAGCACGATCGCGTTGTTCACCACGATCCCGGCCAGGATCAGGAGCCCCATGTTCGAGGAATCCGACTTCGGCTGTCCGGCGAGCGCCATGATCAGGCCGACGCCGATGAAGGCGAAGGGAATCGACAGCATGATCGTGAAGGGCTGCAGGAAGTCCTCGAACAGGGCCGCCATGATCATGTAGATCAGCACCACCGCCAGAATCATGGCGATGATTGCTCGAGCGGCGTCCTCTTCGCCCTCCATGAACCTCCGGCCGAAGGACCACTCGTAGCCGGGCGGCAGGGAGACCGAAGCCAGCGCCTCCTGGACCGGCCGCCGCAACATGTAGGACGGCGTCCCGCCGATCGTGTTCGCTTCGATCTCAACCTTGGAACGCCGGTTCTCCCGCTCGATCCGGGACGCTCCGTACCCGACCTCGAACGACGCCAGACTCGACATGGGCAACGACACCGGGGCGCCCTCACCGTCCGGGTTGGACACGAACACCTGCATCTTCCTCAGTTGATCGAGGGTCTCGCGATCCTCCTCCCGGTACTGCATGACCATGCCGATCTCGCGCTCGGCACTCTTGAAGTAGGCGAGGGAACGGCTGGACAGCGCACCGCTCACCGTCATCGCAACGGCCTGGCTGGAGAGACCACCCTGCAGCGCGCGCTCCCGGTTCACCGAGACCCGGATCTCGTCATCGCCGCTCTCGAGCGAGTTGTCGATGTCGGTAATGAAGGGGATCTGTTCCAAACGGTCGGTCACCCGGGGTATCAGGAGTTCTAGGATGTCCAGGTCGTCGCCGATCAGCTCCATCTCGATTCCCGACCGTCCGGAGCCATGCCGCCCGAACTCCGCGCGGGCGATCCTGAACACCACGCCGACCCGCTGCGGTAGCGCTTCCCGGACCAGATCCTGGATCTCGTCCGTGGTCAGTTCCGATGTCTCTTCCGGCTTGAGGTAGAGCTCGAACCGGTTGCCGCCGCCGTACGACCTGCTCCTGCCGCCGCCACGGCGGACCGAATGGGCGATGTCGGCGATCTCCCACTCGTCGCGCTTGACATCGAGCAGGTCATAGACCTCACCGTAGAACGCGAGCCGCTCGTCGGTTCCCATCTGCCGCGGCGTATCGACGAACAACGTCAACGCCCTGCCCTGGGAGGGCGGGGTGAAACTGCGTTCGATGCCGTTGTAGAGCACCCACGAGCCGTAGAGCAGGCCGCCGATCACCACCGTGAAGATGAAGCGATGGCGGAGCGTGAAGCCGAGCGTCGAGCCGTACATCTCACCGATCCGGTCGAACAGCTTGAATCGACGCTTGCTCTCCGAGCGCAACAGGATCGCCGCGATCATCGGCACCACGGTCAGCGAGATGACCAGCGAACCGAGCATGACGAGGCACACCGTCGTGCCGATGTCGCCCATGAAGCGCGAGAAGCTGCCAGGGCCGCCGCCGCCGCTGCCGAAGAAGATCAGGGGCACGAAGACGCACATCGTGGTGGCGGTCGAAGCGATGATCGGCATCGCCACGTCGCTGGCGCCGCAGAGAGCAGCGGTCTTTGCGTCGGCGCCGAGTTCCTGGCGGTGGCGGAAGATCGACTCGATGACCACGATCGAGTTGTCCAGCAGCATCCCGATCGCCAGCATCAGCCCCATCAGGCTCATCACGTTCAGCGTGATTTCCGTCACTCCCGCCTGCCGGCCGAGGTACATCATCACGAAGGTCATGACCAGCGACAGCGGCACCGCCAGAGCCACCAGCAACGTGGTTCGGAACTTGCGCAGGAACAGGAACATGAAGACGATCGCCAGACCGCCGCCGATCAGCCCGCTACGACCCAGTTCGGACAACCCCTGCTTCACGTCGACGGATGTGTCATGGAAATGCCGCGCCGACAAACCCGCACCCTCGGGGGTCTGCTGGATCGCCTCCAACTCCTCCTTGACCCGGTTCACCACCCCCAGGAGGTTCGCGTCCGACTGCTTGTTGATGCTCAGGCTGATCGCCTCGACGCCGTTCAGAAAGCTGTACTCATGCTTGTCGGGATAGCCGAAGCGGACATCGGCGACATCGCTCACCCGCAGGCCGTCGCCGCGAATCGGCAGCCGGCGGATCTCGTCGGCCGTCTTGAACTCGCCGACGGTGCGCACCAAGAGCCGGCGGCTGCGCTCACGCAGGTAGCCGCCGGCAACGTTGACGTGGTTGTCTCGCAGAACCTGCGCCAACTCGCGGACATCCACGCCGTGGGCCGCCATCCGTTCGGGCAGGAGCTCGATTCGCAGTTCCCGGCTCATCATGCCCCGGACTTCGGCCTGCGCCACCCCTTCCAGCCTCTCGATCCGCGGCAGCAGGACATCTTCCACGAAGTCGTTCAGTTCGTCCTGCGTCCACGGCGCGCTCAGAACACTCCGCAGCACCGGAATGTCCGTGCTCTCGAAGCGGCGGATGCTGATCCGCTCCACGTCGCTGGGCAGGTCGTCGCGCACCCGATCGACGCGGTCGCGGACATCGACGGTCGCCAACTCCATGTCGGTCCCGTCCTGGAACTCGATATCGATCGAAGCGGAACTCCCGCTCGCCCGCGACCGCAGCAGCCGGACGCCGTTGATCGTCCCCAGGCTGTCCTCCAAGGGCCATACGATCGAGCGTTCGACCTCTTCTGGAGAAGACGACTGGTAGGGAACCCAGACCGAGATGTTCGACGACTGGAACAGCGGCAGGAATTCGAGCGGCAGCCGCGAGAGGGAGAGCCAACCCAGGACCAGTACGCCGAGAGTCGCCATGAACATCGTCACCCGACGCTCGACCGCGAAGCGGACGATCGGATGAACGTGCCGATGGATGTCTACTTCGTCCGGCGACGTGGTCTCGCCCGCGGGTTCAGACGGCAGGCGTGCCTGCTGGTCCGTTTCCTTCTCCGGTGTCATTAGCGGCAACCTCCGGTCTCCGGCCCATTGCCCGGATGTTCGCCGCGATGACCGTTTGTATGGCGCCGGCTCCGCTCGGCCAGTTCGCTTCTCCACTCGTCGAAGCGTTCGGCCTGCTCCGGCCGCAGCAACTCGCTCATCCCCTGGTGAAAGTCCCCTTGCATCGCGCAGAACTCATCCCGGGCCCCGATCCAGTAGACCCGGCTCCGGTTCATGGCGTCGGCGACGATGGGCGCCAACGCCTCGATCTGCTCCGGATCCAGTTCCAGGCGCCGAGCGAACCGGTTCGTCGCTCTGGAGCTATGTTCGCGGAGTCGGTCCGTTGGCGCAGTTTCGGTTTGCCCATCCCCTCCTGCATCCGCGGCCGCCGCCCCTTCGCTCTCCTCCCAGGCCCGGCAATCGAAATGGAACATCGGCGGGCGGGGGGCGTGCGCCTGAGGGTGGGCCGGCGCCCCGGTCCTTTTGCCGCCGCGCTCGCCCAGCAGCCGATCGGCGAGAAGACCGGCGCTCAAGCCCAGCAACAGGACGGATCCCAGAGCGAGCCACATCCAGATTCGCATGCGTCCGTTGCTCATCACCGCGTCCCCAGGGGCTCGTACAGCACGGCCAGGAGCTCGTAGCCGGGCTCGTCGCCGCTCATCGCCACCGTGGCAACGCCTGCTTCTTCAAGGCCCGCAGCAAGAGGATCCTCGTAGTCAAAGACCGTCGGATCGCTCGCAGCCGTCTCTGGAGCGGTTGGTGAGGAGTCCAGACCCACAGTCAGCACCATCGCCGCGATAGCCGCGAGCCCCCCGACAGGCGCCAAGCGCAACGCCAGAATCCGCCACGCAGCGGCCTGCGCCCCGCGCTCGCGCCAGGCGTCGCGCCGGGCGCGGAACCCGGCCAGGAATCCCGGCGCCTCCGGCGGCACGCAACACTCCTCGCGCAGCGCCTCGAGCGCCCCTGCCAGCCGCTTCCCTGCGGCTTCAAACCGTCCGGTTCTGTCTTCGACCTGCATCGTTTCTCCTTTCCAATCCTTGCATGGAACAAGCCATGTTTCCTGTGCGTCAGCGCGGCGCGGACGCCGCGACTCGACTCCTAGCCGAGCCGACGCCGCAACTGGCGGCGGCCCCGATGCACCCGGATCTGCGCTGTCCCGATCGGACAGTCCAGGAGCTCCGCAATCTCGACGTACTTCATCCCCACCAGGTCCTTCAGCACCACCGCCGTGCGCTGGCTTTTCGGCAGTTCGGCCAGCGCCCGCACCAGAGCACGGCGCAGGAGCCGCGACTCCACCGCGGACTCGGCGCCGGCCGCCGGCAGTTCGGCAAGCGCCTCGTCATCCACGTTGCGGTCCAGCCGGCGTCCCCAGCGGGACTTGCGCCGCAGCTCGTCGTGAGCCCGGTTGATTGCGATCCGGTAGAGCCAGCTCTTGAAGGCCGCGGGCTCGTCCAACCGGTCGAGCTTCCTGAAGGCCAGCAGGAAGGCATCCTGAGCCACGTCCTCGGCGACCTCCCAGTCGAGCACATAGCCGTAGACCAGCTTGCGCAGGGGCGTCTCGTAGCGCACGACGAGGGTTTCGAACGCATCCCGGTCGCCGGCCGCGGCACGGCGAACGAGTTGACCGTCCTCGGGGCCATCGACCGGGCCACTGGCCGAGCCCCGGACGGCCGGTTTGTGTGCTGGCAAGCCATCGTCCTCTGGGTGCAGGGACGACTCGCCGCCAATCCTTGTTTCGTTCATCTCGGCCCGCTGGCGCCGGGTCTGCGCCGCAGCAGCCGGTCGAGGTAGCGCAGGCCCTCACTCCTGGCCTGAAAGTCGCCGTTCAACTGGGCCTGGTAGCAGCGCTCGACCAGGGCGCCGATCGCCGGGCCCGGCGCCACGCCGCGGGCGATCAGGTCGCGGCCCCCCACCATCGGCTCGGGCGCCTGATCCCGGATCCGCAGCGCCTCGGCGCGCGCCAGCAGCCAGTCGCAGTCGCAGCACTCGACCGGCTTCAGCGGGGGACGCCCGAGCGCGTCCGCGCGCGCCACCCGCACCAGGCGGTCGATCCGCTTGACCCGGTGAGCGAGACGGCGCACGGCCGCGTCGCCGGCGCCGCCCAGGTAGAGCTGGCGCGGTTTCAGGTGATCGACCACCAAGGGCACCACATCGTCGACGAGGTGAGTTCGTTTGGTCAACCGCGCGAGAAGTGTGCGCGTGGGCCCCTCGCCCGCGGCCTCGTGTCCCCGGGACCGCACCCGACCGTCCACGAAACGCGTGGTCGCCGGCTTGCCGAGGTCGTGGCAGAGGCAGGCGAGTCCCACCACCAGGTTCTCTTCCTCGTCATCGAGGCGCTCCCTGGCGAAGGCGTCGAGGACGTGCCCGGTGTGGATCCAGACGTCGCCTTCAGGGTGCCACTCCGGGTCCTGCTCGCAGCCGACAAGAGCTTCCAGTTCGGGATACGCCCGCAGCCACCCCACCGTTTGCAGGAACCGGAGTGCGCGCCCGATCTCGACGCCCCCAAGGAGCATCTTGCGCCACTCCTCGAACACCCGCTCGACACTCAGGTCGGTCCAGTCGATCCCGGAGCAGAGAGCTTCCGTCTCCGGATCCGGCTCCAGTTCCAGGCGGGCGATGAACTGCATGCCGCGCAGCACCCGCAACGGGTCCTCCGCGAAGCGCTGCGAGGCATGACGGAGCCGCCGCCGTTCCAGGTCCGCCCTTCCGTTCAGCGGGTCATCGATCCGTCCGGCCAGGGGGTCGTACGAGATCGCGTTGATCGTGAAGTCCCGGCGCTCGGCCGCGGCCGCAACGCTCATCTCCGGATCCGCATCGACGACGAAGTCCCGGTGACGCTTCCCCACCTTCCGTTCCCGCCGGGGCAGGGCGATATCGATCGGAAGGCCCCGCAGCTTGGCGACGGAGAACGCCCGCCCCACCTGGTCGACCTGCAGGCCGAGACCTTTCAGCACCCGGTGCAGGGCCTCGGGCGTGAGTCGGAACGCCTCGAGGTCGAACTCGCGAAACTCGCGGCCGAGCAACGCGTCCCGAACGCAGCCTCCGACCAGGCGCATGGCGCCGCCTCCCGCCGCCGCGGCCCGGCAGATGTCCAGCACCCTCGGCCAGGCCGGATTTCGCTCGAAGCCTGAGCCAGGATCCCGAACCACGGCTCTGCTATTCTAAGACGCTTCCGGCGGCTGGAGATCCGCCACTAGAGATCCGCTACTAGTCTGAGCGGCCGAAGGAGGAAACCATGAAGTCGATTCGCGAATCGTGGACCATGGGGCTGAGGGTGCGGCGCGCCATCGTGCTCGCGGCGCTCATGGCCGGTCTTTCCCTGTTTGTAGCCGCGCCCGCAGCGGCACAACTGCCGGGCACCGTGTACGGACAGATCTTCGACGCCAGCACCGACGAAGCGATCGAGGGCGTCCAGATCATCTTCACGGATCCCGAATCGCCGAACTTCCGCGCAGAGCACCTGTCCGGCAAGAACGGACGCTTCCGGATCATGCTCAAGAATGTCGTCAAGCACGAACGGTCGGGCTTCAACGTCGAGCTGAAGAAGGAAGGCTACGTCACCCGGCGCGTCGGCAACGTGCGGATTCCCGCCCGCCGGGAGACGAGGCTCAGCCAGCTTTCGGGAGGCGGGGACTGGAACCTCACCTCTATCGATGAGGCCCAGAAGGCCCAGGCGGCCCTGGGCGGCGATCTCGGAGCGGCACCGGAAATCGACCTCGAAGCGCAGGCGGGCGGCAGTGCGATCAAGCTCTACAACCAGGGCAGCAACGCCTTCAACTCAGGCGACTACGACACCGCCGAGCTCTTCTTCACGAACGCACTCGAAAAGAAGCCCGATCTGGTGTCTGCCCTGGGTGGACTGGCGAAAGTCCTCTCGCAACGTGGCGACCATGTCAGGGCGGTCGAGTACGCCGAGCAGGTCGCAGCCGAAGGCGAGGATCTGGAGAACATGAACCAGATCCTCTACGCCGGCTATGACGCTCTCGGCATGGAGGACAAGGCCCAAGCAGCGCTCGCCGCGCTCCAGGCCGCGGACCCGGAGAAGGCGGCGAAGAACGTCTACAACGAGGCCGCGGACCTCTACAACGCCGGTAACATCGCGGAAGCCAGGGTAAGGCTGGAGGAGGTGGTCGCGTCGAACCCGAATCAACCCGAAGCGCTCAACATGCTCGGCCTGTGCTACGCCGCCCTCTCGGAGAACGACAAAGCACTGGAGACCTTCGAGAAGTTCCTGAGCGTGGCGCCCGACCATCCCGAGGCGGCTACCGCCCACGCCATGGTCGACTACTTCAAGTCGCTGTAGCCGTTGTGCATTCGGCCGCTTGCGGCTGTCCTGTCCGCGGGCCTGCTGCTACCCGTCCTTCCCGCCGGGGCCCAGGACGATCTCGATCTTACGCGGATCATGGCCCATCCGGACTGGCTCGGACGCCAGCCGGAGGGTCCGTACTGGAGCACTGACAGCGGCAGCGCGTACTTCCTGCGCAAGCGGGAGGGTGAAGAGGCCCGCGATCTCTACCGGGTCGATCTCGAGAACCGGCAGACGAGCCTCGTCGCCGACGGCGACCGTGGCGCTGCGGAGGCTCCCGGCGGCAACTGGGACCGCGCGAGACGGCGCCGCGCCTTCGCCAAGGCGGGCGACATCTTCGTGCGCGATCTCGGCGCGGACGGCGGCCTGACCCAGCTCACCCGTACGGCAGCGAACGAGAGCGCCCCCTTCTTCACCGTCACCGGAGATGTTGCGTTTCGTCGTGGCGGCGCCTGGCTCGTGCGCGATCGGGACACGGGCCTGGTGTGGCAGCCGTTCGACGTTCGCGCGGAAGAGGATCCCGAAGCCGCCCGCGCGAAGAAGGACCTGGAGGCCGGCTATCTGGAGCGCCAGCAGCCGCGCCTGCTCGATATCGTCCGGCTGCGGCGCGAGCGCGGCGAACGGCGAACCGAAGTGTCCAGGGAACGCCAGGCCGCCGACTCCAGCCGCACGGCCCTGCCTCACTATCTCGGCAAGGACGTCGAGGCCGCGGGCAGTTACCTCTCCCCGGCGCTGGACCACTTGGTCCTGCGGCAGCGACCCAGCGAGCGGGACGAGGGGCTCAAGGACAAGATGCCGAACTACGTGACCCGCAGCGGTCTGGTCGAGCTCGAAGAGGTCCGCATGAAGGTCGGCGCCGCCGAGCCGACCGCTGAATTCCTGGTGCTGCTTCGTCGGGGCGACCCCGAGCCGATCACTCTGGACGTCTCGGTCCTCCCGGGCATCGCGGACGATCCGCTGGCGGCGCTGCGCGAGGCGGCTCAGGAGCGGAAGCGCCAGCGCGAGGCCCCGGCAAAGCAGGACGAGGCCGGCGACCCAGCGAGCGACGCTGAAAGCGACGACAAGGGCGAAAGCGGAGACGAGGCCGAGCCGAAACCGCGCACGGTCCGCTTCGGACCCGTGTCGTTCAACCGCGACGGCAGCCGGGCCGTCGCCCAGATCTACTCCACCGACAACAAGGATCGCTGGATCGCGGCGATCGACCTGGAGCAGGGCGCACTCCGCCCGCTGCACCGGATCTCCGATCCGGCCTGGATCAACTACGCCTTCCGCGACCTCGGCTGGATGCCGGACGATCGGACGGTCTTCTTCCTGTCGGAGGAGACCGGCTACTCCCACCTGACCCTCATGAACAGCGCGACGGGCGAGCGCGAGCAGGTGACCGGGGGTCCGTTCGTCGTCCGCTCGCCCCAGGTGTCCGCGGATGGAGAGTTTCTCTACTTCGAGGCGAACCGCGGCCACCCCGGCGTCTTCGAGGTCTACCGCACGGACACGTCCAGGCCCGGCGTCGGCGAGATCGAGCAGATCACGAACCTCGGCGGCCTGAACTCCTTCCGGCTCTCGCCCGACGACAACCAGCTCCTGATCGTCCATTCGACCGCCACCCGGCCGCCGGAACTGTGGCGCCAGGACGCCGCTCCAGGCAGCGACCCGGTCCGCCTGACCGACACCGTGTCGCCGGAGTTCCTGGGCATCGACTGGGAGGCGCCGCGGTTCGTCGAAGTTCCGTCAACTCACGTGGATCGCCCGATTCACGCCCGGCTCTACGAGCCATCCGAACCCGCGCCCGGCGTCCGGCCCGCCGTCGTTTTCGTGCACGGCGCGGGCTACCTGCAGAACGCCCACCAGGGCTGGTCCTCGTACTTCCGCGAGTTCATGTTCCACACCCTGCTCACCCGCCGCGGCTACGTGGTCCTGGACATGGACTACCGCGCCTCCGCCGGCTACGGGCGCGACTGGCGCACCGCGATCTATCGCCAGATGGGTACGCCGGAACTCAAGGACCTGGCCGACGGCATCGACTACCTGGTCGCCGAGCACGGTGTCGACCGGCAGCGGATCGGCGTCTACGGCGGCTCCTACGGCGGCTTCGTGACCTTCATGGCCATGTTCCGCCGCCCCGAACTGTTCGCCGCCGGCGCCGCGCTGCGTCCGGTCACCGACTGGGCCCACTACAACCACGGCTACACGTCGAACATCCTGAACACGCCGGAACTCGACCCGGAGGCCTACGAGCGCAGCTCGCCGATCGAGTTCGCCGAGGGCCTCCGGAAGCCGCTCCTGATCTGCACCGGCATGCTCGACGACAACGTCCTCTTCCAGGACTCCGTCCGTCTGGTCCAGCGCCTCATCGAGCTCGGCAAGGAAGACTGGGAACTCGCCGTCTACCCGGCAGAGGCCCACGGCTTCGTCGAACCGGCGAGCTGGCTCGACGAGTATCGCCGCGTCCTCAAGCTGTTCGAAAGGCACCTGCGGCGCTGAGCCTCGCGTTCCGGTAGAAGGCGGGTACAACGCGCCCCTCTTTCCGAAGAGCCCGGCAGGGCACCGTCCTGTCGTCAGAACCCCTCAGTTTTGTAGGTGACGCGCGTGCCGCTCTGCGTATAGTTTGTTTGTCATCATCCCCCTTGAGTTGAGGGCGCCCGGAAGGAGAAGGGCGTACCGCTCTGTGTCCAACGCAACTTAGCTGGTTGCTCGGTGGGTCGTGCCGGTAGGGTGCCCGGTAGAGCCGTTGGCATTGCTTGGCCTAGGGTTCAAAGTAGGGAGGAGCTGCACTATGCGGAAGACGAAGCTTGTCGCGGTGTGGGTGCTGGCGTTGACGGGCGCAGGCGCCGTTCAGGGTCTGACCTTGGGCAATGAGACCGGCGGCACGTTGCTGTCGGCCGCGAAACCAACGACGTACGCCACCTCGACGGATGCGACCGGAGGGGAGTACACCGACTGCAGGCCGTCGGCGCCGCAGATCACGTTTGAACACGGGTACACGGTGAGCATGTGCATCGAGTACGAAAGAGACGGCGAGTTGGTGCAGGCGGACGCGTTCGATTTCGGGCTCGGGTCGCGGGAGTCGGGCCTTCTCTACTTCTTTGATGCCGACAACGCCGAGGTGCTGATCAAGGTGCTCGACGCCTGTGCGGTAAACAACCACCGGTGGGTGTTCGTGGCGCCGGTGACGACGCTGGCGTTTAACTTGCGCGTCGACGATACGGCGACCGGGCTTCACGGTCAACATGTGGGTCGAACACGTCAGAGAGGGCGAATCGGTGCTTGAGGAGGTGCGGGACTACGGTCTGAACTCCGAGCAATCCGCCATCCTGTACTTCTTCCATCGCGACAATGCGGAGGTGCTGATCAAGGTGCTCGACGGGTGTGCCGTGAACGGCCACCGTTGGGTGTTCGTCGGGCCGGTGACGACCCTCGCGTTCAACCTCTCGATCGAGTCCCCCGGCGGCGACGTCCCCTGGACGCACACGAACCGCTTCAACCAGACCGCCGCGGCGACGAGCGACCTCGAGGCGTTCGCTTGTGCCGACGATGACCCTGTCAAAGGAGAACACTCGTTCGAGGGCCAGGTCATCGGCTATCTCGGCGCCTACGAGGATGTCGAAGTACTGCTTACCGCCAAGGGCGTTCTCCAGGTCACGAACCCGAACGCCTCCGGCTGGTTCGGATTCCACGACCTCGCCGCCGGCAAGTACGCCGTCAAAGCGCGCGCCGAGGGCTATCGCGCCACGCCCGCACGGCTGATCGAGCTTCCGCATACGGGCCTCGTCGAACCGTTCGACCTGACGCCGATTCCTTCGGACCCGTTCGTCTTCCACTGGGAAGAGGATCAGAGCACCGCCGGCACCGAGTACTCGGCGGCCGTGAACAGACCGCTCGAGGTCGAGTTCGAGGGTGAGACGGTCCGGGTGGCCGACAACTCGTCCGCGAACATCCTGGCGTATGACTACAACCTCCTGCTTGTGGATTCCGACGACGCTTCCTGGTCGCAGGAACACGCTTGGCGGCTGCTGACGACCATGCGTTCCATCCCGCAGGACCTAAGGAACCCATACGGCAAACAGTCTCTGGTCCCTTCTCAGTGGCTTCTGACGCCCAGCTTCATTCACGGCGACATCCAGATCGGGACGCACCGGGGTTCCCCCACCGTCTTCATCTCCGAAGCCGCCTTCGTCAATGCCAATCCACGCGTGGTGACCGTGGACGGCAAGCGGGGAACCTGGTTCTCGCAACGACTGCACCACGCTGTCGTGCGCTACTTGACGGACAACGGCCGTGACCGAGTCGCCTACGAGAGGATCTTCCGGGAACGGTACGGCGTCACGACGGAGGTAACCGACTACGCAGGCCTGACGTGGCCGACCGGCAACGAAGGTGCGGGCCGTTTCCAGCGCTTCCACGCCGAGGAGATCATCACCTTGCTCAACATGCTTGAGGAGTTTCCAAGCGGCATGCACAAGACGCAGGGCCTCAGGCACGTCATCCGGCGCGCCTCGACGGCACGCCTCATCCCCTGTACCCGGCGGCCCCAGCCGTCGCCTGGCCGGACGCGGGCTACATCGAGTTCATGGACAGAGCCTTCCTTTCGCGTGACGTCGACCACGTCCAACGCCTGGTGATCCACGAGAAAGCGCACTTCCTCTGGGCTCATGTTTTCGACCAACCGACCTTGGACGACTGGATAGAACTTGGCGGCTGGTATCAGGATCCGGAGAGCCCCTCGGGCTGGTCCACTACCAAGCAGACGGAGTTCGTTTCGGCCTACGGGCACCAGAAAAACCCCAACGAGGACATGGCCGAGACCATCTCGTACTTCATCATCGAGCCGGACAAGCTGAGGTCCCGATCCGTTGCCAAGTACGAGTTCGTGCGGGACCGGATCATGCAGGGGAATCTGTACCTCACGCAGATCCGGGAGGACTTGACGTTTCCGGTCTATAACTTGTTTCCGGACTACGTGTTTCCCGGCAAGGTTCGTCGGGTGGACATCACCGTGACGGGCGGACCTCAGGAGGACAAGGAATTCCGCATTGTAATCGAGTTGCATGCCCTCGACCGGGTTCTCGAGGGCGCCGCCTCTGCAAGCACGCGGGTGAACAGCAGTATCGGTAGGTATTTTGACCTGGATCTCGGTTCTGTAGACGAGAACGGCAACCCGGTCGAAGCGAGCACCATCCTTGTAGGCACGGAGACGCTGAGCAAGTACAGCAAGGCGGGATACTGGCTTCCAACGCAGCTCGTCATTGCCGACCGGGTCGGCAATGAGCGATTCGAGAGGGGTGACGATTTCGGCTGGAAACTGTATTTGGAAAACCCCCTCGAGGACTGGACGGCTCCTGAGTATGTTCCCGGATCGGCGCAGTTGAGCAAGGGCCAGGAGGTGCGAGAGGGCCGGGTTGTTCAGTCGATCGAGGCGCGTTGGCAGGTGGACGAAAGCAACGCGATGCTGGAGAACAACGCATGCTGGGCCGCCATCAACGACGAGATTGCCACCACGTATCGGCTGAATGCGTACGGTGACTTTCGACCTGCCGAGAAGCTGTGCGAAGTGGTCTTTATCATGCCGGACTACATGCCGTCTTCGACCTACTCCCTGAACTTCATTCATATGAGTGATCGGGCCGGCAATTGGACTCCCGCCAGGTTCACCGAGGAGGCACGGGACGAAGCGCCTCAACGCATCCGACTCGACACTGCCAACCCGGACACCGAGGCGCCTGAGCTCGACTTGAACAGGCTAAGGGTCGACGCGGAGCCCACGAACATCGATAAACCGTATGGTGAGACGATCGTCAGGTTGAGCCTTCGCATCCGCGACAACATCTCGGGCTACACCTTCGGAGCAATCAAGTTTCTCGATCCACAGGGCATCACCCACCTCGTCTACACCTCTGATGACGAGGGAGGTTCAGTTTTTCCACAGGATGATCCCGACGAGTGGAAGGAGCACTTGGTGGTGCATGTCCTGCCGCCGGGCTCGCCGCCGGGGATCTGGGGTGTTTCGGACATGACGCTCTACGACCGGGCCCACAACTTCGTGCAGCACGACTTCACCGAAGTGATCCACTTCGACGTGGAGTGAAGCGCTGCGCTTCACCCCTCAGGCCGACCCCGACCAGACCGTCCGGAAAATATGCGGGCTAGGTGTCGAGTCGCGGCGTCCGTGCCGCGCTGACGCACAGGGACCAGGGCTTGTTCCATGCAAGTAGGGACAGCGAGGTCGCTGCGCTGGCGCGCAGGGAACGACGCGGCGTCCGGATGCGGGCAGGATGCCCGCGTTCCCAGGGGCTTGTTCCATGCAAGTACCCACAGCGGTATCGCTGCGCTGTCGCGCAGGGAACGGGTGGTGGATTCTGCGGTCGTTGCAGGAGGCGTAGAGTTGGGTCGCGCTGGGCAGCGAGGCCGTCGAAGCACTGGTGTGTTCGCACCCGCAATGCAAGTTTGGCCCGGACCGTGATCGGCGTTCTGACGCTGGCGGCGCGGCTTTTGCCGCGACCCCGTATGCAAGAGTGACGTTTCCGCCGCGGTCTCTGTCCAGCGCGACCATTTGAATGGTACAGGAGGTGCTGGAGATGGCGAGCAGGAAGGCGGAGAGTCTGGAGGTCGTTCACCCGGATTGTGCGGGGATCGACGTGGGCAAGCGCAAGCACTACGTGGCGGTGGCCCCGTCGCGTTTCGAGCGCCCGGTGTGCAGCTTCGGGTCGTTCACATGCGATCTTGAGGCGATGGCGTCGTGGCTTGAGGCGCACGGCGTGCGGCAGGTGGCGTTGGAGTCCACGGGCGTGTACTGGATCCCGGTGTTCGAGGTGCTCGACCGAGCGGGTTTCGAGGTCTACCTGGTGAATCCGAAGGCGACGAAGCAGGTGAGCGGTCGCAAGAGCGACGTGTTGGACTGTCAGTGGATCCGGCAGTTGATGAGCTACGGGTTGCTGCGGAGCGCGTTTCGTGCGCCGGACGCGCTGTGCCCGCTGCGTTCCTATACGCGTCAGCGCGGGCAGTTGATCCGCGACCGCAGCCGTTCGGTGCAGCACGTTCAGAAGGCGCTCCTGCAGATGAACGTGCAGTTGGACAACGTGCTCAGCGACATCATGGGCAAGACCGGCCAGCTCATCGTGCGCGCGATCGTCGCCGGCGAGCGGGACGGCGAGGTGCTGGCCCGCCACCGTGACGGCCGGTGCAAGGCGAGCGCGGCGACGATCGCAGCGAGTCTCGAGGGCAATTGGCGCGACGAGCATCTGTTCGCCCTCAGGCAGGCGCTGGCGCGCCACGACATGCTGCAGGGCCAGATCGAGATGTGCGAGGAGCGCATCGACGCCGAACTCGACAAGCTGGCTGAGGACGGCGCAGGGGAGGCTTCGCCGCCGGACTCGAAGGTCCGCGAGCACGCCCTGCGCCAGCGGCTGCACCGCATGCTCGGAGTGGACCTGGTCGCCATCCCGACCATTGGCGTCGAAACGGCGCTGACGTTTGCCGCTGAGATCGGCCCGGACCTGTCCCGGTTTCCCTCGCAGGGCAACTTCTGCTCGTGGCTGTGTCTGGCTCCGCCGACCAACATCAGCGGCGACAAACGCCTCAAAGGCAAGCCCAGACAACACACCAACCGGGTCGGCCAGGCGCTGCGAATGGCCGCAACCACCGCCCGCAACAGCAAGACCGCCATCGGCGCATCCCACCGACGCCGAATGCACCGCATGGACACCGCGAGGGCGGTCAAGGCAACCGCCCACCAGCTCGGCCGCACGATCTTCGCCATGCTCACTCACGGCGAAGAGTACGTCGAACGCGACCTCGCCGAAATGGAGGCCGTCCGGCGCGAACGCCAACTCAAGAACCTCCAGCGACAGGCCAGACGCCTCAACCTGAAGCTCGTGGCCGTTGAACAAGCCGCATGAAAACCCCCGCATCCTCTTGAACCACCGCCGTTTCGCTACTTTGTTCCATGCAAGCCTGCGCGGCAGAAACTGGGTGCGCCGGCGTCCCCGCCGGCTTCCGAGAAGAAACGCGCCGCGAAGCGGCGACGATACTGCCGCGCTAGCTCCCCCGGAGCGCAGGCAACAGCTCCTCCCGCGTCACCCGACGAACCGCGGCCAGGCTGGCCAGGGTTCCAGCGGCCATCACCAGAACCAGAGTCAGGCCGAGGGAGAGCCACGGCACGAGTGCGTGTCCGCCGAGCAGGTGCGGGCTCACCGCGACCAGCGCCGACGCGGCGCCGACGGCTACGCCCGCGGTCAGGACGAGCCCGTTCTCGGCCACAACGAGCCAGGCGAGGGCCCGCCGCCAGAAGCCGATCGCCTGCAGGGTGGCAAGTTCTCCCCGGCGCTCCAGCAGGTTCCGGAGCAGGACGACCGCCAGTCCCAGCGTGCCGAGCAGGAGGCCGAGTCCGCCCAGGGTCTGGAACGTGCCGAGATAGGTGTTCTCCACCGCCTGGAAGGCCTGCAACCGTTGGGCCGTGGGGACCGCATCGAAGCCGAAGCCGCCCAGCGTTCGCTCGAGCTCCTGCATCGTGCGGTCCTGCTCGCCGGGCGGTGTCCGCAACAGGAAGTAGGAGGCGCCGGTCCGGCTCGGGAAGTGCTTCGCTAGGTTCGCTCCCGAGATCACGAGTTCGCTCTGGAACACGCTCTTTCGCAGGAGCCCGACCAGCCGCAGTTCGACCGTCTCGCCGCGCTCCGTCTCGATTTCGATCCCCTGGCCCAGGCCCGAGTGCAGAATCCACATGACCGAGTTGAAGTCGCCGATCGCGGGGATGACTCCCGGACCGAGATCCTGCTCCAGCAGCCTCCAGGGATCCTCCCCGGCCTCATCTACGAGCGACTGGAAGCGGAAGCCGCCGCGCTCGATCAGTTCCGGCGGCGCTCCGAGCAGCCGTGGACGCTCCGGCTGGAACAGGTTCAGGCAACTGATGTCGTCCCCGGGCACGGTGCGGAAGGCGACGATCTGGCTTTGTCCGATGAGCTCGGAGGCCTCTTCCCCGAAACCCAAATCGAAACGACCGTCCACGCTGCTCAGGTCGGCGAGAATCGAGACATCCGCCTCCGCGACCAGGTCGAAGCCGCCGGCCCCCGAGTCCAGGTCCCGCGTTTCCTCGCCGAAGCGCAGGCCGTAGGCGCCCACCGCCACGATCACGAACGACGCGCTGGCCACCAGCGCCGCGCAGAGCAGGCTCCGGCCCGGGTTGAGAGAAGCGTTCGCCGCCGCCATCCGCGAACCGGCGCGCAGCGACCAGCTCTCGAGCGGCGCTGCCGGGCGCCGCCGCAGCCACAGAGTGAACCCCGCCAGCCCGGCGATCAGGAGACAGGCCCCGCCGCCGAAGAACAGGTAGGCCGCAGTGGACGCCGGCGCCACCGCGGAGCCACCGAGCAGAACCGCAGCCAGCCCGCCGCCCACGCTCGCGGTCCAGCGCGCGCGCCGGCCCGGCATCCCGGCGGCTGACGGCTGGTCGGAGGTCTCGCCGCGCAGCAGCCGGATCGGTGAAACGGCGGCAAGCCGGCCCACCGCGCCCCGGATCGCGAACAGCACGACCAGAACGGACGCCGCGCCGCCCATGGCCAGGGTCAGGGGCTCGACGTGCAGATACAGGTGGCTCGAGCCGACCGCGGATCGCCACAGGGTCCTGAGCGCGGCCATCATCGCACCGGCGTAGAGCACCGCGCCTCCGAGGCCGAGCAGCACACCCACACCGCCCAGCAGCGCTCCCTCGGCCAGGAACCGGCGCCGGACGCGTTTTATGCCGTAGCCGAGTGCCAGCAGCAGGCCCATTTCGCTCGCGCGGCTCTCCGTCCCCAGCCGAAAGAAGAGCCCCACCAGGAGCGCCGCCGACACGATGAGAAACAGGCTGAAGCCCACGAAGAGGCCGCCGAAGTCCGTGGCGCCCGAAGCGCCGCGCAAGCCCGTGGCTTTGACCGGCTCGACCGCGAGGCCAGCCGCGTGGAGGGCGATCCTGTCCGGCAACACCTCCTCGAGCGTTGCCTGGAGCTGCTCGGGTGTTGTGCCGGCCGGCGGCAGCAGCCGCAGCGAGGTCAGAAGACCGAAACGGCTCGACCAGAGTTCAGCGCCGTAGTCGAGGCTGACAAACAGCTTGGGAGTGGCGCGGTACTCGTCCCAGTAGGCCTCGTCCAGGTCCCGGATTCGACTCAGGTCGACCGGGAAGGTCGGATCCCAGTCGCTCATGTTGTCCGCGTCGGCGACCCCCGGGAAATCCGGCGTCAACGTCCGGTCGGCCCCCCAACCCGTCATCTCGACCACCCCCGCCACTGTGGTCCAGGCGGTCTGCTCGAGCAACTGCTCCCGGTCGCCGAGCTGGAAGTAGTCGATCGCCAGGCGGTCGCCGGCCGCGACCGCCAGATCCTCGGCCAGGAACGAGTTGACCAGGACCTCACCCGGCCCCAGAGCCGGTGCCGGCCGGCCGTCCGTCAGTCGCAGGGTCCCCAGTTCACCCGCCCGCGCCACATTCAGCGCCGCGATCGTCGAATAGGGAGCGGCGGCGCCATTCTCGGCGGCCGATCGGTTGGCCAGGTAGGTCGAGATCTCCATCGTCTCCGCGCCGCGCTCCGACGCCGCGGCGTCGACCTCCCCTGCCAACTCGGCGCCGAGAATGATCTGGGATGTGGTGACCAGGAGATGCTCGTCCGTCGCCGCGAGCCTGAGTCCGAAGTCGGCCACCTCGGCGTGGCGACGGATGAGGCGTTCGACCTCGGCTGCCGCGGCGTCGGGATCGGAGGGCGCCCCGGTATCGCCATCCGCCCGCTCACCGACCAGCAGCGAGTTCACCAGGTTCCGGCGATCAAGCTCCCGCTGCAGGTCGCGCAGGCTGAGATAGCCGACGAGAGGCTGGCTCTGGTGCGGGGCGAGCTGGAAGCGGCCCGGACCTTCGTCCTCCAGCACCGAGACCACGCTCAGCCGGACGCTCTCCAACTGGTCGGCGGGGTCTCTCTCGCCCATCAGGCTTGCCCGCGGTGCTTCGCTCGGCCGCTCCAGGTAGAGCACGACGGAGTCGCCCGGCTCAACGGCGAGCGCTGAGGCAAGCGACCGGTTGATCGCCAGCGACGCGAACAGTTGACCGTCCCGCCGGGACAGGTCGAGGGCTTCCTCCATGCCCGGGAAGAAGGCGGCGAAGCCGTCGTCGATGCCCTGGACATTGACCCGGGCCGCCCGCCGGCCGCTCTCCGGCTGCACCACGCTGCCCTGCATCACGATCGCCGCCGACACCGGGCCGTAGCGCGCGGCAAACTCGGCGTCATTCATCAGCTCATCCCGCAACCCCTCGCGGAAAAAGCCCGCGCCGAGCAGCGCATGATCGATGCCGCCAAGACGGTCCAGGGTCAGGTCGCGCAGGCTGCCGCGGACCGAGTCGCCTACGATCAGCGCGCCGGTGAGAACGGACGCCGCCACCGCCGCGGTCAGCATCACGGCGACGTTCGAGCGCCAGTAGTGCCGCAGGCTGGGCAGGGGTCCGCGGGATCTCGCCGCACCCACGGCTCAGCCTCCCGCCGCCGGCGCCGGCGGCACTTCCCCGAGCAGTCCGCCCCGCAGCTCGACTCGGCGCGGCAGACGCGCCGCCAGTTCCCGGCTGTGGGTGACGACGATGAGGGCGCTGTCGCCCTCGGCGTGGAGTTCGAGCAGCAGGTCGGCCACCGCCCCGGCGGTCTCGGCGTCCAGATTGCCGGTCGGCTCGTCGCACAGGAGAAGGCCGGGCCGGTTGATCAGCGCGCGCACGATGGCTGCCCGCTGCCGCTCTCCGCCGGACAACTGTGCCGGCCGGTGGTCGATCCGCGAACCGAGGCCGACGATCTGGAGCAGGCGCCGGGCACGCTCCTCTGCGCCGCCCCCGCCATCTCCGGCGGCCACGGTGGGAAGAAGCACGTTCTGCAGCATCGTGTACTGCGGCAGCAGGTAGTGATCCTGGAACACCAGGCCGACGCGGCGGCTGCGGAACGCCGCCAGTTCCCGTTCGGGCAGGTCGTGGGCCGCCTCTCCGCCGATCCGGATGCTCCCCGATGTCGGCGTCTCCAGCGTCCCCGCGAGGTGCAGGAGCGTGCTCTTGCCGCTGCCCGACGGCCCGGTCACGGCCAGTGCCTCTCCCGCACCGAGGACCAACGAGATCCCGCGCAGAACGTCCACGACACCGGCCTCCGTGTCGTAGGACTTCGTGACGGAATCGAAGCGGAGCGCGTCGGTCATGTTGGAAGCGATGCTAGCGCCGCTCGTCGACGCAGTCCCCGACGGTACGACTCGATGGTGTCCGAGGCCATCCGTTGGGCCGTGTAGTGCCGCCGCACGCCCTGGACGCCGGAGCGTCCGAGCTGCTTCCTCCGCCCGGCGTCCCCGGCCAGTTCCTCCACCGCCGAGGCGAGCGCCGGCACGTCGCCGGGGGGAACCAGCGTGCCGCCCCCGGTCATCTCGAGCATCTCGGGGAAGGCGCCGTGATCGGGCAGAACGGCGGGTACGCCATTGGCCATCGCCTCAAGCGCCGGCAGCCCCTTCGCCTCCCGGTAGACCGTCGGCAACACGAGCACGTGCAGACTGTGGAGGAGATCGATCTTCTCCCGGCGGTCCACCTCGCCGAGCCACTCGAAGTGCGGCGCCAGGCCCCAGTCGGCGATCCGCCGGCGCTGGAGTTCGAAGTAGGTCCGATCACGGCCGCCCAGGTAACCGGCGGCACGGAAGCGGACCCGCCCCGGACCCAGGCGGTCGCTCAGTTCCTTGAATGCCTCGGCCGCGAGATGGAATCCCTTTTCGGGGCACATCCGCGCCAGGTAGCCCATGATGAGCGGCGACTCCTCCGGTTCCGCCGTGCGGTTTCCGTGTCCCTCGAGGTCGATCCCCAGACGGGCGACGTCGATGCGGGACGGCGGGAGGTCGAGCAGCTCGGTCATGGTTGCCGCGTAGTAGTCGTTCGGGGCGACGAGCACGTCGACCTCGCGAACCCGGCGCCGCATTTCGGCGAGGACCTGCGACCGGTGCGGCTCCTCGAGATCCTCGAGGAAGAGGTCCTCCCCCTGGAGGCCGCAGACGATGAGAGCCCGGGGCAGCACTTCGCGGAGGTGGTGGACCATTCCCAGGAGCATGGAGTTCGTCAGATGAACGACCTCGGGCTGGAACTCGTTCGCGAGCCACTGCGCCAGACCCTTGAGCTCCGCCAGTTGGCGGCCCGCCTCTCCGCGCACCATGGAGAGCGCCAGCTCGCCCAACTGGCGGGCATCGGTCGCCCCGGCCGAGCGCGTCAATCGCGCCAGCAGACGCGGGTTGTCGAGCAGTCGCCGCAAACCCGCGGGCGCCCGGCTCCAGAGCGGCAGTTTCTGCTCCAGGTAGATGTTCACGGCGCCGTAGAAGACCCGGCCGTAGCTGACGTTCTGTTCGTCGGTCCGCAGCGGCGTGTAGATCGGCAGCAGGAGCGCGTTGTGGCCCTGCTGCTGGAACGCGCGCACCAGGGCATTGTCGTGGATGCAGCTCCCGCAGATCATGCCGCCGGCGCCCGCGGCCAGATAGGCGATGCGCAGCGGTTGGCCTTTGCCGGTCACGGATGGAAGCGCGCCACCCGTTCCGGCCCGGGCGGTTTGCTGAACAGGGAACCGAGGACCATCGCTGTGATCGAGCCGGCGAAGATGACGGCCACCGGCATCACGCCGGCGCCGCCCACACTGTAGTCCGGTTGACCGAACCCGCGAGCGAAGAACCAGGTCCAGAGAACGATCACGGTGACGATCGCGGCGGCCGCGCCCGCGGCCGTGCTGCGCCGCCAGTAGAGGGCCGCGACGACGACGGGCAACAGCGAGGCGAAGCCCGTGAACGACCACACCGAGAGGGCGAAGATGCTGCGCTCGGCGACCAGGGACAGGAGGAAGACGGCCGTCACGACACCGACCACAAATAGCCGGCCCAGCAGGATCTGGCGGGATTCGCTGAGTTCCCCGCCCCAGCGGTAGTGCCGGACGATGTCCTGGGTGAACATCGCGCCCAGGGACAGCGACTGCGAGTCGAGCGACGACATGATCGCCGCGAACACTCCGGCGCCCAGCAGCCCGACGAGAAGATCCGGAGCGTAGAGGGTGATCATCTGGACCAAAACCGAGTTGGACGCCGGTCCCTCGAGCCCCGGAAAGTCGATGTTCCCGAACACGCCCAGCAACACGCTCGGGATCCACACCACGGCGATACACACCGGGTAGAGCACGACCGGGGCCTTGAAGGTCGAAGCAGTCCGCGCGGAAAGCCAGTGCGAGAAGATGTGCGGGAACGTCCCCACCGACAGCGGGATCAAGGTGTAGCTCAAAAGGCGCAGGGGTTGAACCGCGTCCCCGCGCACCAGGAGTTCCGGGCGGCTTTCCGCTACCCGATCGAGCGCCGCTCCCACGCCGCCGAGTCTGGTCACGATCAGAATCGCCGTCACCGCGCCCAGGACCATGAACATCGTGGTCTGGAACGTGTTCACCCAGGCGGTTCCGCGCAGACCGCCGCTCGTCACGTAGCCGATCACGACGCCCGAAATCAGCAGACTGCCCAGCCACGACGGCGCCGCGCCGTCGGTGATCTGCTGGAGCGTGATGCCGCCGCCCATCACGCCGATCAGCAGGTAAGGCAAAAGCAGCAGGACGAGCACGACGAACAGCAGCAGACCGACCGCGTCCGAGCCCCAGCGGGCGCGCACGAACTGCACCTGGGTCAAGAGCCCCAGGCGGCTGCCGACCGCCCAGACCCGGGTGCCGACGAAGAAGAACACGATGGGCACCATCAACGCCGACGACGACGCCATCAGGGCAAACACGCCGATACCCACCCGGTACGACTCCGCCGAGGCGCCGAGCAGGGCGAACGACGTCATGTGCGTGCCGAACAGGGTCATCAGGAGCACGAACGGGCCGATCGTCCGTCCCGCAACGAAGAAGTCCTCACCGGTCGCGGCCAGACGCCGGCTGCTCCACGCGCCGATCAGGAGCACGGCCAGGAGATAGCCGAGGATGATGACCAAGGTCATCCGGAACCCTCCGGAGGCGCCGCTGCGGCCCCTTCATCGGCGTCCGCAGCCTCCCCCAAGCCCGCGCCCGTCGCCAGCCGATCGAGTTCGGCGGCGGGCCAGGCGCTTCGAACCAGCCACCACATGGTCAGAACCACCGCGGCCGAGAAGAGGAGGTGGTAGGTCAGTCCGATCGGCAGGCCGAGGAACCGGCTGCCGTCATTCCAGAACCAGAGGTCGTTGTGGAGAACGTACAGCACCGGCAGCGCCGCGTACGCCAGCCGCCGAACCGCCGTTGCCGCCATGGACTCCGCCGGCCTCCGGGTCAGGGCACGGGTGCGGACACAGCCATCTCATCCGCCGCCGGCGCCGCCTTGCCGCCACCGGCGGCCGCGAATGCGGCCATGTCCTCGAACATCGACGTGAAGTCCAGCTCGAACACGTCGCCGATCAGAATGCGGGTCACCTTGCCCTGGTGTTGGGGATACAGCCGCAGGAAGGAACCGACGCTGAAGTTCGGGTCGTAGAACACGTTGACCAACTGCCGTACCGCTTCGACACCCCTCATCAGAAGGGGCTGGAAGCCCCCAAGCCTCTCCGCCGATACGTCTCCGGCGGCAATCGCCTCCATCGAAGCCTCGGCGGCCAGTTCTCCCGACTTGAGCGCCAGGAACACGCCGGAAGAGTACACGGGGTCGATGAAGGAGAACGCGTCGCCGATCGCGATCCAACCGTCGCCGGCCATCTTCTCGATCCGGTAGGAGAAGTCCTTCATCACGGACACCGGCCGGCACTGGTGGGCAGGAGCGATGCGTCGCGCGATCTCGGCGCAGCGGGCGACCTCCTCGAAGAAGATCTCGTGCGGCCTGCCCTCCCGGTCGCGGATCAGGCTCTCCATCGGCCCCACCACCCCGACGCTGACCACGTCGCCAGCGAGCGGGATGTACCAGAACCAGCACTCGCCGGTCTCGGTGTGCAGGATCAGGGTGGCGCCCTCGTCCCTTCCCTCATCCCGGATCGCGCCGCGGAAGTGGGTGTAGATCGAAGCGTGCCGCAAACCGTAGTCGACCCGACCGAGGTCAAGCCGGCGCGACAGCATGGCGCTCTGACCGGTGGCGTCGATCACCACCCGGCTGCGCAACTCCACCGAACCGCCGTTGCCCGCGGGCGTAGCGCGCACGCCGACCGCCCGGCCGTCCTCGAACAGAACATCCCGGACATTCACTCCGCGATGGGTCTCCGCCCCCTGCTCCCCTGCCGTCTCCATCAGCAGTTCATCGAACTCCGACCGGCGCACCTGCCAGGTGCGGGCGCTGTCCTGCCCCGGCCGCTCCTTCTCGAAGTAGAACGGCATCGACGCCTTGCCGGTCCTGGTGAAGAACTGGACCGAGTGCTTCTCCACGAAGTGGCTGCGCTGCATGTGTTCGAGCGCTCCCATCTTCTCGAACACGCCGTGCGTGTCCGGCATCAGCGACTCGCCGATCTTGAAGGTCGGCGCCGGCTCACGCTCCAGCAGCAGGGTCTGCAAACCGCCGCGGGCGGCAATCGCGGCCGCCGCGGAGCCTCCCGGACCGGCGCCGACCACGATCACGTCGTAGGAACTTGCTCCGAACACCGATCGGAGTGTACGGCAACGAATCGGTAACGACCACAGGGTGTAGCGGCTCGGTCTCATTGCAAGCCCTTCCGGCTCACCGCTGTCTGAGCCACCACCCAGGCAACCTTCTCAGGTCTCTGAACGTAGTGCGGTTTGTTGTAGCCTGAACGTTCTTCACTCGACGGGCGGCGGCGCACAGTTGCGCCCTCCGCCCCTCAGAATCTCGAGAGGTAACTCCCGATGCGCATGACGCCCTGCTCCACCCTTGTCTCCTGTCTGCTGATGCTGCTGGTTGCGGCAGCCGGAAGCGCGCAGGATCCAGGCGATCCGGGGTCCACCGTCGTGAACGAAATCACGGTCACCGCGCAGCGCATCGAGGAGGCCGTGCAGGACGTGCCGATCTCGATCGTGACCCGTTCGGGCGAGGAACTCGAGCAGCAGGCGATAGGCGACGTGCAGGCGTTGGCCGAAGCCGCGCCCGGAGTGGTCGTCTCGGGGCAGAGCCCGACCAGCGGCGAAGTCGCCATCTACATTCGCGGCATCGGCTCGAGCACGCTCGGCCTCGGCACCGAGCCGACGGTCGGCTACTACGTGGACGGCGTCTACATGCCGCGGCCCCAAGCCGCCGTCAACCCGTTCCTCGACCTGGAGCGGATCGAGATTCTGCGTGGACCTCAGGGCACCCTCTGGGGCCGGAACTCCACCGCCGGTGCGGTGAACGTGGTCACCCGCGCCCCGCAGGCCGAGTTCCATGGGCGCCTCTTCACCTCGCTCTCCGAGCTGAACTCCAGCGAGGCGGCCGAGGGACGCCGCTACGGTTTGTCGCTCACCGGCCCGTTGTCGAGCAAGGTCTGGGCACGCTTCACCGGCGCCACTGCCCAGATCGAGGACGCCACCTACAACGACTACCTGAACGCCGGAACCGACAACTTCGACGGCGTTTCGCTCCGGGGCACGCTCACCTTCCTGCCCTCCGACTCGCTGACCTTCACGATCCGGGGCGACAGCACGGACGACGACGCCCACAGCAACTTCCACTTCAAGCCGGCTGACGTGTCCCCTTACAGCACGGTCGGGACCCTGAACCGGTTCTACGGCTACTTCGAGCCAGACGACGTCCACCGCGTCTCCGTCGACACCCCACCCGTGTCGCCCTACCAGGAAAGCGGCTTCTCCCTCAACATCAACAAGGTGATCGGCGGAGGCACGAGCTTTACCTCGATCAGCAGTTGGCGCGAGTTCGATTCGATGCGTGACGCGGACATCGACGGTTCGCCTCACCGCTTCGTGACCACCTCCGGCACCTTCGAGTCCCAGTGGTGGTCGCAGGAGTTCCAACTCCACGGCGCCAACGACCGCGCCAACTGGGTGGCCGGAGCGTACGCCTTCAGCGAGGACAGCCGGTCCCAGGTCAACACTGTCACCGACACGGCGCTGCTCGGCGTCTGGCTGTTCGCGAACAGTCCGCAGACCTTCGCGTTCAATCCGACGAACTTCTGTTCTCTCGGCTTCCTGGCGCCGCCGTTTCTGTGCGGGCCGAGCTACTACAACGCCGTGGCGCCGTTCATCGGCTTGCCCGTGCCGGGAAACCCGCAGGCCCTGCCCTTCGAGACGAACCTCGACAGCTCCCTGTACGCAGCCTATGGCCAGGTCGACTGGACCCTCAGCGACCGCGTGACCCTGACCACCGGCGCCCGCTACACGACCCACGAGAAGGACCACCTGCAGGCCGCGCTCAACTTCCAGACCTTCATGCCGCAGACCCAACTCCTGAACGACAGTTGGAGCGCCCTGACCCCCAAGCTCGGTCTGGAGATTCGTCCCGCGGACAACGTGATGCTCTACGGCGCGGTGACTGCCGGCTACAAGAGCGGCGGCTACAACTCGGTCTCTCTGCAGCCGGCCTTCGACGAGGAGACCGTGACCAGTTACGAGATCGGCATCAAGTCCTCCGTCGCCGACCGCAGAGTGCGGATCAACGCGGCCGCGTTCCACTACGACTACGACGATCTGCAGGTGGCGGTGCTCTATCCCGACCGCTCAGTGATCGAGAACGCGGCCAGTGCGCGCATCCGCGGCCTCGACTTCGAGCTCTCGGTGCGGCCGAGCCCGCAGTTCGCCTTCGATCTCTCGCTCGAACTCCTCGACGACGAGTTCGTCGAGTTCACGTCGCTCGATCCCGTGCTCCAGGCGCAGTTCGTGGAGCAACTGCTTGCCGCGGGTTTGATCGATCCCTCCCAGGTCCTCCTAGGCGGCGGCGGCGCTCTTCCGATTCCGCCCAGCGACCTTTCCGGCAACGGACTGCCTCGGGCGCCCGATCTCTCCGCCACCGCGTCGCTGAGCTACACGTTCGAGCTCGGCAGCAGCGGTTCGCTGACCGCACGCGGCGAATACCAGTACACGGACGATGTCGCCTTCGATTCCTTCGAGCGCTTCGTCCAGCCCTCCTACAGCCTGCTCCACGCCCAGTTGCGCTGGACCTCGGCCCAGGGCCGCCTGTTCCTGGCCGCCTACGGCCGCAACCTCGGCGACGAGGAGTACAGGCTCAGCCAGTTCTTCGTGAGCTACACCGGGTCGCTGGCGGTCTGGGCGCCGCCGGCCGAGGTCGGCCTCCAGTTCGGCATCGACTTCTAGGTCTAGGAGTATCCACAGCGGGGTCCGCTGCGCTGTCGCGCAGGGAACACTGTAGGAGCGTGGTCGCTACTTCGGTCCGCCCTGGGAACCCGTGTGGCGCGACCCGCGCCACACGCGAACCACTCCGTGCGCCCGTCATCGGGCGCACGGATGGCACGCGGGCGTTTCGCCCGCATCCGGCACGAGGTGCCGGCCCGCAATCAGGTGTAGCGGGCGCCGCGGTACTGCTCGTCGTAGAACCGCGGCAGGAGCTGGTCGACGCGCAGAAGCCCGCCTTCACTGAGTTCGATCCGCTCCGGCCCCACCGTGGCCAGCCCCTGCTCGGTCAGGCTGCCGAAGGCGCTCGCATAGCTCTCGGCCACGTCCACGCCGAACTTCCGCTCGAACGCGGACCTCTCCACCCAGCCGCGCTTCAACTGCAGGATGAGCTCTCGGGTCAGACGCTCCCGCGGGGTCACGGCGAGCGCTCTGCGGGTAGCCAGACCGCCGTCGTCGATCGCCGCCAGGTAGTCGTCCCAGCGGTCGTGGTTCTGCAGATGGACGCCGCCCATGTGGCCGAACGATGAGACCCCGATCGGGATCATGTCGGCGCCGCTCCACACCTCGCGGGCATAGACGAACTTGCAGCCGCGGTCCCGGCGCATCATCGTGTAGGCGCTCCAGCGCTCGAAGCCGGCCCGCTCGAACTGCTCGAAGGCGTAGGCGTGCCACTCCCGCTTCGTCGCCCAGTCGGCGAATGCGGGCACGTCGGCCTCGCCGCGAAGCTTGGCTTTCGAGTACACCGTATTGAAGGGGAGTTCCATCTGGTAGACCGTGATCGAGTCCGGGTCGTACTCGATCGTCAGCTCGACGGTTCGCTTCCAGCTCTCCCACGTCTCTCCGACCATGCCGGCGATCAGGTCGACGTTCAACTGCCGGAAGTTCTGCGCGCGGATCCAGTCGCGCACCCGATAGATCTCCTTCGACACGTGGGCCCGGCCGTTTTCCTCCAGGATCCCGTCGTCGAAGTTCTCCACGCCGAGGCTCAACCGCGTGACGCCGATGCTCCGGATCGCCTCCAGCTTGGACTGGGTCAGCGTGCCGGGCTCGCACTCGAACGCCACCTCCTCGGCGCCGTCCCAGGGCATGATGTTCTGCAGCCGCTCCGCCAGCGGTATCAACTGCTTGGCGGCGATGTAGGACGGCGTGCCGCCGCCGAAGTAGACGAAGTCGAGCTTCCGGCCCCGGATCGAGGCCCGTTCCGCGTAGCGCTCCAGCTCAATGCCCAGGGCGTCCAGGTAGCGCCCGATCTGCTCGTGGTTCTTGTCGATGTAGACGCGGAAGTAGCAGAACTTGCAGCGCTTGCGGCAGAACGGGATGTGAATGTAGAGACCCAGGGACGTGCCGGGCACCGGCGCCCTGTCGAGCGCTGCTGCCGCTTCGCCCACCGCGGCCCCCTCCCAGGCCGAGTACGGCGGGTAGTTCGACACGAAGACCGAGCCGATGTCGGTTGCCTCGAGATCGAGCAGACCGGTCGCCGGCTCAGGCCTAGTTACCTCTAGCCCCTGATCAACCATAGTTCAACCGTTCTCAAGTCTCGCGGATACTAGATCCGCCAAGTCTGCGAGTTGACTCTCCAAGGCCCGTGCCTGCCTCTTGGGGACGCCGCTCGGACGCCGCAACCCGACGATACCGCAGTGACCGTCGGTTCCAGGCAAACCGAGAATGTCAGCCACCGACTCCAACTCGCGCACGATCCGTAGTCGTGGGCCACCCGGGTAGCTCAGCTGTCGAACGCGGCTAACTTCCAGTCCATAGACAGGACGGAGTGAACCTTCGCTCACCAAGGCCCTAGCCTGCTTCGGGGTTGTCCGCTCGCGATCCCAAACCGTAAGCGAGGCTTCATTTCCCCCAGCGACGTTCTTGTCGGCGGAACTCAGGCGAAAGTCGGCCGGCATAGACCTAGTGCCGCCGACTGAGAACCGACGCATGACCCCGCCGAGGCGGAGTACCTGACCCTCCGCCAACTCGCCATCACCGGCCAAACCCCAGCTAGGCCTCCGTAGAGCGCATGTTGCGCTCCAAGCGGCGGCGTAGCTTCGCAGTCTCAGTAAAGGGCAGCCCCTCTTCACCCGCTAGCCGACCGGTCTCGCGGTCACGGTAGAACCAGTCGTAGCGGCCACTAGGGAGAATCTCAGCGAGAAGGTGGTGCCGGCCGTGATCCCAGACAAGCTGATACGAACCCTCTTCGGTCAACGCGCCTTGGGGAGGGCTCCCGAGAGCAACAACAGTGTCCCGCCCGAGAATCCTAAGGCCCTCAGCCACTACGTCGCCCGACGCTCGGCTGATCTGCTCAACATGCCGCAGCCACTGACCAACCGCTGGACTCACCGAACCAACCGTCTGGCCGGAAACTCGCACAGCCCCAGTGGAGGTTCCCCGCCACGCATCTACAGCAATCAAGGCGATAGCCACCGTACTCGCTACTACTAGCGGAACTCGTGAGCGACTTCGGGTTGCTTGTTTCGGCGAACCCACAGCCGCTTCACGTTCCACGAAACTAGGTTCACGCAGCGGTCCATCGTACATCACTGGTCCTCGTCCGAGCCCTGTAGTTCGTCGACCAAACACTTGAAGGTGGAAGCGTCCAGAACCACCCTCAAGACACTATCTACCCTCAGCTTATCCTGAGGTCGAGCCTGAATCCTAGCCTCGGGTACGGGCGGAAGCCAGAAGAAGTCAAGTACTGTTGTGTGGTCGTTCGTTGTAGCCCTACAGAAGTCCGCTGCCTTACATGTGTAGCTGTCGGCGTCGAGATCATTCAACAGCCCTAAGTCCAGGGGCTCCAGGGTCTCCAGAGTCCCTCGCTCGGAAGCCTGCGCTAGCCTCTCCCGGATCGCATCCAGCGACTGCACGAAGTCAGCTTCATACGTCCTTGGCAGTCTCACCGACACGGCATTGATGATGCGGCCCATCGGCAAGGCCAGAGCGAAGTGGAAGTCGATAGAACTCGCACTCCTAGTCACACCTGCTAAGGAGGCGCGATAGGAGAGGTCGGGATCCGTTAGCTGCCACGGGTCGATAGTCCGGGTGTTGGCGAACTCTGCCAGGGTCGGCAAACCGCCGGTTGTCAGCGACTTAGTCGCTCTCTTCTTTGCCCGACGATTGCCTGCTTGAGCCACCTCTACCCCTCACCCGAAGCAGTACAGGATGCCGTCCAGGCCGCCGATCACGAGGCGCCCCGAGGCCACCGCCGGCGAGGCGACGATCGCCGAACCGGTGTCGTACTCCCAGACCGGCGCCCCGGTCGCCTTGTCGAGCGCGTGCAACAGGCCGCGCTTCGAGCCCAGGAACACCCGGTCGCCCACGATCACCGGCGACGAGTCGAGCCGCGCGCCGCTGTTCCACTGCCACTTCCGCTCGCCGGTCGCGGGGTCCAGGGCATGCACGATCTTGTCGCGGCCGCCGATCACCACGATCTCGCCGTCCGCGGCGGCCGACCCGTAGTACGGGAACTTGCGGACCTCGTGCTCATAGCCCCACACGACCTGCCGGCGTTCCAGGTCGATCCCCAGGACTTCGTTCTCGAACGTCCCGACATAGGCAAGTCCATCGACCACCGCCGGGCTCGAGGCGGCCTGCCCTCGGAGGTCGATCTTGTGGACCGTCTCGCCGGTCTCGATGTCGATCAGCCACATGAAGCCGTCGCAACCGGAGACCGTGGTCAGCCCGCCGGCGACCGCCGGCGTGCCGTGGACGTAGCCTTCCGTCTCCACCTGCCACAGCTTCTCGCCGCTGTCCCGGTCCAGGCAGTAGAGGGAGTTGTCGTAGGAGCCGACGAGGAGACGGTCGCCGTGCAGAGACACGCCGGCGTAGATCTCGCCCAGCGTCTCGAACTGCCAGTTCTCTTCACCGGTCTCGGCGTCCAGTGCGTGAATGAGGCCGTACTCGTCACCGATGTAGACGACGCCGTCGAAGACCGAGAGGGGGGCCTTGATCGGCGTTTCCGCGTCGAAGCGCCAGAGTTCCTTTCCCTCGGCGAGGGTCACGGCATAGACGCGGCCCTCGTAGTCGCCGAAGAAGACGACGCCTCCCGTGATCGCGGCCGTACTCTCGATCTCGCTCTCGGTATCGAAGGTCCAGAGCAGCTTCGGCTGCTCCGGCAGCGTCGTTCCCGCCACACCCGTGCCCAGCAGGTTGCCGCGAAACACCGGCCAGGCATCGGCGGCGGGCCTGAGCAGCCCGTTCGGCGTCGCGGGTTCCTGGTCCTCCCCGTCGGCGGCCGCACCAACTCCTATAGCAGCCAGCCCGCCGAGCAACAACATCGTGGCCAGAATCAAGTTCCCGCCCAGGCGCGCAGACACGGGCGCGCCCGGTGTGCGCTGCCGGCGACCTCGAAGGTGGACGATTTCTAACATGGCAGGTGCGAGGACCGGGGGCTTTGAGCTTTGGACCAATGCGATGCCGCAGGCCTCAGAATGCCGCCTGGTAGAGGTTCAGCATATCGGAGGCGGTGACCGCGCGCGGATTGAACTGCGCCGTCCACTGCTTCGACGCCTGCGATGCCAGGAGTTCGAGATCACCTTCGCTGACACCCAGGTCCCGCAGCCGGCCGGCTACGCCCGCGCGGCCCCGGAGGCCGGCCCAGGAATCGGCAAGCCGCGCGCTCGCGGGTCCATCGGCTTCGTCCTCCTGCCCGTCGAGAAACCGAAGGAGCCCCGTGTAGCCCGTGTCGCCGGTCTCGCCGTTGAAGCGGACGACGTGATCCAGCACGACGGCCACGGCGACGCCGTGGGTGATGCCGTAGCGCGCCGTCAGCGGATTCGCCAGGCCGTGGGCCGCGCCCAGCATCGACGCTTCGATCGCGGCGCCGGCCAGGTGTGCGCCGAGCAGCATCTCGCCCCACAGATCGTTGATCTCCGCGTCCAATCTTGAATCCGTCCCGGTCGACTTCGAATCCGCCGCCCTTGGGTTGGCGCCCTGGGCCGCGGCGACGACCTCGAATCCGCGCAGCAGACGCCGGAAACCCTCCGAGGAGAACATCTGGGAGTACGGATTCGCGGCGGTGGCAACGAAACTCTCCATGGCATGGGAAAACGCGTCGAGCCCCGCAGCGGCCATGACCTGGGGAGGAGCGGTGCGCGCCAATTCCGGATCAAGGATCGTCGTCAAGAACCGGGCCTTCGGGTCGCCGCAGGCCATCTTGCGATGGTCGTCCTCGCGCGAGATGACGGCAAACGACTGCGCCTCACTGCCGGTGCCCGCAGTGCACGGCACGCCGATTGAGGGGAGCATCGGTCTGGTGGCCTTTCCGAAGCCCCAGTAGTCCTCCATCCGGCCGCCGTTCGTCAAGACGAAGTTCGCGCCCTTGGCGCAGTCCATCGCCGAACCGCCCCCCAGGCCGACCAGGAACGTGGCCTGGTGGGCCCGCGCAGCACCGGCCGCGGCGGCGACGTGGCGCTCATCGGGATTCTCTTCGACACCGTAGAAGACGGCGACTTCCAGACCGGCGCGCCGCAACGAAGCGGATGCGCGGTGGACATGACCCGCCGCGGCTACACCCGGGTCCGTGACCACCAACACGCGACCGCCGCCAAGTTCTTGGACGAGGTCACCGATGAGGTCGATCACTCCCGCACCGAAGACAACCCGACCCGGCGCCGTGTCAACGCTCCAGGAGTCCTCCGTTTCGAGCGGTCGCTGCCCTCGCTTGATTCCCACGGCTGTTTCGGCGCGGCCCCCTACTTCGATCCGATGGCGAACACGTCGGAGCGGGTGGCCACATAGATTCGGCCGTCCTCGGCAACCGGCGTCGTGTACACCGCCGACCCCATGTTCTGCTCGGCGATCACCTTCTCTTCCCGACCCGCCTCGAGCACGACGATGTCCCCGTCCTCGTCACCGAGATAGACCTTGCCGTCCGCCACGAAGGGAGAGCCCCACACGGCGGCGAACGTGTCGTGGGTCCAGAGGTGCTCGCCCGTCGCAACATCGAGTACGTAGAGGAAGCCGCTCAGGTCGGTGATGTAGAGCAGACCGTCTGCGATGGCCGCGGTCGAGATCGTGCGGTTGAACTCCTCGCCGCCGAAGTGCCAGAAGACCGCGCTGTCGGTCACGTCGCCTTCGACGTTCGCGTCCAGGGCGTAGAAGTGTCCCTGTCCCTCACCGTGCTCGGGATCCTGACCGACGCCCAGGTAGAAGCGGTTGTTGTAGAAGACCGGCGTCGAGATGATGTTGTTGCGGGTGCCTCCGCCCCCCAGTTCCCAGACCGAGTCCTTGGGGTTCAGGTCGAACTTCCACAGCAGCTTGCCGGTCGCGGGCTCATAGGTGTAGAGCCAGCCGTCGCCACCTGGGAAGGCGACCTGCCGCTGTCCGTCGACGACTCCGTACGCCGGGTTCGACCAGGATCCGTGCAGGACCGCGTCGCTGCCGAGGATGCTCTCCCAGACCAGTTCGCCGGTGTTCTTGTCGAGCGCAATGAAGGTCGGCGACGCCGGCGAGGGGAGGTTGATATGCCCCTCGTCGACCCCGGCGCCGGTGACCGTGAACAGCAGGTCGCCGATGACCAGGGGCGAACCGGCGGCCAGGTTGTGCGGGAACACGTCGAGCTCGGCGATCATGTCGTACTCCCACACGATGTCGGCGTCGAGTTCCTCGCGGTACTGCTCGTCGGTCATGCCGTCGTTCTTGCCGTCGCGGAAGCCGTCCACGTCCACGGCCACGACCGTGGCGCGGTTCGAGATGTAGTAGACCCGTTCGTCCTCGATGTACGGCGTGGAGCACACCCCCTGCAACGGCCAGTCGTTGACCCGGCCGGCCCCCAGCTTGTCGTGGGTCGCCTGCCACAGGAGTGCGCCCGTCGCCTTGTCGAGAGCAATGACGACTCCCTTGTCGCCCTCGACGCCGCCGCGCCGAAGACCTTCGTTGTTCGTTCCGACGAACACTCGTCCGTCACGAACCACCGGGCCGGCGTACGTCTGCGAGCCGACCTTGGCCCGCCACACGATGTTCTCGCCGCTCCGCACATCCCACTCCGTCGGGAGGTTCTTGGCGTCGGAGACCATGTTCCGCGAAGGCGTGTTGCCGAACATGGCCGGCGGCTCGGGTTCAGCCGCCGCGATCGGCGCCGATGCCGTCCCCGCGAGAAGGAGCGCCTGGAGAAGAGAAAGTCGAGACTTCATGGTGATCCAGTCCGTAGGTCGAATGAACGTGTGGGAATGCTGCCAAGGAGGAACAGGAGAATGCGGCCACGACGACCGGTCACCGCACCCGCGCCGCCGAAGGGCGGCAACGGTATCAAAGGGTCTGAAGCGCGTAGAGCGTGTCGCTGGTTGCGAGGTACAGGACCGAGCCTTCAGCCACCGGCGACCCGTAGACCGCCTGTGGCATGACGTTCTCCGCAAGCACGTCGAGCGTCCGGCCGCCGCGCAGGACCGCCACATCGCCCTCCGTGTCGGCCGCGTAGACCTTGCCGTCCGCGACCAGGGGAGAACTCCAGAACGGCGCCAGAGCGTCGTAGACCCACAGCTTCTCGCCGGTGTCCGCGTCGAGCGCGAACAGGAAACCGTTCAAGTCCGCCACGTAGAGAACACCGCCGGCAACCGCCACGGTGGCGATCACGCGCCCGAAGTCCGGATCCTCGAACCGCCACCGGACACCGCTCGCGGTGACGTCGCCGCTGCCGCCGGCGTCGATTGCCCACAGCACGCCCGGGCGAAGGGATACCTCCGGATCGCGGCCCACCGCGATGTAGACCGTGTCCTCGTGCAGGACGGGCGTTGCAACGAACGCGTGGCGGTTCGCGGCGCGCGCGGTGCTCGTGGTGTCGTCAGCGCTCGTGGCCGAGTTGCCGTCGAAGCGCCACAGGGCGCGGCCCGTCGCCGGATCGAAGGCATAGAGCCAGCCGTCGCCTCCCGGAAAGATCACCTGGTCACGGCCACTCACCCGGCCATGCGCCGGACTCCCCCACTGGCCGTCGATCAGGCCGCCACCGGGGCTCGCGTCGCTCCACACGAGGCGGCCGTTTGACCGCTCCACCGCAGCGAAGCTGGGCGCATCTGGGGCAGGAACCCGCCCGTCGTCGGTCAGCCCGTTGCTGGTCGCAGCGAACACGAGTTCCCCCACCCCAAGCGGTGTTGAGGCCGCCATGTGCTTCGGGAACACACCCCACTCGGCCACCATGTCCAGCGACCAGACGGCGCCGCCCGCAAGGTCCACCGCCGCGAGTTGGCCCCGGTTGGAGACGTAGTAGAGCCGTTCGCCGTCGAAGGCCGGGGTCGAGCAGACGCCCTGCAACGGCCAGTCGTTCGCCTCCCCGGTCTCCAGCTTCTCGTGGGTGATCTGCCACCGGAAGCTGCCAGAGGAACGGTCGAAGGCCATCAGGACGCCCCGATCGCCCGTCGCCTCCGGGTCGCGCGGTCGCTCGTTGTTCGTTCCCACGACCACCAGATCGCCGGCGACCGTGGGGCCGCCGTAGGTGACGGTGCCAAGTTCGGCCGACCACAGGACACCCTCACCGGAGCTGACATCCCACGTTACGGGCAGGTTCTCCGCCACCGCGACCCGGTTGCGCCCGGGGTTCGGGTCGTCGGCGCGGAGTGTCGGCGAGGTCGCCAGGGCCACACCGTAGAAGGCGGCGCTCGTCCTGGCAGCGAGCAGCCGGAAGCCCACGAACCGGATCAGGCGTCCCTCAACTGCGGCGTGATCACGCCCAGCTCAACCGAGGTCTCCACCACCGCCTGGATCGTGTCCTCTACCGGCCGGACGGTTGCGCCGAGGACCGACGTGGCCTTCCGGCAGTGGTTGACGGTCTTCGGCCGGGGTGGCCCGCCGTTCTCCGAAACCGCGGGCTCGCCGACGACGAAGGATGGGAAGGCCTCCCGGATGATGTCGGCAACTTCGGTACTCAACCGCAGCGCCGAGCGTCCGCCGCTACCGTGCAGGATGTAGCGGCTGCCGCCATGGGTGGCCGAGTGATCCACCGGCGACTCGGCGGCCAGACGCTCCGCCTTCACCAGATCGCGCACGTCGATGATGTTGTAGTACATGTCGTACGGCGTCGGCCAGGACGGTTCCAGCCCCGCGGCCAGACGGCCGATCTGCTCGATCCACTGGCCGACCTGGGCCTTGAACAGGATAGGCCCGCAGATCATCGCCGGGTTCATCGTGACCACGTCCCAGCGACCGCCGCTCTCGTCCGCGGCCCGGTTGAGCAGCCGCTCGGTGTCCACCTTGCTGCGGGCGTAGGAGTTCCGCCGGTGCTGCCAGACCTCGGGCGCCACGTTGTCGGAAGCCCAATCCGTCTCGGTCCACTCGTAGCCCTCAGGCATCGTCGGAGCTCGGAGACCCGAGACCGCTGCCATCGAACTCGTGTAGACGAGGCGTTTCACGCTACCGCTCCGGTTGATCGCGTCGATCACGTTCTGGGTACCGGCAAGGCCGCCCTCGTAGACGTCCGTCACGACATCGCCCGAGCCCAGCGGCTGGGACTTGCCGTCGGCCGAGTTGCCGAGGACCGCCGCGACGTGGAACACAGCCGAGCAACCGGCGAACGCCTCGTCGTACGACCCGGGTGAGAACAGGTCGCAACCGTCTACCAGTTCCACGTTCGGCAGCCGGCTCAGGTACGCGACGCAGTCCCGGCCGCGCCAGGAATCCGCGTCCCTGAGACAGGCCCGCACCTGGTAGCCATGGATCACGAGTTCGCGAACCATGTGGCCGCCGGTGAAGCCGGAGCAGCCGCTGACGGCGACGGGGCCGTCGTGGGGCGAGATGGCGGTCATGACGAGGTGGCCTCCCTGAGATCTACGTCCTTCCGGGATCTATTGGGCCGGTTCCAGTTCGTGCGACACCATCCAGTTGATGCCGAAACGGTCGGTGCACATCCCGAAGTAGGAGCCCCAGAACGTCTCCTCCATCGGCATGGCCGCCACGCCTCCCTCCGACAGCCCGGCGTGGAGCGTGTCGGCGTGCTCCCGGCTCTCCGCCGCGACCGAGATCGAGAAGTTGTTGCCGACCTGAAGCGGCGGCCCAAAGTGCGGGCTGCTGTCGCTCCCCATGAGGACGCAGTCGCCGACCGGCAGGGAGACGTGCATGACGCGATCCTTCTCGTCGTCTCCCACCCCCATGTCGTCCGGCCCTTCGCCGAAGGTCGTGAAGACCTGGTACTCGCCGCCGAACACGGAGCGGTAGAACTCGAACGCGTCCCGGCAGTTGCCGTCGAAGGTCAGGTAGGTGCTGAGTGCCATCAAGAATCTCCTGTCGAGGAAGTGTGCGCGGACCAGGCCCGGCGCTTCCTTCGCGGGTGGCGGGGCGGCGGGAGTCTACGTCACTCCAGCCCACGAGCTTGTACGGCAGGACGACTTGGCGCACTCGAATCCTGGGAACGCGGGCATCTTGCCCGCATCCGGCGTTCGACACCCGCGGCCTGCTTGTGGCGCCGCAGGTGCCCCAGACGGTCTGTGAGCCCGTAGGCGATCCGAAGCGCACCGCGACGGAAGACCCTAGCCTCGCCCCAGTTCCTCCAGGCAGCGCAGCCATGCGCTCAGGTGGGGGCACTCGCGACGGATCGTGTCCAGGCCGATCTGGAGCACTCCCTGGTTGCCCATCACCGGCTTGTTGTAGCTCGGAAGTAGGCGCAGGATGCGTTTCGACGGCGCCGTCTCCTGGCTGTCGTCGATGTCCTCGGGGCTCTCGAAGGCGTCTCGTATCTTCCGCAGTTCGCGTGTCAAGTCCGGTCGTCCTACGGCTAGCCCGAATCCGGAACAGTCGCTGAAGAGCATGGCCTCAAACTCGTGCATCATCACGTAGGGCACGAAGCGCCGCTGGTCGAAGCCGCTTCCCATGGCCTCGGACACGGCGTCGGCCAAGGCTCGCTCCACTGTGTCCGCTCTGGCCGCGGTCGTCCGAACCTTTCTGGAGGCTGTCGAGCGCCCGGGCCAAGCTCCTCTACCGTCCGCGGGAAGCCCGTAGTAGTCGACCATCGTTCCCGCGATGCAGTGAGGATCCTGCTTCAGGTGCTTGCAGATGTCCTTCAAGGCGCTCGGCCACGGACGCACGCCTCCCCTCCTCCCGCGCTGACGTGCCGGCCCCATCAGCCTTGCCCCGACGGAGGAATAGCCCTGTGAGACCAGATGGTCGCGAAGGAGTTTGTTCGCGAAGTCCTCTTCGGTCTGGCCCTCCACGTGAAGCAGCAGTCTCGCCACTACTCGCTTCCCGGCCGACCGCCGAGTTCGTTCTTTTCCCAGAGCTGGCCCAGGCTGTAGTCCTCAAGCCAGACGCTGAGCGGCGCCGCCTCAAGACGCCTCAGCTTCGTCTCTTTGCCCTTTCTCTCGGCTACCAGGACCTCCTCGGGCTCGAAGTAGTCGAGCAGGATCGGAGACTGCGTCGCCACGATGACTTGGGTGTCGACGGAAGCGCTACGGACCATCGAAGCGAGAAGCCCGATCGCGTAAGGGTGCAGCCCCAGCTCCGGCTCGTCGATCAGGATCAGCTTGGGCCGCATCTCGACGGGCTGCAGGAGCAGCGTCGCAAGCGCCATGAACCGCAGGGTGCCGTCCGACAGCGCGGAAGCGCCAAAGTGGGCTTCCGAGCGACGATGCCGCCACTCGAGTTGGATCGTGTCGGGGTTCAGCGACCGCGGCGCGAGAACGAAATCATCGAAGAAGGGGGCCGCCAACTGGACCGTGCGGCGGATCTGGACGTAGGCGCTCTTGTGCCTCACCTGCAGGAGGTACAGGAACGCGGCGAGGTTGGCGCCGTCGGACCGCAAGCGCCGGTTGTCGTCCAGGTTCGGCGTTCCCTTTACGCCCGATTCAGGAGTCGTGTCAGCGAAGTGATACGCCTGCCAGCCTGCCAGTCTCAGGCTGAGGAACTCGGATGCGGGGACGAGACCCGACTGCGGTTCGAACTGTTCGGCGAAGTTCGGTGGCAACGCGCCCGTCTCAACCCGAAGATTGGAGAAGAGCCGATCCTCGGCGCCGTACCGCAGAAGAAGCGTGAAATCGGCCTGTCCATCCTCGAACCTGACCTCAAACCGGATGCTCTGCGTTGCCTTGGCCCCGTAGTGAAGGAGGCGGCCGGCGCCGCCAGCCCACTGGACGTGGTCGGAGAGCTGCTGAGCGCTGCACGTCTTGGCGAGCAGTGCGAATGCGGCGATCAAGTTCGACTTCCCTGACCCGTTGGCCCCGATCAGGACGTTCAGGGAACCGAGTTCGAGCCGCTCCAGGTTCCGGAAGCTCTTGAACCCCTCGATCGTGAGGCTGCTGATCGCCGTCATAAGGCCTCCAGCCTACAACCGGGACGGGCGCTCACCGCTCACACCAGATCGTCCAGGAACTCCGACGCAGGATCCACACCGGCCACGAGCAGCCGGTCCCGGGCCCGAGTACAGGCAACGTAGAGCAGGTGCCGCTCGGTGTCGTACACGTCCTCCAGGTCCGCCTCGTCGGCGACGTTCTCGATCCTCGCCTGGAGCGGCAACACTTCGTCGTCACAAGCCATGACCGCCACGGCCCGGAACTCCAGCCCCTTGGCCCGGTGCATGGTGCCGATGGCGACCAGAGCCGGGACCGAGCCGTTGCTGGAGGCTCCTGCGCTCTCCCTAGTGACTGCGGCCACCTCGCCCGCGTCCAAACGAACCGCCTGCAGACCAGCGGCCTCTACCGCTTGGAGAGCTCGCACGATCTCGGTCGACGACCGGACGAAGAGCCCGATCGTGGCGTGACCATAGCCGCTGCCTGCGGCTTCGCCGCTGGCCATTGACAAAGTGCGGAGCCAGTCACCGACCGCCGCAATCTCCTCTGCCTCCGACCCGAGAACCCGAATCTCCGGTTCGGGTCCGTTGAACACGGAAACCGTGCCGCGCCGGTCCTCCTCGATGCCGTCGACATCCGCGATCTTCGCAGGCAGCAGGCGATCGGCCTGCCGTCGAATCTGATGAGAGGTGCGGTAGTTGACCCGCAGGGTCCGAGACCGTCCCCGGACATCGACGCCCAGCTTTCGCCAGGAGAACGGGGCGCGGAAGATACGCTGACCCAGGTCGCCGGCGAAGAACAGGCTGTTCGGCCGATCCTCGCTGAGCGCCGCCAGAAACCGGAGTTCGGCCACGCTGACGTCCTGGGCCTCGTCGATCACGTAGAAGTCGAACGGAGACTTCGGCGCTTGATTGAAATGGGTCTCCAGCCGCCCGAACATGGCCGCCGTCGTCACGAGATCTTGCCGCTCCAGTTCGTCGCGCACCTTGGCGAAGATGCCCCAGAGCACCCTCCGGCGGGCTTCTGCGAGTCGGGTCCGACGACCGAGTCGGGGAACGGCTCGGTACTCGTCCCAGTTCTTCAACTGCCAGGCATCGACCACACCGTTCCACTCCGCCCACAGGAAGCGATCCGAGAAGCCGTGATCAGGTACTTCCGCTCCGGCCCGGCTCAGCAGTTCGTGTTGCTGCTCTTCGGTGACCCGCTTGAGGGGAGCGATGTTGAGTTCATAGAGCCGCTGGGCAAGACCGGCCATCGACTGGACCTCAATCCGCTCGCCCAGGCGAGGCCGGTTGCCGATCAGTAGGCGCAACCGCCGCTGCAGGGCGTCGGCCAGTGGCTCCGAGAACGTAGCGAGTAACACCCGCGCATCGGAATCCGACTCAGCCAGGTGCACAGCGCGGTGCAAAGCCACGATCGTCTTGCCGGTACCAGCCGACCCCGCAACGCGCGCCGGCCCGCCGTAGTCCCGTTCCACCAACGTCCTTTGAGCGGGGTGCAGGAAGACGGTCCACTTTTCCCACGGAGCTTCCAGCGCCCGCTCCAACTCCTCACGGTCGGCCACGACCCGGAAGCGGCGCTCGGCATCCGGATGGGCGAATGCGTCGACATCGGGCGGCAGCGGCGCCCGAACCGGGGGCGTTCCGCCGGTCGCCAATTCAAGCAGCGCTTCGGCCGCTTCCGCCGGCAGGTGCTCGGCCAACTCAAGCAGCGACTCTTCTGTCGCCGACTTGGCCTCGTCAAGCCAATCCGGCGGCACGCCGTAGCCCAGGAGTTCGTCATCGGTCTTGTCGGCGAAGAGGAGCTGTTCGGCTGCCGGCTCGCCCCGTCCAGTCCCAGGAACCGCCTCAGGAACCGATACTGCCTCCGCGCTACTTGGGACCGACGAAGTCTCTGAGGTCCCAGCCTTTGCCGCCTCCCCAGTTGCGTCCCACTGCGGTGGCGCGTATCGCGGTGCTTCGACCTCGCGCACGACCTCTCGAATCTCCACCAACTGCGCCGCACCGGTCCGAGGATGCCGCTCCAGCCGGCGCCGCTCAGCCCACCGGTAGGCCTCGTCGTGATGATCGACGTAGCAGATCAGGAAGCTCGACGACGTGCGGTGGACGATGATCCGCAGATCGCGGCCCGCCCGCGCCGACCAGAAGTTCCGGTCCCGCGCCGAATCCACCCGGTGCAACCGCAGACCCGGCCGCGACGGGTCGACCTGCAAGTCGAACGCCGTCGTCTTCGCCGCCTTCTGCTCATCGACGCGAAGCCGCGCCAAGCTGTCGGTGAAGGTGTCTGCGATCCGGAACTCCACAGCGCCGCGTAGCCTATGGGAGCCGCAGTGTTGCTTGTTCGACGCGAGTTACGCGCGCTAAGCCGAAGTTCTGAGCTTCAAGTCGTGAAATCGCCTGTAGTGGTGGGCGTTTTCAGTTGTTCGGCGGTGTCTTGTACTGGGTACGTCGACTTCAGGGGCGGATGCCGAGTAGTTTGAAGGCTTCGTTCTGGAGTGGAGTGGGCCGTGCGAGGACGTCGGCGGTGGAGTCGGCCTTGCCGTGCATCCGCACGCGGTTTCGGGTCAGCGTGGCCAGGTCGGCGAGCAAGGTCTGGAAGCTGTGGACGGGGAGTCCGTCGGGGGTCCTCCGGGAGTTGGCCTTGGTCATTGCCTCGTGCGACCTTCGCGCGGGATCGACGGGCGACTCGCGTTGGTCGTCGCGGCGTTGGTCGTCGAAGAGGAGGGGCGCCAGGGTCCGGCGCATGTGCCACTCGACGTAGTAGGCGAGCATGCAGAGGAAGACGTGGGCGCGTACCCTCGAGGCTAGGCGATGGTGGACGGGGCGCACTTTGAGGTCGACGCTCTTGTAGGAGCGGAAGGCGCGTTCGACGCGGCTGAGGCTCTTGTAGGCGCGGACCGCATCGGCTGCCGGCAGTTCGTCTTCGGGGACGTTGGTGCGGATGACGTAGAAGCCGTCGAGAGCGGCTTCCTCGGCGATGCGCGCCTCGTTGCGGCGGTATTGGAAGCCGTCCTCTTCGATCTCGACCTCGAAGTGCTTGCCGACCTTGTAGGCGCCCAGGGCGCGGTCCGCGCGCACGGCGATGGCGTCCTTGCCGCGCAGGGGGTTCTTCTTGCGCCGCGTCGCCGCAACGACGGCGTCGAGCTTGCGCTCGGTGGATTCGAGAAGCTCCTGGCGCTTGCGGCCGCGTTCCTCCGCCAGAAGCGGGTTCCGGCACACCACGAGGCGCTCCTTGGGGTACAGCTCCGGGACGCTGATCTCGGCCATCTTCCGCTGGTCGAAGAGCGACAGTTGCAGGTGGCCTTCCTGGGCCAGCGTCCTGATCGCCGGCGCGCGCAGGGCGCTGATCCAGGACAGGCCCGCGGGGTCGAGGTCCTCGCGGATGCGCGCGTCGGTGATCAGGCCCCGGTCTGAGACCATCACGATCCTCTCCAGCGAGAAGCGGTCGCGGAGCTTCTGCACCTGGGCGTTCAGGGTCGTCGGATCGGCCGTGTTGCCCTCGAATACCTCGACCGCGACCGGGCATCCGTCCCGGCTGCAGAGCAGGCCGAAGACGATCTGGACCTTGCCTCTCTTCTTGTCCCTGGAGTAGCCGTGCCTGGCCAGCGTGCACTTCCTGCCCTCAAAGTAGACCGAGGTCACGTCGTAAAGCACCAGCGAGCCGTCTTCCAGATGCCGCCGGGCAAGAGTCCGCTCGATGCGCGGCTGTCTTTCGAGCAGCCAGTCCATGGCGCCGTAGAGTTCGTCGGCCGAGGCCTCCTGCACGCCGAGTTCCTCGCCGAGGGTGTGGCTCATGGTCTCGCTCGCGAGTCCGCGGGCGGTGGCGAGCTTGGATCGCGGCTCGAGGATGCGGGCCGCGATCATGGCCAGCGCCAGCGCCCGTTCGCGCGAGGGCCGTCGGTCGAGGAGTCGTTCGATGCCGAGGCTTCGGGCCGCGCCGAGGACGGCGGCGACATGGCCGTGCGGTCTGGCGCGCAGGATTTCGAAGGCGGCCTCGAGCGAAGGCAGGGCGACTCCTCCCTTGAGCAGGGTTCTGAGTCCTTCGACGAGTTGGTCGGGCCACTTGGAGAGGTTGGCGAGAGTGCGTTTCTTGACCTTTCCGTCCTGTCGGTAGGACTCTCTCAGCAGGACGGCGGGTGGTGAGTTTCGGTTGGGTACCCGTTCGATGTACATGGCTTCTCATTGTAGACGAAACCATTCAGAATGTCTACATGCCACGAGATCCTTACATGGCTACCAATGGCAGAAAACAGGGGCGGCCCAACACCCGAAAACCCAAGCACTGCAACGCCTCTCGACGACGAGGAGGCCCCAGGAGCCTCAGAACTTCGGGCTAAGACGAGGACGACGGGGCAGGCGACATCATTCGTGGCCCGATTCGCCCTCCGTCGTGCGCCTGCTGCGCCATTCCTCCGCGGCGAAGCGGAGCTCCGGCAAGGGATCGTTCTCCGCGTCCTTCAACCACCCCGCGACGGCGCTCTCTTCTCCGAGGCCGGCGAGATCCATCGCTGCCGCCAGCCCGACGCAACGCCAGCGGAGCCACGGCAAGTCGACATCGTCCTCAGAGACAACTTCAGGCAGTTCGGTGAAGGGGCGCGGATTCGGATCCTCCTGAAACGCAAGCACCTGCCGTAGAAACGCGAGTCCTTGAAGACACGGTGACCGCAGCAGATCACGGTGTTCGCCGCTCCCGTTCTGGAAGATCCACCCTGCGATCTCCAGAGCGTTGGAGAGGGCGCACCATCGGTGGGTGGCGATCATTGCGCCCAACTCGAACACCAAGTCGGCAGGGGGCGGCTGCAATTTCGCCTCCCTGACCGAGACGCCCTGGCTCGCCACGTCGAATTCGAGACACCGCGCGACGTAGAGAGTGCCTTCGCGCTCGATGACGGTCGTCAGGTTGCCGCTCGTTCTCCCTCTCCTCGCCATCGCCTCACTTCATGTCGTGTGCCTTGCTACTCGCGAATAGAACTGGCTCTGTTGGCTGTGCCGGCGGTCTCGGATACGTTGGCAGCGAAGGTGCCGACTGATTGCGCCAGGGCCCCGGTAGCAGCCTCCTATGACGACGACACCCGTGTGACCGTGTAGCCGTCAGGGAGCGTTCGGTTCCAGCTCCCAGGAGTGAACACGCAACACTGCGACACGATCGGCCGCACCCACCTCTCCGACGCCGGCCCGGCCGGCAGCTTGTTCCTGAGCGCGTCCGTCCTGCTGAGAAGATCCGAGTCGCTCAGACTGTCGATACCCACCAGCACCCAGTAGTGAATCGGTTTCTTGAGGTTGTCGCAAGCCCACTCGTAGAGAAACGAGTCACGGTACTTCTGCACCAGATCGCCGTCCAACTGGTCCGACTTGAATCGCCCCACGAAAGCGCGCCGATCTGCTGGCCGGGCACGCGGATGCTCCGGATCCTTGATCTCGAGGAAGAGTCTCCGCCGCTCGAACTCCACGACGAAGTCCACAGCCTTCATACAGTGGCTCAACCCGTGATCCGCCGGGGCGTCGAACTTTCTCACCGTTCCCGGTCCCGGCAGGGTGACGCGGAGGTCGCCTTCCTCCAGGCTGATCACCGGGCGAGGTCGCCCAGGCTACGTTGCACTTCCCGGTCGTAGAGACCGGAGAAGACATCCGCGATTGTGTTCGGGTGGATGCCGGCGTAGGTCGTCGAGGTTTGACAACCGATCCTCCCGTTGTCGGCGTCCCGATACAGAGAGTGGAACATGATCTTGTTCTCGCTCTGCCCCGCAGCCCTGACGTCGAGCTCCTTCAAGACCGTATAGTCGTGCGTGGCTAGGAAGATTTGAATACCTGCCCGCTGAAGTTGAACGAAGATTTCGGCGAGCCTCCCGAAGAGACCAGGGTGGAGATTCGTCTCGGGCTCGTCCCAGAAGAGCACCGAGCCCTTCAGCAATGTGCCGTTCTGGATCAGCAGCCAAAGCAGGCCCAGCTTCCGCATACCTTCCGCGAGAAGCGAGAACTCCAGATTTCCCTGCTTGCTGCGGAGGAAGAACTCCTCGTTGCGCACCGCGACCTTGCCTGCCATGGCGCCCTGGAGGATGTCCAGCAGTCGCTTCCGGTCCTGGTCCGGGGCGCCGCGCAGTGCCGGGCGGAAGGCGCGGTCGAGGACGTCCGCGTAGACTTCCTCAAAGTGAACTTCGCGCTGAGAGTAGAGCGAGCGGAATCCTGGAGCGTTGGCCAGCATCTCCTTGACGGGAATGAAGACGCTCTCCAGTGGAGAGCCGTACCAGCCCTTCGCTCCCCTGACGGTCGCGGACTTCGGCACCGACGCGTGGTTCGAGAACGAAGCGCTCAGCTTTTCAAGGCTCTGGCCCCGACGCCGATGAACCTCGATAAGACAGCGCGAACTGCCCTGCTGCCGCTTGACCAGGCGACCCAACGCACCGCCGGACGGCAGGAACACGCGGAGGAGCTTCTCGGCGAAGGAAGCCCCCGTTTTGCTCACGTCGCACGCGGCATAGGCGACCTTCATCAGGTGGGTCTTGCCCGTGCCGTTGGCGCCTATGAGGACGTTGATGCCGGGAGAGGGCTCGAAGTCGAACTCGTCGAATGCGCTGAAGCGCTGCAACCGTAGTCGGGTGATCGCCATGCAGCCGAGCCTATCGGCAAGTCGCGCCTAAACTCACCCCGCTCGACCGCCCGCCCTCTCTAGACCCGGAACACCTTCATCACCTCGTCGCCGAGGTGGTTGATGACCTTCACGGCGATGCGGCCTGAGTTGGGGCGCGGGAAGGCTCGCGAGGCGTCGCTGTGGAGCGTCTCCCAGGCTTCGCGGTCGATTTCGGCTTTGAGGGTGGTCTTGAGGGACTTGTAGGGGTCGTTGGCGCCGAGGAAATAGGCGTGACGGACAAAGAAGCTCTCCTCGTTGTAGTCGGTGTCGATGAACCAGCAGGCGATGCCGTCGGCGGAGTCGCTGCGGACTTTGCCGGTGCGGGGGTCGAACACGTCGACGCCGTTGATCTTGACCCGGAACTGCTCTTCGCCACCGTTGTCGGCGGGCACGGGCAGGATGTCGATGTCGGGTTCGCCGAAGATGACGAAGAGGTTGCCCTTGCCGGTGTTCTTGAGGTCCTCCGCCATGTGCAGGTCGGCGTTCATCCGTGCCTTCAGCACCGGTACACGCCCGAGCTTGCTGAACTCGGAGGCGTGGGCGTCGTAGCTGAAGGCGCAGGAGATGAGGACGTCAAAGCCGGCGTCGGCGGCCTCCCGGGCTGCGTCGACCAGGTCCGGGCGCGACACGCTGCCGAACTCAGGTCCGATCAGGATCCCGGCACGCCGGTCTTCCCCAGTCCCAGCCTCCTCGTAGGCACCTTCGCCGGCAATCATCTTGCCGGGCCAGGGCCTGAGCGACGTGAACTGGATTCGGTCTGCACGGTGGGCCTGCTGAACGCCGGCCGTACGAAGTTGCTCCAGGATCATGCCGCCGAAGTCCTGGCCGGTTCCGTTGGTCTTCCGCGCCTCGCCGATCGTATCCACGAGGTTGTCCTCCTCGTCGATGAGGAGAGAGCGGTGAGGAGACAGGGACTCCACCGTGAACGGACCGGCGACCCGGACTTTCGTCTTGTCCTCGTAGGGCTTGTCGTACAGGTACTCGAAGTCGGCCTTGGCGGCGATCGACACGTCGATCTCCTTCTGGCGGGCGATACGGGCTTTCCAGAACGCTGCCAAGGCCTCACAAGCCGCCGGCGACCAGTCATTCGGGGCCTCGCGTGGGACCTCCCACTCGAGCAAGGCGTTCGCTGGCGCCTCCTCGCCGGAGGGGAGGCTCACCGTTGTGCCCGCTGGTGCGCGGAAGTCGATCGTCGCGCCCTTGCGGCCGCCCACGGTCACTGCGAACGGGTCCCCGTGACCTGCGAGTGCCTTGTTCAGTCGCACCAGTGCCGCCTCGACGGCCGGTTGCAGCCGCTCCCAGATGACGTCGATCTCCGTGTTATTGGCGATCGCCTTGAGGGTGATGTGAGGAACGCGCTCGTAGACGAAGCCCTGCCGCAGCCGCTCGTAGGTCTCCGCCTGCTTTGGCGCAGTGCGGGTGATCTCTGCCTCCTTCTGCTGTCCCTCCCGGCTGTCCGCGAGAAGGTAGTAGGGATAGCGCGCGCCCATGATGCGAGCCCGCGCTAGAGCCAAGGCTACCCGGGAGGTGTCGATCGTGATCCAGCGCCTCCCCCACTGCTCCGCGACGTAAGCGGTCGTACCCGAGCCGCACGTTGGATCCAGGACGAGGTCGCCCGGATCCGTGGTCATCAAGATGCACCGAGCAACAACCGCGGCAAGCGTCTCCACAACGTAAAGCTGAGCGGACCCGAACCCGGATTTCTTGAGATTCATCCAGTCATTGTTGACAAGATTGAAGTTCGGCTCCCGATAGTACTTCCAAGTCAGCGTCCGGCCGACGCCAAATGCCCGACCGCTCCTGACGACCGTCTTCATCTCTGAGGATGTGACGCTCCAGTGGCGCCCTCGCGGTGGCCAATACGACCTTCCGCTCCATTCAACCGATCGCCGCGAGTCGTTCGTCGCGCCCTGCGAGTCGGTAGGACGAAGTCGGAGCACTCTGCCTTCCGGCCTCAGGACCGGATTCAGCTTCTGCTTTAGGGAGAGGTCGATGATCTCACCCTCTTCAGTTTCGACGCACACATAGCGTTCCCGAGGATTCGGTATGGGATCCACCTCGATCATCAGTTGTCGGTACTTCGCCACAGACGCATCCCTGTCGTTCGCGTACCAGAGCAGGTAGTCGCACGTCGCCGCCAATTGACTCGAAGTGGCTCCACTGGTCTTGGCGAACGGGACGAGGGAAACGAAGTTCTCCTCCCCAAACACCTCATCCATCAACGCTCGAACCCGGTGCACGTTCTCATCACCGATCTGCACAAACACCGACCCGCTCTCGGTCAGCAGCTCTCGCGCCACCGTGAGCCGATCACGCAGGTAGCTGAGGTACGAGTGAATCCCGTCCCGCCACGTGTCCCGGAACGCCTTGACCTGCTCCGGTTCTCGGGTGATGTGGTCCGCCTTGCCGTCCTTCACGTCACGGCTGGTGGTGGACCATTGGAAGTTCGAGTTGAACTTGATGCCGTAGGGCGGGTCGATGTAGATGCACTGGACCTTGCCGCGCAGGCCCTCGCGGTCGGTCAGTGAGGCTTTGACCTGGAGCGAATCGCCCAGGATCATCCTGTTCGACCAGTTCGCGTCGTGCTGGTAGAACTCGGTTCGAGCCTCGGACGACGGCAGGCCGTTGAAGTCGTCGAAAAGAGAAACCTGGGCTTCAGCCGCTTCCGCGTCGGCCGATGCCCGCTTCAGCTCATCGATCAGCGCCTTGGGATGGACCTTCTCCTGGATGAAGAGCGGCGGCGCGTGGACTTCGAACTCCTCGTCGTAGTTCTTGCCGCGCCAGACAAGCTGCGGGTCGAGGTCGAGGTTCCGCCGCTCAATAGCCGTTCGGATGGGTCTCTGGTCCTCCGCCGACATCACGGCCTGGTGCTCGGCCGACGGCAAGTTCGGCCGCTTCGCCTCCTCGTGACGAAAGGACTCGACCCGCTTGGGCCTCTTGGCTCTGCTTTTCCTCGGCACCGTCAGCGCTCGGCGTCCGATGCCGCACGCGAACCTCCCACCGCGGCAGCCAGACTGGTGTCGTCTGCACGCTCGGGAAGTTCCTGCGCTGACCCCTGTTTGGGCTGCCGCTCCACCCCGGCCACCGGGTTGTTCGACGCCTGCTCGTAGAGGTACTCCGGGGCGAGATCGGCACCGGTCGGCCACACGATGGTGTTCCACTCACGCTCAAGCCGGAACTGCCTGAAAATGGATACGTCCTGCAGAGGCTCGAACACGCCGCGCCATCGCCGGTTCCCCATGTCCAGCACCCCCGCGCATCCGTCCTCGAACTCCAGGCGAATGCGATGATCGCCCAGCCAGGTCGCCCGCATGAGATCCGGCGTTACTGGATCACCCCAAGCCATCGATCCGCTCCAACGCCTCCTCCGGTCGGGCCCGTCTCCAGTGATTGTCGCAGGTCATCGTGATCACGATACCGAAGACCCTGCCTGTCTCGTGCATGACGTCATTCGACCTCTGCTTTGAGCAGATCCCGCAGCGCTGTCCGAAGAGGCCGTATGTCCTTCGCGACGGTCTGCCAGACAATCCCGGAGTCGACCCCTGGATAGCCGTGAATCAAGCGATTCCTCGTTGCCACGATGTCCCGCCACGGCACCTCGGGGTGGCGGGCCCGAACCTCTTCGGGGACGTTGGTCACCGCCTCCCCCAACACGATCAGGTTGTACCGAACGGCGTCGTAGCTGCTCCGTTCCGCAACGAGAGATTCGCGGTCGAGGCCGGACGAATCCTCGAGGATCCGGTCGCAACACCCGATCATGTCGTGAACGAAGCAGCGCCACAGCCGCTTCGGCTTGGGCTCAGACACGGATCGCCTCGCTCTCGACGTACGGGCGGAACTCGCGCCGGAGCGCCGGCTCCGTGACCAGGTCGATCTCCCGCTCCAGCAGATCTTCCAGGTAGAACATGAGGCCGAAGTAGGCCTTCGAGCGCGACTTCGCTCCCGTGAACTCGACCAGCAGGTCCAGGTCGCTGCCCTCCTCCGCCTGGTCGCGGGCGACCGAGCCGAACAGGGTGAGACGCTCAACGTCGAACCGTTCGACGAACATCGGCCGGTGGGCCTGGAGAATCGCGAGCACGTCATCGCGTCTCATCGGCAAATCTCCGGCGCGAATGCGCGCTGTTACATCCAGTATCTCGGCGCTGACTTTCGACGTCCCGGTCTCCGCCGTTGTTCCCGCCACGGCCTTGGTGTCCACGGTCATCGCCCGTAGTCTGCCAAACTCGCCGGTCCTGAAGCCGCGCCTGTCATGCGGCCGGCTCGACGCCGGCGAGCCGGCGGACAAGCTCCTCAAACTCCGACGCTATCTTGAAGAGGTCCGTGAACTCCTCGAAGGCCCAGCGGCCGTGGGAGCGCAGGTTGTTCACGCCTGGAACCCAGTAGGTCTCTGTGGCTTCTCTCTTGGCCTTCGCGTCTTCGCCGCGAAGCCCCTTGATCTCGACCAGGAGCCGCAAGGGATCCTCGCGACCCTGGCCATCGTCCACCAGGACGATGAAATCCGGCAGATAGCGGCGCGGCGTCGAGCCGAAGAGGTATGGGATCTCCAGACCCAGACGGTCGTTCTTGACGTAGGCGACGACCTGGTCGTGCGCTTCAGCGACCCGGCAGAACTCCGCTTCCCACTGACTGTCGAGTACGGCGTGATCGACGTGGCAGCGCCGGGGATCGGTGCGGTAACAGGTCTTGGAGGTGAGGAAATGCACGTCGGCCGTGGTTCCGGTGGGCCGGAACGGGTCGAGCACGGCAAGCACCGGGCGATCCTCCTTCTGGCTGCGAACGATCGCGGCATGGATCTTCTCGCAGGCCATGTCGGCTAGCTGCCGGTACATGAGCTGCGCCGGTACCGTCCCGCCCTTGCACTCCAGGTGGGAATCGAGCCAACGGCGGGTAACACCCTTCAGTTTGCCGAACAGCCCGTAGTTGAACTCTCCGTCGGGGTCCCGGTACTTCCTCGTCTCCAGAAGCCTGACGGTCAGGTTGAAGATCAGCGACGACCGCCGGTAGTCCTCGAGGTGCCCAACATCGATGTCCGCACCTTCGCCGATGATCGCCTCGTTGCGGGTATCCGTTGCGCCGATGGTGTCCGGCGTGAGCGTCAACGTTGAGTCCTTCGTGAAATCGGCCTCGATGCGATCTTCCGGCAGTTCCACGCGGTAGCCCTCGACCCGGGGAAAGCGGATCTCCGCATGATCGCGGTCCGGGCTGATGGCCCGCACGGCGATCGTCGGCTTCACTACCGGGGGCGGCGCAGGAACAGGCTCGGCAGTGAAGTCGAAGGGCACGCCGAAAACGTCGGCGTACTCGACATCGAAGAGGCCCTCGTCGTTCAGTTCGTAGGACTGCCGCCGCAGTGCGCGGCCGATCACCTGTTCACAGAGAAGCTGGGTGCCGAAGGCGCGGACACCGAGGATGTGGGTGACGGTGTTCGCATCCCAGCCTTCGGTCAGCATGGAGACGGAGACGACGCAGCGGATCGAACCGCCGAGACGGCCCTGCTTGCCCACCGTGTTCATCACTTCCCGGAGGAGGTCCTCGTCGGTCAGGCTGTCGGCCCCAACCCGGTCCCCGGTGCGGTCCATCTCTTCCCGGCGGAAGCGCTCGATCTCGTCCGCGGCAGCAGTACGGAAGGCCTTGTCCAGCCCTTCTCCCGACTCGAGTTGGACGCTGTCGATCAAGAGCGTGCGCGGCCGGGGCAGCGGATTGCCGTAGTCATCGAAGTTGCGGAACAGCTCGAGCCGCCCCGGCACGATGTCGCTGGACCCGTCGTCATGCTTGCGTTCGTAGCCGGAGATGTAGTCGTAGAGCAGCTTCGAGGTCGACGTGTTGTTGCAGACCACGATGAAGCACGGGGGACTCTCGATGTCCGCCTCGCCCCAGGCCTTGGACACCTTCTCGTAGTGACCGTAGAGCGCGTCCAGGGCGTTCTGAAGCGGCAGCGGCAGGTTCTGGGGGTCGAGGCCTGCCGCACGGGCCGTGCGTCTGCCCTTGGGCATCTTTTTGCCGATGTGTTCCCACAGTTTCCGGTACATCGGTACGTCGGCGCTGGGCAAATCGTCCGCCACCGGCACCCGGGGCAGCTTGACGATGCCGCTCTCGATCGCGTCCATCAGCGAGAAGTCGCTCATCGTCCACGGGAACAGCGTGCCCTCGGGGTAACCCGAGCCGCGCAGGAAGAAGGGCGTGGCCGACAGGTCGAACACGCGGCTGAGGCCCAAGCGCCGGTGGACGCTCTCCAGGCCGGAGATCCACACTCGAGCCGCTTCCCTGTTTGCCTTCGCTTCACCCAGGTCGTCGCCCTTGGGCTTCACCTCGTCGGGATCGCCGGGCTTCTCCCGGTAGCAGTGGTGCGCCTCATCGTTGAAGACGACGATGTTCTTCATCCCCATCAACCCGGGCAGGACCCGCTGGAGCATCTGCCCCTCTGTCTCCAGCGTCTCCGGATCTTCTCCGCCGCGGCCGCGAAGCAGGGATCGGGCGCCCTTGGACAGGGCCATCCGCTCGCGGCGCTGGAACGCATGGAAGTTCGTGATGACGATTCTTGCCCTATCGACATCCGCGACCATTTCCGGGGGAACCAACCCACGTCTCCGGTAGTAGTTGTCCGGGTCGTTGGGCTGCAGGACCCGCAGGCGGTCGCGGATTGTCAGACCAGGGGCCATGACGAGGAAGCCGCGCGAGAAGTACGGGCTGTTCGGCCGTCGAACCGCGTTGATCGTCTGCCACGCAATCAACATCGCCATGACCATCGTCTTGCCGGCGCCCGTGGCGAGCTTGAGGGCCAGGCGCGGCAACTCGCCATGCTGAGCGTTGACCTCCTCCAGGCGTCTCAGGAAACGGCGAGTCCTGAGATCTCGTCGCTTGGAAGCCACTTCGGTCAACCAGATCGCCGTCTCCACGGCCTCCACCTGACAGAAGAAGGGTCGAATGTCCTTCCACCCGTCCGGCCGGCGCCAGTGGGCCAGCAGCCGAGCAGTCTCCGGTGTCACCTGCCATTGTTGCGGGTTGGGGAGCTGGCGCCAGCGTGTGACTTCCCCGCGCAGGTCCTGGATCACCCGCGCCAGGTCGAACCTGGCTTCGTCGGCTTCGTCCGGGTCAGCGGCCAGTTCCAACTGGGTGCCGCCGCCGCGCTTCTTTGGCGCCGGAATCGGTGACTCGAACCGGACCTGTCGGCGGGTCTCGATCAGCCGATGGGTCGGCTGCCCGTTCGTGTCGAGCTCCCAGTGGCGCGACGGGGCCTCGTAGGGCGGGTTCAGGATCGGCTGTTCGAAGAACTTCGGGTTCATCCGTTCGGGCCCCGCGTTGGAGCCTGGCAACCGACTCTCCGAAGCCACCTATCCTCGCCGCTCCGCGGCTCGCCGGATGCGGGCGAGACGCCCGCGTTCCCAGGTACCAGAACAGCCACGTCAACCTCACCCGCTACCGCGGCGCCAGTTCCCGGATCGTGGTCCGCAGGTCCTCGCCCGGGTGCAGAATCGACAGGGCCGGGGTATGAACCCCCGCCTCGATGTACTCCTGGATACGCTCGCGGCACCTTCCGGGCGCGCCGATGATCAGGATGTCGTGGAGCGCCTCCTCGGGGATTACCTCGACCGCCTTCTTGCGGTCCCCGGCGGCCCAGGCGTCCCACATCGGGCCGAGCAGCTCGCGGCGGCCGAGCCAGTCGTGGAAGGCGGCGTACACGGGGACGTTCAGGTAGGCGGCCATGCCGCGGCGGCCAACGTAGTCGATGATCGCCTTGTCCTCGGTTGGCAGGACGAAAACCCGCGCCGCGATCTCCTTGCCGGGCCCGCCCTCGTGGACGTAGGGAACGACGGTCTTCACGTCGCCGGGCGACAGCCAGTTCAGGATCGCGCCGTCGCCCTCGCGGCCGGCCATGCGCAGCATCCCCTTGCGCAGGGCAGCGACCAGGATCGGCGGGCATTCCTCGAGGGGTCGGCCCATGCGGAAGCCGCGCACGTTGAAGGTGTCGAACTCCTCGTCGATCCGGTCTCCCGTGAGTGCCTTCTTGAGAAACCGCACCATGTCGCGGGTCTTGTAGTACGGCCGCTCGAAGGGGATGTCGTTCCACTGCTCGACGATCACGTTGGACGAGGTCCCGATCCCCATGACGAAACGCCCCGGCGCCGCCTCGGCCATCGCGCCGACGGTCATCGCCATCAGCGCCGGTCCGCGCGTGTAGGCGGGGATGATCGCGATGCCCAACCGTGCCGTCGGCGCCCAGATCGACGCCTGAACGAGCGGCGTGAAGCCGTCGGCGCCATTCGACTCGGAGGACCAGAAGTCCGTGTAGCCGAGATCCACCATCTCCTTGATCAGGTCTTCCTGCTCCGCCAGGGGCAGGCTGAATGGGATCGTCATTCCGTATCGCTGCATGGTCTGAGGCTCTCCCCGGCCGCGGCGCGGAGGCCGCGGTCGACTGAAGTGAACTGGCGTATCGGGTGGTTGTCGGCGACGGGATTGTACGGCAGACCTGGCGGCGGTCCGTGGCCAAAGCCGTCTCCTATACTGACGCGCCTCGACTCCCCACCAACGGTTCACCTGGAGACACGGATCATGGGACCACTCGACGGCTACCGCATTCTGGAGATAGCCGGTATCGGACCGGGGCCCTTCTGCGCCATGGTGCTCTCGGATCTGGGCGCCGAAGTGGTGCGCATCGACCGGCGGGCCTACGCCGGCCGGGGCTCGAAGTTCGACGTTCTGAACCGGGGCCGGCGTTCGCTGGCGATGGACCTGAAGCGTCCCGAAGCCGTTGAAGCAGTGCTCGACATGGTCGAACACGCCGACGGGCTGATCGAGGGCTTCCGCCCCGGGGTCATGGAGCGGCTCGGTCTCGGACCGGACGTCTGCCTGGAGCGGAACCCGAAGCTCGTCTTTGGGCGCATGACCGGCTGGGGGCAGAACGGCACGATCGCCCACGCCGCCGGCCACGACATCAACTACATCGCGCTCTCGGGCGTGTTGCACTCGATCGGCAACGCCGGCTGCAAGCCGGTGCCGCCGCTCAACCTGGTCGGCGACTTCGGCGGCGGCGGCATGCTCCTCGCCCTGGGCGTCGTCGCCGGTCTGCTGGAGGTCCAGAAGTCGGGCAAGGGGCAGGTCGTGGACGCCGCGATGACCGACGGTTCGGCGTTGCTACTGGCCGCAGTTGTCGGCATGCACGGTTCCGGCGTATGGAACGACGAGCGCGGCTCGAACATGCTCGATAGCGGCGCCCACTTCTACGACACGTACGAGTGCTCTGACGGCAAGTACGTCTCGGTCGGATCGCTCGAGCCGCAGTTCTACGCCCTGCTGCGCGAGAAGGCGGAGCTTATCGGCAGCGAGTGGGACGACCACATTGTGAACCGCGACCGCTGGCCCGAACTCTCCGCCAGGCTCGCCGAGGTGTTCCGCACCAAGACGCGCGAGGAGTGGTGCGAGATCATGGAGGGCAGCGATGTCTGTTTCGCTCCCGTTCTCAGCATCGACGAGGCGGTCGCTCACCCGCACAACCGGGCGCGCCGGACCTTCGTCGACGTCGAAGGCGTGCCGCAGCCGGCGCCGGCGCCGCGCTTCAGCCGTACCACGGTCGCGGTCCAGGGGCCGCCGCCCAAGGCCGGCGAACACACCGACGCGGTGCTGGCCGACTGGGGCTTCAGCGACCAGCAGATCAACGCGATGCGCTCCGCCGGGGCGATTTGAGGAGATGACCATGACACGCAACGCTCAATTCGTTCTCGCCCTCCTCGCGGCTGCACTGCTGCTCTCCAGTTGCGGCGGCGCCGAGGCGGTCACCGACGCCGGCCCCGCCCCAGGCGACATCCTGAAGCAGTACGTCGACACCCCCGACCCGGCCTACGACTGGACCCTCGTGAACAGCCGGCCCGGCGACGGCTACACCCTCCACACGATCGAGATGACGAGCCAGACCTGGCTCACCGAGGCCGAGGTCGACCGGCCGCTGTGGACCCACTGGCTGATGGTGGTGGAACCGGATGAAATCAAGAGCGACGCGGCCTTCCTCTACATCTCGGGTGGCCGGAACGGCGACGACCCGCCGGAGCAGGCGAATCCGCTGATGCTCCAGCCGGCTCTCGCCACCGGCTCGTTCACGGCCGAACTGCGAATGGTGCCGAACCAGACTCTGACCTTCGTCGACGATGACTTCGGGGAGCGCCGCGAGGACCAGTTGATCGCCTACGGCTGGGACAAGTTCCTGCGGGGCGAGGACGCGATCTGGCTGGCGCGGCTGCCGATGACCAAGGCCGCGGTGCGGGCGATGGACACGATGACGGCGTTCGCGGCGTCCGAGGACGGCGCGCAGGCCGAAGTGAATCGGTTCGTCGTCGCCGGCGGCTCGAAGCGAGGCTGGACCACCTGGACCACGGCGATCGTCGACAAGCGGGTGGTCGCGATCGCGCCGATCGTCATCGACATGCTGAACCTGGAACCCTCGTTCGTCCACCACTGGCAGGCCTACGGCTTCTGGGCGCCCGCCGTCGGCGACTACGTGCGCGAGGGGATCATGGACTGGTTCGGCGATCCCAGGTACCTCGAACTCCAGCAGATCACCGAGCCGTACCAGCACCGGGAGAAGCTGGAACTGCCGAAGTACCTGATCAACGCCACCGGCGACCAGTTCTTCCTCCCCGACAGTTCCCAGTTCTACTTCGACGACCTGATCGGTGAGAAGCACCTGCGCTACGTGCCGAACACCGAGCATTCGCTCGGCGGCAGCGACGCGGCGGTCGGCTTGCTCGCCTTCTACCAGGCGGTGCTCGAGGGCGTCGAACGCCCGGATGTCGACTGGACGCTCTCCTCCACCGACGGCGGCGCCGCGATCACGGCCCACGTCGCGAACGGCATGGAGCCGAGCGAGGTGCTCCTGTGGCAGGCAACGAACCCGGAAGCACGTGACTTCCGGGTCGACACGATCGGCAGGGCGTGGACCAGCACCGCGGTCGAGGTCTCGGACGACGGCCAGTGGGTCGTCGCCGTCGCCGCCCCCGAAGCCGGCTGGAGCGCCTTCTTCCTCGAGTTCACCTTCCCGGGTCCGGGGGAAGCGCCGTTCAAGTTCTCGACCGAGATCGAGGTGGTGCCGGAGGACCTGCCCTTCGGCTGGCCGCCAGAGGCGGCTGGGGGTGAGTAGGGCGATTGGGCCGGCGCTCGAAGGACGTAGCTGCGTGATTGGCTCTCGTGAGCGGGTCGGCACGCCCTTGTTGCATCAGCGCATCAGGTCGCTTAGCATCTGATGCGGCATAGGAGGGTTGCCATGAGAACTACGCTCGATATCGACGATCCAGTGCTCCAGGAGCTGAAGAAGCTGCAGGCCAGCGAGAACAAGTCGCTCGGTCGCCTGGTATCCGATCTTCTGGCCCCGGCTCTGAAGGACCACGCGCGGCCAGCCACCGCCCGTCCTGCCTCGTGGATCGCTAGACCGATGGGGGCTCGGGTCAATCTCTCCGACAAGGAGGCGGTCTACCGGGCCTTGGAACGCGACACGTAGAACCCAGTCGGCGACCATCATGAGCTACTCACTGGACGTCAATCTCCTTCTCTACGCCTCCGATGCGAGCAGTCCGGTCCACGCGGAGGCAAAGAGCTTCCTTGAAGTGTGCATGTCTGGACCCGACATCATGTATCTGAGTTGGCCGACGCTCATGGGCTACTTGAGGATCGCCACCCATCCGTCGATCTTCGATGCACCGCTGACGCCCGAAGAGGCGATGGCGAACGTGGAAGAGCTCCTCGCTCTGCCACAGTCCCGCTGCCTCGCAGAGGAAGAGGGATTCTGGGAGAGTTGGCGAGCCACCGTAAGCCAGGTGCCGGTACGCGGGAATCTGGTGCCCGACGCACATCTCGCGGCACTGCTTCGCTCACACGGAGTCAGGAAGCTCTACACCCGTGACCGAGACTTCCGGAGATTCGAGTTTCTCGACGTCCGGGATCCTCTTGCCTGACGCCGTCACGGCATCTGGCGAAGCGTCCCGAGCGGCTCTGCCGCCAACACTCGCAACCTACTGCCACCCCAAACCGCTGCCTATGCTCGACTTCGAGGAATCTTGGCGATTCACCTCTCCGGGCGAAGTTCCAGAGGAGGCGTGCCGCGAGATCTTCGCTTTCGCGTGCACCACTGCGAAATTGGGGGAACGTTGGCAGCTCTTCGAGATGTTCAAGATGTACTTCGCCCAGGCAGCCGGGGTTCAGTACTTCAGGAGTTCCGACAGTGGCTGGGCCAAGACTCACCTCGAAGACCTGATGTTCAAAGCCGCCAAGAATGCACCGCTCTTCATCGAGGCCTTCTGGGACGCCTGCGACGAGGCTCGCCAGGCCGGCGCAGCTGGGCCTGACGCGGATGCACTGAACCGGGTGCTGGCTAAACACCGAACTGGGTTCGAAGTTCATCCGCCAAGACTCATTCGCTCGGGCGCGGAGACGGCACCTGAGCCAGTGAGAGCAAAGTCGATTGGCGAACGGGCGGACGGCGTCATCCAGGACTCTTTGAAGGAATCCGAACGACTTCTGAGCGAGGGAAGAAACAAGCAAGCAGTCCAGGAAGTGCTTTGGTTATTGGAGACCGTGTCCACGGCGTTCAAGGGAACTGGCACGTCCTCAGGAAGCGTTGAGGGCAAGTACTTTGTCAGGATCGTGAAGGACCTTCGCAAGCTTCATAGGGGCAACACCCTAGAGCAGGTCCTCAAGTGGATCGAGCAACTGTACGGGTATCTCTCCTCGCCCACCGGCGGCGGCGTTCGACACGGAACGGACATCGCCGATCCGAAGGACCTTGAGGACCATGAGGCCCGCCTCTTCTGTCACCTTGTTCGGGAGTACATCCGATTCCTGCTGGCTGCTCACGAACGGTACGGTGAGAGATCGTCGTGACGATCCGGGCGCCCACTCAAACGCGACTAGGCTCCAACCTCAACGATCCGGAAGATCCAGCCAGACTGCCTCGAGAAGCCGCGGGACGTAGTTCCTGAAGCGGCGGTCGAGGCCGTCGAGTTCCCTCGGCAGGGCGGCCAGCCGATCCCGCCAAGGCTGCGCCCGCGCCTCCGGCCCGCCGAGCAGCTCCGGATCCAGGTAGTCCAGCGCGTTGAGCGCCAGCAGAGCGTCGAAGAAGTCGTTCTCCTCGATCGAGGCCGAGGCCAGCAGCAACTCGACCGCCGGCTCCCGATCCGTCTCCTCCCCGAAGCGGCCCAGCGCCTCGGCGGCGTAGATGCGGACGGGTGCCGATCGGTCCCGGAGGGCGGCGCGGAGTTCGGCGAGGGCCTGCTGCACCGCCGCTTCGCCGCGGGCACGCAGCCCGGTCGCCGCCCAGGCGCGGACCGCGGAGTCCGGGTCGCCAAGCAGCCTCTTGAGCCGGTCGGTGGCGGCGGCGTCCCACGCCGACCGGTCGGAGGCCAGCTCGGCGGCGGCCAGCACCCGCTCGACCTGGTAGCCGCCCTGGCCGTAGGCCCAGGGCGCGGCGTCCATAGCCGCCGCGCGCCGGTGCATCTCGCCTTCGGGCAGGAAGCCGAGGTCGCGGATCGTGAGGAGTTGCCTGCGCAGGGCGCCGGCCAGACGTTCCCGCTCGGCCGCGTGCTCGGGTGAAGCCGCCAGGTTGCGGATCTGGTCCGGGTCGTTCTCCAGGTCGTAGAGCTCTTCGCTCGGTTTCTCTCGCCAGAACGCCGACTGCGCCTCGTTCAGCTTGCCCTCCTGGAACAGCCGCAGCCAGACCTGGGTAGTCGGCGTCTCCATCTGGTACGAGAGACGCTGGCCGTAGGGGCGATCGATCAGGAAGTTCCGGGCGTACACGTACCGCTTGTCCCGCACGCTCCGCACCATGTCGTAGCGCTCGTCCATGCGGTCGGAAAACCCGAAGAGGACCTCGTTCGCCTCCGCCTCGTAGGCACCCAGGAAGGCCCGGCCCTGCAGGTGCGGCGGCGGCTCGATGCCGGCCAGGCTCAGCATCGTCGGGGCGAAGTCGATGAATCCGACCAGGCGGTCCGTGCTGCCGCCGGGCTCGTAGTCCGCCGGCGCCAGGTGGCGGTACTTCTCCGGAATCGAGATGATCAACGGCACGCCGAGCCCGGTCTGGAGCGCTGTGCGCTTGCCGCGCGGCAGCCCCGGGCCGTGGTCGCCCCAGTAGAAGACGATCGTGTCGTCGAGCAGGCCCGCCGTCTCCACCTCGGCCAGGCGCTCACCGGCCATGCCGTCCATCTCGGTCAGTTTGTCGTAGTACTGCGCCCAGTCCTGCCGCACCTCCGGCGCGTCCGGGTGGTAGGCGGGCACCCGCACCGCGGCCGGATCGTGGACCGGCGTGTGGGGGCGACGCCGGATCTGGCTCTCGTGGGTCACGGTGAAGTTGAAGACGGCGAAGAACGGAGCGCCCTCCGGCCGGTTCCGCCAGTGCGCCTCGCGCGACGTCTCGTGCCACACGGAGCCCTCACCGCCGGGCTTCTCGAGGTTGTAGTCCTGCTTCGAGTTGTTCGTCGTGTAGTAGCCGGCCTCGCGGAGCAGCTCCGGGAAGAACCGGAAGCCCTCCGGCAGCCGCGACTGGCTGCGCATGTGCTGGGCGCCGGTCGAGACCGGGTAGAGGCCGCTGATGATCGTGGTGCGGGCCGGCGCACACACCGGCACCGTCGACCAGGCATTGCGGTAGATCAGGCCTCGGGCCGCGAGCGCGTCGAGATTCGGCGTGGTGGCGTAGGCGTCGCCGTAGGCGCCGAGGTGGGGTCCGTTGTCTTCGCTTGAGATCCAGAAGACGTTCGGTGGCGGCAGGTCGGCGGCCGGGGGCTGCGCCGCCGCCGGTGCTGCGAGCGCGATCAGGAATGCCAGGACCAACCCGAGGAAAGCGGCGGCGCCGGCCAAGTTCCCGGATCGGATGCGGGCAGGATGCCGGCGTTCCCAGACCGGATGCGGGCGAGACGCCCGCGGTCCCAGGTCGGACGCCAAGGCCACGGCTACACCACCCGCTCGGCCCGGAACCCCTCGATCTCGTCGCCGCTGTAGCCGAGGTCGCCCAGGATCTGGTCCGTGTGTTCGCCGAGCGTCGGCGCACGGTGACGGATCGTGGCCGGAGTGGCGGTCAGGCGCACGGAGGGGCGGGCCACCGGCGCCGGCCGCGCCAGGCCCGGATAGTCGAGCTCCACGAAGGACTCGACTTCGGCGATATGGGGGTCATCCAGCGCTTCCTGCATCGAATACGCCGGCGCCGAGGGGATCATCGCCGCGTTCAGCGCCTCGACCGCGTCCGCCGTGGAGCGCGCGGCGCACCAGGCGTTCATCCGCGCGCCGATCGCTTCGGCGTTGTCGCCGCGAGCGAGATCGTCGGCAAACCGCGGATCGTTCAGCCAGTCGATGCTGTGCCCGTCGCCCCCCGCGGGGCCGTCCTCGGTCATCAGATCCCCCCAGCGCCTGAACAGGGGCTCGCCGATCACCGAACACAGCAACCAGCCGTCGGCGGTCCGGTAGATGTCGGACGGCGCCGAGGTTTGGTTCCGGTTTCCGGTCGGCTGCCGGTTCCTCTCGATCACCGCCTGCTCGATCAGGTTCGCGTTCCCCATCATCAGGGCGGTCTGCAGCAGGGCGCCCTCGACCATCTGTCCCTCGCCGGTCTGCTGCCGGGCCATCAGCGCCGCCAGCGTGCCGTAGGCGCAGGAGAGCGCGGTGCCGAAATCGACGAAGGGCGCCGCCGCGCGCCGGGGACGGTCGGGATCGCCGGTCATGTAGGCAATCCCCGACATGACCTGGCCGATGCCGTCGAATCCCACCCGATCGCTGTAGCGACCGCCACGGCCGTAGGCCGAAACCGTGGTCAGAATGATGTCCTCCTTCACTTCGCGCAGGCTGTCCAGGTCGAGCCCCATCGCCTTAAGCGTCGCCGGCGGCAGGTTGGCCACGACGACATCGGCGGTCGCCACCAGCCTGCGGACGATCTTCCTGCCAGCCGGCTTCGTCGGATTGAGCGTCAAGGACCGTTTGTTCCGGTTCATTTGCAGGAACATGCCGCCTTCGCCGGTCGGCGCGACGGGGGCGATGAAGCGGTCCTCGCTGCCCCGCACCTTCTCGATACGGATCACGTCCGCGCCGAGATCACCGAGCAGGGCGGCGCAGAAGGGTCCGGCGATGTAGCGGCCGAAGTCCAGAACGCGGACGCCGGCGAGCACCTGATGCATGGAGACTCCCCTAGGTCTGGAAGGCAGGTTATCGAGGCAGTAAAGCCGGGATCGTAGCAAGCCTTCCTCCCTCCTCTATACTCGCGCGCCACCCTCGAACAACCAGCCTGGAGACAGAAATGAAGGTTGACGGCAGACTGCCCACCGATCTGCGCGAAGTCCCGGCCCGCATAAGGGAACTCGAAGGTGGAGGCTTCGCGGCGGCGATGACCGCGGAGACGGCGCACGACCCCTTCTTCCCCCTGTTGCTCGCCGCGGAACACAGCGAGCGGATCGAGTTGACGACCTCGATCGCGGTTGCCTTCGCACGCAGCCCGATGACGCTGGCCCATGTAGGCCACGACCTGAATGCCTACTCGAAGGGACGCTTCATCCTCGGTTTGGGGTCCCAGATCAGGCCTCACATCACGAAGCGGTTCAGCATGCCGTGGTCGAGCCCGGCCAAGCGCATGAAGGAGATGATCCTGGCGATGCGGGCGATCTGGGACAACTGGTACGAGGGAGAGCGGTTGCGCTTCCAGGGCGAGTTCTACTCCCACACCCTGATGACGCCGATGTTCACGCCGACGAACACCGAGTACGGGCCGCCGCGAGTCTTCCTGGCCGCCGTCGGCCCCCTGATGACGGAGGTCGCGGGCGAAGTGGCGGACGGCCTGATCGTTCACCCGTTCACGACCCCGTCCTACATGCGGAACACGACGCTGCCGGCGATCGAGCGCGGACTGGCCGCCGCCGGACGCGACCGCTCCGACTTCCAGATCAGCTACCCCGGCTTCATCGTTTCGGGTCAGGACGAGAAGACCTACGAGGCGACGAAGCAGGCGGTCAAGAAGCAGATCTCGTTCTACGGCTCGACTCCCGCCTACCGGCCGGTGCTCGAGTCGGAGGGCTGGGGCGATCTGCAGCTCGAGCTGAACCGGATGTCCAAGCAGGGCCAGTGGGACGAGATGGGCCTTCTCATCACCGACGAGATGCTCGACGCCTTCGCCGTCGTCGGCGAGCCGGACGGCATCGCCTCCGCCGTCCTCGCCCGCTACGGCGATGTGGTCGACCGGATCAGCCCCAGCCTGCGCTTTCTCGACGAACGAACGCAGCGGGACATGATCGCGGCTCTGTCGGCGCAGTGAATCGAAGGCACCGCTCGAACGACACGCTCAACAGGAGTTGCACGCGATGAAGGAACTCATCTTCCACCGGCTCTTCGTCCCTGCCCTGAACTACCTGGCCAACCAGGAGTCCATCATCGACGGCGCCTACAGCGCGACCTTCGGGGAGCACGCCGACCGCACGATGCGCCTGTGCACCGCGCTCACCGGCGAACTCGGCATCGGCCGCACCGACCGCTTTGCGGTCATGGCGCTGACCTGCCACCAGTACGTCGAGCTGTACCACGCCGCCTACCTCGGCGCCGGCGTGATCAACCCACTCAACCTGCGCCTGGCGGGCAAGGAACTCGACTACATTGTCCGCGACTCCGGCACCGAGGTCGCCTTCGTGGACAAGACCTTCGCCCCGGCCTTCGCCCAGGCGATGGCCCTTGCCGGCGACGACTGCACGATCCGGCACACGGTGCTGATCGACGGCCCCGGCGACGACACGGACGTGCCCTGCGACCTCCGCTACGAGGACCTGATCGCGGGCAGTGAGCCGGTGCTGCCGGGCGAGCCGGAGGAGACCGATCCGGTGGTCCTGATGTACACCGGCGGTACGACCGGGCTGCCCAAGGGCGTCCTCTGCAACCAGCGCGCGGAGATCCTGAACACGTACCACGCGGTGATGCGGTTTCCCCAGCTCTCCGAGGGCACGGCGCTGCTGCAGACGCCGATCTTCCACGCCGCCTCCATGGTCGGCGTCATCGCGACCCAGACGTTTGGCGGCAAGATGGTCCTGATGCCGATGTTCGACCCCGGCATAGCACTCGCGTTGATCGAGAAGTACGAGGTGACCACGACGACCATGGTGCCGACCATGATCCACATGATGATGAGCCACCCGGACTTTGCGCCCGAGAAGCTCGCATCGGTGCGCAGCCTGGCCTACGGCGCCTCGCCGATGCCGGCGGCCCTGCTCAACCGGCTGCTGACGCTCTTCCCGGAGATGGAGATCGGGCAGGGCTACGGCATGACGGAGAGTTCCTCGCTCCTGACCGTGCTCGACGCCAAGGACCACAAGGCCGGCGGCGACCGCCTGCGTTCCGTCGGGCGCTCGGTGCCCGGCGTCGTGCTACAGATCCAGGACGAGGACGGCAGCGAGCTGCCCAGCGGCGAGATCGGCGAGGTCTGCGCACGGGGCGGCAACTACATGACCGAGTACTGGAACAAGGAAGAGGCTACCGAGGAAGCCTTCCGCGGCGGCTGGTACCACACCGGCGATGCCGGCTACCTCGACGAAGAGGGCTACCTCTTCCTCGTCGATCGAGTGAAGGACATGATCGTCTCCGGCGGCGAGAACGTGTATTCAGCCGAGGTCGAGAGCGCGATCTCCACCCACCCCGTGGTCGGCCAGGTGGCAGTGATCGGCATTCCCCACGACGTCTGGGGCGAGCAGGTCCACGCCATCGTCGTGCCGAAGGAAGGCGTCGAAGTCGACGAGAACACGGCGGCCTCGATCATCAGCTACGCCCGCGAGTCGATCGCCGGCTACAAGGCGCCCAAGTCGGTCGAGTTCCGGGCCGAACCGCTACCGCTTTCCGGCGCGATGAAGGTGCTCAAGCGAGAGCTGCGCGCGCCCTACTGGGAGGGCAAGGAGCGCGGCATCAACTGAGGCACGGCATCAACCGAGTGCGCCGGCGGCCCGCTACTTGACCCCCGCGCACAGCCACTTGATCGGTTTGAACAGGAGCAGGAACACGACGCCCGCGACGGCGACGATCAGCGCCACGGTGCGGAACAAGTCCGCCGGCGGCAACGACTCGATGTAGCCGGCGACGCGGCCGGCGATCAGGTTGCCGAGCGCGGCGCCCATGAACCAGGTGCCCATCATCTGGGACACCAGGCGGTCGGGCGCCAGCTTGGTCATGCTGCTGAGCCCCACCGGGCTGAGGCAGAGTTCGCCGACCGTGTGGAAGAAGTAGGTCACGACCAGCCATCCCATCGCCGCCTGGCCGCCTCCCTCCTGCGTCAGCGAAGCGCCCCAGGACAGGACCAGGAAACCGACGCCGAGCAGCAACAGGCCGATCCCGAACTTGACCGGAATCGACGGGTTGCGGGCGCCCAGACTCACCCACAGCACGCCCATCACCGGCGCCAGAACGATGATGAAGAACGGATTGATGGCCTGGAGCGAACCGATCGTCACCTCGAATCCGAACAGGTCCCGGTCCACATAGTCGCGCGTGAACAGGTTGAGCGACGACGAGGCCTGCTCGAAGCCCGACCAGAACAACGCCGCGCCGACGAAGAGCGCCGCGCAGGCGCCGATCCGTCGCCTCTCGATGTCGTCCTTGCAGACGAAGCCGATCACGTAGGCGAAGTAGACAGCCGCCAGCAACACGACGATCACGCCCGTGGCGTCCGCAAAGCCGAGCAGGGTGATGGGCGCGATGCCGCTCGCTCCCAGCCACCACAGAACGCCCGCCAGCGCCACCATGCAGCCCGTTCCCGCGATCAGGTTCCGCTTGGCGCCGGCCAACTTCTCGGGATCGGCCGCGGGCCCGCGGGCATCGCCGGCCCCCTCGAGGTACTTCTGGCCCTTGATGTAGGCGACGATGGCCGCGGTCATGCCGACCCCGGCGACGCCGAAACCAAGGTGCCAGTCGACCCTCTCACCAAGCCAGGAGCAGACGAGAGGCCCCAGCATCGCGCCGATGTTGATCCCGGAGTAGAAGATCGAGAACCCGGCGTCGCGCCGCGCGGCCGCGTCGTTGGCGTACAGATCGCCGACCACCGCCGAGACGTTCGGCTTGAGCAGTCCGGTGCCGACCACGACCAGGAACAGGCCCAGGAAGAACGTGAACAGCGTCGGCACGGCCAAGGCGTAGTGGCCGAGCGCGATGATCACGCCGCCCCACAGCACGGCCCTCTTCTGGCCGAGAATCCGGTCGGCGATCCAGCCCCCTGGCAGGGCCAGGGCGTAGACGCCGAAGGTGTAGAGCCCCAGCACGATGGTTGCGGTTTCCGTCTCGAAACCGAGGCCGCCGGTGGCGACGTCCGTCATGTACAGCACCAGCAGTGCCCGCATGCCGTAGTAGCTGAAGCGTTCCCACAGCTCGGTGAAGAAGAGGGTGGAAAGTCCCCGTGGATGGCCGAACCACTGCGCCGTAGATGTCGTCATGAGGAGGGATTGTGTCACTTCGGTTCAGCCTTCCCTGCTGCCGCCACGATCCGCAGCAACGCGGCGCCGTAGCGCTTGACGGTTGTGGCGCCGATACCGGGAAGCGCGAGCAACTGGTCGGGGTCTCCGGGCTTCGCTGCCGCGACGGCCAGCAGCGCGCGGTTCTGAAGCACCGTGTACGCGGGCCACCGCCTCTTCCGGGCCTCTTCCAGCCGCCACTCGCGCAGGGCCTCAACCACGGCCGGGTCGGCGTCAGCCTCCGCGATCTCCGACGCCGTAGCGGTCTTCCGCTTCCGGCGCGCCTTCGGCTCATCGGGCGGATCGTCCGGCAGCAACACCTGCCCCGCCAGGTCGATCCCGCGGCGACGGCCGCTCGGCGTCAGCCCGGCCCGCTGATACCGGATCGTCTCGCCGTCCTTCTGGAACGAGTCGTCCTCCACGAAGACCACCCGCGCCTGCCCGAGCGCGCCGAGAAGGTCCTCGAACGCGCCACGGTCGTACGAGCCATGGACCGACCGGAACTCCTGGAACAGTCGGCCCGTACCCTGGCCCTCACGGCGGCGCAGCAGCGACAGCACCGTCTCCATCGCCTGCACCTCCTCGGGCAACGGCGCGCGGAACCGGCGCACCAGGCAGTCGTCCGGCCGGCAGACATCGCAGACGCCGCAGAGTGCGTCGCTGTCCGCGCGGTCGCCGAAGTGCCGGACCAGGCGCAGCATCCGGCAGCCCCGGTGGTCCGCGAACCGGGTCATCTCGTCGATCTGGTCCAGCCGGTGCTGGCGCTGGACGCGGTAGGTCCGCATCCACGAGTCCCCGCCGCGGCGTACGCGGTAGCCACCGCCAATGGTCGCGCCGCCATGGATTCGGAGTTGATCGAGAGCCGCTTCGAAGACTTGCTCGTCGAAGCGGAGGCGGCGCTGCAGATCGGCCTGGTCACGCGGCTCGTCCGACAGCGCGTCGTACAGCCCCTTGAGATAGCCGATCTCCGGATAGGAGAGCTTGTGCAGGAACTCCTGGGTACGGCGATCGGCCCAGGAGTACAGGAGCAGCGCCCGGGCCGGCTCGCCGTCGCGGCCGGCGCGGCCGATCTCCTGGTAGTAGCCCTCCACCGTCGCCGGCATCGCGGTGTGAATCACCGTGCGGATGTTCGGCTTGTCGATCCCCATACCGAAGGCGGTGGTGGCAACCACCACTTCGATCTCGCCGTCGAGAAACGCGGTCTGCGCCTCGTCCCGCTCGGCCGTCGGCAGCCCGGCGTGGTACGCCGCGGTCGGAAAATTGTCGGCCAGCCGACCAGCGAGAGTCTCCGTCTCCTTGCGTGTCGGCGCGTAGACGATGGCAGGCCGCCGCTCACTCTCCCCCAACACCTCGGAAACCACCGCGGCTCGCGCCCCGGGCCGCTTCTGCACCACCTCCACTGCCAGGTTGTCGCGCCGGAAGCCGTAGATGTACCGCTCGTCCCCCTGCAGATCGAGCTGCGCCGCGATGTCGTCCTGGATGCGCGGCGTCGCGGTCGCGGTCAGGGCCAACACCGGCGCCGGGCGCAGGCGCGGCAGGCGTTGCCCCAGGAGCCGGTAGTCGGGACGGAAGTCATGCCCCCACTGGGAGATGCAGTGCGCTTCGTCGACCGCGATCAGGGCCGGCCGGCAACGCTCCAGGAACTCGATGAAGCCGGGGACGCCCAGGCGCTCCGGAGCGATGAACAGGAAGTCCAGCTCGCCGTCGCGGTACAGGCGACAGGCCTCGCGCGACTCGTGGCGCGGCCGTCCCGAGTGGATCCGCTCGGCACGCAGGCCGATTTGCCGGAGCTTCGCGGTCTGATCCTCCATCAGGGCGATCAGCGGCGAAAAGACCAGAGTCGGCCCGTCGCGCAGCAGGCCCGGAAGCTGGTAGCAGAGCGACTTGCCGGCGCCGGTCGGCATGACCACCAGGCCGTCGGCGCCCTCCGCGGTGCGGAGGCACACTTCCTCCTGGTGAGGGCGGAAACCCGAGTGGCCGAATACGCTCCCCAGCCGTCCTTTCAAATCAAGAGCCGTTGCCACGACGCCGAGAATCCTCCTAGCGCCGCCAAACGCCTCGCAGGCTCGGCGTCTGGCCCCATCCCCCACCTCACCAGCAGGCTGCGCCGCCGAACTCACTACGTTGCGTTCCGCAGCGCAGCCTCCTAGCATGTGCCTCCGTCCAACGACTCCCCTCCAGGAGGCTTCTGCCAATGGCCCGACCCTACCGAATCTTCGGCGCCGAACTCTCGCCCTACTCCGTCAAGGTCCGCTCCTACTTCCGTTACAAGGGAATCCCGCACGAGTGGCGCCGCCGCGGCCCCGCCAACCAGGACGAGTTCCGGCGCTACGCCAAGCTGCCCCTGGTGCCGCTCGTTATCACGCCCGACGACCGGGGCATGCAGGACTCGACGCCAATCCTGGAGGCGATGGAGGCTGAGTACCCGGTGCCGTCGATCCACCCCGACGACCCCACCGCGGCCTTCGTCTCCGTGCTGCTCGAGGAGTGGGGCGACGAGTGGGGCAACAAGTGGATGTTCCACTACCGCTGGGCCCGCCCCGTGGACCAGGAGTCCGGCGCCCGGCGCCTCGCCCAGAGCAGGAACCCCGACGCCGATGAGGGGACGCTGAAGGCGATGACCGCCCAGGTCAAGGAGCGGATGGTCCCCCGTGTCTGGTTCGTTGGCTCGAACGAACAGACGGCCCCCCAGATCGAGCAGTCGTTCCTCGACACGGTCGGCCTCATCGAGACGCATCTCGAGGGCCGCGACTACCTGTTCGGGAATCGGCCCGCGTTCGGCGACTTCGGCGTCGGCTTCCAGATGCACCAGGCATGGACGGATCCGACGCCCGGCGCTCTGCTGGAGGAGAGGGCGCCTCGCACCGTCGAATGGGTCAAGCGCCTGGTGGACCCGACCGCGAATGGCGACTTCGAGGACTGGGAGTCCCTGGCGCCGACGCTGATGCCCCTGCTTGAGCAACAGGTGGGCGGGCTCTTCCTCCCCTGGAGCGTCGCCAACGCCAAGGCCATCGCTGGCGGCGAGGAGGAGTTCTCCGTCGGCCTCGCGAGCGGGACCTGGACCCAGAAACCGCAGAAGTACCACGCCCGGTCTCTTGCTGCACTGCGTCGCAAGTACGGGGAACTCTCCGATCGGGCGCAGATCGACGCCGTGCTGGAATCGACGGGCTGTCTGCAGTGGCTAGCCGCCTGACCGGCTAGCGCCGCCGCCGCCCCGCGACCGACGTCGCCAGAACTCCTCCATCGCCTGCTTCGGTTCACCGGTTTCGTAAACGGCTCTGAACGCGGCGACGCCTGCCTCCACAGCCTGGTCCAGGGGCAGGTTGAGCCAGCGGCCGATCAGCCGCTTCTGCAGCGCCAGGGTGCCTGGACTGAGGCGCAACAAACGCTCCACCTTGGCGTTCACCGCCGCCTCGAGGTCCTCGGCGGCTACGACCTCGCCCACAAGCCCGATTCGTGCCGCCTCGGCGGCGTCGATCGGATCGCCCAGGAACAGCAGCTCCCGGGCACGGCCGAGTCCGACGAGGCCCGGCAGCAACGCCGCCTCGATCACCGACGGCAGGCCCACGTGCGGCTCGGGCATGCCGAAGATCGCGTCGTCGGCGGCGACCGACAGGTCGCACGAGACCAGGAGTTCCAGGCCCGCGCCGAGGGCCGCGCGGCGGACTTCGGCGATCACCGGCGCCGGATGCTCGCGGATGGCAAGGAACGCTTCGTGCAGGCCGCGGATGAAACGCTCGGCGCCGACGGCGTCGAGCCCCTCCATCTCGCGAATGTCGGCCCCGCCGCAGAACACGCCGTTGCCGGCAATAACCAGCACACGAGGGTTCGCGGCGGCAGACTCGCGGACCGCGTCGCGCAACTCCACGGTTGTGGCGGAATCGAGCGCGTTCGCCCTGAGACGCCTGCTGAGGGTGATGCGCGCCACCTCGCCTTCGGCTTCGAGTCGTACGTTCGACATCGCTCCCGGGATCGTACTCGCCGACGCTCCTTCCCGCTCCGAAGCGTCGACCGATCCGACGCGGCGCCCGTCGCACCCACCGGCTCAGCACCCTGCTCTGATACAAGAATGCCCCGGATCATGTCTTTCCGGTCGAGGATGAGGAACGACGCTGTCTGGCGGTCCACCGCCGCCTGGACAGGAGCGGTCCTGCTCGGCGCGATGCTGCCGGGCGGGGCGACCGCCGGTTCCGAGAGCGGCGGCGATCCCGAGACGCGGACCGACTGGACGGCCGCGGCCGAGATCGTCGAAGCGGTCGAGTCGAGCCGGCGGGAGATGCGCCGATCGGCCCTCGGCGACGAAGCGGCCACCCGGAACGGGGCGCCGTCGCCATCCGCGGACGCCCGCTTCGAGGCCGATCTCCGGCCGGCCTCTGACGACACGACGACCCTGATCTTCGATGCCTCGCCCGGGCGCCGGGTGCGGCTCGCCGTCGTGCCGGGCAGGCCCGGCCTCCCACCGGTGACGAAGACCCTGGACACGACCGCCGAGGAGCTGACGCCGCTCATCGCCGAGCTCCGCGGCCTCTCGCTGCTCCGACCGCGGGCGTCCCTGGGCCAGATCGTCCGACTCGGCGACGTGCTGGGTCGCAAGCTGCTCGCTCCGGCCGCCGACCAGTTGCGCGGGACCTCGCGGGTGGTGCTGCTGGCCAACGGTCCTCTGGTCGAGTTGCCCTTCGGCGCCATCCGCGCCCCGCGATCCATCGACCCCGAGGGTCGGTACCTGATCGAGACGAGGGAGCTGTGCTGGTTGACTCCGGGCGGGGTCCGCCTTCAGACAGCAACCGAAGGTGAACGCCGGCAGCAGGCGCCGGTGGCCGCCGCCATCGCGGACGCCGTGTACCGGCCCCCGGCGCGCCCGCTCGGCGCTTCCATGAGCGATGGCGGCATCTCCTGGCGCCGGCACGCCGCGCGCCGGAACCAGTCCCAGGCGCCTGAGGCGCTCGGCCTGATGAACGTGACCGCGTTCGGCCAGGCGGCCACCCCGGCCGCGCTGTGGGATCTGAGCGCCAGCCACCGCATCCAGGTCCTCCACCTTGCTGTCGAAGCGATCGTCGACGCCGGGGATCCTGCCGCTTCGGCGCTGCTGCTCTCGCCGAGCCGCTACGACCAGCAGGCGCTCCGCGTGGCCGTCGGCGCCCTGGCCTCGGATCTTGAGCTCGGTCGAGATTCGGTGGTCGTGCTCTCCGGCCTCGACTCGGGCGGCACGGGCTTCGGGCCGAACCCCTTCGTCGACGCCTTCCACACCGCCGGCGCCGCTTCCGTCATCAGCTCGCTATGGCCGGTCGTAGACGAAACGGCAACCAAGCTGTTCGAAGTCTTCTACCGCCGCCTCGAACTTGGCGCGCCGCCCTCCACCGCACTCCGCGAAGCGCAGTTGACGCTCCTCGCCGAGCCACTTCGATTCGACCAGGGGGGAGGTCACGAGCCGGTCGAGTTCGATGCCTCCCACCCCTTCTACTGGGCCGCGTACGGAGTGCACGAACTCTCAGGCGCGGCATGTAGCCGATCCGCCGCGTTGGATTGAGCTCGACAGGAAAGCTCCTCGCCACGGACCAGGTTGACACGATGACAGCATGACTGCATAGTCGCGCTGTCATGCCTTCATCGCAACTTACTATCCGCAACGTGGACCCGGACCTCGCACGACGACTGCGCGCGATCAGCGCGGAGCGAGGAGAGAGCCTTAACGCCACCGTACTCCAAGTGCTCCGCGAAGCCGTGGGACCGGACGCCCGTAGAGCCCAACTTCTCCGCTACGCCACCTGGACCGAAGAAGACGCCCAGGAGTTCAACGCCGCACTGGCCGAACAACGGGTGGTCGACCGGCGGCTCTGGGAATGAAGACCGCGGCCGCGACGTGACGGAGCGAGTCACCTCGGGCGCCAGCAGCGGGACATCGGCGTCGATCGAGCGACTCGTGCTCGACACCAGCGCCTACTCCCACTTCCGCAAGGGACACCCTCAGGTACTCGCCCGCCTCACGGCTGCCGTTCAGGTTTCGGTTCCGGTCATCGTTCTCGGAGAGCTTGAAGCGGCTTTCCAGCGCGGTAGCCGCGCCGCCGAGAACCGCCGCGTGCTCGCCGAATTTCTGGCCTTGCCCTTCGTCAGCGTGCTCAACGTGACGCCTGGAACAGTTCGCCACTACGCCCGCGTCTTCGTCTCGCTCCGGGCGGCCGGTACGCCGATTCCCGTGAACGATGTCTGGATCGCAGCCACCACGCTCGAATGTCACGGCCACCTGCTTACATCCGACCGGGACTACCTGCGCGTACCCTCGCTCGAGTCCACCTTGGTACGGACTCCCTGAACCAGGGCTCGCGCCCGCACCCGCCGGAACTTCGCAACGGCGGACACCGGGGGTAAGATCGCGCGCCATGATCCCTCCCGCTGATCGTCTCCGCCGACTCGCCGGAACCGCACCGGTAATCCTCACCGCGCTGGCGTTCTGGTCTTGCGGCGACTCCTCGACGACGGCCACAGGTGTAGTCGTCTACGACCCCCTCGCGGCGGTTCTCGCGCTGCCGATGGAAGAGCTGATCGAGCACGACGCCAGGATCGAACTGACCTCGGAGCAGGAGGAAATCCATCGCGCCGCGCTGACGCCGATTCCCGCTCCATGCTGCAACGACCGCACCGCATACACCTGCTGCTGCACCTGCAACCTGGCCCGGGCCTGGTGGGGACTGTCGAAGGTCCTGATCGCCGAACACGGCCAGTCCGCAGCCGAGGTCCAGGCGAATGTCGAGCGCTGGATCGGCAACCTCCGCCCCGAGGGCTTCGCCGGCGATTCCTGCTACACCGGACGTTGCTCGACAGCCGCGAAGCACGACGGCTGCTCGGGCATGAATCCCGACCGGATCGTGAGTTGACGCGCTAGGGCGACGCTGCGACTCAGAAGCCGCGCAGCGCGGCGAAACGCTGGCGGTGGAACGCGGCGTCGCCGAAGGCGAACTCGAGCGCCCGGGCCCGCTTCATGAACAGGCCGATGTCGTGCTCGTCGGTCATACCGATGCCGCCATGCATCTGCAGGGCCTCGTTGGTGACCAGGATGAGCGCGTCGGAGCAGCGCGCCTTCGCGTTGGAGACCTGGAGTCGGGCGTCGCCGTCGCCGGCGTCGAGCGCGCGCGCTGCCGCCATGACGGTCGAGCGGGAGAGTTCAATCTCGATGAACATCTTCGCGGCCCTGTGCTTGAGCGCCTGGAAGGTTCCGATCAGCACGCCGAACTGGCTGCGCGACTTCAGATACTCGATCGTGCGCTCGAAGGCTTCCGTCATCAGACCGAGCATCTCGCCGCAGAGCGCCACCGTGGCCCGATCGACCGCGCGCTGGAGCGGCGCCGATCCGCCGCCGATCTTGCCCAGGACATCACCGGCCCCAATGCTGACGCCGTCCAGCCTGACGATCGCCGCGTTACGGGAGTCGACGCGTCTCTGAGCCACGACCTTGAGGCCCGCCGCGCCCGCCGGCACCAGGAACAACGTCAGACCGTCGTCGTCGCCGACTCTCGCCGGAACCAGGAATCCGTCGGCGCCGACGCCGCCGACGACCTGGATCTTCTCGCCGAACAGGGACCAACCCCCACCGTTCGCCCGCGCCTGAGTGTCGATCCGCTCCAACCGGTAGCGGCCACCCGGCTCCAGCAGGGCTGGCGCCAGCCGGTTCCCGCCATCGATCAGAGGGCTCAGCCACTCCGCCTGCTGCTCCGCGCTTCCAGCATCCGCGAGCAAGCCGCCAGCCAGGACAACGGCCGAAACGTAGGGCTCCGGCGCCAGTCCGCGGCCCATCGCCTCCGTGATCAACACGGTCTCGGCCATGCCCATGCCGAGGCCTCCGTGATCTTCGGCGAAGGGGATGCCAAGCCAACCGAGATCGGCCATCTCGGCCCATACGTCGGGGCTGTAGGCGAGTTCGCCGCCCTCGTCGCGGAGTTGCCGTTGGCGGTCAACGCCGCCGTGCTTCTGCACCAGCTCGGCCGCGGTGCGGGCGAGCATGTTCTGGGGAGCGGTGAGAACCAGAGTAGCCATCAGTCCGGGAGCCCCAGCACGCGCTTCGCGATGATATTGAGTTGAATCTCCGAGGTGCCGCCCTCGATGCTGTTCGCCCGGGAACGGAGCCAGGTCCGGGTCTGGTTCAACTCCGCGGGCTCGAAGCCTTCGCCTTCCCAGCCCAGGGCCTGGGGACCCCGGATCGAGAGCATCAGTTCCTCGCGGCGCATGTTCAGCTCCGTGCCGTAGTACTTGAACAGCGAGCTCTCCGGGCCAGGTTTGTGTCCGGCCTCGAGACCGTCGCTGTGACGCCTGACCGTCAGGCCGTAGGACATCGCGTCCATCTCGCACCGGATGACCCGTTCGCGGAGCGCTGGATCGTCGATCCGCCCCGCCTCGTCGACGCCGACATAGTCGCGCGCCAGGTCCGGCAGGGACGTTCGGCCCCCGCCCCGTCCCATGCCGCCGATCGAAGAGCGTTCGTGACCGAGCAAGGCCTTCGCCACCGTCCAGCCGCCGTTGACCTCGCCCACTACCTGGTGGACCGGCGCCCGCACGTTGTGGAAGAAGGTCTCGCAGAAGGGCGAGGCGCCGCTGATCAGCCGAATCGGCCGTGCCTCGACCCCAGGCGATGCCATGTCGACGAGGAGAAAGGTGATGCCGCGCTGCTTCTTGACGTCCGGGTCGGTCCGCACGAGCATGAAGATCCAGTCCGCCTGGTCGGCGCCCGAGGTCCAGATCTTCTGGCCGTTGATGACGTAGAAGTCGCCGTCCCGCACCGCCGAGGTCGCCAGCGAGGCGAGGTCGGAGCCCGCGTTCGGCTCCGAGTAACCCTGGCACCAGCGGATCTCGCCGCGAGCGATCTTCGGCAGATGTTCAGCCTTCTGCGCCGCAGTGCCGTGATCGAGCAACGTCGGGCCGATCATGCTGTAGCCGAATCCCGTGAGCGGCACCGGCAGCTCGAGGCGCGCGAACTCCTCGTGCAGAACCAGCGCCTCGTCGCGCGAGAGACCGGCGCCGCCGTACTCCTGCGGCCAGGTCGGCGCCGAGAAGCCGCGGTCGGCCGCCGCCAGCAGCCAGTCGCGGCTCTCGGGGTAGATGAACGGCGCCTTGCGGCCGCCGGACGCCCAGGCGTTCGGATCGGCCGCCTTGCCCCGCAGGAACTCGGGTGCGTTCGCTTCGACCCAGGCGCGGGCCTCCTCTCGAAACACGGATAGATCACTCATGCGGTTACCTCTGGTCGATCGAACGGGCGCGCATTCTGGCGGGCGCCGAGGGGGCCCGACTATAGACTCCGCCAGCCGGCGCGCGCCGACTGCGGACGCGGCCGCTGCCAAACTCACCCGCCCCGCCGCGGCGCAACCCGCGCACCGCAGGACAACCGCACCATGTCCACCCTCGCCGACGCAGTTGCCCGCCGCCGCACGTTCGCCATCATCTCCCACCCGGACGCGGGCAAGACGACGCTGACCGAGAAGCTGCTGCTCTTCGCCGGGGCGATTCAGCTCGCCGGCGCGGTGAAGGCCCGCGGCGAGGCGCGCCGGGCCCACTCGGACTGGATGAAGGTCGAGCGGGAGCGCGGCATCTCGGTGAGCGCCTCCGTGATGACGTTCGAGTACGAGGGCAAACGGTTCAACCTGCTCGACACACCGGGTCACGAGGACTTCAGCGAGGACACGTACCGCACGCTGACCGCCGTGGACTCGGCGGTGATGGTGCTGGACGCCGCCAAGGGGATCGAGTCGCAGACGCGGAAGCTGTTCGAGGTCTGCCGCCTGCGCGACGTGCCGATCACGACCTTCATCAACAAGCTCGATCGCGACGTGCGCGACCCATTCGATCTCCTTGACGAGATCGCCGACACGCTGCAACTGGAGGTCTCCCCGGTGAGCTGGCCGGTCGGCATGGGGCGAAGCTTCCAGGGCTGCTACGACCTGGTCCGCGATCATCTGGTGCTGCTCGAGAGCGGGGCCAAGGGGCGGCGGGGCACGGAACGGATCGTGCCGGGACTGGACAGCCCAGAGATCGAACAGGCGATCGGCGCCGGGCCGGCCGCCAAGTTACGCGAAGAGGTCGAGATGGTGCGCGAGTTGTGCCCGCCGTTCGCGGCCGGTCCCTTTCTCTTGGGCAACCGGACGCCCGTGTACTTCGGCAGTGCCCTGCGCAGCTTCGGCGTGCGGGCGCTGCTCGACGGGCTGGGCCGGCACGCGCCCGCGCCCAGGCCGCAGCAGGCCGCTGAACGGACGGTGGCGCCCGACGAGGATCCGGTCACCGGCTTCGTGTTCAAGATCCAGGCGAACATGGACCCGAAGCACCGGGACCGGGTCGCCTTCGTGCGGCTGTGCTCGGGCCGCTTCTTCCGCGGCATCAGATTGCTCCACACCCGCACGGGACGCACCTTGAACGTCCACAACCCGGTGCTCTTCCTTGCCCGCGAGCGAGAGCTCGCCGAGGAGGCCTGGCCGGGCGACATCATCGGCATTCCCAACCACGGCAACCTGCGAATCGGCGACGCGCTGACCGGCGGCGAGCCACTGCGGTTCGTCGGCGTACCGAGCTTCGCGCCGGAGCTCCTCCGCCGCGTGCGGCCGGACGATCCGCTGCGCGCCAAGCACCTGGGACGCGCCCTGCTGCAACTGGCCGAAGAGGGTGTGGCCCAGGTCTTCCGGACCCGCAACGGCAACGAGTGGATCGTCGGCGTCGCCGGGGCGCTGCAGTTCGAGGTCCTCGCCGACCGGATTCGCACGGAGTACGAGGTGCCGGTGCGGTTCGAATCGACGGCCATGTCCCTGGCCCGCTGGATCGAGTCCGACGACGAACGAACCGTGCGGGACTTCGTGCGTCGCAACGAAGCGAAGATCGCGCACGACCACAACGGCGCGCCGCTGTTTCTGGCCGCCAACCGCTACTGGCTCGACCGCGCGGCCGAGAACGCGCCGGAGGTGCGTTTCCTGGCGACCCGGGAACAGCCCGTGTAGGAGCCTGCTCGGCAGAGTGCCACGGAGGGTCCGCTTAGAAGAGCTCGCGCACTCTGTCCTTCAGTTCCGCCAACCGCTCCGCGGCTTCACCAACCGGCGGCGGCCAGATCACCCGCCGGTCCTCGAGCTGCCGGTCGAGCCGATGCCAGAGTTCGGCGTTCTTGACCTGCCCGCCGGTCTTCGTGCGCCACCGGTTGCGCTTCCAGGAGTGGATCCACAGCGAGGCGCCGCGCCGCAGGTAGTCGTTGCCGGTGTAGACGGCCGCCGGCTGTCCGGCGGGCAGCGCGGCGAGCAGATCGAGAACACAGGTGAGCTCCAGGCGGTTCGGAGTCGTTTCCGACGCCCGTCCTGTTCGCCGGTCCGAGCCGTCCGGCGTCTCCAACTCCGCCGCCCACACGCCGCGGTCGCCGACGCATCGGACCTTCAGGAAGATTCGCGCGCTGCCGGGCGGAATCTCCACTTCGGCGTCGGGTTCCGCGGCGGCGCCGCCCCCTCGAGCCGCGATCTCGGCGCTCGCCAGGGCATCGACCCGCTCGTTCCACTCGTTCCCGGCATGGCCCTTGACCCAGTGCCAGTGGACGCGGTGGCGCTTGTTCAGACCTTCCAGGCGCCGCCACAGGTCCACGTTCTTGACCGCCCCGCCGTCGCGCCGGCGCCAGTTCTGGGCGCGCCAACGAGCCAGCCACGACGTGATCCCCTGGCGGACGTACTGGGAGTCCGTGTAGAGGTCTACCGCGCTCGGTTCGGACAGATCGGCAAGCGCGGAGATCGCCGCCTGGAGCTCCATGCGGTTGTTCGTCGTGCTCGGAGCGCCGCCCGCGAGTTCCCGCGGGCGCCCGCCGGGATCGAGGATCACCACCGCCCAGCCGCCGGGACCCGGGTTGGGGCTGGCGCCGCCGTCGGTGTAGATGACAAGGGTCTGCCTGGCGGCAGGCTGGGTGCTCACGACGGCGTGAATGTAACAGTCCAACGAGGCCCCGATAGACTCGCCGGACTGATGTTATTCCCGCGTCCAGCGGCCGCCCTCACGCTCGCTGTCGCCGCCGCCACCGCGGGACCGGCATGGAGCCAGGTCGAGTCCGGTCCCTTTGAGGGAATCGAGTTTCGCCTCGTCGGGCCCAGCCGCGGCGGCCGGGTGACGGCGGTAACGGGCCATCCATCCCACCCCTACACCTTCTACATGGGGTCGACCGGCGGCGGCGTATGGCGCACCGCGAACGCGGGCCGCACATGGCGGAATCTGACCGACGGCGACTTCGGGGCAGGTTCTGTCGGCGCCGTGGCGGTCGCCCCGAGCGACCCGAACGTGATCTACGTCGGCACCGGCTCGGCGTGTCCACGCGGCAACGTATCGATCGGCGACGGCATGTACCGCTCGACCGACGCCGGCGCCTCATGGCAGCACATCGGCCTGGAGCGGGCGGGCGCAATCAGCCGTATCCGGATCCATCCCGGCGACCCGAACCGCCTCTGGGTTGCGGTGCTCGGACAGATCTTCGGCAGCAACCCGGATCGGGGCGTCTACCGCTCGACCGACGGCGGCGGAACCTGGGAGCACATGCTCTACATATCGGACGACGCCGGCATGGCCGATCTGGAGCTCGACCCCTTCAATCCGCGTGTGCTCTACGCCGCCGCCTGGCGCATCGAGCGCAAGCCCTGGACCCTGATCGACGGCAGCGACGAGGGCGGCCTGTTCCGCTCCAGCGACGGCGGCGACACCTGGGACCGCCTCGAAGGCGGCCTGCCGACCGGCGTGCTGGGCCGGATCGGCGTCTCCGCCTCGCCGGCGCGGCGCGGTCGCCTGTGGACGATCATCACCGCCAAGAACGGCCGCGGCGGCATCTTCCGTTCCGAGGACCACGGCGATTCCTGGAAGAAGGTGAGCGACGAGCCCGAGCTGCTCACCCGAGGCTGGTACTACAGCCACATCTACGCCGATCCCGCCGATCCGAACACGGTCTGGGGCTCGAACGTCCGTTTCTTCCGCTCGGTCGACGGCGGCGCCAACTGGGAGCGTGTTGCCACGCCCCACGGCGACAACCACGACATCTGGATCAACCCCGAACAACCCCACATCATGGTGCAGGCGAACGACGGCGGCGCCAACGTCAGCGTCGACGGCGGACGCTCGTGGTCGACCCAGAACAACCAGCCGACCGCGGAGTTCTACCGGGTCACCGTCGACAATCAGTTCCCCTACCGCATCTACGGCGCCCAGCAGGACAACAGCACGATCTCGGTGCCGTCGCGCCCCATGCCCGAACTGACGCCGACGCAGCACTGGCACTCGGTGGCGGGCGCGGAGAGCGGCCACATCGCGGTTCACCCCGAGCAGCCGCACCTGGTCTATTCGGGCAACTACCTCGGCCGCATCGACCGCTACGACCACCGCAGCGGCGCCGCCCGCAACATGATCCTCTACCCTGAGATGCAGGACGGAACGGCACCCCGCGACCTGCGCTATCGCTTCCAGTGGAACGCGCCGATCCTGATCTCCCGGCACGATCCCGACGTCGTGTACCACACCTCGAACTACGTGCACCGCACCCGCGACGGCGGTTGGACCTGGGAGACGATCTCGCCGGACCTGACCACGGACGACGACGAGAAACAGGGCATGCCGGGCGGTCCGGTCCAGCACGATCACACCGGCGTCGAGGTCTACAACACGGTGTTCGCGCTCGCCGAGTCGCAGCACCGGGCCGGCGAGATCTGGGCCGGCAGCGACGACGGCCGCATCCACGTCAGCCGGGACAACGGCGCCGCCTGGACCGAGGTCACGCCGGCCGGAATGCCCGTCGACGGCACGGTGAACTCGATCGACATCTCCCATCACGATCCGGCGCGGGTCTACGTCGCGGCCTACCGCTACCGGCTGAACGACTACGCGCCGTACATCTTCCGTACCGACGACGGCGGCGCCACCTGGACCACCGCCACCGAGGGCCTGCCCGGGAATCACTTCGTCCGCGTCGTGCGTGAGGATCCGGGGGCCGACGGCCTGCTCTTCGCCGGCACCGAGTTCGGCCTCTACGCCTCGTTCGACCGCGGCGACTCCTGGGAGTCCTTCCAGTTGAACCTGCCGCGCACGCCGGTCACCGACTTGGCTCTCCACCACAGCGTCGGCAACCCGGACCTCGTGCTGGCGACCCAGGGGCGGAGCTTCTGGGTGCTCGACGACCTCGGCGTGGTTCGGGAGCTCGCCCGGGAACAGGCAGCCGGCGCCGGCCGCGCCACGCCCCGGCTGTTCGCACCCGAGCCGACCGTGCGCGTCGACCGGCCGGGGCGCGGCGGCGGCTTCGTCAATGGCGCTTCGATCTGGTTCCACCTTCCCGAGGCGCCCGACGGCCCGGTCGAACTGACGATCGCCCCCGAAGGCAGCGAGCGCGTTCTGCGCCGCTTCCTCGCCCTTCCTGAGGAGGACGCCGGGCAGGCAGCAGACCCTCAGAGGGACCACGACGACGAACGCCCGCGGGTCGAGTCCTTCGAGGCAGAGAAGGGCCTCAATCGCGTTGAATGGGACCTGAAGGACCAGGCGCCCCACCTGGTCGAGGGCGCGATCATGTCCCTGTCCTACACCGGCGGCCCCTTCCTGCCCCCGGGGACCTACCGGGCAACGCTCGAGGTCGGGAGTGCCGCCGAGGATGCGGAAACCGTCGATGAAACCTGGAGCGACAGCCGCACCTTCGAGGTAGTCGCCGACCCCCGGCTCGACGACGTCACGCAAGCCGACCTTGAAGAGCAGTACCAGTTGCTCGACGGGCTGTCGGCGCGGTTGACGGCGGTCCACGACGCGATCGCAGGGCTGCGCAGCGTCCGGGAGCAGGCCGAGACCCTGGGTGAGCGGCTCGACGCCGCCGGGGCAGGCGAACTGAAGCCCGTCGTCGACGAGGTCGCGGAGCGCGCCGACGAGCTGAACGATCGGCTCATCCAGGCCCAGAGTCGCGTATCCCAGGACGCGTTGAACTTCCCGCCGAGGATCGACAACCAGTACGCCTACCTCTACACTCACGTCTTCGGCAACACCGCCCGGCCGACCGCCGGCGCGCGTCGCCGCTTCGAAGACCTTGAGGCGGAGCTGCTGCCGATCCTCGAAGCGGTGGACGAGTTGACCGGTCCCCGCCTCGAGGAGCTGAACCGGCGCGCAAGGGAACTGGAAGTACCCGCCGTCCAGCCCCCTACCAGCCGCGAAGCAGATCGAGTTCCCGCACAACCGTAACCGTCATGCACCGAATCGCACTTCGGCGCGGCGCCGTCGCGCTGGCCGCCTTCCTTGCGGCCCAGGGCGGCGCCGAGGCTGCACAGCAAGAGCCCCGTAGCGACCGACCGCAGCTCCGGGCACATCGGTTGCAGGAGCAGCCGGTCATCGACGGCGATGTGCTCGGGGAGGCGCTGTGGCAGCAGGTCGATGTCGCCACCGGCTTCCAGCAGACCGAGCCCTTCGAAGGCCAGCCGGCCTCGGAGCGCACCGAAGTTCGGATCGCCTTCGACGAGCAGAACCTGTACATCGCCGCTGTCTGCTTCGACAGCGAGGCCTCGACGCTGGTCATCTCAGACAGCCGGCGCGACGTTTCTCTCCGCGACGAGGACAGCTTTCGCTTCATCCTCGACACCTACGGCGACCGGCAGAACGCGTTCATGTTCGGCACCAACGTCGGTGGCATCCAGTATGACGGCCAGGTGACCAACGAGGGGTCCGGCAGCGGTGGTTCGTTCTCCGGCGGCTCCTCTTCGGGCGCCAACCTGGACTGGGACACCTCCTGGACCGTCAGGACCCGCGTCGGCGACTTCGGGTGGAGCGCCGAGATGGCGATTCCCTTCCGCAGTCTCCGCTTCGACTCCGGGGCCGGCTCCTGGGGCGTCAACTTCGAGCGCAACATCCGGCGCAAGAACGAGACCGCCTTCTGGGCGCACCTCGCCCGGCAGCACCGTCTGTACCGGGTGTCCGAGGCCGGCACGCTGGTCGGTCTGGTCACGCCCCGCCAGCGCAACCTCCAGTTGACCCCGTATGCCGTGTCCTCGACTCGCGACGACGGCGTCGCCGATCGCAGCTCCGAATGGGACGGCGGCATGGACCTCAAGTACGGCATCACCCCGAGCCTCACGCTCGATGTGACCCTGAACACGGACTTCGCGCAGGTCGAGGCCGACGATCAGCAGGTCAACCTCGACCGTTTCAGCCTCTTCTTCCCCGAAAAGAGGCCCTTCTTCCTGGAGAACGCGGGCCAGTTCCGGGTCGGCGGCCGGAGTTCCTTCCGCGGCGGGGTGGAACTCTTCTTCAGCCGGCGGATCGGCCTCGCCGGCGGCCAGCCGGTCCCCATCCTGGGTGGGGTCCGACTCTCCGGCAAGGCGGGCGGCCTGAACGTCGGCTTCCTGAACATGCAGACCGACGATTTCGGCGAGATTCACGGCAACAACTTCAGCGTCGCGCGCGTAAGCCGCGAGTACCGCAACCGCAGCCGGGCGGGCGTGCTCGTCATCAACCGCCAGGGTACGGGCGCCCTGGCGCCCGACGGCGACTTCAACCGCACCTACGCGGTCGACGGGCAGATCGGGGTCGGCGACTACACCGAACTCACCGGCTGGGTGGGGCAGACCGAGACCCCGGGCCTCACCGGCCGCGACCACGGTTTCGGCCTCGGCAGTTCCTACAGCTCGCCGTTCTGGCGCTGGCGAACCGGCTACGCGGAGATAGGCGAGGACTTCAATCCGGAGGTCGGTTTCCTCAGCCGCTCCGGCTACCGGCAGCTCAACGGCTACATCCGCCGTCAGTTTCGGCCCGCCGGCGAGGGTCGGGTCAAGGAGTTCGGGCCCCGCGTCTACTACGACAGCTTCTGGGACTTCGACGGTTTTCACCAGACCCAGCGCTACTCCATCGGCGGCGAGGTCGAGTTCCGTAGCGGCGCCCAGATCAGTTTCTCCGGAGGCGGCCGCTACGAGGGTCTGGTCGATTCTTTTCTGGTTCGCGAAGGCGTCGAGATCGAGGCCGGCAGGTACGACGACTACGGCATCTTCCTGTTCATGAACACGAACCGCGGGCGCGCCGTCAGTCTGTTCGCAATGGTCCAGGCCGGCGGTTTCTTCGGCGGCGACCAGTTCGCCATCGATCCCGCACTGAGCATCCGCCTCGGCGACTACCTGACTTCGGAGATCAGTTGGTCCTATAACGACATCGAAGTCGCCGGCGGCGCGTTCAAGGCAAACCTCGGCCGTCTTCGCGTCACCTACGCCTTCAGCACGAGCCTGCTGCTACAGGCTCTGGTCCAGTACAACGACACGACGGACAGAGTGTCGACGAACCTGCGCTTCAGTTGGCTGAACGAGGCGAACCGGGGGCTGTTTCTGGTCTACAACGAGATCTCCGAGTTCGGTCTCCTGGGTCGTGAGGAACCCGATCGCAGCCTGATCGTCAAGTACAACCGCGCCTTCGATGTGTTCCGCTGACCTACGGTGGGTGTTACTGATCAGTGACGGTTCCGAGGCTCGCCAGCCCCCACCGGCCTGGCCGGAGCCTGGTCATGGCGTGCCGGGGCATGGTGGCGACATCCCATCCGCAGGCCACCCTGGCTGGCCTCGACATGCTGCGGGCCGGCGGCTCGGCGATCGACGGAGCGGTCGCGGCGGCCGCGATGCTGGCGGTGGTCGAACCGATGATGACCGGCATCGGCGGCGACGCGTTCCTGCTCTACTACCGGGCCGACCCGGAAGGCGGGCCGGGCGAACTCCTGGGCCTCAACGGCAGCGGACGCTCACCCGCGGGGCTGGCGCGAGAGGCGCTCGCCGGCGACGCGATCGAACCCGACTCGTGGCCGGCGGTCACCGTCCCCGGCGCGGTCGATCTCTGGCAGACCGCGCACGAGCGGTTCGGTCGCCTGCACTTTGCCGATCTGATCGGCCCGGCGACCGAGACCGCCGAGCAGGGCTTCCCCGTCAGTGAGCGCGTGCAGGGCATGTGGCGCGCCTGCGCGGACAGGTTGCGCCGCGACCAGGCGGCGGCGACGCACTATCTCCCGGACGGCGACGCGCCGGAACTCGGCGCCGCCTTCCGGTCCCCCGCCCTCGCGCGCTCGCTCCGTCGCATCGCACGGAACGGGCGAGACGCCTTCTACCGCGGACCGATCGCCGAGGAGATCGTGCGCTACTCCCAAAGCACCGGCGGCTTCCTCCAGCTCGATGACTTCAAGCGCCACACGTCGACCTGGGTCCATCCGATCGGCACCCGCTACCGCGGCCGCGAGGTCGCCCAGTTGCCGCCGAACGGTCAGGGGTTGGGCGTCCTGCTCATGCTCAATCTGCTTGAGAACTTCGATCTGGCCGCCATGGACCTGGGAGGCGTCGAGCACACCCACCTGCTGGTCGAAGCGAAGAAGCTCGCTTACGCCGACCTCCACGCTCACGTCGGCGACCCGGACGGCCATCCCCTCCGCACCGGCGGCGGCGTACCGCTGAGCGAGCTGTTGGACAAGGGCTACGCCCGGGAACGGAGTCGTCAGATCGATCCTCGCCGCGCGGCATCGCTCGTCGGCGCGGGCGAAATCCCCACCGGCGGAGGTCGTGCCGGCTCGGACACGGTCTACCTCGCGGTCGTCGACGGCGACGGCAACGCCGCCTCCTTCATCAACTCCCTGTTCGCGCCCTTCGGCGCCGCGATCGTGGGCGGAGACACCGGCATCCTGCTCCACAACCGCGGCGCCGGCTTTACCCTGGCGCCCGGACACCCCAACGAGTACCAACCCGGCAAGCGTCCCTTCCACACGATCATCCCCGGCATGGTCCTGAACTCGGGCAGGCTGGAGCTCTGCTACGGCGTGATGGGCGGCCCCTTCCAACCCCAGGGGCATGTCCAACTCCTGACCAACCACTACGACCACGGGCTCTCGCTGCAGGCGGCGATCGACCGTCCGCGCTGGCGCCACACCACAGGCCTTGACCTGTTGTGCGAACGCGGCATGGAGGCGCAGACCGTCGCCGGTCTCGAGGACCTCGGCCACCACGTGCGGATCGCCGGCGGAGCCGAGTTCGGAGGCGCTCAGGCGATTCGCATCGACCGCCACGGCACCCTGGTCGGCGCCTCGGATCCCCGCAAGGACGGAGCGGCGCTGGGCTACTGACGAAGCTTCCGCTCGCATCGGACAACGGAAAGCCGAAAACGGACAGGCGAAAACGGAGACCGGACGAAACCACGCGTGAGCCTTGCGCTTACGCCGTTCCTTGGCTCTAGTCCGAAGTTCTGGTGCCCAAGTCGTGAAACTCCTGCAATGACGGTGTTTTTTTGGATAAGGGTGTGTTGTCTACTGGGTACGGTTGGTCATGGTCGGTAGGTTGAGGAGGCTGAAGGCCTCGGCCTGGAGGGGTGTCGGTCTGGCCAGGACATCCGCGGTGGCGTTCTCGTGGCCCTGCATTCGGACGCGATTTCGGGTCAGGGTGGCCAGGTCGGCGAGCAGGGTCTGGAAGCTGTGGACGGGTAGTCCTTGCGGTGTGCGCTTGGCGCTCGCCTTGGCGCGGGCTGCGGGGGACCGGCGAGCCGGCTGGACGGGCGAGGAGCGTTGGTCCCTGGGGTCGTCGTCGTCGAAGAGCAAGGGAGCGAGAAGGCGTCGCATGTGCCACTCGACGTAGTAGGCGAGCATGCACAGAAAGACGTGGGCTCGCACTCTGTCGGCCAGGCGATGGTGGACGGGCCGCACCTTGAGGTCGACGCTCTTGTAGCTGCGGAAGGCGCGCTCGACGCGGCTGAGGCTCTTGTAGGCCCGGACCGCCTCCGGCGCCGGGAGGTCGGCCTCGGCCACGTTGGTGCGGATGACGTAGAAGCCGTCGAGGGCGGCCTCTTCGGCGATCCGCGTCTGATTGCGGCAGTAGCGGAAGCCGTCTTCGTCGATCTCGGTGTCGAAGTGCTTGCCGACCTTGTGGGCGCGCAGGGCGCGGTCGGCGCGGGCGGCGATCTTGTCCTTGCCCCGCAGGGGGCGCTGTGGGCGCCTTGTCGCTTCGGCGACGGCCTCCAGCTTGCGCTCGGTGGCGTCGAGAAGCTCCTGGCGCTTGCGGCGCCGCCTGGTTGCCAGGAGCGGGTTCCGGCACACGATCAGCCGCTCTGCGGGGTACAGCTCGGGGGCGCTCAGTTCGGCCATGTCCCGTTCGTCGAAGATCGACAGTTGCAGGTGGCCCTGCTGCACCAGGGTGCGGATCGCGGGCGCGCGCAGGGCAGTGATCCACGACAGGCCGCCGGGTTCGAGGTCTTCGCGGATGCGGGCGCTGGTGAGCAGGCCCCGATCGCCGACCATGACCACGCGGTCGAGCGAGAAGCGCTCGTTGAGCTTCTGCACTTGGGAACTCAGCGTGCCGGGATCGGCGGTGTTGCCTTCGAAGACCTCGACCGCGACCGGGCATCCGTCCCGGTTGCAGAGCAGCGCGAAGACGATCTGGGGCTTGCCCGGCTTGCCGTCCTTGGAGTACCCGCGCCGGGCGAGGGCGCATTTCGCGCCCTCGAAGTAGACCGAGGTCACGTCGCACAAGACGAGGCAACCGTCTTTGAGGTGCTGTTCGGCCAGCCGTCGCTCGATGCGTTGCTGCCGTTTGAGCAGCCAATCCATGGCGGAGTAGAGCTCGTCGGCGCCCGCCTCCTCGACTCCGAGTTCCTCGCCGAGGGTGTGGGACGAGGTCTCGCTTGAGAGTCCGCGTGCGGTGGCGAGCTTGGAGCGAGGTTCGAGGATGCGGGCGATGATCATGGCGAGCGCGAGCGCCCGTTCGCGCGAGGGTCGGCGGTCGAGGAGTGTCTCGAGGCCGCGTCGTCGCGCGGCGCCGAGCGTGGCGGCGACATGACCGTGGGGCCTGGAGCGCAGGATTTCGAAGGCGGAGTCGAGGGAGGGCAGTGCGACGCCGCCCTTGAGGAGAGTGCGCAGGCCCTCAACGAGATGATCGGGCCACTTGGAGAGGTTGGCGAGTGTCCGTTTGCAGACTCTTCCGTGGTCTCGGTAGGACTCGCGCAGGAGCACGGCGGGTGGCGAGTTGCGGTTGGGTACGCGTTCGATGTACATGGCTTCTATTGTAGCTTCATCATGTCTCCATGTCTACCGCATTCGACCATCATACATGGGTACACTTTGCGGCTCGGAAACCGCAAAACCCTAGGCGCGGCAACGATCCGCGACACTCAGGCCCCCAGAACTTCGGTCTAGTACCGTACAGAAGCCACCCGCCAAGCGGGTAGCGAAACGCCCCTAACTCCGGCTCGTTGAGCGCAGGAGGATCGTTATGGTCAGGCGTGCCTCTTTTGAGAGCTTCCGGCGGACCTGGCTCTGGTGGACCGGCGACAAGGACGCTGCCTGGGCCCTGAAACTGCTGCAGTCGAGTTCCCACTGGGAGGTCCGCGGACTGATCACGGTCGTGGGCCGGTCCTGCGGCCGCCATGTGGTGCATGGCGTCAGAAGAGAGCTCATCGAAGAGCAGGCAACGGCCGTCGGCCTGCCCCTCCTCACCATCGAATGTGAAGGGGAGACGCCATCCGGCGCCTACGAGTCCGCCGTTCAGGACGTTCTCGGCCGCTTCGCACGGGATGGAACCGACTTCGTCGCCTTCGGCGACCTGTCCTGCCCACGTAAACGAATAGGACGGTCTCTCCTCCTTGAAGGGACCGGACTGAGACCCACATTCCCCCTCTGGGGGCGCAACTCGCGGAGACACGCCGACGAGCTCCTGTCGGCGGGCCTGTCGGCCTGGGTCTGTGCGGTGGCGACGGCCGAAGTCCGATCCGATCTGGCGGGCGCCACCTTCGATAGCCGCTTTCTCGCCGCTCTGCCGGACCACGTGGCGCCCAGCGGGGACAGCGACGAGTTCCACACCTTCGTGGAGTGGGCGCCCGGATGGGACCGCCGCGTGTCGGTGAAGCCCAGCCGCCTGATCGAACGCGGTCCCCTGACTCTTGCCGACCTGGAGGTCGCACCAGCCGGTGTGCGGGTCAGCGAAGACCGTTTCCATTCGTTGGCCAGGGAAGAACGCGATCCGTTCGAGTGCGACGCCCGCCTCTGTCGGGTGATTCGCTACGTCGACGCGCACCTGTCCGACGAGCTGAGGCTCGAGTCCCTTGCCTCGGCGGCGGCGATGACCCCGTCCAGCTTCAGGCGCTACTTCCATCAGCACGTGGGGATGTCGTTTCGGCAGTGGCTGGTTAGCCATCGTGTAGCCCACGCCCGCCTGCTCCTGCGCCGGTGCGACATGACGGTGGCCGCGGTCGGTCGGACCGCTGGTTTTTCGTGCAGCAGAACGTTCCGACGCGTCTTCCGTGCGCGATCGGGCTGCTGCCCTTCGCAGTACAGAACGCGGTACCTCGCGACTGCCGTGCCGGCCGGGAAACGGGCCTCCTGGACGACTGAGGCTCACGTCGGACCACCCGCCCAATCGACCCGAACAGGACCGGCGGCGCGACACCCGGAAGGAATAGCGCGCCCGTCCAAGCCGTTCACAATGGCTGGGTAGGCGCCCCGAGGAAATGGGAGAGACACCGGCAATGACGAGACGCCGGCAGGGCACCACTACGTGGGTGTGGTGGACGGCAAACAAGGACGCGGCGTGGGCTCTGTACGAGCTCCGATCCGACCCTCCTGGGATGTTGTCGGGCTGATTGCGGCGGTCAGCCGCTTCGACGGACGAGGCGCCGGCCACGGGGTACGCAGGAACTGCTGGAGGAACAGGCAGCGGCAGCCGGCCTGCCCCTGCTGGTGGTCGAGTGCGCTGCCCGCGGACGGTCCTTCAGCGTCTGCGACTCGGATCTGGAGAGCGCCTTCCGGGACCTTCGCCGCCGCGGAGCAGAGGCGGTTGCCTTTGGCGACCTCGTACCGCGATTCGAAGACCGCCCGTCCGTTCTGCTAGCCGGTACCGGCCTGAAGGCGGCCTTTCCACTCGCGGGACGGGATCCGAGGAGGCACGTGAAGGCGATGTTCGCTGCCGGCCTCTCAGCTTGGGTGTACGCCGTTGAAAAGGCGCAACTCCCAGCGCGCCTGGTGGGCCGCAAGTTCGACGAGGCCTTTCTCACCGATCTGCCGGCTCACGTCGACCCCAGCGGGGAGAACAGCGAGTACCAGACGTTCGCGGAGTGGGCGCCCGGCTGGAACCGCTGCGTGAAGGTCGTTCCGAGAGTGTCGATGGAGTGCTACGGCGCCGCTTACGTCGACCTCCGCCCGATCGGTTCTGGAGTGAGCCCGAGCACGACCTATGGGGACTCTTCGGCGTCGCCCGATGGTCCGTACGACCCGTTTCACTACTTCGAGCGCCTGGCACGCGTTCGCCGCCATGTCGACGAGCACATCGGCGAGGCGCTGACCCTCGACTCAGTCGCCGCCATTGCCGCATTGGCGCCTTCGAGCTTCGGACGCTACTTCCGGCAGCGTGTGGGAATGACTTTTCGCTCCTGGCTGGCCCGCCACCGGGTCGAGCGCGGCTGCCTGATGCTCCGGGAGTCCGACGTTCCCGTGGCGCGGGTCGCACGCGCGGTGGGGTTCCAATGCGACCGGAGCTTCCGGCGTGTGTTTCGCGCCACCGTCGGCTACAGTCCTTCCGAGTATCGGAAACGGTTGATACCCGGCGCGTCGGCCAAGGCGACACCGGACTCCTGACGGCCGGCTTGGGCCGGGAACGGCCGAGGGGACCGCCGGACATGCCAAACTGACGGTTGATGGACGACTCAACGGCCACTCAGCGCCCGGAAGGCGCCGATCGGACCATTGAGTTGCGCATCGTCCAGTCGATGGCGGACATCCCCCAACCGAGCTGGGACGGCCTGCTCAAGGCGGGCGACCGGCCCTTCCTGTCCTGGACCTTTCTGGAGGCGCTTGAGCGCACGGGCTGTGCGGCCGGCGAGCGGGGTTGGCTTCCGTTTCACCTGACCGCCTGGACCTCGGAGGACACCCTTCTCGCTGCCGCTCCCGCCTACATCAAGAATGACGGCATGGGCGACTTCTCCCGCGACTGGGCTTTCGGTGACGCGGTCCGCGCCGCCGGCGGCCGCTTCTACCCGAAGCTCGTGGTCGGCGTGCCATTCTCTCCTGTTACCGGGCGCCGTATCCTGGCTTCGAACAGCATCGATCCGGCGCTCGCCGCGCGAATGTTGGTCCAGCTTGCCGCCCACACCGCCCGCGAGGTCGGGATCGCCTCCGTTCACGTCCTCTACCACAGCGCGACGGAGGTCGACGCTCTCGCCGGCGCCGGACTTGCCCAGCGCGTCATGGTCCAGTATCACTGGCGCAACTACGACTACCGGACGTCAGAGGACTGGCTGGTCAGGCTTCGTTCGAAGCGCCGCACGCAATGTCGCCGTGAGCGACGCGAACCAGCCCGCCAGGGGATCGACATCCGCACCGTGAGGGGCGAGGAGATCGCCGCCGATCCGGCGCGCTGGGCGGATACCGCCTTCGACCTCTACGGTACGACCTGTGACAGGTACATGTGGGGCGGCCGCTACCTGAACCGCGCGTTGTTCCACGATCTCTTCGCTCGACTGGACGGCGAAATCGAGCTGGTCATCGCCGAACGGGCAGACCGTGTCATCGCCGGCGCGATCAATCTACGCTCCGAAACCCACCTCTACGGCCGTTACTGGGGTTGTCACGAGGAGCACCGTTTCCTGCACTTCAACGTCTGCCTCTACCACTCGATCGACGAGTGCATCGAACGCGGCGTCCAGGTCTTCGAAGGCGGCGCCGGCGGCGAGCACAAGATCAGCCGGGGCTTCGAGCCCGCGCCGGTCTACAGTTCCCACCTGTTCATGGACGAGAAGCTCAACTCACTGCTGGCCGCCGCCCTGGAGCAGGACGCGGCCCGCCACCTGCAGGGCATCGAGGCCTGGCGTCGCAACCGGCCCCAGCTCGGCTGACCGCGCTGCGCGCGGCCCTGTGCGGGAACCTATAGTCTGGCTGTCATGCCGCACTTCGAAGACGATGCGCACGGGGACAACAAGGTCCTCACGAGGACGAAGACCCGAACCCGCCTGGCCCGGCCCCGGCTGTACAAGGTACTTCTCCACAACGACGACTTCACGCCGCGCGAGTTCGTCGTCATGGTCCTGCAGCACGTCTTCCACATGACCGAATCGGACGGCTCGCGCCTGATGCTCTACGTCCACAAGAACGGCGTCGGCGTGGCCGGGCTCTACCCCTTCTCCATCGCCGAGACCAAGGTCGCCGAAGTCGACAGTCTGGCCCAGCAGGCGGAAATGCCGCTGCTGTGCACCCTCGAGCCCGATGACGGCGACGGCAAGGACTCCGGTGACGGAGACAGTCCGGGCAATGACGACATCAACTAGTGGACCGCCGAACCTGACCATGACGAGTCTCCGAGCCGCCGACCAGCCTCGCATCTTGTGTGGAAACTCGAAAACGCGGTCCACTGGTCGCCGTCCGGCCACTGAGCGACCGGGAGGAAACCAGCCATCGCTTCCGTGCGCATGACCGAAGAGTTGCGGCAGTCCTTGCGCCGCGCGATGCTGGAGGCGTCATCGCGCCGGCACGAGTACGTGACGCTTGAGCACCTGCTGCTCGCCCTGTGCAGCGACTCCGTGGGCGCCCGGGTGCTGCAGGCGGTCGGCGTCGGTCTCCCCCGTCTGGTGCGGGATGTCGAGGAGTTCCTGGATCACCAGCTCGAGACCCTGCCGCCCGCGCTGTCGGCGGAGGTCGCGGAGGAAGCGACTGACCCAGCGGCCGGTACACAGGCAGCGGGCGAAGAGGATGGCACGGGTCGGGCGAACGGCAATCCGGACCGCGCCGGAACGGAAGCGACCGGAGACGAACAGGAAGACGAGCAGCCCCCCAAGCAGACGATCGCATTCTGGCGCGTGGTCGAGCGGGCCGCCATGCACGCTCACGGCGCGGGCAAGAGCGAGCTGGACGCCGGCGCGGTCATCGCCTCCCTGCTGCGCGAGCAGGAGTCCCATGCGGTCTACGTCCTGAAGATCCAGGACGTGTCCCGCCTCGACGTCGTCCGCTACCTCTCGCACGGCACGGTCAAGTCGGCGCCGGGCCTGACCGCGCCGCAGTCCCCGGAGTCGGACGCGGAAGAGGGCGAGGAGGAAGAGGTCGAGGATCCCCTCGAGCGGTTCGCGTCGAACCTGAACGAGCGCGCGGCGGAGGGCGCCATCGATCCGCTCGTCGGACGTCTGGACGAGGTCCGTGTGGTGTGCGAGACGTTGGCGCGGCGGCGCAAGAACAACCCGGTGCTGGTTGGAGATCCGGGCGTCGGCAAGACGGCGATCGTCGAGGGACTGGCGCTCGCGGTCCACGAGGGCAACGTGCCCGAACTTCTCTCCAAGGTCACGATCTACGCGCTGGACATGGGAGCGTTGCTGGCCGGGACGCGCTACCGGGGCGACTTCGAGGAGCGGCTCAAGGCGGTGATCGACCGCATCGTCGCCGAGCCCGAACACATCCTGTTCATCGACGAGATCCACACCATCGTCGGCGCCGGCGCGGTGTCGTCCGGCTCCCTCGACGCCTCGAACATCCTGAAACCGGGCCTGGCCTCCGGCAAGCTGCGCTGCATCGGCTCCACCACCCACGCCGAGTACAAGGGATCGTTCGACCGCGACCGCGCTCTGGCCCGCCGCTTCCAGATGATCGAGATCGACGAGCCCACGATCGAGGAGTCGGCGGAGATTCTGCGCGGCCTGCGCGAGCGCTACGAAGAGCACCACGACGTGAAGTACGCGGACGAGGCCCTGGACGCGGCCGCGGACCTCTCGGCCCGCTACCTGCTCGACCGCCGGCTGCCGGACAAGGCGATCGACCTCGTGGACCAGGCCGGCGCCTCAAACCGCCTGCAGACAAGCGATGCACGAAAGAGCGTTCTCGACCCGATCGACATGGAACGGGTCGTCGCCTCGATGGCGAAGATCCCCGAGAAGTCCGTCTCGAGCGATGACCGGGACGCTCTGGCCCACCTCGAAGAGGAGCTCAAGGCGGTGATCTTCGGCCAGGACGAGGCGATCCGCTCGATTTCCTCGGCGGTGAAGCTGGGCCGCGCGGGCCTGGGCGCTCTGGAACGGCCGATCGGCAGCTTCCTGTTCTCGGGCCCCACCGGAGTCGGCAAGACGGAACTGGCCCGCCAACTCGCCGAGGTGCTCGGCATCGCCTTCTCCCGCTTCGACATGAGCGAGTACATGGAGAAGCACACCGTTTCCCGGCTGATCGGGGCGCCGCCCGGCTATGTCGGCTTCGACCAGGGCGGAATGCTCACCGACGCCATCCGCCGCACGCCGCACACCGTGCTGCTGCTCGACGAGATCGAGAAAGCCCATCCGGACGTCTACAACGTCCTGCTCCAGGTGATGGACCACGCCACCCTGACCGACAACAACGGCCGCAAGGCGGACTTCCGTCACGTGATCCTGATCATGACGACGAACGCCGGCGGCCGGGAGCTGACCACCAAGCCGATGGGCTTCGGCGAGCGCTCCAAGCTCACCGCCGCGGCCGCCTCCAAGCCTGCCGTCGAACGGCTGTTCACGCCCGAATTCCGCAACCGGATCGATGCCTGGGTCGTGTTCAAGTCGCTGGAGATGGACTCCGTGCGCCGCATCGTCGACAAGCTCGTGGGCGAACTCGGCAGCCAGCTCGAAGAGCGCGGCATCACGGTCGAACTAACCGACAACGCCCGGAACTGGCTGGCCGAGCATGGCTACGAGCCGGACTTCGGCGCGCGGCCGATGCGGCGCCTCATCGACGAGAAGATCAAGCGCAAGCTGGCCGACGAGATCCTGTTCGGCAAACTCGCCGAGGGCGGAAAGATCGTCATCGACGCCAAGGAGGGCGCCGCGAGTGAGGACGGTCTGTTGCTGAAGACCAGGCGCAAGCGGAAGTCGAGGCGGAAGAAACCGAACTGACGGCCCGTCAGGCGTCGACCCGCGGCAGCACCTCGGTCGCAAACCGGTCGATCGTCGTCATCAGCCGCGCGTGCGGCAGCAGGCCGTTGTAGGCCCAGAAGTAGAGCCAGGTCACGGGCAGGCGCTCGCACAGGGCCTCGAGCTGCCGCGTCACCGTGTCGACGGTGCCGACGAGCGCCATGCCGGCGCCAAGGAAGTCCTCGAACTCCTCCCCGGTATCCGGGTCCAGCATGCCGCGGCTGAACCCGAAGGGCTCGAACCAGGCGGAGCCGCAGAAGGCGCCGCTCGACCTCCACAGACGCTCCGCTTCCTCGTCCGTGTCGGCGATGACCACGTCCCGCAGGACGCCGATGCCGTCGCCGAGAGGCCGTCCCGACTCGCTGGCGAAGAGCTCGAACAGGGCCTGCTCCCGCTTCGGGTGGAGCGGCGGCAGAATCGCAGTAACCCCCTCCCTGGCGCACCATCGGATGCTCTCCTCGGACGCGGCGAACGGCTGGAAGATCGGCGGATGCGGCTTCTGCACCGGCTTCGGCACCACGCCGACCTGGCGCAGCACGCCGTCCTCCACCCCGGCGCCCCACTGCTCGGTGGCCTCGAGCGTCCACGGCGTGCCGCCCTCGGGACCGCCCACCGGGATCTTCCAGAACCGCCCGTCGTAGTCGAGCATCGGCTCGGTCCACGCCTTCTTGACGATCCGGAAGCACTCCTCGAACGCCGCCCGGTTGGTGCGGTCGATCTCGTCCCGCTGATGCGGGAGAGCGCCGGAGATCCCGTGCGTCTGCTGCGCCATCACGTCGACCCAGCGCCGCTGGTAGCCGCGCGCGAAGCCCGCGTTGGCGCGGCCGCCGGTCATCCGATCGAGCATCGCGATGTCCTCGGCGACCCGGATCGGGTTGCGCGACGGCAGCACGATCCCCAACTGCCCGACCCGGATGTTCTTCGTCTGCATGCCGATGAACAGGTCGAGCAGCACCGGGTTGTTCGAAAGTTCGAAGCCCTCGATGTGGAAGTGGTGTTCGGTGAAGCTGATCGAGTCGTAGCCGAGATCGTCGGCGAGGCGGGCCTGCTCCGAGACCTCGGCCAGCATCCGGTCGTAGAGATCGCCGCGCAGGCCGGCCATCCCCTGCTCGATGTCGGCCCGTGAGCCGATCGAGGGCAGGTAGAAGAGGGAGATCTTCAAGGAAGAAGCCGGCCTCAGCCGCCCCGGTCATAGCCGGGAAGCTCGCGAATCCAGATGTTGCGGAAGCGGGTCGGGTTCCGGTGGTCCTGAAGGCCGATCCAGCCGCGCGGCTCGTGGGGACGGTCGTAGACGCCGACCCGGCGGTGGATCGTGCGGCCGATGTACTCCTTGCGGTGGTGGATCACGACCCCGTTGTGGATCACGGTGACGTGGGCCTTCTTGGTCACCTCGCCGTTCTCCCAGCGCGGCGCCTCGAAGATGATGTCGTAGGTCTGCCAGGCGCCGGGAGGACGCGCCGCGTTCACCATCGGCGGCGTCTGGCCGTAGATCGCGCCCGCCTGGCCGTCGGCGTAGGTCCGGTTCTCGTACGAGTCGAGGATCTGGACCTCGTAGTCGCCGTAGATCATCACGCCGCTGTTGCCGCGGCCCTGGCTGTTGCTCTCGACCTGGCCTGGCGTCGCGAACTCCAGGTGGAGCTGGAAGTCGCCGAACTCGTCCCGGGTGCGGATCGACCCCGTGGAAGTGACCTCCATGTACCCGTTCTCGACCTTCCACTCGGCATCTCCCCCGCCCGCCTTCTGCCACTTGGAGAGGTCCGTGCCGTCGAACAGCACGACCGCGTCGGCCGGGGCGGCCGCCATGTCGCTGAACGAGGCGCCGGGCGCAACCACCGGGGGCAGCGGCCGGTTCGGGTCGTGCACCTTCCAGGGCAATCCCGGCAGCTCGGGCGTGTCGTCGTAGCCGACCGGCTGCTGCTGGGCGGCGGCGGCCGCTGTCAGCAGCAGGCCCGCGGCCAGCGGGCCTGCTGCCAGAAAACAGTACCTTCTCTTCATCGACATCTATCTCTCCTCGGGCGCTGCGCCCACATCCGGCCTGGGAACCCGTGTGGCGCGACCCGCGCCACACGCGAACCACTCCGTGCGCCCGTCATCGGGCGCACGGATGGCACGCGGGCATCCTGCCCGCATCCGGTTTCCGTTTCTCGCCGCCCACTCAAATCGTTCCTCCGCTTCGCCCCGCCACCCTGGCCGCGAGTAGGGCCCCGGACAGTTTCAACCACTTGACGACTTCGGCGCGGGTGCTCCGTGGGTCGATCAGGTCGTGGACCGAGAACCCCTCGGCACGCGGGAAGGGAGTACGGCGCTTGGCGAACTCGGCCTCGAGTTCGGCCCGTTTCCTGTCCGGGTCCGGCGCCGCCGCGATCTCGCGCCGGAAGGCGACCGCCACCCCGCCCTCGATCGGCAGCGCGCCGCTCTCCGCCGACGGCCAGATCAGCACCCGGCCGCCCGGCCCGAAGTGGGCCGCGGCGGCGACGCCGTAGGCCTTTCGGATCTGGACAGCGCACCAGGGCACGGTCGACCGCACGGTCGCCGCGATCGCCTCCATGCCGTAGCGGATCGTGCCGGATGCCTCCGACTCCGAACCGATCATGAAGCCGGGCTCGTCGACCAGGCTCAGGATCGGCAGGTGGAAGGTCTCGCACAACTCGACGAAGCGCCGGAACTTCTGCGCCCCGGCGGCGTCCATCGCGCCGCCGATGTGCCGGCAGTCGTTGGCGATCACGCCGACCGTGTAGCCGTCGACGCGCGCCAGACCGGTGACCTGGGACGGCCCGTAGCCCGCGGTCATCTCGAAGAAGCTGTCCCGGTCGACGACCAGGGAGATCAGTTCGCGCATGTCGTAGAGGAAGCGGCGGTCGCGCGGCAGGATGGACAGCAGTCGCTCCTCGCGCCGATCCGCCGGATCGCCGATGGAACGACGCGGCGGCAGCGAGTCGACGTTCGGCGGCAGGTAGCTCAGGAAGCGGCGAACCTGCTCCATCGCGTCGTCCTCGTCCTCGGCCACGTTGTCGACGACGCCGCTCCGGCTGTGGACCCGCCATCCGCCCAGCTCGTCCTTCGTCTTCTTCTCGCCCAGGGCCCGCTCGACCAGCGCCGGGCCGCCGATCAGGATCTGCGCCGTGTGCCGCGTCATCACCGAGAAGTGGGACGCGACGAGGCGCGCCGCGGGGAATCCCGCCACCGCTCCGACTCCGATCGAGGCCACCGGCACCGTCCGCAGGATCTCGGCAATCGACCAGAAACGGGCCCGCGAATAGACAGGCTCACCCATCGGCCGCGGCGGCTTCTTCGGCGCCCCCTTGACCCGACCGCCGCTGCCGCGGACGCTGCCGCCGCCGCCCTCGAGGAACCGCAGCAGCGGCAACCGGTACTTGAGCGCGAGTTCCTCCGAGTAGACGCTCTTGCGCAGACCGGCCGGCGACGGCGAACCCCCGGCCTGGGTAAAGTCCTCGCCCGCCACGATCAACCGCCGGCCATCCACGTCGGCAAAACCGACGACGTAGTTCGCCGGCGTGAACGCGACGACGCGGCCTTCCCCGTCCACTTCGGCCGCCCCCGCCTGCCGGCCCTCCTCGATGAAGGACCCCGGATCGGCGACCCGCTCGATCCGTTCGCGCACGGTCAGCCGGCCGCGTTCGTGCTGCCGCGCCACCGCCTTCTCGCCGCCCATCGCCAGCGCCAGGCGCCGGCGGCGTTCGATCTCGTCGACCTCGGGCTGCCAGGACATGAACGGGCATTCTAGATCGGCAGCCGCCATCGCACCTCCTCGGCTATCCTGCGCGACCTGAAGGAGGTTCCGGTGACGTCACAACGCAAGCTCTGTGGTTGGGGTTACGAAGGGCAGGGACTCACGCCGGCGGAGGCGGACGCGTTCCGCGCCCGCACCGCGGAGCGCTTCGGTACCCCGGTCGAACCGCGGGCGGCGGCGCCGCAGGCCGCGGACTTCGACCTGCGCCCGCCGCGGCTGCGGCCACCCTCCTCGCTCGCGGCCCTGTTTCGCGACGACCCGTACGAACGGCTTCTTCACGCCTACGGCAAGTCCTTCCCGGATGCGGTGCGGATGTTCCGGCGCGAGGTGACGGAACCCCCGGACCTTGTCGCCTATCCGGAGACGACGGAGGACGTGGTCAGGATCCTCGATTGGGCCGGCGACTCCGGCGCCGCCGTGATCCCCTTCGGCGGCGGCTCGAGCGTGGTCGGCGGCGTCGAACCGGCGGTCGGCGGCAGCTACGCCGGCGCGGTCACGATCGATCTGCTCAAGCTCGACCAGGTGCTCGAGGTCGATCGCGCCAGCCGTGCCGCGCGGATCCAGGGCGGCACCCGCGGCCCCGGCCTGGAAGCGCAGCTCCGCGAGCACGGGCTGACGCTCCGCCACTTTCCGCAGAGCTTCGAGCATTCCACCCTCGGCGGATGGATCGCGACCCGTTCCGGCGGGCACTTCGCCAGCCTCTACACCCACATCGACGACTTCGTCGAGGCGACGACCACGGTGACGCCCCAGGGGGTGATGGAAACGCGACGGTTGCCCGGTTCCGGCGCCGGACCGTCGCCGGACCGGATGGTCATCGGCTCGGAAGGCATCCTCGGTGTGATCACCGAGGCCTGGATGCGGCTTCAGGATCGCCCCGTCCACCGCGGCTCGGCAGCGGTCCATTTCGCCGACTACGCCAGCGCCGTGGAAGCGGTGCGAATGCTCTCCCAGAGCGGCCTCTACCCCTCGAACTGCCGGCTGATCGACGCCCAGGAGACTGGCGATGCGGGCGCCGGCGACGGCACGACGTCGCTTCTCGTGCTGGGATTCGAGTCTGCCGATCACCCGGTCGACGCCTGGCTCAGGCGAGCGCTCGAACTGACCGCGGACTGCGGCGGCGATCACAGCACCTCCGCCGGCGGCTCCCACCGTGAAGGAGCAGCCGGGGCCTGGCGCGACGCCTTCATCAAGGGGCCCTACTTCCGCGAAGTGGGCGTGCCCCTGGGTGTGATCGGCGACACCTTCGAGACTGCCGTGACCTGGGACCGCTTCGCCGACTTCCACGCCCGGATCACGGCTGGGACCGCCGAGATCCTCGAGCAGGCGACCGGCCGGCCCGGCCGCGTCACCTGCCGCTTCACCCACGTCTACCCCGACGGACCCGCGCCGTACTTCACCTTCTCCGCGCTCGGCGACTGGGAACGGCTCGCCGACCAGTGGCGCGAGATCAAGCTGGCTGCCAACGAGGCCGTGGTCGAGGCCGGCGGCACGGTGACGCACCACCACGCCGTGGGACGCGATCACCGGCCGAACGGCTACGACCGTCAGCGGCCAGAGGTCTTCGCACGCGCCCTGGCCGGCGCCAAGGCGGCCGTCGACCCGGACGGCCTGATGAACCCGGGGGTCCTGATCGACCCGCAGGGGCGGGAAGTCGGTGTCACCGGGGCGATGGCGCCCTGACCGCGCCCGGGGGCCCCGCAAGCAGCGCCCTCACTTCGGCGGCCAGTTCGACCGTATGGCCGTCTTCCGCGGACATTGCCCGCAGCGCGGCGTCGAGATCGCGCACGTAGTCGGCGTTGGCGCCGCTGGGACCCGTTGCCGATACGACCTGACCGGCGATTTCGGCCAATGGAGCCGGGCCGGCGTAGTTCCGGTTGCCGGGCCAGGCCTGGTAGGTCACGCCGAACACCCGTTCCACCCCGTCCAACTCGAGTTCGACCTCCATGCGGACGTAGCCGCCCCGTTCCCGCACGTCCAGGTCGTCGAGGATCCTGTCCGCCCGGGCCTCGTCGAGCCGGTAGGCGACGCCCCAACAGCCCTCCTCCGGTGACGGCGCCAGGGTGACGACCCGGCCGGGACGCCACGGCTCGCCGCGGTGGTCCGTCGACCACTGCCAGAAGCGCCGCGCCCAACCCCGCAGAAGCGCCCGCCGGCGCTCCACGAAGGGTATGTCCGGCCGGAAGATCAGCGAGCCGTAGCCGAAGATCCACTGTCGCCTGGTTTGGTCCACAGCGCCGGATTCTAGAGGGCGGCGCGCGGACGCTCCCATGCGCTCGCGTGATAACTTGCGCGGCCCGCTACGATCCTCCGCCGCCGCCATGCGCCATCTCTTCGTCATCGATCCGATCGAGCGTCTGGATCCCGAGAAGGACACCACCATCGCGTTCCTGCGCGAGGCCGACAGCCGCGGCCACGACCTCGCGGTGTGCACGATGGACACGCTGGACCTCGGGCCGGACGGCCGGCCTCAGGCGGAAGCCGTCCCCGCCCGGACCGTCGACCCCGGCGAGGGCGGCGCCTGGTACGAGGTCGGAACCGGCCGAACCGCCTTCCTCGACGAGTTCGACGTGGTCTGGATGCGCAAGGACCCACCCTTCGACATGTCCTTCTTCTACGCCACCCACCTGCTGTCCATGGTGGCGAAGAGCACCCTGGTCGTGAACGACCCGCTGGCGCTGCGGGACGCGAACGAGAAGCTGTTCGCGCTCCGCTTCCCCGCAGTGTGTCCACCCGCGCGGGTGTCCCGCCGCATTCCGGAGCTGCTCGCCTTCCAGGAGGAGATGGGCGGCGAGATGATCGTCAAGCCACTCGACGGCGCCGGCGGCCAAGGCATCTTCCATCTGAAAGCCGGCGACCGGAACACCAGCGCCATCCTCGAGACGGCCACCGCGCACGAGAGCCGCTACCTGATGGCGCAACGCTACCTGCCCGAGATCCGGCAGGGCGACAAGCGGGTCATCCTGGTCGAAGGCGAAGCGCTCGGCGCGGTGCTGCGCGTGCCCGCAGAGGGCGAATCGCGAGCCAACTTCCACGTCGGCGGCCAGCCTGCCGCCACGAAGGTCGACGACCGGGACCGCGAGATCGCCGCCGCGGTCGGTCCGGAACTGGTCCGGCTGGGCATCGTCTTTGCCGGCATCGACGTGATCGGCGGTTGGCTGACCGAGGTCAACGTGACCAGCCCGACCGGCCTGCGCGAGATCGCGGACCTCGGCGGTCCACGCCTCGAGGTCGACGTGCTCGACGCCGTCGAGCGGCGGCGCGCCACGGCCTGAGCGGCGCCCGCCTGCGGCGAATGCGGGGCCGGAAGGCCCGCGCATCCCGCGACTCGATCACCGCAGGGTGACGAACTCCTCGGCGGAGGTCGGATGGATCGCCATTGCGGCGTCGAAGTCGTTCTTGGTGGCGCCCATCTTCACGGCCACGGCGAGGCCCTGGATGATCTCGGGTGCGTCGGCGCCGAGCATGTGGGCGCCGAGGACGCGCCCGCCCGAACGCTCAACCATCAGCTTGACCAGGGTCCGTTCCTGGTTGTCGGTCAGGGTCAACTTGAGCGGCCGGAATCGGCTGCGGTAGACATCGACCTCGCCGTACCGCTCCCTCGCCTCCTCCTCGGTCAGACCGACCGCGGCCAGGGGCGGTTGGCTGAAGACGGCGGTAGCGACGGTCTCGTGGTCCACCGCTGTCGGCTCGCCGGCAAACAGCGTCCGAGCCAGGCACATGCCCTCGTGGATCGCCACCGGGGTCAGGTTCAGGCGGTCCGTCACGTCGCCGATCGCCCAGATGTTCGGAACGTTCGTGCGCGAGAGCTCGTCGACCCGCACCGCGCCGTTCTCACGCAGGGCGACGCCGCAGTCCTCGAGCCCCAGCCCCACGACCTCGGGACTGCGGCCGGTCGCGAAGAGCGCCTCGCCGGACCGCAACTCGACGCCGCCTGTGAGCCGAAGCAGGAGACGGTCGCCGCCCGACCCGCCGACGCCGTTGCCGGACGGCCCCGGCCCGATCCACTCGATCGCCTCGACCTCGCAGCCGAACCGCAGGTCGATTCCGCGCGACCGCATCTCGTCGGCGAGATGGCGGCGAATCTCCTCGTCGAAGCCGCGTAGGAAGAGTTCGCCGCGGTAGATCAGGGTGACCTGGCACCCGAGCCCGGCCAGGATGCCGGCGAACTCGACGCCGATGTAGCCGCCCCCGACCACCGCGAAGCGCTCCGGCAGACGCTTCAGGTGGAAGGCATCGTTCGAGGTGATGGCGTACTCGATGCCGGGGATCTGCGGCCGGTGAGGCCAGCTTCCGGTCGCCACCAGGATGTTCTTGGCGCCGACCTGGCGCCGCATCCGGTTGCCGAGATCGATCTCCACCCTGTCCGCGTCGACCAGACGCGCCCTACCCTCGAAGATTTCCACACCTGCGCCTTCGAGCAGCCCGCGGTAGATTCCGTTCAGACGCTCGATCTCCCGGTCCTTGTTGGCGACGAGACGCGCCCAGTCGAACGCGGAAGGTCCCGTGGTCCAGCCGAATCCAGAAGCTTCGCGGTAGTGGTCGGCAAAGGCCGACGCACAGACGAGGAGCTTCTTCGGCACGCAGCCGACGTTCACACACGTGCCGCCCAGGTGGCGGGCCTCGGCGATTGCCACCCGCGCGCCGTAGCCGGCAGCCATCCGGGCGGCGCGCACACCGCCCGAACCTGCGCCGATCACAAACAGGTCGTAGTCGTAGTCCGTCATCGGCGTAACGGTAGACGAATCCGCAACGAAAACCGACCCCTGCCCGCGGAGCGCCCGTAGACTCCGACCCGATGGCCGCGAAAGCAAGCAGGTCGAACGTAGCGGGAGGCGCTTCCTGGGCGCCGCGCGCACTGGCGGGCGGCGCGTTGATGGGCCTGGCGAACCTGGTGCCCGGGATCAGCGGCGGCACGATGCTGCTGGCGGTCGGGATCTATCCCCGCTTCATCGAGGCGGTGGCGGACACGACCCGGCTGCGGTTCCGGCTTCAGCCGCTCCTGCTGCTGATCGTGGTGGCGGCATCCGGCGGGCTGGCCATCCTGCTGCTCGCCGGCACGCTGGGCGACCTCGTGGTTCACCACCAGTGGATCATGTACAGCGCCTTCATCGGCCTGACCCTGGGCGGCGTGCCCCTGGTGTGGCGCCTCGCCCAACCGGTCGGCCGCGCCGTGTGGGGCGGCGCCGCGGGCGGGTTCGCCGCCATGGCGGCCCTCGCCCTGCTGCAGAGCGATTCAACCGCCGCCGGCGCCAGCGGCAACGGGCCGCTTCTTCTCGCCATCGCCGGAGCGGCCGGTGCCGCGGCCATGATCCTGCCGGGCCTGAGCGGCGGCTATCTGCTCCTCGTCCTCGGTCAGTACGTACCGATCCTCGGTGCCGTCGACGGGCTGCTGCAGGCGCTCAGGGACCGTGACGCCGGGGCCCTGGTCGAGGCGGCCGGCGTTCTGCTGCCGGTCCTGATCGGTATCGCCGTCGGCGCTACGGTGATCAGCAACGCGGTGCGTCTGGCCCTGCACCGGTTCCGGCAGGCGACACTCGGCGTACTCCTCGGCCTTCTCCTGGGCGCCGTCGTCGGTCTCTGGCCCTTCGAGGGCTTCGGTCCCGCCCCGCTCCAGGCCGGTTCCGCCGTGGGAATCGCCGGCGCCGGCTTCGTCCTGACCTGGGCCATCAGCCGCGTAGGTTCCTCAACCTCCGCCCGGCGCGAGGACGCCCGCTGAAAGCGGAGCGGCGCCGTGCCGCCGGCAATCGTGCCGACCGGCCCTGCGTTACAGTCCCGGCGCCCGCTACGACTCAACTCCCGGAGCTTGCCGACGATGAACAACCGACCTTTCCTGCTTCGCGCAGCCACCTTCCTCTCCTTGGCCGCCCTCCTGCTGCTCGGGCCGTCCAGCGGCCTCGCCGCAGAAGGCCGCACCGTGATCCACGCCGGCGCCCTCGTCGACGTTGCGGCCGGCGCGGTCGTAGGCAAGCGATCCATCCTGGTCGAGGGCGAGAACATCGTCACGGTCGAGGAAGGCTTCACCGCCCCGGAAGAGGGCGACACCCTGATCGACCTCTCCGGGCACACTGTCCTGCCCGGCCTGATGGACATGCACGTCCACCTGACGTCCCAGCAGGCGGGCGCCGCTTCATACCTGGAGCGCTTCCAGGCAAACCCCGCGGACGTGACCGTCCAGACCCTGATCTACGCGGAGAGAACTCTTCTCGCCGGCTTCACGACCGTCCGCGATCTGGGCGGCGAGGCGACCGCGATCCTCGCGGTCCGTAACGCGATCAACCAGGGCGAGATGCCGGGGCCACGGATCTTCGCCGCCACCACCTCTCTGGCCACGACCGGAGGCCACGCCGACCGGACCAACGGCATGCGCGCCGATCTTCAGGGCGACCCCGGCCCCAAGCAGGGCATCGTCAACGGCATCGAAGACGCCCGCAAGGCGGTCCGGCAGCGCTACAAGGAAGGCGCCGACCTGATCAAGATCACCGCCACCGGCGGTGTCCTCAGTCTGGCCAAGAGCGGCCGGAACCCGCAGTTCACCGAGGAGGAGATCCGGTCCATCGTCGACACCGCGAAGGACTACGGTTTCATGGTCGCCGCTCACGCCCACGGCGCCGAGGGCATGAAGCGCGCGATCCGGGCCGGCGTGACGACGATCGAGCACGGCACCTACATGGACGAAGAGGCGTTCGAGCTGATGAAAGAGCACGGGACCTACTTCGTGCCGACGATCCTGGCCGGCAACTTCGTCGCCGAGAAGGCGGCGATCCCCGGGTACTTCCCCGAGATCATCCGGCCCAAGGCAGCGGCGATCGGGCCGGTCATCCAGGACACGTTCGCCAAGGCGCACCGCGCCGGCGTACCGATCGCCTTCGGCACGGATTGCGGCGTCTGCCCGCACGGCAGCAACGCGCGCGAGTTCCTGCTCATGGTCGAAGGCGGCATGGCGCCCATGGCGGCGCTCCAGTCGGCGACGGTCGTCACCGCAAAGCTGCTCGGGATCTGGGACGAGACCGGCTCGGTCGCGGCCGGCAAGGCGGCCGACCTGATCGCGGTTGAGGGCGACCCGATCGCGGACGTGACCCAGCTTCAGGATGTTCGCTTCGTGATGAAGGCGGGGACTGTCTACAAGTCGCCGGCGGACTGAAACCCGGCGGTCCGTGACGCTCCAACTCCAGATTCTCGGCTGCGGCGACGCGTTCAGTAGCGGCGGCCGGCTGCACACCTGTTTCCTGCTCCGGGGCGAGACGTGTGACGGCGCCCTGCCCCCGACCCTGCTCGACTGCGGAGCGACCTCGCTCTCCGCGATGAAGGGCCGCGGCATCGAACCGTCGACGATCCGCACCATCCTCATCACCCACCTGCACGGCGACCACTTCGGCGGCCTGCCCTTCCTGCTCTCGGACGCCCACTACCGCGCCCGCCGCACCGAGCCCCTGACCCTGGCGGGCCCGCCCGGTCTCGCGGCAAGGCTCCGGCAGGCGCAGGAGGCCCTCTACCCTTCATCCACCGGCCGCGAACTGGCCTTCGAACTGGAGGTCGTCGAACTCCACGAGCGGCGTTCAGCAGACGTCAACGGGCTCGTGGTGACACCGTTCGAGGTCGTCCACCCCTCCGGAGCGCCCAGCTACGCCCTGCGGATCGAGTACGGCAACCGCGTACTGGCCTTCTCCGGCGACACGGAGTGGACCGAGGCCCTCGTCGATGCCGCCGCGGGCGCGGACCTCTTCATCTGCGAGTGCAACTCCTACGACCGGCCGATCCCGAACCACCTGAACTACCTTGAACTCGTCGCCCAGAGGCACCGGCTCGACTGCCGGCGGATGCTCCTCACCCACCTCGGCGACGACATGCTGGCGCGGGACGATCTGGAGATCGAGGCCCTGGTCGAAGGGCGCACCTACGAAGTCTGAGTACGGCTCGGAGTTCACGACGCCGCTGCTACACTCCGCGTTCCAAAACAGACCAAGACAGACGTTCAGGAGCAGCGATGAACTTCGATTTCTCGGATGCCCAGAAGGCATTGAAGCAGCAGACACGCGGCTTCCTCCGCGCGGCCTGCGACACCACCGTGCCCCGGCGCGTGCTGGAGGACGAGGACGAGCCCTTCGCGCGCGATCTCTGGCAGCAGATCTGCGCCAACGAGTCGCCCGGGATCGCGATTCCAGAGGAGTACGGCGGCATCGGCTTCGGCTACCTCGAGCTCTGCGTCGTCGCCGAGGAACTCGGCCGGGCCATTGCACCGGTTCCCTTCTCGTCTTCGGTCTACCTGGCCACCGAGGCGGTTCTCCTGGCGGGTTCCGAGGACCAGAAGCAGAGACTGCTTCCCAAGCTGGCCGCCGGCGAGACGATCGGTACGTTCGCGCTCTCCGAGGGACCGGGTCAGGCCACGGAAGCGAACCTGCAAGCCACGCTCAAGGACGGCCGTCTGAGCGGCACGAAGATGCCCGTGCCCGACGGCGACGTCGCCGACTTCTGTGTCGTCGTTGCCAGGGACGGCGCGGGCGCCTCGCTCGCCGTCGTCGACCTCGCCGTCGTCGACCTCGCCGGCGACGGCGTCTCCCGCGAGTCCGTGGACACGCTCGATCCCTCACGCTCCAACGCCCGCATCACCTTCGATGGCGCCGCGGCGGAACTCCTGGGCGAGTCCGGCCAGGGCTGGGCGCTCAAGGACCGCGTCTTCGACCGCGCCGCGGTGCTCTTCGCCATGGAGCAGCTCGGCGGCGCCGACGCCTGTCTCCAGATGGCGATCGGCTACGCCAAGGGCCGCTACGCCTTCGGCCGGCCGATCGGCTCCTTCCAGGCGATCAAGCACAAGCTCGCCGACATGTACATCAAGAACGAACTGGCACGGGCGAACTGCTACTACGGCGCCTGGGCCCTGTCGACCGACGCCCCCGAACTGCCGGTGGCGGCGGCGGCGGCGCGAGTGGCGGCGATCCAGGCCTTCCACTTCGCCTCGAAGGAGAACATCCAGACCCACGGCGGCATCGGCTTCACCTGGGAGTCGGACTGCCATCTCTACTACCGCCGCGCCAAGCTGCTGGCGCTCAGCATCGGCAGTGAACGGGTTTGGAAGAACCGATTGATCTCCGGTCTGGAAAGGCAGGCAGCCTGATGAATTTCAACGACACCCCGGAACAGGCCGCCTACCGAGCCGAGGTCCGCGCCTGGCTTAGCGCCAACGCGGCGCCGCGCAAGGACCGCCCCAGCGTTAGCCGCAGGCTGGACGCCGAGGAAGGGCTCATCCTCGCCAAGAAGTGGCAGAACAAGAAGGCTGAGGCCGGTTACGCCTGCCGCCACTGGCCGACCGAGCACGGTGGCCAGAGCCGGCCGATGCTCGAAACGATCATCTACGACCAGGAGGAGGCCCATTTCGATGTTCCGACCGGCTTCTTCGGTATCGGGCTCGGCATGTGCGGCCCGATCATGGCGAAGTACGCCACCGAGGAACAGCAGTCGCGTTACATCCCGCCGATGATCCGCGGCCAGGAGGTCTGGTGCCAGTTGTTCTCCGAGCCGGCGGCCGGTTCCGACGTCGCCGGGCTACGGACCCGCTGCCACCGCGACGGCGACGACTGGGTCGTCAACGGCCAGAAGGCCTGGACCTCGGGCGCCCACTACTCCGACTACGGCATCCTGGTCGCCCGCCACGACTCCTCCCTGCCCAAGCACAAGGGCCTGACCTTCTTCTTCATCGACATGAAGTCGCCCGGAATCGACGTCAAGCCGATCAAGCAGATCAACGGCGGCTCGAACTTCAACGAGGTCTTCTTCACCAACGTCCGGGTGCCCGACGCCCAGCGTCTCGGCGCGATCGGCGAGGGCTGGCAGGTCACGATCGCGACCCTGATGAACGAACGCCTGGCCGTCGGCGACGCACCGCCGCCGGACTTCCGCGAAGTGATGAAGCTGGCCGCGGGTTGCCTCCTCGACGGCAGGCCGGCCATCGACGACTCCGCCGTGCGAGAGAAGATCGCCGACTGGTACGTCGAATCGATGGGCATGAAGCACACCAAGGCGCGCACGCTGACCGCCCTGTCCCAGGGCCGGATCCCCGGGCCTGAGAACTCGATCGGCAAACTCGTCTCCGCCTCGAAGCTGCAGAACGTGGCCTCCTTCGGCGCCGACCTGATGGACATGGGCGGTGTGATCACCGACCCCTCCCTGATGCCTGCCTCCGCCCTCTTCCAGCAGTCCTACCTCTACTCCCCCGGCCTCCGCATCGCCGGCGGCACCGACGAGATCCTGCGCAACATCATCGCCGAACGCGTCCTCGGCCTCCCCGGCGAGATTCGCGTCGACCGCGATGTGCCCTACAACGACATCCCGACGGGGACCTGAGGAAACGACCGCAGCGTCCCGACGCTGCACGAGGCTTCGGCACGCCGCCGGGGCTCACCCGCCGGCCCGGAGAGCGGAGGGGAGTGTCCCAAGGGCCGTGCCATCCGTGCGCCCGCTGACGGGCGCACGGACTGGTTCACGGGTGGTGCGGATCGCGCCACCCGGGTTCGCACTTGGTCGGAGGTTGGAGAGTCGGCGCTCACTCCACTCCCCGGGCCGGGCCGGCTGGACGTCACGGTTCAAGATCATCAGTCGGAGGTCCGCACGGCACAACAGCAGCTTCTCGAAGTCGTCAAAGATCTCGTGCTCGTCGCCCCACTCGGACTCCACCAGCAACGCCCTGATGACGCGGCCAGTTCGGCAGCGTCTTCCTCCGCTCCTGAATCTCGACTTCCCGGCCACCTTGTCCAGGACTCGAGTCAGTTCCTCGACCATCGCGTCCTTCTCGACCATGCCGGAATCCTAGCCTTCGCGTTCGGGCACTCACGGTCGCTACAATCACGGTCGCGAATCCCTTGGGCAGAAGCGCGGAGGACTTGGAGATGCCACACCGTCAGAAGGCGGACCGGATCGAGCCGGTCTGGACGATTCGCCGAACGCCCCTGCTCTTCGCCTCGGGCGCCGTATTCATCGGCTCGACGGCGGTCCTGCTCACGTGCATGCTCTACGACCGGAGTTCCGGCTTGGCGCTCGGCCTCCCAGCGGTATGGCAGGGCGTGGCGTACGCGATCCTTCTGCCGCTCTGCACGAAGAGAGCGGCGTCCAGGCTGCACTAGGAATCGGACGCGACCTCTCACTAGCGCCACCCTCTCCACCGTCCTTCGCCGCGAAGTGAATGCGTGCGGAACATAGAACGCCCGCCCTGGCCTTACGTACACGGTCGTGCCATCGGTAAGGCGTCGCAAACGCAAGGGCGGAATCCGTCTAGATCAGTAGGCTAGCCTCTCCTCAAAGGGGTGCATCATGCAAGAGAACTCGGCCCCAATGAACGTAAGCACCTACGACGAGATCAGCCGACGTCTCCGGGAAGAACTGCCCCACGTCAGGGACGATGTCGACCGTCTCATCCAGGAGATCTTCCCGCAGGTCCGCTTCATCGACATTTGGGTCCGGCCCGACCGGTCCTGGTACGGCGACGAAGTCGTAGACATCTGGGCCGTCTACGATGCCGAGGCGGCCGATCTGATCCATACCCGGGCGAGGCTTTCCTTCCGCACGCGGGTTCAGGACGCGCTCTGGGACCGGCGTCTGAAGGTGTTTCCCAGCACGCACTTCGTTACAAAGACGGACATCGGAGATTGGCGCCCTGAAGGCATCTGACCTCCTGGCCTCGGCGGAGCAGCAGCTTCCTGCCGGTACGGGGCGGCCGTTGCAGACGCATCTGCGTCGCGCCGTGAGCACGGCGTACTACGCGCTGTTCCACTGTTTGGCGAGGTGCTGCGCGGACTCACTGGTCGGAAAGAACGCCCGCATGACACATGCCTGGAAGCTGACCTACCGAGCGCTCGACCATGGCCGGGCCAGGAGTGCATGCGGGCGGACCGGGACGATGCGGATGTTCCCCGCTCGAATACGGCGCTTCGCGAACCTCTTTGCAGACCTTCAGCGCGAACGGCGCCATGCCGACTACGACCCTTCTACGACGTTCTTCAAGTCCGATGTCCTGGACAGGATCGAGGACGCACGAACCACGGTCAGGAACTTCGAGACCACCGACATCTGGGACCGGAGAGCTTTCGCGGTTCACGTCCTGTTCAAGGAGCGGCCCTGAGGTCTGCCCCCCCAGCGGCGAGGCGCCATCCAGCCCGCGCAGGCGCTAACTCTCGTTGGCGAGCTTGCGGAAGTACTCGTCGACGAGTTCGCGGTAGCCGGCCGGGACCTGGTCGGAATTGCCCTGGTAGACGCGTTCGGTGTCGGCGCCGCGCAGATCGCGCCACAGACGGTATTCGAACTGCCGGAGCCCTTCGACGATGTCGCGGCGGAGGGACTCGAGGGCGAGGGGATCCCGGTTGAGCCCGAGCAGGTTCAGATCGCCCATCTGGCGCAGGAGCTGATCCAGGTCGGCGGTGTCCATCCGTTCGCGTCGGAGCTCGCCTCTCAAGGCCTCGAGGTCCTGCTGCCGCTGATCGAACTCACGTTCAGCCTGGCGCAGGTCCTCGGCGGTGAAGATGCCGGGCTGGTACCAGCCGCCCGAGCTCGATCCGTACTGGTTGGGACGACCCCAGTTCCTTGCGCCGCCGTCCCGGTTGCGCGCGCCGCCGCTCTCTGAGGCATCTCCCGGCTGACCGCCCTGTTGACTGCCGCCCTGCTGCTGGCCGCCCTGCTGCTCACCGCCTTGTTGGTCGCCGTCTTGTTGGTCGCCGCCCGGCTGCTCGCCGCCCTCCTGTTCGCCTCGTTGACCGGGACTCTGGCCAAGCCTGGCGCCGGCCTCGGCCCGGTCACGTAGACGGGCCTCGAAAGAAGACAGGTTCTCGACCAGATCGCGAGTCTGCTCGAGCATCCGGTCCTGGCGATCGCTTCCCCCTTCACCGACGCTCTCCCGTGCTTCGGCAATCCGCTCGGTCACCTCGTCGATGTCCTGGCGGATCTGACCCTCGAACAGGCGCGCAAACTCCGCGTCACGGCCCGCCAGCACACCCTTCGAGTAGCGGATCTTCTCCTTCAACTGCTCGTCCCGAATCACGTCCGCCGACGCCTGCAGCTTGCGCGCCGCCTCCGGCTGCTCCTCGCGGGCGCTCCTCGTCATCCGGTTGAGCTGGGCTTCCAGGCCGCCCACCTCATCGGTCAAGCGATCCTTGCGCTCCATGATCCGCTCGATCAACTCCGAACGTTCCTGCGCCGTGAGGCCGCTCCGTCGCCGGCCGTCATCGCCCTCCTGACCCGCCAGCTCTTCGACCTGCTCCTCGATCCGGCTCTGCATCTGCGACACCCGCTCGGCGCGCTGCTGCAGTTCCTCCATGTCCCGGCCGAGCTGCTGGCGGCGGTTGCGGGCCAGCAGGCGGCGCGCATCGCGCAGCTTGTCCAGGGCCGCGAGCCCCTGCGCCCCGGCACTCGACTGCGAACCGGAGGAGCCGGCCTGTGAGCGCTGCATCTGCTCGACGGCCTCCCGCAACGCCTGGGTCGTCTGCTGGAGTTCCGAACGCTGCTGCTCACGCGCCAACCGTTCCAGCCGCCTCGCCAACTCCTCGGTCTCGTCGATCAGTTGCTGCTGACCGCCGCCGCCGCCGCCGCCCTGCTGCTGCCGGCCGCGCAGCCGGTTCTGGCGTTCGTTCTCGCGCTGCTGACGGCGGGCCAGCTCGCGCAACTTCTGCATCAATTCGTCGATCTCGGCCTGCGCCTGCTCGGCGGCGCCGCGCTGGACCGTCTCGTACTGGTTGCGCAGCTTGTCGAGCTCCAGCTCGAACAGATCGGCGAGGTCCTCCGATAGCTGCTGGTTTCCGCCGCCGCCACCGCCGCCGCCCTGCTGGAACGAAACCGTCAGTTCGCGAAACGCCGATTCCGCTCGCTGCAGCGAGGCCAGGGCCTGCTTCTCCACCGGCATCGCCTCGTCGGGCCGCTCCGCCTCGAGTTCCCCTTGGGCGGCTGCCATCTCCGTGCCCGCCTGTTGAAGGAACTCGATGATCGTGGAGAACTCCTCGTCCCCGAGCAACTGCTGGCCGCGGTTGCCCATCCGCGTGATCAGCGAGCCCACCTGCTCCCGCAGCCGTTCCTGCATCAGGGCGATCGTGGTCAGGTTCTCGGACAGTTCCTGGCGGCTGTACTCCTCCGCGTCCCTGACCAGCCGGAAGGTGGCCGAGACGATCATCTTCTGCTGCACCGACAGCGTGTTGTCGAAACCGCCGGCGCCACCCATGCCGCCGCCGCCCTGCTCGGCCTGCTTGTAGTTCCGATCGAAGGGCCTGATCTCCAGGAAGTAGATGTCGCTGACCACAGGCTTCGAGCGCCCGCGATCCCAGGCCTCGGCGTAGTAGGAGATCGAATCCCCTACTTGCAAATCCATCTCCTCCAGGAAGAACGTATGCCCGGCGCTGACCTTCTTCATCGCGGAGCGGCTGTCCACAAGGTTCAGCGCGGTCTCCTCGCCGCCGTTCACCGTGTAGCGAATGCCCAGACGACTCACACCGTAGTCGTCCTCGGCCTCCACCTGGGCGAACACTTCATCGACCAGCGTCACCTGGATGTCCCGGCCGGGACTGGTGAAACGGACGATCGGCGGCTGATCCTCGAGCGCGGTGATCATGTATTCCGCCGAAGCCCGGCGCCACCGGCCCTCGTCGTCCATCAACTCGATGCGGTAGTACGTATTGCCGCTGATCGTGTAGGCGGCCGACAGCCTTTCGCTTCCGGCACTGAGGTCGATCGGCTCCTCGCCCTCGATCAGAAGCCGTCCTTCCGGCACCTCGAAGATCGGCAGGATGCCGAACAGGACCTCCGTGCCCTCGAGCACGGCGATGTCTCCGCCGTCTTCGACCGTCCGGTCGGACAGACCGCTGTACGCCGGGAACCTGTACTCCAGGTCGATCTGCTCCACGTAGGGCAGATCCTTGACCCGGATGCGGTAGATCGGCGAGCGCACGCCGGACGCGTCGACGTAGTAGTCCGTGTCGGCGCGCAGGTTCAGGGCAATGAAGTCGTGGCTGGCCCGCACATCGCCGATCATCAGATCGGCGTCGAGGTCGATCTCGGCGTTCACGCGGTTCATGGGCCACTGCTGCCAGTCGCCCTGGGCGTTGCCGCTCGCATCCAGTGGGCGGAGTCCGACCTCAACCCGCTCCGGATCGAAGCCCAGGACGGCCGCGCTGATCAACTGGTCCGATCCACGCGCCACGGTCACGTTGCCCGGCCCCACCCGCAACTGGTAGGGATTGTCCGCCGCCGCCGCCCGCCAGGGCGCGAACAGCAGCATGGCGCCGTGTTGCAGGAAAGCGGGGCTGAGCAGGACCGCGGCCATGCCCGCGCCCGCCACTCCCGCCAGGGCTGCCGAGAAGCGGCGCAGCGATCCACGCTCGATGCGGGAAGCAAAGCCGCTGTTCTGGCAGCGCTCGATCGCTTCTTCCAGGACCCGCCGCTGGAGCTCGGGCGATACCCGCTCCGTATCGCGGGGCGAACCGTGCTGCACCGGTCCGAGTTCGACCGCGCTCAGGACCGAGGCCCGGAGCGTCGGCTCGTGCTCTTCGACGTAGAGCGCCACCTGCTGCTTGGACACCCGCTGAACCAGGGGCGCCACCAACAGCCGAACGGCAAGCCCGATCAGGGCCACATAGGTGAGCCAGCGGAAGATCTGGACAGCCCGCTCGCTGTAGAGGAAGTAGTCCATGCCCCATACGGACATCGCAAAGGCGACGAATCCGGCCACCGCCACCATGACGAGGCCGCGCAAGGCCACCTTCACGCGCCAGCGCGCGCGCACGCGCCGGATCACGCTCATCAGTTCGCCGTAGGTCGGGTCGTAGATGGGATCGAAGCTGGCTGCCATCACGTCTCCCCGCCGGTGGAACCCGGTTGGCGCGTCCCCGCGCGAACCGTGAACCAGTCCCCGTGCCCGTCATCGGGCGCGGGGATGGAACTCCATGCTGTCACGATCGGCGTCGCAGCCGCCCGCCGACGGTTCCCGAACAGGCCCTCGGCGGCCAGAACCACCGCCGCCGCGGCGATCAGATACCACCAGAGGCGCTGCCGCCCCTCCCGCTCTTCGGGTGTTGTAGCGCTCTCCAGGTCGGCCGCTGCGTCTTCAGCCTGGTCGGGTCTGATTCGGGACATGAACTCGTCGAGGTCGAGTGCGCCCAGGTCCGACTCCAACACCGGCACGTTGGCCGCAAGTGTCAGACGCTGGGCTGTAACGTCCGCCCGCACTTCGCGAAAGTCGTAGAAGCCCGGCTCCTCCACATCGAGCAGAAGATCGCTTCCACCTGTGCCGAGGCGGCGCTCGCGGCCGGACGGAGCGACCGAGATGTAGCCGTCGCCCTCGCCTCCCGCCGGTCCGGGCAACTCGACCGAGGCGACCTCGCCGACGCGGTACCACGAACGGGGCAACGAGTAGCCGGCCAGGTACTGCGCCGAACGATGCACGAAGGGAACGAACACCGCCTGCAGCGGCAGGGTGTTCCAGAAGGTGTCGAACGACGTGGGCAACACCAGCACGCGCCCGCCCTTGCCGTCGACGGCCCCCGAGGCCGAGTCCTCCGACACCGCGGGCATCAGGTCGAGCAGAGCCGGCGAGCCGTCGTCGAAAAGGGCGATCGGAAGCGCCCCTTCGGGTGTCTCCAGGCGGTGGTAGCGGAAGAACGACGCCGACGAGAAGTCCCCGCTCCGCGCCGTGGCGAAGACGTCGAAGACCGGGTGGCCGGTGTCGAACCAGGCCAGAGAACCGGGCGTGCCGGACAACCGGTCCACCTGCTGCGAGCTTTCGACCCCGAACTCCCCGAGCAGAGCCGAAGTCGAGTTCAGGCCGCGCTCGACCCCGAGCAGCAGGCCGCCCCCTTCACGGACGAAGCGGAGGACCGCCGCGACGGCCGCGGAGGGGAGCTGCTGCGCCGCGTCGTTGATCACGACGACGGACTTGCCTTCCAGCATCGTCGGCTCAAAACCGGAAGCCTGGACTCTGTTCACCCGCAGGAACGGACGGCGGCCGAGCGACAGCGCCTCCTCGAGGTAGCGGCCGCGCCGCCGGTCACCCCCGGGCTCGATGACCAGCACTCCGACTTCGTGCGCGGGAGACAGCACGAAGTGGAACTCGTTGTCGGTATCCAGAGCGTCCTCCCGGAGCCGCACCGTGCCCCGGGTGGTGCGCTCCCGCTCCAGGACCTCGGGCGCGAAATTGACCATGGTCGAGGAGTCGAGCGGCAGTTCCACAGCCCGGGTCTGGATGACCTCTCCGTCGAAGAGCAGGTCGACTTCCGCCCGCAGGGTCGCGGCTGCTCCATCCTCGTCGGCTGCTCCGCCGACACTCTGGTAGCTGACGCGCGCCGCGATGCCCACCTGTTCCCGCGCGCCCCCTCCGGACTCGGAGGAAGACACGCGAGAGTGATCGAGCACCACGTCGGTGACGGCGGCATTGCCCCGGTCCTCCTCCTCCGAACGGACATCGACCAGACGCAGTTCGACGCCCTGGGGCAACAACGCCGCGTTGTCGGGCGCCCAAGACGAACGCTGGAGGTCGCTGACGATCACGAGCTCCCTCACGGCGAGGCTTCCCGCGTCCGCGAGCACCCCACGGGCCACCTGAATCGCGGGCAGCAGCGACGTGGCGCGGGGAACCAGTTCCGCCTCCCTCGCCAGGGTCGCCAGCAGGGATCCGTCCGATGTCGGCGCACTCAGCATCTCCGCCCGATCCGAGTAGACGATCAGGGCGCCGCGATCTCCCGTACCCAGCCCGTCAAACGCCGAAGCCGCCGCCGTCGTGCCTCGCTGCCACCTGTCGCCGAAGCCCATGCTGAACGAGTTGTCCAGCAGCACGACGGTCAGCCGGTTGGCGGCGGCGGCGTTGGCCGCCCCGTCGCCCTGAAACAGAGGCCGAGCAAAGGCCACAGCCAGGAGCGCCAGCGCCAGGCAGCGCAGAGCCAGAAGCAGCAGATCGCGCAGACGGCGCCGGCGAACGGATCGGTAGGGCGCCCTGGAGATGAACATCAGGGACGGGAACGCGACCACCTGACTACGGTGACGCAGACGCATGTGGATGATCACCGGCACCGCGACCGCGGCCAGGCCGAGCAGGAAGAGAGGCGCCAGCAGACCCATGGTTCCCTACCTCGCCTTCATGGCGTACAGGCGCGCCGACAGGTAGCTGTACAGCGCCGCGTCCAGGGGCTGCGACGTGTCGACCAGCGTGTAGTCGATGCCCGCCTCGACCAGGGACCGATCGAGGGTCTGCGTGTGCTCGCGAATCAGGTCCAGGTACTGATCCCGGAGCACGTCCGGCATGACCGCCTGCCGCGTGCCCGTCTCCAGGTCACGCAGGTCCAGCTCGCCCTCGAAGTTGAAGCGGAGTTCGGCGGGATCAAGCAGGTGGAAGAGGATGACGTCGCTGCCTTTGTGCCGGAACCCCGCCGCCGCCTTGATCACCGTCTCCGGATCCTCGTAGAAATCCGAGATGAGGACCACCATGCTGCGCCGGCGCACCGAGTCCACGACCTCGAGCAGCGGTTCGCGCAGACTGCCTCCGCCGCCCGGCTGGATGCGGTCGATCGTGTGCAGCGCGACCTTGAGGTGCTTGGCGGCGGGTGGAACGAAGTCGACGATCACGCTGTCGAAGGTCACCAGGCCGATGCGGTCCTTCTGCTTGGACGCGAAGTAGCCCAGGCAGGCCGCGAGATAGCGCCCGTAGTCCAGCTTGGTCAGCGCCCCGGTGCCGAAGTCCATCGAGCGGGAGATGTCGAGTGCGATCATCAGGTCGGTGTTCGTGTCCGCCTCGAACTCCTTGACGTAGAAGCGGTCCGTGCGACAGAAGAGCTTCCAGTCGACGCGGCGGATGTCGTCGCCGGGCTGGTAGGCGCGGTACTCGGCGAAGTCCATCGACCGGCCAAGGAAGGGCGAGCGGTGCAGACCGCTGACGAAGCCCTCGACCACCGTCTTGGCGAGCAGGTCCAGACTGCTGATCCGACTCAGCGTCTCGGTGTCGACGAACCGGCCGTAGCTCATGCCGTCACCGTCAGCTCATGCCGCTCGCGGTCACCGGCGCGAGTTCCAGCAGGCGGGAGACGATCTCGTCGGTCGTGATCCGCTCCGACTCGGCGTGGAAGTTGGTCAGGATGCGGTGCCGCATGACCGGCTTGGCCAGGGACCGGACATCCTCGTGAGCGACGTGGTAGCGGCCGTCCATCAATGCCTTCGCCTTGGCGCCGAGGACCATGAACTGCGCCGCGCGGACACTCGCCCCGTACTGCACCCACCGGTTGACGAAGTCCGGCGCCTCGGGCGTATCGGGCCGCGTCATCCGCGCCAGGTGGACGGCGTACCGGAGGATCGGATCAGCGATCGGCACGCGCCGGACCAGGCGGTGGAACGCACGCAGATCGGCACCCGTGACCTTTGTCTCCAGCATGAACTCCCGCACCGTGGTCGTCGCGTCGACGATCTCCATCTCCTCGTCCTCGCCCAGGTGGTCGATGACGATGTTGAACATGAAGCGGTCGAGCTGGGCCTCCGGCAGCGGATAGGTGCCCTCGAGTTCGATCGGGTTCTGGGTAGCGAAGACGAAGAACGGCTGTTCCAGGTCGTAGGTCCGGCCCTGCACCGTGACCCGGTGCTCCTGCATCGCCTCGAGCAGCGCCGCCTGGGTCTTCGGCGGCGTGCGATTGATCTCATCCGCGAGCACGATCTGGGCGAAGATCGGACCCGGCATGAAGACCATTTCCCGCCGGCCCGTGTCGTGGTCTTCCTGGATGATGTCGGTGCCGGTGATGTCGCTCGGCATCAGGTCGGGCGTGAACTGGATGCGGCCGAACTTGAGGTCGAGAATCTGTGCCACGGTCTGCACGATCAGGGTCTTGGCCAGACCCGGCACCCCGGTCAGGATGCTGTTGCCGCCGACGAACAGGGTCATCAGCACCTGCCCCAGCACCTCCTCCTGGCCAATGATCTGCTTGGCGAGCTGAGTCAGGATCTGCTCCCTGCCCACCGCCAAACGCGCCGCCAGCTCCACGTCGCTCTCGCTGGTCAAGCCCTGGGCGCTTGCCGCGCCGTCGGCTGCTTGATCCTGGGTGTCGTTCATCGAGTTCTCCATGGTGCGGGGAAAAGGGTCCGTGCCGCTCCCCGAACGGTTCAGTGAGTCATGCCGTAGATCAGGTAGTTCACGCCCAGTTTGAAGCCCTTCTGGGTCACGTCCACCGGGTAGATGGCGTACTCCGACCATTCCCAGAAGTCGCCGATGTCCATGTTGTAGTTGATGACGGTCATCAGCCGGCGGCTGGGATCGTTGTCCTCGAAGACGCCGTAGATTTTGCCCCGCACGGGGTAGAACCGTGGATCCTCGATATCGAAGTTGATGTCCTCGAGGACGAAGAAGGCCCGGAAGACGGGGTGGTCGACAGTCATCGGCACCAGTTCGTAGCCGGGCAGGAGCCGACCCATCTGCCGCTCGACGTTCTCCCACCGGATCGGATAACCCCGAATGTCGAAGATGTCGTCGATGACCAGGAAACCACCCTTGAGCAGGTAGGAGCGGAGGTTGGCGAGTTCCTCCTCGGTCGGGTTCCAGAAGCCCGCCTCGCAGAGATACGCCCAGGGATGCTCGAACAGCCGCGGATCGGTCAGCTCGAGCACATTGCCGCCGCCAGTGAACGTGTCGATGTAAGTCATTTCATCGACTATGCGGGTGAAGTTCTCCTCCGCCATCGGATAGTCGTGGTTCCACTTGAGGTCCAGGCCCCACATGAACGGGCCGCCGCGCCACTGCGTTGGCTCGAACTTGATCCGGGCGAAGGTGAAGCCGCCAGAGTAGGGGAAGGACGGCGTCTCCACCTTGGGGGCGCGCCAGAAGTCGTCGCGGGCGAACAGGGCGCCGGCCAGCACGGCGAGCGCGGCGAGACCCGCCAATACAGGGCGTCCACTGCGCCTGCTCCGCAACAGGATCACGAGCCCTCCCCCACCAGGTCGAGCAGGAGTTCCTGCGCCGGGTCGTACCCTGGCGCCACCTCGAGCGCCCGCAGCACCGTCCGGCGCGCGCGCTCGGGCAGGCCCGCGTTGCGCTGCGCCAGCGCCAGCTCGTAGAGCGCCACCGCGCGATCGGGCGGGTCGAGCGCGACCAGGGCCGCGCGTTCGCGCACGGCCAGCCCGAAGCGGTCCGAGGCTGAGGCGAGTTCGGCGAGACGGCGATGCACGTCGAGATCGTACGGCGAGATGTAGAGAGACCGCTCCAGGATCTCGGCCTCCTGCTCGTCGCGGCCGGCGCCGGCAAGCAGCTCGGCAAGAGCCAGGTGCTCATCCCAGGCCATCTCGTTGCTTGCCACCAGCGTCATGAGCGCTTCGGTCGCCTCCTCCTCGCGTTCCTGCTGCCGGTAGATTTCGGCCAGCAGAGTGTAGGCGTTTCCAGAGCCGACGTACTCCGGGAACAGGGCGCGACCGCGCGACAGCGGCGCCTCCGCCTCGGCGAAGCGCTCCTCCCGGAACAGGGCGTAGCCGTACGTCATCTGGATTCTGAAATCGTCCGGGTTTTCCTTCGCCACCAGCGCCAACTGCTCGAGATTCGGCTCACGGCGCTCGAAGGGGTTCCGCGTCGGCGCGCGGGACGGTCCGCCCTCGCCGGATTCCTGCTCCTCTTCGCCAGGGCTGGCAGGAGCACCACCGAGCGACGCCATGGCGCCACCGAAGCGCGCGCGGAGATGGCCGAAGAACCGTTCGTCGAAGTCTTCGAGGGCGAGGGACATCGCCTCCTCGAACACTTCCTCCGTGCTCCTGCCGTCGCGATAGCCCGCGAGCATCGTGAGAATCGCGTTGAAGCCGTAGTTCTCCTCGATCCAGTCGCAGATCAGGGAGGCCTGGAAGTAGGACAAAAGGATCTGGTTCGGAAACCTGGGCCGCACGAAGCCATCGTTGATCTCGGCGATGCCGAGCAACTCGTCGTCGCGCAGCGCGGTGAGGAAACGCACCTGCACGTCGTCTCCCCAACCCGGCCGCGCCCGCCGCTCCTCGAACACGGACAGGCCCTCGGTCAACCAGCGCGGGATCTTCGCGTCGGTAGCGAGCAGGGTGAACGTGTGGGCGATCTCGTGCCAGAGGGTGCCGCCCCAGTTGAAGTGGCCGACCTGACGCGCCGACGGCGAGTCGAGGGCAAGCACCGGCCCGAAGCACACGCCGAGGGCGCCGAGCCCGGCCAGCCCGACGGTGCGAACCGAGAAGTCGGCGTGCGACGGATAGACCTCCACCCGGATCGGCGCCGGGGGCTCGAAGCGGTAGCGCTCGGAGAGCGTCGCCCAGGCCTCCTCGGCCAGCTCGACCATGTAGGGGGCCAGCAGGTCGGCCTCGCGGTCGTGGATGTGGAACTCGAAGTGCTCGCTCTTCACCTTCCGGTAGTCGCCGAACGTGTCGAGCAGGTCGAGCGTGTTCTTGGTCCAGACGTTGTAGGGGTCGCCCGCGAAGGAGGTCTCCAGGTTGGCTCGTCCGGCCTCGATATCGCCCAGCCGGAGTTGGTTCATTCCCAGCAGTCCGTAGCCGCGCCAGGACTTCGGATCGATCCGCACGGCCTCCGCCGCGAAGTCCCGCGCCTGCGGGTAGAGACGATTGTTGACGCTGGCATCGGCCAGGTCGTTGAACAGATCGGCGTAGCGGGGATTGTCGGCCAGCATGCCGTCGCGGAGACGCGCGAAGTCCTCGCCGCGCCCTTCCAGGAACGCCGCCGCCGCCAGCAGGGTCCGGGCCGTGAACGAACCCGGATCGATCTCCAGCGCCTTCTCGGCCTCGTCCCGGGCCTCTCCGAACTGTTCCGCCCCCAGGTGGAGCCAGGCCCGGTGCACGCGGGCCGGAATCAGCCTCGGATTGACCTCGAGGGCGGAGTCGAGGACTTCCCGGGACCGTGGATCGCCGTCGAACCCCATCGTTCGGGCCATCGCGAGCAACGCCTCCGGATGGCGCGGGTTCGCCCGCAACACGTCGGTCAGCGACGAACGGGCCTGACTGCTGTCGTACTTCTCCAGGAACAGCTCGCCGATCCGGATGCGAGGCGCCGGCCAGGAGGGAGCGAGCGCCACCGCCTCGTCGTAGGCGCGCAGCGCGTCCTTGAACAGCTCCGGATCGTCGCGCCCCAGCAACTGGCAGGCCTGCCCCACCGCGACGAGTTCCTCGGCCGTGTCGGCGGCGCCGAGGTTGTAGGCGTCGATCATCCGGTAGAACCCTTCGGTCGCTGCCTCGATCTCGCCCCGGTCCCAGGCCAGCCGCGCGAGTTCGAACGAAGCGACCAGGGCGTCCTCACCCCCGACGGCCCGGGCCTCTGCGAAGGAACGCCGGGCCTCCTCCCGATCGCCGACAAGAAGCGCCACCCTGCCCCGCAACACCCCGAGACCGAGAGCCGGCGCGTCGACGCCCTCAAACGCGGCGGCCGCCTCGTCGTAGCGGCCGGTCGAGGTCAGCGCCTCCACGCGCAGCCTCAACGCCCGGGGATCGCCCGCCTCGTCGGCGCGCGCTTCGAGCTGCTCCACCGCTTCGTCGTAGCGGCCGGTCAGGATCCACCGCTCGATGCCGTCCAGCGACACCGGCCCGTCCTGAGCCGCGACGGCTGCGGGAGACCACGCGGCCACCGCCAGAACGAGCGCCACCGGTCCGATCCACCGGCAGATGGCATCGAGGCTCGCGCTCATCGGTCCGGGTCTCCGTTCGCGCCGTCGGAACCGTCGTCTTCTCCGTCCCCGTCCGCCCCGGCAGCCCCCAGCTCGCGGTCGACCAGGGCCAGTTCGACCATCAGATCCTGGAGTTCGCTGAGGTAGACCTCCTCGTCGAGCGTTTCCCGCTGCAGCCGGAGTTCGTCGATCCGGCGCTCGATCGCGCCGCGCCGCAGGGCCAGCTCCCGGCTCTCATCCGTCAGTGTTTGAGGAAGCGCTTCCTCGCCGAGAAGGACGAGACTCGCAAGCCTCCCGTCGACCGGCTTGGAGGCCTCGACGCCGGCCGGTTCCAGGCTTCCCTCACCGTCACCGTCGTCCTCGAGGAGCGCGTGTTCGGTGCGGATCTGCCCCGCCTGCCGGTAGTAGCGCTCGACCTCGCGCTGAGCGAACTCGAACGCCTCGAGGGCGGACGTGCGGCCGTCCTTGTTCCGGTCTCCCGCCGCGCCGTCGAAGGCCTCCGCGATGTAGCCGCCGAACAGCGCCTCGTTGCCCTGCGCGCCGGATCTGGTGGCGGTGATCACCACCCGCCCCTCCTTCGCCAGCGGCGCGATGAAGCCGCCGGATGCGGAACTCGCGTTGATGAACACGAGGCGGCGGTCCGTGAGCGGCTCGAGCGCGGCGGCGTACTGCTCAGCCACGAGATCCCGCCCCGGCAGATTGAACCGCGGCGGACCCGCCGAACCACTGCCGTGCCCGAAGAGCACGATCCACACGTCGTCGCCGGCGCTCGACCGCTTGGTGAGCGTCTCGATCTCCGAGAGCAGGTTCTCGCCCGTGGAACGGGCCCGGATCCGTTCCGGATCGAGATCCGGACGTTCGCCGAGGTAGACCACATTGTCCTCGCGCAGGCCCGCTTCGAGCGCGGCCTCCACCACCCGCGTCGCCCAGGCGTGGAAACGCTCGGTGTACACCTGCTCCCCGCCAACCCCGGTCACCACCAGGAGGTGGCTCTCCGCAGCGAGCGGGGCGACGGCAAGCGAGCACGCCAATGCCGCCGCCGGAACCCGTCCCGTGCGCCCACGGAAGCTCACGCCATTCCCAGGCGTCGTCGAACCGCCCATTCACCGCCCAGGAAAACGACCAGCAGCAGGAACAGGATCGGCATGTCCCAGAGGTCCCGCGCCTCACGCACGGTCGTGCCTTCGCGGCTGACCGAGAGGTCCTCGACCAGGCTGTCCATCTCGTCCAACTCGTACTGCCGGCCACCGGTCTCGCGGGCGATCCTCCGCAACACCGAGTCCCGGCGAGCGGCGCCGAAGAGTTCCTCGTTCAGAGTGTCGACGGCAAAGTGCGACACCGCGACACCGAGCAGTTCCCCCTCCGACCGCGCGTCCACCTCGACCCGGTAATGACCGCGCTCGCCGGCCACGAAGGCGCCGACGAACTCCCCGTCACGCTCCACCGACCAATCGAGCGGCACTTCGACCTCCTCGCCGGACGGCATCTCGATCGCCGCTGTGACCTGAGCCCGATTCACTTCCCGAAACGCCGCATCGCGCACCATCGCGCGCAGCGTCACCGTGCTGCCGGGCTCAAACCGGTCCCGGTCCGTCTCGACCTCGACCCGGTCCGGCACGTAGGACACCAGCCAGCGCAGCATCTGCCGCCAGAGCCGCTCGTGAGTCTGATCCTCGAGCGGGATCTCCGCGCTCATCTGCCAGTGCCAGGAGTCGTGCGGCGTGAAGGCGATCGCCCGTCCGCGGCCGATCCGGTGATGCGCCAGGGCGATCAGCGGATCGCGCACCATGGGAGTCTCCGCCCTCAGCAGCGCGGTCGCGCCGGCCTTCAGTTCGGTCGCCCGCTGGTACGCGGAGAGCCGCGGCAAGGTCGACCAGAGCTCGTTGGATTCGGCCCGGTCGTCGCGCAGCAGCATTGCGGGGTGGGCGCGTCCCTGGGGCGTCAACTCCAGTTGCAGGTCGTAGATCAGTTCGGGACGGCCGTCTTCCGCCGGCGGTTCGTAGAGGACAAGCGGCGACAGCTCGGCGATCGGCGTACCAGCGAAGCCCCCTTCCGAGAACGACCTGTGGGCGCCGAGCAGCAGCACGCCGCCGCCGCGCTGAGCGGCGAAGTCGACCAGCATCCGCATCTGGTCGTGGGTAAAGAAACTCGCCTCCATGCTGCCCACAATGACGCCCTGGTACTCGAACAGATCCTCGCGGCGGGTCGGAAAACCGTCGAAGCGCTTCGTGTCCTCATCGAAGTTGATGCCGTAGAACTTGTTCGCCGCCTGGCGCGTCATCGACACGAGGCGGAGATTCTCGTCGAACTGGACCGCCCGCCGCAGGAACCTGGACTCGTGTCGCGGTTCGCCCTCGAAGAAGAAGATCTTCTTCTGCCTGTTCGTCACTTCCACCAGGGCCACCCGCTCGTTGTTCAGCGTCAGTTCCTCCCCCTGCTGGCCGGCGACCCGAAAGCGGAACTCCCGCGCCCCCTCAGCGCTGGCCGCGAACATCACCCGGGCCGTGACCGCCGAGCTCCGGCGCGGAAAGGTCACCTGCGCCACGTTCACGATCCGCCCGTCGTCCTCGACTTCGAGGTTCACGCTACGGCCGCCGAACCCGGTCTGACTCAGGGTGACTTCGACCTCGACGGTTGAACCTTCGAGCACCCGCCGCGGGGCGACCACCCGGGAGACCTCGATGTCCTTCTCCAGGCGCGGCCGCCCGAGGCCGATCGCGTGCACCGGCGTCCCCGCGGCCTTGAGCGCCAGCAGGGCGTCACCGAGCTCGGCCGGTGCGGAGTCGGCGCCGTCGGAGAGCAGGACGAGACCCGCCAGGGGCAGGCCCGCCAGTTCGTCCGAGGCCGCGCGCAGGGCCTCGCCGATGCGGCTGTCAGAGCGGGCGAACCGGAGCTGATCGATGGACTCGATCCGCTCGGCGCCGCGGCCGAAGGCAAGTTGGCGGACCTGGAAGCGCTGCCCGAGGACTTCCAGCAGCGACCCCGGCGCCCCGGAGAGCGCCTCCCGGACCGCGCCGGCCCGGGTGCCGTCCTCGGCAGCGTCCTCGTCCGGCATCGCCATGCTGCCCGAGTCGTCGATCAGGACGCCGACGAAGGATTCCTGCGGCACCACGGTCGACAGGACCAGGGCAGGTTGCAGCAGGCACAGAACCAGCACACCGATGGCCAATGAACGGAGCGTCGGCGGCAGCCAGCGGTAGCGCTCGGCGCCGCCGCTCGGACCCGGCAGCATCCGCCGGTAGGTGAAGGCGGCGAACACGAGCGCGCCGCCGGCAAGCAGCGCCGCCACCTGCATCCAGCCCGGAGCGGCGAGGGCGAACCGGCCCTCGTCGAACAGAGACGGCCGGTACTTGAACAGGAACTCGAAGAGGCCAGTCATCAGGAACGAAGAGACGCGGACGTGGGCGGTCGTAGGGTCGCGGCGCCGGCGTCAGTGCGACATGGCGTAGACGACGAAGTTGACTCCCATCTGGTACGCGTAGTGCGAGAACCGCACCGGGTACCACTCATCTTCCGCCCACTCCCAAGCGTCGCCCAGGTCGGTGTTCCAGTTGATCACCACCATCAGGCGACCGTGGTCGTCGAAGATGCCCCGCACGTGCGGGGTGTAACCGTCCTGCTCCCAGGTCGGCCCGCCACGTACAGCCTGACCCACGTTCGGCACCTGGAGAATCTCTTCGACATCGTAGAAGCAGTGGAAGATCGGGTGGTCCAGGGGAAGCTCGACGATCGCGAAGTTGGGTAGCAGGAGAGACAGCTCGCGCTCCAGGTTCGCCCACTCCCAACTGCCCCAGAAGTCGTCGATGACCCAGAAACCGCCGGCCAGCAGGTACCGGCGCAGAGCCTCCCGCTCCTCCTCACGCAACATCATGTGGCCGACCTCCACCGAGTAGAGGAAGGGAAAGCGGGAGAGCTTCGGGTCTGTGGCCTCCACGGCGTTGTCGTAGTCGTAGGCGTCCAACTGGTCGAGCAGCCGCTTGAGACCGAGCATGAACTGCCGGTCGGCCTTCGGGAAGTCGACCGACCAACTGCCTCCGCCCATGTAGGGCCTGCCGCTGTAGGCGAGGCGGGTGAAGTAGAACTCTCGCAGCACCTCGTCCGGATGGACCGGCCGCGGCAGGTACCGCTCGAACATCCTCATCGCCTGAGGCGGCAGGGAGCGCCGGTAGCGGGTGCGGGCGTCGCGCCGGTCGTCGACGGCCCCGATCTGCGTCGCCGGCGCCGGATCCGGGGCTCTGGCGAGCAGGCCGGCGCCAGCGGCCGCCACGAGAGCGGCGGCAACGACAAGAAACGCTGTTCGCCGGATCGGCACGGCGGGATCGTACCGCACCCCCCAAAGCGGGCGCGGCCGTCCGCCGGCGAGGGCCGGGCGCCCGCGGCGGCGCCCGATCAGGGCTCGACCGCGTCCCAGACCTCGGGCAGCACTTCGACTCCGGTCAGGGACTCGACCAGGGTGAAGATCAGGTCGTCCTCGTCCGCGCCAAGCTGCGCGGCCAGGTTGCGCATCACCTCGTCGATCGACGACACGAGCACGCTGAAACGGAACTTCCAGGTCCCGCCCTCGTTCACGAAGCGGTACTCCAGTTCGTCGACGCCGCCGCCGAGCGCAGGGTCCTCGAGGGACGCCCGCGTGCGGGCGGCTGCATACGCCTCGTCGCCTTCGATCCGGACCTCGCCCACAGCGAGCTGCTCGATCGCCGCTCCGTTGATCCAGCCGATCTCCATCGCCCGCGCGATCACGTCGGCCAGTTCCATCGCGGTCAACTCCGCAGCGTCGAACTGGTGCCGGAAGGCCACGATCAGGAAGCGGTCGACGAAGGTCCTCTGCCGCACCTCCTCCTCGCCGCCATCGAGGACCAGCCGCTTCAGCTCCCGGTAGTAGTCGCCCGTCTCGCGGTCGACCAGGGCAGCCGCCCGCTCGCCGTCACCGGCGATCAGCGCCTGGCGGTAGGCCTCGAACGTCGCCCGCACCGCGGCCTCTGCGTCGCCGGCGTCCGGGGTCGTCGGCTGAGCGGCGAGAGGCGCCGCCGCCAGGATCAACACCGCAGCCAGGACCGGCAGCCGCACCGGGCCGGTCAAGCGATCTGGCCCTCACGGAGCAACCGGTTGACGCCCTTGAACTGGGGATGGTTCTTGTCGCGTGCAAGTTCGAAGGCAACCGATTCGTGGTTTGTGATCTGGGCGCCGGCCGCGCCCATCCGCTCGAGCGCGTGGCGCCGGTACTCCTCGCCCCGCGAGCTCACGCAGTCCCAGCACACATGGACGTCCGTACCGCGCGAGACGAGATCGAGCACTGTCTGCACGACGCAGATGTGGGCCTCGATCCCGGCCACGACAACCTGCTGATCCGCCGGAGCGAGACCCGGTCTCGCTGCCGCCAGGGCCTCCTCGAACCCCGGTTCGCCACAGCAGCCGAAGGACTCCTTCTCCACCCTGCGTGTGCGGCTGCCGTCCGGATCCGTTTCCTCGATCACCGCCGCCAGTTCCTCGCGGGTCGAACCCAGCCCCCGCGGGTACTGCTCGGTCACGATCACCGGCAGGTCGAACATCTGCGCCAGCCGCAGCAGCCGGGCCGTGCCGTCGATGATCATCCGGGGTCGGTGCATCAGGTCGACGAGCCGGCCCTGCATGTCGATCACGACAACAACGGCGCGCTCCCGGTCGAGAGCGGGCATCGCGGCGGGACGGGATGAGGTCATGAAACGGTCTCCGGCTGGTTTGGATCGCTGGTAGCTGCCGGCGGCGCGGTCTACTGGATCAGATGGAGGGTGCGGCGCAGCGCCTCGATGGCCTCGGCCCCCGAGATCGCCGCCTGGGGCCGGCATTCCGCGGGCTCGGAGATCAGGCGACAACGATGAGCCGCCTCGCACACGGCGTCCGTGTCGTCGGCCGCCGGACCGCCGCCATCCCCGACACAGGCGGCGCCGCTGCCGATGCGCCCCGGCATGCGAAGCAGGGTGGCCAGCGCCGGGCCCCGGCGCATGTATTCATTGGGAGCGAACCGGCGCACCGCCGCATCGACCGGCGCCATCAGCCCCAGGTTCAGGACCCGGGCGATCTCCCGGCGCTGGGGATGCTCCACGATGTCGCTGACAATCACCGTATCGCCGGCGGAACCGGTCCGTACGCCCGCAACGAGCCAGTACGTCAGCGCCGCGAAGTCACCCCTCAACAGGCTCGAAGCGTCGAGCAGCCGCGCCACTCTGTCCGGCAGCAGCTTCGTGCGCCAGGTGAATCGAGCGACTGCCAGAGCCGCCGCGATCTCCACGTTGTCCGGATGGCGTTCCGCGAGCCGCTCGTAGAGATCGAGGCCGGCGCGGGCGTCACCGCTCTCGACCTCGAGCGCGGCCTGCCGTTGCAGCAGGTCCAGCGACGCCTCGCCGCCGGCGATCAGTACCCGCGTCGCCTCCAACTCCTCCTCCACGTCGCCGCGGGCGCGCGCCAGACGCCGCCGCAGATCGACCGTCGCCGCGGCGTCGGGCGCCCACGTCCGCAGCGTTGCGAGCGCCGCGCCGGCTTCCGCCAACCGGCCCGCGTCAAGGGCACCCCCGGTCCGTGCGCCGAGTTCCGCTGTCGCCCGGGCGCGAAGGGCCGCGGCCCGGGCGGCCGCCTCCTGATCGAGGCCCGCTATGCCGCGGTAGGCGCCGTAGGCGGCAACGGCATCGCCGGTGAGTTCCGCCGCCCGCGCGTAGACGAGCTGGCCGGCGGTGTATTCGGGCCAGCCGGCCAACGGCTCAGCGAGGAGTTCGAACGCCCGCTCCGGATCCCCGGCAGCAAGATAGGCCTGAGCCAGCACTACGGTGGCCGGCAGCAGTGTCGGATCGATTCCGAGCAGCGTCTCCGCACCGCTCCGCGCCGTTTCGAACTCGCCTCGGTTGAGCGCCTCCCACGCGGAGGCCAGTTCGTAGCGGCTCTGCTCGGGGATGTTCTCCTTGAAGCCTTCGAGCGGTGGACGGAGGATCGGGCCGCCCCGATAGTCGAACGAGGCCTCCGGCTGCGGCGGCTCCGGCCTCGACGTTGAACCGGCGCAGGCAGCAAGAAGGACGGCCAGAACGGTCGCTGCGGGCCGCGGCGTCTTCACTCCGTCACCCCGTCCGCTCGGATTCCGGCTACGGCCTCGACGATCCCCTGCAGTGCCCGCTCCACACATTCCCTGCCCGAGGCGTCGATCCACCGCACATCCGTCTCGCGGCGGAACCATGTCTCCTGCCGTTTGGCGTAACGGCGCGTGGCGCGGATCGTCTCCTCCAAGGCCTGCTCCAGCGTCAACTTCCCATCCAGATGATCGGCGAACTGCCGGTAGCCGATGGCCTGACACGCCGGCAACTCAACCCAGGACCGCCCGCCCGAAACGCCCGCGCGTTTCCGCAGGCGCCTCACTTCGGCCAGCCAGCCACGCTCCAGCATGCGTCTGGCCCGCGCCTCGATGGCATCGTACAGAAGGGCTCTCGGCAGGGTCAAACCGAGCTTGAGCACTCGCCTGTCGAGCGCCAGGTCCGAGCCCCTGCGATGCCAGCTCGGGAGGGTGCGGCCGGTGAAACGAACCACCTCCAGCGCCCTCAGAATGCGCTGCGTGTCGCCGCCCGAAAGCGCCGCCGCACTCTGCGGGTCGACGACCCGCAGCTCCTCAAGCAGCACCTCGAGGCCTCTGGATCGCAGCTCGCTCCGCAAGCCGGCCCGCACCTCGGGCGGAACCGGCGGCACCGGCGCCAGGCCCTCGAACAGCGCACGAAGGTAGAAGCCGCCGCCGCCCACCAGGATCGGGAGACGGCCCCGCCCCTCGATCTCCTCCACCGCGGCGCGCGCCCGGCGCGCGAACTCTCCCGCCGAGAAGACCTGATGCGGTTCGAGCACATCGACCAGGTGATGCCGCACCCGGGTCCGCGCTCGCGGCCCCGGCTTGGCGGTGCCGATGTCGAAGCCGCGATACGCCTGCAACGCGTCGGCGCTGATCAACTCGGTCTCGAAGCCCTTCCCCCCGAGATCCTCGGCAAGCTGCATCGCGAACGTGCTCTTGCCGGTCGACGTCGGGCCGAGGACCGCGATGACCTGCCACGGGAGTTCCGGCATGGCCGCAGGATAGCCGCGCCTTGGCCCTAGTCGACGCCCCTGCGCGGCCACGCCGCGACCTCGTACACGGGCCGCCGAGGACCCGAGCCGTGGCCCCGGAAGCGGATCTCGATCCGCCCGTGACGATCCGTGCGCAGGACACGGGCCTCCCGACCTTCGATTCGCTCGACCACTTCAGGCGAGGGGTGGCCGTACGAGTTGCGTCGGCCGGCCGACATCAGCGCCAGCCGCGGCTGCACGGCGTCGAGGAACTCCGCACCGCTCGAAGTGCGGCTGCCGTGATGAGCGACCTTGAGCACGTCGCTTCGAAGGGACCTTCCCCGGCTTCGGGTCCAGGCCAGGAGCTCCCTCTCGCCAGACAGATCGAGGTCGCCGGTGAGCAAGACGCACGAGCCGTCGGCACAGGCGCGGACCACCAGAGAGGCGGAGTTGCCGTCAGCGACCGGTTCCGGTCCCGGGTGGTGGACCTCGAGCCGCCAGACGCCGACTGCCTCCGCGTGGCCGCGCTCGACCAGCTCCACGCGTCCCTGGAGCTGCTCGGCCAGCTCCCGGCCGCAGCCGTCCTGGACTTCCACCCGCGCCGCCCACAGACGCTCAACCCACAGATACCGGGCGAGTTCGAGCAGACCCTGGCAATGGTCCGCGTCCCCATGCGACAGGACCGCCAGGTCGATCCGACGAACCCCTTCCGCGGCCAGGGCCCGAAGCAGCGCCACCTCCGCGAAGTTGCCCTGACGGAACCCTCCGCCGTCGACCAGAATCACCGGGCCGCGATCGCCGCTCCGCAGCAGCAGCGCCTCCCCCTGGCCCACGTCCAGCATCGCCAGACTCGGCTCAGGGGCGCCCGGCGTCGGCGTGCACACAAGAACCAGCGACAGCCCGTAGGCGGCCCGCCGGAATCCGGACAGGAGGATCCCGAGCCAGATCGCCAGCGTCACCGCGGCGCCGAATTCGACACTCACCGGCACTGCCAGCCAGGCGCCCGGAGGCAGTTCCGCGAGCCACGCGAAGGGCAGGCTCAGAGCGTCGAGAATCCCCAGGAGCACGGCCGCGGCGGGCTCGGCGACCGTCGACACCAGGGGCATGGAGGCGGCGGCCGCCACGGCGACCCAGAGCAGGGAAACCCCCAGCGCCAACGCCGTCCAGGGCACGAACACGAGGTTGAGCGCCGGCGCCAGCGGCGTCAGCACGCCGATCCGGACCGCCGTGACCGGCAAGGTGGCGAGCTGGGCGGCGACGGTCACCGCCAGGGCGACGGCGACATGCCCAGCCGGCCCCGCGACTCCGCGTCGCCGCCACGACTTGAGCAGCCGTGGCGCCAGCAGCAGAATCCCCGCGGTGGCCAGGAAACTGAGCTGGAAGCCGAGATCGAAGGCCGCCGCCGGGTCGAAGAACAGGATCACGATCAGCGCGGCGCAGAGCGAGTTCAGCGCCTGCGGAGGCCGTTCGAGGACCAGCGCGAGGATGACGAGCAATGCCATGACCGCCGCTCGCAGCAGCGACGGCCGCGGACCGACGAGGCAGCCGTACAGCAGGAGGACCGCGACGCCGCCCAATGCGGTCAGCCGATTCGAGATGCCGCTGAACAGCCACCAGAAGCCCCCCAGGATCAATCCCACGTGGAGACCCGACACCGCGAGCAGATGGGACAGACCGGTGCGACGCAGTCCGGTCTTCCAATCCGGCGGCACGCGGCGCGAATCTCCGAACACCAGCGCCTGGGCGAGGATGGCGCCCGGCCGGTCGGTCGACCTCACCGCGTCGAGGAGCCGATGCCGCAATTGCGGCGCCGCCTGCTGAAGGCGACCCGGCGCCTCACCCGTGCCGGTCAGCAGCAGCCGGCTCTTCACGGTCAGCCCCCAGTCTCCCGGTCTGGAAACATCCAGATTCAGGTAGGACTGGCGACGGCTGAAGTATCCGCGCACCCGGAGTTGCCGCTCCGGCGGCGGCGGCGTACCACCGCGCAGCCGAAGCCAGGCTCGATCCGGACCTCCGACCTGGCGCCCCGCCTGCTCGACCGCCATGACCCGGACCCGCGCTGCCCAGCCGTCGTCGGCGCGCTGCCACGCCGCTGCCCCAAGCGCGGGAACAGCGACTTCGGCAGTGACCGGCCGGGCAGGGTCAAGGACGCCGAGCTGCTCGCGGCCGCGCCCATCAGCAACGAGCGCGACCACGAGCACTGCGGCCAGGGGCAGGAGCGGCGCCTGGACCAGCGCCGGGGTCCTCTTGGCTGACCTTTGGGGCCGCGGCCACACTGACTTAGACGAAAAGGACGGGTGAAAGCCCGATTCCGAGGCTTGCGCCGGCGCCTCGGCGGTGAGAAGCTAGCGCCGTCACAGCGGCGCGGCACGGTCCCGGCTTCTCGCCCGCGGCGTAGACTCTTCCTACCGAGCATGGCCCCGGACTTCGTCCACCTCCACCTCCACTCCGAGTACTCGCTGCTCGACGGGGGCAATCGGATGGCGCCCCTGGTCGACCGCATCGCGCGGCTCGGCATGGACGCGGTCGCGCTCACCGACCACGGCAACCTGTTCGGCGCGGTGGCCTTCTACCAGGCATGCCGGAAGAGGGACATCAAGCCGATCCTCGGCATCGAGGCCTACGTCGCGCCGGACATCAAGACAGAGACGTCCGACCGCCGTTACAAGGAGAGTCAGGGCGTCGCCGACGGCGGATTTCACCTGGTCCTGCTGGCCCGCAACGAGACGGGATGGCGCAACCTGGTCAAACTCTCGTCGGACAGTTTCCTCGAGGGCTTCTACTACAAGCCGCGGATGGACAAGGAGACCCTCCGGCAGTGGAACGAAGGGCTGATCGCGATCAACGGGCACCTCGGCTCCTCCCTCGCCTACCACCTGAGGCGGCACATCGAGACCGGCGCCGACAGCCACTGGGAGCGCGCCCGCGAGGAAGCTGAGTGGCACCGGCAGACCTTTGCCTGTGACGAGCACGGCGAGCCCTGTTTCTACCTGGAACTGCAGCGGCACGACACACCGGAGCAGGACAAGGTCAACGAACAGATCCTGCGCCTTGCCGGGGAGCTCGACCTGCCCCTGGTATGCGACAACGACTCCCACTTCCTGACCGCCGAGGACTGGGATAGCCACGACACGCTGATCTGCGTCTCGACCGGCAAGAACAAGCAGGACGAGGACCGGCTCCACTACCCGAAGGAACTCTACGTCAAGAGCCCGGAGCAGATGGCCGCGCTCTTCGCCGACCCGGAGACCGCGGAGGCCATGGCGAACACCCGCCGGATCGCCGACCGCTGCAACGTCGAACTCGACTTCTCCGCCAACCACGCTCCCCTGGTGCGGGTCGAGCGCACGGACCCTGAACCGCTGCCGGCAGGCGAAGAGGCGCCGGCGCCCGGGACCAGCAGGTGGTTCGCGCGCTTCTGCTCCGGCTTCCACGTCGAGCCGCTGGCGGTCCAGTCGAACGAGGAGGAGCTCGCCAGGTTCCAGGTCGAATGCGACCAGGCGCTGCGTGAACTCAGTCTGGCGGGCCTGACCTGGCGCTATCGGGGAAAGGTCGAAGAGGCGCATCGGCGGCGTCTCGACCACGAACTCTCGGTGCTCGCGGACAAGAAGATCAGCGCCTATTTCCTGATCGTCTGGGACTTCGTCAACGAAGCGCGCAAGCGCGGCATCCCGGCTACCGCGCGCGGCTCGGGCGTCGGCACCATGGTCGGCTACGCCCTCGGCCTCTCGCACGCCTGCCCGGTGCTCTACGGGCTGCTGTTCGAGCGCTTCACCGATCCCGACCGCAGCGAGTACCCCGACATCGACATCGACCTCTGCCAGGACGGTCGTGCCGAGATCCTGGAGTACGTCCGCGAGAAGTACGGCTACGTCGCCCAGATCATCACCTTCGGCACGATGAAGGCGCGCGCCGCGATCCGCGACGTGGGACGGGTGCACCAGTTGCCGCTCGCCAAGGTCGACCGCATCTGCAAGCTGATCGGCGCCGAACTCGGGGTGACGATCGACCAGGCGCTGCAGCGCGAGAAGGAGCTCAAGGGGCTCTACGACGGCGACGAGCAGGTCCGCGAGGTGGTCGACACCGCCCGGGAACTCGAGGGGATCACCCGGCACAGCGGCGTCCACGCCGCCGGGCTCGTCATCGCGACCCAGCCGCTCGAGAACCTGGTGCCGCTGGCCACCAGCCGTACCCAGGGGTCGAAGGACGTTCTGGTGACGCAGTGGGACGGTCCCACGGTCGAGAAAATGGGCCTGCTCAAGATGGACTTCCTCGGTCTGACGACCCTGTCCATCATCGAGCGCTGCCGCCAACTGGTGCGCGAGACGCTGCCGCCGGAGGCGATCGTCGAGGCGGTTCCCGGCACCGCCGAAGGCCGGGATCCCCTCGATCTCGACCACATCGATCTCGCCGACCCGAAGGTGCTCGACGTCTTCGCCCGCGCGGACACGGCGGGCACCTTCCAGTTCGAGTCGGAGGGCATGCGCAACCTGCTGCTGCAGATGAAGCCCGACCGGCTCGAGGACCTGGTTGCCGCCAACGCCCTCTTCCGCCCGGGCCCGATGGCGCTCATCGGGACCTACTGCGACCGCAAGCACGGTCGCGAGGCGACGCCGAAGGTTCACGAGATCGTGGACCGCCACACCGCCGAAACCCACGGCATCATGGTGTTCCAGGAACAGGTCATGCAGATCGTCCACGAGCTGGGCGACGTGCCGCTGCGGGAGGCGTACACGCTGATCAAGGCGATCAGCAAGAAGAGCCGCAAGACGATCAATGCCGCACGGAAACGTTTCCTATCCGGCGCCCAGGACAAGGGACTGAGCAAGGTCCAGGCCACGAAGTTGTTCAGCCTGATCGAGGAGTTCGCGGGCTACGGCTTCAACAAGTCCCACTCCGTGGGCTACACCCTGCTCGCCTACCAGACGGCTTACCTGAAGACCTACTTCCCGGTCCAGTACATGGCCGCGGTCCTCACCTACACCGCCGACAGCACGGACAAGCTCGTCAAGTACGTCGACGAGTGCGCCCGGGTGAAGCTCCCGGACGGCCGCACCGGGATCGAGGTCGGCACGCCCGACATCGACCGCTCCGGGGTCCGATTCCACGTCGTGTTCGAGCCCGGGGAGGAGCGCCGCAGCGGCAACGGGCATATCCGCTTCGGACTCTCCGCGGTCAAGGGCGTCGGCGAGAAGGCGGTGCACGCGATCCTCGAAGCGCGGAACGAGGGCGGCCCCTTCCGCAGTCTGTGGAACTTCTGCCGGCGGGTGCCGCTGCAGCTCGTCAACCGGACCGCAATCGACGCCCTGATCAAGTCGGGCGCCTTCGACGGAGTCCATGGCAAGGACGAGCGCGCGGCCATGCTCCAGGCTCTGGAACCGGCGATCAAGACCGGTCAGCGGGCCGCGGCGGATCGCGAGAGCGGCCAGTCGAGCCTGTTGTTCGGCACCGCGGCCGACGCTGGCGAAGAGGACGAGCCCGAACAGGACCTGCCGTCGGTGCCGCCCTGGAGCGCAACCGAGCTCCTGGCCCACGAGAAGGAGGCCCTCGGCTTCTTCGCCACCAGCCATCCCCTCGACGATCACCGGGAGCTCCTCGAGCGGTTCGGCAACGTGAATGTCGAGCAGTTGAAGGCGCTGCCGGCTGACACCGAAGTGGTCCTGGGCGCACTGCTCGGCGGGATCCGCACCACCCGCACCCGCAAGGGGCGCAATCCTGGCCAGAAGATGGCGATCGTCCAGCTCGAGGATCGCAGCGACCGGATCGAAGGCGTCCTGTTCGCGGACGCCTACGCCGAGCACGAGGCGGCGTTGGATCGAGGCGCCGTGCTGTTCTTCACCGGCCGGGTCGACCGGCGTCGCGAAGACCCGAACCTGCTCGTCAGCAAGGTGATCGGCATTGCCGAGGCCGAGGCGAAGCTCACCCGGCGCCTCCGCATCCACCTCGACGGCACGAGCACCGCGGGCGCCGGCGGCAACGTCTTGGGTGACGACCTGGAACGCCTCCGCGACCTGCTCGATCGGCACCGTCATCGTGGCTCGAACGGCAGACCGAATGGCGGGGTCGAAGTGGAGTTCAGGATCGAACTCGACGACATGACCGTCACCGCGGGCGCCAACGGCAGCCGTGCGCCGGTCGATCAGGCGGTCAAGAGCGAGATCGAAGAGCTGCTCGGCGCGCGAGGCCACTGCGAGTACGTCGGCCCGCCGCCGCCCGGTCCGCGGTGAGTTCCCGGCGCTGGGTCTCCCGGCACTGGCTCGCCCTTCTGATCGCCCTGGCGGCGGTCGGACTCTGGGGTCACTGCCGCGGCAGCTCCTACCGGAACTTCTTCCAGCACGATCCGCGGCAGGCGCACGACTACGCCCTGGAACGACGCGACAGCCAGACCTTCGACGTCCGCCTGACCCGCAGGGGCTTCGACTGGCCACGGGAGGCCCCCGGCGCCGGGGTCACGGCGTTCCTCGAACTCCACGTCAAGACTCGGCCGCTGCTGCCGTCGCTCGACCCCCACATCGAGTTCCGTTCCGGCGGCCGGAGTTTCACCCAGTCCTTCGCCCCGCGCTCAACCGGCCGCCGCTACCTGAACGTCTCAGCCGCGGCCGGCCGCGGCGAGATCGAGATGGTCGGCCGGCAGATCGGCTGGCGCACAGGATCGGCCAGTCTGGTCGTGTTCGCGAACCGACCGATCGATACCTCGACCCGGGTGCTGGTGGTCGCTCCCCACCCCGACGACGCCGAGATCGCCGCCTTCGGCCTCTACGCCACCACGCTGGCCGACGTGGTCACGGTGACAGCGGGCGACTACGGCGGCAGGAACTACGGCGGGCTGTTTCCCGACACCGGCGAGCACTATCGGATCAAGGGCTGGATACGCACCTGGGACAGTCTGACCGTGCCCTTCCTCGGCCACGTGCCCATGGGCCGCGCACGCAACCTCGGGTACTTCGACGGCACGCTGAGCACCCTCTACCAGCGCCGGCCGGCGGTCGTGCCGCCGATCCTGACGGACCTCGAAGAGCCCGGCCATTTCCGCCGCTTCAACTCCGAGCCGCAGTTGGCCACCCGGCCCTTCGAGTCGAGCTGGCCCGAGCTGGTGGCCGACCTGGGCCGCGAAGTCGACTGGGTGGGCCCCGAACTGATCGCGGCGCCGAATCCGCTGCTCGACAACCACGCCGACCACCAGTACACGACGGTGGCGCTGATCGAGGCGCTCGAAGAACGCGGATGGGAGGGCGCGCTGCTGCTCTACACGAACCACCCGATACGGGCGGAGCCCTACCCGCTGGGGCCCAACACAGCGCTCGAGTCCCTGCCGCCGTGGTTCGGTGACGAACTTCCCTTCGGCACGGTGCTGTCGTACCCGGTCGACGAGACCACGCGCCGCCTGAACTACCTCGCGCTCGAGGCGATGCACGACCTGCGCCCGTTCGAGCATCGCGTCGTGACGCCCTTTGCGGAGCGCGCCCGCAAGCTCGCGGAGGAAGGCCTGTGGCGCGTCCTGGGCCGCCACGACAAGCTGCCCGCCTACCTCTACGACTACCTGCGGCGTGGGCCGCGGCCAAACGAGATCTACCTGGTGCTCGACCTTGAGCAGGCGGTGCGCCTCAAGGAGCGGTTTCTGGCGATCGAGAGAGTCAAACAGCGCTAGCGACGCAGGAACGCGAGCAGATCGGCCATATCAGCGGGTTCGAGGCCCGCCTCCAACTCTTCGGGCATCATGGACAGGCCGTCGCTGCGGACTTCCCGAATCCGTTCGGCGGCGACCTCGATCAGCGTGTCCTCGGCCGCACGCAGGACTACTCCGCCGCCTGAACTCTCCGCCAGGAGTCCGGAGAACGCCTCGCCGTCTACCGTCTCGACGATGTAGTTCACGTAGCCGGTGTCGACCGCGGCATTCGGATCGAGAATGTCGTGCAGCAAGGTCTCCGCGCTCTTGCGGCCGATACCGGAGAGGTCCGGGCCCGGCCTGCCGCCACTCTCGCCGCTGCGGTGGCAACGGGCGCAGAGGTCGAGGAACAGCGTCTCGCCCTGCTCCGGGTCTCCTTCGAGATCGAGTGCCGGCCGCATCCCCGCGAGGGCTTCCGGGCGGGACACCACACCGGCGTCGTCGAACAGGGCCGCCGCCCGCCGCCGGACATTCGGATCCGGCGAACGCAGCAGGAACCGGCGCCGCTCGAGGATGAAGTTCATCTCACCGAGCCGGATGCGGCCGCTCTCGATCGCGTCGAGAAGCAAGCCGTGCCGCCCCCTGCCACGGATCAGATAGCTGCCGGCATCCCGCCTGGCGGCCGGTCCCAGGTAGGGCCAACGATCGACCAGGTAGCGGGTGACGGCCGCTTCCTCCGCCACGGCCAGTTCCACCATGGCGGCCCGCTGCAACGCCTCCGGATGTCCGGCATCGAGCAGCGCACCCATCCGTTCCAACCAGGTTCCGCCGGAGAGCGCCGTCCCGGGCCTCTGCCCACGGATCTCCGGGCACGCAGCGGCGCCTTCTTCGGCGCTACCGGGCCAGAGCCGGCGAAGACCGAAGAGAGCCAGAGCTTCGAGCCGCTCCTCCTGCTCCCGGGCCGAGTCCGCGGCCCGCAATCCGGCGCAGTCGAGGAGCGCGATCTCTTCCGCGGCCACGTCGGCGGCCAGAGCGGAGCTCATGCGCCAGGCCGCCGCGGCCAGGCGATCGTCGTTCGATCGCCGCAGACGCCGCAAGGGTCGAAGCAGCCCGGCGCCGTCGATTCCAGTGTCCGCGGCGCCGGAGGCGGCCGCGGTGAGCCCGGCAAGCAGGGCGCGCCCCACGCCGGCGCCGTCGTCGCCGACCTCGGTCAGGATGCGCAGCACCGCGCGATCGCCGACGATCTCGCCCAACCGCTCGGCGGGCAGGAGCGCCGCCACCCGTTCGATCACGTCGGCGGCGCCCCGGTCGGCCGATCCGCCGGCTTCGAGCAGCAGTCTCAGCGCCGGCGCCGGATCGTCGGCCAGGACCGAGACGGCGGCCAGGCGCAGCCAGGGTCCGTCGCGCTCGACGTCCGTTCGCTCAGGCGTCCCCGCCGCTGACGACGCGGGCGTCTCGCCCGCGGGGCGCGCCACCCCGGCCACGACCGCGGATGCCACGGCGCGGCCGAAGTCCGGCCCCGGAAGGGCATCCGACCCGAGCATGACGCCGGCAGTCAGGATCGCCTGCAGCCGCACGCCCGGGTCCCGATCCCCGATCAGACTCACCACGGCGTCCGCGAGCCCTGGCGTGTCCGCCGCCGGAGCAGCGCCGCGAAGCGATTCTTCAAGCGCCAGCACCGCATTCCGGCGCAGCTCCGGGTGAGGGTCACCGAGCAGAGCCTCCAGCGACTCGCGGTCGAGCGCCCCGACGCCGGCCAGGGTCCACAGAGCATGGAGCCGGCCCAGCGGGTTGCCCGGTTCCGCGATGCGCTGCCGCAGGGCCGCCACCAGCGTCGCCGGCGGCGATACACCATGCTCTTCGACGAGGAGCCGCTGTGCCGTCAGGCGCCGCCACCTGTTCGCATGACCAAGCGCTTCGACCAGGTCATCGGACCGCGACCGGTTGAAGCCCCCGAAGTCCGGTGCCCAGGCCGGCAAACCGCTCGCCGGTACGACCCGGTAGATGCGCCCGCGGTCGTCCCCCTCGTAGAGGTCGAGCGCGGCCTCCATCCGATCGGGAATCCACTCCGGGTGCTCGACCACGCCGCGGTGCATGTCCAGCACGTAGAGGGCGCCGTCCGGGCCCACGCGCAGGTTGACCGGCCGGAACAGTGGATCGGTCGAGGCCAGAAACTCGACGCCGGGCCGCCCCCGGCCCGCTTCGGCTGCCGCGCCGTCCGCGTCGACCACCGCGCGATGCACCACGTTCGCCGACGGATCGGCCACGAAGACGGCAAGGCCCCGATCCGTCAGCCCGGCGCCGTCGAAGGCGCCGCCCCCGTACGCCTTCACCGCGCAGGCGGCCGAGAACCGGCTCGACTGTTCCGGGTGGTTGGGGCGGGTCTGCCGCACGCCGATCGGAAACAACTCGGCGGGACCGCCGTCCGCGTGCGCGGCCAGACGCAGGCGGGCGTTCTGCCGCGAGGCCGGTAGGCGGGCGAGGTAGCGGCGCGGAATCACGAGCTGACTCAGGTGATCCAGATTGTGGGTGCCGAAGGAGCGGCCCCAGACGTCGAAGGTCATGCCGAACCCGCCCGCCCCGCGACCGGTCCGCTCGAAGCGGCGCGACCCCGGTTCACCCCGCGAGTCATCTCGGAAGTCGACCCGGAAGTCATCCTGGCCGAGTTCGATGGCGTCGTTCGGCGCATCCGGCCAGAACGGACTGCCGCCGTTGCCTCCGTTGGCCCCGTGGATCCAGTTGTCCAGGCCGTAGCGGAGGGCGTTCACATTGTGCTGCGGGTTGCCCTCGGCAAAGCCGCTCAGCAGCACCTCCCGGCGGTCCGCCCTGCCGTCGCCGTCCGTGTCTTCGAGGTAGACGATGTCGGGCGGCGCCGCCACCACGAGACCTTGCCGCCACGGCAGGATCGAGTCCGCCATGCCAAGGTCGGCCGCGAACAGACGCCGCCGGTCCCATCGCCCGTCGCCGTCGCGATCCGATAGCGCGACGATGCGCGCCGGGCGCTCCATGTCCGGATAGCCCGGCAGTTCAAGCACGAACGCCTGGCCCCGTTCGTCGAAGGCGAGGTCGATCGGGTCGCGGACGACCGGCTCGGCCGCGGCGAGTTCGAGCTCGAACGCCGGGTGGAGTTCGAAGCCCGCCGGCACCCCGTCAGGCGCCGGCGTGGCGCAGCCAGAGGCCAGCCAGATCGCTGCGGCCGCCGCCGCAGGGCTGGCGACGCGGCGACGCAGGGTTCCTACTCGCCGCCTGTCGCCGCGGCCGCCGCGTCGGCTTCCAGCAGCCGCGCGCCGCGCATGATGTTCCCCATCGCGTAGTTCCTCTCGTGGCAGGCGTACTCGTAAACCTGGCCGTCCGCCGTCGGCCACGGGAACCCTCCAGCGCTCCGCCGAGTGGTCATCGCCTAGTCGCACAGTGTACAGCAGCCCATTGCCAGGACTGCTACACTCGCGCGCTTCCCGCCTCTTGGCGCACGAAACCCGAGAACCTGGAGACTTCCATGATCCGTTGCACACCCTCGGCGCTCCTCCTGGCCGCCGCCGCGTTCGCCTCAGCCCCAGCCAGCGGCGCCTCCCTCGACGTCGGTGACGCGGCGCCCGACTTCACGCTGCCCAGCACGGACGGCGCCCAGGTGAGCCTGTCGTCCTTCGCGGGCCAGAAGAACGTCGTCCTGGCCTTCTTCCCCAAGGCCTTCACCAGCGGGTGAACGATGGAGATGAAGGGATATCAGGCTGGTATCTCCGACTTCGCAGGCAGTGATTCCATCGTCTTCGGCATCAGCGCCGACAAACTGGACGACAACAAGAAGTTCGCAGCCGACCTGGAACTCGACTTCGCGCTCCTCAGCGATGTCGACGCCACGGTCATCAATCAGTACGGCGGGACGATGGAGCAGTACGCCGGCCTCGCCAAGCGCGTGACCTACGTGGTCGGCAAGGACGGCAAGATCGCCTACATCGGCGAAGGTAAAGAGGCGATGGACCCGACCGGAGCAAAGAGCGCCTGTCAGGGGCTGGGGGACTAGCGATAGCGCTCAGCCTTCGGCTGCCTCCGCCGCGGCTTCCGGTCTTGGCTGATACAGCTCCACCCGGTTCTCCTCCGCGTCGCGGATCCAGGCGAACAGGGCGTAGCCCTCGTCGTCACGGCGCAGCGGTTTCACGCCCCGCTCGGCGAGGTGTGCGAGCACCGCGTCCAGGTCACGCACGCGCAGGTTGACCATGAACGGCTGATCGCCGTACATGTCGCCGGGGTCCGCGCCCTCGTTCGGCGTCATCCGCGGCACCGGCCGCTTCGCCTTCATGATCGCGAAGGTCGTGTCCATGACCCAGTTCTCGTCCTCCGGATCGACGGCCACGTAGCGGACGTAGAAGGCGCCGAACTCCTCGCCGCCCTCGAACTCGATGCCGAGGTGCTCCGTGTACCAGTCGGCGAGCCGCTTCGGCGCCTCGCTGAAGACGAACGCGCCGCCAACGCCGTCGATCAGGCTCACTGGGCGCCGCCTTCCGTATCGGTCGCGTCCACCCTGAAGGCGACCTGTCTGCGCGTACTCACGGTCTGTCTGCTCACCGGATCGTGAATCGACACCACAAGGTCATGGGGTCTGCGCCGCAGGGTCAGGCTCGCGGTGTAGGGCATGACAGCGTCCGCTGCCGGCTGAGACCGCCCACGGAGATTGATGGGGATGAGCGGCATCCCAGCCTGCTGGCCGTTCCGGTCGACGACGGCGAACCGCAGTTCCAGCCGGGCGAAGAACTGATCGTTCCAAGGCACCAGCGGGAAGTAGCCGATCGGGACGAACACGGTTACCGGCACCCGCATCTTGCGCACGCCGGCGCGCTCGGGTTCCCCGAAGTCGACGCGCAGGACGGGTTCGCCAAGCGCCCGCTCCATGCTCGGAAACAGGAGCCGGCCCTGCGTCTCCATGTCGGCCTCGGCGCGCCGCGAGACATCCACGTAGCCCCGGCGCGAGCGCACCCGCAGGTTCGGACGAAGGACCTCGACCCGGACGTCGTGGACCTGGTCGTTGCGCCGATACTCGGGAACGAAGCCGAGCCAGTAGTAGTTCGCGACATCGTCGCTCACCCGGCCCAGCGCCGCCAGGTTCGATCCCGCCATGTAGGCCTGACCGCCGGTGTCCCGCGCGACCTGACGGAAGTTCTGCCATAGAGTGAAATTGGAACTTCCGCTCTGCTGATCCATCGGATAGACCGTGTAGCCGAGGACGTTGGCCGTGTCGACCAGCCCGTCGAGCATCTCCCGGTCGGTGCGGAGACCGATGCCCTGGCCCTCCGGCCGGAACATACCTGTGGGCCAATCCCCGGCCAGCAGCAACAGGACCTTGCGACCTTCTGGAACGTCGAGCGCCCGCATCGTCGAGGAGACCGCCGTGATCGAGAACTCCAGGTCCCGCGCCAGCGTCTCCAGGCGGGCTTCGGTGAGGGACTCCGGCACGTTCATCGTCGGGAACGGCAGGTCCCCTTCCACCGACGTCAGATCCCCGCCGCCCCGGCCGCCGGGCGGCGGCGTCAGCCGACCGTCGCGCATGAACAGTTGATCGATCAACCGCGGCGAGCGCAGGGCGCCGCCGAAGCGCCGGCCACGCTCGAGTTCTTCGAGGGCGGCACGCGTCCGCTCCCGGTCGGACGTGAACGGGCTCAGAACCTCAAGCCGGCGACGGCTCTGCACGACTACCGCCACCTGATCGCGCAGACCCAGGCTCGCCAACTGGTCAGCCAACCCGCGGAGCACGGGCCGCCTGAACGTCACGTGCGTGTGATCGTCGTCGACGAATAACACGTAGTTCGTCGGCACCGACTCGCCGTCGCCGATCGCTGGCGGGGCGGCGCCGGCGCCGGCCTCGACGGCCCGGTTCTCCAGGATCTCGGTGAAGTAGTCGACATCGACTTCAAAGCCGTCTACGAAGATGCGAAAATCGTCAGGCTCCAGGCCGTGGACCCGGCTCCCCGACCGGTCCTCGACAACGACCTCCACGTTGACCACCCGAACATCGATCTCCTCGCCGAAGAGCAGATCGGCGGGAGGCGCCGAATCGGGCTGAGCCATGGCGGGCGCCGACGTCCAGGTCAACCCCAGCGCCAGGACCCAGGCGAGAAACGGCTGACGCATGTTCCCTCCTTCGCTCACGCTTCCCCTTGCTTCAGGGCTCTGCTCAGAACTCGCCGTCATTCACGGCACAACTTCGACCCGGGCGTTGGAAGTCTGGCGGGAAACCTGGTCATGCACGGTGACCGCGACGGTATGGGGCAGGTGCCGCATCGTCACCTCGGCATGGTAATGGAACACGGCATCCGGTTCCGGGGCGGTATCGCTCCACAGCTCCAGCGGGATCGCCGGCTGCTCGACACGCCAACCGTCGCCGTCAATCGTCGCGAAGCGGACCTCCAAACGCTGCAGGAACCGCTCACCGTACGGTAACGCCGCGAACATGCCGACCGGTACGTCGATGTCGATGGGCACGATCATCATCCGTCCCCTGAGGGACTTCGAGGCGCCGACCCACACCTCCAGGACCGCGGCGGCGGGTTCCGCTTCGCTCGGGAAGAGCAGCACACGTTGCGCTTCCATGTCCGCTTCGGCAATGCGGGACAGGTCCACGTAACCGCGGCGCGCGCGGACCTGGACTCCCGGCCGCACGACATCGACCTCGATGTCGTGGATCCGGTCGTCCCGCCGGTACTCGGGCACGAAGCCGAGCCAGTAGTAGTTCGAGGTGTCGGCGTTCACTCGCTCCAGGGCGTCGATGTTGCTTCCGGCCATGAAGGCCATGCCGCCAGTGTCACGGGCGACGTAGCGCAGGTTCTGCCACAAGCGGGTGTTCGGTGCGCCCACCTGCTGGTCCATCGGATACACCGTGTAGCCGAGCAGGTTTGCCGTGTTGGTCAGACCGTCCAACGTCTCCAGGTCCGTCCGCAGACCCGCGCCGCGCCCGTAGGGCCGGAACTCCCCTGTCGGCCAGAATCCCGCAAGAAGGAGGAGGACCTTGCGTCCCTCCGGCGGATCGAGCGCGCGCATCGTGGAGACGACGGCATTCACCGACAAGCTCAGATCCCGTTCCAGGATCGACGCCCTCGCCTCCAGCTCGAAGCTGTCGGGCCTCATGCCGTCGAAGACCAGACCGGAAGCAACGACATTGCCCGCCGCACCGAGCCCCTCGGCGACGACATCGTGGCTCGGGTACGGCGAAGCTCCGCCGTCGTCGTCGCGCCGAAATACGGCGCCCCCACCGCGGAAAAAGAGATCAGCCGCGGCGGCTCTCGATTCCGGGCTACCGAGCGGACCGCCGGCCTGGAAGTAGCCGGCGGCGCCTCCCTGCCCTCCCGTGAAGTCTCTGTGGAACCGCCGGGATCTCAGCACGCCGCCGAAGCGCTCGCCGTCGTCCAACTCCTCCAACGCCGCGAGGGTCGCTTCCCGGTCCGTCGTGAACGGACTCAGGAGCTCCAGCCGATTGCCGCTCTGGACCACGACAGCAACCCGATCCTCTACGCCTAGACCGGTGAGCCGGTCGGCAAGGCCGCGTAGGACCGGCCGCCTGAGGGCAACCTGGGTGTGGTCGTCATCGACGAAGAGCACATAGTTCGTCTTCACCCTCTCGCCCGCCTCGACCGCGGGTGGCGCCTCGCCGTTTTCGCCGCTCCTGACCCGACCCATGGATACTTCCGTGAAGTAGTCGACATCGACCTCTTGACCGTCCACGAGGACGCGGAAGTCCTGCCGCCCCAGCCCGCGAACCCGCTCTCCGTTTCCCTTCTCGACAACCACCTCAAGGTTGACTATGCGGACATCGATCTCCTCGCCGAAGACCAAGTCCTCCGGCAGGGCCGCGCTTGGCACCTGAGTTCCAGGCTGCGCCGTCGCGGGCAACACGGAACTCACAACCAGCACCGCCCCAAGCGCGAACAGGAACCTGCTTGTCGTTGCGTTTCGTTTCATGGCGACTCCTCGTTTCATGGCTACTCCTCTGCGAAAGAACCCATAGCCAACCCTCTCACGGCGCCACCGGAAGCCGGGCGGCAACCGTCAACCGCGACAGTGGATCGTGGACCGTGACCACCAGGTCATGGTGCTGCCGGCGCATGGACAGAAAGGTCCGGTAGAGGACGACATCGCCGGGCGCCGGCTGGGATCGGCCGCCCAGTGACAGGGGAATGACCTGAAGCTCCGACTGTCGGCCGAGGCGATCGACGATGGCGAAGCGCAGTTCCAGTTGCTGCACGAAATGGCCGTCGTACGGCAGCGCCGGGAAGCGCCCTACGGACAGGTAGACCGTGACCGGCACGCTCATCTTGCGGCGGTTCACTCTCTCCGCCTCGCCGATCTCGACGCGCAGAGGATCGCCCTCGGACCGTCCTTCAGAAGGGAACAGTAGCGCGCGCTGAGCCTCCATGTCGGCCTCGGCGCGGCGGGACAGGTCCAGGTAGCCCCTGCGCGAGCGCACCCGGAGTCTCGGCTTCAGGACCTCGACCCGGAGGTCGTGCGCCCGGTCGTCGCGCCGGTACTCCGGAATGAAGCCCAGCCAGTAGTAGTTCGACGTATCGGCGTTCACGATCTCCAGGGCCTTGACGTTGCTTCCGGCCATGAACGCCTTGCCGCCCGTGTCCCGGGCCATGTAGCGCAAGTTCTGCCACAACCGCATACGCAGCCGGTTGGTTTGCTGGTCCATCGGATAGACGGTGTAGCCGAGCAGGTTGGCCGTGTCGATCAAACCGTCGAGGAGATCAAGGTCCGTCGTGTAGCCGACGCCTTCGTCGCGAACCCGGAAGTTCCCGGTTTGCCAGTTCCCGGCCAGCAAGAGGAGAACCTTGCGCCCCGCCGGGGGGGCGAGTGTGCGCATCGTGGAAACGACCGCGTCGATGGAGAACCGGAGGTCCTGCCACCGGATATCCGCGTACGCGAACTCCCCCAGGAACGCGCTACGCCCGAGTTGCTGCCCGGCAACCCCGAGTACGTCAGTCACGCGCTGCTGCAGATGCCAAGAAAAGGCCTGTGAGTTGGCGCGCAGGAAGCCCCCGTAACGTCCGCCCTTGTCCAGCGCGTCCAGCGCGGTCCGGGTCGCATCGCGGTCCGTTGTGAAAGGACTCAGGATCTCCAACCGGCGCCGGCTCTGCACCACCACGGCTACCTGGTCGTGCGCGGCAAGCTCCTCTAGCCGGTTACTGAACCCGCGCAGCACCGGCCGCCGGAAGGTCACATGGGTATGGTCATCGTCGACGAAGAGCACGTAGTTCGTGGCGACCGGCTCGCCCTCGGCGACGGCCGGCGGCGCTTCGGCGCCGGTGACGGCCACGGCCTGCTTCTGGGACACCTCGGTGAAGTACTGGACGTCGACCTCCTCGCCGTCCACGAGGATACGAAAGTCGTCACGGCTCAGGCCGCCGACCCGCTGCCCGGACCGGTCCTCGACCACAACCTCGAGGTTGACCACCCGGACCTCGACTTCCTCGCCGAAGACGAGTTCGCCCGGAGACTGCGGCGCCACCTCCTGAGCCGCCGACGGCGCCGCTGCCGACGCCATCCAGCCCAGGCCCAGTATCGCCGCCGAAACGAGCAGCGTTCTGCGAATGGTCTGTTCCACTTTCATGGCTCCACCTCCATGTATCGCCGCCGAAACGAGCAGCGTCCTGCGAATGGTCTGTTCCACTTTCATGGCTCCACCTCCATGCGTGCGCTTGCGGTCAGGCGCGACAACGGATCGTGAACCATCACGACGAGTGTATGCCGTAGACGCCGCATCGTGACTTCGGCGTGGAACGGGTACCGCGGTTTCCATCCTGGTCCTCAAGCACGACCTCCAGGTTGCCTCGCCGGAAATGACCTCGGAAGAGGACACAGATTCCCTTCCTTGGTCATTCGTACCGCTTCCTCATCTTCAGCTCACAGCGACAGCACGGTTGGGGGATCTCGCTTGCAGGAGGATGCAAGCATGGTGCCATCGAGCCGCACTGCTACCCTCCGCGCCATGAACGCTCAGCCTCCGGTTTCAAACGCCGGCACAAATCCGACCGAAGACGCGGCCTACTGGTCGACCGCAGAGGCCGCCGCCGCGATCCGCGCCGGCCGCATCTCCTCCCGCGACTACCTGGAACTCCTCCTCGACCGGGTCGAGCGGCTGAACCCGCCGCTCAACACCGTCGTCACGCTCGACGCCGAGCGGGCGCGGAGCGAAGCGGACGCCGCCGACCGGGCGCTGACCGAGGGCCGGGATCCAGGCCCGCTCCACGGCGTGGCGATGACGATCAAGGACTCGTTCCAGACCGTCGGCATGCGCACGACGTCCGGCGCGCCCGAACTCAGCGAACACATTCCTGAGGTCGACGCCGTGCCGGTGGCCCGGCTGCGCGCCGCCGGCGCGGTCATCTTCGGCAAGACGAACCTGCCGATCTACGCCGGCGATACGCAGAGCTACAACGCGGTCTTCGATCAGACGAACAACCCCTGGAATCTGGAGCGCACGCCGGGCGGGTCATCGGGCGGCTCTGCCGCCGCGCTCGCGGCCGGCTTCACGCCGCTCGAACTCGGCAGCGACATCGGCGGTTCGATCCGCGGCCCGGCCTCGACCTGCGGCATCTGCGGCCACAAGCCGAGCTATGGCATCGTGCCGGCCCTGGGCCAGATCCCGGGGCCGCCCGGCACCCTGACCCAGGCCGACATTGCGGTGGCCGGACCGATGGCGCGCACCGTCGAGGACCTTGAACTCGGCCTCGACATCCTCGCCGGACCGGACGACTGGCACGCCCCCGGCTTTCGCCTGGAGCTGCCGCCGCCCCGGCACGGGCGCCTGAGCGACTACCGGGTCGCGGTGTGGTTCGAGGAACCGTCCTGTCCGATCGACGATGTGGTCCGCGAGCAGCTCGAAAGGGCGGCGGATGCCCTTGAGAGCGCCGGCGCCAACGTCGACCGCGGGGCGCGGCCGGACTTCACCTTCGACTACGCGACGGGGGTCTTCGGCCAACTGCTGGGCGCCGCAATGTGCGGCGGCTTCAGCCACGCCGAGATCGAGGAACTCGCCGAACGCGGCGTGTCGATCGACGAGGAGGGCGCCCTCGCCGCCCGCTGGGCCTCCCAGCGGCACCGCGCCTGGCTGTCGGCGAACGAGCGCCGGCTCCAGATGCGGCGCAAGTGGCACGACTTCTTCAAGAATTGGGACGCCGTGCTCCTGCCCAACCTGCCGACCACGGCGATCCCCCACGACCACAGCGAGCCGATGGGAGCGCGGCGCATCACCGTCAACGGCGAGCGACGCGCCTACGGCGAGCAAACCCTCTGGGTCGGCCTCACCGGCGTCGCCTACCTGCCCGCGACCGTGATTCCGGCCGGCACGGCAAGCGACGGCCTCCCTGTCGGGCTCCAGATCGCCGGCCCCTTCCTGGAGGACCGGACGACCCTCGACCTCGGCCGCCGTCTGAGCGAACGGATCGGCGGCTTCGAACGTCCGCCCGGCTACTAGCTGCTAGCTGCTAGCCCGCTTCCAGAAACGAGCGCAGGTCCTCGCGGCTGACCGCCGGCTCGCCCGGGGCCACGTTGTCCAGGCGCCCAGCGCCGAGCCAACCCTCCAGTCGACGGACCTCGCGCTCCAGGTGGTCGAAACCGTCGACCACGAAGAGCAGAGGCTGCAGCGAATCGATCTCGAAGCTCTGGTTCACGACCCAGTCGAGCTGGAACGGGATCCGCTGCACGTCGGGGGATTCCAGCGCGTGCTCGATCTCGCCGGCCGAACTCAGAAGACCGCTGCCGTATGCGCACAGTCCGCTCCCGTCCGGCCGTCGCATGAGGCCGAACTCGATCGTGAACCAGAAGAACCGGGCCAGCGCCCGGAGCGCGCTCTCGACGCGCCGGCAGCTACCCTCCCGGGCCCGCAGTGCGGCCGTGCGGGCAGCCTCGCCGAAGCGCGCCAGCACATCCGCGAACGCCGGATCCGTGTGCATCGGCACGTGCCCGGCCAGGTCGTGGAAGATGTCCGGCTCGGGAAGATAGCCGAGCCGCTCGCCGTCGCGGACGGTGATCGTGGTCGGAAACTCCCTCCGCCTCAGACAATCGAAGAACAGGTACGCCGGCACGTAGCCGCTCACCGCCCGCGCCTTGAAGCCGCTCAGGGGCTCCAGGAACCCGTTGATGTCGGCGAGGCGTGGGATGCGGTCCGGGTCGAGCGCCAGGCGCGTCACGCCATTGAGGAAACGCGGGTGGGCGTGCTTCTCCCAGCGTCCGGCGAGCGCCCGGTAGAGGCGCCTCCAGGTCCGCTGGTTCGACTCGCTGTAGAGCTCGTACGGCTGCTCGATGAACAACTCGCCCTCCGTCTGCGCCCGCTCGATGAAGTCGGCCCGGCCGGTAGTCAGATCCCGGCCGGCGGTCCCTTCGCGAACCGCCGGTTCAACCGCGCCAGCTATAGGCATAGCTCTCGTCCTCCAGGTCGGCCGCGGCAGCCGTCATCTGCAGCGGCCGGAAGGTGTCCACCATGACCGCGAGTTCGTCGGTGCGCTCCTTGCCGATCGATCCCTCGTAGGCGCCCGGATGGGGCCCGTGCGGAATGCCGTTCGGATGCACGGTCAGGGATCCCCGTTCCACTCCGCGCCTCGACATGAAATCGCCCTCGACGTAGTAGATGACCTCGTCCGAATCGACGTTGGAGTGGTTGTAGGGAGCGGGAATCGCCTGCGGGTGGTAGTCGAACAGCCGCGGCACGAAGGAGCAGACGACGAACCCGGGCCCGTCGAAGGTCTGGTGCACCGGCGGCGGCTGGTGGACGCGGCCGGTGATCGGCTCGAAGTCCTCGATGTTGAAGGCGTAAGGCCACAGGTGGCCGTCCCAACCGGCCACGTCCATCGGGTGGCGCCGGTACAGGTAACGGGTGGTGCCGCCGCGGGCCTTGACCCGCACCTCGAACTCGCCTTCCTCGTCCTGCGGCTCGACCCACTCCGGCGGGCGGATGTCGCGCTCGCAGTACGGCGAGTTCTCAAGGAACTGGCCGTAGCGGTTCACGTAGCGCCGTGGCGGCTCGATGTGGCCGGCGGCTTCGACACAGAGCATCCGCTGCGGCTCGTCCGCCCGCGGCAGGAGTCGCCAGATGACTCCGGTGGGCAGCACGAGATAGTCCCCAGGGCGGTATTCCAGCCGGCCGAACTGGGTCTCGAGCACGCCGTGCCCCTCGTGCACGAACAGCAGCTCGTCACCGTGCGCGTAGCGGTACCAGTAGTCCATCGCTTCGCGAAACCGGACCACGGACAGCACCAGGTCGCGGTTGGTGAGCAGCGCCACCCGACCGCTCACCGCGTTTCCCTGCTCAGGCGTCTCGGCGGCCCGGATCAGGCGATGCCGCAGGGGCCCCGCGTACTCCAGCTTGAGACCGTTCCCGATCCGGTCCTCGATCCGCTCGATCGCGGTCGGCGGATGCAGATGGTAGAGGATCGACTGGACGCCCGAGAAGCCGTGGATCCCCATCACCTCCTCGTGGTGAAGCGATCCGTCGGGCTTGCGGAACTGGGTGTGGCGCTTGTGCGGGATCTCGCCCGCGCGCAGGTAGTGGCTCACAGGTTGCCCCTCGCCGCCTGCTCCCGTTCGAGCGCCACGAACAGGCTCTTGAAGTTGCCCTCGCCGAAGCCCCGCGCCCCGTGGCGCTCGATGATTTCGTAGAACAGAGTCGGTCGGTCCTCCACCGGCTTGGTGAAGATCTGAAGCAGGTAGCCATCCTCGTCGCGGTCGGCAAGGATGCCGAGTTCGGCCAGGCGATCGATCGGCTCGTCGATCTTCCCTACCCGCAGCTCGAGGTCGTCGTAGTAGGCCCCCGGCACGTTGAGGAACTCGACCCCGTTCTCGCGCAGCCGAGACACGGTGCCCAGGATGTCGTCCGTGCAGCAGGCAATGTGCTGCACGCCCGGTCCTTCGTGGAAGTCGAGGAACTCCTCGATCTGCGACTTCCTGCGGCCCTCGGCGGGCTCGTTGATCGGGAACTTGATGACCCCCGAACCGTCCTGCATCACCTTGGACATGAGCGCCGAGTACTCGGTCGAGATCGCCGCGTCATCGAAGTGGACGAGCTGGTTGAAGCCCAGGACGCGCGAGAAGAACCGGGCCCACTCGTTCATCCGCCCCAACTCGACGTTGGCCACGACGTGGTCGACCGCGAGCAGGCCGCAGCCCCTGAGGCCCGCGACGCCGGGGACTTCCGGCGCCGGTTCGAAACCGGGACCGAAGGCCCCGCCGTAGTCCCGGCGCTCCATGAACTGCAACAAGCAGTCGCCGTAGAGGTGGATCGAGGCGTGGCGAACTTCGCCGTGCTGATCCCGGGCCGTTGCCGGTGGCGCCGCGGCCTCCGCGCCCCGCGATACCGCGGCGGTGAACGCCTCGTCCGCGCTCGGCACCGAGAGCGCGATCACCGCTACCGAATCGCCGTGCCGCCGAACCGACCGCGCCGCATCGTGCGAGGAGTGCAGCGCACTGGTCAACAGGAACCGGATACCGCCCTGCTCCACCAGGTACGACGCGCGCGCCCGCTCGCCGGTCTCGAGTCCCCGCACCGCTGTGCACTCGAAACCGAACGCATGGCAGTAGTAGGCAGCCGACTGCTTCGCGTTGCCGACGTACAGTTCCAGATGATCGAAGCCGAGAATCGGACAGAAGTCGTCGTCGGTTGCGGTGCTTCGACCAAGAAACCCGGTCTGTGTCTGTTCGGTAACCCCCGCTCCGAAACGCCTCGCAGGCTCGGTGTTTCGGCCCATCCCGTCCTCACCATGACCTTGCGTCCCTGAACTCGCTTCGCTGCGTTCTGCGGCGCAATCTCCTGGTCTCATTCCTTCTCTCCTTTTCTTGTCGTTGTCCGGCCCGGGCAGGATCTCAAATGCAGGCGGCGAAGTTCGCCACCGCCTCGCGCAGAGCCTCCGGCTCCAGGCGCGAGAAGCTCAAGCGGGCCGCGTTCCCGGGCGCGGCGCGGTCTGCACCGTCCGCGAACGCCGCCGCGGGAACGAAGGCGATCTTCCGCTCGGCCAGGGTCCGCTGGAGCAGTTGCTCCCCGTCCGTCCCCTCGGGCAGTTCTACCCACACGAACATGCCGCCGCCGGGCTCACTGAAGGCGCAGCCCGCCGGGAGATGATCGGCAAGTGCCTCGATCATCGCGTTCCGACGGCCCCGGTAGGTCGATCGCAGCAGTTCGAGGTGGCGGTCGAAGTCAAGGTCTCCCAGCAGACGGGCCACGGCGAGCACGGTCAGCCTGGAGCACTCGAGGTCCCCGATCTCCTTGACCGCCGCGAAGGTCTCGACCAGCGACGCCGGCAGTCGCAGCCAGCCGAGGCGCAGCGCCGGCGCCAGGATCTTGGAGAAGGTGCCCGCGTAGATCACCCGCTCCGAGTCGAGGGCCGCGAGCGGGGGCTCGAACTCGCCGTCGCAGCACAGCAGACCGTAGGGATCGTCCTCCAGGATCACGAAGTCATAGTCGTGAGCCAGGACCACCAACCGCTCCCGGGCCTCACGGGCCAGGCTGACGCCGAGCGGGTTGTGCGCATCCGGGATCACGTACACCAGTCGCGGCCGGACGCCGGCGAGCAGGCAGCGCTGGAGCGCCTCGACATCGAGCCCGTCGTCCAGGCTGCTCGGCAGAGTGACGAGTCGCGGCCGGAGCGGCGCCAGAACCTCCCTGAAGCCCGCGTACGCATAGCGCTCGACGGCGACACTCTCACCCACACTCACGAACGCACGAACGGCGACATCGAGCGCCTGCTGCGCGCCCGTCGTGATCAGGATCTCCTCCGATCTGCAATCGACGCCACGGCGTCGCATGACCTCCACCACCCGTTCCTTCAGTTCCCCGCATGACGGGACGTACTGCATGGACTGCGGATCGGCCAGCAGCCGGCGCACCACTTCGCCGTAGGCTTGCGACGGAAACAACTCCACGGCAGGCAGCCCACCGGCGAGCGAAACCACGCCGGGCCGCGCGACCTGATTGACCAGCCGACGCAGCAGCGAACGCTCGCGACCCTGCAGCCACGGCGCGATGGGCAGCGTTCTCGACCGCGGCTGCCCCCCTCTTTGGGATACCGAGACGCGTACCGTTTCTGGGGTTGCGGTAGTGGAATGAGCTTCTATCGCCATCAGTGGAACGCTAACAGAGCCAACGCGACCGAACAAGCGTCGATTCCGCACTCCCCAACCCCGTCCGTGTAGACTCCGCCCCCATGGACAAGACCGACCCTCGGCGGGCAGCGGAGTCAAGCCGCTTCCCGACCCGGCCCCTTGACGCCACCGACTACGCCATCCTGGCGCTCCTGCAAGAGGATTCGAATCGAACCGACGTGGACCTCGCGCGCGAGGTGAGCCTGTCCGCCTCGGGCCTGAAGAAGCGCCTGCGCAAGCTGGAACGGCGCGGCGTGATCCAGCAGCGAGTCACCCTGCTCGACCGCAACGCTGTGGACCTGGGTCTGCTGTGCTTCGTGCAGGTCTACTTGACCCACCACCAGGCGGACGCCAGACAGCAGTTCAGCAACAAGGTCCTGAGACTGCCGGAGGTGCTCGAGTGCCACTTCCTCACCGGCGAACACGACTACATGCTGAAGATCGTGGCCCGGGACTATCGCCACCTCGAACACATCCTCGCGGACCAGCTTGCCAGCATACCCGGCGTCGACCGGTTGCTGACCAGCATCGTGCTGAACGAGATCAAGCACACGACGGCCCTGCCGCTCGAACGTCCGCAGGCGGCCCAGGCAAGCGTCTCCTGAGAGTCGCGAAGCCCCCCTCGGTCCCGCGTCCGAGGCCCTGGCGGCACGATCTTTCGCAAGGCTTGCTAGCCTGCCGCTTCGATGAACGGCGCCCAGGCCATGATCCGGACCGCCGCCAACGCGGGCGTCGAGGTCTGCTTCGCCAATCCCGGCACGTCGGAGATCCACATCGTCGCGGCTCTCGACGAGATTCCGGGCGTTCGCGGCGTGCTGGCGCAGTTCGAGGGTGTCGCCACCGGCGCCGCCGACGGCTACGGCCGCATGGCCCGCAAACCGGCGTTGACCCTGGTCCATCTAGGACCCGGATTCGCGAACGGCATCGCCAACCTGCACAACGCGCGGCGCGGCCGCACGCCGGTCGTCAACGTGATCGGCCACCATCCCACCTGGCACCGCAACTACGACCCGCCGCTCAACACCAAGGTCGAGAGCCTGGTCGAGGGAGTTTCCGACTGGCAGCGTACCGTCGCCTCGGCCGATCACATCTCTCGCGACATGGCCGCCGCCATCTCGGCTTCCCTGCACCATCCGGGGCAGATCGCCACCCTGATCGTGCCGACCGACTGCCAGTGGAACGAGGCCTATGGTCCGATCGTCGAACCCGACCCCGCACCCGGCGCGCGCGTCGGTGCTGACGCGGTCGAGCGCGCCCGGACCGCCGTCGCCCGGGGGGCGCGCACGATGCTGATGCTGGGCAGTTCCGGCCATACGGATAGAGCGCAGCGCGAAGCCGCCAAGGTACAGCAAGCGACCGGCTGCCGGCTCGTCGCCGAGACGTTCTCGGGGCGCATGGAGCGTGGTCCCCAGCTTCCGGCGCTCCCGCGGGTGCCCTACTTTCCCGAGCAGGCAGTCGAGTTCATGGGCGGAATCGACACGGTGGTCCTGGCCGGTGCACTCGATCCCGTCGCCTTCTTCGGCTACGAGGGCGGAGTGAGCCGCTTGACTCCGGAGTCGGTGGAAGTCGTCATCCTGAGCCATCCGACCGAGGACAGCGGCCACGCGCTCTGCGAACTGGCCGCCGCGCTCGACGCCAAGGAAGAGCCGCCGGCCCGCGCGGTCGAGCGGCCACCGACGCCAACCGGTCCGATCGGCGCCCGGGTCGCGGCCCAGGCGGTCGCGGCCACCCTGCCCGAGAACGCGATCGTGATGGACGAGGGAATCACCGCCGGCGCCGCCTTCTACCCGGCCACGATGAACGGCCCCGCCCACACCTACCTGCAGGAGAACGGCGGCGCCATCGGCCTCGGCCTGCCAGCGTCGCTCGGCGCCGCCATCGCGTGCCCGGACCGCAAGGTGCTGACGCTCGAGGGCGACGGCAGCGGCCTGTACACGATCCAGGCGCTCTGGAGCCAGGTCCGGGAAGGAGTCGATGTCGTCAACCTGGTGTTCGCCAACGACGCCTACCGCATCCTTCAGGTTGAGCTGCAACGGGCCGGGGTCGAGGAGTTCGGCCCGCAGAGCCTGAACCTGACGGAGTTCGGCACGCCGCGGGTCGAGTGGCTCGATCTGGCACGAGGCTTCGGCATGCCCGCCGTGCAGGTGCGCACCGGCGAAGAGCTGACGGCTGCCCTTGAGCGGGGTTTCGCCGAGCCGGGACCCTGCCTGATCGAGGCGCTGGTGAGCGACTCGAGCTTCTAGCAGCCCGTTGAAGTACTCGGTCACACTCCTGCCCGGGGACGGCATCGGTCCCGAGGTCAGCAAGGCGATGGTGCGCGCGGTCGACTTCGTCACCGGCGGCCGGATCGAATGGGAACCGGTCATCGCCGGCAGCACGGCGGTCGACCAGGGTCTTTCGCCGCTTCCGGACGAGGCGATCGAGTCGATCCGGCGCAACCGGATCGCCATCAAGGGCCCTCTTCAGACGCCGGTGGCCGGCGGCTGGCGCAGCGTGAATGTCCTGTTGCGGCAGTCACTGGAGCTGTTCGCCTGCGTGCGGCCGGTGCGTTCGATGCCCGGCAACAACCGCGCCCGCTACGAAGGCGTCGACCTGATCATCGTCCGCGAGAACACCGAGGGCCTCTACAGCGGCCGCGAACACGAGGTCGTCGACGGCGTGGTCGAGGCTCTCAAGATCGTCACCCGGGACGCCTCCCGGCGGATCATGCAGTTCGCCTTCGAGTATGCGCGCAGTCACGGCCGCAAGAAGCTGACGATCGTGCACAAGGCATCGATCACCCCGCTCTCGGACAACCTCTTCCTGGACTGCGCCCGGGAGTGCGAGCAGAACTACCCCTTCCTCCAGGTCGACTATCTGCCTCTCGACAACCTCGCGCTCGAGCTGGCCATAGACCCGACCCGTTTCGACGTGCTGGTCATGGGCAACCTGGACGGCGACCTGATGAGCGACCTCTGCGCCGGATTGGTCGGCGGCCTGGGCGTCGTGCCCGGCGCGAACTACGGCAACGGCTGCGGGGTGTTCGAGGCGGTCCACGGAACGGCGCCCGACATCGCCGGCCGCGACCTGGCGAATCCGATCGCCCTGATCCTCTCCGCCGAACTGCTGCTCCGCTACGTCGGTGAGGCGGAGGCGGCGGCCCACCTGCGCGCCGGCGTCGAACGGCTCCTGATCGCGGGCAAGGCGCTCACCCGTGACTTGGGCGGCACCGCTAGCACGTCGGAGCTGACCGACGCCCTGCTGGCCGAACTCGAGGCCGTGGCCATGGAGCGTGAGGCCACGCCATGAGCGGCAAGGACGAACGGAACGGCGGTCCGCCGCGCGTCGCGCTGATCGTCGGCGCCAGCGGCATCGGCGCTGAAACCGCGCCGCCGGTGCTCGCGATCCTGGAGGCGGCGGGAACCGACTTCGACTTCGTTCGGGTGGACGTTCCCACCGCGGTGCGCCGGAACACGGAAACGGTGCTCCGCGAGGCAGCCGACATGATCCGCGACTGCCGGGTGGCGCTCAAGACCCGCCTCATCGGCCCCGGTCCGGACGCGGTGCGCGTCGGACCAGGGCCCCAAAACCCGAACGTCGCGCTCAGACAGATGCTGGGACTGTGGGCGAGCGTAAGGCCGATCCGCTCGATCCCGGGATTGCCGACGCGCTACCCGGACCTCGACGTACTGCTGATCCGCGAGATCACCGAGGGCGTCTATCGCGGCATCGAGCACGAGATCGTCGACGGCGTGGTCGAGAGCATAAAGGTCGTGAGCCGCGCCGCCTGCCAGCGGATCGCCGACTACGCCTTCCGCATCGCCCGGCGCCACAGCCGCAAGAGGATCACGGCCATCCACAAGGCGAACATCATGAAACAGAGCGACGGTCTCTTCCTGGACACCGTACGCTCCGTCGCCGCCGGCTACTCCGACATCGAAATCGACGACTGCATCGTCGACGCGGCGTGCATGCGCCTGGTGCTCGACCCGTACGCGTTCGACGTGCTGCTGACCGACAATCTCTACGGCGACATCATCAGCAACCTCGGCACCGGACTGGCGGGCGGCATCTCAGCCGGCCACGCGATCAACGTCGGCGACGACTGCCACGTCTTCGAGGCCGTTCACGGCGACGCACCGCACCTGATCGGCACCGGTCAGGCGAACCTCCTGCCGCTCCTGACGCCGGCCACCGCGCTGCTCAGGCACTTCGACCTCGACGACGAGGCCGACCGGATCGACCAGGCGGTGACCACCGTCCTCGAGGCGCGCAGTAGTCTGACCCCCGATCTGGGAGGCCGATCCTCGACCTGGCAGATGGCGCGCAGCATCATCGCCGCGATGGCGTAGCCGGCAACGAGGCAGAGCTAGCCTCGGCCGCATTGGCCCGGACCGGTTTCACTGGCTCCGACCTGGGCCCAAGCCGCAGCGTGCCCAGCAGCAGCACCGCGTCCTCCGGCTCTTCGCGGACCGAACGGCGGCGGGAAACCTCCACGCTCAGGCTGAGCATCCGGGCGAAGTCGAGGCTCGCGCCGGCGCCGAACCCGCGTTCACCTTCTTCGGCCAGCATCACAACCCCGAACGGGCTCACGAGAACGCGCCCAGCCGCCCGGCCCAAGCCGTAGCCCGCCTCGGCTTCCACCCGGCCACCCTGGTGCAGCCCGAAGCGCCCGCCAGGGTCGACCATCCGCCCCTGCGACAAGAGCTGCTGGACCCCGCCGTGGAACGCGCCCCACGAGGAACGAAGACCAAGCGCGAACCCGCGACCCGACTTGCCCGGATCGAGAGTCACGGCACCTGATCCGCCCCATTCCTCGAAACCGCTCGCCTGGTGGGTCAGCAGGGATCGACCGGCGAACTCGATCCTGAGGCCCCGATCGGAGTCCGTGTAGCGAAGGCCGACGCCCATCTCGACCCCACGCCCCTGGTCCGCGTCACCGCCGTCATGGCGAACCCCAATCTCGAACGACGGCGTCAGCACCCCGCCACCGCCGAACGACCGGCTGTACGAGGTCTCCAGGGCCAGACGCACGCGGTTCACGTCCTGGCTTACAGCCGCCAAGCCCGGCGCCGCGTCCGCATCGATCTGGGCCAGGAACACGTCGGATTTGAGGCCCAGACCGAAGCCGCGAGCCGACGACACCAGGTCACGGCGGAATCCAAGGGCGCCCATGGTCAGCGAAAGGTCCGTCCGGGTGGTCGTACCGTCCTCGGTCATCGAGAACTCGCCGCGGCCATAGCCCAGGACGCCCCACAGCATCAGGTTCTCTCCGATCCGGATTCTCGCGTAAGGATTGGCAGTCGTCAGGGAAGCCTCGAGCCCGGAGTCGCTGTTGCCGCCGACACCGCCCCGGCCGCGGCTGAGACCCATCGCGAGCCCGGTCAGCCACCTTCCGCGTTCGTAGTCGACACCGACCGTGCCCGTCACGACCTCGCCCCTTACCGACAGGTCGTTTTCGTCGCCCCGGAAGTCCGTCACCGCACCCCGGCCCCAGGCGGTCAAGTTGCCGGCGGCAACACCATCGCCGCCCTCCCTCGGGCCGGCCGACGAAGACAGGCTGAAGGAACTCCGCGCCAACAGATCCCATCTCTGGTCCCCCTGGTAGCGGCTGAGCGAGGAACTCCGCCCCGGGCCGCCCCAGCCCGGAAGCCGGCTGGGGCTCGCCAAACTGCTCAGGGCGCTACCGCCGAACATCCGGCTCATCGGTGACGGTCCGCCACCGTAGCCCGACAAGCCGAAGGAGCCATGCCCCCCAGCTCGTTTCCGCGCATCGAGCTGACGCCGGCCGGCATTGGGGCACCAGGCGCCGAGGCGCCGAACCAGCCGCCTCCCTGAAGCATCGGCGTTCCAGGGCCGGCGCCGGCCTGCCTCCCCGGACCGCGCCCGCCGAGGATGGGGTACCCCCGCGTCCTCCGCAATGACTTCGGGGGACGCCGCCAGGACGATCGACTTGGACGGCTCGTCGTCGTCCTCGAGAAGCAGCGAAGTCGGAATCACCGGCAGAACCGAAGTCCCCGAAACCTCGATCGTTTCGTCCAACTCATCCACCCGGTCGTTTTCGGGTCTCAGCGTGAACGACGCGGAGCCGCTAAGCGCCCCTTCGGGGATCGTCAGCACGAAATCCTCCGCGGCGGTGTAACCCACTGTGCCCGAGGCGCCGCTACTCGACAAGGCGACCTCCACCGCAGTGTCCACACCGCGTGCGCTCCTATCGAGTGCGGCTGTGACCGTCAACGCAACCGGTCCCTCGCCCTCGGAGACCCGCTCCCGATCCAAGGTGAGCTCGACATTCGCGGACGCCGGGTCGTCGTCGAGAATCGTCGCGGCAATCGGAGACTCGTCGACCTCAGTCCAGGCATCTCGCAGCATGATCAGGAGGTACTCGTTCCCCTCGGCGATCCGGTCGTCGATCAGTCCCACAGAGAAACGCTCTTCGGTGGCGCCGACAGGGAAGGTCAGCATTCCGGACGATTCCACGTAGTCCACTCCGGCCATGGCCGTAGCATCCGATGTCGACCAGGCGACCTAAAGCGACTCTCCGGTCGGGGCCGTCAGTCGCGCCACCAGCTCCACCATTCCCGCATCTTCCGAGGCCGCCCCTGGTTCGACGATCAGCCCTGGCGAAGCATCATCGTCCAGCACCAGCACGGTTGCAGCTCGCGGTGTCCCAAGCTCTAGTCGGCTCCGGCAGCGAGAGTCGCCCGCACCTCGCTGCCCGCCTCGTTCACTTCGTCGTTGTCCGTGTCCAGCCGAAGGCGAGCGGTCGTCTCACCAACGGCAAAGCGGAATGCCCTTGGCGGCACGCCGGTGAGCATGGAACCCGTTTCGGAGATGGTGACCTCGAGCGCTCCCAAGTCCATCTTCGCATGGGACCGCCTCACGGTGAACTCCACGGCCGAACCCTCCACCACCGGACTCGGACCCGGCGAGATGGTCAATGTCGGCGGGGTTTCCGGTGGAGGCGTGGGCGCCGCGCGTACCGGTCCGACCGGGTCGGACACCAGCGTCTTCACCTTACCCAGGTCATCGGTGTAGGCCACCTCGACTCGCATCACGTTGCCAAGTTCCTCTTCCCTCAGCAGGCAGGTCTCGTCGGTCTCATCCGGCACCTCCGCGTCCCCCGCGATCCACCGAAAGCGAAACTCACCTACACCGTCCGGATCGGTCACGTTCGAGAGCACGGCGGTCAAGGTGGCGCCCACGACCGGCGTTCCGACGGCGCGGACACTGCCGGTGGCGACCGGGCCGCTGGGCGAGGTGCCTTCGACCAACGTCGTCGTCGCCGTCGGCACGCTCGCCGACGCCTTCCCCATAACCGTCCTGATGCTCGTCAGCGTCAAGATCAGGGTCTCGTCGCCCTCCAGCACGTCGTCCGACTTCGTCGCGATCGCGATCGCGCCCTCGTTGTCCCCCGGGGCGATCGTCAGGATCCCGGACGGTGCCGTGTAGTCCTCGCCCGGGGTCGCGGTGCCTTCGACTACGTATGTCACGACCACCGCCGCCGTGCTCGCCCCGCCGGTCAATGACACCGTGAAGGTCACCATGGAACCCTCCGGCGCCGACGCGGCGCCCGTCACCACGGCGCCCAGCGTGTCGTCGTCCTCGATCGTTCCCGCCGCCGTCGCAACGCCCAAGACTGTACCGGTGGGCAGGGTCGTGCCCGTCATGGTCACCGTGAACGTCTCGTCCGCCTCGGTCAGCGAGTCCTCCTTCGTCGATACCGACAACACCCCCGATGTGTCGCCGGCCTTGATCGTGAGGCTCCCGGACGTCACCGCCGTGTAGTCCGTGCCCGAGACAGCCGTCCCCGCCGTCGTGCTCCAGCCCAGCACGACGTTTGATGCCACCGCGCCCGTCAGCGTCACCGGGAACGACACCGTGGCGCCCTCCGAGGCCGAAGCCGCGCCGACCGACACCGTGACCGTCCCCGAATCCGTGATCGTCGTCGTTGCCGAATTGGACGTCTCGCTGACTTCGGCCGACCCCTTCGCCGTGGTCACATCCGTCAGGGTCACGATCAGCGTTTCGTCAGGCTCCAGCACGTCGTCCGACAGGGTCTCGATCGTGATCGTGCCCGAGGTCCCGGCCGAGGTGACCGTCAGGCTCCCCGCCGGCGCCGTGTAGTCGTCTCCCGAGGTCGCAGTACCCTCCACCGTGTACGTCACCACGACATCCGCCGTGCTCGTGCCGCCCGCGAGCGTCACGGTGAAGCTCGCCGTCGAACCTTCCGCCACCGTCGAGGCGCCGGTCAACGAGGCGGTGAGGTCGTCGTCGACTACGGTCACCTCGACACCGGCGACCGACACCGCGTGGTAGCCGCCGCCCGCGGCCGAGTGGGCGAGGGTCACCGTTCCACCCACCCGATCCGCGTCCTGCACGGCCGTCACGGTCACCGTCTGAGGCTCGTCCCAATCAGCGTCCGTAAAGGTCAGCGACGTCTCGTCCACCGACACGCCCGCACCCGGCGGCACCGTCACACTCATTGTCACGTTGGCTGTTGGCCAGCTCTCCAGCACGACCGTGTAGGACGCGCCGGTCGAGTCTCCCTAGGTGACCGTCAACTCGGTGGGCTCAACGGTCACACCGGCCGTATCGTCGTCGAGAATCGTGACGATCGCCGATCCGACGCCGAACGGCGTCCGCTCACGCCCCGGAGGGTGCTGCAGTTGAAGCTCGAATGTCTCGTCGCCTTCGTCGACCGCGTCGTCATAGACGTCCAAGCTGTAGGTCACCGTCGTCGTGTAGCGGGGTTCGCCTTCGACCGTGATGGAGCTCCATGCCTGTAGGCTTCCAAGGGAGAAGTTCTCACTCAGCAGGTCATAGTCCACGCCCGACGCCGCCGATGCGGTTGTTTCAGTTGTCAAGATCACGCCGTAGACGTTGTCCGTCGGAGATCCGGCCGTCACGGTGGTGGCGCGTACCGATAGCTCCACGGTCCCGGCGTTTTCCGCGATCCTGAACCCTCCCTCCGGGACGACCAGGGAAAACTCGACGCGCTCGTCGTTGTCGGTCACCATGACGGTCGCTCTGCGAAGATCGCCAACCATGTAGGTCGGGTCGACAAGCGACTCCGCCAAGACCTCCAGGCTGACGGACTGGGAAACCTCGGTCGAACCGGGCTCCTCCTGGAACGCATTGTTCTCAATGGTCGACACCGAGTACGAAGCGGTCTCGTCTCCGACCGCGAAGTCCACAGTCGCGCGTCCGATCCGACTCGGCGAGACCGTTCTGTCCGACGCATCCACCCCGATCATCACGGTCAGTGCGGCCTCGTGCGGCGCTGTGCGGGTCAGGGTGAACGAGGCGGTCTCGCCTTCTTCGATGGACTCCGCGTCCGCACTGACCGTCACCGTGGACTTTTCCTGGCCCGGCGCGGCAGCACTCAGGAACAGCCCTCCCAACGCAGCCAGAACCCCGGAGCGCGCCAGACGCCCCAACCGGAAGACGTTGCACGAGGGCACGAGACGCAGCCGTCCGCGCTGGCGCCGATCGATCCAATCGGCCGCCACAGCCGTACCAATCCGCCGGAAGAGCCTCACCTGATCACCACCTCAAAGACGGGACGCGCAGTCCCGGCCTCGAGCCGCTGTTCAAGGGGCACCGAAACCGAACTGCCTCCTTCGGCTAAGACGTAAGGAGGCCGCTTCCTCTTCGCGGGGGAAGCGTTTCCGCCCAAGGGGCGACCGGCAGTTCCCTCGGAACACGAGGGCACTGCCGGCGAGCGGCTTACGGTCCGAGAGCTCCCGCAGAAAATGGGAGCAAACAGCCGCTACTCGATTTGGAGCTCCCTGAACGTACGAGATGGTTTGGGGGGCACCAGAAAGGGTCCTCTAGCCCGAGAGGTCAGTCCCTCCGGCGGATTGTCAGATCGGCCAGGACCTTGGCCGCCGCCACACGGACCCGAGGGACCTCCCCAACGTCGAGATACGGCGTGAGGACACCAAACGACGAAGGCTCCGCTTCTTCCACCGAACCCGCAGCCAGCGCCCGCAGGGACCGCACCTGACGTTCGCCGAGGCGAATCAGGACAGGACGGACCTCCTCCAGATCCAGCGTCGGCTCCGACGCGACGCTCCGGCGCTGCACCGCCTTGGCCAGGTCGATCTGGAGCGCGAACCACTCCCGCACCGGCTGTGGATCGAGCCCGAACTCCACCGCCGTCGACTCGGCCGCATCCAGCACCAGCCGTTCCCGTTCGAGATCCTCGATCGGCGCGCCGCGCGCCGCCTTCCAGGCCGCGACCGCCGGCATGAAGGCGAGCCGGCGAGCCGTCAGGTCGAGCAGATGGTCCAGTTCGTCGCGGCGCTGCCCGCGGCCGAACCACTCCTCGCTGCTGCCCTCCAGCCAGCCCGCGTTGCGCCGGATCCAGAGGTCGACCGCGGGGCCCAGGTCGTCCGCCCGCTGCGGAGCGACCCAGAACACCTTGCGGTCGAGCGAGGGCTCGCAGTCCCGCCGCCAACCATCGCGGCCGAAGTGTTCGACCTCGAACGAATCGGTGACGAAGGCGTCCACCTCGCCACGTTCCAGGCGGCCGGGTAGCGACAGGTTGTCGTCGACGGCGATCACCTCTCTCGCCCCGCCCCCGAAGCGCTGCCGGGTCCAGCGCTCGAGGATGCCGCCGCGGTTGACGGCCACCCGGCGCGGCGAGTCAGGGCCGCCCGCGGCTGACACGACGCATGGCCCACCCGCGGCCACCGCCCGGCTCATCCACCCCACCGCGGCCCGGCCCGGCCTCCAGGTGACGCCGCTCATCGCGAGGTCGAAGTCGCCCCCAGCCACCGCGGCGGTCAGGTCCGGCCAGTCAAAGGACTGGAACTCCACGTCGAAGCCCAGATCCGAGGCCAACCGGTTCGCTACCTCGATATCGAAGCCCCTGCGCCCGGGCGGATCGTGCGCGGCCTCGCCACCGTCATCCTCCGACAGCAGCGAGAACGGAGGGTAGTCGCCACTCGTCCCCACCCGGAGCACCGGCCTCGACGGCGCCTCGACCGGCGCCTCCAGGGCGGACGCGTCGAGTTCTGCCGCCGTGAAGCGAACCGCGGCAACCCACGGCTCCTCACCCGCGGTGAAGTGACCGTAGGTCGTGGTCACGAAGGTGCCGTCGGGCAGCAACTCCAGGCCGGGATAGGCGGTGTCCGCGGCGTAGGTGTTGTCCATCAGCCGCACGCGCACCTCGCCGGCCCAAGGTTCCCGCTTGCCGCGGCTGAGATCCTCGTAGCGCCCGAGCCAGCCCACCCAGTCGCCGCGCCACGGGCTGGACGGCTCCTGGTCACGGAAGGTCACGAACAGCCGCCCGTCCGGCGTGTACCGGCCGACGTGCCGATCCCCGGTTAAGGACGACGGCAGTTCCACCGGCCGGCTCCAGGTGCGCCCCTCGTCGCGCGAGAAGACGACGAAGGAGTTGAACCGGCGGCTGTTCTCACGCAGCAGGACGGCGATCTCGCGGCCGTCGGGCGAACGGATCAGTCCCGGCTCGCACAGGTGCGCCTCGGGGTGCGCCGCGATGACCTCCGGCTCCGACCAGGTCAATCCGTCGTCGAGCGAGATCGTCTTGTAGACCTCGAAACGGGGCTCGAAGTCCGGGATTCGCTCGTAGCGCGAAGTCGGCCGGCGCAGGAAGCGGCCGTCGTCGTGAAACAGGGCCATCAGCTCGCCGTCGACGCTTCGGAGCCGCTCGACCGACGACATCGCGACAACGCCGCCGAAGTGGCCGATCGGTTCGAGTTCGGTCCAGGCCTCGCCTTCGTCGTCGGAGCGGGCCATACGCACCGGGTAGAGCCCCGAGAACATGATCAACCGCCGCCGACCGTCCGGCAGGTCGACCGGGAAGACGGTGGGCGTCTCCATCGAGGTCGCCCAGCTCGCCGGCGTCGGCAGCCGCTCACTCCAGGTCAGGCCGCCGTCGTCGCTGCGCTTCATCACGATCGGGCCGGCGCCGTGGCCCTTCGGGTACACGGTCAGGATCGAGCGTTGATCCGAGAGCAGAACCGTCGTCGTGTGGCCGAGGTACTGCCCCTGCTCCCGGTCAACCACGACCTGGCGATGGGTCTCGCCTGCCCAGTCGACCCACCGGAGCGGAGCATCGTCGATGCGCGCGCAGGCGGGGAGCGCCAGAATCAGCGCGACGGCAAACGCTCTCCGCCAATGCATCGCTCGGAATGTAGCAGCACGGGGCGACTCACCTTCCTGGAGACGAAGCCAGCCGGTCTCCGCGATGCGATCGCCCTGCCGGACTGCGGCGTGATGGAAGGTGACGGGAGGGCGGCAGCAGCACCGCCCTCCCGACGTTGCAGGACCGAACTACCTGATGCAGGCGATCCGGTTCTTGGCTTCGTTCGCGTGCATCGGGCGCTCGAACACATCTCCCCTTCCGACCCGGATCCTGCTCGGGTCGAAGGGGGTGCCCATGAGATCCCACCAGCGCAGGAACCCTGCATTGCCGGAAATACGAGTATCCACGACGCGGGCCTGCAGGCCGTCGTGGATCACGGTGGAGCCAACGCTGACGAAGTAGCCCCGGCGATCGTCCAGCGGTGCGTTCACGTTCGCGCACTGCTCCGAGATCTTGACGACGGCGTCGATGACCTCGGGGTGGTGGAACGAAAACGCCGCTGCCGAGCCGTTCGCTTCGACCAGAGTCGTGGGTTCGCGATTGGAGGCGCTGTCCCACGACCTCCAGTCCACGAGCACATCGAACTTGTTGTGAAGGCAGGCGGACCTCCCCTCCAGGCCGCAACTGGTTGAAGCGGAAGCGTCGGCCACCGCGGCTTGCGCAACGGGCGCCGGCCCGCGGCCAAGATGCGTCGGAACCTTCACCGGCAGAGAGGACGACGCGCCACTCGACGTCGTACACACATCGGGGAAGGCCCGACGAGTCGCAGTGATACGGACGGGTACGGCTGACCGACGAGCATAGGGATTGAACACGTCCTCGGGGTGGTTGGTCAGTTCGACCGTGTTGCCCGTTTCCGTGTCACGGACAGTGACCGTCCACAGCGGGTACTCGGCCTTGTTCAGAAGACGGTCTTGGAACCTGCTCCGCAGGCTCAGGTCGTAGTCCGAAGCGGTCGGCTGCGACGGCACATCGGACGCGATCACCCAGATGCCTCCCGTGAAGTCACAGCCGTCCTGAACGCTGAGCAACAGCGACCAGTCTCCGATCTGCCGGAAGGAGAAGATGCCCGAGCCTTGGCGACTGACTTCGACGAAGGCCCGACTTGGCGCATCGCCGACATCCGTCTTCCACGAGACCTGAGCCTCGAAGCGGCCGTTCTGGAGCGAGAGCGTTGTGGTCGGCTCATTCGCGTCGTCCGTTACAGTCACGGCCACTGCGGCCGACGCCGCTGCTCCAGCCCCGTCGGTGACCGTCAATGTCGCTTCGTAGACGTTGTCCGCGTTCGCGTCGAGCGGCGCCTCGAAGTCCCGGGCCGACAGCGTCAGGACCCCCGTACTCGCAGCGACGGTGAAGTACGCCGCGTCGTCGCCGCCCAACGTCCAGGTCAGCGGACCGGTACTCGCACCGGTGACGGTCGGAGTCGGAGAGGTCCACACAGCGTTCTCGGCGACCGTGCCGCTGATCGCCTCGAGTTCGAGGTCGGTCTCGTCATCCGTCACCGTGATTTCGACCGAAGCGGATCCGGTCCGGGAGTCTTCGTCGGTAGCCGTCAAGGACCCCTCGTAGACGTTGTCCGCGTCGGCATCCGCCGGATTCTCGAAGTCTTGAGCTGGAAGAGTCACGACTCCAGTGTCGGCCGCGACGGTGAAGAGATCCGCATCGTTGCCCGACAACGTCCAGGTCACTGCCACGTTCGTGACTCCACCGAGCGTCGGTGCATCCGACCTCCACGCGGTGTTTTCTGCAACCGTCGCGGAGATCGGGTCCAGAGTGAGTCGCCTGACGGCGACGCCAGCCCTTGAGCACGGCGTCGGCGTCACGTAGTCGACCAATTCGGTGCCGTTGTGCGTAGCCACGACGCGGTTGCCGTCCGAGTCGTGCCCGTAGATGCGCACCGCCCACGAGTGCAGCTTGACAGCGTGAAAACTGTTGTTCCTGACGGCCAGTTTCCACGTGCCGTCTGCAGACTTCCCGACAAACTGATTCGTGGCGACCAGATACTCTCCGTCGATACCGCCGGAAGAGTAGACGTGCGGGTTGAGGATTTCGACCCAGTCGTCGCTGGCCTCGCCCGCCACGTTCTCAGGACCGCCGACCCAAAGCTGAAAAGGCCCGTGCTCCCTGGTCTCGATGTCGAAGATGAACTCGACATACTCGATGAAACCGATGCCGCTGTTCGCGATCGCCAGCTCGTCTCGCTTGTACGAACTGAGTAGCGGAACGTTGGGGCTGGCGCCCGTCGACGACCATTGCTGTCCCACAAACTTCAGAGTAGAGCGAGTTGAGTTCGCGTGTTGTTCGGGTCGGGTGGTCCGCTCGGAGGTTCGAAGAGGTCCAGCAGCGATCTTCGGTCGAACAGGTTGAGTTGCAGAAGGCGCAGGATCCGGCTCATGCTCCAGGACATCTTGTTGACGAACTTCAGGTAGGCGAGCAGGAGATGGACGCACACGGCGATCCAGATCTGCGTCATGACCGCGTTGGGCGAGGCGCCGACGAAACTCTTGATGCGCAGGTTCTGTTTGATCCACTTGAAGAAGAGCTCGACCTGCCAGCGCGCCTTGTAGATGTCCGCGATGGTCTTCGGGGCGAGGCTGAAGTTGTTGGTCAGGAACTTGTAGTGCCGGCCCGTCTCCGGGTCGCGATAGCCGACCCGACGCAACGGAATCGGGCACCGCTTGCGCCCCTTGACGCTGGTCAGCTCGATGGTCTGGTCCGACGTCACGCCCCGGCCGCGAGCGAACGAGCGCCGCTCCCGAACCGCGTACTTGACCTTGCGCTTCAGGCGGGTGACCAGGAAAACCCCTTGTGCATCAAGGTCCTTTAGCCATCCGAAGTCGAGGTACAGACGGTCCGCCGCCACGATGCTCCCCTTCGGAAGACGAAGCGACCGGGCCACCTCGAGGTCCGAGCCCTTGCCGTCGGTGACGTGCAGGAACGACGGCAGACAGCCCTCGTGGTCGAGACCCACGTGCAGCTTCAACGCCCCCTTGGTCTTGCGGTACCGCGCCCAGGGAAACACCTTCAGGCACAGGTCCACGTATGTGGCGTCGAGCGACAACAGCTTGTTCCGGAAACGGAACCCATGCCCCGGCGACGCCGCCTGACAACGGCTCAGAAGGCGACCGAACAGCGCCTCGTACAGTTCGTGAGGCTGCTCTCTGTTCACCCGCGCCAGCGAAGATCGGGCTACCCGGCCAACGCCGAGATGGTACAGCTTGTGAGCCTGCGCATCCAGGTTCGACACGATGTCTCGCAGACTGCGCCGCCCGGAAAGCTGCGCCATCGCCATCGCTACGAACTGGCCCCAGCGGCTCATCGAGCGCAGCTTGCGTCCCCTGTGATGCCGCCGGGCCTCCCGCTCGAACTCATGTCTCGACACCAGCTTGAGGAACTGGCCAAGTACGGTACTATTGTGCGCCATGGGTCTGGATCTCCTTGCCGTCATTGGCTTTGCTTGAACACCAATCATACGACAAGGCACGGTTCAGACCCATCCTTCCTCCCCGTTTGTGGGACAGCACTGAGGCCGAACCGTTCGTGAGACTCCGGGGCAGGATGACGTAGTGGTCACCCTTGCCGGAAGCAACGTCCGACAGTTGGGTCCAGACCGGCATGGCCGGTTGGTCGCGAAAACCGGCGCCAGGGCCGAGATCGCCACGCGAGACACCCCGGCTGCCGGACAGTTCCGACGACAGGATGTACCAGAGATCGTATGCCGAACCGATCGTGGCGCCGCTTGGCTCATCCCACGCGACCGTGAGCGTCTGGTCACCCGCGGTGACGGCGCCGCTGGGGGCGGTAACCTGCCCGAAAGCGACGCCGGGCAAGAGGAAGAGAGCTGCGATGGCCGGAAGCCGCTTCATCGTGGCACCGTCTCTCTCCAGAAGTTCGGCACCGCCAGATCGACGCCGGCCAAACCCGCCAATCGGTTGGCCAGTTCGACAGCGAACGTTCCGGGCACCGTGCTCACGACATACCCGTTCTTGCGCCATTGCACCGGTGTAGTCGACTCGTCGAGTCCGTGCTCGACGAGGAACGCTTCGACTTCGCCAAGACCCCACGACTCCGACAGAATCAGAATGACGCCGCCGACCGGCGCCTGCAGCTCACCGGTATCGGTGACGAAGATGGGGATTTCGCCTTCTGTACGAGCCGCTTGAGCCACCACCCGCGGGGTTCTGTCCGGGTCCACCCGAACGACCTGGTAGCCCTGCTTTCCTTCTAACAGGGCCCGATCCGTCACACGCGCCATGTTGACGACTTGAGCGCCCTGCCGATATGAGACCCTCTGGGATTCGTCTACAGTGACGGCGACAGCCGCCTCGCGGGTGCTCAAGCTCTCGGCTGCCCGCACAGTCGACGCGACACCCTCTTCCTCTTGGGCCATGAGCGGCCAACTCGCCACCAGCACCAAGGCTGGAGTGGACCATAGGCCTCTTCGCTGCGTCTTGACCATTTCAGCTAGTCCTCCTTCTTGGGGGGTTGGGAGAAGGGGACAGCGGCACACCACCGTCCCCCGGTGAAATCAGGGGGTCAGGCCGTGCCGCCCCAGAAACGCGGGCAGAGACACAACGGGACCGCCCTATCAACCAACAGCACATTTTTGGACCTCCAATCCATGCTTTGGAGGACCGTATCACCTCAAACTAGAGATATTAGAGTCATTTGGCCGCTCTCGTTTGGGGCCGCCCACTTTGATGGGCCGCCTGGGTCAAGGATTCGGCCCAAGTGATTCGGCGCTATGCGCTTGTCCTAAACTCCCGCTGCAAGGCGGCGCCCGATCACCGAGCTCGCGACCAGAAAAGGGGAGGCATGCGGCTTCTAGACGACAAGGACTACACGATTCTCGAACTCCTGCAGGAGGACGGCAGTCGGAGCGACGCCGAACTGGCCCGCAGAGTCGATCTCTCCACTTCGGGCCTGAAGAAGCGCCGCCTGAGGCTTGAGCGCGAGGGAATCATCGAAAGGAAGGTGGCGCTTGTGGACAGGAACTCCCTTGGCTTGGCCCTTCAGTGCTTCGTGCAGGTCTCACTGGTTCACCATCGGCAGGACGCCGACCGGGAGTTCAAGGAAGTGATTCAGGCTCTGGACGAGGTCATGGAGTGCCATTTCCTGACCGGCCAACAGGACTACCTGCTCAAGGTGGTGGTCCGCGACTACCAGGATCTGGAGCGGCTCCTGAAGGACCTGACGTGCTCGTCCGTCGATCGACTGCTGACCAGCATCGTGCTCAACGAAGTCAAGCGCACGACATCGCTGCCGATAGCGCTCGCGAAAGCGCTGCCGGGAATGGAACCCGACGCTGGTGAGGAACAGCCTTTCAAGGATGCCGAGGCTCTGGAGACCTGAGGGTCCCGGTCCCGACGGAAGCCCTGCTTCCTAAGTGAGGCCGCCGCCGCCGATATTCTTCAGCGCTTCACCAGAAGGGCATCTCCGACCGCATGTACGCCTGCTGGCCCTGCGCGCGGAAGGAGTCGCCGGCCTCCGCCAACTCGCGCCGCAGTTCCAGAATCAGCTTCCGACCCGCGGGCGGGGGCGACAGTTCCGCCATCCGGGCGAGGGTAGCAACGAGCGCGGCGCTATCCTCAGCGTTGTGCCCAACGCCGCCTGGATTGCAGGGGGCCTCACCGTCGCTCTGCTGACTGTGCCGAACGCCCCTGCATCCGCCGTCCCGCCTCCGGGCGCCACAGCACGCCCGCCCGAGCTCCAGGCCCGGCTCGAAGCGGCGCTCGCCGCCATGCCGGCCGACTACGAGCCGCGCACCGAGCACCTCGACGCCGACGGCGGTCCCCTGTTCCTGAACCGTCTGATCCTCGAGACCTCGCCCTACCTGCGACAGCACGCCCACAACCCGGTGGACTGGTATCCGTGGGGCGAAGAGGCCTTCGAGCGAGCCCGGGCCGACGACAAGCCGGTGTTCCTGTCGATCGGCTACTCCACCTGCCACTGGTGTCACGTGATGGAGCGCGAGAGCTTCGACAACGTGGAGGTCGCCCGGCTGATGAACGAGAAGTTCATCTGCATCAAGGTCGATCGCGAGCAGCGGCCCGACGTCGACGACATCTACATGACCGCGGTCCAGGTCACGCAGCAGCGCGGCGGCTGGCCCATGTCGAGCTTCCTGTTGCCCGACCGGAGGCCCTTCTTCGGCGCCACCTACTTTCCGCCGCAACAGTTCGTCAACCTGATGGAACAGGTCGACGCCGCGTGGCGGGAACGGCGGGACGCTCTGGAAACCGCGGCCGCTCAGATCACCGACCTGGTGCAGCAGATCACCTCCGCGCGCGGAACGGCGAAGAACCTGGGCCGCACGGTCATTGGCGAAGCCGTCGAAGGCCTGATCGCCAGCACGGACCGCGTCTCCGGCGGCTTCGGCGGCGCACCGAAGTTTCCCAACGAGACGAATCTCCTGCTGCTGCTCGAGGAGGCGCTCCGCAGCGGCGACCGACGACCGCTCGACGCCGCCCTCATCACCCTGCGCGCGATGGCCCGGGGCGGCCTCTACGACCAGATCGGCGGCGGCTTCCACCGCTACTCCGTGGACGGACGGTGGCTGGTTCCCCACTTCGAAAAGATGCTCTACAACCAGGCCCACCTGCTCCGCGCCTACGCCCTGGCGTACCGCCTGACCGGCGATCCGCTGCTGGCGCGGGTGGCGCGCGAGACCGCCGACTACGTGCTCAGGGACATGACCTCGCCGGACGGGGCCTTCTACTCCGCCACCGACGCGGACAGCGAAGCCGCCGACGGGGAGTCGGTCGAGGGCGAGTTCTTCATCTGGACCAAGGCCCAGCTAAGGGACGCGCTCGAACCCGCGGACGCCGACCTCACGATCCGGCTCTTCGGGGTCACGGACGAAGGAAACTTCGAGCACCGCAACATCCTGTTCCTCGACCGGCAGCTCGACGAGAGCGCAGGCGACCTGGGACTGTCGCTCCAGGATCTGCTTGGCCGGCTCGACCACATCCGCGAGCGCCTCTACCACGTCCGCGAAGAACGCCTGCATCCCCTGCGCGACGACAAGATCCTGACCTCCTGGAACGGCATGATGATCCGGGCGCTTGCCGAGGCGGCGGACGCGCTGGGCGAGCCGGCCTACGCCGAGGCCGCAGCGCGGTCGGCGGAGTTCCTGTGGCGGCACGGACGCCGCGACGACGGCGGCCTGTGGCGGGTCTGGCTCATGGGCGTGGCCTCGACGTCGGGACTGGTCCAGGACTACGCCCACCTTGCGCACGCGATGGTGGCGCTGTACGACGTGACGGGCGACACCGACTGGCTCGAACGGTCCGCAGCCGTGGCCACAGAGATGATCGAGCGCTTCTGGGATCCCACGCCGGCCCCGACCGAGGCCGGCGCCGCGACCGCGTCGAGCCTCGGCAGCGGCTTTTTCGTCGCCGAGCGGACGGCAGCCAACCTGCTGATCGCCCAGCCGAAGAGCCCGACCGACGGCGCCGTGCCCTCGGGCAACTCGGTGGCCGTCCGCGCGCTGGCCGAACTGGGCCAAAGGAACGGCGACCAGGGGTCGATCGATCGCGCGCTCGCAACCGTGGCTGCCTTTGCCGAGAACGTTGAACGTGCGCCCGCCGCCCACACCTACATGCTGACCGGCCTTGCCGTCGCTCTCGACGGCGAGGCGGGTCCCCGGGAGACCGCCGGTCGTGGCGCCGTTGCCGCCGCCGCTGCTCTCCGCCCCAGCGCCACGGCCGGGGAATACGAAGTCGATCTCGATCTCGTGATCTCGGACGGCTGGCACCTGAACGGCCCCGTGCCCCTCCAGGAGGACCTGATCGGCACCAAGGTCATCGGCGCCGGCCGCGGCTTCGAGGTCACCGACCTCCGCTATCCCGAACCCCGGCGCACGGAGGTCGGCACGCAGTCCGGCGATGTCCTCATCTACGAAGGCAGGCAGCGGATCGCCTTCCGGGTCCGCCCCGCCTCCGGCGCCGCTGCCGGCCAACTCCCCGTGGCCGTTCCCATCTCCGTCCGGCTCCAGGCCTGCGACGATCAAGTCTGCCTGCTGCCCGAGACGGTGGTGCTGGAGGTGCCGCTGGGCCCGGTCGCCGCGTCAGGCTAGGGCGCCGCGATGCAGTACAGGTTGCTGCGGCCGCGCAGGTAGATCTCGTCGCCGACGATCGCCGGCGAAGCGTCGAAGCGGTCGTCCAGCTCGCTCTCGGCGAGGACCTCGAACACAGGCCCAGCCTTGGCCACCAGGAACTCCCCGTCGCGGCTGGCGAAGTAGACCCGGTCGCCGACCGCCACCGGTGAGGCGTAGACGTTGCGCACAGCCCCCAGGCGCTGGTTGGCGTAGAGGGCCTCCCCGGTCCTGGCATCATAGGCCGAGAGAATGCCCCGGTTCACCTTCGTGACGTAGATGACGCCGTCGTGCAGCAGGGGCGAGGGCACGTAGGGCGTGTCCCGGTCGACGGACCACACCACCTGATCGGTGCCCGTCACGTCGCCGGAGGCCCCGTCCAGGCGCACTGCCAGCAGTTTGCTGCCGCGGAAGCCGCTGGTCAGGTAGACGACGCCGTCGGCGTACACCGGTGAGGGGATCGCGTTCAGGGTCATTCCCGTCGCTTGCCAGATCGGTTCGCCGGTCTCGGCATCGTAGGAGCGGACCCGGCTCGTCGCGCTGGTGATGACTTGCGTCCGGCCGCCGTGCTCGACCACCAGGGGCGTCGTCCACGACGTGATCTCATCGCGGTCCCGCCGCCAGATCTCCTCGCCCGACTTCTTGTCGAGGGCGGTGATGAACGAGTCGCCCTCGTGGTCCCAGATGACCAGAACCCGGTCGCGATAGAGCGCCGGGGAACTCCCCTCGCCGAAGCCGAGGCGCGTCCTCATGTCGCCGAAGTCGCGGCGCCAGAGTTCCCGGCCGTCCAGGTCGAAGGCGTAGAGACCGCGAGAACCGAAGAAGACGATCAGCACCTCGCCGTCGGTGACCGGCGACCCGGAGGCCCAGGTGCCGTCGGGATGTGTCCCCTCGTGCGGCGCCTCCGTGAGCACGGATCGCTTCCATACCGTCGAGCCGTCCTTCCGGTTCAGCGCGTGGACCTCGTAGCTCAGTACCTGGTCCGGAGCGATGCCGTCTCCCCGCCCCTCCGGCGGGGCGTTCTCGACCCGTTCGCCGGTGCTGACGGCCGTGGTCAGGAAGAGCCGATCGCCCCAGACGATCGGCGACGACAGGCCGAGGCCCGGCACGGCCTTCTTCCAGCGCACGTTGCTGTCTTCGGACCACTTGATCGGCGGGTTTCCGGCCGGCGCCGACCCGTTGCGGTTCGGCCCCCGCCAAGCCGGCCAGCCACCTTCGACATCCGGGACGGGATCCGAGGCCGGAGGCGCCGCCGCCAGAATCGTGGCGAGCAGCAGAACACTGGCTTCCATGACGCGCCCCTACAGGCTCTCGAAGATGAAACCGATGAACACCGACTCGTTGATGAAGCCGGAACCCCAGCCCTCCCATTCGTCGGAGAGGCCGGCGGCCTGGATCTCCTCCACCGACTTGCCGGCGTCCTTCGCCGCCTTCACCGTGGCGACGGACTCCTCGAGCATCCGGTGGTACGTCTTCAGATCGTCGACCGAGGACAGCAGACCGTGGCCCGGGATCACCTTCGCGTCCTCCGGCAAACGGTCGAGCACGTTGCCGATGCTGTCCCGCAGCCCCACCGCGTTGCCGCCGCTCGCAACGTCGACGAACGGGAAACGTCCCGCGAAGAACTGATCCCCCAGATGGATCACGTTCGAGTCCATGAAGTAGACGAAGCTGTCCCCGTCCGTGTGCCCTCCGGCCAGATGGCCGATCATGATCTGCTCGTCGTTGAAGTGGATCGACACGCCGATGTCGTAGGTAACGACCGGCAGCGCCACCTTCGGCGCCGGCGCCACCGACTGGCCGCGCGCGCCGGCGCCCTCCGCCAGGCGCTTGCGCACGTTCGTGTGCGCCACGATCAGCGCCTCTTCGCCGAACACGATATTGCCGCCGGTGTGGTCGCCGTGGAAGTGCGTGTTCACCACGAACTCCAGGTCGCCCGCCGAGATCCCCGCAATCGCAGCCCGGATCTTGTCGGCCAGGGGGCCGAACTGATCGTCGATGATCAGGATGCCGTCCTCGCCGGCCGAGACGCCGATGTTGCCGCCCGCGCCGGTCAGCATGTGGACCGAGCCCGCGACATGCTGGGCGGTGACCTCGACGGCCGAGAAGTCCTGCTGCGCCGCGGTGGGCGCGGCGAGGAGCGTGGACGCGGCCACGGCGGCGGGAAGCGCCAGGCAACGGGAACGAATCGTCAGGCGGGTCATGTATCTGTCCTCGTTGGGAGTCGTGAGGCGGCGCCCGGCAACATCACCGGGCGCGTCGCCGGACCCTATAGCAGTCGGTGACCGTCAGCGGGAAGGTCCGCTCCCGGTCGTCCTACAGGCTGTCGTAGATGAAACCAATGAAGACCGACTCGCTGATGCCGGTGAAAGCCCAGCCGCTCCACTCGTCCGGCAGTCCGGCGGCACGGATTTTCTTCAGCCGCTTCCCGGCATCCTTGGCCGCTTTCACCACGGCCACACACTCCGTGAGCATCCGATGGTATGTCTTCAGATCGTCGACCGAAGACAGCGGGCCAGAGCTGGGGATCACCTTCGCATCGGCCGGGAAGTACTCGAGCATCCACCCAATGCTGTCTCTGAGCCCGACCGCGTTGCCGCCGTACGCAATGTCGATGTATGGAAAGCGGCCGGGCTGGAACTGGTAGCCAACATGGACCACGTTCGAACCGGTGAAAAAGACGAAGCTGTCGCCGTCCGTGTGCCCGGCGGTAAGGTGGCCGATCAAGATCTCTTCGCCGTTGAAGTGGATCGACATGCCGTCGTCGAAGGTCATGACCGGCATGGCCTCCTCCGAGCGTGTACCCGTGCTCACCCATGCAGGCCGCCGTCTGCGAAGCCGCGGCACGGCCACTGGCTCATAGACCCAGTCGCCGCTATTGGTGCCCGGAGTGCCGCGGTCCACGAACTCGAAGTCCAGGTAGTGGCGGTCTACGTGTGGGAGATGGCTGACAAAAGCTTCAACCCTGCGCTTGCCGGGCTTGCGTTTGCCGGTCATACGGTCACGCACGTTCGTGTGCGCCACGATCCGCGCCTCCTTGCCGAAGATCGCGTTCCCGCCTGTGCGGTGGAAGTGTGTGTTCACGATGAACTTGGGGTCTCCCGGTGCGATCGCCTTGAGCGCCGCGCGGGCCTGTTCAGCCCAAGGAGCGAACCCGCGGTCTACGAGCAGGATGCCATCGTTTCCTGCCGAGACGCCGATGTTGGCGCCCGCGCCGGTCAGCACGTAGACCGTGCCGGAGACGTGTTCGACCGTAGCCTGGGACTCTGAGGAATCCGGTTGCGCCGCGGCGGGAGCGGCGAGCGCAACCGTCGCAGCCACTCCTGCATAGGCCGCCAAGAACCGGGGACGAAGCGTCGCACGAGCCATGTGACCGTCCTCAGTGCGCCAGCGCGTACAGCACCAGGTTGACGCCGAACGGGTACGACTTGGTCAGCGAAAAGCGCTCGAAGAACTCGCGGGACTCGCCCTCCCGCTCCCAGCCGTCGGCGATGTCCGTGTTGTGGGTCATCGCGACCAGGAGCCGGCCATTCTCGTCGAAGATGCCTCGGAAGTGGGCCTGGGCGGAATCCCCGCCGCGCTCCGACGTATCGGCGCGTCCGGTCATGTTCCAGTACTGGATCGACGGGATCTGGGGAACCTCGTCCACAGTAAAGAAGGTCCTGAAGATCGGGTGGGTTACCGGGATGTCAACGATCGGGTAGTCGCTCGGCGGCAAGACCCGGCCGATCTGCCGCGACCAGTGCTCCCAGGCCCGTGGCCCCCAGAAGTCGTCGACGTACAGGAAGCCTCCGGCCAACAGGTACCGTCTCAGATTCCCCGCCTCGACGTCGTTGAGCCCGATCGTGCCCACGTCCGACATGAAGAGAAAGGGAAACTCGAACAGCCGGGGATCGTCCAGGGTCAGCACCAGGTGTTCCGGATCGCCGTAGGCCGTGCGCTGGATCTCGACCGTCGTCAACTGGGACAGCCGGGTCATGAAGTTGTACTCGGAGTCGGGGTAGTCGGTGAACCAGCCCTGTCCCAGCCACTCGTCGACCACCTGCCGGTACTGGCCGCGGCAGAAGACGAACCCCTCCAGGTACTGGCGGCCCTCCTCCGGGTAGCGCGCCGGCGCCCGGCGCCACCACTGGGCCGGCAGCAGGGAGGCCAGGAGCAGAGTCGACGCGGCCAGAACCGCCGCCAGCCGCCACCTCGGTTTGCGCCCCACCCTGGTCTCCATGCCGCGATCGTAGCGCGTGGCGAGCGCTAAGATGGCCGGACCCCTCAACCCCCAGGCTCGCAAACGTCTAGCGGAGGACCGTCCCATGAACGCAGAACCTCTGTCCCGCAGGACCCTGATCGCAGGCGCCGCAGCGGTCGCGGCGGCCTCGGCCGCACCGTCCGGAATCGCGGCCCAGCAGGAACGGGTGATCAGGAACGGGCGGATCCGCCAGTCGGTGTGCCGCTGGTGCTATGGCCGCATGCCGCTCGACGAGCTTGCGGCGGCCTCGAAGGCGATGGGCCTCGAGTCGGTCGAGATCATCGGCGCCGACGACTTCCCCACCATCCAGAAGTACGGCTTGAGCTGCGCGATGACGAACAGCCATGGCATCACCGAGGGGGTTAACGACCCGGCCAACCATGAAGCCTGCCTGGGAGCGATTCGCGCCAGCATCGACGCCGCGGCCGAAGCCGGCTTCCCCAACGTGATCACGTTCTCCGGCAACCGAAACGGCATGGCCGACAGCGAGGGTCTCGACAACTGCGCGCAGGCGCTGAAGCAGATCGTGGGCCACGCCGAGAACAAGGGGGTCACGATCTGCATGGAGTTGCTCAACTCCAAGGTCAACCACGCCGACTACATGGCCGACAACGTGCCCTGGCTGGTCGAACTCGTTGACCGGGTCGGCTCCGACCGCTTCAGGATCCTCTACGACATCTACCACGCGCAGATCATGGAAGGCGACGTCATCCGCACGATCCGCGACCATCACCAGCACATCGGCCACTACCACACGGCCGGCAACCCGGGCCGCAACGAGCTCGATGACAACCAGGAGCTCTACTACCCGGCAATCATGCGCGCGATCCTCGAGACCGGTTACACGGGGATCGTGGGGCAAGAATTTATCCCCAAGGGCGAGGACAAGCTCGCTGCCCTGGCCCACGGCGTGCAGGTCTGCGACGTCTGACGGGCTCTAGCTCCGCTCGGCCTGCGTCTCGTCCCGGAACAGGGCCGCGAACCCGACCATCGTCAGCATCGCCAGGACGGAAAGCGAGTACCACAGCGCCGAGTAGTCGAGCACGCCCGCCTCGTTGGTGAAGAGCATCGACAGCACCTGCAGCACGGGTGCGGCCAGCACCGGCCCCAGGCCCAGAATCACGATGCCGAACACGGTCTGCGCCGAGTGACGGACATCAGCCTCCGCGATGCGGTCGACATAGATGAAGGCGGCGGCAAAGAAGCACGCGTAGCACAGGCCGTGCAGCGCCTGGCTCGCGATGATGACCTGTGACGGCAGGAACACGCTGCCGAAGATCGCGTAGCGGACGGCGTAGGCGAGCACGCCGATCGTGATCACACCGCGGAAACCGAACCGCGCCAGGAGCCAGCCCGCGGCCACCATGACCGCGATCTCCGCGAACTGGCCAATGCTCATCGCCGGGCCGATGCGGCTGTCCGGCAGACCGAGCACCTGGCTCATGAACGGCGCCGTCTGCATGAAGTAGATCTGGTGGATCACCGCGACCGGCAGGCTCGCCGCCACCAGGACCGCGAAGGACCGATGCCGGAAGAGCCCGAACGCCTTGGCGAAGGCCAGCTTCTCCTTGGCGTCGCGTCGCGGCGGTGTCGACGGCAGGAAGAGGCAGAAGAGCGCGTAGCCGAAGGCGAGAACGCCGCTCCAGACCAGGGAATCCACGAGGCGGGCCGTCGCGTCCGGGGCCTCCACACCGGCGTAGAACGGCGGCAGCCAGGAAAGCCGCACGTCCGAGAGCAGCCAGAACAGCGGGAACGCCCAACTGGCAGCGATCCAGCCGATCGTGCCCCACACCCGCACCCGCGGGAACTCCCGATCGCCGTCGTCAATGTGGGCGAAGGCGAGCGAGTTCGAGAGGGCCAGGGTCGGCGTGAAGAGCACCGAATAGAGAACCGACAGCCACAACCAGGCGCCGAAGCTGGTCTGGTAGGCGGTGATGATCTTGACCACGCCGCCGGCGACCAACAGCACCGCCAGCACACGCTGGGTGGAGAACGCGCGGTCCGCGAGCTGACCGGCGACGAAGGGCGCCGTGACGGCCCCGATCGAACTCGCAAGCCCCAGGATCCATCCGATCTGGCCCGGAGTGAAGCCGAGCCCCCCCTCCGAAGGCGCCGCCTGGAGGTAGCGCGCCAGCACCGGCAACCAGACGCCCCATACCCCGTACTGCAGGAGCATCATCACGGAGAGCCGCAGGTATGTCTGTCGTTTCACGCGGGAATCCTACGCCGACGCCTGGCACACCGGGCGTCTCGCCCGCATCCGCCGCAGGCGGAACCTGGAACGATCTACAATCCCGCGTCCACCTCAGTCCAATGAACGACCACGAAGCAGCACCCGGCGGCGCGGAACCCCGAAGAGGCGGCGCCCTCGCCGGCATCCACGTCATCGACCTCGCCGGCACCGTCGCCACCGCCTACTGCGGCAAGCTCTTCCGCGACCTCGGCGGCGAGGTCACAAACCTCGAGCCGCCCGGCGAAGGGCACCCGATCCGGCGCCTGCCGCCGTTCCATCCCGGAGCCCCTGCGCCTGAAGCGAGCGGGCTGGCCACCTACCTGTCGCTCGGCAAACGGAGTGTCGCCGCCAACCCGGACGACGCAACGAGCCGGGCGTTCCTCCGTGCCGCCGACGTCATCCTCGACGCCGACCCCGGTCCCAACCGGCCACTCGAGGCCGATCAGATCCGGCTCTCGATCTCGTGGTTCGGCGCCGCGGGCCCCTACGCCGGTCGCGCCGCCACCGATCAGGTGATCAGCACGCACATCGGGGCAGTCCGAGCCGTGGGCCCGGCCGAGGGCCCGCCGATGCTGACCACGGGCCACACACCGCAAATCGTCGCCGGCACGCTCGCCTACGTTGCCGGTGTCGGCCATCTGCTGGCGCGGGAATCCGGCAACCTCGGCGCCACGAGCCATATCGACGTGTCCATCTTCGAAGCGGCGATGTGCATCACCGAGCCCGGCCCTCCCGGCACCCTCGCGACCGGTGAGATCCGGCCCCGCGTAGGGATCAACCGCTTCTGGCCCACCTACCCGACCGGCATCTACCCCTGCCGTGACGGCTGGCTCGGCGTCACCACCGTGACCCCGTCGCAGTGGCGGAGCCTGTGCTCGCTGCTGGGACTTCCCGAGCTGGGCGCCGACCCCCGCTACCAGGTATCGGTCAACCGCCTGGAAGACGCCGACGCAATCGACGCAGCCCTCGGGCCCCGCTTCCTCGAACGAACCGCTCTGGAGTGGGTGGAGGCCGGTCAAGCGGCCCGCGTTCCCCTGGCGCTGGCGCCGACGCCGGCCGAGCTGTTCGAACTCGACCAGTTCCGCGACCGCGGCGCCTGGGTGGAAGCCGAGCACCCGGACCAGGGGCGCTTCCTTACCGCCGGCACGCCGTTTCGGCTCCACCGCACGCCGGCCGTCGCGGGCGGCCGGGCGCCACGGCTCGGCGAGCACGGTGGCCACGTCCCCGAAACGCCGGTCGTTCGCCGGCGATTGGCCAGAGCGCCGGAATTGCCGGCCAGCGCCGCCCCTCGCCGCCCCGGCCTCCTCCGGGCCATCCGCATCGTCGACCTGACCATGGGCTGGGCAGGTCCGCTCGCCACCCGTCAACTCGCCGACATGGGCGCCGAAGTGATCAAGGTCGAGTCCTGCCAGTACTTCGACTGGTGGCGGGGCTGGGAGTCGACCCCGGAGTCGATCGAACAGAAGCTCTACGAGCAGTCCACCGCCTTCAACAGCGCGAACCGCAACAAGTTCGGGATCACACTCGACTTGACCATTCCCCGCGGCGTCGATCTGCTCCTCCGACTCGTCGCGATCTCGGACGCGGTGATCGAGAACTACACCGCCAGCGTCCTGCCCAAGCTGGGGCTCGCCTACGAGCGGCTGCGCGAGGTGAACCCCGAACTGGTCATGGTGTCCATGCCGCCCTTCGGCGCCAGCGGTCAGTGGATGAACCACCGCGCCTATGGCTCGACCGTCGAGCAGGCGTCCGGCCTGCCTCACCTGAACGGCCGCGCGGAGGATCCGCCGACCATGCAGCACGTCGCCTTCGGCGATCCGATCGCCGGGATCAACGCCGCCGCCGCGCTCTTGACTGCTCTCAGGCACCGCCGGCGGACGGGTGAGGGCCAGTACGTCGATCTCTCCCACGTCCAATCGATGTTCCCGCTCGCGGCTCACGGACTCGTCGAGCAAGCGATGCGCGGAAAGCCGCCTGCTCGTTGCGGCGGACGCCACCCGCTGCACGCGCCCTGGGGCGTCTACCCGTGCATCGGCGCGGAACCGTGGATCACGATCACGGTGGAGACGGACGAGCAGTGGCAGCGGCTGTGCGACACCGTGGGAATGGACGCCACCCACCCCCGCTTCGCCGCCGCCTCCGCCCGCAAGGGCCACGAGGACGAGCTCGACCGCGAGCTCGCGGCCCGCACCCGGCTCTACGACGGCCTGGCGCTGGAGCGTCGTCTGGCCGCTGCCGAGGCGCCGTCGGCGGTCGTGCGCAACACGTTGGACGTGCTCTACGACCCGCATCTCGAAGCCCGCCGCTACTGGCAGTGGCGCGAACGCGCCTTCGTCGGCGACCAGCCGAACGCCTCCGCGCCCTACCGGCCGGTGGGCGGCGACGGCAAGAACCGCCCGTACGCCGTCGAGTGGCCCGCGCCGACGCTCGGGGAGCACAACCGCGACGTGCTGACGCGGTTGCTTGGCCTGAGCGAGGCGGAACTCGACGCGCTGGAGGCCGACCACGTCATCGGCACGGCGCCGGTCCGCTAGTCGACCACCTCCAAAGCCTCCACACCCTCGACGACCCGGTACAACCGGTCCATCCCGACGTCCGTGAACGTCTGGGTGCTGTCCGTGGTCGGCCAGTAGACCTCGACCTCGGCGAACACCACCGCGTGTCCCTTCTGCAGGTGGCCGAAGCCGGCGGCGAGGCTCACGTCGACGAACCGCTCGCCGCCCAGGCTGCGGTAGAGGACGTTGGGCATCACCGCCTCGTAGTCCGGGTAGCCGGTGCCGAGGTAGAAGTCGAGGAAACCGTCCGCGTCCAGGTCGCCGAAGTTCGATCCCATCGGCAGATGGAGCCGGGTCAGGCCGGCGCGGGCCGCGACATCCTCGAACCGCCCGCCGCCCGTGCCCCGGTAGAGCCGCGCCAACTCCCAGGGACCCGGGAAGCCCTGGTAGCTCGCGGCCACGAAGCCCAGGCCTCCCCGGTCACCGGTATAGCTGGACACGAACAGGTCCAGGTTGCCGTCGTTGTCGAAGTCCCAGAACCACGCCGCGAAGCTCTGGCTAGGCCCCGTGACGTCGAGTTCCGCCGCCACGTCCTCGAAGCTGCCGTCCCCGCGGTTCCGGTAGAGACGGTTCGCCCCGCCCAGCACCGAAACGTAGAGGTCGGGGAAGCGGTCGGCGCGGTCTGAACGGCGCCTACGACCGGACGTGGATCTACAACTCGTTCGGGTTCAAGACCTGGCGTCTGGGGAACCAGGACCTGACCCTCTCCGGCCACCTGAGTTTCCAGACCGGAACACCGTGGGTCCGCTCGGAAGGAACGCCGATCGACTTCGATGACCTTGAAAGGGTCCAGCGCAATCCGGAGGACCCGAAGCCGGGCACGCCGAACGACGGTGTCAGCTTCAACCTGCATGCACCGGGCACGCAGGGGCGCTTCACCTCGGACGAGTACACCCTCAACCTGAACGGCGCCTGGGGCTTCCCCATGGGCGTCCGGGACGTGCGGCGTGAACTCCGGGTCGACGTGCTGAACGTCACCAACCAGCAGCGGCGACGCTCCTGGGGCGGCGACGGCCAAGTCTACCCGGTGCGGCGCTTCTTCCAGCGCCCGCGCCAGGTGCGCGCCTCGATGAAGTTCCGCTTCTAGGCGCCGGACCGCACAGACCGCCGGGCTTCGGCTCAGGCGTTCACAGGATCAGAAGGGGAGAGGGCTTAGGCTCTCTCCCCTTTCCTTTTGGCGAGCATGCGCCGCCCCTCCGACCTCCGTCGCACACTGGGTACGCCGGCCTGCCATCCGTGCGCCCGACGACGGGCGCACGGACTGGTTCACGGGTGGCGCGGATCGCGCCACCCGGGTTCCGGCCGGCATCCGGCCCCTGGGAACGCGGGCGTCTCGCCCGCATCTGGTTCCAGGCAGCACGGGCGCCTCGCCTGCATCAGGCGCGATGCCAGAACGACGCGGCGTACGTCCGCACGCCGAACAACGCCGCCAAGCGCCCGTTCGATCCAGAATCCCGGATCCCCAATACCCCACAAGCCCAAATCGACCGCTTCTTGACATCCGGTTAGCCGGTCATATAGTCCCTCTCAACGTATTCCCTACAACTTGATCCTGAGGAGGAGCTTGTGAAGCGACTCGCAGTGGCCCTGATACTGCTCATTCCGGTCGGCCTTTTCGCCGATGCCCCGGAGACCGCCACCGTCAGTGGCACCATCGTTGATCCTGGGGGCTCCCCCCTGCCGGGCGTCAGCGTGACCCTGTCCAGTGACCGTGGCGATAAATTCACGATCACCGACGACAACGGCAATTTCCGCTTTGTCGGCATCGTCCCCGACGACTACAGCCTGAAGACGGAGTTGCAGGGCCTTGGCGAAGCCAATACCTCCTTCCACGCCGCGGCAGGTGACCGCCAGTCGGTCGACCTGACGCTCCACGCAGCCATCGAAGGCGAAGAGCTGACGATCACGGCCGACACGCCCATGGTCGACAAGTTCAACGTCACCGCGGGCACCACCGTGACGTCCGAGATCGGCGAACAGACCGCCGGCACGACGCGCACCTACTACGGCGTGATCAACGCTCTGCCCGGTGTCACCTCCGACGCACGGAACGACGACATCCAGCAGACGCGGCCATCGGTCAACGGAACCCACTTCGCCGACCAGGGTGTCTACATCGACGGCGTCGACACGACCTTCGCCAAGTTCGGCGGCAGCCGCGTCTTCCTGCCCACCACGGCGGTGACCGAGGTCTCCATGGAGGCCGGCGGATCCTCCGCCGAGTACGGCCGCTACATCGGCTCCTCGACCAACGTGATCGTCAAGTCGGGCACCAACCGGTGGCACACCGACGTCCTCTGGCAGCGTCAGGCACTCAAGTGGAGCTCCGACTACCAGGACCAGCCGTCTCTGACCGAGCGCCAGAACAAGCCGTATCCCGCGGATTGGTTCAGGCGTTGCCACGGCGACGACCGGGACGCGGGGCGCGGCCTGATCCCCGGCGGCACGGACACCTCGGAGGTGTTCACCACGAACCGCGAACCGTGCCTGCCCGGCAGTGACGAATGGGCCGGCGCCTCGAATGGCTACGAGTTCTCGGCAGGCGGTCCGCTCAGGCGGGACAAGTTCTGGTTCTTCGTGGGCCTGAGTGAGTTCGACGATGCCTTCTCGGAGCGGCTGCTTGGCGGTGACCCGTACGACGTCAGCCTGTTCAACGACGCGCGCATCTTCAAGCTGAACATGCAGCCGACGGCCTCCCATTCGCTTGCGGCTTCGGCAATCGACACGCCGGCGTTCCGTAACTACTTCAACGACCAGTCGTCCGACTATTGGACGCCGACTCCGCACGAAAACGACAGCGTGCTGTCGACGATCAACTGGAACTACGCGGTTTCCGGCAACTGGTTCCTGGAAGCCAAGGTCGCCCAGCAGGAAACGCAGGAGAACAAGTACCTCGCCTGCTACGACACGCTGGAGCAGGAGAACCCGGAGGTTCTGAACCCGGACGGCATTCCCCTTCTCGAGTGGCTGGCCCAGGACAACTTCCCCGATGCGCCTGCGCGCATGGTGGAGACCTGCCTGCAGGCGAAGTCGCTCGACCGCGGACCGATCGCCGGCCATAGCGCGACGAACACCTCGGGCGGCGACACGAGCTATCCGCTGCGGTTCCCGTTCAACCCCAGCTTGGGCATCTTCTACCCGGGCAACAATTACAACGTGTACCGCGACAACGAGAACCTGCAGGCCTGGCACAACGGCTGGATCCTCTCCGACGGCTTCGGCTTCAACGCCTTCCCGCGCGAGCAGGCGAACCTTGGCCTGACCCAGTTCGTGGGCGCCAACCACGAGTTGAAGTACGGCCTCGACTACCAAGATACGAAGTGGGAAGGCGAGAACGCCCGCGTGCCGCTGTTCAACGGCTGGGGCTTCGACGCCTCAAGTCCCTTCGGCTACGCCGGCGCCGGGTCGCTCGGCCACGACACGTGTTCCCTTCTCCGCGGCAACGACACGTCGCCAACGAACCCAACGTTCGTCGGTGGTACAACGCGCGGCCGCAGCTGCTACTTCGTCGACTACAACTCGCCGCTTCTCACCTGCGAGGGGCTCCACACTGACGGCTTGCCCCACCGTCCGACACAGATCGAACGGGTGAACGGAGAGATCGTCCGTACGCCCGGCACATGCGTCGGCGCGGGTACCGGCGACACCGAGGTTCGGGACGTCGGCTTCTACATCCGCGACCGCTTCACGATCGGTGATCACTGGACGATCAACCTGGGGCTCCGAGCGGAGAACCAGGAGGCATGGAACGATGTCCGGCGCCGGGTCGTCGACGACACCTACGTCGATCCCCGGATCAACATCACCTACGACGTGAAGGGCGACGGCGCCTTCCTGTTCAACGCCACCTGGGGGCTGTACCACGCGATGCTGAACCAGGCCTGGATCTCCGGCGGCGACGTGGCACGGCCCAGCATGCACGACCTGTGGAACGGGTACGAGGGAAGGGAAGTCTTCCTGTTCTGCGACCCGGGAGACATCGCCGGCATGGACTATCTGAGGTCGGTAGGCTTCGTCAGCTACGACTGCCGGCACCCGTCGCGGCGCGACACGATCCGCAACGGCACGGTGGGGGCAGCCATTCCGGGCTACAACGTCTCCTGGGAGCTGGCGCAACCCGGCCTCATGTGGGATGCCGTCCAGGCAGGCCTCTACGACTTTGACATCCAGACCTACTACAAGCAGGAGGCGATCCTCGGCCTGGAGTGGCAGTTCCGTCCGGATTGGGCCCTGGATGTGAAGTACATCGACTGGAAGCTGCAGGACATGATGTTCTCCAACTACCAGATCGATCATCGGGGCCGCGCGATCGGCGTCACCGAGAACTACCACGACCTGGAGAAGATCGTGCTCGCGTTCGATGACGCGCGCGCGCAGAGGTGGGCGGAGGCCGGCTTCGATCCGGCGGACAGGCCCAGCACGGTGAATCGCGAGGCCCTGGCCAACGCCGATCCGGCGATGAACTCCTACCGCGGCCTCCAGATCCAGTTGAACCGTCGCTTCGCCGACGGCTGGGCGCTCTACAACAACGTGGCCTGGTCGGAGACGGACACGACGGGAGGAGGCGTCTGGTGGAACAACACCGACAGCGGGTACCTGGAACTCGTTCATGTGAACCTCGATGAGGGCCACATTTCATCCTGTCAGGCGAGCCAGACCAATCCGGACCGCCGGACCGGCAGGACCCGGCTCTATCCGGAAGACTGCGCAGCGCGTCTGACTGAGTTCATCGGCCAGCCGGGGAGCATGATCAACCAGCGCGGCGCGAACGGCGTGGCCGACCGCACGTGGATCTACAACTCCTTCGGGTTCAAGACCTGGCGCATCGGCAAGCAGGACCTGACCGTCGGCGGCCACCTCACCTTCCAGACCGGAACCCCCTGGGCCCGGAGTGAAGGCGCGGGCATCAGCGCCGCGAAGACCTGCGCGCCGGGCGCGCGGCCGGATGGTCTCGCCACCTGTCCGCCGATCACTCCCTCCGACCCGACGAGCGACGCGCGGCCCAGCACGGCGAACGCCGGCATCGGCGTCCGCCTCCACCCCCTGGGAGCGGAGGGGCGCCGGACCTCGGACGAGTACACGATCAACCTGAGTGGCGCCTGGGGCTTCCCCATGGGCTACCGGGACGTTCGTGGCGAGTTCCGCGTCGAGGTGCTCAACGCGACCAACCAGCAGCGCCGCCGCCGTTGGGACGGTCAGGGCGAGGTCTACCCCGTACGCCGGTACTTCCAGCGCCCGCGGCAGATGCGAGCCTCGATCAAGTTCCGGTTCTAGACCGGATCAAGAAGAACCCAGGGGCTTCGGCTCCGGATTCGCAGGAATCAAAGGGGGAGAGGGCTTCGGCTCTCTCCCCCTTCTACTGTCTCGAGCTGGAGGCAACCCGGAAACTGAGCCGCCCAACGCGCAGAAAGTGAGCCACCCTCGGCTCGCGAAACCGCCGAGCTCCGTGCCGGCACGAGGCTCAACGCGCACCTCCGGCCTGTCGCTGCCAAACACCCGGTCGATGACGCCGGCGCCGTGGAAGCGCCAAGGCTCGCGAAGGCGGCTGCGCCCCAACTCACGCCACGCAATCCGTCTTAGTCAGTGGCGGCCTTCTACGCGCATCAGGCGGCCGGCGAGCGGAAAGTACGCCGGTCGCGGTCCGTCGATTGCCGCTGTGCGAGTTGGCGAGGGAAGGCATGTACCAGATGTTCACGGCGGCTGCACGGTGGCAAGGAGGATCAGGAGATGGGAAGCTATCCGGTACACTCAGTGGTGCGCGAAACAAGGCGTCGGCTCGAGGACGCTGGTTTCAAGGGACTCCAGATGGAGGCACTGGTCGAGATGATGGTCGGCATGGAAGAGAGGCTCGCGACGAAGGAAGATCTCGCCCATGCCCAATGCGTTCTGAAGCAGGACATCGCGGACGTCCGAACCGAACTGAAGCAGGACATCGCGGAACTCCGAACTGAGGTCAAGCAGGACATCGCGGAGGTCCGGGTGGATTTGAACCAGCTCGCGACCACCGTGGCGACGAACACGACTCGGATCGAGGGCCTGGAACGGGCCATGGAAGCTCTACGTCAGGAGGTCAGGGATCGCTTCGAGAGCTTCCGGCAGGAGATTGCAGCCCAGATGGAAGGCCTGCGGGGCGAAATGCGAACGATCAAGTGGATTGTTGGTGGAATCTTCGCCCTGATGGTCCCGACGGTCGGCGGCATCATCGGTATCGCCCTTCGCTTGGGCCAAGGCTAGGCAGAACGCGGTTCAGGCCGGCGTTTTCGACTTCGACCTGCACGGGCCCTCGGCGCCTCTAGCGAGCTTGGTGTCTGAGCGGCGTAGCTACGTTCAGCGACCGCGGGCGGCGGCGGGCCGCAACGGATGTAGCCAGCGCAGGTCTGGGAACCGATCGAAATCGGCATCTGTGGAGACGAGCGTGCAGCCATGCTCGATGGCTACCGCCGCATGCTGGGCGTCCGCCACCAGCTTCCCAGTGGCGGCGGACCCTCGGCAGACCCGCTCGATAACGGCAAGGTGATCGGGACCGGGACCGACAACCCGCGCGTTCGGACACTCCGTCAGTTCCGCAGACGGACCTCGTCCTCGGCCACTTCAAGTGCGCGGGGCCGGTCGAGGTCAACCCCCGAGCGGGGACCACCGCCGCCGACGGTCAGCAGCCGGAACGGACGCGACGCCGCGGGTTCAGGCCGTTTGATCGCATCGTCCAGGGTCTTGGTAATGAAGCGGCTCACGCTGAGTCCCCGGGCCGCAGCTTCGTGCCGTACCTGCATGGCTAGCCTGTCTTCAAGCGAGATCGTCGTTCTCATGGTGTGAAGAGCATAACGCTGCCGCACCAATGCAGCAACACTCTGTGTGGCTCAGTACAGGAGACTGCGAGTCGAGGACTCGCGCGCAGACGGAGATCAGCGCAAACCGTCCCCAACCGACTTGGCGAACGGATCGACCGTGTCCACGCCGAACACCTCGAAGTCGCGGACGTTGCGGGTCGCTACCGTCAACCGGTGGACAACGGCGACGGCCGCGATCATGCCGTCCTGCATCAGCGTGTCCGATCGCTTGTGCATCAGCTTGGCCCACTCGCGGAACACGTCGGCGTCCACCGGCAGGACGCTGTACGCGCCGAGCACACTGTCGAGCCACCTCTCAAGTTCGGTCGCCTTGACCGGATCCTGCTCCCTGGTGATCTCGATGCCTGCCTGAATCTCGCCGATCGTGACGGCGGACACGTGGAGCCGTTCAGCCGGTACGCCCCGAAACCAGCGCAGAACCGACTGGTGCGGTCGCGGGCGGCGCAACTCGGAAACGACGTTCGTGTCGAGGAGATACAAGGGCTACTCGAACCGCGGCGCATCGCGGCGCCGAACCGGCTAGAGGCATCGCAGCTCTTCGCCGATGTAGGATCCGCGCCATGGTCGAGCCTGCTCACGCACCGGAATGGTCCTCTCGGAACGAGCGGCGCGACCCGGAGAAAGCTCCACTAGACCCGGTCGACTTCCCCGGCTGCAAGGCGGTTCACATACCGCTCCACGAAATAGAGGACTACGACGGCCGCGTCGAATATTGGGAGGCACGCACCGCGACCGCGATGGTTGTCTGCGAGCCGACCACGACCCATCACGAGCAGCCCTCACAACGGCTGGCAAGGCTGGCTGAACGGATTGCAGCTTCCAGGGGGTCGCCGATCGAAACCTTCGGGGCGGCCGACCTGGTGCGGTTCAGCAGCGGTCCCAGGCCACGCGTGTTGATGCAGGCGGACCAGATCCTCTACCTCCATCCGTCACCCGCTGATGAACTGACGCCGAGGGTCGACGTGGACGGCGGCGCCCTCCCCGATGTCGTCCTCGAGGTCGACTACTCGACCGATGTCCGGGTGCGCAAGCTGCCGCTCTACGAGTCCTGGGGCTTCCCCGAGGTCTGGGTCGACGTGCCGGACGCACGCTCCCCGAGCCGCCCCAAGTCCCGGATCTCGGGGCTGACGATCCACGTCCTGGAAGGCGGCCGTTTCAGAGAGGCGGGGAGCAGCCGCGCCTTCCGCGGCTGGACTGCGGAGCAGATCCACGGAGCACTGAACGAGAGCGTCATTTCGGCCGGGACCGAGGCGGCGCTGCACCGCATCGGAATCGCGCTGGGCGCAGCCCAAGGCACCGGGCCGGACGACGATTCCTGGTTGCGCCACCACCGCGACGAGGGCAGAGCCGAGGGCCGAGCCCAGGGTTTGGCGCAAGGTCGAGCCGCGGCGGTGGTTGCGCTCCTTGAGCAACGTGGCCTCCCGATCACGCCGGCCTTGGAAACGCGACTTGCGGAACTCGGCGAGATACCCGAAGCCGATTTGATCCGCGCCGCGCTCAGGTGCGAGAGCGAGGCGGCGTTCTTGGAGCTCTGTGCAGCGTTCACACGCCGGTAAGGCTGGCTGAACGGATCGCTTCCCCTGAGGTCTGGGTGGTTCGAGAACTGGCCCCACCACGAACTGTCGGCCTAGCTCTTCACCGAGCGATGGTCGGTGCACGCATCGCCCTGTTGTCGCTCGCCGCCGCGAGCTGCGCGGAAGGCCCCGGGGTGGAACCCAACCCCGAACCGCCGCCGGCGGACCATCCTTTTCCCCCCGCCTTCGAAGAGCGCGCCGCTGAGGTCGGCCTCGCCTTCCAGCACCGGAACGGCGGCGCGGGACGGTTCCTGCTGCCCGAGATCATGGGCTCCGGCGCGGCGCTCTTCGACTTCGATGGCGACGGCGATCTGGACGCGTACCTGGTGCAGGGCTCCGACCTGGAGCCGGGCGCCGCGGCCCCTACCGACGGCGCCCCCGCCCGCGACCGCCTGTTCCGGAACGAACTGGCGGAAAGCGGCGAACTCCGCTTCATCGACGTCACCGCGGACTCGGGCCTCAACTCCACCGGCTACGGCATGGGCGTGGCCGCCGCGGACTACGACGGCGACGGCCAGGCCGACCTGTACGTGACGAACTTCGGGCCAAACCGCCTCTGGCGCAACCTGGGCGGAGGGCGGTTCGAGGACGCAACGCAGGCGGCCGGCGCCGACGATCCCAGGTGGAGCGTCCCCGCGGCCTTCTTCGACTACGACGGCGACGGCGCGCTGGACCTGTTCTTCGCCAACTACGTGGACTTCAATCTCGGCAGCCACACGGTGTGCACCTTCGGCAGCGGCGAACCGGACTACTGCAGCCCGAAGACGTACCGGGCTGAACCGGACCGCCTGCTCCGCAACCTCGGCGACGGGAGCTTCCAGGACGCAACGAAACGGGCTGGCATCGCATCCGAGTACGGCAACGGCCTCGGCGCCGTGCCCGCCGATCTCGATCTCGACGGCCGGCTCGACCTCTACGTCGCCAACGACGGCACGCCGAACCAGATGTGGATGAACCTTGGCGGCGGCCGCTTCGAGAACCGGGCTCTGTTCGCAGGCTCGGCGGTCAACGGCAGGGGCGAAGCCGAAGCCGGGATGGGCGTCGATGCCGGCGACCTGGACGGCGACGGCGACGAGGACCTCTACGTGACCCACATCACCGGCGAGACGAGCACTCTCTACCTGAACGACGGCAGCGGTCTGTTCTCGGACGCCGGCATGGTCGCGGGACTCGACACACCCAGCTTGGCAATGACCGGCTTCGGCACCGGCTGGTTCGACTTCGACAACGACGGCGACCTGGACGTGCTGGCCGTCAACGGCGCCGTGCGTCGCCTCGACCGGGCCCGCGCCGGCGCTGAGGCCGCCGCGCGGGCGGCCGCGGCCACCGACCACGAACGCCGCTTCGGACAGCCGAATCAACTCTTTCGCAACCTCGGGGACGGCCGCTTCGAGGACGTCTCAGCGTTGGGAGGCGCTTCCTTCGGGACCTACGAAGTCTCCCGCGGCGCCGCCTTCGGCGATGTGGACAACGACGGCGATACGGACGTCCTGATCTCGAACAACAACGGACCGGTCCGGCTGCTGGTGAACGTCGTCGGCCAGGACAGCGGCTGGATCGGTCTACGGCTCGTCACCGCGGACGGTAGGCGGGACGCTCTCGGCAGCCTGGTCAGAGTCGCACTGGATGACGGCCGGATGATCACCCGCCGCGTCCGCGCGCAGTGGAGCTACGCCTCCTCCAGCGACCCGAGAGTCCTGGTCGGACTCGGCGCCGCCGCCATCGAGGATGTCCGGGTGACCTGGCTCGGCGGCGGCGAGGAGTCGTTCGGCCCGCTCTCACCCCGGACTTACCACGAACTGCGCCAGGGACGAGGCGAACAATGACTGCCGCACCGACCCGATACCGGGCGCTCCGGGGGGCACTCGCCACGATCGCCGTCGCCCTGCTGGCCTGCACAGACGGCAGCGAGCAGCTCTCGCTGCCCTCCAGCTACGAACCGCACGACCCGGCCGTCCGCGCCCAGATCGCCAGCCTCGAGCGGCGCGTCCGCACCCTCGAAACGAACGGAGCGACCGACACCGAACTGGCAGCCGCGGTCGGCGAACTCGGCAAGCTCTACCACGGCCTCCAACTGCTCGACAGCCATGCGTTCACCGCGCTGCAGGCCGCCGAAGATTGCTACCGGGAAGCGAGCCGCCTCGAACCGACCGATCATCGCTGGCCGTACCTGACCGCCTTCGCCAGCCAGACCGCCGGCGATCTCGAAGCGGCAGCCTCGGCCTATCGCGCGACGATCGCGATCGAGCCCGACCTGATCCCGGCCCTGCACCGCCTTGCCGAAACCGAGACCGCGCGCGGCCGTCCCGAGGCAGCCGCCGCGCTCTGGAACCGGGCGCTCAAAGTCCAGTCCGAGTTCGCCCCCGCGCTCTACGGCCTCGGCGCCCTGGCGCTCGATCGCGGCGACGCCGAGACCGCAACCGGCTTCCTGGAGCGAGCGCTCGCCGCCGAACCCGCCGCGGGCCGCGGTCACTACTCGCTCGGCATGGCGTACCGCGGCTTGGGCGACGAGGAGCGAGCAGCCACCCACCTGGCACAGGCGAGCCACATGGACTTCACTCTGGACGATCCCCTCGTCCGCGAACTCCCCTACCTGCCCACCGGCAGCACCGCCCTGGTCCAGCAGGGCTTGATCGCGATCCAGGCGGGAGAGTTCGCTGCCGCGGCGACGCTCTTCGGCCGCGCCGTCGAAGCCGATCCCACGAACCTCGAGGCGCGGCAACACCTGGCTCTGGCTCACATGGACGCCGGCCACTTCGACCAGGCCCAGACCGCCTACGAAGAGCTCCTGGCGCTCGATCCCACCTCGGCTTCGGCCCACTTCGAGTTGGCCCAACTCCACGCCGGCCTCGGTCGTCCGCTGGAGGCGATCCGGCGCCTGACCGCGGCAACTGAACTGGCGCCCGACTACAAACAGGCCCACTACCAGCTCGCCCTGGTCCTCGAACGCGCCGGCCGACCCCGCGAAGCGCTGGAGCGATACGACCGGGTGCTGTCGCTCGACCCGAGCTACGCCGAGGCGTCGACCCGGCGCGCCGGCGCCCTCGCCGCCGCCGGCCGCCCCGCCGAGGCTCTGGAGATCCTGGAAGCCCGGGTCGCCGAGGCCCCCTCGGACGCCGCGGCCCTGCACGCCCTGAGCGTCGTCCTCCGGCAGCAGGACCGGCTCCCGGAAGCGCGCACTGCCCTGGAGCGCGGCCTCGCATCCGCGTCGTTTGCCGCCCCCGACGAGGTGCGACTGCGGACCGAACTCGGGGGCATCTTCGCCATCCAGGGACGGCTGCGGGAGGCGGCGCGGGAGCTTGAGACCGCCCAGCAGCTCGATCCCGCAGAGCCCCAGACCAGCTTCGTGCTCGGCATGATCCTCCTCGACCTGCGCCGCCCCGAACAAGCCGCCCGGGCATTCGCCGCCGCGCTCGCGGTCCGTCCGGATCTTACGGCGGCCCGTGTCCGCCTCGCGTCCATCCTGGCCCAGACCGACCGCTGTGGCGAGGCTTTGGCACTCCTCGAAGACGGCCGACGCTTCGCCGGAGGCGACCCGTCGTTGGCCCAGGCGCGGCGACAACTGCGGAGCGTCTGCGCGGAGCGCTGACGCCGCGCAGGTAGGCCTGCCGGTCCGGGCTGCCACCCGGGAAGGCCGGCAGGAAGGAGTGGTGGATGTTGATCACCCGGTTCGGGTAGCACTCCAGGAGCGGTATGATCACCGCCACCATGCATGCATCGGCGCAGCGGATGCGGCCCGTCTCCGGCACGGGTTCGGCACTGGTGTTGCTCCTCCTGACTTCAGCGTCAGCCGGCGCCCAGACCGCGCAAACCCCGGCGGACGGCATCAAGCTGTTCGAAGACAACGTGCGGCCGGTGCTGGAGCAAAACTGCTTCATGTGCCACTCGGACCCGGACCGGGCCGAGAACGGCCTGCTGCTCACCACCAGGGCTGGACTCCTGCGCGGGGGCGAACGCGGCCCGGCGATCTCCACCTCCGAGCCCAGCCTGAGCCTGTTGCTCCAGGCGGTCGGGTACCACGACGAGCAGTTGCAGATGCCGCCCACAGGAAGGCTCGCCGACGCGGACATCGAGGCGATCCGGCAATGGGTCCAGCTCGGTGCGCCCTTCGGCGGCGACGAGGACGACATCGCGGAAGTAGCGGCGGCCGGCGACGAGTTCCAGATCACCGATGCCGACCGGGCATGGTGGTCCGTCCGACCGCTCGTGCGCCCCGACGTCCCCGCGGTGGCGGACCCGGACTGGCCGCTCAACCCGATCGACAACTACCTGCTCGCCCGGATCGAGGCGGCCGACCTCGAGCCGCCGCCGACCGCCGACCGCCGGGCCCTGATCCGGCGCGCGAGCTACGACCTGACCGGGCTGCCACCGACCCTCGAGGAGGTCGAGGCCTTCGAGCAGGACGAGCGCCCCGACGCCTGGGAACGCCTCATCGACCGCCTCCTGGCATCGCCCCACTACGGCGAGCGCTGGGGCCGGCACTGGCTCGATCTCGTCCGCTACGCCGAGACCGACGGCTACGAGCGGGACCGCAAGAAGCCATCGGCCTGGCGCTACCGCGACTGGGTGATCGACGCTCTGAACGCGGACATGCCGTACAACGAGTTTCTGACCCACCAGCTCGCCGGCGACGAGATCGACCACCCCACCGCCGCGTCGATCGTCGCCACCGGCTATCTGCGACTGGGCATCTGGGACGACGAGCCGACGGACACCGCGCTCGCCCAGTACGACGATCTCGACTCGGTCCTCGATACGACGTCCCGGGTCATGCTCGGCATGTCGATCGGCTGCGCCCGCTGCCACAACCACCGCGGCGATCCGATTCCCCAGACCGACTACTACCGGATGCTGTCGTTCTTCCGGGGCATCGCGCCCTACAAGGTCGGCGGGGGCAACCAGCCGACGCCCGAGAACTACCGCGACCTCATCCCCGAGGATCTCGGCTCCGCCGAGGCCGAAGCAGAGGCAGAGCGCTGGCGCGCCGAACGGCGGCAGCTCATCCAGGCAGCACGCTCGTCGGCCGCGTCCCTCATCGACGCCGCCACGGCCGAAGAACTCGAAGCGGCCAGGAAGACCGCGGAAACGGGGTTGGTTGCCCATCTTCCGCTCGACGAACAGGTTTCCCTGGTCGCGGGCGACCGAAGGGGCCGCTTCCACGGCCGGGTCGAGGAGGCGCAGGTGGGCGCGGACGGGGTCGCCGGCGGCGCCTACACCTTCGACGGCGAGAACGACTCGGTACGCTTGCCGCGCCCGGTGGCGGACGACTTCACCGTCAGTCTGTGGTTCAGGACCACGGACGGCGCGCCGGGCGGCGTTCAGTTCGAATGGGCGAAGGGAAGAGCTCTCGTCAATTCCGTGGAACAACTGCTGGGCTTCGGCCTTTCGATGGTCGGCAACGGCTACGTCGTTGCCTACGTCTCCGAGAAGACGGACGGCTTCCCCATGCGGACGAGCGTCTCGTCCGGACCCAGCTACAACGACGGGCACTGGCGCCACGCCGCGTTCACACGCGATGGGAACTCCGGCGCCATCGCGCTCTTCGTCGACGGTCTGCCGGCCGATGAGGCCAAGGGGGACGGGAACGATCTGGGACAGGCCCCGTTCCTCGACCTTGGACGGCGCGGCGCCGGCGACCACTTCGCGGGTTCGATGGACGAGGTGAGGTTCTACGATCGGGCGCTGTCGCCGCAAGAAATCCTCGGTCTGGCCCTCGATCCGGCTACGGGTGGGGCGGCGCTAGTCCTGGCTGCCGGCCTGCGGCCGGATGCGGGCGAGACGCCCGCGTTCCCAGGGGCGGGCGAGACGCCCGCGGTCCCGGGGGCGGGCGAGACGCCCGCGTTCCCAGCAACAGAGCCGGCAAGCGCCTACAACGACGCGGTCCAGGCTCTCGCCGACCATGCCCCCAACCCGCGCAACTACGTCGAGGTGCTGCGGGTCAAGGAGATCGGACCCGAGGCGCCGCCTACCCACGTGCTCATCCGCGGCAACCCGCACGCGCCGGCGGAACGGGTCGAGCCCGGGTTCCCGCTCATCCTCGGCAACGCGGATCCGGGCCTTGCCGAGCGCCCGGCCGACTCGCCCACCACCGGCCGCCGCCGCTCCCTGGCCCGCTGGATCGCCGACGACGGCAACCTGCGCACCTCCCGCGTGATGGCGAACCGCCTGTGGCAGTACCACTTCGGCCGCGGGCTGTCGCCGACCCCGAACGACTTCGGCCGCTTCGGGCAAGGGGCAACCCACCCCGATCTGCTCGACTGGCTGGCGACCGAGTTCGTGGCCCGGGACTGGCGCCTCAAGTCGATGCACCGCTTCATGATGACCAGCCGGGCCTACCAGATGTCCTCGCGCCCGCCCGAGGGAGCGCTCGAAGCCGATCCCGGCAACGACCTGTTCAGCCGCTTCAACATGAGACGGTTGACTGCCGAGGAAATCCGGGACTCCGTCCTGGCCGCGACCGGGCGTCTCAACCTCGAGTTCGGCGGCCCCAGCGTCTATCCGCCCATGCCGGCAGCGGTTCTCGCCACCGCTTCGCAGCCCGACCAGGCCTGGGGCGACGCGACGCCCGAACAGGCCTCGCGGCGCAGCATCTACATCCACGTCAAGCGTTCCCTGCTGCATCCGTTGCTCGAGAGCCTGGACTTCGCAGACACCGACTCCACCTGCCCCGTCCGCTTCACGACCACCCAGCCGACCCAGGCGCTGATGATGCTCAACGGGGCCTTCATGGGCGAGCAGGCGGCGGCTCTGGCGGATCGCACAGGCGGCGCCGGCGGATCGATCGAGGACCGGGTTGCCGAAGCGCTCCGGGTTGTGCTCGCACGCCAGCCGAGGACCGCGGAGATCGCCCGCGGCGTCGGCCTGATCGAGGAGCTCGAGCGGGAAGAGGGTTTCGACTCCTCTGCCGCGTTCGCCAGTCTCTCCCTTCTGCTGTTGAATCTGAACGAGTTCGTCTACCTCGACTAAGCTGAGGAGTAGAACGATGACCCACGACGCTGATCGACCTCGCAACACCTTCTGCGGTCAGACCCGGCGGGAGTTCCTGTGGGAAGCCGGAGGCACCTTCACCTCCGTGGCTCTGGCGAGCATGCTGTCCAACGACAACTTCCTCGCCGCCCAGACCGTCGCCGCCGACGGCGCCACCGAGTGGAAGAACCCCCTGGCCCCCAAGCCGCCCCACTTCGACGGCCCGGCCAAGGCGGTGATCTTCCTGTTCATGTACGGCGGACCCAGCCAGGTCGACACCTTCGACTACAAGCCGAAGCTCTACCCCCTCGACGGTAAGACGATCGAGATCAGCACCAAGGGTCGCGGCGGCTCGCGGAGCCAGGGCCGGGTGGTCGGCCCGAAGTGGAAGTTCAAGCAGTACGGGGAGTGCGGCAAGTGGGTCTCCGACCTGTTCCCGAACATCGGCGGCTGCGTCGACGACATAGCCTTCATCCACTCGATGACCGCGGACGCGCCGCTCCACGGCTCCGCGATGCTGCAGATGAACAGCGGCCGCATCCTCTCCGGCAGCCCCGCCATCGGTTCCTGGGTGAACTACGGCCTCGGCACCGAGAACGAGAACCTGCCCGGCTTCGTCGTCATGCTCGACCCCACCGGCGGCCCGATCAGCGGCGCCAAGAACTGGTCCAGCGGCTACATGCCGGCCAGCTACCAGGGCACCGTGATCCGCTCGAGCGGCACGCCGATCCTGGCGCTCGACCCGCCGCCGGGCATGTCGCGCCAGGCGCAGCGCCGGCTGCTCGACCGCCTGCGCGAGTACAACGACGAGCATGCCGCGCCGCGCTCCGAGAACAGTGAACTCGCGGCCCGCATCGCGAGCTACGAACTCGCCTACCGGATGCAGCAGCACGCGCCCGAAGCAGTCGATCTGTCGGGCGAGTCGGAGAACATCCGGAACCTCTACGGTCTCGACCAGGACCGCACGAAGGACTTCGGCAGCCGCTGCCTGCTGGCGCGCCGCCTGGTCGAGCGCGGCGTGCGCTTCGTGCAGGTCTACTCCGGCGGCAACCACAACGACAACAACTGGGACGCCCACGGCGATCTGGTCAAGAACCACGAGTACCACGCCGGCGCGACCGACCGGCCGATCGCCGGCCTGCTGCGCGACCTGAAGCAGCGTGGCCTGCTCGACAGCACGCTGGTTATCTGGGGCGGCGAGTTCGGCCGTCAGCCCACCGCTGAGTACGCCGAGGGCACCGGCCGCGATCACAACGCCTACGGCTTCACGATGTGGATGGCCGGCGGCGGTATTGCGGGCGGCGCCAGCGTCGGCGAGACGGACGAACTCGGCAACCGGGCCGAGGTCGACCGCTTCCACGTCAAGAACCTGCACGCCACCGTCCTGCAGCAACTCGGTCTCGACCCCAACGCCCTGTCGTACTTCCACGCCGGCCTCGACCAGAAGCTCGTCGGCGTCGAAGGCGCGAAGCCGATCCACCAGATCGTCGCGTAGGCTGTGGCGTCGGTGGCGTCGGTCTTGCAAGGATAAAGGCCGGACCGATGTTGACGCGAAGGAGATGGCCGGCGGCGGCTCTGTTGTGGGTGTGCGCGGCGAGTGCGGCACTGGCACAGCAGACCGTCACGTTCGAGGCGGAGGGGGCGTCTCAGGCGGACCTGAACGGGCAACTGGAACTTCGGGTCGACGGAACGCCGGTCGAGATCGAGGGCGTCACGACGGCCGAAGACGGCTGGCAGACCCTCGTCTACATCGACTTCGCGCTGACCACGCCAAGCTCCGTTCATCAACTGGCGAACTCGCTGCTCGAACAGCTCGACGCGCTGCTGGCGCTCGGCAGCCTGGAAATCGTGGTGGCGGACCCGGCCGCTCGCACGATCCTGCCGCCGACCCGGGACCTCGAGCTGGCCGAAGCCGCGCTGAGCCGGCTGGCCACCAGCGAGGAGGCCGCGAGCGCGCTGGTCGAAAGGCGGCGCCTGTTCGCCAGCGAGCGGCAGATCGAGATCTCCCGTGCGCGACGAAGCCAGGCCGCTTCCGGGGACGAGTGGGCGACCGAGCTCGATACCCTGCTGCAGCAGATGGCGACCGACGCGCTCCGTGAGGAGGCGGCCATGCGCCGCAACCAGATCGACGGACTCGTCGCGTTTCTCGCCGACCGCGAGGATCTGAGGCGTGAGGCGCCGCAGGCCGTGGCGTCGCTCGATGACGACACCCTCGATCCAGGGGAAGAGCAAGGCGCACGGCGGCATCTGGTTCTGCTCAGCGATGGCCTGGTCACCGATCCGCTGAGCTACTACCTGGAACTGGTACCGACCGCCGGCTCGCTCGCGGTGGAGTCGGCGGCCATGCCGAGCCTTCGGCCCGTGGCCCGCACCGCGGCGGCCTTCGGCTGGACCGCGGCGCCGATCGCCTTCGTATCCGAGGACGAGGACGACGGCGTCGACCTCAGCTCGAACGAAGTGACGGTCGGCTTCACGCTCCGTTTCGGCCGCCGGCGGTCCGGTGCGCAGCAAACCGTCGAGGAGGAACTCCGGCTCTTCGTCCAGCCATCGGACTGGGACGTGGCCGCCGCGGCCACGGGCGGCGAGGTGCTCTCGAACAGTCTGGAGATCGCCGGGTGGATCGAGCGGCTTCCCCGCCGTTTCGAGGCCAGGTTCCAGCTTCCGGACGGTGCGGCCGCCGCCGGTCCGTTCGAGCTGCGGTCACGAAACCAAGATCACGAACTCCGTGCGCCGACCTTGGTTGCCGGCGCGGGCTCGCCGGACGACGTTGCCGAGATGCGGCTGCGGCGCGCCTTCGAGGGCGATCTGGACAGCGAGTTCGAGGGCGGAGGCAATAGCGGTATCGAAGTCGTCGCCTCGATCCAGATCGAGTCCACGTCGCCCGAGCGCACGGTTGGACGTCTGACCAGCACCATCGTGCCGCCCGCGGGCGCGCCACCAGGCGAGGCCGCATCGTGGCGGGTCAGCACCGGACTCCACCGCGAGGACGGCAGCGTGGTCGCCAGTCACGGCCGCCCCTTTGCACCGCCCGGCGCCGAACACCTGTCCTTCGAGCGGCCGCTCCAACTCCCGCCCGGCACCGACTCCGCGATCGTGCTGGCCGAAAACCTCGCCTCCGGACGCTGGGGCTATGCGCTGGTCGACTTCGTCGACGTGGCGGACCTGAGAACGGAGGCCGAAGTCCGTACGCTTTCGCGCGCGATCAACCTGAGACCCGAGGATCCGACCGACCGGCGCGGTCGGGTCGCCTTCGTAGCCGAAGTCCAGAAAGGTTTCACCGACCGGGTGCAGCGGGTCGTCTTCTACTACAACGGCCGGCGCGTCGCCGCCCGCAACCGGGCGCCGTACCGTGCTCGCATCGACCTCGGGCGGGGCGACCGCCTCGGCCGGGTCGAGGCAGTGGCCTTCGACGCCGAGGACCGGGAACTCGACCGCCACGAACTGCTCGTCAACCAGCCGCCGCACGCGTTCTGGGTGCGCATCACCGAACCGGAGGGCGGTCCCCACGCCGGCCCCGTCGACGTTGCCGCGGAAGTCAAGGTGCCGCGCGGCAGCCGCCTCGCCGAGATGCGCTTCTTCGTCAAGGACAGGCTGGCGACGACGGTCCGGGAAGAGCCGTTCCGCCGGGAAGTGCTGGTGCCGGTGGGCGACCCGGAGAACTTCCTGCGGGTCGAGGCCCATTTGCTGGACGGCCGCATCGCGGAGGACGTCATCTTTCTCAGCCGACCCGGCCTCTCGGCCCGTATCGGCGTCGAACTGGTGCAGCTCTACGTCGTCGCCACGGACCGGTCCGGACTACCCGTGCGGGATCTGTCGGCCGCGGACTTCTCCGTCTTCGAGGACGACCGCGCCCAGGAACTGGAGTCGTTCCGGGTCGCCTTCGACCTCCCCCTGACCCTGGGCCTGGCGATCGACACCTCGAGCAGCCTGTTTCTGCGCATGCCCGACGTGAAGCGCGCCGCGACGGCGTTCCTCGATTCGCTCGAGACCAGCCGGGATCGGGCCTTCCTGGTCGGCTTCGGCACCGAACCGCGGCTGGTTCGCGCCGCCACGTACAACCTGAACGCGGTGCGCGGCGGCATCGGTTCGCTCCGGCCGCGAGGCCGCACCGCGGTGTGGGGAGCGCTTTCGCTGGCTCTGGACCAGCTCGAGGGCCTGCGGGGCCGCAAGGCCCTGGTCGTCTTCTACGACGGAGACGACCAGGACTCCGACGCCGCCTTCAGGCAAAGCCTGGAGCAGGCCCGGCACGCCCGCGTTCCCGTCTACCTCGTGCTGATGAACGACGAGGCGGCGCGCACGGACGGGCGCAGCTTCAGTACCCGCACCTTCGTCAGCAAACTCGAACGGATGGCGAAGGCCGGCGGCGGCCGCGTCTACTACGTGCGGCACAACCAGGACTTGGCGCCGATCTTCGAGGCGATCAGTCGCGAGCTCCGGAGCCACTACCTGCTCACCTACTATCCGAAGGAGGAGCCGGGAGGACCGAACTGGCGCCAGGTCAACGTGGAGCTCGACCGCAGTGGAGTGACGGCGAGGACGATCGAGGGCCGCGAGGTCAGGTAGAAACGCGATGACCGCCTCGCACTCCCGGTGTCGGCTGCTGGTACTCGTCCTGACCGCACTCGGGGTGCCGGCCGGGATCCATCCCGCTCCGGCGGACGCGCAGGTGCTGAGCCGGGAGAGTGACCTCATCTTTCAGGTTCCCTCCCAGCCCAACCGGCGGCTGGACGCCAAGGCGGTCGAGATCCTGGAAAACGGCGAGCCGCGAGAGGTGTCTACCGTCGACCGGGTCACCGACCGCTGGCGCATCGTCGTCTACTTCGACCTGCGCGCATCGACCCCGGCAGGCATCGAGGCCGCGGCGGCCGCGGTCGGCGCGGCAGCCGACCGGCTGGTGGCGCTCGGCGAAGTGGAGATGATCACCGCCGACCGGATCGTCGAGGTCGTCCTGGAACCGACCGCGGACGCAGACGAAGTGCGTGAAGCCGCGGCCGGGGTCGCGGGACACGCGCACGAGGCAGGCGGCGTGCTTGCGCTGCGAAGGCAAATGAAGGCCGCGGCCGACGCGCGCTCCGGCGACCCGGATGCCGACGGTCTGCGCACGGCCGACCTCCTGGAGGGCTTTCTGCAGGAACTGGACACCCTGAACCGGCAGCGGGCGAACCTGCTCGAGTCGCTGGGCACGGCCTCCTGGGCGCGGGGGCCGCCAAGGACCCTGCTCCTGGTGCGCGACGGCATGGACCTGAACGCCGACGCCTTCGCGCAGCGGCTGCTCGGCGCACCGACTCCGGCCTTCGAGCGTGCGGCAGTCAGTGAACGGCGCCGGCAACGGAGTCTGGCGCGGGCCGTTGCCGCCCTGGGCTGGCGTGTCTACCCGCTTCATGTGGCGCCTCCGGCAGAGGCGATCGACGACCTCCTGCCCGGACGCCGGCAGCACTCGGAGGAGTTCGCTCAGGCCAGCGGCGGTCAAGTGCTGACCAGTTCCGAGGAGGTCACCGCCGCGACCCTTCAGCTCGGCGAATCGTGGCGCGTGCGCTACGGCTCGGCCGGCCATCGTGACGGGGCGCCACACCCGGTCGACGTGCGCGTCGCGTCCTCCTCCGGCGGCCCGCCGCCGGACCTCGCCGCTCGCCGCTGGGCCACGGTCGCGGCGCCGACGGACCTGGTCGCCCTGCGCGCGAACCGGGCGCTGGAGAGCATGACCCGGGGCGGTGGCGATGCCGCAATCGCCGGCAACGCCGAACTCGCCCTCCGCGGCGTCCTGCTGCCGCAGGGCATCGAGTCGATCGCCGACGGAGCGCCCGCCGAACTGGCCACGATCGACGGCCTCGCCACCGTCGGCAGCCTGCCGCCAACGTCCAGCGAAGCCCTGCGGATCACGATCTACGGCCGCGGTCTGGACGCCCCTCCCCTGCTGATCCACCGCACCGGCTCGGGGGCCGAACTCGACCGCGGGATCTTTCGGTTCCGAACCCTGTTCGATCTGCCGACGGCGATCGACGAGCTGGTCCTGATGGTCGAGGATCTGCGAAACGACCGGTGGCATGCCATCTTCCTCGAACAGGGTTCCAACCCCCTCGACAAGCGGAGCGACGTCGAGTTGCTGACTCCGGACGGCGCCGGTGGAGGCGATCCGGCCGAGACCACCGAAGCCGGCCTCCTTGCGGCGGCGCGGTCCGTCGCCCGGCGCGCCGGCTGGCGCGGCGGCGCCGCTCCCGGCGAACCGGATGCCGCACCGCAGCGGAACTGGGTGCGCCTGCTGCCCCCCCGCGGCGAGCGCTCGGGACTGCGAGGCAAGAAGTCCTTTGGCACGGTGACGACGAGCGACATCGTGCGCCGGGTCGAGTTCTACCTCGACGGCGAACTGGTCTTCGACGACAAGCGGAAGCCCTTCGAAACCCGGATCGACCTCGGACCGGAGGCGGTTCCCCACGTCATCCGCATCGTCGGCTACGACCGCGCGGACCGGCGGCTGGACGACGACGAACTGCCGATCAACCAGCCGCGGAGGAACACCGAGATCGGCATCGCCTCGGTCGAGGCGCAGGCGGGAGGAAACTACGCCATCGAAGCGCAGGTCGAACTGGTCGCTGGACGGAGGCTCGACCGGGTCGAGTTCTACCGCAACGGCCGGCTCGCGGTGACCATGACCCGGCCACCCTTCCGCACCGTCCTGCCGGGGCCCGCCATGCCGGGCGTCGACTTCGCCCGCATCGCGGTTTACCTCGACGACGGCACGATGATCGAGGACGTGGAGTTCCTGTCCTCCGACGCACCCGTGGCCGCGACGATCGTCAACCTGGTCGAGGTGTACGTCGTCGTCAACGACGAGGAGGGCAAGCCGATCACCACGCTGGGCCAGGAGGACTTCGTCCTGCTCGGCGGCCGCGACCAGATCCCGATCGAGCGCTTCGCGGTCGCCGAGGACGTGCCCCTGGTGCTGGGACTCGCGGTCGACAGCTCCCGGAGCATGGATTTCCTGATGGCGGACGTCCGCAAGGCGGCCGCCCGCTTCCTCGGCAACACCCTGACCAGGATCGATCAGGCCTTCCTCGTCGACTTCGATACCCGCCCCCGGCTGATCTCCGACACGACGGCCGACGTGAGGGACCTGATCGGCAGTCTGAAGGACCTGCGGGCCGACGGTCAGACCGCGCTGTACGACGCGATGGAGTTCAGCCTCGTCCACCTCGCCCGGGACCAGGGCCGACGGGCCCTGGTCCTGCTCACGGACGGCGACGACTTCGGCAGCCAGAGCAGCTACCGCAGGACGTTCAGGACCGCCGGCAACACGGGCGTGCCGATCTACGTGATCAACATGATCCAGGGTGAAGACCCGCGGGGACGCGGCCCCCGCAAGCTCGACATGGAGGCGATCTCCAAGGCCAGCGGCGGCCGGGTCTACTACGTCGGCAGCATGGACGCCGTGCTCGGGGCCTACGAGCACATCGGCACTGAACTCCGCAGCCAGTACATGCTCGGGTACTCGACGAGCGCGCCCCTGACTTCGAGTGAAGTCCAGTCGATCAAGGTCGAGCTGAAGTCCAAACAGCCCGATCGCGAAGTGCGCATGGCGGTCGGCCGCGGACGCGGCTAGCGGGCGTGCGCGGCAGAACGATCTGACCTGGGAACCCGTGTGGCGCGACCCGCGCCACACGCGAACCACTCCGTGCGCCCGTCATCGGGCGCACGGATGGCACGCGGGCATCCTGCCCGCATCCGGCGCGAAGCGCCGGCCTCTGGGAGTTCTGCCGCGCTAGCCGCTACGGCTCGGCGATTACGGGGTTCTCCAGCGCCCCGAGGCCGTCGATCTCGATCCGCACCACATCGCCGGGAACCAGGAACTTCGGCGGTTTGTGGCCCAAACCGACGCCCGCCGGCGTGCCCGTGGTCACCACGTCACCGGGCTCGAGCGTACACATCGTCGAGATCGTCTCGACCAGCTTCGGACAGTCGAAGACCAGCTCGCGCGTGTTCGAGTCCTGCCGCAGCTCGCCGTTGACCCAGGTGCGGATGCCGAGCGAGTGCGGATCCTCGACCTCGTCGGCCGTAACCAGGAACGGCCCCATCGGACCGTGGGTGTCCCAGCCCTTGCCCAGGATCATCGTCGGAGACCGTCGCTGCCAGTCGCGGACGGAGACGTCGTTGACGATCGTGTAACCGGCGATGACCGAGTCGGCGTCGGCTGCCGCCACGCCACGGCAACGGCGGCCGATGACGAAGGCGAACTCGCCTTCGTAGTCGACCGCGGAGGATGCCCGCGGGATGTGGATGTCGCCACCCGGCCTGTTGATGCAGGTGACCTGCTTGTTAAAGACCGTCGGGAACGACGGCGGCTTCTGCCCGGTCTCGGCCGCGTGGTCGGCGTAGTTCAGGCCGATGGCGAGGAACTTCCGCGGCCGCGGCACCGGGGCCAGCAGTTTCTGATCGGCCAGGGACGCGCGGCCGGCGCCCGAGTCCAGGGCGCGACGAGCCGCCTCCATCGCTCCCTCGCCGGCAGCCAGGAACCGGCACATGCCGCGCGGCAGGTCCGGCAAAGCAATGCTCAGGTCGACGACGGTCTGCTCGTCCGCCAGCACGCCGATCGCGGATCGGCCGTCTCGCACCAGGGAAAGGAGTTTCATTCGTCCGTTCTCCCTACTCTGCTTCCGGCAACGCCAGGGCAATGATCTCCGCCTGGCCCTCGCCGCCGGCCGCTAGGGCGATGTACTGACGGCCGCCGATCTCGTAGGACATCGGCGTACCGCTCGGCGCCAGATCGAGGTTCACTTCGTGGATCACGTCGCCGGTCCTCTTGTCGAATGCTCGCAGCACGGACACCTCGTCGCCACCGCCACCGCCGCCCATGCCCGGCGCGCCGCCCTGAGCCTGGAACAGCAGGGTGGTGGTCAGCAGCGGCCCGGCGGCGGGCGGTCCGCCAAGCGGACCTGGATCCTCACCGGTAATCCGCTCGATCTGCGCTCGCGGGCCGTCACCGAGAGGCTTCATCCAGGCGTGCTCGCCCGTGTTCAGATCGATCGCAGTCATCCGGCCATAGGGCGGCCTGGTCAGGGGCAGGCCCATCGGACCCGGGAGGAAGAAGCTCTCGATGCCGCTCATGCCGCGGATGTAACGGAAGTTCGAGCGGGCGCCGTCCGGCTCGGTCAGCTTGACGACCATCGGCATGGTGAACGACGGGATGTAGATCGTCGAGGTCTCGGGATCGACCGCCGCGCCGTACCAGTTCGCGCCGCCGCCCCAACCCGGGAGCAGCACGGTGCCCTGAAGCGAAGGCGGCGTGAACAGCGGCCCGTAGACCCACTTGTCCCGGATCTTCTTCGCCGCCTTGTGCAGTTCGGGAGTGAACGCAATCAGCATGTCGTCGCCGACGAACCCCTGGTGCTCGTAGGGCGCCGGCTTGGTCGGGAAAGGCTGGGTCTCCGATGTGCGCTCGCCGGGCACGTCGGTCTGCGGCACCGGCCGCTCCTCGATCGGCCACACGGGTTCGCCGGTCTCGCGATCGAAGACGTAGATGAAGCCCTGCTTCGTGATCTGGGCGACGGCCTTGATCTCCTTGCCGTCTACCACGATGTCGACCAGGTTCGGCGCCGCCGGCACGTCGTAGTCCCACAGGCCGTGGTGGACGAACTGGAAGTGCCACACCTTTTCGCCGGTGTCCGCGTCGACGCAGACCAGGCTCTCGGCGTAGAGGTTGTCGCCCAGGCGGTGGCCGCCATACCAGTCGTTCGTCGGCGTGCTGATGGGCAGGTAGACGTAGCCCAGCTCCGGGTCGCCGCTCATCACGGACCAGACGTTCGTGTTGCCGCTGTAGGTCCACGACTCGTTCTCCCAGGTCTCGACTCCCGGTTCGTCGCCCTGGGGAATGGTGTGGAAGATCCACTTCTGCTCGCCGGTGCGCACGTCGAATCCGCGCACATGGCCGGGGGGCATCTCCTTGCGGATCGGACCGTCGAAGATCGACGACCCGACGACCACCGTGTCGCCGATGACCATCGGCGCCGAGATCACCGAGTACACGCGGCGCGGCACCGTCCGGCCGAGTCCCTCAGTCAGATCGACCTTGCCCTCCGTCCCGAAGCCGCCGACCGGTTCGCCGGTATGGGCGTCGATCGCCCACAGGTAGGCCTGGTTCGTCGGCATCAGGATCCGCGCCTGCTCACCGTCCGTCCAGTAGCCGACGCCGCGGTGGTTGTAACCCAGGTTCGTCGGCCGACTCGTGCGCCAGTCCTCGGTGTCGAAGACCCACTTCGACTCCCCGGTCTCGCCGTCGATCGCGGCCACCTGGCCATATGACGTCGATACGTAGAGCACGCCGTCGACCATCAGCGGCGTCACCTTGTAGGGCCCCGGCTTGAGCATCGCGTGCCTGGTCTCGGCCTCGGCGTTGTCGGGAGACGCCCAGCGCCAAGCCACCTCGAGGTCGGCGACGTTGTCGCGGTCGATCTGATCGAGCGCGGTGTACTTCGTGCTGCCGTAGTCGCCGCCGTAGGACGGCCAGTCGCCGGCGCCGACGCCGTGCTGTGCCCGGGATGCGGGCGCCGCCAGCACCAGCGCGGCAAGGATGATCGACGGCCTGAGTGCTCCGTTTGGTCTGGTCAATGCGGTTTCTCCTCCAAGTGGGTGCGCGGCCGCGCGATCATACCGGCGGCAAGGCGGGATACGGCGCTTCGGCGCCTGAGCTTCCTTCTCCGCCACACGACGCACCGCGAATCCGCTCCCAGTTGCCATATGCTTGCCCTCCTCTTCCCAACCACACGATCCGCGACCCACGGGTCGTCTGTCGCAGGCAACAGCCAGACGTCCCGGGTGTAGATTCGCATTCCCTTCCGACCCCGACAATCAAGAATGCTCACGCCGGCCACGATCGCGCTGGCCATGGCAGTTCTCGCGGCCATGGGCGCCGCCGGTTCGCCCCTGGAGGACCAGACCGACGATCCGGCTCTGCCGCGGGCATCCGAACGGCTGCAGCAGTACCTGCGGATCGACACGACCAACCCGCCCGGCAACGAGAGTCGCGCCGTCGCCTTCTTCGAGGACATCTTCGAGCGCGAGGGGATCGCCTACGAGACCGTCGAGCCGGCGCCCGGCCGGGGCAGCATCTGGGCGCGTCTTACGGGCGGTTCGGCGCCGGGCATCATCCTGCTCCACCACACGGACGTGGTGCCGGCGGACGGCCGCTTCTGGAAGCACGGCCCGCTCTCCGGCGCCTACGACGAGGGCTACCTCTACGGTCGGGGGGCCCTGGATACCAAGGGTCTGGGCATCATGCACCTGGAGGCGTTCCTCGCCCTCGCCCGCTCCGGCAAGCCCCTCAACCGAGACGTCATCTTCCTCGCCACGGCGGACGAAGAGGCCGGGGGTCTGAAGGGCGCCGGCTGGCTCGTCCGCAACCGGCCGGACCTTCTCGAAGGTGTCGGTCTGCTCCTGAACGAGGGCGGCAGTGGGCGCATTCTGGGCAACCGCGTGGCGTTCAGCGTCGAGGTGACGCAGAAGGTGCCGCTCTGGCTGAGGCTGAACGCGGTGGGTCCCGCCGGCCACGGCTCGAGTCCGTCCCCACGAAGCGCGGTAACCGACCTGGTCGAAGCGCTGGAGCGTCTGGGTCGGAACCCCTTCGCGCCTCGTATCGTGCCCGCTGTGGGCGACTTCTTCCGAAGTCTGGCTGACCTGGAGGCCGCGGCAGCCGATCTTGCCGATCCCGAACGGCTGATCGCGGCGCCGGAGCGGCTCGCCGCCCTGCACCGGACGAACCCGATGCTGCACGCCCTGACCAGGAACACCTGCGCGGTCACGCGGCTCGAAGCGTCGAGCAAGATCAACGTCGTGGCCCCCGCCGCAAGCGCCGAACTCGACTGTCGCCTGTTGCCCGATCAGAGCCCGCGCCTTTTCATCCGCGACCTGAGAGCCAGCCTCGACCAGCCGTCGGTCTCGATCGAGGTCCTCATGTCCTTCACGCCGGCCGTCTCCTCGACCGATACCGAGCTCTACCGCGCCATCGAGAACGTCACGGCACGCCGCTACCCCGGTTCGACGGTCTTGCCCGCCGTCACCGCCGGCTTCACCGACAGCCACTTCTTCCGCGACCTCGGGATCGTCGCCTACGGCTTCTCGCCGGTCGTCATCCCGAGCTCCGATCAGGGCGGAGTGCACGGCAACAACGAGCGGATATCGGTCCAGAACGTCGAGCGCGGGTGGCAGACGATGCTCGACCTGCTGCAGATCATCGCGGTCACACCCGACCGCCGGCCGGCAGCGGCAACCGGGATTCCGCCCACCGCCGGCGGCGACGCCCGCTGATGGATCTCCAACCATGAAACGTCCATCCTCCATCGCCTTCCTCCTCGCCCTCATCGCCCTCCTCGCCTGCACCGGCGAGCCCGCCGACCCCTTCCTGGTCCAGACCGACGCCGGCCCGGTCCAGGGGTTCGCTCCGGAAGGCAGCGCCGACATCGCCGCCTTCCTGGGCATCCCATTCGCCCAACCGCCGGACGGCGAGCTGCGCTGGCGTCCGCCCCAACCTGCCGACCCCTGGACCGAGCCGCTCGTAGCCTCCGACCACACCCCCATCTGCCCGCAACCCCGCGCCCAGCTCCCTCACAGCGAGGACTGCCTGTACCTGAACGTCTGGACCCCAACCGATCGCGCGGATAGCGAACCGCTGCCGGTCATGGTGTGGATTCACGGCGGCGGCTTCGTCGGCGGCAACGGCCGGCTCGGCGAGGCGCCCGTCACAGGCCGCGGCGCCGGCCTGGCGCGGCGCGATGTCGTCGTGGTCAGCATCCAGTACCGGCTGGGCGTGCTCGGCTTCTTTGCCCATCCGGCCCTGGCCGCGGAGGCCGAGGCCGCCGGCGAACCCGAGGCGAACCACGGCGTGCTCGACATGGTGGCCGCTCTCGAGTGGGTCCAGCGCAACGCCGCGGCCTTCGGAGGCGACCCGGAGCGCGTGACGATCTTCGGCGTCTCGGCGGGCGGGATGGCGGTGAACACCCTGATGAGCGCCCCTGCCGCCGAAGGGCTGTTTCACCGCGCGATCGCCGAGAGCGGCTACGGCGCCTGGTCCCTGCCCCACATCAGTGAAGCCAGGTGGGGCCTGCCCTCGGCGCGCGACCAGGGCGCCGAGCTGATCGACGATGGTTTCGATCTCGGCGAGGCCCCTTCCGGCGCCGGCCTGCGGGCGATTCCGTTCGAGGAACTCATCGCACAGCGCGGAAGCTTCTGGGTGCCGATTGTGGGCACCGTGCTACCCGACGAGCCCGGCATCGTCTTCGCCCGCGGCGAGCAGCACGACGTGCCCTACATCACCGGCGGCAACAGCTTCGAAGGGACCATCTTCCGCGCCTTCGCGATGGCGCCCGATGACTACTTCGCCGCCTTCGGCGACCGCGAACAGCAGGCCCGAAGTCTCTACGGCGCGGACGAAGGAACCGACGACGACGCCGAGCGCGTCGCCGCGGCGACCCTCTTCGGCGACCAGCGCTACGTCATCTCGGCGCGCTACCTCGTGGAGCAGATGAAGACCGTCTCCTCGCCGGGATGGGCCTACTACTTCCAGTTCGTTCCCGAAGCCCAGCGCGAGACGTTCCCCGGGGCCCCCCACGGTTCCGAGGTCGCCTACGCCTTCGGCGACACGAACAACCCGGAGTCCGAGCGCTACCCCGGCGCCGACGGCGCCGCCCTCGGCGATGCGATGGCCGGCTACTGGACCCGCTTCGCCGCCACCGGCGACCCGAACGGCGACGGCGCCCCGGAGTGGCCCGGGTACGACGGAGACAGCGACACCTGGATGGTTCTCGACGCCCCGGAACCGCAGGCCACGGAGGGAGTGCTCAAGGACAAGCTCGACCTGCTGGAGGCGGTGTACCTGGAGCGGGTCGGCGGGGAGTAGGTGCGGGGAGTAGGTGACGAGATGGCTTCGTCGCGCCTTCGATAGCCTCTTCCGTCCCAGGAGACTGCGCGGCAGAACGATCTGGCCTGGGAACCCGTGTGGCGCGACCCGCGCCACACGCGAACCACTCCGTGCGCCCGTCATCGGGCGCACGGATGGCACGCGGGCATCCTGCCCGCATCCGGCGCGAAGCGCCGGCCTCCGGTAGTTCTGCCGCGCTAGGGTCAGTTGCGGTCTTTGCCGCCGCCCGGCCCTTCTCCAGAATCACCCGACCGCCCAGCGCCGGCGACCCGACGAGGTTCCGCAAGGGTCGGCGGTGCGGGCTCCGCGATCAAGGCCTGCTGCCCGCCGGGAAGCACAGTCTCGACCACGCCCTGGTCGAGAGCCGCTCCGAACTCCTCAGCGTCCTGAGGATTCGGCCACGGTAGAGCTCCTTGAGCCTCCAATGCAGCAAGCCCTTCGGAGTGGCCCAAGGTCGACCGTACATAGACCGGACAGGCTGAACGCCTGTCGAGCTGCGCTGTGGCGCCAGCCCAAGTACCGCCCCGGTCCACTAGCGCCTCAACGACCAGCGATGCGTCGGCGAGGCCGTAGACGGAGTGGTTTCTTTCCATCGCGTGGCCGGCAAAGAACCGCGCCGTGGGATCGTACGGCGAGACCAGCACGAGTCTCCCATCGAGCAAAGCATCCCTGTTCTCCCGGTGCGTTGAGGCCCGAGCGAGGTCGTTGGCGAGCACGCCCACTGCCCAACCACCGGCAGTGAGCGCACCGGCCATCGCCGCCCGGTCCACCCCCCTGGCTGCTCCCGAGATGACAGCCCGGCCTGACCTGGCTGCAAGTACACCGACGGCCTGCGCGTAGTCGATCAGGTTTGTTCCGACGTCCCGCGGGCCGACGACTGCCAGGCCGCCCCTATCCACTAAAGACCGGTCGCCGCAGCCATAGAGAATGGGAGGCGTCTTCTCACGAAGCCGCGCCTTCAGCCGCCTGGGGTACCCATCGTCGGCCCGGCTCAAGACCCAGATCGCCCGGGCCTGCCACCGTTCTACGGCAAGACTCAACTGGACTCCCCGCCCCAGCAGGAACTCGATCCGGTGCTGGTCGATTCGGGGTCCGGCGGTCCCCAGACACTCGTCGAGCACGGGCAGCGCGTCAACGCCGATGAGGTCCGCAGGCTCGCGCCCGATCTCGCGCAGACGCCTCACCAGCTCGGAGTACTCGCGTTTCGGCGAGAGCGGTCTCTCGACCGTGTCCCTAGGCGTCCCGCGGCCCACAATCAACGGCGCCGTCAGCAGCAGGATGGCCTTTGCGTTGGGTGAAAGCGACTCAGTCATCGTTGCACTCAAGCCTGAGCCAGCGCCAAGGGCCAAACCTCGCCGCTGCCCTCGTTTCTTAGCACCCATGCAGCGACAGTGCACGTCCAGCGGGAATCGACGATGTCGTCTACCAACAAGACCGGTTCGGCCGGCGGTCGACCGTCCACTTCGAGTGAGCCCCAGACATTCGCTGCCTGCTGAGCGCTGTTCTCCATGGTCTTCTGTTCGGGGCGGTCTTCCACCTTCACCAGCAAGGACCGGAACGGCAGGCCCGCCGCCACGGCGAGCCGCTCGGCGAAATCGCGCACCAACTCCGGATGGCGGAGTGACGGGATGCAGGCTACCCACTGCGGCGCGGGTTCCTGATTCCAGTTCCGCAACAGTTCGACGCAGGCCTCGACCAGTTCGTCCGCGAAACGGCCTTCTTCGTACTTCCCTCTCTGAACGAGACGCCCCCACCCGGCATCCTTCCAGTGACACAGCGCTCGTCCAGTCTCCGCTCTGTTCTTCAGGGGGATCATCTTTCTTGGGCCCCTCTTTCGCGGCGCGATCTCGCGGAAAGCGCCCTTGAGAAAGGCAACCGCATCAAGCACCGCGCTACGGCTCGGCTCAACCGGAAGGACAACACGCGTTTGGGCCGTCACGTCGCCTGGATCTCCGTCCAGTGCCCGAATCAGGAACTCCATATGCCCGGAGTCCAGGTCGACATACTCCTGCATCTGCTCCTGTTCCTGTCGCCGTAGCGCGGTCAAGCGCTCCACTCGCTGCCAGAACTCCTCGCTGAGTTCCGCCGCCGTCAACTGCCACCTGGAACCCTCCTTCACCACAGGCGCCGGTGCCTCAAGCGAGAGGATCTTCAACAACTGCTTCAATCGGCCCTGCCGGATGTTCACCTGCGCCAGGATTTGAGCCTCGGTAAGGCCGTCCGGCGCCGCCTCCAGCGCCGCAATCACTTCATCTACCCGCCAGCGCTCTGGAAAAGCCGTGTTGATGAAGAAGTCGGTGATATCCGTATCCTCCTCACCGCCAAGCAAGACGCCATGGGCCGATTCCAGAGCCCGGCCCGCTCGCCCCACCTGCTGATAGTAGGCCACGACCGAACCGGGCGCCTGGTAGTGGATGACGAAGGCCAGGTCCGGTTTGTCGAAGCCCATCCCCAACGCGGTAGTTGCGACGAGGGCCTTCACCTCGTTGTCGAGCAGCGCCTGCTCAAGTGCCGGGCGGCAATCGCCGCTCTCCCCTGTATAGGCCTCGACGACCATCTCCCGGCTCCGGAGCCAATCCGCAACCTGCTCCGCGTCCCGAACCGTCAGCGTGTAGATGATGCCGCTGCCAGGCATCGCCGGCACTTGCTCTGCCAACCAGGCGAGCCGTTCGGCCTGACTGCGAAGCCGGATGGTCCACAGCGCCAGCGAAGGCCTGTCCAGGCTGCCCCGTGAGATGGCGAGACTCGGCCCAAGCACTGCCTGAAGGTCCTGGACGACCCGGTCGTTCGCCGTCGCCGTGGTCGCGAGTAGACGAAGATTGGGCGGCAGGGCCTCAACGATCCTCCCGATACGCCGGTAGTCCGGCCGGAAGTCATGCCCCCAATCGGAGATGCAGTGCGCCTCGTCGATAACGAGCAGCGAGATCCGATCGCCAACCGCAGCGAGGACCCGTTCAACGAAGCGTTGATTCCCAAGCCGCTCTGGTGAGATGAGCAGGATGTCGACCTCGTCGCGGAGAACCGCCCCCTCAACGCGCTCCCAGACCTCCTTGTTGTCGGAGTTGATCGTCGCCGCCTGGACGCCCATCCGCTCCGCCGCGGCGATCTGGTTCCGCATCAAAGCCAGGAGCGGCGACACGAGAAGGGCCGGTCCCATACCGGCCTCGCGCAGGAGCTTGACGGCGACAAAGTAGACGAAGCTCTTGCCCCATCCCGTGCGCTGCACAACCAGGAGCCGGCCTCGCCCCTCGACGACATGTTGGACAGCCTCCTCTTGGCCGCGCCGGAACGCCGCCCGAGGCAACGCGGTTCCAAGCCGGAGAAGCTCCAGCGCCCGGGGCCCGTCGTAGTTCAAGACGCTCCAGCCGCGGCCATCGGCATCAAGGCAGCAAAGCCTTGAAGACGCCGTCCGTCGGGTCGCTGTAGTACTCGATATTGACCTTGGTCCAGAGATCGTCCGGCAGATCATTGAGCGCGCGCCGGGCGCTGACGGGCATCAGCAGCGTCGTTGCCCGCTTGTCCACGGCCAGCTCGGCGATGCCGACGGGATCCGCGATGAGGTCTGTGCTCCCTCCGAGATTCAAGGGGCCGACAACGATCGCGCCGCCGCGCGTTCCGCGATCGAGGAGTGCTCCGACGAAAGCGGCCAGCACCGGCATACCGAGTCCAACACCGGACCTGTCGGCATCGAAGGGCCGAAGTTGAACCGAGTACTCATAGCCCCGCGGGTCACGATGGCCCACGAGTCCCTTCGCCGCACGGTACAAGTTCTGCTCACCAACCTTGACACCCTGGCGAAAGGCCGGCGGTACCGGATGGTTGAGGATCTTCACGCCACTGCCAGGGCCGATCGCAACTTCGATCCGGTACAGCCCGGCGCCCGTCTCGCCGGTTCCCGGACCAATCGCCCAGACCTGTCCGGGCGGTAGCGGATCGCTATCGATCGCCTCATCGCTGTGAAGCTCCGGCGTAGCGACGAACTGCTCCACTCCATCAACGCCCAGAGTGAAGGAAAAGTGCGTGTTGCTGAACTCGCTCCTGAGACAACGCTTCTGCTGCTCCTTCACGCGCCGCCGTGACTCCAGGGCCAGCCGCACGATCCACTCCAGATCCTCATCTTCTACTGGCATCTCCTGGTCGGGGTACAGGAGTTTCAAGAGGCCCGAGCACGTCTTGTTGACTGCTTCGATGTCCCGGCCGCTAAGGGCGCCGCCCCAAAAGACTCGGTTCTGCAGGGCACTCAACCGGCTCGACTGCCGGGACTGATTCCAGCACTCGCTCAGGAAGTCACAGACCAGCCCGAAGTGATTCGTCAGGTGGTTCTCGGGATTCAGCTTCGGGAAGTCCCAGCCCGGAGCGTAAGCGTGGATCCGGTCGTGGAAGGCGGTGTCGTCCCGCATTTCCTTCGGCAGCGGGCTGAGCAGGTGCCCGATGCGCTGCTGCTGCTCCACGTCGACATCGAAGTTGCCCACCATGACGATGCCACCGTCAGCCCGGATGCTCTCCTTCCCGCGGCTGAACTCGCCCGAGGCCATGTAGCCCTTCATGATGTTCACGCCGTCCTTCTGATCGAAAGAGACGCCGGAGACCTCGTCGAAACACACGACGTCGTACTGGCACACCAAGCCGCGCTGGCCGTTGGCCATGTTCACGAACATCTTGGCGACGGTCGCCTTGCCGCCCGAGAGCAGGTGTGAGTACGGCGATATTTGCTGGAAGATGTGACTCTTCCCCGTGCCGCGAGGGCCGAGTTCCACAAGGTCGTAGTTCCGCTCCACGAACGGGACCATTCGGAGTAGGGCCACGCGCTTCGCGCGATCGTCCAACGCCCCTGGTTCCAGGCCCACGGACCGCATCAGAAAGTCACACCACTCGCCTGTCGTGAAGTGACCGCGCCCGCGCGCGAACACGTCGAGCACCCGCGGTTCCGACATCTGAATCGGCCGGAGGGACGAGATGCGGAACGGGTTGCCGCGCTCGTCCACTGCGACGACCGCGTCGTACTCGAGCGTCACCTCGGCGTAGAAGCCGTCGGTCAGCATCCGCTGGTTGTCTTTGACGATCGCGTCCGCGACATCGATGTCCCTCAAGCCGAGGCTCGGCAGTTCGGCAAGGTAGCGATCGTTGCGAGCATCGAGCCGGGCGCGGACGATGTCGATCAGTTTGACGGAGCCCTTCTCCCGGGCGCGCGACTTGAACATCTCCTGCTCGCTCGGCCGTACCGTCCGCCCTTCGAGTTGCTTCTCGACGATGACCAGGCCTTCGGTGATCTCGTCCTCGTCCACGCTCGCGCAGTAGCGCCCGAGAAGGAACTCGACCACGTAGGTCGGCACCGGATACGTTCGGGCGTAACGCCGCACCAAGTCCTTCCGCACCAGGTAGCCCGGAAACGCCTCCGCGGCGAGTTCGTCAAGACGGTCCATTTCGAGGTTCAGTGAGTTCACGAGTCCTCTCCCACGGCAGTCTCGCGGCGGTCGAGAATTCGATCCTCGTCATCGACCAGGACGAGAACCAGCCGCGAATGTTCGTGATCGTCGTCGGCGAGCAGCAGGCTCACCAGGCCGTCGGCCTCCACCGGCTTGCCGGAACCGGCTACGGACCGGCTCAGGTCGTCCCGCAAACGTAGGTCCGCCGTCACTTCGGCGCCACCGACGGTAGCTTCAGCCAGGCACCGGAATCCTCGCCAAGTAATCGTCGTGATGCTAGCCACAGCTTCGACCCGGCCGGTTGCCCTCACCAGGAGATCCGGTATCAGGCACTCCTGGATGCTCAAGCCGCCGTGGGCGTACTCCACCGATCGGCGGAACGCGCCGATGCCCCTGGCCGTGGCGAACGACTCGTTCGCGTTCCAATGCCACGGCGCGATCAGCGCGTCCGGTCTCGATTCACCGGCAATCGCGGCACAACGAGCTCCCCTCGAAACCGTCAGGTGCTGCGGCAGATCCACTCTGGGCAAGCCTCCCGGCATCAGCAGCCAACCATGATCGGTAGTCACCCGAACGGCCCTCCAGCCGACCGCCAGCAGCCGCGCGATGCGCTCCCTCAAGCTCTCCAGTTCATCCTCGATCTTCCGAGCGAAGTCCACCGCGTCAAGCTCGTGTCCGAGGGTGTCGATCTTGCCCCACTCCGCCCAACCCCGGGCCTGAGTGCCCATTGGCGCATCAAACGTCCCGGCGCCGAGAATCCGATAGCCGCGCCGCTCCATCGCGGCTCGGAGCGCCTGGGCATCGGCCCGCTTGCCGGTGGCTACGAAGCTCGGTTCGAAGTCGCCGCCGAGCATTCCCCCGCCGATGTCCCCGGCCACCGGGGTCGCCGCGGGCTTCCCCGTCGCCGTCAGAGTCGGAAGCGCCGCCCAGCGATGCTGTAGGTCCGTGCCGAAGCCTCTCGGTTCGAGCCGTTCCGCCAAGGCCCGAGCCAGTTCGTAGCGAAGGCCGTCCACGAACAGCAGGCAGACATCATCCTGCGCTTCGATCAACGGCTGATCGCCCCGCGCCGGCAATGCCTCGCGCTCGACGGCACTTTGGAAGGCGTGAGCCGAGTCCTCGAGCCATGGGAGAGCCAAGCGCCCTACGATCCCGGCTACAAGTTCCTGTTCCCCGGTTCGAGCGGCTGCCAGAGCCTCCCGGGCCGCGGCATCCGCTCTCCAGCCGTGCTCGACATAGGCCGAAGCAATCTCGCCGGGCGTGGCGCCTCCCAGTGTCGTCCGGGCTTCACGGCCGAGCTGCGCCAGCGGCCCGATCACAGCCGCCATCGGGGATCGGCCCAGGCGCGCCCAGACCCAGCCTCGCCGGGCGCCGTGTTCCTCTTCGAGCTCGATCACCCGGTCACAGGCGGCCTCGTGATTCAGTCCGGCCGCCTCGCCAAGCCTCCGGCGCAGACTCTCCTCGTCGGCGGCGTTCAGATGGGGCCAGCGCTCGCGATCGAACAGCGGCACGGATGCGGGCCGGCTTCGGAGCAGCACGTCCGCGACGGGCGCGTAGTTCTCCGGCGACTCCAGGAACCGGCCCCAGACCCGGGCCCACTCACCCGAACCGGCGCCCAGCCGCTCCCCGGCCACAACATCCGGTTCCGTCTGTGGGTCGAGGCCGAGTTCGGAGCGGCAACGGCTGCGGAAGGCATCCCACTTCTCTGCGCCGAGCCGAGCCGCCATCGCGCCACCTTCCACCATCCACCGGAGGACATCGCGCGGCAGATCGGGGGTCAGCAAGCGGTGGAAGTAATCCGCGTCCAAGCGCCTTCCACCGAGCCGGGACAGGGGCACAGCAGCAACCTCGGGCAGAGCCTGCAGCAGCGCCAACCTCGTTGCGTTGTCGTCCGCCACATCGAGGCCGAGCGACTTCGGCGAACCGAGGAACCCGCGCACCGTCCACTCGCGGCCGTTCGGGTGAACCCACACGGTGCCCCGGTAGAGCAGTTCCACGAGGGGCTTCAAACGGTTCGGGCAGTCGTCGCCCGCCCGGAGTTGCTGGCGAGACACCTCGGGCAGGTAGAGGATCGGTGTCGCGCCCTCGGGCCGTGAGGGCGCGTCAAGCGCTCCCTCGATCAATGCCCGCAGCCAGATCGCCGGCCCCCTGCGCGCCTTCTCGTCGAAGTCGCCCAGCACGAACAGCTCAGGCAGCCGCTCACGAAGTGCACCGATGAGCGAGCGCCACTCGCCCTGCGGGTCGGGCCAGAGCACGGCGGCCGGCGGTTCCTGGCCGTCCAGGCCGGCCGCCTTGTCGCGCAGGCTGGCGATCAGGCGGTCAAGGGCGGTGTCGGCGATGGCAGACGTGACGGCCGCAGCTCCCGATGCCATCTCCCTGGTCTCAGGCACGCTTCAGGCGAAGCTCGACTCGGCGGCGTTCGCCGTACGGCGAGCCGCCGTAGTCAGTCAACGCCGGCCCCGAACCAGTTCCCGCATAGGCTGCGACTCGGCTCTGTGCACATTTGTGCCGACGAGGGTCCTCCGTCATCATCGAGCGCGCCGCCTAGTGCGCCTGCCGACCTTCACACCTCCCTTTCGCCGGAGACCCAGGCCGTACAGGTAGGGGTCCGGAACATCGAGCCGATCATCTGCCCGACGCCGCAGAATGCCGAGTTCGACCAGGTACTCCAGGAGGGCTGAGGGATCCTCCTCGGGAGGCTGTACCTCCCCGAGCCCGGGAGCTCCCCAGCCCTCCACCTCATCCGACTCGAGCAGTCCGATCATCCGGCGTCGCGTCCACGGTGCCAACGGGTCCAAGCGAAGCCGCCTGCCAACACCATCGAGCCAGGGCCACTCGCTGGTCGCGCCCTGCCGAACGTGATCATCCGACATGTCGTCCAAGGCTTGGCGCAACGCCGTCGGGTGCAATAGCCGCGGGGGCCGAAGCGCCTGATTCGCTGCCTCCTTGCCCGCGGCAAGCTCGAACAAGCGAACGAAGTTCCTCGGCGAAACAGCGCCGACTCCGTCCCGCAGGTGGTCGAAGACCCAGTTCCTGACCAGCCCCTTCTTCCGATTGGCGCCCATGAACTCGCCGGCCATTCGCTCGATCAGGCGATGAGCCTGACCGGGGCGGTCGATCCTGGGAACGAGCCCGAGTTCCTCGTCTTCATCGAACTCGATCCTGGCATTCCGGCAATAGTCGGCCAACCCGGCCGAAGTGTTCGCGATGCGCTTAATCAGCATCCCCAGAATCGCAGCGTCCGGCCAGCCGAGCTCGACTCGATTCGCCGCCAATTTGGCGAAGTCTGCCGTCCCCATCCCGGCATGGCGTCGAAACAGGTCCGAGCGGAGAAACACCTTCGCGCGGATGCGTCGCCATCGACGGCTGTAGTCCGACCAGAAGGACACGAGACCGCGAACCAAGCGCGCGGTCAGTTCCCAGTCGAAACCACCCAGGGTGTCGAGTTCGTCGTAGCCGACAAACAGCCAGCGATCATCCCCCTCGAGCCTCATCTCCAACTCGTCCAAAGCGGCGGTCGGATTGACATCGAGGCCGTCGGCGGCTTCAAACACCTCACCCAAGTCAGCTGCCATATGCCGGAGCATCGGCTCCAGAGCGAGCCGTCGTTCCGGGTTCAGATGAGACCCGAGACGCCGCAACAGCATCAAGCGCCATAGCTCCTTCGCACGCTCCTCGGTGCGGATCTCCCGGGCGATGGCCCCAGTGTCTGGGAAGTCCGTTCCGGCTGGAAACGCGTCAACCCAGGTCGACCGCTCCGGGGATGCGGAGATTCGGACTTGGTCGGCCACACGCGCCAGGATGGCGGCCGCCAGATCTCCTGACTCATCTTCCTTGAAAAAGGCGCGAAACAACTCGCTCTTGCCGGCGCCACGAGGACCCACGACCAGCACGACCGTGGGGTCGAGTGCTCGCAGATGCTGCGGAACCGGGTGCAGCCGCCGCCTGAAGCTGTGCGCCGCCTCGGTTTCGGCCTGCCCGTAGCCGAGGTCCCGCAGTTCGGCACGCAGGCCCGCGCAGGCCGCCTTCGTCAAACGTCCCGTCGTCACCTACCTACCTCCCCTCAGTTGCTCTGCACTCATTCGGATCCGGTCTGCAAGCCGCTGATACGGGGACCCGGACCCCAAGAGGACATCGGAAGCAACCTCCCTCAAGTCGGTGAACACGGCCAACTGGGGATCGTAGGGAAGACCTGTCGGCACGTGCGGAGCGTCACTGTCGTTGGCGAGGTCGTCTACGGTCCAGGCCGAATCGCGCTCGCCCGACTCCGCATAGTAGGACCTGCTGAACATGTCGCGCGCACGATCTGTGAACCCGGCGATCAAGCGGTCGTACTGGCCCCCCTGACCTCGCGGAATCATCGCGGCGGCAAGGAGACACTCGCACTGCGACAGGTCGGAACGCAAGCGATGCCCGCCGAGGCGATCGAGGACCAGTTCCAACCCTTGCCAACTGGCGTCCGCCAGAGTTCCCAGCAGGACATATAGATGGCAAACGCCCCCGGTCAGAAACCCGGATACTTCGCCCAGTCCGGCACGCGCATCGACCAGGATCCACTGCGGATCCAGTTCTGCTCGAATCTGTTCCAGCAGGTCGACGAGTGGATGCGACGCACGTTCCGCACTGTTCGCGCCATAGTCGAGCCGAGCCAACTTCTCGATGTAGCGGCGGTTCATCCGCCCTGCAGGAAAGACGAGGATCTCGCCTCGACCGTGATGAAGGTCGGGAGGGCAACGGTGATGAAAGTCATCCAGGCGACAAGCTCCCGCGTTTCCGATCAGCGGCGCTTCCAGGAGATAGTCCACCAAACCCACGTCAGCAATGACTCCGTCGTGGCCATGCAGCAGGGATCCAACGCCTGGCGAATCGAGGTCCGCGTCCAGTACCGCCACCCGATCACCGCGGGCCGCAAACTGCAGCGCCGTAGCAGCCAGGGCCGTGGACCGGCCCACGCCGCCCTTGAACGAGTAGAACCCGCAGATGGTGGCGCCGCCCCGCTTGCGCCTTCCCAGGAGCCACGGCGGCTCGGCCGGAGCGTCAAACCACCCTGCCTTGGAGAGATGCCGCTCCAGGAGACGGAGGCCCGGCACATCACCGACGTCGCTCGCCTCGTCCCAGGCTGTTTCCTGCCAAGGGCCATCCGGCATCTCGTCGGGGCCCTGCCCTAGTAGGACATCGCCGGACCAGTACGGCCCACCCGCGTCGGCGAGGCGCCTCTGGATCTCATCCGTGGCGGAATGCCGCTTTGTCTTCGGGCACCAGAGGACCACGCGCTGCCGCGCCATGACGTCCGACACGAGCAGAACGCGCCAGGAGCGGCTCCTTTCGCGCAGGAAGTCTCGGAGGCAATCCACGACCCGATCCTGGGCCTCGTCAAGATGCAGCATCAGATCCTCCCATCAAGGATGAGTGCGCCCACGACTCGGGAATACACCGCCGCAGCTTCTCGCTGCCAAGCTTGGGCGTCTGCGGCCGACGTGCTCGGTTCTCGATAGCGGATTTCCGGTCTCCACTTCAGGATCACCGCATTGCAGAGAAGTCTGTCAGCCACAAGGCAATAGCGCCCAGTCGTCACGTTCGCCTGTACCGCCAGAGCAGCCACTTGTCGGCGGAGGGCCGCGAGCATGTGAATGCGATCTGCGCTCCCCTTCTCAATCTGCAGGAGAGTCTTCAGGGAGCACTCCACGACGTAGCCGGCCAAGTATGCCGAGCCATCCGGCCGCCCAGCCGAGAGAAGTGCGGCCGCGTCCAGGAGGTGCTTGCGCGCAGCCTCAGGGTAGTCGTCGCCATTGTCCTGCTTCAGTCGACTCATCGCCCTAGTTCTCTCGCATCGCCCGTGGCCGCCCGGGCACGCGCCATTTCCTTGGCGGCCCGCGTGTAGTGAAGGTCGTTCCAGCGGTTGCCATCGTATGCGGCCTCCGCAGGCGCTGCGTAGTCCGTGCGGTCGGCCTCGGAACCTTGTCCGGGGCAAGAGTAGAACCAGGGGAAGTCCTCTCTGGGGCGGAGACTCTCGGGCTCCTTGCCGCGGTCCTTGCCCCACTTGATGTTCGGCTTGGCGCGGAGAATCCCGGCGCCCTTCCTCCCGCCGGCTTGGAGTTCGGCGCGCATGAAGGGGCGGATGTTGAGCCTCACGCCATCGTCGAGGTTCGGCGCCCAGCCCCGCGGCTGTTCGTGGAGCGGCCGCCAGCGGACGAAGAGGTCGTAGGGCGGTTCGCCCTCCAGGAGGAGCGCCAACTGGCGTTGCAGGTCCTGGGCCGCCGCAAGCCGCGCGTCGGCGCCTTCCTCGCCCTGGCTCTGCGCTGCCCGCTGACGGTCGATCCACTCGCCCAAGTGGCGGTAGGCGAGCGCCTCGAGGGTTCGGCGCCCTTCGCCGTCCGGGCCACAGAGGCGGTGGTAGTTGACCAGAGCGTGAAAGCCGTCGCTGCGGCCGTCCCAGATGTGGCAGATGAATGGCCGGTTGTGCAAGAGCTTGCAGTGCTCGGCGAAGAACTGGTCGCGCAGCCATTCATCGAGTGACTTGGCCGGCCTCTTGCCGTCCGCAGCGGCCGCCAGGAGTTCCTGCTCCTTCGCCGCCGACCACTCCTCACCGTAGGCAGCCGCGAGCAGGCGCCGCAGGCGGTCTGCTGCGGGCAGTTCACCTGCCGCGGCCTGAATGCACACGATGCCGTCCGCGTCGGCGAAGCCGTCGAGTTCCCGGCCCCGCTCGACCCACGCTCTCGACTCCGCCGCCAGACGCATGTCGGGGTCCAGCTCCGCCGGCCAGCGGTAGCCGAGCAGCCGCGCCACCGCGACTTGGAGCACGGAGGCGTCTGCCCGGAGCGGACCGTGGGCGGTCCATTTCGACTCCTCGTCCCAGACCACGGAGCCGCAAGGGTGGCCGTGGAACAGCCACTGGGTCGGGTCGTCGGAGTAGGGCTCGGGGAAGCCGTTGGGATACTCCTCTGTCGCAACCTCCTGCCAGTACGAGAGATCGAACGGGACCTCGACGAGATTGGCGTTGGTGACCTTGGGCGCTTGGTCTATCTCGCCGATCCGCGCAGCGTAGTCACTGGCTGAACAAAAGCACCAGACGGCCGGAAGATACCGCTGATCATTGACCGTCAAGACGGCAACGTTGTTGTCGAAGTACTCTCCCGTATAGCGCGTGACGGGCAGAGCGCCCATCTGAGAGACGGCTACGCCTTCTCTACTCCATGCTCCCCCCCCCTGTATACGTACGCCTTCGCTGCGTTGAAGCGGACCTTCGCCTTCTTCCCAATGCAAGACATGCTCACGCCCTCCAAAATCACTGGTTTCCCGGACAGTGCTTTGCTGGAACTCCCAGCTCGAGCCTAGTTCCGGAAGCTCCCAGAACTTCCTGCCAAAGCACGCGTAGTCCGCCGTAGCGATGCCCTGATGGCCGTAACTAACGGTCCGCAGCAGTGGCACACCTGGGAACGGCCGCATAAGGACGCGGCTTCCAGGGTTGAGCGTTTGGTCGCACTGTAGTGCTAGGACCGGCGGGGCCGTGCCGCTTCGCAGCAGCCTCGCTTTGCCACGTGGCCGAATCGGCCTCTGGCCTCGCGGCGTTGACACATCGATTCCGACCATGCGCCATTCATCGCTGGGCCTCTCGGTAGAAAGGACCGTAAGTGCGACATTGACAACTTCTCCGCTGATCGCCTCAAAGGCCCCTGCACCCAGACGAGACCATAGCCGCCAGGTGTGCGCTCGTAGGAATCGTCCACGCAGCTCCCTATAGCTGGTCAGAAACAGCCAATACTGTTGGGCGACGACAGCTTGAACGCCGCTCGCGCCCAGCCACCGGTTGATCCGTGCCACGAACATCGTGGCAAGTTCCTTCTTCGCGTCGGGGTACTCCCGGTCTCCGAACTCCTGCATCGTGGCGTCTTGCTTTCCGCGGGCCAGGTACGGCACGTTGGTGATGACGAGATCGTACTCGCCAGCAAGCAGCTTCCTGGCGTAGTTCATGCCTCGCGCCGCCACCGACCGCTCCCTCTGTTCTGCTCCTGAGTTCTCCTTCGCCATCGCCGAAGCCAGCAACTGCTCCACTGCCTTGTAGTCTGCTCGGAACAACCCTCTGTCTACGCCTGCGGGGTCGAGCAGGGAGCCGAGCGTCGGAGCCTGCCGAAACAAGTTCCAAAGCTCCTCTAGTGCACCCTCCAACTCCTGGTGACCGGCAGCCAGACTCAGCCACTCCTCCTTGGAAGCGCTCGGCGCGAGACCAGAACACGCGATTTGAGGCGGAGGCAACTCAACCGGACGGCCCACGAGCTTCCAAGCGGCGAAGGCCACGCTGAAGGCCGCAATCTGGGTACAGCGCTCGTCGATCTCTAGGCCGAAGAGGTTGTCCCGAAGGACGACCCCCACCGCCGCCTCGACTCCGAGATCTTCCTCCTCCATGCGGAGGCGAACCAGGAGTTCAAGACCCTCGGCGAGGAAGTGACCGCTGCCGCAGCACGGGTCGAGCACCCGCAGTTCGGCGACCCGGCGGGGCCAGCCAGACAAAGTACCCGCTGCCGGCCGCCAGGGCGGCCCGGCACGTTCCTCGTCCCCATCCTTGCCGTCGCCGCCAGCCGGTTCGCGGACGAACCGCAGGTACTCGAAGTCGTACCCCTCCAGACCGCCCCTCGGCTCGATGCGCACCGCTTCCGCGAGTTCCGCTTCGCTCGCGGCGCCCTCGGCCACTTCGGGCCGCTCCGCCAGCACCTTGCCGGCCCGCCAGGCACCGATGGTGTTCTGGAACAGGAACCGGACCATGTAGTTCTCGGTGAACAACTGTGTCACCGCCGGCAACTCGTCGGCACCGATCTTCGCACCCGACCGCTTCACCTCGTCCTTCCGGTCCGTCTGCCAGAACTGGTAGGTCCAACCCAGCGAGTCGCTCGCGGTGAACACCGCCGCCGGCAGTTCGGCGACCAGCTTTTCCAGTGCTTGCCGCGTCTCCGGGGCCAGAGTGACCGCGAGCGCCGGGTCTTCCGGCCGAAAGATCTGCGGCAGCATCCGGGCGGCAAAGCTCTCCGCAACTTGCCAACCATCCGTGCCCCGCCCTTCCCGCGCCAACTCGGCGCACTCCTCAAGCGACACCGGAACCCCGGACTCGGGCTCCACAAGCAGGCCGTTCTCCGCCAGAAACCGCGCGAAGAGCATCCGGTGCCAGTGCTCGTAGGCCACCTCGTGGACCAGTCGCCCGATCGCCTGCGTTCCCCTCTGCCGGTTCGGCTCGTCGCCCAACTGGCGACCGTGGGCCCGAAGCCGCCGCCGCAGCGCACGCTCGTCCTCCGACACCCCCTCGTAGGGCCGTGACTCGTGCACCGCCAACGCCCGCAACGCGGCGCGAGCGCCGGCTTCGCCAAGGCGCCGGGCGTCGCGCACGGCCTTCTCCAACTGCTTGCGCAGTTCCGGGGCGAGGGGTTCGGTCACGTCAGGCGGCCTCGATCACCGAGGTCAGAGTTTCGAACAGCCGCTTGCAATTCCGGCAACGCTCCTTGGCTTTCTCAGGGTCCACCAGGGCCAGGAGCTCGCTGGCGTGGCGGATCTTGTGGTACTCGCCCTTCTGAGTCTTCTGGGTCGCCCGAGCGAGCGCCGAACTGACGTTCTCTTTCGGGACCTTCTCCAGGTCCTGCCGCCTAGGCAGCGAATTGCCGTTGAAGCGGCTGCCGTAGTAGGAACGAAGAGTCTCAATATCCGCGATCAACCAGGTCTCCATCGTCTGGACCATCAAGTGGACCTGACTCTCCAGCGTTTGATTCCAATCGGTCCACCCATCTCCGCTTCTTGCAGCCAAGTGCGCCTTCGGCGCCCTGGTCACTTCCTCTTCGGAATCGACCAGGAGAACGATGAAGTCCTCCCTCGCAGCCGAAGCCTCTCTCACAAAGCGCTCGTACGCCTTGCGCCGCGAGCCGCACATCACCACATTCCACCGCTTGCGCCTATCTCTGGCTCGTTCCCGAACCTCTCCAAGGAACCCTTGGAACCCGATCCGCAGGGCCCGACCTCCTCCGCGTGTATCGCCTCCTCCTTCCACGAACAGCCGGACACCTCTCACGGATTCGCTCCCAACACGCCCCTCGCCCAAAGGTCGTCGAGCCCATACTCGTCAAGCCAGCTTGCAAGCTCGTCGGGATCAAGGCGCTGTAACTCGGTTCCTGCGCCCGGCCGTGCGCAAGTCACGACCGCCTCGGGGCGACTACTCAGAGAACTCACCAAGCTCTCCGAGTGCGTCGTGACGACCAACTGCATGCGTTCGGAGGCCTCGACGAGCATTGCGGCCACCGACGACACGGCGTCGGGGTGAAGCCCAAGTTCCGGCTCTTCGATGCACACCAACGGCGGCGGCACGGGATTGAGCAGTGTGACGAGCAGGGCCATGAACCGGACTGTGCCGTCCGAAAGGCGAGTGGCCGGTATCGGCGAAGCGAACCCCGTCTCGTGCAGGTAGAACTGCACCGCGCCCCCGGCAACGCGCGTGGACAGCCGCTCGAACCGCGGGAAGAACTCCCGCATCCGCTCTTCGAGCCGCGTTTCGCCCGAGTGCTTGATGTAGTTCAGCACCAAAGCGAGATTCCGGTTGTCCCGCAACAGCAAGTCGTCCGGCAGGTCAGCAGGCTGAGGTCTACGCAAGGGAGCGTCCTGCCCGAAGGTCCATTCGCGGAAGGTCACGAACGAAGGCAGCCGTCGCCCGACCCAGGTGACTTCGGGATACCGGTCCGGGTCCTTCCGTTGGGCCAAGACCGACTGGTCCGGCAGCAGGCTTTCCCGCTTGAGCAATCTCTTGACGGAATCGCCATCCGCCTGCCGAACGTTGATCGCCGGGCGCCCCTTCTGGAACCGATAGTAGAAAAAGACATCGTCCTTGCCGGGCAGCCGCTCGACCTCCTCCACCATCTCATCCAGAACCTCCACGCGCCTCCCGACCACCCCGAACTCCAGCCCGTACCGGAGCGGCCTGCGCGTCGGCGTCCCGTCGCCAAGCACGATCTCGATCCGTGCCCGGTCTGAACCTCCGTCTCCCTTCCAAAGCCACTCTTCCGCCCCACCAGCCCGAGCGGCCGCCGCGAAGTCATGCGGAGTAGCCGCCAGGAGCCCGAACGCGTCAATGAAGTTCGACTTCCCCGATCCGTTGGGGCCGATCAGGACGTTCAGCGGCTGCAGCTCGAACGCGGGCGACCCGGGTGGGAACGAGAGGAACCCGTCAAGTCGAATGCTGTCAATGCACGTCATTCTGAAACCTCCCAAGTCACCGCGGTACCCGTGCCGGACTCTGGAAGCGGCCAGCCGACGCTGCGCCAGTCGAGCCGGTCCTGCGCAGGCACACGCGGCAGGTAGAGCACTCCACCTTCACAGCCGAACACCTGTCGCTTCAGGCACCTTCGAAGAACCGCCCCTCACCGCAACACCACCGGCCCCTTCCGCACCGCCTCCAGCAACCGCTCCTCCTGCTCCCGCAGCCAGTCGCGCACCGCCGCCTCGTCGGCCAGCGTTCCACGGCGAAGCGTGACGCTCGTGGGCGCAACAGCACTCTCGCCCTCCGCGTGCAAACGCCTGACGGCCTCGGCCAGGGCCTGGGACGTTCGCTCGCGGACAGCGTCGATGTTGGACTGCCAGGCGGAGAGCGGTCGGTCGTCGAGGCTCGCAAGGAGTTCGTCGTCCGTCGCGACCCGAAGATCCTCGGGCGGCTCCAGGTGGCACTCGCGGCGAATCTCCTGCTGTGCCTCGCCGTCGAGCCGCTGCCATGTGGCGTCCACGGCGAGTTCGCTCACAGCGGCCGCCAGGGCGTCCGCGAGCCTGACCCGCCGTTGGGTGACGGCCGCCCGCAGGTCGGAGGCGAGCCGTGCGGCTAGGGGCGCCGCAGGGTCGGTCTCGGCCAGAAGCGAGCGCTGCGCCTGGATGGCACTGACCTCCTCGCTCACCGACCCGGCCTCGGGGAGATTCGCGGCGTGCCGCAGCAAGCCGGTCAACCTGCGCCAGACAGGCAGCCGCTCGCCGCTTCGCTCGCAGAGCGCCTTCCACTCGGCAATCGATTCGCGGATGCCCTCCCGCCGCGCGTGGATCGCGGCCAACTGCTCGGCCCCAACCAGTCGCGAGAGTTCGTCGATGAACACGGTCCCCGGCGCCGGCGGGAGCGGCGCCTCGCCGCCGGCGGAAACGGCGAGCGCCTGGAGGCTGTCGAGGAAGGCGCGCGCGGCTGAGCCCTCTTCGCCGCTCCGCGAACGGATTCCCAACTCCTGGAACAGCTCGCGCAGATCGATCCGCTGGCTGGCCGTGAGCACGACCTTCTCCGGTCGGAACTCGGCGCTCTTGATTCCAGTCTGGTCGAGCGTTCCGGCCGGAACTGGTGCCCCGTTGCGCGTAACCCGCACGTGGCCGCTCCGGTGCAGGGCCACCAGCACAGCGTCCACAGCATCTTGCGGCCAGCCGAAGGGCGCGGCCTTCATGGCGCGGTGCAGTTCGGTACCCCGGGCGCCAGCGCCCATCTTCGCCAGCACTTCGCGGGCGACCGGATGATCGGCGGTGGCACGGTCCCAGCCGACGACCTGCAACGGCGTGTCGGAGCCGTTACGGGCCCGCCGCAGCGCGACCTCCCAGGCTCGGTGGTCTCCCTTGTCGAAGTCCGGGAACAGTCTCGCCACGGAAGCCTTGGCGCCGGCTTCGATTCTCTGGCGCAGATCTTCGCCGTGGACCTCCGTCCCGCCTCCCTGGTAGACACTCGCCGCCCGCAGTGTGTCGAGAACGAGTTCGGCGCGCCCTCGCAACGCGTCTTCGCGCCGGCTCTCCATGCCGGCCTTCGCGTCCTGCCCCTCGGCGGAGGCCGGGCTTCCCTTCAGGTTGAGCACCCGCTGTGCCGCTTCCACCGAGAGGATGCGGTCCTTCAGCGCATCCGCGTGCCGCCGCGGCAGGAACACGAAGAGCGTAGGACTCTCGACCCCCGCGCGACGGGCCTCGTTCTCCACCGCCCTCCGGTTGCACGACCAGCCGTCCCGCAGCCAGACGATTACCGCTTCCTGGTCCAGCGACGGCGCTTCGCTCGAGGCATGCAGCTTGACGGTGCGGCGCATCTTCGACGCCCCTTGGGTGACGCGGAGAGATGAGATGGCCTCCTCAAGGGCCCGACCGAAGAGCTGGTTACGAACCCGTGCGACCTCGACTTCATCCTGCCGGAGCGCGCTGACCTGCTCGCGGTAGGCGCGGTCCCACTCGGCCCCTTCGGTCGTCTGAAGGCGGTACTCCTCGCCGACTTTCAGGAGCACGCCGTCGGCGGCGAGGAACTCGAGTTGCTCGGCCACGAGACCGCGGAATCCGGAGGCGTCTTCGGCGATGTCGCTCACCATCAGGTCGGCGATGGCCGCAGGCGTCGCGCGCATTCCGAGGTCGACGGCCGCTTCGCGCGGCAGCTTTCCGATCAGAAACGCGAGGCCGCAGAGGTCGCGCCGCAGCCGGCCGTGCTCCGGGCCGCTGTCGAGTCGCTGAATCCGGGTGTTCAGTTCGCCCAGCAGCACTCCCGTGCTGACCATGTCGGGCGCCAGAGCACCAAAGAGGTCGGAGGCGGGTATCGCGGCGCCCAGCCCGCGCCCGGCGACAACCTCCAGCGAGTCGTGGAGGATCCGCAACTGCGACCGGAGCTGACTGTGCCCGCCGCCCGCGTCCACCGCTTGGAAACACGCCTCCCAGAACCGGCGCCGGGTCGGCAGCAAGGGGTAGTCGTCGACCCGGTGACTCTCGTCCTCCGCCCTCGCCCCGATTCGCGTGTTCTGGAGGTGCCGCGCGACCTCGCCGGCGTGGGTCTCGAACAGCTTTTCGATCGCCGGAACAGCGCTCGGCTTCTTGCGGAGCAGCACCTTCCGAGTCACGGCCTCCACGTCGGCGTCCGTCAGTTCGACGCGGATAACGAACCGGTCGCGCAGCTTCGCAAGGTACGGCGTGTCGGCTGAGAGCGCCGACTGTCCGGCGCCGATCAGCATGACCCGACCGTCGAAGCGGGTCTGGACAGCCTCCGCGAGTTCGGTGATCGCGGACGACCGGGCCTCGTCGTCACCGATGTACTGCTGCACTTCGTCCAGCACGAGCACGGTGTGCGGGAGCTCGCCGCCGCCCGAGAGCGCCCGGCGCGCGATGTCGACGAACTCTTCGGTCGTGATGTCTACGCGGGTCGGCGGGAACTGGCTATGGATCGCCTGTCTGGCGCCCGGCACGTCGCCCGCAAAGCCGGGTACGGCGTCGATCACCGCTCGAGCGAGAAAGGGGCTGACGTAGAGGTTGTTCAGTTCACGGCGCCAGTCCTTGCCGGCGGTTTCGACCGCGGCCCGTACGGCGTCAAGCCGTCCCTCGTCCAGCAGCCACGAGCAGAACCGAGCCTGCGCGTACTGCGCCGGCCAATCCCGCGCGCGGAGAATGATCTCCAGCACCGTGCGCCGGACCCACTCGTTGCCGCCGAGCAGAGTCCCCGCCGCCGCCACCGGCATCTGACCGACCCGTCTCGCCTGCGTGTCCAATTCACGCAGCGATGCGACGACGTCATCGGGAAGCGAGGCAGCCGCCAGACCGCGCGCGGTGGCGCCGTCGGCGAACTCGGTGTTGCGCCAGAGGTGCGCCGCCATCTTCAACAGATGGGACTTGCCGCTGCCGAAGAAGCCGCTGACCCAGGCCGCATCCTGGCGCGCCGAACCGAGATTGCTCAGATAGCGGTCCAGGATGCGCCGAAGCGCGTCGCCGAACTTCCCGTCGCAGACGAAGGTCGCGAGCTCCTCCCGCAGCACGCGCGTCCCCTGGTCATCGTCGCCGTCGATCCGGGCCTGACCGTTGTTCGCAAGGCGCGCGCCACGCGGGTCGCGGTCGAGGAGGTCGTGGATCTTCATCGCAGGGGCGCCCGTTCGTCGCGCAGGGCGACCGCGTCATGCCAGGTAATGGGTTGCGCCAGGTAGTTCCAGCCGTCCCTCGCGTCGAGCAGCCGGAAGTTGTTCTCGGTCCTGCTGCCGGGGAAGAAGACCACGAGACGCCCCTTGATTGCCGGTTCGACGGAACGAATCAGATCCGACACGCGAAGGAAGCCGTAGAGCGAAGCGACACCTAGCAGCGCGACCACGTCGTCGTGGCCCGCCTCTTCCAGTGCCGCGCAGAGCATCTGGGCGGACTTGGAACGAAACTCGCCCTCGAGCTTCAGGTCGAGCAGGGACGGATCCTCGAAGTAGGCCTCGCGGTAGTCGTCGTCCGCCATCCAATCGGCGAACCAGGACGTGCAGTCGACCAGGGTCCAACCATGCCCGGCGTCGCGGGTTGCCGCTGCGAAATCCCTCACCCGCGATCGAAGCGTACGCTCCAGCTCCTTCTCGTACACGACGAAGACCACCCTCTGGGCGCCGGCCAGCGTGCGCTGCCAGGGCGTCCCGATATGACGCTCGTAGGCGCGCGTCAGTTTCTCGATCCGGCTCAGACTCATCTTCGCACCGCGGGGTCGAGGATGGTCGGATCAATCGAGACGATTCCCGCCGCGGCCCGCGCTCGGATGTAGCCGAGTTGGCCCGCCTTGAGAGCGAACGGGAGCAGCTCCTGGCCACTGCCGCCGCAGATTCGAGCCCATGGCGAATCGAGCAATCGGCCGACCGGATAGCGCTCCAACCAGCCGAGCCAAAGGGCCAGCGCAACGGTTCCGGGCGTCGGTTGGACACGACACCTGACCTTTCGCACCCGGCCCTGCAGAAAGCCAGCCTGGGCCCACGAACTGGCGGCGTTGCGGGCGACCTTGTCGAGCACCGCGTCATTCAGCCGGTCGTCGACGGTCTCGCGGAGTTGGGCCAGGAGAGCCGAGCGCATCATCTCGTCGCCAGCCGTCAGTAGGACCACAACCGGCGCCGTCGCCTTCAGCAGGGGGTCTCGGGCCGTGGCAGCGAGCAACGCCAGCCGCGGGCGACCGGCGCGGTCGCTGTCCCAGAGGCGCCGGAGCACCCGGAAGAGAGGAATCCGCGGGTCGAGGCCGTATAGCTCCCGCAGTCTCTGGAAACTGAGGCGCCGCGTCGCCGCGGTCTGCTTGCCGAGCACGTTGTCCTCGACTATCGCCTCGGTGTAGGCCCTCCGGTCCGCATCTGCGGGCACGGAGGCAAGGAGATCTTCCAGGTCCCTCAGCATGATTGTCCGGCTCGTGTGGGTTCCGCGCGCCCCGAGACGGAATCCCGCCCTTTCGAGGTCGGCCGCGGAGGCGGCGGGCATGGGTTCGGTCGGCACGGTTGCCGACCCTACAGAAACGGCCTCAGGTCGTCAACCATGTTGCCGGCAAGTTTGCCGGCGAACAAGGAGCAGGTCACTGAGGAATACCGAGGCGTCGAGGACGAAGGGCATCAGAGACGCCGCCCCTCGTCACGGGAAGCCAGGATTTCCTCCCCCGAGAGCGAAGGACGCCTGCAGCGCGCGGCCTCTAGCCGGTCGATCACAGCCGCTGTCGCCTCGCCAACTCCGCCCTCCACGCCGACGATTCGAGCGATAGGCTCGCCGCGCCGCGTGATCGTCACGACCTCGCCCTGTTCCACGGCACGCAAGAGTTCGGGTAACCGCGTCTTTGCCTCGTAGGATCCGACAGTCGTCATGATGTCCCCCCGGGTAGACCAGACCTGTAGACCAGTCTATTGCAGGCCATCCGGCGTTCCTCCGAGGGTCGCGTTGTCGTTCATCTTCACGTTCATCCTGGCAACCGGCGCCATGGCCACCGGCGCTCAGGACCCGACCTCAGGCGACTCGCCCGTTCTCGACGACGACCTCGGACGGCAGGTCTTCCTCCGGTACTGCCGGGAATGCCACGGCGAGGAGGGCGACGGTCTCGGCAAGTTCAGCTACACCACCGGCGAACGGCCGCGCAGTTTCCAGTCGGGCCGCTTCAAGCTGGCGACGACCGGAAACCTGATCCCCTCGGACCGGGACCTCGAGGACACGATCCGGCGCGGCATGCCAGGTACCGGGATGTCGGCCTGGGCACAACTCCCGGACGCCGAGATCGAGGCGGTGGCGCGCTACACGCGCAGTTTCAGCCTGGAGGCGCTGCGAGAGGAACTCGACGCCGAGGTTGCAGCCGGCGAACTGGGCGAAACCGAGGCCGATGCCGAGTTCGCGCGGCGCACCACACCCGGCCCGCCGATCGAGGCGCCACCGGCGCCGCCGTTCGACGATGAGCGGCGCGCCCGGGGCGAGCGCCTCTACCTGGAAGCCTGCGCCTCCTGCCATGGCCCGAACGGCCGGCGGCTCCGCAACGACCCGATGCCCGACTTCGAGGGCAACCACACCCTGCCGACCAACATCACAGGCGGTGTCTTCAAGGGCGGCGCCGGCAGCGGCGCGATCTACAGCCGCCTCTATCTCGGCATGGACGGCACCGCGATGCCGGGCTACCGGGATGCTTACGGCACGGACGAGATCTGGGATCTGGTCCACACCGTGCAGCGGATCATCGCCGAGGGCGGTCTGGGTCAGCCCGAGGACGAGGCGGCGATGGCGGCCGCGGCGGCAGCCGCGGAGGACTACTCTTCGCTCTTCGACGACCCGGAGTACGAGGAGGTTTCGGAGAACGTCGAGAAGGAGACCTCGCCGATCCTGTTGGGGGTGGGAGGCGTGCTGCTGTTGCTGGTGCTTGTGGGGGCGGCGCTGCTGACCAGTCGGCGGTAGGAGCGCCCCCTTAGTGGGCGGCGCGGAACTCCAGCATGTACTCGCGCAGGCGCTCGACGCCTTCCTTGGGCATCGCGTTGTAGGAGGAGATGCGGAAGCCGCCGACCGAGCGGTGGCCCTTGATCGACATCAGATCCCGCTCGGCCGCGCCGGCGACGAACGCCTCCTTCAGCTCGGGGCGCCGCAGCCGGAAGGTGACGTTCATGTGGGAGCGGCTCTCGCGTTCGGCGTGCGCAACGAAGAAGTCCCCGCCGTCCCGGTCCAGCACGTCGTAGATCATCGCGCTCTTCGCGGCCGCCCGGGCGGCCGCCGCCTCCAGGCCGCCGACCTGGTCACGCAGCCAGCGCGTCACGAGGAGCAACACGTATACGCCGAAGACGTTCGGCGTGTTGAGCCGCGACCCCTTCTCCGCGTGGCGACGGTAGCTGAGCATCGAGTGCAGGTCGTCGCCGCACCGTTCGAGCACCCGGTCCGAGACGACGACTACAGTCAGCCCCGAGGGCCCGGCGTTCTTCTGGGCGGAGGCGTAGAGCAGGCCGAACTCCCCTACGGCGACCGGGCGCGACAGGAAGTCCGACGACACATCGCACACGAGCGGCGCGGCGCCCACCGCCGGTGGACGCCGGAACTGGACGCCCTGGATCGTCTCGTTCGACGTGTAGTGGAGATAGGCCGAGGCCGCTGGCAGATCGAGTTCCGCGTCATCAGGCACGCGAACGAAGTTGTCGCCCTTGCCGTCCCAGGCCACGTGGACCTCGCCCTCGCGCGCCGCCTCGACCGCTGCTTTGCTGCCCCAGGCGCCGGTCAGGATGTAGCTCGCCGGCAGGTCCTGACCGCGCAGCAGGTTGATCGGGATCATCGAGAACTGCAGCGAAGCGCCGCCCTGCAGAAACAGCACCTGGTAGTCGTCCGGAACCGCAAGCAGCTCGCGCAGGTTGGCCTCCGCTTCGGCCAGGATCGCGTCGAACGCCGGCGAGCGGTGACTCATCTCCAGAACAGAACTGCCGGCGCCCGGAAGCGCGAGCAAGTCGCGCTGAATCTCCTCCAGGACCGGTACTGGAAGCACCGCCGGTCCCGGCGAGAAGTTGAAGACCCGGCGGTCGAGTGCGGGTGGGTTGGAGGTCTCTCGATCGAGGGTCAGGGTCATGGGTGCGGTCCGTGTGGTTGCCGGCCGTGCGGTGGAGCCGGTCAGGGAGCGCGAATCGTAACCCGGATGCGGGGCGGATCGGCCAACCCGGGTTCCCAGGGGCGTGTACGCTTCCACGCGTGACAGTCGCCGATCCGACTCCAACCCAGGCGCCGCAGGCCACCCTCCACCACACCGCCTGCACGCTCGACTGCCCCGACTCCTGCTCGCTCGAGGTCGAGGTCGAGGACGGCCGGGTCGCCAAGGTCCGGGCGGCGTCGCCGGCGGTCATCCGCTGCGGCTGGGGGGTCGAGCGCAACCGCAACGGCGGCTCGGCGGTGGCGGCGATCCTCGCGCTGCCGGCGGTGGCCGGCAAGTTCAAGGTACGCGCCGGCGGCTACACGATGAGCAACAGCGGCGCCTTCCGCGACGTCGGCCGGCGCGAGCCCTCGCCGGGCACCCGGATCGTGAACATGAACCATGTCGGCCGGGTGCTGACCGACCCGGACGCCGGCGTCGCCCTGCTGCCCAAGGGCGTGTGGTTCCGCAGCACCGAGTCCGGCGCCAACGCCTGCGCTCTGGCCCCGGACACGCTGACCGACGTCGGCGCCGGCGCCTGCTTCAACGACGCCCGGGTCGACGTCGGGGCGCTGGTTGACTGAGCCGAAACGTGGCTTCCAGAGTCCTGCGCGCAGCCGGCATCCTCGTCTGCGTCCCGGCAGTACCCACCGTCGAGGCCGCCGATGAAGGAGCAGCAGGCGACCCCGTGAGCACGCCCTCCAAGATCGTCATCGCCCACCGCGGCGCGAGCGGCTACCTGCCGGAGCACACCCTGCCGGCCTATGCCCTCGCCCACGGCATGGGCGCCGACTTCGTCGAGCCGGACCTGGTGCTCACCCGGGACGGCCACCTCATCTGCCTCCACGACATCTACCTGGAAGCGACCACCAACGTCGAGCAGCTCTTCCTCGACCGCGCGCGCGACGACGGTCGCTGGTACGCCGCCGACTTCACGCTCGACGAGATCCGGCGGCTCCAGGCGGACGAGCGCCTCGACGGCCGGTTCCCGAAGGGCGCCAGCCGCTTCGCCGTGCCCGCCTTCACCGAGATGATCGAGCTGGTCCAGGGCCTGAACGAGCGCACCGGCCGCGCCGTGGGGATCTACCCCGAGATCAAGGCCCCGGCCTGGCACCGCGCGGAGGGGCTGCCGATCGAGGAAGCGCTGCTCGAAGTTCTCGGCCGCTACGGTTACCTCGAAGACGACGCGCCGGTCTTCGTCCAGAGCTTCGAGGAGGAGAGCCTGCGGCGCCTGCGGGAGCTCGGTTCCGAGCTGCCCCAGGTGTTCCTGATGGCCGAGGTCGACCAGTACCTGCCCTTCCTGAGCGCCGAGGGCATGGCCGGCATCACCGACTTCGCCACCGGCATCGGACCGGCGAAGACGATGCTGGAGCGGCAGCCGGAACTGATCGGCTGGGCCCACGACGCCGGCCTCCTCGTCCATCCCTACACCTTCCGGGCCGACCAGGTGCCCGACCGCGACGACAGTCACGAGGCGGAACTCCGCCGTTACCTGTTCGACCTCGGCGTCGACGGCGTGTTCACCGACTTTGCGGATCGGGCGCGAGCGGTGGTGGATCGCTAACGATCCGGCCGGCGCTTCGCGCCGGATGCGGGCAGGATGCCCGCGTTCCCAGGGTCGGAGCGTTCTCGCGGCGTGCGGACCTGGGCGTCCGGCCCCAACGAGTCGAGTTCAATCTCGCGCTCCTCCGGCTCCAGCGTTGCCAAGCGCTCGACTTCGGCGTAGAAGGCCGGGAAGTTCTCGCCGGAAGCCTCCAGCAGAACCTGGAAGACCGACACGAGATCGTTGTAGGTGGCGACCGAGACCAGGTCGGCGTTGTTCAGGCGCGACAACCATCCGCCCATATCCGACTCGCCACCGACGGCGGCGCCGTTACCGGCAGCGCGCCAGACCGGGACCAGCTCGCGCCGATAGCGCGCGGCAAGCGACCGGAACCCTTCGGCCTTCAGCGCCAGCTTCCGCTCGTCGCCGTCCTCGCTCCGGTAGATCGCCGCCAGTTCCTCCCGCACCTCCACCAGGAACCGGTTCAGGTCGCGCCGGCGCTCCCGGCCTCGCTCGAAGGCAGCCAGTTCGTCGCTCCGGCCCTGGGAGCGCAGCCACCGGCGCACGCCGGCGACCTCGACCGCGGTCGCGAACGACTCGTTGAAGGCGCTGTCGTCCTTGACGTACGCGACCTGGTGCGCGAGTTCGTGGAAGATCAGAGCCGCCAGGTCGGCATCGGCGTAGTCGAGAAACGTGTTCAGGACCGGATCGGCGAACCAGCCCAGGGTCGAGTACGCGGCCACACCGCCGACGCGCACGTCATAGCCCTGAGCGGCCAGACGGTCGCCGTAGCGCCGGGCCGTGCGCTCGTCGAAGTAGCCGCGGTAGGCGGCACAGCCGGCAAACGGATAGCACCAGGTCTTCGGTTCCAGGCTCAAGTGCGGCGCGGCGACCACGTTCCACACCGCGTACGGGCGGCCCAGGTCGGCGAAGCTCCGATAGCTCCTGTTGTCCGGCAGGGCGAGCTCCCGGCTGGCGAAGTCCCGGATGTCCACTGCCAGCCGCAGCCGCTCCCGGGTGGCCGCCGCGAGCACTTCCGCGCGCCCCGGCTCCAGCAGACGGTCGATCGACCGGCGCTTGACCAGCACGCCGGCGCCGCCCCAGACCGCCTGGGAGTAGTAGCGGACGCTGCCGCAGCTTGCCGCCAGCACCGCGAGAACGAGGGCGGCAAGGAGCCCGAGTACGCGCCCGCGAGTGCGGCGCGCCCCCAAATCCCGCGTGTTACCCTGCCTAGCCATGAAACTCGCTCTTCACTGGCAGGTCTTGATCGGAATGGCGCTTGGCCTGTGCTTTGCGCTGGTCTTCGGCGAAGTGACTTGGATCGCATGGGTGGCGGAGACCTTCATGCGGCTGCTCAGAATGGTCATCGTGCCCTTGATCTTCACCTCGATCGTCCATGGCGTTGCCGGGATCGGCGACGGCAAGTCGATCGGTCGGCTGGGGGCAAAGACCCTCGGTTGGTACGGGTTGAGCAGTCTCGCCGCAATTCTCGTCGGCCTCACCTTGGCAAACAGCATACGCCCGGGCGACGGACTGGAGCTGCCGGAGAACATCGAACCGGTCGATCCCGCAACCCTGGAGACTCCGAGTTCGTTCATGGACATCATCCAGCGACTGATCCCGGACAATCCAATCGGGGCGGCCGCCAACTTCGACATCCTCGGGCTGATCTTCTTCTCGATCTGCTTGGGCGCTGCGCTCGGCGTGATGACCGGTCCCAAGGCCGACCTGCTCCGCCAGGGTTTCGACGCCGGCTTCCAGGTGATGATGAAGCTGACCACCGCGGTCATCAAACTGTTGCCGATCGGAGTCTTCGCCCTCCTCGCCCGGGCGGTGGCCGAGATGGGCCCCGAGGTCTTCCTCCAGGTCGGCAAGTACATGCTGACCATCGCAGCCGGGTTGACGATCCACCTCCTGGTCGTGCTGCCGCTCCTGTTCTTCCTGCTCACGCGCAAGAACCCGCTCCACCACTACCGTGCGATGGCTTCCGCCATGGCCATGGCCTTCTCCACCAGTTCGTCCGCGGCGACCCTGCCGATGACGATGAAATGCGTCAAGGAGAAGGTCGGCGCCTCGAACAAGGTCACCAGCTTCGTCCTGCCCATGGGCGCAACGGTCAACATGGACGGCACGGCGCTGTTCGAATGCGCCGGCGCCCTGTTCATCGCCCAGGCCCTCGGCGCCGATCTGGCGTTCAGCACCCAGTTGCTGGTCGTCCTCACCGCTCTGCTGGCCTCCGTCGGCGCGGCCGCGATCCCCTCGGCCGGCCTGGTCATGATCTTCATCGTGCTCGAGGCGATCAACCTGAGCACGCCTGAGGCATACGCCCTCGCCGGCCTGATGCTCTCGGTCGACCGTCCGCTCGACATGTTCCGGACCATGGTCAACATCACCTCCGACTCGGTCGGCGCGGCGGTGATCGCCAAGTCCGAAGGCGAAGAACTCAATTACTGAAGTGGCGGGCGCGGCCCGAAGGGGCGCCTCCGCCACTACTAGCCCCCTGCCTGGACCCCTGCCGCCGATCAGGCCTGCAGCGCCGCGTAGCGGTCGAGCCGCGGCAGCGTCTGGTCCCTGCCCTGGGGAGGCACCGGCAGAATGACCCGGTCGACGCCGGCCTCGGCGTAGGCGTCGAGCACGTCCTGCTGCGGCACCGCGCCGAAGACGTTTACGTGGATCGTCTCCATGGCACGGCCGGCGCGCTCGGCGCGCCGCTTCAGGTCCTTGATGCCCGTCAGCACGGCCTCCGCCTGGCGCCCGATCGGCAGCCAGCCGTCGCAGAGATCGACCACCCGCTGGCGGGTGTAGCCGGTGCCGCCGCCGAGCACGATCGGCGGGTGGGGCTTCTGATCCGGCTTCGGCCACGACCAGATCGGCTCGAAGTCGACGTGGCGGCCGTGGAACTCCGCCTCGTCCTCGGTCCAGATCGTCTTGAACGCGGCCACCTGCTCCTCCAGCTTGGCGAAGCGGGTGTCGTAGTCCGTGCCGTGGTGCTCCATCTCCTCCCGGTTCCAGCCGCCGCCGATACCGAAGACGAAGCGGCCGCCCGAAAGCACGTCAAGGCTTGCCACCGCCTTGGCGGTGGTGATCGTGTCGCGCTCGATGATCAGGCAGATGCCGGTGCCGAGCTTGATCTTGCTCGTGCTCATCGCCGCCGCGGTGAGCGCGACAAAGGGATCGAGAGAGCGCGAGTACTCCGGCGGCAACTCACCGCCGCCCGGGAAGGGCGTCCGCCGCGAGGTGGGGATGTGCGTGTGCTCCGGAAACCACAGAGACTCGAAGCCGCGGGCCTCGACCTCCACGCCGAGTTCGTCCGGCCGGATCGAGTCGCCGGTGGGAAACATGAAGATGCCGATGTCCATGACGGCGGAGTGTAGTCGAAGCACCACGGGTAAACTCGCGCACCGTGACGAAACGTCTCACGTTCGGACCGGTCCAGAGCGCCGCCGAGCTGGAGGCGCAGGCCTACAACGAGGCCCTGGCCTTCAACACGCCCTACGACTCCTGCGTGGCGTGGTTGCGCGCCACACGCGACCATGTGCGCCTGGTGCGCAGCGGCGGCAAGGTGGTCGGCGGTCTGGTCCAATACCAGATGGGCCAGTTCCTGGGCGGCCGATCGGTTCGGAACATCGGCATCGCCGGCGTCGCGGTCGACCCGACCGCCCGCGGCCAGGGCGCCGCCAAGGCTCTGATGGGATCGACCCTGAACGAACTCCACGGGGAGGGCGTCGCCGTTTCCACCCTCTACCCCACCACCTTCACGCTCTACGGGCGCGCCGGCTATGCCGCGGCCGGCCACCGGTACCGCTTCCGGCTGCCGCTCGACAAACTTGGCCGCATCGTCGCCGACGGGGCGCTGCGTCGCCTTGATCCCGAGGGCGACGCGAAGGCCCTCGACCGGCTGTATCGCGGTATTGCCAGGAACCGGCCCGGCTGGCTCGACCGCAACCACTTCATCTGGGAGCGCGTCTACTGCGACCTCGGCGGCGAGGACATCCACGGCTACGTCGTGCCGGGCAGCGACGGCGGCGTCGACGGCTACGTCGTCTACACCCAGGGCGCGGTGGGGCGTTACCTGTACGCCATCAAGGTCCGCGATCTGCAGGCCAGAAACGGCGCCGCGGCGCGCAGGATTCTGGCGCTCTTCTCGGACTGCCGCACCCTGGCCCAGGACGTGACCTGGTACGGCGCTCTGGACGACCACATGCTGCTCCAGGTGCCCGAGGTCGGCACCGAGATCTCCGTGGCCGAGACCTGGATGCTGCGGATCGTCGACGTCCAGGCGGCACTCGGCGAGCGTGGCTATCCGCCGGGCACGAGCGCCCGCCTCGACTTCGATGTCACCGACGGCGTGGTCGCCGGCAACCGGGGTCGCTGGGTGCTCGCGGTCGACCGCGGCGCCGGCAAGGTCAGCCGCACGACCCGGAAGGCCGGGCGCAACACCCTGCGCCTGGATATCCGGGCACTTGCCTCCATGTACACCGGCCACCTGAGCGCCCGGCGCCTGGCCGACCTCGACCTGATCGAGGGATCGACCGCCTCCCTGAACGTGGCCGACCGGATCTTCGCCGGCCCGCCGCCCTCGATGCCGGACTACTTCTGAGCACAGGCCTCCCGAGACCAACGGAGACTCTTCAAGATGAAACCCACACGGTACTTCGTCGCCCCAGCTCTCACCGCGGCCCTGACCCTGGCCGGCGCCGCGCTGGCTCAGGACGCACCACCCGCGGAGGCGCCGCGCCTCGACACCGCCGAGATCGAACCCTTCCTCGGCGAGTGGGTGCTGGAAGCGCTCACCGATCGAGGCTCGCTGAACAGCCTGATCACGTTCTCGGACGACGACGGCAAGGCCACTGCCGACTTCTATCTGGCCCGGCTCGCCGACGACATCGTCGACAACATCGCTCGCACCGAGACCGGCCTCATGCTCAAGTGGGATCTCGAATTCAGTGGTCAGATCGTGCCGGTCGAGCTGGAACTCACCCGCGACGGGGACGGCCTGGCGGGCGAACTGCGCACCGCCTTCTTTGAAGCGACGATCAAGGGCATGACGAAGGAGGCCGCTGACGCCGCCGGGATCGTCGTCCGGAGGCAGCCGGTCGGCCAACGCGAAGACCTGTCCTCCTCGACGATCGAGATCGCGGGCCAGGCGATCCGGCTGCGCTTCGACCGGTTGCCCGCGCCGGGGCACGACTACGACAAGCTCGAGTCCCTGGCCGACGGCACGGTTCTGGGGCCGATCTACGGCAAGCCGTTCAAGTTCTGGACCGACGCCGATCTCGCATTCGAGGACGTTGAAGTAGCCGCCCACAACCACGGCCCGACCTACCCCGGCGTCTACAGCCTGTGGCTGAAGCGCGAGGGCGACGGCTGGAAGCTGGTCTTCAACCACCTCGCCGACGTCTGGGGCACGATGCACATGGCCGAACACGATGTCGCCGAGGCGCCGCTCGAAGTCCGTACGCTGGCCGAACCCGTGGCCACAACCGAGGGCTCGCTGGAGGCGACCGACGACGGCGGCAGGCTGGTGATCCGTTGGGGCTCGATGGAGTGGTCGACGCCGTTCCAGCTCGCCGAGTAGGACCTGGGAACCCGGGTGGCGCGATCCGCGCCACCCGTGAACCACTCCATGCGCTCGTCATCGGGCGCATGGATGACACGCGGGCATCCTGCCCGCATCCGGACGTCCGTCGTTCCCTGCGCGGCAGAGTGCGGGCAAGGATGCCCGCGTTCCCAGGCACGGAGGCGCCGGCGTCAGAGTTCGGCCGCGACCGGCGAGCCGTCGCTCAGACTGTCACTCGGATAGACGACGACCTGCTGGCCCGGGGCCAGGCCTGACAGCACCTGAGCCTCCCGCGGATTGCGCTCGCCGACCTCGATCGGCTTGAGCGCCGCCGTGCCGTTCTCGACCACGAACACCGCCCAGTCGTTGCCGCGCCGGAACAGGGCGCCGGTCGGGGTCTTCAACTCGTCCTCGCTCTCCCAGACAACGACCCGGGTCTCGACGCGGAACCCATCGCCGAGCCCGGCCCAGACTTCCGGCGGATCGGTGATGTCCATCACCACGTTGACGCGCTGCTCCTCGACGCCGAGCGCCGAGATCTTCGTGAAGCCCGAGGGCTCCACCCGCCGCACCCGCCCCTGCAGCGGACGGTCGCCGCCCCAGCGATCGATGAGGACCTGCTGGCCCGGCCGGATGCGCACCGCGTCCTTCGACAGGTAGTCGGTGACCACCTCGATCTGTTCCGGGTCGCCGACCTCGATCAGGGCCTCGCCGGCCGGCACGATGGACTCGCTCTCGCGCAGACGACGCAGCACGACGCCGGAAACCGGCGATGTGATCTCGATCGTCTCGCCGTCGGCGGCAGCGCTCTGCCCGCTGGAGTGCAGCAGCCGCACGCGGGCCGCCTGCAGTTGGCTGAGCGCCGTGCGCACCGCGTACTCGGCCGCCTCCAGCGCCTCCTGGCGGGTGTCCTGGTCGAGTTGGGCGGTCTCCATCTGCGCCACAGAGATGATCCCGTCCCGCGTCAGCCGCCGGTAGCGCTCGACTTCAGCACGTGAGAAGGCCAGTTCCGCCGCGGCTCGTTCGTAGTGCGCCTCGGCCTCGCCCACGGTCGCGAGCGCGGTCTCCACCGCGGCCTGCGCTTCGGCCCGGCTGCGGGCGTCCAGCATCACCGGCGTCGAGGGCAGGAACACGGCCAGTACCGTCTCGCCCGCAACCACCGAATCTCCCGGCTCCAGCTCGATCCGCAGCACCCGGCCGCCAAGCGGCGCCGAGACGACGAAGCGGTCCCGGACCCTGGTCTCGCCCTCCTCGTCGATCGTCACCTCGATCGGCCCGCGGGTCACCTGGGACACCTGCGCCGGCACCGGCTGCGGCCGCGTGCCAAGGAACACCGCGGCGGCAACCACAATCGCCCCCACGATCCAGAGCGCCCAGCGCCGTGTCTTCATCGCTTCATCGTCCTCAGGTTCGTCTTACTCGCGGGTCTTCAACACCGCGACCAGATCAAGGTCGTGGAGCTTACGCCGGACCGTCCAGGCCGAGATGGCCATCGACCCGAGAACTGTCGCTGCCGAAATCAGAAACGTCCTCGCCTCGACCACCACGGGCAGTCGGAACAGCTCGCTCTCAAACGCGCTCATCGCGCCGGTGATCGTGGCGTATCCCAGGATCAGCCCGAGCGGAATCGACGCCAGCGTCAGGATGGCGAGCTCGCCCAGCAGGATCGAGGAGATCTCGGCGCGGGTGAAGCCGATCACCCGCAGGCTGGCGAGTTCGCGGCTGGTCTCGGACAGGGAGATGCGGGCGGTGTTGTAGATCACGCCGAAGGCGATGATCACCGCGAAGAGCAGGTTGACTCCCATGACCATCGACATGTTGTCGACCATGTAGGTCTGGATGTTCTCGAGCGCGGCGCTCCGCAGGGTCACGCCGGCCACTGCCGGCATCGCCTTGAGCAGCGCGAACAGCCGTTCCTCTGCCAGGCCGTCGATCTTCAGCATCGCGCCGTTGATCGTGTCGTCGCGCCGCACCAGCCGCCGCAGCGACTCCTGTTCCATGTAGGCGGCGACTCCGAGCAGATCGTCCACGGTGTCGGTCAGTACGACTTCGCGCACGGGCCGGGCCGCCTCCATGACCTCGACCACGAGCGTGTCGCCCGGCTCGACCCGCAACTGGTCGGCAAGCAGCGTGGACAGGACCAGGCCCGGCCGGTCGAGCTGAATGGCGCGGTAGTCGACATCGACCACGCGCCGCAATCTGGCGTCGGGGGCGAGAGCCTGGATCGCGGTCTGCTTCTGCAGGTGGCCGTTGCGCAGCCGGGCCGCGACTCCGCTGGTCGGCTCCACCTGCATCACGCCGGAGAGAGCCGCAAGCTCGTGCACCGCGCTCCGTTCGACCGGCTCGAAGAAGCTCACCGACAGGTCCTGGCGCTGGATGATGTTGAACTGCACCTCGAGCAGTTCGTCGATCGAGTCCATCATCGCGCTGCCGACCACCATGATCGCGCCGGCGGAGGCGATGCCGACGATGGACAGAGCCGCGCGCAGCGGCCGGCGCGACAGGTTGCGGAGCACCATGCGAGCCGGTTGTGAGAGCCACCTCTTGGCGCCCAGCCGCTCGAACAGCGATACCCTGAAGCTCTCCGGCGCCGCCGGGCGCATCGCTTCGGCGGGCGGCAGCGAGGCGACGCTGCGTACGGCGCCGATCGCGCCGACCGCGGCCGAAGCGAAACTGACCGCGATGGCGATCAGGATGCTCGGCGCCGACACCTCGTAGACCAGGAACGGGAACCGGAAGTACTCCATGTAGAAGCCCAGCATGCCGTTCGCGAGCAACAGGCCGGCCACGATCCCGACAATCGACCCGACCGACACGACAGCCATGGCCCACTGCACGTAGTGCAGCCCGAGACGGCCGTTCGAGTAGCCGAGCGCCTTGAGCGCCGCGATCTGCTCCCGCTGCACGGCGACCGTCCGCCGGAGGACCACGTTGAGCAGGAAGGCGGCCACGCCCAGGAAGATCAGCGGCACGATGACCGCCATGTTCTGCAGTTGGGTCAACTCGTTCTGCAGATACCAGTGCGAGAGCTGTTCCGACCGCGGGATCGCGCCCAGACCGCCGTAGGTGTCGAGAATGCGGTCGAGTTCGGTGATCGCCGCCCGCTCGGCACTCGGCGACGAGCTGGTCAGCGCCAGCGCGACATCGTTGAACCCGCCCTCCATCTCGAACGCGGTCGCCAGATGCCGCCGGGACATCCACAACAGGCCGAAGTGCTTCGGATCGGGGAAGAACTCGCCGGGACCGATGTTGTAGATGAACTCCGGGCTGAGCGCGATGCCGACGACCTCGAGCGGCTGCCGGCGGCCGTTGATCACCGCCGCGACCCGATCGCCCAGCTCGAGGCTGTGGGCCTCGGCGAAGCGCTCGCTGACCAGGGCCTCCTCCGCCCGGTCCGGATCGAGCCAACGGCCGCGGCGCAGGACGACGTCATTGAGAACCGGACGACCCCGCTCGGGCATGGAGATCAACCGTCCGTTGATCGGTTCGGCGACGCCGGGCACATCCAGCGTGACGCCCACGACCACCCGCGTCTGCACCTTCTCCACCCCGGGGATCGCCTCGATCCGCTGCTCGACCCAGTTCGGCGCCCGCTTGGCGCCGGCAAACACGTCCGCGAAGGCGTAGCGGGCGTAGTACGCCGCCCGGGTCGTGGTCAGCGAGCCGAATACGCCGAGCGACATGACCAGCAGAGCGATGCCCGAGGCCACAACCAGCGCGATCGCCAGCACCTGGGAACGCACGTTCCACAGGTCGCGCAGCAGCTTGCGGTCAAGTGCTTTCATGGGCCGGCTTCGGAATACACCCTGCTCCGCCCTACCACACGATCGCCGCCGCCGGCAGCTTGGTGGAGTTGTGAACGTCGTTCGCGATCCGACCGTCGGCAAGTGAGATGACCCGGTCCGCCATCGCCGAGATCGCCGCGTTGTGCGTGATCACCGCCGTCGTCGTTCCCAGGTCGACGTTCACCTTCTCGATCGCCTCGAGGACCGCGATGCCGGTACTGATGTCGAGGGCGCCGGTGGGCTCGTCGCACAGGAGGACGTCCGGACGCTTGGCGATCGCGCGAGCGATCGCCACCCGCTGCTGCTCGCCGCCGGACATCTGGGAGGGGAAATGGTCGAGCCGATGTCCCAGGCCGACCAGGGCCAGGGCGTCCTCCGGGGTCAATGGGTCGGCCGCAATCTCGGTCACGAGCGCCACGTTCTCGCGCGCGGTCAGCGACGGGATCAGGTTGTAGAACTGGAACACGAAGCCGACATGACGGCGCCGGTAGCGGGTGAGCGCGCGTTCTCCGGCCTTGCTCAGGTCCCCGCCGCGGTAGGTCACCCGACCGGCTGTCGCGGCATCCAGGCCGCCCAGAATGTTCAGCAGCGTTGACTTGCCGCTACCGGACGGCCCGAGCAGGACCGTGAACTCACCCTCGTGCAGGTCCAGGTCGACCCCGCGCAAGGCATGCACCTCGACCTCGCCCATCACGTATACCTTGGTCACGCCGCGCATACCGAAGACCGAACCGGGGTGCATCGATTCGGTTGGTGCCTGTGTCGGGATAGCGGCGTACATGCGGCTTCAAGCCCCCCGTCCGCCAAAATCGTCCGCCGACGGGCGGTGGCGTGGACCGTCGGCGATGCTATCCCGTCGCAGCGGCTAAGACCCGGCCCTACGAAGGGGGCAGCAGCGCGTCGAAGTCCGGCGGGGCCGCGGACAGCTCCACGATCATCTCCGTGAACTCGCCGGGCGCCGTGAACACCCGGATCGTGCCGCCGTGCTCGCGGACGATGTCGGCCGAAAGCGCGAGGCCCAGACCCGTCCCCTGGTCGGTCGGCTTGGTGGTGAAGAAGGGATTGAAGATCTTGTCCACGACATCCGGGGGAATTCCGCTGCCGTTGTCGCGGATCCGCACCTCGACGCCGTCGTCCATCTTTCTCGTCGTCACCGTGAGGGTGGGTTCATACGACTCGTCGGCCGAGCGCCGCCTCTCGTCGGTGGCGTAGCAGGCGTTGCTGACCAGGTTGAGGAACACCCGGCCCACATCCTGCGACACGACCTCCAGGTTCCCCAGGTCCGGGTCGTAGTCCTTCTCGATCGTGACGTTGAAGTTCGGGTCCGTCGCCCGCGCGCTGTGGTACGCAAGGGCCACATGCTCGTCGACCAGGCGGTTGATATCGGCAAGTTCTCGCTGTGCGGCGCCGCGGCCCATCTTCAACATGTCGGTGACGATCCGGTTCGCCCGCTCGCCGTGCCCCAGGATCAGCTTCAGGTTGCCGCTCAGGTCCTCGAAGATCTCCGCGATCTCCTCCCGCTGGTCTTCGGTCAGGCTGCCGTCCCCGTTCTCCTTCATGATCTCCTCGACCTCCTCGAGCAGTTCCGCGGAGACCTCCGAGAAGTTCTTGACGAAGTTCAGGGGATTCTTGATTTCGTGGGCGACGCCGGCCGTCAACTCGCCCAACGCGGCGAGCTTCTCGCGCATCACGATCTGATCCTGCGCCTTCTGCAGGTCGGCCAGCACAACCTCCAGCTCGTCGTTCTTCTCCTTCAGCTCACCGGCCAGCTTCTCGACCAGGTTCAACCGCTGCACCTCCAGCGCGTGCCGGCGGAAGACCTCCAGGGCCGCCGCCATGTCCGCGACCTCGTCGTTGCCGCCAATACCGATCTCCGCTTCCAGGTTGCCGTCGGCCATCTCGCGCATGCTGCTGGAGAGAGCCTGGAAGCGGCGCACGAGCAGACGGCCGACGAACAGCCAGGCGATGAACACGGCGCCGGCGATGCTGACGATGTTGAGCGCCAGCAGCAGGGCGCGACCGGTCTGGATCGCCTGCGACGAAGCGAGGGTCGCCACGCCAGCGCGAGAACGGGAATCCTCGACGAGGTCCTTCACGTCCTGGCCCAGACCCAGGGCGAGGTCCTGGTTCTCCAGCAGAAGTTCCTGCTGCCGATCCATCACGCCGACCTCCTCCCTTCTCAGGTCGAAGGCGGCTCGGCTCCTCGCCAGCATCTGCCCGAAAAGCTCCTTCAGCCGATCCGAGGTCTCCGTCTCGTCCACCGCGCTGAGGGCGCGCTCAATGCTCGTCGCGGCCGACTCGTACTGCTCCTCGACGGGCTCGATCTTCGCCCGATCCGCGAGTACCGCGAGGCTGGCCAGAAGCTGATCGACGATCGTGATGTCCTGCTGCAAGCCAACGAGCACGCGATAACGGTCGATCTCGGGCTCGGAGAAGTGGACGTCACGGGGCGCGGGCGGCTCGCGGAAGGATCGGTAGCCGGTCATCGCATAGAAGAGCTGGTTGTCGAGAGCGGGGACCAGGAGCGCCGCGATCTCGTCCCTGAGCAGCGAGAGTTCGGAACGCAGCGCTTCGCTCGCGTTGCCCAGCTCGAAGCCCTCGGAGACCGACTGCTGAATGGCCTCGATGTTCCCGATCAACTCCCCGCCACGCGCCTGGATGCTTACGAACCTGGTCTCGTCGCGGAGCGAATCATCCCCGCCTGCTTCCTGGCTCATGAGCAGCTCGAGCTCGTCCTCGAAGGCCCGCCGGGCGGGCGCGATCTCGACCGCGGCACGGTCCAGTTCCCCCTGCGTCGCCGAGGCCGTCAATCGCGGACCCGCGGCGACCAGCGTTCCGCTGCCGCGGGCGACGCCGAACGCGGCCGCGAGTTCGGGCACGGTGCCTTCGTTGACCCGGCTTTGCGAATCGCCCACCTGAGCGAAAGCGAACAGGGCCACCAGACTGGCCGCCAGAGTCAGCACGGCCGCGCCACCGATGCCAACGTAAAGCTGGGTAGCGATCCTGAACCGGCCCTCAGCCAGCCTGCTAAACCAGGCGATCATTGCTTCGCCTGAGCCCCGAGACGAGTCGCAGGTCGATATCGCCCCTGTTCGTCGATCACGGTCAGAAAGACGGCATCCGATCCCTGGTTGTCCTGCTCGCCGAACGCGAGCCGAAAGCCGTCGAGGTCGATGTAGCCCGCGTCACGCAGAGCCTGCACAAAGCGATCGCGGTCGATTTCCGGCCCACAGCGCTCGAGCGTCTCGACCACGAGGCGTCCCGCCAGGTAGCCCTCAAAGGAGACGAAGCCGGGTTCCGCCCCGGCGGAATGAGCCCGTAGCGCGCGCCGGTAGGCGGCGGCGATTCTCGGGCTGCCAGCGGTCGGGAACGGCACGACCTGGGTGACATAGACGCCGGCGCCGGCGGGGCCCAGCTCCTCCGCCAGAGCGTTGCTGCCGACGAAGGACAACGTCATGAACACGGGGTCGAGGCCGATATGCCGAGCCCAGGCGATCAGGCTGGCGACCGGTTGGTAGGCGCCCACCATGATCACCGCCTCCGGCTGACCCACTTCGATGTCGACCAGCGCCGTTTTGACGGCTGTTGTATTGCGGGGATAGACGCCGATCGAGACCGCCTCCATGCCACGCTTCTCGAACGCGGCCCGGACGCCGGCGAGGCCGGCGCGACCGAAGGAATCGTTCTGAATCACGACCGCGATGCGCGTGATGCCGAGGTCCCTGGTCAGGCGTTCGACCATCTCCTCCGTTTCCTGGGCGTAGGAAGCACGGAGGTTGATCACGTGCGGCTCATCGCGCAGGAAGCCCGCTCCGGTGAAGGGAGCGACGTAGGGCACTCCTGCATCCCTCGCCACCGGCACCGCGGAGCGGGAGGTCGGCGTGCCGACGCCGCCGACGAGCGCGAACACCGCATCCTCCTCGATCAGCCGGCGCGTGTTCTCGATCGCGTCCTCCGGCTCGTAGCGGTCGTCACGCGACAGCAGTTCCAGCATGCGGCCGTGCACACCACCGGAATCGTTCGCCTCCTTGAACGCCGCCTCGATGCCGAGCCGCATTCCCCTGCCCAGCTCGGCGGCGGGGCCGCTGAAGGCGGCCGACTGACCGAACAGGACGCGCTCAGAAGATACGCCCGGAACCTCTTCCGGCTGTGCCCCGACCGGGGCCGAGCCGAGAACGACCGTCGCGGCGCAGGCCGCTGCAGTCAGGGCCACCTGTGCACGGACGCGCATCGGTCGCCGCAGGACTCAACCCCGGCGCTTGACCATCGTCACGTGGTTACGGCCGTCCTCACGCCGGTAGGACGCCACATCCATCAGCACACGCATGAAGTGGACACCGAGACCGCCGATCGTCCGGTCCTCGAGCGCCGCGTCGATATCCGGCTCGGGAGCGTCGTGGAACGGGTCGAACGGCTTGCCGCTGTCGCGAACCTCGACCCGGACTTCCTCGTCCGTCGAGATGACCTCGATCTCGATCTCGCTGGTCCCTTCCTCGCCACCACCGTGACGAACGACATTCGTCGCCACCTCCTCGAGCGCCAGGACGATGGCGTACGACACATCCGGGGCCCAGTCTTCCTCCTGGCCAAGCGCTTCCACAGCCTCCGAGACGGCCGGAAGCTCCTCGATCCGGTTCGGAACACGCAGTGTGCGGGTAGTCCGCATATCTCAGCAACCTCGGTAGCGAGGGCGTGGAGGCGCCGCGAGCGGATCCCCGGTGCAGCAGGACCCAGGTGAGATATGCGGATTAGCGCTCATTCGTCAGCAACCCGCAGGGTCAGGCAGGTCAGGTCGTCGAACTGCGGTGCCTCGCCGGCGAAGTCGCGCACCGCCTGCAGGATCATCTCCGCGGCCTCCCGGGCACTCCGGGTCTTGCCGTCCTTGAACAACCCCTGTACGGCTTTCAGGCCGAACTCCTCGTTCAGGATATTGATCGCCTCGGTCACACCGTCGGTGAAGAAAACGACCATGTCGCCCGGCCTGAGTTGAACGCTGGCCTGGCCGTACTCGCATTCCGGGATCGCCCCCAGGGCAATACCGCCGGTCAGTTCGAGCTCCTCGGAGCTGCCGTCGCCGTGAACCACGAGAGGAGGGTTGTGGCCTCCGTTGGAGAACGTCAGCACCCTGGTCGAGGGGTCGTACACGCCGTAGAAGACGGTCACGAACATCGCTGCGTCGTTCGCTTCGTTCAGCAGATCGTTCACTTCACCGAGAACCAGGCCCGGAGCGCCGACGCCGACCGCCGCGCCCTTGAGCAGGGTGCGGCTCGACATCATGAACAGAGCCGCGGGAACGCCCTTGTCCGAGACGTCGGCGACTGCGAGCCCGAGGCGGCCCTCGCCGAGCCTGATCACGTCGAAGAAGTCGCCGCCGACGTTGCGGGCCGCCTGCATGCAGCCGTATACCTCGCAACCGTCGACGTGGGGGAACTTGTCCGGCAGGATCGATTGCTGGATCTTGTTCGCCACGTCCAGCTCGTTCTGGAGCGCCACCAGCTTGTCCCGCGACGCCCGGGCGGCGCGCCACTCGTCCAGGTGCTTGAGTGTCCGCTCGATCGTGACCTCCAGATCCGTGAAGTCGATCGGCTTGGTGACGAAATCGAACGCGCCCCGGTTCATCGCCGTGCGGATGTTCTCCATATCGCCGTATGCCGACACGATGACGGAACGGATGTCCGGGTCGACCTTCGGGATCTGCTGCAGCAGGCTCAGACCGTCCATCTTCGGCATATTGATGTCCGAGAGGACGATGTCGATGTCCCTGTTCTCGGCAAGTTTCTCGAGCGCCTCGAGACCGTTGCCGGCGAACTCGAAGCCGTACCGACCCGAGCGGATGTGCCGGCGCATGCGCTGCCTGACGAGACGCTCCAGGTCCGGCTCGTCGTCGACGACCAGGATCATGTAGTCGGGATTGGCCGAACGTGCGGCGCGGGCACTCGATCTGTCGGACATGCGGCGACGCCGGGCCGACCTACTTTCCAGCAGCGGCTAAGGCGTCGGCCTGGGTGTCGTGGATCTGGATGATGCGGTTGAAACCGCTGATCTCGAAGACCGACTGAACAGGGTCGGAGAGCGAGCAGAGAGAGATGCTCACGTTGCGCTGCCCCAGGGTCTTGGCCACCAGAAGGACGACCCTCAAACCGGCACTGCTGATATACGCGAGCTGACCGAGGTCCATCACAACGGCCCCGATGTCGTCGACGATGGCCGCCTGCAACTGGCGCTCGAAGTCCTGAGAGTTCGAACTGTCGACGCGACCCTCGACTTTCGCCACAAGAACCCCGTCGAGATTCTCAGCCTGGACGTTCATCCTCTCTAGCCTCCTGTTTCTTCCGCTCACCGTTTCGTCCTGTCCCGCAGGACCGACAGCGTTCACTATCACATCGACCTTGATCTCCGCATCCCCGCTGCCTTGAAACACCCCCCTCGTCGGCGACACGTCAGCGTAGTCCCGTCCTGTGGCCACGCGGATGTGGCGCTCGTCGCTGAACGTCGCGTTGGTCGGGTCGAAGCCGACCCAACCCGCCCCGGGCAACCTGCATTCGACCCAGGCGTGACTGCCGGTCGCCACCGTCTGCTCGCCAGGGCTGTCGGTGGCATGCAGGTAGCCTCCGGGCCCCGGCGCCAGGATCGAACGTCCTCTCAACCGCCGACCGCCACGGGTCGAGGTTGCGGATCGACTTCCGCCATAAGCCGCGACGTGACCTTCAACTCGCGGTGTCGCCGGTGGACGTTCAGCACGTGACGCCGGTTGCCGAAACAGTCTCGCTCCGGACTCAACGGCGCCGCGGGCGCCGTGTCGATCTCGAACTCCAGCAATCTCTGTCCGGGCCACGAGACCGGCTGGAGACACAGCATCAACACCCAACCGCGCGCATTCTTCACGTACCCGTACCGCGTCCGGTGCTCGACGTCGTAGTGCATCGTCCGCTTCATCGTCACGGCATCGGGGAGTCCTGAATCCCATAGTCGACGAACGCATCCAGCACCGTTTCGTGAAGATCGCGCGTGCACCGGTCCACTCGCTGCAGCAGTCGGTCCCGGTCCCGGGCCTCGGGCCAGTCGTAGAGGATCAGCACGACGGCGTGGCCCACCAACCGCCTCGCCGCCGCATCGGCCTCGACATCCGGCCCCGTCTCGAGAGCGTCCAGCTCCGCCGCCGCCGCGCGCAGCGAGCTGAGCAGCGTAGCGGGCAGCAAGGGATCGCCAACCAGCAGATCCAGAACGCGGCCCGGCCGGATCTCGATCCCGTACAGGCGGCTGTAGGCCTCGGAGGCGTGGTGCATGCGCAGCATGCTGGCCCAGCCCAGAGTGCGCCGCTTCATGCGCCGGCTGAGCTCCGCCTGAGCGAGGATCAGCGACACCGCAAGCTGGACCCACTCGATCGCGCGCCCGAGACGCATGAACCGCCAGGCATCGCCCCGGTACATCGTCGCATCGGCGATGCCGACGAAGTTGTGGACCTCGTTACAGGTTTGGGCGTAGAAGGTCTCCGGAGTCCTCCAGATGTCCACGGCTTCCACGTCGCGGATGCGCAGATAGGCCAGGTTCAGGCAGGTCCACATCTCGGCGCTGATGCAGTGGCGCATCTGGCGGGCGTTCTCGCGCCCCCGCTCCAGGCTGCTCCGGACCGAATCGGGATTCGACCGTTCGAAGGTCAGATCGTCCGCCAGGGCGAACTCCTCGGCCTCCGGCAGCCATGCTTCGCTCGCTGGCGGCAACCGCTTCATGGCCCGGTAGATCCGCCTCCAGCCGAAGTGAATCTCCTCGACCGACCGGTCGACCAACGCCTGCACGTGCAGTTCCAGGAGATGGCTCAGGTACTGGGCGCGCGCCAGGTAACGCCCCATCCAGTACACGCCCTGGGCACTGCGGGAGAGCACTAGAGATCGACCACCCACAGGTCCTTGCCGCCGCCGCCCTGGCTCGAGTTCACGACCAGGCTCCCGCGGCGCAGCGCCACACGGCAGAAGGCGCCCGGGACGATCCGGGTCTCCGCCCCCGTCAGCACGAAGGGGCGCAGGTCGACATGGCGCGGCGCCGCGCGGCCCTCGACCAGACAGGGCGACCGCGACAACGGCAACGTCGGCTGCGCAAGGTAGTCAGCCGGGTTGGCTCGGAGCAACTCCTTGAACGCGTCGCGCTCCTCCGGCGTCGAGTGGGGACCGACCAGCATGCCGTAGCCACCCGACCCTCCGACCCGCTTGACGACCAGAGGTTCGAGGTTGTCCAACGTGTACTCGAGGTCTTCGGGGCGCCGGCACAGGCGCGTGTCGACGTTCTGGAGCAGCGGCTCTTCGCCCAGGTAGTAGCGCACCATGTCGGGCACATGGGCGTAGACGCCTTGTCGTCGGCGACGCCCGTGCCGGGCGCGTTGGCCAGGGTCACGTTCCCCCGTTTGAACGCGTTCAGCAGCCCCGGCACACCGAGGAGAGAGTCGCTACGGAAGACGAGGGGTCCAAAAAAAATCGTCGTCGACGCGGCGGTAGATCATGTCGACCCGCCGCAGACCGGCCGTGGTGCGCATGTAGACGAAGCCGTCGTTGACCAGAAGGTCCTGTCCCTCGACCAGCTCCGCGCCGATCTCCTGGGCCAGGAACATGTGCTCGTAGAACGCGGAGTTGTAGGTTCCCGGCGTGAGCAGGGCCAGACTGGGCTCCAGACGGCCGTCCGGGGCCAGCTCGCTCAGCGTCCGGCGCAGCAGGCTGCCGTAGTTCTCGACCTCCTGCACCCGGCAGGTCCGATACAGGCGCCGCATCCCGGCCTTGACCGCCTTGCGGTTGGCGATCATGTACGAGACGCCCGAGGGCACGCGCAGGTTGTCCTCAAGCACCATGAAGCCCTCGTGGGTGCGCACGAGGTCCGTTCCGCAGACGGCCACCCAGGTGTTGTTCGGCACGCAGACACCCCGCATCTCGAGCCGGTACTGCGGGCAACCGAGGATCAAATCGATGGGAATCACACCGTCGCGGACAATCCGGCACTCTCCGTAGACGTCGCCCAGGAAGAGGTTGAGCGCGGCGATGCGCTGCACCAGGCCGGCTTCCAGTTCACGCCACTCCGCGAGCGTCACCAGGCGCGGGACGCAATCGATCGGAATGATCCGCTCCTCGGCCTCCTCGTCGCCATAGACCGTGAAGGTGATCCCCTTGCGAAAAGGAACGGGTCACCCGCTCCTGAATCGTCTCAAGCTCCTCCCGGGGCGCGCTCCTGAGGGCCTCGTAGACGGCTCGGCAGTGTTCGCGCGGTTTACCCGGCGCGACGAACATCTCGTCGAAGATCGCTGGATCGAAGTCGTAGGAGTCGAAGTTCACCAGAGCCTTGCCGGCCGGGCGCGTCCGATCCCGGAGCCAGTGCCAACGCTACTACGCTATGAGGTGCGAGGGCGGCGCCACTCGAACCTCAGGCTGAGGGCGAACCCGAGGCTGTCGTCATTGCCGTCAACGGCGCCGATGTCTCCATCGGTTCCGGCGCTGGAACATCCTGAACGAGATGCTCCAAGTCGTTCAGGCAGACGTGCGCACTGTCCCGCCGCCGACCCGGACAGGCGCCCACGACTTTCTGATCAAGGAAGACGGAAACTACATCCTCATGGCCTACGAGCCCGCCACCGGTGATCTGAGTGGGTTACAGGATGCGAACGGAGAGCTATACTCGACGATGGAGTCGCCGCGTGACTTGGCGATTCAGGAGAGAACCGCGGAGGGAACGGCGCTTCTGACCTGGAACTCGTGGGACCACCTTGCCATCGACGATTGTACGGAGCACTTCTTCCCGGACGACTACGCACCCGGCACAGGTGAACCGATCTGGCTGCTGGGCAAGAGCAACAAGGATTGGTCCGTCGCCACCGCCGCCGGACGAGGATCCGGAAGTGGAGGTTGCGTTCGGTTCCTCGCGCTACGAGGCACCGGAGGGCCGAACGGCTCAGGTGACGGCGTCGAGTGCGACCGGGAGCTTTGCCGGGCCCTGACCGGCGAGCAGGTGGACTTCGCGGATACCAGTACGGGTCCCGCCGCATCGCGGCGATGGGAGTTCGGCGAGGGCACGGTGCAGGAGTACCGGAACGAGCCGGGGCTGCCGGCGCCCGCGATCACCGACGGCGCGGCCTTCCCCGGCGGCTGCAGGCGGTGACCGTTCGCCCCGCGGCGGGCCCGCCACTTGGACTTTCAGGGCGCCTGCCCCGTATGATCCTGTGAGGCCCGACGAAGCTGCTGCTCGGCCGCGACGACGATGGCTACTTCCTCGGGAGTTCGCCGATCATGTTCGACCATTCCTGCATGGCAAAAGTGATCGTTCCGGCCCCTAACGCCGCATGGCGATTACCCCCTCGGAATCGTGTGCAGTTTGCAGGGACGGGATGCGCTTGGTCAAGTATGTCCGTCGTCTCCCCGGCGCTGTCATCACGGCTCTCCTGGCCATCGCGGCCTCGCCGGTCACTCCCTCGGCTGCCCAGAACAATGCGCCGACGATCGCCAGCGCTTCGAGTTTCACCCTGGACGAAGGCGGCACTGCCGTCGCCACGCTCACCGCGACAGACGGCGAAAACGATCCACTGACCTGGAGCATCAGGGATCCTGCCGAAGACGACGGCACCCTGTTTCAGCTCAGCGAGGCGGACAACCTCGCCTTCCTCGAAGCGCCCGACTACGGAAACGACGGCCATGGCCGTGACGGTGAACGCAGCGATGCGGTCTCGTGCAGGGCGCGTACTGCTGGGAGCGGTGCTGGCCATGGTCGGGTAAAGCGTCTCGGCTCAAACCTCACCGGCGTACTTCGGCGACGCCCGCTCCGTAGTCGATCCAACGGTGGCGGTCTCGTTCGGTGCGGCGACCTACACCGTCGCCGAGGGCTGGACCGTGGACGTGATGGTAACGCTGGACGTCGACCCCCAACGCACCGTGACGATTCCAATCGAAGCGTCCCCTGCTGCCGCGAGCGACTATTCGATACCCGGCAGCGTCACGTTCGATGCGGGCGAGACGCAGCAGCCCATCAACTTCGTCACGCTTGACGATTCGGTGGTCGAAAGCGCGGACGAGACCTTCACGTTGTCCTTTGGCAGCACGTTGCCGACGGGAGTAAACTCAGGCAGCCTTACCACCGCCGAGGTGACTGTCACTGACGACGACGCACCGGACCCGGCGAATCTGGAGCTGAGCGCCCTCGCCGTCACGCACGGCGCCGAGACGATGTACCCGGTCTTCAATCCCCGGGTGCATCACTACGCCATTCGTTGTCCGAACGACGCCAGCCTCCATGTGACGGCAACCGCGCGAGACGGCTCGCACGAACTGACACTGAACCACATCCCGGTACCGGGCATGAGCCTGGACAAGAACGTCTTGGTCAACAGCGACCATGATGTCGCTATCGGACTCAGTAGCGGCGATGAATCGGTGCTCTATGTCGTCCACTGCATCCCGCCGGCCTTTCCCAACATCAAGATCACCAGGAAGCAGGCTGGCGTGTCGGATGGACTGATTCTCTTCACTCCTCAGCGGCAGTCATTCCCTCGCGTTCCGGCCTTCATGGCCATCATGGACAACAACGGCGTGCCCAGATTCGTCAGAGACTCCTTCCTCGCGACCGCGACTCCGATGAACTTCCGCCGCCACAGCACCGATCTTGTGGTCGACGGCCGGCAAGTGCAGTACTCGGTCACGCACTACCTCGGGTCGTTTAACGGCAGGCACGTCCTGCTCGATAGGTCCTTCGAGGACATCAAGAGCGTGGAAACGACGCGCCCGCAGCACGAAACCAACGCGCATGATTTTCTGATCACATCGGACGGCACCTTCCTGTTCTCCTCCCGCAGGACCGTGTCCCGGGACTTGGGGGACGGCAATGTGCCCGATACCTTCGAGAACATCATCGAAGAGGTCTCCCCGACCGGAACCACGGTGTGGAGTTGGAGTTCATGGGACCATCTGACGATCGATCCTGACTGTCTGGGGTACGACTTGGGCTTGGGCCTAGGCCAGGGCATTTCCGCGCACATCAACTCCCTCACCTTGATCGAAGGAGATGTCGTCATCTCATCCAGGGGTTGCGCCCAGGTCGCGAGGATCAACCGGTCTGCCAAGTCGATGACAGTTGACGGAACCGACCTGGTCTGGCAACTCGGCGGTACCGACCTGGCCGGCACGTTCCCCGACGACCGCGCCTTCCTGTCGATCAGCGGCGACGAGAACGGCAGGAATGAATTCTGCCGGCAGCACCATGCAACGGAGACCGATGCGGGCACGGTGGTGCTGTTCGACAACGGCGTGAACTGCCTGTCCGCGGAACTCGACGAGTCCACCGACTCGCCGAAGCGAAGCGACCTCCCGGCATTTTCCAGAGTGGTGGAGTACGACATCGACCCAGCCTCCGGCACGGCCGTGTTTCGCCGCGAGTTTCTTCTGGACCGCAGGTACGGCTATGCCCCGTTCACCGGCTCCGTAGACATATTGGAGAACGGGAATTGGCTGTTCACCTGGGGCTACCTGCTCTACGAGGATCCCGGCCTGAGCGTGCAGGAACGCTCCATTGCCCTCAGCGAGGTGGACTCTTCCGGCGCCGAGTTGTTGCGCGTCAGTGCCTGGTCGGGCTCGGATCGCTACCTGACGTTCAGGGCGTATCGCGAACCCGAGGCGGACCTGGAGATCCCGCTGAATCTGCCGGCAATGCTCATGGTGAAGAGCGAGCAGGCGGCTGAGACCGACGTGGAGATGCTGTTCGAGGTCGAGCTGGGAGCGGCGATCAGCGAGGAAGTGACCGTGGACTATGACACGGCGGACGGGACGGCCACGGCATGGCAAGACTACACGCCGCGGAGCGGCACGCTGACCTTCCCGTCGAACAGTGCGACCCCGCAGACGATTCGCGTCCCGATCGTCAACGACGACATCGCCGAGGCCGACATCGAGACGTTCGTGGTCCGCTTTCACAACGCGACGAACGCAGCCCTGGCGGGCGGCGAGACCACCTTGACAGCGACGGGGACGATTGCCGACGATGACGAGCAGGTTGACCCGCCGCCGCAACCGCCGCCGCCGCCGGATCCCGAACCGGAACTCGAACCGGAACTTGGGCCGCCGAAGGCGAGTTTCATGGTGGACGCCGTCTGCGAAGACGGCCTGTGCGGTGCTCTCACCGGCGACCCCGTGTCGTTCGAAGACACGAGTTCCGGCAGGGTGCGCCTCCGCACCTGGGACTTCGGCGACGACTCGGCGGCGCGGACCAGGACCGCCCGCCACGCCTGGGCCAAGCCCGGCTTCTACGAAGTCACTCTGCGGGTCGGCGACGGCGCCGTCGAATCGACCGCGTCGCTGACCTTCCTGGTCGAGGCCGCGGCGCCTGCCGGGACGTGCGTTGCGGACGCCAGCACACGCTGCCTGCTGGATTCGCGCTACTCGGTCACGGTGGACTGGTGGCGGGCCGACGGCGTGGCCGGCAGCGGCAGCGTCGTCCACGCCGGCACCAACGACTCCGGGCTGTTCGGGTTCTTCGACCCGGAAAACTGGGAGGTCCTGATCAAGGTGCTCGACGGCTGCGCCCTGAACGGCCACGTATGGGTCTTCGGCGCCTCGACGACCGACCTCGGCTACACGATCCAGGTGACCGACACGGCGACTGGTGCGGTAAGGGAGTACCGCAACGAACCGGGCACACCGGCGGCCGCGATCACCGACAGCACGGCCTTCCCGGAAGGTTGCCGGCCCTAGTCACTTGGACGTTCCGGGCGCCCGCCCCGTATCATCCTGTAGGCCGCCGGCGACATGCCCTGGTCCCGCGCGGCCGAACCAACGAACACAGCCAAGGAGCACGAAGAATGACTGGAGCGCGCTCCCCTTCCCGCGAAGGCGGATTCACACTGATCGAACTGCTGATCGTCGTGGCGATCATCGGCATCATCTCCGCGTTGCTGGTGCCGAACCTCATGACCGGACTTCAGAACGCGAACCAGACCCGGACCCAGGCCGACATGAAGAGCGTCGGCACCGCCTGGATGCAGTGGCTCACCGACCAGGTCAGTGCCGCCGCAGCCGGCTCGAGCACGACCGCCACCTTCACTTGGAGCGAGTTCACCTACCCCGATTTCGCTCATGCCGACCTGGCCGCCCTGCTCAGGCCGTCGAACACCTTCTTCTACATGCAAAACGTGCCCGAACGCGACGGCTGGAACCACCCCTACCGGTACGGTTTCGCGGGTTCGGACAAGCTGCTTAGCACCCAGGTCCTTGGCATCTGGAGCGGCGGCCGCGACGGCTCGACCACCGCGCAACCGGATTCCAGCTACGAGATCCGCGCCTTCCCGGGCACCGACTTCGACCAGGATCTGGTCTGGGCCGACGGCTACTGGGTGCGCTGGCCCGGCAGCGCAGCGGAGGCCGCTGCCCAGGACGGGACCGACTAGGAGTCGAGTCGCGGCGTCCGCGCCGCGCTGACGCACAGGAACATGGCTTGTTCCATGCAAGCTGGCGCCGCTCCGCGCGGCGCCGCCCGGACCGGTGCCGCCGACGTTTCAGATCTGGGAGAAGGCGGTCGGCCGGAGGAAGACGTTCTCGATCCCCGAGACGGTCCCCTCGTACATCTCCATGTCGCGCATCCTCACCCACTCCGGGTGGGCGAGGAACGCCTGCCAGTGCTCCCGGTGCGATTCCATGTCCGGCGCCGACAGGATGTAGACGAGGGCCGGCACATTGGCGCCGATCAGGAGTTCGCCGTACAGGAGGGGCGCCATGTCGACGTCACGCATGATGTCGATCTCGCCGTTGTCGAACATGTGGACCTTGCGGCGCGCCGTGTCCTCGTTGTGGCTCTCGTACAGGCGGAGCTCGAAGATCCGGTCTTCGCCTGCCGCGGTCTGGGGCGGCAGCTCCATCGCCGGCATGCCCTTGAACGCGCGCAGGAACCAGCTCTCGACCCGTTCGTAGATCGGCGCCCGAGTCGGCGTGGCGTACATCGGCGCCGCAGCCTCCAGGTAGCCCGCGTCGGCTTCCAGCGTGGACTTCATGCCCACGAAGTCCTCGACGCTCGGAAAGGCGATGATCGCCCACAACGACAGTGCGTCCACGGGATCGACGGACTCTTCCTCTGCCGACGGCGGTTCGACGCCGAACACGCCGACCCGGTCGATTCCGGCGCGGTTGAGCGCAGGCGCCAGGGCGTTCTCCAGGTAGGCGAGGACGGTCTGCCGGCTGCCTTCGTCGGCCAGGCGGTAGCGGCGAATCTCGTAGTACTCGCGGGCAGGCTCGCTCTCCATCGCCTGCTCGCCCGCCGCGTCATCCGCGGGGGCGTCTGAAGGCGCGCACGCCGGGATCAAACAGACCGCAGCCAGCGTAGCCGCGACAGGGAACAACGGTTGCCGCAGTAACCGGGTCATGTGCATCCTTCGACCTGTCCTTCCTGGTGTGCTCACTCCCTGGCCAGCAGCCAGGCGCGCATCGTGTTCGAGACCAGATCCGCCGCTTCCAACTGGACCCAGTGGCCCACCGACGGCACCGTGACCAGCGTGTAGTCGCGGTCGATCCAATCCCAGGTGTTCTTCAATCCGTCCTTGTCCACCGCCGTGTCCTTCAGGCCGTGGAGCTGGAGCACGGGCATCTGCAGGTTCGGCATCTCTCCACCGCCCGCGACCTGGCCGTAGTTGGCCCGGTAGTAGTTCAGCATGCCGTCCCAGTAGGAGCGCGAGAAGGCCTCCCGATAGTGGCCGGCCACCTTCTCGCCCTCGCTCTCGTAGCGGCCCAGAAGACCCTCCGGCACCGGGCTGCCGTCCGGCTTCGAAGTCGCGAAGCCGCGGGCGTACTCCGTGTTCCGGCGCTGCGCCTCGGTGGCGTTCGCGATCACGTTCCCGTAGCCCCGGGGATGGGTCAGGTTGAGGATGACCAGGCGCTCGATCTGCTCCGGATTCGCCATGGCGTAACGCCAGGCGATGGCCCCGCCCCAGTCGTGGCCGACCAGGGTCACCGGCGCGCCGAGAGCCTCGATCACGGCCGCCACGTCACCCAGGATCAACGGCATCAGGTAGTCCTCGACCCGCTTCGGCTGACCGCTCCGGTTGTAGCCGCGCAGATCCATCGCCGCGGTGCGGAACTCGCCCGCAAGCGCCGCCATCTGATGCCGCCAGGAGTACCAGAGGTCCGGGAAGCCGTGAAGGAACAGAACCGGCTTGCCCTCGCCCAGAGTGACGTAGTGGATGTCGATCTCGCCGCTCTTTGTCGTGTGGTGCTCGACACGGTCCCACACGTCCGCGTTCGAGTCGTCGGCGCCGGCCGTGGCCGGAACGATCGCGGCAGCGAGCAGCAACGCGGCGAACCACACCGAACGGCTCGGAACTTCGATCAACATCACATCGGGTCTCCAGAAAATGAACGAGCCATCGTAGCAGCGGTTTCCAGGCCGTCCGGGGCCGGCGGTCCGTAGGGCAGCGGACTAGGGAACCCGCGGTTCTTCGGTCGCCTGCTCGTCGAAGCGCTTGTAGTTCCGCCCGTAGGCGGGCCGGGTGCGCCGGTGGCACACCACGCAGGACATGTAGACCTGCTCGTTCAGGGCGATCAGCGCGTCCAGATCCTGGTCGAGGGCCGCCTCGTAAGCGGCCGCTCCGGCATCGAACATCAACCGGGCGTCCCGCATCCACTGGTCGCGGTCGCCGACCACGCGGCTCGGCATCATGATCAGGTTGGCCGACTCGGCCAGGAGCAGCGCCTGCGCCTGCAGTTCGTTCCACTCGACCTCGTTGGTCGGCGCCCGGCTCTCCACGTAGATGATCGCGTCGGAAGCCGGGTACATGAGCTTGACCATAAGCTCGCTCATCGTGCCGATCGGCACCGGCTCGGGAACGGGCGCGTCGTCCTGAGCACCGGCGATCCCCGCCATGCAGATGACGGCGCACGCGGTCACCCACAGAACGACCGATCGAGCGTTCCGTCCGGCCGCCGCGCTGCCGGCGCCGGTCCTCGGCCTCAGCGACTCTTCCTGCATGACTTCTCCTGTTGCTGGGGTTAGGACACTAGGTCCTGTCTCCGAAACCAGCCTTGCAGACCCGGAGACAGGACTATGATGGCATGATCGAGCCAGCGCGCAGCGCCGGACAACCGGCGCCCGCGCCGCTCTGACGCGGTTGCTTCGACCTCTTCGACGACCGCCAACGACCAACCGGAGACCCTCCCAACCCATGAAGAAACAGTATCTCTGCGTGGCCGCCGCCGCGCTCGCTCTGGTCGCCTGCGCCGAACAGGACGGACCTCTCCGCCCTGGCGCCAACGACCACAAGACGTTGCAGGAGGCGCTGCTCGTCGCGGAGCCAGGTGCGGTCATCGAGCTCGGCGCCGGCCGTTTCGTGCTCGACGCCACCCTGTCCCTCGACGTCGAGGGCGTGACGCTGCGCGGCCAGGGAATGGACGAGACCATCCTGGACTTCGCCGGCCAGGCGCCGGGCACCGGCGGCGAGGGGGTCCTGGTGACGGCCGACGACTTCACGGTCGAGAACCTCGCGGTCGAGAACACGCGCGGCGACGGCATCAAGGTCGAGGGCACCACCGGCGCCGCCTTCCGCAGCGTGCGGGTCGAGTGGACGAACGGACCGGACACGAACAACGGCGCCTACGGTCTCTACCCCGTTCAGGTGACGAACGTCCTGATCGAGGACAGCCGTGTACGCGGCGCCTCGGACGCCGGCATCTACGTCGGCCAGTCCGCCAACGTCGTCGTCCGGCGCAACGAGGTCTGGGAGAACGTGGCCGGCATCGAGATCGAGAACACCACCGGCGCGGACGTCTACGAAAACCGGGCCCACGGCAACACCGGCGGCCTGCTCGTCTTCTCCCTGCCCGAGCTTCCGGTCAAGGACGGCCGCGACGCGCGCGTCTACGACAACGAGATCGCCGACAACAACCTGCCCAACTTCGGCAAGGAGGGAGCGATCGTCTCCACGATTCCGGCCGGCTCGGGGGTCATCGTCATGGCCAGCGACAATGTCGAACTGTTCGGAAACCGGATCCACAACAACCAGAACTCGAACCTGGCGGTGATCTCGTACCTCTCCACCGGGCGCACCTACAACGACCCCGGCTACGACCCGTACACCGAAGGCGTCTACATCCACAACAACGAGTTCGTCGGCGGCGGCGAGAGCCCGAACGGCGCCTTCGCGGACGCGTTCGTCGCCCTCGCCGGAGGCGCCTTCCCGGACATCGTGTGGGACGGTGTTGTGAACCCGGACAAGCTGGTCGACGGCGCGGTGCCGGACGAACTCCGCCTGTACATCGAGAACAACGGAGACGCGGACTTCGTGAACCTCGATCTCGGATCCGTGTTGGCCGGCGGTCAGCCGAACGTGACCACCGATCTCGGCCCCCACCAGGGGGCGCTGCCGGCGGTTCCGCAGCCGGTCAACCTGGGAGTCGGCGCGGCGGAAACGCACACAAGTGAAGTGGAGACGCGCCGAGTGCCAGGGAGGTGGGGGCTGGGGCCAAACTCCGAGCCTGCGAGGCGTTTGGCGGCGCTCGGCGTCTCGACGGGCGCCGGCAGTCCCTGATGAAGGCGCTGCTCGTCCCGGCGGTCGCCCTCCTGGCGGCCTCCGGCTGTTCGAGCGGTGATTCTCCGGCCGGGGGCGGCCCATTCGACCGCTATCCGCAGACGCTGTCGGCCTGGGAGCTCTTCGCGGGCGACGGTTCGACCCAGACGCCTGCCCCTGGGGTCGAACCGTACGACCTGAACACGCCTCTCTTCTCCGACTACGCGCTGAAGTTCCGCTTCGTCCGGCTCCCTACCGCCCCGGACGGCGCCCTTCAGCCGGCGCATTACCGCGCAGCGGGACCGTTCGAGTTCCCCGTCGGCACGGTCATCGTGAAGACGTTCGCATATCCCGCCGACTTCCGCGAGAACGCGGCCGGCGTGCGGCTGATCGAGACCCGGCTCCTCATTCACGAAGAAGGCGGCTGGGTCGGGCTGCCCTACATCTGGAACGAGGAACAGACCGAGGCGGAACTGGCGATCGTCGGCGGTCCCCTCGACGTCTCCTGGGTCGATAGCAGCGGCGAGACAGTCGAACACACCTATCGGGTGCCCAACACGAACCAGTGCAAGACCTGTCACCGCACGGACGGCGAGCACCTGCTGCCGATCGGCCCGCGTGCCGGCCAGTTGAACCGGGAGTTCGTCTATGCCACCGACGGCGGCGGTCCCGGCCGCGCCGAGAATCAGCTCGCCCGCTGGCAGCGTCTCGGCTTCCTCGAGGGCGCCCCGTCACCGGCCGAGGCGGCCCGGGCGCCGGTCTGGAACGAGCCCTCGACCGGCACCGTCGACCAACGCGCCCGCACCTGGCTCGACATCAACTGCGCCCACTGCCACAACCTCAAGGGCAGCGGACGCACGTCGGGGCTCGATCTGCGCGCGGAGCATGACGACCGGACCCGACTCGGCATCTACAAGCATCCGGTCGCGGCCGGCCAGGGCACCGGCGACCGCCTCTACGGCGTCGTGCCAGGCAGCCCGGACGAATCGATCCTTGTCTACCGGCTCGAATCGACCCACCCCGGCATCATGATGCCCGAGCTCGGCCGCGGACTCGTCGATGTCGAAGCGGTAGCGCTGATCCGGGAGTGGATCGAGGGAATGGAGCCCCGAACCGGAGCCTGACCGCCGCTGGAAACCCGGGTGGCGCGATCCCCTACTCCGCCAGGATCTGCCGCGTGCGGTGGAAGATCTCGTCCAGGCCGACCGCGTCCGAGCCGTAGTACCCGCGGACGCCACCGTCGCGGTCCACGAGCACCAGCCGCGCCGCATGCGCCACGTCGACCAGGCCGCCGGCGAGATCGATCCGCTCACCCATGGGCAGGGCAAATCCAGAGACCACGATCGAGCGCACCTCCTGCTCGCCCCCGGTCACCAGGCGCCAGCGCTCCAGGTCGAGGCTGCGGCGCCCGGCGTAGTCCCGCAGTCGCTCCGGGGTGTCGTGTTCGGGATCGACCGAGAAGCTGACCAGCCGCACGCCGTCGACGCCCTCCTCCCGGTAGCGGCGCTGCAACCGGCTGACCTCCGCCGTCAACCGCGGACAGACCGTCGCGCAGCGGGTGAACACGAAGGAAGCGACGTAGACATCGCCCGCAAGATCGGCGCTGCCGAAGTCCTCGCCGTCCTGGTCCACCAGCCGCCACTCGGGCAACTGCCGCAGAACCGGCGGCGGATCGGGCTCGATGCGCAGCAGCGGCCGCAGCGCAGGGATCAGGACGAGGCCCGCGAGAGCAGCCAGAAACCAGGGGTTCAGGAAGCCGCGGCGCGGCTTCTGGGCGGCGCCAGGGGCGCCTTGGATACCGCCTTCGGACACGCCCCGACACTATCTCGGCGCTAGGACCTCGCGCCGAAGAACGTAGCGAGGCGAGTTCCGCGGCGCGAGATCCTAGCGAGGCGGGGCTGGGGCAAAACATGGAGCCTGCGACAGGTTTTGCGGCGGCCTTTGACCACCTCGGTAGCACGCTGTACACTCCGCGCGTTCAAGGATCGGGCAGGGGGCTTCCTACCCTGCATTCGCTGTATTCCGGGTACGGACTTTGGCTCAGATCTTCCCTAAGTGGACTCTCAAGGCGCCGCTGTACGTGGCGGCCGCTCTACCGATCGCGGGCGCCGCGGCGGTGGGCGCCGTCTGGTACTACGGTTCGCCCGAATACACCGATGTCGGCTACAGGCCAGTGCAGCCGGTACCCTACAGCCACAAGCTCCATGTCGGCGAGCTCGGCCTCGACTGCCGGTACTGCCACGCCTCGGTCGAGGAGTCCGCCGTGTCGAACATCCCTCCGACCCAGGTCTGCATGAATTGCCACCACGTCGCGGCGCGCGAGAGCGAACTCCTGGCGCCGATCCGCAAGAGCGCGGCGCAGGGTCGGCCCATGCGCTGGGTGCGCGTCCACAACCTGCCCGACTACGCGTTCTTCAATCACAGCGTCCATGTCGGCGCCGGCGTCGGCTGCAAGTCCTGCCACGGTCCCGTCCATGAGATGGAGGTCGTGACCCAGGTGGCGCCCCTGAGCATGAGCTGGTGCCTCGACTGCCATCGCAACCCGGGTCCGAATCTGCGGCCGCTCGACGCGGTTACCGACATGGATTGGACGCCCACCGGCGATCACGACGCCTTCGCCGAACAGGCGATCGCGGAACGCGGCCTCGCGCCGCCAGAGGACTGCACGGGGTGCCATCGATGAGCGCAGGCAACGGCCACCAGCCGGCAAAGACCTACTGGCGCAGCCTGGAACAGGTGCAGGGCGATGCCCGGGCGACCGACTTCCTGCACCGGGAGTTCCCCGAGGGCGCTTCCGAGGCGCCGGCGGAACTGCTCCAGGACGGCGTCAGCCGGCGAACCGTGCTGGCGATGCTGGGCTCCACCGCCTCCCTGGCCGGCTTGACCGGCTGCGACGTGATCCGCCGCCCGGTTGAACACATCGTTCCCTACGTCGACGCGCCTGAAGGCATGGTTCCCGGCATTCCGCTCGCCTACGCCACCACGATGCCGTTCGGCAACCGGGTCCTCGGGCTGGTCATGGAGAGCCACGAGGGCAGGCCGACCAAGGTCGAGGGGAACGAACTCCATCCGTCTTCCGGCGGTGCGTCTGGAGTCTGGGCGCAGTCCTCCATCCTCGACCTGTACGACCCGGACCGCTCCAAGACGGTGCGATTCGGCGACCAGGCGTCGTCCTGGGACGACTTCGTCGCCGCCTGGACCGAGGGCGACCTCGCTCCCGCCGCCGACGGCGCCGGGCTGGCGGTCCTCGCCGAGCCGTCCTCGTCGCCGACCCTGCTCCGGCTCAAGTCGGCTCTGCTCGAACGCTATCCCCAGGCGCGCTGGGTCACCTGGCAACCGGTGAGCGACGAGAACGCCGACCGCGGTCTCGAATCGGTGGCCGACGATCGCTACCACGCTGTCTACAACCTGGATCGAACTCAGGTTCTGCTCTCCCTGGACTCCGACCTCCTGAGTACGGAGGGCGACAGCGTCCGCAATCTGCGCGGCTACGCCAAGGCCCGGCGTACGGGTGACAACGGCGCCTCGGAGATGCTCCGGCACTACGCCGTCGACGGCGTTCACTCGGTCACGTCCGCCAACGCGGACCACCGGCTGCGCGTACAGAGTGGCCGGGTCGCCGCCTTCGTGGCCAAGCTGGGACACGCTCTCGCCGCACACGGCCTGGAGCTGCCGCTCGACGGCGGTGCTCCCTCCGCGGACATCGACGACGCCTGGCTGCGGGCGGTCGCGCAGGATCTGGTCGATCATCGCGGCGCCGGCCTGATCGTCGCGGGCGATCGCCAGCCGGCGGAAGTCCACGCGGCGGTCTACGCACTGAACTCGGCGCTCGGCAACGTCGGCGCCACGGTGACCTACCACCAGACGCCGGACAGCGGCAGTTCGAGCGACGCCGACCTGGCCGCCCTGGTGGCGGCCATGAACGAAGGCGCCGTCGACCGCCTTCTCATCCTGGAAGCGAACCCGGTCTACAGCGCTCCCGCCGACCTCGACTTCGCCGCCGCGGTCGAGAACCTGAACAGCGCCGGCGCGGTCATTCATCTCGGTACCCACCGCGACGAAACGAGCCCCTTTGCGCGCTGGCACATTCCTCTCGCCCACTACCTCGAGAGCTGGGGGGATGCCCGCGCCACCGACGGCACAGCCAGCGTGGTGCAGCCCCTGATCGAGCCTCTCTACGGCGCCAGGAGCATCGTCGAGGTGCTGGCGCTGGCCGCTCTCGGCGAGGCGCGGGAGGGCCGCGACCTGGTCCGCGAGACCTGGTCCGAACTGCTCGGGCTGCCGCTCGACGACGGCGCCGAGGCCCTGGCGCCGGTGCAGGAAGACACGGATGCGGCGGCAGACGACAGCGAGGCGGCGGACGCTCCGCCCGTCGATCCCATGTCACTGCCGTTTCCCGTCGCACTCTCCGAGTTCGAGGTCGCCTGGCGCCGGGTGCTCCATGACGGCGTGCAGGACGGCAGCGCCGCGCCCGCCGCCGAGCTGGCCACCGTCACGCCCGAAGACTGCGCCGCCGCGGTCCGTGCCGCCGGCGACTCCGCCAACCCGGTCGTCGAGGGCGAGGAACTCGAGGTCGTCTTCCGCTGCTCCGCGGCGGTCTTCGACGGGCGCTTCGCGAACAACGGCTGGCTCCAGGAGCTCCCCGACCCGATCACGAAGCTGACCTGGGACAACGCGGCCCTGATCAGCCCGGCCACCGCAACGGCCCTCGGCCTGGAGAACGAGGACCTGGTCACCGTCGCGTGCGGCGAGCGCGAACTTGAGCTGCCGGTGTGGCAGGTGCCCGGCCAGGCCGACCACACCGTGACGATCGATCTCGGCTACGGTCGGGACTTCGACGGCCGGATCGCCAGCAGCGCCAACGACGAGGATCACAATCCGGGCAGGAACGCCTATCTGCTGCGCACCTCGGACGCCCTCCACGTCGGCCGTTGCGCGCTCAAGGCCAGCGGCGGTTCATACGCCCTGGCGCAGACCCAGGACCATCACTCGATGGAAGGTCGGCCGATCGTCAGGGAAGCCGCCCTCGACTACTTCGAGGAGCACCCCGACTTCGCCACCGCCCACAGCGAGAAGCCTCACGAGAACTCGATGTGGGACGAGTGGACCTACAAGGACTCGCCCCAGTGGGGCATGACGATCGATCTGAACGCCTGTGTGGGCTGCAACGCCTGCGTCATCGCCTGTCAGAGCGAGAACAACATTCCGATCGTCGGCAAGGAACAGGTGATGGAAGGCCGAGAGATGCACTGGCTGCGCATCGACCGCTACTTCTCCTCCGAGGGTGAATCGGACGGCCTCGTCGACGATCTGCCCCACGACCCGCAGACGAACTTCCAGCCCGTGCCCTGCATGCAGTGCGAGAACGCACCCTGCGAACAGGTCTGCCCCGTCTCCGCCACCGTCCACGATGACGAAGGCATCAACGCGATGGTCTACAACCGCTGCATCGGCACGCGCTACTGCTCGAACAACTGCCCGTACAAGGTCCGGCGTTTCAACTACTTCAACTTCACCAAGGACACCCCCGAGGTGATGCACCTGGGCAAGAACCCGGACGTCACGGTGCGTTCTCGCGGGGTCATGGAGAAGTGCACCTACTGCGTGCAGCGGATCAGCCGCGCCAAGATCGACGCCAAGCAGGACGGCCGGCCTCTGGCCGACGGCGATGTCGTCACCGCCTGCCAGCAGGCCTGTCCCGCCGAGGCGATTCGCTTCGGCGACATCACGGATGCGACAAGCCAGGTCGTAGAGGCGAAGACGAGCCCTCGCAACTACAACCTGCTCGACGATCTGCACACGAAGCCGCGGACAACCTACCTGGCGAAGATCCGCCATCCGAACCGCAGCATCGTGCCCGCCCCGCCCGCCGCCGATGACCACGGCGCCGAAAGCAATGGGCACGGCGCTACCGAGGACGCACACTGATGCGCCAGACGGTTCGAACCCGGCGCCGCAACCGGTGGCTCGCGTCCGCGGTCCTGGCCGCGCCCCTGCTTCTGCTCGGCTGCCGGGGCATGCCGTCGCCCTACCCGCCCATCCACCTGAACCCGAACATGGACTACCAGGAGCGCTACGACCCCCAGGAGGCGAGCGGCTTCTTCTACGACGGGATGGCGATGCGCCAGCCGGTCGCCGGCACCGTGGCCCGCGGCCAGCTCGACATCGACCATCGCCTGCTCTTCGGCCGCGACGACGATGGCTATTTTCTGGACGGTTCGCCCCTCCCGGTCACCGACGAGGTCCTGGCGCGGGGCAGAAGCCGGTACACGATCTACTGCCAGCCGTGCCACGACGAGCGCGGCACGGGCCAGGGCATCCTGTTCGAACGGGCCGGCACGCCCACAGCGTCGCTTCACGATGAGCGGGTCGCCGGCTACAACGACGGCCGCCTCTACGACGTCATCACAAACGGCTCCGGGCTGATGGCGGGCTACCGCTACCCGCTCAAGACCGAGGATCGTTGGGCGGTCGTCGCCTACGTCCGCGAGTTGCAGCAAGAACGCCGGACGCTGCAGACGGAGCGGGACGCCCGCCAGTAGCGCCCCGGCAGCGGAGAGCCAGTGAGCAGAAACAAGATCCTCTTCGGCATCGGCGTTCTCGCCTTCGTGGCGGTGATCGTCACTGTCCGCCTGGGCGGCTTTCTGGTGGACAACGAGTACCGCCAGCCGGAGCGCCAGGTGGCCGCCGCGGAAGCGCTGGGCGAGGCGGAACCGGCCCCGCGTCAGCAGGGCATCGCCGACGAGCAGGCCGCAGACGAAGCGGAGGCGAAGGCCACGCCCTACGTGGAGGCCGAGTACCGCGAGGTTCCGTTCGTCGGCAGCCGGGTCACGGTCTGGGTGCTGGCGCAGCTCCACCTGCTGTTCGCCGCCTTCGTGCTGGCGGTGCCGCTGTTCGCCTTCATCATCGAGTTCGTCGGCTACGTCACCAAGGAGGAGCGCTACGACAAGCTGGCGTACGAGTTCACGAAGCTGCTCAGCGTCTCGTTCTCGATGACCGCCACCTTCGGCGCGTTCCTGACCTTCGGGCTGATCATCCTCTACCCGAAGTTCACGAACTACCTGATGCACATCTTCTCGCCGACGTTCCTGCCGTACGTCCTGCTGTTCTTCCTGGAGGCGCTGTTCCTCTACAGCTACTACTACGGCTGGGGCAAGTTCGGGCCGAAGATGCACCTGTTCCTCGGTTTCATGCTGAACGTGGTCGGCACCGCGATCATGTTCATCGCCAACGCCTGGCTGACCTTCATGATGTCGCCCGGCAAGCGGGAGGACGTGGACGGCGACGGCATCCCGGACTTCGTCTCCGCCGTCTCGGAAAGCGGTGCCCTGCTAAGCCTCCGAGACGCCTTCTTCAACTACACCTGGATGCCGATCAACATCCACCGGATCATCGCCAACGTCGCGTTCGGCGGCTCGATCGCCGCCGCGTACGCCGCCTTCCGTTACCTCCAGGCGAAGACAGACGAGGAGCGGGCCCACTTCGACTGGATGGGCTACATCGGCAACTTCGTCGCCATCATCGCGTTCCTGCCCCTGCCCTTCGCCGGCTACTACCTGGCACTCGAGATCTACCGCTACAGCCAGACCCTGGGTATCCAGATGATGGGCGGCACCTTCTCCTGGCTCTTCGTCCTCCAGGCGGCTCTGATCGGCAACCTGTTCCTGGGCGCGAACTACTACCTGTGGCTGGGGATGGGTCGGATCGAGGGCACAGCCCACTTTCAGAAGTTCATCAAGTGGCTGCTGATCGCGATCGCCCTCTGTTTCGCCGTCTGGGCAACGCCTCGCTATGCGATCTCGTCCGTTTCCGAGATCGCCGCGATGGGCGGCAGCAGCCACCCGCAGCTCTCCTATCTGGGTCAGATGTCGGCCAAGAACACGGCGGTCAACATCCTCATCCTGTCGACCTACATGAGCTTCCTGCTCTACCGGCGAACCGGCAAGCAGTCGATTCACCCGCGGAGGCAGCTCCTGAGCCGCGCCCAGGTGGTGGTCTTCGCCGCTACCGCCGCGCTGGTCATCTTCTTCGGCGTCTACGGCTACCACCAGACCGTCGACGCCGCGATGCGAGTCCGATTCGCAATACCCCAGGTCTACTCGGTGCTCGCGGCGATGGCCGTGATCACCATCATCGACCTGCCTCTGTACCGGAACGCCAGGCGGCCCGGCGAGACGCAATGGGGCAAGATGCCCGCGATCTCGCAGTACGCGCTGATCTTCATCGCGCTGAGCTTCACCTGGCTGATGGGCCTGATGGGCTACGTCCGCTCCGGCCTGCGACAGGAGTGGCACGTGTACGGCGTGGTCCTCGACACCTCTCCGGAGGCATACACTCCGAGCCTGGGCTTCGCCACCCGGGTTGTCTCCGTCACCGTTCTCATCTTCTTCGGCCTGCTCGGCGTCGTCTTCTGGCTCAGCAGCCTCGCCGGCAAGAAGCCCTGGCAGCCGAAGACCGCCACTGAAGCCGACGGCCGGCTCAAGGAGGGGCGGACGGCATGAAGCTGAACGTCCCGATGCCGCTCAAGATGGTCCTCCTGGTGTTGGGCACCACGGCCTTCTACATGTACCTGGGCCAGATCGTGCCCCAGAAGGAAGTACACCCTCCGCCGCCGGTGCTGATCGACGCCGACATGACGACCGAGGATCTCATCGAGGTCGGCAACGAGCTGGCCAACGGCAAGGGTCAATGCCTCGCCGCCTGCCACCAGATCGGTTCCAGCGGACCAAGCCGCTATCCGGATCTGGGTGGTATCGGACAGCGCGCGGCGACGCGAATCGAGGGGCTGTCCGATGTCGAGTATCTGGCGCAGTCTCTCTACGAACCGGGGAAGTTCGTCGTTCCCGGATACGAGGACGGGATGCAGCCGATGAATGAGCCGCCGATCAATCTCTCCGATGACGAAATCAAGGCCGTGATCGCTTGGCTGCAGAGCCTGGGCGGAACGCCGTCCGTGACCCTGGACGCCGAACTCGGCTACTGAGCCCCCGAACCTTCACGGAACCGACTCAATCATGATGGGACTCAACCTACCGGTTCTTCTTGCCCTGGCCGCGGTCGCCGGCGTGCTGGCCTGGCGCCGGGCCAACACACTCGCCTGGCTGCTCTTCAGTTGGATCGCGCTCTGGGCCTTCTTCAAGTTCGGCTTCGCCGTACCGATCCCGCAGTCGGTGGCGACGATCTACCTGGGGATCGCGACGCTCGCTCTGGTCTGCTACGCCTCGTCGAGCCGCGAGCGCCTGTCCGAGACCACAGTACCGATCAAGCGGCTCATCCTTGAACCACGGCGCCGGCCGCTTCTGGCCGCGGTACTCGTGGCGCTGCCCGCCCTGGCCGCCTACAACGTCTACGCGGACATGAACGTACCGCTCGAGGCGCCCGGATTCGGGCGCGAGGTGCATCCGGCGCCGCCAACGGAGATCACGGTCCACGACGAGACGATCGACATGGCGACCGCCGACAACCCGTACACCCACCTTCACGAAGACGACCCGGAGGCGTACGAGGAGCACCTGGAGAACGGCCGTCGCGTCTACTACGAGAACTGCTTCTGGTGCCACGGCGACGGCATGGGCGGCGACGGCATGTTCGCCCACGGCCTGAACCCGGCGCCCAGCAACTTCAACGATGTCGGCACGCTGCCGATCCTGCAGTCCTCCTTCGTCCACTGGCGGATCGCCATGGGCGGACCCGGTCTGCCTGCGGCGGGCACCCCCTGGGACAGCGCCATGCCGGCGTGGGAGAAGTTTCTCACCACCGAGGAGATGTGGGACGTCAACCTGTTCATCTACGACTTCAACGGCTACGAGCCGCGCGCTCTGGGGCAGCACTGATGTCCGTGCGTCACATTCTCGCGTCCGTACCGGCCGTAGGGGTCGGCGCCGTCCTGCTGGTCGCGCCCCTGGCCGCCCAGGTCGACCTCGGCGCCGAGGAACAGCGGGCGGCCGGCAAGGTGGTCTACGACACGTACTGCGGCCAGTGCCACGGCGATGCCGGCGACGGCAACGGTTACGCCACCCTGCGCGTCAAGCCCAAGCCGCGCGACTTCACGTCCGGCAAGTACAAGTTCCGCGCCACGCCGAACGGGATGCTTCCCACGGACGACGACCTGCGCCGCGTGATCGAGACCGGCCTCCCCTACACGTCGATGCCGGGCTGGCCGGACCTGACGAACGCGGAGGTCCAGAACGTCATCTACTACATCAAGTCCTTCTCGCCCGACTTCGAGAATCCCGACCGCTACGGCGAGCCCATCGACATCCCCCGGCCGCTCGAGTCGACCGAGGAGTCCATCGCCCGCGGCCGGCTGCTGTACGAGGAGCAGGGCTGCGCCGCCTGTCACGGCGAGGTCGGCCGCGGCGACGGAAACTCGGCGCCGACCCTGGTCAACGACAAGAACGACCTGATCAAGGCCGCCGATCTGACCCAGCGCTGGACCTTCCGCGGCGGCGCGACCAAGGAGGACATCTACCGCACCTTCTCCACCGGGCTGAACGGCACCCCGATGCCGTCGTACGCCGACTCGCTGGAAGAAGAGGACCGGCAGCACCTGGTGAACTACGTGTACTCCCTGGGCGACGGCGACGACCCCGGCTACGGCACCCTGATCACCGCCGCATGGACCGAGGAGGCGATCGACCTGCAGGACGCGGAAGCGCTCGACGCCCTGTTCGAGACCGCGCCGATGACCCGCTTCCCCCTGGTCGGCCAGATCACCGAACCGGGTCGCAACTTCTATCCGTCCGTGACCTCGATCGAGGCTCAGGCCGTCTACAACCGCGGCGAGATCGCCTTCCGGGTGCGCTGGAACGACCTGCGCGCCGACAACACCGGCAGGAACAACCCCTCGCTGGACGTACCGATGTGGGACGAGGACAACGACATCGACTCGGGAGACAGTGACGGAGGCGAAGACGGCGGCTTCTTCGGCGTCGAGGAGGAGCCCGAGGACGACGCAGGCTTCTTCGGCATCGAAGAGGTGGCGCCCGAGGACGATGCCGGGTTCTTCGGCGTCGAGACCGTCGACGACAGCGCCGACGACTTCTTCGGCACGGACGACGACTTCTTCGGCGGTGGCGGCGATACCGGCGGCGACGGCGCCGAGTTCTCGGATGCGGTGGCGCTCCAGTTCCCGGCCTCGCTCGCGCCCGAGAAGACGCCCCAGCTCAAGCCGTACTTCCTGTTCGGCGACAGCTCGAACCCGGTCGACCTCTGGTTCGTCAACCTGACCTATGGCGTTGCGGACACCTTCCGGGGCCGCGGCAGCGACGCGGTCGAGCCGACCGAGGCGGATATCGTCGAGGCCGTGACCTCCTACGACCAGGGCGAGTGGACCGTGACTTATAGGCGCCGCCGCGCGTCACGCGCCGGCGTCAGCTTCGCCGAGCAGCAGTACACGCCGATCGCCTTCAGCGTCTGGGACGGTTTCAACCGGGAACGCGGCAACAAGCGCGCCGTGTCGTCCTGGTTCTACGTCTACACCGAACCCACCGTGAAGCAGGCAGCGACCATCCCGGTGCTGCGCGCCGCCTTCATCGTGCTCGTGATCGAATTGCTCGTCGTGTTCCTGGTCCGCCGCCGCGCGAACCAGGCATCGGCCGGCGAGGAGACCGCCCTCGCGGGTACCGAGGCCCCCGCCGTCTGACCGCAGCCCCATTCAGGCATCGATAGCCTCCTCTCTCGGAACCGACACTCCGTCAAAAGAAGAGAAACCCCATGTACAAGACGATCTACGTCCCGCTCGACAACTCGGACTACTCCAACCAGGCAATCGCCTCCGCGGTCGAACTGGGCCGGAAGTTCGACTCCAGGATGGTCGGCTGCCACGTCTACGCGGCGAGCATGCACGACTACCGCTTCAAGCAGATGGAGTACACGCTGCCCGAGGAGTACCTCGAGGAGACGGAACTCGACCGCCAGCGGAAGATCCACGACTCCCTGATCACGATGGGGCTGGAGCTCATCTCGGAGAGCTACCTCGAGCCGATGAAGGCCGTCTGCGACGAAGCCGACCTCGAGTTCGAGCCGAAGATGATGGACGGCAAGCACCACGTCGAGATCGTGCGCGACATCCGCGAGTCCGGCTACGACCTGACGGTGCTCGGCGTGATGGGCATCGGCCGCGTCCGCGACACGCAGATCGGCTCGGTCTGCGAGCGGGTGGCCCGCAGCGCCGACAAGGACGTGCTGGTGATCAAGCGCCTGCCGGCCCGAGTTTCGGGGAGCAACGGCAACGGCAACGGCAACCACGCAGAAGCCGAGGCCGACGGCCGCGACACGATCCTGGTCGGCGTCGACGGCTCGCCCCAGTCCTTCGGCGCTCTGATGACCGCCATCGACCTGGCCGAGCGGTTCGGCAAGAAGGTCGAGGCGATCTCGGTCTACGACCCGTACCTGCACTACTCGGTGTTCAAGGGCGTGGTCAACGTGCTGACCGAGCGGGCCGCGAAGGTCTTCCGCTTCGAGGAGCAGAACCAGCTCCACGAAGAGATCATCGATACCGGCCTGGCGCAGATCTACCAGTCCCACCTGGACGTCGCCGAGACGATGGCGACCGAGGTCGGGGTCGAGTTGACGAAGACCCTGCTCGACGGCAAAGCGTTCCAGAAGGTCCTCGACCACGCCCGCAAGATCGATCCCTGGATGTTGGTCATCGGCCGCATCGGCGTCCACAGCGACGAGAACGAGACCGGCCTCGGCAGCAACGCCGAGAACCTTCTCCGCTCCTGCCCCTGCGACCTCCTGCTGACCACGCGTCTCGAGTACCCGGAACTCGACGTGAAGGCCGAGGAGAGCATCCGCTGGACGCCCGAGGCCGAGGAGCGTTTCAAGCGCGTCCCCGAGCAGGTGCGCGGCATCGCCCGCACCGCGCTCTACCGGCTGGCGGTCGAGCAGGGCCACAGCGTGATCTCGAGCGACGTGCTGGACGAGGCGATGGACCGCTACATGCCCAAGTACACCGCTCGCGAGACGGAGGCGCTGGCCGAGCAGGTCGGCCTGCAGCTCGCGCGCAGCCGGCCCACCTTCATCTGCCGCAAGTGCGGCGTGACCTCGGCCGAGCCGGATCCGGTCCGCTGCGGCGTCTGCGGAGCTAAGTCCTTCGAGCAGATCACCGAGGAGATGCTCGAACGGATCGCCGAGATGGAAGGCGGTCTGGAAGTCGAGATGACCTACGACGGCCGCAAGCTGAAGTGGACCGCGGACGCCCGTCTGGCCCTCAAGACGATCGAGGACCTGTACCGGCGCCGTCGCGCCAAGGCCCGGATCGAGAAGAAGGCGCGGATGAGCAAGCTGCCGACCGTCACCTTCGAGTTCGCCCGCGCGCAGATCGAGGACGAGACCGGCGAGCCGGTGACGATCGAGGCCCGTGAGCAGGCGGCCGCAACGAACGACAACGGCGCCACCGAAGCGGCATCCGACGAGCGGAAGCTGATCGCCCGCGACGGCGATCGGGTGCCGCTGCTCTCGAGCTACGAGTGGACGGCCGACGCCACCTCCCGCATTCTCCGGGTGCCCGCCGGCTTCATGCGGGACCGGACCCAGGAGCGCGTCGAGCTGGTGGCCCGCGAGAAGCACATCTCGCGGATCGGGATCAAGACCGTCGAAGAGGGCATCGAACTGGGCCACGAACTGATGGAGCAGATGATCGCGGCCTACGAGATCGGCAAGGGCGAAGGGACCCAGGCGACCGAGGTCGCCGATGCCGAGACGAAGGCCGCGACAGCCGCCGGACGGTGTCCCTTCTCCGCTCTCGCCGAAGCCGGCGCGAGCAAGGCACAGGTCGAGGCGGCCAAGGACGCGAAGGCCGGCACGTACCTGAACGAGGTCGGCCTGATGTCGGCACTCGACGAGAAGCGCAAGGCCGGCGAACCGGAAGCCTGAGTTCTCAGGCTGGACGACCTGCTGGCTTAGCAGCTTGCGGCCCCCTCCCGCCAGCGCGGTCTTCCACGGCTGGAAGATCATCGGCGTCTGCTTCCTGTCGCTCTTCGTCTCGGTCGGCTTCGGCTTCTACTCCTTCGGCGTCTTCTTCGTCGCCCTGACAGCCGAGTTCGGCGGCGGGCGAACGGGCGTCGGCATCGGCCTCGCCGTCTTCGGCATCACCAACGGCCTGGTCGCGCCCTTCCTGGGGCACGCCCTGGACCACGGCCACGCCAAGCGGACGATGACGGCCGGCGTCTGGCTGCTGGCGACCGGACTCCTGCTGACCGCCACGGTCCAGAACCTGGTCCAGTTCTACCTCGTCCTCGGCACCTTCCTGGCCCTGGGGGCCGCCCTGGTCGGAGGCGTGACCGCGTCGACCCTGGTCGCCAATTGGTTCGTTCGCCGGCGCTCCATGGCTCTGGGCATAGCCACGATGGGCATCTCCCTGTCCGGCGTCGTCATGGCGCCCGTCGCCACCCGGCTGATCGGGCTGATCGGCTGGCGTGGCACGTTCGTGCTCTACGGCGCGCTGACCCTGCTGTTCGTGCTGCCGGCGGTGCGCCGCTGGGTCGTCGACCGGCCGGAGGACATCGGCCTGCACCCCGACGGAGACGCGACCTCCATGGCGCCGGAATGGACCCCGACCCCTGCCCCGGGTGAAGGCCCGGCCGGAGTCGAACCGGTCGCGCCGGCCCCGACGTTCGCCGGCGCGCCGCCGAGGCGCCGGCGCCTCGACTGGGTCGAGCCCCTCGCCAACCGCAACTTCTGGGTCATCGCCCTGGTGGTGTCGATGAACTTCTGCTCCAACTCGGCGATTCTCACCCACATCATCGCCCACGCCACGGACCTGGGTTTCGCACCGATCCGGGCCGCTTTCAGCCTCTCCGCCATCGCCGCGATGGGCGTGCTGGGCAAGGTCGTGTTCGGTTGGATCGGCGATCGTTTGAGCAGCCGCGGCGCGTTGTGGCTGGCGATCGGTCTGCAGACCACCGGCACAACGGCCCTGCTCCGGGCCGAGAGTTACCCGGCCTTGATCGGCGCCGCGGCGGTTTTCGGACTCGGCATGGGCGGGATGATGCCCCTCTGGGGGACGCTGATCGGCGCCTGCTTCGGACGGCGATCGTTCGGCCGGGTCATGGGTCTGATGAGCCCGATGCTTCTGCCGATCCAGATCCTCGGCGTACCCTTCGCGGGGTACGTCTTCGACCGCTTCGGGAGCTACGACCTCGCCTTCACCGTCTTCATCTCCATGTACGTTTCCGCCATGCTGATCCTCGCGCTGCTGCGCCTGCCGGAGCAGGCGCCGACCGGCGCGCCCCCCGCTCCGGCCGCGCTTGGGGCGCCTGCCGGCCCGCGGACCGAGTAGGCCGGTGCCTGCGTACCGCTTCTGCCGCTCTGACGACGTGCCCCTGATCGTCGAGGCGTTCCACCGCTGCAACGTGGGACCCGGCGCCGTCCCGTGGCGGCTCACAGTCGACCACATGAAGCGGCTCTCCAGGGAGATCAACCTCTGGACCAGCAGTTGCATGGTCGCGTTCGCGGGCAGCGACCCGATCGGCGTGCTGATCGCGGCGAAGCGAGAGCCCACGGCCAGCCTCGTGCTCCACGTTGCGGTCCACCCGGACCACCGCCGGCAGGGCCATGCCCGCCACATGATGACTTCGCTCAGCCAGAAGATGGCGATCCTCGAGCCGACCCGCATGCTCGTCGAAGTCCCGGCGGAGGCCGTTGCCGCCCACCGTTTCCTCAGGGCCTGCGGTTTCGCCGAAGCAGAAACCCTCATCGACTACATCCAGCAGTCCGCGAGGCCCGCGGCCGGCCCCTTCCTCGACCTGGTCGGGACTGTTGCCCCGTCGGAGATCACAGCCAGTGCCGAGTTCGCCGATGCCTCGGAACTGAATCGTTGCTGGCAGCGCTCCGCCCAGACGATCCGCAACCTGCGCGAGCGAGCACTGGGCGTCGGCATCGCCACCGACCGCGGCTTCGAGGCCTATCTCCTCTATCGAAGCGCCCAGGACGCCGACGACCCCCTGCCGTTCATCGCCCGGCCGCCGGTTTCCAGATCGGCCGCCGGCCTGCCCGCCGGCTCCACACCCTGCGAGATCCTCGCGATCGGCGGCAAGCGGCCGGTGCCGGCTCTTCTTGGGCCGCTCCTCGCCTTCGCCGCCAACGATTGCAAACGACCGCTCTACCTGCCGCGGGTGCACCGCCGCGAACCACTGGCGGATCGGCTCGAAGACTGCGGCTTCCAGGCGGCGCGGAAGACCCTTCGATACGAAAGTGACGCCGCTCGGTCGTGACCAGCTAGCGTCGCCTCCCCCTGTTAGGCTGCCCCCATGTTCGCCCGCCTCAGCTCCGAAGAAATGCCAGTCGGAGCGCAGTCCGAGGTTCAGCCAAAACCGGAGAAACTCGAGCTGCTCGAGACGGCCTACGAGCTCACCGACTTCCGGTCCTTCGCCGACCTTGGCGCCTGCTGGGGCGTCGACGGCGCCTACACGTTCCACGCCGCCGAACTCTGCGGAAACGAGCTCGGGAGAGCGGTGATCGTCGACGGCAACCTGACTCCTCTGACCCAGGAGCGCGCGAAGGAACATCCCAGAGTGGAGCTCGTCGAGGCGATGCTCGGCTCACAGCAGGCGCTCGACGCGGTAGGTGAGGTCGATGCCCTCATCATGTACGACATCCTGCTGCATCAGGTCAAGCCGGACTGGGACAGGTTCCTGCTGAACTGGCTGCCGCATACCGACGTTCTGATTGTCTTCAATCAGAACTGGTTGAAGACTGCACGGACCATACGGTTTGTCGATCGCGGCCTGGACTGGTACTACAAGAATGTCTACGTTTGGGAAGACCATTGGAACACGCGCGCCAGGCTGGAGGCGTGGTTTGACAAGCATGACCACCGCGACGAGGACGGACGGCTGGAGCGGGACAACCATTGGTACTGGCAGTTTGGTATCCGTCCTCTGGAGCTGGTCGGCCTGCTTGCGAAGAACGGTTTCGAACTCGTCTACATGAAGAGACATCGTCACGCCTTCGGTCGCAGCCGCCCCTGGATCGTGAACGATGGGCTCATCTTTCAGCGCGCCGCCTTTCCGGAACTCGACCTCCGTGGGCGGCTGCGCGCCGAGGCAAGCTCTTTGGCGAGACGAACCGGCCTTCTCGACCGCGTCCGCCGGCCATGAGGACCTACTTCGACGTCGCCGGAGACGGCGGTTCCGACGTTCTCGGGCAGGTTCTCCAGCAGCGGGAGCGCATCGCCGAGGCCACGGCCGGCATCGACCATGTGGTCGCCATCGGTTCGGGCAAGGGAGGCGTCGGCAAGAGCACCCTGACCATGCAGCTCGCTCTGGCGCTCGGGCGCGCGGGACTCCAATGCGCGATCCTCGATGCCGACCTGAACGGACCCTGCCAGGCCCGGCTGGCCGGACTGGAACACGTTCCGCTGCTGCCTGGCGATCGGGGCATGGCCCTGCCCCGCACGCCTCATGGCCTCGGAGTGGTGTCGGTGGGCTCCATGGTGCCCGAATCGGAGCACCTCGAGTTCGAGAGCGTCGCGAAGGGCGACTCCCACGTCTGGCGCGCAACCCGCGAGTTCAACCTGTTCCAGCAGTTGCTCGGCCTGGTGGACTGGGGTCGTCTCGATTTTCTCCTGGTCGACCTGCCGCCCGGCGCCGAGCGTACCCTGCAGTACGCCGAGGTCCTTGGACCGGCCGCGCGCTTCGTGCTCGTCACGATTCCTGCCGCGCTGGCACGCGGGGTCGTTGCGCGCTCGGCGGCGGCGCTCGGCACGACGCCGAACGAGGTGCTCGGGTACATCGAAAACATGAGCGGCTACTACTGCGGAACCTGCGACGGGGTCCGCCCCCTGTTCGATGGCGCGGCCGGCGAAGCGCCCGCGCTTGGACTCCCCTGCCTGGCTAAGGTACCGTTCGACCCGCGACTGGCTGCGGCCTCCGATGCCGGTGAAGCGGACTTGGCCCCAGGACCGGTCCTCCGCGCGATCGACGAGGCCGCGGCTTCGATCCTGAACTGCCTCGCCAAGACGACCTGATTTCCGCCGACTGAGACCAAGGATGAAATTCCTCTGCGTACCCTGCGACGAGCAGATGAAGCTGAAGCACGCCCTGGGCCCCGATGGCGGTTCCGTCGCCCTGGTCTATGCCTGTCCCACCTGCTCTGCCGAGATGGCGATGATGACCAATCCCCACGAGACCCAGGTGGTCGGCGCCCTCGGCGTGCGGATCGGCCCCGAGACCGGCACGGAGGCCGGGGCGACATCCTCGAAGTGTCCCTTTACCGGCATGCTGGCCGAGATGGGCATGCCGACTACCCAGTCCGAAGACGAAGTTGGCAGCCCAAGCGTTACCGGCAACGGTGAATCGGGAGGCATCCCCTGGACCGCCGAGGCCCGCGAACGGCTGGCGAACATCCCCGACATCGTGCGCACTTCGGCGGTCGCCGGAATCGAGAAGTTCGCTCTCGACCATGGCTACGACGAGGTCGACGCGGGCGTGCTGGAGCGCGCCCGCTCCTTCTTCGGCATCGCCTGATCGGGTTCGCACCAGGCTCTCGCCATGACCCTGTCACCCCTCGAACGGCCGACCAGCGCCACGCCGACGGCGTTCGCCCGCCCCTACGTGATCTCCTGGAATCTGACCTACCGCTGCAACCTGGCCTGCGAGCACTGCTACCTCGACGCCGGCGGCAAGCCGCTGGTCGAGACCGCCAACTTCGCCGACCGCTCGGAACTCTCCACCGACCAGTGCCGGAAGGTGATCGACGACATCTGCGAGTTCGCGCCCGAGGCCCTGGTCATCCTCACAGGCGGCGAGCCGCTGCTGCGGCGCGACATCCTCGACATCGTCCGCTACGCCGCCGAGCGCGATCTGTGGGTCGTGGTCGGCAGCAACGGCGTCCGGATCACCGAGAACCTGGCCCGCATCCTGGCCGGCGAAGGAGTCCGCGGTCTCGCCCTGTCGCTGGACGCGCTGGACCCGGCGGTCCACGACGGCTTCCGCCGCGTCCGCGGCGCCTGGCAGAACACGGTCGACGGCGCCCGGCACCTGGCCGCAGCCGGTCTTCCCTTCATCATCCAGACCACCGCCGGGGCACACAACCTCGGGGAACTGGAGGAGATCGCCGAGTTCGCCTATACCGAACTCCAGGCCCGGGTCTGGAACCTCTACTTCCTGGTGCCCACGGGTCGCGGCCAGTTCGTGTCCGATCTCTCGCCGTCCGACTACGACGAGGTCCTCGCCTCCCTGGAACAGATTCAGCGCAACTACCGCGGCCGCATGGTGGTCAACGCGAAGTGCGCGCCGCACTACGTTCGTCAACTGCTGTCCGGCGATCCCGACTCGCCCTTCCTCAAGGCCTTCGACGGCGGCGCCGGCGGCTGCCCGGCCGGCACCCACTACATGGGGATCCGCCCGAACGGCGATGTCACGCCGTGCCCCTACCTGCCCGTCTTCGGCGGCAACCTGAAGCGCTCGACGCTGTCCGCGGTCTGGAACGACTCCGACCTGTTCCAGGACATCCGGCGCCGCAAGGACCTCGGCGGACGCTGCGGTTCCTGCGAGCTGCAGTCGGTCTGCGGTGGCTGCCGCGCCCGCGCCTACGGCATGACCGGCGACCTGATGGCGGAAGATCCGCTGTGCACCCACGACCCCGGTTCCTTCTCGCCAGAACAACTCGCGGCGTTCGGGGACCGAACCGGGCTCGCGTCCCTTTCCCGCTACGGCGAGAACACCTCCACCAGCATCGCCTGGGCGCCCGAGGCGGAAGCGCGGATGAAGCGGGTGCCGGCCTTCGTTCGCGGCATGGTCGTCCGCTCGGTGGAATCCCACTGCCTGAAGAGCGGCATTTCGACCGTGACGGTCGAGGAACTCGACGCAATCCGCGCCCGGATGCCGACGCCCAAGGTGTTCGGCCGACCCTCCTGACTTCCGGTAGAGCCGCCAAACCCGTCGCAGACTCCGTGTTTGGCCCTTAGCCCCCACCTCACTATGACGCTGCACCGCACAACTCACTTTGTGTCGTTGTGCGGCGCAGCCTCCTAGCCCGTGGCCAGCACCGCGCGCCGACCGCTGCCCCGCTCCTACGCCCACGTTCCGCGCACCATCCTGTGGTTGATCCCGGGTGGCGAGATCCGGGTGGGCGGCCGGGTGGTTGCGGTCGACCCCTTCTACCTCAGCAAGTGGCCGGTGACGAACGAGCAGTTCGAGGCCTTCGATCCCGGCTACCAGCGATCACCGCTGTCAGCGGGCGATCGCGACCTCGCCGCGGGAGTGAGCTGGCGGCAGGCCGACGCCTACTGCCTGTGGTACGCGGAGGTCTCGCGCAAACCCATGCGGCTGCCGACCGAAGTCGAGTGGCGCTATGCCTGCCGCGGCGGTTCCGCGGCCGACGAGGTTCCCCCATGGAACGCCACGCCGGAATCGATCGACCGACGTTGCTGGCACGCCGGCAACTCGGACGGGGTTGTCCAACCGCCCGAACGCAGGGGCGCGAACGGCTTCGGTCTCCACGGCATGTTGGGCAGCGTGTGGGAATGGGTCGCCTCCGGCGCGGACGGCGACGAACGCCGCCGAACGCTCTGCGGCGGCTCGTTCCGTACCGAGGCGTGCGAACTCCACTACCGCCTCCGGAAGCGCGAATCCGCCGACTTCGCGGCCGACGACACCGGCTTCGCGGCCGACGACACCGGCTTCCGCGTCGCCCGCTCGTTCCGCGTCAGCGGCTAGGAGCTAGATGCCGTGATCGTGATGCCGGTGATCGCTGCGCCCCTGGTGGAAGACGACGTGCAGTAGCGAGCCGGCGACGAAGGCCTGGTACAGGTCCAGGCTGCCGTCTCCAGTGAACGAAACGACTCCTCCGCCAATCGCCCCGGCCAGGGTCGCGACGACAACGACCCCGATGCCGATGGACGCGGCCGTCCTTCCGTGCCGCGGCCGGATCAACCACCAGATCACGAGTCCGATCGGCAAGCGATGCAGGACGACGGCATAGACGAAGAAGGCGTCCGAATCCTTCCCGGGGGCCAGGGCCGCACCCTCGAGGAACGCATGCAGCACCAGGCCCGAAACGGCAACCAGGATCGCCGCGTTGTCCGCGTGGGCGGCAAGCGCCCTCGAAACCCGCTCGAGCACGAAGTACAGGCCGGCGCCCGCCGCAAGCGCCACGAGGTTCAGCAGTTCGCGCGCGTCCCACGACTGCGGCAGCACCTGCAACGCCACCACTAGCGGTACCGCCAGGTACACCAGCCCGTCCACCAACCGGGTGGCGGCCGGCCGGGGATGCAACGCCCCGTAGAACATCGCTCCGAGAACCGGCGCCGCGAGCGCTGCCGCGAGTGGAATCACTCCCTAGCGTGTCCCGCGGACGACCGGCGTCGGCGGCTCTCCACCGCGGTGCAGGGCCAGGACGTTGTCCACGGCGAGTTCGGCCATGGCCAGACGGGTCGGGATCGAGGCGCTCGCGATGTGGGGCAGAAGGACCGCGTTGTCGAGCTCGAGCAGGTCCGGATGAACTTCCGGTTCGCGTTCGAACACGTCGAGGCCGGCGGCCCAGATGGCGCCCGAGCGGAGCGCCGCGGCCAGAGCCGCTTCGTCGACGACCGGCCCGCGGGCGGTGTTGACGAGCACCGCGGTCGGCTTCATCTGCGCGAGCCGTTCGGCGTCGATCAACCCGGCCGTGCCCTCGGTCAGCGGCAGGTGGATGGAGACGAAGTCCGCGGCGCCGAGGAGCGTGTCGAGATCGATTCTGCGAACCCCGAGTTCCTCCTCCAGGTCCGGGCGGCCCCGTTCGTCCCAGTACAGAATCTCCATGCCGAACCCGAGCTGCGCGCGGCGGGCGACCGCCTCGCCGATACGGCCCATACCGAGGATGCCGAGCGTGCGGCCGTGGACCTCCTGGCCGCACAGGAGCATCGGTCCCCAGCGCCGGTAGCGACCGCCGCGCAGGAAACGCTCGGCCTCCGGCAGCCGCCGTGCGGCCGCCAGCAGCAGCGCCATCGCCAGGTCCGCGGTGGCGCCGTCGAGCACTCCCGGCGTGTTCGTGACCCAGATTCCGCGCGCTGCCGCCGCGTCGATGTCGACGTTGTCGAAGCCGACCGCCATGTTCGCCACCATGCCCAGATTGGGCGACCGATCGAAGAGTTCCGCGTCCATGCGCTCGGTGAGCAGGGCCAGGATCACGTCCGCGCCCGCGGCCGCTTCAAGCAGCACCTCGCGGTCCAGTGCTGTGTCCTCTTCGAGCACGGTGGTCTCCACCCCCGGTTCGGCGCGCAACCGCGCCACCGCCTGCTCCGGTATCGGTCGGGTCACCAGCAGTTTCATCGATCGATCTCCCACTCATGCGCGACCTCGAACAGGCTGGGTTCGAAGCGCTGCGCCTCGATCTCCAGCACGTTCGCCTCCACCTTGCGGTCGTAGACGTGCAGGGACTCCTCGTCCAGCAGGAAGACGCAGGCGGAGTAGTCGCCCTTGGTCATCGGCAACCGCGGTACGCGGACCACGGCGCGGTGACGGCCGGCGCCGGTCATCGGGGCGAGCCCGGCGCGCTGGGTGGTGAAGGCGCAGACTTGCACGCCGTCCGCGGTGTCGAGTCCGACCGCCAGGTGGAAACCGAGATCGTCGTCCCGACTCTCCCATTCGACCTCCAGAGCCCAGGACTCCGAGGCGCGCTTGTGCGCCGCGCCGCCAAGCGGCCGGATCGCGACGATCCGGGCCGCGCTCGCCGTCGGATCATCGGTCGTCTCTTCTTCGGCTTCGGCGCTCTCGCCCGTCTTCGCCATCAGGAACCGCTCGTACTCGCCGACCACGCCGAGCGCGGGCCCCGCCCCCGCCACTTCGCCGCCCCGCAGCCACAACGCCTGCTGGCAGAACGCCGTGACGTAGTACATCGCGTGGGAGCAGAACAGCAGCGTGCCGCCGTCGGCCATGAACCTCTGCAGGCGGTCCATGCACTTCTTCTGGAAGTAGCCGTCACCGACCGAAAGCGCCTCGTCGACGACCAGAATGTCCGGCTCGACCTGAACCGCGATCGAGAAACCGAGCCGCATGGTCATGCCGGTCGAGTACGAACGGACCGGCTGATCGATCGCGGCGCCGAGTTCGCTGAACTCGATGATGTCCCGGCTGCGCTCGCGAAGTTCCCGCTCGTCGAGACCGACGATCGCCGCGCTCAGCCGGATGTTCTGACGTCCCGTGAACTCGTGGTGAAAGCCCGAGCCGAGCTCCAGGATCGAGGCGACCCTTCCCCGGATCGCGAGTTCACCCGAAGTCGGCCGCGTTACGCCGGCGACGATCTTGAGCAGCGTGCTCTTGCCGGCGCCGTTCTCGCCCACGACGCCGAGCCCCTCGCCCGGGGGCAATGCGAAGCTGACGTCGCTGAGAGCCCGGAACGGCCGGTGCGCGGGACGCCTCGTCACCGCCTCCCGCAACCGGCCCCATGGAGTGTCGTAGATCTTGTAGACCTTGGTCAGACGGTCTGCCGAGACCGCGCAATCCTGCCGGTCGGGAACGACCGCTTTAGCGGAATCCTGCCGGTCGGGAACGACCGCTTTTTCCGGCCGGTCGGGAACGACCGCTTTGTTAGCGGCGGGCGTCATGCCCTCACCCGGCGTCGCCCTCACCCGAGGCGGCGATCATCGCGGCCACCTGCTCCGACTGCACCCGGGTGATCAGGGGCTTGAAGGGCAGGATCTCGTGGTCCACCAAGGGCGTGTGGACGTCGTCCCAGACCAACGGATCGACGCCCAGAAAGCTCTCCGCCCGGGCCGCGATCGTCGGCACGACGGGCTTGAGATAGACGATCAACTGACGGAACAACTCGATGCCCGTGGTGCACACCGCCTGGACCTCGGCGGCGCGCTCCGGATCGCGCGCCAGTTCCCAGGGTCGCCGGTCGTCGATGTAGCGGTTCGCCCGGTCCGCCATGGCGATGACACGCCGCAGGGCCCGGTTGTAGTCGCGGCCCTCGTAGAGTCCCGCGATCTCCTCCGCCTGGGAGGCGGCCGCCGCCGCGAGTTCGGGCGCGTCCAGCGACGCCGCCAGCCGGCCGTCGAACTGCCGGTGCAGAAAGCCGGCGCAGCGGCTGGCGATGTTGACCACCTTGCCGACCAGATCGGAGTTGACGCGGAGAACGAAGTCCTCGAGGTTGATGTCGATGTCGGTCAGGCCGTTGCTGAACTTCGCGGCGATGTAGTAGCGGAACGCCTCCGGATCGAGATGCTTCAGGTAGGTGCGAGCCATCACGAAGGTGCCGCGCGACTTGGACATCTTGGCGCCGTCGACGGTCAGGAAGCCGTGAACGAAGACCGAAGACGGCGTCCGGTAGCCGCCGCCGTGAAGCATGGCCGGCCAGAACAGGCAATGGAAGTAGAGGATGTCCTTGCCGATGAAGTGGTACAGCTCGGCGTCGCTGTCCGGACCCCAGAAGTCGTCGAAGACGAGGCCCTGGCGGTCGCAAAACTGGCGGAAGCTCGCCATGTACCCGATCGGCGCGTCGACCCAGACGTAGAAGTACTTGTTCGGCGCGTCCGGGATCTCGAATCCGAAGTACGGCGCGTCGCGCGAGATGTCCCAGTCCCGCAGCCCGTCGTCGAACCACTCGCGGAGCTTGTTGACGACCTCGCTCTGCAGGCGGCCGTCCCCTACCCACTCCTCGAGCAGTTCCCGGTAGTCGGAGAGGCGGAGGAAGAAGTGCTCCGACTCCCGCTCGACCGGCAGCGCGCCCGTGACGATCGAACGCGGGTCGATCAGGTCCGCCGGTGTGTAGGTCGAGCCGCACTCGTCGCAACTGTCGCCGTTCTGGTCCTTCGCCCCGCACCGCGGACAGGTGCCCTTGATGAAGCGGTCCGGCAGGAACATCTCCCGTTCGGGGTCGTAGAACTGCCGCACCGTCCGGCAGTCGATGGAACCCCGGTCGCGCAAACGGCCGTAGATGCCCTCCACCAGTTCCCGGTTCTCCGGAGAGTGGGTGGTGTAGAAATTGTCGAAGTGGACCTGGAACGCTCTGTAGTCCTCCAGGTGCTCGGCCGCCAGCCGGACGATCAGTTCCTCCGGCGTGATTCCCTCCCGCTCGGCGCGTAGCATGATCGGAGTGCCGTGCGCGTCCTCGGCGCATACGTAGTAGCACTCGTGACCGCGCATCCGTTGCACCCGGCACCAGATGTCCGTCTGGACAGCCTCCACCAGGTGGCCCAGGTGGATCGGACCGTTGGCGTAGGGCAGGCCGCTGGTGACCAGGATGCGTCGTCGTTCCGGCATGGCGGTTCCTCCAAAGGCGCCCGGCGCCCGGCGGACCGGGATTATGCAGCATCCGGAGTGACGCGACCCGCGTGGCGCGATCCGGAACTTATCCGGCCCGGCGCACGTCTTCCTGATCAGACCCCAATGACGACTCCGCGACAAACTTCAAGCCCGAATCCCGACCTGTTCCTGGCGAGGCGCGCCGCCGCCGGGCACGCCGACGCCTGGACCGAACTGATCGACCGTTACGGCCGCCGCATCTACAACATCGCCTTCCAGTTCGCCGGCAACACCGCCGAAGCCGAGGATCTGACCCAGGAGATCTTCCTGAAGCTCTACCGCAAACTCGGCCGTTACCGGGGCGACGTGCCGCTCGCCGGCTGGACGCTCCGGCTGTCCCGCAACCTGTGCGTGGACCACTACCGCCGGACCCGCACCGAGCGGCGGACCGTGGTCGTCTCGGAGGAGCTGTTGAAGCGCCAGGCCGGCGGCATGGACACGGCGGCCCGCGCCGAACGTCGCGAGCGGCTGCGCATGGTCTACCAGACGCTCGAGGAGATGCCGGAGGCGTTCGCCGAGATCCTCATGCTGCGGGATCTGCAGGGCTTGAGCTACGCCGACATCTGCGCCTTCCTCGACCTGCCCGAGGGAACGATGAAGTCCCGCCTGAGGCGCGCCCGCCTGGAGCTCATGCGACGCATCGACGACCGGCGCCACGCGCTGGGCGATCGCACACCGAAGCGCAACGGGGTCTACAGGTGAGCCGCGAGCACCAGCACACGGATACCCGCCCGGGAACGGCGAGCCCGGAGCGGACGCCAGGCATCGGCGAACTCGGCGCCGACCTCCCGATGTCCGACGAACTCCGCGCCGGACTGCTCGAGATCGCCGTCGGCGCTACCTACGACCGCGACGGCGAGGCGCGCGCCGTAGAGCTGGAATCGCTGGTGTGGTCCGAACTCGAACCGTCACCGGCCCTGATGCAGCGGTTGCGCGAGATCCCCGCGCGCAGCCCGGCTCGCCGACACGCGATCCTCACCGCCCGGCCCGGAACCGGCATAGCTCTCGCCGCCAGCTACCTGCTCGCGGTCGCCCTGACCCTCGTCCTCGGCGACCCGGTCGCCGCCGGCCGCAGGGCCGCGACGAACCTGGGCGCAACGGCCGGTGAGCATCTCCTCGAACCGGCGGCGGAAGTCGGCGCATCGGTGCAGGCGGGGGTGAGCCGGCGCCTCGGCGCCCTCCAGGGACTCTGGCGCCCGGCCGGGTTCTTCGCCGAGCCGCTGAATCTGCCCACCGACCGCGTCAGAACCTGGTTCCAGGGCGCCGTCGACTCGTCGTCCGAGACCTTCCGTGAGCTGGCCGGCCTGTGGCCGCTCAGCGATTCCGGCAGTGACGGCAAACCACCGCCAACGACTCGAAACCGCTCGCAGACCCACCAGGAGAGGAGTTCCGCATGAACACCGAACACGAACAGGATCCGTCGCAGACCGAGGACACCACTGCCGCCCACGAGCCGGCCCCGGCACCGGCCCCTCCGCCGCCACCGCCGCCGGCGGCGCCCGCCCAGGGAGGCCTCACCGCCCGCCACGTCGTGAGCGTGATCCTCGCCCTCTTCCCCGGGCTTGGCCACATCTACAACGGCCTCTACCAGCGCGGCATCGTGCTCTTCCTGCTCGCGGTCGGTTCCATCTACCTCGCCACCGAGGAGGGGGTGATGGGCATGGTGGTGGCCTTCGTATGGCTCTTCAACATCATCGACGCCTACCGGCAGGCCACCCTGATCGAACTCGGCCACGGCACCGACCTCGGCCTGCAGGACGCGCCGAAGCCGCCCGCCAACGGGCAGCTCGGCCTCATGGCCGGCGCCGGCCTGTTCGTCATCGGCTTCCTGGCGCTGCTCGACCACACGTTCGGCTACGACATCGGCCGCGTGTGGGAGTTCTGGCCCCTGGGCCTGCTCGCAGCCGGCGCCTGGCTGATGATCGGCGCCTACCGGCAGTGGCGCCGCAACCAGGCCGAGGCCGAGTCGTCGGCTTCGGAGTGAGGGCGGACCGGGTCGGGCTAACCCAGCTCGGCCCGTAGCTTGTCGTGCAGGGCGCCCGCGCCGTCGATCATCGCATCGACGCTGCGGGCCCCGGCCAGGAAGAGACCGGTCAGGTTGAGAGCCACGCCGCCGAACCCCAACTCGCCCAGCTTCGCGGCCGCCGCTGTGACGCGGTCCGGCTCGGTATAGAAGGTGCGGTCGCCCTCGTTCCCCGGTCGCGGCGGTGGCGAGACCTGGGCCTGGAACCCGAGCGCCTCTGGATCGCGACCCGCCTTCTCCGCGTGGTCACGGACCGAGGCGATCGCCTGATCTCCGGTCTCGAACAGCTCCTCCGAGGCGACACCCATCCAGCCGTCGCCGAACCGGCCCGCGCGGCGGAAAGCCGCTTCGCTGTGGCCGCCGATCCAGATCGGCAGATCCGCCCCGCGCGGCGGCTTCGGCTCCATCGCCATCGCCTCCACGCAATAGAACTCACCCTCGAAATCGATCGGGTCCTGACCCCAGCAGGCGCGGAGCACGGCGATCGCCTCGTCCATGCGCCGCCCGCGGTTGTGGAAGTCCTGCCCCATCGCGTCGTACTCCGATTCCTGCCAACCGATCCCGAGACCCAGACGGAGGCGGCCGCCGGAGAGCGTGTCCAGGGTCGACGCCTGCTTCGCGGTCAAGACCGGGTCGCGCTGCGGCAGCACCAGCACCTCGGTGCCGAGCCCGATCCGGGTAGTGCAGGCCGCCATGTACCCGAGGGTGGCGAACGCCTCCATGATCGGCATCTTGGCCGGGTAGCGGTTCTTCTCCCGACCCTCGGTGTCGTGGCCCATGACCACGTGGTCGAAGATGTCCAGTTGATCGAAACCGATCTCGTCCATCGCGCCGGCGAGACGGGCAACGGCCTCCGGCCCCTCCCGGTAGACCACACTCGGGAACTCAACAGCGATCTTCATCGGCAAGACTCCTTGGACTTCAGTTGTGAGCCGGGCAGTATAGTTCTCGCTCGCCCGAGCGTCACGGAATTCAGCCGCTCGCCGGAGGCCCTCACGGGCTAAGGAGCAACGAAAGACATGCTGAGAACCGTCCTCGCCGTTCCCGCCGGCCTGATCGTCGGCGGCATCGTGATCAGCATGGTTCAGATCGCGGCGATCACCCTGCTTCCGGTGCCCGAAGGGGTGCCGACCGACCGGGCGTTGATCGAACCGGGCGACATCCCGGCCGTGAACATGGCCTTCGTCCTCACCGCCTGGGCCGCGGGCGCGTTTATCGGCGGCGGAACGGCGGCGCGCATCGCGCGGCAGGCGAAGCGGCGGTTGGCCCTCATCGTCGGCGCCTTCTTTCTCATCGCCGGGATCTACAACATGGCCACGATCCCGTCCCCGCTCTGGTTCTGGGTCGTCGGCATCCTCCTCTTCCTGCCCAGCGCCCACCTGGGCGCTCGCGTCCTCGGCGGCGCGGAAGAGCAGTAGCAGCCTCCTGTCGGGGCGCTCGCGGACGGCCCTACGATCCGGCGACGAATCGCTCCCGGAAACGCCTCATACCGGGTGCGGGAGGATGAGGAAGCGCTCCTGCTCGATCGCGCCTTCACCGATCTCACTCGCCACCGCTCCGGCGCCCTCGCCGTCGCGGTCGGCGACCACGACGCCCCTGGCGCCGACGCACGTCCTGCCCCGTATCTCCATGAGGGCGATCGCAGCAACGGCGATAGCGCCTCGCCGAAATTGCTAGAGTCGCGCCTCAACCGGCGCCGCGGCATCTCCGTCGCTCAGCGCTTCACGGATTGGCAGCTGCCCGTGCTGCGCCTGAGTTCCCCATGACCGCCGACCACCATCCGTTGCATCGTCAGTTGCTGAAGGGCCTCGAGGAGGAGGTCTACACCGGCACCCGCGACGGCCACGTGCTGCCGCTCTCACCGCACGTAAGTGCCGCCCTGGACGGCTACACAACGGAGCCGGACGGCCGCAACGTCGAGTTCACGACCGCTCCGTACCGGAACTACCAGGTCCTCACCGACCGCCTGATGGCGAAGCGGTGCGCACTCCGGCGCTACCTGGAGGCGAAGCATGGCTGCACCCTGGTGCCGGGAGGCGCGCTGGCCCTCGCCGATCTCGACTCGTTCTACATTTCGGATCCCGAGAACCCGTACTACCGCTACATCCGCGACACCTACGGCACCCGCGTCGTCACCGCTTCGACGCACATCAACCTAGGGATAGAGGACCCGGAGGAGCTGCTGCGCGCCTACCGGGTCCTGCGGCTCGAGGCCTCGGTGTTCCTCGCCCTGACCGCCGCGTCACCCTTTCGGGCCGGCGAGACGACCGGGCAGCACTCGGCGCGCTGGCTGCGCTTCCCCCTGACCCCCGAGCGGGTTCCCTTCTTCCCCGACGCTTCCTCGTTCGCCACCTGGATGAACGAACAGCTCGAGATCGGCACGATGCAGAATCGACGTCACCTCTGGCTCGGCATCCGGCCGAACGGACCCGCTACGCCCAGGGTTCTGGATCGCCTGGAGCTCAGGATCTGCGACCGGATCAGCGATCCGGACATCCTGCAGGCAGTCACCGCTCTCTACGAGGCACGGGTGTGGCAGGTCCTGGAGCGGCCGGAACTCGATCCCCTGCGCGGACGATCGTCGCGCGAGCTGGAAGAGCTCGCCGCCGCCAACGAACGCGCCGCGGGCACCGCGAGCCTCGAAGCGGAGGGCACAAACTGGGTCGACGGCAGCACCATCACGTTCCGGGAGTGGGCCGCATCAATGCTGGAAAGCGCCCGCGAGACCGCCCACCGCCACGGCTTCGGCGCCCTTCTCGGCCCGATCGAGGAGATCCTCGAACAGGGCAACCCGGCGATGCAGTGGCTGCGCCGCATCGAGCAGGGCGCAACGCCCCCCGAGGTGCTCAGAGAGGCAATCGTCGACCTGGCCGCCCTCGACCGGGAATTCGACCCGAGCTGTCCGCTCGTGGCCTGACGACCGCACTGGCCGGCGCCTGGACGAGCTCAATCTCCCAATCTGGCGTAGCGGCCGCCGTAGAAGAGCAACGGTTCGGCCTCCCGCACCTGCCCGCCGGCCACCACGTCACCGATCACGATGATGTGGTCGCCGCCACAGATACGCTCCGCGATCCGGCACTCTAGGTGGACCAGCGCATTCTCGATCAGGGGTTCACCCAGGCTGCCGAGCCGGTAGTCCACACCCAGCAGGGAGCCATCGGTGGGTTCCGTGGTGCGAGCGAACCGGTTGGAGATGTCCTCCTGGTCGGCGGCGAGGATGTTGATGCCGAAGGCCTCCGCTCGCTGCATCTGCACGTAGCAATTCGACTCTCGGTCGACACAGACGAGCAACTGCAACGGGTCGAGCGACAGCGAGCACACCGCGTTCGCGGTCATGCCGTGCAGGCGGCCGCCGACGTTCGTCGTCACCACCGTCACGCCGGTGGCGAAGCGGCCGATCAGGCTGCGGTAGGTGTCATGGTTCATGGGCCGGACCGCGGCGAGTATGCGGACCCGGTAGCGGTGCGTCAACCGCGGCAGGGATCAAGCCCGCCGCTGCGAATTGGCGCTTCCGGCACAGTGGCCGCGTGATACCCTGCCGCGCATGAGAACCCAGACGATTCTTGCCGGCGCGGCTCTCCTCTGCGCCACCGCTACTTCCGCCTCGGCCGCCGATGTTCCCACGTCGGCAGACGGCATCCGACCGCTTCTGGTCGGCAGTGCAGTTCCCGAGGTCCAACTTCCCACCGCGGACGGCGGCGTCGTCGACCTTGCCGCCGAGGCCAAGGCCAAGCCGACGATCCTGATCTTCTACCGCGGCGGTTGGTGACCGTACTGCAATACGCAACTGGGTCAGTTGCAAGAAATCGAGCAGGATCTGATCAACCTCGGCTACCAGTTGTTCGCCATCTCACCAGATATCGCGGACCAACTGCAGGCCACCGTCCACAAGAACGAGCTGAAGTACCGGCTGCTCTCCGACCGGGGCATGAAGGCCTCGCAGGCGTTCGGGATCGCCTTCCGCGACGAGGAGATCGTTCGGAGCTACAGGGAGTCCTACAAGCTCGACCTCGAAGACTACGCCGGGGACGATCACCACATGCTGCCCGTGCCTGCCGTCTTCGTGCTCGATACCGAGGGTCGGATCGCTTTCCACTACGTGAATCCGGACTACAGGGTTCGCCTGCCGGAAACCGTCCTGCTCGAGGCCGCCAAGGCGGCCGTCCAGTAAGGGCTACGGCGGATCGGAGTTCAGCCCCGGCCCGGGCCGGGAAGTAGCACAAGCGCAGTGGATTCCAACCGACAGGCGCTGGCGCGCAACGATCCAGCGGTCTGGGCGGCGATTATTGGCGAGGAAGACCGCGAACGACGCGGCGTCGAGCTGATTCCATCGGAGAACTACACCTACCCCGAGGTGTTCGCGGCCAACGGCTCGGTGCTGACCAACAAGTACGCCGAGGGCTACCCCGGCCGCCGCTACTACGGCGGGCAGGAGTTCACCGACGCGGTCGAGCGGCTGGCCATCGAACGCGCCTGCCGGGTGTTCAGGGCCGAGCACGCGAACGTGCAGGCGCTCTCGGGCTCGCCGATGAACCAGGCGGCCTACTTCGCGTTCCTCGACCCCGGCGACACGGTGCTGGCGATGGACCTTTCGCACGGTGGCCACCTGACGCACGGGGCGCCGGTGTCCCACATGGGCAGGGTCTTCAACTTCATCCGCTACAAGACGGATCCCGACAACGCCGGCGCGATCGACTTCGACGCTCTACTCGGCCAGGCCCGCGAGCACCAGCCGAAGATGATCCTCTGCGGCTACTCGTCCTATCCGCGGGACTACGACTACCGCGAGTTCAAGCGGATCGCGGACGACGTCGGCGCGCTCACGATGGCCGATGTATCGCACATCGGCGGTCTGATCGCCGGCAACGCGATGTCCAACCCGATGGACCACGGTTTCGACGTGATGACGACGACCGGCCACAAGACCCTGCGCGGGCCCCGCAGCGGCCTGATCCTCTGCCGCGCGGAGCACCGCCGGAAGATCGACAAGGCGGTGTTCCCGGGCCTCCAGGGCGGACCCCACATGAACGCCGTGGCGGCGCTGGCGATCACCCTCGGCAAGGCGCTCGAGCCCGAGTTCGCGGTCTACGCCCGGCAGGTGCTGACCAACGCGAAGGTGCTGGCCGAGGAACTGATCAACCGGGGCGCCGAACTGGTGACGGGCGGCACCGACAACCACATGATGGTGCTCGACACCGAGAAGAGCTACGGCATCGACGGACGCGTCGCCGAAGAGACCCTCGACAAGGTGTCGATCACGGTGAACAAGCAACTCATCCCCGACGACCCCCGGCCGCCGCTCAGGCCGAGCGGCATCCGGCTCGGCAGTCCCGCGGCGACCACGCGGGGCATGGAAGAAGTCGAGATGAAGCTGCTCGCCGAGTGGATCGTCGACGCGTTGCGACGGCACGGCGACGACGAACGGCTGGACGCCATGCGGCAGGACATCGAGAGATTCTGCCTGCGCTTCCCGGTGCCCGGCATCTAGCGGCGGACGTAGACAGCAGGAACGACGAGATGCCCCAGGAACCCACTTACGAAACGATCCGCTACGACACAGACGACGGCGTGCTGGTGATGACGCTGAATCGTCCCGAGCGCCTGAACGCCTTCAACGGCCACATGATGCGGGAGATGATCGACGCTCTCGAACGCGCCGACGGCGACGATTCGGTACGCGCGGTGATCGTCACCGGCGAAGGGCGCGGCTTCTGCGCCGGCGCCGATCTGGCCTCCGGCGGCGACACGTTCTCCCATCCGGAGGCGGGCATCGACACCTACCGTGACGGCGGCGGCATTCTGGCGCTAGCGATCTACAAGGCGCGCAAGCCGGTCATCGCCGCGATCAACGGCCCCGCGGTCGGCATCGGGATCACGATGACCCTGCCGATGGACATCCGGCTGGCCTCGACCGAGGCGCGAATGGGCTTCGTCTTCGTCCGCCGAGGCATGGTGCCCGAGGCCTGCAGCAGCTACTTTCTGCCCCGCCTGGTGGGCATGGGCAAAGCCTCCGAGTGGGCGCTGACCGGGCGTGTGTTCCCCGCCGCCGAGGCGCTCGAAGCCGGTCTCGTCAGCCGTGTCCTGCCGCCCGACGAGCTGCTGCCGGCGGCCCGCGGACTCGCCTCGGAGATCGCCGCGAACACCTCGCCGGTGTCGGTTGCGCTCACCCGGCACATGCTGTGGAAGGGGCTTGACGCCCCATCGCCGATGGCCGCGCACCGGGTCGAGTCGAAGGGCATCTACACGCGCGGCAGGAGCGACGACGCGAGAGAGGGCGTCACCTCCTTCCTCGAGAAGCGATCGGCCGAGTTCCCGATGAAGGTCAGCTCCGACATGCCGCCCTACTTCCCGTGGTGGGAGGACGAACCGTTCTAGATAGCCGCGGCAGCGGATCGAAGCCCGCCGCCCGCCGTGGGGTGGTGGCGTCCTGGTGTGTCTACGACTGGGCCAACTCCGCCTTCACCACCCTCGTGGTGACCTTCGTCTACGCGACCTACTTCTCGCAGACGTTTGCCGAAGACGCGGACCGGGGCACTGCCCTGTGGTCGCGGGGGATCACGATCAGTTCCCTGCTCATCGCCCTGATCGCACCGGTGCTGGGGGCGATGGCGGACCGCTCGGGCCTTCGCCGCCGCTTTCTGACCGTTGCCACCCTGGTCTCGGTCGGCGCCACCGCCTGGCTGACCTTCGTCGTCCCGGGAAGCGGCAACGCCGTTGTGGCGGCACTCGCGCTGTTCGTGATCGCGAACGTCGGTTTCGAGGTCGGCATGGTGTTCTACAACTCCTTCCTCCCCCAGTTGTCGACGCCCCGGACGATCGGACGGATCTCGGGCTACGCCTGGGGGCTCGGCTACGCCGGCGGCCTGGTTTGCCTGGTCGTCGCGCTGCTTGGGCTGATCGGTCTCGGCGAGGGCGCGCCATGGCTTCCGCTCAGCACCGAGGACGGCTTCAACATCCGCGCCTCGAACCTGCTGGTAGGGGTTTGGTTCCTGCTCTTCAGCCTGCCTGCGCTCGTCCTGCTGCGCGATGAGGCCCCGCCGCGTGCCGGTACGTCCGCCGGCAGCGCAGTCGCATCCGTCCGCAGGGTCTTCCAGGATCTCCGCCGCACCCTGACCCGGATCCGTGACTTCAAGGACATTGTCCGCTTCCTGGTCGCGCGCCTGATCTACAACGACGGCCTGATCACCGTGTTCGCCTTCGGCGGCGTCTACGCCGCCGGCACCTTCGGCATGGACACCAGCGAAGTGATCGTGTTCGGGATCGCGCTGAACGTGGCGGCCGGGCTGGGCGCGTTCCTGTTCGGCCTCGTCGACGACCGGGTAGGCGGCCGCGCCACTGTGCTCTGGAGCCTGATCGGCCTGTTCGTCTGCTCCCTGGTCGCGGTCGCGGCGCCGAACCGGACCTGGTTCTGGGCCGCGGCGCTGGTGCTGGGCCTGTTCATGGGTCCCAACCAGTCCGCGAGCCGGTCGTTGATGGGGCGCTTCGCGCCCAAGCGCTACGAGTCCGAGTTCTTCGGCTTCTTCGCCTTTTCGGGCAAGGCGACGGCGTTTCTGGGCCCGTTGCTGCTGGGTCTCATCACCGCCGGCTACGGGCAGCGCGCCGGCATCGCGGTCGTTCTGGTGTTCTTCCTGGTCGGCGGCCTGCTGCTGCTCCGGGTCGATGAGGCGCGCGGCATCGAACGGGCTGGGAACAGCGCATAGTGTCGTCAACAAACGACTCCAAAGTCACGTAGAAGGAGAGGGAGCGATGGAGGCAGTCAGCAACTGGTGGGGCTCACTGGAAGGGGCGTACCGCGTCTTCTACGCACTCGGCATCGTCTCCGCCCTGGCCCTCCTGATTCAGGTCGTCCTCACCGTCTTCGGGCTCGACGATCTGCTCGACGCCGCCGACGGCGAAGGCACTTCCCTGCTCTCGATGCGGACGGTCAGCGGTTTCTTGGCCGGCTTCGGCTGGACCGGGGTCGTGTTGATGCGGGCCGGCTATTCGACCGTGGCCGCGTCGATCGGCGGCACCGTCGTCGGTCTTCTCTTTGCCGGCATCCTGATCCTGATCATGCGCGTCATGATGAGCCTGCGCCACAGCGGCACGGTGGACTACCAGAACGCCGTCGGCGTAGCCGGCAAGGTCTACGCGCCGATCGGCGCCCGTCTCAGGAAGCCCGGCCAGGTCGAAGTGCTGGTCCAGGGCAGGCTGCGGACGGTCGCCGCGATGACGCGCCACGACACCGACCTGCCCACCCTGACCCGCATCCGCGTGGTCGACATCCTCGATCCCAACACCCTGCTGGTCGCGCCTCTGGACGCCGAACCTGGGAACGCGGGCGTCTCGCCCGCATCCGGCGCCAGCCACGGGCAACACCGGCACGAACAATAGTAATCCGTTAGGAGAATCAACACGTGGACCTGATCATCCTCATCCTGTCCGCCTTAGCGGCGGGCCTCATCCTCATCTTCTCGCTCTCGAGCCGCTACCGCCGCTGCCCGTCGGACCGCATTCTCGTGGTCTACGGCAAGATCGGCGGCACCGGTTCGGCGAAGTGCTACCACGGCGGCGCCGCCTTCATCATTCCGATGCTGCAGGCGCACCAATTCCTCGATCTCGAGCCGATGACGATGGACATCAACCTGACCGGCGCGCTCTCCAAGCAGAACATCCGGGTCAACTGCCCCTCGACGTTCACGGTCGGCATCTCGACCGAGCCCGGGGTGATGGAGAACGCCGCCGAGCGTGTGCTGGGCATGCAGATGGATCGCATCTCCGCGCTCGCGCGCGACATCATCTTCGGCCAGATGCGGGTCGTCCTGGCGACCATGCCGATCGAGGAGATCAACGCCGACCGCGACAAGCTGATCGAGAACATCTCGAACGGCGTCGAGGTCGAGCTCAAGAAGGTCGGCCTGCGGCTGATCAACGTGAACATCCAGGACATCACGGACGAGTCCGGCTACATCGACGCGCTCGGCAAGGAGGCCGCCGCGCGGGCGATCAACGAGGCGAAGGTCAAGGTCGCCGAGAAGGAGCGCGACGGCGCGGTCGGCGCCGCGGCCGCGGAGCGCGACCGCCGCATCCAGGTCGCCCGGTCCCTGGCGACGGCTCAGGAGGGGGAGAACGAGTCCGCCGTGCGGGTGGCCCAGTCCGGCTCCAGTCGAAGAAAGGAAGAGGCCGAGGCCGAGCGCAACGCGTCCGCCGCCGAGAAGGTCAAGGCAGCGCAGGCGCTGCAGGAGGCATACGCCGCCCAGGAAGAGTCCGAAGTCGCGCGCGCCAGCCGCGAACAGGCCACACAGCGCGCCGATGTCGTCGTGCCGGCCGAGATCAAGAAGGAAGAGATGGCCACGCTGGCCGAGGCCGAGGCGGAACGCAACCGTCGCCTGAAGAAGGGCGAGGCGGACGGCATCCAGTCACTCACGGAGGCCGACGCGGACCGCATCCGGCGACTGAAGGAGGGCGAGGCCGATGGCCTGCGCGCTCTGATGGAGGCCGAAGCCGCGGGCATCGAGGCGGTGCTCAAGAAGAAGGCCGAAGGCTTCGACCACATCGTGAACGCGATCGGCGGCGCCGACAACGCGGCGCTCCTGCTGGTCACCGAGCAGTTGCCAAAACTGGTCGAGGAGCAGGTCAAGGCGATCGCGGGCCTCAAGATCGACAACGTGACCGTGTGGGACAGCGGCCGCGGCGAGAACGGCAAGACCGCTACAGCGGACTTCATCTCCGGCCTGATCAGCTCCTTGCCGCCGCTGCACGAGCTGACGAAGAACGTCGGGATCAAGCTGCCCGAGTATCTGGGCAGCCGTGACGAGGGCGAAGCAGCGCCGGCTGCGGAGGAACCGCCCGCCGACCCCGCTCCCTGAGCCGGCTTCCGCCTACGTGATGTCGCGCAGTGTCAGGCCCTGACTCTTGAGATAGGGCACCAGGCCCTTCTTGTCGATCGATCGTAGGGCGCGCGTCGACACCTTGAGCTTGATCGTCCGCTTGAGTTCGGGCACGTACAGCCGCTTGGCCTGAATGTTCGGCCGCTGCCACTTGTTCGTGACGTTGTGCGCGTGGGAGATGTTATGGCCGCTGAGCGGCTTCTTGCCGGTGAGCTGGCAGATTCTGGGCATGTCGCCTCCATCGCCGCTCCATCGTCCTGAAGGCCCGCTTCGGGCGCCGCGGCGGTCTCGTTGGGCGCGAGATCATAGCAGCGAATGCGTTCCGCGTCGCCAAGAACACCCGGCTCGGCTGCTACGCTTACGCAACCACATCCTGACGACAAGGGAGGCCCACCGTGAACGAACTGGTCTACCGCTTCCTCCGCAACGATCTCTCGCGCCGCGGGTTCATTCAGGCCCTGACCGCGCTCGGTCTGACCGGCACGGTGGCCGAGTCCACCGCCAACGCGGCGGCAGCCGCGGCGAACGCCGACGCGGACTCGGGAAGCCGCCGGGCCCAAGGTACCGGCGGCGAGCTGATGGTCGAGCAGATGGCCGCTGCCGGCACCCGCTTCCTGTTCACGAACCCCGGCTCGTTCGAAGTCGGCTTCTTCGACGCCTTCCTGGACCGCCCGGGCATGCAGCTCATCATGGGGCTGCACGAGGGCATCGTCATCTCGATGGCCGACGGCTACCACAAGGCCTCCGGCGAGCCTGCCCTGGTCAACGTTCACGTGATCGCGGGCACCGCGCAGTCCGCCGGCCAGCTCTACAACTCGAGCCGGGACGGCTCCGCCCTGATCGTCACCGCCGGCCTGCTCGACAACGAGATGCAGGACGACAACCTGCTGCTGGCGCCCAGACCCGGCTTCGACCAGAAGGACGTGAACCGTCAGTTCACGAAGATGTCCTGGGAGACCCGCGACCCCGGCTCGATCCCGGTGATGCTCCGCCGCGCCTTCAAGGTGGCGACGACCGCGCCCGGCGGCCCGACCTACCTCGCACTGGCCAACCACGCCCTGGAGGCCAAGGGAGTCAGCGCCGCGATCCACGACCGCGCCTCCTTCATCATCCCGGACGACATTCCGGCCCGGGACGAGGACATCGAGGCGGTTGCCCGGATGCTGATCGAGGCGGAGGCGCCGATCATCCACGTCGGCGACGAGGTCAGCAAGGCCGGCGCGCAGCAGGCGGTGCTGGAGCTGGCCGAGCTGCTGCAGGTACCCGTCGGCGACGTGAACTGGCCGTTCCACAGCTTCCCGCGCATGCATCCGCTGTATGCCGGCGGCTACAGCAGCCGCGACCGCGACTTCGTGCTGCGCATCGGCGTCGGCGACATCGGAGGCACCGCCGCCGCCGGCCCCGACGCCGAGGGCTCGCAGAACGCCTGGATCGGCCTGAACACGGGCGCGATCGGCGGCGACCGGCCGTTCGGCCGCGCCCTCGTCGCGAACACGAAGCTGGCCGCCGAAGCCCTGATCGAAGCGGTCGAATCGCTGACCACGGAGGAGCGGCGCAATAAGATCCGCGCCTCGCGCCCGGATCCCGCGCGCAAGCCGCCCCAGCTCGACCAGGCGAACGTCGGCCGCAGTCCGATCCACGCCGACGAGCTCGGCCACGTGCTCGAAGCCGAGCTCGATCCGAACGCGATCATCGTCAGCGAGAACCTCAGCGGTTCGAACCAGTTCTTCTCCACCGGCCACCGCGACAACGAGAAGACCTGGCTCGCCACCTCCGGCGCCGGGCTCGGCTGGGGCATCGGCGCCGCCACCGGCGCCAAGCTCGGCCAGCCCGATCGCCAAGTCGTCTGCAACATCGGCGACGGCTCGGTGATGTACAGCGCCTCCGGCTTCTGGACCCAGGCTCGCTACGGCGTGCCCGTGCTCACCGTGGTCACGAACAACCGGAACTACCAGACCGTCCGCCTCGCCTACGCCCGCTACGACGGCAAGATGAAGGAGGCGAACCGCTACACCGGCATGCACCTCGGCGATCCCGACATCGACTTCGCCGGTCTCGCCCGAAGCCAGGGCGTCGACGGCGTGACCGTCGAGTCGGCGGCCGACCTCCGCCCCGCGATCCGTCGCGGCATCGAGGCCACGCGCGCCGGCGAACCCTTCCTCGTCGACGTGGTCGTTGACCGCAAGGGCGACGGCGGCGACTCGACCTGGCACCAGGAGTACAGCCTGGCAGGCGAGCGGACGAAGTCGGTCTAGGCAGAGGAGCAGTGGTCGGGAGCACCGGCAGGCGCGTCAGGCAGCCTCAACGCCCGCCAAGCCCCGGTGGCTGGGGCCAGGAGAACGACAGAGGGCTGGCAGGCCGAGGTCGCGATCCCCTTCTCGACCCTGCGCTTCGACCCCGGGCAGAGCACGTGGGGGCTGAACGTTCGCCGGGTCGTCCGCCGGACGAACGAAGAGAGCTACTGGGCGGCGATCGGACGCGAGATCGGCCCGCGCGCCGTCAGCCGTCTGTATGCAGCGCATTGGGTCTCGCTCGCCGGCGACCTCACCGGCATCGACCTCACCCGCTTCTCGCTCTTCTTTCCCGAGAAGAGGGAGTTCTTCCTGGAGAACGCGGGCATCTTCGAGTTCGGTCCGCCGAGTCAGGGAGCCAATCAGCCTCCCCTGATGAATGCCTTCTTCTCCAGGCGCATCGGTCTCGATGGCGGCGAAGAGGTTCCCATCGATCTCGGCACCCGTCTCACCGGGCGGGCCGGCGCCTGGAACCTCGGCCTGCTGACCGTAGGGACCGAGGCCGCTGCGGCGGGGAACCGGCCCGCGGCCGACGCCACCCAGCACAGTGTCGTCCGGCTCAAACGCGATCTCGGGCAGCGTTCCAGTGTCGGCATGATCTACACCCAACTCGATCCGCGCGGTGGCGGGACGAACCGGCTCTACGGCGTCGATCTCGACTACAAGCCGAACCGGCAGTCCGCCTTCTACCTGTTCGGGGCCGCCAGCGAGGATCAGGGGCGGAGCGGAGACGCCTTCGGCACCGGCTACGGCTACACGGCGCGCAGCTTGCGCGCCAACGTCGATCTGATGGAGGCCCAAGGCGACTTCAATCCCGGCGCCGGCTTTCTCCTGCGTCGGGACTTCCGCCGCTACAACCCGAGGCTACGATGGGAACCGCGGATCAACCGCGGCGTCGTCCGCAGCCTGACGCTCGAGGCCGAACTCGACTACTTCGAGCGCGAGAGTCTGGGCCGGGTGGAAAGCCGCAGGCTCCTCGTGGCGCCCATCGGGATGCGCACCACCGGGGACGACCGTTTTCGCTTGGCCTTTGTCGACGAAGTGGAGCAACTCTTCGAACCCTTCGAGATCCGCCCCGGAATCGTGATCCCCGCGGGCCTGTATCGCTTCAACTCGATCTTTCTGCGGGGCTTCTCCAACCAGGGGCGGCGGTTCGCCTGGCGCGGCAACATCAACATCGGTGAGTTCATGAGCGGCGATCGCCGCAGCTTCATGCTGTCGAACTTCGTCCGCCTCTCGCGCCATCTGTTGACCGAGTTCTCCTGGAACTTCAACGATGTCGTGCTGCCGCAGGGCGAGTTCACCACCACGATCTACACCGTCCGCCTCGATGCCGCCTTCAGCCCGGACCCGCGCCTCAATACCCTCGCCCAGTACAACGACGAAGCAGAGCTGGCCGGCATCAACGTGCGCTTCAACTGGATCTACAAGCCCGGCGCCAACCTCTTCGTTGTCTACAACCACAACTGGGACGCTCCGACCTTAAGCGACCGGGAACCGCCCGCCGCGAGCTGATCGTCAAGTTCAACTATCTCTGGCAGCCTTGAGCGAAGGAGCACGCCGCTTGGTCACAGGGACCCCCGCCGCACCATGGGACGTAGACTCGCGGTCATGAGACATCTACTCCGCTGCCCCAGTCCTTCGTTCAAGCTCGCCGGCACCCTGCACGTCCGGTTCCCTGAACCGGCTCGACGCCTGTGCGTGCTTCAGCCAGCCCTTGCCTGGACGTTCCTGGTCGCCCTCGCCGTCGCGCCGGCCTCGGCCCTGGCGGCCGACGACAAGGAGAAGTGGGACGTGAACGACCCGCCCGGGGACGAGTACGAGTTCGACCTCGATGTGACCGAGGGCACGTGGATGAGCCTCGACCTGTCGCCGGACGGCGAGCGGATCGTGTTCGACCTCCTGGGCGATCTCTACCTGCTGCCGATCGGGGGCGGCGACGCGGAGGCGCTGACGAACGGGATGGCGTGGGACATGATGCCCCGCTTCAGTCCGGACGGTTCCGAGATCGCCTTCATCAGCGACCGCAGCGGCGGCGACAACGTCTGGACGATCCCGACCGAAGGCGGCGAGCCGCGCCAGGTCAGCCGCGAGGACTTCCGGCTCGTCAACAACCCGGTCTGGAGCCCGGACGGGCGCTTCATCGCCGCACGCAAGCACTTCGTGTCGACGCGATCGCTCGGCAGCGGCGAGATCTGGCTGTACCACGCGAGCGGCGAGGGCGGCGGTCTGCAACTGAACGAGAAGCCGAACGACCAGAAGGACCTCGGAGAACCGGCCTTCTCGCCCGATGGGCTGTCCCTCTATTTCAGCCAGGACACGACGCCGGGCGGATTCTTCGAGTACGGCAAGAACTCGGCTGAGGGCATCTACTCGATCCGCCGCATCGACCGCGAAACGGGCGAGATCGAGACGGTGATCACAGGCCCCGGCGGCGCGGTGCGACCGACCCCGTCGCCCGACGGGAAATACCTCGCCTTTGTGCGCCGTATCCGCTTCCAGAGCCACCTGTTCCTGCACGATCTGCAAAGCGGCGAGAACATCCCCATCTACGATGCACTCGACCGGGACATGCAGGAGATCTGGGCCGTCCACGGGGTCTATCCGACGATGGCCTGGACCCCGGGCAGCACCGGAATCGTGTTTTGGGCGCAGGGCGGCCTGCACCGGATCGACATCGAGAGCCGGGAGGTGCAGGAGATCCCGTTCCGCGTCCGCGCCACCCACAAGATGAAGGAGGCGCTGGCGTTCGACTTCGAGACCGCCCCGGAGAGCTTTCGGACGAAGATGCTGCGCTGGATCCAGGTTTCCCCGCGCGGCGACCAGATCGTCTTTCAGACGCTGGGCCGGTTGTGGACCCGGAGCCGTGACCCCGAAACCGGCGAGGTCCGCGACGCGCAGCGTCTGACCACCCAGGACGACCACTTCGAGTTCTACCCCTCCTACTCCCGCGACGGGAAGTCGATCGTCTATGTGAGCTGGCACGACGAGGAGTTCGGCGCGGTGCGCGTCGCCCCCGCCTCGGGAGGCGAGGGACGCGCGATCACGCCCGAGCCCGGCCACTACGTGGAACCTGCGTTTTCACCTGACGGCGGCACGGTCGTCTACCGCAAGACCCGCGGCGGCGGCACCCGCAGCCCGCTGTGGTCGAAGGACCCGGGCCTCTACCGGATCGATGCCGCCGGCCAGACCGCGCCGGTGCGGGTCGCGCGCGGTGGCGCGAACCCCCACTTCGGCGCCGATTCGGAGCGTGTCTACTTCACCGCCACCGAGAGCTGGGATCGGCAGGTGCTGCGGAGCCTGCCGATCGCAAGCACCGGCGAGGCCGAAGCCCGCGATCATGCCGGCAGCAAGGTCGCCACCGAGATGCGCGTCTCGCCCGACGGCCGCTGGCTGGCGTTCGCGGAGCGTTTCGACGCTCATGTCGTGCCGTTCACACCGGCCTCGAAGGCGATCGAGGTCGGTCCCAAGACGCCCGGCCTGCCGGTGCGCAACGTCTCCACCGACGACGGCACCGACCTGCACTTCTCCGGCGACAGCTCGACGCTGTACTGGTCCCTGGGACCGGAGCTGTTCGAGCGGCGGCTGGAGGAAGCCTTCGCGCCGGCGGATCCGGAGGCGGACGAGAACGGCGAGGAGACCGCGGACGACGGCGGCGACGACACGGAAGCCGAGCCTCCCCCAGCAGGCATCGACCTCGGCTTCGAAGTGAACACCCGACGGCCGACCGGGAAGATCGCGATCACCGACGCGCGGCTGATCACGATGGCCGGCGGGGACGGGATGGAGATCATCCGCCGCGGCACCGTCGTCGTCGACGGTGACCGGATCGTGGCGATCGGCCCGTCGCGGCAGGTCGACGTGCCCGCCGACGCCACCGTCATCGACGGCTCAGGTCTGACCGTCATGCCGGGCCTGATCGATGTCCACTGGCACGGCTCGCCGGGCAGCGAGGAGATCACGCCGCAGCAGATCCCCGACTTCTACGCCGCGCTTGCCTTCGGCGTCACCACCGTCCACAACCCCTCGACCGACACCAGCACCTTCTTCGCCGCCAGCGAGATGCAGCGCGCCGGCGAGATCACAGCCCCGCGGCTGTTTGCCACCGGCACGATCCTCTACGGCGCCATGGGCGCCTTCCGGGCAATCGTCGAGACGCCCGACGACGCGGTTCAGCACCTGCGCCGGCTGCAGAAGGCCGGCGCCTTCAGCGTCAAGAGCTACAACCAGCCGCGCCGCGACCAACGCCAGAAGATCGTCGCGGCCGCCCAGGAACTCGGCATGCTGGTCGTCAACGAAGGCGGCGCCCTGTTCCAGCACAACATGACGATGGTCGCCGACGGCCACACCGGCGTCGAGCATTCGCTCTCCGTGGGCGCGATCTACGACGACGTGATCCAGTTCTGGGGCAACAGCCGGGTCGGCAACACGCCCACCCTCGGCGTCGCCTACGGCGGCATCCAGGGCGAGGACTACTGGTACCAGCACACGGATGTCTGGGCCAATGAGCGGCTCCTGAACTACGTCCCGCGTGAACAGATCGATGCCCGCGCCCGTCGCCGGCAGATGGCGCCCGAAGGCGAATACAACCACATCCTCACCGCCCGCGTGGTCGCGGCGCTGGACCGCGCCGGCGTGCCCATTCAGCTCGGCGCCCACGGCCAGCGCGAGGGCCTCGCGGCCCACTGGGAGATGTGGATGTTCGAGCAGGGCGGCATGACCCCGCACCACGCGCTCAGGGCCGCCACGATCAACGGCGCCCGCTACATCGGCATGGACGCCGACCTCGGCTCGCTCGAGGCCGGCAAGCTGGCCGACCTGATCGTCCTGGAGCAGAACCCGCTCGAGAACCTCCGCAGCTCCGAGATCGTCCGCTACGTGATGATCGGCGGCCGCATCTTCGACGCCGTGTCGATGAACGAGATCGCCGGCGAGAAGCAGCAGCGGAAGCCGTTCTGGTTCCAGCGCTGAGGCTGCGCGGCCACAGCCGAGGCCTCAGGGAACGCGGGCATCCTGCCCGCATCCGAACCTCTGGGAACGCGGGCATCTTGCCCGCATCTCGATCAGGTCAGCGCAGACAACTGACTCGACAACCACGAAGAGGACTCACCAGTTCTCTCCAGCCCATCGGACGACCGTCTCGGCGATCTCCATAGCGTCCAGGTACTCCTGCTCGGTCACAGCCTGTTTGAGGGCCGGGTAGCGCGCCCCGACCGCATAGACGGTTAGTCGCACGCAGCGCTGGACCGCGCCCGGAATCTCCTCGCCACCATCCTCCAGCACGGACCGCAAGGCGGCCAGATCGTGAGTGTACGGAGGTTCGATTCCGCGCGAGAGTATGACCGCCTTGATCGCCTTCTCGGCGGCCTGCTGCAACTCGAAACAAAGGTCTTCTAGATATACACCCGGTCTCCTGGCTCGCGCCAGCTCCAGATTGCTTCGGGCGCGGTTCAACCACTCGCGGGGATCGTCGGGCGGAAAGCGCTCAGGCGGCTTCATACACGACCCGTCCCTCAGCCAGGGCTGGCTTGTAGACCAGTCCGAGGCTGTCCTTGTAGCGCTCCAGATCCGCCGGCGTCACGAGGACGGCGTCGACTGGCACGCCCACACCTGCCAACCGCTCATAGACCCGTGTCGTGACATCCCAGCGATCACCGCCCTTGGCAACCACCAGCAAGTCCACGTCGCTGTGCGGCCCCATGTCGCCGCGCCCAGCGGACCCGAACAGGACGATCCTCTCTGGTTCGGCCGCCTCCACGACGCGCCGGATGATCTCGTCGAGCGTCTCCTGATCGATCATTCCCTCGAACCCCTTATAGTCGAAGAGCCTACCGCTTCACAGTCGCGACTCCGAGCCGCGGGTCGTGTCCGGGCAAGAGCTTCTGGTCGGACACGACCCGCTCACACCCGCGCCAGCAGATCCGCGACCGCCTCCTCCGTCGTCGCCGCGCCGCCGCGGTCGGGGGTCCTCAGTCCGTCCGCGCGGTGGTCGGCAAGAAGTCGCTCAAGACGGGCGGCCCCGTCCACCAGGCCCACTCGCTCCAGCAGCAGAGCCGCGGCGGACACTGCGGCGATCGGATTCGCGATCCCCTGCCCCGCGATGTCCGGCGCGCTGCCGTGGACCGGTTCGGCGAGGCAGAAGCGCTCGCCGCAGTTGGCGGAGCCGACTACGCCCAATCCACCGACCAGGGCGACGCCGGCGTCGCTCAGAATGTCGCCGTAGAGGTTCGGCGCCACGATCACGTCGTAGCGCTCCGGCTCCAGGATGAGCCGGTAGACCATGGAGTCAACGAGTTGCTCCTCGACCTCGACCTCCGGAAAGCCGGCCGCGACGTCGAGCGCCGTCTCGCGGAACAGGCCGTCGCTCAGGCGTAGGACGTTCGCCTTGTGGACGACGGTGAGCCGGGCCGGCCTGCCATGTGAGGCCGCGCGTGACGTCGCCAGTTCGCAGGCGAAGCGGGCGATCCGTTCCGTCGCGGCACGGCTGATCACCCGCTCGGCGATCGCTACCTCGCCCTCGCTCTCCCAATGCTCCCGGCCGGAGTAGAGGCCCTCGGTGTTCTCGCGCACGACGACGGCGTCGACTGCGGGCCAACGGCCAGGACTTCGCCGGATACGGGCGAGACGCCCGCGTTTCCAGGTCGGAGAGCCGGCGTCGGAGCCGTCCGCGCCAGCCATCGCGCGGAGCGGCCGCACGTTCGCGAAGAGATCGAGGCGCCGCCGCAGCTCGACGATCGGGCTGCGATACCCGGCCACCGCATGGCTCGGCGACGAGACGGCGCCGAACAGCGCGCCGGCACAGCCTTCGAGGAGATCGACTGTTGCCTCCGGAAGCGCGCTGCCGGTGCTCTCGAAGGTATGCCAGCCCATCTCGGCTTCGACCCATTCCACCCCGCCGCCCCAGACCGCGTCAACGACCCGCACCGCCGCGTCCACAACCTCGGGGCCGATGCCGTCGCCGCCGATGCGGGCGAGGCGGATGGGCTGAGTGGCGGAGTTCATGAGGGGGTCATCTCAATCGCCGGATGCGGGCGAGACGCCCGCGTTCCCAGGCCCGGGCGGGACGCCCGCCTTGCCAGGGCTCGCCGCCAGGCGCCGCTTCGTCTGTTCGATCAGGCCGCCGGCCGCGATCATCGAACGCACGGCGGGGCTGAACTCGACGAAGACGAACTGTTGCCGCGCGGATCCGGATGAGGTCGCGCCACCCGGGTGCCCAGGTGCGGAAGCCGCGCTCGCGGACTCGGAGTCACCGAGGCAGCGGATCACCGACCCCTCGAGATCGACCTCCACCTCCGCGCCCTCCTCCAACGCATCGACGGCCTCCGGGCAGACGATCGCGAGCAGGCCGTTGTTCAGCGCGTTGCGGTAGAAGATGCGCCCGAAGCTCCGGGCGATCACCGCGCCGACCCCGACGTAGCGGAGGCACACCGCGGCCTGCTCGCGGCTCGAGCCGCAGCCCCAGTTCCAGCCGGCGACGATCACGTCGCCCAACCGCACACGCGCAACGAACGTCGGGTCGAGGTCCTCGAGCGCGTGGGGCGCGACCTCCTCCGGCCGGCTCTTCGTGTAGGTGTAGCGGCCCGGGAATATGACGTCCGTGTTCACGTGGTCGCCGTAACGGAAGACCCGGCCCCGGAACGGTCGCCCGACATCGACCGGGCCGTTCACCCGACCACCTCCCGCGGGTGGACGATCCGGCCGGCGACGGCGCTCGCCGCGACGACGGCGGGCGATGCGAGGTAGATCTCCGCGCCGCGGTCGCCCATCCGCCCCTGAAAGTTCCGGTTGGCGCCCGAGATGCAGACCTCGCCCGGCGCCAGCACGCCGAGGTGGTTGCCCATGCACGGGCCGCAGCCCGGGGTCCCAAAGACGGCGCCGGCGGCCGCCAGGTCGGCCACCCAGCCGCGCGCCAGGGCCTCGCTCCAGACCTCGCTCGAGGCCGGGACGATGACCATCCGGGTGCCCGGAGCGGTGCGCCGCCCCGCCATCACCCGGTGAACCGCGCCGAGATCCTCAAGGCGGCCGTTCGTGCATGTGCCGATGAACGCCTGGCCCACCCGTACCGAATCGAGTTCCCCGACCGGGACCGTGTCGTCCACCTGGTGCGGGCGCGCCACCCGGGGTTCCACCGTGGACAGATCGAGCCGGTGCTCGGCCGCGTATTCAGCGTCTGGATCGGGGTAGAGGGCCCGCTCCTCAAGTCGCGCCGCAACCTCGGCCGCGGTCTCGCCCGACTCAGCACCGCGGCCCGGGCGCCGGCCCGGACGCGCGATGAGACGCTCCGCCAGGTAGTCGAACACAGCCCCGTCCGGCGGCATCCAGGCGTTCTTGGCCCCCATCTCGGCCATCATGTTGACCAGTGCCGCGCGGGAGTCGAGGCTCAGGGTCGCGATCCCCGGACCGCTGAACTCGACGCTGCGGTAGAGCGCGCCGTCGGCGCCCAGGTCGCCGATCAGCGTCAGCGCCACGTCCTTCGTCGTCACCCACTCGCCGAGCACGCCCTCGAGCCGGATTCGCAGCGACTCCGGCACCCGCAGCCAGAGTTCGCCGGTGGCCCACAGCACGGCCATCTCGCTGCGGCCGACGCCGGCGCCGAACGCCCCCAGCCAGCCGAAGTGCGGGGTATGGGAATCCGAGCCGAGGATGGTGTCGCCCGGCAGCACAATCGCCTCCTCGCTCAGGACCTGGTGGCAGATGCCGCGACCGATTTCGAAGAAGTGGCCCACGCCCTGCTCGGCGACGAAGGCGCGAACTTCTGCGTGGTTCTGGGCGTGACGCACGGTCGGCGCGGGCACCGCGTGGTCGAGGGTGACGGCCATCCTCTCCGGAATCGCGACCCGCGACTGCCCGAACTGCCGCCAGATCTCGGCGATCGGCGCCGTGTTGTCGTGGCTGAGCACGATGTCGGGACGCGCGTCAACGATCTCGCCGACCGCCACCGTCTCCAGGCCGCTGGCCCGGGCCAGAGCCTTCTGCGCGAAGGCGCGGGCGGTGTCGGCCGGCCGACCGGACTCGCTCACCCGGTCGCTCCGGCGACCGCCGGCGCCGGCGCCGCCGTGTGGTAGTTGCGCAGCAGCGTGTCCACGTCCGAGAGACTGAGCGGCTTCTCGTCCGCCAGCGCCTTGATGTGCGCGGTGATTTCCTTGATCTGCGCATCGCTGAGCTCGAGCCGCAACTGCTCGACGCGGGACTTGATCGCGTTCCACCCGGTCAGCCGGTGGGCGACGTGAACGTACCGGTCGAGCCCGAAGTCCGCCGGATCGAGAATCTCGTAGCTCGACGGATCGTTGAGGATCGCCTTCGCGTGAATGCCCGCCTTGTGCGTGAACGCCGTGTAGCCGGTGATGTAGTTGTTGAACGGCACGTCGACCTCGACCAGGGAGGCGACGTAGTTCTCGATCTCGCGCAGCAGCGGCAGGTCGTAGCGCGCGCGAATCGCTTCCGGATCCTCCGCGTAGAGGCGCGCCACCAGGCCCCCGAGCGGCGTGATGCCGTTCCGCTCGCCGATCCCGAGCACCGACGTGTCGACGTGCGTCGCCCCCGCCTCCAGGGCGCAGAACGCGTTGGCCACCGCGCAACCGGTGTCGTTGTGGCCGTGGAACTCGATATCGCAGTCCACTTCCTGGCGCAGCCGGCGAACCAGGTCGTAGACCTGCCGGGGACTCGCGACGCCGACGGTGTCCGCGACGCCCACGCGGTTCACGCCGACGGCGTTCACGGCCCGGTAGGCGCGGATCAGGTCGGCCAGCTCGCTGCGGAACGAGTCCTCGGTGCTGAAGCGGACCTCGACATCGTGCGACCGAATGTACTCGACGACCTCGACCGCGGTCTCGATCACCTCGTTCATGCTCTTGCCGTGCGAGTACTCCCGCAGGTAGCGGGAGGTGCCGAACACGACGTCGATGCCGTCGACGCCGGTTTCGAGGGCCAGCTTCGCGTCGCCCAGGTGACAGCGGGTGTGGGTCAGCACCTTCGCGCGGAGCCCGAGCTTCGCCACGCGTTCGCAGTCGTCCCGGCTGCGACGGCTGGCCGCCGGCGAAGTGAGCTCGAGGTACTCGACCCCAAACGCGTCGAGCAGGGACGCGATCTCCACCTTCTGCTCACTGTCGAAGAAGGCGTTGGCGAACTGCTCGCCTTCGCGAAGGGTCGATTCGATGATCGCCGGATGGGAGTCGACGGTTGCTGGATGAGAGGCCATGAACTTTGCTCCTCTACCGACAAAAAGGCCGGCGCGCCCAGAACTGGACGGCCGGCCGAAAGGTCTATCTACGAAGGAACTCTATGGGTAAGGCGCCCAGTCCTGGAGCCGGGGCTTCGCGCCCGGCTTGTGCAGCCGCTTGAGCAGAGACGAGGCGTGTGTCCGGTGAGTCATGTCGCGGTTCTTCGCGCGGTGCCAGCCCGGAAGGGAGCGGCTCAGGAAAAGGGGGTGAGCGCGGATTGTGCGCGCTCGGGCTCACCGTGTCAAGCGCAAGAGCTGTCCAGCGAGAAGTGAGCGTGAGCGGGGTGCGTGAATCCAGCGAGAAGTGAGCGTGAAGCGCCGGTATCGGGGATCATCGGAGGATGATCGTGACGCTCCAGACAGGCCGACTTCAGACTCTTTGTGAGGTCCGCAGTTTCGTGGCCGGCAACGAGGCGGTGGACTTCGTGGTGGTGGACCGCGGATCGACGTACGAGTTCATCCGTGAGACGCTGGTCAGGTTCCGCTACCGGGCGCTTGTGAGGCGCGACAAGGGCATGATTCGGCGCTACCTGATGAAGATGACCGGGAAGTCCGAGTCGCAGTTGACGCGGCTGATCCGGCAGCACCGGGAGACGGGCCGCATCGAGGACCGCCGCGGTGCGCCGCCTCACGCATTCGGGCGGCGTTACACGAAGGCCGACATCGGCCTTCTCGCCGAGGTCGACGCGGCACTGGGCCAGATGTGCGGTCACAGCACGCGGGCGGTGATGCGGCGCCAGTTCGAGGTGTACGGCGACGAGCGCTTCGAGCGTCTGGCTGTGATCTCGAACGGCCAGTTCTACAACCTGCGCAAGTCGACCACCTACCAGCGGCGCCGGACGACGTTCAAGAAGACGCGGTCGACCGCGGTCGGGATCGGGGAACGACGCAAGCCCCAGCCGGAGGGGAAGCCGGGCTACCTGCGGGTGGACACGGTGCATCAGGGGGACAAAGACGGCGAGAAGGGCGTGTACCACATCAACCTCGTGGACGAGGTGTTGCAGTGGGAGCACGTGGCGACGGTACGGGCCATCTCCCAACGGTGTCTCGTGCCGGTGCTCAAGGAGCTCATCGAGTCCTGCCCCTTCAAGGTGCTGGGCTTCCACGCCGACAACGGCTCCGAGTACATCAACCGCAAGGTCGCCGAGATGCTCAACCAACTGCACGTCCCCGAGTTCACCAAGTCCCGCAGCCGGCACACCAACGACAACGCCCTGGTCGAGAGCAAGAACGGCAACGTGATCCGGCGCCAGTTCGGATACCGGCACATCCCCAAGCTCTTCGCCCGCGAGATCAACGTCTTCGCACGCGATGTGCTCACCCCCTTCCTCAACTTCCATCGCCCGTGCCTGTTTCCCACCGAGGTCACCGACAGGAAGGGCCGCACCAGGAAACGCTACCGCTACCAGGACACCATGACGCCGTTCGAGAAGCTCAAGTCCCTGCCGGACGCGGAGCGGTACCTCAGGCCCGGCGTCACCATCGCCGCCCTCCAAGACCAGGCCGGCGCCACGAGCGACCTCGACGCCGCGATCGCCCTCAAGCTGGCTCGTGCCAGACTCTTTGAACTCATCGACCGGGAGTCCGATCCCCACCGGCGCCGGAGCGCCTGAACCGCAGACCGCGCAGCCCGATGCCATACACCGCACAACACCATCGGCCCAGGCCGGAACACAACGCCCGCAACCGCCGCGGCCTCGCAGCGGGCGCTACCCTAGGCGGCAGACGGTGCAGAACCGTCTGCCGCCCCAGAACTACCCCGAGACCGACCCGACTCGACTCTCCATGACGGTCCCGTTCACGCTCATTTCAGGATTGGAAAGCACTGCGCACGCCCCAGGGCCTCGCCGTTCGGATCACACCGGATCGAAGAGGCTTGACAGGCCTGATCAACATGGCCAGAATAACCAGATGAAGCGAGCGAGCGTCAGCGAAGCGAAGAACGGGTTCAGCAGTCTGCTGAACGATGTCCGCCGCGGTGAGACCGTCCTGATCACTCACCGCGGGGAGCCCGTGGCACGCATCGAGCCCTGTCGACTCGGCGACATGAGGATGGACGAGGTGGCCGCGGAACTCGTCCGTCGAGGGGTCGCGACGCCCCCGCGCGCGCGGATCGACGTGGAACGCTTCCTCAGTAGACCGCTGCCCAAGCTGGCTGAGGGATTGAGCGCAAGCGAGATCGTCGTGGCCGAGCGCAGGGGAAGCCGCTGAAGTACTGGGACTCCTCCGCCATCGTGTCGTTGCTCGTAGACGAACGCAGAACGCCCGAACGTCGCGCCATCTTCGAACAGGACCCTGAACTCGTCACTTGGTGGGCCACGGTGATCGAGTGCACGTCCGCGCTGAGCCGTCTCGATCGCGAAGGCCGCCTGGAGGGCGGAATGGCCGAACCCATGGACCAGCTTCGTCTCCTAGCGGGCGACTGGCTGGAGGTTGCTCCCGTCGAGGAGGTGCGCCAGCGTGCTGTCAGGCTGCTCCGGTTTCACCGCCTGCGAGGCGCGGACGCTCTACAGTTGGCTGCGGCGCTGACGGTTGCGTCCGATGTTCCGGAGACGCTCGACCTGGTCTGCAGTGACGATCGACTCTCCACCGCCGCACGGCGGGAGGGCTTCCGCGTCCTGTGAGGCCAGCATGACCGACCCACAGCAGATCTGGACCGCAACGGTCCTTCCGGCGTGGATCGACCACAACGGCCACATGAATGCCGGCTACTACCTGGTCGTGTTCGACGACGCAACCGGCCCCTGGACCGCGTTCCTGGGCGTCGATCGGACCTACCGCAAGTCAAACCGGCGCTCGACTTTCTCGATCGACAGCCACCTCACCTGGCTGAGGGAGTTGCCCGAGGGCGCGCCGATCATCGTCGAAGCGGAGCTGCTCGGCTTCGACGACAAGAAGTACCACACCTTCATGCGCATGGTGCACGCCGACGAGGGGTACGTCGCCGCGACGCACGAGCTGCTGAGCATCCACATCGATCTGGACACGCGCCGCAGCACGCCATTCCCGCCCGAGATCCACGAGCGAATGGGCGAGGTCCTGCAGGTTCAGCGCAGGATCGCCGGTCCCGGCGACGTTGGGCGGGTGATCCGTACAAAACCCTGGCCGTCGGGCTCCTGATTCGGGCGAACGCCGCTCAGTTCAGGCCGCCCAGACGCGCTCCGCCTCGATGGCCACGGTGCGGCGATAGAGGTAGAGCGGCAGCGCCAGGGAGAGCCCGACCAGCAGGTTCGCGGCGACGTAGACCCACAGGTTGGTCATGCCGCGCCGCCGACCGTCTCCAAATATGAACGTACAGAACACGACCGACGAGATCACGATGTCGATGCTGAAACCCGCCGCGACCGGATTCTCTGCCGCCGCGCCGACGAAGGCGAGCAGATCGAAACCGCCCACGTCGAAGAAGAACTGCTGGAGCTGCCACCAGGGCAGCACCGTACCGAGAACACACAGGATCAGATATAAGCTCTTCATGGCCTCTTCTACTACCATGTCGCGCCAGCTTCCTCGCATCCCATTCGGCCTGGCACCTCCACTGGCGAACGCGGAGTCCGGGACAGGCTGAAGCCCGAGGGCGAGAGGGCTGTGCCGCTCAGCTACCATTCCCCGCCATGACCACGCACGACGATTCCAGCGACTCCGACGCACCGATGACCCGACGTACCCTGATCGCCGGTTCGGCCGTGGGCGTCGCCGCGCTCGCCACGAAGGCGGGAACCTCAGCGGCCGCCGAACACGAGGCCCCGACCTGGCCCGACCCCAACTACATCCGCACCAACGGCGGCCTGCGGATGGCCGTCTACGAGGCGGGCACCGAAGGCGTGCCGATCGTCTTCAGCCACGGCTTCCCGGAACTCGCCTACTCCTGGCGCCACCAGTTGCCGGTGGTGTCGGCAGCCGGTTTCCGTGTCCTGGCGCCCGATCAGAGGGGCTACGGCAACACCCAGCGTCCACTGGCGATCAAGGCCTACAACATCGCCGAGTTGTGCGCCGACCTGGTCGGGCTCCTCGACGCCCGGGGGATCGAGAAGGCGGTCTTCGTCGGCCACGACTGGGGCGGCGCCGTGGTCTGGGCGATGCCGCGGCTGCACTCGGACCGCGTCCTCGGCGTCGTCGGCATGAACACGCCCACCGGCCTCCAACCGCCCGTAGCGCCGATCGAGATCCTCCGCCGCGTACGCGGCGAGGACAACTACGTCGTCGCCTTCCAGGAGCCCTACAAGGCGGAAGAGGTGCTCGAGGCGGATACGGAGAAGTCCTTCCGCACCTTCATGCGCCGCGGCACGTGGGATGCCGAAGCCTTCAACAAGCTCCCGGCCGACGCGCCGGAGCGGAAGTTCCAGTTGCTTAAGATCATCAAGCACGGAACGGCAGACGACTTGCGCGGCGAACTCCTGCTCACCGAGGAAGAACTGGCCCATTTCGTCACCACCTACGAACGTACCGGCTTCACCGGCGGCGTCAACTGGTACCGCAACATCGACCGCAACTGGGAGTTGATGAAGGACAAAGGCGAGAAGATCGAGCAGCCCTGCCTCTACATCGGCGCCGAGAACGACGTCGTCCTGCCTCCCTCCTCCGCCGACGGCATCGAAGCGCTGGTGCCGAACATCGACAAGCACACGATCAAGGACTGCGGCCACTGGACCCAGCAGGAGAAGCCCGAGGAGTTCAACCAGGTCCTGATCGCCTGGCTACAGGCGACGTTCGGCGCATAGGACGACCGGAGCAGAACCTGAGGAGCCCGATCTGGCTGCCAGGCTTGGTCCACCGCGGAGCACACCCGACTCAAGTCGCCGTCAGATGAGTTCGATTCGCCCTTCGAGCCCCGGAACGTCGGCGAGCCGTCGGTCCGCCGTCAACACCACCGTCGAGAGCGCCTCAGCGAGCGCGACGTAGACCGCGTCGTAGGCCGAGACGTTGTGACGAAGCTGCCAGATCCGGTTGAGGAAGGGTAGATGCCCGTACCGATCCACCCGCAGATCCTGCCAACGATCCAGGGCGCTGGAGCACCATTGGCCGCTGAACTCTCCCCGCAAGACGTACCGTCGCAGTGTGTGGGCTATTTCGACATCGATCAGGTGGGGAGCCTGGACTACCGGCTCTAAGCGAAGGCGAGCGTTCAGCCGCCGTCCGCGCGGCCCGCCCATCAAGAGTTCAATGGCAGCGGACGCATCGAGCACCGTCAACGAGCGTCACGCACTTCGCGCAGAACGTCCGCCGGCGACTCCTTGGGCGTCACTTCGGGTAGCCGCGCGATCGCGGCCAGCAACTCTTCCTGACTGGGTCGCTGAAGGATCCGCTCGATTTCTCGCAAGACGAAGTGCGACATCGAGACGCCTTCACGGGCGGCCCGAGACTTCAACTGGCGATGGACATCATCTGGAACGTTCCGGATCTGAAGCATCTTGTCCATGTGCAAGACACTAGTTTCATGTGGAGAACATGTCAATGCTCCGGAGCGCTAGCTTGCGCCGCAGTCGCCCCTCCAAGCCGAGCAACTCGTCAAGCCCGCTGGAGGGGAAGAACACCTTCAGCCCGGGAGTGTGCGAAGGTACCGCCATCGTGCGGCCAAGAACACACTCACCCGACGCCACCGTCGCACCGGCAAGCTACGAAGACGCCGCCGAGCCCGCCGGCCCACTCGACCTCATCACGATCCGCCGCCGGCTGGCGGCTCACGAGGCCCTCATCCGCCCGCCGGCCGAGTTCGAGGCCAGTGTCGCGATGGTTCTTCGCCCATCGGCCGAGGGCCCTGAGGCGTTGTTCATCGAACGAGCGCGCGTACCCGGGGATCCCTGGTCGGGGCAAATGGCGCTTCCCGGCGGCCGCCACGACGAGAGCGATCAGGACCTTGAGGCAACCGCGAAGCGCGAGACGGACGAAGAGGTCGGCCTGTCCCTCGAAGGCGCCCGTCTGATCGGCCGGCTCGACGACCAAGCGGGGCAACGTGCCGGCCAGGGACGGCAGCTCCGGATCGCGGCCTTCGTCTACGAGGTCGACGCGGGCACGGGCAACAACCTGATCCTGAACTACGAAGTCGCCGAGGCGTTCTGGGTGCCGCTGGCCTGGTTTGAGGATCCTTCCCGGGTCATCGACTACCGCCATCCGCCCTATCCCGAGGTGAGCTTCCCCGGCGTCGTCGTCGGCGAGCCCGAGCGGCACGTCGTGTGGGGCCTGACGTTCCGGTTCGTGTCGGCGTTCTTCGGGATCGTCGGACGTCGCTTCGCGGCGAACCGCTGACGGCTCAGAGCCGTTTGGTGCTTCCGGCGCTCTTCAGGATGTTGTTTGCCGTGTGCCGACTCTTGAGCCGTCTCGGCACCGTCAGTGTCTTTTCTCCGGCCGCCGAAATCCACTTCTCGTGGGAGCCCTTGCCTCCCTTGATGTGCTCAAAGCCGAGCAACGACAACTGCTGGACTACCTGCCGGTAGAAGCCCCGCGCCACGTCAAGCTGCGTGCCCCGCTGGAACCTGTGCTTGCAACAGAATTGCCGGGATGAGATCCCCGAGCGACATCCTCGCGATGTCCCTCGGCTTCAAGTGGTTCGCGATGATCAGCTCAGGCGCGTGCTCGGCAATCAGGCTCTGGAACTCCTTAAGCGTAGCCGCCTCGATATGTAGGCCTTCAATGTCGCTCTCGCAGTAGAACACCTCGGCCTCCTCGTCCCAAACTGCTGTAACCGAGTACATGCGTCTCATGCGATTCTCCTCAGGACATCTGCGCTGCGCTCACTCTACAAGTTCCACGTACTCCCGTCTCGACCAGCCCCGCTGACCGTCCGGCAGTTCGATGCGGATCCACTCCGGGCGCTGCTCGATGACCTGTACCTCGGTGCCGGCATGGAGACGGAAGCGGACAACCGAGCCGTCCCCGGCGGCGGCGTGGAGGTCGATCTCCTGCGGCAGGACGACGGCTGTGGCGGGCGCGAAGGTCGCGTGGGCGACGAGCGAGCCGCCCAGCGCGAGCCCGACCACAAGCAGACAGGCGGCGGACCACCGGAGCACCTCCGACGCGCGCCGGTAGAGGCGCAGGGCGAGCACGATCCAGAACGCCGCGCTGACCAGCACGACGCTGCGAAGAACCTCGGCCGGCGCCAGGCTGTAGTGCCAGAACAGCAGGGTCCGCAGCAGTACCGGAGGCTCCGGCGGAGCGATCTCGTCGCGGGCGCTGCGGCGAGCGAACGCCAGGTTGGCGAGAGCATCCTCGTCGCGCGGCAACAGGCGAAGCGAACGGCGGTAGGAAGCGATCGCCTGTCCCAGTGCGCCGGCGCGCAGGTAGGCGTTCCCGAGGTTGTAGTGGAGGTGACCATTCTCGACCCCCATGCCCTCCATTTCGCGGTATAGCGACACCGCCATCTCGAAGTCTCCGGCCTCGTAGGCGGCATTGCCGTTGACCCAGAGCTCCGCCGGTTCCGGCGCCTCCGGCGTCTCGTCGGCGGCCGCGGCCTCGGTGACGATGGGCAACGGCGCCGGCTGCCCGGCGATGGATCCCGCCGCAGCCACAAGAACAAACAAAAACGCGAAACCCCGCCTCACGCCCTTCTCCCCCGGAACTGCCGGTCGATGGTCCGGATCAACTCGCTCAAGCCGTCCTCCGCACCGCCACTCGCTGCCCCGGCGCCCCCGGAGACCGCCGCCACGCCGTACTGGGCCGCCTCGAACCGTTCCAGTTCCGCCCGGCAGTGCGCCGCCACGCCTGGCGCCACGCCGGCCTGAACCAGCGCCGTCTCCGCTTCGGTCGGCGTCAGGGCCGCACCCTCAATGCCCAACTTGTCGCCCACGTAGGACCGCAGCACCCTGGAAGCCTCGGCCGCTACTGCCGCTGCCGCTCCCGATCCGGATGGCAGCTTCTTCGCCGCGGCCAGGGCCCGGCGCAGGGCCTGCTGGCGCCCGCGCAAGGTCCTGTCGGCGGCGTACCGTCGCTCGCGCCGGTACTGGGTCAGCAGGATCAGGTACAGCATCGGCGGGAGTACGCCGCCGGCCAGCCATAACCACGCCCGCCAGCCCTGAGGGGCGGCGGACACGATGCCGGCAGCCGTCCGGCGGACCGGCAGAATGTCGTCGGCGAGGATCCGCACCGCCACCTTGCCGGTGGTCGGCGCCAGGGATTCGGTGAGCATCAGCTCTTCCTCGCCATCCGCCGGAGTCACGTCCAGGTCGATGCGATCCGTCGAACGCTCCACGTACTCGCCAAGCTCCGGGTCGAAGTAGACGAGCTCGAGCGGCGGAATGTCGAGCGCGCCGACCACGAGAGGCACCAGCGCTCGGCGAAAGACCTTGCGCCCGCTGAGCAGGCGGCCGCTGTTGTCGACGGTGCTGGTCGGCTGATCCGGGTAGATCTTGAACACCGGCAGTTCGGGAAACTCGGGTTCCGCGAGGAGCTGCACGTTGCCGGCGCCGGCGACCCGCACATCCAGCGTGGCCGACTGTCCCACCTGCAGCTCGCGCCGGCTCAACGAGGCACTGATATCGAAGTCTCCGACCAGACCGTTCCAGCCCGCGGGCGCCGGTGGCAGCGGCCGCACGTTGAGGGTCACGGGTTCCGTGACCAGGTACTTCGTCTCCCAGCGTCCACCGCGACCGAGCAGACTGTCGAAGTCGTCGAAGATGCCGCGTCGCCGGCTCTGCCGGCGCGGCTCCTCCACCAGCACCTCCACGCTGAGCTGGGTCGGCGGCAGCACGATCTCGCCGGCCCGCTGCGGGAAGAGCGCCTTGCGCACCTCGTTCACCGTGTACTGGACGCCCTCGATCGCGGCCGTGAACTGGCGTACCTCGCCCAAGTCTTCGGCCACCACGTCACCGCCGAAGTCCATCGACTCGATCGACCCCTGACCGACGCGCACCCGGCTGTAGAAGCGCCACGTGTAGATCACCTGCTGCCCCTGCCACGGCTGGTCGGTGGAGACGGAAGCGGTGACGAAGAGATCCCGGTTCTGCTCACCGCCGTCTTCCTCGGCAGCCGTGACCTGGACCGTGAATGGCTGGCTCCTGACCTCCACACCGTTGACCAGTGCGACTGCCGGTCCAACCTCGAACGTACCGGCCCGTACCGGGATCAGCAGGTAGTTGTACGAGGTGTTGTTGCTGACCCTGCCGTTGATGATCTGGGTTTGCCGCTCTTCACCACGCGACACGACCCGGAAGTCCGGCAGCTCGGGCAGCCTCGGCGGCTCGTCGGGGGCGCCGTTGAGCATGATCGTCAGGTAGATCTGGGTCCCGAGAGCGACCTGGTTGCGGTCCACCGTGACCTGGATCGTCCGCGGTTCCTGTGCCCCGACCGCCGTTGCCCCCGGCACGGCCAAGAACGACGCACAAAGGACCGCAGACCAGCCGAGGGCGACAGAGCGCCTCCTGGTCGGCGGAGGGAACGGTCGTCTCCTGCCACCCATCGACCTACCAGTCCTTCGCCTGACGGCCGCTGCGTCCGCGCTGACCCCGCCGATTCGGGTCGAGGCGCCCCTCCTCCAGTGCCTGGAGGTAGCGCTCGGCCTCCTCCGGCGTCATGCCCGGCCGCGGTTCCTGGGGCCCGCCCTGGTTGCCGGGGTCGGAGCCATCCTCCTCGGGCGGTGAATCCGCCGCGTCGGGGATGCCGTCGCCGTCGCTGTCCTGCGGCCCCTGGTCCTCCGGCTGGTCCTGGCCCTGGGCGCCGGGGTCCTGCTGCTGGTCTTCGGGCTGCTCGCCTCCGCCCTGGTCCGAGTCCTCCGATTGCTGCTCGGCGCCCTCCTGGCTCTGCTGTTCCTGGTCCTGCTGCTCCTGGTTCTGCTGCTGCTGTTGCTGCTTCTTCAGCTCCTCGCGCACGAACTCCAGATTGAACTTCGTGTCCAGGTCGTCCGGATTCGCCTCCAGGGAGGCCATGTAGAAGTCGATCGCATCTTCCAGCTTGCCCTGGCGGTAGGCGCTGTTGCCGAGGTTGTAGAGCGACTGGGCCCGCAACCCGTCGTCGCCGATCGCCGCGGCGCGGTAGAACTGGGCGTCTGCGGACTCGAAATCGTTCAACTTGTAGTGCGCGGCGCCGACGTTGAGGCTCAGTTCCGGGTCGTCGGGCTGTCTGGTCTGCCGGTCCACGAAGTCGTCGAGGGCCTGGGCGTAGGCGCCGGCGTCGAACGCATCGTAGGGCGAGGCGTACTCGACCGGCGGCGTCTCGGGCGCCGCCTGCGGCGGAGGCGGTTGCGGCGGCCCCCCGGCCGGTGGCTGTGCACCCGCGGTGAGCGGAAGCAACAGCCCCCACGCAAGGAGAACGAGCGGCTCGAAGCGGGCCTCACGCCGCGGCTGCATGGTCGCCTCCCTCGAGCGTCACGTCGCGCCGCCGCAAACGGTCGCTGATCAGCGGTTCCAGCATCAGCGCGACCAGTGCGATGACCAGCAGCCACTGGAAGCGCTCCTGCCAGCGCTGGCGGCGGCTGGAGCCGAGTTCCTGGTCTTGTAGCTGTGCCTTGATGCCCTGGGCGTAGATCTGCTCCAGGTCCACATCACCGGTCACCGAGCGGACGTAGCGGCCGCCGGTGGTCAGGGCGATCCGCTGCAGCGCCGACTCGTCCAGCCGGCTGAGGATGATCTCGCCCCGGCGGTCGGTGCGGAAACCACCGCCCTCCCTGGGGATGGGCGCGCCCTCGTCGCGACCAATGCCGATCGCGAATATCCGCACGCCGGCCGCGGCGGCGGCCTCAGCGACTTCCTGCGCCTCGCCGAGATGATCCTCGCCGTCGGTGATCAGGATCACGGCGCGCGACTGCCGTGATCCGACCGCGGCGACCCGGTCGAACGCATCGAGCGAGACCCGGAGCGCCTCACCGATCGCGGTGCCCTTGGTTGGAATCAGATCCGGCGCCATGGCCTCCAGAAAGAGAGCGGCCGCCGAGTAGTCGAGCGTCAGCGGCAGTTCCAGGAAGGCCTCGCCGGCAAAGGCCACCAGGGCGATGCGATCGCCCTCCAGGCGTTGAAGCAGGTCGGCGATCTCGCGCTTGGCGCGCTCGAGGCGGCTGAGTTCGCCGCCCGCCTCCGCGTCACGCACCAGCATCGAGTCCGAGACATCGAGAGCGACCACGATGTCGACGCCCTCGCGGTGGACCTCCTCCCAGACGAAGCCCCAGCGGGGCTGGGCAAGAGACGCTACCAGGGCGAGCAGCGCGACCAGCATGAGAAACGCCTTCAGACGACGCCGCGGCCGGCTGACCCCGGCGACCAGGACCGCCAGCATCTCGCGCGAGGCGAAGCGGCCGAGCAACCGGTCTCGGGTGCGGAACGCGTAGACGTAGAAGAGCAGCAGGCCCGGCCCCAGCCACAGCAGCCAGAGCGCGTCCGGCCGTCCCGTGCGGACCTCGCAACCGAGCACGAGGAACGCGACCGGCACGAGCGCCAGCAGCGTTCGGCCCCGGTGCTCACCGCGGCGCCGGGCCGACACGGGTCTCATCCGGTTGCCCCTCACGGCAACTTCCTCAGGCGGGTGTCGAGCAGCACCACTTCGAGCAGGAGCAGGAACACCGCCGGCGTCACCAGCCAGGCGAAACTCTCCTCGTACTCCATGTAGGACTCCTGGGTGATCTCGGTCTTCTCGAGTTCGTCGATCCGCTCGTAGATCTCCTCCAGCCCCGCCACATCTTCGGCCCGGAAGTAGCCGCCGCCGGTGACAGTCGCCATCTGCCGCAGAGTGTCCTCGTCGATCTCCACGTCCTCGTAGACCACGCGCGGACCGAACCGCGTCTCCACCACGATGGGCGCCTGACCGCGGGTGCCGACGCCGATCGTGTAGAGCTTGACCCCGAGCGCCGCCGCCGCCTCGGCGGACCGCAGCGGCGTCAGGGCGCCGGCGTTGCTCCGGCCGTCCGTCAGCAGGACCGCGACCTTCGATTCGGCCTCCGAGTCCTTGAGGCGCTTGGTCGCCACCCCGACGGCCGATCCGATCGCCGTGGCGTCGCCCGCCATGCCGATCTCCAACTGCTCGAGGAAGGTCGCGGCAATGCCGTGGTCGAGAGTCAGCGGACACTGCGTGAAGGCCTCCTCGCCGAACACGACGAGGCCGATGCGGTCGTTCGGCCGGGCTGCGATGAAGGTCTCGACCACTCCCTTGGCCACCTCCAGACGGTCCCTCCGGCGACTCAGCGAGCGCTCGTGGGCGTCGAGGTCGAGCGCCCTCATCGACCCCGAAGTGTCGATGACGAGCACGATGTCGATGCCCTCCGTGCTCACCTCGGTGAGCGCACGCCCGGTCTGGGGACGCATCACGGCGAGCAGCACCAGGGCGACGACCACGAGACGCAGCACCGACACCAGGCGACGGGCCATCGGCGTTCCCGAGCTCGCCGCCTGGCGCGCATGCACGAGCGACGAGTAGGCAACGGCCGTCCTGCCCGCTGCCTTCCGTCCGATGGAGAAACCGCGCCGCGCCGCCAGATGACGCCAGCGCGGCCGAAGCCACCACAGGAGCGACCAGATCACGTACAGCGGCAGCAGCACCCAAAGCCAGCGGGCATCGGCGAACAGGAGTTGCTCGTTCATGCCGCCTTCCCCGCCTGGTCAGGCGCCGACGCAGGGGCCTCCGCGTTGCCGCCGTCGTCGCCGGCATCGTCCTTGGGCCTCCCGGTCGCCCGCACGAAGCCCAGAGCCTGCTCGTAGGTGCGGTCGATCTCCTCGGGCAGGGGCAGGTGGGCCGCGAACTTGACCTGGTCCGTGGCGACCAGGAACCGCTCCAGGCGCTTCGCCTGTACCGGATCGAGCCGGATCAGTGCCATCCGTGCGCCCGATGACGGGCGCACGGACTGGTTCGCGCTTGGCGCGGGGTCGCGCCAACCGGGTGCACCCAACCGGCTCAGGATCTCCTCCGTCGTCAGGTCGGTCGCGTTCAGGCCGAAGCGACCCTCAACGTACGCCCGAACGACCGCCGAGACGGCGAAGTAGTAGCGGCGCAGTTCCCGCAGGTTCGATAAGTCGGTTCGCCGCAGCCGCTCCAACTCCTGGATCGCCAGGTCGTAGGGCGGAATCCGAGGCACTTCCGGAGCATCGCCCCCGCTTCCCCGGCGACGGCGCCACCACCATGCCGCTATCGCCAGCGCGAGAACCGCGACGGCAAGTCCGAGCCACCACAGCCACGGCCTGCCGCTCCCGACCCGCAGCAGCGGCTTGATGTCGCGGATGTCCGTCACCTCGGTCCCGTCCGCTGGCAGCACCGACTCGACTTCAACCGGGATCTCCGGTGTCTCGAGGTCGCCCCCGTCACCGGCAGGACCGCTGTAGGTAGCGGAGAGTGCCGGCAGCACGTAGGAACCGACCAGATCGGCGCGGAGCTGGAACCTGCGGCGTTCCAGGATCCGGCCCGACGCAAGAGTCTCCGGCGAATCCTGGCCGAGGTCAACGATCCGGAAGCCCGCGATGTCGATTCCGGGATCGGCCAACTCGACGTTCACGTCCGGGTCGCGCTCGACTTCCACTTCATAGGTGATCAGGTCGCCCGTCGTGGCGGTGGCGCGGTCGACCGCGGCCCGCAGCTCGGCGGGCGGCTTCGGCGCCTCCCCGGTGCCCGCCTGCTCGTCCGCGGCCCCGCACGCGAGCAGGAGAGGCAGCACCAACACGGCCGCTGCGGCAGCCGCCGCGACACGCCCGCGACGAAGGTGAGGATTCGAACTCACGTCCGCTCCCGCTCCTACGTCCGCACCGTCTGTGCCATCCGTGCGCCCGATGACGGGCCCACGGACTGGTTCACGGATGGCGCGGGATCGCGCCATCCGTGTTCGCGCGCCCGCAGGTAGCGGACGATCGGATCAATCCATGGACGGTCCGCCCAGATCTGGATCTCGCCGACGCCGGCCTGGCGGAACTGCTCGGAACGCCGCTTCAGATCCTCTCGGGCCAGACGGGCGAAGCTCTCCGAAACCCGCCGGCTCGCCGTGTCGATCACGATCGTCTCCCCGGTCTCCGCGTCCTCGAGTTCGACCAGACCCATCCGCGGCAGGCTGACTTCGCGCTGGTCAAGGACACGGATCGCGGTCAGGTCGTGGCGGCGAGCCGCAACGCGCAAGCGCTCGGCGAAGCCCTCGTCCAGGAAGTCCGAGATGACGAAGCCCACCGACCGGCGCCTCACCACGCGGCCCAGGTAGTCCAGAGCGCCGTCGAGGTCGGTGCCCCGGCCCGTCGGGCGGAAGCTCAGCACCTCCCGGATCACGCGCCAGACGTGGGAACGTCCCTTCTTGGGCGGAATGAAGTGCTCGATCCGGTCCGAGAAGATGATCATCCCCACCCGGTCGTTGTTCTGGATCGCGAGGTAGGCGAGCACGGCGGCGACTTCGGCGACGACCTCGCGCTTCTGCTTCTCAGCGGTGCCGAAGGCGCCCGACGAACTGACGTCGACGATCAGCATGACTGTCAGCTCCCGCTCCTCCCGGTGCTCCTTGACGAAGGGGCTCGACATCCTCGCCGTCACGTTCCAGTCGATGTGGCGGATGTCGTCCCCCGCCGTGTACTCGCGCACCTGCTCGAACTCCATGCCCCGCCCCTTGAAGGCGCTGTGGTACTCGCCCGCGAGGGCGTCGGTCACCAGGCGCTGGGTGCGAAGCTGGATCGTCTTGATCCGCGCCAGCAGCTCAGGCGAGAGGGTCGCCTCCTGCCGCTCCTGGTCCGCGGTTTCGTTACGCCGGAAGAACCACATCGATCGCGCTCCGAAGCGACTTCAGGGAACGTCGACGGTGCCCATGATCTCCTGGATCAGATCGTCCGAGCTGAGGTCCCGGGCCTCTGCCTCGTACGAGACCAGCACCCGGTGCCTCAGAACGTCGGGGCCCACCGTCTTGACGTCCTGCGGCGTCACGTAGGCCCGGCCCGACATCAGCGCCTGCACGCGGGCCGCAGCGGCGAGGAAGATCGTGGCGCGCGGCGACGCCCCGTACTCGATCAGCGGCTCGAGGCGCTCCAGTCCGACCTCTGCCGGCTGCCTGGTCGCGAACACCAGGTCGACGATGTACTCCTCGACCTTGGGGTCCAGGTAGATCGCGTCGGCCACGTCCCGCGCCCGGCGGATCTCGTCCGGGCTCACGACCGCCTCGACGACAGGCCGCTCGCGCCGGGACATCCGGCGCATGATCTCGCGCTCTTCCTCCCGGTTCGGATAGTCCACGCGCAGCTTGAGCATGAACCGGTCGACCTGGGCTTCCGGCAACGGATAGGTGCCCTCCTGCTCGATCGGGTTCTGGGTCGCCATGACCAGGAACGGATCGGGCAGTTCGAAGGTCTCGTCGCCGAGGGTGACCTGACGCTCCTGCATCGCCTCGAGCAACGCGCTCTGCACCTTGGCGGGGGCCCGGTTGATCTCGTCCGCGAGCAGCAGGTTGGTGAAGATCGGCCCCTGCTTGACCTGGAAGTCGTGCTGATCCACACGGTAGATCTGGGTGCCGAGCAGATCCGCGGGCAGCAGATCGGGCGTGAACTGAATGCGCGAAAAGCCGGTGCGCACCGTCTGGGCCAGCGTCTTGACCGCGGTCGTCTTCGCCAGACCCGGAATGCCCTCGATCAGCACGTGCCCGTCCGCGATCACAGCCATCAGCAGGCGGTCGATCATGTAGGTCTGACCCACTATCACCTTGCCCACTTCCGTGCGAACGCGGTGCAGCAGGTCGGCCTGGGCCGCGATCTCGGCCCGGAGCTGTTCGCTGACGCCGGGCACGGCAGGGGCAGTGTGCGGCGCCACCTGGGGCGCCGACGGGTCGGAGGGAACGGTCTCGCTCAAATCCACGGTCATGTCGGTCGGATCCGTATCGGTCATTTCCTGGATGGGCGCCAGCAGGGGTTCTGGCCAGGGAGGGACAAGCCTCGGATTCGCGCACGGGTGGCCCCGTCCACGCCTTCTCCAACCCGCCACCCGCCTCGGTTCTTCCCGAGCCGGCGCGGTCGCCGGAACTTTATCCGAGCCCCGGTCCGACGGCTGAAGGATCGGCGCGGTCGGGGCGCCGCCGTGGCGGCGTCAGATGCCGGACATCTGACCGCCGTCGGCGGTCGTCGCGTCGAGGTGGTCGCAGCAGTTGATCCGGGTCGCTCTCCACGGCGCCCGATCCTCGACGTGGGTGACCGAGGTGTTTCCCCAACGATCGGGCTGCTCCACACCGTCGCCAAGAACCAGGTGATGCAGCGCCAGGGAGTGGCAGACGAGGCCGTGGGTGACGAAGACGCTGTCGCCTTCGGTTGCCCGGGCGAGCTCACGAATCCTGCTCCAGGCCCGGGTGACCCGCCGGTGGAACGACGGCCAGTCCTCCCCCGCCGGCGGTTCGTAGCCGGGTTCCATGATGTCGAGACCGAGGTCGGCGTACGCCCTTCCACGCAGGTCGCCGAAGTTGCGCTCGGCTAGCAGGGGCTCGATGATCAGCGGCAGGCCGAGAGCCGCGGCCACCGGCTCGGCGGTCATCTCGGCGCGTCGCAGGTGGCTGGCAACGACGCACCCGATGGGACGCTCCCGGTGATGGTTCACCAGCCTCGCCGCCAGGCGCTCCGCCTGCGCCATGCCTCGCTGGTTGAGCGGCGTCTCCGGCACCTGAACGATCCGGGCCGCGTTCGAGGCGGTCTCGCCGTGGCGCACGATGAGCAGCACGGGCGGCAGGGTATCAACGGAAACCACTAGGATTCGCGAAAGTACCGCCATGACGCCGCAGCTCTCAATCGTCGCCCCCGTCTTCAACGAAGCGGGTAACTTGAAACGTCTGGCCGGAGAGACAGCCGACGCAATGGTCGCCGCTGGCTTCGACTACGAGTTGATCCTCGTTGACGACCTGAGCACGGACGGCAGCCGCGACGAACTCGCTGCACTGGCAGAGAGCGATGCGAGGGTGCGAATCTTCAGCCTCGACCGTCACGCCGGCCAGTCGGCGGCCCTGCTCGTGGGGATACGCGCCGCGCGCGCGCCTCTGATCGTGACCATGGACGCCGATCTGCAGAACGACCCCGCCGACATTCCGACCATCGTTGCTCTCCTTGAGGACCACGATGTGGCATCGGGCATCCGGGCGAAGCGCCGCGACACACTTCCGCGACGACTGGCGAGCCGGGTCTCCAACCGGGCCCGGCGACTGGTCCTCGGCGACCCCTGCACCGACATCGGCTGCGCGCTCAAGGGCTACCGCGCCGCCGTCGTCGACGACCTGCCCGCCTTCGACGGCCTGCACCGCTTCCTGCCAGTGCTGGCCTTGAGGCACGGCGGCAACTACGCTGAGATCCCGATTGGACACCGTCCGCGCACTCGCGGCAAGAGCAAGTACAACATCCGCGGCCGCTTCCTGCGCGGCGTCCTGGACCTGTTCGGCGTCTCCTGGTACCGACGGCGCGCCGTTTCCGCCACCGCCCACCCCCTGGAGAGCCCACCATGCCGTCACTCACGCTCGAGAACCTCTGGATAGCCATCGGCTTCGGCGGGCAGGCCCTCTTCGCCTCCCGCTTTCTCGTCCAGTGGATCGCCACGGAGCGCCGCCGGCAGAGCGTCGTCCCGACTGTCTTCTGGTACCTGAGTCTGGGCGGCGGCCTGGTGCTTCTAAGCTACGCCCTGTGGCGGCGCGATCCGGTCTTCATCGCGGGCCAAAGCTTCGGTCTACTCGTCTACTCCCGCAACCTCTGGTTCGTACACCAGGGCAAGGCGAACCCGACCGGCTGAGCGCCGGCGAGTCGCCCGCACCCCGGGCTTCAGGATGCGGGCGAGAGCCCCGGCTGATCAGAAGTTGTACTTGACCCCGAGCTGCACGATCCTTCCGTCACCGTTGGTCGACGTAATGGCGCCGTAGCCCCGGTCTCCGACCCGGTTCCCCGGCTGGGCGAAGTTGACCCGGTCGAAGACGTTGAACGCCTCGACCCGGAGCTGCAGCGAACGGTCTCCACCGCCCAGCGGGACGTTCTTGATCAGCGACAGGTCGATGCGCTCGAAGTCCGGTCCGCGGATGGTGTTCCGGCGGGCGTTGCCGTGCCGCGTGGCGGTCTCGGCCAGGCTCAGCGGCACGAAGCACTCCGTGTTGAACCACTTGTCGACCGTGTTCGGCGCACCCTGGTTCGGGTCGCAAACCTGATCCGGTCGCGAGGTCAGACCCCGGATGTCGTCGCCGCGCACCCTGATCGGGAACGGGTACCCGGTCTGGGACTGGAGGATGCCGTTCAACTGCCAGTTGCCGAACAGTCCGCGCACGAAGCCGCTGCTGTTCTCGAGCGACGGCAGGTCGTAGCCGAAGCTGAGCACCAGCCGGTGCCGGACATCGAACAGCGCATCGCCCCGCTCACGCTCCAGCGCCCGGTCGATCGAACTCGGCCGCTCCAGGTCGACCGGAACGATCGGCCGCTCCTCGCCGCCGATGTTGAGCCCCGAGACGTGATCTTCCGCATGGCCGTAGGTGTACGAGAAGAGGAAGTTGAGGCCGCGGGTGGGCCGCATCCGCACACTCGCCTGCAACGCGTCGTACGAGGACTTCGCCACCGTGAAGGTCGGCCGCACCAGGCTGAAAGCCCGGAAGGTGCGCGGCCCGAGCGTGGTCTGGCCAGGCTCGACCACCCGCGGATTGACCTCCATGAAGATCGGCAGGTTCCGGCCCCGCGACCCGACCCAGCCCACCTCGAGGCCGATGTTCTGCCCGAGCTGGCGCTGATAGGTGAGGTTGAAGTGCTGGTAGTTCGGCGTGGTGAACTCCGAGCCCCAGCCGATGAAGATGATCCCTGGCGGAAAACTCGTCGGGCCGCCTTCGAGGTTCGCGAGCGGGTCCGCAAGGGTCACCACCGTGGGCGGCGCGTCGAGCTGGACCAGCGGGTTGAACGGCGGCGCCAGGACCGAGTTCTGGAAGAAGTCGCCCTGGCCCGGCAGGCTGTCGAAGAACAGCCCCCAGCCGGCGCGGACGCTCGAGCGGCCTTCGCCCTCGGGATCCCAGACCAGCGCCAGCCGCGGCGCGAAGTTGTTCGAGTCCGTGTCGTACGTTCCCTTCGGCACCCCCGCGTCGCCCGGGTAGACCAGGCCGGTGGGGGCATCCGGGAAGCGCGTGGACTGCTGGCCGGGCCGGAAGCTGTTCAGCCCATCGCCGCTGTCCTCGAAGGGCGTTGCCAACTCGTACCTGAGGCCGAGATTCAGGGTCATCCGCGGCGTGACCCGGATCTCGTCCTGGAGGTACCCGGAGTACAGCCAGCCATCGCCCTCGTTGATCGAGTCGGCGCCCGGCACCGCGGTGCGGACCCGCGAGGGCAGCCCGAGCAGGAAGTCGGCCGCGGCGCTGCCGGTGTGGCGGCCGTTGAAGGTGAAGTCGCCGTTCGGCCGGTTGATGAAGCCGATGAACATCTTCTCCTTGCGCACGTCCACGCCCGTCTTGATCGTGTGGCGGCCGCGCAGGATCGTGAGGTCGTCCGTGAACTGATCGACCTCGTTCTCCCGCTTGACGAAGGGCTGGCTGCGATCGCCCATGCTCGGGAAGCCCGAGATCGAGAACTGCGGCAGACCGATCGCCAACTCGTTGATGTTCGGCAGGTTGATGCCGTACTCGGAATTCGTGAGGCCGCTGGTGACTACCGGCTCCGCGTCGATCCGGCTCGACAGCAGCCGCACCTGGTTGAAGACGTTCGACCCCGCCGTGGCGGTATGGGACAGCATGTAGTCGTCGAGTTGCGCCGCCGCCGCGTTGCCGGTCGGCCGCACCGTGGGCGGCTCGAAGCGGTCCGAGTTGCTCCTGAGCACACGCAGCAGGACGTTCTGCGAGTCCGCGATCCGGTAGTCCAGCCGCAGCCCGAACTGGTCGCGGTCGTCGGTCACGTCGGGCGACACGATGTACCGGCCGCCCACGTTCGCGAGCGGCATGAAGTCGTTGATCAGCCTGACCGCAATCGGGCTCAGCCGGTCGGCCGGGATCACGTTGCCCGGGAAGGGATCGCCGGTCATCGGATCATTGATCGTGTTGCCGCCGGAGAAGTCCCCCATGCGCTGCGCGGGGGACATGACGGCGATGTTCTGGGTCGTGCCGCGCGTGTTGCGGAATCCCTCGTAGTAGCCAAAGCCGAACAGCCTGTCCGTGATCATCGGCCCGCCCATGCTGCCGCCGAACTGGTCCTGCGCCAACGTCGGCTTGTCCTGATCCGGGGGCGAGAAGTAGTTCCGAGACTCGAACGAATCGTCGCGGTTGAACTCCCACACGCTGCCCTGGAGGCTGTTGCCGCCCGACTTGGTCACCACGTTGACGATCGAGCCGGCGCTGCGGCCGAACTCCGCCGTGTAGGAGTGGGTCAGGATCTTGAACTCCTCGATCGCATCGGGAGGCGGCCGCACCACGAAACCGGTGTTGAAGGTGTCGTTGTTCGCGGCCCCGTCGAGCAGGAAGTTGTTCGACTGGCTGCGCACGCCGTTGACGCTGAAGCCAGCGGTGACGGCGCCGAACCCGTTGATCCCGGCGTCCGCGTCGCCGCGCGCACCGCCGAGGCGGGCCGGCGGCTCGACCACACCTGGGATCAGGGTGCCCAACTGGGTGAAGTTCCGGCCGTTGAGCGGTAGCTGGACGATCTTCACCTCGTCGACGACGATGCCCAAGGTCGCGTTCGAGGTCTCGATCAGCGGTGTCTCGCCGGTGACCGTCATCGTCTCCGAGAACTCGCCGACCGAGAGCGCCATGCTGATCCGGGCGTTCTCGGCGGCGGTGACCCGGACGCCTTCCTGGCTCAACTGGACGAAGCCCTCAAGCGCCGCCGTGACGTTGTAGTCGCCCGGCGGCAGCAGCGGCGCCGCGAAGTACCCGTCCTGGCCGGTCATCGCCAGTCGGGACTGATTCGTGGCGACGTTGGTCACCGTGACGCTGACGCCCGGCAGGGCGTCGCCCTCGTTGTTGGTGACGAAGCCGCTCAATTGGCCCGTGGCCTGCGCCCAGGCGCCGGATGCACACAAGACAAGAGCAAGCGCGGGGAGAGCGTGCGCCAAGATACGATCAGCCAAGTTCCTCATCCCAAGTCTCCTAGTGAATGCACTCCCGGAACTGGAAGTGCGGGCAACCAAGTCAAAAAAAGCGAGAACGGTCGGCGCTGCACTTCAATCAACGTCGACCGTGGTTCGGTCCGCGGGTGACGGCAGTATAGCAGGCCACCTGCTCCGACCTTGCCAACGCCCCAATTGGCGATCTGCTACCATCACCGGCGCTCCGTTGCGGTTCCCGTCGCCGGAGCACTCATCGAGACCGGCCGAGGGATTGGGCCCGTTGAAGCCGGGGCAACCACCGGGGCTTCGCAACCTCGGGAAGGTGCCAACTCCTACGGGAGTCCCTCCTTTGGGGCTACCGAGAGATGAGCCAACGAGCCGCACTCCGCGGACTCGGCGCCTCCTCCGGTTCACTCTCCGTAGAAGTCTTCTTGAGAGAGCGTTGAATCCGTCTCGCTTGCGAGACCCACCAACCCCCTTCTCGGCCGGAGACTCACATGACTTCGAACCACCACCCGGCAACCCGCGCCGTGCGGGCGGCGCTCGCGACCGACACGCAGCACGGCGCGGTCGTTCCGCCGCTCCACCTGTCGGCCAACTTCACATTTACCGGGCTGGACGGCAAGCGGCCGTACGACTACACGCGCTCCGGCAACCCGACGCGCTCCGCACTCGCCGAGGCGCTCGCGGAGGCCGAGGGCGGCCAGGGCGCGGTCGTCACCGCCTCCGGCATGGCCGCGGTCACTCTGGTGTGCCAACTGCTCGACCCGGGCGACCGGGTCGTCGCCGCGCACGACTGCTACGGCGGCACGTTCCGGCTCTTCGACCAGCTCCAGCGGCGCGGCCTGCTCCAGGTCGAGTTCGTCGACCTGACGGACGCGAAGGCCATGGCGGCGGCTCTCGCTTCCCGCCCGAAGCTGGTCCTGGTCGAGACGCCGAGCAACCCGCTGCTTCGGATCACCGATCTGGAAGCCGTCTGCCGGCACGCAAAACGGGCCGGCGCGCTGGTCGTCGCCGACAACACCTTCATGTCGCCCGCACTCCAGCGGCCGATCGAGTGGGGGGCCGATGCGGTGATCCACTCGACGACCAAGTATCTGAACGGCCACAGCGACGTGATCGGCGGCGCGGTCGTCGCGGCCACGAACGAACTCCAGGAGTTCTTCGAGGAGTGGGCGAACATGATGGGCGTGGCCGGAGCTCCCTTCGACAGCTACCTGACGCTGCGCGGACTGCGCACATTGCACAGTCGTCTACGTTGCCACGAGGAAAACGCGCTGGCCGTGGTCGAAATGCTCGCCGAACATCCGGCCGTGGAGCGGGTCTTTCACCCGAGCCTGACCGATCATCCCGGCCACGAGATCGCCAAGCGCCAGCAGGACGGTTTCGGCGCCATGGTCAGCTTCGAACTCGCCGGGGAGACCGAGGACGTGGCCGACCTGGTCTCGAACCTCACCTGCCTCTCGCTCGCCGAATCCCTCGGCGGCGTCGAGAGCCTGATCTCCCACCCGACCACCATGTCCCACGCCTCCATGTCGGCGGAAGCACGGGCCGCGGCCGGCATCAGCGACCAGCTTCTAAGACTCTCGATCGGGATCGAGCGCGCGGACGACCTCGTCAACGACCTGCGGCAGGGGCTCGACGGCGTCCTGAACCGGCCCCGGTCGGCGACCGCGGCCGGCTGAGCGCCAGACGGATCATCCGATCGCAGAGCTCATTGAAGGAGATCCCGAGCACCGCGGCCGACTGCGGCAGCAGGCTGGTCTGGGTCATCCCCGGAAGGGTGTTGACCTCCAGGCAGTACGGCTCGCCCGCGGCGTCCAGCCGGAGGTCGACGCGCGAGAAATCCCGCAGGCCCAGGGCCTCGTGGGCAGCTAGCGCAAGATCGCGCAGTCGCTCCGCGAGTTGGTCGTCGATCCGAGCCGGGAACAACTCCTGAGCCAGCCCTGGCGTGTACTTGCTGTGGTAGTCGAAGATCTCTCCCGGCGGCACGATCTCACCCACCGCGAGCGCCCGCCCTTCCAGCACGCCGACGGTGTACTCGCCACCGCCAACGAAACGCTCCAGCAGTACCTGGTTGTCGAAGGTCAAAGCACGGCCCACCGCCGAGTCCAGCTCCCCGGTCTCGCGGACCACCGATAGACCGACCGTCGAGCCGACGCGTGACGGCTTGACCACCAGGGGCAGCCCGAGCGCCGCTAGTTCACCCACGCGTACCGGCCACAGAGCCCAGTCGGGAGTCGGAATGCGGGCGGCCTTGAATCGCTGTTTGCTCCGATCCTTGTCCATCGCCAATGCGCTACCGGAAGCAGCGCTGCCTGTGAACGCAACGCCGGCCTCCTCGAGCAGCCCCTGGACTTCGCCGCCCTCTCCCTGGCGGCCATGCAGGACCAGGAACACGGCGTCGTGATCGGCAAGGCCGCCCTCCGCCAGCAGGGCCTCGAGATCCTCCTGCTCGGCCAGCGCCCGCAACTCCTGAAGCGCCGGCGGCTTGCTACCGACTGTCTGGCCCAGCCGACGCTGTTCCAGCTCCCGGTCGAGCGCGGTGGGCTCGACCGTGTCATACACGGTGACCTCGTGGCCTCGGCCGCGCACCGCCGCCGCAACCTGAGCCGCGCCGGCGAGGGCAACGGTCCGCTCGGGCGTCGACCCGCCGGTGAGCACTGCGATACGAGCCACTTCAGTCCCCCTGACCGCGGATCGTAACCGGCTCTTCGGCTGCTACGCTGACCCCATGCTCACCGGTCGATTCCATCGAAGTCTCTCGCTCGTGCCGATGATCGTCGTGGCGCTGGCTGCGACCCCTGTCCAAGGGGCTGACGAGCCCCTCGCGCCGATGCTCGAAGGTCTCGGCGATCTCCACTACCCGATCACGACCTCGTCGGAGGCGGCGCAGCGCTTCTTCGACCAAGGGCTGCGTCTCGTCTACGCCTTCAACCACGCCGAAGCCGTGCGCGCCTTCGAGGAAGCGACGCGCCTGGACCCGGAGGCGGCGATGCCGCACTGGGGCAAGGCCCTGGCCCTCGGCCGCAACCTGAACGACTCGATGCCGCACGAGCGCGAGCTCCAGGCCCTGGAGAGCCTGCAACAGGCTCAAGACCGGCGCGACAACGCCAGCCAGCGGGAACAGGCCCTGATCGAAGCGCTCGCAAGCCGCTACTCCACCGACGAAGGCGCCGACCGCGCTTCCCTCGACGCCGCCTGGGTCGAGGCCATCGCCGCGGTTGCGAAGCGTTTCCCCGACGATCCGGAGCCCTCGACGCTCCACGCCGCGGCGATCATGAACACGATGCCCTGGGACTACTGGCGCGGCGGCGAGCCGCAGCCCGGGACGCCCGAAGCGAAGAAGCTGCTCGAGCGGGTGATGGCCGAACATCCCCGCCACCCCGGTGCGCACCACTACTACATCCACCTGATGGAGGCCCGCAAACCCCACCTCGCCGAGCCCAGCGCCGACGCACTCGGCGCGCTCATGCCCTCCGCCGGGCACCTGGTCCACATGCCCGCCCACATTTACATCCGGGTGGGCCGCTACGACGACGCGGTGACGTCGAACCAGCGCGCGATCGACGCCGATCTCGACTACATCGCCCAGTGCAGCGCCCAGGGCCTGTACCCCGTCGCCTACTACCCCCACAACATCCACTTCCTGTGGGCCTCGGCAACTTTCGGCGGCCGTGCCGCGCTGGCCATCGAGAGCGCCGACTCGCTGGCCGGGGAAGTCCCAGCGGAGATGGCTTCCACTCTCGCCTTCCTGCAGAACTACCTGGCCACGCCGCTGTTCGCCCGCATCCGTTTCGGCCGCTGGCAGGAGATCCTGGAGACTCCCCAACCGCCGGCCGGACAGACCTTCCAGACCGCGATGTGGCGCTACGCCCAAGGCCTTGCCGCGGCCGCCACCGGAAACGCCAAGGCTGCGAAGAGACACCTGAAGGCGCTCGGAAAGTTGCGGCGCAACCCCGAACTGGCCGACATCCGCATCTCCTTCGCCCAGGGAAGAGACCTGGTCCGCCTCACCGAGCACCTGGTAGCGGGCGAGATCCACGCCGCGAAGGGACGCACAGAGCGCGCGATCGAGGAAATGCGATCCGCAGTGGCGCTCCAGGACAGTCTCCGCTACGCCGAGCCGCCAGCGTTCCACTATCCGGTGCGGCAGTCACTCGGCGCCGTACTGCTCGAAGCCGGCCACGCCCGGGAAGCCGAAGCCGCCTACCGCCAGGACCTCGAGCACAACCCGCACAACGGCTGGTCTCTGTTCGGCCTGGCGAAGGCCCTGAGCGACCAGGGCCGGGAGGCGGAAGCGGAGGAAGCGGAACAGCGCTTCCGCAAGGCGTGGCAGAGCGCCGACGTGGAACTTGAGGCGTCGGTCTTCCGCTAGGCCCCGCCCAACTCCCACTCCGCGGCCAGCCGGTCGGCGCGCGCCATCCCCTCAAGCGTCGGTTGCAGGCGGCGCCCGCTGATCCGCAGCCAGCCTGCCTTCTGCCAGGTTTCGATCTGCTCGGCGTTGGCGCGTTCCGGCGCGATTCCGAATCGCCGTTCCATCGTCTCGCAGTCGATACCGGACCGCTGGCGTAGTCCCATCATCACGGTCTCCAGAAGCAACTGCCCATCGGTCAGTTCCTCCCGGCCGGCCACGGGTGCCTCACCGCTCTCCACGGCGTCGCTCCAGCGCTTCCACGGCGCGACGTTCCACCACCGGCTGCGGCCGGCGAACGAGTGCGCGGACGGCCCCAGACCCAGGTAGGGCGCATGGCGCCAGTACTTGCCGTTGTGGCGGCTCCGGTGCTCCTCGTCGCGCGCGAAGCTCGAGACCTCGTACCCCTCGTAGCCGCGTTCCTCGAGAAGGCGGTGGGCGGCAACGAAGTTGGCGGCCCGCTCGTCCTCGCCGGTCTCGTGCAGCCGGCCCGCGTCGCGCCGACGTCCGAACGGCGTCCCGTCGTGAATCGTCAGCTCGTAGCAGGAGAGGTGGTCCGGGCCAAGCACCGCAGCCTCTTCAATCGTCCTGCGCCACCGGCCGGCGTCGAAACCGGGCAACGAGTAAATCAGGTCGATTGAAACCGACCGGAAGCCGGCCGCACGGGCCCGTTCCACACTCGCTCTCGCCTCAGCCGCATCGTGCCGGCGACCGAGGAACCGCAGCGCCTCGTCGTCCAGGGCCTGCAGACCAAGGCTGATGCGATCGAAGCCAAGCTCTCGCCAACCCGCGAGCGACTCTGTAGCGGCATCCTCCGGATTCGCCTCGATTGTCCACTCCGCCTCCGCGTCGATTTCAAACGCCGTTTCGAGTCGCCGCCGAATCGCCTCAAGCTGTTCGAGATTGAGCGCAGATGGCGTGCCACCGCCGAAGTAGACCGTGTCGAACCGGCTCGCTTCGAAGGCCCAGCCCCCCTCGGACCGCACGCCATCGCTTCCGCCCGAACTGCAGCAATCGATCTCCGTGCAAAGGGCCGCGACGAACCGGCGCCGATCCCCCGCCCCACCCCGAGCAACCGCGAAGTCACAGTACGGGCAGATCGCCGAACAAAACGGGATGTGGACGTAAAGCCCCGCCGCGTCCGTCACACCGATCCCAAACGAGTTGCCCCAGTGCCGGCCACCGCTGAACCCTACCGCCGCCGACGCTCACGTGACGGCCGCAGGGACCCTCCCTACAGGCCCCCGGGCCGGCGGGTACCACCGACGGCGCCGCCGCCGACTAGCGCGGCTTCTCGCCGCCGACCCACCATGGGCTCGACCACGCGAGGTGGCCGTCGATCTGCTCGACGCGCAGGTAGTACCAGTCCTCCTGGTCGCCGAAGTCGGTGAAGCGGAAGGTCACGTCGTCACGCAGGCCCTCGAGGAGGTCGACCCGCACGCTGTCGCGGTAGTCGCCCTCATGGAACACGTGCTCGTTGCCCCCGCGGGAGGCCGACCCTGTCCCGGGGTCTTCAGGCAAGGCCAGGGTGAAGCCGGCGGCGGCGAACTGTTGCGGAGTCCGCACCTGGGTCGGCGCCGTGCCGTACTCGAACCCGGCGTCGATCTCGAAGTTGAGCCGGACCTCCGACGGATCGCCCGCCAGCACCAGGGCGAAGGAGCGGCGCGAGCCGCGGGTGGTCACGTCGAAGCGGGCGCCGTTGCCGTCGACGCTGAAGCGGTCGGCCGGCAGCGGCGTACCGGTCAGCCTGCCGCTCACCACGTTGGCGCCCTCGACCGTCACGCCGCCCGACCAGGGGCGCTGACCGCGCGGGTTGTCCCGGATGTCCACCCAGGTCTCGGAGAAGAAGCTGACCAGGGCCTCGAACTGGCCCTCCGGCAACGCCGAACCACCGGCGCCGCGGCTGTCGAAGGTGGCCACCACCTCGCCGTTGCGGATCAGGTCGACGCGGCGGATCGGCGCCGTGCCGATGGCCCGACCTTCCAGCACGCGGCGGTCCGTCTGGTCCAGTTCACTGCCCATCGGCGCGCCGTTCAGCCGCGCGTCGAGCACGATTCGTTGCGCCCCGGTCGTCGCGTACGCCCGGCGCGCCTTGAGCGCCCCGAACACCGCGTCCGTGGTGCGGGCCGGCGCCCAGGCGGCCGCGAGACCGCCGAACTGGAAGATGTTCGACCGTCGCCCGGAAGCCCCGGCCTGGTGACCGGGCGAGTAGCCCGGATGCCCGCGGTGGTCGTCCGAGGCCGACACGAAGCCGACCCGAAAGCCCTGCTCGAGGTAGCGGCTGCCGAACCACTCGAAGGTGCCGTGGCCGGACATGATCTCGATCAGGTTCTCCATCTGGAAGTCGTTCTGCCGCCAGTCGCCGTTCTGGTGCGCATGCGGGATGATCAGGACGTCGTCCGTGTCGTACTCGGCGCGCAGGCCCCGGTAGAGCGCGGACAGGTCGGGCGCGACCTGGACACCGACCCGCCGCATGTCGGCGCGCCGGAAGAACACGTTGTGGTGGCCGCCGCGTTGCCGCGGCGAAGTCCACTCGTAGCCGGCGAAGACGAGAAGCTCTCCCTCGCGGTGGTACTCGAGTACCGCGTCGGTCATCTGCTGCCAAAGACCGTCGGTCAGCCACAGGTCGTGCTCGCTCAGGGTCACGAAGTCGAGCCGGGCGTCGTCCCGGGCGAAGCCGAAGTACCCCTCGGGCGTGCCCTGCCCCTCGGCGAATCCGGAGTGGCCGTGGGTTTCGCCCCAGTAGAGGCGGTGTTCGGGTTCCGCCCTCACCCATACGGGATTGGCGGCGCCCGTCACCGCCCCGTCCGGGCTACGGAAGGTGTAGCGGTGGACCCCCTCTCCCTCCGCCGTGACCTCCATCAGGTGGATCGCCTGACCCGCCGGCAATTCACCCACCTGCTCCCCGTCGCGGAACACCTGAAGGTCGGGAATGTCCCGGGTCGCCCGGTTGTAGCGGCGGTCCTCGCTGCGCACCGAGATGACGAACGTCTCGCCGTCGCCGACGATGGACGGGGCGAAGCCGTGAACCCGCTCCGCCGCGCCGCCCACCACCTCAAACGTCGCCGGCGCCAACTCGTAGACCCGGCCGCCGCCCGGGTCGACGTGGAGCGGCAGGGCGATCCGGTCGTTGCTGAATTCACCGACGGCGAGCCCCCGGCCGCCGCCGCTCGTGCCGCCGTAGGTCAGGGTGATCGTGTCGCCGGCCGACAAATCCCCGCCGCGAACCCGAAAAGTCGGGAAACCGACCGGACTCCGGAAGCCGCCGTAAGGACCCCAGATCGGGTGCGTGTCCTGTTCCAGGCTGATCCCATCCCGGCTCACCCGAGCGGAGACGTAGTGGTCGCCGGCGGGGTCCGTGGACTGAAGCAGCCCGTAGCCGCCGGCGCCCTGGGTCGAGACGACCAGGCCGCCGCCCTCGCTCATGCCGAGCGAACCGACCGTGTAGACGACCTCGATCGTCGCCCAACTGCGCGCCTCGAACACCGCCGATCCCGTTCGCGCGACCGTACCCAGGGCCGCATCGTCCTCGTCCAACCAGGCAAGCTGCCGCACGTAGTCGTCGACGGCCTCGACCTGGAACGGCGACGGTTCCGTGCCCGGTCTGGGAAACGGACCGTAGAACGCCACCAGGGGCAGGTTCTTGGGCACGAAGGCGCCCTGGAGCGAAACGGCGTTCGCCCATTCCCAGAGCACCGGCATCCGCTCGGCGATGTTGGCGGCGGTGGTCGGTGAGCGGTCGACCTCCGCAATCAGGGCATCGACGCGGGCTCTCAAGTCCGCGTCCAACTCGACCGCGGCGGCCGGCGATGCCGCCACCAACACACTCGCGGTGACAAGAACGAGTCCGGCCGTCAGTTTCCGCACAACGAGACCTCCCTTCGCGATCCGCAACCTGGAAAACTCAAACAACGATTGTAGACTGTCACAACACCGCTCTTGAGGAGACCCCGATGAAGAAGCTGACGATGGCCGCGGCAATAACGGCGTTTGCCGCCTTCCTGCTTGGCGCCTGCAGCCCGAGCGACGATGCCGGCGGCGACGAGGCGGCGACAGCCGGTACGTCCGACGGGCCGAACCCGACCCGGAACGCCTACTTCGGCGACCTCCATGTCCACACCCGCTACTCCTTCGACGCCTTCATCTTCGGCACCACCACGGACCCGAACGACGCCTACGAGTTCGCCAAGGGCGGAACGATCAAGCATCCGGCCGGCTTCGACATGCAGCTCGACCGGCCGCTCGACTTCCAGGCCGTCGCCGACCACGGCATGTACCTGGGGATGCTGCCGGCGATGACCGAGGAGGATTCCCCGGTCTACGGGCACCCGATCGCCGCCGACCTGCGCGTGGCCGAGGAGGCCGACGAGCGCCGCGGCATCTTCGTCGGCATGGGCCCCTACCTGCGCGGCGACCCGGGCACCGAGGAACATCTGAACATGGAAGTCGTGCGCGGCGCCTGGTCGAAGATCGTCGAGGCCGCCGAAGCGCACAACGACCCGGGCAACTTCACCGCCTTCATCGGCTACGAATTCACGTCGTCGGGCTACGAACGGGACAACCTGCACCGCAACGTGATCTTCCGCGGTTCCGAGCACCCGGACGCTCCGTTCAGCCGGCTCGATTCGCAGAACCCCGAGGACCTCTGGGCCGCGATGGACGGTTGGCGGGACCAGGGGATCGAGGCTCTCGCCATTCCACACAACTCGAACGGCTCCGGCGGCCGCATGTTCGAGATGGAGAAGTTCTACGGCGATCCCTTCGACGACGAATACTCCGACGTCCGGATGCGCAACGAACCGATCGTCGAGATGACCCAGGTCAAGGGCACCTCGGACACCCATCCGGCGCTGTCGCCCAACGACGAATGGGCCGACTTCGAGATCATGCCGTACAAGATCGCCACCACGATCATCAGCGACCCACCGGGCAGCTACGTCCGCGACGCCCTGATCCGGGGGCTCCGGCTCGCCGACGACGGCCTGATGAACCCATACAAGTTCGGCCTCATCGGCGCCAGCGACACGCACGTCTCCGCCGGCTCGTTCGAGGAGGACAACTACTGGTCCAAGGTCGGGATCCTGGACGCCGAGCCCCAGCTTCGCGGCTCCGTTCCCGGCACCGGCGCGAACCAGACGCTGGGCGATGCGACCCAGCAGTCGGACGCGTCGATGCGCACCGGCGACGGCTCGGGCCGCACCTTCCGCGACACCTACTACTACACTTGGGGCGCCTCCGGCCTTGCCGGCGTGTGGGCCGAGGAGAACACCCGCGCGGCGATCTTCGACGCGATGCGGCGCAAGGAGACCTTCGCCACCTCCGGCCCGCGCATCAAGATCCGCTTCTTCGCCGGCGACTTCGCAGACGGCGACCTGGACGACGCCGAGTTCCTGACCAAGGCCTACGCCGAGGGAGTGCCCATGGGCGGCGACCTGCTGGTCACCGATGCCGGCCCGGCGCCGACGTTCGCTGTCATCGCCATGCGCGATTCGATGGGGGCGCCGCTGCAGCGACTGCAGGTGATCAAGGGATCCTCGCGGGACGGCGAAGGCGCCGAGGTCGTCTACGACGTCGCCTGCTCTGACGGCAACGAGGTGGACCCGGCCACCAACCGCTGCCCCGACAACGGTGCAATGGTCGACCTCGCGACGTGCGACATCAGCGCCGACGCCGGCGCCGACGAACTGAAGGCGGTCTGGACCGACCCCGACTTCGACGCCTCCGAGCGCGCCTTCTACTACGTCCGCGCACTCGAGAACCCCACCTGCCGCTGGTCGACCTGGGACGCTCTGCGCGCCGGCGTCGAGCCGCGCCAGGACATCTCGCCGACCCTCCAGGAACGCGCCTGGTCCTCCCCCATCTGGTACAACGCGGACTAACAGCGCCGCGAGTTCAGGACTGGCACGCCGTCCGCGCCGCCCCCGCTAGTTGTCGCTGCGCAGCACCGAGACGAACGCTTCCTGGGGGATGTCGACGGAGCCGACGCGCTTCATGCGCTTCTTGCCCTCGCGCTGCTTCTCGAGCAGCTTCCGCTTGCGGGTGATGTCGCCGCCGTAGCACTTGGCGGTGACGTCCTTGCGGTATGCCGTGATCGTGGCGCGGGCGATGATCTGGCCGCCGATGGCGCCCTGGATCGCGATCTTGAACTGCTGGCGCGGAATGGTGTCCTTGAGGCGCTCGCAGTAGCGCAAGGCCCGCCGACGCGCCTTGTCCCGGTGCACAAGTTGGGACAGGGCGTCGACCCGCTCGCCGTTGACGAGGATATCGACCTTGACCAGGTCGGCTACCCGTGACTCGATGAGTTCGTAGTCGAACGAACCGTACCCCTGGGTCACGGTCTTCAAGCGGTCGTAGAAGTCGAAGAGCACTTCGGCGAGCGGCAGCTCGCAGGTCAGTTCGACCCGTCCCACTGCCAGGTAATGGATGTTCGTCTTGCCGCCGCGGCGCTCCAGGCAGAGCTCCATGACCGCCCCGAGGTAGCGCTCCGGCAGCATGATCGAGGCCTTGATGAACGGCTCGGCCACGCTCGCGATCTCCGATGGGTCCGGATACGCCGACGGATTGTCGATCCGTCGCGTCGAACCGTCCGACATCTCCACCAGGTACTGCACAGAAGGCGCCGACAGCACCAGGGACAGCCCATACTCGCGCTCCAGGCGCTCCTGCACGACGTCCAGGTGCAGCAGGCCCAGAAAGCCACAGCGGAAGCCGAAGCCGAGGGCCGAAGATGCGTCCTTGTCGTAGGTCAGCGCGGCATCGTTCAGAGCCAGCTTCTCAAGCGCGTGAGTCAGGTCCTCGTAGTTGTTGCTCGATACCGGGTACATCGATGAGAAGACCACCGGCTTCGCCTCGCGATACCCGGGGATCGGTTCGGCGGCGCCGTTGGCCGCGGTCGTGATCGTGTCGCCGATGTCGACTTCCGAGATGTTCCGGATCCCGGCGATCACGTAGCCCACCGCCCCTGCCTCGAGCTCCTCGCTCTGCCGCCGCTTGAGCAGCAGGGTCCCCACCTCTTCGACGTCGTGTTCGCTGCCCGTGTGCATCAGGCGCACTTTCTGCTTCGGCCGCAGCCGGCCGTCGCGCACCCGCACCAGCAGCACGACGCCGCGGTACGGGTCGTACTGGGCGTCGAACACCAGTGCCTTGAGCGGGGCTTCCAGGGCGCCCGACGGCGGCGGCAACCGGGCCGTGATCGCGTCCAGGACCCTGTCCACACCCTCGCCGGTCTTGGCCGAGCACAGCACCGCCTCGAACGGGTCCAGGCCCAGGTCGCTCTCGATCTCCTCCAGCACCCGGTCGATATCCGCTGAGGGAAGGTCGATCTTGTTGATCACGGGGATGATCGTGAGGTCGTACTCGAGCGCCAGGTAGAGATTGGCGACCGTCTGCGCCTCGACGCCCTGGGAGGCGTCGATCAGCAGCAGCGCCCCTTCGCAGGACATGAGCGACCGCCGCACCTCGTGCGAGAAGTCGACATGGCCCGGCGTGTCGATCAGGTTCAGGCGGCAGAACCGGCCCTCGGCGTCCTGATGCCGCAGGGTCACCGTGTTGCTCTTGATCGTGATCCCCCGCTCGCGTTCGATGTCCATCGAGTCCAGGATCTGGTCCCGGAAGTGGCGATCCTCCACCGCGCCGCAGTGCTGGATCAGCCGGTCGGCGAGCGTCGACTTGCCGTGGTCGACGTGAGCGATGATGCAGAAGTTACGGACAGACATGCGCGCTCCGCATCCTATGAGCTTGCGCCGCAGGACGCAGCAAGGCAAGTCCCGCGGCGGAAGGTCATGGGGAGGACGGGATGGGCCGAAACTCCGAGCTTGCGAGGCGTTTCGGGGCGTTGCGCCCGGCCGGAATCGGGGCGGCGCGCTCGGTTCCATCCGTGCGCCCGATGACGGGCGCACGGGCTGGGTCGCGGCCGGCGCGAAACGCGCCGCCCGGGTTGCTACCGTCACACCATGCCGACCCCGGCCGCAGCCACCCAGACAACGATCCGCATCGTCGGCGCACCGCTCGACCTGGGACAGTCGCGTCGCGGAGTCGACCTGGGACCCACCGCGCTCCGCTACGCGGGTCTCAAGTCCGCCCTGACGCGGCTCGGCTACCAGGTCGAGGACCGGGGCAACATCGAAACGGTCGAGCGGGACACCCTGTCGCCCGAGCCCGGAATGGCCTTCCTGCAGCCGGTCGTCGACGCCTGCGAGCGCATCTACGAGGCCAGTCGGCAGGCGGTGGCCGACGGCGCCGTGCCGCTCGTCCTCGGCGGCGACCACTCGATCGCCGTCGGCACGGTCGGCGGCGTCTCGCACGAGCACCGTACCGGCGTCCTCTGGATCGACGCCCACGGCGACTTCAACACCCCCGACACCTCGCCCACCGGCAACCTGCACGGCATGCCCCTGGCCGCCCTGTGCGGGTACGGCGCGCCGGAGTTGGTCGATGCCGGTCGCCCCGGCGCCAAGCTCCGGCCGGAGGACGTCATCCTGTTCGGCGTCCGCGACCTCGATCCCGGCGAGCTGGCCCTGATCCAGCACGCCGGCATCACGACCTACACCATGCGCCAGATCGACGAGCGGGGCCTGGCGACGCTCGCCACCGAGGCTCTCGAACAGCTCCGCCATGTGGACCGGATCCACGTCAGTCTGGACATGGACTCGATCGATCCCCGGGAAGCCCCGGGCGTCGGCACCCAGGTGCCCGGCGGCCTGAGCTACCGCGAGGGCCACCTGTTGATGGAGCTGATCGCCGAGAACGGGGGCATCGGTTCCGTCGACGTGGTCGAAGTGAACCCGATCCTCGACACCCGGAACCAGACCGCGCAGCTCGCCCTCGGCCTGCTGAGCTCTCTCTTCGGCCGCAGGATCCTGTAGCCGGCGGCATGGTGACCGGGGCGCGTCCCCCACCGTCAAATGCAGAAGCCGCAGCAGCGCCCCGGCTTTCTCCTCGGTGTCAACGGGGCTCTCCTGCTGCAACTCCTGCTCTAGCTCACTCAGCAGACCGGAACCGCGAAACTGGTCGAGTTCCAGATCGAACGGGGCGCCGGAGATCCGGCCTCCGTCGCCGCACCGCCGTCGTCAGGGTCGACACTGGCCAAGTCCGGAACGGGGAGCGCCCTCATCGAAATTTCACGTCGCCCGAAGCCGGGTCGTTCTACGTCCCGGCAACTTCGTCCACGTACTCTTTGACCAGAAGCAGATCTTCCATTGAGCCGCCCACCATCAACGACATCGGCGACCTGCCTTCAAGAAGGTCGTGAGGCTCTCGCAGCCATTCGTTCTCGACTTCCAGGTCCCGGAAGAGCAAATGGAGAGACTCCCGGATCCGAAACAGGTGCGCTATCCGATCCCGAACGTCACGTCCATGACTGTCCGCGATGGTATCCGACCATCCGACCGCAGCGGTGCAGAATACGGGCTCACGCCCACGACCAGGAGACCCCCATGACCGAAGAGCCACGCCAGTACTGGCTGATGAAAAGCGAGCCGGGCGCGTACTCCATCGAGGACCTCGAACGGGACGGCACGACCTACTGGGACGGCGTGCGCAACTACCAGGCCCGCAACCTGATGCGCGATCGGATGAAGATCGGCGACGGCGTTCTCTACTACCACTCGAACGCCAAGCCGACGGCCGTGGCCGGTCTGGCGCGCGTGTGCAGCGAGTCGTATCCGGACCCGACCCAGTTCGATCCGGACGATCCGCACTACGACCCGAAGTCGGACCCGGAGAATCCCCGCTGGTACCTCGTCGACATCGAGTTCGAGCGCAAGTTCGACGAGCCTGTGACCCTGGCCGAACTGCGCCAGCGTCCCGACCTCGAAGGGATGGCCCTGCTGCGCCGGGGACAACGCCTGTCGGTTCAGCCGGTCACCGCCCGGGAGTGGCGGATCGTCTGCGTAATGGCGGGGGTCAGTGGCCTGAACGGCGACTAGTGGACCGGGTACGGCCCACTAGTGCACGCTAGCGACACGCACGCTGCCGGAGCCGGTGTCGAGGACCACGGTCGCGGCGCCGTCGCCGACGACGAAACGCATCTCGCCCCGGCTCTTGTGCAACGTCTTGGCGATCGGCACGTCGACGTCGATGCCGCCACTGCCGATGTCGATGTCGAACCGGGCCGAGAGGTCGTCGGGAACCAGCATGACGATGCCGCCCGAACCGGTGTCGATCTCGAAGTCGCCGTCGCCCATCCGCTCCAGAGCCAGGTGAACGCTGCCGCTGCCCGTATCGATGACCGCGGCGTCGGCGCCCGCCGACTCGATCCGGACGTTGCCGCTGCCGGTGTCGATCGAGAGCGACTTGGCTTCCACACCGTCGACCGTCACGCCACCACTGCCGGTGTCGATGTCGATCGTCTTCGCCGACACCTCGGTGACCGCCACCGAACCGCTGCCGGTGTCGATCGAGAGCGTGTCGCCCTCGAAGCGGTCAAGACGGGCCTTGCCGCTACCGGTGTCCATGACCAGCCGGCCGCGAACGTCCTGCACCGCCAGCCCGCCACTGCCGACGCCGATCTCCACGTCGCCGACGAGGCCGGCCGCTTCGGCCATGCCGGCTCTGGTGTTCAAGTCCAGATCAGCAGCGACGTCGGACACATCGATGTCGCCCGCTCCCAACTCGACCTTCAACGCCCGGCCCTCCGGCACGCGAATCGTCACATCGGCCCACGCTTCCAGGCCGCTGCCCGTCCGCTCGATCCGGATGCGGCGGCCCGATACGGAGCGCAGGATCTCGCCCAGCAGACTGTCGGAGCCGCTCTGCCGGCGCGACCACAGGTTCGACGAACGACGGCTGAACTCGGGGTAGACGTACCGCCTCTCCTCGTCGACCGGGAACTCGACGGCCAGCTGAGCCCGCGAGCCACGCGTGTCCTGGTCGAGTCTGATGTTCTCACGCGTGCCGTCTCTGCCGCGGACCGACACCTCCACCTCAAACTCATCCCCAGCCGCCTGCCTGATTTCCACCTTGCCAACCAGACTGGAAACCGAGAGAGAGTCGGCGTCGAAACGGTAACTCTCGTCGAACTCACCAAACGCCGGGACGGTCAGGAACGCGATCGCGCAAAGCGCACCGATGCCCGGGCGCCCTGACGGTCGCCGCTGCCTCCAGGCAGCGACGCGACCCGCGGAGTCCGGTGCGGTTCTCGAGGATCGGTTGGTCATCGGTCTCTCCTTGTTTCCGGGACTGAGAGTGGAGGCGCCCGACGCGCCCTTCACCGCTACACAACGCAAACGAGAAGGCAGGGTTTCACCGAACGCCCTCCGGCGCCTCGGCAGACTGCTATCGTCCCCCTCGTCGATCCGTTGCCGAGGAGGGCGGTCCCAGATCATGGCCACCTACAACATGAACCAGGTCCGGACCGGACTGAAGGTGATCGAGAGCGGTGACCCGAACGCGATCATCGCCTGCGACTTCATCAAGCCCGGCAAGGGGCAGGCGTTCACCCGCGTCAAGATGCGCAACCTGCTGAGCGGACGGGTCAACGAGAAGACCCTCAAGCCCGGCGATCTGCTCGCGGGCGCCGATGTCGTCGACACGTCGATGCAGTACCTCTACAGCGACGGCGAACACTGGTTCTTCATGAACCCCGACACCTACGAACAGGTCGAAGCCGACGACCAGGTTCTTGCGGGCGCCGAACAGTGGATCAAGGAAGAGGATGTCTGCAACGTGACGCTCTGGAACGGCCTCCCGATCCAGGTCAAGCCCCCGAACTTCGTGGTCCGGAAAATCGTCGAGACGGACCCCGGCCTCAAGGGCGACACCTCGAGCGGTGGCAACAAGCCCGCCAAGCTGGAAACCGGGGCCACAGTCAAGGTCCCGCTGTTCATTCAGAACGGCGAGTCGATCCGGGTGGACACCCGCACCGGGGAGTACGTTTCCCGCGCCAAGAGTTAGCGACCGGGGAGGGCGCCACGTGACCTCCCCCGGCGCCGACTGGCGCCCCACCGCTACGCCTGATGCCCTGCGCCGGCGGGCGGCGATGCTGGCCGAACTGCGCGCCTTCTTCGCCGAGCGGGACGTACTCGAAGTCGAGACGCCGCTCCTGAGCGCCGAGACCACGCTCGACCTGCATCTGGAGAGCCTGACCTCCGAGATCGAAGCGCCGGGGTTCCCGAAGCGCCGGATGTACCTCCAGACCTCACCCGAACTGGCGATGAAGCGGCTGCTCGCCGCGGGCGCCGGTTCGATCTATCAGGTCTGCAAGGCGTTTCGCGGCGGTGAGCGCGGCCGTTGGCACAACCCCGAGTTCACGATCCTCGAGTGGTACCGCGTCGGTTGGGACCACCACCGGCTAATGCGGGAGGTCGTGGCTCTGATCGAGATTCTCCTGGCCGGGTCGCATCGTTTCGAGGCCACGCTCTACGCGAGCTACGCCGACCTGTTAAAACAGCACGCCGGAGTCGATCCGCACGACACGCCCACCCCGACCCTGCGCGAGGCCGTCGAGCAGTCCTCCTCACCGCAGAGCGGCGGAGACCTCGACCGGGGCGACCTGCTCTCCCGGCTGTTCGTCGAAAAGGTCGAGCCCCACTTCGCGCCCAACCAGGTGACCGTGGTCTTCGACTACCCGGCCTCCCAAGCGGCGATGGCCCGCCTGGGCACGGACGATCCACGGACCGCACAGCGCTTCGAGGCCTTCGTCGGCGACATCGAGCTCGCCAACGGCTACGGCGAACTCAGCGACCCGGCCGAGCAGCAGCAGCGCTTTGAGCGCGACCTCGCCCGCCGCCGGGAACTGGGCCGGCCCCTACCGCCCATGCCGTCGCGATTCCTGGCCGCTCTGGAGGCCGGTCTGCCGCATTGCGCTGGTGTCGCGCTGGGGTTCGACCGCTTGCTCGCGCTCGCCCTGAAGGCGCCGCGCATTGACGACCTGATCGTTTTCCCCGTCGAACGAGCGTGAGGCGCCGATATCTCAAGCCGTGACGGCGCGTCGACGCTCGGCCCCTACCGCTACGTTGCGGACCCGCCTGATGACCCCGCCGTAGCGGTTGGACCGGGTGGGAGCACCTCCAGGAGTTCCACCGCCGGCTGATCGTCGCAGAAGATCGTCGCCAGGCGCCCGAACACCGTCGTCTCGTGCCCGTGTCTCGGCTCCGGGAGGCCGAAGTGATGACGCATCTCCGCGTCCGGCTCGATCTCGAGCAGACTATGCGTGCTGATCCGGCGCAACTGCCGCTGCCGGATCAGAATGTGCCCGAGCGGCGCACTCTCGCTCAGGATCTCGAGCCGTGCCTCTTCGCTGGCGAACCGGAGATCGAAGAGCATGATCCCAAACTGGACGACGCCGGCCCCCGGAGATGGGGCTTCACCGCCGCTCTCGACGTTTCGGCGCAGGAGGATCTTGCGTGCGTAGTACCGATCGGATCTGACGCGATTCAGGACGACGACATCCACAGCGCCGCCGTGGTACGCCTCAAGAGTCACCGTCATGTGGTTCTCGTGAGCCAGCAGACTGCACTGAGGCTCGGGTACAACATCGTCCGGCACGACGACCGCCGGGGGCGCCGTTTCGCTGAACAGGCCGTACAGGTCGTCGATGGTGTGGCCCTGGGCGTCCACCCGCCTCATCGCGTCACGAATTCCGACACCGGTCGCCGGGACCGTCGCACCGGCCCTACGCCCGCGGCCTCGATTGGAGCGACGACCACGTCCACCGCTCCGCAGAGACTCCAGCAGGCCGGCCCGCTCGACCTCCGGTTCCAGCACTGAACGGCGCCAACCCTCGATCTCGCCTGGCCAGACCCAGGCCCCCCGCTCGAGACTTCGCGCCGCCCATACCTCCAGCGTCCGCCGGGGCACAAGGGCCTCAGCCGGGAGATCGAGGTCGCCGGCAACGCGCGCAACCAGCTCCCGCAGCCCCTCCGCAAGATCGCTCGACGACCGGCCCGCCGAACGGTCCAACCGCTCCGGGAGTTCGCTTTCGGGCAAGGTGGCAGCGCCTCGCACCAGGTCCAGCAGGGTCGGACCGTACCGGCGCGCCTGTCTCGGCCCGAGCCCCTTCACCGAAGCCAGGTCCTGGCCGCTCCGCGGCAGCCGCCTCGCCAGATCGATGAGGGTCTCATCCTTGAGCACGAAACCGCGGGGCAGATCGCGCCCGCGTGCGCGCGCTTCACGCCACTCGCAGAGGGCTCGCAGTGCCGCCAGTTGACGCCGCGACATTCCCGGACGACGCAACCTCCCGTACGACCATTCCGGATCAAGGCGCGCAGCCGAAGCAACCAGTAGCCGGCAGAACTCCTCCTCCGCCCAACTCTCGCGCTCGAGCTCCACGAGCCTCGCCCGCAACTCCTCGTGCGCGGGCAGAAGGTAGGCGACATCGAGACCCGCGTATTGCACCTGTTCCTCGCTCAACGGCCGCCGCAACCAATTGGACCGTTGCGCTCCCTTGGCCAGCTCGACCTCGAACAGGCTCGAGACCAGATGAACGTAGCCCAGCGAACCCCCCAGGCCGCAAAGCATGGCCGCGACCTGACAGTCGAACAGGTTTTCGGGAGCGAAGCCGAAGGCATGCTGGAAGATCTCCAGGTCCTCACCCGGCGAATGGAACACCTTGGTCACCGCGGGCGACCTGACCACCGCCGCAAGCGGGGAGCTGTCCCCGACCGCCACCATGTCCACCAGGTAGCAGCCGGACGAGTCGGCGACCTGGATCAGGCCGAGCCGCGGATAAAACGTCCGTTCGCGGATGAACTCCGTGTCCAGACCGACCGACGGCTCACGCAGCCAGCGGTGCGCGAGATCGGCCAGACGATCGTCACGGTCCACGACCTCGGGCGTCGGCGGCGGGGGAAGTCTCATCAGCACGCAAGCGAAGGCCGGGCGACCGTCCACCGGATGCTAGCGCCTCAAGCCGCCTCCCGCGCGCGGGTCGACTGCCCGGACCACACGATCCCCGCTCGGCCTCCCCCAACGTCTTGGGCTCTTGCCCTCCCTCAACATAGAATCGGTCAGTCCTCGGGAGAACCGGATTTCGCCATGACCTTCAAGTCCGTACCCCTGATCGTCCTCGGAGGCAGCGACCGCCGCCCGGCCTACATGCCTCCCGGCGGCCGCTCCAAGCACCCGCTCGCGGGCATCAAGGGCGTCGACATTAAAATCGGCGGCAGGCCGCTCATCGAGGTCGTCATCGACCGCATCCGTCAGGCGGACGCCTTCGATCCGATCTACGTCGCAGGGCCCGGACACGCCTACCGCTCGCTTTCGGACGGCATCTCGATCGATACGGACGGCGGCTTCGGCCGCAACATCCAGGTCGGCGTCGAAACCGCCCGCCGACTGCACGGCGACGGGCCGCTGGCGATCACCACCTGCGACATCGTCCCCGACCCCAACGAGATGCGGACGGTGGTCGAGGATTTCTGGCGCCACAGCCCGCTGGACTTCTTCTTCCCGATCATCCCGGCGCCCCAGGACCCGGAACGTCTCGGCCCGTCCAAGTGGAAACCGCGATACCACGTCAAGCCCGAGGGACTGTCCACGCCAGTACCCGTGCTGCCCGGTCATCTGGCGATCTTCGACTCCGCGGCCCTCCGCTGGAACTTCATGTACCGGCTGATGGACCTCGCCTACCGCACACGCAACCGGCCGATCCTCTACCGCAACACCTACATGGCCCGACGCCTCCTGTGGATCATGCTGGTTCAGGACTTCATCCACGTCCTGAACCTCCGGCTGCCCACCTTCACCTGGGACACGCTGCTATCCGGCACGTGGGCCGCCCGGCGCCTCAAGGAAAAGGTCATCCAGCAGTCAGAACTCGAGTTGGCTATTCGCCGCATGTTCATCAAGCGCCGTCACCGCCGCAGGCACCCCGGCCGCAAGGTGCGGATGCCCGTCCTCGACGCGATGTCCCTGGCCCGCGACATCGACACCCAGGAAGAAGCCGTGGCCTTCGGGGCCGTGACTGCGTGAACCCGGGCGCCCGCTTCATCCGGACGGCGCTTCTGGCGGCGTCGCTCTGCGCACCGCTCCCGGCCGAGCCGCACCTGGTGCTGCTCTCGGTGGATACCCTGCGCGCGGACGCGGTCGGCGCCTACGGGGTCGCGGGTGCGAAGACGCCGACGATCGACGCCCTCGCCGCCGCGGGAATGCTGTTCGAGGACGCCCAGACCACGATCGGCAAGACGGGGCCCGCCTTCGCCTCGATCTTCACGTCCCTCTATCCGCCGACCCACGGCGCCCGCCGCAACGCGCAGCGGATGCGGACCGATATCCCGCTCCTGGCCGAGATCCTGGGCGAAGCCGGCTACGAGGCCGCGGCCTTCATTTCGAACTGGACGCTGCGAGCCGACCTGGTCGGCCTGGACCGGGGGTTCGACCACTACGACGAGGAGTTCAACCAGGCCCGGAACGCGGGCGGCGTCACGGAACGGGACGCCGACGACATCGTCAAGGCCGCTGAGCGCTGGCTGCGCCGCCGCGCCGGCGACGAAGAACGAAACGGGCAGCCGCTGTTCCTCTGGGTCCACTTCTCCGACCCCCACAACCCCTACCTGGAACGCACTGGCTTCACGCCACCCCTGCCGCCAAGGAAGACGCGAACAGCCGGTTGGCAGAAGCGCTGGCGCTACCAGTCGGAGGTGAACTACGTCGACCACTGGCTCGGCAGGTTGTCCGAGGCGATCGAGGAGCTGCTGCCCGGGCCCCGCTTCACCCTGTTCCTGAGCGATCACGGCGAGAGCATGGGCGAGCACAGCTACTGGGGACACGGCAAGAACGTCCACTGGCCGAACGCCCGCATCCCGATGATCCTCGCCGGCCCCGGACTACCGGCGGGCCTCGAGGTCCAGGCTCCGGTCGGTGTCGTCGACGTGCTGCCGACAGTGCTCGACCTGCTCGGTATCGAAGCGCCCGACGGTCTCGAGGGACGGAGCCTGGTTCCAACCGCGAGGGAGACGGAAGCCGTTCAGCGGCCGCGGTACGTCATGGGCGACCGGCATACCGCGCTGTTCGGCAAGTCACGCCGCAACGCACCCTACGAGAACCCCCTGCAGATCAGCATGGAGTTGAACGGCGCGAAGGTGGTGCACGACTTCTCGAAACGCCGTACCGTGTACTTTGACCTGACCGTCGACCCGCGCGAGGAGAAACCGCTCTCGGAGCCCCCCGTCGAGCTGATCCCGCCCCTCGGCCGCCGCCTCGTCAACTGGTACCGCGCCCTGCCGAAGTACGAGGCCAGGAGCGCGACCGTCCTCAGCGAGGACGACATCAAGCAGCTCAAGAGCCTCGGCTACATTGACGATTAGGCGTTCTCGGCGCTGACCAGAACGATGCAGTCCGCCAGCAGTCCAGTCGCGGTCTCGATCTCGTCGAGGGCCGGCAGCGTCGGGGCGACGCGGATGTTCCGGTCCTGCGGGTCGATGCCGTAGGGAAAGGTGGCGCCGGCGGGCGTCAGCTTGACCCCTGCTTCCCCCGCCATCTCGACCACCGCCCGAGCGCAACCGGGCGCCGTGTCCAGGTTGACGAAGTAGCCCCCCCGGGGCCGGCTCCACGAAGCGACTCCCAAGTCGCCGAGGCGCTTGTCGAGCACCCGTAGCACGGCCTCGAACTTCGGCCGGATCAGGTCCGCGTGCCCCTTCATGTGATCCCGGACGGCCGAGACGGCGCCGTCGAAGAAGTGGGCGTGCGCGAGCTGGTTCAGCTTGTTCGGTCCAATCGTCTGGATCGAGCGGAAACCCCGGATCCAGTCGCCGTTTCTAGGACTCGCGGCCACCGCAGCCAGACCCGAGCCACCGAACGTGACCTTGGAGAACGACGTGACGAGAAACGCCCGATCCTCGTTGCCGTGGGCCGCGCAGCGGTCGTAGAGACTGGCCAGCCGATCCGGTTCACCGTCGAAGGCGTGCAGCGCGTAGGCGTCGTCCCAGATGATCCGGAAGTCCGGCGCCGCGGTGCGCATGGAGGCGATCGCCTCGACCACGTCGTCCGAATACGTGACGCCGGTCGGGTTGCTGTAGCGCGGCACGCAGAACATCCCCTTGACGTTCGGGTCCGAACCCGCGAGACGCGCGATCTCATCCACATCGGGGCCGTCCTCGCCCATGGCGACCTTGAGCATCTCGATGCCGTAGCGCTCGAGCAGCGCGAAGTGCCGGTCGTAGCCGGGACAGGGACAGAGAAACTTCACCGGCACCGCGCGGCCGGCCCCGCCCCAGGGTTCGCCGCCCGGAACGCCCACCAACATCGCCTGCACCGCCAGATCGTGCATCCACTGCAGGCTGGCGTTGCCGCCGACGAAGACGAGGTCCGCATCCACTCCCAGAATCTCGCCGAAGAGAGCCCGCATCTCCGGCAGACCGCGGGGATCGCCGCCGTAATTCCGGCAGTCGGTGCCGTCGGCGGCGGGATTGTCCTCCCGCTCTACTGCCCGCAGCAGGCCGTGGGAGCGAGCGAGCTGCTCCGGCGACGGCTTGCCGCGGGTCATGTCGAGGCGGAGACCGGCAGCGCGAGCCGCGTCGTAGCGGTCCCGCGCCGCCGCGACGACGGCGGGATCAATGTGGGCCATGGAACCTACTCCCCCGCCGCAGCCGCGGCGTCGTAGCTGATCCGGTAGATCACACCCCGCAGGTCGTCGGAGACGAGCAGCGAGCCGTCGGCGCGCTCCATCACGTCGACCGGGCGGCCCCACGAGGCGCCGTCCTGAAGCCAACCGGTGGCGAATTCTTCGTACTCCGAGGGCCGCCCGTCGGCGCCCAGATGAACCACCATGACGCGGTAGCCGATCTTCTCGCTACGGTTCCACGAACCGTGCTCGGCGATGAAGATCTGCCCTCGGTAGCGCTCCGGGAACGCATCGCCCCGGTAGAAGCGCATGCCGATCGCTCCCACGTGCGGCCCGAGGTCGATCGCCGGCGGCACGAGTTCCGCGCAGGGCCTCTTGTCGCCGAACTCCGGGTCGGCGATGCCTTGACCATGGCAGTACGGGTAGCCGAAGTGCTGGCCGTCCTCGGTCAGCACGTTCAGTTCGTCGGGCGGGACGTTGTCGCCCATCATGTCCCGGCCGTTGTCCGTGAACCAGAGTTCGCCGGTGCCGGGATGCCAGTCGAAGCCGACCGTGTTGCGGACGCCGCGCGCCACGACCTCGTAGCCCCCGTCGTCGTCCAGGCGCAGGATGCTGGCGAAGGGGTCGCCCTCGTCGCAGATGTTGCAGGGCGCGCCGACCGGAACGTAGAGCTTTCCGTCAGGACCGAAGCGGATGAACTTCCAGCCGTGGTGTCTCTTGTCCGGCAGGTCGGCGGTGACGACGACCGGCGCCGGCGGCGCTTCGAGGCGGCTCTCGATGTCGTCATAGCGGAGCACGCGGCTGATCTCGGCCACGTAGAGGTCGCCGTCGTGGAACGCGACGCCGTTCGGCCGGTTCAGGCCCGAAGCGACCTGGTAACGACGATCCGCCTTGCCATCGCCATCCTCGTCGACGACCGCGTACACGACCTCGCTGGCTCGGAGCCCGCCCGTGCCGACGAAGACGGTGCCGGAGGGGCTCTGCGCCAAGGACCGCGCGAGGTCGATGCCGGAGGCAAACACGTCCACCTTGAACCCGGCGGGGAGTTCGATCTCGTCCAGACGAAGTTCCTCGTCATCGGCCGCGAACACGGTCCCGGCAACGATCACGAGGGCCATGAAGAACGCAGAGAAACGAAGCACAACGCGCGGATCATAGCAACGGCCGGCGGCGACGACCGTGCCCACGGCCCCGAATCGCTACGGTCCGCAACTGTCCGGGAACGCCCTGTCGTCGGTGATCGCGGGCACCGGCCGCCCGGGCTCGTTCCGGTACTCCCTGACCTCACTCGTAGCCGTGTCCGTCACCCGGATCACGTACCCAAGGTCCGTCGTTGAAGCGCCGTAGACCCAGTGATGCCCGTTGATCGCGCAGCCATCCAGCACCTTGATCAGGATCTCCCAGTTGTCCGGATCGTAGAACTGGAATAGACCCGCATCGTTCGTCGCCATCGGAACCGCGAAGGCCGACCCGCTCCCTCCATCGAGGGTCCACCACTCTGCTTGCAACTCGTACCGATGGTTGTGCAGGCAGAGCGTCTCCGCCGCCGGTTCACAGGTTCCGTCACGGGGTGGCGGCGGCGGCTCCGGGTCCGGTGGAGGCGGAGGTGGCGGCGGCGGCGGTGGCGGCGGCGGAGGTGGCGGCGGCGGAGGTGGCGGCGGTGGCGGTGGCGGCGGCGGCGGCGGCGGTGGCGGCATCACAGAGCCGGAATACGCGATGCGGTAGATCGATCCCCGCCGGTCGTCCGAGACCAGCAACGAGCCGTCGGCACGCACCATGACGTCGACCGGCCGGCCCCAAGCAGAGGCGCCCTGAAGCCAGCCCGTAGCGAACTCTTCGTACTCCGTCGACCGGCCGCTCGCGTTCAGATGAACGACCATCACCCGGTAGCCGATCGGATCGGTGCGGTTCCAGGAGCCGTGCTCGGCGATGAAGATCTGGCCGCGATAGCGCTCCGGGAACATCTGCCCGTTGTAGAAGCGCATGCCGAGCGCCGCCACGTGCGGTCCGAGTTTCTGGACTGGGGACTGAAACTCCGAACAGGAACGCTGGGAACCGAACTCCGGATCAGCGATGTTTCGACCGTGACAGAAGGGGTAACCAAAGTGCTGACCGTTCGAGGTCAGCACGTTGAGTTCGTCCGGCGGCTCGTCGTCTCCCAACATGTCCCGGCCGTTGTCCGTGAACCAGAGTTCGCCGGTGCCGGGATGCCAGTCGAAGCCGACCGTGTTGCGGACGCCGCGCGCCACGACCTCGTAGGCCCCGTCGTCGTCCAGCCGCAGGATGGCGGCGAAGGGATCGCCCTCGTCGCAGATGTTGCAGGGCGCGCCGACCGGAACGTAGAGCTTTCCGTCAGGACCGAAGCGGATGAACTTCCAGCCGTGGTGTCTCTTGTCCGGCAGGTCGGCGGTGACCACGACCGGCGCCGGCGGCGCTTCGAGGCGGCTCTCGATGTCGTCATAGCGGAGCACGCGGCTGATCTCGGCCACGTAGAGGTCTCCGCCGCGAAACGCTACGCCGTTCGGTGAGTTCAAACCCGACGCCAGTTGCAGCGTCTGGTCGGCGTCACCGTCGTCGTCGGAGTCGATCACCGCGTACACCGCGCCCGTGCTCCGGGTGCCGACGAACACCGTGCCGCCGGGGCTCTGCGCAAGCGACCGGGCGCCCGGAACATCGTCCGCGAAGACGCTGATCGAAAACCCGTCCGGCAGCTCGATCTGGGACAGGGAAGGGCCCTGGGCGACACCCGGGCCGGCCCCGATCAGCCAGGCCGCCAGGGCGAGTGGAAAGCGCAGCCGGGGGGCATCTGGCACCAAGCGAACCACAGCCCCTCAAGCTACCAGAGCATGACCACGACACCGGCCACGATCACGCCAACGGTCAACACCTTGCGGACGGTAAGGGGCTCGGCGAAGAACAGGCGGCCGAGGACCAGCGCCAGCGACGACCCGATGCCCCGCTTCACCGTCTCCACGAAACCCACCCAGGCGTGCTGCAGGGACAGGAGCTGGAGTGCCTGCGCCAATGCTCCGATGACGACCGCGGTAAGGAGCAGCAGCCAGATTCGGCCTCCGACGCCGGACCCGACTCGTCCGCGCCGGCCGGGCGCCTGGACGAAGCCACGAGCCACGACCACGACGACGGAAAGGCCGACGCCCAGGTGCATGACCAGGCCGTGGAAAGCAGCGTTCGAGGCCTCGGTGGCCAGCTTGTCGAGCGGCAGCGCCGCCGACCAAAGGAAGGCGACCAGGATCATCCACCAGGCGCCCGCACCCAGTGTCCAGGGCCGGACCCGATCGCCGGATCGCTCACCCAGTTGCAACGCGAGAGCGCCCACCACGACCATCGCAATGCCCAGCCACTCCCGCGCCCCAGGCAGCTCGCCGAGCAGCGGGATCCCGAGCAGGCCGGTGAACACCGGCGTCAGCGACAGCAGGGGAATCACGGCGCTCAGGCCCGCGAGCCGTACCGAACGCAGGAACCCGTAGTTCGCACCCAGGTTGCAGGCGACGGACAACAGCCCCGGCCAGACGTACGCCGCAGTCACGCCCGGCGGCGGCTGCACTGCCACCCAGACGCCGTACAGAGGCACCGCCCCCAGCGCCAGAACCATGACCAGGAAGGCGTCGCTCAGTCGTCCGGTCAGCTTCTTGCGCAACAGGTCGAACAACGAGAAGCACAGCGTCGCGCCGACGACCAGGACAATGCCGAGCACCGAAACCATGCACAGCATTCAACCATGCCGCAGCATCCAGTCTTCCGCCCTTCACTCTCCCCCGCCAGACAGGCAGGCCCGGACGCCACGCGTCAGGTGTACAATCCCGCCGCCCGTGACCGCGCCCGAATCACCACCCGTCGATTCTCCGCCGGGGTCCGCCGCCTCCGGCGGGCTGCTGGCCGGCCGTCGCGGTCTGATCGTCGGCACAGCCAACAAGCGCTCGCTGGCCTGGGGCATCGCCCGGCGTGCCCACAACGAGGGTGCGGAGCTGGCCTTCACCTTCCAGGGTGACGCCCTGGAGCGCCGGGTCCGGCCGCTGGCCGAGAGCATCGGTTCCACGATCGTCGAGCCGCTCGACGTCACCGACGACGGTCAGATCGACGCCGTGTTCGCCACTCTCGCGGAGCGGTGGGGCCGCCTGGACTTTCTGGTCCATTCGGTGGCCTTCGCCAACCGGGAGGACCTGCTCGGCCGCACGGTCGACACCTCGCGCGCCGGCTTCGCCACCGCGCTCGACATCAGTTGCTACTCCCTGATCGCCCTCGCCCGCGCCGCCGAACCGCTGATGACCGGCGGCGGCAGCATGATCGCGATGACCTACTACGGGGCCACCAAGGCGACGCCCAACTACAACGTGATGGGCATCGCCAAGGCGGCGCTCGAAGCCTCGATCCGCTACCTCGCGGTCGACCTGGGCCCGAAGAACATCCGCGTCCACGGCATTTCCGCCGGCCCGGTGAGGACGCTGGCGGCCTCAGGGGTCGCCGGCATGCGCGGCATGCTCAAGGTCATGCCGCAACGGGCCCCGCTCGGCCGCAACATCACGGTCGACGATGTCGGCGCCACGGCCGCCTACCTGCTCTCCGATCTGAGTGCGGGAACCACCGGCGGCATCCACTTCGTCGACGCCGGGTTCAACATCACCGCGATGCGGCATCCGGACCGGGAAAAGAAGAGCGGCTAGAGGCCGCGCCGCCGGGCCGCAACCTGATGCGGCGCCCCGAAACCCTGTCACTTCGCGTGCGTAAACCGGAGCAGGGCGGAGCGGCACGCTCCTCATTGAAGTGTGTGACGTCGACTGACTACCTCCCCAGTGGACACCAGCACGCCGCTCCGTCCTCTCTGAAACCACATCGAGCGCCGGCCCGAAACTTGCAGCTTCGTTTCTCAGCCCCTCATTGGAGAAACGATGACCAAGACACGCCGTCACCTGAACAGGACACTACCCGTCGCCGCCGCACTGGCCGCCTTGCTGACTGCGGCCGGCTCGCCCTCCACGGCGCAGAAGCCGCGATTCGAGATCACGCCCTACTACGGCCATAGCTTCTTCGGCGGCTTCGAGATCGACGACTACGAGTTCGGACGCCTCGACCTGGAAATCGACAACGCAAAGGTCGGCGGCGTGGTCATCGCCTTTCCGGTCCGCCGGAATCTCCACCTCGAGCTGTTCCTCCACGAGCAGGACACGAGATTCGGCCTCGATGAGGGACCGTTCCTCGGCGTCACCGACCTCGGCGCGATGGACGTGAACTACTACCATGCCGGCGTCACCTGGACAGCGCCGATCGGCCAATTGCGCCCCTTCGTCTCGTTCAGCGCCGGTATCACCAGGCTCGCGCCGGACAGCCACTTCCTGCCCGAAACCGAGAACCGTTTCTCTATCGGCTTGGGCGGTGGCGCCAAGTTCTTCTTCACCGACCACTTCGGCCTGCGCCTGGAAGCACGGCTACTGGTGACCGGCACAGGTGACGAGGACCTCTGCTGTTCCGATTGCTGCTACGACGCCGACCGGGACGACCTGCTCCAAGGCATCGTCAGCGCCGGCCTCGTCTTCGCCTTCTAGGTGGCTGCGGCGCAGGTCGCAGCGAAGCGAGTTCTGCGAAAGTCGCTACTCGATCGCGAAAACCACTTCTACCTGAGCTCTTACCTCGAAGTCGCCGGCGAAGAACTCAGTGGAAGTGCTCGCGGTCTGGGCCAACACATGATGCTGCACGCGGGCTCGCCCCACGACTGAGTAGGGAACGCCAACCTGATCGGACACGGAGAGGATCGCGCCGCGGCCGAGACCCAGTTCCGCCGCGTAGAAGTCGGCCTTCTCGGTCGCGTCCTGCACAGCAAGCCGCCGCGCTTCGCGCTCGAGCGATGCGGTATCCGCCACACGGAAACCGATGTGTTGGACGCGGGTGGACGCTCCGCCGGCGGCAACCGCGCGGTCGATGACGGTGCCCGCGGCCGCGATGTCACGAACAGTCACGGCGAGAATGTTCGATACTTCATGGCCGATGAACCGCGCTTCGTCCCCTAGGTACTGGTAGCGCGGCTGGATCGAGAAGGACGAGGTTCTGACATCGTCTTCCTCGACGCCCGCGCCTCGAACGGCCGAGACGACAGCGGAGAGAGCGCTGGCAGCGGCGTCCCGGGCCTCGCTGACCGTGGACCGGGTCGCCACGACGCCAAGAGAAAGAACGGCAATGTCCGGCTCTCCCGAGACGGTCGCAAAGCCCGACGTGCGGATCTCGCCCGCGGGTGGCGTCGCGGAGTCGGAGCAAGCCGCCAAGAGGACGACCGGCGTGAAGGCCAAGCCGACCAGATACCTGATCCGACGGACCCTGGCTTCAGGTTCTTTCATTCCGCGTCTCCTTGCGTGTGCTTGTTCCCCACTCCAAGTCATCCATAGGACGCACGAGGGCGGTCAATCCTTGGTTTTCTTGCCACTCACGCTCACTATGTAGCAGCAGCCTCCGTCACTAGGTCCGCTGACGCGCGGCGCGCGGCGGCGGCGAGCAGGGCGCCGCCGACGAAGATAGCCTCCTCGGCGGGCGCGAAGTACGGCGTGTGGGCGCCGACGACGGGATCGCCGGGAAGCCGGGCGCCGACCCGGATGAAGCAGCCGGGAATGCGTTCCTGGTAGAAGGCGAAGTCCTCGCCGCCCATGTTGGCGACCGGCAACGGCTTGACCGCCTCAACGCCGATCACCGAAGCCGCGGCTTCGCGCGCCCAAGCCGCGGCGCGCTCGTCGTTCAGCACAACCGGCGTACCCTGCAGCATCCGCACCCGGGCCTCCAGCCGACACGCGGCGGCGACCGATTCGGCGACGTGCCTGACCTCGTCCGCGAGCAGTTGACGCACCTCCGGGTCGAGCGAGCGCAGCGTGCCCTTGAGCACCGCTCGATCCGGGATCACGTTGTGGGCTGAACCTGCTTCCATAACGCCGACGGTGACCACCGCCGGCTGGTCGGGAGCCACCCGCCGGGCAACCACCGTCTGCAGGGCTGAAACCACCTGCGCCGCGCCGACGATCGGATCCAGACCCTGGTGGGGCCTGGCGCCGTGAGCGCCCTGCCCCAGAAGCTCGACCTCGAAGCGGTCCGCGGCGGCGCCCACCGCGCCCGCCTGGATCATTGCCTGGCCGATCTCGAAGGTCAGGTCGACGTGGGCGCCGAAGATCGCCGACACCTCGTCCAGGACCCCGGTCGCCAGCACGGCTGCCGCGCCCTCGCCGGTCTCCTCCGCGGGCTGGAGCACGAGCAACACATCGCCGGCAGCGGGCTCGGCCTGGAGAAGGCGTGCCGCGGCGACCGTCCATGAAGCGTGCACGTCGTGCCCGCAGGCGTGCATCACGCCGTCGTTGCGAGAGGCGAACGGCAGGCCGGTGTCCTCCAGGATCGGCAACGCGTCGATGTCGCCGCGCACCGCGACGGTGGGTGCACCGGGCTCACGGCCGGGAATCCGGCCCACCACGCCCGTGCCGGCCACACGTGTGACGTCGCGAACGCCAAGCCGGTGCAGCGTCTCTTCAAGGCGCCGAGCGGTGCGCTCCTCCCGGAGCGAGAGCTCGGGATCGGCGTGGAGCGCGCGGCGCAGACCGACCAGTTCGGCCGTCTCGCCGGCGCTGTAGAGGCCGGCGACGGCGGCCGGAAGCCGGAGCATTGCGGCTTCGGCGCCGGTCATTGCGCCCGCGCCACCCCCGACAGCCAACCGGACCAGGCGCTCCAGGACGCGAACGCCACGCCGCCGGGGCCGACGCTGCAACCGATCGGCGAGCCGTCAGGCACCCTGAGCGGCCGCGGCAAGGCGACGGAGCGTGGGTCGTCGAGGAAGCGTCCGATCAGCCACGCCGCATGGGATCGGTGATCCCGTTCGGCCGCGTCCGGACCTCCCGCCGGCAACGGATTGGCCTCCAGCCAATCGCGCAGTCCAACCACCACCGCGAGCGCCTCGGCGCGCACCTGCTGAGAGGCGCCGGAGACGACCGGCCCGGAGGCGAGCAGGTTGGCCGGCACGCCGGACGGCGCGCCTCCGGCTGGTGTTCCGGATGCCAGGGCCAGCAGCCGCCGCAACAGGGCTGCGTCGGCCGCACGGCCGACCTCCCCAGCCAGGCCGGGCAGCGGATCCGCGCGCCAGGTCGCCCCGAGCAGCCGATCGAGGATCCCGATCAGGCCGGGTTGCTCCGCATCGCGGGCGCGGTGGTCGACAAGCCGGGTGGCGCGTGCATCGTCCAGGATCATCCCGAAGGTCAGGTCCGCGGCCATCTCCGCCGCGGCCACCGGGTCGAACGCGGGACCGGCGCGCGACGGCAGGTGCTCACGGCCACGACCCCGCCCCGGCGAGGGCGGCGGGATCAGATCCACGATCCGTTGAGGCAAGGTCAGTTCGACCGGGTCGACCGTCTGCAGCAGCGCGTCAAGCGCGTCGAGTTGCATCGCCGCCGGCAACAGGGAGACCGGCGCCCGACCGTCGCCGCGCACGGCGTAGCTGTAGTCGACACCGCCTATGACCTTCGCCGCCGCCTCGAGCTGGTAGCGGTGCAGCAGGTAGAGCGGCGCGAGCACATCCTCGAGCCCGGACAGCGGCTCGCCGACGCGGACGTTTCGTTCAGAGAACCGGTCGAGGGCGGCCCGCCGCACCGCCAGAACGCGCCGCAGCTCGCCAGCCGCCGAACGGCCGTTGTCCCATAGGTGCGCCAGTGGATGGGCGCCGCCCACCGGTCGCGCGTCCTCGTCGCTGATGAAGTGGAGGCCCGCATCGATCGTCTGGCGGAGGATGCCGTCGAGTTCCGCCGCCTCGTCCGCGCCCTCGGCGAAGTCGGCGTACCCGTAGAGGATCGCCCGCTCGTCCCAGGCGCCGACGCCCACGTCGTAGGCGGCGCTCAGGTCGATCGTGCCGTCCTCGCGCAGCGTGGCCAGAGGATGGGGGTAGTCCATCACGGATTCCCGGCCATCCGGGCCAGAGGCGGAGGAGGCGAAGTTGTGCACGAGGCCGATCGTGTGACCCACTTCGTGCGCCGAGAGCTGGCGTAACCGCGCCAGCGCCATCTCGCTCAGGGCCTCGGTCGACGAATCGGCATCCACGAAGGGCGATGTCAGGCCCTGAGCGATCAGGAAGTCCTGGCGCACGCGCAGCGAACCGAGCGTCACGTGGCCCTTCAGGATCTCGCCGGTGCGTGGATCGGTGACCGAACTGCCGTACGACCATCCGCGCGTCGAACGGTGAACCCACTGGATCACGTTGTAACGGATGTCGAGGGGGTCCGCCCCTTCCGGCAGCAACTCGACCCGGAAGGCGTCGATGTAGCCCGCCGCCTCGAAGGCCTCGTTCCACCACCGCGCGCCGTCGAGCAGCGCCGACCGGATCGGTTCCGGCGCGCCCCGGTCGAGGTAGTAGACGATCGGCTCGACGGCCTCGCTCCGGACCGCGCCCGGGTTCCGCTTCCGCAGCCGGTGGCGAACGACATAGCTCGTCTCGAGCGGCGCGTCGATCGGTGTCGCGTAGTCCAGGTAGCTCGTCGTGATGTAACCGGAACGCGGGTCCGCAGGGCGAGACTCGTATCCCGCCTCGGGTAGCGCGACGAAGGAATGCCGCAACCGCACCGTCACGGCATCGGGCGAGGGGGCGACCTGGCTCACCCACCGGCCCGGGCCGCGGTCGGTCGACCGCAGCACGAAGGTCTGCGTGCCCTCGAGCTCCGAGTTGCGCGGAAACGCGGCGACGCCGGCGCGATGAATCGCCGACCGCGACGCGTCCAACTGGTAGCTGCCCTGGCCGCTCCGCTGGAGCCTCGCCGCCACGCCGTGTGCATCCCTGAGCACGAAGTCCGTGGCGTCCACGAGGACCGCACCGTCCTCGTCCTCGGCCGCGACCTCGAAGCCCCAGAGCACGGAACGGGCAAAGGCGTCGGCCACCGCGCGGCGCTCGTCCTCGTTGTCGCTGAGCGCCCGGTAGCGCGTGTTCTGGTGGACCAGAAGCACCTTCGGCCCGACCCGCTCGAAACGGGCTAGGTGAGTCCGCCCGAGTTGGCCGCGGTCGAGCCCGATGTCGTTCGATCCCAGACCCGCCGACAGCGACTCGATGTAGAGCAGATCGGCGTCGAAGGCGTCGATGCGCACGAAGAGCCTGCCGCCCCGACGGTCCCAGAACAGGTCGAGGAATCCGGGCAGGTGCTCGTAGCCCTCGGTGGCCTCCGCCACTCCTTCGGTGGCATCCGCCACCGGGGGCGGTTCCTCCGGCTGCTTCTTCTGCTGCTCCTGCGCCGGAAGCACCTGCGCCCAGAGCGCGAGCGCCAGACCCACGACCGCCGACAGGGTCCCGCTCGCCGCGGCGGAGCGCGTCCAGGCCTGCCGGCCGGCGGCCTGGATCACGAAGCGGCCCGCACCGGCACCGGCTCGGTCTTCTCGATCAATGCCGTGAGCGACTCGTGGTCCGGTTCGGCGAGCTCCCGCACCCGTTCCCGGTTGACCGCCGCGACGATGATCTCGCCAACCTCGGTGTTCGCGCTCTCGAAGATGCCGAGGTCGATCATGCGCCGGGTTTGGTGCTGGTTGTCGTCGGTCGGACTGACGTAGTGCACCCACACCGCACCGTAGCGGTGGATCAGGAAGATGTGGATCAGCGCCATCAGACGCCGGCGCCTCAGATCGAGGTCGAACGTGTTCTGGTCGCGAACCGAGAGGATCATCCGCTCGCGGCGGTCCCGGATTGGCGCGAAGACCACGTTCGCGGCCTTCGATTCACTGCCCCCCGCCTGAGCCAGAACGCGCAGTTCCAGGAGCTCGGAGCCGGCAACGTGGGGCCGCAGCTCGACGCGCAGAGACTCGTCGATGCCGTACTTGTCGCGCCAGATCTTGAGCCACTCCTCGAGCAGTCGCGGCGGCACTTCCGTCTGCATCAGGTGCTGGGCCTGGGTTGAGCCCTTGCCCATCGCCTTGGTCGTCGCGGTGTGGCCGGTCGAGGCCGAAAGCGCGCCGTCGAGCCGGGTGCCGCCCACCAGGCTCTGCGGCGTCCGGTAGGGCGACCCGACCAGGCGCAGCTTGCGCTGCAGCCGGGCCAGGGCCAGCATGCCGTCCTCGCGCAGGGCCGTGGCGAAGTCCTCGGCGGCCAGGCCGTCGATCTGGTGGCCGCCGTAGGTGATGAAGTTGAACACGAAGCCGAGCTTGCCGAGTTCCCCGGGGAACGCTCTCATCTCCTCGTCGTTCATGCCGGTCGTGTCCCAGTTGAAGGACGGCGACAGGTTGTAGGCCAGCAACTGGTCAGGGTAGACCGCGTGGATCGCCTCCGCGAAGCGGCGGGCGTCGGCCAGATCGGCCGTTTTCGTCTCCATCCACAGCAGGTCCGCGTAGGGCGCCGCTTGGAGGGAACGGGAGATCGCATACTCGATGCCGCCCCGGATCTGGTAGTAGCCCTCGGGCGTACGCGCGACCTCGCTGTTCCAGACCAGGTTGATGCCCATCTTGCGGGCCCGGGCAGCCGCCTCTTCGACCGACACGGAGTGGGCGAACTCCAACCACTCCTCGACCGAGAGTTCGAACACCGCGCCTTCTTCTTCGCGGAACGCCATCTCGTCCGCTACCGCCCGCGGGTAGGTCACCAGGCGCGCTTCCAACTGCCAGGCGTCGAGGAAGCGAGCCATCGTCTCGTCAAGCACAGTCTCAGTGTCGGACCCGCCGCTCGCTACCAGCTTTCGGTAGCCAGACTCGAGCAGCCCGTAGACACCGACGCCGTCCAGCCAGACGTCGGCGCGGTGGTAGGCGGCCTCGGACACCTGGTAGAGTTCGTGGCCCCGGACCTCGTCCGCGCCCAGGGCACACAATCGCCGCAGAATCGCCAGGGTCGCCGTCTTGTAGCTCGGAAGGTCGAGATTCGTGGCGCCGAGAAGGTAGGCCTGGTCGCGCTCATCGCCGTTGCCGTCGAGGAACGTGGCCGCCTCCGCGTCGGTGCGGGCGACGATGATCCCGGGCACACCCATTACGTCCAACTGGAAGCGGGCCGAGCTGAGGCGCTTGTTCTGTTCGTCCTGAGGCACGACAACCTTGCCCGCCTGGTGGCCGCACTTCTTGACCCCGGGTTTCTGATCTTCGATGTGGTAGCCCGGCACCCCGACTTCGACGAAGCGGCGGATCAGGTTGCGCACGTGGTCCTCGCCGCCGTGGCCGGTATCGGCGTCGGCGACGATGAAGGGACGGAAGTCGGTCGGCGGGTTCGCCTGCTGCTCGGCTTCGCTCATCCGCGAGCGTGTGAACGTCTGGTTCCGGTCCGCCGTGAGCAGCGCGCGGACGATGGGCGCGGCCTCGTCGGGCACCTGGCTCAACGGATAACTCGCCAGGTCCGGCCCCGGATCCTCGGTGATCGAGCCCTTGGCAGAGGTCGCCCAACCGCCGAGGTAGATGCCCTCGATGCCCCGGCGCTTCATCGCCACGGCCTGACCCGGCGAGTACGGGCCGAAGGTGGTGATCGACCGCTTCTGCTCGAACAGCTCGCGCAGCCGCCCGTAGAACGCCTTGGCGGTTTCCCGGGCCACCGTGTAGTCCTGAGGAATCGTGCCGCGCTGCTCCGCGACCTCCCGGGCGGTATGAAGCCGCCTGATCCCCTTGAAGCGCTCGTCGGCGAAGAACTCCGCCGCGGACGCCGTCTGCCGTTCCACTACCTCGTTCACCGTTTCACGCCTACGCGTTTCATCAAAGTCCATGCCGTTTCTCCATCCGGCTCGTTGCGATTCGCCTTTACGGCCGCGAAAGGGGCTAACCGTAACATCGGATAGGCGCCTTCGGCCACGTCGGCAAGGCCGCCCGAACGCCCGTCCGTCGGGGCTGTTACCCTCCCCGGCCATGAGCATGCCGGCGATCCGTCCCCGACACACCCCCAAGCGCGGCGGTGACGTTCTGCTCGATGCCCTGTCCGAGTACGGCGTCCCCTTCCTGTTCGGCAACCCGGGCACCACGGAGAGCCCCCTGATGGACCGCCTCGGCGACCATCCGGACCTGCACTACGTGCTCGCCCTGCACGAGTCCGTAGCCCTGGGCGCGGCCCACTACTACGCCCAGTCGACCGGCATCACGGGGGTCGTCAACCTGCACGTGGCGCCGGGTCTCGGCAACGGTCTCGGCATGCTCTACAACGCCTGGGAGGCGAACAGCCCGATGGTGATCACGGCCGGCCAGCAGGACACGCGCTCGAGGCTGCGCGAACCCCTGCTCGGCCACGACCTGGTGGCGATGGCCGCACCGCTGGTCAAGTGGAGCGTGCAGGTCGAGCACGCGGACGAGTTCGCGCCGGTGCTGCACCGCGCCTTCAAGATCGCGCACGATCCGCCGGCCGGCCCGGTGTTCGTCGCCCTGCCGATCAACGTCCTGGAGCAGGAGACCACGGAAGCGGCCCGGCCCCTCGGCGATCTCTACCGGGCGCCGCAGCCCGAAGCCGCCGCCGTCGAGCGCTTCGCAACAGCACTGCGGCGCGCGCGCCGGCCCGCGATCGTGGTCGGCGACGGCGTTGCCCGCAGCAATGGCCAGGCGGAGCTCGTCGCCCTGGCCGAGTTGCTGGGAGCGAGCGTCTACCCGGAGGGTCTGGTCCACCGCCTGAACTTCCCGCAAAGCCACGTCTGTTTCCGGCCGCGGATGCCGCTCAACCACGCCGGCATCCGGCACGCGCTCGGCGACGCGGATGTCGTGCTGCTGGTCGGCGGCTCCTTCTTCGAAGAGGTCTGGTTCGATCCCGACCCACCCTTCGACCCGGAGGCGACCGTGCTCCAGATCGAGGACTCGCCGAGTCGCCTCTCGTTCAACTTCGCCGTCGATGCGGGCATGGTCGCCGACCCGCGCGCCGGGCTCGCGGCCGTGCGCGATGCGATCGAGGCCTCGGCCGACGCCGGCTTCCGCGCTGGCGCCGCGGACCGGATGGAGGCCCTGCGAACCGCGAACGCCGGCGATCGAGCCGGTCGGCAGAAGCGCCTTGCCGCCCACTTCGACGATGCCCCCATGTCGCCGGCCCGGCTTATGTCCGAGGTCGCCAAGGCCCTGCCCGACGACGCGGTGGTGGTCAACGAGTCGATCACCGCCGGCGGCGACCTGCTCGGCTTCCTGCCCATCGACGAGCCGGACCGCTACTGCGGCACGCGCGGCGGCGGCATCGGCCAGGGCCTCGTCGGCGGCATCGGCGCCTCGCTCGCCCACCCCGAACGCCCGGTCATCGTGTTCTCGGGCGACGGGTCGGCGATGTACTCGATCCAGGCGCTCTGGACCGCGGCCCACTACGACATGCCGATCGTGTTCCTGATCCTGCACAACCGCGAGTACAAGATCCTGAAGATCAACATGGACATCTACCGGGAACGCTTCGGCATTCCCGCCGACCGGCCATACCCGCACATGAACCTGACCGAACCGGAACTCGATTTCGTCGAGATGGCGGCCGGAATGGGGGTGCCGGGACGCCGGATCGAGGATCCGGCCGAAGTCGAAGACGCGGTGCGGGAAGCGTTCGCCACCGGCGGCCCCTACCTGCTCGACGTGGTGATGGGCGGGCGAATCTAACCCGCGAACACCCACGGTTCATGTTGTATGCTCGTCCGCACAAGCTGAAGAACCGCCTGGAGGCAGCACCCCCAGCACCACTCCCCCAACGGAGGTTGGAGATCATGGACGAGCTGAGAGAAGACACGTTCCTGCAGGACGACCTGCTCGAGGATCTGCGGGAAGAGGACTTGGACTCCGAGGCCGACGGCTCGGGCGAGAGCCTCTCGAACGTCAGCCGACGGACCTTCATCCAGGGTTCGGTCGCCACCGGCGCCGCCGTCTCCCTGGCGGGAGGGAACCTGCTGCAGCCGGATGTACTGCACGCAGCCACCGAGCCGGTCGGCAGCACGACCAGCCTGAGGGTAAACGGCGAGACCCACGAGCTCGAAGTGGAGCCCCAGGACACCCTGGCCATGGTGCTGCGCTTCAAGCTGAACCTGACCGGCACCAAGTTCGGCTGCGACCGCGCCGAATGCGGCGCCTGCACCGTGCTGATCGACGACGTGCCCCACTACGGCTGCTCGATCCTGGTCCACCAGGTGCGCGGCCGCGAGGTCACGACCGTCGAGGGCCTGGAGCAGGACGGTCACCTGCACCCGGTGCAGCAGGCGGTGCTCGATGAGATGGGCTTCCAGTGCGCCTTCTGCGCCCCCGGCTTCATCATGAGCATGGCCGGCCTGGTCAAGGCGAACCCGAACGCCACCCGCGCAGACGCCCGGAAGTGGCTCGCCGGCCACCTCTGCCGCTGCGGCGACTACAACAAGATCCTGAACACAGCCGAACGCGCGCTCGAGAACGCGCGCACGGCCTGAGCCGAGGAGCAAAGATGGCCAAGACGACACTCGTAGGCACCGACTACGCTCCACCCGATCTGATCGAGAAAATCACGGGACGCGCCAAGTACGCCGAGGACTGGCGTGCCGAGGGCATGCTGTTCGCCAAGCAGTTGCTCTCGCCGATGCCCCACGCCCGGGTGCGGAACATCGACGCCTCGGCGGCGCTCGAGATGGAAGGCGTCGAAGCGGTCCTCACCGCCGACGACCTCGCCGAGTTCATGGGCGAACCGGGGCCGCTGGACGAGCGGGCATTGACCAACCACCCCAAGTACGAGGGCGAGCCGGTGCTTGCCGTCGCCGCGGTGAGCGAGAAGATCGCCGCCGACGCGATCGAGAAGATCAACGTCGACTTCGAGCCGCTGCCGTTCGCGCTCGACCCGCTGGACTCGATCGCGCCGGGCGGGGCGAACTCCCTGACCGACGGCAACAGCATCATCCGCCAGCGGACCGACACCGGCATGGAGACGGTGGTCGAGCGCGTCGAGTGGACGGCCGAGGACCTCGCCGCCGCGCGGGGCACGAACGGCGAGAAGGGCAGGATGCCCGCCGGCGTGTTCCAGGACGAGTGGACGAACGGCGACCTGGAGAAGGGCTTCGCCGAGGCCGACTACATCATCGAAGAGCCGCTGTTCTTCCAGTCGGTCAGCCACCACCCCATGGAGCCGCGGAGCTGCATGGCGCACTGGGAAGGCGACATCTGCCACCTCTACCCCTCGACCCAGAGCGTTGCCTTCACGGTGCTCGCGGCCCAGGGGACCATCGGCGTGCCGCCGGAGAACCTGATCGTCCACGCCGAGTACACCGGCGGCGGCTTCGGCAGCAAGATCGTCGGTTCGAGCAACATGGCGGTACCGGTCTACCTGTCCAAGATGACCGGCAAGCCGGTGCTGCACCGGGTCACCCGCTACGAGGAGAACTACATCGGCCGCGCCCGCCCCGGTTTTCAGGGTTGGGCCAAGATCGGCTTCAAGAAGAACGGCCGCATCTCCGCCTTCGACTGGGCCGTGATTCAGGACAACGGCCCCTATGGCCGCCAGAGCGACCTGCGCACCTCGGGCAACATGGTGTCACTCACCTACCAGCCCGAGAACATGCGTCACCGCGGTCTCTCGATCGCCACCAACACGCCGCCGCGCGCGCCGCAGCGGGCGCCGGGCGGAGTCCAGATGTCCGCCATGGTCGAGCCGCTGCTCGACCGCGCCGCCGACCATCTCGGCATCGACCGGATGGAGATCCGCCGGATCAACATCGCCAGGAACGGCGCCAGGTTCGGCGCCCAGGAAAGCCGCAACGTGACCACCGCCTACGTGGCGGAAGCCTGGGACAAGTTGACCGAGATGATCGACTGGGAGGACGCCAAGGCGCGCAGCGGTCAGGTCAACGGTTCCAAGGTCACCGGGGTCGGCATCGCCAGTTCGAGCTACACCGCCGGTTCGAGCGGCTTCGACGGGCTGATGCTGATCACCCCGGAAGGCCGGCTTGAGATCCACACCGGGATCGGCAACCTCGGCACCCACTCCTTCTCCGACACCGCGCGCGTCGCCGCCGACCTGCTCGACGTGCCGTGGGAGAAGGTGGACATGGTCTGGGGCCAGACCGGCGAGGGCATACCCCACACCTGCGTGCAGGCGGGTAGCCAGACCACCCACGCGATCACGCGCGCGACCCACGCGGCAGCCACCGACATGAAGACGAAGCTGCAGGAGATCGCCGCCAAGACGCACGGCGGCTCGGCCTCGCGGTACGTCGTCGCCGGCGAACGCGTGTATCAGCGCGGCAACCGGGCCGCGGGCATGAGCCTGGCCCAGGCCGCCAGGAAGGCGCTCGAGATGGGAGGCCGGTACGACGGCACGGAGTTGAACGAGGGCTTGAGCCCGATCACGATCGGCGGCATAGCGATCCTCAAGGGCCGCGGACTGCTCGCGGCGGCCAAGGACAACTACGGCCGCGCCGGCGACGTCTACTCCTGGGTGGTCGCCTACGCCGAGATCGAGCTCGACAAGGAGACCGGCGTCATCGAGTTGAAGGACTACAAGGCGGTCACCGACTGCGGCACGGTCATGAACCCCCGCAGCCTCGGCGGCCAGCTCCACGGCGGCGCCGTCCAGGGCTTCGGCTGCGCGGTCGGCCAGAAGTGGGTCTACGACCCGCAGTGGGGCATCCCCTTCGCGAACCGCTTCTACACCGCCCGGCCGGCGACCATCCTCGATGTGCCGCTCGCGATGGATTGGGACGCGGTGGGCACGCCGGACCCGAACAACCCGGTCGGAGCGAAGGGCATCGGCGAGCCGCCCATGGGCGCCGGCTGCGCTTCTCTCCTGTGCGCCATCCAGGACGCACTGGGGCAGGACACGGTCGCCTACCTGCCGCTCATGACCGACCACATCATCAACCAGCTCGAAGGCCGCGAGCAGGACGCCGAGTTCCTGGCCGCGCACACCTGATCGGTCGGATCGCAAGAGATCGGATCAGCACGATCTGCTCAGCGAAGGAGGAATACACAGCATGGCCGTCATCCACGACATGATCCCCGACTTCGAGCTCTACCAGCCCGAGAACATGGCCGGTGCGCTCGAAGTCCTCGACCGTCACCGCGAAAAGGCCTGGGTGCTCGCCGGCGGGATGGACACCTTCGACTGGCTCAAGGACCGCGTGAAGCGGCCCGACGCGGTCGTCGACCTCGGCGGCATCCCGGAGTTGTCCGGGATCCGTGAGACCGGCGACGGAGTCGAGATCGGCGCCATGACCCCGCTGACCGAGGTCGTCCAGAACGAGTTGATCCGCGAGCGCTACGGCCTCCTGGCCGAGGCGGCCGAGACGGTCGCCACGCCGCAGATCCGCAACCAGGGCACGCTGGGCGGCAACCTGGTCCAGGACACGCGCTGCTGGTACTACCGCGCCGGCTGGCCGTGCTACCGGGCGGGCGGCAACATCTGCTACGCCGACACGCCGGAGTCGATGAACCGCGAGCACTGCATCTTCGACGCGTCGCGCTGCGTCGCGGTCACCCCTTCGGACACCGCGCCGGCGCTGATCGCCCTCGACGCGGAGATGGTCATCCGCGGCCGTCGCGGCGAGCGGACCGTGGCGGCCGAGGACTTCTTCGTCGGCCCGGCGATCGACATCACGAGGATGACCGTTCTGCAGCCGAACGAGATCCTCCAGTCGATCCGGATCCCCGACACCTGGGCCGGCGCCGACTTCTACTTCGAGAAAGTCCGCGACCGGAACGCCTGGGACTTCCCGCTGGTCAACGTCGCCTCGGCGATGCGGATCGAAGACGGCGTGGTCCAGGACTGCCGGCTCTCGGTCGGTGCCGTGTCGCCGGTGCCGCTCCGCATGGACCGGTGCGAGGATCGGTTGCGCGGCCAGACGATCAGCGAGGACACTGCCACCCAGGTCGCCGAGCTGGGCGTCATCGGCGCCGAGCCGCTACGCCACAACGGCTACAAGGTGCCGCTGATGAGAAACCTGATCCGCCGCGCCATCCGCGGACAGGCGCCGGTCTAGACACCGCATGCCGTTCACAGAAAGCGCCATCAACCCTTGGGGACAAGATGTTCTCATCGGGATCGACTGGAGTCTGTTCTGGATCGCGCTCGTCGCCGGCGGCGTGTTCCTCATCCTGCACCTGGCGCTGCGGCGCCGGTGGATCGGCGCCGAGAAGAAAGCGGCCGCAAGCGCCGCTGACGATCCCGGCCTGCCGCAGAAGATCAAGCGTCACAGCCTCGCGGCCCGGTTGTTCCACGCCGTGATGGGGATCTCGATGATCCTGCTCTTGATCACCGGCTTCCTGCCCAAGGTCGGCCTGGAGTTCGCGTGGCTCGAGATCCACTGGATCACCGGCCTGATCCTGACCGCCTCGATCGTCTTCCACATCATCCACGCCACCTTCTTCCAGAGCCTGCGCAACGTCTGGGTCGGCATCAAGGACCTCGGCGACATGATCCGGGAGATGCGGAACGCCGTCAGCGGCGGCGAGGCGCCCGCCAAGCCCGGCAAGTACCCGGCGGCGCAGAAGATGTTCCACCACGCCGCCACCCTGTCCGGCCTGGCGGCGATCGTCACCGGCATCCTGATGATGTGGCGGATCGAACAGCCGCTGTGGGCGCAGAACGACTACAAGTTCTTCGACGACGCCGGCTGGGGCTGGGTCTACGTCCTGCACGGCGTCGGCGGCGTCGTCCTGGTCACCCTGACCGTCGCCCACGTCTACTTCGCCATCCTGCCCGAGAAGCGCTGGATGACTTGGTCGATGATCCTCGGCTGGATCGATCGCAAGGACTACCTCCGCCACCACGACCCGGCCAAGTGGCCGGTCACGGGCGGCAAGTAGCCGGGCCGGCACTCGACCGACGGGGGCGCGGGCGTCTCGCCCACCTCTTCCGAGCAGCCCCGACGTGCTTGCAGAATGCTGTCTCTGATGTCATTCTTGCTTCATGTCGGTTCAACTCACGATCCGTGACGTACCCGAGCAGGTCAGGGACGAACTTGCCGCCCGCGCCGCGCTTCAGCGCAAGTCGATGCAGGAGTTCCTCCGCTGCGAGCTGGAGAGGATCGCGTCTCGGCCCTCGCTCGACGTCTGGCTCAAGACCGTCCGGGACCGCAAGGACGCGGCTGGGACCCGGCTAGGCGCCGCCGCGATCCTCCGCGCACGCGACGCGGACCGGAAGTGACGGTCGCCATCGACGCGTCCGCCTTGGTCGCCGCACTTGTGGATTCAGGCAGCGAAGGCGACTGGGCTGACGGGGTGGCCGCCGGCGGCGCCCTGGTGGCCCCCGAGTTGATCCTCGCCGAAACGGCGAACGCGCTACGTCGTCTCGAAGGCTCCGGCGCGATCTCGCGACTGGAGGCGACCAGCGCATTCCGCGATCTCCTGCGGATGGACCTCGAGTTGTTGCCGTTCGCTCCGTTCGCCGACCGGGTATGGGAACTGCGCGGCAACCTGACCAGCTACGACGCCTGGTATGTCGCCGTAGCGGAAGCGTACGAGTGTCCGCTTGCGACGCTGGACCTGAAGCTGAGCCGCGCCACGGGGCCGGCATGCCGGTTCAGGGTTCCGCAGTTCTCGTAACGCGCTCGCCGCCACGCTGGCTCAATCCTCGATCTCGACCTCAGCCGCGCGCCGCCGTTCCGTCCACACGGTCCGCATCTGACTCCCCCAGCGCAGGGTGTACTCGCCGACGGGAAGGTTGGAGATCGTCTCGCCCACGGCGAAGGCCGAGGCGCCGCCGAACCAAAGCCGCAGCTTTCCAAGGTCCCAGCCTCCAGGGCCGGTGACCTGCACCGCGGCGGTGGACGGCTCGCCGGTCAGGAGGATCGAGGAGTCGGACTCGAAGGGATCGAACTCGACGCCGCGGTCGAGTGCCCGTTCGAGGTCCGGCCAACCGGTGAGGATCCAGCGTCCGTCGGCCTGGCAGGCGATGCGGACGCGGTCGGTATGGGGCGGGGTGAGTTTCGTCCTCGCTACGCCGCCATCGATCCGTGCCACGCGCCGCCCGGACGACTCCATCTCGATGAAGCAGAACCCGCTGCCGCCACCGCCGATGTGGATCGTCAGTTCGTCGTTCGGCGGATCGTCACTGAGCTGGAGCTGCACCGTCTGACGGTCGCTGTAGTCCCGCAGCTCGACGTCGACGAGGTCGGACCGCTGGTGCCGGAGCCGCGCCCGCAACTGGTAGGCGCCCGGCGCCAGCCCGAGGACCTGGAATCGCCCGTTCGGATCCGAGACGACTGCCGAGCGCTGGGGAAAGATGTCGACGGCCGCGAGGTGAACCGCCTGACCTTCGGGATCGGTGACTACGCCTTCGATCGACACGCCACCGTAGTCGAAGTTCAGCGTGAACTCGCCCGGACCGTCCGGGACGGTCACTTCGCGGGACTCCTGGTGTCCGCCCTCGGGCAGCGACCAGTTGACCTTCCACTCGCCGGGCAGCACTTCCTCCAGGCGGTAGTTGCCCTCGCTGTCGAGAGGGGCCTGCAACTGCTGCGCCCCGGCGGGCAGCACAACCACCGTTCTCCTTAGGGAACCGGAGTAGGACGTGGTGACGCTCCGCCCGTAACGGCTGTTCACCTTCGCATCCCAGGACAGATGTCCGCCCCCAGGCTGACCAGCCAGAGTGACGCGGCCAGTGACTGTCACCGTGCTGCGATCGCAGGTGACTACGTCGTCACCGGTCGCCTCCTGTACATCCTTCTTGCAGACGGCCACGCCATCCTCGGACACATGCACGACGAAGGCGCCCTCGGGCACGGCCTCGAGCACCGCAACGCCCTCCTCCAGATCGCCGGTGATCAGGTCCCGCGGCCGGCTTCTGCCGCCGGGGTCCAGCTTCACCAACCCGCTCTCGACATCGGATCGCACGGTGATCCGGCGGCCGCGCGACAGCTCGACAAACCCTGCGTCGACCCACTCGACCGCGTTCGCTTCGACTTCGAACTCAAGCGGCGCGAACCCTTCGGCTTCCACCCGGAGCGTCGATGTTCCCAGCTCCAGGCCGTGGAGTTCGAAGGCGCCATCGACATCCGTGGTGACCGTAGCGACCTGGCCCATCTTCCGCGACGACGACCCGAACTCGGAGGGTCGCGTGTAGGACACCGACGCCTCGGACACCGGCGCGTACTCCGGACTGACCACGGTCCCAGAGACCCAGGCCGACGTCGGCGCCACGATGACCCCCAGGTCGCGGGTCTCGCCCGCCGATCCCTGCACACTGAGCACCGTCCGCCCGGCATTGGTGGCCACTAGTTCCAGGGTGTAGGCCCCCGAATCGAGATCGATGGAGAACGAACCGTCCGCGGCGATCCTTCCGGCCCTGGTCTCTCCACCGTCCCCCATGTTGCGGGCCGCAACCACCCCCGCGGCTGCGGGGGTCTGACCGTCCGCTGCCACGTACACGCCCTCGACCGTGAAGGTCGGCGCCAGCCTAAGCAGCAGGGGTTCTTCGGCTGTTGTACCGACGCCGTCGGCGATCTCGACTCTGAAGGCCGGCAACCCAGGCAGCAGGGGTTCTTCGGCCGCCCTGCCGACGCCGTCGGCGATCTCGAATTGCGCCATCAGATACCCCTTGGCGGCGATCAGGAGGGTGCGTCCGAAACGGGGCGACACCACCGCGATTCCCTCCCGATCGGTCGTGGTTCGCTCCCCGCCCTTGAACTGCACGCCCGCGCCGGATACCGGCGTTCCGGTGCTCGCATCGACGACCTGGATCCAGTAGTTCTCGGACGCCGCCAGGACGATCGACCCAAGGTCCAGGGAATCCTCCAGATCGAACGCCCCGGAGTACTCCAGTTCGCCGACGTCGGTTCGGAGAGACGCGGCGCCCTTCGTGAAGCCGGTCAGCACGAACCGACCGTCGGCGCCGGACGCCCCCTGGTGGCGCTGCTTCACTGGAAGCTCGCCCGGCACCCAAGACAGGCCCAGTAGCCGGACTCCGGCTAGCGGCTGTCCAACCACATCGACGGTCCGGCCGCGCACTGCGAGGCCTGGGCCGAGCTCTACTACCGGCGGCACGTCGGCGAACCGCTCGAACGCCGCCGCGGTCCTGCTGACGTTCGAGACGACGACCGCGGCGCGCTCCCGCTCGGACACGGTCAGACGTACCCTGCCATCGGCGTCCGCGGTCCCAAAGCCCAGAAGCTCGCCCCCATGTCCGGCCGCCATCCCCGAGCCCGCCCGCACCAGGGATACTCGCGCGCCGGCAAGGGGTGCGCCGTCGGCGATCGCCTGCACAGTGAGATCCACGGCTGGCCACAATTCGAGTTCCACCAAGTCTTCCTCGGCCGTCGCGTCCAGCCAGGTCGAGGCGAGACCATCTGACCGCGCCTGGGTCCGCCACGCTCCGCTGGCGCGGGGCAGCGCCAGCAAACGGGAGGTCGTGATCGTCGTCGGCAGCAGGCGCCTGGGGACCTGCCGCCACATGGCCGCCGGCGCGGCCGTCATGTGAAACTCCCTCGGAGCCGCCCCCCCGTCTCCAGGATCCCCGCCGGAACCCTCGCGGGCGCCGATACGGATGGTCAACTCCGTCGACGAAGCGCCGGCCGAGCGGCAGGCAGCGGCCGCGTCTTCCCCGGGGGCAAGCAGGAGCGGTGGACAGGCGTCGCTCCAGGCCCAGCAATGGGCCGGCGCACGAACTCCCCGCACATCGCCCCGCCGCTCCCACGTTTCCTCGGGCGGCGCTGCGTTACCAATGACGGAGACGGCTGGTTCACTCTCCTTGAGGCATGCGAACTGGAACGGGGCGTCCGGCGCCGCTTCGTCCTGTGCCAACGCCGGGGCTGCAGCCGCCCCGACCACCAACCAGAGAACGAGCCACCCCAGACGGCGCCGGGTCTTCGACTCTCCCATTGTGATCCCCCTACCCAATATCGACCGGGTCGAGTTCGCGCTGAAGAACTCAATCCTCGATCGCGACTTCCGCGGCCCGCCGCCGTTCCGTCCAGACGGTCCGCACCTCATTCCCCCATCGCAGGGTGTACTCCCCCACCGGCAGGTTGGAGATCGTCTCGCCCACGGCGAAGGCCGAGGCGCCGCCGAACCAAAGCCGCAGCTTTCCAAGGTCCCAGCCGCCGGGACCGGTGATCTGCACCGCGGCGGTGGACGGCTCGCCTTCCAGAACGATCGAGGAGTCGGACTCGAAGGGATCGAACTCGACGCCGCGGTCGAGTGCCCGTTCGAGGTCCTGCCAACCGGTGAGGATCCAGCGTCCGTCGGCCTGACAGGCGATGCGGACGCGGTCGGTATGGGGCGGGGTGAGCTTCGTCGTCGCGACGCCGTTGTCGATCCGGGCCACCCGCTGACCAGCCCCTTCCATCTCGATGAAGCAGAGACCGCCGCCACCACCGCTTATGTGAATAGTGATCTCGTCGTTCGGCGGATCGTCACTGAGCTGGAGCTGCACAGTTTGACGGTCGCCGTAATCGCGCAGTTCGACGTCGACCAGGTCGGACCGCTGGTGTCGGAACCGCGCCCGCAACTGGTAGGCGCCCGGCGCCAGCCCCAGGACCTGGAATCGCCCATTCGGATCCGAGATGACCGCCGAGCGCTGAGGAAACAGGTCGACCGTCGCGAAGTGGACCGGCTGGCCCTCCGGATCCGTCACGACGCCTTCAATCGACACGGCGCCGTAGTCGAAGTTCAGCGTGACTTCTCCACCCGGAACGTCCGGGACGGTCACTTCGCGGCGCTCCGGCTGGCCGCCATCAGGCGGCGACCAACGGACGTTCCAGTCGCCGGGAAGCACTGCCTCGAGGCGGTAGTTGCCGTCGAGGTCGACAGAAGCCTGCAGGTTCTGCGACCGGCTGGGTCCTACTTCCCGCGTCCTGGTGAGACCGCCGATAATAGTTGTGGTGAAGCCTCCTCCGTAGCGGCTGTTCTCCTTCGCACCCCAGAACAGGTCTCCGGCACCAGGCTGACCAGCGAGAGTGACGCGGCCGATGACCGTAACCGTGCTGCGATCGCAGGTGACGACATCGTCGCCGGTGGCCTCCTCCACCTCCTTCTCGCAGACCGCCTGGCCATTCTCGGAGACACGGACGACGAAGGCGCCCTCCGGCACAGCATCGAGCAGCGCCCGGCCCTCTTCCAGATCGCCCGTGATCAGATCCCGCGGCCGGCTTCGGCCACCAGGGTCAAGCAGGACCTGCCCGCGCTCGACATCCGAACGCACCGTGATCCGGCGGCCTCGCGAGAGCTCCACCAACCCGGCATCGATCCACTCGACCGCGTTCGCTTCGACCTCGAACTCGAGCGGCGCGAACCCTTCGGCTTCCACCCGGAGCGTCGATGTTCCCACCTCAAGGCCGTGGAGTTCAAAGGCGCCATCGACATCCGTGGTGACCGTGGCGACCTGGCCCATTGCCCGGGTCATCAACCGGCCGTACTCGGACGGTCTCGTGTAGGACACCGAGGCTTCGAACACCGGCACGTACTCGGAGTTCACCACGGTGCCGGAGACCCAGGCCGACGCCGGGGCCACGATGACCCCCAGGTCGCGGGCGTCCCCCGCCGACCCCTGGACGCTGAGCACCGTCCTCCCGGCATTCGTTGCCGTCAGTTCCAGCGTGTAGGCACCCGGCTCGAGGTCCGCGGAGAAGGATCCATCCGCGGCGATCGTTCTGTGCCTGGTCGCGCTCCCGTTCGCCATGTCGCGAGCGGCAACCAGGTGGCCCGAGGCGGCCGGGGTTACGCCGTCGGCCGCAATGAAGACGCCCTCGACCGTGAAGGCCGGCTCCAGCCGGAGCACCAGGGGTTCTTCAGCCGTGGCGCCGGCGCCGCCGGCCACATCGACCGGGAAAATCGGCAAGCCAGGCAGCGAGGGTTCTGCGGCCGTGGTGCCGCCGCCGCCGATCTCGAACCGCGCCATCCGGTACCCCTTCGCGGAGACCATGAGGCTGCGGCCGAACCGGGGCGACACCTGCGCAATTCCCTCCCGGTCGGTCGTGGATTGCTCCCCGGCCTCGGAGGATGCGCGTGCGCCGGGTATCGCCGTTCCGCGGCTCGCATCGACGACCTGGATCCAGTAGGTCTCGGCCGGCCCCAGCACAATCGCCCCAAGGTCCAGGGAACCCTCCAGATCGAACGCCTCGGAGTACTCCAAGTCGCCGCCGTCGGTTCGCAGGGACGCGGCGCCTTTCGTGAAGCCGGTGAGCGAGAACCGGCCGTCGGGTCCGGAGAGGCCCAGGTGGCGCCGCATCATTGGAAGTTCGTGCTCCACCCACGACAGCCCCAACAGCCGCACTCCGGCTACGGGTCGTCCTTCCGGATCGACGGTCCGACCGGTGACGGCGAAGCCTGGACCGAGCTCGACAACCGACGGCGCCTCGACGAAGCGCTCGAACACCGTAGCGGTCCGGGCGACGTGGGAGACGAGGACCGCGGAGCGCTCACGCTCCGACACGGTCAAACTCACCTTGCCATCAGCGTCCGACAACCCAAAGCCCAGAGGCTCGGGTCGTCCGGCGGCCATCCCCGAGCCAACCCGCAACAGGTTCATTCGCGCGCCGGCAAGGGGCGCGCCGTCGGCGGTCACGTGCACGGTGAGATCCACCGCCCGCCGCAACACGAGTTCCACCGATCCCTCTTCAGGGGCCACGTCCCGCCAGGTCGAGGCTCGACCTTCCGCCAGCGCCTGGAGGCGCCATGTTTCGTCATTGCGGGGCAGGGAGAGCGACCCGGACGCGACGGTTGCCGTCGGCAGCAGATGTCGTGCTACCTGCCGCCACATCGCCGCCGGCGCCGCGGTCACGCTGACCTCGGCTGGGGCCACCGTACCGTCCACCGGATCCCCGTTCGAGTCCGGCGCCTCGGGGGCCAGCATACGGACGGTCAAGGGCTTTGAGGAGGCCGCCGCGGAGCGGCAGGCGGCAGCCGCGTTCTGTCCGGGCGCGAGAAGCAGCGGCGGACAGGACTCGCTCCAAGCCCAGCAGTCGGCCGGCGCACGGCCTGCCGGGACATCGTCCCGTCGTTCCCACGTCTCGTCGGCCGGCACGGCGATCCCGTTGAGGAAGACAGGTTCGCTCTCCTTGACGCATACGAACTGGAACGGCGTGTTTGCCACCGCTTCGTCCTGTCCCGCCACCGGGACGGCAACCGCTCCGACCACCAACCAAGGAACAAAGGCTGAAAACCGCATCGTCCTAGTTCTCCGCGCCAACCGGCGGTCGAAGACGAGCCTCGAACGCCTCCGCGGAGCGCACATCCGCGCCCCGCAACGCGCCGCCCCGAAGCAGGATCACCGCCCGGTCTGCGCGCAGGTCGGCTCGCAGGCGCGTATCGGCGAACCCCGACTCGACCACACACGATTGCCTGGTCACGGCACGGAGATCGTCCACGCGGGCGTGGACCAGGTCCCAGCACACCCTGCCCGTGGGCGGAGGCACCGAGGCAACGACGCGGTCACTGATCGAACCGGCCCGTACCCTGACTTGCGAGGTCACGGTCTGCCCGGGCTGCTTCACCGCCTCGTCCGGCTGCTGTCGACGCAGTCCTTTGACGGTGGGCGGCTGCTGCCACGCTGGCCGGGCGGCTGCGCTTGAACGCAACGCGACGTGATGTCTGTACCGTCCCCAGGTGGACTCCACATCGCGCGTAGTCTCTGCCGGCCGCCAATCGTAGGCGCCCCCCACGGGTATCCGTCCCGGCACGGCGCGCTCGTAACAGAGCGGGACGGAACAGTCCGGGTCTGTGTTCGGAAGAGTGGCCGCGATGTCGGCGGCGGCGGGGCGCCGGCGCAGTTCAAACGGAGTTTCGGTATCGGCTGTCCGATCCGCGGCCGGACCGTCCGCCGCATACCGAACGAAGAAGTACACGTTGCCGTCACCGTCGGCCACGACTTCGTCGATCACGCGACGCTGGCCAAGCCACTCGGCCCGAACGTACGCATCGAAGAGAGGCGACCTCCCCCACTCGTTGGCCTCGACGTCGCAGCCGCCCTCGGCGAAGAAGGTCTCCGCGTCCAGACTGTCGTGAAACGCCCCTTCGCGGTCGTAGACGAAGACACCGGGTTCGGCGCCAGGGATCACGAGCAGGCGATCCTCGGAGATGAAACGGATCACCGAGAGCTCCGCATCGCTGCACAACTCCAGCCCATGCCCGGCGTCCCTCGTCGGTAGCAGCCCACGAGCAGTCTCCGCGCCGTCGGGGATCAACCAGGCGGCGTGTTCCGCCCAACCGTCGGTGTCCTTGCGGACGAGACCGACCGCCGCGGTCAGCGAACCACGCCGGTCCAGGTCGCCCACGTGCTCCATAGCCGCCTGAGAGTCGATCCCACCCTCGGTCGCCAGGTGGATGCCGGAGAACAGGTCCGTGAACGCCGTCCCGTCGGGCGAAACGGCAAGATGGCCGTAGTCCCGTTCATACCGATTGGAATCGACGACGGCCTGCCCGCCGACATTGAGCACATCGGCGGCAGGCTCCTCGAGCGCCACCCTCAGTTGGCCCGCCTTGTCGCCGGCGCGCCAGGAGTAGAGGCCCCGTCCGATCACACCGAGGACGAGCTCACCATCCTCCAGCCACCGCACGTCGCTCGCCCGGGCGATCTCCGCCGGCAGGTCGAGCCGTTTCATCCCCTCGAGCCTCGGTCCACTCTCCGATTCCTGGGCCGCGACCATTCCGGGTACCGCAGCCATCGCGGTGGCCCACGCAAGGGCATTCACCGCAAGTACAAAACGACGACTACCTTCCCGGAATGGCTGGTGCGTCATGGGGCTCCCTGACCGATTGTTCGGGCTCTCAGGTTTCGGATTTCAGCGAAGTAGGAGGGGCAACAACCTCACTCCGGCAACCATTCCGAGATCGCTGAACCGATCTCGTCCGGGGAGTCCTCCTGGATGAAGTGGGAACCCTTGACCGTCACTTCCGTCTGGTTCGGCCAGGTCCGGCAGAGTTCCCGCATCGCTCCGGTCAGGATCGCGCCAGGCTTCGCGTTGACGAACAGCTTCGGCACGTCCGAGTCCTTCAGCCAGTCCGCGTAGGCCTGCACGATCTCCACCACATCCTCCGGCTCGCCGGCGACCGGGATCTGACGCGGCCAGGTCAGGGTCGGCCGGCGGGACTCGCCCTCGTCCTCGAACGGCCGCCGGTAGACGGCCATCTCCTCGTCCGTCATCTTGCGCAGCACGGAGCCCGGCAGCACCCGCTCCACAAAGACGTTCTTCGCCAGCACCATGCCCTCGCCGGCCGGCGAGCGGAACCCCTGGAACACCCCCCGCGCCGCCTCGGGCCATGCGTCCCAGGTCGGGACCGGGCTGACGATCGCCTCCATGTAGGCGATCCCACGGACGGCATCCCGGTGGCGGTTGGCCCAGTCGAAGCCAAGCGCCGAGCCCCAGTCGTGGATCACGAAGACCACGTTCGAGTTGACGCCGATCGCCTCCAGCAGCCCGTCGAGGTAGTGCCGGTGCTCCACGAACCGGTACCGCTCCGGACCGCTGTCCGGCAGCTTCGCCGAGTCGCCCATGCCGATCAGGTCGGGCGCCACCAGACGGCCCCTGCCCTCGAGATGCGGCATCACGTTGCGCCACAGGTAGGACGAAGTCGGATTGCCGTGCAGGAAGACGATCGGATCGCCCTCGCCATGGTCGACGTAGGCCATCTCGTGCCCGTGCACTTCAATCCGCTTCTTCTCGTATTGCACGTCGGCGGAGATCATCTATGCCGTTCCTCCTAAGCTCTGTCTTGATGGTGGGCACCTGGGAGCCTCTCCTCCGACCCAGGCGCAGGCGGGTGAGCGTTACGGCCCCGACGATTCGCCGTAGCGGAAGCCGGTGCGGGACCGCACCCTGTACTTGCCCTCGCGGACCTTGACCTTGATGTTGCGGTAGCCGCCGGTGCCGGCCTCGTACTCGGAGCGGAAGCTCAACAGGTAGTAGCCCTGGTTCTCCCCGGCGACCTGACGCATCGGCGTCATGATGTTCGTGAAGTTCGCGTAGTAGTGGCCGCCCGTGTCGTTCGAGATCAGGCTCAGCGAGTCGTTCAGCGACCCCGACGCGATTGCCCTGCGGCGGCTGCCCATCGTGTCGATCGTGTACACGGCAACGTTGCCGGCGTTCAGCGCCTCCCGCATCTGCGGGTAGTAGCGCGCGTCCGGGGTATAGCTCCCGAACTGGCCGATCTCCCCAAAACCGAGGCTGAACATGATCAGGTTCTTGCGGCCAGCGACGCCTTCGGCAACCTCCCCAAGGAGTTCCAGGCCCTCCTGCAGCTTGCGGCTCCGACGCGCCAACTCCTTGCCGGTCGGCAGGTTGACGCCCAGCGAGGGCGAGTTCGGGTCGAACTCCGGCGCCGACCGCGTCACCCAGCGGTCGAGATCCCTCTTGCCCTGCGAGGCAGCTTGGACCGCCGCCAGAATCTCGTCCCGGTCCCGACTGAAGTCGAGGTAGAACTTGAGCCGCGTCTGGTAGGCGAACACGGCTACCTGATCGTTCGGCTGCAGCTCCTCCTCGATCCAACGCCTGAGCCAGCGGGCGTTGTCCATCTGAGGCCCCAACAGGAAGGGCGCCTCCAGCCGCTGGTCGTGGAACATGAGGATGAAGTACCGGTCGGTGCGCGTGGTTGAGCCATCGCCCGATGCCGCCAACTCGCTCGGGCCGCCGTAGAAGGAGGCGCTCACGACTTCCTGCTCCTCGCCGTCGTGGAGGACCACGAAGTCCTCGGCGCCAAGATCGTCGATCACGTTGCCCTTCCTGTCCGTGACCAAGACATCGAGCAGCACCTCGGCGACGCGGATCCGCTCGTTGAGGCTGATGTCCGCGGGTGCCGCCGTCGCGGCTCGAACTCGCGTCCTCTCCGGCGGCGGCGCCGGTGCCTCGGCACGCGGCGGCTCGCGCCGGGGGCTCGGCGCCGGAGCGGTCCGTACCGGTGCAGGAGCAGGCCGGGGCGCTGGTTCCGTCGCGGCTGATCTAGCCGGAACAGGCTTCGGTTCGGCCACCGGCGCCGCAACCGCCTTCTTCGCAGCCGCGGGTTCAGGCGCTGGTGTCGCGGCAGCTTCACGCGCGGGCGCCGGCGCGGCTGCAGGCGCCGAGGGAACGACGACCGCTCGCACAGTCTTGCCCCGCTGGCGCCGCTGCTTCTGCAGCCGCTTCTCTTTCTTCGCCGCCTTGGCGGCTTCCTTCTTCTCCGCCTTCCGCTTCTTCTTCTCGTCGTCCGCCGCGCTCTCGTGTGCCGTCGCCCCGCTACCCACTACCGCATCCGCGGCAACAGCCAATCCGAAACCGGGCGATAGCAACAACGCACCCGCCACCAGCGCGACCGCAAGGGCCCACCGTCGTCCAACCGTCGCGATTCTGCTCACGCTTCAGACCTCCTATGTTCCTGACTGCCAGTCGCACATGACAGCGACGGCACGGAGAAGCGACGCTCCCGCCATCCTAGCAACCGCCGACCCCATCCGGTTCTTCCCCCAACTCACGCGTCACTTCAACTTAGCGTCCTGCAACACTCAAGCCATCGCGCCTTGCTGTCGAGTGCTCCGTCCCGAGTAGCATGTCGCCGCCGTGACTCTGCCCGCCCCGGACCGCCGCACCACGGAGCTCTCCGCCGCCTTCGCCGAACTGCGAACGGCGCTGGGACGGGTGCTCGTCGGTCAGGACGACGCCGCGACCGGGCTGACCCTGGCGCTGCTGGCCGAGCAGCACGCCTACCTGGAAGGTCCGCCCGGCTGCGGCAAGTCGGAACTTGCCGCGGCGCTCGCGGCAATGTCCGGCGCCCGAACCCACACGCTCGTCTTCCACCGTGACATCCGCGAGACCGACCTGCTCGGCGATGTCCTGCTCAGCCGGCACCGCTACCGCGGTCATGAACGCCTCCGCAGGGAGTTGATCCCGGGACCCCTGCTCCAGGCCGAAGTCGCGTTACTGGAGGATCTACCCCGCTCTCCGGGGGAAGCCCTCGGTCCCCTGCTGCGGATCCTCGCCGAGCGGCGCGCCCTGGGGCAGGTGCTGCCGCTCGAGTCGGCGGTTGCCACCGGCCCGCTGGAGCAGGTCGAAGCGCCGACCGACCCGCTGGAACCGGGCCAACTCGATCGCTTCGCAGTGCAACTCCGGGTCACCGGCCTGCTGGTGGGCGGACTCTTCGACGAGGCGGCTGTCCTGCTCCAACGGGCTTCCCACCGTCCCCGGCAGGTTGCGCAACTGTCCTCGGTGATGAACACCGCCACCCGCAAGGCCGCCCAACGGGCCGCAGCGGCCCTCCAGATTGAGCCACGAACCCTCTCGGCCTACCACCGCCTGCTGGACCGGTTGCGTCAGCGCAGCGCCGACGAGTCGGCGTCGGGCGACCGTCTGATGTCCGACCGCTCCTTCAGTTCCGCCGCCCTGAGGCTGGTCCGTGCCCACGCCTTCCTGCGCGGGGCGCCGGCAGCGGCGCCGCGCGACCTTCACGCCATCCGCTACATGGTCGCCCACCGCCTGCCGGACGAGGTGCAGGAGGACTTCGACCACATTCTCGAGGAGCTGCTCGGCGACCCGCCCAACGTGACGATGGCCGAGACCGGCGCCCAGATGCCTGGCGCCCAGTCCCAGGGCGACGACGACGCCGATGGCTCGCCGGCGGCAGCGCCCGCCTCCGATTCGTGGATCGACGACCAGGCCGACCTGCCGGCGCCGCCCACGCTGTTCGGAAAGCCACCGCCGCCCGCGCAAGTCGATCTCCTGCTGCGCGCGCTGGTCGGCCGGATCGAGCGCGGCCGGATCGACCCGGACACCGACCCTGGCGGCCAGCCCCGCGGCTACCGGCCGCTGCGCGACCTGGATGAGCTGATCGACGCCGACCTGATCGAAGCTGTGCTGTTCACCGAGGGCCGGCTACCCGGGACGCCGCGCACGTTCGAGCGTAAGCGCCGGAACGCAGGCGGCGCGGTCGCCGTGCTGCGAGACATTTCGGCGTCGATGGCAGGCCGCCTGACCGTGTGGTCGAGCCAGGTGGTGCTCGGCATCCTGCGCGTCGCCGCGCGCCGTCGGATGCGCGTCGGCTACGTCGAGTTCCATCACCGCGCCCTGCCCCACCAGGTCGGCGGCCGGCTGCTGCACCGCTCCTACTCCCGGCTTGCCGAGCAGGCCGGCCAGGCCAAGGCGGTCGGACAAACGAACTACGAGGCGCCGCTCCGCACCGCCCTGGACGGCCTGCGCGGCGGCGCCGGCCGCAACCGCCACATCGTCCTCCTGACCGACGGCCTGCCGATCATCGGCGACACAACCGTCCGTCGCGAGCGGCAGTTGGCGTGCCGGCTCGGCGTCGCCCTCCACACCGTGTTCCTGGGCAACGGCGACTGCCCGCCCGTGCTCGACGACATCTCCCTCGAGACCGGCGGACTCCGCTTCCGCGGCCGTCCCCTGACCGGCGGCGGACTCAGGCTGGAGGAGCGGTGATCCGACTGGGGATAAAGTCGCGCGTCCCGTGAACGACCTCACCCCACTCCGCGACCTGCTCGATCACCACGTCGTCGGCCATGGCGAGGTGAAGACGGCCCTGCTCCTGGCCTTGATCACCAGGGAGCACATCTACGTGGAGGGACCGCCGGGCACCGCCAAGACGCGGCTTGCCGAGGTCGCCGCCAAGGGGTCCGCGCTCGACTTCTTCTTCTACCAGTTGCACCGCGACACCCGACTCGCCGAACTGGTCGGCGACATCGTCCTGGAGCGACGCAAGGTGAGGACGGAAGGCGCCGATCCGGGCGCCTTCGGCGAAGCCGAGCGAATTCACCAGCGGATCGAACCCGGGGGTCTGCTGACCGCCGAGATCGCGGTCCTCGACGACATCTCCCGCGCCCCGGGCGAAGCGCTGAACGTGCTGCTCCGGATCCTGAACGAGCGCCGTTTCGGCGCCGAGCCGATCCCGCTCATGGCCGCCATCGCGACCGGCAACCCGATGGACGACGAGTACTACAACGAGCCGCTCGATCCCGCGAACCTCGACCGGTTCGCTCTCCAGTTGCGGGTCTCCGGCTTGATCCAGAGCGGCGCCGAGGACGCGAGGACGCTCATCGACCGTTTCGCCGCCGGATCCGTGGTCGAACAGCCCGACCCGGATCCCGTGACCGACCGCGCCACGCTGGACGCGCTGAATCGTCGCATGTACGAGGTCGAAGTCGGACCGGCGGTGCGCGCTGCGCTTCTCGATGTCATGCGCACGCTGGTGCTTGAGTTCGAGTGCAACGAGACGAACTCCCTGCTCACCGATCGCACCTTCCTGGTCAAGGCGATCAAGATCCTGCGGGGGGCGGCGCTGTTGGCCGGCCGGGACGCGGTCGATCTGACCGATCTCGCCGCGCTGTCCTGGATGACGACCTTCCGGGTGCCGGCGGAGGTACACGAGGCTCTGCCCCGGATCATCCGACGGGTGAGCCGGCAGGTGCGGGCGGTTTAGCCGGCCAGAACCCGGGTGGCGCGATCCGCGCCACCCGCGAACCACTCTGTGCGCCCGTCATCGGGCGCACAGATGGCAGGCCGGCGCACCCGGTCAGAGGCCCCAGGCCAGGACCTACTCCTGGCCGGAACTGGACTGACCCTGGAACTCCGACTCCAGCAGCCGCGCGCCGCGCAGCATGTTGCCCATCGCGTAGTTGCCTTCGTGGCAGGCGTACTCGTAGCTCTTGTCGGTCGTCTTAGGCCACGGCAGCTCACCGCTGTACGGCGCCTCGTACTCGGGATTCTCGACCGTGAAGCTGTAGCGCAGTCTGTCGCCGCCCGAGGGGCTGAACCGCTCGACGACCCGCACTCCCTCGCCGCGCAGATCGGGCATGTCGCGGAAGTTGGTCGTCTCGACGACCAGCGTGTCGTCCTCCCACCAACCGATCGAGTCGCCGCTCAGGGAACGGTACGAGTCCGGGGCGTGCTCTCCGCCGATCCGGACGACCCGGGTCCAGTGCATCCACTCGATCATGATCATGAAGTGGTCCTCGGTCTGGACGATCGTCTTCACGTTGTTGTAGGGCAGCGGACGGATCGCGACCGAGGCCGTCGGCTGGTAGAAACAGCGCACGCCGACGATGTTCGTCTCCGGACCGTCGTAGGGGATGTCGCCGGACTCGAGCCACCAGGCATAGCCCTTGTTCGGCCACGCGAACTTGGGCGCGGCCGCGGCCCGCTTCTTCCCCTGCTCGGTCATCGCCGGCATTCGCCCGTTCGGCGGATCGGTCAGCACCGAGGTCCGGTACTTGCCGTCGATCATGAAGTTCTGGCTACCCCACTCGAACCAGAAATTGTTGTAGGCGCCGACATTGCCGCCCTCCTCCGGCGCTGAGCGCTCCGGATCGCTGGGCGCGGCCTGGGCCGCGTTCGTCTCGGCGCGCCGCTTCGCCAGCGCCTGCGCCTCCTCGGCAGTGAGGTTCAGCTTGTCGCCGAACTCCTTCGGTCTTGAGAAGGGCGTGATGCTCGAGATGTCGTAGACGCCGGTGAAGTCCGGCTTGCCACTGGCGGTTCTGTTGATCTCGCCCTCGGCGGCGACGGCCGCTGAAGCGGCGGCAACGAGTCCAAACAGCACGGCGGTAGCGATCAGCGACTTTCTCATGTCGGTCTCCCTGCTCTAGAGGGTGATTCCTCGGCGAATAGAGCAATGCTAGCAGCCCTCGCTGCGATACGCTTCCGCGCCACGACACCGATCCCTGTATGAAACAAGCCCTGCTCCTGTGCGTCAGCGCGGCGCGGACGCCGCGACTCGAATTGGTAGGAGGTCCGATGCCACGATCCGTCCCTGTCGCCATCACCGTCAACGGCAGCAAGTGCGAGCAAGAAGTCGAGCCGCGCACGTTGCTCGTCCACTTCCTGCGCGAGGAACTCGACCTCACGGGCGTTCATATCGGCTGCGAGAGCACCCTCTGCGGCGCCTGCACCGTCCACCTGAACGGCCGCGCGGTGAAGAGCTGCACCGTGCTCGCGGTCCAGGCCGACGGCCATGAGGTGACGACGATCGAGGGTCTCGCCGCTGACGCCGATCACCTCCATCCGCTGCAGGTCGGATTCTGGGAGAAGCACGGTCTGCAGTGCGGCTACTGCACCCCGGGGATGATCATGGCGGCGAAGCAACTGCTCGACGACAACCCGAACCCGACCGAGGCCGAGATCCGGGAAGCGATCGACGGCAACATCTGCCGCTGCACCGGCTACCAGCAGATCGTCGACGCGGTACAGCACGCCGCCGAAGTCGCGGGAGGGGCCTAAGATGACGACGTTTCGACCCAACTCCGTCGGCCAGCCCATCAAGCGCCGCGAGGATCCCCGCCTGATCCGGGGCCTCGCCACCTACACGGACGACGTCAAGCTGCCGCGGATGACCTATGCCGCCTTCGTGCGCAGCGACTTCGCAGCCGGCGCTGTCCGCTCCATCGACACCGCCGCTGCGGCCGCCCACCCGGGCGTCGTCGGCGTCTACACCTACGCCGACATGGACGGGCAGGTCGGACCGAGCCCGGTCGGCGCCGAAATACCAGGCATGGGCAAGGCGGACCATCCGCTGCTGGCGAACGGCCGCGTGCTCTACGTCGGCCAGCCGGTCGCGGTGGTCGTGGCCGAGACTCTCTACGCCGCCCGCGACGCCGCCTCGAAGGTCGACGTGGACATCGAGCCGCGCGAAGCGGTCGTCGATGTCGAGGCCGCGATGGCGCCGGACGCGCCCAAGGTCTACGAGGAACTCGACAGCAACATCTGCCTGCAGATCCCGGTCCCGAATCCCGAAGCCGACAAGCTCTTCGAGCAGGCCGACCAGACGCTCTCGATGCGCCTGCTCAACCAGCGCGTGGCCCCCTTCCCGATCGAAGGCCGGGCCATCTGCGCGCACTGGGAGGAAGGGCCCGGCAAGCTGACCATCTGGACCTCCAACCAGGCCCCGCACTTCGTCAAGCAGCAGGTCGCGATGTGCCTCGGGATCCCCGAGATCCGCGTTCGCGCCATCGCACCCGAAGTCGGCGGCGGCTTCGGAGCGAAGATCCCGACCTACCCGGAGGACCCGCTCCTGTGCTGGGTTTCCCGCGCCCTGCGCCGGCCGGTCAAGTGGGCCGAGACCCGGACCGAGAACCTCCTCGGCATGACGCACGGCCGGGGCCACGTCGAGAAGATCGAGGTCGCCTTCCAGAACGACGGCCGGGTGCTGGCGCTCAAGGGCCAGACGATCTCCGACATCGGCGCCTTCCGGTCCTTCTACGGCCCCTTCATCGCCCTCTCCACGCACACGATGTCCTGCGGCTGCTACGACATCAAGGCAGTCGCCTGGGACACCGCCTCGGTCTACACGAACACGATGGCCACCGAGGCCTATCGCGGCGCCGGGCGCCCCGAAGCCGCCTACATCATCGAGCGGGTGATGGACGAGGTGGCGGCAGCGACCGGCATCGACCCGGCCGCCGTGCGGCGCCGGAACTTCGTCGACAAGGGCGCCTTCCCCCACACCACGGCGTCGGGCGCGGTCTACGACAGCGGCGACTATGAACTCACGCTCGACCGGATGATGGAACTCGCCGGCTACGACGAAGCGCGCGAGGCGCAGAGCAGAGCGCGCGAGGACGGCCGCCTCGTCGGCATCGGACTCGCCACCTTCACCGAGGTCTGCGGCCTAGGCCCCTCGGCCGGCACCGCTCCGCAGCAGCGCATGGGCACCTGGGAAAGCGCCACCGTACGCGTCGAACCGAGCGGCAACGTCACCGTCTACACGGGCATTTCGCCCCACGGCCAGGGCCAGGAGACCGCCTTCGCCCAGATGACCTCGGACGCCTTCGGCGTCGGCCTCGACGACGTGGTCGTGGTGCACGGCGACACCGACCAGGTTCAGCACGGCGTCGGCACCTTCGGCAGCCGGGGCATCGCGGTCGGCGGCGCGGCGCTGCACATGGCCCTGACCAAGGTCCACAACAAGGCCACGCGCCTCGCGGCCCACCACCTCGACGCACCGGTCGACCAGATCGAGTACGACGACGGCGCGTTCACCGTCAGCGGCACCGACCGCAAGCTCACCTTCCGCCAGGTCGCTGAGATGGCTCACCTCTGGAACGTCGCCGTGCCGGGCGAGGAACCCGGCCTCGAGGCGGTCGCACGCTTCGAACCGTCGGCGACCACCTTCCCCTTCGGCGCCCACCTCTGCCAGGTCGAGATCGACCCCGAGAGCGGCCAGATCGAGATCCAGCGCTACGTCGCGGTCGACGACTTCGGTGTCGTGATCAACCCGATGCTGGCGGACGGCCAGCGCCTAGGCGGCGTCGTCCAGGGCATCGGTCAGGCGATGTGGGAAGAGGTCCAGTACGACGACAGCGGCCAGCTCCTTTCCGGCACCCTGATGGACTACGCCGTCCCCCGCGCCAAGCACTTCCCGCGCATGGTGCTCGACAACACGGTGACGCCGACGCCGATCAACCCGCTCGGCGCCAAGGGCATCGGCGAGCTGGGAACGATCGGCGCCACACCCTGCATCGTCAACGCGATCGTCGACGCCCTGCGGCCGCTCGGCATCACGAACATCGACATGCCGGCCAAGCCCGAGCGCATCTGGCGGGCGATCCAGTCGGCGGGGGCGGCGCCGTAGAACGCCAGCCCGCTTCAGCCAACGTCAGCCCACACCGTTCTCGGGACGGAGCCGGGTCCAGACCAGGCCGTCGACCTGTTCGTAGTGACCGTCAAACGAAAGGAGTTCGCTCCCGCTCTCGAACGCATGGGCGGCTACCCAGATGTCGTTGGTCGGAATCGGCTTGCCCTTCGCCCGAATATACGCCGCGATGCGGGAGTAGCGGTCGCTCGTTCTCATGGTCACCGGGAGGAACTCGACACGAGGGCTGAGAAGAAAACTCTGCAGCTCTTCCAGGTTCCGACTGAAGCGCGATCCCCGTCGGAATCCGGACAGCAGTTCGCCGACCACGACCGCAGAAAGAAGGGTCCGGCTGGCTGCCCGGAGAGTGCGATGAAGTCCGCGATGACCGCACTTCCACTGGGAGTAGGCGTCGGTGTCCAGGAGATAGGCCGTCATCTCCAGATCGACTCGTCGATCACCTCAAAGTCCGCCACGGCCCTGTCGAACTCGTCCGCTTCCTCGCGGGACCAAGTGCCAAAGAGGTGATCGAGGCTGTCGCCGATCACACCTTCGTCATCCGAACTCCCCGACTGCCCGAGCCCTCTGCGCATCAACTTCCGCACAGACTGGTTCAACGAAAGGCCATCTTCTTCCGCAATTCGCTGTAGTTCGCGAACAACGTCATCGTCCAAACCACGAACCGTCAGTTGCTTGAGTGTCACCCTACGCCTCCAGAGATGAATCAAGTGTGAGGCACTATGACTCTATCGGCGGCCACGGCCCGACCGCAAGTCCTGAGGCGCACCCAAGTCCCGCCCGACGCTTGGCGATGGCGCTTTCTGGAACGATGGCGCTCGCCCTGTGCGGCTCGGCGATGGCGCGTGAGCACTCCTTCGGCCCGCTGCCCGTGGCCGAAGCCTGGCTCGCCGGCGGATCGGGCTTCCTCAGCCTGCCGGTGGAGGCGCCGCCGGCGCCGCAGTCGGCGCCGGGACGCTGGCAGGTCACCACGTCCCTCGGCCTTTCCAGCTTCTGGCTCCGCTCGCCCGCGGTGTCCGAAGTCATCGAGGCGCGGTCCGAACGCGGTCCGGTGACGGTCGAGGAACTCGACGGCATCGCACCCTGGCCGGGGCCGGAGGGGATCTACTTTGCTGACGCCGAACTCCATCGCCTGACGGTCGACGTGCGGCGCCGGTTCGCCGGAAGGCTCGAACTGGGCCTCAGAACCTCGATCATCGATGCCGGCGGCGGGGTTCTCGATCCCGTGATCGAAGGCTTCCACGATCTCTTCGGGTTCCGCCAGTCCGGCCGGCCGCAGTCGCTGCAGAACGACTACGGCCTGTACTTCAGGCGCGATGGCAAAGGCGGACCCAGCAGCTACGGGGACCGCTTGCGCTTCATTCGCTTCGAGGCGCCAGGACCCGGCCTGGGCGAAACCGTCGCCTCTCTCAAGTGGGGCTTCGGAGCCGGATCAACGACGTGGCGGCAGGCCGTCCAGGTCCAGGTCAAGTTGCCGACCGCCAGCGAGGACGACTTCTACGGCACGGGCTCGGTCGATGCTGCGGCCCAGTACCTGGTCAGCCGGCCGTTGGGCCGCTGGACCCTCTACGGCAACGCCGGCTTCACCCGCCTCGGCGGGCACGACCTGCTCGAGCTGGAACCGCAGGACCTGGTCACGATCGCCATTGCCGGCGAACGTCCTTTCGGCCCACGGTCCTCACTGGTCCTCCAGATCCGGCACCAGAAGAGCCCGTTCCGCCAATTGAAGCTCTCGATCCTGGGCGTCACGGCAACCCTGATCGATGTCGGCTGGACCCGCAGCCTGAAGCCGAGCCCAGGAGGACTTGACCGCGCCGCCTACTTCAGCCTCAGCAACAACACGGCAAAGTACGGCTCCGCCGTCGACATCAGCCTGCACGCGGGCGTACGGTGGCGTACCAGATCTTGAGCCCCGCGCGGCCTTCTCAAGCCCCGAGCGACCCGCCACACAGCTTCACAAGACGCCGAGGGAGCCTCCGGGCCTCGTCGAAATAGCGCCCAACCGTGCCGATGCTTACTCGGTCCGACCGTCCGTGGGCGATACGGTGTCTGAGGGCAACGATGCTGTTCACACTTTCACCGACCGCGCCATCTGCGAAACTCCGCAGTTCCTCCTGCCAAGTTGTGTCGAACTCGCCCACGAGGTCCAGAATCACGCCCAAGCGCTGATTGCGAAACCGATCCAACCGCCGATTCATCGCTCGTTGAACCCTGGAATCCGCTCGAGTCTCGACATACTGCCTGAGCGTGTCTCGAAACGCCGTCTCCAAGTAACCCGACGCCCAGATCGCGGCCATCTCGCCGAGCCAGGCCCGATCCTCGTCCGTTAGGTCCGGCGATGAGGCTCGGGCGCGCGCCCTAAGAATGCGCTCCTCAAGACGCTGTGCGTCGCCAGGGATCATGGGACGGGGTCGAACTCCTCGTTCGCGTACCGAATCCGCTCCCGAAGCCGATTCTCATGAGTCGTGCGGCTCTGGTAGAGTTCGTCACTCCTAAGTCGTTCGATGAGTCGCCCGTGGGCGCTCCTGAACTCCTCGCCGTGCTCGATGGGGCCCCGCTCCAGGCGACTTGCAGTACCCACGAGAACGGCATCGGCGATAGCTGCGTTCACCGGACGGTCAGGACGAAGCGCATTCGCACCAAGCATTCGATCCACTGTCTCGACCGTCCTCTCAAAGACTGAGCGGTAGCCAACCAGCGCATCCGGCAACGGGTCCCGATTCTCCTCCATGAAGTTGTTCAGGAACCTCTTCATCGGACTTCGGTACTTCTCCAGCGCATGCAGCAACGCGAGGAAGCGAAGCACGAGTTCCTCATCGCGCCGACGCGGGCTCGACGGGCCGTAAAGGTTGCGCCAGTGTGGGTCCTCCGCAAGGTCGTGCAGCAGTTCGTTCAACGTCCCTTCGTAGATGCTGGAACGAATCTCCTGGGCCTGCAGCGGCGTACCGCCCGTGTTGAGGCGTTCGAACACAGAGTACACGGAGCTGCGATCGTCCGTCGGCTCGTCCTGCTCGAAGATCGTGGCGTGAATGATGAACTGATCGAGTTCGCGCCGCTCCCAAGGCTCCAACGAGCAAATCGTCTTGCCGGTGAAGTCCTCGCCGACCCCTCGGAGCGCGAAGTCCCGGTGACGGAACTTTCCGGCGAAGAACTGACGCAGCGTCTTCAGCCGCTGCTGACCGTCGACCACCAGAAGTCGTCGTGTGTCCGGATCCTTGAACAGGAAGATCTCCGGCACCGGGAGTCCGAGCAGCAGCGACTCGATGAACCGAGAAGCCTGAGCAAGGGTCCAGATGAACTTGCGTTGGAAGTCAGGGACGTAGATGTCCTGGTCCTCCATGCGCTTCATCAAGGCGTCCACCGGCATATCCGCACCGTAGGTCCGGATCCTGTAGCGGATGGGCGCCCCCGGTTCGTCCTCGTCGCCGCGCGGATCGTCGATCACGTCCACGGTCTCTCCTTCAGTCCCCGCGCCCGTATCGGCGAAGGGAGGAGCGCTACCAGGCGCTTCCCCAACGGGACCGCCTTCCACGGTCGCGCTCGCTTGCTCGTCTGCCGATCCGCTCATGGGCCATCCTCCTTCAGAGAACTGATGCAATGCAGTGTACGTAGACCGCGGTCGGAACGTTCAATCCGCGAAGCCCCCGCGCAGCCCTCCTCCGGGCCAGTTCCTCTGAGCACCGGCGCAGGGGCACAGAAGCGCCATGCGAGGAACGCTACCGCTCGGGCGCGTTGCGGTAGTCCAGGGGCGGCTCCTGGCCCTCCTCCAAAGCCGCGCGGTAGGGGCGGTCGGCGAGCCGCCGATCGAGTTCCTCCCACGCCGCCTTGACGATCGACGGATCGGCGAGCAGGTCCCAGGCTGTGGCCGCTAGCACGCGGGCCGCCATCAACATGCCCTGGCGGCCGATCGTCGTGCCGCCCGCGGCGACCGCCTGCCAGGAGTGGGCCGGCGTGCCCGGCACCCAGCAGGCAGTGCGGATACCGGTCGTCGGCGCGACCCAGGAGACGTCGCCGACGTCGGTCGAGCCCAGGGTGGTGTCGCCCGTGTCGTCGCGCAGTTCGGACACCGAGGCAAGCGGCCGGGGCCGCAGTAGCGATTCCTGCAGCTTGCCGGCCCAGCCACGCTCCTCGTCGCTGTAGTCCATGTCGATCAGGTCTTTGAAGTTCCGAAGCGAGACCTTGGACAGCGTGTCGTTGGGCAACAGGTTGTGGATGCCGCCCAGGAACTCGATCTCCAGTTCCGTTTCCGTGGCGTGGGCGGCGCCTTCGGCCACCAGCACCAGCCGGTCGTAGATCGAGCGCGCGATACCGATGTCCGGGTGCCGCACGTAGTAGTACGCCTCGGCGAACGCCGGCACCACGTTCGGGGCGTCGCCGCCGGCGGTGATCACGTGGTGGATGCGCGTGCGGTCGGGCGTGTGCTCGCGCAGCAGTTCGGCGCCGTAGTTCAGGATCGCCACCGCATCGAGCGCCGAGCGCCCCGCTTCGGGCGACGCGGCGGCGTGGGCGCTGCGACCGCGATAGCGGAACTTGGCCGCCACCCGGGCCAGGTTGGTCGGATCGCCGGCCGAGTTCACGTCGCCCGGATGCCAGTGCAGGACCGCATCGACGTCCTCGAACAGCCCGGCGCGGGTCATGAACGCCTTGGCGCCTCCCCCTTCCTCGGCCGGCGTGCCATAGAGCCGCACGGTCCCCTGGATCGCGCCGCCGCGAATGCCATCGGCCACCGCGAGCGCCGCTCCGAGCGAGCCGGCGCCGAACAGATGGTGACCGCAGGCATGGCCCCAGTCGGGGCCCTCGCGCGGCGCGCGGGTGGGAACCGCCTGCTGGGCCAGGCCGGGCAAAGCGTCGAACTCGGCCAGGATCGCGATCACCGGCCGACCAGCACCGTACGACGCGATGAAGCTCGTCGGAATCCCGGCGACGCCGCGCTCGACCTCGAAGCCCTCCTCCTCGATCAGCGAGGCGAGCAAGGCCGAGGACTTCGTCTCCTGGTAGCCCGGCTCGGCCCACTCCCAGATCTTCCGCGCCGCGTCCCAGAGCAGGTCGGCCCGCTCCGCCACCGCCGTCTCGAGGTCGCTCTTCTGCGCCACCCCGTCCGCCGTGGCCGGCGCCAGCGGAATCAGCGTCAGGCCAAGGGCGACGACCAGAGAGCCGCGGACCAGCCCCGTGCGTCTGCTAGCCATCGAACACGATGACCTGCCTCGCCACCTCGCCGTTCTTCAGGTTCTGAAGCGCTTCGTTGACCTGGGAGAAATCGACCCGGTCCGAGATCAACTCGTCGAGTTTCAGCTTGCCGGCCAGGTAGAAGTCGATCAGGCGCGGCATGTCGATGCGGAAGCGGTTCGAACCCATGACGCAGCCCTGGATCGCCTTCGCCTGGAGCATCTCATGGCCGGGAATCTCGATCTTCTCGCCCATCGGGACCATGCCGATCACGGTCGCGGTGCCGCCGGGCCGCAGCATCGCCCACGCCTGCTCGGCGGTGACCTTGAGCCCGATCGCCTCGAAGGCGTAGTGGACGCCGCCACCGGTCATCTCCCGCACCTGTTCGACCGGATCGCCGGCAGACGCGTCGACCGTGTCCGTGGCGCCGAACTGCCGCGCCAGTTCGAGCTTGGAGGCCACCCGATCGATGGCGATGACCCGCCCGGCGCCGGCGAGTTCGGCACCGTTGATCGTCGACAGGCCGATGCCGCCGCATCCGATCACAGCCACCGTCGACCCCGGTTCGACCTGCGCCGTGCGGAAGACCGCGCCGACGCCGGTGGTCACCGCGCAACCGATGACCGCGGCGCGGTCGAACGGCATGTCCTCGCGGATCTTCACCACCGCGTTCTCATGCACCAGCATCTGCTCCGCGAACGACGCCAGATCGGCGAACTGCGAGACAGGCCGCGGACCGCCGCCATTGCTGGGCGGAAGGGCCAGCCGCGGCTCGGCGCTCCTAGGCCGCCGTGTGGCCCGCTTGTCGCAGAGCGTCGGTTCGCCGCTCATGCAGTACTCGCAGTAACCGCAGAACACCGACAGGCAGGTGATCACGTGGTCGCCGGGCTTCACGTAGCGGACTTCGGCGCCGACCTGCTCGACGATCCCGGACGCCTCGTGGCCGAGGATCGCGGGCGTGCGGATCGGCCACAGCCCGTCCACGAAGTGCAGGTCGCTGTGGCAGACACCGACCACCGCCGAACGGATCAGGATCTCGTGCGGTCCCGGCTTGCTGATCGAGACGTCGGTGATCTCAAGCGGCTGACCAACCTCGTGGAATACGGCTGCTTTCATCCTTGGAACCCCCCTGAATCCCCGGAAACCGCGGGGACGTTTCGACTGGCCGCGCCGGCCCGACAAGGACCGGCAGGCTATCAGCGGTCCAACGGCCCTTCTCCTCACCGGCGATAAGCTGCCGCGATGACAAGACGACCTGTTGTGGCGATCAGCGCCCTGGCCCTCGCCTGCGCCGTGACGGCTGCCGAAGCCCAGCGCACCGTCAAGCCGGTCCTGCACGGTCGCCACTGGGTCGCCGTAACCGGCAAACCGCTGGCGGCGACGGCCGGTGCGACGGTGTTCGCCCGCGGCGGCAACGCGGTCGACGCCACCTGCGCGATGCTGGCCGCGACCTCGACCATGTGGGACACGCTCGGCTGGGGTGGCGAAACGCAGGCCCTGATCTTCGATCCGCGCACTCGCGAAGTCGTCGGGATCAACGCGCTCGGTGTCGCTCCCACCGGCGCCACGGTCGAGCTCTTCCGCGAGCGAGGCTTCGTCTATCCGCCGGAGTACGGTCCGCTCGCCGCGGTCACGCCGGGCACCCCGGGCGGACTCATCGTGATGCTCGCGCACTACGGCTCGATGAGCCTCGCCGAGGTGCTCGAACCCGCGATGCAGATGGCCGACGGCTATCCGATCGAGCGCGCCCAGGCGGACAACATGGAGCGCCGCAAGGAGATGCTGCAGCAGTGGCCGGACTCGGCCAGGGTGTTTCTGCCCCACTTGTCGTCGTCAAAGGGGGGCGAGGTTCGCGCGGCGCCGCGCGCCGGCGAGATCTTCCGCCAGCCGGACCTGCTGGACACCTTGCGCAAGCTGGTCGACGCCGAGGCCGCGGCGCTCAAGAACGGCAAGACGCGCGAGCAGGCATTGGCCGCCGCCTACGATCGCTTCTACCGCGGCGACATCGCCGAAGAGTTCGTTCGCGGCTCGCAGGAGCTCGGCGGGCTGCACACGATGGCCGACCTCGACCGCTGGCAGGTCCACATCGAGGCGCCGGTGCGCACGAACTACCGCGGCGTCGACGTCTACAAGCTGACCTCCTGGGTGCAGGGGCCGGTCATGCTCCAGACGCTGAACATCCTCGAGAACGCCGATCTCGTGTCGATGGGCTACAACTCGGCCCGCTACATCCACACCCTGTACCAGGCGATGAACCTCGCCTTCGCGGACCGCGACTTCTACTACGGCGACCCCTACTACCCGCCGGAAGAGCCGCTTGAAGGCCTGCTCTCGAAAGACTACGCCCGCGCCCGCTACGAGTCGATCGACTGGGCGAAGAACGACGAGGACGCGCACCCGGGGAACCCCTACGACTTCCAGGATGGGGAGAACCCGTTCCTCGACCTGCTCGAACAGTGGACTCCGATCCCGCCGGCGGCGGACGCCGAAGGCGAGCGGGGGTTCCAGCAGGCGGCAGCCGGCCCCGGCCCGACCACCCTGCCCCGGATGACCTACGATGAAGCGTTTACAGCCGGTACGACCTCGATCCAGGCCGCCGACGCCGACGGCTGGGTCGTTTCGGTCACGCCCAGCGGCGCCTGGATTCCCGCCGTGATCGCGGGCCGTACCGGCATCGGCATGAGTCAGCGGATGCAAAGCTTCGTGCTCGACCCGAGGCTCAACCCGTACAACCTGCCCGAGCCGGGCAAGCGCCCGCGCGCCACCCTGACTCCCGGCATGGCGCTTCTGGACGGATCGCCGTACCTGTCCTTCGCCGTCCAGAGCGGCGACACCCAGGATCAGAATCTGCTCCAGTTCTTCTTGGGCGTGGTCGAGTTCGGCATGAACGTCCAGCAGGCGGTGGAGGCGGCGAACATCACCAGCCACCAGATGCAGAGTTCCTTCGGCGCCCACGAGTCCCGGCCGGGAGACATCGACGTCCGCCAGGACGTGCCGCCGTGGGTGCGCGAAGAACTCCGCAACATGGGGTACCGTGTACGCGCGCTCGACCGCACCTCGGGGCCGATCACCGCCATCTGGTTCGACCGGGACAACGGCACCATGTGGGGCGGCGCCAGCGACTTCGGCGAGGACTACGGCATCGCCTGGTAGGCGAACCGCGAATCCCGCCTCCGCCTAGGATTCCACCTCGCCCTCATCCCAGCTCAGGAGACCACCGTGAAACGACTGCTCGGAATCGCTCTTGCCCTCTCGCTCCTCGCCGCCTGCGGCGGTCCCGCGAATGACGCGTCCTCCGCGGGCGCCGATGTGGTCGACATTCCGTACACGAAGTACGTGCTCGACAACGGCCTCCGGCTGATCGTCCACGAGGACCACAAGGCGCCGATCGTCGCCGTCAACGTCTGGTACGACGTCGGCGCCGGCGACGAGAAGATGGGCAAGACCGGCTTCGCGCACCTGTTCGAGCACCTGATGTTCAACGGCAGCGAGCACTTCAACGATGACTACTTCAAGCCCTTCGACCGCGTCGGCGCCACCGGCATGAACGGGACGACGAACCAGGACCGCACGAACTACTTCCAGGTCGTACCGACGACCGCGCTCGACATGGCGCTGTGGATGGAGTCCGACCGCATGGGACACATGCGGGCGGCCGTGACCCAGGCCCGGCTCGATGAGCAGCGCGGCGTGGTCCAGAACGAGAAGCGCCAGGGCGAGAACCAGCCCTACGGCAAGGTCTTCCTCACGATCTTCGAGAACACCTATCCGGACGGCCATCCCTACGACCATTCGACGATCGGTTCGTTGGAGGATCTGAACGCCGCCTCACTCGAAGACGTGCACGAGTGGTTCCAGACCTGGTACGGCGCCGCCAACGCGGTGCTGGTGGTCGCCGGCGATGTCGAGGCCGAGGACGTCAAGGCGCGGGTCGAGAAGTACTTCGGCCACATCCCCTCGGGGCCGCCGTTGATCAAGCCCGATGTCTCCCTCGCGCGCCGCAGTGAGGAGAGCCGTATGCTGCTCCAGGACCGGGTGCCGCAGGCCCGCGTCTACAAGGCCTGGAACGTCCCTACGGTGAAGGACGCCTCGGTCGACCACCTCAGCCTCGCTAGCGACATCCTGGCCGGCGGCAAGAGCTCGCGCCTCCACAAGCGGCTGGTCTACGACGACCAGATCGCCACGGACGTTTCGGCGTTTGCGATGACACGCGAGTTCGGCAGCCTGTTCCTGGTCATTGCGACGGCTCAGCCGGACCAGGATCTCGCCGAGGTGGAAGCCGTGCTCGATGAGGAGCTTGGCGCCTTCCTCGAAGCGGGCCCGACCCAGGCCGAACTCGAGCGCGCGCAGGCCAGCCAGAAGGCGGTGTTCATCCGCGGCGTCGAGCGCATCGGCGGTTTCGGCGGCAAGTCGGACGTCCTGGCCGCGAGCGAGGTCTATCTCGGCAGCCCGGACGGCCACGTGCGAACCCAGGAGAACCTGGCGAACGCAACCGTCGCCGACGTTCACGACGCAGCGGCCGAGTGGCTCTCAGCCGGCGCCCTGACCGTCGAAGTGCAACCCTTCCCCACCTACACGGCGACCGAGAGCGCGGTCGACCGTTCCAGCGGGCCGCCCGAGGTCACCGAGTTCCCGTCGGCCTCCTTCCCCGCGCGCGAGACGACGGAGCTGTCGAACGGATTGAAGGTCATCCTCGCCCAGCGCGACGCGGTCCCGGTCGTCAACCTGGCTCTGCAGCTCGATGCCGGCTACGCCTCGGACCAGTTCTCGCTGGCCGGCACCGCGCGGATGGCGATGGACATGCTCGACGAGGGCACGTCGTCGCGGAACGCGCTCGAGATCTCGGAAGAGCTCGCCACCCTCGGCGCCACGCTGGGCGCCGCTTCGACCCTGGACACGTCGCGGGTCATGATGAGTGCCCTCACCTCGAACCTCGACGCGTCGCTCGATCTCTTCGCCGACGTGATTCTGAATCCCGCGTTCCCGGAGGACGAGTTCGACCGCCGGCGCAGCCAGCAACTCGCCGCCATCGGCCGCGAGAAGGTCCAGCCGGTGTCGATGGCCCAGCGCGTCCTGCCGCGCATCCTCTACGGCGACGGCCACGCCTACAGCAACCCGCTGACCGGCTCGGGAACCGAGGCCTCGGTGAACGAACTCACGCTCGACTCGCTGCGCGCCTTCCATGACACCTGGTTCCGTCCCAACAACGCGACCCTGATCGTCGTCGGGGACATCGCGATGGCGGAGCTCGAGCCCGCGATCGAAGCCCGGTTCTCGGACTGGGCGCCGGGCGACGTGCCGGAAAAGAACCTGGCTGAGGTCGAACCGCAGCCTGAAACAGTCGTCTACATGATCGACCGCCCGGACTCGGCGCAGTCGATCATCTTCGCCGGCCAGGTCGCGCCACCGAAGAACGACGCCGCGAACCTCCAGATCGAATCGATGAACGACATCATTGGCGGCAGCTTCACCTCGCGGATCAACATGAACCTGCGCGAGGACAAGCACTGGTCGTACGGCGCTCGCGCCATCCTGCTGGACGCGGCAGGGCAGCGGCCCTACTACGCCTACGCCCCGGTCCAGACCGACAAGACGGCGGAGTCGATGGCCGAGATCGACAAGGAACTGCGCGGCATCCGCAGCGGCGGCGGCACGCCGCCGACCCAGGCGGAGCTCAGCCGGGTCACCGACCAGAACACGCTGACCCTGCCGGGTCGCTGGGAGACGAACACGTCGGTGATGGCCAGCATCGCCGAGACGACCCGCTTCGGCTTGCCCTCTGACTACTGGGACACCTTCGCCGATGCCGTACGTGGCGTCACCCTGGCCGACGTCAAGGCCCAGGCCGACCGCGCGCTGCAGCCGGACAACCTGGTCTGGATCGTGGTCGGTGACCGGGTCGTGATCGAGGACAAGATCCGAGCCCTCAACCTCGGCGAAATGCGGTTCCTGGACGCCGACGGCAATCCGGTGGAGGGCTGAGGAGGCAGCTAGCCGTCTTCCGGCCAGTGGAGGGTTCGCCGGGCGCCGGCGAACTCCACGGTCCGGCAGTCCTCGGACGCCGTGCGCAGCAACGCAAAGCGGGGTGTGTCCGCGATTTCGACCAGCCCGTGCTGCGCCGACGACGCGAACAGCCGTTCCTGCTCGTCGAGGCGCAGTGAATCGGGATCGAGGGCGTCGGTGCGGCCGTTGTTCAGGTCGGCAACGACTTCGCCCGTACCAGCCTTGGCATCTTCCCGTACCTGAATGGCAACGAGCGGCGTGGTGACGCAGTCGAGGTAGCACTTGTCCCACCAGCCGTCGTTGACGCGGTACTCCACGAAGTAGACGCCGAGCGACGGCTCGTAGCAGATGTGCTGGATGAAGAAGCGGCGGATGCGGTCGGCCACCGGACGGCCCTTCCAGACCCAGCGCCGGTCCGCGTCCACCGTGATCGGCGGGTAGTGGAACGACATCAGGGCGTCGTCGAAGGGTCGGCCCGCCGCCACCGCGCGGGCCAGGGGCGCCGGGAAGTAGGTGCCCCGCTCAAGCCGGTCCAGCCGGCTCGGCAACTCCTCGGCGACGACCGCCACGACCGCCGGATCCCGTGCCGCCTCCGAGTCCGCCAGGGCCTCCCGGTCGGCGGGCGCCAGTGGATTGCGGAACCGGGCATTGTGGGAGAGGAAGATCGAGATGCCGATTGGCCAAAGCCGCTCGCAGGCCCGAACCAGATCGTCCATGACGGGGGCGGCGCTGCCGGGGGACCAACCCGTCCTCAGGACTGCGGCGCCGGCTCGGGCGCCCCCGGCGCCCGCCCGAACACCACCCAGCGCAGACCGTGCTTGAGGTCCTCAATCATCATGTACATGCAGGGAACCAGAACCAGGGCGATGCCGGTCACGAACAGGACACCGAAGCCGAGGCTGAGAGCCATCGGCACCAGCCATTGAGCCTGGTTCGAGCGTTCCAGGATGATCGGCATCAGGCCGAAGAAGGTCGTCAGCGAGGTCAGGACGACCGGCCTCACGCGCCGGGTCACCCCGCCGATTACCGCATCCAGGGCGCTCTTGCCTTCATTCCGCAACTGGTTCACCGCGTCGACCAGCACCAGGGAGTCGTTGACCACCACGCCGGCCAGCGCGACCAGGCCGAAGATGCTCAGAAAACTCAGGTCGTAGCCCATCACCACGTGGCCGATCACCGCGCCGAACATGCCGAAGGGCACGGCTGCGAGAATCACGATCGGCTGCAGGTAGCTGCGGAAGGCGACCGCCATCAGCGCATACATCGCGAGCATTGCGATGACCAGGCCCTTGGCCAGAGACCCCACGGCCTCGGCCTGCGCTTCCTGCTCGCCGCTGAAGTTGAACGTCAGGCCGGGCGTGTCGGCCACTACGTCGGGCAGGATGTCGCGCGCCAGGGCGGCGCGGATGTCGTTGCCGGTCGTCAGCGTGGGATCGATGTCCGAGCTCACGGTCACGGTGCGGCGGCCGTCGACGCGCAGGATCTCGGTGAACGACGTTCCCCGGCTCACGTAGGCGGCCTGGTGGAGCGGAATCTCACCCCCGCCCGGAGTCCGGACGAGCAGGTTCTCGATCGCATGAACCGAATCACGCTCTTCCTTCGGTAGGCGAACGTAGACCCGCAACTCGTCGCGGCCGCGCTGCTGCCGGCTGGCCTCGGCGCCGAAGAACGCACCCCGGACCTGGCCCGCGAGATCCCGCTCGGTCAGGCCCAACCCCTTGGCGGCCGGCTTGAGTTCCAGGTCGAGTTGCGGCTTGCCGACCTTGAAGCCGTCGTCGACATCGAAGACACCGGCGTAGTTCGCAAGCCCCGCTGCCACCCGCGCCGCGGCCGCTTCAAGGGGCGGGGTGTCGGTGTGCTCGAGCTGAACCGAGACCTTCGCGCCGGCAGAGGGACCGTCGTTGAAGTCGAACGACAGACGGTCAACGCCGGGAACGTCGCCGACCCGCTCGCGCCAACGCCGCGTGAACTCGGCCGAGCCGAACTCGCGGTCGCCGTCCGGAACCAGATAGGCGGTAACGACCGCCACGTGACCACCGGTCGCGGGAATGCCGCTACCCGGCCCAAACGCGCCGGTGTCTGCACTTCCGATTCGCGCCTTGATCCCCTCGAAAACGGTCTCGGGGATCGAACCATCACGCCGCGGGCGCATCCGTCCCTCCGCCACGAGTTCGGCGCCGACCTCCTCGGCGGCACGGGTCACCAGACGCGCCACCTCGCGCGTGCCCGCCACCGGCGCGCCGAAAGGCAGCTCGATCACCCCGTTTGCGAACTCGCCCTCGATCTGAGGGAAGAAGTTGAACTTCAGATGTCCTCCGGCGACCACACTGACGGCCACGATGAGCCCCGCAACGAGAACGGCCACGGTCACGTACCGATCGCGCACCAGCCGCCGGGTCAGTCGCGGCGCCCGCACCGCGATGACCCGCTCGACCCACTCGGAGAAGCGGAGCTGGAGGGCCGCCAGCCGCCTGAACGGATTGAGCGACCGCCCTTGCCCCTTCCTGCCCCGCAGCTTGGTTCGTCCGACGTGCCTCAGGTGCGCCGGCAGGATGAACACGGACTCCACCAGCGAAAACACCAGGACCGGGATGACGATCAGCGGAATGTTGCGGAAGAACTTTCCGGTGATGCCGGGCACCAGCGCCAGGGGGATGAACGCGATGATCGTCGTGGCGACGGCGAACACGACCGGCGTCAGCACTTCGCGGGTACCGACGATCGCGGCCTCGAGCCGGTTGTCGCTGCGGCGGTGGTAGAAGATCGCCTCGCCGACCACGACCGCGTCGTCGACCGCGATGCCCAGCACCAGGATGAAGGCGAACAGGGAGATCATGTTGATCGACACGCCCAACAGCGAGATGAGGAAGAACGAGCCGCAGAACGAGATCCCGATGCCGGCGCTGACCCAGAAGGCGACGGCAGGCCGAAGGAAGATTCCCAGAACCGTGACCACCAGGATCAGACCGATCAGCCCGTTCCTGCCCAGGATCGACAGACGGTCGCGATAGTCCTCCGACTCGTCGGCGACGATCGCAAGACCGACCGTGTCGGGAAGCGTGCCCCGGCGGCGCTCGAGCAGGTCGTACACCGCGTTCGAGACCGAGAGCGGCACCTCGGCGCCCACCCGGAACACCTGCAGGTCGACCGCCCGCTGGCCGTTGTAGAGAACTTCTTCGTCCGTCTCCCGGTAGCCGTCAATCACCTGAGCCACGTCGCGAAGACGCACACGGGTACCGTCGGCGCGGGCGATGAGCGTGATGTCCCGGAACTCCTCCCCGACGTCGCGCCGCTCCGTGGTGCGCACCAGCACCTCGCCGCCCTCCGTCTTGACCGAGCCGCCCGGCAGATCGATCGAGGCGGCACGCACCGCGGCCGAGATCTGGGGCAGGGTGAGGCCATAGCGCCGCAGGTTCTCCGACGGCACCTCGACACTGATCTCGGGCGGCGGGATGCCGGTCTTCTCGACCAGGGTGATCCGGTCATCGGAGAGCAGTTCGCTACGGATCTCCTCGGCGAGCCGGTCGAGGGACTTGATGTCCACGTCACCATGAACAAGCAGCGACAGGACCTGCCTGCGGTTCGTGACCAGGGAGATCACCGGCCGTTCGGCATCCTGCGGGAACGACGTAATCCGGTCCACCGCGCTCTTGATGTCGTTCAGCGTGCGGTCCGGGTTGGCACTCGTGAGCAGTTCGGCCATCACGGTCCCGAGCCCCTCGACGGAGATCGAGTTGATCTTCTTGATGCCGTCGAGAGAGCTGATCTCGTCCTCGATCGCGAGCACGACGCCCTCTTCCACTTCCTGCGGCGATGCCCCTGGATAGGCGACCACGACGGTCACCATGTCCATCTCGATCTCGGGAAACACCTCCCGCTTGATGCCCAGTGCGAACAGGATCCCGCCGATGACCAGGACGAACATCAGCAGATTCGCGGCCACCGGGTTGGAAGCCATCCATGCGATCGGCCCCTTCTTGTCAACGGGACCGTGGTCGTGGGACATCAGGCTCATCGCGGCACCTCACCGGCACCTTCCGCTCCGCTCCCCCACGCCGAGACATCCCAGAGACTCGCCGCCGACAGGAACTCCGACGCGACCCTCGGCGGCGCATCGTCGACCCGGCGCAGCTTCATCCCTTCAATCGGGGTCGCAAGGCGACTGGTCACGACCATTTCTCCCTCGTTCAGGCCGCCGTCGATGCAAACACTGTCCTCGAAGCGCCACGCGACCTCGACCGGGCGCAACTCAAGGCGCCCGTCGCTGTACATCCGCAGATTCCCCCCTTCGTGCAGCCACTCGCGGGGCACCTCGAACAGGTCGCGGACGGTGGCGCCCTCGAGCATCAGATCGACATAGCTGTCGAGGAGCAGCAACCCGCGGCGATCGCCTCTGCCGGCCCCACTCCCGAGTCCGAGCGGATCCGCGACTTCGACCAGCACCCGGGCCATCCGGCCGGCGGTGTCGAGATCGCCGAGAAGACGGACGATGCGGCCCGGCAGAACGTCACCGTTCTCCGCATCGAGCCGCACCAGGGCACGCGAACCATGGGCGGCCCCGTGCAGACCCGGCACCCTCAGTTGAGCGAGTTCCTCCGTACGGACCGCGGCGCGCACCCAGAAGGCATCCGTGCCAGCCAAGGTCACTGCCTGACTCTGCGGCGTCACGATCTGCCCGACCTCGATCGACTCGGAGAGAACCACTGCGTTGAAGGGGCTGCGGACGACCGTGCGCTCCAGGTCCAGTCTGGCGCGCGCGAGGTTGGCGCGCGCCGTCTGGACAGCCGAGAGCCGCGAGCGCAGTTGGGGCTCTCGCAGGGCGAGCGAAGCCGCCTTCTGCTCCGCGTCCAGCTCGTCCTGGAACAGCTCCCATTCACGCTCGGCGACGCGGCCCCGGCCCTGTTCGAGTTCCATTTGAGCCGCCGCCTCGGAGACCGCGGCGGTCGCCCTGGCCACCGCCAACCTGAAGTCGGCGTCCTCGATGGCGAAGATCAGGTCGCCTTCCCGGAGGATGGTCCCGGGAGCGAGGTCCGCCGCTACGGCATCGATGCGGCCACTGACCTGGGGCTGCACGACGACCCGCTGGGCCGGCACGACCGTGCCCTGCGCTTCGACGTCGATGCGCCGTGGAAGACGCCTCACTTCGGCTACTTCGACCAACACGCCCAAATCCTCAGCCGGGACCTGCACTGCCTGCGGGCTAGAACGGATGATCCCCAGCGCGACCACCACAGCCACCACCAACACGAGCACGACAAGTCCAACCCGGGCCAGAGTGGCCATCAGAATGCTCCTCCCGTGCTGATCGTCTGAGGACCCGCCGCCAGTCGAGCTGCCAGCCGCTCAACCGAGGTGCCCGGTGCAAAGCCCAGCGCTCGGCAGAGTTGCAGCCGGCTGCCGAGCTGCTGCCGCCGGGCATCGATCAGGGCCTGCTCAAGTCCCTGCTGCGAGAGCAGTGCGGTCAGCACGTTCAGGTAGTCCGTCGCCCCCTCCCGGTAGGACTCGCTGGTCAGGAGCAGCACCCGGCGCGCCTCCCCGAGCCGCTCCTGGAGGTTGGCGACCAGTTCGCGGGTGCTCCGGCCCACCGCAAGCGCCGTCTGCACCTCGCCGACGGCATTGACCAGGGACTGCGCATAGGCGTAAAGACTCTCTTCGGCCGCCGCGTACGCCTGGTCGATCCGCGCCCGCCGCCCCCCGCCGCCGTAGAGTGCCTGCGACGCGCCGCCGCCGATCTGCCGCACCAGGTCGTCCAGCACGTCGACGATCTCCAGCGCGCGACCGGTCAAGAGGGCGTTCAGAGACAGGGACGGCAGCCATTCCTTCACCGCCGCCGCCGCGCGCCGGTCGGCCGCTTCGACCCTGCGGCGCGCAGCCAGCAGATCGGGCCTCCGCTCCAGCAACTCGGCCGGTACTCCGAGACCCGGCTGCCCCGCTGCTTCCAGAAGCGGCCCGAGACCAGGCGAGTCGGCCGGCGTCTGGCGCTCCCCGCTGCCCAGGAGCACCGCGAGCTGGAACTCCAGTGACTCCAACCGTCCGCGGGCCAGCTCGATCCGGCCCTGGAGGCTCAGCAACTGCTCCCGCTGGCGGCCGATGTCCTGGGCGGGACCCAGTCCCTGGCCGAACCGGAGTTGGGTGAGTTCCAGGAATCGCTCCGAAGTCAGTTGCTGACTATCGAGGAGCGCGATCAGCTCGCGCTCGGCGACGATGCCGAACCACACTTCGGCCAGCACCGATGACATCGTGATGGCGAGCGAGCGCAGATCCTGAACGCTTGCCTCGGCATCCAGCAGGGCCGCCACTTCCCGATTCCGCAACCGGCCCCAGAGATCGATCTCGAAGCCGGCCGCCAGACTGGCGTCGAAAGCCGCGCCCTGCAGCAGGAACTGGTTGACGATCCCGCTGCTCGGGAAGGTCAGTTCATTCCCCGTCAGGGTGGCGTCGACGCGCGGCATCAGGTAGGCGCCGCTCTCCCGGGCGCGGGCATCGGCCGCCTCGACCCGGCTCCACGCGGCCTGAAGGTCGAAGCTTTGACCGGCCAGCCGGTCCTGCAGCTCCCGCAGGGTCTCGTCGCCCAGGGCGCCGCAGGCGCCGGGCGCCTCCGCGGCGGTCTCCAGGTCGACGCCCCGATCGAACTCGGCGGGCGGTTCCGCCACCTCCGGAATGCGCTCGAGCACGCTCGTGTGCGCGCAGCCCAGCACCACCGCAGCCAGGACGCCGACTGCGAGACAAGTCCCGTACGCCCAAGAAGATGGGCCTTGGGCGCGGGCAGCCGTATCGAGTGGGCAACGCATGGGCGACAAAAAGGGCGGAAAGTGGCAACTCTATGCCAATCCAGATACGTCCTCCCGCTCCGGAAGTTCCATCCGTGCGCTCGATGACTCGCGTACGGAGTGGTTCGCAGGTGGCGCCGACCGCCCCACCTGGGTTCCGAAGCGGCGTAGCCGGCTACACGCCCGCGGACCAGCTCAGAACCAGAGCGTGCGCGTCGTCGACGCGCAGGTTCCAGCCCGGCTCGACCACCGTGATGCTGTGGCGCTCCTGCACCAGGCAGGGGCCGGCGCGCTCGAAACCGGAAGCGAGGCTATCGCGCCACAGGATCTCGGCCGTCCTCCAGCCGTCGAACCAGGCCCGGCGGTTCCTGGTCCCCGCTTCCACCGCTCGCTCCTCCGGGACACGCTCAAGTCGCCCAGCCGCCGGAGCGGTCGAGGCCAGGACCCGGATCGACTCGACCTCGACCGGGTGCTCGGGCGGCGGATAGCCGTAGACCGCCCGGTAGCGGTCGGCAAAGAGCGCCGCGACGGCCCCGGTCGAGCACGCCTCCGCCGCCGAGGCCGGCTCGACTTCCAGCGCCGTTTCCTGTCCCTGCAACCGCAGCCGAACGATCCGCCGACGCACCGCGGCGCCTTCCAGGTTCGCCCCGCGTTCGCTCACCAGCGCCGCCAACGCCTCCTGCTCGAGCTCCTCGACCAGCGGTCCGACCGCAACGCCGTCCAGAGGCGCCAGCACCTGCCGGTGCGCGAAACGCTCCAGCACCGCGTGCCCCAGACCGACCGCGCTCAAGAGCGACGTATCGACCGGCACGATCACCGTGCGCATTCCCAGCTCGGACGCAATGGCGCAGGCGTGCTGGCCTCCCGCGCCGCCGAAACTGACCAGGGCGTAGTCCGCCGGGTCGTACCCGCGCGAAATGGAGATGCGCCGAATGGCGTCCGCCATGCGCTCGTTGGCGACCTGCAGGAAGCCCCCCAGCAACTGCTCCTCCGAGCCGGTCAGGCCGCCCAGCACCTCCGCCGACCGGCGCTCGGCAGCGGCGCTATCGATGGGCAGGCCGAAGGCCGCCGGGTCGATCCGGCCGAGCAACAGGTTCACATCCGTGATGGTCAGCGGCCCGCCGGCGCCGTAGCAGGCCGGCCCCGGCCGCGCTCCGGCGCTCTCGGGCCCGACCTTGAGCTGGCCGTGATCGACACCGCAGATCGAGCCGCCGCCCGCGGCCACGGTCTCGATCGCCAGCGCCGGCGCCACCACGGTCGCGTCGCCGACGCGGAACTCGAAGTTGTACTCGAAGTCGCCGTCGTAGCGGGAGACATCGGTGCTCGTGCCGCCCATGTCGAAGCCGATGATCCGCTCCATGCCGCTCGCGCGGCCCGCCGCCGCCGCTCCCACGACACCGCCGGCCGGGCCCGAAAGCAGGCTGTCCTTGGGCCGGTAGCTGGCGAAGCTCGCCAGGCCGCCGGCGCTGGTCATCACTCGCGGCGCGAGGCGGCCCTCCTCCGCCGCCGGTCCGCCCCCGAGCGCTGCGCCCGTGGTCTCAAGATAGCCGCCGACGGCGCGGCCCAGGTAGGCGTCGACCACCGCCGTGTGCGCCCGCGGCACGATCTTGATCAGGGGCGCCAGTTCGGCCGAACACGAAACCGTCTCGAAGCCGGCACAGCTAAGGATGCGCTCGGCGCGCTCCTCGTGTGCCGGATTCCGGTAACTGTGCATCAGAGCCACGGCCGCGGCCCGGAAGCCCTCGCCGACCAGTGCCCGCGCGGCCGTCCGCAACCCGTTCTCGTCGAGCGGCAACAGCTCGCGTCCCTCCGCGTCAAGGCGGCCGCCGACCTCGACCGCGCGTTCGTACAGAGGCGCCGGACGCTCGATGTTGAGCGCGAAGATGTCCGGCCGCGCCTGGTCTCCGATCAGGAGCAGATCGGCGAACCCTTCGGTGACGAACAGCACCGTCCGCGAGCCGGCCCGCTCGAGCAGGGCGTTCGTTCCCCGAGTCGTCGCGAGCCGGAGATCGCAGGCCGGCAACGGCTCGTGGAGCGTCCTGCCGGTGGCGATCCGTGCCGCGAGGATGGGCGCGTTCTCGGGCGAGACGAGTTCCACGACCAGACCGCGCCCGAAACCGCTCCCGTTCCATCCGAGCGCTCGATGACGAGCGCTCGGACTGGTTCGCGGGTGGCGCGGGTTCGCGCCACCCGGGTTCCCGCTGCCGGCACCGTCCGCCAGCCGGCAGGAACCGTCAGCCGACCACTCCTCCACGCGCACCGGAGTACCGCCGGCAAGCGGGGTCAGTGCGTAGCCCTCGAAGAAGCCGTCCGGGAGATCGAACGGTGTCTCCAGGCGCAGGTCGTCCGCGCCGTCCGAAACGACCGTCGCCCGCACCGATCCGGAACTCAGGACCTTGATGCACTGAACGGCGCCGGCCGGGTCGAGCGCTATGCAGTCCGTGAACGTACCGCCGGTGTCGATCCAGAGCTGCCAGAGGCACGGCACGTCGGAATCCGGTGACAAACTGCCCGCCAGCCGCTCAGGCGCCCGCCAGCAGGCGGGCCAGACGATCAATCCGCCGGCCGCCGTCGGGCTGCAGCCGCTGCGCGCGGCGGAGTAGCTTCTCGGCCGCCCGCCGCTCGCCCCGGCGCAGCAGCACCTCGCCCAGCGCGGCCGCAGACGCCGCCTCGTCGGGCCCGAGCCGCCGCGCCCTGCTGTAGAAGCGCTCCGCCTCGTCCAGGCGGCCGTAACGCAGGCTCAGGTCGCCCAGGGCGATGTACGTGAACGGGTTGCGGTTGTGTGTCGTCGCCGTCAACCGGAGCAACTCCTCGGCCTCGGCGGTGCGCCCGTTCATCCGCAACAGCACCGCGAGGTTGGCGAGCGCGGAACTGGCGCGCGGATCGATCTCGAGCGCCCGCCGGTAGCTCCCCTCGGCCGCGCCGGCGCGGCCACTCCGCCGCTGAGCCACGCCCAGGTTGACCCAGGCCGAGGCGAGTTCGGAATCGATGCGGACCGCGTCTTCGAGCCAGGCCACGGCTTCGTCGAGCCGCTCCGCACGGAGCGCCTCGGCGCCGCGGTTCGAGTAGAAGAGCGCCGTGGCCGTCAGGTCACTGATCGGATTCACCCGCCAAGCGTCCTCTTCCTGACGGCGCCCGAAGTCGATCACTCGCATCATGTGCCGCGGTCCGAACCCCACGGCGACATGGTCCGATATGACGATCAGGTCCCCGGAGCGCTCGAAGCTCTCGACGTGGGTCACTTCGACGAAGTACGCCGGCAGCTCCAACTCCCGCGCGAGCCCCACGAACATCTGGGTGAAGGCCAGGCAGTTCGCCGTCCGGTTCTCGAACACCTCGACCGCCGAGCTCGTGCGCCCGGCCTCGTACTCCACGCCGAGCAGGGAGGTGTCCATCACGACTTCGACCAGGCGGTCGAGGCGCTCCTCTCGCAGCGTCTCAGCGACCGAGCCGTGAGCCCACGCCGCCATCTCCTCGTTCAGCGCGAACGGCACCACGACACGGCTGACGCCACGCCGCTCCAGTTCTCTCTGAAGAGCACTCTCGCCGGCTTCTCGCGCAGCGGTCGAAGCGCATCCCAGAGCGAGCGCAGCCAGGACAGCCGCCACCGCCGGACGATTCAGCCGGCGGCGCCCAACCCGCGGTTCGATGTCCCCCGTCGTCACAGCGGTCAACCCCTCCATCGGTCCCCTGACCATCCTAGCGCCGTCCATGTCTCAACCCGCCCGGTCACTGCGTGATTCCCGGATGGGCGAACGGCCGCCGACTTCCTCCTACGCGCCAAATCCGGTCGGCGCAAGCGGAGCTTCACGAGTCGGCGCGTCGCGCCTTGAGCACGCGCCGCCGCAGGAGCCCGGCGCTGACCACGGCCACCAGCAGCAGCACGGCGGCCAGAGCGAGCACGGGCATCGTGATCGCTACGAGTGACAGGCCGGCGGCCGATCCAGCTTCTCCGGTCGACACCACGGGATTGCCGATCCCGGCCGTCATCATGGTCGAGGCGCCCCGCAGCAGCGTCGTTCCCGTCTGGACCACCGCTGCCGCCGTGCCGCCGGCCACCGCGGCCAGCGCCCACCCCAGTAGGGGCGTCGCGGTCTCGATGTTCGCCGCCGCCACGACAATGCCGGCGGTGACAGCGGCCGGCATCGCGGCTACGTCGAGGACGTTGTCGAGCCAGGGGATGTAGTAGGCGCCGACTTCACAGACCGCCGCGACGCCGAGAGCCAGCAGGGCCGGGGTCCCCGCCATCCATTCGAATCCCTCGGACAAATCGAGCGCGCCGGCCCTGGCCGCCACACCCATAACCAGGACGGGCAGGAAGACACGGAAACCGCACGCCGCCGCCAGACCGACCCCCAGACCGACACTGAGCAGAATCTCCACGTTGCAATCTCCTATCGTTGCTCCAGACTACGTCTCCCGGCGGCGCCGGGTTTCGGCCAGCCAGCGCCAGAGAGCTCGCGCCTCCGGCACCTCTAGCAGGTAGGCCATCACCAGGTAGGTGGCGGCGAAGCCGATCACGGGGACGGTACCCGCAATCCACGGCGGGCCCGGAACCAGGACCTGAGTCGCGGCCCAGGGAGCGAGACAGAGGATCGCGAGCGGCAGGTGCCTGCGCCAGGCTCGCCAGGGCGATCTCACCTGCACATCCCGGTGCCGCAAGCGGCCAAGCAACCGGGTCAGCTCGAACCAGCTACCCACCGCAGACCCCAAGGCCAGCCCGACAGCGCCCAGGCGCAGCGTCTTCCCGGTCCCCGCCATCTCCCCCAGCCACGCCGACGGCAGAACGTCATCAACCGCTAGCCGATCGAGCAGCGTCATCAGCACGACGCCGACCCCGGCCGCGACGACGAGGCGCATCGCGGCAATCCGGGCTGGGCTCCGGGTATCGCCGAGGGAGAAGAACACGCTCTGAAGCAGCCGCGAGGCACTCGACGCCAGCAGACCCAGGGTGTAGGCGGCCAGAACCAAGAACACCAGCCAGGTGTCGGCAATGCCGAATTCACCGCGCATGTGGATCGCGCCGACGATCCCGAACCCAAGCGCCAGATAGCCGACGAACGTCGGAACCACCAGGAAGGACATCGCCGACAGCGACCTCCCCGTGCGGGTCGCGGCGGTCGCCGTGCGCTCCCTGATGTCGCCCTGCAGGCGAGCCAGCTCTGGAAGTTCCGCGGCCGCTACCGAAACACCGAAAAGGGAGATCGGCAACAGATAGAGGCGTTGCCCATAGCCGAGAGCCGACGCCGTGCCCACAGCCAGGAGGGAGGCCAGGCAAACGTCGACGTAACCGCCCAGTTGCACCACGCCGCGAGCGGCAATCGCGGGGCCCAGCGCACGCAGGGTCTTCTGAACGCCGGCCGCCCGCAAGCTGAGCGAGGGGCGCAGCCCGCCGGTCACCCGCAAGACCGAAGGCAGTTGAACGGCGAACTGCAGCAAGCCCCCAACCAGCCCGCCCCAGCAGGCGGCCAGCGCCAACGCCTCGATCCGGTCGGCGTCGCTTCCCGTTGCCCGGGTCGCGACATACCAGACTCCAGCGATGATGCCCGCGTTCCAGAAGCACGGCGCGATGTACGGGAGCAGAAAGCGGCGGTGACTGTTCAGGACCCCGAGGCACCAGGCCGACAGGGTGATCGCGGCCACCATCGGGAAACAGATCCGCACCGCGGCGATCGTCAGTTCCAGCCGATCCACCAGCGCGGTGCCGGCGGCCACCGCGGCCGCGTCGGCCGCAAAGCCGGGGGCCAACAGCCGTACCAGCCACGGCGCCAGCATGACCCCGAGCAGGCTCAGCGTCGCCATTACGACGAACAGCAGGCCAAAGACGGCGCCGGCCAGGGCCCCGGCATCCCGACGCCTCCCTTCCTCGACCATCCGGCTGTAGACCGGGATGAAGGAAGCCGAGAGGGCCTGGTCTCCGAGCAGGTTCTGTAGCGCGTTCGGGGCCCGAAACGCAACGGTCAGCACGTCCGGCAGCGCACCGAGGCCCTGAAGGCCACCGATCACAGCATCCCGGACGAGGCCGAGAATCCGACTCGCCAGGATTCCCAGCCCGACCCGCGCCGCGCCGCCCGAAGGGCGCGGGCTACCTCTGCCGGCGGATCCCGCCTGCGTCAATCCGAGAGGTTGACGACGACCCGGTCGCCCCGCCGCTCGACCGTCGCCGCGATGTCGGACGCGCTGAGATCGAGCACGACGTGCAGGTTCCGGGTCGCGCCCCGGCCGTGAACGCCGGTCCGAACGCCGCGCAGTCTGGGTCCCTTGACCGCGCTCGCGTCGTAGTCCTGACGCACGCCGATCAATCGCAAGACCAACCGCGGCGGCGCTTCGAGCGGCATGATGTGGTGTCGCTGGAAGGGAGCGTTGCCGACGATCTCGATCACCGTGCGGTCACCTGCCGTCGATACGGTAATCGAACGCAGAGCGGTCGCATTGGCAGGCGGCGCCGCCGGAGCAGCGGTTGACGGTCGCGCCGACGGCGGCCGTGCGGCGGCGGGCTCGGCGGCAGGCGCCGTCCTCGTCTCGACCGCGGCAGTCGGCGGGGCCGGCTCGGGCCGCTCGGCCGCGACGGGCTCGGCGGCTTCCGTCGCCGCGGCGCCGGCGGGTTCGGCCGCCGCGTCGTCGGCTGTCGACTCCGCGTCGGCAGCCTGTTCCTCCAGGGGTAAGAACAGCCTGCTCGTCGTGGACGACTCCTCGGCGCCTTCCGGTGGGACGTCATCTCCCGCCCGAGGTGTCGAAATCTCGAAAGTTGGAGCGTCGGCCGGCGCGCCCTCTTCGGTGGGGGCGCCATCCACTCCGACCAACTGCAGCAATGGTCCCCGGAAGACGATCAGGGCAACCAGGAGCACCGCTGCGCCGACCGCGGGCCAAAGCCAGGGGCGAGAACTCGACTCCGGCTTCATCCAGTCGTCGTCGCCGTCTTCCGCCAGCTCACCGAACAGATCCGCGTGCGTGGCCTCGACCTCGTCGGCGCGGGCGGCGTCTTCCGCTGCCAGGGGTGGATCGATGGACGGCACGTCGTCACCAGGCGGTTCGGCCGGCGGCGATTCGGCGGGCGCCTCCGGCGGGGCCGCTTCGGCTTCAGCATCTTCGGCTTCAGCGTCTTCGGCCTCGGCGTCCTGGGCCTCGGCCTCCTCGACTTCGGGCACGGGCGCCGGCGGAATCACATCGGCCTCCACCTGCCGCTCCGAGAACAGCAGCGCCAGACGCTCTTCACCCGCTGGTTCGACACGGGTGAACTGCATCCCCATCCCGGCCGGCTGATCGGCGCCGCCGGCCTCGGGGCGTACCCAGACCACGGTCGCCTCGCCCTCAACGTCGGCGGGCTCGTCGCCCGACCCGAGCTGGAGCACGAAGTGCACCGCAGTGCCGACCGGCATCGGCGCCGGGGTCGACACGAACATGCCGCCGGTCGCGATGTCGCGTGTCAACGCGGTGAGTTCGCCGTCCTCACCGGGCACTGAGACACGAACGGCCGTCTCGCGCAACAGCCGTCGCGACTCGCGGAAGCGGAAACTCTGACTAGCCGGGGACATAGCTCAAGGTCCTCGCGGGGCAGTGAGACGCTGATACTACCCCTTCACGAGGTCGAGGCCCCCTTGCGCGCCACGAGCAGGGCCATCTCGAGGGACTGCTCGTAGTTCAGCCTCGGGTCGACCTGCGACCGGTAGGCCCGCCGCAGCCCCTGCTCGTCGAGACCCCGAGCGCCGCCGACGCACTCCGTCACGTCCTCGCCGGTGAGCTCGAAATGCACGCCGCCGAGGATCGTGCCGTTCGCGGCATGGAGGTCGAAGGCCTGCTCCAGCTCCGACAGGATGGCGCTGAAGGCCCTGGTCTTCACCCCCTCCCGAGTGCCCTTCGTGTTGCCGTGCATCGGATCGCAGATCCAGAGCACCGGCTTGCGGGTCGCACACACCGCCTGCAGGATCGGAGGCAACTCCTCGGCGATCCTGTCCGCGCCGCAACGGTGGATGAGAGCCAGCCGGCCCTCCTCGCCGTCGGGGTTCAGCACCTCGATCAGGTGGGCGATGTCGGCCGGGCTCATCCCGGGCCCCACCTTGACGCCCAGGGGGTTGCGAATGCCCCGCGCGTACTCGATGTGGGCCGAGCCCCGGAACGCGGTGCGAAGGCCGATCCAGGGCAGGTGGGTCGAGAGGTTGTACCAGCCCTCCCGCCGCGGCACGGTCCGGGTCTGCGCCTGCTCGTAGACCAGGTGCAGCGCTTCGTGGCTGGTGTAGAAGTCGACGCGATCGATCTGCCCCACTTCGACGCCGGCAAGCGTCTCCATGAACTTGAGCGAATCGGCGATGGACTCGACCCGGCGCTGGTACTCGGCAGCGTTCTGCGAGTGGTCGACGAAGTCCAGATTCCAGTACTCGGGATGGTGGAGATCGGCGAAACCGCCGTCGATCAATCCACGGATGAAGTTCAGGGTCAGAGCGGCTCGCTGGTAGCCGCGGAGGAGATTCAGGGGGTCGGGCGCCCTCGCCTCGGCATTGAAGTCGAGCGAGTTCACCAGGTCACCCCGGTACGAGGGCAGGGTCTCGCCGTTCCGCGTCTCGGTGTCGGACGAGCGCGGCTTGGCGTACTGACCGGCAAAACGGCCGATGCGCGTCACCCGCTTCTTCAAGCTGTGCGTCAGCACCAGACTCATCTGGAGGAGGATCTTCAGCTTCGCGGTAATCGATTCCGACGTGCACTCGGCAAAGCTCTCAGCGCAATCGCCGCCCTGCAGGACGAAGCGCTCGCCGCGCGCTGCTGAGGCCAACTGCCCCCTCAGGGTCTCGACTTCCCAGGAGGTCACGAGCGGCGGCAGAGCGGCGAGCCGCGACGCAACCGACTCCACCGCCGCCGGGTCGCCGTAGGTGGGTTGCTGGCGCACGTCGGCGCTCTGCCAGGAAGTCGGGCTCCAGTTGTCCATTGCGTCTCTCATCGGTTGAGGGCCGCCGGTGCGACCCGGTCGGCAAGCTGCCGCCAAAGGGCGCCGGATCCTACTCCAGTGGCGCGGCCTCCTGGCCGTCCTCAATCTCGAGGTAGCGCCGCAACCAGCGGGTGCCGAGATAGAACGGCAGCGTATCCACGGCCGCCGCCACGAACTTGAACACGTACGCCGTGCCGATGAACACCCACAACTGCGGCCAGATCGGCTCGCCGCTCTCGACCGGGATGGCGGCCGCCGCGAAGTGGGTGATCACGATGACGGCGAACGAGTCGACGAACTGGCTGACAAGCGTCGAGCCGTTGTTGCGAAGCCACAGATGACGGCCCTTCGTGAGCCGTTTCCAGAAGTGGAACACATAGACGTCGCACAACTGGGCGCTCAGGTAGGCGATCATCGACGCCGCGATCAGCCCCAGAGTCATCGTCCGGATCTCGAAGAAGATCGGCAGCCGTCCATCGGGGCCCGGAACCGGCGAATCGAAACCCGGCAGAGCGCCGCCCAGCCACAGCACGACGGCGAGCCAGATGTTGACGAGAAAGCCGACCCAGACCAGGGAGTTGGCCCGCTTCCGCCCGTAGATTTCGGAAATGAAGTCGGTACAGAGGAAGGTCAGGGGATAGGGCAGCACGCCGACCGCCAGGGGCATCGGAATGCGCAAGCCGAAGACGGTGAAGCTCAGGTCCAGGAAACGCGTCACGCCCAGGATGTTGAGCATCGTCATCGAGCCCAGGAACAGGCCCGCGAGGATGAGGAACACCCGTTCGCGGCGCGCGTGCAGCGCACTCGCCTCGATCGGGTGGAGATCCGCCGGCGGCTGCTCCAGAGTGCTCGGCGAGCACGCCGATCTGCTGGATCGGAGCGAAGAAGGGGCTTCGGTCATCTAAGACACTTCCTGAGCGTGGCTCTGCGCCCGCTGTCTGGCGGCGATGAAGTCCGCGTGCGGGACGTGAAGGAGGCGGGCGATCTTGCGGATCAGGAACTCCTCCTGAGCCTCCAGCACCCGATCGGCAAAGGCCACGCGCCACAGCTCCTCGAGCAACCGGCCCTTGCGCTCCGCGTCGAAAGACTCGTGGATGAGGCGGGTGAACTCGTAGAGGCAGACCGCACCTTCGGTCTCCTCCTCGGCAAGCGCCACGAGTTCCGCCGTCTCCCCTTCACTGAGACCCAGTTGGCGCCGGACCGCGGCGAGCACTTCCGCCTTCTCCGCTGCGGCAGCGTCGAAGTCGGCCCGCATCACCTCCACCATCAGCGCCGCCGCCGCCAACCGCAAGCGGGCCTCCGGGTCCCCGGCCCGCTCCGGGTCGATCCGTTCGCCGAAGAAGCTGCGGATGCGGTCAAGCACGTTTCGAGCGTCCCGCCCAGGCGTCTTCCCGCCCGAACTGCCGCCATGCCGCCTGCCGGCGAAGTTCCTTGGCCCGGGCCGCCACGCCGGCGCCCGACGTGGCGCGCCGCCATGCCGCCGCCGCCCCGTCGTCCACGAGGTCCCAGTGGGCGGTGTGCGCCTCACGCACACGCGCAGTGGCGCGGCCAAGCGCCGCGACGCCCAGGTGGGCGGCCGGCTCGTCCAACGGACCGAAGGCCAGAGCTTCTGCGCAGGCCAGCAGCAACAGCAGGTCCTCCACCGCCGACGCGGGCCAGCCCGACCGGCGGGCCAGCGCCAGGTTGTAGGCCGTCATCGCGGCGCCGATGTAGAGATCCTCGATGGTCCGGAAGGGCTTGATGGCATCGGTGTAGCCGTCGCCTCCGAGCAGCTCCCCCGCCGCCACCGGCACTTCGTTCAACTCGATCACGGCATGATGCACTTCGGGGTTCGCGCTCGCCCGCCCGCCCCCTCCGGTGGGAGAGTTCACTGTCATCGGAGCGATCCCGATGCCCCGCCGGTCGCTCGGCACGCACAGCGCGCGCAGACGGTTGCGGTCGCCCTCGCGGCCCGCCGAGGCGATGAGCAGAAGCGCGGTCGCGGACGGCGCCAGGGTCGCCCACCGCTTCTGGCCGTTGAGGCGGAAGTCGCCACCCGGCATCGCAACGAGGGACGATTGGACCGCCCGCGGATGCGCTCCGCCCTCCTCGCTGGCGCAGAAGGCGACGATGCCGCCCTCCGGCATCAGATGCAGTCCGCCGCACTCCCAGGCCAGGCGGCGGATTGCTCCCTGGTGTCCCGACACCATGGCCCAGGCTGGCCGATCGGCCACAAAGCCGCCGAGCAGACCGTGAGCGAAGTGCACCCTGCCGGCGTCGGCCTCGCCCTCCCGCTCCTTGCCTTGCCAGGAGGCAAGCACCCCATCGCTGAAAGCCCGGTACCAGCCGGCGGCATCGTCGCCGGCGGCGAGCGGTTCCGGGTCCGCCGACAGCATATGACTCAGGACCGGATCGAGGGTCACGAACCGCTCCCCAAGGCCGCTCCCGCCACCGACGAGACTCGAATAGGCTCCACAGCAGCCCGGATGATAGAGGAACTTCTGCCCGCCGCCGCCGGGGTCGACCCCGGACCCGAGACGCCCGGCTTCCGCCGCGTGCCGCGGACCGGTGTCATCTACGTGATGCACCGGGCCGCCGCCGCCGGCCACGGCCGCGATGGGCGACATGAACCTGGGGCACTTCATCCCCGACTACACCGCCTACGAAGAACTGCTGGCCGCGTTCAAGGGCTTCATCCCGATTCCCATCCTGCTCGACGCCGCCCATGGCTACACCGCCTCGCGGCGGCTGCTCCAGAAGGAGATCGTCGGCCGCGGCCTGTCCGCGCTCTGGTGCAGCAACCCGTGCAACCCGACGGGTCAACTGGTCGAGGGCGAGGCCCTGGCGGAGTGGGCGGAGGTCGCCCGCGACAACGCCTGCACGCTCATCCTGGACGAGTTCTACAGCCACTACGTCTACACGCCGGCGCCCGACGACTGCAGCGAGATCGCCGACACCGCCAGGATGGTCTCCGCGGCGGCCCACGTCGAGGACGTGAACAGCGACCCGATCATCCTGGTCGACGGTCTGACCAAGAACTGGCGCTACCCCGGCTGGCGCGTGTCGTGGATCGTCGGTCCACGGACCGTGATCGACCGCGTGACCAGCGCCGGCTCCTTCCTCGACGGAGGCGGCAACCACCCGTTCCAGGAGGCCGCCGTGCCCCTGCTGGAGCCGGAACTCGTCCTCCAGGAAACGTGGGCCATCCAGACCGAGTTCACGCGCAAGCGCCGCTTTCTCATCGACCGCCTACGCGGTCTGGGAATAGCGGTCGAACACGAACCGCAGGGCGCCTTCTACGTCTGGGGCAACCTCGATAACCTCCCGCCTCCCTTGAACGACGGCATCGAGTTCTTCAAGGCGCTGCTCCAGGTCCAGGTGATCACCGTGCCCGGCGTGTTCTTCGACGTGAATCCCGGCCAGCGGCGCCGCAACGCCCGCTATCACAGCTACAGCCGGCTCAGCTTCGGCCCCGCGATGGAGACCCTGGAACGCGGTACCGAGCGGATCGAGAAGCTGATCCGCGCCCACTTGCATGGAACAAGCCCTGTTTCCTGTGCGTCAGCGCGGCGCGGACGCCGCGACTCGACTCCTAGGCGAAGCCGACCAGCCGCCGGATCGCCGCCGCCTTCGGCTCGGCGACCGCCCGCGCCCGCTCCGCTCCTACGGCCAGCAGCCGATCCAGCTCTTCCGGAGCGGACATCAGCTCCTCGTAGCGCTGCCGGATCGGCGCCACCACCTCAACCACGGCTTCGGCGACGGCCGCCTTCAGATCGCCGTAGCCACGGGCGTCGACGAAGTCGGCGAGGACCTCCTCGCGGCTGCGGTCGGTGATCGCCTGGTAGATCACGAGCAGGTTGTTCACCCCGGCCCGCTCCGGGTCGTCGCTGAACTCGATGTCGCGCCCGGAGTCGGTGACCGCACGCTTGAGCGACCGGCGTATTTCGGCGTCCGAGTCCGTCAGTCGTACCGAGTGGCCGCGTCCCGCCGTTTCGCTCTTGGACATCTTCACCGTCGGATCGTCCAGCGCCATCACCCGAGCTCCGGCGGCCGGAATCACCGCCTCGGGCAAAACGAACGTGTCGCCGTAGAGATGGTTGAAACGGCCGGCGATGTCGCGGGCCAGTTCCACGTGCTGCTTCTGATCCTCTCCGACCGGCACCTCGTCCGCGTCGTACAGCAGGATGTCGGCGGCCTGGAGTATCGGATAGGTGAACAGCCCGACGCCGATGCGCTCCCTACCGCCCTGGCGCTCCGACTTCGACTTGTACTGCGTCATCCGTTCGAGCCAGCCGATCGGCACAGCACAACCCAGGATCCACGCCGCCTCGGCGTGCGCGCGAACATGACTCTGAACGAACAGGGTCGTGCGCTCCGGATCGATGCCGCAGGCGAAGAGCATCGCCGTCAACTCGCGGGTGCCGGCGCGCAGGGTTTCCGGGTCCTGGCGCACCGTGATCGCATGCAGATCGACGACGCAGATGAAGTTCTCGGAAACGTCCTGGCGGGCGGCCCAATGCTTCACCGCCCCCAGGTAGTTCCCCAGATGCAGCACGCCGGACGGCTGGATGCCGGAGAAGACCCGGCGTCTGGCGGTCTCTGCGCTCACGCTTTGGCCGCCGGCGCTTGGACGGGCCGGAGCAGCGTCCAGCCGACGCAGACGCCGTAGTTCAGGAGCAGGCCCCAGACGCCGGCCGCGACGCCCCAGGGACTTCGGGTCGGCCACAGGTCGACCATCACGCCGCACCAGATGACCAGGGTGAGCACTGTGCCCAGGAGCATGCCGGCGAGGGCGGCCGAGGACGACATCCGCCGCCAGTAGATACCGAGCATGAAGAGCGGCGAGAGCTGGACCATGAACTCGAGTTTCAGCTTGATCAGCAGCCAGATCGAGCTCTCCGTCTCCAGCGACACCCAGGCCATCGCGATCAGGATGGCCATGACGCCCCACGAGAACGTCTTGCCCACCATCAGCATCTCGCGCGAACTGGCCTCGCGGTGCAGGTAGTTCTTGTAGATGTCCTTGGTGAACATCGAGCCCATCGAGAGCAGCGCCGAGTCGGCGGTCGACATGATCGCCGCGACCACCGCCGCGAACACCATCACGATCAGCCAGTACATGACCGGCGAGCGGTCGATGAGGCCACCGAGAACGTAGATCGTGACCTTGTCGCTCTCCAGTTCGCTCAAGCCGGGGAAGCGGCTGAGAGCAATGAACCCGATCAGGAAGGCGAGCAGGGTCGTGCCCAGAGGCATGAAGGCCATCGCCCCCAGCGACCTTCGCAGGCTGGTCTCGTCACGGGCCGCGAAGATGCGCTGGATCGCGTGCGGATACAGGGCCACGCCGAGACCGAGCATCAGCAGCGTACTGACCCAGGTTCGGAGGCCCTCCGCGTCCGGGCTCTCAAGCTTGGCCGGGGTCGTGGCGCGGATCCCTTCGGCCGCGGCCGGCAAACCACCGTCCACGGTGACCAGGGTGTAGAGAATCACCGCGCACCCGCACAACAGCAGAGAGCCCTGCACGGCATCCGTCCAGGCCACCGCCCTCATGCCCCCAAGCGATTCGTAGATCAGCATCACGCCGACCAGGAGCAGTACCCCCTGCATGAAACTCATGCGGCCACCGCTGAGCGCCTCGACCCCGTGCCCCATCGCGACCAGTTGTTCGAGTACGTAGTTCGCCAGTCCCCAGCACAGGAGGGCCACGCACAGGATGCGCAGCGGATGCGACCCGAAGCGGTGGTACACGAAGTCCGCGGGCGTGATGTAGCCGAACCTTCGCGCCAGATGGAACAGGCGCGGCGCGTAGATCATGAACACCGTGATCACCAGGATCATGAACGTGACGCTGACGATGTAGGTCGTTCCCTGCTGGTAGGAGCGGCCGGCGAAGCCGAGCAGTGTGTTGCCGCTGTACTGGGTCGCGAACAGGGTCAGGAACAGGACCGCGAAGCCGAAGCTCGCCCCCCCCAGGTAGAAGTCGCGCAGCGAGCGCTCCTTCTGGTGCAGGCGGCCGAGGAAACCGATGCAGAGCATGACGACCAGGTACCCGCCGAGCACCGCCAGTGCGCCGGGACCGAACGTCACCTCGGGAACGGAGGAGTTCACGCCCCGTCCTTCCCGCCGGCGCCGGGCTCCCGGTCTTCCCCTTCGCTACCGTCGGCAACGTCCCCGCCGTCGCGCCACAGCCGCAACGACGCGAAGGCGGTCACCATGGCCAGGAACAAGCCACAGACGATCGTGATCCAGGTCCAGACCGGCAGGCCGAGCGCGAGCCGATCGCCGACCGACGACGGCAGGTACCAGGGCACGCTGACGATGAGGATCGCCACGACCGCGGGCAGGAACCAACGATGACGCAGGGGTTCGTCCGCCGGCCGGACGGCCGCCCAGAAAACGTCCGGATCCCGCTCGTCGCTGTAGTCCGATAGGCGCTCGTCGTCTCTCACGGAGGCCGGATTATGTCGCACCGGCGTCCGGCGGACGGAAGAGTCGATTTCTCGGGCGAAGCGGTCGTATCCCACTTTGGAGCCCCGCGCCGTCGGTCTTCGGCGTGCTACGCTTCTGAAGCCTTCCCAACGAGCCCCTGGATCCGTTCAACCGCGCTCCGCCGTCAGGCGCGACGCCGCGGTCGGCTGGAGAGGTCCGACTGCGGGTATCCGGGCGGAGTGGGCAAAACGGGATGGCTCAGCCGGTTCTCACAAGCAGCCGCCAACGACTCGCGGGGGGTTCGAACGCTCCGAGCGTGCTTCGACGACCGACAATGACTCTCTGGGCAGCCGCCCTCGCGGTTCTGGCGCTCGCCAGCGGAGGATGCACTTCGTCCGACCGCACAGCCAAACAGACGAACCAGGAACAGGACTTGAATCAGACAAACGGCGAGGAGGCCGAACAGGTGCCGACACCGGACTGGGCTCTGGCCATCCACGGCGGCGCCGGCAGCGCGAATCGCGCCACGACCGACGCGGAGGACTACTACCAGGCCCTGCGGGCTGCCCTTTCCCTGGGCGCCGAGCAGTTGGCCGGCGGCGAAGCGAGCGTTCAGGTGGTCGAGAACGTGGTCGCGGCGCTTGAAGACGACCCGCGCTTCAATGCCGGCCGCGGTTCCGTGTTCACGTTCATCGGAACCCACGAGATGGATGCCGCGATCATGGACGGACGCACCTTGGCCTGCGGCGCGGTGGCCGGGGTGAAGAACATCCGCAACCCGGTCACACTGGCGCGCCGGGTGATGGAGGACACGCCGCATGTCCTGATCGGCGGCCCCGGGGCGGACGACTTCGGCGTCATCGCCGGCGTACGCCGGCAACCGCAGGCCTACTTCACCACCGAGCTGCAGCTTCAGAGATACCGCGAACTCCGGGCCCAGCGAAGGGCCGCCGCACAGGGCAGCGGAGACGCCGTCGCGAGCGCCGTCGGCGACTACACCGGTAACGCCGGCGCTCCGAGCAGCCTCGGCGGCGCCTCTCACCTGGGCACCGTCGGCGCCGTGGCCATGGACCGCTACGGCAATCTGGCTGCCGCCACCTCGACCGGGGGCACGATGCTGAAGCGGATCGGCCGCATCGGCGACGTACCGGTGATCGGCGCCGGTACCTACGCCAACAACGCCACCGCGGCCATCTCCTGCACCGGCCGCGGCGAGGAGTTCATTCGCCACACCGTGGCCTACGACGTTTCGGCGCAGATCGAGTACGGCGGCCTCTCGCTGGACGAGGCCGTCCGGCAGGTGATCCGGGAGAAGCTCCAGCCGGGCGACGGCGGTCTGATCGCGGTCAGCCCGGACGGCACGATCGCGATGGAGTTCAACACGAACGCCATGTTCCGGGGCGCGGCCAACTCGCTGGGCCGCTTCGATGTCGGCATCTGGGACGAAGTCCAGAGCCGGCAGACGGAGCCCGGACAACCCGACGGCGACGCCGCGCAGTAGCCCGCAGGCGCCTCGGGGAGCTGGATGCGGCGGCTATCATCGCCGGCCGTGAGCACTCTCTACGAACAGACGCTGCGCCGGGCCGGCGATGACCCCGAGGGATTCTGGGCCGAGGCCGCGGAATCCATCTCCTGGGTCAGGCGCTGGGATCGCGTGCTGGACGACTCGAACCCGCCGTTCTACCGCTGGTTCACGGGCGCGCAGGTGAACACCTGCTACAACGCGGTCGACCGCCACGTCGAGGCCGGCCGCGGACAGCAGCCGGCGCTGATCTACGACAGTCCGGTCACCGGTACGGCGGCGACGCTGACCTACGCGGATCTGCAGGAGCAGACGGCGCGCCTCGCCGGCGTCCTCAGAAACCTCGGCGTACAGACCGGCGACCGGGTGCTGATCTACATGCCGATGATCCCGGAGGCCGCGGTCGCCATGCTGGCCTGCGCCCGGATCGGCGCCGTCCACTCCGTGGTGTTCGGCGGCTTCGCGGCGAAGGAACTCGCCACCCGGATCGACGACGCGAAGCCTCAGGTCGTACTGACGGCCTCGTGCGGTATCGAGATCGCGCGAATCATCGAGTACAAGCCGCTGCTCGACGAAGCAATCGCCATGTCGGCCCACAAGCCGGCCGCCACCGTGCTGCTTCAACGGCCGCAGCACAACGCCGCACTCGGCGCGGGCGACCACGACTGGCAGGAGGCGACGGCCGCCGCCCAACCAGCCGACTGCGTCCCGGTGCAGGCCACCGATCCCCTGTACATCCTGTACACATCGGGGACGACGGGCGTGCCCAAGGGCGTCGTCCGCGACAACGGCGGCCACCTCGTCGCGCTCGACTGGAGCATGAGCAACGTCTACGGCGTTGAGCCCGGAGAGGTCTACTGGGCCGCGTCGGACATCGGCTGGGTGGTGGGCCATTCCTACATCGTCTACGCGCCGCTGATCCACGGCTGCACCACGGTGCTCTACGAAGGCAAGCCGGTCGGAACGCCGAACGCCGGCGCCTTCTGGCGCGTGATCGCCGAGCACGGTGTCTCGGTGCTGTTCACGGCGCCGACCGCGTTCCGCGCGATCAAGCGTGAAGATCCCCAGGGCAAACTGATAGGGAAATTCGATCTGAGTTCCCTCCGGACTCTGTTCCTGGCCGGCGAGCGCGCCGATCCGGACACGGTGCGCTGGGCCGAGGAGAAGCTCGACGTACCCGTGATCGACCACTGGTGGCAGACGGAGACGGGCTGGCCGATCGCAGCAAACTGCGTCGGTCTCGGGGCGCTGCCGGTCAAGCACGGATCCCCCACCAAGGTCGTCCCCGGGTACGACGTGCGCATCCTCGAGCACGAAGGCGACGCCGGCGGCAGCCGCGAACTGCCACCCAGCGAGACGGGCGCCATCGCCCTGCGTCTTCCCCTACCGCCGGGCTGCCTGCCGACCTTGTGGAAGAACGACGCCGGCTACGTCGATTCCTATCTCTCGGAGTTCGAGGGCTACTACCAGACCGGCGACGCCGGGTTCGTCGACCAGGACGGCTACCTGTACATCATGAGCCGCACCGACGACCTGATCAACGTCGCCGGCCACCGCCTGTCCACCGGCGCCATGGAGGAGATCCTTTCGTCTCACCCGGACGTCGCCGAGTGCGCCGTGATCGGGATCGCCGACTCGCTCAAGGGGCAGGTGCCCTTGGGACTCGCTGTCCTCTACGCGGGCTCCGACCGCACCGAGGCCGAAATCGTGCCGGAGCTCGTCCAGACCGTGCGGGACCAGCTCGGACCAGTCGCCTCGTTCAAGATCGCGGCGGTGGTCGACCGGCTGCCCAAGACCCGTTCCGGCAAGGTCCTCCGAGGCACGATGCGGCGAATCGCGGACGGCGAGCCCTACACGGTGCCGGCCACGATCGACGACCCCTCGACCCTGGACGAAATCGCGCAAACCCTGGCCGACCTCGGCTACCCGAGACACGGATAGCTGAGACCCGGGGCCGAAACGGTCCCGCATCCCCACCGAAGTCCGCAGAATCTGCGGAAAACTCTGCGGAGAAGCACCATACTAAGACCTTGTAAGTTCTTTGGTTTCAGAGGTTTACGTCCCCTCCGCACCGGATCCGGTGCGCCCGCCGCGACCGGCGTAAGTCATTCATGAGCAAGAGGTTAAGACGAGGAAAGCGCTGACCGGAATTGCCGGATACTTCGACTCGGCGGTACAGTCCCACCCATGGATCCCACCCAGGCCACACGCGAGGTCTTCTGGAACATCCAGTACTCGTGGTTGGTCTACGTCCTGATGGTCCCCACCCTGGCCGTCTTCGCGTGGGGCTTCTGGCTCAAGATCCGCCGCTGGCGCGCCGGCCAGCCGGCGGTGCGGTTCGACCGGCTGGGCGAGCGGCTCCAGCTCTTCCTCAGGAACGCCGTCGGCCAGGGCCGCACACTGCGCAGCCGTTACGCCGGCCTCTTCCACAGCCTCGTCTACACCGGCTTCATCGTCCTGTTCCTGGCGACCACCGTGGTGGCGATCCACCACGACACGCCCCTGCACCTCATGAAGGGGCACTTCTACCTGATCTTCCAGTCGCTGATTGTCGATGTCTTCGGTCTGTTCGTGCTGGTCGGCGTCGCCCTGGCCGCGGTGCGCCGCTGGGTCTCGAAGCCGGCGGAGCTGGTCTACACCGACGAGGCGAGCCGGATCCTGGTCGCGATCTTCGTCATGGCCTTCACCGGCTTCATGGTCGAGGGCTGGCGGATCGCGGTCACCGACGATGTCTGGGCCGCCTGGTCGCCCGTCGGCAATCTGTTCGCACGCGCCTCGGACCCGTTCATGAGCGACGCCGCGATGCAGACCGGTCACGTCGTCATCTGGTGGTTTCATTTGGCTGTCGCGTTCGGCTTCATCGCCTGGGTGCCCTTCAGCAAGATGTCGCACGTCGTAACGGCGCCGCTCAACATCTTCACCGCCAACCTCGACGGCTACGGCGGCAGCCTGAAGGCGATCGACTTCGAGACCGCCGAGCGGTTCGGCATCAACCACCTCGGCGACTTCACCTGGAAGGACCTGCTCGACTTCGACGCCTGCACCGAGTGCGGCCGCTGCACCGACGTCTGCCCCGCGAACGCGGTCGGCAAGAGCCTGTCGCCACGCGACATCATCCTCGACCTGCAGGCCCTGATGCACAAGCGCGGCGACAGCCTTCTGGCCAGCGGCAATGGCAATGGAAACGGCGACGCCGAACTGCTGCCGATCATCGACCAGAAGACCGCCGTCTCCCCCGAGGCGCTGTTCTCCTGCACCACCTGCGCCGCCTGCATGGAGGCCTGCCCCGTCCACATCGAGCATCTGCCCAAGATCGTCGACGCCCGGCGCCACCTGGTCATGGAAGAGGCCGACTTCCCGGAAGGGATGATGGACATGATGAACTCGCTCGAACAGCGGAAGCATCCGTTCGCGGGCACCCAGTTCAGCCGGGTCGACTGGACCGAGGGCCTCGACATCGACGTGATGGCCGACATGGACGATCCGAACCAGGCCGAGGTCCTGATGTGGGTCGGTTGCGGCGGCGCCCTCGTGGAGCGCAACCGGAACACCGTCCGCGCCACCGCGAAGCTCTTGAAACAGGCGGGCGTCAAGTTCGCGATCCTCGGCCGCGAGGAATCGTGCAGCGGCGACCCGGCCCGCCGCGTCGGCAACGAGTTCCTGTTCGAGATGCTGGCCAAGGGCAACGTCGAGACCCTGGATCGCTACGGCGTGCGCAAGGTCGTGACCTCCTGCCCGCACTGCTTCAACTCGTTCAAGAACGAGTACCCGCAGTTCGGCGGCAGCTACGAGGTCTACCACCACACCCAGTTCCTCGATCAGCTCCTGGCCTCCGGCCGATTGAACGGGGCCGATGCGGCAACCGGTGGGGCAAACGCGGGCGAGACGATCACGTTCCACGATCCCTGCTACCTCGGCCGCCACAACGGGGAGTACGACGCGCCCCGCAACCTGCTGGCGAAGGTCGGCGGCGCCCGGCAGGTCGAGATGAAGCGCAGCCGCAACCAGAGCTTCTGCTGCGGCGGCGGCGGCGGCATGGCATTCGTCGACGAGCCGTCCGATCAGCGCGTCAACCAGGAGCGCGCCCAGGAAGCGGTCGACACCGGAGCGGATGTCGTCGCGGTGGGCTGCCCGTTCTGCGCAACGATGCTCGACGACGGCGTGAACGCCCGGCGCGGCGACCGCGACGTCAAGGTCAAGGACGTGGCGGAACTGCTCTGGGACGCTGTCGGCGAGACCTCCGAACCAGCTCCGTAGGAACGGACTCCGCTACGACAACCCGTTGCGTACCTACCGGGCGGTCGGTAGACTCCACCGTAGCCTTGTTCGCAACGTAGATCCGATGACTGCTCTGGACAACCCCCTGCACGCGACCGGTCGCACGACGACCGGCGAAAGCGACCCGGACCGCCGGGCCGAGATCTACCGCAACGCGGCGCGCATCTTCCACCGCAAGGGGTACCACGCCACCTCGATCAACGACATCGCGGCCGCCGTGGGGCTGACCAAGGCCGGGCTCTACTACTACATCAAGGGCAAGCAGGACCTGCTGTTCGCGATCATGAGCTTCGCCATGGACCAGCTCGACGAGCAGGTCATCGAACCGGCCCGCCGGCACGAGGACCCGGAAACGCGGCTGCACGCGATCGTCGCCTGCCACGCCCGCCTGATCACGCAGGACTCGTCGGCGCTGACCATCCTCGTCAACGAACTCGAAGGGCTGCTGCCCAACGACCGCATCGACATCATCGGCAGGCAGCGGGACTACGTCGACTTCATCGCCGACACGCTCGCCGCCCTGCGCGACGAGGGCAAGGTCCTGGGCCTCGACCCCACCGTTGGCGCCTTCAGCCTGGTCGGCATGGTGCTGTGGATCTCGCGCTGGTACCGGGCGGACGGGCGGCTCGACGGGGACGAAGTGGTGGCGGAAGTGACCCGGATGGCGGTCTCGGCCGTGTTGAATCGAAACGCCGAGCAGGCCAAGGATCCCGACCAATAGGGGTACGCGGCAATGGGCAACGGCGCCACGCCCACAGCGAAGGAGAACCGAGAATGAGAGTGCTCGTCTGCCTGAAACAGATCCTCGACCCGGACCTCCCGGCCCGCGACTTCCAGATCGACCCGGCAGCCAAGGCCGCGAAGCGCGGCGGCGCGAACCTGGTCACGAACATCTTCTGCGAGAACGCGATCGAAACCGCGCTCCAGTTCCGGGAGGCGGCAGGCGACGTCAAGATCACCGCCCTCTGCTACGGAGAGTCCTCGGCCGAGGACTGCCTCCGCAAGGCGATGGCGATGACCGTCGACGAGGCGTGCCTGGTGGTGCGTGACGGCGCCACGAACCCCGACGCCGCGGCCGTGGGCCAGGTGCTGGCGGCCGCTACCCTGCACCTCGAGCAGGACGGCGGGCCGTTCGATGCGGTGCTGGTCGGCCGGGAATCGGGCGACTGGGGCACGGGGCAGACCGGCGGCGCACTGGCGGAGGAACTGGGACGGCCGGCGCTCGGCTTCGTCGAGAGCCTGAGTCCCGGCGACGGCAGCGTCACGCTCCGCCGCCAGACCGATGTCGGCATCGAGGTCGCGGAAGCCGAACCTCCGTTCGTGGCCACGATCACGAACAACGAGGACAACGTGCCGCGCATCCCGAAGACGCGGGACGTGATGATGTCCTACCGCAAGCCGCTCCAGAAGCTGAGCTTGGCCGACCTCGGACTCGACAGCGACGAGATCCGGAACGGCTCCTCCAACTTCGAGGTCGAGGAGATCTTCGTGCCGGCGGACGAAATCGAGTGCGAACTGGCCGAGGGCGACACCCTGGAAGAGCGGGTTGGTCAACTCGCGCGGAAGATCCACGAAGTCGTGGCCTCGATCGGCTGACGCGGACCGGGATCTTAGGTAGAGACGGGTAGAAGGAGAGAACGATGGCGAACGTTGCAGTCTGTGTTCTTGGCAGTTTCGGCTACGACCGCGCCGCGCAGGGTGCGATCGGCGCCGGACGCGCGCTGGCCGCAAGCGTCGGCGGCGAACTCCATGTGCTGGTGATCGGCCCCGCAGCGGACGACGCGGTTGCGTCGTTGGCGGCCGTTGCTGACCGCGTCCTGATCGGCGACGCCGAGGAATTGCGCGACCACCAGCCCGAGCAGGCGTTGCAGGCAGCACAGCAGCTCCATGAGGCCGGAGGCGGGGACTACGTCGCCGTGCTGATGAGCAACGACACGTACAGCCAGGAGATCGCGCCGCGGCTCGCCCACCGCCTGGGCGGCAGCTCGATGGCCGACGCGGCCGCGATCCGCATGGACGGCGACCACCTGCTGGCCCAGCGCACCGCCTACGGCGGCAAGGCGATCTCGATCTACCGGCTCAAGAAGAGCCCGGCCGTCGTGTGGCTGCGGGCGCGGGGCTTCGAACCGGCGCCCGAACAGCCGTCATCAGGCGAGGTGACTTCGGTCGATCTCAGCCTCGACCCGTCGCGAATCCGCATCGTCGACCGCGAAGAGGCCGCCCAGGAAGGCGTCCGGCTCGAGGACGCCCAGGTCATCGTCTCCGGCGGCCGTGGCCTCGGCGGTCCCGAGCCCTTCCAGGAACTCAAGAAGCTCGCCGACACCATCGGCGCCGAGCAGGGCGCGTCACGCGCAGCCTGCGACGCCGGCTGGGTGCCCCCGAACTGGCAGGTGGGGCAGACCGGCAAGAAGGTCGCTCCCCAGCTCTACCTGGCGATCGCCATCTCCGGCGCCAGCCAGCACCTCCTCGGCATGGGCGACAGCAAGGTCGTCGCCGCGATCAACACCGACGCCGACGCGCCGATCTTCAAGCACTGCAGCTTCGGCATCGTCGAGGACTACAAGCAGGTCGTCCCGCTGCTGACCGAGAAGCTGGCGGCGCTGTCCGGCTGAGGCAATCCGGGACGTTCAGCGTCCGGTTATCTCCACTCCGGGACGCTATCGCTTGTCAGACGGGGCCTCTACTCACCTTCCTCACCGCCACGGCCGCCGACGATCACCCTGTGGGCCTTGAGGCGCAACGCGTTGAGGCGGATGAACCCGCGCGCGTCGGTCTGGTCGTAGCCGCCCTCGACATCCATCGATGACAGGTTCTGGTCGTAGAGCGAGCTCGGCGACTCACGGCCGAGGATGCTCACGCCGCCCTTGTAAAGACGGAGGTGGACGGCGCCGTCGATGATGCGCTCGGCCTGGAGGAAGGCGGCGCGGATGAACTCCATTTCCGGCGAGAACCAGAAGCCGTTGTAGATCAGCTCGGCGAACTTGGGCGACAGGCCGTCGCGCAGCCGCAGCACCTCCCGGTCCATGGCGACGCCCTCGAGGTCGCGCAGGGCGTGGTGGAGGATCGTGCCGCCGGGCGTCTCGTAGACGCCGCGGGACTTGATGCCGACGAACCGGTTCTCGACGATGTCGATGCGGCCGATCCCGTTCCGGCCGCCGATTTCGTTCAGGTACTCGAAGAGGATGAGGGCGTCCCGGTGCTCGACCCCGGCGGTGCGGTCGCGCACCCGTACCGGACGCGCATCCTTGAACTCGATCTCGATGTCGGTCGGCTCGTCCGGCGCGTCGAGCGGCGACACGGTGAGCGAGAACATGTCCTCGGTCGGCGTCTGCATCGGGTCTTCCAGCAGGCCCGCCTCGTAGCTCTTGTGCATCAGGTTCTCGTCCATGCTGTACGGCTTCTCGGACGAGGCCTCGATCGGGATGCCCTGGTCCTCGGCGTAGTTCAGAAGGTCGGTGCGGCCCTGGAAGCGCCGCAGGAACTCGGCGTCCTTCCACGGCGCATAGACCTCGACCTGTGGCGCCAACGCCGCGTAGGCGAGCTCGAAGCGGACCTGGTCGTTGCCCTTGCCGGTGGCGCCGTGGGAGAGAACGTCGGCGCCTTCGCGGATCGCGATCTCGGCCTGGCAGCGGGCGATCAACGGCCGGGCCAGGGCGGTGCCGAGCAGGTAGCGGTTCTCATAGACCGCGTTGCCGGCGATCGCCGGGTAGATGAAGTCGGTCACGAACTCGCGCCGCAGATCCTCGACGTAAACCTTCGAGGCGCCGATCGCCTCGGCCCGGCGGGCCTGGCGGTCGAAGTCCTCCCGCTGCCCGACGTCGACGATCACGGCGACGACATCGAAACCGCGCTCCTGCAGGGTGCGCAGGATGACGGAGGTGTCGAGACCGCCGCTATAGGCGAGTACGGCCTTCTTCTTCGGAAAGACTGGCTTGCTCGGCATGGATCAGTGGACCTCTCTGGGGCCCGAGGATCGCGCCGGGCCGGCGGGAGACTATCCGGGCTGCGGCCCGCGGTGAAGCTTGGCCACCGGCGGCCACCGCCTTGCCACTGATCAAGGTGGAGATGTCCGGCGTCGCCGCAGTCACTCGTCGTCCACGGAGTCGGCCGGCAGCAGGGGGACCAAGCTGCACCGCCACAGACGCCAGCGCACGCGAAACGCGAGGAAGATCGCCACGAAGACCAGGCCGAAGGTCAGGCCCCACCACACTCCGCTCGGGCCAAGCCCTCTCTCGAAGGTCAGCCAGGCGCCGACCGGCATGCCTACCACCCAGTAGCCCACGAGAGCGACGAACGCGGGAAAGCGCGTGTCGGCAGCTCCCCGGAGCACACCGGCGGCGGCCACCTGGAGGCCATCGGCGACCTGGAACAGGCCGGCGATCGGGATCAGCGCGGCGGCCGCCGCGACCACGCCTGGGACATCGCTGAACAAGCGCGCCAGGAGCTGCGGCAGCGAGAAGAAGACGAGGCCGAAGGCGGTCATCACACCGGCGCCGAGGCAGAGGCAGACCAGGGCCGAGCGACGGGCGGCCACCTGATCCCGGCGCCCGATCGCGTTGCCGACACGGGTCGTGGCGGCGCCCGCGAAACCCAGCGGAACCATGAAGGAGATCGAGGCGAGGCTGATCGCCACCTGGTGACCGCTCAGTTCGGCCTCGCCCAACCGGCCGATCAGGACGGCCGCGAAACTGAATACACTGACCTCGAGTGAAACCTGAACCGCGATCGGCACGCCCACCCACAGGAAGGGCCGCAGGGCGGCCGGGCGCAACCAGGACAGCCGCCATCCGCCGACGTACGGGCGCAGGTGACGCCAGCCGAACACCGCGATCACAATCAGCATCACCCAGCGGGATCCCGACGTGGCGTAGGCGGAGCCCCGTACACCGAGTGCCGGGAAGCCGAGGTTGCCGAAGATCAGCGCCCAGTTCGCGAGCGCGTTGAACACGTTGGCGACGGCGATCGAGATCAGGGCCGGCCGCACGATACTCATCGCCTGCAGCGTCTGCCGCAGACACATGAAGAGCAGAAAGGCGATCACGCCGGGGCCGATGCCGTGAAGGTAGGCGGTGGCCGGTTCGATGATGGCCTGCGGTTGATCCGTGAGCGGCAGGACCCGATCTAGTTCCAACACGATCAGGGTGGCCGGCGCCGACAGCAGGACCGCCATTCCCACGCCCCGGCAGAGCACGCGGCTGATTCGCCGGTGGTCGCCGGCGCCGAACGCCTGCGCCGCCATCGGGTCGATCGCCAGCAGAATGCCGATGAAGGACCAGATCACGGCAATGCTGAGCGCGTTGCCGATCGAGCCGGCCGCCAGGTCGGTCTCGGAAACCCGGCCGAGCATCATGGTGTCCACAGCGCCCATGAACACCATGCCGACCTGCACCACAATGACCGGCGTCGCCAGACGCAATACCGCACCTAACTCCCGCCGAACCGGCCGGCCGTCACTGACTGGGATCGCGCTCTTCAAGGGACGGTATTGTAGGCACCGTTCACACTTCGAGATCGACCTTGCTCAGCTACATCCTCCGCAGGCTTGCAACTGGACTGATCACCCTCTTCGGCATCTCGGTCATCTCGTTCTTCATCATCCAGCTCGTTCCGGGCGACCCGGCGCAGCTCCAGACCTCCCAGATCGCCGACGCCGCGGTCTCGGAGCGCGTCTACCAGCAGTTGCGGGAACTCTACGGGCTCGACAAGCCGATTCCTGTCCAGTACTGGAACTGGGTCAGCAAGCTGGCCGCCTTTGACCTCGGGTCGTCCTTCCACGACGGAAGGAGGGTGTCCGCCAAGATCGGCGAGGCGCTGTGGCCGACCCTGTCGGTCGCGCTCCTCTCCTTCATGCTGACCCTGATCATCTCCACGCCGATCGGCATCTACAGCGCGCTCAAACAGGGCGGCGGCTTCGACCGATCCGTCAGCACCGGCCTCTACATGCTCTATTCGGTGCCGAACTACGTCGCCGGCATGCTGCTGATCCTGTACCTGGGCGTGAAATGGGACCTGCTCCCCTTCCGCGGCATGCGGTCCGACGGCTACGACGACATGACGATGCTCGGCCAGATGTGGGACCTGGCGCAGCACTACGTCCTGATCACCTTCTGCTTCACCTTCGGCAATCTCGCCTACTACTCCCGTTTCATCCGCCAGAACCTGCTCGAGGTGGTGCGTCAGGACTACGTCCGCACCGCGCGCGCCAAGGGGCTCGGGGAGCGCACCGTCGTGCTCAAGCACGCCTTCACGAACAGCCTCATCCCCCTGATCTCCCTGATCGGCCTGACCTTCCCGTTCGTGCTCAGCGGCAGCGTGATCCTCGAGTACATGTTCAACTGGCCGGGGCTGGGCCGCCTGTACTTCGAGTCCGTGCTGCAGCGCGACTATCCCACGATCATGGCGCTCAACTTCATCACCGCCCTGCTCGTGCTGGGCATCACCTTCATCGCCGACCTCACCTACGGTCTGGTCGACCCCCGGATCAGCTACGACAAGTGAAATGACGGCCGAAGCGACGAACAACCCGCCCGTGGCGCGCTCCTACTGGCACATCACCTGGCGGCGCTTCCGCAGCCACCGACTCGGGATGGTCGGGCTGTGCGTGGTGGCGGCGCTGTTCCTGGTCTCCTTCCTGTCGCCGATGCTGGCCAACGACCAACCGATCCTGTGCCGCTTCGACGGCAGCTTCTACTACCCGGCGGTGATCGATCTGATCCACCAGGTGCCGGGAAGCAAACTGATCATCCAGAAGCAACGGCCCTACCGCCTCGCGACCTTCGACTTCAAGCGCGAGTTCAACCCGGAACGCGGCGACTGGGCGCTGTGGACGCCGACGCGCTACGGCCCGCGCGAGATCGCCGCCGAGCCCCTGGCCGGGCCGTCCCGGCGCCACTGGCTGGGCACCGATCAGTCCGGGCGCGACGTGTTGTCGCGCATGGTCCACGGCACCGTGGTGTCGATGAAGGTCGGTTTCCTGTCGATGGGCATCGCGGTCATCCTCGGCCTGGTGCTGGGCTGCATCGCAGGCTATGCCGGCGGCATCGCCGACCTCGTGATCTCGCGCTTCATCGAGGTCGTCATGTGCTTCCCGCCGTTCTTCCTGATCCTCGCGGTCCTGGCCTGGTTCCCGCCCAGCATCGAGAACGTGATGATCGTGATCGGGTTGACCCGCTGGGTCGGCATCGCGCGCTTCGCCCGCGGCGAGATCCTGCGCATCCGCGAGACGGACTACGCGCTCGCAGCTCGCTCGCTGGGCGTCCGGCCGGCGCAACTCGTGCTCCGCCACCTGCTGCCCAACGCCCTGGCGCCGGTGCTGGTCAGCGTCACCTTCGGTATCGCCGTGTCGATCCTGATCGAGGCCGGCCTTTCCTGGCTCGGCTTCGGCGTCCAGCCGCCGGACCCGTCCTGGGGCACGATCCTGCGCTCCGGCTACGAGAACCTGTTCACGGCCGGCCACATGATTCCGCCCGCCTGCGTCGCGATCTTCCTCGCCGTGCTGAGTTTCAACCTCGTCGGCGATACGCTGAGAGACGTGATCGACCCGCGGCTCCAAGCGGACCGAGGCTAGCCTGCTAGCGTTCGATCACGGAGGTGGGCAGCGATGAGCCAACCAGCACAACTGCATAGCCTCTCTCTCGACTACGTCGAAGCCCTCCTGGCCCAGTACCGGCGGGATCCGGCGTCACTCGACGAGCAGTGGCGACGGTACTTCGACTCCCTGGCCGCGGCCGGGGAACTCGGCGACGGCGCCCTGGCGCCGTCGCTCCAGCCGCCTTCCCTGTTCGGCGGCAACGGGGCGGCAGCGCCGGCGGCGTCCGTCGCGACAGCCGCACCGGCGCACCCGGCGCCGCCCCCACCGGCGTCACCGGCGCCGGAACCGGCAACCAGGACAGCCCGCACCGCTACGCCGACTCTGACGACGGACGTCGAACTCCAGCGCCGCGTCGACGACATGATCCGCAACTACCGGATTCGCGGCCACCTGTTTGCCGACATCAACCCGCTCCGGAATCCGCCGGCGCTGCCGGAGGAACTCGAACCCGAAGGTCTGGGCATCAAGAAGAGCGATCTCGACCGCACGGTGTCGACCGCCGGCATCCCCGGGGCCGACACCGCGACCGTGCGCGAGGTGCTGGAGCGGATGCGCGAAACGTACTGCCAGTACATCAGCGCCGAGTTCATGCACATCGACGACCTGGAAGTCCGCAGTTGGCTCCAGGAGCGGATGGAGATCAGCCGCAACCGGGTCCACCTGGACCGCCGCGAGCAGGTCCGGATCCTGAAGAAGCTGATCGACGCCGCCGTCTTCGAGGAGTTCATCCAGCGGAAGTACCTGGGCGCGAAGAGCTTCTCGCTCGAAGGCGCCGAGAGCCTGATTCCCCTGCTCGACCTGGCGATCGAGAAGGTCGCCGAACAGGGCGCGGTGGAGATCGTCTTCGGCATGTCCCACCGCGGCCGCCTGAACGTGCTCGCCAACATCATCGGCAAGCCGACCAGGGACATCTTCCGCGAGTTCGAGGACCTCGACGCGGAGCAGTACATCGGCGGCGGCGACGTGAAGTACCACATGGGCCACTCGAGCGACTGGACAACGGACCTGGGGCGCAGGATCCACCTCTCCCTGTCGTTCAACCCCAGCCACCTCGAGTTCATCAACCCGGTGGCGATGGGGCGCGTGCGGGCCAAGCAGGACCGGATCGGCAACGAACTCCGCGACCGCGCGGCGCTGTTCCTGATCCACGGCGACGCGGCCTTCGCCGGTGAGGGGATCGTCCAGGAGTCGCTCAACCTGTCGCAGCTTCCCGCCTACAGGATCGGCGGCGCGCTGCATGTGGTCGTCAACAACCAGATCGGGTTCACCACACCGCCCGAGAGTTCGCGCTCGAACACCTACTGCACCGACGTCGCGAAGATGCTCCAGGTGCCGATCTTCCACGTCAACGGCGAGTACCCGGAGGCGGTGGCCCAGGTCGTGAACGTCGCTCTCGACTTCCGCCAGCGCTACCAACGGGACGTGGTCATCGACCTCTACTGCTACCGGCGGCGCGGCCACAATGAGGGCGACGAACCCGCGTTCACGCAGCCGATGCTGTACGACGGCATCCGCGCCCGCGACCCGGTCCGGGTCCACTACCTGGAGCACCTGCTCGAACTCGGAGAGATCAAGCCCGAGGAGGCCGAGATCTACATCGAGCGCGAGGAGAAGCGGCTCGAGGGGGCGCTCGCCACCGCCCGGAGAATGAACGAGAAGACGAGTCCGCAGGCCTACGACGGCGTCTGGAACGCGTTCGTCGGGGGCTGCACCGAGGACATCCCGGAGCCCGACACCGGCGTCGACCAAGCCAAGCTGTCCGGCTACCTGAAGCGGATGGTCGAGTTGCCAGAGGGCTTCAACCTGCACCGCAACCTGCGCCGGTTCATCGCCGCCCGCGCCGAGATGGCGGAAGGCAAGCGGCCGCTCGACTGGGCGGCGGCCGAGGCGCTCGCCTTCGCGGCAACGGCCGATTCCGGCCAGCGCGTCCGCATGACGGGACAGGACTGCGAACGGGGAACCTTCAGCCAGCGCCATTCCGTGCTGCACGACCGCGTCACCGACGAGAACCATCGGCCGCTGATGAACGTGGCCGAGAACCAGGAGCAGGTCGAGATCTACAACAGCCCGCTGTCGGAGGCCGGCGTGCTCGGCTTCGAGTACGGCTTCAGCCTGGACTACCCGGACGCACTGGTGCTGTGGGAAGCGCAGTTCGGCGACTTCGTGAACGCGGCGCAGGTGATCATCGATCAGTTCATCACCAGCGCCGAGGACAAGTGGAACCGGCTCAGTGGCCTCGTCATCCTGCTGCCCCACGGTTTCGAGGGCCAGGGGCCCGAACACTCGAGCGCCCGAATCGAGCGCTGGCTCCTGTTGGCCGCCGAAGAGAATATCCAGATCGTCTACCCCTCGACGCCGGCACAGTACTTCCACCTGCTGCGCCGGCAGGTGGAGCGGGCCCAGCGCAAGCCGCTGATCGCGTTCACCCCGAAGAGCCTGCTGCGCCGCAAGGAAGTCGGCTCGGAGTTGGCCGAACTGGCACAGGGCCGCTACCAGACCGTGCTGTCCGACCCGGCGCTCGGAACCGACGAGGAGAGGGCGAAGGTCCGCCGCATCCTGCTCTGCTCCGGCAAGGTCTTCTACGACCTCGACGCCCACCGCCGGCAGGTTGGCGCCCACGATCACGCGATCCTGCGCATGGAGCAGTTCTACCCCGCTCCGAAACAGGAACTCGACGCCGCGCTGGCTCAGTTTCCAGCCGATGCGAAGGTCCGCTGGGTGCAGGAAGAACCGCGGAACATGGGCGCCTGGTCCTACCTGCGACTGAACTTCGGCTTCCTGATGGGCGGCCGACCCCTCTCGGCCATCTACCGTCCGCAGTCGGCGAGTCCGGCGACCGGCTCTCCGAGCAGCCACAAGCTGGAGCAGCAGGAACTGGTCGAGGCGGCGTTCGCCGACTCGGCCGAATCAGAGTGAGAATCCCTCGAAGGCACCCCAGATGACATACGAAGTCACGATTCCCGAGATCGGCGAATCGATCACCGAGGCGCTCATCCTGCGCTGGATCAAGCAGGCCGGCGATGCCGTCGGCCGCGACGAGCCACTCGTCGAACTCGAGACGGACAAGGTCACCGTCGAGATGCCCTCGCCGGTGGCCGGTGTCCTCTCCGAGATCGTGTGCGCGGAAGGCGAGACCGTTCCGGTGGGCGGCGTGATCGCCCGCATCGAGGAAGGCGCGACCGCCACTGTGGCGGCAGCCGGCGCAGGCGCACAGACGGATCTGCTCGCAGGGATCCAGGCCGCATCCGGCTCCGCCCCTGGGAACCCGGGTGGCGCGATCGGCGCCACCCGCGAACCATCCCGTGCGCCCGAGGACGGGCGCACGGGATGGCACCCGGGCGTCTCGCCCGCATCCGAGCCTCCGGCCGCCCCGCCAACCGAAGAACCACTCCGCATCCTGCCCGCAGCGCAGCGCCTGATCGCCGAGCACGACCTCGACGCCGCCATCGTTCCCGCGACGGGCAAGGGCGGCCGGCTGCTGAAGAGCGACGTGATCGCCTACCTCGCCTCGCGCGAGGCGCAAGAGCCAGCGCCTGACGAGCCGAGCCCGGCCGCCGATCCGGTCCCCGTCGCTCCCGCGCCGGCGCCCCAGGCCGCTCCGGCGCCTCCCGCGGCGCCCGCCCAACCGCCACCGGCGCCCCCTGCCCCGCCCGCCCCAGCCGGCGGCCGCGCCGAGGAACGGGTGACGATGACGCCGATCCGCCGCCGGATCGCCGAACGGCTGGTCGAGTCCCAGCAGCAGGCCGCGCTGCTGACGACCTTCAACGAGATCGACATGGCCGCCGTGATGAACTTCCGGCGCCAGTACCGCGACGCTTTCGAGAAGCGCCACGACGTACGGCTCGGCTTCCTCTCCTTCTTCGTCAAGGCGGCGGTCGACGCCTTGCGCCGCTGCCCGCGTCTCAACGCCGAGATCTCGGGCACGGACATCATCTACCGGAACTACTACGACATCGGCATCGCCGTCAGCACCGACCGCGGCCTGATGGTGCCGGTCCTGCGCAGCGCGGAGCGCTTGTCCTTCGCCGAGATCGAGTCCCAGATCGCCGACTTCGCGGGGCGAGCGCGCACCGGGCGCATCCGGATCGACGAACTCCAGGGCGGCACCTTCACGATCACCAACGGCGGCATCTTCGGTTCCCTGCTGTCAACGCCGATCATCAACCCGCCGCAGAGCGGCGTCCTCGGCCTGCACGCGATCCAGGACCGCCCCGTGGTCGAGGACAAAGAGATCGTCGTGCGGCCCATGATGTACGTCGCTCTGACTTACGATCACCGCATCGTCGACGGCCGGGAGGCGGTGACCTTCCTGGTCCGGATCAAGGAAGCGATCCAGGATCCGGCGAGGATGCTGATCGAGGTGTAGCGGGATGACCCCGAACGTCTTCGATATAGCCGTCATCGGCGCCGGACCGGGCGGCTACGTGGCCGCGATCCGCGCGGCGCAGCTCGGCTTCAGCACCGCCGTGGTCGACGAGCACCCGGCGGCCGGGGGCGTCTGCCTGCGGGTGGGTTGCATTCCGAGCAAGGCGCTGCTCGAGTCGAGCCAGCGGCTGCTTGCGGCGCGCAGCGAACTCGCGGTGCACGGCGGCGTGGCGGGCGAAATCGGGCTCGACCTTGCGACGATGATGAAGCGCAAGGACCGCGTCGTCACCACCCTGACCCGCGGCGTCTCCTCGCTGCTCAAGAAGAACAAGATCGAGCACATCCAGGGTCGGGCGAAACTCGGCGTCCCGGACGGCGAGATGCGGAGCGTCGAGGTGGCGACCGCGGACGGCGAACGGACGATCCAGGCCAAGAACGTGATCGTCGCCACGGGTTCCCGCCCCGCCAGCCTGCCCGGGATCGAACTCGACGGCGACCGGATCGGAACCAGCACGGAGGCGCTGGCGTACGACCACGTGCCCGAGCGCCTGGTCGTGATCGGCGCCGGGTACATCGGGCTGGAACTCGGCGCGGTGTGGAACCGGCTCGGCTCGCAGGTCATCGTGCTCGAGTACCTCGACCGCATCCTGCCCGGGGCCGACGCGGAGGTCGCCTCCGCGGCCGAGAAGATCTCCCGCCGCCAGGGTCTCGACATCCGGCTCGGCAGCCGGGTCCTGGGCGCCTCGGTCCAGACCGGCAAGGACGGCGATCACTGCGTCGTCGACGTCGACGGCAAAGGCCCCATCGAGTGCGAGCGCGTCCTGGTCGCGGTCGGCCGCGAACCGATCAGCGACGGCCTGGGCCTCGAGGAGGCCGGCGTGTCGGTTGACGACCTCGGCTTCATCCAGGTGAACGAGCGCTTCGCCACTTCCACGCCCGGCGTCTTCGCGATCGGCGACGTGATCGGCGCACCCCAACTGGCCCACAAGGCCGAGGAGGAGGGGATGGCCTGCGTCGAGGGCATCGCCGGCGGCTACGTCCACATCGACTACGGCGCGATCCCCGGGATCGTCTACACCGAACCCGAGGTCGCGTCCGTGGGCAAGACGGAGGAGCAGCTCCAAGCGACCGGCATCGCCTACCGGAAGGGCACGTTCCCCTTCCGCGCCATCGGACGCGCGCGCGCCACCGGCAGCCTGGAGGGGTTCGTCAAGATCCTGGCCGGCGCCGAGACGGACGAGGTCTTGGGCGTCCACATCCTGGGCAGCCACGCCGGCGATCTCATCGCCGAGGCGGTGGCGGCGATCACCTTCGGCGCCTCCGCCGAGGACCTCTTCCGCACCAGCCACGCCCACCCGACGCTCGCCGAAGCGGTGAAGGAAGCCGCCCTGGCGGTGCACGGCCGGCCCATCCACATGTAGCCGGCGGGGCCCGCCTTCAGGGCCCACGATTCGCAACGTGCGGCAACGATGCGGCTTCATGCGGCGCTGATAGACTGCGCCGATTCTTCGCAATCCACCCCGCATTCGCCACCTACCCGCACTTCCTGGAGGCCGAGCGCCGTGACCCTTTTTCGCACCAGTCCGCCGATCTGGCTGGGGACGTTCGCCGCCATGATCCTGCTCGCCGCGCTACCGGCGACCGCCCAGGAACCCGCCGATCAGGAGGCGGATGCGGAAGCCGCCGACCAGGCCGAGGGCACCGAGGAGGGCAGCGCCGAGGACGAGGAAAAGCCGCCGGTCCCGCCCGGCGCCGAACTCCAGGTGTCGCCGACCGAACTGACCCTCGAAGTCGGCGACAAGGCCTCCTTGACCGCGACCGTCGTGGACGAGGACGGCGAGCCGATCGAAGGCGTCGATGTGGTCTTCTTCTCCCGCAACCGCCGGCGGCTCGGGGTCAACCCGGCCGGCGAGGTCGAAGCGCACGGTCCCGGCAAGGTCACCGTCATCGCCCTGGTGCCGAAGCAGGCCGAGGACGAACCGAGGCGGGCAGAAGCGGTGCTCCAGGTTGAAGTCGAAGTGACGATCCCGAACCCGCCGGTGGAGAGCGTCGAGATCGTGGGCCTGCCCGGCGCCTTCTACGCCGGTACCGACTTGGCCCTTCGGGCCCGCGTCGTCGACATCACCGCGGTCGAACGCGATGACGTCGAGGTCAGCTACTCGAGTTCCGACACCGGTGTCGCGGCGCCCGACGGTTTCGGAGGCCTGCGTCTGGTGGCGCCCGGGAGGGCGACTCTCGTGGCAACCGCCGAGGACGCTTCCCACGAAGTCGAGATCACCGTCGTCCGGAACCCCACCGAGCGGCTCGAACTGACCGCCTCCGCCGACGACGCCCGCACCGGCGATGTGGTCTGGTTCGAGGCGGTCGGCCTCGACGGGGACGGCGACGCGGTCGAGGACCTGCCCGTTCGCTTCCTGGTCTCGGGCACACCGTCGGCGCAGATTCTGGCGCCCGGCGCGGCGGCGCAGATCGAGCAGGACGGCGCCTTCGTGGCCGAACGGTCGGGCATCTACACGGTGACAGCTCTCGCGGGCAATCACTCCGCGAGCCTGCCGGTTCGCGTCACGCCGCGGCGCGTGAACAAGGACATCGAGTTCATCGGCCAGGGCAAGGTCAGCGACCGCCGCACATCGGACCTCTGGGTTTGGGAGGGCGCCGACGGCCGGGACTACGCGATCACCGGCACCTGGGGCGCCGAAGGCCACGCCTACGTCTGGGACGTGACGAACCCGGAGAGCATCGTGCTCATCGACGCGGTCCGCGTGGACGCCCGTACCGTGAACGACGTCAAGGTCTCCGAGGACGGCCGGGTCGCGGTGATCAGCCGCGAGGGCGCCTCGAACCGCAAGAACGGCTTCGTCGTCCTCGACGTTTCGGAGCCCCAGGTCGGGGTGCGCATCCTGTCCCGGTTCGACGATCAGTTGCGCGGCGGCGTCCACAACGTGTACATCCACGACGAGCACGTCTACGCCCTCTCGAACGGCCGGCGTTTCGACGTGATCAGCATCGAGGATCCGTCCCAGCCGTACCGCGTCGGCCGCTTCGAGCTCGACACGCCGGGCCACTCGATCCACGACGTCTGGGTCGCCTCTGGCGTCGCATTCACTTCGAACTGGGACGACGGCGTGGTCGCGATCGATGTCGGCGGCGCCGGCATGGGCGGCGCCCCGAACAATCCCGTACAGCTCGGCAGCTACGCCTATCCCAGCGGCTGGAACCATGCCGCCTACCCCTACCGCAGCGAATCGACGGGCAAGTTCTACGTCTTCGCCGGCGACGAGGCCTTCCCCTACGGCGAGCTCGGACGCGACCCGCGCGCCGCGCCGCCCCGCGCGGCCGGCTGGATCCACGTCATCTCGTGGGACGACTGGGAGAACCCCCGCGAGGTCGCCCGCTACCAGGTGCCCGAGGCCGGGACCCACAACCTCTGGATCGAGGACGACGTCCTCTACGTCGCCTACTACAACGGCGGCCTCCGGGTCGTCGACGTCTCGGGCGAGTTGCGCGGCGATCTCTACCAGCAGGGCCGCGAGATCGGCATGTTCATGCCCTTCGATCCCGACGCAGTCGTGCCCAACGCGCCCTTCGTCTGGGGCCCGCAGCCCTACAAGGACCACATCTTCTTCTCGGACTGGCATTCCGGGTTGTGGGCGGTCAAGCTGAAGGATCCCGAAGATCCGAACCGCATCATCGGGGAGCCGCGTTAGCGGCACTGGCGGCCCTCCACCGCGTGTTGACTTCCTTGCCGATTCGTTGGGCAGCGCCGGCGGCCCTTGTCCTGGCCGCCGCCACGGTGACCCCGGACCCGGTCCGCGCCGAGTCCGATCCGGTCCCGCCGTCCCGCAACTACTACGCCTACGTCTGCGCCGAATCCGAGGACGAAGTGGCCCTGATCCGGTTCGGACCCTCCGGAATCGGGATCGTCAAGACGATCGCCGTCGGCAGCTTCCCGGCTGAAATCGAAGGTCCCCACGGCATCAACATCTCGGCCGGCGGCCGCTACTGGTACGTCTCGATCGCCCACGGCAACCCGTTCGGTTCCATCCACAAGTACGCCACCGGTACCGACGAGTGGCTGAGCGACACGAAAGTCGGCATGTTCCCCGCCACCCTCGACATCGCCGCGACGACGGGGCTGCTGTTCGTCGTCAACTCGGACTTCTACGGCGACCACGTACCGAGCACGATCTCCGTCGTCGAGACGTCGACCATGACCGAGATCGCGCAGTTTGAGAGCGGCACCATGCCGCACGGGGCCCGGCTCAGCCGCGACGGCCGGAAGCTCTACAGCGTGAACATGATGGACGACGAGCTCGTCGAGGTCGACGCGCTCCGCTTCGAGGTCGGCCGGCGCCTGAAGCTGGGTACTTCGGCCGACATGAGCGCCGCCCACGGAGACCACGACGCGCACGCCGGCGCAAAGATCGAGCCTTCCTGGGTCACGCCGCCGACGGCCGGCGGCCTCGTCTACATCACCGCTCTTTCGGGCAACGCGATCTACGAGGTCGACACCGCCAAGTGGAGTGTCTCGCGACGCCTGGACACTCCGGTGGCCGGCCCGTACAACGCGGCCGTCACACCCGACGAACGCCTGCTGGTCGTGACCTACAAGAAGAGCGATTCGATCGGCTTCTGGGATCTGGAAACGGGCAGCGAAGTGGCTCGCCTCGACACCACCCGACGCATCCCGCACGGCGTGGCCATCACCTCGGACGGCCGCTTCAGCCTGGTCACGGTCGAGGGCATCGGCGGCGAACCGGGAGTCGTCGAGGTCTACGACAACGGCGCGTTCCGGCGCGTCGCCCAGATCGACATCGGCAAGCAGGCCGCCGGCATCGCCCTCTGGGAATCGAATTGACCCCGCCTGAAGCCGATTTCCCGGTCGCCGGTCAAGCCGCGGCCGGCCTGCGCCGCGACTTCCTGCGTCGCCTCGCCGCCGTCGACCGGCGGCTCCGTTTGCGGCGGGCCCTCGCGGCGCTGGTTTGGTTGGCGCCCGCGTCCTGCCTCTGGCTGCTCTCGACCTGGCTGCTGCGCCTGGCAGCCGGCGGCGACGGCAACGTCGCGGCGCTGTGGCCGTCGTGGGCGGGCGGCATCGTCCTCCTCGCACTGCTGGTCCGCGAGGCCGCCTCGCTCGGCCGAAATCTTCCCGCCGCGGCCCGCGCCGTGGACCAGGCGGGCGATCTGCACGACACGGTCGCCACCGCCCTGGAGATGCAGAAGCGGCTCGATGCCGGCGCCGTCGACCCGCGCCGCGCGAAGAACGACGCCGAGGCCGTCTGGCCGCTACCGTGGATCGCGCTCGTCTTGGAACGCGGAGTCGCGGGCCTGGACCGTACCGGCGCGCCGCAGGCGGCGCCCCGCCTCGTCCCCCGGGGCGCCGCGGCCTCGGCCATCCTGAGCGCGGTCCTGCTGGCGCCGATCGCCCTGCCGACTTCCTTCGTCGGCGAGGCCCTGGCCGCCGCGATGAGCGGCGACCGCGCGGAATCAGCCCTTCGAGGCCTCGAAGCTGCAGCGTTGCTGGAGGAGGAACCCGGTCGCCGGCCCGGCGTCCCGGAATTCGATGTGCGACTCAGCGACCTGCCCTTCCTGACCCTCCGGGTCCGCGAGCCGGATTCGTCTGACGATGCGCGCGGCGCCGCTGGAGACGCCTCCGACGGCGCCGAGGGAAGTCTCGGCGACGACGCGGAGGCCGAGGCCGCCGACGGCAACGCCGAGGGCGGCGAGGCCGCGTCAGGCGACCTCGCCGGCGAACTGAACTCCGAGACCGGCGCCGATCTCATGCGCGAACTGGACACCGGCGAGGGCGCCGGAGAGGACGAGCTGAGCGCGCCCAGCACGCCGGGCGAAGGTGAAGGCGCCGAGGCCGGCGCCGAAACGGCAGCCGGCGAGGGCGCCGGCGGCCAGCCCACGGAAGACGGCGAAGGCGCCGGAAACGAGAGCGGCACGGCGGCGGCGGTCAGCGAAGAACCCGGCGCCAGCAGCGCCGAGGCCGACGGCGGTACGGCCGGTGTCGGTACCGGACCGCAGGACGAGATGGTCGATCCCTTCGGCGACCTCCTGGCCCCTGCCCTCAGCCTCGAACAGGCGCTGGAGACCGCCCTGCTCGAGTCGCCCGAGGAGGCCTTCCGCCGGCCCCTGACCACAACCAGCGCAACCCAGTTCCGGGCCGCGGAGGTGGCAATGCGCGGCTCCAACGCCGGCAACGGCGCCAGCCCCACCGCCGCAAGCGGCGATCTGCCGCCGCCTCGGCATCCGATCGCCTGGCGCCACCGCGTTTCCGTGCGGCGCTACCTCGAATCGCTAGACGACGATTCCAGGGAGGACCCGGAGTGAACGACACCGCCGAATCCCGGACCGCGGCCGACCTGGCGCTGCAGTTGACCGAGTTCGCCGAACAATGCAGCCAACTGCGCCGCGAGATCGGCAATGTGATCGTCGGCCAGGAGGAGGTGGTCGACGGCGTGATCATCGGTCTGCTCGCCGACGGCCACGTCCTGCTCGAGGGCATTCCCGGCCTCGGCAAGACGCTGCTGGTGCGCACCCTGGCCGACGCTCTTCATGTCGAGTTCTCCCGCATCCAGTTCACACCGGACCTGATGCCCGCCGACATCGTCGGCACCCACGTCCTGCGCGAAGACGAGACGGGAGGCCGGCGGCTCGTTTTCGAGCCCGGACCGATCTTCGCGAATCTCTTGCTCGCGGACGAGATCAACCGCGCCACGCCGAAGACCCAGTCGGCCCTGCTTGAGGCGATGCAGGAGACGACGGTCACCGTCGGCGGCGTAACGAACCTCCTGGGGCCGCCCTTCTTCGTCCTCGCCACCCAGAACCCGCTGGAAATGGAGGGGACGTACCCGCTGCCCGAGGCGCAGCTCGACCGCTTCCTGTTCAAGCTGCGGATGACGTATCCGGGGATCGAGGAACTGCACACGATTCTCGACCGCACGACATCAGGGCACACGCCGACCGCGGCAGCGCTGTGGACGGCCGAACAGGTGATGGCGATGCGGCGTGTCGTCCGCCTCGCCCCGATCGCGCGTCCGGTCCAGGAATACGCGATCCGGCTCGGCATGGCGACCCGGCCCGAAGGGGACCGTCCCGCGGAGGCGGTTCGCCGCTACGTGCGGATCGGCGCCAGCCCGCGCGGCGTCCAGGCGATGGTCCTCGGCGCCAAGGTCCACGCCCTGATCCGCGGCCGCGCCCACGTCGCCCGGGAGGACATCCGCGCCGTTGCCCTGTCCGCTCTGCGCCACCGGGTCCTGCTGAACTTCGAGGGCGAGGCGGAGCGCATCGACCTGGACGATCTGCTCCAGGATCTGGTCGACAACGTGCCCGAGGGCTGAGAAGGCTCTACCCGCCCGCCGTGGCCGACCATTCCGCCTTCGCCTTCGAGCCGGCCTTCCTCGCCCGGCTGGAGCGCCTGCGGCTGCTGACGCGCCGCGTACCCGCCGGCGGCTTCAAGGGAGAGCACCGCGCCACCCACCTCGGCGCCGGAATCGAGTTCGCGGACTACCGCCCCTACGTCGAGGGCGACGACGTGCGCCACCTCGACTGGCGCGCGTACCTCCGGTTCGATCGCCTGCTGCTGCGGATGTTCGAGGAGCACGGCGATCTCGCGGTCTACATCCTGCTCGACTGCAGCCGCTCCATGGCGCCGACGCCGGGCGCCGCCGGCCGCCGCAAGTTCGATGCCGCGCGCCGAATCGCCGCCGCCCTGACCTACATCGCCCTCGCCACCCTCGATCGGGTCACGCTGGCGCCCTACTCGAGCCACGCACACCAGGTTCTCGGGCCGCTGCACGGCTCGCGACAGGTATGGCGCGCGCTCGACTTCCTCGCCAATCTCGACACCGGCGGCGACACCCGGCTCGACCACGCCGTGCGACAGGTGTTCGGCGCCGGCCGCCGGCGCGGCCTGGTGATCCTGATCTCGGACCTGCTCTCGGACACGACCGAGGGCGGTCTCGACCTGCTGCTGCCGCTGCGCCACGATGTCGCGGTCCTCCAGATCACCGATCACCAGGACCTGGAAGCGCCGCTCGACCGCGACACGACGCTGGTCGACAGCGAGACCGGCGACACCATCCGCGTCCATGGCGCCCCCACCCTCCTCCGCCGGCTGGAGAACGAGGCCGACGCCCACCGGGAGGAGATCCGCGCCCGCTGCACTGCCCGTGGCTGGTCCTTCATCCAGGCGCCGGTCGAGATGCGCTTCGAGGAGCTGGCCCTCGGCGCCCTACGCCAGGGTCTGCTCAGCCGGGGCCGCTAGAGTCTTGCTCGGCCCAACGACTCACAACTCCGAACCTGGGAACGCGGGCATCCTGCCCGCATCCGGCGCGCAGCGCCGGCTCGGTGGGCCCTAGCCATGCCTGTCTGGCTTCCACTTCTGCTCGCCGCTCTGGCGGTGCTCGCGATCTACCTGATCCGGCCCACGGCACAGAGCCTCTCGGTCGCCTCCACGTTGCTTTGGCGGCGGCTGCTGGCGGCCCGGCGGCGACGGCGCGACCGCCTGCGCTGGCTGATCTCGCTGCTTCTGGCGATGACCGTGGCCGGCTGCCTGGCGCTGGCCGCGGGCCAGACCCCCTGGCTGCAACCCGGCGGCGGCGATCTGATTGCCCTCGCCTTCGACTCCTCGCCCACCATGCGCGCCGCCCTGCCGGGCGGGACGGGGACCCGGATGGAACTGGCCGTGGCCGAAGCGCGCCGGGTCATAGCCGAAGCCGACACCGGCAGCCGCTTCACGCTGGGCGCCGACCCGACTCCGCTCACGCCCGCGGAGGCCCTGCTCGCCCTGTCCGGGTCCTTCGAGCCCGAGGGCGAGGAAGGCGACCCCGAACCGGCGATCCCCGCCGCGGACATGGTCTACCTCTTCACCGACGGTGTCTCTGACTGGAGGCCGATCACGGACCCCGCCACCGCGATCCACACAGTGTCCGTCCTCGCCCCGGCAAGGAACGCCGGCATCGTCCTCTTCGTGACCCGCCCGGCGCCCAGCCACGAAGCGAAGCCGGAGGCACTGCTCGAAGTGCTGGCGACGGACTCCGCCGACGCCATAGGTCCCGTGCCGGTCGAACTGACGATCGCCGATGCCCAGACGATTCGCATCCGGCGGCAACTCGAACTGCCTCCCGGCAACCGCTTCACCGCCCTGATCGACATCAGCGGCTTCGCCCCCGGCCCGGTGACGGCGCGCCTCCAGACCCCCGGCGACGTCTTCCCGCTGGACGACCGGGCGACCCTGATCGACGCACGCAGCACCGCGGCCGCCGAGGCGGTGCGGACTGCCGAGCAACGCCATAGGCGGCTCGACAGCGAACGGCGCCTGTTCGTTCACACCCGCAGTCGAGCCTCCTTCGGCGATTCGGCCGCGGCACGAGCTTTCGAGGCGGACCCTTCGGTCGAGGTGGTCGCCGTACAGGCAGAAACCGACGAGACGGCCGGCGAAGCCGACGCGCAGTCACCTGCAGCCACATCCGTCGAGGAGGACGCCGCGAGCACACCGGTTGCCGCCGACATCGCCGTCTTCCACCGCACCGCGCCGGCGAGCCTCCCGGCCCTGCCCCTTCTGTTCCTCGACCCACCGGAAGCCTCGGCGGCCGGCGGACTCTCGCCCGCCGAGGCCCTACCCCGAGCCCTGCGCCTGATCGACCGCGTCGCAGTCGACCACCCGATCCTGGCCGGCGTCTCGCTGCTCGGCCTGCCGGCCATGATCCCGGCGCGCGAACTCGACCCCCGCTGCATACTCCTCGCCGCGGCCGGCAACCTGACCGCAATCGCCGTCTGCGATCCGGCCGACCCTGCCGCGTTGCCCATCTCCTCCGTATCCGATCCCGCGCTGCCGGACCTCACCGCCCGCTCCGTCGTCATCGCCTTCGATCTCGACCTCTCCCCCCTGTCGCAACGCCCCGACCTCGCCGCACTGCTCCAGAACACCACCGAGTGGCTCGCCCTCGGCGACATCAGCGCCGACGAACCGTCCACCACCGGCCTCCAGGACGCCATCAATCTCCAGGAAGAATGGGCTACCCGGATCAACGACTCCGACCTCGACCCCGTCGCCCCCGATCGTCTTGTCGAACTCACCGAAGACACCCACCGGCCCTGGTCCTGGCGCACCCTCGCTCTGGCCGGCCTCCTCCTCGCCTCCATCGAGGCGGTCACCTTCTTCCGAGGACTCACGGTGTGAATGGTGTGACCTTGCTCGAGCCGTTCTGGTTGCTCGCGGCGTTGCCGCTCGCGGTGCTGCTGTGGTCGCAGCGCAGCGATCGGCCCGACCGTCAGCGACGGCGACTGCTCTGGGTGCGTGGATCGCTGCTGGCGCTGGTCGTGCTGGCGCTCGCGGAACCGGTCGCTACGTGGAGGAGCCGTGATCTCGATGTCGCCGTGCTGGTGGATGTCTCCGCCAGCGTGGCGCCGGCGAGCCTGAACCGCGCGCTTCAGGCGATCGACCGCGGCGTGGGTCCGGACGGTCCGGTGCGGCTGTTCGCGTTCGCCGACCGCGCAGCGGCCGCCAGCGGCGCGGAGGACCTGCGGCGCCTGGAAGTCGCCGACTCCAGCACCGCTTCGGCCGGCAACGCCGCCCTCGACCGCGGCAGCACGCGGCCGGAGGCCGCTCTTCGCCAGACCGCGGCCGCGCTCCGCGCCGATCGCGTCCGCCGCATTCTGCTCCTTTCGGACGGCCAGAACGCGGGCGGCATCGCTGCCCGGACCGCGGCCCAGTATCCGGAGCTCCGCATCGACACCGCGGTTCTCGACCGGGTGGCGCCACCGGTGTGGATCGAGTCGGTCGAAACAGACGACGACGAGCGCCCGTTGCGCGCCGGGGAGCCCCACAACTGGATCTTCCGCCTCGGCAGCCGCGCGTCCCTGCCCGAGGCCCCTCTGACCCTGCGCGGTGGCGGCGCCGAAGAGCTGCACACCGTCCCGCTCGCCCCCGGGGTCACGCAGATCGAGCTGGAGTGGACCTTCGCCGAGCCGGGACTCCAGACGTTCGAGGCCGTGCTGGGGAGCGGCGGAGGTGAAGCTACGAGCCAGGGCGCCGTCTGGCGCGGCAGTCTCCGCGTAGAGCCCAAGCACCGCACCCTGCTACTGGCGCCAGCCGACCACTCGGGCGATCTGGAGCGACTGCTCGAGGCTCAGGGACTGCAGGTGACCCGAAGGGCGCCGAACCGCACCTCGCTGAACCCGGGCGCCCTTCTTCGGTACGACACAGTCCTGTTGAGCAACGTCGCGGCCGACAGCCTTCCCGGACCGGCCCAACAGGCGCTCGGCGAGTGGGTCGAGGACGAGGGCGGCGGCCTGGTGTTCGTGGCCGGCGAGGCGACCTTCGGCGAGGAGGGATACCGGGACTCACCGCTCGAACGCGTGCTGCCGCTCGACTTCGAGATCGAGGAGGAGCGCAGCGAGGTCGCACTGATGATCGCGCTCGACAAGTCCTACAGCATGAAGGGTCCGAAGATGAAGCTGGCCAAGGAGGCCGCCAAGGCCGCTCTCGGCATGCTGAACGAGCAACACCGCTTCGGTCTGGTCGCCTTCGACTGGCACACCCACGAGATCGTCCCCCTACAGTTCGTGCGCGAACAGGGGCGGCTCGCGGACCGCGTCGACCGCATCGAGGCCAGCGCCCAGACCAATTTTTATCCCGCGCTCGAGGCCTGCCTGGATCAGCTCTCGGAGGTTCAGTCCGAGGTCAAACACGTGATCCTGGTCTCGGACGGCCGCACCTACCCGGACGAGTACGAGCGCCTGGTGCGCCGCATGCGGCAGGAAGAGATCACCGTCTCCACCGTCGCCATCGGCGTTGAGTCCGACCGCGAGCTGCTCGCGGACATCGCCGACTGGGGCGACGGCAACGCCTACACGATCGAGGATCCCTCGTCCGTGCAGAGCATCCTGATCGACGAGACGATGAGTCAACTCCCCGACTCGACCCGGGAAGAGGAGATCCGGGTCGAGCAGCGCGGCCAGTCCGAAGCGCTTAGCGGTGTCGACATTGCCACAGCGCCTCAGCTCTACGGCCGCATTGCCGCGGTGGCCAAGGACAGCGCGGAGGTCATCCTCGGCGCCGGCGCGGAGACCCGTGACGGAGGCGACCCGATCCTGGCCAGCCGCTACGTCGGCCTGGGCAAGACCTGGATGTTCACCTCCGACCTCCAGCCCCGCTGGGCGAGCGACTGGCTGCGCTGGCCCGAGCTGCCCCGCCTCGTCGCCCAGGTCGTCCGCGACGCCGCCGACCGGCGCGCCAGCGCCGAGTGGGAAATGCGCCTCGACCGCCGGGATGAGGTCCTCGAAGCGGAACTCAGCGTGATCGAGGACGGCGGGCGCTTCGCCAGCGACCTCTCCCCCCGGCTCGTCGTGCTCCGCGGCGAGCGCCGCCTCGAAGCGCCGATGCAGCGCACCGGTCCCGGTCTCTACCGTCTGTCGCCCGAAGAGGGCCTGCAACTCGCGCCAAGCATCGAGCCCTACCGCGTCGAGGTCCACACCGGAGCACCGGGCGCCGAGGCGAGCGTCGGACCCGGCCGCACCATCTTCTTCCCCGCCCGCGACGAGCTGCGCCCCGGCGCCCCCGACCTTGCCGCCCTCGCCGAACTCGCCACCGCCACCGGCGGCCTGTTCCACGAGACCGTAGGCGGCGCCGTCGCCGCGATTGCCGCCCCCGGCGCCTCCAGCGCGACCCGCCGCTTCGAGCTTTGGTCCGCCCTTGCCACCGCGGCCACGCTACTGTTCCTGGCCGAGCTCCTCCTGCGACGTCGACGACGACATGTGGCCACCGCTACCGCCACTGCAGCCCGAACCGAGAACCGGCCAGCCGCATGAACGAGTGCGGGTCCCGACTACAACGTGATCGCCCCCTGGCTCGGCGGCGAGGTGCGGGATCCTGTGTGGTGCGACTGCGGGTGACGGTGTCCGACGTGCTGGACTACCTGGCGGCGGGTATGTCCGAAGGGGAAACCGGGGCAACTCCAAACCGATATGCTCAAGCCATGCTGGCCAAGTCCCAGATCCAGAAAGAGGCGCTCAACCTTCCGGCGCGGGAGCGCATCGAACTCGTGGTCGAGCTCTGGGACAGTCTGACGCCCGGCGAGATTCCGGTCCCCGAGTGGCAGCGGGACCTGATTCGTAACCGCCTGGCGGCTCTGGAGGACATCCCGCCGGAGGAGCGTTCGGTGCCTTGGGAAGCGGTCCGCCGGCGAATCTTCGCCGACAGGGCGTGAACCTTGCTGTCCGCCTGACGTCTGCCGCAGTGCAGGATCTGGCGCTCGCCGAACGCTGGTATCTCGACGAGGCTCCGCACGTGTTGGCGTCGTTCGAAGAAGAGGTCGACACCGCCTTTGGCCGCATTTCGGAGCGACCTGACCTGTACCAGGCCGTGGAGCCAACGGTTCGTCGCGCACCGGTGCGGAAGTTCCCGTTCTCGGTCTTCTACCGGGTCCTTCCCCACTGGATCGAAACGCCGTTCTGCACCAATCCCGGGATCCGAGGACATGGCGCCGGCGCGTCTGACCACCGAGCGCAAAGGCCAGGACGATGGCTGACCGGGGCGCAGGGCTACCGGCTTCCTCAAGCAGAGGCGGCCCACACCAGCGCGCCGGCGAGACCCGAGTCGGCGCCGAGCGCCGTGGGCTCGACGCGTACGTCGTCGATCGGAAACACGCGCACGCGCTCGGCTAGCTCCCGGCGGACGCCGTCGAACAGCACGTCGCCGAGGCCGGCAACGCCGCCGCCGAGCAGCACGAGTTCCGGATGGAGCGCCACGACGACATTGGCGGCGGCGACGCCGATCAGGCCGGCGATCCGCTCCAGCTCCCGCAGCACTGCCTCGTCGCCGGCCCTTGCCGCCTCGCCCATCGTTTCGGCCGTCACGCGCCCGGCGTCGCCTTCGGTCCCTTCGAACAGCAGCGGCGCCTGACCGGAGCGCAGGAGCCGGACACCCGCCGCGGCGATCGCCGGACCGCTCGCCACCGCTTCCAGGCAACCCCGGTTGCCACAGCCGCACAGCGGTCCGTTGGGGTCGACGGTCTGGTGACCGAGTTCTCCGGCTGAACCGAGAGGCCCCAGCCGCAACCGGCCGTCGACCACGACGCCGCCGCCGATTCCGGTGCCGAGCGCAAACAGCGCCATCGTCGAGGCGCCGCGACCGGCGCCGAGCGTGAACTCGCCCAGCGTTGCCGCGCGCACATCGTTGAGCAGATGGACGCGCGTCCCCAGCCGGTCGCCGAGAATCCGCGCGACCGGCACGTTCCGCCATTGGGTCGGCAGGTTGGGCAGGAATCGCGTCTCGCCCGCCTCCACGTCGACCCAGCCCGGGCAACCGACGCCGACCGCGGAAGGGCGTTCGCCCACCTCGCGCTCCAGTTCGAGGAGGCCTTCGGCGATCCGGTCAAGCACCGGGCGCCACCCGTCATAGCCGCCGCCTTCGAGGTTCCTCCGCGCGACCAAGTGGTACTCGCCCGCCGCCAGGTCGACGGACCCCAGCGCCAGCCCGATGTGGGAACCCCCAAGATCGACGGTGCCGCAGAGTCCTTCAGTGGTCATCGCGGACCGGAGTGCCATCAAGTCCTCGGATGCGGGCGAGACGCCCGCGCGCGCTACTGGCCGGCGCCGGCAGCCGGCGTCGCAGTGGCCGGGGCGTCCTCAGCCTCGGTGACCTGCTGGTCGCCTCGATCCTCCGAGTAGTCGATGAAACCGATCATCATCTCGTCGGTGGTCGGGCCGCCGAAGCGGATGGCGCGGGTGGTGTCGAGCTCCAGGACAGTGGCCTCGTTCCGCTCCTCGGTGTTGACGTAGGTCATCAGCACGTCGATGCGGGTGCCGGCCGGAATCTGCTTGGGCTCCTTGTAGGTGTAGTTCGCCTGCCAGTTCCAGTCGTAGGCCGGAACATCGAGCAGGGCCTCCTCAGTGCCGTCGGGATAGTAGGCGGTGTACTTCGCGTCCAGACCACGCAGATGGGAGTGCGGCAGGTAGCCGTAGATCGTGGTCGGGTACTCGAAGACCTTGGAGGCGCCGATCACCCAGTTCTCGTGGCCCGGCGGGATCTCGAAGTCGCTGTTGCCGACGCCTTCCCACTTGGCGACGCGGTCGATCTTGGCGTCCTTGGGGTGGAACTTGAAAGCCATCTGAGAGCGATCCCAGACGCCGGTGTCCACACCCGGCTCCTTGTTGTAGTGCATCGAGAAGTAGAGCTGCGTGCCCGGCATCAGCAGGCGGCCGGCCCCGTCGGGAAGCTGGAAGGGCTCGGTGCCGGGTGCGATGCCCCCGATCAGGCCCGAGGCGCCGGGCGTCTCGGTCTCGACGGCAATCCGGGAACCGACGACGTGGTGAACCACGTCGCTGCCGGCGCGAAACTCGATCGCCTTGATCCAGCGCGGCTCGGGCAGCATCTCCTTGGTGATCATCTCGGCCTTGAGGCTGATGTTCACATCCTTCACGTTGTCGTCGACCCAGAACGGCTCGGCCAGATCGAGCACCAGGTCCGGTTCGCCGATCAGCCATCCGGTCGGCCACTCGACCGGCGCCGGCGCCTTCGCCGGATCGCCGCGGCGGGCGCCGGTGCTGGCCCAGCGGACGATGGTGTCGACCTCTTCCTCGCTCAGGACGCGCTCGTTCGTGAACTGGCCGTGGGTCTCCTCGCTCGCGAACCAGGGCGGCATCCGCTTCGCCTCCACCTGGCGGGCGATGCTCCGGGCCCAGGGCCGGGCCTCCTCGAAGGTGGTCAGCGCCATCGGCGCGATCATGCCGCCGTAGGCAACGCCCTCGGGCCGGTGGCAGCCCTGGCAGGACCGCTGCAGGATCGGCTCGACATCCTCATGGAACGTGACCTCGTCCTTCGCGCGGTCGACCTCGTTGAGGCCGGCGGCGAAAGCCGGAGCGGCAGCGACAAGCAGCACGGCGACAAGAGCGCAGAAGCGCCAACGGTTGGGAATCACGAGGTTAGAGATCACGAGCGTCCTCCCGGGTCCAGGGTTGCTGGTTGGCGGTTCAGAATCTTCCGCGAATGTACCACGCCGGGCCGAGCCGGTTCAAATCGGGACGGCTGCCGCGGCTGGACGACCGGAGGCCGGCGCTTCGCGCCGGATGCGGGCAGGATGCCCGCGTTCCCAGGTCAGATCTTTCTGCCGCGCTACTCCGCGGCCGGCAGCACCGTCTCGAGCCGGTCGATCGCATGGACGGGCGCGCCGTCGCCCTTCATCAGCGGGGCGACAGCCCGCAATACAAGCCGCTGACGGGCCAGCCGGCCCTGGCCGGCGAAAGCGGCGGACTCCACCCGCAGGCTGAAGTGGCTGCCCTCGCCCATCACCTCGATCCGGGCGCCCGGCAGCGCCGCCGCCACCGCCTCCCGAATGCGTTCCGCCGTCTCCTGTGGGATCTCCATTCCAGTCGACGTTCCGTTCAGACGCCGAAACGATCAGCCGGCGGTGCGGGCAGCCGGGATGTCGACATCGAGGCGCTGGCCGTGCTCGCTGTCTACGACGGTGATCGAGGCGCCCTGGGCCCGCGCCGCGCTGTCCTGATCGAGCAGGAAGTACAGATCCCCGACCGGAACCCGGAGCTCCGATCCCGTCGGCGGGCCGAAGCCGAGGAAGGGCTGGAACTTCGCGTCGATGCCGAAGTGGAGCTCCGCCTGCTGCTGCTGCTGAGCGTCGCGCAGGATCTGTTCCGCATCGGCGCCTAGCTTGATCTTGACCTGATCGGCCGTCAGCGCGGGACGCTCCATTCCCAGTGCATCGTGGAGCTCGCCGCTGTCGTACATCTCCTTGACGATGTCGCAGCCCCCCATGAACTCGCCGCCGACGTAGAGCTGGGGGATCGTCGGCCAGTCGGAGAACTCCTTGACGCCGTCGCGGACCTCCGCGTCCGACAGCACGTCGAAGGTCTGGTACTCCGGGAGCAGGCGGTTCAGCACCTGCACGACCTGAGCCGAGAACCCGCACTGCGGAGCGACCGGGTTGCCCTTCATGAACAGGACACACGGAGAGGAGTCGACGATGCCCTGAATGCGGGCCTGGAGTTCGGGGGGAATTGACATGGCGGAGTGACCTCTCGGAAGGGCGACTGAGGCCGGAAGAACGAGCTGGAATCGCCGGTCAGGGAGCGCGCCCAGGGTGGGCGGGAGCGTTCGCTGCGTTTGGAGACTACCAGCACAAGGAGCCTGACGAGTGGCGACTACGCCGCGCCGGCTCGCTCCACGATCCAGCCCCGTTGCCGGTCCAGATGCGGGCAAGATGCCCGCGTGCCATCCGTGCGCCCGATGACGGGCGCTCGGATGGTTCGCGGGTGGCGCGGGACGCGCCACCCGGGTTCCCAGGATCGACCGAGGACCCTACTGATCCTTCGTCTCCTCGCCGAAGAAGGTGCTCTTGTACTCCCCGTCCTCGGCCCATCGCTCCCAGATGGGACGGTTGTCCGTGCCGGTGACCAGCCAGCGGTCGCCGTACTTCTCGACGGCGTAGAACTGCTCCATGATCGCCTGGCGGCGCGGCCGGAAGTCGATGAAGATGCCGCGGACCATCGCCGTATCGCCGAGCCACTCCAGGTACATCGACTGCTTGTCGTAGCCCGTCGGAGGCCCGATCCTGCCGGCCCTGTTGAAGACGTTCCGGTACATCGCGATCCAGTCGGCCTTCGTCTGACCGGAATAGTCGCTGAAGTCCTCGGACCAGTAGCTCAGGTGCTCCTCGACCTGTTCCCAGGTCGTCGCAGCCCTCTGCGTATCGAGCACCTTGTTGACCACCTCGAGCACCGCCGCCTCGTCTTCCGGGGTCGGCGTCCAGTCCGCGACCACGTCGCCGGCCGGGCTCTCCGCGGCGTCCGTCACCTGGTCGGGGGCGATCTCGAACACCGCAAGGTGCGCCTCGTCCTTGACGTACATCCGCGACCCGGCGACCGTCAGATGGGTGAAGACGGGAGTGTCGGCGACGTCCCAGGAGGCGAGCTCCTGGTACTCGGAGGGATCGGCCGCCACCACCTTGATCTCGCCGTTGTCGGTCAGCACCAGGAGCCGGTCCTCGCCGACGACGACGAAGGCCGCGTACCGCGCCACCTGGGGCGGACCCTGCCAGCACTGCTGGCCGGTCCGCATGTCGACGCAGACGATAGTCCCGAGCCTCTTGTGGGAACGGAAGTAGGCGTAGTCGCCGACGAGCACGGGCGAATCCATGTAGAGCTCGTGCCGCTTCGTCGCCCAGACGCTGTTGACATCCCAGAGTCCGTCGCCGCCGGTGGGCTCCGGATCGAGCAGCGCGTTCCCCCAGTGGTAGCCGCCGATCAGGATGTTGTCTTCGTACAGGAGCGGCGTCGGGATGTTCTGCTCCATGAAGATCCGCAGCTCCTTCTTCCACAGCGTCTTGCCGTCGCTGACGCGAATGCCGACGACGTGGTTCTGGGTCGAGGTGACGAGCTGCCGGACCCCGTCGATCGTGAACGCCATCGGCGAGGCGTAGCCCGGCGGCAGATACTCGGTGCGCCATACCTCCTCGCCTGTGTGCCGGTTGTAGGCCACGATCTCACCCAGACTCTCGATCGACGGATCCGGCCACGTCTGGCCGACCGGGACGATGACCAGGTCGCCCTCGACCAGCGGCGAGGCGCTGGTGCCGCACTCCGGAAAGGGCTGCGCGTAGATGTCGTCGTAGCTCTTGTCCCAGAGCACGTCGCCCTGCTCCGCGTCGATGGCGTGCAGCCTCTCCGTGACGCCGAAGGTGTAGAGCGTGTCCCCGACCGCGGTCAGCGTCGATTTCGGGCCGGGCCCCCACGCCCAGGCGTGATTCACCGGCACGTAGGCGACCGGGTACCCGTAGCGCCAGATCTCCTCGCCCGTCTCCGGGTCGAGCGCCAGGACGACCTCCTCTTCACCCTGCCGGACGTGGATGTAGAGCTTGCCCTGGTGGAGGATCGGCGCCGACTGCCCGAGGCCGACCTCCAGCTTCCAGACTTGGTGCAGGGAGGCCGGCAGCGGACCGTGAAGCGCCGCGGCGAGCCTCTCGTTGCCGGCCACGGGCGCGTATCCGTCCCTGGCGGGCCCCCGCCACTGCGACCAGTCGCCTTCGGCGGCAAGGGTCGGCGCGGACCACGCAGCCGCCAGCAGAGCCAGGCAGAGAAGGAGCTTCAGCGCTCCGGTGGACCGAACGACAGTCGCTTTCCGCATCACGATGATCTCCTCTGATCGAGGTCAGTAGTCAGGCCCGGACCGAACGGCCGCAGCCTAGAAGTCGAAGCTGAGCCGCAGCATCAACCGGCGCGGATACTGGTAGAGGGAAGGCACCAGATTGCCGTCCCTGAACCCTTGGTTCTGCCACCAGTCCCACGCGTCTTCGTTCAGGGCGTTCAGGACCTGCAGGTCGACGCCGAACGAGACATCACCGCCGAGCGAGAAGTTGCGCCCGATGGCCAGGTCGAGCGTTGCGCTGCCCGGCATCCTCCGGTCGTCCTCCCGCGGACGCAGGGCGACATCGACCAGGCCCTGACCCAGTGGTATCCGCTGGAACAGCGCGTACGGCCGGCCGTCCTGGACCTTCAGCACCGCCGCTCCGCGCAGCTTCCAGGGCAGGTCGACCTGGGCCTGGCCCGCGAAGACCCAGGTGCGGTCCGCCTGCAACAGCGCGTCGGCGTTGATGTGGTGGTTCGGATCCGCACCCCACTGGCCCCCGTAGAAGGGCTCCTGCTGTTGTTGGTTGATGTTCTTTGCCGAGAATCCCTCCGAGTTCGACCAGCCGAGCGACGCGTTCATCCCCCACCGGCCGACCTTCCGCTTGGTCAGACTCACGAAGATGCCCTCGTAGTCCTGGTAGTACCTCGCGCCGGGGGGCGCGTTCGCGCCGGGCCCCGGGCTGTTGCCCTTGCGCCGCGTCGGCTCCTCGACGATGCTGTAGAGCGTCATCATCTCGCCCGTCTCCGGGTTCTCGAACGGTACTTCCTCGTAGACGCCGTCGCCGAGGATGTGCCAGCCGATCAGGTTCGTGCCGCGCTTGACGACGAGCTCGGCGCCTAGGGTCAGCGTCTCGCTGAGCTGCTGCTCGTAGCCGAGCGCGTACTGGTCGTACTCGGGCGCCTTCATGTTCGGGTCCGGCTCGATCAGGTTCTCGTCCTCGACCGTCCGGTAGACGTACCAAGGGCCGTTCCGGTAGTAGCTGAAGGCGAAGACCGAGGGCGGCCGGTCGGGATGGGGGCCGTTCCAGAATGACGTGCTGTTCGCCTCGAAGTACTTGCCGTAGGAGATGCGCAGTACGCCCTGCCGCTCGCCTTCGCCGACCTGATGGGCGATCCCCAGCCGCGGCGAGATGTTCTTCCAGTCGACCAGGTCGGGGTAGGCGGGGTAGAACTCCCCGTTCGTGACGAAGTTGCCCCTGCCACCCCCATGCGACAGGAGCACCTCGTAAGGGGGAATGCCGCCGTTGTCATGGTCGTAGCGCACGCCGAGGTTCAGGGTCGTCTTGCCGCCCAGGTTCCACGAGTCGTCCGCGAACAGCCCGAGAGAGGTCGAGTCGCTGCCGTAGTAGTGCTGCTGCCGGGTGTAGCGCCAGTAGAAGCTCTCGGCGAACTTCGCGTAGTAGAGACCGCTCGAACCCGGGTAGAGCTGCGGCGTCTTCGTCGTCGCGTCCGTGAACTGGACGCCGAACTTGAACTCGTGACTGCCGGCGAGGTCGTCCGCGAAGTGGGTCAGCTTGGCGCTGGTGCGAACCATCGCGGGTCCGTAGTCGTACGGATACCTCGGTCCGCCGACGGTCGTGGGCGCCGGCTGCGTGTAGTCCACGAAGGGCGGTTCCGTGCTGCCGGTGACCGAGGCCACCCGGTCGTAATTGTCGAAATCCGCGACGTTCACCTCGAAGAACGTCCGGTTCGAGAACACGGACTGCCAGCCGAGCCGGAAGGCAGGCCGGATGCCGAACTCGTGCGTCTGCGCGTCTTGCGAGCGAAAGGGATCCGATGACTGCTGCCAGTCGTAGTCCTCGTACTGGGTGCCCAGCGTCAAGGTGTTCGACGGGTTGAAGGTCCAGTCGAGCTTCAGGGCGGAGCGCTCCCAGAGGTCCGGCCGGACGAACTCCCGAACCGAGCCCGGCTCCCCAAGGGCGTCCTCCTTGTACTCGAGCGACAGGAAGTACCACAGCTTGTCCGGGATGAACGCGCCGCCCAGCGCCAGAGTGTAGTTGTTGAACTTGTCCCGATAGAAGCCGGTCTCCTCGCCGGTGAGTCCGGGGGACGTCGGGCCCTCGGCGGTCAGCGAGTCGAACTGGCCGTAGTAGTTCAGGCGGCCGTCGAACTCGTTCGTCCCGGACTTCGTGACGATGTTGATCGCACCGCCGGACATGCCTCCGTACTCCGCCGGGGCGCCCACGCCGAGCACCTGGACCTCGGAGATCGTGTCCGGGTTGATCCACCACCAGACGCCGCCGTAGTCGTGCATGGCGGAGTTGAGGCCGTCCATGTTCCAGTTGTTCTGCACCCCGCCGCTGCCGTAGACCGAGTACCTCCAGTCGCCGTAGGTCTGGTCGCGCCCCTGGAGCGTCACCCCCTTGGCCATGCTCGCGTAGTCCTGGAAGCTGCGCTTCGTCGGCAGGTCGTCGATGAAGTCCTCGGTCAGGTGGGTACTGATCACGTTGCTCGTCACGTCCAGGATCGGCCGCTCCGAGGTCACCGTGATCTCCTCCGAGGTCGCGGCGAGCTGGAGGACCATGTGCACGGTGCTGGTCTGCGAGATCGAGATCCGGATGTCCTCGACCGTCTCGTCCTCGAAGCCGTCGAGCGTTCCGGTGACCGAGATCGCGCCCGGATTGAGCGCACTGACGAGGAACTCGCCGTTGACGCCCGTCGTCGTCGAGCGGTCGCCGCGCACCAGCGGACCGTCGACTTCGATCATCACGCCCGGCAGCGGGTCGCCGTTCGCGTCGCGCACCTCGCCGCGGACCGTGCCGACGTTCTGGGCCAGCGCCGGGGCGACGATGAAGAGAAGGAGAAGAGAAACCGACACCAACGCACGCATCTTCGACATGGCCACCTCCGGCTCTGTTCCTGGAAGCTGTCCCAGTCTACCCGAACCAACGGAGCCTCCGCCGGCCGAAATCAGGGCAGGTCGAGCGCCGGGTTGCGGTCGAAGAAGTCGAAACGGACGCACGCCGAACCGAACCTCGCGGCGCCGCAAGGATCCTGGCCTGGAGACCGAGGACCCTACTGCTCCGGCTCCGCGCCGAAGGCGGTGCTCTTGAGCTCCCCTCCCTCGCCCCATCTCTCCCAGATGGGCCTGTTGTCGGTCGCGTTGACAAGCCACCGGTCGCCGTACTTCTTGACCATGTAGAACTGCTCCATGATCGCCTGCCGGCGGGGCCGGAAGTCGATGAAGATGCCCCGGACGACCGCCGTCTCACCGAGCCACTCGACGTACATCGACTCGGAGTCGAACCCGAGCGGAGAACCGATCCGCCCGATCCGGTCGAAGATGTTCCGGTACATGACGACCCAGTCCGCCTTCGTCTGGCCGGAGTAGTCGCTGAAGTCCTCGGCCCAGTAGCTCAGGTGCTCCTCGACCTGCTCCCAGCTCGTCGCTTCCTTCTGCGTGTCGAGCAGCCTGTTGACGGCCTCGAGCGCCGCCGCCTCGTCTTCCGGCGTCGGCGTCCATGCGTCCGCGACGACCGCGTCTGCCGGGCTGTCCGGAGCCTCCGTGACCTGGTCCGCCGCGATCTCGAATACGGCGAGATGAGCCTCGTCCTTGACGTACATCCGCGACCCGGCGACCGTCAGATGGGTGAAGACTGGAGTGTCGGCGACCTCCCATGAGGCGAGCTCCTGGTATTCGGAGGGATCCGCCGCGAGCACCTTGATGTCGCCGTTGTCCGTGAGCACCAGGAGCCGGTCCTCACCAACGACGACGAAGGCCGCGTACCGCGCCGCCTGAGGCGGACCCTGCCAGCACTGCTCGCCGGTCCGGATGTCGACGCAGACCATCGTTCCGAGCCTCTTGTGCGAACGGAAGTAGACGTAGTCGCCTACCAGCACCGGCGAGTCCATGTACATCTCGTGCCGCTTCGTCGCCCAGACGCTGTCGACGTCCCAGAGCTCGTCGCTGCCGCTCGGCTCGAAATCGAGCAGCGCGTTTCCCCAGTGGTAGCCACCGATCAAAACCTTGCCGTCGTACAGGACCGGCGTCGGGATGTTCTGCTCCATGAAGATCCGCATTTCCTTCTTCCACAGCGTCTTGCCGTCGCTGGCGCGAATCCCGACCACGTGGTTCTGGGTCGTGGTGACGATCTGCCGGACTCCCTCGATCGTGAACGCCATCGCCGAGGCGTAGCCCGGGGGCAGCTTCTCGGTGCGCCACACCTCCTGGCCCGTGAGGCGGTTGTAGGCCACCAGCTCTCCCAGGCTCTCGAGTGACGGATCCGGCCAGGTCTGACCGATCGGCACGATGAGAAGATCGCCCTCGACCAGGGGCGACGCGCTGGTGCCGCACTCGGGGTACGGCTGCTTGTAGATGTCGTCGTAGTTCTTGTCCCAGCGCACGTCGCCCTGCTCCGCGTCGATGGCGTGCAGCCTCTCCGTGACGCCGAAGGTGTAGAGCGTGTCCCCGACCGCGGTCAGAGTCGACTTCGGGCCCGGGCCCCACGCCGAAGCGTGATTCACCTCCACGTAGGGGACCGGGTACGCGTAGCGCCAGATCTCCTCGCCCGTCTCCGGGTCGAGCGCCAGAACGACTTCATCCTCGCCCTGTCGCACATGGATGTACAGCCGGCCCTGGTGGAGGATCGGCGCCGACTGCCCGAGCCCGACCTCCACCTTCCATACCTGGTGCAGCGCCGCCGGCAGCGGACCATGAAGCGCGGCGGCAAGGCTCTCGTTGCCGGCCACGGGCGCATATCCGTCTCTGGCCGGGCCACGCCACTGCGGCCAGTCACCCTCCGTGGCAAGGGCCGGTGCGCACCACAGGGCCGCCAGCAGCGCCAGGCACAAGAAGGGTTTCCATTGCCCATGCCTCGACGGACTCCAACCCGAAGTTCCGGTCACCCGAACGACCTTCCTTGTAAGCATCACAATGATCTCCTAGAAGTCGAAGCTCAGCCGCAGCATCAGCCGGCGCGGATACTGGTAGATGGTAGGAACGAGATTGCCGTCCCTGAACGCGGTGCTCTGCCAGTAGTCCCAGCCGTCGTCGTTCAGGGCATTCAGGACCTGCAGGTCGATACCGAGCGAGACGTCATTCCCGAGTGAGAAGGAACGCCCGATCCCGAGGTCGAGGAGCTTGTTGCCCGGCATCCGCCGACCATCTTCACGCGGGGTCAACCCGACATCGACTCTGCCCTGGGCCAATTGCACCCGCTGGAACAGGGCGTACGGCCGCCCGTCCTGGACCTTCAACACGCCCGTTCCCCGGAGCTTCCAGGGCAGGTCGACCTGCCCCTGGGCGGCGAAGACCCAAGTCCGGTCCGCCTGCAGCAACCCTTCCGCGTTGATATGGAGGTTCGGATCCGCGCCCTCCAGACCGCCGAAGATGGGCTCGGCCTGGCGCTGGTCGCGGTGCCGTGAAGTCCGCCCCTCCGACTTCGACCAGCCAAGCGACATGTTGAGCCCCCATCTGCCGACCTTCCGCTTGGTCAGGCTGACGAAGATCCCCTGGTAGTCCTGGTAGTACCTCGCATCGGGCGGCGCGTTCGCACCCGGTCCCGGGCTGTTGCCCTTGCGGCGCGTCGGCTCCTCGATGACGCTGTAGAGCGTCATCGTCTCGCCCGTCTCCGGATTGACATAGGGCACCTCCTCGTAGACGCCGTCGTCGAGAATCTGCCAGCCGATCAGGTTCTTGCCCTCCTTGATGACGACCTCGGCGCCGATCGTCAGGGTCTCGCTGAGTTGCTGCTCATAGCCGAGCGCGTACTGGTCGTACTCGGGCGCCTTCATGTTCGGGTCCGGTTCGATGAGGCTTTCGTCAGAAACGCTGCGGTAGACGTAGAACGGTCCGTTCCGGTAGTAGCTGAAGGCGTACACGGAAGGCGGCCGGTCGGGATGGGGGCCGTTCCACATCGAGGTGGTGTTCGCCTCGAAGTACTTGCCGTAGGACGCGCGCAGCACGCCCTGCCGAGCCCCTTCGCCGACCTGGCGGGCGATCCCCAAGCGCGGCGAGATGTTCTCCCAGTCGACCAGGTCGTCGTAGGCGGGGTAGAACTCGCCGCTGGTCACCGCGTTCCCCTTGCCCCCGCCGTGCGACAGAAGCACCTCGTACGGTGGAATGCCGCCGTTGTCCTTGTCGTAGCGCACACCCAGGTTCAGCGTCGTCTTCCCGCCCAGGTTCCACGAGTCGTCCACGAACAGCCCAAGCGACGTCGAGTCGCTGCCGTAGTAGTGCTGCTGCCGGGTGTAGCGCCAGTAGAAGCTCTCGGAGAACTTCGCGTAGTAGAGACCGCCCGAACCGGGGTAGAGCTGGGGCGTCTTGGTCGTCGCGTCCGTGAACTGGACGCCGAACTTGAACTCGTGGCTGCCGGCCAGGTCGTCCGCGAAGTGGGTCAGCTTGGCGCTTGAACGCACCATCTTGGGGCCGTAGTCGTACGGATATCGCGGCCCGCCGACGGTGGTGGGGACCGGCTGCGTGTAGTCCACGAAGGGCGGGTCCGTGCTGCCGGTGACCGAGGCCACGCGGTCGTAGTTGTCGAACTCCGCTACGTTGAATTCGAAGAAGGTCCGGTTCGAGAACACGGACTGCCAGCCGATCCGCCAGGCAGGCCGGTTACCGAACTCGTGCGTCCGTGCGTCCTGGTCGCGGAACGGATCCGAAGCCTGCTGCCAGTCGTAGTCCTCGTACTGGGCGCCCAGCGTCAGGGTGTTCGACGGGTTGAAGGTCCAGTCGAGCTTCAGGGCGGAGCGCTCCCAGAGGTCCGGGCGGACGAACTCCCGAATCGAGCCCGGCTCCCCGAGCGCGTCCTCCTTGTACTCAAGCGACAGGAAATACCACAGCTTGTCCGGGCTGAACGCGCCGCCCAGCGACAGGGTGTAATTGTTGAACTTGTCCCGGTAGAAGCCGGTCTCGTCGCCGGACAGTCCGGGGGACGTCGGGCCCTCGGCGGTCATCGAGTCGAACTGGCCGTAGTAGTTCAGGCGGCCGTCGAACTCGTTCGTGCCGGACTTCGTGACCACGTTGATCGCCGCGCCGGACATGCCGCCATACTCCGCCGGCGCCGCTACGCCGAGCACCTGGATCTCGGAGATCGTGTCCGGGTTGATCCACCACCAGACGCCGCCATAGTCGTGCATGGAGGAGTTGAGCCCGTCCATGTTCCAGGCGTTCGCCACCGGGCTGCTGCCGTAGGCAATGTAGCGCCAGTCGCCGTAGGTCTGGTCCCGCCCCTGCATCGTGACGCCCTTGGCCATGCCCGCGTAGTCCTGGAAGCTGCGCTTCGTCGGCAGGTCGTCGATGAAGTCCTCCGTGAAGTGGGTGCTGATCACGTTGCTCGTCACGTCCAGGATCGGGCGTTCCGAGGTCACCGTGATCTCCTCCGTGGTCGCGACGAGCTGGAGGACCATGTGCACCGTGCTGGTCTGGGAGATCGAGATGCGGACATCCTCGACGGTCTCGTCCTCGAAGCCGTCGAGCGTTCCGGTGACCGAGATCGCGCCCGGATTGAGCGCACTGACGAGGAACTCGCCGTTCACGCCCGTCGTCGTCGAGCGGTCGCCGCGCACCAGCGGCCCGTCGACTTCGATCATCACGCCCGGCAGCGGGTCGCCGTTCGCGTCGCGGACCTCGCCCCGGACCGTGCCGACGTTCTGGGCAAGGGCCGGCGCCGCGATCATCACCAGAAGCAGAGAAACAAACACCGCCAGACGCATCTTCGACATGGTCACCTCCGGTTTCCGCTGAAGCACAAACAACGATACTCTGACCGATCGAACAGCGTTTGATCTAGAGCAAAACCTTAGAAAACCTTAAGGTTTATGAGCGCCAACCCTCGAAACAGCCGTCGCAACCAGCCGGAAGGGGCAAATCCCAAGGCCTCCGACCGGCTGGCTCTATTCGTCATCACGCTGACACTCGGTGCGCCGGCGGTCGGTCAGGTGGATGCCGATCTCACCGAGCGCCCCTCGATCGGGGCGCTCGCAATCGACCAGCCGATCGTCGTCGACGGTCGGCTCGACGAGCCCGCGTGGCGACGCGCCGAAGTCGGTACAGACTTTCGGCAACGCGAGCCCCGCGAAGGAGCGCCGGCTACCGAACGGACGGAGTTCTCCATCGCCTACACCCCCACGACGCTCTACGTGGGGCTGCGCGCGTTCGATCGGGCGCCCGGGAAGATCATCGCCAAGGAGATGGAGCGCGACGCGGAGCTCGCCTCCGACGACTCCTTCGTTCTGGTATTCGACACGTTTCTCGACGGCCGCAATTCCTTCGCCTTCGCCACCAATCCGAACGGCGCTCGCCACGATGCACTGATCACCGACGAGGGGCGCGACGTCAACAAGGAGTGGGACGGTGTGTGGTCGGTAAAGGCCCGACGGACGACCGATGGCTGGGCGGCGGAGATCGCGATTCCTTTCGCGACCCTGCGCTTCGATCCGGCTCTCGACCGCTGGGGCCTGAACGTGCAGCGACTCATCCGCCGCAAGAGCGAGGAAGCGAACTGGGCGTATCTGCCGCGTTCCGCGTTGCCCATTACCACGTCGGGCGTGTCCCACGCCGCGGCCTACCGGGTTTCCCTGGCCGGCACCCTGACGGGGCTCGCCGGGCTTCGGCGCTCGCGCAGCCTCGACGTCAAGCCCTACCTCATCGCCTTCGCCTCCGAAGAGCCCCCGAGCGGCACTTCGACGACAGACATCGACGGCGGACTCGACATCAAGTTGGGACTGACGAAGTCAGTGGCGCTCGATCTCACCTACAACACCGACTTCGCCGAGGTCGAGGTCGACGATCTGCAGGTCAACCTGACCCGGTTCTCCCTCTTCTTTCCCGAGAAACGGGACTTCTTTCTCGAGAACGCGGGCATATTCGAGTTCGGCCCCCCCCAGAGAGTGCCGTGGCTGCCCGCCCTGATGAAGGCCTTCTTCTCGCGCCGCATCGGGCTCGACGGCGGCGAGACGGTGCCGATCGAGGCGGGGGGCCGCCTGACCGGCCGGCTCGGCGAATGGAACTTCGGCGTCCTCGGGCTCGGCACGGGAGCAACCAACCTCCGGGGCCGCCACGCGGCGCAAACCGGATTTGCCGTCGCCCGGGTGAAGCGCAACATCGGTGAGCGCTCCAGCGTGGGCGCCGTCTTCACGCAGCGCGATCCCGCCACAGGAGGAGCGGAGAACCTCTACGGCCTCGACTTCGAGTTCAAACCGACGCAACTCCTCCAGTTCAACGGCTACTGGAGCCGCAGTGAGCGGCCGGGGGTCGAGGGCGAGGATGCTGCGTTCGGGGCCGGCCTCGGATACCAGGGTTCCACCCTCACGACGTCACTGGACTTCATCGAGTCGCAGCAGAACTTCGATCCGGGCGTGGGGTTTCTGCTGCGCGAGAACTTCCGCCTGCTCAACCCGCGCTTTATCTGGCAGCCACGGATCGAACGCGGTGGTATCCGCTCCTGGTACGCCGAAGGCGCGCACCGCCGTTTCGAGCGCTCGAGCGACGGACGTCTGGAGAGCGAGGAGACTGTCGTGTATCCCTTAGGCATGGTCCTCAACACCAATGACTTCCTGGAGTTCGGCGCCATGCGCACCACGGAGCGGCTGTTTGCGCCATTCGAGATCTACCCTGGCGTGGTGATCCCGGCGGGCCTGTTCGAGTTCGACGGCTGGGAACTGCTGATGCTGACCGATGCCTCACGATCGGTGACCTGGAGGAGCTTCAACAACTGGGGTGAGTTCTACGAGGGCGACTGGACTTCCCTGCGACAGGAGGTCGGTCTTCGCCTGTCACGCCTCGTTCGCACCTCCACCACCTGGACGTACCACGATGTCGAGCTGCCGCAGGGCGCGTTCGAGATCAACCTCTGGAGCCAAGGCGTCGACCTGTCGTTCACGCCGGATCTGCGACTGAACATGATCGCCCAGTACAACGACGCCGCCGAGGATCTCGGCGTCAACATCCGCTTTCACTGGATCTATCGACCCGGCGCCGACATCTTCCTCGTCTACAACGAGAACTGGACGGCGCCGTCGCTCTCGGAGCGACGCACGCAGGGCCGACAGCTCATCCTCAAGGTCACCTGGCTCTGGCAGCGGTGACGCGGGCGTCAGCCGTCTTGATGGCCTCGATGTTCCAGACCGTTACTCCCTCCTATCCCTAAAGTAGAACCAATCATCCCCAAACTTCTTCTTGCCACCTCCCGCAGGTCCGGCCAAACCCAACTGGCCCTTGCCCGTCACCGCTTCGCGCACGCCATCCATAGTGGGATCAACGTAGCGCACAAACCACTCTTCCAGGCGTGCCTTCAGCATTGCAATCCCATCCTGATGATCGGCGTTGTCGATCAGATTCGCCGCCTCGTCCGGGTCGTTGGCCAGGTCGTAAAACTCGTGCGGGCCGTCAGGGGTAACGGTGAACGTACTTGTGCGTCCGGCTACGGATCATCCGTACCGGACCGTACTCAAGGAGCGTGGGCATGATGTCGTAGTGGCTGAGGAGCCCGCTACAGACATCGCCTTCCGGAATACGGCCAGGCTGCGAGACAATGGCGGGAACGATGACGGAGGTATCGAACATGTTCTGCGATTGTTGATGGTGTCGGAGAAGTTGGCCTCGATCACGGTGTTGGAACCCAGCACCGACTGGAAGCCGACGCGCCAGTAGGGCACCTCCTCGAACTCGCGGCTGAAGGCGCCCGGAAAGCTACCGTCGAGTCCATCGACGTTCCAGGAGATCGAGGCTTGATCGCGACCGTAGGCCGTGGGGTGTCCCGCATAGGCGCCGACGTTGCCGAGGCGACCGGACAGGTTCACACCGGGGGCCATCAGCGCGAGCTCCTGAAAGTTACGCGTCGTCGTCGGCTTCAAATCGACCAGCTCTTGGTCGAAGGTGACGCTGGCCGACGAGCTGGTCACATCGAGAACGGGCGCCTCCGAGGTCACCGTGATCGCCTCTTCGACGGCTGCGGGACGCATCGTCAGATTCACGCTGGCCACGCCGGAGATGGAGACGCGGACCCCTTCGACGGTCGCGGTCTCCATCCCTTCGAGGGTCGCGGTCACGGTCACCGTCCCCGGCGAGAGCCCGGGGATCAACCACTCGCCGTCCTTCGTTCCTGCCATTGGGGACTTTCGAGCGCCTGCGCCGGCAGGTGAGCCCGTCCTTTGACGACGAGATCCAGTCCATCGTCTTGTGGATCGCCGAACTCTGAGTCTGCCGAATCGAGAGGTTTGGGTGCGCTTCCGTTGGCATGGGCGTACGCCAGCACGTAGCACCTGACGCCGTCGCCGTCGTCACAGCCGGGAGCCGAACGCCAGCGGTGCTTCCAATGCACTAGACTCCTCCGAGGTGCGTCACGCCAGGAGTACGATCGGGCCACGTCTGACGGGCAAAGAAACGGCAGCGCTCGCGAAGACCTCCACATGATCGCTGGGACAGTGGCACCATTCATGAAGGGCCTTTTGCCGACACTCCTCGGTGTGTTGCTCGTCACGCTGCTGGCCACTCCGACATTGGGCGCGGGCTGGCTCTGGGATATCGGCAGCGGTCTGGGATTCGTGGCGTTTGCCGGGCTTCTTCATTTGAGCGCGTCTAGAGGCCGCGGTTTCAATTTGCGGGCGCACCAGTTTCTAGGCTTTGCAGTGTTGGGAGTGGCAACAGCGCACGCCTACTGGTTCTTGCTCAGCGATGCCGTAGTGATCGAGTACGTAAAACCAGGCGCACCTGTCTATATGTGGATGGGCATCGTTACCTTCGTTTCGCTCACCGTAACCATCTTTGTTAGCTTACCCAAGTATCGCCCGGGCCTACACGGGCGAGCCGCCACTTTTGGGCTTTGGCATCGTGTCCTGGCGCTGGTAACGATTGTTGGTGCTGGTTACCATATTGTGGCCAGTGGGTTCTACTTGAACACCGCATATCAAATCGTGCTGTTTCTGGTTCTTACCCTCATTGTGCTGTGGAGGGGTAGCCAAAGAACCGATCGAGGCAATGCTGTGACACGACAGACTTGGCGAAAGTACCTGGCTATCGGTACGTTGTGCGTGCTCGTTTTTGCGAGCATCCGGAACTTGTAGTTGTGAGAGTGTTTGTGGGATTGGTCGTGTTGGCGGCGGCGGCGCTGCTGGTGTTCGGCACGCCGTTGCCTACGGAACGACCCGTGCTTGAACATCGATGGCGAAGTCCCGAGCCGATCTTGCCGATGACGTTTGCTCACGAAGATCACGTTGCCGAGAACTGCTTGGTGTGTCATCACAACTACGTGGACAACACTGGTAACGATCCATGCATGATTTGCCATGTCATCAATCAGGAGGTGTGGCCGATGTTCGAATCGCAGTTTCACGATCTTTGCCGTAGCTGCCACGAAGACAGACAACTGGCGGGTGAGGACCATGGACCAACGCGAGTATGCGTTGATTGCCACATCGAGGAGGACAGGGCGTGATCTAGGGACGCCGCCGCACGTTTGCCACACATCCGGTCATCCCGACGGCGACCCCTGAATGGCCCGGCCCGAGCGCACCGCCTCCATCGCCTCCCCGGTCCGGCCGAGGCGACTGAGAATGTCGGCCAGCACGAAGTAGCCGAGAGCCCCCGCCTGGTGCGTTTCGTCGTGCTCGAGACCCGCGCGCACCAGCTCCTCGGCCCGCTTCAGATCGCCGCCCTGGTCCATCAACAGCTTGGCCAGCAGGTAGTGCCCCTCGATGAACTCCGGGTTCGCGTCCACCGCGGCCTGCCACAGCTCCTCCTGCTCTACCGCGTCTCCCTCGCGGCCCAGCAGACGGCCGAGATTGAACAGGGTCTTGTAGTGCCACGGCATCCGGGCCAGCGCTTCCTTGTAGCGCTCGATCGCCCTCGCCGACTCGCCGCGCTCCTCGTACAGCACCGCCAGGTTGAAGTGCGGCTGCACCGGGCGGTCATTCGCCTGGATGGCGCGTTCGAAGGCGCCCTCGGCCTCGTCGATCCGTCCCGCAAGCGTAAGCAGTTCGCCGTGCTGATTGTGGACCAATGGCGGGGCGTGCTCGTAGCGGGCCGCGGACTCGGCGACTTCCAGGGCCTCCGCCGGACGGCCCAGGTCGACCAGGATTTCGGTAGAAGCGATTGCGGCCTTGCTGTCGTGCGGCGCCAGGCCGCGGAGCCGCTCGTAACCGACCAGAGCGTCCTCCGATCTGTCGAGCCACAGGTACGAATCGGCCAGACCCAGCAGCGATGCCTGGTGATCCGGGCTGCGGGCAAGAGCGTTCTGGAAGTAGTCGATCGCGGTCAGATAATCCCCTTGCCGCTGGTGCAGATTGCCGAGCATCTGCTGGGCATCGACCACTCCGGGATCGAGTGCGATGGCCTCCAGCAGCCGCTCACGGGCCGCCGCCGTTTCGCCCTTTCCGATGTCGTTCTGGGCCAGCATGATCGCCCGGTGGACCGCGATCTTGTCTTTCGGATCGGCGAGACCGGAGAGGTCCTCAGGCGCCTCCGTGCGGCTGCCGCTGCCGGCCAGGTACCCGAGCGCCTGGAGCTGCGCCAGAGTCTCCTGATCCAAGTCCGGCGGCGCCGCTTCGCCGGCGCCGGTCCCCTCGAACTCGCTGATCATCAGAAGCAGCCGATCGCGGAGTTCCCGCGCCTCGACGCGCGTACGGCGCACGACGTTCTCCGCCTCCCCCGGGTCATCGGTCAGGCGGTACAACTCGGGTTCCGGCGCGTCGATGAATTTGAGCGGGCCCGTGCGAATGGCGCGCAGGGGCGCCCAGCCGTAGTGGTACAGCGAATAGTAGGACTCGATGTAGGCGAACCGTTCACTGTCGTCCATGCCCAGCACGAGCGGGAGCAGGCTGCGCCCTCCCTGGCGCGAATCAACCGGCGGCGACGACAACCCGAGCGCGTCCAGAATCGTGGGACGCAGATCGACGTGGCTCACCGCCGCGTCCACTCTCCGGCCGCCGAGACGGCCTTCCGGCAGCCGCACGATCAGCGGCACCCGGACTGTGCTGTCATACACGAAGAAGCCGTGAAAGTACTCGCCGTGATCGCCCAGACCCTCGCCGTGATCGCCCGTGACCACCAGAAGAGTCCGGTCGAGCAGGTTCCTGCCCTCGAGCATCTCGCGCAGCCTGCCGACCAGACTGTCCGCATAGGCGACCTCCGCGTCGTAAGGCCGCTTCGGATAACGCGCCGCGAACGGCTCCGGCGCCTCGTAGGGATCGTGCGGCTCGAAGAGATGAAGCCACAGGAAGAAGGGAGCACCCGCTACGTCGTCGAGCCAGGCCTCCGCCTGGTCGATCGTCTCCGTCCCCTCGCGCTGAACGGAGGCGATGTTCAGCGTGCCCATGTCCTGGACCTTGAACTCGTCGTAGTAGCGGTCGAAGCCCCGGTCGATCCCCCATCGACCGTCCAGCACAAAGGCGCTGACGAAGCCTCCGGTGCGCCGGCCGGCGCCGGCCATGTCCTCCGCCAGCGTGGGCAGCCGCTCGTCGAGTGCGTAACCGACGTTCTCCCGCACGCCATGGATCGGCGGGTAGGCGCCGGTCATGATCGAACTGTGCGCGGGCAGCGTGAAGGGAACCGTCGTGACTGCGTTCTCGAAGAGAATCCCCTCGCCGGCCAGACGATCGAGATGCGGCGTCTCGATATCCGCGTAGCCGTAGCAGCCCAGCCGGTCGGCGCGGAGGGTGTCGATCGTGATCAGCACGACGTTCCAGTCCCTCGGCGCCAGATCGCCCACCGCCTCACTCCATGCCGCTTCGATGGGCGGTGGGGCCGGAGTTTCGGGCGGGGGCGCTACGGAAGCCCCTTCCCGCCGGCACGCCAGAGAGAGCGCGATCGGAACCACGACGATCGCGCTGAATAGGAATCGACGGTCCCGAAACGTCAACCTTCGCTGTGTCTTCTTGACCACGCTGTGTTCTCTTGACCGCGCTGTGTCTTCTTGACCCTGAAGGCGTCGCTCAGTATGCTGCACACTCATCCTAACGGCTGCCGCAAGCGTCCTGCGTTGCCACACGAAGGCTTATCCACACGTCTCCCGCAAAGGACTGCAGGCCCAAACTCGGGTTCCTTGCCGCCGTTGGAAGTTTCTTAGGTTTTCCTAAGGAAGATTGGGAGATGAGGTTCCGCAACAGGGAGAACAGAATGTTGTCTATCCAGACTGTCCGAAGAACCCCGATCCTGGCCATCAGCGTGCTTACGGTGGGCGTTGCCTTCCTGGCCTGCGCCCCGGCCGAAGAAGAGGCGGAAGCCCCAGCCGAGGAGCCGGCCGTTCGCGAAGTGCCGGCGCCGGTCGGAGAGATCGTCGTCATCAAGGGCGACGCCCGGGAGTTCCACGAACTCACACCCGGCAACGCGGCCCTCATGACGGCGTCGGACGTCGGCGACCCCACCGCGATGGGTTCGGTGGCTGGAAGCACGACCACCGCGCACGTCATCGCGCACTGGGAGAATTATCTGCTCGAGAACTGGACGTACACCTACGACGAGTACATCTACGGCCTCGAGGGCGGAATCCTGACGATCGAGACTGAGGACGCGGTGTTCGAGATCGGCCCGGGCGACGGTCTGTGGATTCCCAAGGGGACCGTGGCAAAAAGGCTACAGGCCGGCGAGAGGGCAACGAACGTCATCGGCGTCTACCCCGTCGACTGGACACCCGCCGACGAGAACTGGTCGATGGAGGGCGAACCGGCGCCGGTGTCCTTCGTCGCGGCAGCCGACCGTCAGATCGTCGAGTACGGGCCGGGCATCAGCACCGGCTCCGATGTCGGGCCCGCAAGCGCGCCAGGCGTGGTGGCGGTCGCCGACACCCTGCATTGCGCGCTCACGGTGCTGGAGAACTTCGATACCCAGGAACAGCGCCCGATGCCGTTCGACGAGTACCTCTACAACCTCGAGGGCCACCTCACGATCCTCTCCGGCGAGAACAGCCACGAGGTCGGTCCCGGCGACGCCATCTGGCTGCCGAAGGGTGCCATGGTGCAGTACAAGTCCGAGCAGTCAACGCTCATGGCGATGATCTATCCCGCCAACTGGCAGGAGCAGATGGCCGCGGCGCAGGCGGCCGCCGAGGCCGAGGAAGCCGAGGAAGCCGAGGAAGCCGAGTAGAGACATCATCCGCCGAACCGCGAACACCCGAGGCGAAAGCGGCCTCAGGGGAAATCTGCCTAGAATGAGCGCCGCGTGCAGGGCCGCTGCCCGCTTCCCAATACCCTGGCAAGGAGCCGAGATGAGGAACCGCCTTCAGTCCTGTTCAATCCTGCTCGCCTTGGCGCTGGCCGCCACCTCGCTGCAGGCCGAGGAGTGGACCTCCTGGCGCGGCCCGTACCAGAACGGCTATTCGCCTCAGACCGGTCTGATCGACACCTGGAGCCCGGAGGGGGAGAACCTGATCTGGCGCCAGGACTTCACCGCCCGTTCGACGCCGGTCGTGATGGGAGGGCGAGTGTTCGTCAACGGACGAGTTGGCTCGGGAATCCACGAGCAGGCTGTCATCGCGGCGTTCGACGCCGGCACCGGCGAGTCGCTCTGGGAACGCCGGTACAACCTGTACCTGACCACGGTGGCCATGAACCGGGTCGGCTGGGCCTCCCTCACCGGCGATGCGGAGACCGGCTACACCTACGCCCAGTTGGTCAGCGGTCTCTTCCTCTGCCATGACCGCGACGGCAATCTGGTCTGGTCGCGCTCCCTCAAGGAAGAGCATGGCCGCTTCGAGGGCTACGGCGGCAGGACCGCCTCTCCGGCGATCGACGAGGATCTGATCATCGTCAACATGAACAACGGCAGTTGGGGCAACCAGGGCATACCCCGGCATCGCTACTACGCCTTCGACAAGCGGACCGGGGAAGTCCAGTGGATGTCCACGCCGGGGGGCACGATCCACGACCGGAACACGCAGTCGATCCCGATCGTGACCGTGATCAACGGCCAGCGCTTGTTGATCACCGGCAACGCGGACGGGCACATCTACGCTCTCCAGGCACGCACCGGCAAGAAGGTGTGGGAGTTCAACCTCTCGAAGCGCGGCATCAACGCCTCGCCCGTGGTCGACGACCAGGGCAGAGTGTTCATCTCGCACAGCGAGGAGAACATCGACGAAGGCGCGCTCGGGCGCGTCATCGCGATCGACGGCACCGGCAGCGGCGACATCACGACGACCCACGAGCTGTGGCGGTGGAACCGGAACAAGGCGGGTTTCCCGTCGCCCGCTCTCCACGACGGCCATCTGTACATCGTGAACAACTCCGGGAACATGGCCGCGGTCGACGCGGATACCGGCGAGGTTCTCTGGGAACTCAGCATCGGCACCGTCGGCAAGGCGTCGCCGGTGTGGGCCGACGGCAAGATCTACGCCGGTGAGACGAACGGCCACTTCGCGATCATCCGGCCGGGAGACACGAGCGCCGAGATCCTGAGCCGGCACCAACTGAAGGTCCCGGACGGCCGATACGCGGAGTTGTACGGCTCCGCGGCGATCGCCTACGGACGGATCTACTTCACGACCGAGGAGGGCGTCTACTGCCTCGGCGACAAGGACGCGCCGTTCGAGGTGACGGCTTCCCCGCTTCCCAGCCGCGGAGACGAGGGGGAACCGGAGGGACCGCCGGCGACCCTGCTCGTCGTTCCCGCAGAGATCACAACCAAGCCTGGCGAGAGTCACGATTTCGAGGTCTTCGCCTACGACGCCCTCGGCCGGCCGTTGGGCGCCGTCGAAGCCAACTGGTCGCTCAAGGGGTTCGAGGCGGAAGTTACGGGCAGCACCGTCCGTTTCGCCGAGGACTCGACCTTCCAGGCCGGCGCCCTGGTCGCGACCAGCGGCGACCTTACTGCCGAAGCCCGCATCCGCGTCTTCCCGCCCCTGCCCTGGACCGAGGACTTCTCCAGCGGCAAGCGCGGTTACTGGATCGGCGGCGGCCGCTACGACATCGCCGAAGAAGACGGCGACAGCATCCTGATCAAGCCGGTCGCAGAGCGGGGCCTCTTGCGCTCGCCAGTTCTCCTCGGCCCCCCGTCTCTCAGCAACTACACGATTCAGGCCGACGTGCGCAACTCGCAGAAGGGCCGCCGCAAGTCCGATGCGGGGCTGATCAACAGCGGCTACATCCTCGACCTGGCGGGCATTCACCAGCGGCTGCAGATCCGGTCCTGGTCGGCCCAACTCCGGGTCGAGCAGACGGTCGACTTCGCATTCGAGATGGATCGCTGGTACACGATGAAGCTCCAGGTGGAAACAGTCGAAGACACGGCCACGATCCGCGGCAAGGTGTGGCCCCGCGGCTCGGAGGAGCCCGCCGACTGGACTGTCACGGCAGAAGATCCCCACCCGATCCGGAACGGCTCTCCCGGGATTCTCGGCTACTCCCCGTCGGTCGTGTCCTACGACAACGTGCGGATCACCGGCAACTGAGCACCTGAAATATGAACTCCTGGATAGTTGGAGAGGGCAGCACGAATCCACTGAACCCGAGGAGGGGAGCATGACCAAGGCGTGCGTGGCAGCAGCGTTTCTGATCTCCACCGGCGCCGCTGCGGCGCTGGCGGAGGACCCGCCGGCCATGTTCGGCTTGACCCCTTCGCGCAACATGGTGTCCTCCGAGACCGGCGTCCCCACCGACTGGAACGTCCTGTCCGGCAGGAACATCAAGTGGAAACAGAAACTCGGCTCCCAGACCTACGCCGGCCCGATCATCTATGACGGCAAGGTCTTCGTCGGTACGAACAACGAGGGTGAGCGCCGGCCGGGCATCGTCGGCGACAAGGGGGTGCTGATCGCCTTCCGCGAGAGCGACGGCGAACTCCTCTGGCAGGCCACCCACGACAAGCTCCCCGCCGGACGGGTCAACGACTGGCCACTCCAGGGCATCTGCTCGACGCCCTACATCGAAGGCGACCTCGTCTACTACGTCACCAACCGGGCGGAGTTCGTCGCCGTCGATGTCGACGGCTTCGCGGATGGCAACGACGGCATCCAGAACGAGCAGTACGGCGACGAACTCGACGCGGACATCGTGTGGTCCTTCGACATGATCGCGGAGCTGGACGTCTTCCCCCACAATCTCGCCGCCGGCTCGCCCCTGGTGGTCGGCGACGTCGTCGTCGCGACCACGGGCCAGGGCGTCGACGAAGGTCACATCAACATCCCGTCGCCGCTGGGACCGAGCTTCGTCGCCTTGAACAAGTACACGGGCGAACTGGTGTGGGAGAGCGCTCACCCGCGCGAGAAGATCCTCCACGGGACCTGGTCCAACCCGGCAGCCGGTGTCGCCGGCGGGCGCGCCCAGATCGTCATCCCGGGTGGCGAGGGGGTGGTCTATTCCTTCGCGCCGGACACCGGCGAGTTGATCTGGACCTTCGACGCGAACCCGAAGGAATCGGTGTGGGAACTCGGAGGCAAGGGCACCCGGAACAACATCATCTCGACGCCGGTGTTCCACAACGACGTCGTCTACGTCGGCGTGGGCCAGGATCCGGAACATGGAGAGGGACCCGGGCACTTCTTCAAGATCGACGCCTCCGGGACCGGAGACATCGGCGAGACAGGTGAGGTCTGGCATGTCGGCGGCGAGAACTTCCACCGCACCATGTCCACCGCCTCCGTCCACGACGGGCTGGTCTACATCGCGGACCTCTCGGGGCACGTCTACTGCTTCGACGAGGAGACCGGCGAGCTGCTGTGGATGCACCACACCTACGCGGCGATCTGGGGATCGACCTTCGTTGTCGACGGCAAGATCTACATCGGCGACGAGGATGGCGAGGTCGCGATTCTCGCTACGGGTCGCGAGGAGAACCTGATCAACGAGGTGTTCATGGAAGGAGCGGTGTACACGACCCCCTTCGCCAAGGACGGCGTCCTCTACGTCGCCACCCGCTCGGAGCTCTTCGCGATCGAGGAAGGAGCACAGGGAGCGGCAGTGGAGTAGCCGCTCAGAAGAGCGCGCGATGGAACGGAAGATCCGCATGGGCATGGTCGGCGGCGGCCAGGGCGCCTTCATCGGCGCCGTCCACCGCATGGCGGCCGGCCTCGACGGGCTGATCGAGCTCGTCGGCGGCGCCTTCAGTTCGGACCCGGCGCGTTCGCGGGCCTCCGGCGCCGACCTCTTCCTGCCGCCCGAGCGGTGCTACGGCGCCTACCAGGAGATGATGGAGCGCGAAGCCCGCCTGGACCCGTCCGAGCGCATGGACTTCGTCTCCATCGTCACCCCGAACCACATGCACTTTCCAGTCGCGTCGGCGGCGCTCGAAGCCGGCTTTCATGTGATGAGCGACAAGCCGATGACGAAGTCGGCGGCCGAGGCCGAGGCCCTGGTGGCAACAGTCGAACGGACCGGCCTCGTCTTCGGCCTGACCCACAACTACACCGGCTACCCGATGGTCAAGGAGGCCCGGCACCGGGTCCGGAGCGGTCAGCTCGGCAAGGTGCGCAAGATCGTCGTCGAGTATCCGCAGGGCTGGCTCGCCACCGAACTCGAAGCGGAGGGCCAGAAGCAGGCGGACTGGCGCACCGACCCGGAACGCGCCGGCATCAGTTGCTGCATCGGCGACATCGGAACGCACGCCGAGAACCTCGCCGAGGCGATCACCGGCCTCCGCATCGAGTCCCTGTGCGCCGACCTGACCACCTTCGTCGACGGCCGGCCGCTGGAGGACGACGGCAACGTGCTGCTGCGCTTCGACAACGGGGCCCGCGGCGTTCTCTACGCCTCCCAGATCTCCATCGACGAGGAGAACGCGCTGGCGATCCGGGTCTACGGTGAAACCGGGGGTCTCGAGTGGCGCCAGGAAGAGCCGAACACGCTGATCCTCAAGTGGCTCGATCGTCCGCGTGAGATCCTGCGGACTTCCGGCCAGGGTTTGTGCGACGACGCCGCGGCGCACACGAGGCTGCCGGCCGGCCACCCCGAGGGCTTCCTCGAGGCGTTCGCCAACCTGTACCGGAACTTCGCCCGGACCCTCGACTGCCGCCGGCGCGGAGTCGAACCCGACCCGACGATGCTCGACTTCCCCACCGTCCACGACGGCCTGCGCGGGATGCAGTTCATCGAGACCGTGGTCGCGAGCAGCCAGAGCGATCAGAAGTGGCTCAGGATGCCGGGCTGACGCAGCGGCAGGCGCCGAACCCGAACCGAAACGGAAGCAGCAACCCGTAGGAGACGCACCGTGGCCCGACCCGTAACCCTCTTCACCGGCCAGTGGGCCGATCTGCCGGTCGCCGACCTCTGCCCGCTGGCGCGCGACCTCGGATACGACGGCGTGGAACTCGCCTGCTGGGGCGACCACGTCGAAGTCGACCGCTGCGACGACTCCTACGCGGCCTCGCGGCGCGAACTGCTTGAGCAGCACGGTCTCGAACTGTTCGCGATCAGCAATCACCTGGTGGGTCAGGCCGTTTGCGACCGCATCGATGCCCGGCACGAGGCGATCCTGCCGCCGCATGTCTGGGGCAACGGCGACCCGGAGGATGTCCGCAGGAGGGCTGCCGACGAGATGATCCGCACCGGCGAAGCGGCCAAGGCCCTCGGTCTCGAGGTGGTGAACGGGTTCGTCGGGAGCTCGATCTGGCACCTGCTCTACTCGTTCCCGCCGGTGCCGCCGGCGATGATCGACGACGGGTTCGCCGACTTTGCCGCCCGCTGGACGCCGATCCTCGACGCCTACCAGGAGCTCGGCGTGCGCTTCGGGCTGGAGGTGCACCCGACCGAGATCGCCTTCGACACCGTCAGCGCCGAGCGCGCCATCGAGGCGGTGGGCGGTCACCCGGCCTTCGGCTTCAACTACGACCCCAGCCACCTCGGCTACCAGGGCGTCGACTACGTGGACTTCATCCGCCGCTTCGGCGACCGCATCTTCCACGTCCACATCAAGGACGCCTGGTGGTCCGACGGGCCCAAGCCCTGCGGCGTCTTCGGCGGCCACACGAACTTCGGCGACCACCGCCGGTTCTGGGACTTCCGCTCGCCCGGCCGCGGCTCGGTCGACTTCGAGGAGATCATCCGTGCGCTCAACGACATCGGCTACGACGGTCCGCTCTCCGTCGAGTGGGAGGACTCCGGCATGGACCGAGAGCACGGCGCCGCCGAAGCGGCCGACTTCGTCAGGGCGCTCGATTTCGCACCCTCGGCGATCGCCTTCGACGCCGCGTTCGAGGACAACTGAGTAACCCTTCAACGGAGGCTGCTCGCAGTTCGATGACCCCCTTCTTCCCCGAAGTCGAGCCGTTCTTCCCGGAGATCCAGAAGGCGATTCCGTTCCACGGGCCGGACAGCCGCGACCCGCTAGCGTTCAAGTACTACGACCGCACGCGCAAGGTCGGCCGCACCACGATGGAGCGGCAACTCAAGTTCGCGGTCGCCTACTGGCACACCTTCAAGGGCGGCGGCCAGGATCCGTTCGGACCGGATCCGGTGTACGACCGCCCCTGGAACCACGCGCCGACCCCGATCCAGGTCGCCCAGCGGACGCTCAACGCCGCGTTCGAGTTCTTCACCAAGCTCGGCGTGCGCTACTACTGCTTCCACGACCGGGACATCGCGCCCGAGGGCCGCTCGGTTGCCGAGAGCAACGAGTACCTGGAGGAGATCGTCCAATTGGCTCAGGTCAGGCAGCGCGAGACCGGCGTCAAACTGCTCTGGGGCACCGCCAACCTGTTCGGCCACCCCCGCTACACGCACGGCGCGGCGACCAACCCCGACCCCCGGGTCTTCGCCCACGCCGCGGCCCAGGTCCGGAGCGCAATCGACGCCACGATCGAGCTCGACGGCACCGGCTACGTGTTCTGGGGCGGCCGTGAGGGCTACACGTCGCTGATCAACACGGACATGCGCCGCGAACGCGAGCAGATGGCCGCCTTCCTCCGGCTCGCCGTCGACTACGCGCGGCGTCAGGGCTTCGAGGGCAAGTTCTTCCTCGAGCCCAAGGCGAAGGAGCCCTCGGTCCACCAGTACGACTTCGACTGCGCGCACTGCCTGAACTTCCTGCGCGAGTTCGACCTGATGGGCGATCTTCTACTCAACGTCGAGGCGAATCACGCGACGCTCGCCACCCACTCCTTCGAGCACGAACTGGCGACCGCGGCGGGCGCCGGCATGCTCGGCAGCGTCGACATCAACCGCGGCCTGGAAGGCGTCGGCTGGGACACGGACAACTTCGCCATGAGCCTGCGCGAGTGCGTCCTCGCCCTGCTCATCATTCGCGGTCAGGGCGGCCTGCGCTGGGGCGGCCTGAACTTCGACGCCAAGGTGCGGCGCGGCTCCTTCGACACGGTCGACCTGTTCTACGCCCACATCGCGTCGATGGACGTGTTCGCAAAGGCGCTCCTGATCGTCGACCGGATCAAGCGCGACGGCGTCCTGGGCCTGGCCGGCAAGCGCATCCGGCAGCGCTACGCCGGCTACCGCCGCGGCCTGGGACGCAAGCTCATGGCCGGCGAGACCACTCTCGAGGAGCTGGAGGAGTGGGCCGGCGGGCTCGGCGAACCGCCCAGGACGAGCGGCCGGCAGGAGGAGCTCGAGAGCATCCTGAACGACTACCTGTACAGCACCCACATCGAGTGAGTTCCGGTCCCCTGTACCTCGGGATCGACGTCAGCACGCAGAGTCTGACCGCGATCCTGGTTGAGGCGCCGTTGCCGGATGGCGAAGGCGAGGACCGGGCGCGCCGCATCGCCGCCCGCGCCGGCGTCCACTACGACTCGGAACTGCCGGCGTACGGCACCGTCAACGGCCAGCTCCCCAACGAGAATCCGGCCATCGGGCGGGTACCGCCGTGCATGTGGCTCGAAGCGCTGGACCTGGCGCTCGAGAGGCTGGGTACAGCGGCTTGCCGGAATGTCCGCGGCGTGTCGGTGTCCGGCCAGCAGCACGGCTCGGTCTACCTTCGGGCGGGCGCCGATGCGGCGCTCCAGGCTCTCTCGCCCGAGCGAAACTTGGCCCAGCAGGTCGAACCGCTGCTCTCGCGTGCCGAAGCGCCGATCTGGACGGACTCCTCCACCCAACGCGAGTGCGCAGAGATCCGCCGCGCACTCGGTGGCCCCGCGGCAACAGCAGAGCTCACCGGCAGCGACACCTTCGAACGCTTCACGGGTCCCCAGATCCGTCGCTTCGCCCAGACCGAACCCGAGGCATGGCGCCGCACGGCTCACGTGTGCCTGGTCAGTTCCTTCGTGACCTCGGCCCTGGCCGGCCGGCTGGCGCCGATCGACCACGGTGACGGCGCCGGCATGAACCTGCTCGACATCCGCCGGCGCGAGTGGTCCGAGACGGCCCTCGCCGCCACCGCGGAGGGGCTGCGCAGGCGCCTGCTGCCGTCCCAGCCGCCCTGGACGGTTATCGGTGCGATCGCTCCCTACTTCGTGGCCCGGCACGGCCTCCCCGCGGACGCCCAGGTGGTCATCGGCGCCGGCGACAACCCCTGTTCCCTGGTCGGCGTGGGCATGAGAGAGCCGGGCGAGGCGGTGTTGAGTCTGGGAACGAGCGATACCTACTTCTGCCTGCTGGCCAACGTCGCCGTCGATCCGGACCGGGGCGGCCACGTCTTCATCGCACCGAGCGGACACCCGATGAGCCTGGTCTGTTTCCGCAACGGGTCGCTCGCGCGCGAGGCGGTGCGGAACCGCCACGGTCTCGACTGGCAGGCCTTCGAGGACGCCCTGCGGGCAACGCCGCCGGGCAACGACGGCATGATGATGCTGCCCTGGTTCGAACCGGAGATCGTCCCGCGCGTGGCGTCGCCGCGCGTCATCAGGCTGGGCGGCCTCGCGGACGCGCCCGAGCAGGCCGCGCGCAACTGCCGTGCCGTGGTCGAGGGGCAGTTCCTGTCGATGCGGCTCAACTCGGAATGGATGGCCACCCGGCCGAGTCGCATCGTGGCCACTGGCGGCGGTTCCCGCAACCGGGAACTGCTACAGGTCGCCGCCGATGTCATGGGCTGCCGCATCGAGGGACACGAGGTGAGCGACGGCGCCGCCCTGGGCGCCGCTCTACGTGCGACCGGCCGCAGACCGTACCCGCTACCGCCGGCCGCCGAACCGGGGCCCTCCGCCGCACCGCGCCCCGAAGCGGTCGCCATCTACGACCGGATGCTGCCCCGGTATGCGGAAGCTCAGCGCCGCGCCCTCGATGGCGGGGAACTCGAGTGACCGGAACTACTGCAGCGCCCCGTACAGCTCCCTGACCTTGGCCCGCACACGGTCGCCGTTGTCCGGCCCCAGGCGCAGCAGGAGCTTCTGGGCCGGGCTCAACCCCTCGAGCCCAGGATCGACGTACTCGAAGCTGATGACCCGCAACCGAAGTTCCGGCAGAGCGTCCGGGATCGGTGTCGCCAGTAGCCTCGTTGCCGCCAGTTCCAGAGTGTCGCCGAATTCGTTGGGGTATCCGAACTCGTCATGCGCCTTCTCGAACAACGGCGCCAGGCGCTCATAGGCGCGAGCGGCGCCGGCGACATCGATCGAGTCGAGGACCTCGACCGCCAGGTCGTAGCGGCGAAAACTCGTCTCGGCCGGGTAGAAGCGCTGACCCCGCCGCACGACGCTGAATCCCTCCTCGGGCCGCAGCGGCTCCAGGCTGGACTGGGGCGGCTCATCGTAGGCCACGGCGCCGACCACGCGCACGAAGTTCATCGCCAGTTCCTCGGGAACCAGCCATGCCAGCCACTGAGCGTGCTGCGACAGGCCGCCCACGACGTCCCGAACCAGGGAATCGCTCTCGGACAGGGCCGGAGGCGCCGGCGTTTCCGGGGCGGGTGGGTCGGCAGCCACCGGCGCCGCGGCTGGTTCGGCGGCCGCCGGTGCTTCAACCGCCGCAGCGGCGGCGTTCGGATCGACGGTCTCTTCCGAGCGGCTGCTGAACCACCACCAGATCACCGCGCCGCCGCCAAGCAGAATCAGACCGGCGATGACGATGACGGCTATCGTCCCGGAGCGGTCCGGCGGCGGCCCCCCGTGCGGGTCGTCAAAGTACGGGTCCGCGCTCTCCGGTTCGTCGGGAGGCGGCTCCCGGCTCAGGCTCGCGGGCAGATCGAAGACCGGATCGCTGCGATCCGGCTCGTTCCCCATCGAACCGAAATCAGCGGACGGGGCCTCCCCTGGTCGTTTCTCGTCCATTCACTACAGTCTAGGTGCTTGCGCCGCAGAAACGCAACGACGTGAGTCCATTCCGGGGCCCAGGCAGCGGCTGACACGCTCGCTCTGGATCAGGCCGCCAGCGCGCGATTCGGCCGGATTCCCCGGAGTACGTCGATGCCCTCGGTCAGACCGTCGATGGTCAGCTCGAACATCGGGTACACCTGCCGGATCAGATGGATGGTCGGGGCGTTCCAAATCCGGTGCGGCTCCGGATTGAGCCAGATCGAGTTCGGGCAGCGGTCGCGGAACTTGCGCAGCCAGTCGAGGCCGGTGACCTGGTTGCTGTGGTAGTAGTCGATCGCGCCGCCGGTGTGGGTCAACTCGTAGGGACTCATCCAGGCATCGCCGACCAAGCACACGGACCAGGTGTGGTCGAGGCGCTTGAGGACCCGGGAAGTCGGTTCGCCCTTCCAGCGGCTGATGTCCGTGTACAGGTTCTCGTACACGCAGTTGTGGAAGAACTTGAACTCGAACTTCTTGAAGTGGTTCGCCTTGTGCGCGGCGGAGAACAGCCGCTCGCAGAGCAGGGTGTGCGGATCCATCGACCCGCCCACATCGATCAGCAGCAGCAGCTTGATCCGGTTGCGCTTCGGCGGACGGAACACGAGGTCGATCTCGCCGGCGTTGCGGGCGCTCCTGTCGATCGTCTCGTCGATGTCCAGTTCCTCGGGGCCCTCGTCCTTGTCCAGCTTGCGCAGGCGGCGCAGCGCCAGCCCGATCTGCCGGGTGTCGAGGATGCGGTCCGAGCGCAGGTTGCGGAAGCGCCGGTCGGTCGCCACCTGGACCGCGGAACGGCCGCCGCCGGCGCCACCGATGCGAACTCCGGTGGGGTGCTCGCCGCCGTGGCCGAAGGGAGACATGCCGCCCGTCCCGATCCAGCGGTTGCCGCCGTCGTGGCGCTCCTTCTGCTCATCGAGCAGCTCCTTGAAGCGCTCGCGCAGCTCGTCCAGATCGAGCGCCTCCAGCTTGGCGCGCTCCTCGTCGGTCAACTCGCGCGGCAGTTCCGGCTTGGACAGCCACTCCAGCAGCTCGTCGCTGATGTCGAAGTGATTCTCGACCCCCATGAAGAAGGAGGCGAAGGCGCGGTCGTAGTTGTCGAAGTCCGCCTCCCGCTTGACCATCAGGCAGCGGGCCAGGTTGTAGAAGACGTGCAGGTCGGCGCGGCTGTAGCCGATCGACAGCGCCTTCATCAGGGAGAGCCACTCCGTGATCGTCACCTTCAGGCCGTAGCCTCTCAAGTGGTAGAAGAAATCGACGAACATGGCTGGGGCTGGTTCGAGTGAGCTCGGGCTGCCGTGTGGTGCTGCGGTTCGACCCTAGTTCACCCGGCCGCGGCGGTGCGCCGCCATCACGGCCTCCAGGTCGTTCTCCCGCTTCATCAGCACGCCCAGGAAGGGTAGCTCACTCTCGATCACGTCCGTGCTCACGCCGCCGCGGCGCAGGGCGGCGATCCAGTCGATCAGCTCGCTGGTGGACGGCTTCTTGCGAATCTCGGGCAGACCGCGCAGCCAGTAGAACCGCAGCAGAACCTGCTGCAGCAGCTCAGCCTCCACGTCCGGGTGATGCACCCGGATGATGCTCTCCATCTCGACCTTGTCCGGGAACGCGATGTAGTGGAACACGCAGCGGCGCAGGAAGGCGTCCGGCAGTTCCTTCTCGTTGTTCGAGGTGATCACCACAATCGGCCGGAACCTGGCGCTGTGCCGCTTACCCGTCTCGTTGACGAAGAAGGTCATCCGGTCCAGCTCGTGGAGCAGGTCGTTCGGAAACTCCATGTCCGCCTTGTCGATCTCGTCGATCAGCAGCACGACCCGCTGGTCGGTGAGGAAGGACTGGCCGAGGGGGCCGTACTTGATGTACTGCGAGATGTCCGTGATGTCCTTGTCGCCGAAGCGGGCGTCGTTGAGCCGCTGCACCGTGTCGTAGAGGTAGAGGCCCTCCTGGGCCTTGCTCGTCGACTTGATGTTCCAGGTCAGGAGTTCCATGACCAGGTTCTCGGCGATCGCCTCGGCGAGAACCGTCTTGCCGGTACCGGGCTCGCCCCGGACCAGGAGCGGCTTCTCGAGCGCTGCGGCGACGTTCACCGAGTCCCGGAGTTCGGGTGCGGCGAGGTAGGTGTCCGTGCCTGTGAAGCTATGGAAAGACATACTGACTCTCTCTATCCTCCGGCGTTGCCGGTTCCATCCAACTGATACGCGGGCGGCCGGCAGTGTAACAGACCGACCGGTCGGTAGGGACCAGGCCGTAGACTGGCCACCAGGCTGAACAATCGGGGAGATCGCGATGAGCCAAGTGCGGGAATTCGAACGTCTGATCAACGAAGCGACCGGGATCGTCGCGTTCACGGGAGCGGGCATCAGCACCGAGTCGGGCATCCCCGACTTCCGCAGCCCGGGCGGCATCTGGACGAAGTACAAGCCGATCGACTTCGGCGAGTTCGTCGCCTCCGAGGAGGCCCGACGCGAGTCGTGGCGGCGCAAGATCGGCAGCGACCGCACCATGTCCAAGGCGAGGCCGAACCGCGGCCACCTTGCGCTCGCCGAACTCCGCCGCCTGGGCAAGCTCCGGGCCGTGATCACCCAGAACGTGGACGGCCTGCACCAGGAATCCGGCATCCCCGACGACGAGGTGATCGAGTTGCACGGCAACGCAACCTACGGCGCCTGCCTCGAGTGCCGGCAGCGCTACGAACTCGATCCCATCGTGGCCGCGTTCCGCGAGCGGGAGGAACTGCCGGTCTGCACGCGGCAAAACCTCGCCGGCGAGACCTGCGGCGGCATCATCAAGACCGCCACGATCTCGTTCGGGCAGGCAATGCCCGAGGTCGCCATGCGACGCGCCCAAGAGGCAACCCTGGCCGCCGATCTCTTCCTGGCGATCGGCAGTTCCCTCGTAGTCTACCCGGCGGCCAGCTTCCCCGCTCTGGCCAAGCAGGCCGGCGCCAGGCTGGTCATCCTGAACCGCGAGGCCACGGATCTCGACGGGATTGCCGACCTCGTGCTCCACGCCGAGATCGGCCCGACGTTGGGCGCAATCACCGGCGTAACCGAGCCAAACTGACCGGAGGCGGTCCGGGGGCCGTTCGGGGCCGAAGAAGTGCGGTTGGTCCATGATCTGATATCTGCGTAGCGGACTGCTACAATCACGGTCCGCGCCCGAAGCTGCGGCCCGCGTCCTCCCTCCAGCACCATGACTGAGCCGAACGATCCAGCGCTCGCTCAGGTGTCGGCGGAGGGCGAGGTGCCCCTTGAGCCGCCGCCGCCAGCAGGTCAAGACGAAGCGCCCATGGACCAGATAGAAGCAACGGCCGAGCCGAACGAGAACGTCGAACTCGAAGTCGAGACATCCACCGAGGCCGAACCGGACGCGATCGAGCCGGAACCGGTCGAGGCCGAACCGGACGCCGAAGTCCAGGCAACGGCCGAAGCCAAGCAGGAACCCGAGCCCGAGCCCGAAGAGGTCCCGGTGGTCGAACTAGCGGCCGCCGCCCTCCCCTTCGCCGCCGCGCTCGAGGCGAAGAACCCGGTCGAGGGCAAGGTGATCGGCTGGAACAAGGGCGGTTTCCACATCCTCTCGGAAGGCGTCACAACGTTCTGCCCACGGTCGCTGATGGAGCTCGGCAACCGCCCCAAGCCTCCGGCCCAGTACGTGAACAACACGTACGTCTTCCACGTCCTTGAGATCAAGGAGGCTGGCCGCCGGATCGTGCTCACGCGACGACTCGCAATCCGCAACGAGCGCAAGCACGCGCTGGACGAAATCCGCGCCAAGCAGGAATCCGGCGAACCGATCAGCGGCAACGTGACCTCGGTAACCGATTTCGGCGCCTTCGTCGATCTGGGAGGAGGAATCGGCGGCCTCGTCCACCGCACCCAAATCTCCCGAACCCGGTCGGGCGAACCCGGCGACCTGTTGAAGGTCGGGCAGAGCGTGGAAGCCGTGGTGACCAAGATCGAGAAGAAGAACGGCAAGCGCAGCGCGCGCATCTCGCTGTCCATGAAGGCGCTCGAGGCGGATCCGTGGAAGGAGACGGCGAAGAACTTCACTGCCGGCGAGAAGTTCAAGGGCAAGGTGGTGCGGCACAGCGAGTTCGGCTTGTTCGTCGAGCTGGCCCCCGGCCTCGACGGTCTCGTGCACACGTCCCAACTCCCGATCGGCAAGCAGATGAGCGCACTTGAGTTTGCAGAAGGCGAGGAGGTCGAGGGCTGGATCGTCGAGGTGGCGCCCAAGCGGCGCCGGATCGCGTTATCCCTGCGCGAGGTGCCGGCGGACGACCCCTGGAACAACCTCGGCGAGCAGTACGTAGAGGGCGCCGAGGTCGAGGGTCGCGTCGAGCAGGTGTCGCGCTTCGGCATCTTCGTCGAACTCGAACCCGGCCTGACCGGTCTGCTGCCGATGTCCGCGGTCACTCTCCCCGACGGCAACCAGGCGCAGCGCGCCTACCCGCCCGGGCGCCAACTCAAGGTCATCATCGAGAGCATCGACCGCAAGCGCCGTCGTCTGGGGCTGGCGCCGCCGGGATCGCAACTCGTCGGAACGAAGGCGGACTACAAGAACTACCGCAAACGCCAGCCGGATTCGAAGAACCTGAACGTCATGGCTGCCGCTTTCGCCAAACTGCAGCAGTCCAAGTGAACCCGTGTCCGACGAGCTGATCTACCGGGTGACGTTTCTGAGCCAGGGCGAGGTTTACGAGGTGTACGCCCGCTCGGTCGCCCAGGGCGGTCTGCTCGGCTTTGTCGAGATCGGCGAGCTCGTGTTCGGCGAGAAGACCCAGATCGTCGTCGATCCCTCGGAAGAACGGCTGCAGCGCGAGTTCAACGGCGTCCAACGCACCTATCTGCCGATTCATTCGGTGCTGCGCATCGATCAGGTCACGAAGCAGGGTGCGGCCCGCATCCGCGATCTCGAACGGCGGGAGGGCCGGAAGGTCACGCCATTCCCCATGCCGATCTACACTCCCGGTGGAGAATCCCAATGACACGTCGCCGCCTCATCATCTGTTCGCTTACCGCCCTACTTCTGGCCACCGCCTCGTCGTCCCTGTACGCCCAGGAAGCGGCAGCCGGCGGCGTTCGCATCGCCGTGATCAACGTCGAACTCGTGGTCGCCGAAGCGCGGGAGGGGAAGGAACTCGCGGCGTACCTGCAGCAGATCCAGACCCAGACCCGGGCGGCACTCGAAGCCAATGCCAACCAGCAGCAGAGCCTGCGCCAGAGCGCGGTCGGCAAGGGACCGGACGAGCTCCGCGGCATCCAGCACCAGCTCGAGGATCTGCAGCGGGAGTCGCAACGCCTGGCCGACGACGCCCAGCGCGGCGCGTCGAAGAAGGAAGAGGAAGCGCTGCAGCGGATCAACGAGCGGCTGCGCCCGATCGTCCAGCAGTTGATCGACGAGGGCGGCTACGACCTGATCCTGAACGCCAGCATCGGCGGCGTGCTCCACGCCAGCCAGCGGGTCGATCTGACGCAACGGGTGGTCGCCATGCTCCAGGCGCAGGAAGCGGAGGCGGCCTCAAGCCAGGAGCAGTAGTCCCCGCAGCCGCCCGGGCCTATGAGCGTGCGCCGCAGAACATGGGGTACGCCGATTCTTCCTGCCGCGCACGCTGCTAGGGCCGGCTGCTGTACCGCTCGTACGACCGGATGTGCCGGTTCGCCAGGTCGACGGACCGGCCGCGGATGAGCACCTGGCGCACCGCGGTGCGGACTTCCAACGGATCGCCATCGGTGACGATCAGGTTGGCCCACTTGCCCGCGTCGATCGAACCCAACCGGTCGTCGAGACCGAGGATCTCGGCGGCGCCCAGGGTCAGGGCGTGCAGCGCGGCGTCCGGGTCAAGACCATGGGCGACGGCCGTCGCCACCTCGTAGGGCAGAACCCGGGCGCTCGACGAGTCGAAGGTGCCGAAGCCGATCGAGACCCCGGCGCTGTGCAGTTCGCCCGGTGAGGTGAACGGACCGTCGTAAGGGTCGTCCTCCTGCACAGGCAAGGCCTGGACGGCCCCCAGGATGACCGGTATGCCCTTCTCGGCGAGCAGCTCGGCTTCCTTCGCGGCCTCGCGTCCCGAAGCCAGCACCAGTCGCAGGTCGTGCTCCTCGGCAAACGCCGCGGCATCCCGGATCGCCCGCGCCCGGTCGGCGACGACGATCAGGGGCAACTCGCCCCGCGCGACCTTCGCCACAGCTTCCAGGGCGTGGTTCTGCTCCACCGCCGCTCCGGATCCCGCGGCAGACCGGGCATGGTCGTACTGGCGGGCCGCGTCTATCCAGTCCGCGAGTTCATCGATCGTGCGCTCGTAGTCCTTCTTCGCCTCGGAGAACTTCTTCTCCTGTACGCTGAAGGTCGAGAAGTCGAACTCACGGGTCTCGAGGCTGGGCCATTCGAGCACCAGACCGACGCTGGCCTCGACCGCCATCTCCTCCACCGTCCATCCGTCGAGCAGGATCGCCGACGCCTGACCCGCCCAGGGGCCGCCGCCGGGCGCCGACACCACATGCGTGATGCCGTTCGCCCGGGTCACCGGGATGATCTCGCTCGCGGGGTGGATCGCCTCCAGCGCCCGCAGGTGGGGCGTGTCGCCCAGTTCGCTGTCGTCCCGCGTGGCCGCGATCGAGCCGATCTCGACCAGGCCGACCGAGGTGTAGGCGTTGAACAGGCCGGGGTAGACGTGCAGCCCGGCGGCGGCGATCACCTCGGCGTCCGCGGGTGTCGCGACCCCAGGCCCGGCCGCCTCGATCAGACCGTCCCGCACGACCACCGTACCGACATAGGACGGTCCAGAGACCGGGTGCACCGTACCGCCCTCGATCGCCAGCGTCTGAGCTGCTGCCGTCGCAGGGACCAGCGCCGCGGCCAGGGTCAGCAGCCCGGCGGCGACCGATCGCAACGACACCCGAAACGTCCGCTGCCCGATGGCCCTCACGGCGCTTCTCCACCGTTGTCGTCCGACCCGCGGGGCTTCGGTTCAACTACGGGCGGGTCCTGGGATCCCTGGGTCGTAGCGCTTGACTCCATCAGCGACTGTTCCAGCGCGGCCAGGCGCCGCTGCCGGACCTGGTCCAACTCGCGGTCGAAGTAGACCTTGCCGTCGACCAGGGTGGTCTGAACCACCGCGTAGGAACTCAGCGGATGCCCGTCGTAGATGACGAGATCCGCGTCCTTGCCGACCTCGATCGAACCGACGCGGTCGTCGATCCGAAGCTGCTTCGCCGGGTTGATCGTGACCAGGGCGAGCGCCTGCTCGTCGCTTAAGCCCCCCCACTTGACCGCCTTGGCCGCCTCGTGGTTCAGGTGGCGCATCTCCTCCGCGTCATCCGAGTTGATCGACACGACGACGCCGCGGTCGGTCATCAGGGCGGCGTTGTACGGGATCGCCTCGTAGGCCTCGACCTTGTACGCCCACCAGTCGGAGAAGGTCGAAGCTCCGGCGCCGTGGGCCGCGATCTCGTCCGCCACCCGGTAGCCCTCGAGCACATGCTGCAGGGTGGCGATCCGGAAGCCCAGCTCTTCCGCCAGGCGGAGCAACTGCAGGATCTCGTCGGCGCGGTAGCTGTGGGCGTGGACCAGGCGGCGTCCCTCCAGGATCTCCACCAGCGCCTCGAGCTCCAGATCGCGGGCCGGCGGCCGGCTGCGCTCGCCGGCGGCTTCCGCCTCGCGGTGACGCGCCCACGCCCCTTGGTACTCGGCGGCCTCGGTGAACGCCTGCCGGATCACGTCCAGCACACCCATCCGGGTCGCCGGATAGCGCCGCGGACCCTGACCGAAGGACCGCGACCGCTTCGGGTTCTCGCCGAGGGCGAACTTGATGCCGGGCGGCGCGCCCTCGAAACGCATGCCGTCGGCGTCCTGCCCCCAGCGCAGCTTGAGCACCTGGTTCTGGCCGCCGATCGGGTTCGCGCTGCCGTGCAGCACGTTGATCGTCGTCACGCCGCCCGCCAGAGCGCGGTAGATGCCGATGTCGGTCGGATCGACCACATCGGCGACCCGCACCATGGAAGTCACCGCCAGACTGCCCTCGTTGATCCCGCCCTCGGCGGCGATGTGGGAGTGCGCGTCGATGATCCCGGGGACCACGTAACGGCCGGCGGCATCGATCACGTGAGCGCCCCGGGGCGGCCTCACGCGCCTGCCGACCGCGGCGACCCGGCCGTCGCGCACCACGACGGTGCCGTTCTCGATCGTCTCCCCGGCCATGGTCAGGACCGTCCCGCCGACGATCGCGAGCACGTCGTCCTGCCGGTACGGCCCGGTCATCGGCACCGCCGAGTCGCCGGCGACCGCCTCGTACCTCTCCGCGACTTCGGCCAGCCGCAGCGGCGCCGGCGCGTCCTTCGCACCCTCTTCGCCTTCTTCGCCTTCTTCGCCTTCAGCAGCTCCGGCGTCGTCGCCGTCAGAGGCGGCGTACCGGCGGCCGTCGACGAACACCGCCGCGACCCGCACCGATTCCTGCCACGGGTAGCCATCGGCCAGCACCAGGTCGGCCGCCAACCCTTCGGCCACCCTGCCGATCCGATCCTCCAGGCCGTAGGTCGCGGCCGCGTCGCGGGTCAACGCCGTGAGCGCGCGCCCCGGTTCCAGCCCTCCTTCGATCGCGCGACGCACACCGGCGAGAAACTCGTCGGCGGACTTCGCGCCGCCCGACGAGAAGGCGAACTGCGCGCCCGCCTCCGCCAGCTCGACCGGGGTCGACGGCGCCAAGCGTTCGTGGAGAATCTGCCTCAGCGGCCGGTCGGCGTCCGGATCCCGGTCGCGCTCCGGCAACGCCTCGGGCCAGTCGACGTCGACCAGCACCGGAACGCCGGCAGCCGCGAGCTCCCCGGCGAGCCGGTAGGCTTCCTGGCCGCCGTAGACGATCGAGTCCAGGCCGAACTCCTCGCCCAGACGGAGCGCCCGCTCGATCTCCGCGGCGCTCGAACCCGGCAACAGAATGCGCTCGTTCCCCGCCGCGGTCGCTGCCAGGGGCGCCAGTGTGCGATCGAAGTCGGGCCGCCGCCAACCCGCGGGGTCCGCCTCGTAGGAAGCGACCGCGGCCGCATAGTGACCCGCGTCCAGCAGCACCTGCCGCAAGTAGGCGATCTTGCCCATCAGGGCGCCCGGGTAGGAGCCGAAACCGCCGCCGGTGTCGAACGAAGCCATCTGCGCGAGTTCAGGAGCGACGACCTGATGTTCGGGATCCGCCCCCGGCTCGCCGAATCGCACCAGGGACAGCCGTCCCGGGAACAGGCCCTGGCCGGCTCGCGCCGCAACCGACGTGAACCCCGCCTTGCGCCAGGCCTCGACCGCCTCCGCGTCAAGCGCCAAGTCGTCCGCGGCCCGCTTCCAGGGAGTCGTCTGCGGGCGGTCCTCCGGCCCGCGCGGCAGCGGGCTGTTGGCATCCGGCCGCCGCCGCGGACCGCCGGGAGCGGGTCCACCCGCGGCGGGGCCGCCGCCGGGACGCCGCTGCTGCGGCAGACTGCCCATGGCGTCGATCAGCCCCGGAAACACCGTCAGGCCCTCACCGTCGATGACCCTGGCGTGCGCCGGGATCGCCGCATCCAACCCCACTGCCGTGATCGTCCCGTTCTCGATCACGACCGTCGCCCCTTCGAGCACCGTGCCGTCGCCGACCTCGACCCGTACGCCCTGGATCGCGTAGAACGGCGGCGGCGCCGGAGGCGGTCCGGAGACCAGCGGCGCGGCCGCCAGCACCAACACCGCCGCAAACCGAAGCAGCGGACTACCCGTTCGCTTCCTCATAGGACGCGGCAGCCTAGCAGCAGGGACTACCGCTACAACCCGTTGCGCGGACACCACGCGGCGAGCGTGCAGCTCGCGCAGTCGGGCCGGCGCGCGGAGCAGACGCGGCGGCCGTGCCAGATGATCGCGTGACCGGCGAAGATCCACCTGTCCCGCGGCAGCCGGTTCATCAGGTCCCGCTCCACCCGGACCGGATCCGTCTCGCGGGTGATGCCCAGGCGGCGGGCAAGGCGACCGATGTGGGTGTCGACGACGACGCCGACCGGCTTCTTGAACCAGGTTCCGAGCACGACGTTCGCCGTCTTGCGCGCCACGCCCGGAAGGGTGACGAGTTCCTCCATCGTGTCCGGCACCTCGCCGCCGAAGTCGTCTGTGATCTTCCTCGCCGCGCCCAGCACGCTCTTCGTCTTGTTGCGGAAGAAGCCCGTGCTGCGGATCTCCTGTTCGAACACGGCCGGATCGGCGGCCGCGAAGTCCAAAGCAGACCGGTAGCGCTCGAACAGGGTCGCCGTGACCTGGTTCACGCGCACGTCGGTGGACTGGGCCGAGAGGATCGTCGCGATCAGGAGCTGCAGGGCGTTCTCGTGCCGGAGTTCGCAGTCCGCGTCCGGATAGAGGCGCTCCAGCTCGGCGAGGACCTTCCCCAGCGCGGGTTCCGGAATCTGCTCGAAGGGGCCTTCGGGCTCGGGCATCGGCCTACGGCCGAAGCAGGTCGAGCACCGCCAGGGTCATCGCCTCGACACCCGCGCGAATCGCCGGTTCCGGCTCGATGCGGAAGAACGGCGAGTGGTGGGACGGCACTGGCGGCCCGCCCGCCGCCTCTGCTTCCAGATCGGCTTGCGACGTGCCTCCGACATCGAAGTACGTGCCGGGCACCTTGTGCTCCGTGCCCACGAAGTACGCGAAGTCCTCGGCGCCCATGCCGGAGGGCGGCTCGGTGTGGAACACGTCATCGCCCATGCCGCGCCCGATCGCGGCGCGCACCCTGGCCGCCAGTTCCGAGTCGTTCACCGTCACCGGCGTCGATTCCTTCGTTCGCACCACCTTCGGCAGCAGCGAGCTCGGCAGCCCCGCCGCCCGGCCGACCCCCTCGGCGATCCGCTCGATCGCCGACAGCAACTGCTCCCGCGTCTCTTCGCTGTTCGCCCGCACGGTGAGCTGCAGCTCGACCCGATCCGGGATCACGTTGTGCTTGAAGCCGCCGTGGATCGCGCCCACGGTGACCACGCCGGGCTCGAGCGGGTTCAGTTCCCGGCTCACGATGCCCTGCAGCGCCACCACGAGCTGCGCCGCGATGTAGATCGGATCCTTGCCGCGGTGCGGCGACGCACCGTGCGCGCCGATGCCGAACACCGTGACGTCGACACTGTCCGACGACGATGCGAGCAGGCCCGGCGGCACGTCGATCTTCCCGGCCGGCTTGCCCGCCGCGACGTGGAATGCCAGCGCGTAGTCCGGCACGCCGAAGCGCTCGTACAGGCCGTCCTCGATCATCTCGCGGGCGCCCATGATCCGCTCCTCGGCCGGCTGCCCGACGAACATCACCGTCCCCGACCACTGGTCGCGCGTCGCCGCCAGCCGGCGCGCCACGCCGACCATCGAGGTGATGTGGACGTCGTGGCCACACGCGTGCATCACAGGAACCTCTTCGCCCGAGAGATCGACCTGGGTGACGGTCGATGCGTACGGCAGTTCCGACTTCTCCGCAACCGGCAAGCCGTCCATGTCCGCGCGGACCAGCACCAGCGGCCCGTCGCCGTTCCGCATCATGCCGACGATGCCGGTGCGGCCGATCCCCTCCGTGACTTCGACCCCGGACTTCTGGAGCTCCGCGGCGAGGCGCGCCGCCGTCTTGTGTTCCAGGAAGGACAGCTCCGGGTTGCGGTGGAAGTGCTCGAAGAGCGACTTCAGCTCGGCCCGGTAGTCCTCGGCGATCGCCTCGGTGAGATTCTGGGCAGTACCGGCTCCCGGGCCGGCGACGACCGCGACCAGGAACAGGGCCAGAGCGTGTGAGGAAAGGCCGCTACGCATGAACGACCTCCACGATAACCCGAATCGTCCCCGCGGTGTATCTGAGAGGCGGTCCGGTACCCCCCTGGCGGCAGATGCGCGCCGGACTCAAGCCTCCGGGCTACCCCCAAACCGCCTCCTCGATCAGGGACAGGAACTCGTCATTCAGGCCACCGGTCCGGGCCAGGATCTCACCGTGTTCGCCGATGAGCATTTAGGTCCGGCGCCAGGGCGAGCACGTTGACGGACTCCATCAGCCCCGCCGCAACGTAGAAGCGGCCCGCCGCACGGAGCACCGGATCTTCGGCGTCGGACGCCAGTTCCTCGAAAAAGGCCTCGAACCCGGGCCGAGTGGGTTTCCCGTCCTCACCATAGTGCCGCATGGAGTGCATCCGAGCCAGCACGAAACCGCCAGCCTTCGTTGTCCGGTGCGTGCTCCAGCAGAGCCTTCGCGCCCCTGTAGCCATGCTTGTCGCCCCCCGGAACCATTGCCGCCTGATTGACGAGGAACTCCGCCGCCTGAATCGTCTTCTCGTGGGAGCCCCCGTCCTCGAGGATCGCCGCTGCCGCGGCCGCAGCACGGCTCACGTCCGGAAACTCGGACTCCTCCTCCTCGTTTGCACCGTCCGGATCTTCCGCCTTCGCGGTGAGACGCTCCATGCTCCGTTTCATCCACTCCCGCTGGCGGTCGATGTAGTCCTCGACGACCTCCCAGTCGGGACCGACTTCGGCAATCAATGCCGCGAACTCGTCCTCGGCATTCGCCGCATCCGCGGTCGCCGAGCGTTCGCATGCTCCGATCGACAGCCCCATCGCCAGCACCGCCAAGGCCGCGGCGGTTCTGCACCACCGAACACGCACCATGTCACAACACATCGTCATGGCCTCCTCCCCTTCAAGCCTCCGGGCCACCTCCGACCGTTTCTTCGATGAGACCCACGAACTCCTCCGGGAGGTGGTTCGTTCTAGCCAGAATCTCGCCTTGTTCGTCGATCAGAATGTAGGTGGGATATGAACCGACATGCAGGGTCCGCGTGATGTCGCTCCTCATTCCGACATGCCAGCTTGACCACGGCATCGGCTCCTCCTCCATGAACCCGGTCACGGTGTCAAGGTCTGCGTCGACACTGATCGACAGGAGAGCGAATCGATCTGCGGGGAGATCGGCAACGAGTTGCCGTTTCTGCGGCAGTGCAGCCACGCACGGCCCGCACCACGTCGCCCAGAAATCGAGAAGCACCACACGGCCCCTGTAGTCCGAGAGGCGTTCTTCAACGCCATCCAGCCGACTGCCCACAAGGTCCGGCACCTTACTGCCCACAGTCGCGTTGCGGATGCTCCGGATGAGGTCGGCCTCCGCATCCGCGAATGTCCGCTCGTCCCCGGGGAGCGATTCCTCCTCGACCCCAGCGCTCAAGCCAGTCGCCGCATCGAGAGCGCTTTGACGCTTGATTACGCGATCCTGCTCGGACATTCCGGGGGCGTTTGTGGACTGCATCCGTCCGGCCGCGATGTAGTAGCGCCCGGCGGCACGCAGCACCGGATCCTCGGCCTCGGAGGCCAACTCCTCGAAGAACGCATCTGCCGCGGGCCCCCTGTCCGGCCCGACACGCCCCAACAAGTGCATTCGTTGAAGCATGAAGCCCCAACCCTCGTAGTCGGGTGCGAATTCGAGCAGAGCCTTCGCGCCCCTGGAGGCGTACTCCACGCCTCCCGGTGCCAGCGCCGCATGGTTTACGAGAAACTCCGCGGCCTCGACCGTCTTCTCGTGCGCGCCGCCAGCTTCCAGAATCGCGATTGCCGCAGCGGCGGCACGGCCAATCTCGGGGGAATCGGGCGCCATGCTCTCCGCGCTAAGAGGCGAGTCCTCGTCTCGGGGCACGTCCACCACTCCGGCGCCGTTCTGAGCCTCAAGCGCTGCTCGCAGAGCCTCGTTCACCAGAGCGCTCGGAGGCGAGTCCTCGTCTCCGCGCCGCGGGTCTACTACTTCGGCACCGTCCCGAGCCTCGAGCGCTGCTCGTAGCCGTTGCTCCACTTCGGCCCTCGGCGGAGCGCCATCTCCCGATGAGCGAAGCACGAAGATCCGTGGCTTTGCACTAGCCGCCTCTCCGACGCTCGGGGACGAGTCGTCCTCCGAGGCCTCGCCAGACACGAGGATCCGGGCCATCCACTCCCGTTCACGATCGAGGTAATCCTCCACGACTTCCCAGTCTGGACCGACCTCCGCAACCAACGCAGCTATGTCGTCCTCGGCGCTCGACCCGTCAGGTGCCGTCGAGCGTTCGCATGCTCCGATCGACAGCACCATCGCCAGCGTCGCCGCCAACACTCCGGCGGGTCCGCACCGCTGACCAAGCTCCATCTCATTGCAGGTGGCCATTTTCTCTCCTCCCGCTTCTCGCTTGCCGTCAGAAGCGGCGCCCGCTCCTGGTCGGCGTTCATCGGCTACATCGGTGCTTTGGACTTCACTCTTGTAACCGAGAACCGCGCGAAACGTTCCGCCGGTCCACTAATTTTCGAAGCCGATCGGTTCGATGTTGCAGATCGAGTAGGACACCGGCCCGCGGCGGCCCCAGGCCGGCTCCACCGTGATCGAGCGCCAGTCCTCGATCACCGCTTCGAGCGAGGCGACCTCCTCCGGCCGCTCGCCTGCCAGGTCGCTCTGCTCGCGCTGATCGCTCGCCAGGTCGTAGAGAAAGCCGCCGGGTTCATCCTGGTTCGGCTTGATCAGCTTCATGTCGCCGCTTCGAACTGCAACCGTCGGGTAGTTCCGCCACACGAAGCGCTCGCGGCCCAAAGCCTCGGCCGACCCGTCCAGGAGCGGCATCAGGTCGTGCCCGTCGAGTTCGAGATCGGGCGGCACCGCGGCCTCGGCCGCCGCCAGTGCCGTCGGCAGGATGTCGAGGGTCGACACCGGCGCGTCGATCCGGGTTCCGGCCGCAACCTCGGCCGGCCAACGCACCAGGAAGGGAACCCGCACGCCGCCCTCGTAGTAGGTCAGCTTGCCGCCGGAGAGCGGCTCGCACGAGCACAGCCCCGGGAAGTAGCCGGCGCAGCCGTTGTCCGACAGGAACACGACCAGCGTATTGTCCGCGATCCCGGCCTCGTCCAGCGCGTCCAGGATGCGGCCGACCGCGTCGTCGAGCGCGGCGATCATGCCGAAGTAGATCCGCTGCAGCTCGTTCTCGACATCGGGAAAACGGTTGTAGTACTCCTCCGTGACCTCGAACGGAGAGTGCGGCGCGTTGAACGCGGAGTACAGGAAGAAGGGCTCTTCCGCGTGCCGGCGGATGAAGTCCACCGACTCGTCGCCAAAAATGTCCGTGATGTAGGCCGGTTCGTCGATCACCGTCTTCTCGGGGCCGCGCACGATCAGGTTGCCGCGGCTGCGAGGAGGCGGCGCCGGCGGTTCCGTTCCCCGCACCAGGAGGTCCGTGCGCGGGTCATCGGGCGCGCGCCTCCGGAACTCCTGGTTCGTCGGCATCGAGACGACACCCTCGGTGCTGGTGTTGATGAACCGCGTGGCGCCTGAGAGATGTCCGTAGAACTCGTCGAAACCGCGGTTGGTCGGGTAGTGCTCGTCCTTGAAGCCCAGGTGCCACTTGCCGACGATTCCCGTTGCGTAACCGGCAGCGCGGAGGTGGTCCGCGATCGTCAGTTCACCGGCGATCAGCCCCACGTCCGGCACTTCCGGTGCCTGACGCGCGTTGTACTCGAAACCGAAGCGCTGCTGGTAGCGGCCGGTGAGCAGGCCAGCGCGCGATGGCGAGCACACCGGCGTCGTCACGTAGCCCTGGGTGAAAACCGCCCCTTCCCGGCCGATGCGGTCGATGTTCGGCGTCTGGACGCGGGTGCCGTATGCCGACACGTCCGCGTAGCCGAGATCGTCGGCCAGGATGACGACGATGTTCGGCGGCTGCGCAGTCACCGCCACGCCCTCCGTGTCACCGCCGCTGCCGTCCGTGGAGCAGGCTGCCGAAAGCAGTGCGGCAGCCAGCACCGCCGCAAGCAACCCTCGCGTACGTGCGCCCATCACAACCTCCTCATCGTTGTCGGCCTAGCGCGGCAGAACTCCCAGAGGCCGGCGCTTCGCGCCGGATGCGGGCAGGATGCCCGCGTTCCCAGGTCAGATCGTTCTGCCGCGCAAGCCCCTAGCGAAGAGTCACTGTACAGCAAGGCGCGTCTTCCCAAAGCAGTCTGCTACGGTCCTCCAGGTGGTCACGATCACGCAGAACCAGCTCCGCAATAACCTGTCCTACGTGCTTCGCACCGTCCAGGAGAGCCAAGCCATGACCGTCACCCGAAACGGCACGCCCGTTGCCGAGCTGCGTCCTGTGGCCGCCCGGCGCTTCGTCACCCGCACAGTGCTTGAGGAATCGGCCCGAAACGCTCCCAGGATCGATGCACGCCGCTTCCAGGCCGACATCGACTCTGCGGTGCCGTCCTCATAGCCGTCCGCTAAACGCCGAGCCCGTGACTCGTTCCCGACGCTAGCCAGCCAGCTTCCACGCGTAGTCGAGCGCGTGGCCCAGCGAGTCCGTGAACGCCTTGCCCTGCCAGGCGATGTCGAAGGCGGTGCCGTGGTCGACCGAGGTGCGGACGATGGGCAGGCCGATCGTCACGTTGACGCCGCGCTCGAAGCCGTAGAGCTTCATCGGCGCGTGGCCCTGGTCGTGGTACATGCAGACGACGGCGTCGTAGCGGTCGAGCTGGATCGCCTGGCGGAAGATCGTGTCCGCCGGATGCGGGCCGGACACATCCAGGCCGTCCGCCGCTGCCCGCTCGATCGTCGGCCGGATGATCTCCTCGTCCTCGGTGCCGAACAGGCCGTGCTCCCCCGCATGCGGGTTCAACCCGCAGACCGCAATCCGCGGCCGTTCGATGAACCGGGAAAGAGCCTCGTGGGTCAAGTCGATGACCTTGCGGATCCGCACAGGTTCTACACGCTCGATCGCCTCGCGCAGGCTGACGTGAGCGCTGACGTGGGTCACCGCCACTTCCGGCACCGTCAACATCATCGCGAAGTGCTCGGCGCCGCACAGGCCGGCGATGAACTCGGTATGGCCCTTGAAGTCGGGCCGCGACGCGCGTGTCGCCTCTTTGTTCATCGGCAGGGTCACGACTCCGGCAACCTTGCCGGCCAGTGTGTCGCGAGTCGCCTGCTCCAAGTAGGCCAAGGCCGCCGCTCCTGCCTCCGGATTGAGAACTCCGGGTGTCAGCCGGTCGGCGGACAGCCACTTCAAGTCGCGAACGTTTAGCGCGCCTTGCCGCGCCGTGTCTTCCACAACGCAAAGAGGCACATCGAGTCCAAGGACCTCCGCCGCCCTAGCCAGCACCGCGGCGTCTCCGTACACGATCACGTCGTCACCGAGCAGCCCCTCCGCGAAGCAACGCACAGCGATCTCGGGACCTACGCCAGACGCGTCCCCCATCGTCACCGCCATCCGCCGCCCCGCCATCGGAGAGTCCACTCTCCTATCCTGGGATGGGCTTCGGCGATTAGGGCCCTTGTGGCCTGGTGCCGGCCGACACTTGCTCTTGCTGGCCACTACGCCCACGTTCGAACTTCCAACCGGGCTGGTCTACTCTGGCTGATTTCACCATTCCAAAACCAGAGCAGGAGACCCAGTCCGTCCCCTCCCGCGACAAATGCCGTCCGACCCACAGCGGACTTCACCCTACCGCGTCTTTACACGAGCCCCACCCTCACCTAGTATAGTCAGCGAATCCGCTCAGTCTTGTACCTATCCCCGAACGTAGCGCCACGAGTATGACGCGGCAGACATGACGACCCCTCTCAAGCCACTTCCCCGGATTCCCGCCCTGGTCACCGTCGCCTACCTGCCCCCCTGGGGCGACGGTCCCCAGACGGAAGCCATCGAAGGCCCGGCGCTAGACGCCCAGCGGCTGACGCTCTCGAGAGCCACCGCCACCCCGGCCCGACCGCAGCACACGAGGCCCACCACTAGGCGCGTCGCTGGAAGTCTGGAAGCGTCAGCCATGGCGACATAAACTCACGCAGATTCCCAACCACTATGGAGACGGACATTGTTTAAACCCAAAGAAGCCATTACACCTGCTACGCCGGCTACACCTGCGCTAAGCGTATCATCAACGATACCTGACAACGACAACAGCGCATCTTCCGTTCTCGGTTCAACCGTGACCTTCAAGGGCGGGGAACTGTCTGCCGAGGAACACTTGGTCATTCAAGGGGTCGTATCAGGCACCGTTGAGCTAAAGAACCACAACCTCACGATCGGGGAAAGCGGCCGCATCAAGGCCAACCTCAAGGCCCAGAGAATCACCATCGAAGGCATGCTCGAAGGCGACATGCGTGGCGACGAAACCGTGGTGATCAAACGAACAGCAACTGTCGTGGGTAATGTCACGGCACCTCGTGTGTCCGTAGAGGAAGGCGCATCCGTCCAAGGCAGCATACAGACAAAGGAGGAAAAAAAGGCGGCCTCGGGAAAAAAGACGCCACAAGTTAGGTCATTGGCTGACACTAGAGATAAGGGAGTCACCGATCGCAATGAAGCCCAAGACGTGCTGCCCAAATAGCGACAAGTTGGAAGAAGTCAATAGGGGCCGGTCCGCCGAGCGTAGCCGGTAGGGGCTCGGGCGCGATTTCCCTCGGGTTGAGAAGCGCAGCGTAGGGGACTGCCCCGACTTCCTGAGCCGAACTCCCCGCTTGAATCCGCCCCCTACTGCGACGGATGTCCTCCGACCCAGACCGGGCTCGACCAGGCCATGGCGTCGTTCAACTGCCGGACGCGGACGTAGTAGTAGTCGCCCTGTCGAGGCGTCTGGGTGTCCGTGTAGGTGAAGGTGAGATCCCGTGGGCCGTCCGGGCGAATCCGTCGCAGGGTCACCGAGTCGCGGTGGTAGTTCTCAATCGGCAGCAGCTTCTCCATCCGACCGCCGCGCAGTTCCGACAGTGGCAGGCGGACCCGGCCGCCGGGAATGACGGCGCGCGGGCGGTAGAACGGCGGCGCCGATCCGGTCTCGGCGGCCTCGTCGAGTTCCAGGACGATTGCGGCGCCGGGCTGGACATCGGCCACCGACAGCCGGAGCGAGCTCGTCTCGCCGCGCGTGTTGGTCCGGAACATGGCGCCGTTGCCGCTCTGCTCCACGTGTTGGGTCGTCGGATTCGCGAAGTCGGTGCCCTCGATCGACCGCAACGTAGCGCCGGCGACGGTCAGGCTGCCCCGCCAGTGTCGCCATCCCCGCGGCGCGTCGCCCATGTGCACCGGCGTCTCCTCCGAGTAGAACGTGAGCAGCAACTCGGTTGGCGCTCCGGCGCCGGTATCGAGCGAGTAGTCCCGGCTCCAGAGTTCCGTCTTGTTCTTGATCAGAGCGATCGAACCGATCGGCGCGGTGCCGATCACCCGGCCTGCGATCTCCCTGGTCTCTGAAAACGGCGCACGCGAGCCCATCAGTGTGTCGTTGACCCGGAAGTCGAGGATGATCCGGTCCCCGGTCGTCGCGTAGGTGCGGCGCGCCTTGAGCCCGTCGAAGATCGCGTCGCGCGACTTCTCCCGCGAGAACACAGCGCCCAGCCCGCCGCGCTGAGCCAGGGAGGTGCGGTTCGGGGCCGAGTACCCCGGATGGGAGAGGTGATCGTCGGACGCGGCGACCACGCCGACCTGGTGCCCGCGCGAGAGGTACTCCTGCATGAACCACTCGAAGCTGCCGTGCATCGACATGACCTCGACCAGGGGCTCCAGACCGGGATGGGACAGCCGGAAGTCGCCCGGGTTGTGGGCGTGCGGAATGACAACCACGTCCCGGCGGTCGTAGCGGGTGTCGAGCTCCCGGTAGAGCTCGGACAGGGTCGGAAACTCCAGCACCGAGACGAGATCCTGGTCGCCGACGGTCCGGTACAGCACGTTGTGGTGGCCGCCGCCCTGGCGGGTATGGCGGGTCCACTCCCAGCCGAGGTAGGGGATGAAGCGGCCGGGGTCGTCGTACTCCGCGCTCTTGGCCCGCATCAGTTCCCACTCCCCGGCGTCGAGCGCCGTGTCGTGCTCCGAGTGGGTGACGAAGTCGAGCCGGGCGTCGTCGCGCGCGAACTGCAGGAAGAAGTCGAGCGTGCCGATGCCCTCGGCATAGCCCGAGTGGCCATGGGTGTCTCCCCAGTAGATGCCGTACTCGGGGTCCTCGACCACGAGGATCGGGTTCGCCCCGCCGGTGATCTGGGGCTCAACGTCACGCGAACACAAGGTCGTCCAGTAGACGCCCGGTTCGTCGAGGGCCAGCTCGACGATCGTGATCGCCTCGCTCCCCGGCTCGGTAGAAGCCACCACCTCTCCATTGACCACCACATCGAAGCCGGGAATGTCGCCGGTGGCCCGGTTGTAGAAGCGATCCTCGGCGCGCACCGAGAGTTCGAAGCTCTCGCCCGGCCGGACCACGCTCGGCGCGAAACCATGCACCCCCGCGACCGTCGTGCCGACGACCGCGAACGGCAGGATCGGCAACGGCCGCCACTCCCCGGCGCCGTCGAGGTCGACGTAGAGCGGGAACGGAGTCCGCGCACCCGAGGTCTGCGTCATCATGATGCCCGGGCCACCGCCGGTGGTGTCGCCATAGGTGACCGTCACGCTCTCGCCGGGTTCCAGCCGCCCTTCGGCGACCCGGAAGGCCAGCGCCGGTTCGGGCGCCCGGAAGCCGCCGTGGGGGCCGGAGGCCATGTAGACGTCGGTCTCGAACCGGACGTTCGCGGCGTCGGACTCGATCGTGACGTAGCCCGCGGCGCCCGGGTCATCGGTCTGGTAGGCGCCGTAGTTCGCGTTGAAGTGGCGCGCCACCCAGAACCCGCCGCCCGGCTCGACCGCGCGCGTGCCGGCGGTCCAGATCTGGCTGAGCGTCGCGTACTGCCGCGCCTCGAACGGACCGAGCGACTCGGCCCCCAGGGTTCCCAGCGCGCCCTCTTCCTCGCGCAGCGTGTACTCGCTCACCAGCCGGTCGACCTGGGCGGCGGCGGTGAGCGCCGCGTCGCCGGTCGGCGGCAGGGTCGACTGGATACGCACCCGCGGTCCGTCGAGGCCCAACTCGTGACCCGCGAGCGAGAGAGCGTCGGCCCAATCCGCGACCACCGCCGCCCGGGCGGGGAGCGACGACTCATCCGTCGGCTGGGCCGCGACGTCCTCCTTGAGCTGCTCGATCGCGGCGCCCAGGTCCCGGTCGTAGACGGGACCCGGTCCGGGGCCTGAGCAGCCCGAGAGCGTCAGGGCTATCGCCACCGCGGCGAGCGTCCATCCAGACCGGATGCGGGCGAGACGCCCGCGTTTCATCCATGCGCCCGATGACGGGCGCCCGGAGTGGTTCGCCCTCACATCCCCCGCCATGGCCATGGAGTACATCGGAGGCCGCTGGTGAGATCGCGGTGCGGGGCCAAGCAGACGAAGGCGGCTACTACTCCCAGCAAGCCAGCTAGCGAACGTCGCTCCATCGTGCTTCCTCCAAAGTCGATGTGGTCGACCGACTGACAGGGAGAGAATCCCGGCCGCACGGCCGATCCTTGGGGTCTGTATCCTCTAAGCTAGCCAAACGACGTTGGTCCCTTCAAGTCCCGTTTGACAGACCGAGAGGAAAGTCCCATGACCGCCCGACGAACCCGCCGAGACTTCCTCCAGCATTCTTCGCGGCTCCTGGCCGGCGGCGCCCTGGCCGGCCTCGCGGGCTGCGGCGACGCCGAACCGCAGGCGGTATCGGACGCGAGACCGAATCTCCTCTTCTTCTTCCCCGATCAGCAACGGCCCGACTGGCTCGGCCTCGACGGCAACGGCCTGGCGCCGCTCCGCACACCGAACATCGATCGCCTGGCCCGCGACGGCGTCAACTTCACCCGCGCCCTGGTGCCGTCACCCGTGTGCGGCCCGTCACGGGCCTGCCTCGCCGCCGGTCGCGAGTACGACCGCTGCGGCGTACGCGACAACCGGGACGACTATCCCCTGGACCAGCAGACCTTCTACGGACTGCTCCGCGACTCCGGCTACCACACGATGGGAGTCGGCAAGTTCGACCTGTCCAAGAACAGCGGCAACTGGGGCCTCGACGGCTCGAACTTCGCGGATGACTGGGGCTTCTCCGCGCAGATCAACAACTGCGGCAAGGGCGACGGCATGGGGTCCTACCTCAGCGATCCGGAAGGGCCGAAGGACCCGTACTACGCCTATCTCGACTCGCTCGAACCGCCGCAGGGCAAAGCCTGCGCCGAAGACTTTCGCCGGCGGCGCTCGAACTATCCCGACAGTTGGTGGGGCGACGTGATCACCTCGCCGCTAGGCCCCGAGGCCTACTGCGACAACTGGATCGCCCGGAACGGCCTGGACCTGATCGGGGCGGCGCCGCAAGACCGCCCCTGGCACCTGGTGATCAACTTCGTCGGCCCTCATCCGCCGGTCGACATCACGGCCGATATGGAACAGCGGGTCCGCGGACTCGGAGGTCTGGGTCAGCCCTACGCCTACGAGGGCGCCCTGACGCCCGCCGAACACACGGCGACGCGCCAGAACTACGCCGCGATGATCGAGAACATCGACACCTGGCTGGGCCGCTACATGGACATGCTGGAGGAAACGGGTCAGCTCGACAACACGATCGTCGTCTACTCGAGCGACCACGGCGAGATGCTCGGCGACCACGCGAGGTGGGGGAAGTCCGTTCCGTACCAGGCCTCGGCCGGCGTACCCCTCCTGGCCGCCGGGCCCGGCATCCGCGCCGGGTACGAGTGCCACCTGCCGACGACCGTGCTCGATCTCGCCGCCACCTTCCTCGACTACGCCGGCCTGGGCACCCCGGCCGACATGGACAGCCGTTCCCTGCGCGACCTGCTCGAAGGACGGACCGACAGTCACCGGGAGGTCGTCCTGTCCGGCCTCCGCGACTGGCGGCTCGCCTACGACGGCCGCTACAAGCTGGTGACCGGCTTCGGGGACGAGGACATCCTGTGGGATCTGGAAGCCGATCCGATGGAAACGGAGAACCTGATCGGCAGGCAGCCGGATGTCGTTCGCCGGTTGCGCGAAACCCTGCAAGCCTGAGTCGACGCCCCCGGAAGCGGGCGAGACGCCCAGGTTCCCAGGACGGCGCCCGCTATCATTCGCCTCCGAGGCGCGCCGCGGTCGCGCCACTTCCGTGATGACGCTCCGTTCGCCCCTCGCCGCCGTCCTGCTCGTAGCGGCCGCGGGTATCGCCGCCGCAGCTCCGGCAACCGCCCAGTCCGAGGCAACCACCGGCATCATCCGGGGCGTCGTCCGCGGCCCGGGCGGAGCACCCGTCGAGGGCGCCCTGGTGCTGATTCAGCACGGCGAAACCGGATTCTTGACGTCCGTAGAGACGACGGCTTCCGGCACCTTCGCCCGCACCCTGCTGCCGCTCGGATCGTACGAACTGATCGTGACGAAGGACGACCGGGGACAGATGGAGCGGATCGCCGGCCTGACCTTGCGCGTGGGCGAGACCCTGAACCTCGACCTCGCGCTGAAGGACGTGGTTGCCGAGGAGATCACGGTCAGCGAGGACGCGAACCAGACGCCCGCCACCGACGACGTGACGACCTCGCAGCGGCTTGCCGACGAGGTGATCGAAGGGCTGCCCACGAACGGCCGCAACTTTCTCGACCTCACGCTGCTCACGCCGGGCGCGTCCCTCTCCCAGGGACCGGACGGTGACGAGTTGAACATCAGCGGTCAGCGCGGCATCTTCAACAACTTCATCGTCGACGGGGCCGACTTCAACAACTCCTTCTTCGGCGAGCAGCGCGGCGGCCAGCGACCGGCCTTCACCTTCAACCAGGACGCGATCCAGGAGATGGTGGTGATCAACCAGGGCGCGACCGCCGAGTTCGGGCGCTCGGCCGGCGGCTTCGTCAACGTGATCACGAAGTCCGGCACGAACGAGTTGGAGGGCACGCTTCACACCTTCCGGCAGTGGGACGGCATCTCGTCCGAACACCCCGCCGGCGAGGCGGCGAAGCCGGACTTCAGTCGTCTGCAGTACGGCTTCACGCTCGGCGGGCCGATCAAGCGCGAGCGGGTGTTCTTCTTCGGCGCCTACGACGAGCAGGACGCGGCGGAAACCAAACAGCTCGTTCGCGGCGTCGCCAGTCCGGCCAACCTGGCCCGGCTCGACAGCTTCCTCAGGACCCGCTGGCCCGGCCTGTTCGACGACGAGTTCGGCCCCATCGAGCGCACCGACGACAACCGGGCCCTGATCGCCAAGCTGGACTTCAACCTGAGCGAGCGCCACCAGGCGTCGGTCAAGTACAACTACACGTGGTCGGAGCAGGAGAACGGCACCTTCGACGTCGATTCCTGGGGCCTTTCCGCGAACGGCATCGAGCAGGACTACTCGCACGCCGTCAACCTGAGCCTCAGATCCCTGCTCAGCAACCGGACCTCGAACGAGGCGCGCCTGCAATGGGCGCGGGAGAACCGCCCGCGGCGCTACGGCGGACCGCTCCAGCCGGGCGTGGCGCCCCCTCCCCCGCCGCCCTACCAGGTCCTCGGCGGCCGGCCCTTCCCCGACATCGGCATGGACTTCGCCGACGGGTTCCGCATCGGCCTGCCGTTCTTCCTGCCCATCGGCGCGGACGGGGCGGACGAGCGCAGACAACTCGTCGACAACGTCTCCACCCTTGTCGGCAACCACCTGATCAAGGCCGGGATCGAGGTCAACCGGACCGGCGTCAGCCAGCAGTTCGTCGGCTTCGGAAACAGCCGCTACATCTTCGACTCGGTCGACGGCTTCATCGCCTTCGTCGAACAGGGCAACCGCTACGTGACCTGCTCCGACGGCTCGAGCAGCGCCGCGGGCATCTGCCCGCCCGGCGCCGAGATCACCGGTCCGGTGCTGGTCTACCTGCAGGCGGCGACCGTGCCCGGCGTGCCGCCGGAGGATCTCGGCCGGCAGGCCTTCGATGTCAACGAAGTCGGCCTGTTCCTCCAGGACACCTGGCACGCCACCGACCGGCTGGTCCTCAACCTCGGACTGCGCTGGGAGGGGACCTGGAATCCGGATCCGCTAGTCGCGCCGGAGGAGACGTACTTCGCCCCCTACCTCGACGATCCGCGCTTCCCCTCCGACGGCACGATCCCGGACGACCTCGACAACTTCCAGCCCCGTCTCGGCCTGGTCTGGGACGCCTCGGGAGACGGCAGCACCATCCTGCGGCTCAACGCGGGCGCCTACGTCTCCCGCATTCCCAGCCTGGTGTTGGCCGGCCCCCGAACCACGAACGGCGCATTCCAGCAGCTCCTCTTCCGCAGCAGCGCCGCTTCGCCGGCACTCGGTCCCGTGCCAGGGGTGGACGAGCAGATCGACGGTTCGGACACGTCGCCGTTCCTGCCCGACATCACGGTCGTCGACCGCGACCTGGAGCTGCCGGAAACCCGGTCCTTCGGCACCGGTTTCGAGCGCCGCCTGGGCCGCGGCCTGACCGCCGAACTCGCCTACCAGCACGCCCGCACAAACGAACTGTTCCGCTTCGTCGACCGCAATCACGCCGCCTTCGGTTCGCCCTTCGCCGTCGGAACCCACCCTGACGGCGGCGGCATCAACGCCCTGAACAACACCGAGAGCTCCGCGCGCTCCCGTTACCACGGCCTGACCGCGACCCTGCGCGGCCGCGACGCGGCAGACGGTCTGCTCACCTTCGAGGTGAACTACACCCTGAGCCGCGACCGTTCGGACGACGACAACGAGCGGGACCCCTTCACCTTCCGCTACGCCGATCCGACCAACCTCGGCCCCGAGTTCGGCTGGTCGGACCGCGACCGCCGACACCAGGTCGCCGGCTACCTGCTCTTCGCCCTGCCCCGCGGCGTCCAGTTCAGCAACGCGTTCCGCTACCTGTCGGCGTCGCCGGTGTCCGAGTCCTGCGCCAGCCGCGGCCTGCGGGCCGCCCAACCGACCGACCGCATCTGCGCCGACGGCAGCATCCTGCAGCGCAACAGCCTACGGCGCGAGAACGACTTCCTGACCTGGGACATCCGCCTCTCGCGCCCATTCACCCTCGGCCGCGGCGTCACGCTGGAGCCGGTCCTTGAGATCTTCAACGTGACGAACGTCGACAACCGCCTCGACGCCTCCCAGGGCTCCCTGCTCTTCAACTTCGACGGCGCCATCCGCAGCGGCCTCGGCGACAGCCGCCGCGGCCAGATCGGCGTTCACTTCCACTTCTAGCTAGGCGCCGAGGATGCGCAGTTCCCGCGGCGACGAAGTCAGCAGCTCGCAGCCGTCCCGCGTGACGCGGACGTTGTCCTCGATCCGTACGCCGCCCCAGCCCTCGAGGTAGAGCCCCGGCTCGATGGTGAACACGGCGCCCTCCTCGACGACGACGTAGTTGCCGGCCATCACGGAAGGCGGTTCGTGGACCTCCAGGCCCAGGCCGTGCCCGGTGCGGTGGGTCATGAACTCCTTGAAGCGGGGGGCGTGGAGATTGGCCTGGCAGTTCTTGTGGACGTAGTCGTAGGTTACTCCGGGCCGTGACGCGGCGACGCCGCGGATGTTCGCCTGCAGGACCGACTCGTAGACCTCCCGCATCCGGTCGGTGGGCGAACCGCTGACCACGAAGGTGCGCGTGATGTCGCAGTGGTAGCCGTCGGACGACGTCCCGAAATCGATCAACAGGAACTCGCCCTCCTGCATCTCGCGCTCGTCCGGCACGCCGTGCGGCAACGCCGACTTCGGCCCGCTCAGGACGATCGGTCCGAACGAGATGCCGCCTCCGCCCCGCCGCAGCAACTCGCTCGAGAGCTTGGACGCGATCTCGATCTCCTTGCGCCCGGGACGCACGTCCCGGAGCGTGAACTCGAGCGCCGCTTCAGCGATCTTCGACGCCCGCCGCATCGCGGCCGCCTCCTCGTCGCTCTTCTTGAGTCGCAACGCGACTACGACCCTTTCGGCGCTCTCGATCTGTGCGTTCGGGAGCTCCCGGCGAACGTGCTCGAACTCCATGTAGCGCAGGCTCAGCGGCTCCACCGCCACTCGGGACGCCTTGGCCAGACACTTGAACGCCTCCGCGGCGGCCTTCTCGGGCCCGTCGGCGTCGTCCCAGAGATGAAGCGACTCGACGGACGGCGCCGCGCCGCGGAAGTTGGCCTCTTCCAGGGCCGGAACGACCGCCACCGGCGCGGCCGCTGTCGGCACGATGAGCAGAAACAGCCGTTCGTGCGCGTCGAAGTGATGGCCGAGCAGCCATGTCATCGTGGCCGCCGGAGTAAGTACGACCGCGTCGACGCCGGCCGAAGCCGCCGCCTGCCGCAACTGTTCCAGACGCAGCGCATCGCGGCTGGACGGCGCCTGCTCGCCGGCGCCGTCTGCCTCTGCCGCCAAGTCTCCGCCAACCGTGTCGTCGCTCATTTCGCCCCCGCCGCCGCTATTCGTTGCCGGCCCTCCGGAACCCGGGTGGCGCGGTCCGCGCCACCCGTGAACCAGTCCGTGCGCCCGATGACGGGCGCACGGATGGCACCATCGGACAAAAGAGCTTACTCCGAATGCTCCGAGGCGCTGACGAGAGCCTCCTGAGCGCGATAAAGTCGCGTCCATCATGGATACATTCATCGGTTCCGAATACAACGAACTCCGAGAGGATGTCCGCTCCTTCTTCGCCGCCAACGAGGACGTTGCGGTCCCGGCCGGGCCCGGCTTCGGCGGCGACGCCTCGGAGGTCCGCATGCAGGTCATCGAGTGGCAGAAGCGGCTCGTGGACGCCGGCTACGCCGGCCGCACGATCCCGACGCGCTACGGGGGCGCCGGCCACGAGCCCGACGCCCTCGCGAGCCTGGTAATCGAGGAGGAGTTCCAGAGCGCCGGGATTTCCCTCGGGATGGAAAACCAGGGCATCAGCATGTTCGTCCCGACGCTGCTGCACTTCGGCCGCGAGGACCAGAAGCAGGAGCTGATCGGCCCCACGATCCGTGGCGAGCTGATCTGGTGCCAGGGGTACAGCGAGCCGGGATCCGGCTCCGACCTGGCGTCGCTGCGCACCGCCGCGCGGCTCGACGGCGACGAGTACGTGATCAACGGCCAGAAGATCTGGACCAGCGGCGCCCGCGAGGCCGACATGATGTTCGCGTTGGTCCGCACCGAATCGGACGCCGGAAAGCACGGAGGCATCAGCTACATCGTTCTGTCGATGGACACGCCCGGGCTCGATGTCCGGCCGCTGATGACGATGACCGGAGACGCCTCCTTCAACGAGGTCTTCTTCACCGACGTGCGGGTACCGGCCATGAACGTGATCGGCCGCCCCGGCCAGGGCTGGGAGGTCGGCACCTACACCCTGCGCTTCGAGCGCAACATGCTGGGACGCTCGAACGCTACGGAGAACTACCTCGCCGGCTGCGTCGACATCCTGCGCGAAACCGGTCTGCTCGATTCGCCTGTCTACCGCGATCGCCTGCTCAAGCTCGAAGGCCGGGTGCAGGCGATGAAGTACCACCAGTTGCGCCTCCTCACCGACCGGCTGAAGAAGCGCGACTCCGGGGCCGGCGGTCTCATCGTCAAGCTGAACAACTGCCAGTTGAACTACGACGTCTGCGCCCTGGCGATCGACGCCATGGCCGAACGCGGCGTGCTCAGGCACGGCTCGAAGCACGTCCGCGACTACGGCAACTGGCAGCGCAACTACATGTACGCCCTCGGCCTGATCATCGGCGGCGGCACCGCCCAGATCCAGAAGAACATCATCGGCGAGCGGGGTCTCGGACTGCCGCGGGCGCCGAAGCCGGCCGCGGCCTAGAGTCCGCGCCGCCGCGCTCGACGAACCACGCGAAGGAGTCCAGCATCGACTTTGGACTGACGCAGCCGCAGGAGCTGCTCCGAGACTCGATCGCCCGCTTTCTCGCCCAGGACGTGGGGGTCGAGCGCGTCCGCCGCGTGATGGACTCCGAGTCTGGGCGGGACAAGGCGATCCACGGCCAACTCGGCGACCAGGGGATCACCGGTTTGCTCGTCGACATGGACCTCGGCGGCTCGGAACTCGGTATGCAGGAGGCCGGAATCGCGGCCCAGGAGATCGGCCGCGCCGCGGCGCCGGTCAACTTCCACTCGTCCTACGTCCTGGCGCCGCTGCTGATCGCGGGCGCCGGCGACAGCGAGCGCCGGAACGAGCTGCTTGAAGGGATCGCCGAAGGCCGGCTCCTGGTCACGCCGATCCTCGACGCCCCAACCTTGAACGGCCGCGTCGACGGGACCGTGCTCTACGTGCCCGACGCCGCCTGGTCCGACGCGTTCCTGCTCGAATCCGGGGGCAGTTTGCACCTGCTCGAGGCAACCACTCCCGGAATCGAGGTCGAGCCCCTGCAGACCGTCGACGACACCCGGCGCGTCGCCGAAGTCACGTTCTCCGGCGTCGACCTGAACTCCGCCGAGAGTCTCGGCGGCAGTGCCGAGAGCACACAGCGCGCCGTCTACGCGGCGCAGATCGCCTTGGCCGCCGACGCCCTCGGCGCGGCCCAGAAGGGACTGCAGATCGCCGTCGAATACGCCAAGGACCGCAAGCAGTTCGAGCGCATCATCGGCTCCTTCCAAGCCGTCAAGCACATCTGCGCCGAAGTCCTGGCCGAAGTCGAGCCCGTCGAGTCCCTGCTCTGGCACACCGCCGACGCCTGGGACGAGGGCTCCGACGAGACCTGTCACCTCGCTCCCCTGCTCAAGGCCCACGCCACCGAGGTCGCAAGCCACGCCGTCACCATGACCACCCAGGTCTTCGGCGGCATCGGCTTCACCCACGAGTGCGACATGCACATCTTCTACAAGCGCGTCGGCTACGACCGGCAGGTGCTTGGGAACCCGACCGCGCTCAGGGAGCAGGCGGCGGCGGTAATGTTCGCCTGAGGAGACGGCGAAATCGCCTATATTGCAGCCACTCGGTCGTCTGGCGTCAACGAATCGATGAGGTTGGAGCGTCTCCTCCACACCCTCGACGGACCGCCCACCGGGCCGATCTCGCCGATCGACCGGCACTCCACGATCTTCCCCTCGGACAGCCCGTGGCGAAGATCCGCCCAGCCGTCGCCTCGCTCGCGCGCATCGTGCCGGCAAGCGGGCTCGGCGTGAGCCTCGGACTGACACCGGCCGGCGACGTGCGCTGGGCGGATCCCGGCGTTGAAGAGATCCCGGAGCGGCTCCAGCACCTTGAACGCGCCTTCGACGCCGATTGGCGAGAGGCTCTCTTCACGCTGGCGGCCGAAAAGACCGATACCCGGGAGCGGCCCGCCGTCCGCTACTGGCAGAGCTTCGCCGAGCGCCATCTGACCGCGCTTTGCCACCTGCCCGCTGTGAACCCGAACGCGGAAGGGGCGGCTTCGCTCAGCGTTGAACCACCGACTTCGGCCGAGTGCGCCGCTCTCGTTGAAGCCGCCCCACCGATGATCGGCGGCGAATACCTGTCCGCGGAGCGCCTGCAACGCATCTGGACCGAGGTGAACGACTGGGTGAGCCAGGCCGCTTCGACTGCCGGCGGGCTGTCCGCGTTCCTGCGTGAGCGAGCGCCGAACTGGCATCAGGTCGGGCGGGTCTGCTTCCACCTGGCCGAGAATCGGAACGACGCGGCACGACCGTTCGCGTTCATGGCTACGTATGCCGCGCGATTCGGCGCGACCGGACGAGCGCGGCACCTGCCGCTGCGGCGAGCACTCGAACAATACGCGGGCGAGAACAACCGCTCGGCACTCATCACGCTGCTGTCGCCGATCCAGCAGGCCGCGGCTGCTTGCGACTGGGCAAGGGAGATGGTGGATTCCGGTGACGTCTACCGGCCGATGGCCTGGACGCCGGATCGCGCCTACCGACTCCTGCGCAGCGTCCCGGAACTCGAGGAGAGCGGCCTGTCCGTGCGGCTACCTGACTGGTGGCGCAAGCGCGCGCGACCGCAGGTCTCCGTGACGGTCGGCGAGGCGCCGTCCCTGGTGGGCGCGGACGCCGTGCTCGACTTTCGGGTCGAGGTCGCTCTCGGCGGCGAGCCGCTCTCCGAAGACGACCTGAATGCGCTGCTCGGCAGCGACGGCAATCTGGTGCTCCTCAAGGGTCAGTGGGTCGAGGTGGACCGCGATCGCCTGCGTCAGGCGATCGAGCATTGGGATGCCGTGCGTCAGGCGGCCGGCGACCACGGCATCTCCTTCATCGAGGGAATGCGCCTCCTCGCCGGCGCGTCGGCCGATCTTCGGGACGAGGCGGAAACCGAGGCCGAACGCCCCTGGGTTCATGTCGAGGCCGGAGACGGCATGCGCGAGATTCTCGCCGGCATGCGTCAACCGGAGACGCTCGCCCCCGTCGACGGCGGCGCGCTGCAAGGGACCCTGCGGCCGTATCAACGCGATGGCGTGGCATGGCTCGCCCTCCTGACCCGCCTGGGCCTCGGCGCCTGTCTGGCCGACGACATGGGCCTGGGCAAGACCATTCAAGTGCTGGCGTTGCTGCTCTCCGACCGCGGCCTTTGCCAGGAGGAGCAGCGGCCGCCGTCGCTGCTCCTGATTCCGGCGTCCCTGCTCGGAAACTGGCGCGCCGAAGCGGCGCGGTTCGCGCCGTCGCTGGACCTTCGATTCCTGCACCCGTCCGAAACCGATCGCGAGACCTTGACGGAGATCGCGGACGCCCCCGCGCGGTCGCTGGCCGGCGCCGATCTGGTGGTGACCACGTACGCCATGCTCGCTCGGCAGCCCTGGCTGGCGGAGGTGCGGTGGCGACTGGTCATCCTGGACGAAGCGCAGGCCATCAAGAACCCCGGTACGCTCCAGAGCCGGTCCACTCGGAAGCTCCAGGCCGGCGCGCGCATCGCGATGACCGGTACCCCGGTGGAGAACCATCCGGGAGATCTGTGGGCACTGTTCGACTTCCTCAATCCCGGTCTGCTCGGCTCGCGCGCGGTGTTCCAGCGGTTCGTCAAGACGCTGGAACGGCGCGAGGAGCAACAGTTCGCGCCGCTTCGCCGACTTGTCGCGCCCTACATCCTGCGCCGCCTCAAGACGGACCGCCGCATCATCGACGACCTGCCCGACAAGACCGAGGCGGCGCGCTACTGTCATCTGACCCGACCCCAGGTTGCACTCTACGAGCGAGTCGTGCGGTCGATGCAGCGCGGCCTGGAATCGGTCGACGGCATCAAGCGGCGGGGCCTCGTGTTGCAGACGCTCATGCGATTGAAGCAGGTCTGCAATCATCCCAGTCAGCTTTCCGGAGACGGCGCCTACAAGCCGAACGACAGCGGCAAGTTCAAACGCATCGCCGAGATCTGCGCGGAACTGGCCGAACGCCAGGAACGCGCCCTCGTGTTCACGCAGTTCCGGGAGATCATCGATCCGTTGTCCGACCATCTGGCCGCGACCTTCGGTCGGCCGGGGCTGGCGCTGCACGGAGGCACCGGAGTCAGGCAGCGCAGCGCTCTGGTCGAAGCCTTTCAGCGCCGCGACGGACCGCCGTTCTTCGTCCTGTCCCTCAAGGCGGGAGGCACGGGCCTGAACCTGACGGCGGCTTCGCATGTGATTCACTTCGACCGCTGGTGGAACCCCGCCGTCGAGAATCAGGCTACCGACCGGGCCTTTCGCATCGGCCAGCGACAGGGCGTGCTGGTCCATAAGTTCATCACCTCCGGCACCATCGAGGAGAGAATCGACCGGATGATCACGGAGAAGAGCGAACTGGTGAACGATCTGCTGGAGGATGGCCGCGAGATGAAGCTCACCGAGCTTTCCGATGACGAACTGCTCGACCTGGTCCGTCTGGACATCACTCGGGCGAAAGCGTAGGAAGCGCGGGATCTGTCATGAGGTTTCCGACCTACGTTCCAGTCGCCGCGCGACGAGCCAGGGCCGCGCGGAAGGTCGCCAGTCTCCGCAAGCAGGGCAAGAAGGTGCAGCCGGTCGAAATCACGGGGAACCTGATTGCCCGGAGCTTCTGGGGCAAGCGCTGGTGCAAGCACCTGGAGTCCTTCTCCGACTACCGCAACCGGTTGCCGCGCGGCCGCAGCTACGCGCGCCACGGCGCGGTCTGCGACTTGGCGATCCGGGCCGGCCGCGTCGACGCACTGGTCGTCGGCACGAGGCTCTACCACGTCGCCATTCGCATCCAGAAGCTCAAGCCCGCTGTCTGGAAGTCCATCAAGGCCAGATGCACCGGACAGATCGGATCGGTCATCGAGTTGCTCCAGGGACGACTCTCCGACCAGGTGATGGCTGTCGTCACGGATCGCAACCGCGGCCTGTTTCCGACTCCGAGCCAGATCGAGTTCGACTGCGACTGCCCGGACTGGGCCGGCATGTGCAAGCACGTGGCTTCGGTCCTGTACGGCGTCGGCAACCGGCTCGACGACAGCCCCGAACTCCTCTTCCTGCTGCGAAAGGTCGACGAATCGGAGCTGATTGACGCCGACCTGGCGCTGCCGGCCGGCGCGGCGGGTGCGGATTCCCTGGCGGAAGGCGACCTGTCGGGGATCTTCGGCATCGATCTGGACACGGACGAGGCGCGGGATCCCCGCTCCAGACCGCGGAAGAAGGCGGCGCGCAACGCTCGAAAACGCGGTGGCGCTTCCCGGCCCCCGAGCCGGCGAAAGGGCGCCACGAAGAAGGCCCCGGGTGTCGCGCCACCCTTCCGCCCCACCGGCGCCCGCGTCTCCAGGCTCCGCCGGCGTAGCGGCCTGACGGTCGCCGAGTTCGCCGCCGCGCTCAGGGTCACCGCGGCAACCGTGCGCCGCTGGGAAGCCGTGCGCGGACCGCTCAACCTGCGAGCCGCCTCGTACAACGCCTTGCGGACGCTGCACGAACAGGTCGAAACGGCTGCAGGCCGCCGGTAGGCTCACCCCGAATGACACCCCCCGAACCCGGGTGGCGCGTTTCCGCGCCACACGCGAACCAGTCCGAGCGCCCGTCACCGGGCGCACGGATGGCACCCGCCCGCTCCCCCTTCGACCACGAACTCCCCGAACACGACCCCGAAGTCGGCCAACTGGTCCACGTCCGCAGCCGCCGCTGGCTGGTCGAGGAAGTCCAACCCGGCGAGAAGCCTGGCCAATCCTCGGTCGTCCGCCTCGCCTGCGCCGAGGACGACGCCCAGGGCGAGGAGATCGAGGTTTTTTGGGACTACGAGATCGACCGCCGCATCCTGAAGCAGGAGGGCTGGGCCGAGCTCGCGGCCAAGGGCTTCGACACGCCGCGCCGCTTCAGCGCCTTCCTGCACACGCTGCGCTGGAACTGCGTCACCGCGACCGATCCGAACCTGTTCCAGGCGCCGTTTCGCGCCGGCATCAAGCTCGACGCGTACCAGATGGAGCCTCTGCGCAAGGCACTCCGCATGCCCCGCGTCAACCTCTTCATCGCTGACGACACCGGTCTCGGCAAGACGATCGAGGCCGGCCTGATCGCCCGCGAGCTATTGCTGCGCAAGAAGGTCAAGACGATCGTCGTCTCGGCGCCGAGCTCTGTCCTCGAACAGTGGCAGGGCGAGATGGAGGAGCGTTTCGGCCTGCTGTTCCAGATCCTCGACCGCGCCTACTTCACCCGCATGCGGCGCGAGCGCGGCTTCGGCGTGAATCCGTGGCGCACCCACAGCCGCTTCCTGGTCTCCCACAACCTGCTGCGGGATCCGACCTACGCCGACCCGATGCGCGAATGGCTGGGGCCGGTGCTTCCCGGCAGCCTCCTGATCCTCGACGAGGCGCATCACGCCGCGCCTTCAAGCGGCGGGCGCTACGGCATCGAGTCGAAGTTCACCAGGGCCGTCCGCGACCTCTGCGGCCGCTTCGAGCACCGGCTCTTCCTCTCCGCGACGCCCCACAACGGCCACTCGAACAGCTTCTCCACCCTGCTCGAGCTGCTCGATCCGAACCGCTTCACCCGCGGCGTCAAGGTGCAGAGCAGATCCCTCGAAACGGTCATGGTGCGCCGCCTCAAGGAGGACATCCGCGACGTCCAGGGCGGCTTCCCGAAGCGGAACGTGGTCCGAGTGAGCATTGACGGTCTCCCCGGGGACGCGCCCGAGCTCGCGCTGTCCCGCCTGCTCGACGAGTACCGCGAGGCCCGCGAGGAGCGATTCGAGGCGGCCTCGAAGTCTGCCCGCGCCGCCTCGGGCCTGCTCGTCGTCGGCCTCCAGCAGCGGCTGCTGTCGTCCATCGAGGCGTTCGCGCGCAGCCTCAAGACCCACCGCAACACGCTCGAACGCCGCCGCCGAAAGGCCGCGGACGCTGGCGCCGCCAATGCCGGCGCCGAAGACGACTCCGGCGAGAGCCAGACCGGTCGCTTCGTCTCCGCCTCCTGGCTGGCCGGAGAAAGCAGCGACGAGGACCGCGCGGCGTTCACCGACGAAGAAGCTGAACGAGAGGAGCAAGACCAGATCCGCGACCTGAACGCCGCCGCTGAGTCCGACGATGGTCGCTCCGCCCCTGGGAACGCGGGCGTCTCGCCCGCAGCCGGCATAGGGCGCCTGCCCGGCTCGCTGCCGCGCCTCCTCCAGCGCGAAAACGATCTCCTCGACCGGATGCAGCGCATCGCCGAGCACGCCCGCGGCAGGCCCGACGCGAAGACACGCGAACTCGTGGATTGGATCCGCGAGCATCTATGCCACGGCCTGCCTTCCCTGGGCAAGGCCCTCCCCGCCGGCACACCCGCGCCCCGTTGGAACAACCGCCGACTGCTGATCTTCACCGAGAACCGGGAAGGCACGAAGCGGTATCTCCGCACCATGCTCGACGCCGCGATTGCGAGCACCGACCGCGCCGAGGAACGGATCGTGACCATCGACGGGCTCACCCGGGGACCCCGGCGCCGCGAGATCCAGCGCCGGTTCAACGCCGACCCGAAGGACGAACCGCTGCGTATCCTCCTGGCCACGGACGCCGCCCGCGAAGGCCTGAACTTCCAGGCCCACTGCACCGACCTGTTCCACTTCGACCTGCCCTGGAATCCGGGCCGGATCGAGCAGCGGAACGGCCGCATCGACCGCAAGCTGCAGCCCGCGCACGAGGTCCGCTGCCACTACTTCGTCCTGCCCCAACGCGCCGAGGACCGCGTACTGCAGGTCCTCGTCAGGAAGACCGAGACGATCAAGACCGAACTCGGCAGCCTCTCCAGGGTGATCCACGATTCGGTGGAGCGCCGCCTGACGAAGACCGGCATCCGCCATCGCGACGCCGAGCGCCTGGCGCGCGAGATCAAGCACGCCGACATCGACGCCGAGCGCCGGCGCATCGCCAACGAAGAACTGGAAGCCGCGCGGCAACGCCGGGACGAACTGAAGGGGCAGATCACTCGCTGCCAGGACCTCCTGCAACGGTCCCGCAAGTGGGTCCAGTTCGAGGTGAACGCCTTCCGCGACGCCCTCTCCTGCTCGCTCGAACTCGTCGGCGCCAAACCGTTGAGGCGGACGCGGAGCGAAGACGGCGGCGAAATGTGGACCTTCCCCACCCTGGACGGCCAGACCCACGGCGACCCGACCTGGGCCGGCACCCTCGATTCCCTCCGCCGGCCCCGGCGCCGCCACCAGAAGCTCACCGAGTGGCGAAAGGAGGAGCCGCCGCGCCCGGTGGTGTTCGAGGACGCCGGCGTCCTCACCGACGACACCGTCCACCTCCATCTGGAGCAGCGCGTCGCCCAGCGTCTGCTTGCCCGCTTCCGTTCCCAGGGCTTCGTCCACCACGACCTCTCCCGCGCCTGCCTCGCCCAGTCGGCCGACTCGATCCCCCGGGTCGTCCTGCTCGGCCGGCTGACCCTCTACGGCAAGGGCGCCGAACGGCTGCACGAAGAGGTGGTCACGGTGGCGGCGCGGTGGATCGAGCCGACTCGCCGCAACGCCCCGCTCGCCGCCTACGCGCGTGACGCCGAGATTCGCGCCCTCGACCTGCTCGAGCAGTCGCTGGCGAGATCCGGCAGCCGCCCGGTGAACGAGGTCGTGGTCCGCCGGCTCCTGGGTTCGGCTTCTCGCGACATCGACGAACTCCGGCCCCAACTCGAAGCCCGCGCCAGCGCGATGGAGGAATCCGCAACCGAGCGCCTGCGCGAACGTGGCGAGCGCGAAAGCCGGGAGCTCCGCGAGACTCTGGAGAGCCAGCGCAGGCACGTCGGCGGCGAGTTGGCGCGACGGGAATCGGCGCTGGTGCAACGGACCCTGGCCTTCAGCCAGGCCGAGGAGCGGCAGTTGACGGCCGACATGCGCTCCTGGCGCCGTCGCCTGGAGCAGTTCGACCGCGACCTGGAGCAGGAGCCCCAGCGCGTCCGCGACTTCTACGAGGTCCGCGCCGTGCCGCCGGTGGAGCCGCTCGGCATCGTCTACCTGTGGCCGGAGACGAACTGACCCCGCCGCGTTGAAAAAGGTCCGCCACGACGGCACCGTATTGCATGTTGTAACCACTGGCACTACACTTTCTTCATGCACACGCTCTCCATCAAGCTGCCCGCCGAGCTCCACGCCGCCATCGACAGCGAAGCGCGGAGGCGCAACGTCACACGGTCGGCCCTTCTCCGCGATATCGTCGAGAAGGGCCTTGACGGCCTCCCCGAGCCCGCCGCGCCGAGTTGTGCCGATCTGATGAGCGACCTCATCGGGTCCGTCGACAGCGGCCACGGTGACCTGGCAACGAATCCGCGCTTCCTCGAGGAGGCGATCGTTGCGGACTCGGGTCGCGGGCCGGCCACGATAAGAGCCCGTGCCACAGCCGACCGTCGTCGTTGACGCAGGGCCCATCGTCGCGGCGTTCGACGCGCGCGAGGAGCATCACGCTTGGGCCGTCGATCAGTTCAGGACCCTGGCGCCGCCCCTGCTCACCTGCGAGGCCGTCCTCTCGGAGGCTTCCTTCCTGCTGGCTCGCGCCTCGGCCGATCCGAGCCTGCCGATCACCCTCGTCGAGCGCGGTGTCCTCAAAGTCGCGGATCCACTCGCATTCCCCGACCACGCCCGCGCCGTAGGCCGCTTGATGCGGCGCTACGGCAACATACCGATGTCGCTCGCGGATGCCTGTCTGGTCTGGATCGTCGAGCAGACAAAGAACGCCTCGGTTCTCACGCTCGACTCCGATTTTCGCATCTACCGTCAGGCTGGACGCCGCGTCATCCCCGTGCTCACCCCGCCGTAGACGATGGCCCAACCGAACGCGAACACGCTCGCCCACCTGGAGTGGCTCGGCTTCGTGCAGCCGACCGGTCTCGTCGTCTCGGCGCCGGCGCTGGACAAGGCCGGCGCGGTGCTGCAACGCAGCGACCAGGAGGGCCAGCGCCGCCTGCAGGCGGCCGTTGAATGCCGGCGGTCCGGATCGGGCGACGAGCCCTCAGCCCTCCTGCCCGATTTCGAGCCGTTCGCCCGCACCGTGCTCGGCTGGAACTTCTCGCCCAGGGGCTACGCCGGCGGCAGCGCCGCCCCGATGCCGGAGGATCTGAGCCTTCACCTGCCCGACTACGGCGAGACGCTGCGCCCCGACTTCGCGGTCCGCGAACTAGAACCGAGCGAGGAAGGCCCGGCTTGGCAACTGCTGGTGCAGGCCCTTGAGCCCGGCCAGGACTTCGACAGGGTCGCCGCCGGCGCCGGCCGGCTCGAAGCCTCGCCCCACAGCCGGCTGGAACGACTGCTCCGGGCGAAGAGAGTCCCCGCCGGCCTGCTCTTCAACGGCCGCGCCCTGCGCCTCGTCTCGGCGCCGCACGGCGAGAGCTCGGGCTGGATGGACTTCAATGTTGCCGACATGCTGTTGGTGGCGGGCCGGCCGATCTGCACCGCGCTTCGACTGCTGCTGAACGAGCGCCGGCTGCTGGCCCTGCCGCGGGAACAGCGCTTGGCGGCCCTGCTCGCCGACAGCCGCAAGTACCAGAACGAGGTCAGCGAGAAGCTCGCGAGACAGGTGCTGCACGCCCTCTACGAGCTGCTGCGCGGCTTCCAGGCAGCCCACGACGCCTCGCGCGGCGACCTGCTGAACCAACAGCTCCGGGAAGACCGCAACGACGTCTACCGCGGCCTGCTCACGGTGGTCCTGCGGCTGGTGTTCCTGCTCTACGCGGAAGAGCGCGGCCTGCTGTCCGACAACCGGACCTTCGAACGCCACTACTCCCTTGCCGGCCTCTACGAACGGCTGCGGGCCGACGCCGCGCTCCACCCCGACACGATGAACCAGCGCTACGGCACCTGGGCAGGACTGCTGACCCTGTTTCGGATGGTCCACAACGGCGCCGAAGCGGCACGGCTGCGGCTCCCGCCCCGGCACGGCGTCCTCTTCGACCCGGACCGCTACAAGTTCCTGGAGGGCCGCCCCCTCGTCGGCGCGGCTCAGAGCCACGAACGCGTACAGGCGCCCCGCGTCTCCGACGGCACCATCTTCCGTGCGCTGGAGAAGCTCCTCGTCCTCGACGGCGAGCGCCTCTCCTACCGCGCCCTGGACGTCGAGCAGATCGGCGCCGTCTACGAGACGATGATGGGCTTCCAGCTCGAACGCGCCGGGGGGCGGTCCGCGGCGATCAAGGCGGCCAAGAAGCACGGCGCGCCAGCGACCGTGAACCTGGAGGAACTGCTCGCCGAGCCCGCCGGCAGCCGAGTGCGATGGACCAAGCAACGGACCGACCGCAACCTGACCGGGAAAGCCGCGAAGGCGGTCCACGACGCGGCCACGCTCGACGAACTCCACGCCGCCCTCGACTCGGTCATCGACCGCGACGCCACGCCCGATCTGGCGCGGCGCGACGACCTGATCCTCCAGCCCAGCGAAGAACGCCGGCGTTCCGGCTCTCACTACACGCCCAGGTCGCTCACCGGCCCGATCGTCCGCGACACCCTGGAATCGATCCTGGATCGGTTGCGAAGAGAGGCTGCCCACATGGGAAGCGTCACCCCTGGGAACCCGGGTGGCGCGATCCGCGCCACCCGCGAACCACTCCGAGCGCCCGTCATCGGGCGCACGGATGGCACGCGGGCGTCCCGCCCCGCATCCGGCGAGTCGCCGACGCCTCCCGTGCCCCGCCCGGAACAGATCCTCGACCTCTGCATCTGCGACCCGGCCATGGGCTCCGGCGCCTTCCTGGTCGAAGCCTGCCGCCAACTCGGCGACGTCCTGGTCGAGTCGTGGCGCTACTACGACGCCACGCCGAACATCCCGCCCGACAGCGACGAGACCGTCCACGCCCGCCGTCTCATTGCCCGCAACTGCCTCTACGGCGTCGACCGGAATCCGGTCGCGGTCGACCTGGCGAAGCTGTCCCTGTGGCTCGCCACCCTGGCAAGGGACCACCCGTTGACCTTCCTCGACCATGCCTTCCGCCACGGCGACTCGCTCGTAGGGCTCACCCTGGAGCAGATTCAGGCCTTCCACTGGGAGGGCAGCCAGAAGCGCTTCCAGGCTGGCATCGAAACGACGTGGATCCGCGATCAGGTCCAGAAGGCGCTCCGACTGCGGCGTGAGATCCAGGACGCCGGCGAGGAGACGCCCGATAAGGAACTGCGGGATCGGCTCGACGAAGCGGAGCATGATCTGGCGCGGGTGAAGACGCACGGAGATCTGGCTGTGGCCGCGTTCTTCGAGGGCAAGAAACCGAAGGAGCGGGAGGAGTTGCGCCGGCAGTTCGCCCAAGCCTTGCAGCCGCCTCCGCGAGACGAGGCAACCCCTCCAGGCGCCCACGCCTACGCCGGTTGGCTGGACGACCTGCGGAAGGCGAATCCCCCGCTGGCGCCGTTCCACTGGAAGATCGAGTTCCCGGAAGTGTTCCTTCCCGGAGAGCGTGAGAATCCCGGCTTTGACGGGATCGTCGGCAACCCGCCGTTCGCGGGCAAGAACACGATCGGCAACGCCAACGTATCTGGCTACAAGGACTGGCTCCAGCAAGTTCACGAAAAGAGCCACGGCAACGCCGATCTGGTCGCCCACTTCTTCCGGCGCGCCTTCAATCTGCTCCGTGAGAACGGCGCCTTCGGCCTGATCGCCACCAACACGATCGCCCAGGGGGACACCCGCGCCACGGGCCTGCGCTACATCTGCGAGCACGGCGGAGCGATCTACCGGGCGCGGCGGCGTGTCGAGTGGCCCGGACTCGCGGCGGTCATCGTCAGTGTTCTCCATATCCACCGTGGCCCTTGGACCAGCGCGAGGCTGCTTGACGGCGTCCCGAAGCCGACCATCACCGCCTTCCTGTTCCACAGTGGCGGCCACGAGGACCCGGAGCGGCTCGCAGAGAACGACGGCAAGAGCTTCGTCGGCAGCTACGTCCTCGGCATGGGCTTCACGTTCGACGACACGGACAAGAAAGGGGTCGCGACGCCTCTGGCCGAGATGGAACGGCTGATCGAGGACGATCCGCACAACCGGGAGGCGATCTTCCCGTACATCGGCGGCGCTGAGGTCAACGCTAGTCCGACTCACGCTCATCATCGGTACGTCATCAACTTCCGGGACTATCCGCTACGCCGCGAAGACGGCGCGGAACGGTGGAACGGGGCCTCGAGCGAGATGCGCCGCGAATGGCTACGAAGAGGCGTCGTGCCGGTCGACTATCCGAGTCCGGTCGCGGCGGACTGGCCGGACTTGCTCGCGATCGTCGAGGAGAGGGTCAAGCCAGAACGCTCCAAGTCGAAGCGAGCCTCGCGCCGCAACCGATGGTGGTACTACGGCGACCGCCAACCCGCTCTGTACGCCGCCATCGCCGACCTGGACCGCGTCCTCGCGATCGCCCGAGTCGGTCAGCACGCAGCCTCTACTTACCTACCCAACGGAATGGTCTACGCGGAGACTCTCATCATCTTTCCCCTCCCGACCAACGCCGCGCTCTGCGCCCTCCAGGCCCGCCCCCACGAACTCTGGGCCCGGTTCTTCGGCTCTTCAATGAAAGACGACTTGCGGTACACGCCCTCCGACTGCTTCGAAACCTTCCCCTTCCCCCAAGCTTGGGAGACCCACGCCGCCCTCGAAGCCGCCGGCAAGGCCTACTACGACTACCGCGCCGCCCTGATGATCGAGAACGACGAGGGCCTGACCAAGACCTACAACCGCTTCCACGACCGAGGCCAAACCAGCCCCGCCATCCAGAAGCTCCGCGACCTCCACGCCGCCATGGACCGCGCCGTCCTCGACGCCTACGGCTGGACCGACATCCCGACCGCCTGCAAGTTCATCCTCGACCACGAGATCGACGAAGACACCTGGGGCAACAAGAAGAAGCCCTACCGCTACCGCTGGCCCGACGAAGTCCGTGACGAAGTCCTAGCCCGGCTCCTGGAGCTCAACGCCCGGCGAGCCGAGGCGGAAGGGCAGCTCAACCAGGCATGACCCGTTCGCCGCCGCCGTGAACATTCCGGACGCCGACGAACCCACGTATAGGAACTCGCTCTATGTTCATGGACACGGCCTGGCTGGCTCACCACATTCCCATGTTCTACGTCCCTCCGGTCCAGGCCTACCGCGCAGCCGCTCTGAGGAAAATACCCCCTGTCTTCGAGAACCTTGAGCAGGAAGCGGAGGCTGCCACAGACGCAGAGTTCGAGCGCCTTTGCGCCCAGCCGGCCGGGCCTGACCACGACGGTGACCTCGGCGACCTGGCTGAGCGGGCGACGGACTATGGCAACGAATACGGTGAAACGATGTTCGCTATCCGCCAAAGCGTATTGAACGTGCTCGCAGTCGGCCTGCAGCACCTGTTCGAGCAGCAGCAGAAGAGCCTCTTCTATCAGACCTGCGAGGCACGAACGGGAACGGAGTATAGCTGGAAGGCCTTGAACTACAGCCTGCTGGGCTCCAAAGTGGTTCCAACTGCTCTGCCGGGTGCAGCGAAGCTCAAGGAACTCAGACTCGCTGCGAACACCATCAAGCACGGCTCTGGCAAATCGGCCCTCGGACTCGCAGCGCTAAGGCCGGATCTCTTCGTGTTTGAGCTGAGCACCGCAGAAGGGGCGTCCGTCGACGAGCAGCGGCGAGCAGCGGCTATGCAAGCATCCCACCTAGCCTTCGCACCGTTGGGCGGCGGCGAACTCTATGTAACCGAAACGGACCTGGCCGACTGGTCCGACGCCGTCCTACGATTCTGGCGTGGATTAGCGGCCTCGTTGTGGGCGCAGCATTTTCCCAACTCGGAGTTTCCGTACGGCTCCTGACCACTCCCACCGAAGCCGCAGTCGCCCGCTACCAGGCTGCTGCCGATGCGGCTGGAGTGACCATCGCCGGGCACGCTTGGGCTGGCACGTCTTGCGAAGCCGGCATCACGGGCCCCGTGGCGTGGTACCGTCCACGTCCCTCGGCTGACCTGACCAAGCGAGTCGGCAGCGAGCGGATCCAGCCCTTGCCGACTGCGCCGGCTCACCCCCTTGCCGCACGTCACCTCCATCACGCGGGCCGACGCCCGCCACCGAACCCCCATGCCACGCACCGCCCACGCCCTCGTCGACTATTTCAACGTCGCCGCCCTGCCGAGAGGCCGTCGTCCCAAGTTCCGGGACCACAGCGAAGCTCTCGATGGAATCATCTCGCTGCTACTACGCGAGATCCGCAGACTGCAGCCTCCGCCAGAGTCCCTACGCATCCGCCTTTACGGCGGCTGGCACGACGAGAGAACCAACGACCACACCGAGGCGAGGCAGGCGTTAGGCGCCATCGCGCGACGCTACTACCCGACCGGAGGACCACCCTCCCGCGTCTTCGTCCGCATGGCCGATTCACTCATGGCCCTGCCGGACCATGACCTGAGCCACACCCTCAGGCTCTGGTCCGGTCTTCCCGCTCTCAGGGTCGACCGCCCAAGCAACTGTCGCCATCCTGACGATTGCCCTCTCGACGATCTCAGACACTGGCAGCGCAACCGATGCCCCATGCGCCCGGACTGCGGGGTCACGTCGCGCGAGGCCATCGTCGCGGAGCGTCAGAAACTCGTGGACACGGCTATCGTCGCCGACACGATACACTTTGCCCGCCACCATGCGGCCGACTGGGTAGCCGTCGTCTCCAACGACGACGACATCTTGCCCGGCCTGATGGCGGGAGCTGCCGACCACAGCCGACTGCTTCTCGTTACGATAGACCGCACGTATCCGAGCTCCTACGCCGACCTTCTTTCTCAAATGTCTGTTGAGTACCTGGCCTTGGGTGGCCCGCCATGACAACGCTCAGTGAACGACTGCTGGCCGAGATTCGAGCCGATCTTGCATCGTTCGCGGACACGCACTCTCGCGTAGCGCTCCCACCGGGAACCGCAATCTGGACCCGGCAGAGCACGAGTTACGAAGCGACGTTCCTCCAAAGCTCCGGCATGTACCCGGAGGTTCAGCTCAACGGTTCAAGAATGGCCTACCATGCCTTCCTGGCGTCCGAGGAGATGGCGAACCTGACCGCTCTGGCAGAGTCGATCTTCTTTGCATGTGATGTCGAGAACAGCAAATACATCGAACCAAGGGCCACGACGGCGGATTCCGACGAAGGCGAAGGTTCGGCCAGGAATGTCATAGAGAGTCTCCTCGCGGACGTCCCCCACGGCGCAACTCGCGTCGTGTTCTTGCGCGGTGCCGCCGGAGCCGGAAAGACGGTGGTTCTTCGACACCTGGCACACCGTCAGGCCGACGCGTATCTGAATCACAACGCGGATTTCCTCTACCTCTACATCGATGCCCAGGCCCGCTATCTCGCGCGTCTCGACGACGCTGTGGCACTCCTCCTTCAGGACCTGAACGCCCGCTTCACGTACCGGGCACTGGCCACTCTCACGAAGCACCGGCTCATCGTTCCGATCATCGACGGCTTCGACGAACTCCTGGGTGCGGGAGGAGGAGGCGAGGCGATCGACGCACTGACTCAATTCCTCGCACGCCTGGACGGCCGCGGGGCAACCATCGCTTCCGCACGTTCCACCTACTTCGACTTCGGCCGGATCCGAGCGAGCGCCGACCGGTTCACGTCGAGCGATGCCAGCTTCGCAATCGTTCCCGTAGAGCTCCAGCCGTGGACGAAACGGGAGATGTGCACCTATCTGAAGAAGGACGACCAATACCAGACGCTCGGAGCCGCGTCACCCGACCAGGCTCTGGAGGAGCTCGAGAGCACCTTCTCCGGGAACGGGAGCGCACAGCTCTTCTCCACTCCGTTCTTCCTGGCTGCCGCCGTGGAAACCGCTCGCGAGTCCGCCGGCTTCGCCGACGGCGACCGGCCCATTCGCAGCATCATCGACAGCTTCGTCCGGCGCGAGGTGGGCAAGTTCCTCAATGCCAAGGACCAGCCCATCCTCACCGAGGAGAACCACTGGCAATTCCTGCGCATGCTGGCCGAAGAGATGTGGTGGCAGGAAAGGCGAGAACTCGACAAGGCTTCTTTGGACACCATCGCCGAGCTCTTTGCCGACGAGGTTGGAATGACCGGGCCCGACCTTCGCGCCTTCATCTCCCGCGCCTCGTCCTACGCCTTCCTGGCGACGCAGAACGGATCCTCCCACACGAACGGTCCGCGCATGCTCGCCTTCTCCCACGAGTACTACTACGCCTTCTTCGTCGCCCGCTTCCTCGCCGAGCGACTCGCCCGTCAGGAAGACGTCGCCGGCCTTCTCGGGCGTTCCCAGGTGAGTCCCACGGTCGCAGCCGAGTTCGCCGAGCATGTCGAAGAAGAGGGGCCCGACTTCCTTGCCTCGGTCCTGGACGCTCTTTCCGCCCGCCGTGTACCGGTTCCGACCCGCGAGACGAATCGAGAGAACGCCGGTACGCTGTACGCGGCGCTCCTGTGCAAGCACGAGCGGACACCTGATCCTCACTTGTTCGAGGCGTCATTCACGGGCTCGAACTTCCGCGATACCGTCCAGCGGAACGTGCACGTCGAGAACTGCGACTTCGTGGACACGGACTTTCGGGGCGCCGACTGGTCCTTCCAGGCCTCGACAAAATCCACATTCACCGGACTAAGGGTCGACGTTTCGACCACCAGGCTTAGCGGGCTTCGCCTCGAGATCGGAGTCGACCTCTATGGACTTGCGCACCGCGACGGCCGGACGGAGTACGACCCCGCCAGGATGGCCGCCATCTGCGAGAAGATTGGAATGCCGATACCCGCCGAAGAGCCGCCGACGCAACCCCAGTACAGCGAGCAGGCAGAGGAAACGATCGAACTTCTGCATAAGCTGCTTCATGTTTCCGAGAGAATGTACTACCTCTCCGAGGGCATGCTCAAGCAGCGCGGCATCTCTACCAACCCGTGCTGGTGGGCTCTCGAAAACCTCCTGCGCGACCACGGACTGCTGGAAGACAAGAAGACACAGAAGAGTGGGCCCGACGGCAAGCTCCGAAGACTCGCCTACCCGCCCAGGATCATCGCCGAGGGCGAGGGCGGGACAACGAACCCGGCACTACGCGAGTTCTGGAAGGCGATCCGTGGGCTTTGAAGTCCACGCGCGTTGCAACCCGAAGAAACGACCTGGAACCCAACAGATCGCCACCAGCACGGCAGCTAGTCGTCACCCACGGCCTAAGAGGGACCCGAGAAGTGAGCGACGTCCTGATGGCGATCAAACCCAAGTACGTGAAGATGCTGCTCTCGGGAACGAAGAGCGTAGAGATCCGAAGGCGCAACGTTCGCCTGCCTCCCGGCACCAGAATCTGGTTCTACGCGACGAGCCCTTGGCACCAGATCGTCGCCACGGCCACCGTGCAAGCGGTGCGCTGTGCCAGCCCGGAAGAAGTCTGGCGGCGATCGGGAGACAGAGTCGGTATCGACCGGCCCGAGTTCAACGCCTACGTCGGCGGCCGGGACTCCATCTCGGCCATCGCACTTGTGGACGTGCGGAGACTGCGAAGCCCACTTCCGCTTCAGAACGCCGAGTGCAACTTTCGCCCTCCCCAGTCCTACGCCCACCTGCGGCCTCGCACGCCGCTCCTGGCCATTCTCCAAGCCCGAGAGCGGCTGTCGTTGCACGCGGACGCCCCGGCAGCGTCAGGCTAAGCCGAAGTTCTGGGGCCTGAGTGTCGCGGATCGTTGCCGCGCCTAGGGTTTTACGGTTTTCGGGCCGCATAATGTACCCATGTAGTATGGTCAAGTGTGGTAGATATGGAGACATGATGAAGCTACAATAGAAGCCATGTACATCGAACGCGTACCCAACCGCAACTCGCCACCCGCCGTGCTCCTGCGCGAGTCCTACCGAGACCACGGAAGAGTCTGCAAACGGACACTCGCCAACCTCTCCAAGTGGCCCGATCATCTCGTCGAGGGCCTGCGCACTCTCCTCAAGGGCGGCGTCGCACTGCCCTCCCTCGACTCCGCCTTCGAAATCCTGCGCTCCAGGCCCCACGGTCATGTCGCCGCCACGCTCGGCGCCGCGCGACGACGCGGCCTCGAGACACTCCTCGACCGCCGACCCTCGCGCGAACGGGCGCTCGCGCTCGCCATGATCATCGCCCGCATCCTCGAACCTCGCTCCAAGCTCGCCACCGCACGCGGACTCTCAAGCGAGACCTCGTCCCACACCCTCGGCGAGGAACTCGGAGTCGAGGAGGCGGGCGCCGACGAGCTCTACTCCGCCATGGATTGGCTGCTCAAACGGCAGCAACGCATCGAGCGACGGCTGGCCGAACAGCACCTCAAAGACGGTTGCCTCGTCTTGTGCGACGTGACCTCGGTCTACTTCGAGGGCGCGAAATGCGCCCTCGCCCGGCGCGGGTACTCCAAGGACGGCAAGCCGGGCAAGCCCCAGATCGTCTTCGCGCTGCTCTGCAACCGGGACGGATGCCCGGTCGCGGTCGAGGTCTTCGAAGGCAACACCGCCGATCCCGGCACGCTGAGTGCCCAAGTGCAGAAGCTCAACGAGCGCTTCTCGCTCGACCGCGTGGTCATGGTCGGCGATCGGGGCCTGCTCACCAGCGCCCGCATCCGCGAAGACCTCGAACCCGGCGGCCTGTCGTGGATCACCGCCCTGCGCGCGCCCGCGATCCGCACCCTGGTGCAGCAGGGCCACCTGCAACTGTCGATCTTCGACGAACGGGACATGGCCGAACTGAGCGCCCCCGAGCTGTACCCCGCAGAGCGGCTGATCGTGTGCCGGAACCCGCTGCTGGCAACCAGGCGGCGCCGCAAGCGCCAGGAGCTTCTCGACGCCACCGAGCGCAAGCTGGAGGCCGTCGCCGAAGCGACAAGGCGCCCACAGCGCCCCCTGCGGGGCAAGGACAAGATCGCCGCCCGCGCCGACCGCGCCCTGCGCGCCCACAAGGTCGGCAAGCACTTCGACACCGAGATCGACGAAGACGGCTTCCGCTACTGCCGCAATCAGACGCGGATCGCCGAAGAGGCCGCCCTCGACGGCTTCTACGTCATCCGCACCAACGTGGCCGAGGCCGACCTCCCGGCGCCGGAGGCGGTCCGGGCCTACAAGAGCCTCAGCCGCGTCGAGCGCGCCTTCCGCAGCTACAAGAGCGTCGACCTCAAGGTCCGGCCCGTCCACCATCGCCTGGCCGACAGAGTGCGAGCCCACGTCTTTCTGTGCATGCTCGCCTACTACGTCGAGTGGCACATGCGACGCCTTCTCGCTCCCTTGCTCTTCGACGACGACGACCCAAGGGACGAACGCTCCTCGCCCGTACAGCCGGCTCGCCGGTCCCCCGCAGCCCGCCCCAAGGCGAGCGGCAAGCGCACACCGCAAGGACTACCCGTCCACAGCTTCCAGACCCTGATCGCCGACCTCGCCACCCTGACCCGAAATCGCGTCCGAATGCAGGGCCAGGAGAACGCCACCGCGGATGTCCTGGCCAGACCAACACCCCTCCAGGCCGAGGCATTCAGCCTCCTCAACCTCCGACCTTGACCAACCGTACCCAGTACACAACACACCCATTTCCAAAAAAACACCGTCATTGCAGGAGTTTCACGACTTGGGCACCAGAACTTCGGGCTAGGCTGGACGCTGCCGTCATAGCGAACCCCTCCGGTATCCGACAGGTCCTTGGGCGACGCTGACACACAACGGACCCGCGACCGCGAGGAGCGGCTCCGGTCCCTCGGGTTTGAGGAGCCCGACGAGGCGAGCCGGCGCGAACGACTCGCTCTGAACATGGCGCTCAAGAGGTGGCCCAAGTAGACCGCGTTGGCGGCTTCCTCTCAAGACCCGAAACCCCACCATCACCGCCCCCGACCGTTCCTCAGTTCACCGGAGACTCGTCGTACGTCCTCCCCCCGAGCAACCGCCCGTTCCGGTGCTTGTGCACGCCGCCCCACTGCTTGAAGAAGAAGGGCACGCCGTCTCGCCGGCATTGGCGAAGGACGTTGACCACCCACGCTTCCTCCATCGGTCGCGCTCCTGGCCCGCTCTCGCCACCCACGATGACCCAGTCGATGCCGGTCAGGTCGAAGTCGCCCAGGTCCTCGAGCAGCGGCTCGACGGAGGCGAAGCGGACCGCGGCGGGAGTTCGCCGCAGGGCTTCGAGCCGCGGCAGGCCCTGGCGGCGATTCTCGACGCTCACGCCGAACCACACGTTGGGAAGTTCGCCCATCCAGGCGAGGGGGCCGGAGAGGAGATCCTCCATTCGCTCGTGCCGTTTGGTGAGGACCTGGTAGGTGTGCCTACGGACCTCGCCCATCACGTGTCCCACGTCGGCGATGTACGACTCGGGGACCTGCGGGTGGAAGAGGTCGCTCATGGAGTTGACGAACACGCGCCGTGGCCGGCGCCAACGGCGGGGTTGGTCGAGCTTCTCCGGGACCCGCCGAAGGTCGAACCCCTGCTCGAAGGGGTGGTTCCGAACGCCGCGGAAGCGTTCCGAGAACCTCTCCGCGTAGCAGTGGGCACAACCCGAACTGACCTTGGTGCAGCCGCGGACCGGGTTCCAGGTGGCATCGGTCCACTCGATCGTGCTGTTGTCGGACATTGGTCTTCGTCAGGCTGCGTAGGTCGTCACCCGGGCCGGAGCCCGAGAGTAAGCGCAAACAGAGCGGAAATCAAGCCGACGACCCTACGACCCGACACTCGCTACGACTAGACTCCCCGCATGAGCGGGCGCGTCCTCAGCAGTTCCGAGCGACGACCGGAGCGCCCAGTCCAATGGACCGCCGCCAATCAAGGCTCAAGCGCCGGAGCGCCACGGCGGCGGAGCCCACGGCGCAACGCGGGCGAGACAGCGTGACCGCCGACCGCCGCCTGCTGACCCGGGTTGCGCTGCGCAACTACAAGAGCATCGCCGCGTGCGACGTGTCGCCGGCGAACCTGTGCTTCCTTCTCGGGCCGAACGGCTCGGGGAAGAGCAATTTCCTCGATGCTCTCTGCTTTCTACGGGACTCGCTTCGGTACTCGATCGACCACGCATTGCGCGACCGCGGTGGAATCAACGACGTGCGACGGAGGTCTGGCGGCCATCCGACGCACTTCGGGATTCGCGTAGAGCTCGATCTGGAGGAATCCCACGGGCACTACGCATTCACGGTGGCTGCAAGAAGGCCGGGAGGATACGAAGTCCAGCGCGAAGAGTGCCTGGTGGTGCCTCGCAACGGCGGGGATTCCGACTACTACAACGTGGAGAAGGGTCAGGTCAGGAAGAGCACCCTGCTAATCGGCCCCCTCGCTGCGTCGGACCGGCTGTACCTGGTCAACGTGTCTGGCCACGAGTCCTTCCGCCGCGTCTACGAGGCGCTGTCCACCATCGGCTTCTACAGTCTGAACCCGCAGGAGATCCGGCAACCTCAGCCGCCAGACCCCGGCGAACTCCTGAATCGGGACGGCAGCAATATCGCGAGCGTGCTGGCCAATCTCACGGCACGGTCACCCGAGTCCAAGCGGCGAATCCAGGACTACCTGGGGACCGTCGTACCGGGAATCACCGGCGTTGGGCGCAAGATGGCAGGTTCCAGAGAGACCCTCGAGTTCCGCCAGGAAGTCCGTGGCGCGAAGCACCCCTGGAAGTTCGAGGCAAGCAACATGTCGGACGGCACGCTCCGGGCCTTGGGCATCCTGGTGGCGGTCTTCCAGGGCGCCGGCAACGGACGCGCCATGCCGGGGCTTGTGGGGATCGAGGAACCGGAATTGGCGCTCCATCCCGCGGCTGCCGGGGTTCTCATCGACAGTCTTCGCGATGCCGCCGAGCACATTCAGATTCTCGTGACCAGCCACAGCCCCGACCTTCTCGACGACGACGAGATCCCGGCCGATTCGATCATCGCGGTTCGCGCCGCACACGGGGAGACCCGTATCGGCCCCTTGGACGAGGCCGGGCGCTCAGTGCTTAAGGACAAGCTGTTCACAGCCGGCGAGCTACTGAGAATGGACCAGATCGATCCAGATCCGACCATGTCGAGCCCGAAGCCCGGGCAGATCAGGCTGTTCGGCACCGAGCCCTGAGCCGTGCTCCAGATCGCTTCCATTGTCGAGGGCCACGGCGAAGTCAAGGCCATGCCCATCCTGCTCCGGCGGGTCGCGGAAAACGTCTCGCCCCACTCTTTGATGCGGATTCACCGGCCGATTCGAGTGAAGCGTCAACGCATAGTGAAGCCTGGAGAGCTGGAACGCTACGTTGAGTTCGCTGCCAGACAGGCCGGTCCCAACGGCGCCATCCTGATCCTGCTGGATGCGGACAACGACTGTCCGGCGGAGCTCGGCATCGAGTTGCTTCGGCGCGCCAGACTCGCGCGAGCGGATCGCCCCATCCGCGCCGTACTGGCCAAGACCGAGTACGAGGCCTGGTTTCTTGCCGCCACCTCCTCGATCGCGGAGAAGCATGGCGTCGAAGCGAAGCCGCCCCCGAATCCGGAATCGATCAAGGACGCCAAGGGATGGCTTAGCCAGAACGTGCTGCGCGGCGCGACCTACCACCCCACACGTCATCAGCCCAAGTTCACGGCCGCCTTCGACCTGGACGCGGCACGAACCGCACCATCCTTCGACAAACTGTGGCGCGACGTGACCTCGCTGCTTCGGGAATCACGAGGGACATAGCGCATGACCGAAGCCGGCGCCGCCGTTCCGGCGGCGACAAGCTCTCTGGACGTGCGCCAGGACCTCGTCGACGCCCTCAAAGTCGACCTCGTCGGCCCCGGCGCCGGCCACGAACTCGCCCGCGAGCGCTTGCCGATCTACGAATCGCCATCGAACTGGTACCTCACCGGCTTCCTGATTCCGTCCGACACGCCGCCCGAGCTAGACGCGGGCGCCGACGAGGACGACGACGACCTCGACGAGGTCCCAGAGCGAGCCGGCCTCGCCGAGGAATCCACCGAGGACCGAAAGGCAGCGAAGAAGGCGTTCTTTCCGTCTTCGATCGGGCTGAGCTTCCTGGCTGCGGACACGACGCTTCGGATCACCGTGCGCTGGGGAGACTACGAGGTCACTGACGCAGTCGACGATTCGGGCAAGGGCCGTCGCTGCTGGCAGCGGACGCCGCGAGAGGAGGTCGTCGCGGTCGAACTCGTGGCGGGCGAAGGAGCGACGCTTCACGATGTCCCCGCCTCGGGCGGCTTGCAGCTCCACGTGGAGCGGAGGCTCGTCACGGGGATCTCGACGATCCCGCCGGGCGCCCGCTCGGTCGCCGTCTTCCTGGTCAACAACCGGCAGCCGGCGGCCTCGCTCGACGAAGCCGAGACCACCTACGCGTTCCAGGCCGAGATCGAAGTGTGGAGCGACCGCCCGTTCCTGCCACGTCCCGATCCCCGCCCGGCCCTGGGCGACGATTGGGATGAACAGGTCGCCGCCCTGCACTACGCCGGCGCGCCCCGGTACGCCACCGGCCACAACGTCTCGGCTCAGTGGAACGCGGACGACGACGGCGGTTGCCGCCTGGTCCGCACCGCCTGGATCCCTCAGGCGGAAGTCGAGAAGACGGAGACGTTCGAACCGGAAGGCGTCGACCTGTCCATGGACCGGCTCGGCGAGCTGGCCACCGGCGGCGAGGCCGAGCGGGCACTCCAACCTCTCCTCGCCGCCTACCGCGAGTGGATCGGAGAGCGTCGCGCCGAACCTGCGGCCTTCGACATGGACCACCGGGAGACAGCCGAGGAGCTTCTGCGCCGCGCCGAGTTCGCCGCCTCCCGGATGGAACGGGGCATCGCGGCTCTCTGTAGAGACGAACAGGCCCTGGACGCGTTCCGGGTCGCCAACCGGGCCATAGCAGGGGCCCTCCGGCGCCGAAATCCCAGCGGCTTCGAGGACGAAGGCCCCAGGTGGCGCGCCTTCCAGCTCGCCTTCATCCTGCTGAACCTCGCCCCACTGGCGGATCCAGACGACCGCCACCGGGAGGTCGTGGATCTCCTCTTCTTTCCCACTGGCGGCGGCAAGACGGAGGCCTACCTGGGTCTGGCGGCCTTCGCCATCGTCCTGCGGCGGCTGCGCCACCCGGAAGCGGGCGGCCGAGCGGGCGCGGGGGTCTCGGTCATCATGCGCTACACGCTGCGCCTGCTGACCCTGGACCAGTTGGCCCGGGCAGCGGGGCTGATCTGCGCGCTCGAGCTGGAGCGGGACCGGGCGCCCGAACGCTACGGCGAGTGGCCGTTCGAGATCGGTCTCTGGGTCGGGAAGGCGGCGACGCCCAACGTGCTCGGCCGCAAGGGCGACGCCAACAGCGCCTCGGCTCGCGCGAAGACGAACCGCTACAAGAAGAAGCCGAAGTACGAACCGTCCCCCATCCCCCTTGAAGACTGCCCCTGGTGCGGCACGAAGTTCGAGCCCGATTCGTTCTCGCTCGAACCAAACGCGGACGAACCCCGCAACCTGCGCGTGGTGTGCGCCAACTGGGAGTGCGACTTCGCCGGCGACCGCGCCCTGCCCATCGTCGCCGTCGACGAGCCGTTGTACCGCCGCCTGCCCTGCTTCCTGATCGCCACAGTCGACAAGTTTGCGGCGTTGCCGTGGGAAGCGCGGTCGGGCGCGCTCCTCGGCAACGCCGACCGGTTCGACGAACACGGTTTCTACGGCGCCGCCGAACCGGGTCGGGGCCGGCCAATGCCCTCGCCGCTGCCGCCGCCGGACCTGATCGTCCAGGACGAGTTGCACCTGATCGCCGGCCCCCTCGGCTCGATGACCGGGCTCTACGAAACGGCGATCGAAGCGCTCTCGCTTCACCGCTCGAGCGGTCGCGCTGCAAGGCCCAAAATCGTCGCCTCCACCGCGACCGCGAGGCAGGCGCAGGACCAGATCCGCGCCCTCTTCGGCCGCTCGATGACCCAGGTCTTTCCGCCGCCGGGCCCGAGCCGTCGTGATTCCTTCTTCGCCCAGGTCAAGCCGCCCACCGAGAGACCCGCTCGGCTTTACGTCGGAATCGCCTCGCCGGGCAGAAACGCGAAGGTCACGATGCGAAGACTCCTGCTGCCGCTCATGGCCGCGGCCGAGAAGGCCTACGTCGACGCTGGAGGCAGGGCGAACAAGACCAATCCGGCCGATCCGTACATGACCGTCCTGGCCTACTTCAACAGCCTGCGCGAACTCGGCGGCGCGCGCCGGATCGTCGAGGAGGAGGTCCAGAACACGCTTCGAGGCTACGGGGCCAGATTGAGGCTCGGACAGGAGCGGAGGTACTTCCGGGACCGCAAAGCCTCGTTCGACCCCCTGGAGCTGACCTCGCGGGTCTCGACCGCCGCCGTCGCCCGGGCCCGGCGGCGACTCGGCTTGGCGTTCCACGAAGGCGACCGGGTCCACTACGCCCTGGCGACGAACATGATCTCGGTCGGCCTAGACATCCAGCGTCTCGGCCTGATGGTCGTGATGGGACAACCGAAGACGAACGCCGAGTACATCCAGGCCACCAGCCGCGTGGGCCGCGACGACGCGCGACCCGGCCTCGTGATCACGCTGCTCAATGTCCACAAGCCGCGGGACCGCTCCCACTACGAGCGCTTCCGCCACTACCACGAGACGTTCTACCGCTGGGTCGAGGCGGGGAGCGTCACGCCGTTCGCCGCCCGGGCTCTCGACCGCGGGATGGCCGGCGCCTTCGTGGCCCTCGCCCGCCATGCCGATCCGGCGCTGACGCCAACGCGAGGCGTCGAGCGGCTCTCCGAGGTCCGCGCCATGCTCGAACGCCGCCTGATCGAGACCTTCTCCGACCGGCTCCGAAGCCAACCGCTCGCGGACGAAGAGGACCTGGCGGAGAGGCTTCGGAGCGTACAGAACCGGGTCGGCGACCTGCTCGACTCCTGGCAACGGGTGGTCGACAGCTATCGCGAAGTCGGGACCGAAGTGAAATACCAGCAGTACGAGCGGCAGGGTGGAAAACCCCTCCTGCGGGAGATGCTGGACACGGAGTTCGAGTCCGCGCATCACCGGAAGTTCCGCGTGAACCGGTCGCTGCGCGACGTCGAACCTCAGGTGAACCTCTACATCCAGGATCCTGTAGGCGGAGGGTCCCGCTGATGGCAAGGAGCCGGAGCAGCAGCACGCCCACGGGCAGCGTCCGGCGGAGCCAGGTGGTCACGACGTATGGGCCTGGCGCCCTGGTCGACCTTCCGAGCGACTCGGCGATCGTCGGCGGCCTCGACTACTGGCCCAGGACGCACCATCTCGAGGCGATCGACGAGCCGCGGCTTGCTGCCCGCCTGCGCGGGCTCGCCGGTGGCAAGCCGCCGGGCCTGTTCGCGCCGCCAGCGGCATCCGACCGTCCGGGCGCCAACTCCCCAGGCATCACGTCGCCCCGCTTTCCAGAGTGGTTCCTGGTGCAGGGCGATGGCGACAGGAGCAGTCCATCCGGGCGCAGGAGCAGGACTCGACGCCTTGTTCACCGCACGGCTCTAGACGACAAACGCAAGTTCGACAAAAAAGCCGTAGTCGCGACCCGGTTCGTCAGAGGCTGCCCCCGCGGCCACGTCGACGACATCGACTGGTACGACTTCGTCCACGGCGGCAAGTCCGGTTGCCGTGGCGAACTCCAACTTGACGAGCAAGGCACCGGCGGCGACCTCTCGAACCTGTTCGTGCGCTGCAGTTGCGGCAAGCGGCGCGGGATGCACGAGGCGAAGGAGATCGAGAACCGGCCGCTCGGGCATTGCACCGGGGCCCGCCCGTGGCTGGGACGCCACGCTAACGAGGACTGCGGAGAGCCAAGCCGTCTGCTCATCCGCACAGCGACGAACGCCTGGTTTCCGCAGGTGGTTACGGTGCTTTCGCTACCGGAGCAGAGAGCGGCAGTCGATCAGGCGGTGGCCGACGTGTGGGACACGCTGCAGGTCGTCAAGACCGTGGACAACCTGGCCCTGCTCAAGGGCATCCCGAAGGTCATGGCGGCCCTGCACGGGTTCGACGACGCCGACGTCCTCTCCGCAGTCGAGCGCCGCCGCGGCGGCGCCCCGGAGGACCAGCCGGTGAAGTACGCGGAACTCGACGCGCTGCTCGCGGTCCCGGAGGGCTACGGCGACGACGTGCCGGTCGACCCCGACTTCCACGCGCGGCGTCTTCCGGCGCTCGTGTGGCAGCGGGAGAGCGGTTTCTTCAAGGAACAGATCGAAGCCGTTGTCCAGGTGCACAGGCTGCGCGAGGTGTCGGCGCTCGCTGGCTTCACCCGATTCGAGGCCGCCACTCCCGACATCGATGGCGAGTACGAGACAGATGTCGTCCGAGCGGAGATCGCCTCCGAACCGTCCTGGTTCCCCGCCGTCGAGAACCGCGGCGAGGGCATCTTCCTGCTGCTGAGCGGGGCAGCCGTTTCAAGCTGGCGCCAGAGACACGAAGTCAAGGACCGTTGCGCGGCTCTCGAGAGCGGCCACCAGCGCTGGGGCGAAGGGCACCGAACCAACGCGGACAAACGGCCGTTTCCCGGTGGTCCCTATGTCCTTCTGCACACGCTGTCGCACCTGCTGATCCAGTCCCTCGCCCTCCGTTGCGGCTATCCGGCCGCGTCGATCAGGGAGCGCATCTACGTCGACGGCGCAGCGAAACGCTACGGACTCCTGCTGTACACGGCCAGCGCCGACGCCGAGGGAACACTCGGCGGTCTGGTGCAACAGGCCCGCGGCATAAGCGATCATCTCCGCCAGGCGCTGCATATCGGCAGCCTGTGCTCGAACGACCCGGTCTGCGCCCAGCACGTCCCGCATTCGAGCACGGAGAAGCGCTGGCTTCACGGCGCCGCGTGTCACGGCTGCACACTGGTGGCGGAGACATCCTGCGAGATGAGGAACGACTATCTCGACCGGGCGCTCGTTGTCCCGATCATCGGCGAGAACGCCGGCTTCTTCGACCGGGTCGATTGACCCGCGGGCCGGCCATGAACGAGGAAGCCGTCGAGGCGCTGCTCGAACTTCCGGCCCATCTACGGACTTCGCTCGCGAAGGCGCTGGAAACCGGTCTGCTCGACCTGAGCCCCTCGGTCACGGCTCTTCGCGCGAGCATGACGCTGCGCGGCGGCCAAGGGCAGGCGGTGCTGCGCCTGCTTGCCGGATGGCGCCAACTCGGCGTCACCGAGGCTGTCGCCGCCGCGTGGCTGCGAAGCCTGGACCAACTCGCCGGCAGCTTCTCCAGCCCCGACTTCGTCTGGTCCGGGCCTGAGGTTCCGGGGCTTCACGCCCGCGACACCCGCCGCGTCTACGACGAGATCATCGACGCGGCAACCCGGTCGATCTGGGCCAGCACCTACGCCTTCTTCGACGGCCCCCGCGCCTTCAAGACCCTGGCCGAGAAAATGGAGGCGCTCCCGGATCTCAAGGTCACGCTTCTCTTGAACATAGAGCGCCGGCGCGGCAACACGACCGCCGCCGACCACCTCGTCCGCGGTTTCGCAGAGCGCTTCTGGGATCGCGACTGGCCGGGCTCGTCGCGTCCGCACGTGTTCTACGACCCTCGCTCCCTTGAACCGAAGGGTCCAAAAGGCGTTCTCCACGCCAAGGCAGTTGTGGCTGACGAGGAGGTGGTGTTCATCACGTCGGCCAACTTCACGGAGGCCGCTCTCGACCGCAACATCGAGATGGGCCTGCTGTCCCGTGACCGCCACCTTGCACTGACGGTGGTCCGGCACTTCCAGACGCTGATCGACCGGAAACTGCTGCGGCCGCTACCTATGGACTAACTTGGGCAAGACCGAGACCGTCCAACCTCTCCCCGCCGCCCTCACTCAAGGGTACCCTCGGACCCACTGGCATGAGCGTACAAACGCGGTCCTCCTGGTTCACAACGACGCAACGCCCCTCATGCCCGTCGCCTTGTACTACGACCTCTCTCCCGAAGAGGTCCCTTCCACAATGCCCAGAGTCCTGGCGCAGCGGCATTTCGACCGAAAGTGCTACAACGTCATGGCTTGGTAGCTCGGTCAGAAACCGCTTTGCCGCGGGGTTTCTGGCAAGGCTGCTGCCAGCACCTCGGAAGCCTTCGGGCCGGAAGTGCGTAGTGCGCTTGATTCCGCAAACCTCGAGCAGGACCCTCACGCCATGGCCTGCCGACTGCTCCTCCCCGATACGGTGCGCCAACGCAGCGGCTTGATCTAGACTGCTTCCGGCACTCCCATTGCAACTTGTGCAGGTCAGACACATCTCCACACCACCCAACGTCTTGGGGGGAGCGTGTTCCAGAGTGACCTCGCGACCCTTCTTGACAGCCTCTCTCGAGAACCGTTCGAGGCAGATCGGACACATGGTGTTCCCACGGTCGAAGAACCTCAACCGTCCCTCACTGCCCTTCCTCCTCACGCGGCCTCCTCGCGCCCGCTCATGCTGTGAGCGCAGGGGCAAAGGCTTGGTTGATCTGCTGGGCGGATCACCGAGCGGCTTCTCCGCCGCCCGCCAGCGGCACCAACCCGGACCCAAGGACCATCCGATCCCGGGTAACCAGCGGAACGTCGTGGACGATGCTGGTCGCGGCGATCAGTTCGTCTGCTGGATCACTTCTGAAGTCGAGCTGACAACTGGCGCGACAGACCTCTACCGTCAGCGGCCACGTATGGATCTGGCGCAGCGTCCTCCCGATCCGACGGTCGTCGAAGTCAAACTCGATGCGACCCAACTGAGCGAGCTTGGCCAACTCCCAGAGAACGATCGCCGAGATGCTCCAGCGGTCGCCCGCCAGGATCCGACGCTCCGAGGGCTTCAGGGTTCCTTCAAGCGCGTCAATCAGGATGTGGGTATCAAGATTCAGCATCCCACTTGACCCCGGTACTCATCGTGTCGCCCACGATCCGGAGCTTCCCGCGCAAACTACCGATCAGGTGCTCCGACGTGCCCACGATCGGAATCAACTTCGCCACGGGCCGCCCATGCTTCGTGATCACGATGCCCTCGGGCCCCACCTGATCGAGGATCGCGAGGCACTGTTCCTTGAACTGGGCGGCGCCCAACGTACGGCTCATCGTCACCTCCTGGCGGTTCTTCGGCAGGCCCAAGTCGAGGGCCTGAAACGGTCAGACTATACGACCAGACAGAAAAAGTGTCCAGTTGAGGCGATGGTACTCAATCGTCTTCGGCCCCCCGCCGCCCCTACTCCACGATCGCCTGGTACGTCAGCACCTCCATCGTCGGGCGGAGCGGATAGGTGCCGGTGGGCAGCAACTGGGTCAGCACCATGCCGACGGGCGAAGCGCAGGTAGTCGCCGGCGGTGGCGACCAGGCCGGAGCCCCCCATCTCGACCTTGGGGGGCTGCCGGTAGGCGCTGGTCTCCGGATCGTCGACTACCATCATGCCGCCCTCCGGCGTGGGCACGTAGTTCACGGCGAAGCGGTCGAGCTTCTCGTCCGGGACGTAGAAGTCCGTGTCGACCATTCCCAGCGGATCGAAGATGCGCTCCTTCAGGAACCGAACAGCAGGGCGAGGCCGAGAGTGGCGATCAGGGCGGCGACGGAGAACGGTCGTTGGCGCATGGGAACTCCCCCGGTTGAACGTGTTGTGTGGTCAGCTTGCGCCGAGGAGCCAGGCCTCGTCGAAGCTCACGTGCTTGATGCTCTTGCCCTGGCCGCCGTCGTCGAGCGCGCCGGCGACGTGATAGCTGTAGGTCACGTGGACGCGGCCGTCCCGGGCCTGGATCACCGATGGGTAGTGATACCGGCCGACGCCCTTCTCCTCGCGCTCGATGTAGCGCCGGTGTTTGAACGTCCGGCCCTCGTCCTCGGACACCGACACGGCGAGTCGGTACCGGCCGTCGGGGATGTCGTTGTGGACGACGATCCAGCGGCCGCTCGCGAGTCTCAGGACCTCAAGCCCGGCGCCGGTCTCGACCAGGTCGGGATGGTCGCGGGCGATGGACCAGGTGACACCCAGGTCGTTCGACTCGGCGACGTGGGCCCGCTTCGGCGGCGGTCCGTTGTCGCGCATGAAGGCGACCAGGGCGCCGTCGCGGCGCAGAGCGAACGCCGGCTGGATGTTGCCGCCGCCGATGATCGGCTCACTCATCGTCCAACTGTGACCGCCGTCGTCGCTGTAGGTCGCGGAGGCGAAACTGAAGCCGTCGGAGTAGAGCCCAACCAGCAGGCGCTGACCGCCTGAGGGCAGGGGCAGGACGACCGGGTGAGCGCGCGTGAACCAGCCGATCCGCCGGGTCAGCTTGTCCGCGGCCTGTTCCAGGTTGTGCGCCGCCCAGCGCCGGACCGCCTCGGGCGCGGCCGGATCCGTGGTGCCGGTGAAGCCCAGGCTGCGGAAGTACTCGTCGGTCCGGCTCGCCACGAGGTCGTGGAAACCGTCGCCGGGCTTCATGTGCAGCACGTCCTGCCACTGCCAGACCGGCGGCCCGGCCCCCTCGAAGTCGATCGAGACCTTGTACTTCATCAGGGCGCTTTCCCAGAGATTCGCCTGGATCGTGGGCCAGAACAGCCACAGCCGGTGGCCGCCGGCGCTCACGGGCGCCAGCAGCAGGGTGGAGTTCGTGTCCGGGAAGCCGGGCGTGTCGGCGAGCAGGAAGGGCGCGCTCCAGGTCGTCGCGCCGGCGCTCATGCGGGCGCCCAGGATGCGCACGTCGTCGGCGGTCCGCTCGCCCGAACCGTGGAACCAGGCCACCAGCAGGTCGCCGTTGGGCAGCTCGACCAGGGAAGAGCCATGGTTGTGCCAGTGCTCTGGAGGGAAGATCAGCTCCCCCACCGGCCCCGCGGGTTCGCGGGAGTCGAAGTGGGGCGCCAGCAGGTCGGTCCACAGCCGGTAGCCGTCGTCGCTCAAGTGCAGACCGTCGGCAACGAAGAGCTCCGGCCGCGGCCGGCCGTCGTCGCCGATCATCGGCGCATCGATGTCGAGGAAGGTCAGGCGCGGCTCTCCTTCCGCCGATGCCTCGATCAGCGCGTTGGCGGACCGCATCTCGGGGGCGAGCTGCCAGCGCGCCAGGCTCGGCTTGATCGCCACGTAGATGAGCCGGGCCTCGGGCAACTTCGCCCACACCCGGCGGCTCAGCTCGGCAAAGTCCGCGGCAACGGCCTGGGCCGACTTGCCGGCCGCGATGTCGTTGTCGCCGGCGTAGAAGACGATGGTCGACGGGCGGTGCGGCCAGACGATGCGGTCGAGGTAGCGCAGGGAGTCGGCGATCTGCGAGCCGCCGAAGCCGCGGTTGGTGGCCCGGAGCCCCGGGAAGCGGCTCGCGGGGAACCAGCGCTCCAGGTCCCAGAACCGGATGCTCGACGAACCCAGGAACATGGTGCCGCCCGGCTGCGGCGGCTGCTCGCGGTCCTGTGCTTCGAAGGCCGCGATCGCCGGCGCCCAGCGCTCCGAGCCCTGCTGGGCGGCGGCTGGCAGGGTTGCGAGGATCGCAATCGACGCGAAGACGACGGCCGGCCGGATGCCGGCCAGGAGGCCGGCGCACGCAGTGGACGGACGGCCGCTGTTCCACCCGCCGGACATCACCTCAGTACCCACGCCGGCTACTCGGCAGCCAGGGAGACACGAATGATCTCCGCGTCATTGCGGGCAATGATGTGACGGTTGGCGTAGGCCGGGTGGGACCAGTTGACCATCGCGTCGTAGAACCGCCGGGGCCCGAAGCCGGACCGCGCGGTCGGCTCGATCAGCTTGGCGCGGTCGATCTCCTCGTACCCGTCGCGGGTGAAGCGGGCGATGATCAGGTCGCCGACATCGTTGTTCACGAACCAGCGGTCGCCGTGCTTCACCATGAAGGCGGCGCCCCAGCGCCCCTGGCGGGTCATCTTGTCGCTCTCCCAGAGCCGTGAACCGTCCGAGGCGTCGAGGCCGCGCAACTGGCCGTAGCTGCAGACGCCGTAGATCGTGTCGCCCTCGAGGATCGGCGTGGTGATCAGGGCGTGAAGCCCCTCCGTCTCCTCCGGCATCTCGCTGCGGCTCTTGCCGCGCCAGAGCTCCGTGACCTCAGGCTTCTCCTCGTCGAACTCGAGCAACAGGGAACCGCGGTAGAACTGGCTGAACAGGAGCCGGTTGCCGTCGATCACCGGGGTCGTCACGGTCATCCCGGAGGCGACCTCCCAGGGCACGGTCCAGTAGACCTCGCCGGTCGCCGGATTGAGCGAGTTGACCGCCTGCGGCTCCCAGACGATGAGCTGGTCCACGCCGCCGCGTTCGAAGATCATCGGCTGGCCGTAGCCCATCTCCCAGTCCGAAGACAGCGACCGCCAGACCTCCTCGCCCGTGTGCTTGTTGAACGCGACCACCTTGCCGTCCGGCTCAGCGCCCACGATCTGGATCAGCAGGTCGCCGTGCACGAGCGGCGAACTGGCGAACCCCCAGATCGTGATGCTGGCATCGCCCTGCTCCACCGAGTCGTAGCTCCAGATCACGTCGCCCGTCTCCGCATTCAGCGCGAACAGGTGACCGACCGCGCCCATGACGTACACGCGGTCGCCGTCGACGGCCGGTGTGGAGCGCGGGCCGATCGCGTAGCTCTGCTGGAGCGCGGAGTAGTTCACGTCCCACTCGTAACTCCAGAGCACCTCGCCGGTCTCCTCGTCGAGCGCCAGCACGCGTTCCTTCCCGGTGATGGCGCGCGTGCCTTCAACGCGCCGCCAGTCGGTGACGAGCACGCGGCCGTCCGCCACCACCGGGCCCGAGTAGCCGCCGTGGATAGGTACCCGCCAGACGACCTCGAGCCCCCCTTCGGGGAATTGCTCCAGGACGCCGTCCTCCTGCCACACGCCGGAGCGGTCGGCGCCCCGCCACTGCGGCCAGTCGTCGGCGATGGCCGGCGCGGTCAACGTCAACCCCAGCACGATGCCGAAGGTGCGAATCGCTAAGGCTTGCACGAATACTCCTAGATGTCGTAGTAGAGCGCGAACTCGTGCGGATGCGGCCTGAGGGCCATCTCCTGGCACTCGTTCTCGCGCTTGTACGCGATGTGGTTCTCAATCACGTCCTCGTCGAACACGCCGCCCGCGGTCAGGAAGTCGTGGTCGTCCTCGAGCGCGTCGAGCGCCGCGTCCAGCGTCGCCGGCGTGGTCGGAACGCCCTGGCTCTCCTCCGGCGACAGGTCGTAGATGTCCACATCCAGCGAACTGCCCGGATCGATCTCGTTCTGGATGCCGTCGAGCGTGGCCATGAGCAACGCCGCGAAGGCGAGGTAGGGGTTGCAGCTCGGATCGGGGCAACGGAACTCGACCCGCTTGGCCTTCGGCGACGGCGAGTACATGGGGATCCGCACCGCGGCACTCCGATTGCGCTGCGAGTACACCAGGTTCACCGGCGCCTCGAAGCCCGGCACCAGCCGCTTGTAGCTGTTCGTGGTCGGGTTGGTGAAGGCGAGCAGCGCCGGCGCGTGCTTGAGCAGGCCGCCGATCGCGTGCATCGCCATGTCGGACAGGCCCGCGTAGCCGTCACCCGCGAACAGGGGGACGCCACCCTTCCAGAGCGAGATGTGCGTGTGCATGCCGCTGCCATTGTCCTCGAACAGGGGCTTCGGCATGAAGGTGACCGTCTTGCCGTGCTTGGCGGCCGTGTTCTTGATGATGTACTTGTAGAGCATCATCGCGTCCGCGGTTTCCACCAGCGGCCCGAAGCGCAGGTCGATCTCGGCCTGACCGCCGGTGCCGACCTCGTGGTGCTGGCATTCGGCGTGGAGTCCGACATCTTCGAGGGTCAGCAGCATCTCGCTGCGCAGATCCTGGTGCTTGTCGGTCGGCGGCACCGGGAAGTAACCCTCCTTGTACCGCGGCTTGTAGCCTAGGTTCGGCCCCTCGTCGGCGCCGCTGTTCCAGCGACCTTCGATCGAGTCGACCTCGTAGAAGCCGAAGTTCGGGCCGCCGTCGAAGCGCACGTCGTCGAAGATGAAGAACTCGGCCTCGGGGCCGAAGTAGGCGGTGTCGGCAAGGCCCGTCGACTGAAGATAGGCCTCGGCGGCCTTGGCCACGCCCCGCGGATCGCGGCGGTAGCTCTCACGGGTGATCGGATCGACGATGTTGCACGTCATGACCAGCGTCTTGTGCTCGAAGTACGGGTCGATGAACGCCGTGCTGGGGTCGGGAACGACCAGCATGTCCGACTCGTTGATCACCTGCCAACCGCGGATGCTCGAACCGTCGAATCCGAGCCCATCCTCGAACGTGCTCTCGTCGACCTCGCGGGCGGGCACCGAGAAGTGCTGCCAAAGACCGGGGAAGTCGGTGAACCTGAGATCGACGATCTGGACGCCTTCGTCCCGGATCCGTCCAATGATCGACTGGGAGCTAGCCTCTGCCATGAAGTCCTCCTTTGCTTGTCCTTACCGCGGTGAAACCGCGCCGAAGCGATGTAGCCGAGCCGCCGACTCGACCGATTCCTGCATGCACGAAAGCGCTTTGGCCGCCTGTCTATCAGCGAGTCCATCAACTGGCAACCCACAGCGCCGCCCACCCTCCTAGCCCGGCTCCAGGCGGTGGAGCACGGCTGTGTCCTCGCGCCATCCCGGGTGGGTCCTGACCTGCAAATCCAGGTACACCCGCCGCCCCAGGAAGTCCTCCAGATCCCGGCGGGCCGCGGTGCCTATCTCCTTGATCCGTTTGCCGCCGCGACCGATCACGATGCCCTTGTGGCTGTCCCGGTCGACCAGGATGTTGGCGAACAGTTCCGTCCGCTTGTCGCCGTCCTCCCAGGCCTCGACGACGACGGCGGTCGTGAAGGGCAACTCATCCCGCGTCTGTTCGAGCACCTTCTCCCGAATCATCTCCGCCACCAGGAAGCGTTCGGTGTGCACGGTCAGAAGCTCGGGATCGTGCTGCGGCTCGCCCGCCGGAAGGTGTTGCCAGAGGATCTCCAGGACCTGTTCCACGCCGTCTCCGGTGAGCGCCGAGATGGGCACGATCTCCTTGAACACGCCGCGGCCGGCATAGCGCTCGATCTCGGGCAACAGCCGGTGCTTCTTGACCTGGTCGATCTTGTTCAGCAGGCACAGCATGGGACGCTCCGGTCCGGCTGCCGCCGCGGCGCCGACGAGATCGAGAGCGTAGGCCTCGCCCTTGCCGAACGGAACCGCCACGTCGCGGACCAGGCATACGACATCGGCCTCGTTGAGTGCCGCGGAGGCGGCGTGGACCATGCTGCGGTTCAACCGGTGCAGGGGCCGGTGCAGGCCGGGCGTGTCGTGGAACACCATCTGGCCGCGTTCCGTGGTCAGGATGCCGATCAATCGGTGGCGGGTGGTCTGCGGCTTGTCGGAGACGATCGCCAGCTTCTCGCCCAGCATCCGGTTCATCAGCGTCGACTTGCCCGCGTTCGGACGGCCCACGAACGCCACCGTTCCGGTCCTGTACGGCCCCAGGAAGTGCGCCCGCAGCCGCTGCTCCAGGGCCTCCATCTCGCCGTCGTCCGTCTCATGGTCGTAGCCCAGGCAGTGCAGGATGCCGTGCAGTACGAGCACCTGGAGCTCCCGCTCGAGAGCGGCGCCGCTGCGCGCCACGGCCTTCTCCACCGAGATCACGACATCGCCCAGGTGCCGCCCCTCCGGAGTCGTCTCGCCGGGAAACGAGAGCACGTCGGTCGACGCATCGACCGTCCGGTAGCGGCGGTTCAACTCCCGGATCTCGTCGTCGCCTGTGAGGCGCAGGGTCAGCGTGGCCGGGGCCGGCGCCAGTTCCGCGACCACATCGTGAGCGACGCGGCGAAGACCGGGCGCCAGGGCCCGGCACCTGGCCTCCACGGAGGCCTCAACCTGCAGATCGATGGTCGCCACGTTGGGGATCAGTCGGACCCGCCGCTCTCCGCGCCGCCGGGAAGAACTCGGAGAGAACCGCGACTCTCCCTGCCCCATTCGAAGCCGGGATACTCCACCCGGTGGTGGTGGATCGTCTTCAGGACGTTGTGCAGGGTGTAGCTCAGCCGGCGCAGGTCGGAAAGGGTCAGATCCGTCTGATCCAACTGACCATCCTCGACGATGTCGTCCAACAGACGCGCAACCAACGCTCGGATCGACTCCTCGGAGAAGTCCTTGAGGGTGCGGCTCGCGGCCTCCACCGTATCGGCGACCATCAGCACGCCCATCGTCTTGTTCTGGGGCATGGGGCCCATATAGCGGTACTGGTGCTCGTTGATCGTCTGGCCCGGCTCAGCCCGTTTCTTCGCCCGGTCGAGGAAGTAGGCGAGGGTGCGCGTGCCGTGGTGCTGTTCGATCGCGTCCACGATCGGCTGCGGCAGGCCATGCTCCCGCGCCAGGCGGACGCCCTCCTTCACGTGATCGACGAGGATCAGCGCCGACATCGAAGGCGCAAGGTTGTCGTGCAGGTTGTCTGCGTCGCGCTGGTTCTCCACGAAATACTGCGGCCGCATCACCTTGCCGATGTCGTGGTAGAGGCCTCCCACATACGCCAGCGTCGGGTTCGCGCCCACGGCCTCACAGCCCGCCTTGGCCAGATTGGCGACCATCAGGGAGTGCTGGAAGGTGCCGGGCGCCTCGAAGGCAACGCGCTGCAGGAGCGGCAGATTCGTGTCGGAGAGCTCCATCAGCTTCATGTCCGTGGTCAGGAACAACATCGCCTCGAACACCGGGATCGCGAAGCCGACCGCGGCCGCGACCAGCAGGCCGCCGAGGAGTCCGCAGAGCAGTTCGAAGCCCCAGCCGACGAACGTGGCGCCGTTCGTGTCCAGCAGCGTCACCACGGTCACCGAAGCCATGTTGACGAGCCCGACCAGCAGGCCCGCCCTGATCACCGCGGACCGTTGCTTCAGTTGATCGAGCGCGAACACGGCGGCGAGGCTGCCGGTCAGCGCGTAGAGCATGGTGCCGCCCGCCAACCCAAGCTGTGAGGTGGCTGCCTCCGCCCATCCGAGACGCCCGACCAGAACGGAGAACACCAGGCCGGCAAGCAACCCGGCGCCGCGGCCGTAGAGCACGGACACCAGGAGTGCGACCGCGGCGAACGGAATCGTGAAGCCGTAGCTCCGCGCGGAGCTGAGCGCCTCGATCTCGAACGAGGCGGCGAGCGCGTCCGCGACCACGAAGCCGAAACGGGTCGCCAGGAGACCCAGGATCAGCAACAGCACGACGCTGCCGAAGGCGCGGGCCTCGACGGTAACCAGCCGCTTGCGCCGGAACGCGATCCACAGGAACGCCACCGCCAGCCCCAGCATCAGGGCGGACGCCAGGGGCGATCGGAGCAGGGTCAGCGGCCGCTCGCTGCCCGTCATCTCCCGCAACAGGTTGATGGCTTCCAGGTCGACCTCGTCGCCCTTGCGCACGATGACCTGGCCCGCCCGGATCTGGCTGAACACCTGTCCGACCGCCTCCGCGGCCGCGTTCCGGCGCTCCTGGGTCTCGTTCAGGTTCAGGTAGACGTTCGGGGTCAGGTTGACCATCAGAAAGTCGACGACCGTCGCCCGATCGGCCCGGGACCAGCCGCCCCAGCGGCCGACTTCCGCTTCCAGGTAGCTCTCCACCTCAACCGGGTACCCGCGGAAGCCGAAGAGGTCGAACTGGACCGACTCCTCCCCGGTCTGCTGGTTGCGCAACGTCACCCCCTCGAGCCGGTTCTGGAGCAGGGTCTCCTTGTTCTCCACGATCCCTGCCCGAAGCAGAAAACCGACCAGGCGAACGAGGCGTTCCTCCAACTCGGCGCTTTCGTCCTGATCGCCGACGCGGGCGGCAAGCAGGTCCGCGTGGCCTTCGTCGACGCGCAGATCGCTGCCCTCCCTCAGTCGCCGCAGCCGTTCGGAGGCCACGTCCTCCTCCGGCAGGAGTTCCGCCACCTCGTCGAACCCCCGCTCGATCTCGAACAGCCGCCCGATCCGGCCCTCGACCTCCTCAGCCAAGGCGGCGTCGAAGTCGTACAGCGGCCGGAGCGCCGAACGGGCCCGCTGCTTCAGCTCCTCCGAGGTCGCCTCATCCAGGATCAGGACATCGCGCGTCGCGTGATGGTCGCGGTTCGCGATGTCGCCTTCGCTCAGATCCGGACCGAAGAAGACGCCGGCCGGGGCCATGATCCAGGTGCCTGCCACGACCATGAACACGACCCAGACGACATCGAGCTCCAGCAACCAGTGCCACAGGCCGGCGACGGTCAGCCGTTCGCCGTGGCGCCGGAACATGCTGCGCCGCAGCCGCTTGCGAGCCTCCCGCCGACGCCCGGTCCGGCGTCGCCGCGGCGTCTTCGCCGACGGGCTCACCGAGCCTCCTGCCGCCCCGAGTCGGGACCGAAACGAGCCTCCCAGCGGTCATAGGCGCCGACGACCCGCTGTACGAGTTCGTGGCGGACCACGTCGGACCGCCCGAAGCGCACGAATTCAATGCCCTCCTCGCCGCGAAGCACCTCGAGTGCATGCTTCAGCCCCGACTGCTGGCCGGGCGGGAGGTCGACCTGCGTGATGTCGCCGTTGACCACCGCCTTCGAGTTGAAGCCGATGCGGGTCAGGAACATCTTCATCTGCTCCGGCGTCGTGTTCTGCGCCTCGTCGAGGATGATGAAGCTGTCGTTGAGCGAGCGACCCCTCATGAAGGCGAGCGGCGCCACCTCGATCACCTCGCGTTCCATCATCCGCGACACCTTGTCGAAGCCGATAATGTCGTAGAGAGCATCGTAGAGCGGCCGCAGGTAGGGATTCACCTTCTCCGCCAGGTCGCCGGGCAGAAACCCGAGCTTCTCGCCCGCTTCGACCGCCGGCCGGGCCAGCACAATGCGCCGGACCTTTTCCTGCTTGAGCGCGGAAGCCGCCACCGCCACCGCCAGGTAGGTCTTGCCCGTGCCCGCCGGCCCGGTCGAGATGACCAGATCGTGGTCCAGCATAGCGCGCAGGTAGCGCTTCTGGTTCAGGCTCCGAGGAGCGACGAGGCGATGCGAGGCCTGGATCAACGCCCCGGTCTTGAAGAAGTCGACCAGCGAGGCCGCCGGCTCCTCGGCCACCACTCGCAGCGCGGTCGCCAGATCGCCGCCGCTCAGACGGCGGCCACTCGCGGCCAGCGCGCCGAGATCGGTGAGCAGGCGCTCCGCCTGGCCCACCGCCTTCGCCGTACCCTGGATCTGAACCGCCGATCCGCGCACGCCGAGGGTCACCTGAAGCGCCTTCTCGACCCGTCGCAGATTCTCGTCGTTGGCGCCGCAGATCGCCTGCACCGACCCCTCGGGCAGGATCAACTGCGCTCTGGCCTGCGCCGGTTCAGCGGTAGTCAAAGAACCCCTTGCCGGTCTTGCGTCCCAGGCGCCCGGCCTGGACCATCTGCTTGAGCAGTGTCGGCGGGGCGAAGCGGGTCTCCCGGTACTCGTCGAACATGATGTTGGCGACGTAGTACATCGTGTCCAGGCCGATGAAATCGCACAGGGTGAACGGCCCCATCGGATAGCCGCAGCCGAGCTTCATCGCGGTGTCGATGTCCGAAAGAGAGCCGATGCCGTTCTCATAGGCGCGGATTGCATCGAGCAGGTAAGGAACCAGCAGCCGGTTGACGATGAAACCGGAGTTGTCCTTGCACCCAACCGGCGTCTTTCCGATCCTCTCGGCGAGACGCCAGCAGGCGTCGTACGCCTCGTCCGACGTCATCAGGGTGCGAACGACCTCAACCAGCCGCATCGCCGGCACCGGGTTGAAGAAGTGGAGCCCCACGAACAGGTCCGGCCTCGATGTCGAAGCGGCGAGTTGCGTCAGGGTCAGCGAAGACGTGTTGCTCGCGAAGATCGTGTCGTCACCGACCATGTCGTCCAGGGCGACGAACAGCTCGCGCTTCGTCTCCAGGTCCTCGACGATCGCCTCGACGACCAGATCGCAACCGGCGAGATCCGCAAGGTCGACCGTGCCGCTCAGGTTCGAGATCGCCCGGTCGTGCTCCTCGGCGTCGATACGCCGCTTCTCCAGACTCTTGGCCAGGGACGCGCGCACCGCGCCGAGCCCGGCATCGAGCACTTCCTGGTTGATCTCCCTGACCGTGACCGGGATGCCGGCCCGCGAACAGATCTCTGCAATGCCCCGGCCCATGAGACCGCAGCCGACGATGCCAACGCGTTGCACTTCCATGGAACTCTCTTCTCGCTTCCTCTTGTAGGTCCGCGGCGTCAGCCGCCCTGGCTCCGGGGCGGGACTCTAGCAACGGTTACCTCGATCCTCCGCTGCCCCGGTTCACGACCGACCTCCAACCGGACGTCCATCGCCGGCACGCGGTACGGCAGGCGCTCGGCCCACTCGACGACCTTGACGCCGTCCCCTGCAAACAACTCCTCCAACCCGATCCCCTCGACCTCCTCCGGCTGCAGTCGATAGAGGTCGACATGGACCAGCCGCGCCGGGCCGCGGTCGTGCTCGTGAATCAGCGTGAAGGTCGGCGACTGGATCTGCCCCGCGTCGAGCCCCAGGCCCTCGGCTATACCCTGGGTCAGGACCGTCTTGCCGGAACCCAGGTCGCCGAACAGGAGTGCGATGCCATCCGGCCTCAGCCGTTCGGCGAGCTCGACCCCCAACCTCCGGGTCTCGTCGGCGCTCCCGGTGCGGACGATCATTCCGGGCCGGCCAGCGACTTGAACGCCGAGCCGAGTTCATCCACCAGGTCCGAAGCGGCCATCGACGTCTCACCCCAGGTTGCGGCGGCCCGGTCGCCCGCCAGGCCATGAACGTAGACGCCCAACCTCGCCGCGGAAGGCGGTTCCAGTCCCTGGGCGAGAAGCGCCGCAACCACGCCGGTCAGCACGTCGCCACTGCCCCCTGAGGCCATGCCCGGGTTGCCGGTCGGGTTCACCCAGGTGCCGAGGGCGGGGTCCGAGATCAGCGTCTGGCGGCCCTTGAGGACGACCACGGCGCCGGTTTCTCGAGCCGCCCGCCGCGCATGTCCCCAGCGGTCGTTCACGACGGCATCGGTCGCGACGCCCAACAGGCGCGCCAGCTCACCGGGATGGGGTGTGATCACGAGGTCCGCGTCGCGCGCCTGGAGCGCCCGCGCGTCGCCGGCGAAGGCAGAGATGCCGTCCGCATCGAGGACGACGGGCGCTCCACTCCGGGCCAGGACCTGCCGGGCAAGAACACGGGCATCGTCGCTCAGGCCGAGGCCCGGGCCCAGCGCCAACGCGCCCGGCGAAGCGCGCTCGACGATCGCCTGCAGCAACGGCTCCACCGCGTCCCGCGACCAGCCGCCGCGCTCCGAGGGCAGGCCCAGGGTCATCGACTCGATCGACCCGGCGTCGACCACATGGACGAGGTGTTCCGGCACGGCCGCCGTCACCAGCCCGGCGCCGCTCCGGACCGCCGCGCGCGCCGCCAGGACCACGGCCCCGCTGTAGCCGCTCGCTCCGCCGGCAACGACGACATGGCCGAACGTTCCCTTGTGGCCATCGAGCGGGCGCGTTCCGAGGCGGCCCACCAGATCCTCCCGCCGCGACTGGTAGAGAGCCTCGGGCCCCGGCGGCGGTTCGGGCAGCGGCACACCGAGATCGCCGATCCGGAGCCGGCCGCCAGCGTCGGAGGCGGGCGCCAGCACGTTCGCAACCTTGGGAAAGCCGAGAGCCACGGTGAGGTCGGCGACGACGTGGGGTCCAGGCGGCGCGGCCGCGGAGGCGTCGAGCCCGGTCGGCAGGTCGACCGAGACCAGTGGAACGTCTCCGCGCCGCTTGCACAGCCAGTCGACCCAGCGGGCCACCGGGCCCTCGACGGGCCGATTCAGCCCTGTGCCGAGCAGCGCGTCGACCCAGAGGTCGACCTCTCCACCCACCGCGTCGCACTTGGCGGGCTCGGTCACCACTCGTAGTGACAGCCCGAGCTGTTCGCAGGACACGAACTGTTGCGTCGCTTCGAGGCTGAGCCTGTCGAGCGGCCCGGCGATGAAGGCGGTCGCTTCGTACCCCCGCGTCGTCAAATCGCGCAGCAAGGCCAGACCGTCGCCGCCGTTGTTGCCCCGGCCGCAGGCGATGGCCACACGGCGCGCGCGCGGATAGCACTCGGCAATGGCGTCCGCAGTGGCGCGGGCCGCGTTCTCCATCAAGACCAGCGCCGGCACGCTCAGGCTGGAGATCGCCGCGGCTTCGACCGACCGCATCTCCTCGGTGGTGACGACTCTCACCCCTGGCCCTCCGTTGCCGGTGGACACCGGGACCAGGACGCGACCACCTCGGCGGTTCGCGGGCACAGAGACCGCAACTCGGGCCGGCGTTCGACAGCGTCCTGAAATCGAGCCAGATCGTCCACCGTGTCGAGGTCCTCCCCTTCCGGCAGGAGGGCCACATCCAGCCCCAACTCGCGGCAGCGCGACAGGGTCTCGGGAAGCACCGCCGGCGTGCTCCAGGCCAGTCCATCGAACAACCGACGGTCTACCGCCTCGCGCCGCAGGGCGATCAGGTAGTAGCCACCGTCCCGAGCCGGACCCAGGACCGCGTCGCGCCCGGCTGCAAGAAGATCGAACGCCGTTTCCACCCGCGCTGGATCGAGGTCGGGGTGGTCGCTGCCGACCGCCGCCGCGTATCCGGCGCCGGACGCCGCCCATTTCAGCCCGCGGTAGAGCCGCTCGCCCAGGTCGCCACCGCGCTGCCGCCGCCAGGGCACGCGCGCAGGCGCCAGGCCCGCAGGCGGATCATCCCCCCGCGACAACGACCACATCAGAACCAGATCCCAGCGGCCGGCTTCGAGTCGCCGGCTCAGGTCGGCAACCAGGGCGGCGTGCAGCGAAGCGGCCTGACTGGCGGTCAGACCGCCTGGAACGACCAACCGGGTCTTCACGTCGCCGGGAACCGGCGCCTTGGCGAAGAGCAGCAGCCGCCGTGCAGACGCGCCGGCGGACCGCAGGTCAGGCGCCCCCCGGACACCCGCGCAGTCGACAGGATGCGCGACCATCGCCCGACAGGGTCCTCACCTGTTCCTGAACCGTCTGAGCGACCACGCGATCGCGATCCCGACAGCCCCGGCCGCCACGAGAAACACCCAGGCTGTCCCTGTGCGGACCCGGCTCAGGTCGGTCCCGCCCACGTCACCGAGAGCCCTGCGGACCTGCCCCAGGGCCTCTCTCGTGTCGTCACGCCGGCGCGCCAGCAGAGCCGCCCTCTGGCGCGCCTCCGACCGGCGGCTCACGATCCGCCTCCCGACGACTCGTCGGGATCCCGATCCGAAGCCGTGTCGCTCTTGCCGAGGGCCTCATCCAGAAGGTCCCGCCAGAACGCCAGTTGACTGCCGACGCGGCGCTTCACGGTACCGACGGGCGATTCGAGACGGCGCGCCCTGACACGGACGATCCAGAGCAGAATCAGCGCCAGCGCCAGCAGGCCGATGGCGACCGCCAGCGCGGCCGCCCAGAGTGGCAGCACATTCGCGAGGGCAGCGCCGGCCGCGAAGAGGAGCGCGCCGAGGGCCCAGAAGACGACGCCGAACACCAGTCCCGCAAGCAGAACGAGGCCCAGAAAACGGCGCCAGTTCCGCGCCAGGTCGAAGCGCAGTTGATCCACTTCCGCTTCGAGCAGGGCCGCGGCGGAACGCGCCAGAGCACCTCCCAGCCCACTCAACACGCTCAACGACTCGACGATCTTCGTGGTCTTCAACGGCTCAGCCTCCAGGCAGCCCCCGGGTCAGCCTCCAGGCAGCCTACCCGTAACGCCCCGGTCAGACGCTGGTCAGGCGCCGATTCGCAGGGTTCGGGTGATAAAGGAAGTCTGGCCGGCCACCTCGTCCCGCACCGCGATCGTCAGGCGTTGATCGCCCTCCTTCATGATCAACGGCAACGTGTAGGTGTAGAAGCTCTCCCGCGCACGCTCCAGATCCTCGGCCGGGATGGTGAGTTCGAACGGCTCGACCTGGGGAGACGAGATGTCGCCGTTCGACGCCAGGGCCTGCACCCAGACCCGCGCCCGCAGGAGGTGGTCTCCGACGGTACCCACCGGGACCAGCGTCATCTCGCCGATCGGCACCCGCACATCGAGGTGGACGGTGTAGAGCCCCTGCTCCTCACGACGAATCTCGTCCGCCTTGACCAGTGTGATGTCCAGATCGTTCTTCTCGTAACCGAGCTTGAGCGCCGCCAGGGTCCCCTCGGTCATCTCCATATCGATCGACTTGTCGCGATAGCTCAGCCGATGCCTCACGAACCGGTCCCGTTTCAACCCCAGCCGCCTCTTCGCCTCGTCGGTCAACTCGACGTTGAGCCTGTACTTTCGGCCGGTGCCCGCATGACCGGGCTGGAAGCCGAGCGAGTAGTAGCTCGTGAAGTCGAGGGCGATGCGGTTCAGGCCGTCGCGGAAGTTGTTCGTGTTCACGATGTACTGACCGCCGGTCTCATCGGCCATGTACATGACCGACGAGTGCACGTTGTCCCTGGCCACCGAGTCGATGTTGGACGAGAACGCCATGCCCTGCATGGAGGCGTCGCGCGAGTTGATGCCCATCGGCCCCGCCGCGACGACGGTGTAGAAGGAGACTTCGTTCGCGTTCGCGGCGTCGACCAGGTCCGAGAAGCGCCGGCTCGAGTCGTACTGGAGCGAATCGAGGAAGAAGTTCTGGTTGTAGCTCCCCGAGTCCACCGACCGGCCACGCTGATCGAGCGCCTCGAACATGTCCGCGCCCGCCCGCATCGGCAGACCGTCCGAAACGTACATGAAGGCCTTGCGGCCGGGCAGGCCGGCCAGCGAGATGACGGTGTCCTTCAGCCCGTCGATGGTGAACTGCATGTCGTTGAAGATCGACTGCGCGTAGATCCGAACGCGGCCCTGCACGTACTCGTAGTGGCGGTCCTCCTCGCCGATGTCGCGGATGATGTCGGCGCGGTCCGAGTCCCACTGCGTCCTGCCGCCGGTGTGCCTCTCGAGTTCATAGAGAGCGTTCGCGATCATCTGCGGATCGGTGGTGAAGTCCCGCTCGACCTTCACCGAGCGGTTGTAGCTCAAGAGCATGACCCGGTCGTCTCGCGTCACGTCCTTGCGCAGGAACTCGCGCACATACCGGAACACCCGGTTGCGGTTCTGGGGCCGGATGTTCAGGTGATCGATGTAGATCACCAGGCTGAGGCGCTCGTCCTCGGGCACCACGCGACCGCGGCGCTCCAGTCCCGGCCGATCGACGAACCGGACTTCGGGTTCGTCCAGCACCAGGCCGGGAACGTCGCTTACCTTGACCCGATCCTGGACTTCGTAGAAGTTCGTGATCGCGACCGGGTCCTTCTCCTCCCGCAGAACGAAGTCCTTCCGGGTCAGGCCGGTGACCGGGTTGCCCTCCTTGTCGCGGACAAAGACCTGGACGTTCACGACCTTGACGTGGACGGATTCCTCGAAGGTGGCGCGAGGCGTCTGAGAGGGCGCCTGGGAGGGACTCTCCTGCGCCGGAACGGCGACCGCCCCGATCAGCAGCAACCCGGCGGTCAAGGCGACGGTGGATAGAAGCGGCGTCTGGTGGAATGGTCGATCCATGGACTGCCGATTATAGGCGACGGCCCCGATGCCCCGCCATCGGGTCGAGAGTGCCGTGGCGATCGCTCCGGCCCAGAGGGTACGATCCCCGCAGCGCCCGCTCGACGAAGGCGACCGCCCGCCGCACCGCCCGCTCGATCGGCATGTGCCAGCCAAGACCCGCCGCGATGGCCGCCGACAGCGTGCAGCCCGTGCCGCGCCGCCAGGGGGTTCGGATCCTGGGGTGGACGAAAGCCTCGAACCGATTCCCGTCGAACAGGAGATCGGTCAGTTCGCCGCCGTTGCCGCAGTCAGGCGGCCCCGCCGCGGCCGAGTAGCCGTGGCCTCCGGTGATCAGGACACACGGCCCCATCCGCTCGATGCGCCGCGCGGCAACGCGGGCATCCTCCGGGCCCCCGATCGCCATGCCGCTCAGCCTCTCCGCTTCGAACAAGTTCGGCGTCACCAGCAGCAGTCTCGGCAGCAGCCGCTCCACGACCAGGGGGAGAGCAGCCGCTTCCAGAAGCGCCGCGCCCGACGTCGACCGGAACACCGGGTCCAACACCGCCGGCGTCGGCGGCAGCGTCTCCAACCAGTCCGCGACCGCCTCGACGGTAGCCGCATCGGCGAGCATGCCGATCTTGATCGCGTCGATGCCGATCTCGGCAGCCGCCTCCAACTGCCGGCGCAGCAGCTCGGTACCCACCGGTTCAACAGCCCGCACCTCGCCCGCGGTCTGGGCCGTGACCGCGGTGAGGGCGCACATGCCGTGAACCCCGTAGGCCGCAAAGGTCCGCAGATCCGCCGGCACCCCCGAGCAGCCCCCGGAGTCCGAGCCGGCGATGGTCAGGACGCGCGGCGGCGGCGCAGCCATAACAGAACGACCAGAAGCAGGAGCGCGGCCGCGATCAACTGCGCCAGGGTCAGCGCTCCGACGAAGCGATCGTCCTTGGCGCGCAGGAACTCGACCAGGAAGCGTTCCACCGACAGCAGTCCGATGACCGGCAGCACGACGCCGCCGGCGGCGGTGCCCCGCACCAGGAGCATCCGGCCCAACCAGAAGATGAACAGCGCGGTCAGAGTCTCGTAGAGCTGGGTGGGATGCACCGCGACCAGGGCGTCCGGCGCCACGCCGGCGGGAAGATCGACGCCGAACTCCCGCTGCAGGGCGCTCGCCACCGTGGGGATGGGGCCCTCCGGAAAGGTCATTCCCCAGGGCAGGTCCGTCGGCGCGCCGTAGTCGTCGCCGACGAGCAGGCAACCGATGCGGCCGATGCCGTAGCCCAGCGCCAGCGCCGGCGCCGCGGCATCGGCGGTCCGCCACGCAGGCATCCGGCGACGATGGATGACGAACAGAACCGCCGCCGCCCCGACCAGGAAGCCGCCGTACCAGACCAGGCCGGCGCGGCTGTAGAGCAGACGCCAATCGCCGTAGAGCAACGCGTAGTAGGCCTTGCCGCCGGCGATGCCGCCGAGGGCGGCCGCCAGCAGAATCGCCGCGGCGTCGTCGGCGGCCCGCGCCGCGCTCGAGCCCACCCGCCGGAGGCCCCACCGCAACTGCAGGTGGCCGATGAACAGAGCGGCCACGAGCATCAGCCCGAAGGGCGAAACCGACAGCGGGCCGACATGGAACAACTCCGAGATCATGGGTGGGCATCCTACGCTGCATCGCCTCGATGCCGGCCAGCGGGCCGGCGCGCCCGGCGACCCGCGGCGCTAGCATGGATGGGATGCTGAGTGAGCTGGCCCGAAACCGCTTCGCCGCGTTCCGCAGCCACATCGAGAGCACGGATCCGCGCGGGCGCTGGCTCGTCCTCACCCATGACAACCCGGACCCGGACGCCCTGACCGCGGCGACGATTCTGGCGAAGGTCCTCCACTCCGGGTTCCAGCGCCGCGCCACCGCCGCCTACCGGGGCATCATCGGCCGGGCCGAGAACCAGGAGATGGTGCGCTCGCTCCGCATGCAGTTCACCCCGGCGCGCGAGGTGAAACTGGAGGACTATCGCTACGTGGCGCTGGTCGACTGCCAGCCGGCGACCGGCAACAGCCCCGTCCCTCACGATCTGGCGCCCGAGGTCGTGGTCGACCACCACCCTCCCCGCAAGCGCACGTCGGCATCGCCCTTCCGCGACCTGCGAAACGACTACGCGGCCGCCGCCACGATCGTCGCCGAGTACCTGCTGGCCGCCGGGATTCCGGCGACCCGCCGCGAAGCGACCGCCATCGTCTACGCGATACGCAGCGAGACCCTCGACTTCTCCCGCGGCGCAGACGAGGCGGACCGGCTGATCCACGATCACTTCAACGCCCGCGCCCTGCCCCGCCTGCTGGGCCGGATTCAGAACCCGCGGCTGCCGCTCAACTACTTCGAGACTCTGCGCGAGGCCCTGGCCAACCTTCGCGGCGTGGACACCCTGGTCATGAGCCGGCTCGGTGCGGTCTCCCAGCCCGACATCGTGCCCGAGATCGCCGATCTGCTGCTGCGCATGGAGGGCCGAACCTGGTCGTTGTGCAGCGGCCTCTACGAGGATCGGGTCTACTGCTCGATCCGCACCACGAACACCCGAGCGGACGCCTCCCGGGTCATGCGCCGCCTGGTCGGGCGCCGCGGCCGCGGCGGCGGCCACGGCATGATCGCCGGCGGCTGGCTCCCGGTCGCCCGAGGCGGCGCCGAGGCCGTGCCGCGCCAGCAGGACCGCCTGGAGGCGCGGCTCGCCAGCATGCTGCGCAAGGACCCGGCCCGGATCGCGCCGATCGCGAACCGTTGAACCGGGCGCCGCTCCAGGACGGCCCCTCAGCCAGCGGTCGCCGTCACTCCCACTCGATCGTGCCGGGCGGCTTGCTGGTCAGGTCGTAGACCACCCGGTTCACGCCGGCGACCTCGTTCACGATCCGGCCCGCCACGCCGCCCAGGAACTCGTGCGGCAACTGGCTCCAGTCGGCGGTCATGAAGTCCTCGGTCTCGACCGCCCGCAAGGCGACGACGTTCTCGTAGGTGCGGCCGTCCCCCATCACCCCGACGCTGTGGACCGGCAGCAGCACCGCCAGCGCCTGACTCACGCGGTCGTAGAACCCCGCCGCGCGCAACTCCTCGATGAAGATCGCGTCGGCCTCCTGCAGCACCGCCACCCGATCGGCGGTCACGTCGCCCAGAATCCGGACGCCGAGGCCCGGACCGGGGAACGGATGCCGGCCCACGAACTCCGAACCGAGGCCGAGTTCCCGGCCGAGCTTGCGCACCTCGTCCTTGAACAGGAAGCGCAGCGGCTCGATCAACTCGAAGCCCAGCCGTTCCGGCAGGCCGCCGACATTGTGGTGGCTCTTGATCATCGCCGACGGGCCGAAGGCGGAGACGGACTCGATCACGTCCGGATAGAGGGTGCCCTGAACCAGGAAGCGAATCGCGCCGGCGCCTTCCCCGGCCCGCTCCAGCTTCTCCGCCTCGCGCTGAAACACCTCGATGAAGACGCGGCCGATCGTCCGGCGTTTCTGTTCCGGATCGGTGACCCCGGCGAGGACGCCGAGAAACTCCCGGGCGGCGTCGACCACGACCAGCCGCAGGTCGAGCTCCCGACGCAGGCGCCGCTCCACTTCGCTGCGTTCGTTCTTGCGCAGCAGCCCGTTGTCCACGAACACCGCGGTCAGCCGTTTCCCCACGGCGCGCTGCACCAGGCTGGCCGCCACCGCCGAGTCGACGCCACCGGAGATCGCACAGAGAACCCGGTCCGTGGGCCCCACCTGGGCCTCGATCGCGGCTGTCGCCTCGTCAGCGTAGGAGGCCATGCGCCACTCCCCCGCGGCGCCGCAGGCGTCGAGCAGGAAGTTGCGGAGCATCTCGCGACCGCTGTCGGTGTGGGTGACCTCGGGATGGAACTGGATACCGAACAGGGACCGCTCACGGTCCTGAGCCGCCACCACCGGCACGGTGGACGTCGACGCCGTCGCTTCGAAGCCCGGCGGCAGTCGCTCGACCCGGTCGCCGTGGGACATCCACACGTTCTGCTCCGGTTCGAGTCCCGAGAAGAAGTCGCCACTCCTGGCCAGCAGCGTGATCTGGGTGCGACCGTACTCCCGCAGGCCCGACGCCGCGACCCGGCCGCCGAGGACCTGAGCCATCCACTGCATCCCGTAGCAGATGCCGAGCACCGGAATGCCCAGCCGGAGAACCTCCGGGTCGGCCTGCGGCGCGTTCCGCTCGTAGACGCTGTCCGGCCCTCCCGAGAGCACGATGCCGATCGGCCGCCGAGCCCGGATCCGGTCGACGTCCAGGTCGAAGGGATGGATCTCGCAGTAAACCTGGAGCTCCCGGATCCGGCGGGCGATCAACTGCGTGTACTGGCCGCCGAAATCGAGCACCAGAACCGTCTCGTGCTCCCCGGCGGCGGCGGGCTCGACCGGGGACGGCGGTGCGCTCGCCGGTTCAGCCATCACAGCGCGGAAGCGACGCGCGGCTCACGAGCCCCGCGCCAGCAATCATCCCTGCACGCGGCAGGCCGTATCAGTCTCTCCACCATCACAGGGCAGACTCTACCTTGGGCTCTCGCTGCATCAGATCCCGGATCGCGGCGGCCGGTTCCTTGCCCCGGTAGAGGATCTCGACCATCTGCTCCGTGATCGGCAACTCGACCTTCTTCTCGGTCGCCAACTCGAGCAGGGCGAGCGAGTTGCGCACCCCTTCGGCGACTCCCGGGCGGTCCGCCTCGATCTCCTCGAGGGTGCGGCCCCGGGCCAGCTCGATGCCGGTGTTCCGGTTGCGCGACAGGTCGCCGGTGCACGTCAGCACGAGATCGCCGAGGCCGCCGAGGCCGGCGAAGGTCGCCGGCCGGCCGCCACAGGCCAGACCGAGCCGCATCATCTCGTGCAGGCCGCGCGTGATCAGCGCCGCGCGCGTATTCGATCCGTAGCGCAGGCCGTCCAGGACGCCGGCCGCGATCGCGATCACGTTCTTGGCCGCGGCGGCGATCTCGACCCCGATCACGTCGGTCGACGTGTAGAGCCTCAGCGCTCCGGCCGAGAACAGCGCCTGCAGCCGCTCGGCCACCGCCTCCGACTCCGCCGCGACGACGCAGGCCGTCGGCAGCTCGGCGGCGAGTTCGGCCGCGAACGAGGGTCCGCTGACGGTGGCGAAGTCGACGTCGGTGCCGGCTTCCGCCGCCTCCTCCCGGCAGATGTCGCTCATGCACCGGAAACCGCCGCGGTGGTCCGACTCGATGCCCTTGGCGCCGGAAACGAAGGTGACCCGCTCGGGCAGCGGCGCGCCCTCGCCGAGACCGCGCCGCGCCACAAGGAAGGACCGCACCACCGCCCGAAAGCCGTGGGACGGCACGACGACGAGCACGGTGTCGCAGGCGGCGGCCTGCCGCAGATCCCAGGTGACCCGCACCTGCGCCGGCAACTCCACACCTGGCAGGTAACGCTCGTTCACCCGCTCCGCCGCCAGAACCGCGCCGAACTCGGCGGACCGGGCCCAGAGGATGACCGGCGAACCCGCCCGGGCCGCATGGACCGCGAGCGCGGTGCCCCAGGCGCCGGCGCCGAGCACGGCGACTCCATTGCCTGTGTCCGCGATCGTCACTCGGCCGCCTCTGGCGGCGCCGGCTTCCGACCTAGCCGGGACTCCGTTCCCGCGCGCAGCCGGACCAGATTGGCCCGATGCTTGACGATCACCAGGACGGCGATCGCGGACACACCGGCCAGCAGCGCCGGGCCGTAGTCCAGGCCGTCCGCATCCGTGAACGCGCCCCCCCACCAGCGGGCCGAGACCAGCACCGGCAGGGAAGCCGCCGCCGAGATCGACCCCAGGGAGACGTAGCGCTTCCAGGCCACCAGCAGGATGAACACGGCCAGAGCGCCAAGCCCGGCCCAGGGCACGAGCACGGCCAGCACGCCGGCTGCCGTGGCCACGCCCTTGCCGCCGCGAAAGACGAGGAAGAGGGGAAACACGTGCCCCACGACCGCCGCCGCCGCGGCAGCCGCGAGCCACCAGCTCCCGACCTCGAGCGTGCGCGCTGCGACCACCGCCGCCGAGCCCTTGGCCACATCGAGCAGCAGGGCTAGCAGGGCCGCCCACTTGCCCGACGCGCGCAGCACGTTCGTGGCGCCGGCGCTTCGGCTGCCGATCGTGCGCAGGTCGATCCGCCGGTGGATCCGCACGATCAGATAGCTGAACGGCACGGACCCCAGCAGGTACGCCACAAGGACGGCGACAGGACCGGTCGCGGTCACGACGCCCCGTCCCCGCGCGGCGCCGCCCAGGGCAGCAGGTCTCGCCCGGTCTCAGCCGGCAGCAGCATCCGCCGCAGCAGCTCGAGCGCGAACTGGGTCGAGAGCTGCCGCACCCGCGCCCGATCGCCCGGGAATCGCGCCTCGAAGTGCGAGGCGGCGGCTGCCGGTCCGGCGACCGCGATGTGAACGGTCCCAACCGGCAGCGCCTCGCTGCCGCCGCCAGGGCCCGCAACGCCCGTGATCCCGATCCCGTAGTCGCTGCCGCAGCGCTCCCGGGCGCCCCTGGCCATCGCCAGCACCGTCGCCTTGGACACCGCGCCGTGCGCCACCAGGGTCTCCCGAGGCACGCCGAGCAGGCGCATCTTCAGTTTGTTCGAGTAGGTGAGGAAACCGCCCACGAAGTACGCGCTGCTGCCCGCGGTGGCGGTGAAGCGCTGGCCGAGCAGACCCCCGGTACAGGATTCGGCGACCGCGACCGTCTCGCTGCGCGCAGCCAGCAGGTCGCCGACCGCGGCCTCGAACTCGATGCCGTCCTCGATCGGGCCGACGTAGAAGACCGCCTCGCCCAGGGCGTCCCGCACCCCCTCTTCCATCGCCAGGAGCCGGGGCCCCCGGCCACTGATCGGGCCGTCGGCGCGCAGGCGGAGCCGGATCTCGCCCGGCCGCGCCAGCAGCGACACCATATGGTCGCCGAAACGCTCGTAGACCGGCGCAATCCGCTCCTCGACCACCGACTCCGGCAGGCAGGCGACCCGCACCTCGACCTGATCGAAGCCGGCGCCGTCCTCGGCCCGTTCGGCCAGCCATGGATCCAGCGCATCGACGACCAGGGCCTTCAGCTCCCGCGGCACGCCGGGGAACAGAAAGTACGTCGTGCCTCGGGGCAGAGGCGCCGGATCCTCGATCCGCAGCCCGGGCGCCACGCCGGCGCGGTTCGGCAGCATCTCGGCGCCATCGACCCGCTCCGCCTGCTTGCGATTGACCCGGGGGATCTTGCGGCCGAGCTTTCTGAACCCGCGCTCGATCTCCTCCCAGACGCCTTCGTCGACGGCGACACCGCGTCCCAGCAGCCGCGCCACCCCCTCGCGCGTCAGGTCGTCCCGGGTCGGGCCCAGCCCGCCGGTCACGAGCAGCAGGTCCGCCCGCTCCCGGAGTCCACCCAGGGTCTCCGCGATCTCGGCCACATCGTCGCCGACGACCGCCTTCGAGACCAGTTCCACTCCCCGCCGCCTCAGCACCTCCGTCAGCGCCAGCGAGTTCGTGTCGAGCCGGTCCGTGCCGAGCAACTCGGCGCCAACGGCGAGTATCGAAGCCTTCACCGGCCGCAGTGTAACGAGGCTGCTTGCACGAAGACACGCACCCGCCTGCTGCGGGCCGGGGGGAGGGTCCCAGGGCCCGCAGCAGGCTGGAGGTCGCCGGGCAGTCGGACCGACCGTGGCGCCACCGGCAATCGGCGGGACCGGAACGCGGTTCAGGCCGCGGAGCGCACCCTGGCGCCGGTCGCGTCGGCCAGTTCGTCGGCGAAGTTGAGCAGGTCGTCGCGCAGGTCGGGCCACGCTTGGCCCAAGTCGAGCGACCGCACTCTCAGCGGGTACCCGCCGCGGACGAATGCCTCGAACAGATTTCCCGTCTCCGGGTCATCGGCATCGAACTGCTGGAAGCGGACGACCCCTGGGCGCCCCTCAGAGAACAGGCGGCCGCTCAGTAGCCGGCAAACGCTGAGGAGAAACCCGTAGTCGGCATTGTTCCGGTGGATCTGGACGCGACGAAACAAGTCGTCGCGCAGTTCCACCTCAGCGACCTCGGGCATGAGTCGCGCCGAGCGGGCCAGCTTGCCTCTGAGTCCGTCATCCAGTTCACCCTTCGGAAGGGCGCCCGCAAGCAGGTTGCTAACCCTCTTCGACGCTTCATCCGGCTGATCGAACCAGTACTCCCCCAACAAAGCTTGCATGGAACAAACTCCTCGTCCTGGCCGGCCCTTCGTGCCTAATGCGGGCGAGACGCCCGCGTTCCCCAGGGCGGACCGAAGTAGCGACCACGCTCTTACGGTGTTCCCTGCGCGACAGCGCAGCGATACCGCTGTGGGTACTTGCATGGAACAATCCCTGTTCCCTGTGCGTCAGCGCGGCGCGGACGCCGCGACTCGACTCCTAACGGCGTTGAAAGGCGACACATACTCGTCGGCGAACTTCCCAAGTCCGCCACCGCCGACGAAGCTCACGACAGCCTCTCTGAGGCGCGCGACTCGCTCGGGCTCTTTCTTCCGGTGCTCCTCGAAGGAGCCGCTCATCTCGGGATCCTCGTCCCGCTCTTCCACCCACCGGCGCAACAGGTCGACTTCGACTTGAGGAATCTCCACCTCGTTCCCTACCTTTCCCGAGCCCTGTACTCCGACACCGGCGGCGGCGGCTCGATCTCTTCGCCGATGACGAGCGCAGCCGCGACCTCGCGCTGCAGCGTCTCCGGATCCCGGCGCACGTACAGGCGCGCGAGTTCCTGGCCGCGTTCGACCTCCTGGCCGAGGCGCACGTCGTACCGGAGCGCGACGGCGTGGTCGATCCTGTTCGGGTCACGGTCCGGGCGGCAGGCGTCCGCGAAGGCGTTGCCGATCCGCCGGCAGTCGACGGCCGAGAGGAAGCCCGACTCGGAGGCGGTGACGATGGCCTCGATCGGCGCCAGCTCCAGAGAGTCGATCCAGCCTGATACGGCGCCCTGGGCATCGGCCCAGTCGATCAGCTTCTGGCGGGCGGCGCCCGATGCGATGGCGGCCTCGATGTCCTTCGAGGAGATCTCCCTGCCGACCAGGCGCGAGGCCTTCCGGCAGATCGCAGCGACCACTTCGACCAGTCGCGCGTCGCCGTCCCCGGCCAGGCAGTCCAGGGCTTCACGCACTTCGGCCGCGTGACCGACCCAGCGGCCAAGAGGCTGACTCATGTCGCTCAAGACGCAGTCCGCCGGCGTGCCGCAGGCGGCGCTGATCTCAACCAGCCTGGACGCCAGGGTGCGGGTGTCCTCCGGATCGGGAAAGAAGCCGCCGTTGCCGGTCTTGACGTCGAACACGATCCCGGACGCACCCAGCGCGAGCTTCTTCGACAGGATGCTGCCGACGACGAGCGGGATCGAACTCACCGTCGAGGTCCGGTCCCTCAGGCCGTACAGACGCCTGTCGGCCGGTGCGATGCCGGCGGTCGCGATGCCGATCGCCATGCCGAAGCGTTCGAGCAGACCGAGGGTCCTGCCCCGGTCCAACTCCAACCGCACGCCGGGGATGCTCTCCAGCTTGTCCGCGGTGCCGCCGCTGTGGCCCAGGGCGCGGCCGGTGAGCTTGGCCGCCGGCACCCCGCACGAGGCCAGCACGGGCAGAACGATCAGGCTGACCGTATCGCCGACTCCGCCGGTCGAGTGCTTGTCGACGAGCGGGCCGAAGTCCGCGGCAAGCGCCCATCGGTCGCCGGAATCGAGCATCGCCAGGGTCAGCTCCCGCGTCTCGTCCGCGTCCAGGCCCCGCATCGCGGCGGCCATCAGGAAGGCGGCGAGGTGCACATCCGTCCAGCTTCCGTCGGCCGCTCCCGCGACCACCGACCGCACCTCGTCCCGGGTCAGCGTCCGCCCCTGACGCATCCGGTTCAGAATGCCGTAGGGCGTGACCATGCGGGCGGCGCCCTACGCTGCTAGCCGCCGAAACTGAACGGACTCGCGGCGGCGGGGTCGGGCCCGAGCTGTTGCCGGGCCCTGATCGCGTAGCCGCTGTCCGGGTACTCGTCGACGATGCGCTGGAAGGTCTCCCGAGCGCCATCCGCGTCGCCGAGTTGCTCCAGGGTCGCGGCCAGTTCGAACAGCAGTGCATCCTTCGGCAGCGCGGACGTCTCGGTCGCCACCGCGCCGCGGAGCTCGGCGGCAAGCTGCTCCCCCCGGCCCTCGGCGCGGTCGAGGCTGTAAAGGTTCAACTGCAGGCTCACGGCCAGCGCATGGTCGTCGCCGTCCGTCTCGAGATACTCCGTCCACAGCTCACGCGCCGTCGCCGTGTCTCCCTCGGCCGCGGCAATCTGGCCCAGATAGACCGAAGCCAGCCGACCCGAGGCGGTCGATCCGTAGCTCTCCTCGACCGCTTCGAGCGCCACCCGCGCCTCCGCGCGCCGTTCCGCCTCGGAGGCGAAACTCAGGCTCTCGTCTTCGCCGTCGTCTTCCGCAACGGGGGTCTCCGGCGCCCCGGCGTCGTCCTCGCCCGGCGCGCTGTCCGGCGGCGTGCCGAAGAGATCGTCGATGGCGTCCGTCTCCGGCACATCGATCGGCGCCCGGTAGACCTTCAGAGCTTCACTGAGTTGGAAGCTCGCCGCCGCTTCCCGGCGGTCCTGGTAGTTGAGGAAGACCACGACGCCGATGACGAGGGCGATCGCTGCCGCGACCCCGAGCAGGATCTGCCGGACGTGGTCGGCGAACCAGGTGGAGGCCGTAACAACCGCCTCGCGCACCTCATCCCGCCGGATTTCGTCTCGTGTCAAACGGCTCATTCAAGACCTCCCTGAGCGGCGCAAACCCTACCACCGTTGACCCGCACCAAACGTCTCCACGCCCAAGCTGTGGCAAACTTGCCCTCAGGCGCCTGCCGCCGCAGAACCCGTCAACCGGCGACGCCACTCAACCACCTGGAGCACCCGCGATGCCGACCCTGGGATTTGGCGAACTGCTGATCGTTCTCGCGATCATCATCCTGGTCTTCGGCGCCAGCCGAATACCCAAGCTGGCGGGAGGTCTGGGCGCCGGCATCCGGAACTTCAAGCGCGGCCTGAACGAGCCCGGCGAAGACGAGGACGAGGACAAGCCGAAGCGCGAGATCGAGGACTAGGCTGTCGCCCTTGGCGCCGCCAGCGCCGCGAGCGCCGCGAGCGCCGCGAGAGTAGAAGCCGTCCCCTCCGCACCGTAGCGCGCCTCGCGCGCCCTCACCGGCCTCAGGGAATGGCGCAACCCAGGGCGAAGGCCGCCGTGTCCACCACTGCCGGCGCGGGTCGCCCCGCCTCGTTCCGGTACTCCCGCACCCCGCCGATCACGGTGTCCGTCACTTCGATCGCGTACCCGACGTCCGTCGTAGACGCTCCGAACACCCATACGTGGCCGTTGATGGCGCAGCCGTCCAGCACCTTGAGCAGCACTTCCCAGTCTTCCGGATTGAAGAACCAGAAGAGACCGGAGTCGTTCGTCCCCTCACGGACCACCTTGCCGGCGCCGGCCTCGCCGCGCAGCGTCCACCAGTTCACCCGCACCGCATAGCGAGAGTCCAACAGGCACCGCGTCACATCGTCCGGCACACAGCTTCCCGCCGGCAGGCTCACCTCCACCAGGAACACCTGGGAGGCCGTCGACTCCACCACGCCATCCGTCACGGTCAGCGTCACCGTGTAGAAACCCGGCGCCGACCAGGCGTACTCCTCTCCTCGCACACGGCTCGGGCCACTATCGCCGAAGTCCCAGCTCCGCGAAGTGATCGTGCCGGTGCTCGTCTCTTCGAAGACCACCGCGAAGCCGGTCTTCGCGAAACAGAGACCGTCCTCGCAAAACACGTTCCGTGTCCTGAAACCGGCTACCGGGGGTCCCGGCGGCGACCGCGGCGGCTCGTTTGCGGCCGCGACCGCTCCAGACTGTGTGAAGAGCGCCACCGAAAGGAACACAACGGTCGCGCAGCCTAGTCGCGTGCTCCGAGGCGGTCAATTGCTTTTAGTTCTTGCGGTCAAATGCACTAAAAACTACGGGGGAGCGGGGGTGGTGCGCCTGGAGGGCGGTGGTGCGCCTGGAGGGACTCGAACCCCCTTGCCTGTTGATTGGGAATCCCTACCGCGTCATCCCCTGAGATGCGGGCGGGTGGTGCGCCTGGAGGGACTCGAACCCCCGACCTGCGGATTAGGAATCCACCGCTCTATCCCGCTGAGCTACAGGCGCTGACCAATCGGGCCGGCCCGGTGGCCGGCCGCCAAGGATCTCAGTATCGGACCAGCGATTCAACCACGTCGTAGCCTTCGAGGCGTCGCCGGCCTTCGAGGTACGTCAGTTCGACGACGAATCCGACGGCCTCGACCCGGGCCCCGACCGACTCGATCAGGCCGGCGGCCGCCCTCGCGGTGCCGCCGGTGGCCAGCAGATCGTCGACCAGGGCCACCCGGTCACCGGAGGAGAGACCGTCGACATGCATCTCCAGCGTGTCGCTGCCGTACTCGAGTTCGTAGGTGCGGGCGGCCGTCTCGGCCGGCAGCTTTCCGGCTTTCCTCACCGGCACGAAACCGGCGTTCAGTCGATACGCCACGAGCGGCGCGAAGATGAAGCCGCGCGCTTCGATCCCGACCACCTGGTCGATCCGACGGTCCGCAAACCGTTCGGCGAGCCGGTCGGCTGCCTCTCGCAGCGCCGCCGGCTCCTTGAGCAGGGTGGTGATGTCCTTGAACAGGATCCCCGGCTTCGGGAAGTCGGGCACCTCGCGGATCCAGTCCTTCAGTTCCTTCAGTCGGGTCGTACCGTCTGCTGCCATCGCCGCGTTCTCCAGTTCCGCCTACTCGACCTTCGTCTTCCAGCCGTGCCGGCCGATCAGGGGCACGAAGCGAACCGGTTCGCCGACCTCGCGCGTCACCACGCCGTTCCGGTGCTTCTGGTAGTCGATCAGCCGTTGCTCGTGCCGGTCCCCCTCGGGAATGACGAGGCGGCCGCCCGGCGCCAGTTGATCGAGAAGCGCGTCGGGAACCCGGGGCGCGGCCGCGGCGACAAGAATGCGGTCGAAGGGAGCGGCGCTGCTCCAGCCGACCGTGCCGTCGAAGACCTGAATCTTGACGTTGGGCAGTTCGAGCGCCTGTACTCTGCCGATCGCCTCCCGGGCCAACTGCCCCACCCTCTCAATGCTGTAGACGCGGCGCGCGAGCGTGGCCAGGACCGCCGTCTGGTAGCCCGATCCGGTGCCGATCTCGAGCACCGAATCCTCGGCCCCCACATCCAGCCTTTCGGTCATGCGCGCGACGATGTAGGGCTGGGAGATCGTCTGCTCGCAACCGATCGGCAACGCGCGGTCGCTGTACGCGTCGTTGACCAGGTGATCCGGCACGAACAGGTGACGCGGCACGCGTTCCAGGGCCGCGAGCACCCGCTCGTCCCGCAGGCCGTACTGCTCGACCAGCTTGGCGACCATGCGCCGGCGCGGAAAGCGGTAGGCGCCGTCCGGCCGGAGCCCATCCGTCTTCACTGGAGCGCTCCGACGAGGCCCGGCAACACACCGTCGCCCTCGGCGACCGCCCGGCGATCGGTCAGGTCGGCGCTGAGCGGCGTGATCGAGATGTAGCCGTCGCGAACCGCCGCGGCGTCCGTGTCGTGGAGGCGTTCAGGCTCCGGCTTCCCCACCAGCCAGTACATCGAGCCGCCGCGCGGATCGTCCTGCTGCACCACGGAGTTGCGATACGGACGGCGGCCGAGCCTCGCGACCTTGACGCCGCGCGGCGGATCGAACGGGAAGTTCACGTTGAGGAGCATGCGGTCGGGAATCCCCTGCTCGAGCAGGGACACGATCGCCCGCGCGGCCAGCGACGCGGCCCGTTCCATGTCGGCGGGCTGGTCCTTGCGGTACTCCTGGGAGAAGGCAATCGCCGGGATGCCGAGCAGCCGGCCCTCGAGCGCCGCGCCGACCGTGCCGCTGTGCGTCACGTCGTCGCCCAGGTTGACCCCGTAGTTGACGCCCGAGACGAGCAGATCGGGGGGCCGGTCCAGCAGCGCGTGGACGCCCACGTTGACGCAGTCGGACGGTGTGCCGTCGACCGAGAACCAACCCTCCCGCACCGACTTGACGCGCAGCGGCCGGAACAGCGTCAGGGCCTGTCCGCATCCGCTCTGCTCGTGGAGCGGCGCCACCACCTGGTAGTCGATCGGCCCCTTCGACGTCACCGCCTGGTCCAGCGCCGCCGCCAGACAGACCAGGCCCTGGGCACCGACACCGTCGTCGTTCGTCAGCAGCAGTCGCGTCACTTAGGGCCCTGGCTCTTCGCCGCTCAACTGTCGTCGCCGCGGCCCAGGCGCCTGCCGACGATCGGGGCCAGGTCGCGCAGCACGGACGCCGGGATGACCGACGGATCGGTGATCAGCGCGTGCTCCAGCGCATCGGCGCAGGGACACGATCCCTCCGGCCGTTCCGCCGGCAGCGCCCCGACGATCCGCGCCACCGCGGCCTGGGCGGTGCGCGCGTTCTGTTGCAGCACGGCGAGGACGGCATCGACGGTGACGTCCTCTTCCTCCTCGTGCCAGCAGTCGTAGTCCGTGATCAGGGCGAGCGTCGAGTAACAGATCTCCGCCTCCCGCGCGAGCTTCGCCTCCTGCAGGTTCGTCATGCCGATCACGTCCGCGCCCCAACTCCGGTGCATGAACGACTCGGCGCGGGTCGAGAACTGGGGTCCCTCCATGCACACGTACGTGCCGCCGCGGTGGACCACGGCGCCGGCCGCGGCCGCCTGCTCGGCGCAGACCTCCATCAGCACCGGACAGATCGGGTCGGCGAAGGAGACATGGGCAGCCAGCCCGTTGCCGAAGAAGGTGTCGGGCCGGTGCCGCGTGCGGTCGATGAACTGGTCCGGCACCACGATGTGGGTCGGCTGGTAGCGGCGCCGGAGCGAGCCGACGGCCGACAGCGAGATCAACCTCTCGACACCCAGCGTCTTGAAGGCATAGATGTTGGCCCGGAAGTTCAACTCGCCGGGCAGGATGCGGTGACCGCGGCCGTGACGAGCCAGGAAAGCGACCCGCCGACCGCTCAGCTCACCCAGCACGAAGACCTCGGAAGGACGGCCGAACGGCGTTTCGATCGCGCGTTCCTCGTGAACCTCGAGCTCCTCCATGCCGTAGAGGCCGGAGCCGCCGATGATCCCTACCCTGCAGGCGTCCGCGCTCATGTTCCGGTTCCGGCGATCTTCGAGTTCACCAGGAGCGCCGTCTTGAGCGCCCGCCGTCCGGCCTCGCCGTCGACGAGCGCGGCCCCGCCGCCGGCGCACCGGTCGAGAAACGCTTCCAGTTCCCGGCGCAGCGGTTCGCCCTGCTCCACCTCGAGATCGGCCGGCACGATGCGCCCGGCCGGTCCGCCGGCGGAGGCGGCGGACGCCGTGGCCGGCGCCGCAACGTCAGCGCCCCGCACTCTCCGGAATCCCCGCACCGTCTGCTCCTGGTAGTCCAGCGAGTGGTACCGATCCCCGAAGAAGACGCGCAACTGCCGCACCCGCTCCGCGGACACCCGCGACGCGGTCAGATTCGCGACACAGCCCGACTCGAGCTCGATCCGGGCGTCGGCGATGTCGACCCGGTCCGACAGGACATCGATCCCGACGGCCCGTACTTCGCGCACCGGACTCGGATCGAGGGCGTGGAGGATCTGCAGGTCGTGAATCATCAGGTCCAGCACCACATCCACATCCAGGCTGCGAGGGCTGAAGGGCGACATCCGTTCGACTTCGACGAAGCGCGGCCCACGACCCGAAGCCAACAGTGCCTGAACGGCAGGATTGTAGAACTCGACGTGGCCCACCGCCAAAACCACACCGCGCGCCGCCGCGGTCGCAACCAGCGCGTCCGCCTGGGCGAGGTCGACCGCGATCGGCTTCTCCACCAGGACGTGGACGCCGGCCTCGATCAGACGTCCCGCCACCTCGAGGTGATCGACCGTCGGCACGGCGACCACGGCGGCGTCGACGGCCTCCGCGAGCTCGCCGAGTCCGGCCGCCACCGCAGCGCCACGCTCCTCGGCCGCGCTCTCGGCCCTTGCCGGATCCACGTCGACCACGAACACCGACCGGGGTCCCAGCAGGTCCGTCAGGAGGCGAACGTGATGGCGGCCCATCACGCCGGCCCCGACCACACCGACGCGGAGTCCGCTCCCCATCGGCGCGCCCTAGTCGCCCGCGCCTCGCGAGCCGCGGCGCGCCGAGCGAATGAAGCCTCTGGCGGAACTGCGAATGAACGCGATCAGCGCGTCCACGTCGGCGTGTCCGGCATGATCGGTGTCCAGTTCCTCCAGAGCCTGGGTCTTGTTCCGTCGCGAGCGCGTGACGACCCGGATCGCGCGCTCGATCGCCAGGATGTCCTCGGTCGATTTCCCCTTGCGTTCCAGGCCGATGCGGTTGACGCCCATGCACGCCGGCTTGATCCCGACCGTGATGCAGAACGGCAGCGCGTCCATGGTGAGCACCGAGAAGCCGCCGATGTAGGCGTGCCTGCCCACCCGGCAGAACTGGTGGACACCCGAGAACGCGCCGATCGTCGCGTCGTCCTCGACCACCACGTGCCCGGCCAGGGTGCCGCCGTTCGTGAACACGGTGCGGCTGCCCACCTGGCTGTCGTGGCCGACGTGCGTCTGGGTCATGAACAGGTTGTCATCGCCGATCCGGGTCTCGCCGCCGCCGAACTCCGTTCCCCGGTTGATCGTGCAGAACTCCCGGAACTGGTTCCGGTCGCCGATCGCCAGCCGGCTGGTTCCCCCCTTGTACTTGAGGTCCTGCGGGTCGAAGCCGATCGCCGCATGGGGAAAGACCCGGTTCGCCCGGCCGAGGACCGTATTGCCGTAGATCGTCGCGTGGGCGCCGACCTTCGTGCCGTCTCCGACCCGGACGCCGGCGCCGATCACGGCGAAGGGACCCACCACCACGTCTTCGCCCAACTCGGCCCCGCGGTCGACGATCGCCGTCGGGTGGAGTTCGGCCGTCATCGTGCGTGCCACGGCATCAGCAAACGCCGGTCTTTCAGGCCCTGGCCATGGTGGACGTGCAGACCGCCTCCACCGCCAGCTCGCCGTCCACGGTCGCCCGGCCCCGGAAGCGTGAATGGACGGTCCGCATGCGCAAGGACTCCACCTCCATCCGCAGTTGATCGCCGGGGACCACGGGCCTGCGAAAGCGAACCTTCTCGATACCGGAGAGGAAGAGCACTTTCTGCTCGCGATCTTCCATGTCGTGCAGCAGCAGCAGCGCCGCCGTCTGCGCCATCGCCTCGATCACCAGGACGCCGGGCATGATCGGGTTGCCCGGGAAGTGGCCGTCGAAGAAGGGCTCGTTGCGCGTCACGTTCTTGATCGCCACCACCCGCCGGCCCGGCACCAACTCCAGCACCCGGTCGACCAGGAGCAACGGATAGCGGTGCGGCAGCACGCTCGCGACCCAACGCGAATCGAACGGGCCCAGGGGTGCCCCGCTCCCGGTCTGCTCTTCGCTCACTTCTCGTCTCCTGTGTCCGTCTCTCGATCCGCTGCCGGCGCTGATACAGCCGCAGAATCGATGCCGGCCGCTTCCAACTCCTTGACGCGGCGCTCGAGACCGCGCAGCGCGGCGCGCATCGCCGGCAGGCGGGACTGTAGCGCGTTCCGGCGACGCCAGGCGGCGATCGGCGTCGCGGGGATTCCAGCCACCCGCTGCCCCGGCGGCACCTCCTGGAACACGGCCGACTTGGCCGCGACCTGGACCCCGTCCCCGATCTCGAAGTGACCCGCGACTCCGGCCTGACCCGCGAGCAGAACCCGGTCGCCGATGCGGCTGCTGCCCGAGACACCCGCCTGTCCGCAGAGAATGCATCCCTCGCCGATCTGCGCGTTGTGACCGACCTGCACCAGGTTGTCGATCTTCGTGCCGCGGCCGATGCGGGTGGTGTCGAACGTGGCCCGGTCGATGGCCGAGTTGGCGCCGATCTCGACGTCGTCCTCGATCACGACGACGCCGACCTGGGGCAACTTGACCTGGGACGCCGCCGCCTCCCCTTCGGCGAAACCGAAGCCGTCCGCTCCAAGGACCACGCCCGAATGGACGATCACCCGATCGCCGATCCGGCCGCCGTCGTAGACCACGACGTGCGGGTGCAGCACCGTACCCGCGCCGATCCGGCAGCCGCGGCCGACCACGCTGTGGGCGCCGACGATCGCGCCCGGGGCCACCGTCGAGCCGGCGCCGACGACGGCGAAGGCGTCGATCCGGGCGGCGGCATCGACACGGGCAGCCGCATCGACGCACGCGGTCTCGTGAACGCCCGGCTCGACCTCGGGCACCGGAAAGAGCGCCGTCATCAGGTCGGCGAGAGCGCGATAGGCATCGTCGCAGAACACCAGGTCGACGCGCAGATCGCTCAGCGTGTCGGACGTGATGTCCTTCGGCACCAGGAGCGCCCCGGCGCCCGAAGATCGCGCCTGATCCCGGTACCTGGGGTTGGTCAGGAAGGAGAGATCCCGTTCGCCGGCGGCCTCCAGCGTGGCGACACCGTCGATGGGCCGATCCGGGTCGCCCACAAGCTCGGCGCCGACCATCGCGGCGAGATCGGCCAGGCGGTGGCTCACGAAGCGAGACTACCGGAATCCGGGTGGGACGCCGGTCGCGGCGGCGATACGATGCCGGCACTCCCTTCGACGACTTCTGGAGGTTCCTTCGATGGATGCACCGACCACCTCGCGACCCCGTCGCGAACTCTCGCCCTCCCCGGCCGGCCGTGCAGCGAGCGCAGCAGCGATCCTCACCTGCGCCGTTCTCTGCGTCACCGCACCGGCCCGGGCTTCCGACAACTGGCCCCAGTTCCGCGGGCCAGGCGCGAACCCGGCGGTCGAGGACAATCCGAATCTGCCGGACCGCTGGAGCCAGACCGAGAACGTCGAATGGGTGGCCGAGGTGCCCGGTCTCGGCTGGTCGAGTCCGATCGTCTGGGGCAACCGGGTGTTCCTCACCGCGGCGGTCGCCGAGGGCGACTTCGAACGTCCGCAGGCCGGGCTCTACGCCGCGCGCGGGCGAAGCGAACCACCCCAGGCCATCCACGACTGGCGGGTCTACTGCCTGGATCTTACGACCGGCGAGATCGTCTGGCACCGCTCCGTCAAGACGGGGATCCCCGAGTTCCCGCGTCACCAGAAGCAGACCTACGCCTCCGAAACCCCCACCACCGACGGCGAGCGAGTCTACGTCCGCTTCGGCGACCTCGGTGTCTACGCCTTCACGATGGACGGGGCCTCGGTGTGGAGCTCCGACACCCCGCACCGGCAAACGATGTACGACTACGGCGCCGCGTCCTCGCCGGTGGTGCACGACGACCTGCTGATCATCCTCTACGACAACGAGGAGGAGTCCTGGATCGCCGGCCTCGACAAAGTCACCGGCGAGCAGCGCTGGCGCACCGACCGCGACGAGGTCTCGAGTTGGGCCACGCCCCTGGTGTGGACCAACGAAGTCCGTACCGAGATCGTCACCAACGGCAAGAACCGCATCCGCTCCTACGGCCTCGACGGCGAGTTGCTGTGGGAGATGAACGGCCGCATGTCGTGGGCCGCGATTGCGACACCCTTCGCCGCGCACGACATGGTCTACGTGAACTCCGGCTACTTCCAGGACCAGCGCCGGCCGGTGTTCGCCATCCGTCCGGGCGCCCTGGGCGACATCACCCTGGAGGAGGACGCGACCGAGAGCGAGTTCGTCGCCTGGCACCAGCCGAAGGCCGGCAACTACAACACCTCGCCCCTGGTCTACAACGGCATCTACTACAGCCTGCTGGACCGCGGCTTCTTCGAGGCCTACGACGCGCTGACCGGCGAACCGGTGTACGGACGCCAGCGGGTCGCACCGCGCGGCGGCGCCAGCTTCACCTCATCGCCGTGGGCCTACAACGACCGCGTGTTCGCGCTGAGCGAGCAGGGCGACACCTACGTGATCCGCGCCGGCGCCGAGTACGAAGTGCTGCACATCAACAGCCTCGACGAGATGGCGATGGCGTCGCCGGCGGTCGCGGGCGACCGGCTGCTGATCCGCACCCGGTCGAAGCTCTACAGCATACGGAACGAGTAGCCGGCCACTACTCGGCGGGCGTCGCCGGATAGGCGGAGTTGTAACGCTCGATGATCAGGTTCGTGATGTCGGCGGCATCGGCCGAGTACAGCAATCCGCCCTGGAACTTGTTGAAGATGGCGGTGTAGCCGAACTCCCGGCCGACCTGGGAGATGATCGGCAGAACCGCCTGCTCGATCTCGCCGAACTTCTCGCCCTGGAGCTTCTGCATCTCGCGGTTCGCGTCGTCCTGGGAACGTTGCAGCCCGATGGTCATGTCCTCGAGCTGCTTCTCCATCTCCGCCAGGCGATCCTCAGCCAGGGTCAGGCGGCCGTCGGTGTACCGCTTCTGCAGTGCCGCCAACTCTTCCTGCCGACCCTGGAGTGCCGTCTGCATCTCGTCCCTGAGCTTGGTCAGTTCCTGGACCGCGACCTGACCTCGACCCGATTCCTGCAGCAGCCGCTCGACCTCGATTACCGCGATCTTGCTCTGGGCGAGGGCCGGTCCCGAGGTCATGGCCCCCAGGAGGACGGCGCCCGCGACGAGGGCGGCGCGGGTAACGAGTGTGTTGACTTTCATGGGGTGTTCTCCGTGGGACTAGAAGCTGGTCCCGATGCTGAAGTCGAAGCTGTCGAAGCGTTCCCGGTCGAGACCGGCGAGGCTGTCGAGAGGATTCAGGTTCGTAGCGTAGATGAACCGGAGCGGCGCTCCAAGAATCGGCACGTTAACCCGGAGTTCGATTCCAGCCGACATCCTCATGTGGTTGAAGTCGACGTCCTGGTCGTCGCCGTACACGTTACCCGCGTCGAAGAACGCGACCACGCGGAAGGGGCCGTTGACCAGCGTGTGGTGCTCGAGGTTGATCACGACGCTCTTGCTGCCGCCCTGGGGGAAGCCGTTCGCGTCGAGCAGCGTCCGCCCGGTTTCCGGATCGCGCACCCAGATCGACCGGAAGGCGAAGCCGCGGAGGCTGTTCTCGCCGCCGAGCAGATAGCGGTCGAGGAAGAACAGTTGGCGGAGGCCGCCCGCGTCGTCCGTGCCGAAGGGCTTGATGTAGCCGAGTTGAAGGTTCACCCGGCCCACCGAACGCCACGCCCCCCGCGTCAATGGCACGGTGATCGCGGCCGTCAGCGAAGGCCGGATGAAGAACGACTCGCCACCGAGCAGGCCGCCGGCGTACTCGAGCGAGGCGATCAGACGTTTGCCCTGGGTCGGCTCGAGCCGGCTGTTGTGGCTGTCGTACTGGTAGGTCGCGGTGATCGAACTCCGGTTGAACTCGAACGCCTGTTCGATCGTGTCGCTCATCGTGTCTTCCTGCTCCTCCGGATTCTCGAAGAAGTAGAACGTCTGCGACTGGTAGCTCTCGATGTCCATGTTGCTGTAGGCCAACTGGACGAGCTCCCAACGCCGGAACTGCCGTCCGAACGAGATCACGCCGCCCGCCTCCTTGCTGCGGTAGCGCTGGTCGGCCAGCAGATCGAAGTCCGTTTCGCGGTTGAACAACTGGATGCCGACGTTCTGCGGCCGGTCCTTGACCCACGGCATGTAGTAGGAGACGTCGAAGATGTCGCGGTAGCGCCCGGTCTGTATCGATACGCCGACGGTCTCGCCGCGGCCGAGGAAGTTGCGGGTGCGCAGAGCCGACTGGACGAAGAACCCGTCCAGCTCGCTGTAGCCGCCTCCGAACTGGACCTCGGTCTGGCCCGCTTCCGTGCCCTTGACGACCAGATCGACCTTCTGGTGGCCGGTGTCGTAGTTGACCTCGACGGGATCGTCCTCGTTGACCACGTAGTACTCGAGCTGACTGAGCCGCAACAGGCTGGTGCGGAGCATGCCCGAGTTGAAGACGTCGCCCTCCTTCAGCAGCATCTGGCGCCGGAGAACGCGGTCCCGGGTGCGCTCGTTGCCGGTGAACTCGAGCCGCCCGACCCGGAACTGGTCGTTCTCCTCCACCGTCACCAGCAGGTCCGCCACCAGATCCTCGCGTTCGACGATCTCCAGCTTCACGTCCGCGAAGATGTAGCCGCTGTTGCGGTAGAGTTCTCCGATCTGCTCGACCCCCTCGTCGATCAGGTCCGACCGCAGCCAACCGCCCTGGGGCTCCTTGAACATCTGGCGCAGCAGCCCTTCCGGCAACACCTCGGCGCCTTCGACGTCGATCTCGCCCAGCTTCCAGCGCGGCCCCTCCTCGATCGGCACGACCAGGGCGAGCTGCCTCTTGCGGCCCTCGAGCCGCTCCGCGTTCGGCTTGCGCTCGATCACCTCGAGTTCCGGCTCGCCGACCTCGACATCCTTGTAGCCGAAGCGGCGGTAGAGATCCTTGACCTTGTCGAGATCCTCCTCGACGGTGGCCGAGTTGAACACGTCGCGCTTGCGAATCCGGGTCAATAGATTCGACTTCTTCGTCTTCTCCATCTGGCGGCGGAGCTTGCCGGCGGAGAAGACCTCATTGCCCTCGAAGTCGACCCGGCCGATCTTGACCCGGCCGCCCTCGTCGACGGTGACGAGAACGCGCTTCTCGCCCAGACCCGCGTCCTGCACCTCGACGTGGATCCCGGCGAAGCGAAAGCCCCGCTCTTCGTAGAGCTTCTTGATCGCCTGCTCGAGACGGGCCACCTCGCCAAGGTCGAGCGGCAGACCCTCGTAGACCGAGATGCGTTCCCGATCCGTCATGTCGCCGATGTCGCTGCGTTTCAGCTTCTTCAGCCCGTCGTAGTCGAGCGAGGTCAGGAGCGGCCGTTCGGTGATCGTCACCCGAACCCCGACACCTTCACCCTCCGCCACGGCCTCGACGGAGATGTCGTCGACGAACTCCCGCTCCCACAGCTCCTTGATCCGGTCGTTCAGGCGGCCCGGATCCCAGGGCTTGCCGGCTTCCAGATCCAGGTAGTAGCTCAGGCTCTCCTCGCTCAGCGTCTCCACGCCGGTGTACTCCACCGATGTGATCGGACGACCGACCAGGAGTTGCGCCGCGGACGGCGACGCCAGCAGGAGCGCGGCCAGGAACAACCCCAGCAACGCCAGCGCCGGGAGGCGGCTTCGATCAGGATTCGGCAAGGGCAGGTTCCTCCTCACGGGCTGCTAGATGTTTGCCGGCTGCGGCGACTTGCTCACCGCCGCCGCCCGGGACCACTTCCAGGACCAGTTCCCGCTCGGCGAGCGAACCCTCGCCACCGGGGTTCTGCCCCTCGATCGGCGCCAGATCCACCCGGATCCGGTTGATCTCCGTGCCGGTGCGCTGGATCAGCAGGTCGGACACCGCATCCTGGACGTGGCGCTGGATCGTCCGGCGAAGCGGCCGGGCGCCGGTCGACGGGTCGATTCCCGCCTGCTCGAGCAGCCATTCCCGAACGGAGGGACTCACATCGACGGCCAGGCCACGTTCGGCGAGGGTCTCGTTGACGTCCGACAGCAGCAGATCGACGATCGCCCGCAGCTCCGCCCGGCCCAGCGGATTGAACACGATCGTCTCGTCGATCCGGTTGATGAACTCGGGGCTGAAGGAACGCCGGAGTTCGGCAAGGGTCTCCTCCCGCACCTCGGCGAAGTCGTCGTCCGAGGAGACGCCGCCGAAGCCCATCCGCCCCCCCTTGAGGACCAGCTTGCTGCCCAGGTTCGAGGTCAGGAGCACGAGGGAGTGGCGGAAGTCGACATGGTTGCCGTAGGCGTCCGTCAACGTCCCCTCCTCCAGGATCTGCAAGAGCAGACCCGCGATGTCCGGGTGCGCCTTCTCGATCTCGTCGAAGAGGATCAGCGAGTACGGCTGGCGCCGCACCCTCTCGGTCAACTGGCCGCCCTCCTCGTAGCCGACATAGCCGGGTGGGGAGCCGATCAGCTTGGACGCCGCGTGCTTCTCCATGTACTCGCTCATGTCGAATCGCAGCAAGGCGTTCTGGCTGCCGAACAGGAACTCGGCAAGCCGCCGCGCCACCTCCGTCTTGCCGACGCCGCTCGGCCCCAGAAAGACGAAGGAACCCACCGGGCGCCGGGGATCGGAGACGCCGAGCCGCGACCTGCGGATGGCGCGGCTGATCGCACGGATCGCCCGGTCCTGGCCCACGATCCGCTGCCGCAGCACGTCCTCCATGTTCATCAGACGCTGGGCCTCGTCGCTGCGCAGAGCAGCCACGGGCACGCCGGTCCAGGAGGCGATCACCTCCTCCACATCCTGAGCAGTCACGACCTGATCTCCCTCGCCTTGGTCATGCAACCGCTCCATGCTCTCCAGATCTTCCCGCAGTTCGATTTCGCGCTCCCTGTAGCGGACCGCGCAGTCGAAGTCCTTGTCGGAAATCGCCGCCTTCATCTCGGCCACCACCTGCCGGATCTCCGTTTCGATCCGGCGCGTCTGCCGCGTGTCTCTCCCCCGGCGCAGCTTGACCCGGGCGCCGGCCTCGTCGATCACGTCGATCGACTTGTCCGGCTGGTAGCGGTCGGGGATGTAGCGGTTCGACCCGGCGACCGCGGCCCGCAGAGCGCCGTCATCGTAGGCCACCCTGTGGAAGCCCTGATAACGCTCCTTGAGCCCCACCAGGATGTCGTACGTCTCATCGGCCGTCGGCGGCTCGACCTGGACCGCCTGGAAACGCCGCAGCAGGGAACGGTCCTTCTCGATGTAGCGCCGGTACTCCCGCTGCGTCGTGGCGCCGATGCAGGCGATGTCGCCCCTCGACAGGGCCGGTTTGAGGATGTTCGCCGCGTCGAGCGACCCCTCGGCTGAGCCCGCCCCGACCAGGGCGTGAATCTCGTCGATGAAGACGAGTACGTCGTCGCCTTCCTCCAACTCCTTGAGGATGCCCTTGAGGCGCTCCTCGAACTGGCCCCGGTACTTCGTGCCGGCGACGATCAACGACAGGTCGAGAGCGACGATGCGCTTGGCCGCCAGGAACCTCGGCACCCGGCCCTGCACCACGCGCTGCGCCAGCCCTTCGACGATCGCCGTCTTGCCGACCCCCGGCTCGCCGAGCAGGATGGGATTGTTCTTCGTTCGCCGGGCGAGGATCTGAACGATCCGCCCGACCTCCTCCTCACGACCGATGAGCGGGTCGAACTGATCCTGCTGGGCCAGCGCGGTCAGGTCGCGGCCGAACTCGTCAAGGTAGGGCAGTTCCTGCTTGCCGCGCCGGTTGGCGCGCTCCCGCGCCACCTGCGCGACCTCTTCGCGCACCGTCGCGACCTCGAAGCCGTGCTGAACCAGGATGCGCTGCGCCAGGCAGTCCTCGACCCGCAGCACGCCGATCAGCAGATGCTCCGAACCGACCGAGGAGTGGACCATGCTCTCGGCCTCGTGCGAGGCGAACGCGAGGATCTTCTTCGACACCTCCGAGAGCGGCAGCTCCGCGGTCGATGAGATGCGCTCGACAAATACCCGCTCTCCCTCGATCTCGCGGCGGAGGTCCTCCGGTTTGACCTCGAGCCGCTGGAACAGCTCGGTGATCGAATCCTCGCCCTCCCGCAGGATGCCCAGCAGGATGTGCTCCGACTCGATGACCCGGCTGCCCAGCTTGCTCGCCTCGTAGCGGGCGAAGAAGAGGGCCCGGCGCGCTTTTTCGTTGTATTTCTCGAACACGGAACTACCTGCTCATGGCGCTGCGCGCCCGGCTCTGCCCGCAGTCTATCGACGCGGCCGGTCCGCCGGGCGTTCCAGCATTCAAACCGGCGCCAACCGCCCCCGGTCCAGTCGCAGCCCCCTGCCGCAGCGACTGGCCACATCGGGGTTGTGCGTCACCAGCACCATGGTGGTTCCGCGCCGCCGCTGAAGGTCGCTCAGCAGCTCCAGCACCTGCGCTCCGCTGGCCGCATCCAGGTTGCCGGTCGGTTCATCGGCAAGCAGCACCGGGGGTTCGAGCACCAGCGCGCGGCAGATCGCCACCCGCTGCCGCTCGCCGCCGGAGAGCTGCTGGGGAAAGTCGGCGGCGCGGTCCCTGAGTCCGACCTGGTCGAGCAGCTCCAGCCCCTGAGTCTGCAGCGACGCCGCGGGGCGGCCCGCGATCCGGCCCGGCATGATCACGTTCTCGATCGCCGTGAAGTCGGGCAGCAACTGGTGGAACTGGAACACGAAGCCGATGGAGCGGTTGCGGAACCCGGCCAGCGCCGCCGGCCTGGACGCCATCAGATCCACACCGTCGATACGGACCGTGCCGGCATCGGCGGTATCGAGCGCCCCCAGGACGTTCAGCAGCGTCGACTTCCCCGAACCCGAAGGTCCGACGATGGCGGCCGTGTCGCCGGGGCCGAGCTCGAGATCGACGCCGCGCAGGACCTCGCGCCGGACCTCGCCGTCGCGGTAGGCCTTGGCGACTCCGGAGACGGAGATCACGTCCGGGCGCTCCGCATCGCCTCGACCGGATCCAGGCGGCTCGCCTTGCGCGCGCTCAAAAGCGAGGCCGCGCCCGTGAACACGATCGTGGACACCACCACGACGAGCACGTCCCTGCCCCGAACCAGGAACGGAACATAGTCGACGATGTACACGTCAGACGGGAGCGAAAGGACCCGGAAGCGGTCCAGAAACACGGCCACGCTCGCGCCCACCGCGCCGCCGAGACCGGCGCCGCCCACCGAGAGCAGCGCGCCGAGCGCCAGGAAGAGTCTCTGCAGCCGGGCCGGCGGCGCCCCCATCGCCGCGAGGACGCCGACTTCGGAGCGCTTGCTCGACAGCACCAGGGACAGCGCGGCGAGCAGCGCAAAGGCCGCAACCGCGACGATCAGCGCCACTGCCGAGAACACCAGGCCCTTCTCCAGCCGGAGGACGAACAGCAACGCCCGATTGGCCTGCCGCCAGGTGGTCACCGTGCCCTCGCCCGCACCAATCGCCGGGCGCAGGTCGGCGGCCACGTCCTCCGGATCGGCGGCCGGGGCCAGGGTCAGATCAAGCCGCCGATCACCGCCCGCGAACAGTGCGGCCGCCTGCTCGAGCGGCAGCAGCACCGGCAGTTCCTCGTACTCCGCGCGGCCGGAGTCGTAGATCGCCGCCACCGGCAGCGTCCGCATACGCGGCCGCGGCCCCACCGGCGTCAGTCCAGGCCGGGGCGACACCACCCGCGCCGTGCCGCCGACCGCCAGCCCCATCCGCAGAGCAACCGAGACCGGCACGATCAGGCCCGGAACAGCAGCGCTCTCGACCGGGATCCAGGCCGGCGGCGTCTGCTCGTAGCCCACCACCTCGACCGCCAACACCCCCGTCCTGTCGGCCAGCCAGCCGCGGGCGTAGAGCAACTCCTGCGCCGCCACGACGCCGTCCACGGCAATCACCCGGTCGACAAGCGAGACGGTCGACCCGGCCCCACCGGCTGCGGCATCCGCGCCGCTTCCCAGTTCCACCTGCAGCGCCGGGGTGTGTTGCGCAAGGTCTCGCAGCAGGTGGCTCTGAAAACCCGAGAGCGCCGCCAAAGCCAGGACCAGCGCCGCCGTGCCCACCGCCAGGCCGCCGGCGGTCAGCGAGGACAGAACGCGGATGTGCGCGTCAGCGCGAGTCGAGCGGAAATACCTCAGCGCGACATGCCAGACAAACCCCACGACCACGCGAGGCTATCCGCAGACCAGCTACTCCGCTTCCACCTCCACCTCGTCCAGCACGCCGATGTACGGCAGGTTGCGGTAGCGGTCGTTGTAGTCGAGGCCGTAGCCGACCACGAACACGTCGTCGACCTCGAAGCCGCGGTAGTGGATCTGGACCGCCGTCTTCCGCTTGCACGCCTTGTCCAGCAATACGCAGAGGCGAACCGAGCGGGCGCCGCGGAAACCCATCAGCGCCATGATCGTGCGCATCGTGTAGCCCGTGTCGACGATGTCCTCGATCAGCAGGACGTCGCGCCCGGCCAACGAGTGGTCGAGGTCGCGCCGGATCCGCACTTCGCCGTGCGAGGTCGTCTCGCCCCGGTAGCTCGAGGTCTGGAAGAAGTCGACCACCAGGGGCCGCGACAGTCGCTGCACCAGATCGGTGAGGAAGAACACCGAGCCCTTGAGCACGCCCACGCAGAGGAGATCCTTGCTGTCGGCGTAGTCGCGCTCGATCTCGGCCGCCAATTCGTCGACCCGGCGTTGCAGAGCCTCAGTCGAAATGAGCTCCCGGGGCATTCCGTTCTCGGTCATGGATCACCTCGCGCCGCCGCCGAACGACAGGCCGGTCGTGTATCGTCTCCCGCACTCCGCGACGGGGGATCAAGGGAGTGAATCTGCGCAAGGATACAGGGCCGGACACGGGTCTCTCCGCCGAACTGGAGGAGAGCCGGAAGCGTTGGCTCGACGCGGGGTGGCCCCGGCCTGACGCTCTCCTGGTCACCGGCTCCGGTCTCAGCCTCGATCTGGGCGCGCCTGCCGCCGGCCCGTGGCCGTTCGGCGACCTGCTCCCGTTCGATGTCGAGGCGATCGAAGGCCACGCCGCCACCGCCGAAGTAGTGGAAACGCGGGACGGACGGGTCGTGCTCTATTGCCGCGGCCGGCTCCACGCCTACCAGGGCTACACGCCGGCGCAGGTCGTGTACATCGTGCGTCTCGCGGCCCTGCTCGGCGCCGGTTCGCTCGTGGTCGCGAACGCGGCCGGCTCGCTGCGGCGCGATCTGCCGCCGGGATCGATCGCGGCGATTTCCGATCACGTGAACCTCACCGGGCTGAACCCGCTCCGCGGCCGCCTGCCGGGAGGCTGGGGGCCCCGGTTTCCCGACTTGGCCTGTGCCTACGACCCGGCCCTCCGCCGCCGTTTCGCCGAACTCGGCCGCGACGCGGGGATTCCCGTCGGTGAAGGGGTCTACCTCGGCCTGCTCGGGCCTTCGTACGAGACCCCGGCCGAGATCCGCGCCTACCAGGCGCTCGGCGTCGACCTGGTCGGCATGTCGACGGTGCTGGAAGTGATCGCGGCCCGTCACATGGGCCTCCGCGTGCTCGGCTTCTCCCTGGTCACGAACATGGGCGTCGGCCTCGAGGAAGGCCCCGTCGACCACGAGGACGTGTTGCGGATCGGCAGCAACGCTGCGGCCGGCCTCGCGCGCCTGACCTCCCGCCTGCTCGCCGATGGCGTTCTCTGGGACTCGGAGTCAAACTGAGCCATGTCCGAACTCGACGCACAGATCGAGAACCGGCGCGCGAAGCGTGACCGCCTGCGCGAGCGGGGCATCGACCCCTACCCGACCCGCGCCGCCTACGACCTGGAACCGAGCACGGTCTGCCAACGCTACGACGACCGGACGGCCGAGCAACTCGACGAGGCGGCGATCCCCCTCCGGGTTCCCGGCCGCGTCCGCGCTCACCGGACCCACGGCAAGGCCGCCTTTCTCGACATCTCCGACGCCGCCGGCGACAAGGTGCAGGTTCTCCTCCGACGCAACCACGTCGGCGAAGAGGCGTGGTGGCTGCTCTCGCAGGTCGACATCGGCGACTACGTGCTCGCCGCCGGCGTGTTGATCCGCACCCGCACCGGCGAACTGACCGTCATGGCCGACAGCCTGGAACTCCTCGCCAAGGCGACCAGGCCCCTGCCCGAGAAGTGGCACGGTCTGGCCGACCGCGAGGAGCGCTACCGCCGGCGCTATCTCGATCTCTTGAACTCGCCCGAGTCGCGGCGGCGGTTCGTCGTCCGCTCGCGGGCGATCGCCGCCATCCGCCGCTTCCTGCTCGACCTCGACTTCCTGGAAGTCGAGACGCCGATGATGCAGGCGATCCCCGGCGGCGCCGCCGCCCGGCCCTTCGTGACCCATCACAACGCCCTCGACATGGACCTCTACCTGCGCATCGCGCCCGAGCTGTATCTCAAACGATTGCTCGTCGGCGGCCTGCACCGGGTGTTCGAAATCAATCGTAACTTCCGCAACGAAGGCATTTCGACCCAGCACAACCCCGAGTTCACGATGCTCGAGTTCTACTGGGCGTACTCGGACTACGAGCAATTGATGGAAGTGACCGAGAAGTTGCTCGGCGCGGTGGCCGCCGACGCAAACGACGGGGCGATGACCTGCACGTTTCGCGGGAACGAGATCGATTTGGCTCCGACCTGGCCCCGTTACAGCGTGCGGGACTCCCTGATCGAGATCGGCGGTCTCGACGCCGCCACGGTCGACGACGAAGCAGCACTCGCCGCCGAACTGGCAAAGCACGAGGACGCGGCGCCCAAGAGCCCCGGCTACGGCAACCTCCTGATGGCCCTCTTCGACCGTCTCGTCGAGCCGAAGCTGATCCAGCCCACCTTCATCCACAGCTACCCGATCGTAGTCTCCCCGTTCGCCAAGCTGTCAGCAGACGACCCCCGGTTCACCGAACGCTTCGAGCTGTTCATCGGCGGCATGGAGATCGCCAACGCCTTCAGCGAACTGAACGATCCCGACGCCCAGGCCGAGCGCTTCCGCCAGCAACTGCGCGCCCGCGAAGGCGGCGACGACGAGGCCCACCGCTTCGACCGCGACTACGTCGAGGCCCTCCAGTACGGAATGCCCCCCGCCGGCGGCCTCGGCCTCGGCATCGACCGCCTGGTCATGCTGCTGACCGATGCGCAATCAATCCGGGACGTGATTCTGTTTCCATTGCTGCGGCCGCGGTAGCGGTGGGTGCCGTCGCTCCGGGTGCCCAGGCTTCCGGCCGGCTCTCGCCGGAAGCGGCCAGATATGTAGAGAGATGCGAAAGATCCGCGCAAGAGCGTGCGAGAAATCTGCGCAATCAGCAGTAGCGACGCCAGAGCCAACACTCCGTTAACGGGAGCTCGCGGGATCTGCCGAGATTCGGCGGCACCATCTCCTGCCCCCCCCGGCAAGGCGACCGGCCCTAGGCCGGCGGCCGGTGGTTCGGCGGCCAGGGGAAGCGAAGTCCGGCTTGCTGTGCCGCCTTGAGACTCAAGTGAAGAAGCTCGCGGACCAAAGAAAGGACGACTCCCAAGTCCAGTAAGTAATGGCGCGGGGCCTCGCCGAGACCGACATTCTCGAACGAGTACCGTATCACCTGGATCTCCACCTCGTCGTTCAGGTACGAGAAGAACTCCCGCAGGGAGTCCGGAGTATCTGGAACCCGCAGTTCCTGTGGTTCAGAACCCGGGAGTATTTCGACCGTTACAAGTTGGACGAAGTCGACGTGCATCGCTTCACTCTTCGCACGGTCGTAGCACTGCTCCGCTGAAGCCGCCATTTCTGGGCGCTTCTCCTTGAGCTTGTCGTACAGCACCTCGTACCGATGGCCCTTGGGACCCTTCGGCCATTCCAGCTCGTTCAGGATGAGGAGGCTCTTGAGGGCTAGTTCCAACGAGACGCTCACATTGAAGTGGCTGGCGCCCTTGAGAGCTTCCCAGACCTGCCACTTCCGCATGGGGCCTGAACCTCCTTCCAGCGTCCTGTCGTTGGGCCTAAGGCCCCGACATTGGATCTGCCGTTCAAGGAGCTTTGCGGCTTCATAGAAGGCGCTCGCGCCGCAGCAACACTTGAAGTACGGCGCCGTATCGCCTTGTGCAAGGAACTCCTCCTGGGAAGACATCAGCTCAACCCCAAGTGTCTACCGACGATGCCGATGAGTTCCTCCGTGCCGGCGGACTTCAGGCCGAGGAACGGCCAAGCGGGAAGGCCGCGAGCCTCGTCGCCGAACTGGCGCTGCGCAGCGTGACGAACGTTCGTTCCTGCAGACATTCACCGGCGAGTATCTCGTGCGCATCTACGGTAGCGCGCCAGCCGAGGGCCGTCTGCGCTCCTCGACTCGAGCCTATCCCTCTCCCAATCAGTTCCAGCGATCGTGACTGCTGGTCTGCCAAACCTCTAAATCCACTTCGCTATCTTCAATACTCTATGATATGCTTGACATTCTTGTCGAAGGCATTAGTAGAGAATTCCGCTACGTCACGGTCGGACCCGCAAAACAACTGTGAATCCTCACTAGGATCGCTCTAGCTCCTTTGCTGTGATGATTGGAGGTATACCAGCCTCTCCAATGCGACAAACCGCTTCGGTAATCCTAGCAACGTCAATCTCAACTCGCACATCTAGGAACTCGTCCACCTCGTTCCAAGTTTGAACAAGCAAGAGCAGGCCCCAGTACAAGCCCAAGTGACCGTGTACTTCCCGAAACTGCGCATAACTAATCCTCGTGGCGCCTGTGTTCGGATCATACCAAGCTCCTCGAGTAAGTTCGGCCGCGCTGAAATGTACGAAGCGTGACGTCGAGTGATAGATCAACTCGTAGGTATCCAGCTCGTTGGTCTTCTTAGCAAGCCACTTTAGTGAGGGCATCCGCCCCGTCTTTCTGCTTCCCGGCGGCCAATCCAGATTGCTTGCAAGGGAACGCAAGAGTTCAAGCTCGGAAGCCTCACGATTGTTTGCTTCTTCCAGAAAGGGGAGTAGTCCGAGAGTCCTTGTAGCAGATCTACCGGCGCACTGGTCTTGAGCGCGCAAGCTATCACGTACTTCCTTGGAATTGACGCACCTGACAAGCACTTCCGCAGCGGCAGTCGGGATGGATGTTAAGTACTTGGCCCAAACAAATTCCTCGCACGCGGGACGCAGAAGTTGGGGTACGGGGAATCCTTGCCAGTTGGCGATCAGATGAGAAGTGACGCCAAGTGCCTCGTATTGCCTACGGAGCATAGATCGAAACACTATGGTAAGTGCCCCGTCTGACGGGCCCCACCGCAGACTGCTAATGCTCTCAATATATGGTCGAATGGAATTCAGAACTACTTGGACATCGCTTTGAAGGTCGTCAACTGTGGCCATCGGTTTCCTCCGGTTTGGCACGAATGAGGGGGCGAGCATTACCCGAGTTAGCTAGCTGCCATGGCTGACTTCTAGGTGCTGGACTCTCGCCGTGGCACTGACCCTCACTCTGCGCGGCCTCGTTGGACACGCTGTTGCGGCTCGCCGACCAGCCGCTTGGCAGGTCAGCGGGTCGCGATGCGGACGATCCGCCCCAGCGTGGCGCGGAAGATCGACTTCTGGCAATACCTCCGCCGCGACGTCCAGTCGCACAAAGTCCTTGGTCATGCACTTGGCACACTTGAGCGTGACAATCCTCTTAGACTCCAAGTCGTCGTTTGGAGATCGAATCCATTCGTGTTCACACGGAAAAAACTGACTCGTGTCGCATATCCTACTAAGAAACCAAAACTATATGACGGATCTTGTGTCACTTTCTAGGCTCTGCAGAATGAACTTGTACTCGACCACACGCCAGCGCCTTCTATCTTGTCTCTCCCACTCGATTATCGCCAACTGACTGCCCATACTTACAGCCCATCGCAAAGGCGACGGCAGCGGCCAGCGGTCCTCTAGCGACTCCAAGAACGCATGATCGTTGACCTTGGGACCTTCGCCTTCACCCGGACGTATAATGCGGAAGTCAGCCCCTCGCTTGTCGGAATGCTGTTTCCAGGGCGGAGCCACCGTACCGGTTTTGGTCATTCGCTTTCCTCATCTCGCGTTTCGTTGAACCAAGTACCGACCGATCTGGCGGTTACTCGGCCCTCGCGTACTGGCGAATGCTATCAGGGCACGCGAGTCGGACGATTCAGGCGGGTCGAGCGCCTCTCGCGTTCGCCTCCCCTCCCCTGCTGCGAGTGCTGTTCGCGGAGCCTCTATGTGGTTCCTGTTTGCCGCGTTGGAGGCTCTGAGCTTGACCCCTTTTTGTGGACACCTCATTTTTGGAAGAGGAGGTATGAGCTTGCCCCGGTTTCGTGGACACTACATCCTTGTCGGAGGAGGTATCCACGATGTCGAGAAAGAGGAGTCGGTACCCGGCAGAGTACCGGCAGCAGATGGTGGATCTGGTCCGGTCCGGGCGGAGCCCGGACCAACTGGCCCGCGAGTTCGAGCCTTCAGCACAGTCGATGCGTAACTGGGTGGCCCAGGCGGACCGCGACGAAGGTCGCCGCCAGGACGGCACTACGACGGCGGAGCGCCAGGAGTTGCGCCGTCTGCGCCGGGAGGTACGCCGGTTGCGCGAGGAGCGGGAGATCCTGGCAAAAGCAACGGCCTGGTTCGCTCGGGAGACGGGCCCGAAGCGGTCTTCAGGTTCATGAGAGCGCACCAGGCCGAGTTCCGGATCACGACGATGGCCCGAGTGCTCGGGGTCTCCACGAGCGGGTACTACGCCTGGTTGAAGCGAGAGCGGTCGGCCAGGGAGAAGTCGGACAGCGCTCTGGCGGAGCGCGTGCGGGCGATCCACGAACGCAGCCGCGGGACCTACGGTGCGCCGAGGATTCAGGCCGAGTTGGCTGACGAGGGGTTCCCAGTGAGCCGCAAGCGGGTCGCCAGACTCATGCGAGAGTCCGGTCTGGCGGGCATCAGCCGCCGCAAGCGGCCGAAGGCGACGCGCCGCGCCCCGTCAGCTCGCCCGGCGCCGGACCTCGTCGAGAGGGAGTTCACAGCCGAAGGCCCCGACCGGTTGTGGCTCGCGGACATCACCTACGTGCCGACCCTTGCCGGTTTCCTGTACCTGGCGATCGTCCTTGACGCGTTCAGTCGGCGCATCGTCGGCTGGGCCATGGATTCGTCTCTGGCAACCGACCTCGTGGTCGGCGCGCTGAAGATGGCGATCGCCCAGCGGAGACCCGAGGACGTGATCCACCACTCGGATCAAGGCAGCCAGGGTGGATTCAACTGGTCGTCGCAACATCTCGTGATGGAGGTGTTTCGTGATGGGAGTTGGTAAGCGTAGGCGTGCGATTCGTGAGATGCGTGGGCAGATGTGGTCGCCGGGCCGTCCCTCGACAGCGCATCGCGAGGATCGGGTCCGCTTCTGGGAGGCGATCGTTCGTGGGGCGTCCACCGAGGATGCTGCACGGGAAGCTGGAGTGTCGCAGGCAGTCGGATCGAGATGGTTCAGGGAAGCTGGCGGAATGCCGCCTATTTCGTTGGCTCCAGTGTCGGGGCGTTATCTGTCGTTGGCCGAGCGGGAAGAGATCGCCATCCTTCACGCTCAGCACATTGGGGTACGTGAAATCGCCCGACGCATGGGCCGTTCACCGTCGACGATTTCGCGGGAGCTGCGCCGCAACGCGTCGACTCGAAGTGGTGGCGTCGCCTATCGAGCGACGACTGCCCAGTGGCACGCGGAGCGGCGCGCCAGCCGGCCGAAGGTCTCCAAGCTTGCCGCGAACGACGCCTTGCGTGAGTACGTGCAGGACCGCCTCGCCGGCTTGATCGCAAGGCCTGACGGGGAGCCGGTACCCGGTCCGGCTGTGCGTTGGATTGGCCGTCGGCACGGTCGCCGCCAGGATCGGCGTTGGGCGAAGTCGTGGAGCCCGGAGCAGATCTCGAATCGGCTTCGCATCGATTTTCCTCATGATGAGTCGATGCGGATCTCTCACGAGGCGATCTACCAAGCGCTCTACATCCAAGGTCGAGGAGCCCTCAAGCGCGAGCTCGTCGCGTGCCTGCGAACCGGGCGAGCGCTACGTGTGCCGCGTGCGCGTACTCGGAGGTCAGGCAAGAAGTTTGTGACCCCGGGAATCATGATCAGCGAACGCCCCGCCGAAGCCGGCGACCGGGCCGTACCGGGCCACTGGGAAGGTGACCTGATCGTCGGGCTCGAGAGCTCAGCGATCGGCACCCTCGTCGAACGGACTACGCGCTTCACAATGCTGCTGCACCTGCCCCGTATGGAAGGCCACGGCAACGAATCGAGGGTGAAGAACGGGCCGGCGCTCGCCGGGCACGGCGCAGAAGCCGTCCGTGACGCGATCGCGGCGTCGATCACGACGCTGCCCGAGCACCTCCGGCGATCCTTGACCTGGGACCAGGGCGCCGAGATGGCTCAACACGCTCAACTCCGCGTCGACACCGGAATCGCGATCTACTTCTGCGATCCGCAAAGCCCCTGGCAGAGGGGCACCAACGAGAACACCAATGGGCTGCTACGCCAGTACTTCCCGAAGGGCACTGACCTGGTCAGATACTCCAGCGACGACCTCTCCGCGGTCGCGCTCGCCCTCAACAGCCGACCCCGCAAGACACTCGGCTGGAGAACGCCTGCCGAAGTCTTTGAGGAGCTCGTACACACGTAGGCGGCTGAGAACGACCGGGGATTCCAATCGAATCTGACCGCCAGGGAGCACGCCTTCGATCCATGCGCCCGGCCGGTCCCGGAGGGCTGTGGAAGGTGTCGCGTCTGCCGGGTCTGGTGGAAGAGCTGTGCAAAGCCCCCGGGCCCCCGCCCGCTTCACACAGCTCTCCCACAGGCCCCTCGGAAATCGCTGAGGCGATTTCCGCAGCCGCTTGGAAAACGCTCCGGAGGACCTCCGCGTTTCCCACACCTCCCACAGCCCCGGCGACGGCTAACCAATAGACTCCGCCCGTAGGAGGACCGGAACCGGACCTGGACGTCCAAGCGTTGCGACGATCCCTTGAACCCAAGCAGTACACTTCCCTGACCTTCGGGAAGCGCTGCCGCGACGCCGGCATCGCGCTCTCGATGGGCTCCGTCGGAGACTGCTACGACAACGCCATGGCGGAGAGCTTCTTTGCCAGCCTCGAGTGCGAACTGCTCGACCGGACCAGGTTTCGGAATCATGCCGAAGCGAAGGCGGAGCTCTTCCGGTACATCGAGGGCTGGTACAACACCCATCGTCGTCACTCCGCGATCGGACAGCGATCACCCGTCAACTTCGAGAAGAGCTACCGCGAAGCTGCTTGATTTTCCAAACACAAACCGTCCACGAAAACGGGGCAACTCCAGAGATCGCCACGCTCGCAACGCGCATCGACGCCGCGACCTACGAACTCCTCGTATTGATCCGCAGATTCGATGAGCAGGAGGGCTGGAGTAAAGGCTTCCTGACCTGCGCCCACTGGCTCACATGGCGCATCGGACTGGCGCCCAGCGCCTCGCGCGAGCGGGTCCGCGTTGCTCGCGCCCTGAGCGAACTGCCCCTCCTGAGCGAGGCGATGAGGCGAGGCGAACTCTCGTAGTCCAAGGTCAGGGCGCTGACCCGCGTCGCCCGGCCCGACACCGAGAAGTCGCTCGTGGAGCTCAGAAAGGCCGGCACCGCGGCGCACATCGAGCGAGTCGTCCGATCATGGCGGAGGATCGACCGCACGATTGAGACCCACGACGACGACCTGCGCGACGCCTCCAGTCACCTGACGACGCACGTCGACGAGAACGGCACGTTCGTGATCCGGGGCCGGCTGGCGCCTGAGGCCGGCGAGGTCCTGATGAAGGCTCTCAAGGCTGCGAGGGAGAAGCTGTACGACAGGAGCCGCGACGACCGCCCGCCTGTCGGCAAACAGCGCGCCGATGCGCTGACACTGGTGGCCGAGAGCGCGCTCGCAGGCGGGCTGGAGCCGGGACAGAGCGGCGACCGTTATCAGGTGGTCGTCCATGTGAACGAGGAAGAGCTCAAGGCACCCGAACCGACGTCCGCCGACCACGGGCCGCACGTTTCCGCGGAAACGCCGTCGGCGCCGCAGACGGGAAGCGCTTCCGCGGAAGCAGGTGGCGGTCGCGTTTCCGCGGAAACGCCGGTGAACGGCGCCTGCTCGCATAGCGCCTGGCTCGGCACCTCCAGCGTCCCTGTTTCCGCGGAAACAGTCCGGCGGATCGCCTGCGAAGCCGGCAGGGTGCGCATGACCCACCGAAATGGCGAGATCCTGAGCGTTGGCCGCAAAACCCGCACCATTCCGCCCCCCATCCGGCGCGCCCTGGAGTTCCGCGACCGCAGTTGCCGCTTCCCTGGCTGCACTTCACAGCACTGCGACGCCCATCACGTCCATCATTGGGCCGACGGAGGCGAGACGAAGCTCTCGAACCTCGTGCTCCTATGCCGGCGGCACCACCGCCTGCTCCACGAAGGCGGCTGCAGCGTGCGAATGAACGACGAGGGCGCCGCCCAGTTCTTCGACAGTCGCGGCAGGCCGCTTGAGCACTGCCCGGCGCCGCCGTCCATGGCCCCTACGCCGCCCAGGAGCTCGTCCGGCACCTGGAGGACGCAGGCGTTCTGTCACCGGCAAGGAGTCCATGCCCACCTGGGACGGCAGGCCGATGGACCTGCGCTATGTCATGGAGTCCCTGTGGCGACCGCCGCCGCACCTGGAGGCCGTGGTGGCTCGCGAGCGACTGGGCGTCATCAGGCGAGACCAACGCCAGCCGCAAGCCGCCTGAGGCGTCCGCACGCCAAACCAGTGACGCAGGCGCCCTGGCCAAGTGGCGCCATCTCACCGGAAGGGGGACCAACTTCCCAGGCCCCTACGTCCCCCCATCGTGGGCCGGCGCCGAAGCCGGCGGTAACTCCAATACCTCAAGTATGGACTCATGGTCGAGAAAGTCCTCAAACCGAGGAACATGCTCAACCTGTTCGCCGATCCCGATGAACTCCCAACCCAACTTCCGACTCGCTGCCCTGTCCCACGGCTGGTTTCCGAAGTAGAACTTCCGGTCGGCTGGTTTGCCGGCCATCGCTCGTCGCTCCGCAATCTGCATGATCTCGATCCGGCGGATGGCATCCGAAGCGGAGGACAGATGCAGCGCCTCGGGATCGAGGCCGATCGCTTGCAGTTTCATCGCCGCGGTCTCACGCCAGCCGCCCGTCGCAACGGCTACGGTGACTTCGGGGTGCGCGATGAGTCGGTTCACGAAGGTTCTGGCGCCGGGGACCTCCGGTAGTCGACCACTACGATCGCTGAGATAGTCGCGGACCAGGGCGACAAAGGCCTTCCTGACTGAGGCATGGGCAACGGAGCGGTCCATCTCAAGGGCGTGCCGATCGAGGATCTCGTCCAGAATGCCGCTGTCCGTGACGTGCCGGTAGCTGGACCAGTCCTCATCAACCGCGACGTCGAGCACGTCCCGAACCGCCTGGGCGTACAAGACCCCATCGAACTCGTCCGACTCGACCAGCGTCCCGTCGACGTCGAAGACGATCAGGTGCATGGACTTCCTAGCTTCCGCGGTTCGTAGCCAGCCACTCCTCCACGGCCACCCTGGCCAGTTCCTCCAGCCAGGGCAAGACGCTCAGGTTGCCTTCGCGGGCGGCGGCGTCGATGTCGACTTCGCCGCGGTCGAGGAAGCGGGCGGCACGGTAGTACACGGGACGCTCGGCGCCGGCGGCGTCGCCGAGTTCGATCAGGTGGCCGGCGAGTTCGCGCGTGCGGCGGAGCCTGGGCGGCAGGGGCGGCACGGGCAGGGGCCGGGGCAGGCGGGGCTGGAGACCCGCGGCTTCGGCGGCGCGTTGGAACGCCGCGACGTCGGGTGGTATATCGCCGCCGTGAAACAGGGCGTCGAGGGCTTCGGGCCAGGTGGATTGCAGGCGTTCGGCGAGCAGGCGCCGCTCGCGGGCGCCGAGCTGCATCGCGCGCGGTACGACGCGGCGGGCGCCGGCGGCAGCGAGTCGGGCCATCGCCGGCGCCAGGAGGCCCGGCTGGTCGGTCCAGTCGGCAACGAGCGGCCAGACGACGGTCGCGCCGGCCAGCGGACGCGGTTCGAACGGGAGGCCAGGCTGCCGACGCTCCCTGAACTCGCTTCGCAGCGCGGCAGCGTGGCGGACCAGGGCGTCGAGGAGGTCGACTGCGACGACGGCGTTGGGGGGCAGGTCGGCAAGTCTTGGCGCGGCCAGCTCGCCGAGGCTCGACCCGCCGACCGGGATGTTCGCCACCACTTGAATCAGGAGCGGCACTCCGGCGCCAGCCGCGGCCTCGACGATGCGCGCACGGAGGTGCTCGTGATCCGCCGGTAGCGGGGGAACGTACACAACATCGGTCACCGAGTGCACCCCTTCGGCGGCCTCGGCGGCGGCCGGCAAGGGCCCGACGGTCGATGGCGGCAGGCCGCCGGTGGCGAAGTCGCACCAGAGCTTGCCGCTGCCGGCCGCGGGCCAACGGGGGAAGCTGTGACGGATCCAGAGGTTCGCCGGTTCGGCGACGTGTTCGCGGAGGTTGAGTGGAGTCACGGGGCGACGATCCTGACCCAGATGCGGGCAAGATGCCCGCGTTCCCAGGACGGACGGCTCATGTCGCGGACGGCCCTCACGCAGATGCCGGCAAGATGCCCGCGTGCCATCCGCGCGCCCGAAGACGGGCGCACGGAGTGGTTCACGGGTGGCGCGGGGCGCCACCCGGGCTCCCAGGGGCGGGCCTCAAGGGCCCCGCGATGCCCTCTCAACGCCGGGCCGACTCGAGGGCGGCGGCGACGGCCGCCTCGACGGACTTCTGGACGTACCGGGCGAGGACGTCGCCCTCGACGTTGACCGGGTCGCCGGGCTTCAGCTCCGAGAGGGTGGTGACCTCGAGCGTGTGCGGAATCAGGGCGACGTCGAAGGTTTCTTCGTCCAGCGCCGCGATCGTCAGGCTGACGCCGTCGATCGTCACGCTGCCCTTGAGGACGAGGCCGTTCTCGAGCTCGGCGGGGACTTCGAACGTGATGACCCGGTTGTCTCCGAGTTCCTCGACTTTCGCCACCCGGGTCGTCGTGTCGACGTGGCCCTGGACCCAGTGGCCGCCAAGGGGGTCGCCGGCAGAAAGCGGCGGCTCCAGGTTCACCTCATCGCCGTCAACCAGAGCGCCAAGAGTCGTGCGGCTGAGCGTTTCGGGAGACAGATCGAAGGCGGACCAGGCCGGGATGGCGCCCTCTGCGCCGTTACCCGACACTCCGTTCGCGCCGCCCTGCTCCACCACGGTCAGGCAGACCCCGGCGACCGAGAGGCTGGCGCCCGGCTCCAGCCGCGACGCAAGCTCCGCCGAGTGCCCGATCACCATGCGGGAACCCGTGGGGCGCGTGCTCGCGCCACACGCGACCCAGTCCGAGCGCCCGTCTTCGGGCGGTCGGATGGCACCGTGGCGCGTCGGGGCTTTGGGGGCTTTGGGGGCCTCGACTACCCGGCCACACTCCGTGACAATTCCGGTATACATCCCTGCCGGTACCCTACAAGAATCACGTCCGCGCCACGCCTTAGAACCCGCAGCCGATCGAGGCGCCAGGCGTCAGCCAACTTCTCCGCGCCGGCGCCGCCGATCGGGCCCAGGGCCGCCGCGCCGCCGATCAGGAGGGGCGCGCAGCACACCGCGGCCCGATCCCAGACACCCGAGGACGCAAACGCCTCCAGCACCCCGGCACCGCCCTCGACGAGCACGTTCGACACGCCGCGCCCGGCCAGGTCCGCCAGCACCGCGGGCGGCGCCACGGCCTCGATCACGACGACATCGGCGCCCGCATCACGTAGACGGTCTCGCCGCCGGGCCCATTCCACCGCGCCCTCGTCCGCGCCCTCGTTCGCGCCGCCCTCCGGCGCCGCCGTGTAGACGACAACCGGCCCCTCGACCTCGAACATCCGCGCCCCCGGGGATAGCCGCAACCGCCGATCGAGCACCACCCGCACGATCGGTCCCTCGGCCCGGCCCAGTCGCCGGTCGAGACGCGGATCGTCGGCCAGCGCGGTGCCGCTGCCGACCACGATCGCCTGGTGCTCCTCGCGCAGTTCGAGCGCCCAACGGCGGCCGCGCGGCGACGAGATCCACTGGCTGTCGCCGGTCGCCGTCGCGATGCGGCCGTCCAGGCTCATCGCCCACTTCAGGGTCACGGCGGGCCGCTCGTGAAGGACGCGGGTCAGGAAGGGCACATTCATCTCGACCGCCTGCTCGGCCAGGAGCCCGCTCTCGACCCGGAGGCCCGCGGCCCGCAGCCGTTCGCCACCGCCGCCGATCACCTCGGGGTTCGGATCGCGGTGGGCGAAGACCACGCGCTCAACCCCCGATTCCAGGATCCGTCCCGCGCAGGGCGGGGTCCGGCCGTGATGGGTGCACGGCTCGAGCGTGACGTAGATCGTGCCGCCACGGGCGCGGCCACCGGCGGCGTCGAGCGCCATCGCCTCCGCGTGCTCGCCGCCGGCCCGACGGTGCCAGCCGGCGCCGACGATCTCGCCGCTCTTCGTGACCACCGCGCCCACCATGGGGTTCGGCGCCGTGGTCAGGCGGCCCCGCCGCGCCAGCGCCAGGGCCCGCCCCATCGCCCGCCGATCGGCGTCGTCGAAACGTCCGGCGGTCTCAGCGCCCACGGCGCTCACCCGAACAGGGCGGCCGCAAAGGACCGCGGCTTGTAGTCGACGATGTCCTCCACCCCCTCGCCCACACCCAGGTAGGCGACCGGCAGGCGCAGATCGCGGGCGATCGCCACCGCCATGCCGCCCTTTGCCGTGCCGTCGAGCTTGGCCAGGAACACGGCGTCGATCGGGACCGTCGCCCCGAACTCGCGCGCCTGCACCAGCGCGTTGTGGCCGTTGCCGGCATCGACCACCAGGAGGGTGAAGAGGTTCCAGGCGTCGCCGGCCGCGCGCCGGGTGACCCGGTGGACCTTCGACAGCTCGTCCATCAGTTGACCGCGGGTGTGGAGGCGGCCCGCCGTGTCGACGATCAGATGATCGACGCCGCGCGCCCCGGCCGCCTGAACGGCGTCAAAGACGAGCGCCGCCGGGTCGCCGCCCGACGGGCGACGGACGACCTCGATCCCCAGCCGCTCGCCCCAGACCTCGAGCTGCTCCGCGGCCGCGGCACGAAAGGTGTCGCCGGCCGCGAACAGGACCTTCTCGCCCCGGGCCAGGGACGCCTGCGCCAGCTTGGCGGCGGAGGTCGTCTTGCCCGAACCGTTGACGCCCACCATCAGCGTGATGCGCGGGGTCGCCGGCAACGCGGCAGGCGGTGCGTCGAGCAGCAGCACCGCCACTTCGTCGACCAGCAGTTGCCGTAGGGCGAACTCGTCGCCGGCGGCGATCGGCCCCGAATCTCCCGCCTGACGCAGCCGTTCGACGAGCTCGAGCGAGGTCTCGACGCCGAGGTCCGACTCGATCAGGGTCTCCTCGATCCGCTCCAGCACGTCCTCATCGATCCGCGCGGCGCCTCCAAGCGCGGTGCTGATCCGGCCCACCAGTCCCTTCCGGGTACGGCCGAGGCCCCGCCGCAGCCGGTTCCACAGGCCGCCCCTTCCGGATTCCAGCGATTCGCGCGCTTCGCCCTCGACCGCCGGCGTAGCCGCGCCGCTACCGCCGGTTTCCACGCTCACTGCGCGTCCCCGGACGACGAGGCACGGGAGTCGTCGAGAAACGCCCGGAGTTCACTCCGCACCAGCGCCGGATCGAGATCGGCAACGATCTCGCCCCGGCCCGGCGCGGCCGGCAGGATCCAGACCAGACCGCTCTCGCGCGCCTTCTTGTCCCGGCCCATGGCCTGGATGAGCCGGTCCACGTCCAGGCGCACGCCACCCTGCCGCTCCACGGCGCCGAGTCCGGGCGGCGCCAGCCGGTCGATCATCCGCTCCAGGCGCGCCGCGAACTCCGGATCCAGCCCACGCCGAAGCGCCAAACGCAGGGCGAACCTCATGCCGTGAGCCACCGCGTCGCCGTGACGCAGGCCCTGGTAGCCGAACTCCGATTCGATCGCGTGCCCCAGGGTGTGGCCGAAGTTGAGCAGCCGCCGGCGGTCCCCTTCTTCGAGATCCGCTTCGACGACGCCCAGCTTGGCCCGGATCGAGGCGGCGACGACCGGCGTCAGCGACTCGGCACAGGCGGCGAGCAGCCGCTCCAGCGACTCCTCCACCACCGTCAACAGACGGAGATCGAGCAGCGCCGCCATCTTGACCACCTCGAACAACCCGGACCGCAGCTCGCCGACCGGCAGCGTGCGCAGGCAGTCGATGTCGGCGAGCACGAAGCGGGGATGGTGGAAGGCGCCGACCGTGTTCTTGCCGCCGGGCAGGTCGACCCCGGTCTTGCCGCCGACCGAGGCGTCGACCTGGGCCAGCAGCGTGGTCGGGATCTGGATGTAGTCGATGCCGCGCAGGAAGCAACCGGCGGCGAAGCCCCCGAGATCGCCCACCGCGCCGCCGCCGAGGGTCACCAGGCGACTGTCCCGCTTGCCGCCGCGCTCGAGCATCTCCCGCCAGACGGACGCTGCGCACTCGACTGTCTTGGCCGCCTCGCCGTCGGGAACCTCGATCGTCTCAATCCGCGCAGCGCCCGCGGTCTCAAGCAACCGCCGCGCCGCCGCGCCGCAGTGACGAGCAGGCGCCTCGCTCGTGACCAGGAACACGACCCGGCCCCGGCACCAGTCCAACACGCCGCCGAGCGCGCCCTCGGCGCCCGCGGCGAGCAGACCCGGGCCGACGAGGATCTCGCTCACGCCCCGGGGATGGGCGAGAGTCAGACGGTGCGGGCCGTCCGCGGCGTGGTCGGCCAAGGCAACCTCAGGACGACCCAACCTGAGGGCGCATGCGCAATCCCAGGTCGAGCAACTGCTCCTGGTCGACGGTCGACGGCGCTTCGGTCATCAGGCAGACCGCGGACGCCGTCTTCGGGAAGGCGATCACTTCGCGCAGCGAGCTGGCGCCGGCCATCAGCATGACGATGCGGTCGACGCCAAGGGCCACGCCGCCATGCGGCGGCGCGCCGTAGCGCAGGGCCTCGAACAGGAAGCCGAAGCGCCGCTCCGCCTCTTCAGAGTCGATTCCAAGCAGGGCGAGCACCCGCTTCTGCAGTTCCTGGTCGTGGATCCGGATCGAGCCGCCGCCGATCTCGTTGCCGTTGAGCACCACGTCGTAGGCGCGCGATCCCACCGACCCCGGGTCGCTCTCCAAGCGGTCGAGGTCGGACATGCGCGGCGAGGTGAACGGATGGTGGGTCGCGTTCCAGCGCCCATCGTCGCCGTTCCATTCGACCAGGGGGAAGTCGTGCACCCACAGGAACTCGTGCGCGTCCTCGCGCATGTGGCCGAAGCGACGGCCCACTTCCACCCGCAACGCGCCGAGCGCCGCCGCCGCGGTCGGTGCGGGCCCCGCGACCAGGAGTGCCATGCCGCCCTCCTCGACGCCGAGACGGTCGGCGAGGCTCTCGACCTGCGCCGGGGTCAGGGCGTTCTTGACCACGAACGAAGGCACGCCGTTCTCGCGCTTGACCCAGAGCACCCCCGCGGCGCCGTGGCGGCGAGCGATGTCGGCGTACTCGTCGACCTGCCGCCGGCTCGATCCGGCCGCGCCCGGCACGTGGACGCCCCGCACCACGCCGCCGGCGGCGATCGCCGCCTTGAAAGCGCGGAACTCCGTCTCGCGGAGGCAGTCCGTCACGTCCGTGATCTCGAGTCCGACCCGCAGGTCGGGGCGGTCCGAGCCATATCGTGCCATCGCCTCGTCGTAGGAGAGCCGCGGGTAGGAGGTCGGCGGCTCGATCCCGGCGAGCGGGAACACGCGCGAGAACAGTCCTTCGACCAGGCGGAATACGTCCTCCTCCTCGACGAAGGACATTTCGATGTCGATCTGGGTGAACTCCGGCTGGCGGTCGGCGCGCAGGTCCTCGTCGCGGAAGCAGCGCGCGAACTGCACGTAGCGCTCGACGCCGCTCACCATCAGGATCTGCTTGAACAACTGCGGCGACTGGGGCAGGGCATAGAAGCTGCCGTGGTTCAGGCGGCTCGGCACCAGGTAGTCGCGGGCCCCCTCCGGCGTCGAGCGGGTGAGCATCGGCGTCTCGACGTTGACGAAACCCTGCTCGCGGAAGTAGCTCAGGCTCTCGATCGTGAAGTCGGAGCGCAGCCTCAGGTTGCGTTGCAGGCCTTCCCGCCGCAGATCGAGGAACCGGTACTTGAGGCGGGTTTCCTCGCTCGCGTCCGCCGCACCCTCGATCGCGAACGGCATCGGCTCGGAGCGGGCCAGGATCCGCCCCTGCCGGACCTGCACCTCGATCTCGCCGGTGGCCATCTTCGGGTTGACCTTGTCCGCGTCGCGGCGCACGACCTCGCCCTCGACCTCGACGACGTACTCGAGCCGCGCGGGTTGCAGGGCCTCGGCCGTCTCCGGCGTGCTCTCGGGGTGGACGACCGCCTGCACGATGCCGCTCCGGTCGCGCACGTCGAGAAAGATCACGCCGCCGTGATCGCGGCGGCGGTGGACCCACCCCTGGACCTTCGCCTGCTCGCCGACCTGCTCCGTGGTCAGGTTTCCTGCCTTGCTTCTGTTCACGTGCTTGTCCTTCGCGGCGGGCCACCTTTGGCCCGAACCGCCGATCCTCGCACAACTCAGGGCGAAATCCTCGCCGCTATCGCGGCCGCGAAACCCTCGCGCGGGATCGTCTCCTGGATGCCGCTCTCGAAGTTCTTCAGCACCACCGTCCCGGCGGCCTCTTCGTCCTCCCCGAACAGCACGACCCATCGGCATCCGCGGCGGTTCGCCTTGCGCAGACCGGCCTTCAGCGTGCCGGCGGCCAGGTCGCAGATCGCCGGCACACCGGCCGCGCGCAACTCCTCGGTGAGCTCCAGACCCTGCCGCAGGTGGGCCTCGCCGACGATGAGGACACTCACCGGCGGCGCGCCGGCGGCCCGCGCCGGCGACGCCGCCGGCAGCACATCGACCAGCCGGTCCTCGCCGATCGCGAAGCCGATCCCGGGCACGCTCGGACCGCCGAGCTCGCCGATCAGGCCATCGTAGCGGCCGCCGCCCAGGATCGCGTTCTGCGCGCCCAGTGCCGCCGAGGTGATCTCGAACACGGTCCGCGTGTAGTAGTCGAGGCCGCGCACCAGCCGATCGTCGACCCGGTAGGCGACGCCGAACCGTTCGAGCTGTTCGCGCACTACCTCGAAGTGCCGGCGGGCCCCGTCCCCGAGCACATCGAGCAGGCGCGGCGCCCTCTCGAGCAGTTTCCGCTCCACCGGCGCCTTCGTATCGAGGATGCGGAGCGGATTCGTCTCGAGGCGGCGACGGCTGTCGGCGCCCAACTCGTCCCGATGCGGTTCGAGGTACTCGCGCAGCAGCCCGGAGTAGCGCCGGCGGCAGTCCGGATCGCCCACGGAGTTGAGGCCCACCTCCAGGTCCTCAAAGCCGAGTTCCTCCAGAAAGCGCAGCAGCATGACCAGGAGTTCCGCGTCGCCGTAGGGCCCCGGATCGCCGATCAGTTCAGCGCCGATCTGGTGGAACTGCCTGTAGCGGCCCGCCTGCGGCCGCTCGTAGCGGAAGTGCGGCCCCATGTAGAAGACCTTGACGGGCTGGGGCCAGGACGCCATGCCGTGCTGCAGATAGGCCCGCGCCACCGCCGCCGTGCTCTCGGGCCGGAGCGTCAGGCTGCGCCCCTTCTTGTCGTCGAAGGTGTACATCTGCTTGCCGACGATCTCGCTGCCTTCGCCGACTCCGCGCACGAACAGCTCTGTCTCTTCCACCACCGGTGTGCGCACCTCGCGGTAGCCATAGAGCGAGAACACCCGGCGCGCCGTGTCCTCTACGGCCGCGAAGGCCGCGGCCTCGTCCAGCAAGAGGTCGCGCATCCCCTTGACGCTTTGGAATCGGTGTTTCGCAGCCATGGGGGCCGATCGTATCCATCCAGCCGCAATGCGGGGGCGCTCTGAACGGAGCTTCGAGCGCGAGCCGAGCCGGGCCTCGGCCCGGATGCGGGCAGGATGCCCGCGTTCCCAGGAACCTGAACAGCAGGCCGCTCTACGGCGCGGCCCTCAGGCGTTCGCGAACTTCCGGTCGACCGCCGCCCAGAGTTCGTCCATGTTCAGCCTGATCTCCGGCACGACGCGCGACTCGTAGCCAGCGCCTTCCGGCACCCCCTCGGCGAAGCCCTCGCCGTCGTGAACAAGGAACGTGATCCGGCGCTGCCGCGGATCGACGATCCAGTACTCCCGCACGCCGGCCGTCGCGTAGAGGTCGAGCTTGTGGACCCGGTCCCGCGACGCGGTCGATGGCGACAGCACCTCGACCAGGAGGTCCGGCGCGCCTTCCATCCAATCCTGAACGATCTCGCCGCGCTCCGGGGAGACGTAGATCACGTCGGGCTGGACCACCGAGTGATCCGCCAGGTGGACATCCATCGGCGCCACGATCGCGGTTCCTCCGGTGCGATCGGCCACATCCAAGAACAGGCGGAACAGGTGCCCGACGATCAACTGATGGAGAACAATAGGGCTGGGACTCAGGTAGAACCTCCCGCGGATCAACTCGCAGCGGGGTTCATCGGGGAGGGCCATGTAGTCGCAGCGGCGGTACGGCCCCAAACTGCGCGTCAGCGTCCGCGGCGGCCGGTCGAGCAGCGTCACGGTCATGCGAAGGAGTATACGGAGCGGCCGCGCGCGGCGTTCGCTCAAGCTGCCGGTGGCCAGGTGGTAGCGTCCCGCCGAGGACGAACACCCGTGCAGATCGAACTCTCGGAACGCCAGCGCGCCACCGTCGCTGCCGCGGCGACGATCGCCGCGGCCGCCGTCATCCTGGCCGCGGTGGTGGCGCTGTTCTGGGCCATCGGCACCTTCTTCGCCGCCTTCTCGAGCGTCTTTCTGCCGCTGGCGGTCGCGGCCGTGCTGGCGTTCGTGCTCCGGCCGTACTATGAGTTGCTCAACGAACGGCTGCGGTTCCCGAAGATCCTCGCTGTGGCCGCTGTGCTGCTGTCCCTGCTCGTACCCGTCGTCGGCTTCGCCTGGTTCTTCGGCGCCATGGCGGCGTCACAGATCGACGAACTCCTCGATGCGCTCCCCGGCGCGTGGGACCGCATCGTCGACTGGACGGCCGAGATCTCGCCTGTCGTGACCGAGTTCCTGGAAACGAACCCGGTCGCAATCCAGGTGCGGGAGGCGTTCGAGGGTGGAGACTCGAACCTGCTCTCGAGCTTCGGCATCGTCGGCGATACGGCAGTGGAGGTACTCCAGAGCATCGCCGCCGGCCTCGCCTCCCTCTTCGCCTGGGCCGTGCTGCCGGTCTACCTCTGCTTCTTCCTCATGGTCGAGCCGGACCGCTTCCGCAAGTTGGACCACCTCTTCCCCTTCCTCAAGCCGAGGACCCGTGAGGACGTGATCTATCTCATCCAGGAGTTCATCGACATCCTCGTCGCGTTCTTCCGCGGCCAGCTCGTCATCGCCTTCCTCCAGGGCGCGCTGTTCGCCGTCGGCTTCTCCATCGCCGGTCTGCGCTACGGCCTGGTCCTCGGACTCATGCTGGGCTTCCTCAACATCATCCCCTACCTCGGCAGCATCGTCGGTCTGGCAGTGGCGCTGCCGATCGCGTACTGGCAGCAGGGCGGCGGGATCGGTCTGGTGATCTGGGTGCTGGTCGTCTTCGTGCTCGTCCAGCTCATAGAGGCCTACGTGCTGACGCCGCGGATCATGGGCGATCGCACGGGCTTGCACCCGATGGCGATCATCGTCGCCGTCTTCTTCTGGGGCTCGGCCCTCAACGGCATTGCCGGCATGATCCTGGCGATTCCGTTGACCGCCTTCCTGGTCGTCTTCTGGCGTCTGGCGAGGGAGCGCTACATCGGCGAGGTGCTGTAGTTACGATGCGACATATAGTAACCTCTCGTCACACGTTGACGGAGGACAACAAGAACAGTGGCCGGTATCGTTCTTCTCTCAATCAAGCTCACCGCGCGACTGGCCGGTGTGACGGTGCCGGCGGTCAGGGCGGCGATCCGTCGAGGCCGGCTGGACGCGGTTACGCTGGCGCAGGCCGAGCGCACCGCTGTCCGATTCGTGAATCTGCGCGAAGCGGCCCGCTACTACGGGTGGCCTCCGGCGCTCGTGAACCGGTTGGAGGACGAGATGAGAGCCGGCGTTCCCGAAGGGCAGGTCGTCTACAAACTTGACAGCGAACCGGACAAACCCGGCGGCGCAGGCAATAGCGACCCTGACGCCAAGTCCACTCTCCCCACCGCCAATGACGCAGCCAGCTCTGACCTTGGGCGCGCTGTTCCAGTAGACAAGCGGAAGCCGGCAGGAACCGCCGCTTCGGCGACTCAAGCCGAGGATGCCGCACGCGGATCCGGCTTGGCGCCCGACCCGACATCGGCCCGAGACGCGTGGGAGCGCGCTGCGAAGGAGCTATCCAACGTCGGTCAAGTACCGAGCGATGCTCCTCCCGGCTTTCGGCTCATTCTTCCCCGCGAGGGGGCGACACTCCGAAGGCGGGAGGTATTCGACCTCGTCGTGGACCGCGAGGTTGTGGGGACGATCGCAGAGGAGGGATTCGCCATATATGTCAGGGAGAAGTGCTCCTTGGGCGAGGTCTTCGTGAACGGCAAGGGGACGGTCAAATGGCGTCCACGCGTTCCGCTCAGAGCAAAGGTGTGAGGTCGATTTCTCCCCTTGGCGAGGAGAAATCCTAGCGCCATGACCCCGGACCTCGAGCGCCTCCGACGCGCATTCGACGCGCAGCTTGCCGAAGGGTTGGAAGACGCCGGTCCGCCCTTTACGAGGCGTCGAGTCTTTGGCCGCATCGGGCTGCCGGGCAAGGTCACGTCCGTCATCGGCATGCGGCGCGCGGGCAAGACCACGTTCCTGCACCAGTTGAGAGCCGAGAGCATTGCGCGGGGCGCAGCACCCTGGCAGCTACCGTTCCTCAGGCTCGAAGAAGAGCGGTTCGCGGGACTGGACGCCCTGTCCCTCGGAGTCTTGATCGACGAGTACCCGAGCCGCTACCTGGACGGCGTGGAGGCCGCGCCCGAAGCTTGGTTCCTCGACGAGATTCAGGTCGTGCCCGGCTGGGAGCGCCTCGTGAGGCGCCTGCTGGACTCCCGACACGCCGACTTGTACATCTCAGGATCCTCAGCCGGTCTCCTCTCCCGAGAGATCGCGACGGTCCTCATCGAGCTGGAGCGCCGGGGGTGCGAAGTGACCTATGTGCGCACGCCGGAGGGCTACGAGGTCGACTTCCTGGCCCGGTCGCCCAGCGGCGAGACGGAACTGATCCAGGTGTGCGCCGATGCGTCCGACGCCGGCGCCGCGAACCGGGAGATCCGGGCGCTGGTCGCCGCTGAGAGCCGCTTTCCCAACGCGCGCAAGCTGGTGCTGACTCTGGGGCGATCAGCCCTCCCTTCCGAGATACCGCAGGACATTGAGGCCCAGCCGGCCTATGAGTGGCTACTCGGCAACTCACCGGCCTTGCCAGAGCCGGCGCCGGCCGGCTGGCTGTAGGCGTCTCCGCGCGGGGGGATTCGAGCGAACTACAGCAACACCAGCCGCCCCGAAGCGGGCGCGCCCGTCAGTTGCTCCAACGCGTAGCAGTACCAGCGCACCTGGCGGCGGTACGCCTCGCCCCGCGGGACGTCCTCGGCGCCGGGGTCGCCGCCGCCGGCCGGTGCGTCGAGATCGCCCAGATCCGTCTTCCAGTCGACGACGATCCAGCGGCCGTCCTCGTCGACGTAGGCGAGGTCGACCGTCCCCTCGACGATTCCGCGGCCATCCTCACCGTCTTCGCTGCCACCTTCCGGGGCCGGTAGAGGCAACACGAACGGGGTCTCGCGCAGCACCCGCGGCGAGTCCCGCGCGGCGCGCGCGGCCGGGCTCGCAAGGGCGGCCGACACCGCCGCGACCGCGGCCTCGATCTCCGCCGCATCAGCCGCCAGCAGGGAACCGTGCAGCCGGGCCAACTCAAGGATCCGGTCCGGCTCGCCGGCAAGAGGGGCGTCCCGCAGCACGGTGTGCACCAAACTGCCGAACCGGACGCCGCCCGGGCGGTCTCGGCGACGCTCCAGTTCCTCGACCAAGACCTCGGCCACTGGCCCGGGGGGCTCGAAGTCGAGCCCGGTGACCGCTTCAGGCCGCACCGAGGGACGCCCGCCGGACGCGAGCAGTTCCTGGTTCCGGCGACGCCACCGTTCGAACCGCTCGCGACTCGCATCGGCGGCGGCGCCACCGCCCTCGACCAGGAGATCCTCGCCCAGCAGGCCGTAGGTGGCCGGAGGCTCCTGGTTCAGAAGGTCCGCATCCCACCAGACCACGTCGTAGTCCGGAGCGTCGTCGGCCGCGCCGTCCGTTCCAGCCGCCTGCGGGAACCGGTACCGGCCGGGTCTCACGGACCGCTCCGGCATGCGGTCGTAGTCCGACGGGCGCGCGGCGACCGACCTGTCGCCGAACTCGGGGCAGCCCTCGGCGGGCGCCGAGCCGCGCCAACCGTCCGATCCCGGGTACACGGTGTCGTTGAGGCATTCGATCCAGCCCGGCCGCTTCACGTCGCCGACCGCGGGCGCCACGAGCAGATCCCGGGCCCGCGTGGCGGCCACGTACGCGACCCGGATGCCTTCCGCTTCCTCCCTCTTGTCCTCGACCTCCGAGGCGTCGAGCAGTTCCTGAGGCGAGAGTCCAAGCAGCTTCATCGCACAGAGCTCGTCCCCACTGCGTACGGTTCGCTCGGCGCCGCGCGAGAGCTTCGCCGTCATGTCCGCGAGGATGACGACCGGGAACTCCAGTCCCTTCGCGGTGTGAACCGTCATCACGCGGACTCCCTCGGCGTCCTCCTCGACTACCGGGGCCTGGGCGCCTCCGATCCGTTCCGCCTCCTCGTCCAACTGCTCGACGAAGCCACGGAACGAACGGCCGCCGGCAACCTCGTAGCGGCGGGCCAGATCGCACACGCGCTGGGCGTTGCCCAGCACCTGGTTGCCTGCCGGCCGCAGCGCCATCGCCGCCTGGGCGCGCGGCTTGGCCAGAATCTCCTGCACCGTCTGCACGATCGGCCGGTAGTTCCGCCGCCGGTGGAGCGTGCCGAGGAAGTCGAGGACATCGACGAGGGAGGCGAACTCCTCCGGCGGCTCGCCGCACTCCCGCGCCTTGCGCGGCGAGAACAGGGGGTGCCAGTTCCCGTAGCGCGTCTTGAAGCGCAGGAGCAGATCGTCGTCGAAGGCGAACAGGGATCCCCGGAGCGTCGCGTAGACGGAGAGTCGATCGTCGGGCCACTCGACCGCCGTCAAAGCCGATCGCAACGCCTCCACCTCCTCCCGCTCGTGGAAGGAGCGGGCGCCGATCAGCAGGTGCGGAATGCCCAGCGCCTCCAGGCCGCGGACGTAGTCCCGGGCCGTGTCCTGGTTCCAGCTCAGGAAGCGCCGGAAGAGCAGGCAGATGTGGCGCGGCTGCACCGGCGTCCGCATGAAGCGACCCGGATTGTCCGGATCGGGGACCTCGACCTTCCAACCGCTGTCCTGGATCAACCAGCGCACGAACTCGACCGTCGCATACGGCTGGCACGCCTCGATGTCCCGCTGGGTGACGTTGCGGTAACCGTAGGGCTTGGGCGGCGGCAGCACGACGACCTGGGGTTGGCCGGGGATCGCCTGCCGGTGCTCGCCCAGCGGGATGTAGTCGGCGCTGCCGGCGGTCCGGTCGCCGGTCATGTGCGGCGCGAAGGCCGCGTTGACCAGCCGCTGGATCGGCGCCACGGACCGGAAACTGGTCACAAGGTGCAGGACCTCGACGCCGCGCTCCGCGAGCCTCTCCTTGACCTCCTGGTAGAGCACGACATCGGCCCGGCGGAAACGGTAGATCGACTGTTTCGGATCGCCGACAAGGAACAGCTTGCCGGCAGCCGGAGTGACCTGCGTCCAGTCGTCCTGGTCCGGGTCGTCGGCGGCGAGCAGCAGCAGGATCTCGGCCTGCAGCGGATCCGTGTCCTGGAACTCGTCGATGAACAGGTGCCGGTAGCGCGCCTGCAGGTGGCGCCGCACCTCCCGGTCGCGGCGAAGCAGGTCGCGGGCCTTGATCAGCAGGTCGTGGAAGTCGAGCTTCCCCAGCAGTCGCTTGGCGTGCTCGTAGCGTTCGACGGCGACGGATAGTTCGTCCTTCAGCAGCGCGGCAAGGTCGGCATTCGCGGTTTGCTCGAAACGGCGCAGACGCTCCAGGAGCCGGCGCCAGAGCTCGAAGACCTGCTCCCGGGCGACGCCCTCCGCAAAGCCGCCGCGGCCCTTGCGCGGACTCCTGAACCCACTCAGGTCTCGCAGCAGCTTGACGAGCCTTGCTTCCAACTGGTCCTGGAACGCCTCCTGGCCGTCGGCCCGATCCCCGCCATTCGGCCCGGGACCCGCCCCACCCAGTTGCCGGGTACGGACAATCCAGTTCGACAGCTCGACGACGGGCGTAAGGCCCCGGCGCAGCAGGTCGCCCGGCCGGCCGTGGAGGACCAGTTCCCCGAGCCGCTCGACCACGGCCGAGAGTTCCTCCAACTCCGTCTCCCGATCGAACTCGGGGCGCCGCCAGGGCGCCGCGAAGTCGCGCCAGTCGACCAGTCTCCACGCCGCTTCGCGCAGCCGGTCGAGCGCCGACTGGTGCGGCGACCACGGCCCCACCGTCAGGCGGGCCAGTTCCCGCCTCAGGCCCTGCGGCATCGCCTCGAGCTGCTCTTCGATCCAGCGTCCGAAGGTGCGGGCGAACAGGCGCGGCGCCTCGTCTTCCGCCAGCTCTCCGAACCCCGGATCGACCCCGGCCTCGACCGGACGCTCGCGCAGGATGTCGGCGCAGAGGGAGTGAATCGTGCCGATGGCCGCCTGCTCCAGGCGGGAAATCGCGGTTTCGAGGTTCGCCGTCCGCTTGCCGGCCGCGCCGCTGCCGCGCAACTCGATCAGCCGGGCGTCGAGCGCCTGGCGCAGGCGGAGCTTGAGTTCGCCGGCCGCCTTGCGGGTGAAGGTCACCGCCGCCAGCCCGTCGACCGAGCCGCGGCCCGCCTCCAGGATCGCCACCAGACGCTCCACCAGCACCGTCGTCTTGCCGGTACCGGCGGCCGCCTCCACCAACTGGCTCTCGTCCAGCGCCTCGCGGATGCGCCGGCGGGCGGCTTCGTCGGCCGGCGGCGGGGCGCCTGCGTGCCTGTCCATCGGGGTCACCGCTCGCTCCGAATCGCCTGCAGATCGTGGAGCCGCGTCGCGTCCTTGCGCTGGACCCGCAACTCTTCGTAGGGGCCGCACACCCGCCGGTAGTCGCAGTACCGGCACTCGTCCTTCGCCGGCGCCGCGGGCAGGAAACCGTCCTCCAGCGCCCCGTCCACCGCGTCCAGCAGCCGGCGGGCGGCGCCGCGGCTCCGCTCGTCGAGCGGCACGGCGACCGTGCTGTAGCCACCCCGCTGGGTGCAGTAGAAGAGCCGCCCCGAGACCACGTCCCGCTCGAGCACGTGCTCCGCGGCCAGGCTGTAGAGCACCGGCTGCAGCACCTTGCCGCCGCCGATCACCAGGCCCCCGCCGGCGTGAACGGCGCGACCGGTCTTGTGGTCGGTCACCCGCAGCCGACCGCCCGCGTCCTCCTCGACGAGGTCGATCGAGCCGCGCAGCAGCGCCCCGTCGAGCACCTCCGCCGGCGCCCGCTTGCTGCGCGGATCCCGGTCCCCGGACCGCCTGAGACCGAAGGAGAGTTCGGCGTGAATGGGCTTCCACTGGCCGCCCTCGTCCGCCACCTGCCGCAACCAGCCGCGCAGGTCGGCCCGCAGGCCCTCGAACTCCGCCCTCCAGACGCGCTCGATCGGCGGCGCGAGTTCCTCCCGGTAGTCGCGTTCGCTCCGCGCGAGCACCTCGTCGAGCAGTTCGAAGACCCTCGCCAGGCAACTCGGCGCCACCGGCAGCAGGTCCGCCGCCTCCAAGGCGCCGAACAGGCGGAACTGGATCTCGTGGAAGATGCTGCCCCGGGTCATCGGGTCCATCTGCTCGAGCTGGACCAGCTCCTCGCGGGGCCTGAGGTAGAGCACCGCCTGGAGGAAGAAGCGGTAGGGGCAGGCGGCGAAGTTCTGGAGCGCGGTCGGCGAGTAGGAGCGCGCGCCGATGCGCTGGGCGGCCAGCGTTTCCCTGGCTTCGGCGCTCGCGTCCACGAGGCCGTCGACCGGGAACCAGGGTCGCCGCCAGCGCCGGCCGCGCGCCTCCAGGGCACGCTTGAGGTGCGGGTTCGACTCGAGGAGGAAGCGCGCCCGTCCTCTGCGCTCCGCGACCGGGGCGCCCGGGACCAGGAGCGGCCGCAGCAGGGCGAGATCGAACTCGGCCTCGTCGACCGCGTCCTCGGGTTCGGCCGGCGCCGGCCAGCCGACCACCGCGGCGCCGGCGGCCGCGGCACGCCGGCCGAGCGCGTCGAGGTCCGGCAGGCGCCCCTCGGCGCCCCGCAGCACATCGAGCGCGTACAGCGACGGCACCCGGGCGCGCCCCTGCACCAGGTCGACCCGGGGATACGACACGACCAGCCAGCGACTCGCGGCGCCGATGGCGAGGCGAAGCAGCAGTTGCTCCCGCCGGGTGCGCCCCAGATCCTCGGTCAACCGGTAGCCCGCCTCTCGCAGCGTCCGGCGACGTTCGTCGAGCAGCAGCGGATCCTCCTTCGCCCGCCGCGGAAACACGCCCTCGGCCAGACCCGGCACGAACACGACCTCGAAGCTCCGTCCCGCCGCCTCCTCGACGCCACCGACAAAGACCCGGCCGAACCGCCGCTTCGGCGGCCGGCTGCGGCTGAAGCGCAGGCGCTCGCCCAGAATCCGCTCCACCTCGGCCAAGCCCACCTCGTCGACCTGCGCCAGCGGTCGGAGCTCGGCAAGCACCTCGAGCACGGTCTCCGGCCGGCGCAGCGCCATCGTCGCCAGCTCCTGCAGACGCTCGAGCCACCAGCCCCAGTCCGCGTGCTCGGGCAGGGCGTCGAGAAACTCGATCAGGGGCAGCGCGAACGTCTGGAGCGTCTCCAGGCGCCGGATCTGCCGCTCCAGGTAAGCCCTGCGGCCTTCGTCCTCGTCCCCGGCCTCGCGCAGTTGCAGCCGGAACTCCGCGCCAAGGCCCGCGAGCCGCTTCTGCCAGCGTTCGGCGCCGCCGACCACGGCGGCGTCGACCAGCAAGCGCTCCCACTGGGAGGGGACGCGCAGCGCGCCGGCGGGCGCTGCCTCTTCCTGGGTTTCGCGAGCGTCGGTGGCCGCGGCGCCGTCGGTCGCAGAATGCGGGCGAGACGCCCGCGCTCGAGAGAGCTCCGGCGACTTGATGACGAGTTGATCGCCCGCCGGCTCGACCCAGGGCACCTCGCGCTTTGGCGGTCTGCCGCCCTTCGCCGGTTCGGGGGTCTGACCGAGGGACAGGTACTCGGCGAAGCGGCTTGCCGAGAGTCTCTCCCCCGCGCAGGCCAGCAGGGCAAGGAAGGCGCGGCCGGCCGGATTGGGGCGCAACGTGCCCCGGGTGACGTAGGCGGGGATGCCGGCGCGGCCGAGCGCGTCCTCCACCAGGGGCAGGTAGGCGGCCGGCTGGCGAAGCAAGATCGCCATGCGATCGAAGGCAAGCCCCCCGGCGGCGGCGCGCTGGATGCGCCGGGCGATTTCGACGCACTCCTGGCCCTCGCCGGCCGCCGAGAACAGGTCGACCGAAGAGCCGGCCGGCACGTCTGCTCCACTGCCTGGGAACCCGGGTGGCGCGGTCCCGCGCCACCCGGGAACCACTCCGCGCGCCCGTCCGCGGGCGCGCGGATGGAACGCGGGCGTCTCGCCCGCACCTGGCGTACCGTCAAGCGGCGAAGACGCATCCGCTCCGGTCTCAAAGACGAAGCGCTGGACCCGAGCCAGCCGACGACCGCCCGCAGTCCCGGCGTCGACCGCTTCCTCCCGGTCGAGATCGATCACCGCCCCGTCGCCGAGCAGCGACCCCAGCCACTCCAGCGTCTCGTGGTCGCCCGCGGCCACGGTCGCGAGCACGTCCCGGCTGCGCGCGGCGAGCGCCCGCAAGAGTGCGACCTGGCTAGCGCTTCGAAGCGGCAGATCGAGCCACAGCGATCCCTTGGGAACAGCGACCTGCTCCCGGTCCACTGCCACGACGGCGGAGCGAAGCACGGTCGCCGGATCCGCCAACCCGAAACGGGTCATCTCCTCGTCGAATCGGTGAACCAGCCGGCCCAGGTCGCGCGTTCCGTGGTCCTTCAGCAGGTCGCCGGGCGAAACGCCTGCCGCGCGCAGCTCACCGATCGTCCCCGCCAGGGAGCGGGCGAAACCGGGAAGGTCGGCAACCGGCTCCAAACGCTCCAGTTCTCCTTGCGCCGCGGCAAGGCGGGCGACCCGCGCCGCCATCGCCTCGGTTCCGAGCGGCGTGACCGGCCGCAGTCCACGGGCGGCCAACTCAAGCGCCGCGGTCTGCAACGCCCACTGGTCGAGCGACGCGCGATGAACGCCCAGCATCCCCCGGCCTGTCTCCGACATGCCCCGGACCAGGTCGTCGGCGGCGCCGCGCGAGGCCGCAAGCAGCAGCGTCTCCTCCTCGCCGTGCCGGCGTTTGCGCAGCCACCCGGCGGCCGCCGCCAGCCGTCGGGCCGCCGAACAGGAAACGAGGATCGAGCCGCGGGCCATGGCTCTACTCCGGCGGCGGGATGAGTTCGAGGGCGGCCAGACGGTCCGAGCCGCGCACGTAGAGCACACCGTGAGCCAGCACCGGCGCCGCCCAGGCCGGATAGCGCAGCAGATCGACGGTCCGATCGTCGATCTCCGCCTGAAGGCGCAGGTGCGCGACCTGCTGGTAGCTCTCCGCGGTCGCGCGGACGAGCAGCAGATCGCCGACCTCGCTCTGCACCACGAGATGGCCGTCGACGTGGAGCAACTGGGTGCGCGCGAGGCGCGGCTGGCTCCAGTGAACGTCGCCGGTCAACAGATCCACGGCTCGCAGTTCCGCGCTCGGCGACTTCTCGCCGCTCGAGACGTAGACCACCCCCTCGTGGTGGACCGGTGTGTTCCAGTGCGCCGCGATCGCCTGGTTGCGCGGGCCGTCCTGCCACACCGGTAGCAAGCCGCTGGCGTCGCCTTCCGGACCCTCGTTGTACGTGAGCAGGACCGCCCCCTTCTCGTACGACTCCGTGAGCAGCACCCGGGCGCCGACGACCAGCGGGTTCGCGGCGTTCACGCTGGTCAGCCGGCGCGCCCGCCAACCGAAGGCGTTGAGTTCCCGGCCGTCCTTCGGGTCGAAGACGATCAGGCCGGAGCGAGCGAAGTGGAAGCCGCGCCGCTTGCCGTCGATGTCCCTGACCACCGGGCTCGCGTAGCTGGCCAGATCGTTACCGAGGCGGTAGCGCTCCTCGCCCGTCCGCTTGTCGAACGCGACCAGGGCGGTGCCGTTGGGCTTCAAGCGACCGCTGTGAACGCCGGGCGAACCCGGCGGACTTCCGCCGACCGTCACGATCAGCAGATCGTCCTCGATCCAGGGCGAGCTGGCGACGCCGAAGAAGTTCTGCTGGACGCCGTACTCGGCGTGCACATCACGCTCCCACAGCACGGCGCCGTCGACGACCCGGTGGCAGCGGAGGAAGCCGTCGGCGCCCACCGCATAGACCCGTGGGCCAGAGGCGAGGGGCGCCGTACGCGGCCCGCCGTCGTAGCCGTAGTAGTCCTCGTAGTCCGTCCGGTACTCCGAGCGCCAGAGCTCCTCGCCGTTGTCGGCCCGCACCGCGACGAGCCGCACCCGGTCGCGGACGCGGGTGAAGTAGAACAGCCGCCCCCGGGCTACCGAGGGCGCCGCGTAGCCATCCCCGAGTTCGAGGTGCCAGAGCAGCGGCGGCGGATCGGCCTCCCAGTCGGTGCGGATTCCCGTCTCGGGCGACTTCGAGTCGCGGTTCGGTCCGAGGAAGCCCGGCCAGTCGATGCCGTCCGTGCGGGTCCGGAGGTCCGGCGACAGGGTCTCGCCGTCGGCAGCGGCCGCGGCCGCAAGCGGAACCGCGAACGCCAGCAGAATCGCGGCGAACGCCCGCATCCCGAAGCCGCGGACGGTCACCTGCGCCTCTAGACCAGATCGATCCGGTCCGGCCGGTTCGGCACCAGGCAGAGGAACTCGAACGGCGCCTCGATCACTTCGTAGGAGTGCGGCAGGCCTGCCGGGATCAGCAGTACGTCGTCGGCGCCGACCTCGACCGTCTCCTCCCCCAGCACGACCCTCGCCCGGCCCCGGAGCACGTACTGCTCGTGCTCGACCTGGTTCGTGTGCAGCGGCATCCCCCCGCCGTCCTCCATGCGGAACCGCCGCATCGCAAAGTGCGGCGTGCCGTCGTCGGCGCCGAGGAGCACCTGAGTGGTCGTCGCGGTGCCGAGTTCGACTTGGTTTGCCGGAGCGTCCTCGGCGCGGCGGACGACGAAACCGGGACTCGTCGAGGATGCAGCGCTGTCCATGTCCACACTCTACAGCGAGCGCTGGCTCCTCTTCATCGAGAGCGACAGCCACCGGAAATATGGCAATATGGGTCAATGAAGACGACGATAGAGCTTCCCGACACCACCTTCCGACGCGCGAAGGCTTTCGCCGCGGTCCGCGGCATGACGCTGAAACGATTCTTCACCGACGCCGTCGAACAGCAGCTCAGTCGACACGCGGCGAGCGCACGGGGTCATACCGATTCGCACCGCGCCGCGCCCGCTCCTCTGGCGCCGCCCTGGATGGCGGGATTCGGGGAACTTGCCGACCTCGGCGACGAACACCGTGCCGTCCTCGAGACGATCGAGGACGAGTTCGAGAAGCTCGAGCCCGACGACATCCCGTGATTCTCGACACGAATGCGCTGTCGGCCTGGGCGGAGGGGCTCGCGGCAGCCGAAGCGCCCCTGCGTTCGGCGCGGCGCCTGGTCGTGCCAAGCATCGTTCTTGGCGACCGTGGACCGAATCCGGCGGATCGCGTTCTGAGGAACTCCGTTCAGCTCAGGGCCGAGGCGACATGCCGGAACCCGCGCGGATGCCCCAGCGGCCCTCCACCTCCGTGATCAGGTAGACGGCGTCGATGCTGTGGATCCTGGTTCCGCCCGGGCCGTAGCGGCTGCCCGTGATCGCCAGGTTGACGCCTCGGGCGCCGACCTGAATCGCCTCGACCGTGCCGCGTTCCCTTGATTCTCTGTTTGCGCTTGGCTCACGGCGCCGAACGGTGTATCTTACTTTCGCCTTACCGGGTGCGAAGGAGGAATCCATCAATGCCGACGCCTGAACCGCTTACCACCACCGTGTCGACGAAGGGGCAGGTCATCCTGCCGAAGGCCATCCGTCGGGCGCTGCGCTGGGTAGCCGGAACACGCCTCGTCGTGGAGAACACCTCCGAGGGCGTCTTGCTCAAGCCGGCGCCCGTGTTTTCCGAAACCCGGCCGGAAGACGTGTTCGGCAGCCTGGCCTACGACAGCCCGCCGAAGTCCCTTCAAGAGATGCGGGCCGGTGTACTGGCCGAAGCCAGGCGACGGCATGCAGGCGATTGACACCAACGTCGTCGTCCGATACCTGACCGGCGACGATCCGGGACAAGCCGGCAAGGCAAGGGGCGTGATCGACACGGGGGGTGTCTTCGTGAGCACGACCGTTCTCCTCGAGTGCGAGTGGGTCCTACGCAGCGTGTACGGGCTTTCCGGCGAGGATGTCGCGGCGGCCCTGAAGGCCTTCTCGGGCCTGCCGGGGGTCACCGTAGAGAGCCCGTCCCTGCTCAGGGAGGCGCTCGATCGAGCAGAGAAGGGCATGGACTTCGCAGACGCGCTGCATCTTGGCGCTGCCGCCCACTGCCAGACCATGCTCACATTCGACCGCAGCTTCATTCGCAAGGCCAGGGGCGCGTCCCCCAAGGTCACAGCGCCCTGACGATCGCTTCAACTCCGGTCCGTCTGAGCACTCCCCGCACTCACCCGGCCGTCAGGACCATCTCCAGGCTGCGGCCCAAGCCATTCGCACCTAGGTTTCCCACAAATCAAGCTCGTACGATGTCTTCATCTTCTCCCTCGAGCACTTCATCAATAAAGCTTCGTGATGTACGTGGCGCCGGGCAGCCCGAGTCTTCCAGCGTCCGGTAGAGCGCCTCTTGTTTGTCCAATCCGAGCGATAACCTTTTCTCTGCTATCTGACTTCCGAGTTCCAGCAACTCGGCTGGCGTTTCTACAAGCGATTCAAGCGCGACCATCGAAGCCTCCAACCGAAAAAGCGGCAACCAGTCCAGCGTCTCCGCTCGATTCACGGTTCCTGCGGTTTCGCTCGCCAGTTTGGTCAGCCCACCCAGGTCCATACCGGTGAGCACCACTTGTCCGTCGAGAACTGCACGGAACAAACGCTGCAAGTGCGTGAATTCAGCCATCCTCAAGAGCACTTGCTCGGTTTCGGCATCATTGCTCGCGTGCGAGTCAATTTCGTTCATCAGCGCATCCACGACTCGCCAGCGACACTGCCCCCATCGGCAGGTGAAGCACCACGGAAGCTAGGATGATCCGCGTATGCCGAGGACCACTCAACGCATGCGGCAGCAGCGTCTGATAGGGATCGTCGGGGGCCTCGGACCCTTCGCCCATCTCGACTTCGAGCGGAAGCTGCTGGAGGCGGCGCGTGAGTTGACTGGCGCCACGGCGGATCAGGACTTCCCGGAATGGGTGCTGTCCAGCATTCCGCAGACCCCCGACCGGACCGAAGCCTTCCTGGGCCACGCGGAGGACCCGAGCCCGGTGCTGCTTCGGAGCCTGGAACGGGTGCGACGGGCCGGAGCGGACTTCGCCGTGGTCGCCTGCAATACAGCGCACCTGTTCCTGGAACCCGGGTGGCGCGGGACCGCGCCAGCCGCGAACCAGTCCATGGGCCCGTCATCGGGCGCATGGATGACACCCGGGTGGCGCGGGACCGCGCCAGCCGCGAACCAGTCCATGGGCCCGTCATCGGGCGCATGGATGACACCCGGGTGGCGCGGTCCCGCGTCACCCGCGAACCAGTCCGTGCGCCCGTCATCGGGCGCACGGATGGCGCCACTGCGCGAGGAGAGCCCGCTGCCGATCCTCAGCCTGGTCGAGGTCACGGCCGACGAGGCGGAGCGCATCGCGCCTGGCGGGCGGGTGGGCCTGCTCGCCACGTCCGGCACGCTGCGCTCGCGGCTCTACCACGATCCGCTGGAGGCCCGTGGCCTTCGGGCGGTGAGCCCGCTCGACCTGGAGGACGGCGAAGCGCTGCAGCTCCGCGCGGTCATGGAGGCGATCTACGGGCCCTGGGTCAATGGACGGCATCGAGGCGGCGGGATCAAGACGGACGGCGGGTCGCCGCGGGCACGGGTGCTGCTGGAGGAGGCGGCCGGGAGGCTGGTCGGGGACGCCGGCGTCGATGTGCTGGTGGCGGGTTGTACGGAGATTCCGCTGGCCCTGGGCGGAGCGGAGGCGGCGGGACGGCCGTTGTTTGATCCGGCGCGTCTGCTGGCGGCGGCGGCGATTCGGCACGCTTACAACCTATGACCCCAACACGCAGAACCGCCGGCGGCCTCGCGGCGCGCCGGCGGTTCGAACTGAACGGACTGCCTAAGGGCTATTGCCCGCCGCCCGCTCCGGCAGAGGCCGCTGCCTCAGACCTGCCCTCCGCCATCTGCTCGAGGACGCCGTTGGCTGCCCGCGCCTCCTCCATGTCGACGGCGCCGTCCTTGTTCTGGTCCATCATCTCGAAGTAGGGCTTGACCATGTCCGGCGCCTCTTCGAGCTGCATCAGGCCGTCGCGGCTCTCGTCCGAGAAGGCGACGATCGCGGTGACGTCGATGCCCTCGCCCTCACCCTGGAACGCGCCGCGGCCCTGGTTCTCTTCGTTGATGTAGGCCATGAAGCCGAAGCTCATCTCGTCGGTGGTCGGCTCGCCCCAACGCACCGTCTCGTTCGGATTCGGGTTGGCGGGGTTGTCGGCCGAGTTGTCGAACACCGTGGTCAGGACCACTCGCGTGCCCGCCGGCACCTTCTTGCGCTCCTCGTACAGGTAGGTGGTCTGCCAGTTGAAGTCGTAGTTCGGCACGTCGAGCAGCACTTCGTGACTGCCGTCCGGGTAGTAGGCCTCGTACTTGGCCGCCTTGCCGCGCAGGTGCATGTGCGGCAGGTAGCTGACGATCTCCGAGTCCGTCGGGAAGGTCCACTCCGTCTGGATCGTGTAGTCCGAGTCGCCCGGCGGCACGGCGAAGTCGAACTTGCCCATGCCGGCGTTGAAGACCTCGTACTTGACCTCGTCTTCGCTGTCGTAGAACTTGAGCGCCACCGAGGACTGGTCCCAGGAGCCGGTGCCCTCGCCCGGCTCCTTGTGGTAGTGCATCTGCCAGGTCAGGTCGCGGCCGGCCTTGAGCACGTCCGCCATGCCGTCCGCGTGGATCACCGGGTCGTTGCCGGGAGCGATGCCGCCCAGGCCGGGGACGATGATGTGGTGAACCGCCGAACTGTCGGGCCGGAACTCGATCGCCTTGACGAAGCGATCCTCGGGGATCATCTCTTCGGTCACTGTCGTCTTCCGGTAGATGTAGAGGTCGTCCACGTCGTCCTCGACCCAGAAGGGCTCGTCGAACTGCAGGACGAGATCCGGCTCGCCGATCAGCCAGCCGTCGGCACTTGGCCATTCGATCGGCGTCGGGGCGTCCGCAGGATCGCCGGCCGGCGCGCCGGACTCGGCCCAGCGCACGATGAGGTCGATCTCTTCCTGGGTCAGCGTGCGCTCGTTGGCGAACACGCCGTTGTGGGCCGGCGCCGCATCCCAGGGCGGCATCGCGCGCGTCGCGACCTGGCGGGCGATCGAGCGCGCCCAGGGCCGGGTCTCCTCGTAGGTGGTCAGCGCCATCGGCGCCACCATGCCGCCGAGGTTGGCGCCGTTGGGCCGATGGCAAACCTGGCATTCCTGCTGCAGCAGGGGCGCCACGTCACGGTGGAAGGTGACCGGCTCAGGGTCGACCGCCGCGGCAGCGGCGAGGCCGGAGAGCGCCAGGGAACAGACGGCGCCGACTGCGAGCGCACGACTCGCGAGCGAGAACTGGGAACGGATCATTGTGTGGAGGCCTCCCTTTTGGAATGTCGAGAAACTCGGGGGTGTCCAGAGATGTTGGCAGAAAAAGGGTATCCGGTATGCGCCGGCATACTATACGAGTACGCGGACGGCCCCGCGGGGTTTCAGCCCACGGTCACCGGATCCTGGAAGGGACACGCGGTGTAAACCAAGCGCTGCCCGCTTCCGTATAGACCTTCGGGAGGAAACACTCTGACTACGACAGTGGCCGCGCGCGGCCTCCGCCACGTCTATCGCGGCGGCACAGTAGCTCTCGACGGCGTCGATCTGGAGATCGGCGCGGGTCTCTTCGGCCTGCTGGGCCCCAACGGCGCCGGCAAGAGCACCCTGATGCGGATCGTCTGCACGCTGCTCAAGCCCAGCGGCGGGACGGCAACCGTCTTCGGCCACGACGTGGTCTCGCAGCGGCGCGGCGTCCGCGCACATCTCGGCTATCTGCCGCAGGAATTCGGCGCCTGGCGTCTGCACCGCGTGGAGGAGGTCCTCGACACCCTGGCCGAGCTCTCCGGCCTGGACGACCGCGGCGCCCGCCGGGCCCGCGTCGATTCCGTCCTCGACAGCGTCGGCCTGGGCGAGGTCGCGCACCGCAAGGTGAAGAAGCTCTCAGGCGGCATGACCCGCCGCCTCGGCATCGCCCAGGCGCTGATCCACCAACCCCGCCTGCTGGTGGTCGACGAACCCACGGTCGGTCTGGACCCGGAGGAGCGGCTCCGCTTCCGCCAACTGATGGCGAGCCTCGGCCGCGAGCGGACGATCATCCTCTCGACCCACATCGTCGCCGACCTGGGCACCGGCTGCAACGACCTCGCCCTGCTCGACGCGGGCAAGATCGTCTTTCGCGGCTCCCCCACCCAACTGCTTGAGCGCGCCCAGGGCCAGGTGTTCGAGCTGACCCTGCCGACATCCGCGCCGCAGCCCGAAGGCGGCTTCGAGATCGTCTCGCGCACCGTCAGCATGAACGAAACGACCTACCGCGCCGTCGCGGCGCCCGGCGGCGTACCGGCACGAGCGCGGATCGCCTCGTCGCCGACCCTCGAGGAGGGATACCTCGCCTTCATGGTCGCGCGCGGTCGTGCCGAAGCCCTGGTGACCGATGAGCACTTCGGCGGGAACAAAGCCGCCCACAACGCTCGGTCCGATGGCGGCGAAGGATCGGCGGACGCGGACGCAGGCGACACGACCTCCGGAGAGGAGGCCCGACAGTGATCTCACTCGCCGCCGTCTGGTCGCTGGCCCGCGCCGAGATGCGCACCCTCCGCCGGCTGTTCCGCTTCTGGCTGTTCTCGGGCCTCGCACTCCTCGTCGGCTTGGTGTCGTACGGCTACTACTGGGTTATCCACGGCCTCTTTTCGTCGTTCTCGGCGACGGTCGGCGCGATGAGCCCGAAGTTCCTGCTCGCTCAGATGGCTTCGACGCAGACGATGGTTCTCGCGATCGGCGTCGTGTTCCTGGCCTTCGATCTGCGCGCACGGGACCGGCGCGACCGCGTCATCGAGGTCCTGGACAGCCGGCCCTATTCGAACGCCGAACTCGTCCTCGGCCGCTTCCTCGGCGCCCTGATCATGATCTGGGGCGTCGCCTTCATCGGCATGATGATCATCCAGGGCATCGGCCATCTCGGCGTGGCGCTCGGCTGGTACGTGGGCGAACCGGCGATCTGGAGTTCCGTCTGGGCCTACCTGCTGACCGAGGCGCTGCCGGCGCTGGCTCTGACCATCGCCTTCGTCCATGTGGCGTCACTCCTGAGCGGCAACCGCCTGGTCGCCGCGCTCCTGGGCCTCGGGCTGGCCATCGGGCCGATGCTTCTCTCCTTCCGCGTGCCGACCTACGTCCTGCCGATGCTGGCGATCAACGGCGGCTTCGGCACCAATCCTTCCGAGGTCGCGCCCCAGATCTGGACCGCCTTCAACTTGATGAACCGGGCCACGGTCGCGGCGCTGGCCGTTGGGATGCTTGCGGTCGCCGTCGCCGTCCATCCCCGGCTCGACGACACCCGGCGACGCCTGTGGGCCACCGCCGGCGCCGGCCTCCTGGCGGCGGCCATCGGAACGATCGCAGCCGCCGCGGTCACGGCCGGCAACCGGGTCGACGAAATCGACGACTGGCGCATCGCCCACACGGCACGCCAGAGCGAACCGGTCCTTGACCTGGAACAGATCCACGGCGCCGTCGACATCGCACCGCGCGGCCGCCTGACCCTCGATGTCAACGTCCGGTTCCTCGCCGCCGGCGGTTCGCAGGCTCTCTTCAGCCTGAACCCCGGCCTCCAGGTCGACGCCATTGAGGATACCGCCGGCGCGACGCTCGGATTCAACCACCGCGACGGCCTGCTCGAGGTCGACCTCGGGCGCTCGCCGGCCGCGGGCGAGGCCGTCGACCTTCGCCTGCGCGCCCACGGACGGCCCGACCTTCGCTTCGCGTACCTGGATTCCGCGATCGACTTCAACCGGATCAAGTTCCAGGACGCCCAGATCATCCTTCTCGGCGCCCTGAACGGCTTTGCGGAGCGCCGCTACGTCGCGCTGCCCGCCGCGCTGGCCTGGATGCCGCGCCCCGGCACGTCGGTCGGCCTCACCGATCCGCGAAGGCGTCCCAGAGACTTCTTCGAACTCGACCTGGAGGTCGGCGCCCCCTCGGGCTGGACGGTCGCCGGGCCAGGCAGAGCCGAGCCGGCCGGCGAACGGCAACGGTTCGCACCCGTGGCAGTCGTGCCCGAAGCGGCCCTGGTCGCCGGTCGGTTCGATCGCCGGACGACGGAGGTCGAGGGCGTCGAGATCGAACTGCTCCTCCACCCCCGCCATCTGAGAAACGTGGAGCTCTTCGCCGACGCCCGGGAAGAGATCGAGGCAGTCGCCGCCGAGCGCTTCACCAGCGCGCGCGAGCTGGGCCTGCCCTACCCCTACCGTCAGCTCACCCTGGTTGAAGTTCCCTGGACCCTGCGCTCCTACGGCGGCGGCTGGCGGATGGACACCGAGCGCGCGCCGCCGGGCATGCTGCTGCTCAGCGAGAGCAGCCTGCCGACCGCTCGCTTCGAGTTCCTGTTCCGCAACCCGGAGCGGTTCGAGGAGCAGGAGGGCGGTCTGCCCCGGGCAAAGGCCTCCGGGCTGCAGCAGTTCTTCCGCAACGACTTCTCGGGCGGCAACGTGGAGGTCGGCGGTGTCCGCAATCTGTTCATGTACCAGACCGGCGCCCGCGGTCCGGAGGCGCTGGCGCTCGAGGAACTGTGCAACAACCTGGTGAACCGGCTGGTGAACGGCGGCGAATCGTACTTCTCGGCCCACCTGTTCGACCGCGAGTTCGGCTGGACGATCGCCAGCGTGTTGCAGGGCGCCATCTTCAGCCAGCTCGGCGGAGGCGCCTCCTCGGTCTCCAGCACCATCGTACAGAGCCTCACCGACCGCCCCGAGGTATGGGACGCCGTTCTCGGCGCCTCGCTGACGGAAATGGACGTCGAAGAGGAGCCGAAGAAAGCGTTGAACGCGCTCTATCTGAAGACTTCGGCCCTTGCCGGCGCAATTCTGGACGGCGCCGGCCGGGAACGGACCGCCGCGATGCTCGCGAACCTCATGCGCGACCACCGGGGATCGACCTTCACCGCCGCCGACCTCGAACGGGCCGCTCAGGAAGCCGGCCTGGACCTCGCCGGCCTGGTCGGCGACTTCCTCCACCAGACCGACCTGCCGGGCTTCGTCGTATCCCCCGCCGAACTCGTGCGGCTGGCGGACGACGACCAGGGCCTGCCGCAGTACCAGACCCGTCTCTTCGTCCACAACGGCGAGGAGGCTCCGGGCCTGTTCCGGCTCCGCTACGCCGTCCGCGCACCGAGCGGCGTGCGCTGGGAGTCCAGCGAGCCGACCCTGATCCCGGGAAACAGCTCCGTCGAATTCGGTCTGGTCACTTCCAGGGTGCCGGGCAGGATGCTGGCTTCACCTTACCTGTCGCTGAACCGCCGGGAGTTCCCGATCGATCTGCCGAGCGTCAACAACGAGACGATCGTCGATGCCGAACCACTGCGCGGCACGCGGCCGGCCGACTGGCTGCCCGCCTTCCTCGAGTCAACGACCGACATGATCGTCGTCGACGACCTGGACCCCGGCTTCTCGATCGAGACGGATGAAGCGGATGCCGGCGGCTTCCGGCTGCAGGGCGGTCTCGCTGGCTTCTTCGCGCCGTCGAACCAGACGGATCAGGGTCTGCTCGTCTACCAGAGCTTCGGCGGACCGCCGACCGAATGGTCGCGCTACGCACAGCCCACCAGTTGGGGCCGCTACCGCCGCACGACCGCCCTGGCGCCCGCGGGCGAAGGGAACAGCCGCGCGATCTACCGGACGGAGTTGCCGGCAGACGGCCGCTGGCGGGTCGAACTGCACGTGCCGTCGCTCTCGCCCCTGCCAGCCGGCGCCACGGCCGTGCGTCGGGAAGTGCGGGTCGGCGACGGAGGTGGAGACGCACCACGAAGAGGAGGGGACGACGACGGCGGCGTACGGGTCTCGGTGAACCTGGGGCTGGCTCTCGGCACCTACGACCTGGAGTTGCAGAACGGCGGCGTCTCCCGGCCGATCGACTTCGACGCCGCGGCCGCGGGCGCGGGATGGGCGGTGCTGGGCGACTTCGATCTGGCCGGCGGCCCGACCGAACTGGTCCTGAGCGACGAGACCTCCGGCAAAGCGGTCGCCGCGGACGCGGTGCGCTTCGTGCGGCTCGACAACAGCGCCGCCGCCGGCCGCGCCGAGACCGGGGGCGCGGGGCTATGAGCCCGCGGCAGCCCTCCCGCCCGATCGCCGGCCTCCGGCATGCGGGCCTCGCGATAGCCGCCTGCGCCGTGATCGTCGCCTGCGAAGGCGGCGGCAGCACGGACCCCGTCGACTTCCTGGTGCCGGTCACCGCGGCCGAGGTCGAAACCGGCAACGTCGAGGATCTGATCGTCGCCACCGGCACTCTGCGAGCGGCCGAGAGCATCGTCCTGCAGGTCGAGACGCCGGGGAGACTGCTGATCGGCCGCAACGGTTCCGGCGACCGGCTGGCCGAAGGCGACCGCGTCGTCCCCGAGCAGATGATCGCGGAGGTCACCGGCGAGGACGCACGGCTCGCGGCCCGGGTCGAGGCGACCCACCAAGCCTACCTGGGCGCCGAGGCCGAACGCGACGCCCGCGCCAAGCTGTTCGAGCAGGAACTGATCAGTGCCGAAGAGCTGCGCCGCGCCGAGATCGCGCTCGAAGACGCGAAGGCGACCTGGGAGCAGAGCCTGCTTACCGAGGACCGCGCGAAGATGCTGACCCCGATCGGCGGCGTGCTGATGGAACTCGCCCGCGACCCGAACGGCATGCCGATCGCCGACGGCCAGCTCGTTTCCCGGGGCTTCCAGGTGGCCCGGATCGCTCCGGTCGCCTCCCTGATCGCCGACATCGACCTCGTGGGCCCCGAACTGGCGCGGGTCCACCCCGGGCAGCGGGGCCGGCTCAGGCACTTCGCCTGGGAGGGCCAGACGTTCGAAGGCGGGGTCGTCCGCCTGTCCCCCGAGGTCGACCCGGTCACCCACACCTTCCGCGCCGAGGTGGCGGTGCGCAATCCCGGCGGCCTGCTGCGGCCGGGCATGTTCGTCGAAGTGACCCTGGTCGTCGAGCAGCGCAACGACGTCCCCGTCATTCCGCGCGAGGCGGTTACCGAGCGCGGCGGCCGGCGCGTCGTCTTCGTCCTCGACGGCCAGCGCGCGGTGCGGCGCGAAGTCGTTCTCGGTCTCGGCGACGACGAGATCACCGAGATTCGCCAGGGGCTGGAGCTCGGCGAGCGGGTCGTCGTTCGCGGCCTCGAAACCCTGACCGACGGCACCCGCGTCCGGGTTTCCCAATAAGAACCGATTCGGCAGCTCTGACCACCGGAGCCCGGCACGATGACTCGAACATCCGGTGAGACCTTCGGCCCCGCCCGCCTGGCTGCGCGCCGGCCCGTAGCGGTCACCGTCACCGCCCTGGCATTCGCCTTGGTGGGCTGGATGTCGTGGCGTGAACTGCCGATCGACCTCCTGCCCGACCTGCGTTCGCCGACCATCGTCGTCGCCGTGCGTTCCGGCGACCGGCCGCCGACCGAGATGGAGCGGCTCTACGGCGAGCAGGTCGAGCAGCGCCTGTTCACGGTGCGCGGCCTCCGCGAGGTGCACCAGGTCGCCCGCACCGGCCGCCTGATCGCCACCGTCCGCTTCGACTGGGACGCCGACATGGACCTGGCGCTGATCGACGTGCAGAAGGCGGTCAATCCGGTCGCGGCCGACCCCGAAGTCGACGAGGTCCTGGTCCGCCAACTCGATCCGAGGCAGTCGCCGGTGATCACCCTTGGGCTGGCCGCCGAGCCGGAAGGACCTGATCTCGCCGAGCTCCGCCGCCTGGCGCGCCGTCAGGTGGCGCCGGCCATGGAGCAGCTCGCCGACGTTGCCGAGGTGCGGGTCCTCGGAGGGCGGGAACTGGAGGTCCGCGTACGCGTCGACCGCTACCGCCTGCAGGCGTTCGGCGTCACCTTGGACCAACTGGAGCAACGCCTCGTGGCCGAGAACGTCGACATCGACGCCGGCACCCTGGAGGACGGCGGTCAGGTCTATCTCGTTCGAGGCATCTCCCGGTTCCGGAACTCCCGCGATGTCGAGCGGGTCGTCGTGCGCTACCGCACCCAGCAGGCGGAGGGAGGCCGGCAGGTCCGTCAGCCGATCCGGGTCTCCGACGTCGCCACGGTCGAACTCGCACACGCCGAGATCGACCACCTGGTGCGGGTGAACGGCCAGGAGGGCGTCGGCCTGCAGGTGTTCAAGGAGGCGGGCGCCAACACCGTGGAGGTCTCGCGCACCGTGCGCGCGGCGCTCGACGACCTCGAGCGCGACCTGCCCCGGGTCCTCGTCTCGATGGTCAACGACGACGCCGCGCTGATCGAGGACGCGATGGACGACCTGACGAACGCGGCGCTGATCGGCATCGCCCTGGCGGTCGTCGTGCTGGCGCTGTTCCTGCGCTCCCTCGGTCCGACCTTGGTCGTCGCTTCAGCGGTGCCGGTGTCCCTGTTCGTCGCGCTGTTCGCGATGCGGCTGTGGGGGCACTCTCTGAACATCATCACCCTGGCCGGGCTGGCGCTCGGCGCCGGCATGCTGGTCGACAACGCGATCGTCGTCGTGGAGAGCATCCACCGCCGCCACCGCCCCGGCGCCTCGGCAGCCGACACGGCCGCCAGGGGCACGGGCGAGGTCGCGGGCGCGATTGCCGCCTCGACGCTCACTACGTGCGTTGTCTTCCTGCCCGTCCTCTTCGTCCAGGGTCTGGCGGCGCGCCTGATCGAAGGCATCGCCTTCACCGTCACCGCCTCCCTCGGCGCCTCCCTGGCGGTCGCGATCATGCTGATTCCGGCCCTGTCGCGCTGGCTCCTGCCGCGCGCCAAACCGCAAACCGCCGCGCCCGAGCCCACGGCCGACGCATCGGCGGCGGCATCCATCAGCATGCCGGTGGACGCTGACGAAGACGAAGCGCGTCCGCTGGGCTGGGCCTTCGGCGCCGTCGAGCGCCTGGTTCTCGGCCTGCTTCAGCTTCGCTGGCTGGTCGTCGGAGTGGCGGTGCTCGCCGCCGCCGGCGCCGTCTACGTTCTGCTCGGACTGGGCAGCGAACTGCTGCCGCCTGCCGACCCGCGGCAGTTCTCGGTGCGCATGGTCGGCCCGCCCGGCCAGCGCGTCGAGGCCACCGCCGGCGCCGTGGCGACGCTGGAAGAGGCGGTCAGGCAGGCTGCCGGCGAGCACCTGCAGGCGATCCAGGCCGAGGTCGGCCGCCTGCCCGAGGACGATCGGCTCGTGACCACGGAGCTGACTGAGGAGAACACGGCCCGCCTGCTCGTCCGGCTGTCCGCCGAAGGGCCGACCGGCGGCCAGATCGTGACCGCCCTGCAGCCCAACTTCCAAGACCTGCCGGATACCGAGATCGAGTGGGAGGTCGGGGCGTCGGCGCTATCGCGCGCGCTCGGCTCCGCGGGACCGCCGATCGTGGTCGAGATCGCGGGCCAGTCGCTGCCCGACCTGCGCCTGGCGGCCACCAGGTTGCGCGACGCGATGGCTGTGCGATCCGAACTCTGGAACGTCCGCTCCTCGTTCGAGGGCGGACCGCCGGAACTGCGGATCGAACTCGACCGCGCGATGGCCGACGGCCTCGGCGTCGGCCTGGAAACGATCGCCCGGGTGCTCCAGGCCGCACTCGACGGCCGCAGGGTCACCCTGCTCTCGACTGGAGACGAGGAGCGCCACGTCGTCCTCTCTCTGCCCCAGCCGCGGCCCGAGGAACTCGCCAAACTGCGCTTCACGAGCAACGACGGCGCGGACCTCGCCCTCGGCCAAGTCGCCCGCTTCGTCCCCGCCGAGGGCGCCCGCGAGGTCTTCCGCCGCGACCAGCGCCGCGTCGCCCAGGTGACCGCCCGGGTCGCCGACGACAGCGACTACCCGCGCGCGATCGCGGCAGCCGGCGAGACGATCGCAGCAACCGACCTGCCCTCCGGTCTGATCGTCCGTCTCGCCGGCGAGGAAGAGGAACGCGAGCGCGCCGTCGGCGAACTGCGCTGGGCGGGGCTGCTGGCGCTCGTTCTCGTGCTGATGGTCCTCGCCGGAACGTTCGAGTCCCTGCTCCAACCGCTCACGGTGTTGTTCTCGATCCCCCTGGCCCTGGTCGGCGTCGCCTGCACCCTCGGCTTCCTCGGACGGCCGGTCGGTGTCATGGCGCTGCTCGGCCTCATCGTGCTCGCGGGCGTGGCGGTGAACGACGCGGTCCTCCTGATTGCCACCGCCCGCCGGCTGCTCGCCGCCGGCATGGAGCGGCGCACCGCACTGGCCCGGGCCGCCGCGATCCGCCTGCGGCCGATCCTGATGACGACCCTGACCACTGTCCTGGTCCTGGCGCCGCTTGCCATAGGCGCCGGCGAAGCCGCGGAACTGCGAAGCCCGATGGCGTACACGATCATCGGCGGCATCCTCACCTCCACCGTCGGCTCGCTCCTCGTGCTGCCCTGCCTCTACCTGATACTCGACTCGATGCGACTGACCCGGCGCCGCCGCGACCCGTCCGGCGCCTGAACCGGAAAGCGACGTGAGAGCCGGTCTCGACACCCTTGCCATTCGCCGCCCCGTCGCCGTGGCGATGTTCTTCCTGGGGTTTGTGATCCTGGGGCTGTTCGCCTGGCGACGACTGCCGGTCGAACTCTTCCCGGCCCTGACCGGCGACCAGCTCTACGTCAACTTCTTCCGCCCGGGCAGCGAACCGGAGACGATCGAGCGGGAGATCCTGATGCCGCTCGAGGCCCGGGTACGGACCCTGCCGCGGGTCGCCGAGACCTGGGGCGAGGTCAGCGGCGCCGGCGGCAGCTTCACGATCCTCTTCGAACGCGGCGTCGACCTGAAGGTCCGCGAGCTGGAGGTGCGCCGGATCGCCGCGGACCTCGCCCGCACCCAGCCGCGGAACGCTTTCCTGGACGTCCAGGCCCAGGACAGCAGTGCCATTTCCAGCTTCGCCATGGTCCTGCAGGTCACCGGCGCCGCCGACCAGAACGCCCTGCACGACCTGGTCGTGGAACTCGTCACGCCGCGGCTGGCCGCGGTGCCGGGCGTCAGTCAGGCGATCGTCGGCGGCGGTGCGTCGCGGCAGTTGACCGTCTGGGTCGACCCGAACCGCTGTGCAGCGCTCGGCGTCACCACGGAGCAGGTGACGGCGGCGGTGCGCGCCGCGGCCGGCCGCTTGCGCTACCTCGGCAGCCTGGAAGACGAAGCCGGGCGAACGGCGGTGATGCTGGACGGCCGTCCCGTCGGCCCGGTGTCCATGGGCGAGGTTCGGATCGTGCCGGACCGGCCGGCTCTGGTGCGCCACGTCGCCGAGATCGAAGTCGGCCCCGGCCGCCGACAAATGCTGTTCCGGGTCAACGGCGACCCCTCGGTTGGGGTCTTGCTCTTCCAGGAAGAGGGCGCGAACCTGGTTCGCCTCGGCCGCGACCTGCGCCGCCGGATCGAGGAGGTCAACGCAGATCTCGAGCCCCTCGGCATTCATCTGCTCATCAGCCTCGACGCCGCGGAACTCGTCGAGACCCAGATCGGCCGTCTGAGAAACCTCGGTCTCTCAGGCTTCCTGATCGCCCTTGCGGTCCTGTTCCTCTTCCTGCGCCAATGGCGGGCCGTGGCGGTGGTAGCGATCGCGGTGCCGGTCAGCCTGGCCGCGGCGCTGTCCTTCCTCTACCTGGCCGGCCAGACCCTGAACCTGATCAGCCTCTTCGGCCTTGCGGTCGGCGTCGGACTGCTGGTCGACAACAGCGTCGTGGTCTTCGAGTCCGTCCAACGCCGCCTCGAGCGGGGCCGAAGTCCCGACGACGCCGCGGCGGGAGGCATCCGCCGCACCGCCCGCGCGATCATCGCCGCGTCCGTGACCACCGCGGTCGTCTTCGTGCCGCCGCTGCTCGTCGACCTGGGATCGTCGATGATCCGCAACCTGATCGCGATCGCCGCCCTCTCGATCCTGCTGCCGCTGTTCGGTTCCCTGTTGGTGGCGATCGGTCTCGTACCGCTGCTGGCCCGCCATCTCGCCGCGCCCGCGGCGATCCGCCGGCTGGCCCGATTGCGACAGCGCCGCGAACGCTTCGCCGGACAGGCGCCGCCCGACCCGATCCGCATCCTGTTTGCAGGAGTTCTCGCCTCGGCACTGAGGCGGCCTGCGAGCTGGATCACGTCGGTGGCTCTCGCCGTCGTCGTCACCGCGCTCGTGGCCCTGCCCTTTGTGCTCGGAAACACAGTGTCGCCAGAAGCAGAGATCGCGGACCAGGTCCAGTTCTCCGTGCGCCTCGACGAGAGCCGGAGTTCGCTCGATTCCGCGGTGCGCGCCTTCCAGCCTCTGGAGGCGGTCCATGAAGTCGACGGCGTGGACCGCGTCGAAAGCATGATCCGCGAGGAGGGGGGCTCGTTGACGGTCCACCTCGAGGCACTCGAGGACCGCCCCGAGGAACTGACCGCGGCGCGGATCCGTCAGCTCGTACGCCGGGCCGCGAACCGGCGCGCCGGTACCGAGATTCTGCGACCCGGCGAAGGCGAAGGCCCGGGCGGTCGGGGCGGCGGTCCCGGCGGTGGCGGCGGCGCCCAGGAGTTGCTCGGGGCAGGGCCGAAACGGGTCATCCTGTCCGGAAACGACAACGACCAGTTGACCGGTCTGGCCACGGAGGTCGCCGAGCGGCTCAAGGAGATCGAGGGGATCAGCGGCGCCTTTCTAGCCTCACGGCCCGGCCCCGACGAGATCCACGTCAGCCCGAACCGTCGCGCCTTCGACACCTTCGGCGTCCTGCTCGACGATGTGCTGCCGATGCTGAGTCTCGCCGGCCGTGAGGGTACGAGCATCAACAGCGGCTTCCCGCTTCCGAACGGCCGTGAGCTTCCGATCGTCGTCCAGCGCGCGGAGAACCGACCCAGTGACGCCCGGGTCGTGGACGGCAGCAGTTTCGAGCGCGAGGCGTCGCTGAGCGGCCTGTCCCGGCTCCGCGTCTCCACGAGCGCTGGCGTCCTGCCAGTAGCCGCCTTGGCGCAGGTGCGCCGCGCGCCGGCTTCCCCGGTGATCACACACCACAACGGCCGCCGCGAGCGGGAGGTCATCTACAGCGTCTCGTCCGACGTACCAAGCGGCGGACCGGCGCGGCTGGAATTCGACCGCAACCTGGACGAGGCGCTTGCCAGCATCCACCGTCCGCCCGGAACGACAATCGAGCTCGACCGCTCGGACGAGAACACGAGCTGGTTCCGGCGCGTCCTGGCGCCGGTCGTGATGCTCGTGTTCCTGGTTCTGGCGGTGGCGTTCGAGTCGATGACCCTGCCGATCCTTGTTCTGCTCGCGCTGCCGCTCGCCCTGCTCGGCTCGCTGTGGGCGCTGATGTTCTCCGGCATCGGGCTCGATCCGATGGCGCTGCTCGGGGCGCTCGTCCTCCTCGGGCTGGCGGTGAACCCGGCGGTTCTGCTCGTCGACCGGATGCAGCAACGGGTACTCGGCGCCGGCTGGAGTGCGGGCGCCGCCGCCCTGGCCGCGGTTCGCGAGCGCGCGCGTCCGGTGTTGATGACCAGCGCGACGACGATCGCGGCGCTCGCACCGCTGGCCATCGCCACGGGACGCGAGAACGAGCTCTGGCCGCCCTTCGCGACCCTGGTGATCGGCGGTCTTCTGACCTCGACCGTGCTCACGCTGCTCGTCATCCCGGTCGGCTACGTCTTTCTGCGGCGCCTGGACGATGTCTTCAGCCGCGTCGGACCCTGGGTGGTTCTGACCTGGCTCGGCGCGGTGATCGCGGCCACCGCCCCGTTGTTCGTTCTCGGCGTGATCGAGTCCATGTTCTGGCAGGTCACGACGACCGTGCTCATCGCCGGCGCCCTGCTCGGGCTCACCGTGTGGCTGGTGCCAAAACCGCCGACACCGGAACCGGAGGCCGACGCCGGACCGCCCCGGCTGGTGGTCCGTCACCTGCGCAAGACCTACGGCCGGCCGGGGCCGGTGCGCCGGGCGCTGCGGGCATCGACCGACTTCGCCAAGCAGGTCGTCGACCGCGGCGGTCAGGCCTTCCACCCCGCCGACGCGCGGGACCGCATCCTGCCCTTGCTCCTGTTGCTCGCCGGCGCGGTCGCCCTGGCCATGAGGTTCCGTGCCGACCTGATCCAACTGGGCGCCTGGATTGCCGCACTGCTGATCGCTTCCCGGCTGCTGACCGAGGTCCGGCGTGCCCGCGGCCGCGCCGACGCGCTTGGTCGAGTCGAGCCGGGCGGCATCGAGGGCGTTCTGTCCGCCCTGCTGCCCTGGGCGCTTCTCGCGGGCCTGGTCGGTCCGGCTCTCGCCACCGAGCCCGCGGTGGGCGGGTTCATCGTCGTGGCCATCCTCTCCACGATCATCCTTCTGATCCAACTCGGACGTCGCACGGCCCGTCTCGAGACGGTGCGCCGGGAGCAGCGGTCAACCCGCCGCCGGCGCACCCGTGGCTGGCGCGGCATGTTGATCCGCCTCTGGCGGGCGGCAGCAACCCGGATCTTCGGTCTCGATCTGCCGATCGACACGGTGAAGGCGCTGGCCGCGGTGAGCTTCGATGTCGAGCGGGGCATGGTCGGCGTGCTGGGTCCGAACGGCGCGGGCAAGACGACCCTGCTCCGCCAGGTGACCGGCATTCTGGATTCGACCCGCGGCCGGATCACGCTGGGCGGCGTGCCCCTGCTCAGGATACGGAAACGGCTGGCCCGCTACGTCGGCTACCTGCCGCAGGACGCCGGCCTGCCGGCGCGCCTGACGGCCCGGCAGTACCTCGAGTACTACGCCGCGCTCTACCAGATCGAGGCGTCGGAGCGAGCGGAGCGCATCGGCTCCCTGCTGCGCGAAGTCGGACTCGACGAGCGAGCGGACGAACCGATCGGCGGCTACTCCGGCGGCATGCGGCAGCGGGTCGCGGTGGCCCGCACGCTGTTGCGCCTGCCGCCGATCATCGTCGTCGACGAGCCGACCGTCGGCCTCGACCCACGCGAGCGCGTCCGCTTCCGCAACCTGCTCTCGCGCCTGGCCAAGGACCGCATCGTCCTCTTCTCGACCCACGTCGTCGAGGACGTGGCGGTGGCCTGCGAGCGCGTACTGGTGCTCACCGGCGGCCGCATGGTGTTCGACGGCGAGCCGGCGGCGCTGTCCCGAGAGGCCGAAGGCCGTGTCTGGTCATGGACGGCGCCCGGAGATGAGGAGCCGGAGCTTCCCGAGGCGTCCGTGCTCGCCGATCGCCAACCGGAACCCGACGGCAGCAGCCGCCTGCGCGTGCTGGCTGCCGACCGCCCCGATCGGCGGGCCGAACCAGTCGAACCCACGCTCGAGGACGGCTACCTCTGGCTGGCGCAGGCGGCGCGCGGCAGAGCCCCGACGTGATCGCCGTGCTGCGTCTGTCCGCGGTGCTGCTGGCAGGGCGGCGCTACTGGTTGCTGCCCCTGCTGCCGCTACTGTGGCTAGCCGTGCAGGCGATCCTGCTGTTGGCCGGCGCCGCGACGGGCTTCGAACGTGACGCCGCCCAGAACACACTGATCGGAATGCCGGTGGCCGTTCTCGCCGTGTTCCTGGGCGGGCGGATCATCACCGGCGAACTCGACCAGCGCTCTCTTGAGATCGCCTACACCGTACCCGGCGGCGCTCACCGCGTCTGGCTCGGCAAGCTCGCCGCAGCCGGCCTGTTGCTACTCGCCAGTCTGGCCTTGATGGCGTCCGTCACGTTCGCCTTCTTCACCTCCTTCCCCGTCTTCCAGAGTCTCTACGGCGCGGCCCAGGGCGTCACCTTCTACCTGGTTGCAGCCATGGGGCTCGCCACCCTGTTCCGCAGCGAGGTGGCCGGCGCCCTGACCACGACCGGCCTCCTTGGCCTCAACGGCCTGATCACCGGCTTCGGCGAAAACCCCCTCCGCATCTCGCCGTTCTGGAACCCCCTCTCGGTGGACCGAGCCGACGCCGACCAGATGCTCGCGATGAGCGTCCAGAACCGGATCGGCATCGCCCTCGCGATCGCCGCCATCGTCGCCCTGACATTCGCCCGCGCCGAACGCCGCGAGAAGATGCTCGGCGGCTGAGCCGGGTTCCGCCCTCGACCTGACACGCAGCCACTGCCACCCAGCCCCCTCTCAGGGTCCTCGCCAGAAAAAGCCGCTCCGAATTCCGTCATAGGTCTATAGGCGGTCCACAGTCCCTGCACGCCGTAAGGCGCTGCGCGGCGGTGGACCTGCGAAGCCTCCTCGGCTTCCGCAGGACCTTCCCGTCTACCAGCGTCGTCGGCCTCTCCGAAGGGGTCGACGGCAACAAGAACCCATGAAACGGAAAGGAACAAGAATCATGAAGAAAGTTCTATCTATCGCAGTGGCAGCGTTTGTACTGAGTGTCGGCGGCGCCTTCGCAGAACCGCCTGTCACGGCCGTGGCGGGCGACTATCCGGGCGTCGACAATCCCGGGCTCGAACAACTCGCGGATGCCGAGATGGTCGGCGTGATGGGAGCAGCTTGGTGGTCCGGAGCTTGCACTGCTGCTTTTGAGACGACGGGCGAGGCCTTTGTCTTCGTAGGGATCTACACGGGCAGGGGGCTCATGCACGCTGCCGGGTTGGCCGGTCCGTTCCTCGCGGACGCTGTGTGTGTCTAGCCAACAACGGCGCCGTCTCGCTCGATGAGACTCTCTGATTGCGGGTGCCGGCTTCGGCCCCGGAAAGAGGCGGGCGGATAGCGCATCACGCTCCTGTTTGGAAGGACTCGATGGCGACGTTCATGGACCTACAAAGCCGCCCCTACCGGCCGCTGCGACCTGCCCCGGGCAGCGCCTTCGGGCGAAGCTGGTTGAGCGGTCGGCTGTTGGCCCTCGTCGGCGGTTCTCCGGTCCTGTTCGTCGCCATCGCATCCCTCTTCTCGCTGCCAGCTCTCTGGATCGTCGGCAGGATGGCCGCTCGTCGCGACGGGACATGCTGAACCGGAGTACCTGCACCCCAGTCCCTCCGCCCACCACCCTCTACATGCAAGGCGAAGGAGGCGTCGCGCCGCCTAGAGACACCTACCTCCGGTCGGGCCAAGCAACCCGCGGGGGAGAGCTGCAATGAGAACCGTTGTCCGTCTTTCCGCCGTGCTGATCGGAGGGCCAAGATACTGGCTGCTACCTCTGCTGCCACTGACTTGGCTAGGCCTTCAGGCGGTGCTGTTGCTGTTCACCGGCCGTCCCGGCTTCGAACCCGCCGCTGCACAGAACACCTTGATCGGTGCGCCAGTAGCGATCCTCGCTGTGTTTCTCGGCGGCCGGATCATCACCGGCGAACTCGACGAGCGCACCCTTGAAGTCGCCTACACCGTCCCGGGCGGCGCCCATCGGGTCTGGTGGGGGAAACTAACCGCCGCAGGCCTGATCCTGCTTGGCAGCCTGATCCCGATGACTGTTCTGGCGTTCGCCTTCTTCACCGCGTTTCCGGTCGTCCAGACCCTCCACGGTGCTGGCCAAGGAGCCAGCTTCTACCTAGCCGCGGCGATGGGTTTCTCCACGCTGTTCCGCAGCGAGGTGAGCGGTGCCTTGGTCACGATTGCGCTATTCGGCTTGAACGGCTCTGTGACCGGCTTCGGCGGGCACCTGCGCATCTCGCCGTTCTGGAACCCGCTCGCCGTGAAAGGAGCCGACGCCGAGCAGTTGCTCGCCATGACCATCCAGAACCGCATCGGCATCGCGCTCACCATCGCCGCCATCGTCGCCCTGACCTTCGCTCGCGCGGAGCGTCGCGAGAAGATGCTCAGCCGCTAGCAGGAGTCGCCACTTGTCTTGAGTGTCTGCCCCTCTGTCGCTGTACCGCCCAACTCGGTCGTGGCGGGCACTACACCGGTCATCGAGAGCCATGGCCTCGGACGGGTCGGGGACGGCTACCTCTGGCCGGCCCAGGCGACCGGTGACCGAGCTCCGGCATGATCACCGTTCTCCGTCTCTCCGCCGTGCTGATCGGGGGCCCGCGTTACTGGCTGCTGCCGCTGCTGCCCCTGCCGTGGTTGGGAATTCAGGCGATACTGCTCATCTCCGGGCTTCGGCCCAACTTCGAGCCCGCCGACGCACAGAACACCCTGATTGGTGCGCCGGTCGCGGTTCTCGCCGTCTTCCTGGGCGGCCGGATCATCGCCGGCGAACTCGACGAGCGCACCCTGGAGATCGCCTACACCGTACCCGGCGGCACCCGTCGCGTATGGACCGGAAAACTCGCTGCCGCAGGGCTGATCCTGTTTGCAAGTCTGACGCCGACGGCGGTGCTTACCTTTGCTTTCTTCACTTCCTTTCCAGTTGTTCAGACCATCTACGGCACGGCGCAGGGAGCCGCTTTCTACCTGGTAGCAGCGATGGGTTTCGCCACCCTCTTCCGAAGCGAGGTCACCGGCGCAATGGCAACCATGGCACTACTCGCCCCGAACCTTCGAATGGCATACCTCTCGGTCGAGCCGCGCATCTCGCCATTGTGGAACCCGCTCGCCGTGAAAGGGGGCGACGCCGAGCAGTTGCTCACCATGGCCGTCCAGAACCGTATAGGCATTGCCCTCATCATCGCCGCCATCGTCGCCCTGACCTTCGCCCGTGCGGAGCGCCGCGAGCAGATGCTCAGCGGCTGAGCCCGCTTCCCGGGCTCCTCCGGTCGGGCGGCTCATGCTCACAGCAAGGCAAGGACACGACCCTGCCGGCTCGGACCGAAGTGACCGAGACGAACGGAGCCGCGCCGATTCCGTCTTGGTCCATAGGTGGCTCGAGAGCCGCGGACAGCGGCCTCCACCACCTGGCTACCCCCAACCCTCTACAACCGAAAGGACCACTGGACATGACGAGATTCCTAGCCACTGCATCGATCGCCCTTGTATTGAGCGTCGGCGCTTCCTTCGCCACACCGCCTGACGCCGTGATGGCGGGCGGCACCTCGACCATCGGCCACGATGGCCTCGACCAGCTCACGGTCACCGACCTGACGAGAGTGGCTGGAGGAGCGCGGAGCCACAGTTGCAGGACCGACTCGGTCGCCGGAGCGCTCCTTACGGCCGTCGGCCAGGCTCTTGGCTCCCCCTTCTTGACCGCCGTCGGGATGCACCTGACCTTCCGGAGCATGACGATCTGCGTGTAGCCGGGCCGACCGACCCGCCGATACGGGCAACGCACGGCGGAGCGACGGCGTGATCACCTTTGTCCGTCCCTCCGCCGTGCTGACCGTTGGCCCCAGCGACTGGCCACTACTCTCACTCCCGTGGTACAGCCGAGCACCCTCCCATTCTGCGCCACAATGGTAGACTCCTGCGCTATGGCAGATGATCCCACACCCGCTCCCGCACAGACTTCCACCATCATCGACTCCGCAGGCCGGCTCGTAGTACCAGCCCATTTTCGCGCGGCATTGGGTTTTCAGCCTCGACAGAAGGTCATCCTCGATCTCGAAGGCGACACGATCCGGATAACAACCGTGGAAACGGCGGTGGACGCGGCAGTCGCCCGCGCCCAGGCCCTTGCCCGGAAGCACGGCACAAGTTCATCGGGGAGCGAAGTCGACGCCTTCATCGCCGAGCGACGCCGGGAGGCGGCACGAGACTGAGGTGGCTCGGGCCCTCCTCGATGCCTCGGCACTGTTGGCCCTGCTCTGGCGCGAGCCTGGCGCCGAGGTCGTCCGGGCCGCCTTGCGCGACGGCGCGGCAATCTCCACTGTGAACCTCGCTGAAGTCGCCGCCCATCTCCATCACCGTGGATGGGAGGCCAGAGAAGTCGCGAAGACGCTGGGCGAATTCAGAATGGAGACACTACCTTTCGATTCAGAAGTCGCCCTTTCAAGCGGCGCGCTCCGGCCCGCAACTGCATCCGCAGGTCTTGGCCTCGGCGACCGCGCCTGCCTTGCCACCGCTTCGTTGTTAGGAATACCAGCTCTCACCGGCGACCGCGCCTGGCTCGAACTGGAACTGCCGGGTATCGAAGTCCGCACCATCCGCTGACGCAGGACGCTCGCCCGCGTCCGCAAAAGGCGGCGCAACGCGCTCAGCGAAACGCCGAACCGATCAGAAGTCGCAGGTCAGACCCGGATACCGGAACGCGGCGCCGGGATCGAGCTGCTTCGGCTTGTCTGACGCCTCCTCGGTGCGGGCGCCGGAGAGCATCCCTCCCATCGCGTAGTTGCCCTCGTGGCAGGCGTACTCGAAGATCGCGTCCTCGGTGCGCTTGAGCGGGATCGAGGCCGTCCAGGGCTTGGTCCAGGTGCCCGGGTCGTTCACCGTGATCGCCCACTCCAGTGTATCGGGGCCAGTGAGGGTGAAGCGCTCCGTGATCTTCAACTGCTCGGAAGAACCCATGAAGTCGTTCTTTTCCGAATAGTTCGTGGTCTCGACGACCAAGGTGTCGCCCTCCCAGTGACCGCGGGAGTACCCGTTCCACAGCCGCACGTCCTCGTCCAGTTGCGCCCGGCCGTCGAGCGGGATCACCCGCGCGTCGTGGATCATCTCCTGGTGAATCACGACGTGGTCCTCGCTCTGGAAGACCTGGTGGTAGCCGTTGTAGCCCGGGAAGATGAACGGAGCGCCGTAGCTGATGCACCGCTCGGGAATCGGCCGGTCCAGCCACGAGTCGGCGGGGTGCTCCATCAGGTGCTTGACCCGCTGGCAGAGACGCTTCTTCGCCGGTTCGGTGAAGGGCGGGATCAGGCCGTCCGGCGGATCGATGACCAGGGACGTACGGTTCGTCCAGTCCCGGTCCGCGATCCAGAACTGGTTGTAGTTGCCGGTCGTCGGGTCGTAAGAGGTGGCCTCGGTGCGCGCGATCGCGGCGAGCACGAGTTGGTCGCCGAACAGGGCGTCCGCGCCGGGGTTGGTCGCCTCGGACGCTGCAGCCATCAACTGGTGCAGTTCCTCGTCCGTCAGGCGTTCCTTGCCGGCCCACGCGGCGGGACGTTGCAGCGGCGTCGCGTTGTTGTTCGCCCACACGCCCTGGAGATCGGGATGACCGGCGCCGGTGCGAGGCATGGTCCAGTCGGCGTCAGTGGCATTGTTGGCGTTGTTGCCCACGGCGCCCGCGCCGCCGGCAAAGGCGACAACCAGGAGTGCAACGACCATGGCCACGGTCCAACCGACGTTCAAGCGTTCATGCCTTCTCATTGCCTGCCCTCCAACCACCGTGTTCAACTGCCTGCCGTGATCATAGCTGCCGCGCAGGCTGCGCTTCGACCGGTTCACCAGCCCCAGGCTTTCGCGTCCTCGTCCCAGAGCGCCCAGCACTCGGGCGCCAGGCCGGCGTCGAGCACCCAGATCGGCATGTCGGTGACCAGGCCCTCCGGCCCGACCTCGACCGACACCGGGCGTCCGGCGACGCTCCAGCCCGATACGACCTGACCCTTCGCCTGGGCCCCTTCGGCCTCGCCGGCATACACCTCCAGCGAGTCGATGCGCACCCGCCACTCGACGTGCTCACCCGAGCCGTCGCGGCGGGCGAAGTGGATCTCGTCGCCGTAGACCTTGAGGTCCTTCACGTGTTCGTCGGCCTCGATCTGGGCAATGAACGAAGCCCGCAGACCTTTCTCGTTCGGTTGGGGCACCGACTCGGCGCATGCAAGGAACACCCCGGTCAGTGCGAGCGCGCCGAGGGCGACCAACCGGGACCGTGCCGCGGCGCGGGCCGGGAGCGGCTCTCGAGCCCACCGTCTCGTTTCAGACGTGGTATTCACGCCGCAACTCTAGCGCCTTAGCCACCGCGCCCCAGAACCGACGAGCCGATTCGAGCGATGACGACCTCCGATTCCCAAGTACAGCCACGCCGCAAGGCCGGGGTGTCCTTCATCCTCGCGGTGATCCTGCTCGACATGCTCGGGGTCGGCATCATCATCCCGATCCTGCCCGAACTGATCGAGCAGTTCATGGGGGGCGACACGTCGTCCGCCGCCCGGATGCTGGGCGTCATCGCTTCCTGCTACGCGGTAGCGCAGTTCGTCTTCGCCCCGATTCTCGGCGCCCTCTCCGACCGTTTCGGACGCCGTCGCGTGTTGCTGCTGTCGATGTTCGGTCTCGGCGTCGACTATCTCATCATGGGCTTCGCCCCTTCGGTCGCCTGGCTGTTCGTCGGTCGACTTGTCGCCGGCATGATGGGCGCCAGCATCACGACCGCGAACGCCTACATCGCCGACATCTCGACTCCCGAGACCCGGGCCCGGAACTACGGTCTGATCAACGTCGCCTTCGGAATCGGCTTCATGCTGGGCCCAAGCCTTGGCGGCCTCCTCGGCACCGTCGATCTGCGATTGCCCTTCTTCGTCGCCGCCGGCCTCTGCCTCATCAACTCGATCTACGGTTTCTTCGTGCTTCCCGAGTCGCTGGCGCCGGAGAACCGGAGCGCCTTCTCGCTCCGCAACGCGAACCCGGTATCCAGTCTCTCCAACCTGCGCGCCTATCCCCTGGTCGCCAGTCTGGCAGCCGCTTTCGTGCTCCTGGCGCTGGCGCAGCGGGGTCTCGAAACCTGCTGGGTGCTCTACACGGGCTACCGCTACGGCTGGAACGAGTTCCAGAACGGTCTCGCACTGACTGCGGTCGGCGTCTCGGCGGCCCTGGTCCAGGGACTCCTGGTGCGGCACGCCGTGGCTTGGCTCGGCGAACGCAAAGCCGTACTGATCGGCTTCGGGATCGGCACGCTGGCTTTCGCCGGCTACGGCCTCGCCTCTCGCGGTTGGATCCTCATCACGGTGATCGTGATCGGCTCGCTCGGCGGCATCGCCGGGCCGGCGGTGCAGGGCCTCATCGCCGGCACCGTGGCGCCGTACGACCAGGGCAAGGTCCAGGGCGCTCTGACCTCCCTGATGAGTCTGTCCGCCATCGTCGCGCCGCTGGTGTTCACCGCGGGTCTGTTCAGCTACTTCACCTCGGACGCCGCGCCCTTCGAACTGCCAGGGGCGCCGCTTCTCGCCGGATCCATGCTGATGGCGGTCGCCATGCTCATGTTGATCAGGACCTTTCGCGTTCATCCGGCCTGAGCCCTCTCCAATAGAATCTGTGACCAGGAGGTCTACCTGATGCCATTCGACAACAACTCGCTTCCGATGCGGCTCTTCACCGCTTCGCACGAACGTTCCTGGAATCCCGGCGACATCGACTACTCGCAGGAGCAGTCGGACTGGCTGGCGCTCACGGGCGACGAACACAACCTGCTCCTGCGGCTCGTTTCGGGCTTCCGGGTCGGTGAGCGCGGCGTGACCCACGAACTCGCGCCGCTCCAGTTCCGCCTCCGCCAGCAGGGCCGGCTCGAGGAGGAGATGTTCGTCACGGCCCAGATGTACGAGGAGGCGCGCCACGTCCAGTTCTTCGAGACCTGGCTGATCGAGGCGCTTCCTGGGCGCTTCGGCGTCGATATCCCCTACCCCGATCTGCACGGCGACATGTTCTCGACCCGGCTGCCCCAGGCGATGCGCGCGCTGTTTACGGATGACAGCCCCGAGGCCATGCTGAACGCGATCATGCTTTACCACTTCTACGTCGAGGGCGTGGGCGCCGAAGCCGGCTACCCCTTGTTCTACTCGATCTTCGAGCGCAGCGGCCGTTTCCCGGCGCTCGAGCGCGGGATCCGGTTGATCCAGCGCGACGAAGCCCGTCACATCGCCTTCGGCGTCTACCTGTTGCAACGGCTGCTCGCCGCGCACCCGCGCCTCATCGACCCGTTCGAGGAGCAGGTCGAGGCCATGCGTCCGTTCGCGGAAGACGGCCCGAACCAGACCTTCGCCGGCTTCGAGCCGGGCAACGCGCCCTTCGGCCTCGAGTACGAAAGCTACCGGCAGCTCTACCTCGACAAGCTGGAAGAGATGCGGCAGAGCGTCTACGACCGCCAGTTGGCGGCGGCGGTCTAGCACGCGGTGAAGCGCACCGCTCCAGCCATTCTCGGCGCCCTGTTCCTGGTCGCCGTTCCCCTCGCCGCCCAGCCGCGGGCGGACCACGTCGTGCTCGTCTCCGTCGACGGCTTCCGCCCCGACTTCTACGTTCCAGGTTCATCCTGGCCGGCCCCCAACGTGCAACAGATGGCGCGCGACGGCGCCCACGCCGAGGGGGTGCACGGGGTGTTTCCCTCCGTCACCTATCCCTCGCACACGACGATCGTGACCGGCGCACTACCCGCCCGCCACGGCGTCTACTACAACCGACCCTTTGAACCCGCCGGCCAGACCGGCCACTGGTACTGGCACGAATCGGCAATCCAGGTTCCCACGCTCTGGGACGCGGTCCGAGCCGCCGGCAGGGAGACCGCGGCGATCTCCTGGCCGGTAACCGTCGGCGCACCGATCGACCTCCTCGTCCCCGAGGTCTACTCCCTCGACCCCAACGTCGACCGCCTGCTGCCGATGCGCGAGGGCAGCACGCCGGGTCTGTGGCAGGAATTGGAGCGGGAGGCCACGGGACGCCTCAACGTGCGCAACTACTCCGCCAACTACATCACCCGCGACGACACGACGGGCGCCATCGCCGCGTACGTCCTGGAGACTTACCGGCCGGCCCTGATGGCCCTCCACCTCATCTCCACCGACCGCTTCCAGCACGAACAGGGGCGGGAGTCCGACGTCGCCCGGCGCGCTGTCGCCGGGGCCGACCGGGCGATCGGAGCGATCCGCGACGCCGCCGAGCGCGCAGGGATTCTCGACCGCACCGCTTTCGTGATCACCGGCGACCACGGCTTCGTCGATCTCCACACCCAGATCATGCCCAACGTGTGGCTCGCCGAAGCCGGCCTCCACGGCATTGAGCCCGACCGCGGCACATGGCGCGCGACCTTCCACGCCACGAGCGGCGCCGCGTTTCTGCACCTGAACGACCGGGCCGACGATGCGGCGACCGCCGCCGTGCGCGACATCCTCGCCGCTCTGCCCGCTTCCATCCACCGCCTGTTCCGCGTCGTCGAACGCGATGAACTCGATGCCATCGGCGCCGCCCCGAACGCCCCCTTCGCTCTCACCGGCACGCTCGGCGTCCGCTTCGGTTCCGACGCCTCAGGCGACCCCGTAAGGCCCACCGACGGCGGCACCCACGGCTTCTTCCCCACCGACTTCCCCGAGATCCTCACCGGCTTCGTTGGCTGGGGCGCCGGCTTCGAAGCGGGCCGCACGGTCCACCGCATGGGTCTCACCGACATCGCCGATCTCATCGCCCTGCTGCTCGATGTCGACTTCGAGAGCCCGGACGGTGCGCCGCCGTTGGGTGTTCTGGCGCCAATACCGGCCGAACGGTAGGCGCAGCCGCTACGCCGTCAAGCCCCGGTACACCTTCGGCAACTGACTCGGCAGGGCCGCGATTTCGTCGATCACCAGGTAACGGCGCTCGGGGCACATCTCGCGCAGGTAGTCGTGGCCGGCGGGGTCGACGGTGATGCAGAAGGTCGAAACGCCCTGACGCTCCGTTTCGCGCAGGGCCACCATCGTGTCGCGGATGCCGTAGACACGGGAGGCGCGGTCGCTGCCGTAGTCGAAGTCCTGGGGATAGCCGTCGGAGAGGATCAGCAGCACCTTGACCCTCGCCTCGCGCTCGGCGAGCTTCACTGCGGCGTGGCGGATCGCCGGCCCCATCCGGGTGCTGCGCTTCGGTTCCATCGCCGCGATCCGGTCCTCGGTCTCGCGGTTGAGGTCATCGTCGAACTCCTTGGCGACGAAAAAGTCGACCTCCTTGCGGCCGAACCCGGAGAAGCCGTAGATCGCGTAGTCGTCGCCCAGGGTCTCGAGCGCATCGGCCATCAGCACCAGGGACTCCTTCTCGATGTCGATCACCCGGCGGCCGGGCGGCAGGGGCTGCGGATTGTCGGGCCAGTCGAAGTCGTCGAAGACGCCCACGTACTCGGGCGCCGGGGTCTTGCCGGGAACGGGTTCCGGCTCACAGGTCGGCGCCTCGGCGTCGGTCGAAGCGCTCATGTCGAGCAGGAACGCCGCCGCCACGTCGCGGTGCTGGCGGCGGCGGCTCATGTAGACGGCGCCGTCCGGCGGACGGCCGGCGCGGCGGTCGACGTGGGTCTCCACCACCCGGTCGAGGTCGAGTTCCTCGCCTTCGATCAGCCGCCGCACGCGCCGGAACTCCTCCGGCTTGAGCAACTCGAACTGGCGTCGCACGCGCCGCAGCAGGTCGGCATGGTGGTGTCTCGTCTCGTCGACGAATCGGTGACCCGAGACCGCGGTGTCGCCGCCGCCGTCGGTGGATGGCGGTTCGATTGTCTTCTCCCTGAGGTGGCACCAGCGGCGACGGTAACCGGCGAGTTCGTGGTCCCATTCGTCGTAGTAGTGGACCTGCTCGCGGTCGCGGTTCAAGCCCGCCGCCTCGAGCTCGCGTTCGAGCCGCTTCGATAGTTCTTCCAGGCGGGCGGCAAGCTCTTCGGGGTCGAGTTCGATCGGCTCGCCGTCCGTGTCGCCGGCCTCGGCCTCGATCGCCCCGGTGACGTCCAGGTCGGTGAGCGGCAGTCCGGCCGTACCCGAGAGGTCACCGTCCTGGAGGCTGAGCACGCCGAGCTCGTCGACCTGCAACTGGTCCAGCATGCCCGAGGCCACCGGGCCCGGCGCCACGTCGTCCCGCAGTTCGACCTCGGCGGCAAGTTCGGCCCACTCGCCTCGCAGCTCGACCCGCTCCGGCGCCGGGTCGCCGTGGTGGGCCGGCGCCGGTACTTCGAGGGACTGCGGGACGGGGTCCGCGTCGGGCTCCTGGCGACGATCTTCCGCGCGGGCATCGTCGGCCGGCACGCCGGGGTCGGCCAGGATGCCGCTTGAACGCAGGGCAGCGAGCGCCGGATAGAGAGCGCGCACCGCCCCTCGGGTGTCCTCGACGGTGGCGCCGGGTTGGAGCAGGGACGCGGCTTCGACCGGGAGGTCGCCTCCGTGGCGTAGTCCGGCGCCGGATGCGGGCACCGTCAGTAGCGCGCGCTGGGCCTCCAGCAGCGAGCCGGCCAGCTCGAACAGAGCCGCTTCGCGGCGCCGATGTCGCCGCCGAGGCCTCGACGGAGGCGCCGGCGACGACTCCAGGGCGTCGTCGATCAGCCGCAGCAGGTCGCGGCGGACGCCCCGGAACGTACGCGCCAGGGCGGCGTCGATCCGCGCCCCTTCGAGTCGCGCAAACAGCGCCCGGGCCAGGCCTGGCTCCTCGAACCCGGCGAAGAAGTCGGCGAACCGGACGGGGCCGCGGCGGTAGGTGCCGAACAAGACACCGCCCAACTGGTGCAACACCGCCATCCGGTAGACCATGAAGTTCCCGTAGCGGTCGGGAAAGCGCGCGATCCGCTCCGGCAGGTAGAAGGCCGCGCCGTCGGTCGTCGGGCGGCCCGCGGCGGCGGCGCCTTCGAGGTCGACGTGGCCGCCGCGCGACCGGTCGCCGGTCGACAGATCGGCGAGCGGACGGACCTCGGCCGGACGCGCCAGCATCGCCTCGACGTAGATCTCGAGGATGCGTCCGATGTCGTCGAGTTCTACGGCGGTCAAGACAGGAGAGTCGACGCGACCTCAGTCACCGCGCGCTGGACTTCGTCGTCGTCGGTGATCGCCCGGCAGATCGCGGCAACGCACGCCTCGCGCACACTGATGCCGCCCACGATCAACTGAGCCGTGTAGATCAGCAGCCGGGTGCTGACCCCTTCGTCGAAGCCGCGGTGATGCAGGTTGCGAATGCGCTTGCCGAGTTCGGCCAGGTCGCGGGCCAGCGTCACGTCGACGTCCGCCTCGTGCGCGATGATCTCGGCTTCGATCTCCGGCGGCGGGTAGTCGAACTCGAGCGCCACGAAGCGCTGGCGCGTGCTGGGCTTCAGGTCCTTGGCGACGCTCTGGTAGCCCGGGTTGTACGACAAAACGAGCAGAAAATCGGGGTGCGCGGGCAGGATCTCGCCCCGCTTCTCGATCGGCAGGATGCGCCGGTGGTCCGTCAGCGCGTGGATCAGCACCGTCGTGTCCTTGCGCGCCTCGACGATCTCGTCCAGATAGCAGATCGACCCGTCGCGCACCGCCCGCGTCAGCGGGCCGTCCATCCAGACCGTGTCGTCGCCCTCCAGCAGGTACCGGCCCACCAGGTCCGTGGCGGTGAGGTCCTCGTGGCAGGCGACCGTCACTAAGGGCTGTTCGATACGGGCTCGTGTCCCGGCTTCACCGCCGCGGTAGACGCGGTGCGTCATGTGTTCCAGGAACCGGGTCTTGCCGCAACCAGTCGGCCCCTTGAGCAGCACCGGCAGCCGTGCCCGGTAAGCGGCCAGGAACAGCTCGACCTCGTTGCCGACGGGCAGGTAGTACGGCGCCTCCAGCGTACGCGTCGGCGCTGCCGCTTCGAGGGGTTGCGTCACGGGTAACCGGCCGGGCTGATCAGCTCTGGTCGATCGCGCGGGCGAGGGCGAAGTCCTTCTCGGTCACGCCGCCCGCGGAGTGGGTGCTCAAGGTGAGCCGGACCCGGTTGTAGCGGATGTCGATGTCCGGATGGTGGTCCGCCGCTTCGGCCAGCTCGGCAACGAAGTCCACGAAACGCACCGCCGCGGGAAAAGTCGGAAACTGGTAGTCCCGTGCGATCGAAGGCACGTCCAGGTCCGCCTCCCAACCGTTCAACTCACCGCAAGCCGCCCGCACTTCGTCTGTAGTCATCGCCATGGCCATCACCTCCGACGCGCGACCCTAACAGTCCGCTGCAAGCGCGGCAGTGTTACTGTCGGCTGCCATGAAATTCGGCATCTTCTACGAGCACCAGCTACCGAAACCGTGGAAGGCGGACTCGGAGCACCGGCTGCTCCATAACTCGCTGGAGCAGATCGAACTCGCGGACCGGCTCGGTTACGACTACGCCTGGGAGGTGGAGCACCACTTCCTGGAGGAGTACTCGCACAGTTCGGCGCCCGAGGTCTTCCTGGCCGCGGCGTCGCAGCGCACCAAGAACATCCGCCTCGGCCACGGCATCGTCCAGTTGACGACGAACCACCCGGCGCGGGTGGCGGAACGCGTCTCGACCCTCGATCTGGTGTCGAACGGCCGCGTCGAACTCGGGCTCGGCGAGGGCTCGAGCGTCACCGAACTCCACCCCTTCGGCCGCAGTTTCCGCGACAAGCGGATCGTGTGGGAGGAGGCGGTCCAGGCCTGCCTGCCGATGTTCTGGAACGAGGGCTGGGAGTACCACGGCCACTACTTCGACTTCCCGCTGCGCAACGTGATTCCAAAGCCGCTGCAGCGGCCCCACCCGCCGCTCTGGGTCGCCTGCTCGCAGCTCGAAACGATCCGTTACGCCGCCCACCGCGGCATGGGCGCGCTGTGCTTCAAGTTCGTCGACCTCGACTCCGCCCGCGCCTGGGTCAACGCGTACTACAACACCTTCGTCGGCGATCAGCAGAAGCTCTGCGACTACCAGACGAACCCGAACCTCGCCGTGGTTGGCGGCTTCATGTGCGCGCCCACCGACGAGGAAGCGCAACAGAAGGCCGACGGCTGGACGTTCTTCCAGTTCGCCCTCCAGCTCTACAACAAGGAAGGCCCGTTCGAGCCCAGGTCGAACAACTTCTGGGAGCGCTACCAGGAGTGGAAGCAGACGCCCGAAGGCCGCAGACGCTCCGGCAGCGAACTGATCGGCTCACCGGCCACAATCCGCGAGCGCCTGCTGGAGCTCGAGCGGGCCCACGTGGATCAGGTTATCCTGCTCAACCAAGCCGGCAAGAACACCCACGAGGACATCATGAGCAGCCTGGAGCTGTTCGCGCGCGAAGTGATGCCCGAGTTCCAGGAGCGCGAAGATGCGCAGCAGGAATGGAAGCAGGCAGTCCTCGCCGGCGAACAAGGCCTGGACGAAATCGACACGGAACCGTTCAACGTGACCGCGCGCCTCAAGCCCACTCTGCCGCCGTCGGAAGAGGCCCTGGCGGCAGCCAGGAAATGGGCAAGCTAGGAAACGCACCGCAACCGCGCCGCCGCTTCTACGTAGTCAGGTACGACAACCAACACACTCTCCGAAGGAGACCCGCCCATGTCTTTCCATCCCCTTCGCCGCCGCACCGTGCTCGCACTTGCCTGCTGCGGTCTGATTCTCGGCGCCTGCTCTGCCCGCAACGCAGATCTTCCACCACCCCAAGAGGTAGCGGAAGAGATCCCACCACCTCGAGAGCTGACGGAGGAAGAGAAGATCGTCGCCCGCTTCGTTGAAGCGATGGGTGGCGAGGAGGCCATACGGGCGCACAGCTCCGCAACCATCAAGGCCGCGTTCGACCTGCCCGCAATGGGTGTCTCCGGTGACACGACGATCTACACAATGGCGCCCGACAAGTACTTCGAGTCGACCAACATGGCTGGCTTTGGCGAAACCCTTCAGGTCTACAACGGCGAGATCGGCTGGGCCGAGGATCCAATGCAGGGCACACGCCTCCTGGATGGCCGGATGCTGAAGGACGCCGCGCGCAACGCCCGCTTCTACGCCGAGTTGGAGTACGACGAGATCTACCCCGGGCAGCAGGCTGCCGGGGAAACAGAGTGGAACGGCCAGGCGGCCTACCAGCTCGACCTCGTCGACACCGACGGCAACGAATCCTCGCACTACTTCGCCAAGGACACCGGCCTCCTGATCGGTATCGAGACCACACAGACGAGTGAGATGGGCACTGTCGATGTCACGATCAGCTCGAGCGACTACAAGGAGTTCGGCGGTCTGATGGCCCCGAGCAGGGTGGCCATCAGTTTCATGGGTATGGAGATGACCCAGACCATCGAGTCCGTGACCTACGACGATGTGGACGAGAGCGTGTTCGAGCCCTCGGACTCCATCAAGGCGCTGCTGCCGGAGTAGGGGTCGATCCGCTCGGATCAGCGGCTCAATCGGTGCGGCTGCCCTCGCGCAGCCGCCTTGCTGCTGCTCGCCGCGGCGGCGCTGACCGCGGCTTCCGCGGAATCCGTTGAAGCTCAGGGCAGCCGCCGGCCGCAGGCGCGCCTGCCCGACTTCTACACACAGTGGCTCGCCGAGGTTGAGCCGCTCCTTGACGACCGCGAGCGCCGGGCCTTCGAACAGCTCGAAGGCCCGGGCGCGCGCGAGCGCTTCCTGCGCGCCTTCTGGGCGGCACGTCCGCCGCGCCTGCTCGAACGCTGGCAGGAGAACCGGAGGGCCCGCGACCAGCTCCGCGAGCGGTCGCCGGCAATGGAGCGCGCCGTGCTGCTGGCCGGCAAGCCGGCTGACCGGCAGATGGTCGAACCGTGCGAATCGGCCCTGCGCCGGATCGAGATCTGGACCTACGACCGCTGGCGGCTCGAGCACCAACTCGGCCGGCTCCCGGCGGCACGCGATGGCGATCTGTTACTGGCCTTCGTGCAGCAGGTCAACTTCGACCCCCGGTCGATGGCCCTGTGGTCGCAGGAGTCCGGCGCGGACCTCACCTTCGCCCCCAAAGCCTCGGACGGTGCGGGTGACGACGCCACCCCTCCGCCGCCAGTCGACGCGCTCCGCGTACTGGGGCAGGCGGAGCGCCGCCGCTGCCTGACCGCGAACGAACGCGCCCGGCTGCAGCGGCGGCTTGAACGCGCGACAGGCTGGCGGCGGTTTATCGAGCGGCTGGGTTGGGCAGGTGAACCGGCCGGGGCCGAAGACCGGACCTCGAGCTGGGTCGACGACTTCCTGCGCGTGGAGGCCGTCCTCGATCCTGCCGCCATGGCCCTGCGGGGCGTCTCACTGGAGTTCGAGGCCCTCGGCAGCGAGAACCGCCGCACCGCGATGCGTGGCCGGCTGCGGCTTCCTCACGAGCATCTCGCCGAACTCGGCGCCGGCCAGATCCTCGACCGGGTGACGATCACGGGCGATGTCTTCCTCGGCAACCAGCTTGCCGACGCCTTCGTCGTCACCCATCACATCAGCGGCGGCATTCCGGTCGACGCGACGGACGCCGGCGACCGCGCACCGGACATCGCACTCGACTTCTACCGGCGCCTGCCGGCCGGCGCGTACCGCTTTGAACTCCGCGCCGAGGACAACCTCGGGCGCGGGCTGCTCCGCAGCAGCAACACGGTCGACGTGCCGGCGCTTCCAACGCCGCTGGACGTGCCGGATCTCCACCTGCTGACCCGGCGGGAAACGATCGTCCTGACCCAATTGCCGAGCGTCGAACTGCTGGCGCCGGACGGCCGGGTGCTGGGCGCCACGTTCACCGCCCGCGCCACAGCCAGCCCCGGCATCGCCGAGGTCGTCTTCCTGCGCGACGGCCAGACGGTAGCCAGGGTCGGCGAACCGCCCTTCGTTCACGCCGTCGATCTGCCGGAGCAGCGTCACCGGATCGAAGTCCGTGGACTCGACCGCGAGGGGCGGCTCGTGGCCCGGCACGGCCTCGACATCGAACGGGAAGAGCGCCCGTTCGCGATCGCCCTGGAAAGTCCTGACGCGGCCCGTCTGGAGCAGGCGCTCGACCTCGCGGTCCGTGTCGACCTGCCGTCCGGACACGAACTCGATCGCGTCGACTGCTTCCTGGGCGCGGACCTGCTCGAACGGATGACCGCGCCGCCCTTCCGTTGCCGGGTTCCGGCCGGGCTGCGGCTACCCCTCAGCTTCGTTCGCGCCGTGGCCACGCTCCGCTCCGGCGAGCAGGTCGAGGATCTCGCATTCCTGGGCGCCGGGGCGCCTGAGCAGATCGATGTGCGCCTGGTCGATCTCCTCGTCTCGGTCGGCGGCCGGCAGACCGGCCCGGCGACGGACCTCGGACCGGGGGACTTCCGGGTTCTCCACCAGGGCATCGAGGTGCCGGTCCATGACTTCCGCAACCTCGCGGACCGGCCGATGAACGTTGCCCTGCTGATGGACGTCTCCAGCTCCCTGGGACGCAGCGTACGGGTTGCGGCCACGAGCGCGCAGCGTTTCTTCGAACGGGTTCTGACCGAGCGCGACGCCGCCAGCCTCCTCGTCTTCAACCATGATCTCGAGCGGCTGACGCCCTTTGTCGGCGACACCCGGCAGCTTCGCTACGCCGCCGAGGGCCTGCGGGCCTGGGGCGCGACCCGGCTCTACGACGGCATCGCTTACGCCGTGTCCTCCTTCGCGGGACGGCCGGACCGGCGCGCTCTCGTCGTCTTGAGCGACGGCGCCGACACCGACAGCAACCTCGACTTCAAGCGCGTGCTGGCCCAGGTCGAGCTGGCCGGCGTTGCGACCTACCCGATCGCGCTGCGAGTAAGCGACGCGGCGACGGTCGATGCGCTCCGAACGCTCGCCGACCGCACTGGAGGCCAGTACCACGCCGCTGAATCCGTGGACGACCTGGACCGCGTCTACCGCGAGATTGCGCGCGCCCTTCGCTCGCATTACCTGATCGCCTTCGAGCCCCCGGCGGGCGCGGCGGCCGGCCCGGACGGGCTCAGGGACATCCGGGTCGAGGTACTGCGTCCGGGCCTCGTGGTGACCAGTGTGCGGAGCCGGACGCGCATAGACTGACCGCCATGCAGCGGACCCAGGGCCCGATGGCGGCGATTGAGCGCGCCGTGCTCCGGCCCTGCCGGGAAGCGAGGGGAAACGCGGGCTTCTGGCTCTTCCTGGGCCAGCTCGTGACCACGTTCGGGATCGCGCTCTCGAACATCCTGCTGTTCTTCACGCTGGTCTGGTGCGCCGTCCGGCGGCGACGGCTCTTCTTCGCGGCCGGCGACGAGGATCGCCGGCGACGGCGACGGCTCCTCTACCCGCTGGCCGCCTACACCGGCTGCTTCGTCCTCTCGGCGGCCTTCTCCTACAAGCCGGCGACGAGTCTTCAGGAACTCTCCCAGCTCTACTCCGTCCTCACCCTGCCCCTGGCGCTCCTGCTGGTCCGGGGCGAACGGCAGGTGCGTGTCGTTGTCAGCGCCGTCATCGGCATCTCGGCCGTCCTGGCCGTCTACGGTCTGGCGCAGTTCGTCTTCACCGACTACGGCCCGCTGCACCAACGGATCCCGGGGCCGTTCTCGCACTACATGACCTTCTCGGGCGTGCTCCTGCTCGGTCTGGCGCTGATCGCCGGCCGCGTCGCGAGCAGCCACGGTTGGCGCCGGCAGGTGAACTGGTTCGTGCTGGCGCTCGTCGGCGCTGCGCTCGTCCTGACGCTCACCCGCAGCGCCTGGCTCGGCGCCTTCGCCGTCGCCACCGCCGCCTTCGCCCTGCAGCGCCGGCGGGTCCTGGCGGGCTACGGCGCCGCCCTCGTGCTGGCGGCCGTCTCGCTGGCCGCGGTGGCGCCCACCTTCTGGCCGACCTACTGGCAACGCGCCACGTCCATGGTCGACGTCCGCAACCCGTCGAACTACGACCGGCTCTGCATGCTGTGGGCCGGCGGCCAGATGATCGCCGACCGGCCTCTCACAGGCATCGGCCCGGCCATGGTCCGCGAGTGGTACCCGGTCTACCGCCATCCGACCTCGGTTCGGGCGCGGGTCAAGCACTTGCACAACACGTTCGTCCACATGGCCGCAAGCCGCGGCATCCCGTCGCTGCTCTGCTACCTGTGGCTGATGGGCGCGGCGGCGGCCCTGGCGATCAAGCGCTACCGCGGCGAGGGCGGGCGAGCCGGACCCCGCGCGGACCTCTGCCTGGGTGTTCTCTTCGCCCTGCTGGCCCTCAACGTCGCGGGCCTGTTCGAGGCGAACTGGCGCGATACGGAGATCCAGCGCTGGGCGTTGTTCCTGCTTGCGCTTCCCGTATGTCTGGGAGACGGGAAGGAAGGAGCGGCCCCATGACGACGATGCGCGCCGGCGTCTACCTGGAACCGGGAAGGGTGGCGCTGGCCGAACGGCCGCTGCCGGAACCCGGCCCCGGCGAGGTCCGCGTCCGCATCACCGCCTGCGGGCTCTGCGGCACGGACCTGCATCTCGTTCACAGCCCACAGCCGATCGTCGCCCCGGGTTCGACCATGGGGCATGAAATGGCCGGCTTGGTCGACGCCCTGGGCCCCGGAGTCGACGGCCTCGCCGGCGGCGAACCGGTCGTCGTCGAGCCGCTCGCGTCCTGCGGCGATTGCGGCCCGTGCCGCGAGGGCCGGGATTCCATCTGCCGGGACCTGGAGCTCTACGGCCTCCGCCGCCCCGGCGGCTTCGCCGACGCCGTGGTCGTGCCGGCGCACCGCCTGTACCGGGTTCCGGAAACGCTCCCGCCGGCCCTCGCCGCACTCGCCGAACCCTTCGCGGTGGCCGTCCACAGCCTGCGTCTGGCTGGCTTCGACGGCGGCAGGCCACCGGAACGCCTGTTGATCCTCGGCGCCGGCGCGATCGGTCTGGCGGTGGCCGCGGTCGCCCGCGCCTGGCAGTTCGACGACATCGCGATCACCGCCCGCTACGAGCACCAGGCGCGCCTGGCGAAGCGGCTCGGCGTCCACGAGTCGCTCGACGCCGCGTCGACGGACGATCTGGCCGGCCTCGACGCCGATCTGGTCGTCGAGACAGTCGGCGGCACAGCGGACACGATGAACGCGGCCGCGGCGGCATTGGCGCCGGGCGGCACGATCAGCGTCCTGGGCGTCTTCCTCGGCCCCCTGACGCTCGATCCTCTGACGCTGCTGGGCAAGGAGGCGCGCCTTCAGTGGTCCAACTGCTACGCGCGCCGCCCCGGCGAGGCGGATTTCGAGGAGGCGGTGCGCATCCTGACCGCGGCCGGAGGAGACCACACCGGCCTGCTGACCCACGAAGTGCCGCTGGACAACATCGAGCGCGCCTTCGAGATCGCCGGCGACAAACGGTCCGGCGCGGTCAAGGTCTCGGTGATCCCGTGAACCGTTCCTGAATCTCCGGCCAATTCGGGTGCCAGGGACGAGCCCGTTCGAACACGCGCGCGGCCCGGAGCACAAGGTCGTCGCGGTGGCGTGGGCCCACGATGTGCAGACCCACCGGCAGACCGGCGTCGGAGAAACCGGCCCGCACCGTGGCGGCCGGATGGCCTGACATGTTGAACGGAATCGTGAACGCGGCGACGCCGGCCGGAACCTGTTCCCGGCCCTCGGTGTGGGTCGGGAAGGGTCCGCGGGCGGGCGGCGGATCGTACGGCACGGTCGGGGTCACGAGCAGGTCGAACCGGTCGAACACCTCGCCGCACCACTGGTTCAGACGGCCGCGCTCACGCGCGCCCTCACCGAACGACTCGGGCGTCACCTCCCACGAGCGCTCCAGCGCCTCGGCAAAGGAGTGCGTCATGTCGTGGCGTTGGTTCCGCAGCGGCCCGTGTAGTTGACCGGCGAGGAAGAAGTTGCCGAGCGCGCCCCAGGCCGCGGTCAGCATCGGCGGGCCGCCGGGGACGTGCTCTTCCAGGGGCTCGACCGCAAGACCCGCCTCCTCGAACGCCGCCACCGCTTGCGCCGCGACGCGGCCGACGTCCGACTGGACCCGGGCATAGCCGAGGTCCGGCGACTGGCGATCCGCGTGGAGGCCGGCAAACCGGAGTCGAACGCCTCGCGGTAGCTGAGACCCGGCGCCGGCAACGAGGCGGGGTCGCACGGCGAAGGGCCCGCGACGAGATCGAGGAACAGCGCGGCGTCGGCCACGGTCCGGGTCAAGGGACCGTAGACCGCGGTGCTCCCGTAGTCCCATGCCCGCATCGGCCCCCGAGGCACCCTGCCCTGGCTCGGCTTGAGGCCGAAGGCGCCCGTGAAGCTGGCCGGGATGCGGATCGATCCGCCGCCGTCCGACGACGTGACCAGGGGCAGCACGCCGCCCGCGAGCACCGCCGCCGATCCGCCGCTCGAACCGCCGGGGGTTCGTTCCAGGTCCCACGGCGATCGGCTCACGCCGAAGAGCGGGTTCTTCGTGATCGCGGTGAACCCGAACTCAGGCGTGTTCGTCTTGCCGACGACGATCGCTCCCGCGGCCCGCAACCGCGCCACCTGGGTGGAGTCGCTCTCGGCCACGTTGTTCCGGAACACCCGCGAACCCATGCTGGTGACCATGCCCGCCACGTCCTCGAGATCCTTGACTCCGAGTGGCACCCCTTCGAGCGGGCCGGCCTCGCCGGCGGCCCGGCGGCGATCGGCGGCCTCAGCGTCGGCAAGCAGCTCTTCGCGCGGTCTTGTGCTGACCACCGCGTTCAGGCGCAAGTGGGTCGCCTCGATCCGGTCGAGCGTAGCGCCCATCAGCTCGACGCAGGAGCATTCTCCGGCGTCGAGCTGGTCGAGCAGTTCGGTCAGGCTGAGACGTTCGAAGGGCATCCGGGCAGGTCCTCTCATCGCGTTGAGGGCCGCGCCTCTACATCCCGCGTGGCGCGATCCGCGCCACGCGTGAACCAGTCCGTGCGCCCGTCATCGGGCGCACGGATGGCACCCCTGTCGGAGCCCCTCCGGCGCATGCGAGCGAAACGCCCAAGGTCTACTGGGGAAGGCCGGGGAACGCGGAGCAGTCCACCGCTTCCCCGTTCACGGTGCAGGCGCAGTCACCGCCGTCGCACTCGACATTCACCTCGCACTCGCCCGAGTCGCCGCAGGCCGAGGCCGCGAACTCGAAGGCGTTCGCGTTGTCGATGTCGACCGTGCAGTCCTCGCCGTCCTCGCAGTCGACCTTGACCTCGATCACCCGGGCTTCGCCGTGGCCGCCCACGGCGCCAGACACCGCGCTGGACATCGCGACCTGTCGCTCGCGCTCTTCGAGGGCGGCGCTGATCTTCTGCACCTGGCCGTCCCGCCAGACCTCGAGGACGACCGTGTCGCCGTTCTCATGGCCGCGGATCGCGCGCGCGAGCGATGACGCCGAGTCGACTGCTACGCCGTCGACCGCCGTCACGATGTCGCCGACCTCCACGCCGGCGCGGAAGGCCGGGCTGCCGTCAACGACCTTGCCGACCATGACGCCCGCGTCCTCCGGAACACCGAAGTGAGTGCGGAGCTCCGCGGTCAGATCGGAGAGCTGGACGCCGAGAAAGGCGCCGCCGCCGTGGGCCAGATGCAGGCCCCGACCGCCCTCCGCGGCCCGCTGCATGACCCGGTGAATTCGGCGTCTGATCGAGTTGCCCTCTTCACCGTCCCCGTCCTCATCCTCGATCAGGATCACGTCGTGGCCGCCCGCCTTGAGAATGCGGACATTGTCCTCCGACACCCATTCCGTATCGTCGCCATGAAGAATCCGCACGTCGCCGTCGTCGCCGACGAAGACCATCCGGCTCGCGTGCTCCTCGCAGTCCTCGCCGTCCGCACACTCCACGATCTTCTTGATCTGGATCTTGCGAACGTGCTTCTCCTCGCCGTCCTGCGCCACAGCCGGCACAGCCACAGCCAGTGCCAGACCCATCACCAACCAGACCTTCATTCGCGACATGGTTCGATCCTTCTCCTGTTCGCCTCTGCGTTCGCTCTGCATTCTAGTGTCCTGTCTCCACCCGTCGACACGCCGCTGCCGGCCCGCCTCTGTAGTGAGAACGCTGCCCGGGCCGATTCGTTCCAGATACCGAGTGAATCGGCTCAGCCTTCCTCCATCAAAGCCCGCACGGTGCGCAGATCCTGGAGCGCCGCCTTGGCCATCGATCCGCCGTCGCGCGCCACCTCCACGAACCGGAACCCCTGCCCGATCCGCTTCGGCGCCTCCTTGACGGTGCCGGCGACGCCGGCAAACAGCCCGTGCCGCTTGCAGCCATCGAGGATCTTGTCGATAGCGGCGATGAACTTCTCGTCCTCCTGGTCCGCCGCCGGCCGAAGCCCCAGCGACACGCTGAGGTCGCTCGGGCCGACGTAGACGCCGTCGAAGCCCGGCACGGACAGAATGTCGTCCAGATTGTCGAGCGCCTGCTGGGTCTCGATCATCGGGATGCAGTAGATCTGCTCGTTCGCCTCCTCGAGGTAGTTCCCGCCGTAGAGCAGGCCGGCGCGGAAGGGACCGAAGCTGCGCTTTCCGCGCGGCGGGTACCGGCAGGCGGCCGCCGCGGCTTCCGCTTCGGCACGGCTGTTCACCATCGGAATGATGATGCCGTGAGCGCCGGCGTCGAGCATCTTGCCGATGATCCCGGGCTCGTTCCAGGGCACGCGGACGATCGGCGTCGTGTCGGAGGCGGTCATCGCCTGCAACATCTCCGTCGCTCGCTGGTAGTCGACCAGCCCGTGCTGCATGTCGATCGTCGCCCAGTCGAAACCGAGACGGGACATCAGCTCGGCGCTGTGCGTGTCTGGAAGGGCCAGCCAGGCGCCGAGCGCCGCCTCTCCACTGTCGATCTTGTCGCGCAGACGGTTCTTCATCGGCATTTCCTTCTGTGTCCCTTTGTCGCTTCGTTGGACGGTGATTGTGGCGGCAGACGTTAGCAGCCGGAAGCCGGATGCGGGCAGGATGCCCGCGTGCGATCCGCGCGCCCGATGACGGGCGCTCGGAGTGGTTCGCGGGTGGCGCGGATCGCGCCACCCGGGTTCCCAGGTTGACCCCGTCGATCAGGGGATCAGAGACTCGTCGGGCGTAAGGGACGCCGCGAAGCCGGCCAGCAGATCGGCGGAGCGATCGATGTCGTCCAGGGAAATCGTCTCGACGGCGCTGTGCATGTAGCGGTTCGGGACGCTGATCAGTCCGGTCGCGACACCGGCGCGGGTGATCTGGATCGAGTTCGCGTCGTTCGGCGCCGCGCGCCCGAGGGCCGCCAACTGGAACGGGATCTTCTCTTCTTCCGCAATCGCCTCGAGCCGATCGCTGACCCTCGGGTTCATGTTGGGCCCGCGCACGATGACCGGACCGCCGCCCAGGCGCAGGTCACCCTCCTGCCGCTTGCTGATCGTGGGACAGTCGGTCGCGTGGGTCACGTCCACCGCGATGCCGACGTCGGGGTCGACGCCGTGGGTGCTGGTGCGGGCACCGCGCAGGCCGATCTCCTCGCACACCGTCGACACCGCGTACACCGCGACCTTGGGGTTCCTCTTTGCGACCCGCCGCAGCGCCTCGATGACCACCCACAGGCCGGTCGTGTTGTCCATCTTCGGAGCATTGGCCAGGCCGTTGCGCAGTTCCCGGAAACCGAGATCGAGCGTCACCGGGTCGCCGACCCGCACCACGCTCTTCGCGTCGTCGCCGTCCGTCGCGCCGATGTCGAGCCAGAGGTTCTCCATCTTGACCGCGCGCCGCCGCTCCTCGGTATCGAGCAGGTGGATCGGCTTGCGGGCGATGACCGCGGGTACCGGCCCGTCCTTCGCCCACACGGTCGTCCGCTGGCCGATCAACTGCTGCGGATCCCAACCGCCGATCGGCTGCACCCACAGGAAGCCCTTGTCGTCGATGTAGCTGACCAGCAGACCGATCTGATCGCAGTGGCCCGCGAACAGCACGCGGCGGCCGTCCGGCTTCTCTCCGGCCTCGACGTTCACGGCCGCGATCACGTTGCCATGAATGTCGGTCGAAACGTCGTCGGCGAACTTGCCCGCGTAGGCGCGAACGACTTCCTGCACCGGCTCCTCGTGGCCCGAGGGGCTCGGCGTGGCCAACAGATCGATCAGGAATTTCCGCGCTGTCTTGTTCACTTGGCAACTCCCAGCCGACACGACGCCCGACCGTCAACCACGATCGGGCGAGTACCGCGCCTGCCTGTTTGTTTCGTGTCCCGGAATCTCAACGTCCTCTGCGGCGCTGGCGGCTGCTGTAGGAGCGCAGCGCGCGCAGGAGGTCGATCTTACGCAGAGCGGGCCAATGCGTGTCGCAGAAGTAGTACTCGGAGTAGGTGCTCTGCCAGAGCAGGAACCCGCTCAGGCGGACCTCGCCGCTGGTGCGGAGGATCAGGTCGGGCTCGGGCTGGCCGGAGGTGTAGAGGTAGCGCTCGATCGACGAGGCGCTGAACTCGTCGGCGACCTCGTCGAGCGACTTGCCGACCGCCGAGTTGTCCAGCAGGTAGTTGCGGAAGGCGCTCGCGATCTCCTCCCGGCCGCCGTACGCCATCGCGATGTTCAACCGGTAGCGGTCGTAGCCGCTGGTCGCCGCCTCCGCCTCGCGGATCGCGGTCTGAAGGCTCTCCGGCAGCAGATCGATCTGCCCCAGGAAGCGCACCCGGATGCCCTTCTCGTGGACGTCGTCATGGTTTGCGAGTTCCCGGATCTTCTCCTCGAACAGATCGAACAGGGCCTGCACTTCCTTCGCGGAGCGATTGAAGTTGTCGAGCGACATGCTCCACACGGTGACCGTCGAGACCTGCGCCTCGTAGCACCAGTTGAGGACCTCCCACAGCTTCTCGGCGCCCCGGAAGTGACCGGCGCTGACGTTGCCGAGCCCCTGCTGGCGCGCAAAGCGGCGGTTGCCGTCCATGATCAGCCCGATGTGCCGGGGCAGCCGCCAGGTCCGCACCTTGGACTCGAGCCGCCGCTGGTACACCATGTAGAACGGCCACTTGATCAGGGCCTTCACACGCCGCCAGAGGTCGCTCGCAGGACGTGTTCCGGGCGCCTGAACGGCGCCGGACTCGACCGAGTCGACGACGCTCACCGGGAATCTCCCCGCAGGTCAGCGGGCTCGTCGCGCGGGAGGCCGTTCACGCTCGAAGCTCTCTCTTTTCGTTGTGGTATTTTCCGCCGCCGTCCCATTCGCCGCCCTTTGCACATCCACTGCAAGCGCCCAAGGCCACCATCGATGACACCGAGAGCCTCACGGGAGTCCGTCCGGCATCATAGCGACGTTCGGGGCGCCGGGGGCGGAGACGTGCCGAAGCCGGCCCGAGATCGACAACGCCGCCCATGGCGTCCGATCTTCCCGGCCCTCGCGTTGTTCGCTCTCACCAGCTTCGCCGGGCCGGCGCCCGCGCTCGAGACGACCGACGGCACGGAGGCGCTGCGCCTGTTCCTCGACTGCGACAGCGGCTGCGCATGGAAACCGACTTCCGCACCGAGGATCGCAGAGATTCGCAGTCGTACCAGACGAGCGCCGCCGCCGGACGCACCACGGACACGTGGCGGATGGGCATGGGCGCCTACTACTCCTACCGCGCGGCAGCGGCAGTCGAGTATCCGCGGCGGCATCCAGCTCCGGTACACGTTCGGCTCGATCTACAACAACGTGGTGATCCAGGCTGAGCAGCGAGAGCAGCGGCTTCTCCCGGATCTTCTAGGAGGCGCCACAGGCGCGCTATCGTCCCGGTTGTGACTGTAGTCATCGCCGGGGGCGGGGACATCGCGTACCTGCTCGCGTCCTCCTTGGCACGCGAGGAGGATGTCTTCGTCGTCGTGCCCACCGAGACCGCCCGCGGCCGGTTCGAACACCTCGACCTGCAGATCACGGTCGGACCGGCGGCCAGCCGCACCACGCTGAAGCATGTCGGTCTCTCAGACCGGGACACGTTCATCGCCTGCGCCGACTCGGACGAGCGCAACATCATCGCCTGCCTGGCGGCCCGCGGCCGGTCGAAGGCGACGACGTACTGCTTCATCTCACAGGACGAACACCACGAGAGCTTCAACGACCCGGAGCAGACGACACTCGAAGAGGTCATCGACCACCTGATCTGGCCGCAGTGGTCGCTGGCCAGGGAGATCGCCCGGATCGTGCTCGAGCCCCGGGCCCTCGATGTGGAGAACTTCCACCGCGGCCGGGTGTGGTTGATGGAGTACCGGCTGCCGGCGGACTCCCCGCTGTGCGGACCGACCCTGGCCAACTCGCCCCTGCCCAGGAACACTCTGGTCGTCAGCCGGGTCAGGAACGGCGAACTGATCGTTCCGCGCGGGCAGGACCGCCTGGAAGCCGGCGACAAGGTCCTGTTCATGGGTCGGCGGACCGCGCTACGGCAGGTGGCCAAGCGATTCTTCGCCGCGCCCGAAACCGTTGTGCGCAGCGTGACGATCATCGGCGGCGGCCGCACCGGCAGGCTCCTGGCTCAGGAATTGACGCGAGGCCTCTGGCCCGAAGTCCGGGTCATCGAGGTCTCGCGACGGCGTTGTGAGGACATCGCCGGACAGGTAGGCAGGGCGATCGTCTTCTGCGGCGACGGCACGGACTTGGAGGTGCTGGAAGAAATCGGCGTCGCGCGCAGCGATGCTCTGGTCGCCATGGCCGGTGACGATCAGACGAACCTGCTCTGCTCCCTGATCGCCAAACAGCTCGGGATCCCGAAGGTCGTCACCGGAGTCAGCCACGACACGAGCAGCTCACTGTTCGAGCGGGTCGGCATCGACGTGACCCTGAACGCCCGCGCCGCCGCGATCGCCGAGGTCCTGCACCAGATCCAGGCGCCGCGCCTGGAGTACCGCGCCACACTCGAGGACGGTCGGGCGGAAGTGGTCGAAATCACCGTCCCGTCGGACTTCGAGGCTCGGTGCCTGCGCGACATGGACATGCCGACCGGCGTCATCGTCGGCGCGGTCCTGCGTCACTACAACACGATCGTGCCCGGCGGAGGCGACGAAGTGCGAGCCGGCGACCGTCTGCTGGTCGTCGCCACGGCCGAGGCCGCCGATACCGTCGGTCCGGCCTTCGAACTCGCGCCGGAAGCCTCCTAGAGCCGCCAAACCGCTCGCTGACTCGCCGTTTGGCCCCAGCCCCCACCTCACCATGACGCTGCACCGCAAACCTCACTCAGTGTCGTTCCGCGGCGCAGCGTCATAGAAGCCGCCGGTCGTGCGCGTTTCCCTGGTTCTCCGGACGACCCTGGCGCTGGTCGGTTTCTTCGGCGTCGTGCTGCTGGCGCCGTCGGCGGTCGAGGCCGCCTACGGACACGGCCGCAGCGCGCTGGGGTTTCTGGGCGCGGCGGGCCTCGCCGTTCTACTGGGAGCGGCTTCGCGGCTGCTGCCCGGTCGGGGGCTCGAAATGCGGCGGATGGAAGGTTTGGCGACCGTTGCCGTGGCCTGGCTCTTCCTGGTGCTGATCGGCGCCATCCCCTACTCAGTGAGCGGCTTCGCCCCCGCCGACGCGCTCTTCGAGTCGATGTCGGGCCTGACCGGCACCGGCGCCACCATCCTCACCGACTTCGACGCGGTGAGCGAAGGCATCTTCCTTTGGCGCAGCCTGAGCGAGTGGGTGGGCAGCATGGGCATCATCGCCCTCTTCATCGCCGTGCTGCCCGCGCTCCGCATCGCCGGCCGCCAGATGTTCTTCGCCGAAGCACCCGGGCCCACGGAGGAGCGTCTCACACCTCGCATCCGCAACACAGCGCTCTACCTGTACACGCTCTACGTCGGCCTGACCGCTCTCGAAACCGGCCTCCTGATCCGGTTCGGCATGCCGCCCTTCGACGCCATCTGCAACTCCTTGAGCACCGTGTCGGCGGGAGGGTTCTCTCCTCATCCGAGCAGCATCGGCGGCTACAGCAGCAGCCTGATCGAGTGGACCGTGATCGCCTTCATGCTCCTCGCCGGAGCGAACTACGCCTTCCAGTTCCAGGCCGTCCGAGGCCGCCCGCTGACCCTGCTGCGCAGCGAGGAGTTCCGGCTCTACCTCCTGATCGTCGTCGCCGCGACCCTGCTTCTGGCCTGCACCCTCAAGAGCGACGAAGTACCGCTGTGGGAGTGGATCGCGACCGACGCCCTGTCGGAGGACACCCTGCGGCGCGCGGGTTTCCAGGCGGTCGCGATCATCACTACAACCGGATTCGCGACCGAGGATTTCGCGCTGTGGGCGCAGGCGAGTCAGACCATCCTGCTGCTGCTCATGTTCTGCGGCGGCTGCGGCGGCTCCGCGGCCGGAGGCCCCAAGCTGGTGCGGGTATGGCTGATCGCGAAGTCGACGCTGCTCGAACTGTTCCAGACCGTCTTCCCGCGGGCCGTGCGGCCGCTGCGCCTGGACGGCCGGAGAGTGCCCGACGACGTGATCCACGCCGTCGTGTCGTTCCTCCTGCTCTACCTCGTGCTGTTCGCCATGAGCGTCGGCGTCGTCGGACTGGCCGGTACGGACATGCCAACCGCGGTGACCGCCAGCATCGCCACCCTCGGCAACATCGGCCCGGGCCTGGGAGACATCGGACCGTCCAGCAACTACGCCCACTTCTCCGACCCGATCAAGGTCTACCTGTCGCTCAACATGTGGATCGGGCGGCTGGAGATCATCACGGTTCTGATCTTCCTCCACCCCGCCGCCTGGTTGGGGGTTCGCTGGCGGTAGCGCTGCTAAAGTGCGCGCCCCATGGAACTCCTGGCGTCCGGCTACACCCTGATCGAAGGCCCTCGCGTCGACGCCGAGGATCGCCTCTATTTCAGCGACGTTCACAACGGCGGCGTCTACCGCCGCAGCCCGAACGGCGAGATCGAGACCGTGGTGCCCAAGCGGCGCGGCGTCGGCGGCATTGCACTCCACGCCCAGGGCGGCATCGTGTGCTCGGGCCGCAACATCTGCCATGTGCGTGACGGCGTCACCCGAATCCTCTTCGACCCGCCCGACACGCCCGGCTTCAACGACCTGTTCGTCGATGCCGAGGGCCGCGTGATCACCGGCACGATGCGCACGAGCCCGTTCACCGGCAGCCAGCAGCGGACCCCCGGGGAGTGCTGGCGGATCGAATCGGTGGGCAACGCCACCGAACTCTATGGCGACATCAGCCTGACCAACGGCATCGGCTTCTCACCGAACGGCCGCACGCTCTACCACGCCGATACGGCCCGCAACCATGTCGTCGCCCACGACATCACCGACGACGGCCGCTGTGTGAACCGCCGGGCTCTCGCGTCACCCGACCGCGGTCGTCCGGACGGCCTCGCGGTCGACGAAGAGGGCTGCCTCTGGGTCGCCTGCTTCGCCGGCGGCTGCGTGACCCGCCTCGACGCCGAGGGCAGGATCCTCAGCCACCTCGACGTGCCGGCAGACAACATCACCAGCGTCTGCTTCGGCGGCAGCGACCGGCGCGACCTCTATGTGGTCACCGCCGGCAGCCAGGACGATCCCGAGAGCAGCGGCTCGATCTTTAGGACCAGGGCGCCGGTGGCGGGGTTACCGGTGCCGATGGCCAAGGTATAGGGCGGAAGCGACTCTCAGGCAGCGGCGGTCCCTGCCCCGGCCCTTGTGGCGTCCACGCTGAGAAAACCGCCGCCGGCCGGCTGTCCGGCCGCCGCGCCGCCGAGAAGGACAAGCGCAGCGGAGAACGCGGTCAACCGCAGGCTACGACTCCGCCGTCGACGGTGAAGCTCTGGCCCGTGGTCCACGAGCCGGCGCGCGAGGCGAGGTAGACGGCGATGCCGGCGCAATCCTCGGGCTCGCCCAGACGCCGCAGCGGCGTGGTCGCCTCGACCCGGGCCCTGTTCTCCGGGTTCTCCCACAGCGCGCGGGCGAAGTCGGTCTTGACCAGGCCGGGGCAAACGCAGTTGACGCGGATGTTGTCCGGGCTGAACTCGGCCGCCAGATTGCGCGCCAACTGCATGTCGGCGGCTTTCGAGATCGCATAGGCGCCGAGCATCGAGCTGCCGCGGAAGCCGCCGATCGAGGACACGATGATGATCGAGCCGTCCTTGCGCTCGCGCATCTCGGGAATCACCATCTGGCACAGCCAGTGGACGCTCCTAATGTTGACCTCCATCACCTTGTCGAACGCCGTGTCGGGAATGCCGAGACTCGAGCCGTAGTACGGGTTGACCGCGGCATTGACGACCAGGTTGTCGATCTTTCCCCAGCGCTCGCGCGTTGCCGCGACCAGGCGTTCCAACTGATCCTTGTGACCGACGTGGCAGGGGTGCGCCATCGCCTCGCCGCCGCTCTCGTTGATCCCGGCCGCAACCGCCTCGCAGGCATCCGCCTTACGGCTCGAGATGACGACCTTCGAGCCGAAGGCCGCTAGCGCTTCGGCGATCGCCTTGCCGATCCCCTTGGTCGATCCGGTGATGACGCTCACCTTGCCGGTGAGGTCGAACAGGTCCTTCATTGTCCGTTCTCCTTGCAGCCCTTGAGGGGCCGTAGCCGTTGGTGTCGAGGGAAGCGGCAGAGGTTACCAGCCCGCCGGGCGCTGCTACAGTGCCGCCGCCATGGTCGAATCCAAACCTGCTGTAGACACCCCGGCCGACCCGATTCCCATGCGGGTCGGCATGACCGCGCCCGAAGCCTTCCCGGCGGCCGAGATGGCCGAGGCGGCCGGCCGGGCGATTCTCGACATCGGGAAGGACTTCGCCCTCTACCCCGGCGACCTCGGCCATCTCGGTCTGCGCGAGGTGCTTGCCCAGCGCGAAGCGGACCGCGAGGGTGCGGCGTTCGATCCGGACGAAATCGCCCTGACGAACGGCTCGATGCAGGCAGTGACACTGGTCGGCCGGGTTCTGATGGAGCAGCCGGGCGACATCGTGATCACGGAGGAGACGACGTACTCGGGCACGCTCGGCGCCTACCGGGGGCTCGGCTACCGCCTCGTCGGCGTGCCCACCGACGAGAACGGCATGGACGTAGGCGCCCTGCGCCGCACACTGGAACGCCTCGAAGCGGCCGGTAGTAAGCCACGGTTCATCTACACACTGCCGACCTACCACAACCCGACCGGCGCGGTGATGCCGCGCGAGCGGCGGATCGAGATGATCGAGGCCGCGCGCGAGTTCGACGTTCTCCTGGTCGAGGACAACTGCTACGCCGACGTCCACTACGACGACGCGCCAAAGCCGCCGCAATCGCTCTACACCCTGGCCGAAGGCCAAGGCGTCATCTACATCGGCTCGCTATCGAAGATCCTCGGCGCCGGCGTCCGGATCGGCTACTTCGTAGCCAGGCCGCCGCTGCAGCAGCGACTTCTCGACCAGCGCTTCGACGCCGGCCAGAGTGTGCTCTCCTCGAGCATCGTCGCCGAGCTGTTGCGCGGCCGTCTGCCGGCCCAGATCGAACGGAACAACGCCGCCCTGCTGCCCAAGCGCGACGCGTTGCTGGCCGCGCTCGCCGAAGAGCTCGGCGGCATCTGCACCTGGCGCAAGCCGGCGGGCGCGATGTTCCTGTGGGTGGGCCTGCCGCCCGAGGTCGACCGGGCAGCGCTGTTTGCCCTCGGCGAGCGGCGGGGCCTCGAATATGGCTACGGCGCTGCCTACCACGCAGAGGGCGAGGACGTGCCGTTCCTGCGCCTGGCCTACGCCCGCCCCTCCGTCGCCAGGATCCGCGAAGGGATCGAGCTGCTGGCAGGGTGCCTGCGAGAGTTGGCGCCGGGCCGGTTCGCTTAGTCGACGTACCCCAGCGCCCTCAGCCTGCGCCGCAGATCCTCGTCGATCTCGTCCTCGTCGATCTCGAGAGCGGGTTCTACTTCGCCGGCGAGGCCGCGATCGACGAGCAGGTCCAGCATGCGTTCGACGATCTCCGGGCGACCGGACGCCAGGTTCTCCCGCTCGCCGGGATCCGTCTCCAGGTCGAACAGCATCGGCTCGCTGCCCTGCGACGGCGACTGCGGCAGCACCAGCTTGTAGCGACCGCGGATCACCGAGGCAGCGCGATGACCGTCGATGTCGAGATGGGTGTATACGTCCGGCCGGCCATCGCCGGCACGCCGGGCTGCGAGCAGATTGCGACCGTCCGTCGCCGGCGCTTCGATGCCGAGATAGGCGAGCAGGGTCGGCAGCAGATCGACGTGCTGGGCCGCCGTCTCGATGCGGCGCGGGGCGATGCCCGGCAGGCGCATGACGAAGGGAATCCGAAGCACCTCCTCGTAGAGCGAGATGCCATGTTCCCAGCGGCCGTGCTCCTCGAATTCCTCGCCGTGATCCGACACGTAGATCACCGCGGTGTCACCGGCCAGACCGCGTGTCTCGAGTTCATCGAGGAGCTGGCCGAAGGCGCGGTCGTTCTGGGCGACTTCCGCGTCGTAGAGCCGGGACAGTGCCTCGGCCGTGCCGGCATCAGGCTCCACCTCGCCGCGGTTCAACTGCAGCAGGTAGTTCACCGTACGGTAGTGCGCGGGCGCCCCGCCGGCGTCGAACATCTGCTCGAACTCTGGCGCCGGCGCGTAGGGGCCGTGGGGGTCGATCGCATGGAGGTAGAGAAAGAACGGAACCTCGGCGCCCTGCCGCTCATCGAGCCAGACGCGGACCCGGTCCAGCATCGTCTCGTCGCGGTCGCGGTCCTCGCTGCGAAAACGCGTGAAGCCCTGAGCGAACCCGAAGGCCCGGCCGACGTTCGGATTGCGGATGAGGCCCAGGCCTTCGTAGCCGTTGGCGGACAGGATCTCCGTCAGGGTGACCGCCTCCTCGGGCAGCACGGAACGACGGTCGACGGTGCGGTGCCCGGGCGGCAGGAGGCCGGTGAACAGGGATGCCACCGCGGGCCGGGTCCACGAGGACTGGGCGTAGGCGTTCTCGAACAGGACGGCGCCTTCCGCGAAGGCGTCCAGCCGCGGCGAAGTGGGCTTCTCGTATCCGTAGACGCCGAGGCGGTCCGCACGGACGGTATCGACGACGTAGAGGACGATGTTCGGCCGCCGGACCTCACCCCTGCCGGCCGGATCGCCAGCGCATGAAACGAGTGGCAACCAGAGCAGGGCCACCACCAACAGCTCGGGAAGAGCGAGGGCGGAGCGGACTTCCTGCACGACGATGAAGGCTGCGGCATTCGAAGGGGCGGCGACGGACCAGAGAACCGTAGCAGTCCCTGCTACCCTCCAAGCCCCTATGTACTCACTGACCGCTCTCGCTTCGCCCCTTGTGTCCGCCCTCGCGCTGGTGACTGGACTGGTCGGCGTTCTCGGCGCCCGGTTCGACAAGAACACAGCCCGCATCCGCCACTATCTGGATGAGCTGACCAGCGAGTAAGCGGCTACGATACCGCTCCGTTTCGCCAGCCATCCTCAAGCAACCCGTCGGCGCGCCCGCGCCAGGAGAGATCAGAAGCATGACCCCACTGACAGACATGGTCGACTACGAAGTCCGCGGCGGCGTCGCCCTGCTTGTGATCGACAACCCACCCGTCAACGCGCTCAGCCACGGCGTCCGAGCCGGGATGGTCGACGGCCTCGCCAAGGCCGCAGCCGATGAGGACGTGGTCGCCGTGCTGCTGGTCTGCAAGGGCCGCACCTTCATCGCCGGCGCCGACATCACCGAGTTCGGCAAACCGATGAAGGCGCCGGGGCTGAACGAGGCGATCGAGGCGATGGAGCAGTCCTCCAAGCCGGTCGTCGCGGCGATTCACGGCACCGCGCTCGGCGGCGGCCTGGAGACGGCGATGGCTTGCCACTACCGGGTGGGCATAGCCTCCGCCCGCTTTGGCCAGCCTGAGGTCAAGCTCGGCCTGCTGCCCGGCGCAGGCGGTACCCAGCGACTGCCGCGGTTGGTCGGCTACCCGAAGGCGCTCGAGATGTGCGCGGTCGGCAACCCGATCGCCGCATCAGAGGCCCTGGAGGGCGGCCTGATCGACGAAATCGTCGACGACGTGTTCGAGGGCGGCGTCGCCTTCGCCGAGAAAGTGATCGCCGAAGACCGACCTCTCAAGAAGATCCGCGACCTCGAGGAAAAGGTCAACGAGGCGCGGGCCAACCGGCAGCTCTTCGACGATTTCCGGCGCCGCATCGGCCGCCGCACGCGCGGCTTCGACGCCCCGGAGGCGAACGTGCGGGCCATCGAAGCCGGGCTCGACATGTCGTTCGACGAAGCGCTCGCCTACGAGCGGCGCCTGTTCGTGGAGCTGATGACGGGCAAACAGTCGATCGCCCAGCGCTACTACTTCTTCGCCGAGCGCGAAGCGGCCAAGGTGCCCGACGTGCCGCGCGACACCCAGATGCGCAAGATCGAGAAGGTCGGCATCCTCGGCTGCGGCACGATGGGCGGAGGCATTTCGATGAACTTCGCCAACCGCGGCATCGGCGTGACGATCGTCGAGGCCGAGCAGAGCCGCATCGACCACGGCTTCGGCGTCATCCGCAAGAACTACGAGCGCACCGCCAAGCGCGGACGGATGACGATGGACCAGGTCGACGAATGCATGGGGCTGCTCAACGGCGTCACCGACCGCGAAGCCCTCGCCGACTGCGACCTGGTGATCGAGGCCGTGTTCGAGAACATGGATCTCAAGAAGGACATCTTCGCGAGCCTGGACCGGATCGTGAAGCCGGGCGCGATTCTGGCCACGAACACCTCAGCGCTCGACGTGAACGAGATCGCCTCCGCCACCAGCAGGCCGGAGGACGTGATCGGCATGCACTTCTTCTCGCCGGCCAACATCATGCGCCTGCTCGAGGTGGTGCGCGGCGAGAAGACGGCGAAGGACGTGATCCACACCTCGATGACCTTGTCCAAGCAGATCGGCAAGGTACCGGTGCTGGTCGGCGTCTGCCGCGGCTTCGTCGGCAACCGGATCCTCTTCCAGCGCCAGACGCAGGCGCAGCGGATCATCCTGGAAGGCGCCAAGTACTACGACGTCGACCGCGTCCTGTACGACTTCGGCTTCCCCATGGGCCCGTTCGCCATGAGCGACCTCGCCGGCCTCGACATCGGCTGGAACGAGAAGGAGTCGGCGTCCCGCGACATCCGCGACATCCTGTGCGAGTCCGGCCGGCGCGGTCAGAAGAACGGCCGCGGCTACTACGTCTACGACCCGGAGACCCGGGCCTCAGCGCCCGATCCGGAGGTGCTCCAGATCATCAGCGACTTCGGCGCCGCCCGGGGCATCGCCCAGCGCGAGATCGGCGAGGAGGAGATCGTCGAGCGCTGTCTCTACCCCATGGTGAACGAGGGCGCGAAGATCCTGGAAGAGGGGATCGCGATCCGTCCCTCCGACATCGACGTGATCTGGGTCAACGGCTACGGCTGGCCCATCTACCGGGGCGGTCCGATGCACTGGGGCGACAGCATCGGTCTGGCGAAGATCGCGGACCGGATGCGGGAGTTCGCGGGCGAGACCGGCGACGACTTCTGGCAGCCGTCAGGACTGCTGGCGGACCTGGCCGCCCAGGGCAAGAGCTTCAGCGACTGGCGCGCCTGACCGGCACAGCCAGGCCGGCGGATGACGGAGGAAGCGAACAGGATCCAGGTCGGACTCACCCCCTGGGTTGACCACCTGGGCGACCAGGCGGCCGCGATCGCCGAGCAGGCGGAGTTCGCCGACCGGCTCGGCTTCCATTCGCTCTTCCTGCCCGAAAGCCACTTCACCGGCTCTGCCGCCTGCCCATCACCCCTGGTCGTCCTCGCCGCCGCGGCGGCGCGGACGACCCGCTTGCGTGTCGGAACCACCTCCTACCTACTGCCGATTCGCAACGCCTTCCAGGCCGCCGAGGAGGTCGCGGTGCTCGACCGGATCTCGAACGGCAGGGTGATCCTGGGCCTGGGACGCGGTTTCCGCCCGGCACTGTTCGCCGCCTTCGGGGTGGATCCGCGGACGAAGCGGAAGCGATTCTCGGAGTCCCTCGACCTGATGAGGCGCGCCTGGGCCGGCGAGGCGATCGAGGTTGGCGAAGGGGAAGCGCGCACCCGCGTCCGCCTGTCCCCGCTGCCGGTCCAGCAGCCGCATCCCGAACTCTGGGTCGCCGCTTTCGGCCCGCTGGCGCTCAAGCAGGCCGGCGAACTCGGCCTGCCGTACCTGTCGTCGCCGCTCGAGACGATCCAACGCCTGAAAGCGAACCACCAGGTCCACCGCGATGCTTTGCCTGCCGGCGCCCCGCGGCCCATCGTGCCGATCATGCGCACCGTGTTCGTCTCGAATGACCGCCAGACGTGCGATCGCGTCCGCTCCGGCCTGATCGCCCAGGCAGTTCGCATGGCACGCTCCGGCAGCCGCCTGGTGAACGAAGAGCAGCTCCTGGACATCGAGAACTGGGCCCTCGTGGGCGATCTCCCGCAGGTCCGCGATGGCATCGACCGCTACACCGGGCTGATCGGCATGACCCACCTGATCGCCCGTTGCGGCGTCCCCGATGCTGCCCCGGAAGAGGTGCAGCAGAGTCTGCGGTTACTGGCAGCGCTCCACGGCTGACGCGGCGCGGGCGGCGTCAACGCCCGGCGGCGAACCCTGACGGGCAAACAGCTACGAGGGCGCCTCGCAGCCGTCCGGAAACGCCCCGGAGTCCGTGGTCGCCGGCGCCGGAGGGCCCGGTCCCTTGAAGTAGACCTTCTCCTGTCCGGTGACCGTGTCCCGAACCACCATGTTGAGGCCGAGATCGGTCGCCGAGGCGGCGTACACCCAATGATGCCGGTTGACGGCGCAGCCATCCAGCACCTTGAGCAGCACCTCCCAGTTGTTGTAGCTGAAGAAGTAGAACAAGCCGGAATCCCTGGTCCGGGGTCTTGCCACCTTGGCTGAGCCCACCTCGCCGTCGGACTTCATCCACTCGAGCGTCGCTTCGTAACGGCCATCCTGCAGGCACATGACCGTGCTGCTTTCGACACAGCCGCCGCTCTCCGAGTTGTCGGAAGCAACGATCTCCGATGCGGCCGCGGCTGCCGGCACTTTCGCTTCGCCGGCTTGCAGCGGAACAGCCAGCAACAGGAGGACAGTGCTCGGAACGACTACCGCGAGCCGCCGACCCACCAAATCAAGCCGCCCCGCCGTTTCTTTCGCACCTACAGAGAGTTCTGACATCAACCTGCGCTTCTTTGAATGGGCCAGTGTTCGCGGCCGCCATCTCTCGCCGCAAAGACGACCTTAGTGGCTCTGCCGACCTGTGACAAACGTCCATCTCCGGCTTCGACGTTCCGCTAGGATGCCGCCTTCGGTACCAGGCCAAACGCGATGACTACCATCGGACCTCGACGCAACAGTCGGGCCCCAAGGATCGAGAAGGAGAATTCATGACCATCCACCGTTTCCGAGTCGTCGTTACGCTCCTCGTCGCCACGACGGTGCTCACCGTCGCCTTTTTGCCGACATCGACTGCGAACGGTGCCGGCAGCAACGCCGCCGTCGTCGACATCGACACGGGTTCGCTGCGCGGCGAAGTCCTCGACGAGGCGAGCGGCTTGACGGTCTACCGCGGCATCCCCTTCGCGGCGGCCCCCGAGGGCGACCTGCGCTGGAAGGCGCCGCAGGCGCCGGCGAAGTGGAGCAGCGTACGCGAGGCGACCGAGTTCGGCGCCATCTGCCCCCAGAGCCCGGCTCTGGCGATGCTGACCGGCGAGTCCCTGCCGAAGAGCTCGGAGGACTGCCTGTTCCTGAATGTCTGGACTACCGCCGGCGCCGGCGACGACCCGCGTCCGGTCATGGTCTGGATCCACGGAGGCGGCTTGAGCCTGGGATGGAGCCAACAGGCCCAATACGAGGGTTCCGCCTTCGCCGGCAAGGGCGCGGTGCTGGTTTCGATCAACTACCGGCTCGGCCCGCTCGGTTACCTGGCGCATCCCGCGCTATCGAAGGAATCGGGCGAATCCGGCAACTACGGCTTCCTCGATCAGATCGCGGCCCTTCAGTGGGTCAACCGGAACATCGCCCAGTTTGGAGGCGACCCGAACAACGTGACGATCTTCGGCGAGTCCGCCGGCGGCACCAGTGTTCACGCCCTGATGGCAAGCCCGCTGGCAAAGGGCCTGATCCACCGGGCGATCGCGGAGAGCCCCTGGGTCACCGACACGAACATCCGCCCGCTGCGCGGCGCCAAGGGCCGGCTTGCCAGCGCGGAGGACGTAGGAGTCGCCTGGACCAAGGCGATGCTGGACGACGGCGCGGACCAGACCGCGGAGGCGCTGCGAGCCCTCGAGGCCGGCACGATCATCACCAGGACCGCCCAGGGCGGCGCGCTCGGCAGCTACGAACCCCACGTCACTTACGGCACCAAGTTCATGCCCGAGTCGAGTGAGGACCGGTACGCGGCCGGCGAACAGAACGACGTGCCCCTGATCGCCGGCACGAACCGCAACGAGGGCACGATGTTCATGGCCTTCCAGCCGCTCACCGAGCGGGCGCAGTTCCTGGCAATGCTCAAGGGCGTCTACGGCGACGACGCCGAAGAGGTCGCCAAGCTCTACCCGTCGTCGAACGCCGACGAACTCAAGGTGCAGCACGACCGCTTCATGACCGACACTTGGTTCCTGCGCGCAACGCGCAAGATGCTGCTCGGCATGGACAAGGTCTCCTCGCCCGCGTTTCAGTACCACTTCACCCGCGTCAACCCGGAGAACCCGGCCTGGGGCGCGCATCACGCGGCCGAACTCGGCTACGTCTTCAACACGCTCGAGGGCGAAAAGTACGACGCGACGGACGATGCCCTGGCGGCGCTGATGATCGACTACTGGGTGCAGTTCGCCCGCACGGGCGACCCCAACGGCGGCGGCCGACCGGCGTGGCCTGAGTTCGACCCGGACAAGCAGGCGTATCTCGAACTGGGCGACGAGGTGAAGATGGGCGCCGCGCTGGAACGGGAGATCAACGACCGCCTGGAAGCGATCCGCAGGCAGTAGTCGACGGCAACGACCTCACCAGACAACACACGGGGATAGCGGGAATGACGAGCAACCCGCCCCGCCGCTTCCTCGGATGGCAGATGATGGGCCTCGGCTCGCTCTGCTATGGCTTCGGCATCTCGCCGATGTACTACGGTTGGGGGCTGTTCCTGCCCGAGATGCAGCAGGACCTGTCGCTGAGCGACACGCAGTCGGGATTGGTATTCAGCGTCTTCAGTTGGATCTACCACCTGCTCGGGCCGGTGGTCGGGATCGCGATGGGACGCTGGGGAATCCGCTCGGTCATGGTGCCCGGCTCCGTGGTTGCGGTGCTGGCCTTCTGGCTCATGAGCCGGGCCGACTCCTTCGCCGACTCCGTACTCGCCTACGGAGTCCTGGGCGGAATCGCGATCGGCTTCGCGACCATCCTGCCAGCTCAGACGCTGGCCTCGAACTGGTTCGTCCGCTATCGCTCCAAAGCCATGGCCCTCGTGCTGGGCGGCGGCGCCGTAGTCGGCTTCGGCGTCAACAAGTACTTCGCGCCGGAGGTCCTCAGGGTCGCCGACTGGCGGACCGGCTGGCTGATCATCGCCGGCATCTCGGCCGTAGTCGCCGTGGTCGCAGCGCTCTCTATCCGCGGCACGCCGGAGAGGGTCGGCCAGCAGCCCGACGGTGGAGCGGCCGAGGCCGAACAGGAGCCGGAGGACGCGCACGGCCCAACCGGTCTGGGCGAATGGACCGCGCCGCTCGCCCTGCGCACCCACCAGTTCTACCTCCTCGTTGCGCTGTCGATCGCCTACGGTGTGCCGTGGGGGATCATCAGCGTCTACGGCCGTCTCCACCTCGAGTCCCTGGGCTTCACCACCGCAATGGCGGGCTCCATCCTCGGAGCCCGGGTCCTGGTCAGTCTGTTCGGCAGGTTCAGCGCCTTCGTCGGCGATTTCATGCCGCCCCAGCGGCTGCTCGCCATCGTGCTCCTGCTCGAGGGAGCAGGCTGCGCCGGCCTCGTGGTGGCGAAGACACCGTTCCTCGCCTACGCCTCCGTGGTGCTCGTCGGTCTGGGCTTCGGCGCCGCCTACGTCTGCATTCCGGTCGTTTACTCGTCCTTCTACGGCCGGCGCGCGTTCGGCACCACTGTCGGCACCCGCTTCGCGATCACTGGCATCATCGCGCCAGCCGCTCCCACCTTGGCCGGAATGCTCTCGGACTGGTCAGGCTCCCACGTCCTGACCTTCTCGATCATGGCGGCTGGCTGCCTCGCCGGCGCCCTTGTCGCCTTTGGGTTGCACGCCCCCGTGCTCGGGGCGCGGCCGATTACGCCTGTCGGCGCGAGCTAGCAGCGTGCGCGGCAGGAAGAATCGGCGTACCCCATTGTTCCGCGGATGTTCTGCGGCGCACGCTCTTAGCGGCGTAACGAGAACCTGCGCGTCAGCCGGCGGCAGAGAGACTGGTGCGCCAGCGGTGCTCTCCCCAGGACAGCTTCAGAGCACCGGCGGCATCGCCCTCGGGCGGCTCGATCTCGATCGTCAGGCTCGTGTTCTCGCCTTCCTCGACGGAGTGCTCGAGCCGCGTTTCGCCGAGGTCATGGGCCGGATCGTGCATCGATCCCCAGACATCGGGCTCGTGGTTGACGATCAGCTTCCACTGTCCGTCATCGTCGAGACGCAGCCACAGGCTATAGAGACCGGCAAAACCGGGAGACACGTTGCCCGTCGGCACCACGAGGTCGCCGATCAGCAGGTCCGTAGCGGTGCGGAGCTTGATCGCCGCCGCGGTCTGGAACTCGAGCAGACCGCCCTCGTGCTCGCTGAACGAGTCCCAGTCCACGCCGATCTGCGGCAGCTTGCCGGCGTTCACCTCGACGGGAGCGCCATCGATCTCGACCTGATCGATCGAGCGCGTCACGCTGACCAGTGCCGCGAAGCCGACGGTCAGGCCCGAGGCATCGAGTTTCTTCCCCTCGCCCTCCTTCGAGGGCTTCTCGATGACCTTGTCCCTGCTCGCGAACTGACCAACGGCCGGGCCCGCGACAACGGCCCCCAGTAACAGCGACAGTGCGGCAGCCGCAGGCAGCCGCCGCCCGCGGAGGACGGTCATGACTGGAGCCCCTACTCCCCGCCGGTGCTCTGGTCCGGAGCGATCCCGAGCCGCAGCGACATCTGGTCGACCGGCACGACCGGTGCGTAGGCGACGAAGCCGAGCATCATCTCGTCGGTGGTGGCCGTGCCGTTGATCACGTTGTCGGCCGGGTCGAAGCCGCGCTCCTCGCCGCGGTCGGCCGAGTTCTCGAACCACATCGAGACCTCGACCCGGGTACCGGCAGGCACCGTCTTCGGCTTCTTGTACTGGTACGTCGTCTGCCATTCCTGGTCGTAGTTCGGGACGTCGAGCAGGACCTCCGTGGTGCCGTCGGGGTAGAACGCGTCGTAGCGCACCGCGACCGACCGCAGGTGGGCATGCGGCCACAAGGCCAGGATGTCGGTCTCGACCGGGAAGACTCGCGCAGCGCCGACCTTCCAGCGCTCGTGACCCGGCGGAATCTCGAAGGTGATGTTGCCGATCGAATCGAACTTCACCTCGCGCAGCTCGCTCTCAGGAGCGTCCGCGAACACGAAGCCGATCGACGAGCGATCGGAGAAGCCGCTGCCCTCCCCGGCCTCCTTGTTGTAGTGCAGGGAGAACTCGATCGTCGAACCCGGCTCCAGCTTCATCGCGTAGCCCGGCGCCATCAGGTGGCTCTCGGCGCCCAGAGCGATACAGCCCAGCGAGTTGTTGCTGAACTTGCCCAGCGCCGTCTGGCCACCCGGCGGCCGGAGACTGGCGCACATGTGGTGGACCTTGCTGCTGCCGACCTTGAACTCGACGCCGCGCACCCACACCGGCGCCGTCAGCATCTCCTCGGTCAGTTCCGCCTCGAAGTTGATGTTGATGTCGGCGATGTCGTCGGCGACCCAGTACTCCTCCTCCATCGGCACGACCAAGTCGGGGCGGCCGAGCGACCAGCCGCCGGAGTCCTCCTCGACGAACTTCCTGGACGGCGGCGCGTCCGCTTCATTGCCGGACGGTGAGCCGCCGCGGACCCAGGCCAGAACCGTCTCGATCTCGCTGTCCGACATCACGCGCTCGTGGTGGAACTCACCCTCGGTCGCCTCGGTCGCGAACCAGGGCGGCATCGTGCGGTTCTCGACCGCTCGTGCGATGGAGCGCGCCCAGGGCCGGGTCTGCTGGAACGTCATCAGCGGCATCGGCGCGATCATGCCGCCGATGTTCTCGCCCTCGGGCCGGTGGCAGGTCTGGCAGTTCTCCTGCAGCACCGGCAGCACGTCGCGGTAGAACGTGGGCGTGTCCGCGTCAGGCGCAGTCAGGCCAACGCCCGGCAGGGCAACGGCGGCCGCAATCATGATGAGGACGGGTCGAGAGGTCGCGGTCTTCATGTCTTCCTGTCTCCGGGTTGTGCCGTTCGGGGCCTGTGCACGCGCCACGAACCGCTTCCTCGTTCGGCTCGCCGGCGGCGCGCGCAAGTGTAACTCAGGTGCAGACCCTAAGAGCGGCGTCTCGGTATTCTGGCGGACTCACCCTCACCGCGAACAAACCGGAGGTCCCACGATGCCGAAGCCGTTCGTCAGCCCCGCCGCCGCAGTAGCCGCCGCCCTCACCATTCTCGGCGCCTACGCCACGGGCGCAGCGGCCGCCGAAGCCGACCGGAAAGCCCTGTTCGGCGACCTGCACGTACACACGCGCTACTCGTTCGACGCCTTCATTTTCGGCACGAGGAGCACCCCCGACGACGCCTACGAGTTCGCCAAGGGCAGACCCATCGAGCACCCTGGCGGCTTCGAGCTCCAGCTCGACCGGCCGCTCGACTTCCTCGCGGTCACCGACCACGCGAACTACCTCGGCATGCTGGAGGCGATGTCGCAGCCCGACCATCCGCTGTCCAGGCTCGACCGGGCGGCCGACTTCACCCAGGCCCGGACGATCGCCGAGAAGCGACGCGCCCTCCGCAGCGGCGCCTACGTGCGGGAGCACCGCGACCTCGACGTGATCCGCTCGGCCTGGAGACGGACTGTCGAAGCCGCCGAACGCCACAACGCCCCCGGCGCCTTCACGACCTTCCCGGCCTACGAGTACTCGTCCAGACGCGCCGGCGGCAACCTGCACCGCAACGTGATCTTCCGCGGCGACGCGGTGCCGGACCAGCCGTACGGCCGGATCGACTCGATCAACCCCGAAGACCTCTGGGCATGGATGGACGGCCTACGGGAAAGGGGCATCGAGGCGCTCGCCATCCCCCACAACTCGAACGGCTCCGACGGCCACATGTTCCAGCTCGTGAACTTCGCCGGCGAGCCGATCGACGCTGCCTACGCCGAGACCAGGATGCGGAACGAACCCCTGGTCGAGATCACCCAGGTCAAGGGCACGTCGGACACCCACCCCTTCCTGTCGCCGAACGACGAGTGGGCCGACTTCGAGATCATGCCCTACCGGATCGCGCAGTGGAACAAGTCGAGGCCACGCGGCTCCTACGTCCGCGACGCATACCAGCGAGGGCTCAAGGTGCAGGCCGAGCGCGGCCTGAACCCCTACCAATTCGGCCTGGTCGGCGCCAGCGACACCCACAACGGCGGCGCCTCTCTCGACGAGTCGAACTTCGTCGCCAAGATCGGCATCCTGGACGCCACCGCCAAGCTGCGCGGCTCGGTGCCGTTCGAGTCGTCTGACGGGGTCACCACCTACGCCGCTACCTACTACAAGACCTGGGGCGCCTCCGGACTGGCCGGGGTCTGGACGGAGGAGAACACCCGCGACTCGATCTACGACGCGTTCCGTCGCAAGGAGACCTTCGCCACCAGCGGTCCCCGGATCGTCGTGCGCTTCTTCGCCGGCGCCTATCCTGACGACCTGGCCGGGCGCTACGATGCGGTCAAGCTGGCCTACGCCGAGGGCGTCCCGATGGGTGGCGAACTGCCCGCCGGCCCTCCCGGCGCCGCGGCGCCCCGATTCCTCGTCTGGGCGCTCCAGGACCCGCTCGGCACGCCCCTGCAGCGAGTGCAGGTGGTCAAGGGCTGGAGCAAGGCAGGGCAGGCGATGGAACAGGTGTTCGACGTCGCCTGCTCCGACGGAGGCATGCCCGACCCCGAGACTCACCGCTGCCCGGACAACGGCGCCGAAGTCGATCTATCCGACTGCAGCACCACACCCGAAAAGGGGGCGGCCGAGCTGGTCGCCCTCTGGCGGGACCCGGACTACGAAGCCGGGCAGCACGCCTTCTACTACCTGCGGGCGCTGGAGAACCCGACGTGCCGCTGGTCGACCTGGGACGCCGTCAAGGCCGGCGTCGAACCAAGGCCCGAGCTCCAGGCGACGATTCAGGAACGCGCCTGGTCGTCGCCCATCTGGATCGGCGGGCCGCCCACCGACTGATGTGTATACTGCCGCCACCTGCCCGAACCCCCCGAAATCTCCCCCCCGAGTACCCAACCCGACCATGCGCAAGTGTCTGATTCTGCTTGCGCTAGCGGTGTTTGCCGGCGTCTGGCCCGGTTTCGCGCAGGGCGACGAAGGGGCCGCAGCGCAGGTGCCCGCAACGCTCGGACAGGCCATCCGCGACGCGGACGTTTCGGTGGGTCTCCGCTACCGGATCGAGCAATCCGACGACGACGCGTTCGACGCCACCGCGCTCGCCTCGACCCTGCGCACGACCCTGAAACTGCAGACGAAGGCCTTCCGCGGCTTCTCCTTCCTGCTCGAGGCGGAGGACGTCACCCCGGTCGGCAACGACCGGACGTACCGGAACCTCGGCTACGGCGGACTCGACAACGGCGTCCGCGACCGCCCGGTCATCGCCGATCCGGCGCTCACGGCGATCAACCAGGCCGCCGCCCGCCTCGAGCGCGGACCGGTCGCGTTCACTCTCGGCCGCACCGAACTCCTGATCGGCGACCAGCGCTTCGTCGGCGCGGTCGGATGGCGCCAGCACCACCAGGCATTCGACGCGGCTGCCCTGGATGCACAGGTAGGCGCGGACTGGACGCTCCGCTACGCCTTCCTCGACCGGGTCCATCGCATCACCGGCGCCGAGGAAGCGATGGCCTCCCACGTGCTGTACGTCTCGGGGCCGGCGGGTCCGGGCAATCTGGCGCTGTTCAGCTACCTGCTGGACTACGAACGGCCCGGCGCGGCAGCGAACTCGACATCCAACTGGGGCGCCAGTTACACCGGCTCGCACGACGCGGGAGCGGCCTCGGTTCTGTTCGAACTCCAGTACGTGGCACAGCAGGACTGGGCGGACCACCCCGGCAGTGTCGACCTCGACTACCAGAAGGCCGGCATCGGCTTCTCCCGCGGCGACGTCAGCGTGCGCGCTGTGCGCGAGGCGCTGGACGGCGACGGCGCCTACGGGTTCCGCACACCCCTGGCGACCCTGCACGGCTTCAACGGCTGGACCGACAAGTTCCTCGGCACGCCGGCCAACGGCCTCGTCGACCTCTACCTGCGTCTGGACCACCACCTGGACGCCTGGAACTGGACCCTCCGCTGGCACCAGTTCCGCTCCGCGGTCGGCAGCATGGACTACGGTTCCGAGATCGACGCGATGGCGGTTTGGAACACCCCCTGGAAGCAGGACTTCGGCATCAAGCTGGCGCAGTACAGCGCGGACGAGTGGAGCAGCGACACCTTCAAGGTATGGCTGTGGACGTCCTGGAACGTCAGCCTGCGATCCGCAGACGGCCGCTGACGTCAACCGACGCCTCCGCCCCTTCGCACAGGGCCTCCCAGTCCGCCGCCGACAGGACGACCACGGGCGGCGACTTCTCGTACAGCTCCCGCGCCACCGTAGCGCCCAAGGCCAGAATGCCGTCGAGTTCGCGCAGCACGACGGCGGCCGGCGCGGTGCCGAGACGCACGCCCTCGAGCAGCACCGAACTCGAACTGCTCGATCCCCGACCGTAGGGCATGACCAGAACGCGGCCCGCGACGCTCTCACCGCACCGGGGATGGCGCCGGTCGATGATCCGCCCGCTGATGGGGTCCACTCCGCCCCAGAAGGAGAGCGGCTCTTCCAGGCGCAGCACCGGCCCGGCGCCGGCGCCGGCGACCAGGACCTGGCTTCGCAGCTCGACGCCGCTCACGGCCACAACTCCGGATCGCGCCGCAGCCGGCCCGCATGAGCCGACCGCACGCACTCGGACAGGCTGCCGAAGACGACGTCGAAGCCCACGTTGCCCGGCGCGTAGTGCGCGAACTTGCCGGAGTTCGTCATCAGGATTCCTCCTGCCGGCGTACGCAGGATGGGCGCGACGACCACGCAGGTATCGACAACCACCCGTACGCCGTGCCCACGGAGCCGCTCGAGGTCCCCGTTCCGCTCGAGGTGGTCGAGCGAGAGGCGGTTCGTACACACCACGAACTCCACGCTCTTCGAGGGTGGGTAACGCTCGACAAGGGGTTGCAGCTCCGCGAACTCGCGCGGCGAGAAGTGCGGACTGCCCAGCGCCACGACATCGATCCGGAGGTCGTTCGCGCCGCCATCCGGTTCCGCGGCGCCCGCCGCGGTCGACAGGCGCCGCAGCCCGGCCCGCAGATCGGAGGCAGTGACCTCGACCCACTCCTCCGCCTCCCCGCCGCCGAGCGCGGCTTCGAGCGTCGGCGCTTCGGGCGTGATCCCCACGGCATGGAAGAGCGCCACCGCGCCCGAAGACGCCGCGGCGGCGCCGAGGGCCTTCAGGCCGTCCTCGTCGGCCTTCTCCAGGCCGAGCAGCACGGGCACGCGGTTGCCGCAACGCTCCCCCACCAGGTAGCCGATTGCCGGCAGAAGCCACGACGCCGACGCCAGACTTCGCGGCAGGGAACGCAGATCGAACACGACCTGGCCGCGCCGGTTCTCCTCCAGGTGGAGCCCGACCGCGGGCGCGCGACCGGTGATTGCCGCGCAGATGTCGATGAAGTCGCCGTAACGGTGGGTGCGGGCACCCAGCACTGAGTTAGCGAACACGATCGCGTTGCTCTCGGCCCAGGCGACCTGCTGGCCAAACTCCGGCCGCGGCGTCGCCTGGTAGGGCGCGCAGGTCCAGATCGTCCGGCAGCCCATCTCCTCGTAGCACTCCATCAACCGCAGGGCCTTGGCACGGCGCTCCGGCGTGCCCGCGAACTCCTCCGGATGCAGCAGGTCCAGGCCGCCGACGTTCAGCGTCGTCGGCACCCGGACCCGGGCGCCGCCCGCCACCAGCATCTCCGCGAAGTCGACGCCCGAGTCGCCGTGGTAGAGGCAGCCGTCGATGTGGGCGCCCTCGATGTCCAGCAACCGGCGAGCGCCGTAAACCCCGGCCATCGTCACCAGGATGCGCATCGCGGTCGCCGCCGCCTCGCCATGGTCGCCCGCGAGCATTGCGCGGTCGAGCTCGGTCAGTTCGATGGACTTGGGCGTGTCACCGGCGGTCATCGGCGGTCAGTGTAGCTATCGGTACACTCGCCGATCCGCGAACCACTCGGCGAACACGGAGTGAGCCCGCATGGCGATCGACCCAGCACTGCAGGAACGACTGATGGCGGCCGCGCCCTACGGCATGGGAGTCGCGGTTCACGCCGACGAGTCCCCCGACCGGATGGCGGTGCGGTCCAAGTTCGGCGGCCGCACGCTCGGCGAACTGAACGCGAACGCGAACCGCCTTGCGCGGGTGCTGCGGGCTCACGGCGTGGGCCCCGATGTCGGCGTTGCCCTGCTGTGCCGGAACCGGCCCGAGTTCATCGACACCATCGCCGCCTGCTCGCGCAGCGGCGCCCGGATGACGCCGATCAACTGGCATCTCACGCCGGAAGAGGTCGCCTACATCGCCGCCGACTGCGAGGCCCGTGTGTTGATCGCCGATACCGCCTTCGCCGCGGCGGTCGCGGCAGCGCAAGCAGCCTCGAACCACCTGCGCCTGACGCTCGCGGTCGGCCGCGAAATCGAGGGGGCCGAGTCCTACGACGAGGCACTCGCGGCGGAAGACGGCTCGAACATCGAGAACCCGATCCTCGGCGCCCCGATGCTCTACACGTCGGGCACCACAGGTCATCCCAAGGGCGTCTACCGCAAGGCGGACGCGACGCCAACGCCGTTCCTGCTCGCGGTGCGCGAGTCGGGGGATTTCGAGCCCGATACGGACTGCTCCCTGGTCACCGGACCCCTCTACCACGCCGCGCCACTCGGTCTGAATGTCTCCGTGCCGATGGGCGCCGGAGTCGGCGCCGTGCTGATGGACAAGTGGGACGCGGAGGAGACGCTCGCCTTGATCGACAAGCACCGCATCACCCACACCCACATGGTGGCGACGATGTTCCACCGCATGCTGGCCCTGCCGCGGGAGGTCCGGGAACGCTACGATGTCTCCTCAATGCGCTGGCTGGTCCACGGCGCGGCGCCCACACCGGTCCACATCAAGCACCGGATCATCGAATGGTTCGGCCCGGTGGTCTGGGAGTACTACGCCGCCACCGAGGGCGGCACGTTCTTCATCGACTCGAAGGAGTGGCTCGACAAGCCGGGAAGCGTCGGCCGCACGGTCGAGGGAACGAAGTACAAGGTCCTCGACGACGACGGCGAACCGGTCCAGATCGGCGCCACCGGCACCGTGTACTTCCAGGCGTCCGCGAACCGGTTCGAGTACTTCAAGGCCCCCGACAAGACCGCCTCGGCCTATCGCGGCGACTTCTTCACGATGGGCGACATGGGCTACGTCGACGGGGACGGCTACCTGTTCCTCACCGGCCGATCCGCGGAGACGATCATCGCCGGCGGCGTCAACATCTACCCCCAGGAAATCGACGACGTGCTGCACCAGCACCCCGCGGTGTACGAGGTCTGCACCGTCGGCGTGCCGCACGAGGAATGGGGCGAGAGCGTCAAGTCGGTGGTCGAAGTAGGCGTTGGCTACGAAGCGGGCGACGAACTCGCCGAGGAGCTGCTGGCCTGGTGCCGCGAGAACCTGCCGGACTTCAAGCGCCCACGCTCGCTCGACTTCGCCACCGATCTGCCGCGGATGCCCACCGGCAAGATCCAGCGCGGCTTGGTCCGCGCGCCGTACTGGAAGGGCCGCGACCGGGCGATCTAGCGGTGGCCACCTGGCGGAGAATCCACAACAGTCTGAGAGGCAAGCAATGAAGGCAGTCGTATGCAGTGAGTTCGGTCCCCCGGAGAACCTGACGATCGAGGAGCTGGCCGATCCGGTTCCCGGTCCGGGCGAGGTCGTCGTCGACATCCGCGCGGCGGCGATCACCTTTCCCGACACGCTGATGATCGAGAACCGCTACCAGTTTCGTGGCGAACCGCCCTTCGTCGTCGGCGGCGAAGTGGGCGGCAGGATCGCCGCGGTGGGCCCGGATGTCGACGATCTCGCGGTCGGTGACGACGTGGTCGGGGGAGGCGGCACCGGCGGCTTCGCGGAACAAGTGCTGCTGTCGGCGTCCCAGGTGCGCAAGCTGCCGCAGGGTCTCGGTCACGCCGAGGCCACCGGCTACGGCTACGCCTACGGCACCGGCCACTACGCTCTGAAGTACCGGGGCGACCTGAAACCCGGCGAAACCCTCCTCGTGCTCGGCGCCGCCGGCGCCGTCGGCCTCGCCGCACTCGAGCTGGGCAAGGTGATGGGCGCGCGGGTGATCGCCGCCGCCTCGACCGAGGAGAAGCTGGCGCTGTGCCGGCAGCGCGGCGCCGACGAGACGATCAACTACACCGAGGAGGACCTGAAGGTCCGCGCCAAGGAGCTGACCGGCGGCAAGGGCGTCGATGTCGTCTACGACGCGGTCGGCGGTGAGTACGCGGAAACGGCTTTGCGCGCCACGGCCTGGCGCGGGCGATTCCTGGTCATCGGCTTCACCGCCGGCATTCCGCGGATACCTCTCAACCTCACTCTGCTCAAGGGTTGCGACATCGTCGGGGTGTTCTGGGGCGCCTCCAGGATGCGCGAGCCGGAATTGTTCGAAGCGGCCCGGGTCGAGACGGAGGCTCTCGCCGCCGAGGGCAAGATCAAGCCCTACATCTCGCACCGCTATCCTCTGGAGCAGATTCCGCAGGCGCTGCGGGACATGATGGACCGCAAGATCATCGGCAAGACGGTCATGGAGAACGCGGGTTGGTGACCGGGAGGATCACGACGTGAGGTTCGGCGCGCAGGTCACCTGCTATCGAAACACCTGGGACAGCATCCGCGAAGTGGCGGAGCTGCTCGATGCCGGTCCGTGGGACAGCATCTGGTACGCCGATCACTACCTGCCGCCCCCGGGGCTCAGGGAAGAGGAGCACCTCACGGCCCACGAGGCATTCACGATCGCCGCCGCGACCGCCGGGGTCACGAAGAAGCTGAAGATCGGCCATCTGGTGCTGGGGAACACCTACCGCAATCCCGCCCTGGTGGCGAAGATGGCCGGCACCCTGGACCACATCTCCCACGGCCGCTTCGTGCTCGGCATCGGCGCAGCCTGGTTCAAGCGCGAGCACGAAGCGTACGGCTGGACGTTCCCGTCGATGAAGGAGCGCCAGGACCGCTTCGAGGAGGCGGTCGAGCTGATCCGCGCTCTCTTCCGGTCAAGCGAGCCGGTCGACTTCAAGGGCGAATACTACGAGCTCGACTCGGCGCCCCTCTCCCCCGGTTGCTACGGGGACCCGATCCCGATCCTGATAGGCGGCACCGGCGAGAAGCGGACGCTGCGCACCCTGGCGCGCCACGGCGACGTGATGAACCTCGACGGTTGGGCCCGCGGACCGATGACCCGGGAGTACTTCCAGCACAAGGTCTCGGTGGTCGACCGGCACTGCGCAGAGGCCGGGCGCGACCCCGGAATGATCAAGCACACGGTGCTGATGCCCACCTTCGTCACCGACGACGCCGCGGCCGCCAAGGCCTTCGTCGACGCCCGCGGACTGGGTGAGGGAACCGCAGCCGGCAGCAAGAGCTACGTAATCGACCGGATCGGCACGATGATCGACGCCGGCGCCGAGGAGATCATGATCGGCGGCATCCCGACCCACCGTCTCGATCACTATCAACTGGTCGCGGAAGAGATCCTCACCGCCTTCGATTGAGGCGAATGGCCGTCGGAGACTTCCTCGGCACTTCCTGGGAACCCGTGTGGCGCGATCCGCGCCACCCGCGAACCACTCCGTGCGCCCGTCATCGGGCGCACGGATGGCACGCGGGCGTCTCGCCCGCATCTGTTCGCCCCGGCGCGCCCTGCCCTCTACCCCGCCGGCCAGGGCGTCCCCAGGTCCTCCTCCGGCACCGGCTGCATCCCCAGATTCACGAACTTCTGAAGCCGCTTCCCCTCGTAGGTCTCGGTCGTGTAGATGTTGCCCTTGGAGTCGGTCGCGATGCTGTGGACGGCGAAGAACTGGCCGGGCTGGCGGCCGCCGTCGCCGAAGGCGTAGAGCACCTCCATGCTCTCGCGCTCGATCACGTAGACCTTCATGTTCTGACCGTCGGCGAGGTAGAGGAACTTCTGCTCCTCGTCGGGTGAGAAGGCAACGTCCCAGGTCGAGCCCTGGGAAAGGGTCTCGGGAGCGATGAACACTTCGTCGACGTAGGTGCCGTCGGCCTGGAAGACCTGAATGCGGTCCGCCGCGCGGTCGCAGACGTAGAGCAGGCCGTCGGCGGAGATGTCGGCGCAGTGGACCGGGCCGCGGAACTGGGTCGCAGGTGGATCGCCGGGCACGTACTGACCGAGATCCAGTTCGTCGTCGGGCGCTTCCCCGTAGGCGCCCCAGAAGCGCTTGAACTCGCCGGTGTCGGCGTCGATCACGACCACGCGGCGGTTGACGTAGCCGTCGGCGACGTAGACCTCGTTCGCCTCCGGATCGACCGAGAGCTTCGCCACGCGGCCGAAGTTCTCCATGTCGTGGCTGTTGCGCACGAAGGCCGGATCATCCTCGCCGGCACCCTCGTTGACCCGGGCGTTCGCCTTCCCGACTTGCATCAGGAACTGGCCGTCGCGGCTGAACTTCAGCGCGTGCGAATCGCCGCCACCGTTGCCGCCGATCCACACGTTGTCCATGTGGTCGACGAGGATGCCGTGATTGGACATCGGCCACTCGTACTCGCCGCTCTCGCTGGGACCGCCCCAGTGCCCGACCAGGTTGCCGTCGGGATCGAATTCGAGCACCGGCGGCGCCGGGATGCAGCACTCGGAGAGCGGCGGATCCTGGGCCGCGCCGATCTCGTTGATCGCGCCGAAGACGTTCGGCGTGTTGCGGTGGACGATCCAGACGTGATCGCGGGAGTCGACCGCGACGCCGATCGCCGGGCCGAGAATCCAGTGGTTCGGCAGCGGCTTGGGCCAGAACGGGTCGACCTCGAAGCGCGGCGCCATCAAACCCTCGCCGGCCGCATCGCCGGCTTGGGCGCCGCCGTAGCCGCCACAGGCGCCGAGAACGAGCGCGAGGGCTGCCGCGCAGCCAGGAGCACAAAGGAGACGGTTCGATGTCATCGTCGGCCCTTCCAATCGTTGGAATCCGTCGTCTTCCGCGGTGTTTCGCGGTTCCTGCAGCACCAGGGAGGTGACGCCAGTGTACATCCTGGCTCGGTAACATCCGGCGCCTGTCCAACTTCCCACACAGATCACGCCTGTTCGGCGCGAGCGGCGCCATCGCCCTGGCTCTGCTGCCCCTTGCCCACGGGCGCGCGGCGGCGCACGAGGTTCCGGGCAGCGTCACCGTCCAGGTGCTCGTCCGCCAGCAAGGCGATCGCCTCCAGGTGCTCGTGCGCACCCCACTCGAGGCGATGCAGGAGATGCAGTTCCCGGTCGACGTCCGAGGCATCCTCGATCTCGAGGAGGTCCGATCGAGCGGCCTCCTGACGGAGTCGGCCCATCGCTGGATCACACCCAATCTCGACCTGTTCGCCGGCGACGCCAAGCTGCCGGCCGCCACCGTCCGCGCGGTTCGGTTGTCGATCCCTTTCGACCGCTCGTTCACGGACTTCGACCGCGCCCTGGCGCACATCCGGGCGAAGCCGCTGACGTCGACAACACAGATCGTGTGGAAGCAGGCCCTGCTCGACGTGCTGCTCGAGACGCCGCTCGACACCGTGAACGCGCAGGAACGGCCGCGCTTCTCGATCGACCCCCGCTTCGGGCGGCTCGGCCTGCGCGTCCTCGTCGTCATCCGGTACGAATCGCAGGACGGCGACTCACGGGTCTTCCAACTCGCCGCCGAGCCCGGCCGGGTCCGGCTCGACCCGCACTGGGGCCAGGCCGGCCTCCACTTCGTGGCAATGGGCTTCGAGCACATCCTGAGCGGCCTCGATCACCTGCTGTTCCTGGTCTGCCTGGTGTCGCCTCTCCGCCGCCTGCGGCAACTCGTCCTCGTCGTGACGTCCTTCACGGTCGCCCACTCGATCACCCTGATCGCCTCCGCCGCGGGTCTGGTGCCGCGGGCATTGTGGTTTCCCACCCTGGTCGAGGTCCTGATCGCCGTATCCATCGTCTACATGGCGTTCGAGAACATCCTGGGCGTGGGAAGCGACCGCCGCTGGGCCGCCGCCTTCGGCTTCGGTCTCGTCCACGGCTTCGGCTTCTCCTTCGCCCTCAGCGAGTCGCTCCAGTTCGCCGGCGCCCACCTGGTGACCTCGCTGCTCGCCTTCAATGTCGGCATCGAGCTCGGCCAGCTCCTGGTGCTGCTGCTGCTCGTTCCGTTGCTCGACTTCGTCTTCCGCCGTCTCCCCTCCGAACGGCTGGGGATCATCCTGATCTCGGCTCTGATCGTCCACACTGCCTGGCACTGGACGAGCGAGCGAGGGTCCGATCTGATGGCCTACCGGCCTCTGGCACCCCTGCTCGACGCGATTCCAGACGGGGCGCTGCCCTGGATTCTGGTCGTGGCGACTCTGGCTGTTCCCGGCTGGCGCTGGCTGCGGAAGCGGAAGCTAGCGAACCGCCTCGGCCAGCGCCCCAACAACCGCGGAACGGTGGCGCGACCACTCGCGGTTCGTGGCGTCCGGCCAGGCGCTGTGGACGACAATGACGGTGTTTGACCCCGGGTCCATCCACAGCATCTGGCCGAAGATGCCCCGCCCGGAGTAGACGCCGTCTCCGCTCAGCCACCACAAGTAGCCGTAGCCGTCGGAGCCGGGGCTGGGGCTGGTCGAGTCCGCCATCCAGCCCTCCGGCAGCACCCGCGTGCCGTCGCGCAGCACGCCGCCCCGCATCGCGAAGAGACCGATCCGCGCGTAGTCGCGCAGGGTCGCGCTGATGCAGCAGCCGCCGAGCTCGCCGCCGCCGGGCTCGTGGAGCACCCAGTTCGCGTCCGCCTCCATGCCGAACGGCCCCCAGATCTTGTGCTCGAGGTAGGTCGAGAGGTTGTTGCCGATCGCCGCGCGCAGGACGGCGCCGGCCATGTTCGTTTCGCCGGTGTTGTAGTGGAAGCGTTCGCCCGCGGGCGCTTCCCGGTCGAGAGCCGCCATGTAGCGGACCTGTTCGACCAGGCCGCGCGGCATGGTCGCCAGGTCGGACTCCCGGTCGGCGTAGTCCTCGTTCCATTTGACGCCGGAGGCCATCCGCAGCCCATGCTGAATCGTGACGCCGTCGTAGCCGCCGCCCGCGAGCAGGGGCAGGTACTTGGTCACCGGGTCGTCGACGCTGCCGATGTAGCCGTCGACGATCGCGGCCCCGTAGAGCATCGAGACCACGGACTTCGCGATCGAGAACGAGATCCAGCGGCTGTTCTCGTCGTTGCCGAGACCGTACCCCTCGAAGACGACCGCGTCATCCTTGACCACCAGAAGGCCCGCGATCCGGCGGTCACGGATGTAGTCCTCGACCGAGAACGTCTCGCCCTCGACCTCGTAGGTCACCGACGACAGATCCTGCTGGGCCGATGCCAGAGGATAGGGATCGTCGGAGGCCCCGATCCAGCGCGCTTCGCGGATCTGATCGATATTTCGATAGCCCGCGACCTGCTGTTCCGGGGTCCAGAACAGGATCTCACCCCACGGACCGAAGTTCTCGGCGTCCGGGTTGACCGCTTCGGCAGTGCCGGCCGCCCCGGTTTCCGCGGCTGGACCGGAGCAGGCGGCGAACGCCAGCACCAGGGCGACGGCCACGCCGCCTGCCGGCCACGGCGCAGGTGAGTTCAACAGCCTGTCCCTTGTTCTTCGAGTCATTTCACTCCTCCTTGATTCGGTACTCACTGATCGTAGCGCCGACTGCAAGCGCGGTAGGCTGCCCAATTCGAGTCTCCGATGATCGACGCGAGTTCCCCGACCGAACCCACATCCGTCCAGAGCGCCTCGATCCACTCCGTGGACGGCGACGACGCGGCCCGCGCCCTGTTCGAAGCCCGCGGCTGGACTGACGGCCTGCCGATCACCCCGCCGACGCCGGAACGGGTGGCGGCCGCCGTCGAGGCGGCGGTCATGGAGCCTGCGCACGTGCTCGGCGTCGAGACCGTCCGCGGGCGGGCGATCACCGCCGAGAAGGCAGCGGTCAACGCGGTGATGGCGGGCTGCCGGCCGCGCGACTTCGCGGTCGTGGCCGCGGCGGTCGAGGCGATGTGCGACCCCGCCTTCCTGCTTCACGGCGCGACCTCGAGCACCGGCGGCTGCGCCGTGCTCGTCATCGTCAACGGTCCGATCCGCCAGGAACTCGGCATGACCGGGACGTTCAACGTGCTGGGCGGCGCCGACCGGGCGTCGCTGGCGATCGGGCGGGCGCTGCGCCTGATTCTCCGCAACCTGCTCGGCGTGCGGCCCGGCGAGTTGGACCGGGCCACGCTTGGACACCCCGGCAAGTTCAGCTACTGCCTGGCCGAGGACGAGGAGGCCTCACCCTGGCCGTCGCTGGCCAGCGAGCGCGGCGCGCCTGATGGCAGTTCGACGGTGACCGTCTTCGCCGCCGGCGCTCCGCGGCAAGTGATGAACGAGTGGACGACGGAGCCAGAGGCGATCCTCGAAACGGTCGCGGCCGAGATGCGCGCCAACCTGCTCCACTACTCGATCTGGGCCGGCAACCACTGCCTCGTCCTGCCACCGCAGTTGCGCGAGCGCCTGGCCCACGCCGGGTGGTCCAAGGCGGATGTCCAGTGCTACCTGCACCGGCAGGCTCGGGTGAAGCGAGGCGACTGGGAACGCGTCGGCAAGGCGGCGGTGGTCACGGACGCGAACCGCGATCAGGAATACAAGGCGCTGCAGTCGCCGGACGATCTGCTGGTGGTCGCCGCCGGGGGCCCGGCGGGCGGCTTCGCGGCCGTCATTCCGCCCTGGTTCGGCAACAAGTCGCGGGCGGTGACGGCGGGCGTCGGTTTCTGTCTGGAGTGCTGAACGAGCGCTAGGAACCGCAAGGCGCGCTGAACAGCCGATCCAATGCCGCCGCGGACACGACGCCGCGGTGACGCGCGCAGACCTTGCCGTCCTCCAGGCGTGCAATGAAGACCGCATCATCCTGATCTTCGGCCTCGCCGTTCGAGCTGGCGAGAGTCCGCCACCCGTCGGCGCCTTCCTCGACGACCAGGAACGAACCGTGGCGATCCTCCGGTACCTCGCGGCGCACCCCCCGAACCACGAATCGGCGGATCATCTCCGGGGCCCCGTCGAGCACGATCACCGTGTAGACAGACCACTGGGTGGCCTGCGGATCTCCGTCCAGTGCGCTGCGCCAGGCCCGCGCACTCCCGTTCGCCGCGCGGTGAAAGCTCATCACCAGCAGGCTGCGCGGAGCGAGCCCTTCCGGTGCGGCCACTTCCTGCCCGTCCAGGGTCACCGCCCGGGGCACGCCGGGCGCTTGCGCTGAAGGGTCGTCGCCAAGCACCGCAGCGGGGACAGCGGCCAGCGACGCGCCGAGCAGGAAAGCTGCCGCGCCGAGCCGCCTCACTCCTCTCTCCGGAACCGCATGACCCTGTATTGCTTGATGCGGGCGAAGTGCTCCGGGTCGATCAGCCGGTCGAGCCGGTCGAGCCGGCCGGTGAGCGGCCGCGCCAATCGCCAGCCGGCGCCGGCCAACCGCGGGAACCGCCGCGTGGAGGCCTCGCGCAGCAGGCTCACGGCACCGCGGCCGTAACGGTCCAGCATCGCTTGCGCAAGCCGCAGCATTGGAAGCACGGATTCGGTCACGTCCTCGTCGATCTCGAGAACGAGCCCGCTGGCCTCGGCCCGAGCCAGGAACTCGTCCAGCGGGTGGCCGCTCCTCGACCCCTCGCTGCCGTCCGGGCAGGTGACGAAGTAGTCGCACAGCAGCACGTGCCCGCCCGGCGTCAGCGACCGTTGCACAGCCTCGAACAGCTCCTCCAGCCACACGTATTGCGCCGACTCGCAGAGGAACAGGAGGTCATAGCGCCGGTCGGGCTCGAACTCCTGGAAGCGGCCCAGGTGAAAGCGCCGATCCGGGAGCCGCGCCCTGAACAGCTCGCCATGATACGGATCGGGCGACAGACCCTCGACATCGTAGCCCAGCACCGCCAGCCGCTCCGTGATCACAGCGGTGCCGCAACCGATGTCGAGCACCGAGGACACGCCCGGCGGAAGCAGCTCGAACAGGCGTCCGACCAAGCGCTCCTGGGCGCGGCGCAGGCCGACCAGGTCGAGCGGATCGCCGGCGCTCCACATGCCGAAGTTCAGGTACTCCAGCCCGACGATCCGGTGCAGGAACTGGAGCGCGACGCTGGTCTTGACCTGACGCGGGCTGCTGCTGTCCGTCGCCTGACGGAACAACTGCCGCCCTTGGGGGGCGGACGGCCAGCGGTGTCCCGCCTTCGACGCCGAGACGGCGTCAGGAGTAGCGCTCGGACGCGGCGACGGTGGCACGATGCGCAGACTCACAGGTTGGCGAGTCTACAGCGGAGGCGCAGCCGCGATAGGTTCAGGTGGCGGAGCCAACAGCACCTGGGCAACAAGTCAGCCCCCATCAAGCGGACTTGACCACCGCGACCCTAGGAGAAACCCATGCGCTCGTCGACCTTCCTTCTCGCTCTCTCCATGGTTCTCGCCATGGCCGCACCCGTACCGGCCGCGGAACATCCGCTCGACCCCCTGAGCTACCAGGAGATGTGGCGTGCGCTGGAGGTGCTCCGCGATGCGGGGCACATGGACAAGGACACCCGCTTCTCGGAACTGAGACTCAAGGAGCCGGCCAAACGTGATGTGCTGGCCTGGCAACCCGGCCTCGAAATGGCCCGGGCAGTCTATGCCGTGGTTCGCCAGGCCGACAAGACCTATGAGGCCACCGTCGACCTTGCCGCCGAGCGAGTCACGTCATGGACGCCCCTTACCGGAGTGCAACCCGCCTGGCTCGGCGAAGAGTTCGAGGCAGTCGTCGACAAGGTGCTCGAACATCCGGACTTCATCGCCGGCCTTGAGGCGCGCGGCATCACCGATCACACCTTTCTCGACTGCGGCACGGGACCACCCGGCTACTTCGGGACCGAGGAAGAGCGCGGACGGCGGATCGGCAATGTCAGGTGTTCCGAGTCGCGCGGTGTCCGCAACGGCTGGACCCGGCAGGTCGAGGGCCTGAGCGCCGTGGTCGACCTGGGCGCCGGCGAAGTCTTGCGGGTGGTTGACGACGGCCCGGTGCCCGCCACCACGACGAATGCGGACTTCGACCGCACCACCCTCGACCATCCGCGCGAAGTGCCGGGACCGATCGATACGCGCCAGCCGCTCGGACCCGGCTTCGAGATCGACGGTTACCAGGTGCGCTGGCAGAACTGGAACTTCCACCTGAGGCCCGATCAGCGGATCGGTCTGGTTCTGTCCCTGGTCCGCTACCAGCCGGGATCCGGCGCGAGTTCCCGCTCCGTGATGTACCAGGGCCATCTGTCCGAGATCTTCGTTCCGTACATGGACCCGTCGTTCGCCTGGTATCGGCGCAACTTCATCGACGCCGGCGAATTCGTTGCCGGGGGATTGGCCAAACCGATGCTGCGCGGCCGGGACTGCCCCGATCACGCGGTCTACATCGACACCCTGGTCAGCGGCGGCAACGGCCGCCCCCGCACCGTGCCCGACACGATCTGCATGTACGAACGAGAGACCGGCGATCCTGCCTGGCGGCACTACGCCTCCGAACAGCCCGACAGCCGGCAGAGTCGCGACCTGGTCGTGCGGACGGGGGCCGTGGTCGGCAACTACGACTACCTGCTTGACTGGATCTTCCGGCAGGACGGCTCTATCGAAGCCCGGGTCGGCGCCACCGGCATCCTGGAAGTCAAAGCAACGAACGCAGCCTCCGCGATCCCACCGGCGCCATCGGCGGGGCCGGTCAACACAGCCGCGGCCGACGCGCTCCGGACACCCGGTCGTGCCGATGCCTACGGCCGTTTCGTTGACCGCAACATCGTCGCCGTCAATCACGACCACTACTTCAGCTACCGGCTCGACCTCGACGTCGATGGCGTAGACAATCGCTTCGTCGCCGATCGCCTGGTCACCAAGCGGCTGCCGGCCGACCACCCCAGACGCAGCCTGTGGGTCCAGGAACAAGAGGTCGCGGTTAGCGAGCACGACGCCCGGCTGAACATCAGCCTGGAGCGACCAACGCTCTGGCGGGTGCTCAGCACCAGCCGGACGAACGCCGTCGGCTACCCGACGAGTTTCCAGGTGATGCCGGGCAGGAACGCGAATACGCTGCTCTCGGCGGACGACTATCCGCGGCGGCGCGCCGGTTTCATCGACCACCACCTGTGGGTGACCCCTTACGACCCGGACGAACTCTACGCGGCCGGCGACCACCCGACCCTGAGCGAGCCGGGCATGGGTCTGCCCGAATGGACAGAGGCGGACCGGCCGATCCAGGACCGGGACATCGTGCTCTGGCACACGGTCGGCATGCACCACCTGCCGCGGGCCGAGGACTGGCCGGTGATGCCGGTCATGTGGCACGGGTTCGAACTGCGCCCGTTCGACTTCTTCGACCGCAACCCGGCGCTCGACCTGCCCTGAGCCCGATCCTGCCGGCGTTACAGTTCTGTCGCACGCCCGCCCCAAGCCGAACAGGAATGTTTGTGCGGGGCGGTGCGCCGACAGCCTGACCCCGAACCGGTAGCCACACCCGGGCCTCATCGCCGCCCCCTCAATCGGCCGCTAATTCGCGCCTGCGCGCGGGTTAGCGGGCCTTGCCGCGGTCCCGCGTCAGCGCTTCCCGACGCGACTCAAGCGACTCCGCGCGCTTGGCACGGTTTTCGATAGAGGAACAGGGCAAGCCTGGACGTCAGTTCCGGAAACCTGACCTCGCCCGCTCCGAAGAGGCAGCGCGGACCGAGATGACCAGCCGGGTGGATCAAACGAAGAGGAGGGATTCGTATGAGCTTCAGAATTCGCGGTCGAACCATCGGTCTGGGTTCGGCCCTGGGACTCACTCTGCTGCTGGCTCTGTTCGGCGCGGCGCCGGCAGCGGCACAGGAAGGCGTGGACAGCGGCGACACGGCCTGGATGCTGACCGCCAGCGCTTTGGTACTGCTGATGACGCCGGGACTGGCGTTCTTCTACGGCGGACTGGTCAGGCGCAAGAACGTCCTCTCGATCCTCATGCAGTGCTTCCTGTGCATGAGCCTGATGACCGTGCTCTGGGTCGTCATCGGCTTCAGCCTGGCCTTCGGCTCCGACGCCCTCGGCGGCGTGATCGGCGGCGGCGACTACTTCCTGCTCGCCAACCTGGGCTACGACGCCTGGGACGGCACCGGCATTCCGGCGCCGCTGTTCATGATCTTCCAGGGCATGTTCGCGATCATCACGCCGGCCCTGATGATCGGCGCCTTCGCGGAACGGATGAAGTTCAGCGCCATCTGCCTGTTCATGAGCGCCTGGCTGCTGGTGGTCTACGCCCCGATCTGCCACTGGGTCTGGGGCGGCTCCGAGGGCTTCTTCGGCCTCGGCGGCGACGGCGCCCTCGACTTTGCCGGCGGCACCGTCGTTCACATCAACGCCGGTGTCTCGGCCCTCGTTGCGGCGTTCGTTCTCGGCCGCCGCAAGGGCCATCCGGACCACACCTCACCTCCGCATAACCTGCCCTTCGCCGTCCTCGGCACCGGCCTGCTCTGGTTCGGATGGTTCGGCTTCAACGCCGGCAGCGCCGTGGCGGCCAACGGCTCGGCAGCCAACGCCTTCGTCGTCACCCAGGTGGCGACCGCGGCAGCGGCTGCCACCTGGGGTCTGATCGACTGGATCCGCGACTCGAAGCCGACGCTCCTGGGCGTCATCACCGGCGCGATCTCCGGTCTGGTTGCAATCACTCCGGCCTCCGGCTCGGTGAACGCGATCGGCTCCATCGGCGTCGGTATCGGTGCGTCCGTCTGCGCCTACCTGGCAGTGACGTGGCTCAAGTCGAAGCTCGGCTACGACGACTCCCTCGATGTCTTCGGTGTCCACGGCATCGCCGGCATGTGGGGCGCCGTTGCGGCCGGCCTCTGGGCCACGGACGTGGTGCCAGGCAACGACGCGAACGGACTGTTCTACGGCAACGCCGGTCAGGTCCTGATCCAGCTCAAGGCAATCGCCTTCACCATCGTCTGGGCGGCGGTCGTGTCCTTCATCCTGCTCAAGGTCATCGACCTGATCATCGGACTCCGTGTCAGCGATGACGAAGAGCGGCTCGGGCTCGACCTCACCGACCACCGCGAAAACGCTTACACCCTGGTCGACTAGGGCAGAAGGAGGAATGACATGAAGTACGTCGTAGCCATCGTTCAGCCCGACCGGATGCAGGAGGTCCTCGATCTCCTGGAAGAGAAGGACATTCACCTGCTGACCGTCTCCAACGTCATGGGGCGCGGTCGCCAGCGGGGCGTCGCCGAGGTCTACCGCGGCCACAAGGAGGCCGGCGCTCTGCTACGCAAGCTCAAGATCGAGCTTGCGGTCAACGAGGACTATGTCGACGTGGTGATCGATGCGATCACACGGGGCGCCAAGACCGGCACTGTCGGTGACGGCAAGATCTTCGTCCTGCCGCTCGAGGAGTGCATCCGCATCCGCACCGGCGAAACCGGAAACGTCGCGATCGGCTAGCTGCATCGCATCACACGAGGCGCGCGCCGCGGGAGCTTGCTGCTCCCCGGCGCGCTTCTCTTTGTGTGTGCCGGCCACTCAGTCCGAAAGGCCGTCGAAGAGACGCTGCAGGCTGCCCATCCGCTCGGCGATCCGATCCCACGCTCCCTCTTCGTCCGGCAACTGGCCCAGGCTGTGCAGACGTCGCGCGAGGAAGCGGAACTCGCTGGTCTGCCGGGCGGGAATGACCAGGTCCTTGCTGTTGCCGCGGACGATGCGCAGGCAATTGATCACCGCCCGCAGCAGCCGGTATCCCGCCTCGACCTGCTCGAACTCGTCACGCGAGATGTGGCCGCGGTCGTACAGCGCGCGGACCGCTTCCAGGGTGTTGGTCTGCCGCACTTCGGGGTCGCCCGCGCCGGCCGCGATCTGCCGCACCTGCACGAAGTACTCGGCGTCGACCAGGCCGCCGGCGCTGAACTTCGCGTTCGTCGTACCGGGTGCTGTGAGTTCGGATCGTTGCCGGTTTCGCAGGTGCCGGATGCGCGCCACGTCGTGCGGCCGCGGATCGAACACGTAGTCCCGCCGGTGCGCCTCGATACGGGCGCACAGCTCCGGATCGCCCGCGACCGCGCGGAGCCGAACCAGCGCCTGACGTTCGTACGGGTCGGCGCCGCCGTCGGAGCTGTAGTACGAGGAGAACCGCTGGAACGACGCCGACAGCGGCGAGGACGAGCCGCCGGGACGCAGGCGCCAGTCCAGCTCGAAGATCCCGTCCCGCTTGGCGCGGATCAGGCGCGCCAGCCGCATCGCCGCGCGCTCGTAGAGTTCTCCGGACCGGACCTGTTCCGACCCTTCGGCATCCCAGACGAACATCAGCTCGATGTCCGAGGCGTAGCCGAGATCGCGTCCGCCCCACTTGCCGAGCGCACACAGAGACCACGCTCCAGGCGCCGGTCCGCCGGCGGCGACCTCGGCCACCGCTTCCTCCGCGCCACGGGTCAGCACCACGTCGGAGAGGGTCGAGAGTTCAGCGCCGAAGTCGCTGAAATGCTCAATCCTGCGCGTCAGGTGGCGCATGTCGATGCGCCCGATCTCGTCGTCCTTGAACCGGTTGAGGATGTCGTCCGGCGTCTCCGGGCCTTCGAGCGCCGCGTCCAGCCGGCGCTCCAGCTCTCCTCTGTCGGCGCCGAAATCCAGGTCGGCCATGTTGGCGAGCAGCGGCATCAGGCTCTCGTGTTGCCGGCGCAGGAACTCTTCCCAGACGTAGCTGCCGGCCCCCAGGACCCGCGCCAGTTCGTCCAGCGACGACGCGAGCGCGTGGGTCGGATCGGCAACCTGTTCGCACGCCGCGTCGATCAGCGCCCCGAACTGCCGCAGAGCCAGGTGCGGGTTCGGCGCCACCGCCAGCCGGCGCGCGAACTGCTTCATCAGGGTCACCGTCAGACGCAGATTGTCGACTCCGACCCGGTCCTCGATCTTCCCGCCGCGCCGGGTGGTCACGAACAGGCGATCACGCACCTCGCCGTCCACCGTCTCGAACTCGACCTTGTCGATCCAGTAGTCCCGGGTCGAGAGGACGTTCGCGAACTCGAACAGGAACATGAAGCTGTCCTGACTTCGAATCTCCAGAATGGTGCAATGTTCGTCCGACTCGTTGTCGACGGAGATGGCGATCGGCGGCAGCACCTTGTCCGCCTGGGCGCCGAGGTCCATCCGGCGCGCCGCCTCCATGACCCGCAGGGTCAGTTCCTCGTTGGCACGGCGTGCATCGCCCTTCTCCAGGAGCACGAGCAACCGGTTCAGGTCCTGCTCGAACTCGGTCCAGGAAAAGACGTGGCTCGACCGTTCGGGCGCCGGCTGGACCTCGGCCGAGTACACGATCCGGGTTGGGCCCTGCTTCTTTCGCGGGCGCGCCGGCGCCCCGCGCCGCCGGCGCCGGTTCCGGCGCCGCTCCGGCCGGCGCCGCGGGACTCGCCTAGGCCGCCGGTACAGTCCGATGTCGCCGACATCCTGATAGGTGTAGGAACTGCCGCTCAGGATCGACTGTCCGTAGGCCGCGAGCAGGCCGCAGATCTTGGCGAACTCGCCCTGGTAGTCGTTTGCGACCACGGTCACCCGCCGCGTCGAGCCGACGTAGCGCACATCGACCCGGCACAGCCGATCGGAATCGAGTTCGTGGATCATCTCCAGGTGGCGCGCCACGTCCTCGACCGGGAAGCTCAGAAAGTAGCCTCTCTCAAGCCGCCTGAAGTGCTCGTCGACGACCTCGGCGGGCAGGGCAGGGCACAACTCGCGCACCTGCTGCTTGCGCTCCAGGAGTTCGATCGTCTCCTCGAAGAACTCGCCGAAGATACGGCGAACCGTGGCCGCCGTCTGCTCATAGCGACGGCCGAGATCGAGCGTGTCCAGAGGCTGGCGCAGGGCGAAAGCCACGCGCCACTGGAACGTCGCCCACTGCTTCGGGTCCTGCGGCAGTTGGCGCACAGGCAGATCCCGCTCCAACTGAAGCACGTGCTCCACCACCCGCAGAAAAACGTACGCCTCGTGCAACTCATCGTGCTCGTCATCGGTGATGACACGGTGCGACCGGAGCCGCGCCATCGCCCGCAGCGTGTTGGCCGAGCGGAGACTCTTGTTGGCGGCGCCGTGGTAAAGCTGAAGCAACTGGACGATGAACTCGATGTCGCGGATGCTGCCGGCACCGAGCTTCACGTTGCCGATGTCGGTGCCCCGGGAACGGAGCGACTTCTCGATCATCTGCTTCATGTCGAAGACCTCGCGCAGCAGGGTCTCCGGCGGCCTCTCCGGGTTGAAGACGAAGCGCCGCGTGCCGTCGATCAGGCTCTTGCCCGCCGCCGCGTCGCCGGCCGCGAAGCGCGCCTTGATCAGCGCCTGGAAGGTCCAGGTCATGCCGTAGCGCTCGTAGAAGCGGAGGTACTGCCCCACCGTGCGCACCAGCGGGCCCATCTTCCCTTCCGGCCGCAAGCGCATGTCGACGCGGAACACGAAGCCGTCCGCCGTACTGTCCGAGATCAGGCGGATCAGTTGAGGCGCCTGCCGCTGCAGCCGGTGCAGAGCCTCCTGGTCGACATCGTCCGAGGCGACGAAGAGGGCGTCGACGTCCGAGCTGTAGTTGACCTCCAGGCCACCCCACTTGCCCATCGCAATGACCGCGAACGGCGCCCGATCAAGCCCCGTCTCCTCAAGGGCTCGCTGAATGCAGACATCCGCGACCTGGGAGATCTTCGCCGTCGTCGTATCGAAGTCGTCGAGACCGCTGAAGTCGGCAACGGCCACCCGGATCAACTCCCGGTAGCGCAGGAAACGCAGCCAGCGCCGGATGTCCTCGCCCGGCGCCGGGCGAAGTCCCGACATCCGCTCGCGCTGCTCCCTCGCCGATTCCTCCTCGACCGGAAACAGCCCCTCTTCCGCCTCCGGGTGCGCGTCCAGCCACCGCATGTAGGCCGGCGAGTACTCGCCCAGGATGTCGCGCTGGGCCAGCGCCAGGGTCTGCCGCGGATCCTCGGCGTCTTCGATGTGCATGGCCTGAAGGGCCTCGATCGCATCTTCAAGGCGGGAGTTCACAAGGGCGCCCACGGACTGACGGCGTCAACGCCCAGGCTGTCGAAGTCGGAGACGTTCCTGGTCGCAACCACCAGCTCGTGCACGGCCGCGGTTCCGGCGATCAGCGCATCGGCCACGCTGGCGTTCCGGCCCGAGAGGCGTGCTCGCGCACGCAGACTTGCCGCGTGCTGAGCCTCGGGCTGGCCCAAGGGGAGGAGCCGGTTCCCGAAGTCGGCCTGGACCGCCGACAGGAACGCGCCGAGGTTGCGCCGACGACGCCCAGCGGGAAGGAGCTCCAACCCGAAGTTCAACTCATAGACAACAACGGCCGAGAGCCACAAGTCGCTTCTTGAGTTCAGAAACGCGACGACCTGCAGATCAGGGGCAGGCCTGACGACCTCCGAGACGACATTCGTGTCGAGGAGAAACCCCCTCACTCCCAATCCCACTCCTCGGTCTGGAAGGGAATCTCTCGCTCCGGCTCGTTCTTCCTGTCGGGAAGCTCCAGCTCGATACCGCGAGGCGCGTTCTCGACCAGCCATTGCCCCAGCGGCTTCTGCGGCGTCGAACGTCGGTCCCACTCGCTCTTCGGAACGACGACGAAGGTGTTGCGCTTTCCGATCTGCTGGGGCCCTTCCTCCTGCGCGAGACGGAGGATTTCCGACAGGCGCGCCTTGGCCTCGGCGACTGTCCAAGCTCGTTCAGAATCGGGGCCAATGGTCATGGGGACTCTCCTCAGGGGTTCCTCACCAATGTGGTCCAACTTAGACCAGCTTCGCCAGTTGGGTCAAGGGACGGATCCGGCAACAGACGATGGGCGATAATGCTCCGCGACTACCGATGAGGAACCCGTCATGAAGCTCACTACCGCCCTCACCTTGCCGGCCATCCTGTTTGCGGCCACCGATTCGGCTGCCGCGCAGGCCGGCGTCGCCGAAAACGGCTATCTCCCACCCCCGCAGGAGATCGTCGACATCCTCGACGCGCCGCCGACGCCGGGCGTTCTCGTCGGTCCGACGCGCGACGTCATCGTGCTGATCGAGCAGGGGAGCATGCCGCCGATCGGGTGGCAGGCGCGCCCCTTGGAGCGGTTGGCCGGCTACCGGATCGATCCGCGGAACAGCGGCCCCTGGCGTGCGCCGGAGATTGCGGCGCTGACCGTCCGCCGCCTCGACGCTGTCAGCGACGAAGCAAGCGCCGGCGATGATGGCGTGCGCATCGACGCTCCCCGGGGCACGACCCTCGGCTGGCCGGAGTTCTCCCCGGACGGCTCGCACCTCTCGTACGCGGTCCTCCGGGACACGGGGATCGAACTCTGGGTCGTCGACGTCGCGTCCGGCCAGCCACGCCCGCTGACCGTCGCCTCGCTCAACGCCACCTGGGGCAACCCTTGCGAGTGGCTCTTCGACTCGACCGGCGTGCTCTGCCGCTTCCGGCGATCCGCCCGCGGAACGCCGCCCTCACCGCCGCGGCAGCCGGACGGCCCGAACATCCAGGAACACGCGGGCGGGCGCGCGGCGCCGGTCCGCACCTACCAGGATCTGCTTGCCAACCCCCACGACGAAGCCCTGTTCGAGTACCACTTCACGAGCCAGATCGAGACGGTTGCTCTGGCCACGGGCGCGCGGACCGCGATCGGTGAACCGGGCCTCTACGCCCGCGTCTCGGCCGCGCCGGACAGCCGCCACGTGCTCATCGAGCGCCTTGTGCGTCCGTTCTCGTGGTTGCACCCGGCCAGCCGGTTCGCGCGCTCCGTCGAGGTCTGGACTCTGGCCGGCGACGCGGTCACGTTGGCGACCCTGCCTCTCGCGGACGCCGTGCCGATCGGCGGTGTCCCCACCGGCCCCCGAGGCCATCGCTGGAATCCCACCGCGCCGGCGACCCTGGTCTGGAGCGAGGCGCAGGACGGCGGCGATCCGAAGGCCGAAGTGCCGCACCGCGACTACGTGTACACCCTCGCCGCGCCGTTCGACGGCGAGCCGCGTGAGCTGACGCGCACCGAGTACCGGTTCTCCGGCATCTCCTGGACCGCCGACGGTACCGCGCTGGTCAACGAGTTCGACCGCCCGACGCGCTGGACCCGCACCGCCCTGCTCGACGTCGACGGCGACGAGCCGCGGCCGCTGTTCGACCGCAGCGCCGAAGACCGCTACGGCGATCCGGGCTTCCCGCTCCGCCGCCCCGGCGGCGGCGCCGCCGGCGCGACTCTTCTGCAGGACGGGAGATCGATCTATCTGAGCGGCGCGGGCGCATCGCCCGAAGGCGACCGGCCGTTCATTGACCGCCTCGATCTGCGGACTCTTCAGACCGAGCGGCTCTTCCGCACCGAACCCGAGACCTACGAGACCGTGGTCGCGGTCCTCTCGGACGACGGCAAGACCCTGCTCACCCGGCGCGAGAGCAAGACGGAGCCCCCGAACTACTTCATCCGCGAGACCGCGAGCGGCGACCGACGGGCGCTGACCGACTTCAGCGATCCGACGCCGATCCTGCGGCAGATCGAGAAGCGTCTCATCACCTACAAGCGGAGCGACGGCACCGGCCTCTCCGCCACCCTCTACCTGCCGCCGGGCCACCGCGAGGGCGACCGGCCGCCGATGCTGCTCTGGGCCTATCCCCGCGAGTACACGAATCCCGACGCGGCCAGCCAGGTCAGCGGTTCGCCGCACCGATTCACCAGGCTCGGAGGCGCCACGCACCTGCTTCTGCTCACCCAGGGCTACGCGATCCTGGACGGTCCGACGATGCCGATCATCGGCGAGGGCGAGACGGCCAACGACACCTACATCGAACAGCTCGTGTCAAGCGCCGCGGCCGCCATCGACGCCGTCGTCGAACTCGGCGTCGCCGACCGCGACCGGATCGCCGTCGGCGGCCACAGCTACGGCGCCTTCATGACCGCCAACCTGCTCGCCCACTCCGACCTGTTCGCGGCCGGCATCGCCCGCAGCGGCGCCTACAACCGCTCACTCACCCCGTTCGGCTTCCAGAACGAGCGCCGCACGTTCTGGGAGGCCCAGCACATCTACGCCGCGATGTCGCCGTTCTTCCACGCCGAAAAGGTGAACGAGCCGATCCTGCTGCTGCACGGCGAGATCGACAACAACTCCGGCACCTTCCCGATGCAGTCCGAGCGCTTCTACCAGGCCCTGAAGGGCCACGGCGCCACCGTCCGCTACGTCACCCTGCCCCACGAGTCCCACGGCTACGCGGCCCGCGAGTCGGTGTTGCACGTGGTGGCGGAGATGCTGCGGTGGTCCGACACGCACCTGGGCCTGCGGAAGGCCAGTAGCTCGAAGTAGCTAGAACGCTCTCGAGGCGGAGGTGGGGACGGCCGCGAGTTGGCTATGGCCCGGGCGTCTCGACGATTCGGTCGAGTTCCGGCAGAACAACCCCGGCGTCGGGCGGCGGCGCAACACCGCCGGTCGAGACCAGGTCGAGCAAACGGCCCTCCTCGTCGAAGGCGCGGAATGTCGCGCCCTCGCCCGAGAGTTCAGCGGTCCAGAAGTGCGGCTCGCTGGCCGACCTGGCGATGTACCAACGTTCCTCCACGTCGACGGTGCGTGCGTCCTGGCCCATGCAGCCGTCGCCGAGGTAGAGCACGCCCTCGCCCTCCTCGACCACCTCGCCCAAGCGGATCGGGTGGCTGCGCTTGAACACGTGGTCGTGGTTCTCGAATGCGACCGTCAGTCCGCCGCGGTGGAACACCTCCTCCCACGCGGCACGGCCGCCGGCCGAGTCCTCGTACGACCGGTGAGCCGGGTAGAGCGGCACGTGGTAGAGCGCAAGCCTGTTCGGCAGTCCCGCGTCGGCCTCCATGCGCTCCGCCAGCCAGACACCCTGTTCCTCATGGGACACCAGATGCCCGCTGTCCAGCACGTAGAGGACCCCCACCGAGCCCAGGCCGCGGCGGAAGTAGGTCGCACCGCCGGCCGTCCCCTGTCCCCCGCCGCCCTGGTCCTGGGCGAAGAGCGCGAAGTAAAAGGGCGCCTTCTGTTCGGCCGACGCCGACTCAGAAACCCCGCCGTCACGGCCGACGTTCACTTCGTGGTTGCCGATCGCGAGCACCAGGGGAACCGTGTGGCCATCGGGCGTGACCAACGCCTCGGTGACGTGCTCCAACCAGGCCCGCCACCGCGGCCAGTTCGAGGTCAAACCGTTGGCGTAGGCGAGGTCGCCACCGATTGCCAGCAGGTGCGGCGACTGTCGCGCCGCCTGAGCCAGCAGGGCGAGCGAGAGCGGCTCGGCGCCCACGTCCCCGCCGGCAGCCATGCGCACCGGGCCCTCCCGCGGCATCGTGCGGAAGCTGCCCCACCCGCCCGCGGGGCGTTCGTCGAGCGCGATCCGGAAGTCGTAGCTGGCCCCGGGTTCCAGGCCACGCAACTCGAACCGGTACACCCGAACGTCCGGTACGCCTGGGATCTCGACCGGTTCCCCTGAAATCGAATACGGTTCACCGTCCGCCCCCGAAGGCTGCCAATCGACACTGGCGCTCCGGGGCAGCCTCTCCCCAACGCCATCCGCTTCGACCACCAGGTTGACGGTCATCGTCGTCGACGTGTCGCCCTGCCAGGTCAGATGGACCGCGTGCCAAGGCGGCGCGCCGGGGCCGGAGCATCCCCCGAGAAGGAGCGCCGAGAGCGCGAAGGACGATAGTGCTCGAAACCGCAAACTCTATTGACTACTCCGGCGGCGCCGCCTCGAGGAGCTGGTCCATGAGCGACTGCGCGTTCTCGGGCCGGCCGAGGTGCAGGCCCATGCCGGGCATCGGCGCCACCGGCACCAGGACCCGCCCGACCCCGAGGTCCGCCAGCGAACGCAGGCTCGAAAGGTCTTCGCCGATGCCGGTGGTGATCTCGAGCGCCTCCGGGTCGCGGCCGTGTGCCGCGGCCACGTCGCGTGCCAGTCCGATCAGTTCGGCCGAGGCGCCACGCGCCGGGAAGAAGCCGTCGCCCAGACGGCCGGCGCGCCGTGCCGCGACCTTGGAGTGTCCGCCGACAATGATCGGGACGCTCCCGGTCACCGGCTGCGGGCGGCAGTAGGCGGCCTCGAACTGGACGAACTCGCCTTGGTAGGTCGGCCTCTCCGCGCCCCAGAGCTCCCGCATTGCCTCGATGTACTCGTCCGTGCGCCGGCCACGGTCGCCGAAGGAGACGCCGATCGCGTCGAACTCCTCCTTCAACCAGCCGACGCCGATGCCCAGAAGGAGACGCCCACCCGTCATGTGGTCCAGGGTGGCGATCTGTTTGGCGGCAGTCACGGGGTTGTGCTGAGGCACGATCAGGATTCCGGTCGCGAACCGGATCCGCCGCGTCTGCGAAGCGACGAACGCCATCCAGATCAGCGGATCCGGGAGCGGAAAGTCGTCCCGGCCGCCGGCCATCTTGCCGTCGGGCGAATAGGGATACGCCGATTCGTACCCGCCCGGAACGACCGTGTGCTCGACGGTCCAGATCGACTCGAAGCCGGCCTCGTCGGCGGCCTGGGCCAGTTCCACCGCCAGGCCCGGATCGACGAAGCGGCCGGTGTTGCAGTACCTGAGTCCGAATCTCATGGGCGCGCAGTGTACCGGTACGCGCCGGAGCCCGAATCGCTACCGCCTTCCCTCCGCTACGATGCCGGCGTGCGCGAGGCCGCCGGCAAGACGAAGCTCACCGACATCGACTGGGCAACCTGGCGCGCCGTGGACCGGGCCACCCTGACCTTCGTCCGTCAGGACAGCAAAGTGCTCTTGATCCGCAAGAAACGCGGCCTGGGCGCCGGCAAGATCAACGGCCCCGGCGGGCGGCTCGAGCCGGGTGAGGAGCCAATCGACTGCGCGACCCGAGAAGTCGAGGAAGAACTCGGCATCACCCCGCTCGGACTCGAGTACCGGGGAGAGAACCGGTTCCAGTTCGTCGACGGCTACTCGATTCACGTCTATGCCTTCGCCGCCTCGGGATACCGGGGCGAAGTCCGCGAAACCGACGAGGCGGCGCCGCTGTGGACCGACATCGACGCGATCCCCTACGACGAGATGTGGGAGGACGACCGGTTGTGGCTGCCGCACGCCTTGGGTGGCCTCACTCCCCAGGGCCGCTACATCTTCGACGGCGACCGGATGCTGGACTGGGAGCTTGAGATCGACGGCCGGCGCTACTCGCCGCCGCCGGTCGAACTCGACCCGCCGGCGGTCCGGATCGCCGCTGCTTCCTCGGGCTCGACGTAGGTCCAGGCCAGGAAGGGCGCCATCATCTCGTCCGTGCTCTGGGCGCCCCAGTCCACGGCGCGCTCGATGTTCAGGAACGGGTACTCGTCGAGCTTGGTCTCCGAGTTGTCGTAGATCGCTTCGATCTCCACCCGGGTCCCGGCCGGCAGCACCTTGGGCTGACGGTAGATGTAGTTCGTCTGCCAATTGTAGTCGTACTGCGGGACGTCGAGGAGCACTTCGGCGCCGCCATCCGGGTAGTGCGCCGTGTACTTCATGCTCTCGCCGCGGAAGTGCATGTGTGGATGGAGCGACAGCAGCACGGTGTCTTTCTCGAACACCTTGGACGACCCGACACGCCAGCGTCCGTGGCCCGGCGGAATCTCGAAGGCGCCCGCGCCGACCGTGTTCCAGGTCACCGTGTGCTTCACGTCGGCGCCGACCGGATGGAACCTGAAAGCGACTGCGGAACGATCGTGACCCGCGGTGCCCGGGCCCGGTTCCTTGTGGTAGTGGACGTTCAGACGGACCACCATGCCGGCGCGCAACTGGTTGCCGAAGCCGGGCGGGTAGACCGTCGGATCCTCTCCGGCCGCGATCGAGCCGAGCGAGAACGTGTTCTCCCTCAGCACGTCGACCTCGCCGTCCTCGTTCGGGATCAGGGCCCGGCCGGTGATGTGATGGACGAACGCGGCATCCGGCTGGTATTCGATTGCCTGAATCCAGCGCGGCTCGGGCAGCATCTCCTCGGTCAGCGTGATGTAGAAGTTGGGCTGTTCGTCCTCCACGTCATCGCCGACGAAGTGAGGCTCCTCCAGGTAGACGATCAGGTCCGGCTTGCCGATCAGGAAGCCGCCGGTGTCCTGGAACTTGCGCGGGGCCGGCCCCTTGGCCGGATCGCCCTTCGGCGCGCCGCGTCCCGCCCAGGCCACGATCGTGTCGATCTCCTCCTGGTTCAGTGTCCGCTCGTTGGCGAAGACGCCGGCCGTGTGGTCTGTCGCGTCCCACGGAGGCATCTCGCGGCTCTGGACCAGGCGCGCGATCGAGCGGGCCCACGGCCGCGTCTCCTCGTAGGTCATCAGGGACATCGGCGCCACCATTCCGGCGACGTTGTCGCCGCCCGGGCGATGGCAGGTCTGGCAGCTCTGCTGGAAGATCGGCAGCACGTGCTCGTGGAAGGTGGCCGCCTCGCCGGTGTCTTCGGCGACCGCCACGGAAGCGAGACCCAGGGCGCCAAGAACGAGAAGTGCAGCGATCGAGCGGCTCATGCAGGTCTCCAGCTTTGCCAAAGCGAGTTGTTTCGGTCGGCAGGCGGACTTTAACAGGTAGCTCAGTCCCACACGCCTTCGGGGATCGGCTTCGCTTCGACGACCTCGACCGCTACCTTGTCCGGGCCCATCGCGAAGAAGCTCCGCATCTTGAGTTCCGGCCGGTAGGTGATCGGCGCCAGGATCTCGACCCCCGCCGCCCGCAGCCGTTCGAACACCGGTTCGATCTCCCGGTAGGAGAAGGCGAAGTGGTCGATCGCCCTCCCCCGCTGAGGCTCCAGCTCGCGCAGCGGCGCCGCATCCTGCGGCCACCACGGCGCCACCGGCTCGTAGTCGGGAATGTTGTAGACGATGAAGCTCACGTTGTCGGCTCGGAAGCCGTTCGACCAGGCGCGGTGCTCGCGGTGGAACTCCTGCCAGGTCGAGAACTCCGCGTCCGGCCCGACCGGCCGCGGGTTGCCGTCCGCGCTGCGCCCCGCGCGCAGCCCGAAGGTCTGCTCGTACCATGACGCGGTCTCGTTGACGTCGACGGCGAACAGGTGAACGTGGGCGAAGCGGTGATGGCCCATCGTGTTCACTTCGATCATCTCGCGGTCGGGGCCGTTGACGTAGATAAACTGCCCCCGGCCCAGGCGGTAGATCGGCGTGTGGATGTCGACGCCGCGGGACACCAGCCACTTGTACTCGTTCGGCACATCAACGCCGCCCCAGCCGAAGTGCCAGATGCCGCTCTCCTGGCTGCCGCCGGGCGCCTCCGCCACCTCGTTGAAGAGGATGAAGGATCGCTCCGTGAACACGGCGTCCGCCGCGCCCCGGAACTCGATCGGCAACGCGCCGAAGGTGCCGCGGTAGAAATCGATCGAACGCTCGACGTCCGTTGCGTTGAGGTGGATGTGGTGGAACCGCGCCGGCTCAACCGGCGCAGCCGTCTCCTGTGCCCCGAGCGGTGCGACGGCAACCGCGGGCGCCGCGGCGATGGCGGCAAGCAGCCGCACCCGCACCCACCGGCAACCGCGATCCAGGTTCAGCCTCCGCGTCAAGGAGCCCCTCCTTCAAGCAGCTCGACCACCTCGATCTTCGTGCCGTCCGGCCCCTCGATGAAGGCGATCCGGTGGCCGTCCTCCAGCTCCCGCGGCTCGACGACGAACTTCACGCCGTTCGCACGCAACCGCTCGAGCCACGGATCGTAGTCAGTAGTGTGCCAACCGATGTGATCGACCACCGTGCCGTCGGTGCCGGTCCGTTCGCCCGGCGCCTGGTTGACGATCAGCCAGGTCTCGTCGCCGCCGTTGTCGTAGAGGATCGAGTGCAGGGGGGCTAAGCTCTTGAAGGGCACGACCTCGCCGCCGAACTGCGTCGCGTACCAGGCGGCGGTCGCCACCGCGTCGCCCGAGAAGACGTGAATGTGGTGCAGCCCCGGCGCGCCGCCGTGGTCCAAGTCGTCGATCACCTCGATGCGCGTACCCCAGGGGTCCTCGCAGAAGCCGAAGGTGAACCCGGCCGCCTCCACGTGTCGGGCGGCGCCGACGACCTTGCCGCCGGCCGCTTCACACTGTTCCAGCGTCGCTTCCACGTCGTCGACCGAGAAACCGAGGTGATCGACCGAGGTGCCGCCGCTGCCGCTGGTCGGCGCCCCCTCGCGGACCTTCAGGATGTCGTTGCCGTAGAACACGGCGTCGAAGGGCCCGCTCTTGCCGAGCTTGCCGCCGAAGAGATCGTTGTACCACTTGGCCGCCACCATCGTGTCCGGCGCGGTCAGGTGGACGTGGTCGAAGTCCTCCGAGGCCACCGGCTGCACGGCGCCGAAAGCCAGGCCAAGGATCAGGCCGGCAACGAGGGAACCAGGGGCGGGGGCTCTTCGTGGATCGCGGTGCATGTTCGAACGACCTCCAAACTGTTGCGCAGGACGGCAACGGATCCTCGCGGATCCGCCATCGGCTGTATGATTCGGTTTGCGGTGGCCGCAGAGTACCAACCAGGACCTTGCGCCGCAGAAACGCAACGGAGTGAGTTCCATCCGTGCGCCCGATGACGGCCGCTCGGACTGGTTCGCGGGTGGCGCGTATCGCGCCACCCGGGTTCTGCGGCGCAAGGTCCTGGTGAGGTGGGGGCTGGGGCCAAACACGGAGTCTGCGACGGGTTTGGCGGCGCTACCAACCGGTACGACCGTGAAGGCTACGTAGCACCTCGAACGCCGTGGACGCGACGCCGTCCCCGGGCGCCGGGACACGGCCAAGACTCCGCACGACTTGGCAGGAGTCGGACCATGACGCGATCGGGGCCTGAACACATACAGCGAACCATCGTGCTGGTAGCGACGTTTGCCGTGGCGGTGAGCATCGGCTGCCGCGGCGACGTGCCCGACAGCGCCACGAGCGCCGACGCGAGTCTGGCCACCGGCACGGGCATCTTCAGGAGCGGCGTGCTTGCCCCGACCACCCGGGTGCGGCGCGGTCAGGTCGACGCCTTGGTCACCGCCTCCGGCTCCGTTGTCGCCCCGCGCCTGACCGAACTCGGACCGGAGCTGGCGGGAAGGCTCTCGGTCGTCCACTTCGATGTCGGCGATGAAGTGGCAGCCGGCGATGTCGTCTTCCAACTCGACCCGGGGCCGTTCAGAACCAACCTGCAACGGGCGCGCGCCGGCCTCGCGCTGGCGAAGGCCGAGGCCGCGCAGGCCCTCCAGGAACTGGAACGGGTGCGCCGACTGGCCGAACAGCAGGTCGCGCCGCCGCAACGGCTCGATCAGCAACTGACCCTGCTCGCAGTGGCCAAGGCCCGTGTCCAGCAGGAGCAGGCCGCGGTCCAGAGCGCCGAGCAGGACCTCACCCGCACGGAGGTGATCAGCCCGTACACCGCCCATGTGGTCGAAAGGCAGCTCCACGAGGGCGCGATCGTCGGCCCCGGCTCCGTCGTCGTCACGATCCAGGAACAGACAGGTTTTTCCGCCGAACTCGACGTGCCGGCGGCTGCGGCGTCGCCGGTGAGAGTCGGCGACCCGGCTCTCCTGATCGTCGAGGGCGCCGCCGAGCCGATCCAGTCCACGATCGCGTCGGTCAACGCCAGAATCGACCCCGAGACACGGACCTACCGGGTGCGGGCGCCAGTGCCCGGCAACCTGTCGGGCGCCAAGGCGGGCGCCTTCGTCCGGGCCGAGATCCGGCCGCGGACCCGCGGCGGCGCGGTGATTGTCGAACGGGCCGCCCTGCTCAACCGCGACGGCCGCGCCTACCTGTTCACGACCGTGGACGGCCGCGCCCGGCAGATCGAGGTCACGGTCGGCGCCACCGGCTCGCGCCTGGTCGAGATCAGGACCGGCGTCGAAGCCGGCGACGCGGTGATCGTCGGCCCGGTGATCGACCGGCTCGCCGACGGTGCGCCGGTTCAAGCCGCCGAGCCGCCGCCGCTGGCGGCCGGCGGGGACACGGCGCCCTCTGCCGCGCTCCCGGACGCACCGCAGCCACGATGAGGCGGCCATGCTGAACCTGCCGCTCATCTCGATCCGCAGGCCCGTCTTCGCCTTGATGCTCAACGTGGCGCTGGTCGTGCTGGGCTTGGTGTCGCTGAGCCGGCTCAATGTCGACCTGAACCCGGATGTCGAGTTCCCCTTCGTCACCGTCACGACAATCCTCGAAGGGGCCTCACCGGAGACCGTCGAGACCGAAGTCACCGATGTCCTCGAAGAGCAGATCAACACGATCGAAGGCATCCGCGAACTGAGTTCGGTCTCCTCGGAGGGGATCTCCCAGATCTTCGTCGAGTTCGAAACCGGCTACGACATCGACGTCAAGGCGCAGCACGTGCGCGAGAAGATGGCCCCCGTCCGCGCGGAGCTCCCCCTCGACATCGAAGATCCGGTCGTCACCCAGATCGACCCGGACGCGACGCCGATCCTGTCGATCATGCTCGGTGGTCCGGTCTCGGTCCGCGAACTGTCCGAACTGGCCGAGAACATGGTCAAGGACCGACTGGAACGCCTGCCAGGCGTCGGCAGCATCGAGATCATCGGCTCGCGCCGCCGCGAGGTGCGGATCTGGCTCGATCCGGTCCGGCTCGGCGGCTACGGGCTCTCGATCGACGATGTCCGCTCCACCCTGCTGCTGGAGAACGCCGAGACCGCCGGCGGCCGCGTCGAGGGGCGCGAGCGGGAGTGGACGGTGACCACCTCCGGCCGGGTCAAGCGGGTCGAGGACTTCGGCGCCCTGATCGCCGCCGAACGCGGCGGACGGCTGGTCTACCTGCGGGACGTGGCGAAGATCGAGGACGGCCTGGCCGAGGAGCGGTCCGTGGCCCGTTTCAACGGCCAGCGCGGGGTCTCGCTCGAGGTGCGGCGGCGGAGCGGGGCGAACACGGTCGCCGTCGCCGAAGCGGTTCGGACCGAAGTCGAGGCCCTGCGCCCGAACCTGCCGCCCGGCATGGAGGTCCTGATCACCCGCGACATGGCGGTGTTCATCGAGGAGTCGATCTACTCCGTGTTCTCGAACATGCTCTGGGGCGGCGTCCTGGTGGTCGCCGTGGTGCTCCTGTTCCTGCGCAACCCCAGGTCGACCCTGATCTCGGCGCTCGCGATCCCCTCCTCCGTGATCGCGTCGTTTACCTTCTTCTACGTCGCCGACTTCACCCTGAACGTGATGACGCTGATGGCGTTGTCGCTGTCGATCGGCGTCGTGATCGACGACGCGATCGTGGTCCTGGAGGTGATCTACCGCCGGATCGAGCAGGGGCTGGGCCGAAGAGAGGCAGCCGAGGAGGGCGCCAGCCAAGTGACGCTGGCGGTGATCTCGACCACCCTGGCACAGTGCGCGGTCTTCGTGCCGATCGCCTTCATGTCCGGCACGGTCGGCCAGTGGTTCTACGAGTTCGGCATGGTGATGGCGATCGCTGTCTGCGTGTCGAGCCTCTTCGCCCTGACCTTGACGCCCATGCTCGGCAGCCGCGTGCTGACCGCGCGTCAGGGAAACGACCCGGTGAGCCGTGCCCTGGGCTCGGCCCTCGACGGCCTCGACCGCTTCTACCAGGAGGTTCTACGGCGCGCCCTCGGCCATAAGCTGCTCACCCTGATCGTCGCGGTGGCGGCAATGGCCGGCGGAGTCCTGGTCGCCACCACGCTCCCGTTCGATCTGTTCGTGACCGAGGACCGGAGCGAGTTCAACGTCGACGTGAAGATGCCGATCGGCACCCCGCTTGCCGTCACGGCTCAGGCGGCGCGCCGCGCCGAGGAAGTGCTCGCGGCCGACCCCGAGGTCCGGAACCGTTTCGCGACGATCGGCGGCGGCAGCCGGCAGGAGCCCCATCGAGCTTCGATCTACGTCCAGTTGACGAACAAGCGAGAGCGCGATCTCGGCCAGGCGGCGATCATGGACCGGGTCCGCGAGCGGCTGCTGACGCAGATCCCCGAGGCCGAGGAGGTCGCCGTGTCGCCGATCAACTGGATCGCGGGAAGCGACGACCAGTTGGGCTCGCGCGCCGTGACCTACAGTCTGCGCGGTCCGCTCATGGAGGATCTCGAGCTCTACTCGGACCGGCTGGTGGCGCTGATGCGCTCCGATCCCGCTTTCGTCGACGTCGGAACGAGTTGGGAGACCGGCAAGCCGGAAATCAAGATCGACGTCGACCGCGACCGCGCCGCCGACCTCGGGGTGCAGGCAACGGTCATCGGCCGCACGATCCGCACCCTGCTCGCGGGAGAGGAACTGGGCACTTTCGAGGAGGGCGGGGAACGCTACGACGTCCGCGTCCAGGTCCTGCCCGAGTACCGGGACACCCCGGAGAAGCTGGACCTGATCCAGATCCGCACCGCCTCCGGTCAACTGACCCCGATCACCAACGTCGCCGACATCCGGGTCGGCGAAGGCGCGGTCCAGATCAGCCGCCAGAATCGCTCCCGCCAGATCACGATCGCGGCCAACGCAGCCGAGGGCGTGGCGCAGTCCGAACTTGCCGCCCGGGTCGAGGACTACAGCCAGATGGTGGGGCTCGAGGCTCCGAACCAACTCGTGCCCAGCGGCATGACGGTGGTCTTGCAGGAGACCAGCGTCTCGCTGTTCTTCGCCTTCGTGCTCGCGATCGCCGCGATCTACATGGTCCTGGCGTCCCTCTTCAACTCCCTGGTCCACCCGATCACGATCATGATGTCCGCGCCGCTCTCCTTCATCGGCGCCTTCCTGGCCCTCAAGCTCTCGGGCAAGCCGCTCGACATGTTGAGCGGCATCGGTCTCCTGGTGCTGATGGGGCTGGTGATGAAGAACGGCATCCTCCTGATCGACTACATCAACCGCCTCCGCCAGGACGGCCGTACCCGCAGGGAGGCGATTCTCGAGGCCGGGCCGGCGCGCCTGCGTCCGGTGCTGATGACCGCCCTCTCGCTGATCTGCGGCCTGCTGCCGGTCGCGTTCTCCACCGCCTCCGGTTCCGAGGCCCGCGCCGCGATCGCGGTGCTGACGATGGGCGGCATGGCCACCTCCACGCTGCTCACCCTGCTCGTCGTGCCGGTGATCTACGACCTGGTGGACCGGACAGTCGAGAAGCTGACGGCGTGGAGCCGCACCGTGTGGGACCAGTTCGTGAACCTGGGCCGGCAGCCCGCCACCCAGGCCGCCCACGTCAGCAAGCCGCGGCGACGGCGACGCAGGCGCCTCCGAAAGCGACCGCGGCGCTAGCAGCGTGCGCCGCAGGAAGAGTCGGCGCACCCCATGTTCAGCCGCGCACGCTCCTAGCGACCCGTTGACGCGGCGTCAGGAAACGCTGCGTACCGGCGCGCCGCGTAGCGCGACGGATCGGCAGGCGGCGAACAGAGTCGGAACGAAGAGGTCCGGTCGCGCCACGCAGGCGTAGTGATCGGCATCCACCCGGTGGACCGAGGCGCCGGGAACCTGCTCCGCCATCAGCGCCTGGTACTGGGGCGGAATGTGCCCGTCCTGCTCGGTCAGCACAACCCCGGTCGGCACGTCGATCTCGCCGAGCCAGGGGCTCGAGTCGAACCGGGCCAACGCGGCGCTAGCCTCGATCACCGAGACCGGATCCGTCGGTCCCATCTGCTCCTTCAATGTCTGCTGCAGGGCTGGATCCTCGACGTTCGCGAGCATGCGCTCGCCCATGCGTTCCCACAGCGACCGGGGGGCCGCGCGCGCCGCCAGCGACAGCAACGGCCCGAGCGTGGAGGCCGCCCGCTGGGCCCGCGGACCGCCGAAGCGCGAACTGGTCGCGCAGAGCACGAGACCCGCGGTCCGGTCCGGGTGACGGCGCCAGAACAACTGCGCCACCGCTCCGCCCATTGAGTAGCCGACCGGGATCACCCGCTCCACGCCCAGCCGGTCGACCAACGCCGCCGCATCGTCGGCGCAGTCCTCGAGCTTGAAGGCGCCGATCCGACGGATGCCGTGGCCGTGCCCGCGCTGGTCGAGCGCGAGGACCCGGAAACCGCGTCCGAGAGTGGCGAAGCTCGTAGCCCAGTTCAGGAGCGCGGTGGCCGCCAGGCCGTGAAGCAGCAGCAGGACCGGTGCCCCGGGCGGCCCCTCGACCTCATGCACCCACGTCGCACCCCGCCCCGGCAGATCGACCCGGCGTCCGCTCGATGCGGTTTCCATGGCGCCGTCCTCAGGCGTACCGGCCGGTCTGCTGGGTGCGGGCGTAGACGTCGTCCACGACCCAGTGGAACAGGCTGACGTGAACGCTCTCGACCATTCCCATGTCGTCGAGATCGACGTGGACGCCGTCCTGCTGGAGTTCCTTCAGCCGGCCGCCGTCGAATCCGCTCAGCCCGAAGGTCCGCAGGCCGTGACGGTTCGCCCAGTCCACCGCGGCGAGCACGTTGGGACTGTTGCCCGAGCCGCTGAACGCCATCAGGGCGTCGCCGGAAACGGCAGCGCTCATCAGTTGCTGGACGAAGATCTGCTCGTAGTCGAGGTCGTTGCCCACCGCCGTAATCCACGGCACGCTGTCGGCCAGGCTGACGACTCGCAACCGTCGAAGGGACTCGTCCCGCAGGCTGCCTTTGGCGACCGTGCCCTTCCCCAGATCGACACTCAGGTGGCTTGCCGCTGCGGCCGACCCGCCATTGCCGATCAGATAGAGCGTGCTGCCCTGAGTCCAGACATCAAACACCAGATCCGCCCAACGCTCGACCGCCGCCGCGTCCACCCGAGCCAGCTCGGCGCGCAGACGGTCGAGGTACGCCGTGGCGTCGAGGGTCGTGCCGAGCATCGCCGGCATCGTACCGCGGCTACCGGGACAGGCCGTTGGCGCGGGCCGTGACCGGCCGCGCGGCCTTGAGCGGATTCGTCCAACGCAGGCCCTCGAAACGGGCAAAGTCGCCGTCACACGACACCAGGGTTGCATCGTGCGTGATGGCGCACGCCGCGAGGTGAGCATCGGTCGTCAGGTTACCCGCCGTACCCGTGTCTTCGAGCAGGCCCCGCAGCGCGCGCCAGTGGTCGGTCTTCTCCCCGACGATCGTGACGACATGGGCGTCCAACCACTGTTCCACCCTGTCAAGCGCCTCGTCGACCGACAACGGCGCCGAAAACACGCGCGGATTGGTCGCTATCCGAACGAAGCCCAGCAAGACGATCCACGGCAGGCCCACCGTCTCGTCCCCGTCCAGTGCGTCCTCCAACCAGGAGCGGATCGGCTCGTGGTTCTCGGCGTTCTCGTTGACCGCGTACAGGAGGACGTTGACGTCGACGATCATCACGAGGCAGTCATTTCCTCACCGAGAGCTTGCGAACAATCTCCTCGTCCTCGAGCGCAGCGGCGAGCGAGAGCGCCTTGTCCAGATCGACGCGGGATCGGCCCATGCACGCGGTTGCTTGCCGAAACCGCGGCCGCCGGGTGGCGCCTGATTCCGCGGCGAGGCCGGACCGTAGCAGCCGGTTGAGCATGCGCGCCATGCTCAGGCCCTCACCCTCCGAGCGCGCTCGGAGGGCCTCCATGAGGTCGTCGTCGATTCGCACCGTACTACGCATGATGTCATGACCTCCCTATTGATGGTGCTATGACATCACCCGAATCTCCAGATGTCAAGCGGCCGGCGCCCGCGCCTCGCGCACCTCGGCGCCCGGACCAGGTTCAGGCAAGCGGACCGCTGTCCGGGACGACGGCTCCTTCAGTAGGGCTCGCGCGTCACGCGCTCGGGCGGAACGTGGCAGATGCACTGCATCCGGTGACTGCCAGCCTGGGGATGCGTCCAGCGCAGTTCGTCGCCATCCATCCAGCGCTCGACCCGGAGCCAGGGAATGCCGTAGCCGTCCATCTGCAGCACTCCGTCCCGGTAGCGGGTCCGATTGCGAATCCTCATACAGCGCGTGTTCACGTCGTTGGCGCCATGCCGCAAAGTGCCATCCGCCCTCATGTCGTGGATGACGCCGACCGTGGTCACGACTACCCGGTCGCCGCACTGCTCGACCCGTTCCAGATGCCCGCTGTTGCCATCCAGCCAGAGCCCGCGCAGGTCCGGCGCTCCGGCGGGAAGCGGTTCGGTGCAGGCCGCCAGCACGGGCAGCGGCCACTCGGTCCACCCGGCGCATCCGGGCGTGTAGGCGATCGGTATCTCGTCCGCGGTAAGCCCCGATCCGTCGAGCACCGGCAGGTCGCAGTGATCGACCTCTCCGCCGCCGCCGATCAGCAGACGCGCTTCGGTCGTGTCGGCCGGCCGCGGCGCCGAGCGAAGATAGACCCGAGCCGCCGCGACGGCCGCCCCGGCCAACGCCACGACTGCGACGACAGCCACGAGTCCACGTCGCAGGAGCCTCCGACGACCTTCGCTCATCGCCACCTAGCAGCGTGCGCGGTAGGAAGAATCGGCGTGCCCCATGTTCTGCGGCGCACGCTCTTAGCCGCCCACCGGCGTCGACTCGATGAAGTCGGCGACGATCGCGGCCAGTTCCCGGCCCCGGCCCTCCTGCAGGAAATGGCCGCCGCCCTCGATCGTCTTGTGGGGCTGCCCCTGCGCGCCGGGAACCCTCGCTTTGAAGGGCCGCTTTGCGCCGCCCGTGACCGGATCGTCGTCCGCGAAGGCGCAGAGAAACGGCTTCGTCCACTCCGAGAACACGCGCCAGGCTTCCATCTGAGCCGGCACGGAAGGGTCGTTCGGCAACATCGGCACCCGGCTCGGCATGGCCCGGATCCCCGCCTTGTAGGACGGATCGGGGAACGGTGCGTCGTAGGCCGCCATCTCCTCAGGCGTGAGCGACACGCCGTCGACGCTGGCCGCGAGCATGAGCCCGACCGGAATGTCCTCGGTCTCCCAGGTCCACTTCTGCCAGTACGCGAACTTGACCGCCGGATCCGTCCCCATCTGCGAGATCTGCTGCTGCATCTCCATCATCGTCGGTGTCGGCGCCTCGGCCCGGAACTTCTCGATCTTTCGCACCGTCTCCCCGGACATCTCAAGCGGCAGCGGCAAGCCGGTGTTCGCGGCGACGATGCGGTCGAAGCGGGCCGGATCGAGCGCCGCCATCCGCAGCCCGATCAGGCCTCCCCAGTCCTGGCCGACCAGGGTCGCGTGGACGACGCCGTTACTGCGCAACCAGGCGCTCAGCCAGTCCACCTGCCGCTGGTAGGTGTAGTCCTCGCGCTCCGTCGGCTTGTCCGACCGGCCATAGCCGACCAGGTCCGGCGCCATCACCCGCAGGCCCCGCTCCACGAGCACCGGGATCATCCGCCGGTAGAGGAAGCTCCAGGTCGGCTGACCGTGCATCAGAAGCACCAGCGGACCTTCCTCCGGCCCCGCCTCCACGTGGTGGATCCGGAGACCCTCGCCCTCACCGTCGCCCCTCGGTACGACGGTGTAGTGGGGCTCGTAGTCGAAGTCGGGAAGGTCGACGAAGCGCTCGTCGGGAGTGCGAATGACTTTCATTGGCTCTGGGCTTCTCCGGTTTGACGTGGGAGGGAGCGATCTTGCGAACGCGTCGACGCGGGCAAGCGCGCCTGTCTGTGCTTCGAGGCGAGCTGGTGGATCACCGGCCGCATAGGATAACGGCCCTTCCGAGCCGGAAGGGGCCAAGTTCCGATGAAGTTGCTGATCGCCAACCGCGGCGAGATCGCGGTCCGTATCGCCCGCGCCGCGGCGGAACTCGACATCCCGACCGTGGCGGTGTTCTCAGAAGACGACGCCGCGTCGCTTCACGTCCGGACGGCGGACGAAGCGGCGGCTCTCAGCGGCGCCGGCCCCGCCGCCTACCTCGACGCTAAGCAACTGCTCCGGGCCGCCGCCGGGCACGGATGCGACGCGGTCCACCCGGGCTACGGCTTCCTGAGCGAGAACGCCGGCTTCGCCCGCGCCTGTATCGCCGCGGGCCTCCGGTTCGTCGGACCGGAGCCTACGTCCCTCGAGCTGTTCGGCGACAAGGCACGGGCCCGGGCTCTCGCCCAGAAGCATGGCGTTCCGGTCGTCCCCGGGGTTTCCGAACCGGTCACGCTGGAACAGGCGCGCGCCTTCATGGACGACCTGCCCCCGGGCTCCTCGATGCTGATCAAGGCGGTCGGGGGCGGCGGCGGCCGCGGCATGAGGATCGTGACCGCGGAAGACGAACTCGAGGACGCGTACCGCCGGGCCGTGTCCGAGGCCGGAGCTGCATTCGACAACGACGGTGTCTTCGTCGAGGAGTTGCTGACGGCGGTCCGCCACGTGGAGGTGCAGATCGCCGGCGATGCGAGCGGCGCCGTCGTCCACTTCGGCGACCGGGACTGCAGCTTCCAGCGACGCCACCAGAAGCTGATCGAGATCGCGCCCGCGCCCTGCCTGCCGCCGGCGCTGCGCAAGGCGATCCGGGACGCTGCGCTCGCTCTTGCTTCCGCAGCGGCCTACCGCAACCTCGGCACCTTCGAGTTCCTGGTCGAGACCGGGGCTGGATCCGATGCCGAACCGCGTTTCTTCTTCATCGAAGCGAACGCGCGCCTGCAGGTCGAACACACGGTGACCGAGGAGGTCTTCGGCGTCGACCTCGTCCACCTTCAGCTCGAACTGGCCCAGGGCCGCCTGCTCGCCGAACTGGGCTTCTCTTCGCAGAACGGCGCGGCGCCGCGCGGCTACGCCGTGCAGGCCCGGGTCAACATGGAGAAGATGGCCACCGGCGGCGCGGTGTTGCCCACCGGCGGCGTCCTCACCGCCTTCGAGCCGCCCAACGGGCCGGGGCTGCGCACGGACACGTTCGGCTACGCCGGCTACCAGACGAATCCACGCTTCGACTCCCTGCTGGCCAAGGTCGTGGGGCGAGTGCCACAGGCCGACCACGTCGCCGCCCTGGCCCGGACCGCCCGCGCGCTCGGCGACTTCCGGATCGAGGGCATCGAAACGAACGCCTCCTTCCTGCGCGCGCTGCTCACGCGTCCCGAGGCCGGGTCGTGGGACGTTCACACCCGCTTCGTCGACGAGAAGCTGGTGGAACTGGTTGAGGAGGCTGCCAGGTTCGAGGATCGCGGCTGCCAGGCCAGCGTCGTCGACAACGGTGGAAGCGCGGGCTCGGAGCGCGGCCTGGCCGGCGTCAAGGTCGACGCCGTCGATCCGCTCGCCGTGCTGGACCACGGCAAGTCCGGGGCGCCGAGTGTCAGCGTGCCGGCAGCCGCGCCCCCTCCGATCGATTCGACGCCGGTCCCCGACGGGCTCACCGCCGTCCGCGCCCCCATGCAGGGCACCGTCCTCAGTCACGAGGCGGAACTGGGCCAGGAGATCGCCCCGGGTCAGATCCTCTTCATCATGGAAGCGATGAAGATGGAGCACGAGATCCGCTCGGACATCGGCGGCGAACTGCGCGATCTGCGGGCCGCGGCCGGCGACGCGGTCTGGGAGGGCCACGTCCTGGCGCTGATCGAGGAACGGGACATCGAGGTCTCGCGCGACGAGCAGGAGGCCGAGATCGACCTCGATCTGATCCGGCCCGATCTCGGCAAGGTCCTCGAACGCCACCGGGTGACGCTGGACGAGGCGCGACCCGAAGCGGTCCAGAAACGGCGCAACACAAAGCAACGTACCGCGCGCGAGAACATCGACCAACTCTGCGACGAAGGCAGCTTCGTCGAGCACGGACAGTTGGTGCTGACCCCCGGCACCGGCCTCCCGAAGGAAGAGATCATCCGCAAATTCCCGACCGACGGCATGATCACCGGCGTCGGCTCGATCAACGGCGATCTCTTCCCCGATGAGCGCAACCGTTGCGTGGTCATGGCCTACGACTACACCGTGCTCGCCGGCACCCAGGGCGCGATCAACCATCCGAAGACGGACCGCATGGTCGAACTGGCGCACCGCTGGAAGCGCCCCGTGGTCCTGTTCGCCGAGGGTGGCGGCGGCCGCGCCGGTACCGGCGGCAAGCGGAAGGGCGGCGCCTCGACCACCAACACAGGCCAGGGCCGCAGCGACGAAACCTACCGGCCTCTCGACACGCCGACCTTCACCTCCTTCGCCCGCCTGAGCGGACTGGTGCCGATCGTGGGCATCACCTCGCGTTTCTGCTTTGCCGGCAACGCCGCCCTGCTCGGCTGCTGCGACGTGATCATCGCCACCGCCGACTCCAGCATCGGCATGGGCGGCCCGGCCCTGATCGAGGGCGGCGGCCTGGGCGTGTTCCGGCCGGAGGAAGTCGGTCCGATGGACGTTCAGGTGCCGAACGGCGTCGTCGACATCGCGGTCCAGGACGAGGTCGAGGCGGTCGCCGCCACACAGCAGTACCTCTCCTACTTCCAGGGTCGGGTCGACGACTGGCAGTGCCCCGATCAGAGACTCCTGCGCCGGATCGTGCCGGAGAACCGCCTGCGCATCTACAACGTGCGCGAAGTGATCCGCACCCTGGCCGACACCGGCAGCGTGCTGGAGCTCCGGCCCGAGTTCGGCCTCGGCATGGTGACCACCCTGATCCGGGTCGAGGGACGGCCGGTGGGCGTCCTCGCCAACAACCCGGAGTTCCTGTCCGGCGCGATCGATAGCGACGGCTCGGACAAGGGCGCACGTTTCCTGCAGTTATGCGACGCCTTCGACATTCCCGTCCTCGTTCTCTGCGACACGCCCGGCATGATGGTCGGGCCGGAGATCGAGCGCACCGCCCTGGTCCGCCACTGCTGCAGGCTGTTCGTGACCGGCGCCAACGTCACGGTGCCGACGCTGACGATCGTGCTCCGCAAGGCCTACGGTCTCGGCGCCCAGGCGATGGCGGGCGGCGACCTGAAGGAGCCCTTCTTCACCGTCGCCTGGCCGACCGCCGAGTTCGGCGGCATGGGCCTCGAAGGTCAGGTCAAGCTCGGGTTCCGCAACGAACTCGTCGCGATCGAGGACCCCGAAGAGCGGCGCGCCCGTTACGAAGAACTTGTCGCTGCGGCCTACGAACGAGGCAGCGCCCTCACCGCCGGCGCGGCCTTCGCCGTCGACGACGTGATCGACCCTGCCGACTCGCGCCGCTGGATCGCCCGGACGCTCGACTCGGTGCCGCCGCCCCCGGTTCGCGACGGCAAGAAGCGGAGAAACATCGACACCTGGTAGCTCGAAGGTACAGGTGCGCCGGCGTCCCCGCCGGCATCCGGCTCCGTCCCCTGGGAACGCGGGCGTCTCGCCCGCATCCGGGCGACGCCGCGAAGCGGCGAGCCCGTAGGCTTCGCCGCGCTACTCGCCGCCCCCCGCCGGCTCGATCACGCCGTACATCATCCCGCCGTATGGCCCGTGGTCCCAGGTGCCGGCATACCGGTCGTCATAGAACAACACCCGCGCCCCGAACTGGTCGCCCAAGCCAGGAATCTCGAAGTCGGTGATGCTGACCATGGGCGTATCGCCAGCCCATACGAGCGGCACGACGACCGGCAGGGTCACGTCGACCGTCATGTAGACCACGCGGACGTCGAAGCGCCACCGGTCCCCCTCTCCCTCGAGCTTCGCGACGCTCGCGATCTCGTAGCGCTCGGGGTTGCGGTCGCGCCTGACCTCGAACTCCTCAAGACCTTCCAGGTTGTCGATCGTGAAGTGCCCCACCAAGTCCACGCTTTGCATCCGCTCGGCGAATGCGCGCTCCCGCTCGGAGAGTTCTTCGATCGGCACCGTCCGGCCGACACCGGTGACGCCCGTGATCCAGCCAATGCCGTAGCCAAGGCCGAGCAGGACAAGACCGGCCACAGCGGCGACGATCCAGAGTGTTGTCTTCTTCATGGTGCCCATGAACGTAGCCTCACCAGCGGCTTCCGTCAACAGGCAACACGATGCCATAAATGACTATGGCGCCACGTATGGTACGTTCGCACCATGGCCGAGACAGCAAGTAACGACGCGGCTCTGCAGAAGATCACCGTCCACGTACCGCATGTGCTCCTCGCGCGCGCCCGGGAGGCGAGCGGCTCCGGGATCACGGAGACGGTTCGCCAAGGCCTTCACCTCGTCGCCGCACGCGACGCCTACGAGAAGCTCCGCGCGCTTCGCGGCCGGGTCCGTTTCGATCTCGACCTGAAGCGCCTCAGGGAAGACTAGGCGCCGCTACGCCTTGATCGCGCTCGACACCAGTTCGCTCATCGCCTACCTAGAGGGTCAAGAAGGAGCTGATGTTGACGCCGTTGAGGAGGCACTGCTCCTCGGTATCGCCGTCCTGCCCCCGGTCGTCCTGACCGAGCTTCTCAGCAGTCCGACGGCAGACGAAGACACCAAGGCGTTGATCCGGCAGCTTCCGCTCTTGCAGGTGGCACCCGGCTACTGGGAACGCGCGGCGACGCTGCGATCGCAAGTCCTCGCAAGGGGGTTGCGAGCCAACCTGGCGGACACGCTGATCTGCCAATCCTGTCTGGATCACGACCTGCCCTTGGTGACAAGAGACCGGGACTTCCGCCACTTCGCGGCACACGGGGGCCTGATGCTCAAGGCAACATGACACGTGGCGGCGCAGCCCGGCCAGGTGCCGATACCTGCCCCACTCGAATCCCCCCGGCTACAATCCTCCGCCCGATGCGACATCTGACCGCTGTCGTTCTGCCGATTGCAGCCGCCATTCTGCTCGCCGGCATCACCAGCGCCCAGGAGCTGACCGGCGACCCCTGGTCCGACATGGACTACGGGCCGTTCAAGGTCCACTCCTACATCGTCGAGCCGGGCAACAACGCGAACAAGGGCATAGCCATCCGGGTCGACGAGGGTCCCGGCGGCGTGGCCAAGGGCACGGAGTTCCTGCTCTTCGACACCGACACCCTGCGCTGGGCCGCGGGCTGGACCGGGTCCGGCTTCATGGACTGGAACTCGATCAACTACAACGGTCGGCACGAGATCGAGCCGGCGATCGTGGGCGACATCGTGTTCACGAATCCGGACGCACCGGGCTGGTCGAGAGCGGGCGACGACTTAGGGGATACCCGCATCGTGGGCCGCGGCGGACGCCGCTTCGGGCCGCAGGAACGTGCCGTCGCGCGCTGGCTCGGGCACTATCTCCACGGTTCCCAAGTCGTGCTGAGCTACCGCGTGGGCGGCGCTGACGTGCTGGAACTCGGAGCGTCCGACGGCTTCGGCGCCTTCAGCCGCACTCTCAACATCGGGCCGCGGAACACGGACCTCCTGATCCAGGTGGCGTACCAGGAGGGAGGCAATGCCTGGGCCGAGGGCAACGCCGCCGGTTTCCGAACGCCACGCTCGTCGCAGCCCACCGTCGCCGAGCGAAGCGGCCCGCTGGTCGCCGCAATGCTCGGCGCGCCGGACGGCGCCCGGTGGGAGATTGACGACAGCAACCACCTGCGGCTGCGCGTGCCGGCCGGCGCCGAGCCGGTCCGGTTCAAGGTCGTGATCGGGCAGCGCGGCAGGTCGAACTCCGGCTTCCTGGCGCGGGCCAGACAGTCCCCGCGGGCCGCCGATCTCGACGCGTTGACCCACGGCGGCCCCGCCCACTGGACCGTGACCGTAACGACCGAAAGCCGCGTCCTCGGCCGCCGCAGCGGCCCCTTCGCGCTCGAGGCGATCACCACGCCGCTCGACAACCCCTACCGATCCTGGATGCGGCTGGGCGGCTTCGACTTCCTGGACGGCGGCCGGCGCGCCGTGGTCGCGACCTGGATGGGCGATGTCTGGATCGTCGACGGCCTGGGCGGCGACGGTCTGGCCGGCGACGAGACCTTGTCGGTCACCTGGAAACGTTTCGCCACCGGGATGTACGAGCCGCTCGGCGTGAACACCAGGGATGGCGAGATCTTCGTCACCTCCCGCGACCAGATCACCCGCCTCCACGACCTGAACGGCGACGGCGAGGCCGACCACTACGAGGCGTTCAACCACGACGCCCAGGCCTCCGCCCACTTCCACGAGTTCTCCGTCGGCCTGGAAACGGACGCCGAAGGCAACTTCTACTACGCCAAGGGCACGGGGCACGACTTCGACGCCCGCGTGCCCCAGCACGGCACGATCCTCAAGGTCTCCGCCGACGGCGCCTCCACCGAGATCATCGCCAACGGCTTCCGGGCGCCGAACGGGCTGGTGGTCAATCCCGACGGGAGCGTGATCGTCACCGACCAGGAGGGGCACTGGACGCCCGAGAACCGGATCAACTGGGTCGAGCCGGGGACCTTCCACGGCTACATGCGGGCCTGGCGCGAGCCCGACCGCGACCCGGACGACTTCGTTCAACCCGTGACGTGGATCCACCACGACGTCGACCGCTCGCCGTCGGCGCCGGTGCGGATCCGGAGCGAACGCTGGGGCGAACTCGACGAATCGCTGATCTACCTGTCCTACGGCAACGGCAAGATGTTCTCGGTGCTCTTCGACCAGGCTTTCGCCGGCAACGACGGCCCGCCTCGCCAGGCGGCAGTGGTCGAACTCCCCGTCGTGGCAGCGCCGACCGGCCTGATCCGGGGCCGCTTCAACCCCGCCGACGACCACCTCTACGTCTGCGGTCTGTTCGCCTGGGCAGGCGACCGGACCCAGTCCGGCGGCTTCTACCGCGTGCGGCGAACCGACGAGCCGCTGCGCATCCCGGCGGCCTACGAGACCGCGCCCGACGGCATCGTGGTCCGCTTCACCACGGCGCTCGACCCGGCCGTCGCCACCGACCCCGGGAACTACTCGATACGGATCTGGCAGTACCTGCGTCAGGCGAGCTACGGCTCCGAGGACTACCGGGTGCTCGGCGAGGGCGCGGGCGAAGACGTTCTCGCGATTCCGTCGGCAACCCTCTCCGCCGACGGGCGCTCGGTCTTCGTCGAGATCCCGGACATCCTCCCGGTGCAGCAATACCACCTGGAGATGAACCTCCGAAGTGCCGACGGCGAGCGGATGCGCGAGTTCATCCACGGCACGATTCACGAACTCGGATCCCGCGCCGGCAGAGAGATCCTCGCGGGCGTCGTCGCCGCACAACCCGAAGCTGAAGGCTTCGAGCATCCCGGCCTCGAGCTTGCGCTCCGGTCGCAAGAGAGCGACGCCACGGACGTTCGCGTCGCGCGTCTGGCCGCGCTCTACGTTCCCGCGGGTCAGGCCGCCAGCCCCTTCATCGACGCCGGCCCGTTCGAGGCCACCTTCCGCGGCGCAGTCGAGCTCGACCTGAACGACTGGTACCGGTTCACCGTGCGCGGCTCGGGCGCCGTTCGGCTGAGCATCGGCGGCGAGGTCGTCGTTGATTCGGAGAATCTGCCCGCCGGCGGCGCTCCGGTATCGACCAACGGCGAGGTGCGGCTGAACAAGGGCCTCAACCCGATCCAACTCGTCTACCGCAGCCCGGCACGCGGCGACGCCTCCCTTCGCCTGAGCTGGAGCAACGACTACCTGCCGGAGGAACCCTTGCCGCCGGAGTCCCTGCGGCGGCCCTCTTCGGCGGAACTCGACCACGGCGCCGCACGCCGCGCGGCCCGCGACCTGGTCGCAGACGCGCTGTGCATCCGTTGCCATCCGGCTGCTGGCACGCCGGATGCGCTGTCGGACGCCATGCCCGAACTCGCCGCTACGGCGCCAGACTTAGGCGGCATCGGTTCGCGCCTGCGCCGGCAGTGGATCGAGCGCTGGTTGCTCGACCCGGGCTCGGTTCGACCACAGGCCCGCATGCCGCGACTGCTCTCGACCGACGCCGTCGAAGCGCGCCGACAAGCCGCCGACCTCGCCGCGTATCTGATGACCGTCAACGCCGACGATCAGGAGCGCCAAGCCGGGCCAGGCCCGCTGGACGGCGCTGTCGCCGACGGCCGCCGCCTGTACAACGAGATCGGCTGCGCGGCATGCCACGGCGATGAGCTTCCCGTGTTGCGAATCCGGGACAAGTGGCAGCCGCATGCTCTGACCGCGTACCTGCTCGACCCGGCCGCCGCCGATCCGTGGGGCCGGATGCCACGGATCGCACTCGAGCCGGCGGAAGCCGGCGCCCTGGCCGCGTACCTGCTCGCACCGGCAAGCGAAGGCGCCGCCACGCCCGTCGAGACCGCCCCAACCACAACCCCCCCGCCCATCCGGGGCGACCCGGATCGAGGCCGGCGCCTGGTCGAGGAACTCCGCTGCCGAAGCTGTCACTCGCTCGGAGACGACGACCCTCCCGCGCCCGCCGCCCCGATGAGCGGGCTTGCCGCTGCCGCCCTGCCCTGGATCGGCACCGGAAGCGCCGACACCAATCATCCGCGCTACGACTTCGATGTCGCCGAGACCGCTTCGATCGAACGGTTCCTCGCCGACGACGTGGCGTCCCTCACGCGCGGGATTCCCGCCGAGTTCGCCGAGCGCCGGATCACTGCCGGCGGCTGCCTCGCCTGCCACGCCCGCGACGGCAGCGCCGCTTCCTGGTCGGCCCCGGCCGTTGCTTCCGATCCTTCCGACGACACGGCGGCCCAGGACGATTTCGCCTCTTCACCCGCAACCCCGGACGAGTCCGGCCCGGACCTGCTGCCTCCGGCCCTGACCTGGGCCGGCGAAAAGCTCCGCAGCGACTGGCTCGATGACTTCCTGGCCGGCCGCACAGTCGACCGGCCACGGCCGCATCTGCGCGCGCGGATGCCCGCCTTCGCTTCCCACGCCAATGTTCTGGCCACCGGGCTGCACCATCAGCACGGTCTGCCCGCATCGGCGGTGACCGCTGAGCCGGCTGACGCGGCGCTGGCGGCGATCGGCAGGGACTTGATCCGGGGCGACCGCCTGGGCTGCCACTCCTGCCACGCCCTCGGCGACGAGCCGGCACTCGGCGGCGAAGGTTCCGAAGAGACGATCAACTTCGCCCTCGTCCGCCGGCGCCTGAGACGCGAGTACTTCGATCGCTTCCTGCGTGACCCGCAGCGCATCCTGCCGGGTAGCAAGATGCCCCAGTTCGTCGACGAGGACGGCCATACGGGCCTCTACGACGTCTTCAACGGCGAGGCCGAGCGGCAGTTCGATGCGATCTGGCAATACCTGGGCTCGCTCGACTGAGAACTCGAGGGCTGAGCGGTCCCCGGTCTTCGGCTAGCCTGCGGCCATGAAACGAAGCCTCCTCCTGCCGCTCCCGCTCGTCGTCGCCGCTGCCGCCTGCGCCCAGAACACCGCCCCGACCTTCCAACCGACCTGGATGATCGAGGAGAACCTGCGCCAGCACCGCGCTCTGCCCGACCCGGCCGAAGAGGTCTGGTGGACCGAGACCGGCGAGGCGATGGCCTGGCGCAACCGGAACCTCCACCAGATCGTGCCCTCGGTCAACGTCTATCGCGACGGGCCGGTCAGCGAGCTGACGGTGCGGCCGATGGCCGAGATCGCCGATTTTCCGGTCGCGACGCCGTCAGGCGAAGTGAGCTTCGACGCGTACCTGCAAGGCGAACACTCGACCACGATGGGCATCGTCATCCTCCACCGGGGCGAGGTCGTCTTCGAGCGCTATCCCCGGATGCAACCGCACGAGAAGCCGATCTGGTGGTCGGTGACGAAGGTCCTGCCGGCGACGCTGGTGGCGATCCTCGAACACCGCGGGCTGGTCGATACGGCCAAACCGGTCGACCGCTACGTGCCCGCGCTCAGGGGATCGGACTTCGAGGGCGTCACCGTCCGCAACGTGCTCGACATGGCCTCGGGCGTCGACTGCCCCGACGGCGACTACAGCGACCGCAGCACTTGCTACTACCAGTTCGAAGCCTCGCTCGGCGACGGGGTGCGGAGCAAGCGAACGCCTGACGACCCGTACACGATGCTCTCGAACCTGAACGTCGGCACTTGGACCAAGCAGGGCAAGGGCTTCGACTACTCGGGGACCAACACGTTCGTGCTCGGCTGGCTGGTCGAGGAAGTCACCGGCATGCCCTTCCAGGACGCCCTGAGCCGCGGAATCTGGACCCGTATCGGCGCCGAGGCCGACGCCTCGATCTACGCCGGGCGCTACGGTATTCCGCTGACTTCAGGCGGCATGCTGGCGCGCCCGAGGGACATGGCACGATTCGGCCTCCTGTTCACGCCCAGCTACGCGAAGGTCTCGCAGCAACGGATCGTGCCGGAGGAGCACGTCCAGACCCTGCTCTACGGCGGTCGCCCGGAGCTGCTGGAGAACGCCCGTTTCGGCGGCAGAGCGCCTGATATCAAGCACAATGTCTACCAGTGGGATCTCGTGTTCACGAACCACGACATCTACAAAGGCGGCTGGGCCGGCCAAGGCCTGCTCGTCAACCCGGACCGCGATGTCGTCGCCGTCTGGGTGGGTTACACCGCGGCCGAGTCCGACCCGGACACCTATCCCCTGCTGCCTCGGGTGCGCGCCGTGCTCGACGGCGTCTTCGGCGCCTCCGCCGACTAGGGACTAGGCGCGCATCCGCCCGCTGCCGTTCCGGTTCCGCGGCCGACCCCGGCTACCGACCCCCGAAGTCCGCCCCAGCGGCATTCGCCTGCGCCGCAGGTGGGCCTGACGCTTCACCCGGCGACGGGCGGTGGCGAATGTCTGGTTGATGGCGATCGGAATCGATGCGGCGGCCGACCGGTGGACGACCACGTCCGGCCCCGGCAGCGCGACCTTGACCACGACATCGAATGACGACCCGTTGCGGCGGTTCCCGCTTGGGCCGGTAACCGCCACTTCACAGTCGACGATCCGCGAGTTGAACCGCTCCAGGCCCTGGGCCTCGAACTCGATCGTGCGCTTCAGATCATCGCTCAGTCGGATGCCCTGAGTACGGATCCTGACGGGAAAACTGGGACTCGATCTCAACTTCGTTTGCCTCCTCCTGGTTGTTCCCCTGGGTGGTCCGGCAACGAGGCCCGGCCGCTCCTCGCGGCTTCCCGCTCGATGCGGTTTCGACCGGCGAAACGCCCGTAGGCTCGACCGGCCACCCTCATCGAATCTTCACCATGCTACAACGCGCCGCCCGCACCAAGATTCCGGTCCGGCACTTCGGGCTACCCGCTCCGCGCCATCCCGACCGTGCCCGTCAGATAGACATCGATCAGGCCGGGCAGCGCGGCGGTGTCGTAGCCACCCTCCAGAACGGAAACGAGCCGACCCTCGCACACGTCCTCGGCAAGGTCGGCCAGATCGACGCCGAACCGATGGAAGCTCTTCTCCGTCAACTCCATGCCCGCGATCGGGTCGTTCCGCCAGGCATCGAAACCGGCCGAGACAAGCAGCACGTCGGGGCGGAACGACCGCACCGCCGGCAGCAGGAGGTCACCCATGACCTCCCGGTAGACGCCGTCGCCACTCCCCGCCGGCAGCGGGGCGTTGACCGTCGTGCCCTCACCGGCGCCGACGCCCCGCTCGTTGGCGGCGCCCGTGCCTGGATAGAACGGGTACTGGTGGACGCTGAGATAGGCGACATCGGAACGATGGTCGAACAGGTGCTGGGTGCCGTTGCCGTGGTGGACATCGAAGTCGAGGACTGCCACCCGCTCCACGCCGTACACCTCGATCAGGCCCTGGGCCAGGATCGCGATCTGGTTCAGGTAGCAGAAGCCCATGGCCCGGTCCCGCTCGCAGTGGTGTCCCGGCGGCCGGGTCACGGTCATCGCACGGTGGCCGGCGCCGAGCATCACGTGGTCGCCGGCCGCGAGCACGGCATCGACCGCGCCCCGGGCGGCGTCGGCCGTTCCCGGCGACAGCGGGTTGTCGTTCGTGTCGAGCATCGGAGTCGGTCGTCGCGGGAAGTTCCCCTCCGCCGCCGACGCGGCGACCTCTGCCACGGCGGCCTCCATCCGCTCGATGTACTCCGGGTCGTGGACCTGTGCGGCGAGCCGCCGGGCCTGCCCGGCCATCCCGCCCGTCGCTCCGTTCGTGCCGGTGTCCACCAGATCCCAGCCCCGCTCTTCCAGGTACGGCAGGGCCAGCTGAACGCGCTCCGGCCGCTCCGGGAACCGCGGCGGCACGGTGTGCCCGTCGCACCGCGGATTCCAGAAGACGCTCATCGGTGAACTCATGTCCATGCCCCGGCACTTGTGATCGCGTCCACTGCCTCCACGATACTGGATGGGAATCTGATCAGACCGGACCGCCCGCCCTTCGCCGACGATGCGGCTGGGCCTTCCGCGAAACGGACTATCACCGCCGCTATCATGAACAGGCTCGCAACACTGGGACGACAGAAAGGCGCAGGTATGACCTTCGAGTACGGTTCAAGCGACTTCGCTATACGGAACCCTTACTTCATCGAGGGCCGGATACGGATTGCCGGCGGACTCCTCGTCGCCGGCATGGGCGTCCTGTCGTTCCTTCGAGTTCCCGATCTGGTGGACGACGGCGGCCGCCAGCAAGCCACTCTACAACTGCTCTTCGCCGTCCTCCTCAGCACCGCGGGCCTCGTGCTCGCAGGCCGCGGCGCAGTCCAGGTGTTCCGCTTCTACGTTGGCAGGAACGCTCCTGCAGATCTGGCACCCAACCTCACTAAGGGCGAACCTCAAGGTCCTCCAGGTCAGGCAACGTACAAGGCCAAACAGATTGAAGAGATGCTGGTGGGACGGAAGAACATCACTTACCGCGCACCGTCCAAATGGCTTCGCCACCTGGCCCATACGGTCTTCCCTCAGCTCCTGTTCCTTCCTCCTCCCTACCGCGCCGTTGCCGACTACGTGCTCAAACTGATCTTGCTCGTGGGGACCGCCGCCATGGCCTACGGCCTGCTCTGGTTCCTCGGTTTCTCAGGCATCCTGGCAGACAGCTCCGCCTGGGTCTCGGACCGGGCCGCCGTGTTCTTCAGCGGCTGCCTTGTCATGTTACTGGCCGCTCTTCGTCTGCGCCCCCTAAAAGGACTGCCTCTCGGAGACTGGAAGAGCAGCAGACTTTCCCTACTGATTCCACTCCTGACCCTTCCCGCCATCGTCTTCGCCACGATGGACTTGCTCTCGCCATCTCCGCTGGGCGTTTCGTTTCCCCGCCTCTTCCTGGCTCTTCTGGTCCTCCTCGCCCTCACCGCCGCGCTGCTCGGCCTGCTGCTTCGGAAACGCAGTGAGATCGGCGCCTACCCACCCACGGAAGTTTCGGAATTCAAAGCAGAATGGCAGGAGTCCGTCCACCCTAGGAGTCTCTTCACGCATCTCGACAGCATTGTGATGAAGCGGCGCCGGCACAAGGAGGCTCCCAACCGGATCTATACCGATTGGGATTCCGGACTGATGGAGGAAGGCAGCGACAACAAGGGCGCCTTCAGCGGGCGCATCATCCAAGAAGTACAGCCCATCCAACTCGAGGCAGCCCCAGACAGGAACTACGACCGGCTCAAGGCCCTGGCTTCGGGGACCGGCGTACTGCTTTTCGTTTTGGCGGCCTTTCTCGTCTACCTCCTCCCGGGAAGCCTTGCCGACACGTCCGCCACAAACGTCTCAGCGGCGTTGCTTCTCTACGCCGTCGTGCTGTGGGTCTTCGGCACAACGATAGTGCAGATCGCTCATCATTTCTGGTGCGAGATTCTGTTCGATTCTCTCATTGTGTTGCTCCGCTGTGACGGTACCTACAGCGAATCCAAGGTCTCAGTCGGAAAGGCGATCCTCGACTCAGTGTCCTCGGAGAACTATATCGTGCGATCCAGTCTGACGCCTCTCTTGATCGTCGCACGGGCGGTCACTTCGACCTTCGTTGGTCATGGGCCAAGGACTTTCGACACCCCTCGTTACTTGCTGGCCTTCGGCCCGGCGCCGGAGGAGGCGGCGTCGATCCTCCGCGAGCTGCGCAACTTCTTGGACAGCCGAAGCGACATCGCGCCGATTCGCTCCAACGAAGACATCCAGAACATCTCGGCACTGATGGGTCTGAACCGTCAAGCTTCCGCGGACCGGGGGCTCGAACCGGGCGACGCGGCCACACCGGAGAAGCTACTCCGTCCTTCTGAAGTCGAGGAACCGGATTCACCCGACTAATAGACCCAACCCGGACCTCAGCGGCGCCTGCGACCCACGCCGTGCGCACGTCATCGGGCGCACGGATGGCACATACTTCACCCATGAGTAGATCAATACAGATCCCGACGCTCAAACGCCTCCTCGTCGTGGCCGTCCTGGCTGCGGCGACGTCACCGCTCGCAGCCGCATCCGACAACTGGCCATCCTTCCGTGGCAACGCGGCGGACGGGAACGGCACCGGCACGCCGCCGGCGACCTGGAACGTCGAGACCGGTGAGAACATCCTCTTCCGGGTCGCCGTGCCCGGCCTCGGGCACTCAAGTCCGGTGATCTGGGGCGACCGTCTGTTCCTGACCTCCTCGGTGCCCGAAGGCGAGGAGGCATCGCTCAAGGTCGGCCTCTACGGCGACATCGCGCCCGTCGTGGGCGAACCGCCGCAGCGCTACAAGCTGCTGGCGTACGACAAACGGAGCGGCGAACTGCTCTGGCAGCAGACGGCCTTTGAGGGCACGCCGGCCATCAAGCGCCACACCAAGGCATCCCACACGAACTCGACGCCGGCGACCGACGGGGAGGTGCTGGTCGTCTTCTTCGGGTCCGAAGGCCTGCACGCCTACGACCTGGACGGCAACCCGCTCTGGAACCGCCAGTTCGGGCTGCTCGACTCAGGCTACTTCATGGTCAAGACGGCGCAGTGGGGCTTCGCCAGCTCGCCGCTGATCCATGACGGCCGCCTGATTATCCAGGTCGACGTGCAGGGCGACTCCTTCCTTGCGGTTCTCGACGCCGCCACTGGCGAGGACATCTGGCGTACCGGGCGCGACGAGATTCCGACCTGGAGCACACCCGCCGTGTTCCCGCGGCGCGACGGCGGTCGTCAGATCGTCGTCAACGGCTACAAGCACATCGGCGGCTACGACTTCGACACCGGTGAGGAACTGTGGCGGCTCGCGGGAGGCGGCGACATCCCGGTGCCGACGCCGATTCGCGCCGGCGACGGCCCGATCCTGATCACCAGCGCCCACGGGCGCATGCGGCCCATCTACGCCATTAATCTGGACGCGGCGGGCGGAATCGACCCCGACCACGAAGCAATGGCTTGGTTCCATGGCCGGCTCGGCAACTACATGCAGACGCCGATCGTGGTGGGCGACCTCGCCTACTTCGGCTTCGACAACGGCGTGGTCACCGTGCTCGACTGGAAGAGCGGCGAGCGCGTCGCTCAGAAACGCCTGGGCCGCGGCGCTTCCGGCTTCACCGCCTCGCCGGTCGCCGCCGGCGGTCACATCTACTTCAATAGCGAGGACGGCGACGTCTACGTCATCGAGCCGGGCCCCGAGTTGAACGAACTCGCAGTCAACGAACTGGGCGAGACCCTGATGGCGACGCCGGCGATCTCGGACGGCGTCATCTACTTCCGGGCAAGGCGCCACCTGATCGCCGTCGGCGCCGGGTCGTAGCTCGCCGTGACGGCCTTCTCCAGGAGACGGGTTTCCTCGGTCCTCGCGACATTCGCGCTTGCCGCGGCGGCCCTGCCCCTCGCCGCCTCGGACAACTGGCCTTCCTTCCGCGGCAACGGCGCGGACGGCAGGGGCACCGGATCGCCGCCGGCGACCTGGAACGTGGAGACCGGCGAGAACGTCCTCTTCCGCGTTCCGGTTCCTGGCCTTGGCCATTCGAGCCCGGTGATCTGGGGCGACCGTCTGTTTCTGACCTCGGCGGTGCCCGAACGCGGCGAGGCGTCGCTCAAGGTCGGTCTCTACGGCGACGGTACGCCGGTTGCGGGCGAGCCGCCTCAGCGGTTCCAGGTGCTCGCCTTCGACAAACGGAGCGGCGAGCTGCTATGGCAACAGACCGCCTTCCACGGCACGCCCGCAATCAAGCGCCACATGAAGGCGTCGCATACGAACTCGACGCCGGCGACCGACGGCCGCGTCCTGGTGGCGTTCTTCGGTTCGGAGGGGCTCCACGCCTACGACCTGGACGGCAACCCTCTCTGGAACCGGCAGTTCGGCGTGCTCGACTCCGGTCCCTACGACTTCCCCACCTACGAGTGGGGATTCGCCAGTTCGCCGATCGTCCACGACGGCCGGGTGATCATCCAGGTCGACATCCTGAGCGACTCCTTTGTCACGGTCCTGGATGCCACGACCGGCGAGGACATCTGGCGGACACCGCGCGAAGAGGTCGCCACCTGGAGCACGCCCGCCGTCTTCCCGCGCGGCGATGGCGGCCGGCAGGTCGTCGTCAACGGCTATCGCCATATCGGCGGCTACGACTTCGACACCGGCGAGGAACTGTGGCGGCTCGAAGGCGGCGGCGACATCCCGGTGCCCACGCCGATCCGCGCCGGCGAAGGTCCGATCCTGATCACGAACGCCCATGGCCGGCTGAAGCCGATCTACGCCATCGATCCGGACGCCAGGGGCAAGCTCGATCCCGACCACGACGCAATGGCCTGGTTCCACGAACGGTTGGGGAACTACATGCAGACGCCGATCGTCGTCGGCGATCTTGCCTACTTCTGCTACGACAACGGGGTCGTCACCGTCGTCGACTGGAGGACCGGCGAACGCCTGACCCAGAAACGCCTGGGACGCGGCGCCTCCGGCTTCAGCGCCTCGGCGGTCGCCGCCGGCGACCGCATCTACTTCAGCAGCGAGGACGGCGACGTGTACGTCATCGAACCCGGCGCGGCACTGAACGAGATCGCCGTCAACGAACTCGGCGAAACCCTGATGGCGACGCCCGCCATCTCAGACGGCGTCATCTACTTCCGGGCGCGCCGTCACCTGATCGCGGTCGGCACGGATTCGTAGCACCCGCCGGGGCGGGTTCCGGGCTTCGGCCTTGCGCTGCAGAACGGCGCTCAAGCTCGACCGGTGCTGGTGAGCGACGTAGAGGCCGAGCACCACCGCCACGACGCCGATGACCACGCTCTCGGGCGCCAGGAAAACGTGGAAGAGCAGGATGTTCAGGACGATCGGCGCCAGCACCACGAGAGCGAGCGGCACGAACAGGCCGAGGATCAGCAGCACGCCGCAGACGATCTCGGCCACCTTGATCACCGGCCACAGGTAGCCCGTATCCATGATCGCTCCCATGAAGGCCGCAGCCTCCTCTCCCATCTCCGGCTCCGGCCCCAGCTCGAACAGGCCGATGACGCCAAAGACTGCGAAGATCAGCCCCAGCAGGATGCGAGCAATCAGTGGAAGATGCTTCATCGTCTAGCCTCCCTTGTGTTGTGACCGTCCGAATCAGCCTAGCGGTCGCTGCCGCCGCGGTCTGAGCCGTGCGGAAAACCGGTGAGTGAACGTCATGGACCCCGAGATCGTCTGGCAGCCTTCGCCGAAGCGGATCGAACGCTGCAACCTGACCGGCTACCTGCGCTGGCTGGAGTACGAGCGTGGGCTTCGATTCGCCGGCTACGAGGAACTCTGGCAGTGGTCGGTGACCGATCTGGACGGGTTCTGGGGATCGATCGCCGAGTACTTCGAGGTCCGGCTTCACACCCCCGCCAAGCGGGTGATCGGAAACAGGTCCTTGCCGGGCGCCGAGTGGTTCCCGTGCGCGACCCTGAACTACGCCGAGCATGCCCTGGCCAGCGGCGGTGCGGAACCGGCTCTCATCTGCCGCAGCGAAGCGGGCCCCCGGCGGGAACTGAGCCGGGACGACCTGCGCCGCGAAGTCGCGGCCGCGCGAGCCGGACTGCAGCGCCTCGGCGTCGGTGTCGGCGACCGGGTGGTCACCTACCTGCCCAACAGCGCGGAGGCCGCGATCGGCCTTCTGGCCACGGCCAGCCTGGGCGCGATCTGGTCGAGCTGCCCGCCCGAGTTCGGCAAGGACAGCGTGCTCGACCGCTTCCGCCAGATCGAGCCGAAGGTGCTGATCGGAACCGACGGCTACGGCTACAACGGCCGCTGGTTCGACCGCAGCGGCGACCTGGAGCGGATCGTCGGCGCCCTGCCGACCCTGGAGGCGGCGGTTCTGGTTCCCGGCGCCGGCGGTGGCGGTGGCGCCGGCGGTGGCGGTGGCGGTGGCGGTGGCGGTGGCGGCCGAGCGTCCATGGACCTGACCTGGGCGCAACTGACCGCCGAGAGCGGCGAACTCGCCTTCGAGCCGGTTCCCTTCGACCACCCGCTGTGGATCCTCTACTCGTCCGGCACGACCGGTCTGCCCAAGGCGATCGTGCAGGGGCACGGCGGCATCCTCCTCGAGCACCTGAAACAGCTCTCGCTGCACACGGACCTGGGGCCCAACGACCGCTTCTTCTGGTACACGACCACCGGCTGGATGATGTGGAACTACCTGGTCTCAGGGCTTCTGGTGGGCGCCACCGTCGTGCTCTACGACGGCTCGCCCGGCTGGCCCGACCTGGAGGCTCTCTATGGCCTCGCCGACGAGGAGGCAGTGACGTGTTTCGGCGTCAGCGCGCCCTTCCTGCTGGCCTGCCGGACTGCCGGCCTGGAGCCGGGCAAGCAATTCGGCTTTGACGCCCTGCGGGCCGTCGGCTCTACCGGCGCGCCGCTGCCGGCCGAGGGGTTCGACTGGGTGTACGAGCACGTGAAGTCCGATGTCTGGCTCGGTTCTCTGTCCGGCGGCACGGATGTCTGCACCGGCTTCGTCGGCCCGAACCCGCTGCAGCCGGTCCGTCGCGGACGCATTCAGTGCCGATCGCTGGGCGCGAAGGTCGAGGCCTTCGACGAGAGCGGCCGCGCCGTCACCGGGCAGGTCGGAGAACTGGTGATCACCGAACCGCTGCCGTCCATGCCGCTCTTCTTCTGGAACGACGGTTCGGGCAAGCGCTACCGGGACAGCTATTTCGACCACTGGCCGGGCGTCTGGCGCCACGGCGACTGGATCGAGTTCGATGGAGAAGGCAGCTCCCTGATCTACGGCCGCTCCGACTCGACGCTCAACCGCGGCGGGGTGCGGATGGGCACCTCCGAGTTCTACCGCGCTGCCGCGGAGCTGCCCGAGATCGAAGACTGCGTGATCGTGGACACCGGGAGTCTGGATCGCGAAGGAAAGCTGTGGCTATTCGTCGTGCCGCGCGACGGAGTGTCGCTCGACGCGGCGCTCGCCGACCGCATCCGCCGCCACCTGCGGAAGCGGCTCTCGCCACGGCACGGGCCGGACGAGATCCGCGCGATTCCCGAGGTGCCGACGACGCTCTCCGGCAAGAAGCTGGAGGTGCCGATCAAGCGGATCCTCGCCGGCGAGCCGGTGGAGCGGGCAGTCAACGTGGGGACGCTGGAGAACCCGGACTCGATCGCGGCGTTGGTGGCGGCGATTGGCGGCGAGGCTGTGGAGTAGGACGGAGCGGAGGCCGGCGCTGCGCGCCGGATGCGGGCGAGACGCCCGGGTGCCATCCGCGCGCCCGATGACGGGCGCTCGGAGCGGTTCGCGGGTGGCGCGGGTCGCGCCACCCGGGTTCCCAGGAAACGCCGGCTACTGGCTCAGCTTGTTTGCGAAGTCGCCGCCGCGGACGACCGAGATGCCATCGAGGGAGATGTGACGGCGGAGGGTCTCGTTGACCTGCTCGACCGTCAGAGCCTCGATCGCCCGCTCCTGCGCGGCCACAAACTCGAACGTCCGCCCGAAGAACAGGTTGCTGTTCAGCATCGCCGCAAGTGTCCGATCCTGGGATCGTCCGTTCTGCTGCGCGTCCAGGTAACCCCGCCTGGCGGCATCGAACTCCTCTTCGGTGAAGCCGTCTTCGAGCGCCTTGCGCATCTCGTCACTGAAGGCGGCGACGACCTTGTCGGCGTTCTCCGGCGCGAAGATGGCGTAGGTCAGGAAGATCGCGCTGTCGTCCACCGGCGGCGCCGCGATCTGAGAGCCGACGCCGTACGACAACCCCTCCTGCTGGCGTATCCGGGTCGCAAGCCGCGAACTGAGGAATCCGCCGCCCAGCATGTAGTTTGCCATCACGAGCGCCGGGTAGTTCTCGTCGTCGTCGCGCATCGAAAAGGTGGTCGCGGCCATCATCATCGCGTTCGTCTTGTCCGGCGTCTCAATGTCGAGAGAGACCGTCTCGACCTCGCGGTGCGGGTCCGCCACTCGTGCGTACGGCTGGGACGCCTGCCAGTCCCCGAACAGTTGCTCGAGTTCGGCTGCAATCTCGTCCGCATCGAAGTCCCCGACGACCGCGATCGTGCCGCCCTCGGCGCCGTAGAAGGAGGACCAGAACTCTCTCGCTTCTTCCACCGTGACCGCGTTCAGGCGCTCGATCTGTTCGTCGAACGTAGGCGAGTACCGTGGATGGTCGGACGGCCAAGGGTTGAAGTGCCGGTTCATCGCCTGCGGCACCTGGGCCATGGGCTCGGACCGCTGGGACTCGATCTGAGCCAGACGCTCCTCGCGGAGCAGATCGAACTCCTTCGCATCGAATGCCGGCTCACGCAGAATCTCGCCAGCCAGCTTCAGCACGGGAGTCAGGTTCTCCCGCACCGTCGTGAAGGAGCCGCTCGCGATCATCGCGCCGCCGCCGACGCTTCCCTGCGCCTTGAGCCGATCCAGCTCGTCGCTGATCTCCTGTCGCGAGCGCTTCGTCGTACCGCGCATCAGCATGGAGCCAGCCAGGTCGCCAGCGACAGCACGGCCCAGCAGGGCCTCTTCGGTTCCGTGCCGGAACGCAAGCTGAACGGCGACGGCTTCGCCCCGGTTCGCCTTGGGCAGCAACCCCACCTTCACGCCATTCGAAAGGGTGAGCGTGCGCGTACGGCGATCGATGTTCGCGGGCGTCGGGTCGAAGGCTTCGCCTTCCGCCACCGCCTCACGCCCGCTGTAGTCCGCAACCAAGGCGCCGACATCAGGTGGCTCAGGCACCTCGGCCCGTGCCGGCGTCTCGTCCGTCGGATAGAAGTAGCCCACGGTGCGATTCGAGTCGCGCAGGTAGGTCTGCGCAACCTCGTGAACCCCTTCCACCGTGACCTGCTCCAGGCGGTCCCGATGCAGGAAGAAGAGACGCCAATCTCCCATCGAGGCCCACTCGCTCAACTGGAGCGCGATGCCCTGAGGGTTGTTGAAGGCGAGTTCGATGGCCGACAGATAGTCCGTCTTGGCGCGCTCCACTTCCTCCTCGGTGGGCGGTGCCGCCGCGATCTCGTCGATCGTGGCGAAGAGAGCCCGGGCGGCCTCGTCCAGCGAATCCCCCTCCCGGACCTGGACGGACGCCATCAGGACACCGGGCTCGTTGAGCTGCAGACTCGAAGCGGACGCCGAGGCGGCAAGCCCGGGCTCCACAAGGTTCTTGTAGAGGCGTCCGGCCGGCCTGGCGCTCAGCACGTGGGTCAGCACATCGACCGCCGCGAACTGCTCGTGGGCGCCCGGCGGCACGTGGTACGCGGCCATCACGAGCTGCACGTCGCCGACCCGCCGTAGCGTCACCGTCCGCTCACCGTCCTGCGCCGGCTCGGCCGTGTAGGTGCCGAACAGCCTGTTCGCGCCGGTCCGCTCGGGCCGCGGGATGGCGCCGAACTTCTCCGCCGCCAGTTCCAGGGCCCTCTCGACCTCGAACCGGCCGGCGACCACCAGGATCGCATTGTCGGGCTGGTAGTACTTCCGGTAGAAGGCCTGCAGGCGCTCGATCGGCACGTTCTCCAGGTCTGCCCGCGCCCCGATCGTCGAGTTGCCGTAGTTGTGCCAGTCGAAGGCGGCGGACATCACGCGCTTCCGTAGCACGCTCCCGGGCTGGTTCTCTCCCGACTCCCACTCGTTCCGCACCACGGTCATCTCGGACTCGAGGTCCTCGGCCGAGATGAAGGAGTTGACCATCCGGTCAGCCTCCAGATCGAGCGCCCACACCAGGTTCTCGTCCGTGGCCGGGAAGGTCTCGTAGTAGTTCGTGCGGTCGAACCAGGTCGTCCCATTGGGGAAGGCGCCGTGCTCGGTTAGCTCGGCGGGGATGTCCGGATGGTTCGGCGTGCCCTTGAAGGCCAGGTGCTCGAGCAGGTGAGCCATCCCCGTCTCGCCGTAGCCCTCGTGGCGCGAGCCCACGAAGTACGTGATGTTGACCGTGACCTGCTGCTTGCCCTGGTCGGGGAAGAGCAGGAACCTGAGCCCGTTCTCCAACTGGTACTCGGTGATCCCCTCGACGCTCGCCACCTTGGTGAGGCCGTCGGGCAGGGCCTGGGCGGAAACCGCGGAGGTCGCGCCCAGCCATAGGACAAGGATTGCGGTCAAGGTCAGAGCGCGCTTCACTGTCAACATCATGTTCGTTCTCCAGGGGTTAAGGCCTACGCCTCCGCCGCGCCGCCCAGCCGATGCTTCGCCTTCAGGTCTTCCTTGACGTACTTCGCCGCCAGCAGGAACAGTACCAAGGCGAGGATCTTCGCCATGCCCACCCAGAGCAGGGAGTAGCGGATCGACTCGATGCCGTACTTGGGTTCGAGCACGTCGTTCAGGAAACCGACGATCTGCGGGCCGAGACCCATTCCGATCAGGTTCAGGATGAACAGCAGGATGGAGGACGCGAGCGCCCGCATCCTGACCGTGACCAGGGCGTGGGTCATGGCGATCGCCGGGCCGAGATAGACGGCGCCCAGGGTCAGCGGAACGAAGTAGAAGAGGATGGCCGGAATCGCCTCGTCGACCAGCAGGAAGGCGACCATGAACGGGAAGTAGACGGCGATCGTGCCGGCGCCGATCCACGCGTACCAGCGTGGATCGCGCTTGGCCAACCGGTCGGCCACGAAGCCGGTGATCACCATGCCCAGCGCGCCGCCGATGCCGGTCCCGAGCCCCATCCAGGTGCCGATCTCACCGCTGCCCATGCCGTGGACCCGGCCCAGGAAGGGAGGCACCCAGGCGCCGAAACCGTAGGCAGTGAGCGAGGCGATCCCCGAAGCGACCGCCAGCAGCATGAAGGAGCGCAGGGACCTGAGGAACCGGACGACTTCGCCCAGCGAGTACGACTCTGTATCGGCGCCCGCCGCCTCCGACATACCGCGCGGCGGTTCGCGAACGGTGAAGCGCATCACAAGCGCCAGCAGCACGCCGGGAATCCCGACAACGAAGAACGCGACCCGCCAGTTGAAGAACTCGACGATCCAACCGCCGGCAAGGTAGCCGATCATCACGCCCACCGGAATGCCGATGTTGTAGATCGAGAGCGCCGCCGCCCGGCGTTCAGGCGGGAAGTAGTCCGAGATCAGAGAGTGCGCAGGTGGGCTGCCCGCCGCTTCGCCGACGCCGACGCCGATGCGCGCCGCCGCAAGCTGGAGGAAGTTCTGGGCCAGGCCGCAGAGCGCGGTCATCACGCTCCACACGGTCAGACCGATCGCGATGATCGACCGCCGCACGCCGCGGTCCGCCCAGCGCGCGATGGGAATGCCGAACCCGGTGTAGAAGACCGCGAAGGCGATCCCGGTCAGGAAACCCATCTGGGTGTCCGATGCCCCGAGTTCCTCCTTGATCGGATCGATCAGGATCGAGAGGATCTGCCGGTCGATGAAGTTGAAAACGTAGACCAGGAACAGCACGCCGAGCACGTAGCGGGCGTACCCTGGACTGAATTGCTCCGTCTCTGACTTCCTCTGCTGCTCGGGCAAGGCGGCGACCGTAGCAGACGGGCGGTCGTCAGGACCGACCGGCCCGGGTGTCCAGGCTGACGCTCTTGAGCAGCGCGAACACCGGCAAGCCGACCTCGAGGCCGAGCTCCGCCGCCGAAGCCCGTGTGATCCGCGCTCGCAGCCGGTGCGAGCCGAGGTCGACCGTGGCCTCGGCGAAGGGGGTCGCGTCGTCCTGGTGCAGCGCAACGAGGACTCCCGACAGCACGTTGCGGATGCTGGTGGGCGACGGGCGTTCGGTGGCCAGCGAGACGTCCCGGGAACGCACCAGCAGGCGCGCCGATTCACCGACCTCGAGATGCTCGATCCGCGGCACGCTGAGCCGCTGTCCGTCGAGATCGAGCCAGCTCAGCCGGTACTCGTCGTCGTGGGCGCTGACCTGCGCCTCCAGCACGGCGGCGGCCTGGAAACGCTCGGTGAGCGGCGCCAGGTCGAGCTGCTCCAGGACCTCCACCGTGCCGCCGAACGCCTGCACCCGCCCGTCCGCCAGCACCAAGATGCGGTCCGCCAGCAGCGCCACTTCGTCGACCGCATGACTGACGTAGAGCGTCGGAATGCCGAACCGTGGGTGGAGAGCCAGAAGGTACGGGAGGATCTCCGCCTTGCGGCGCCTGTCCAGGGCCGAAAGCGGCTCGTCGAGCAGCAGCAGACGCGGCCGGCTGAGCAGAGCCCGTCCCAGAGCGACCCGCTGCCGTTCGCCGCCTGAGAGCGTTTGGGATCGCCGGCCGAGCAGGGGCCCGAGGTCCAGAGCGTCGACGACATCGTCGAAGGAGACGGAACTGCAACCGGGACGTGGCTGCTGCGCGCGGATGCGGGCGAGACGCCCGCGTTCCCAGGGCGGAAGCCAGCCCTTCGCCTCCAAGGTCCAGGAGTCCCGGACGCGCCGGCTCCTCCGGTCGGCGTACAGCAGGTTGCCGGCCACATCGAGGTGCGGAAACAGCCGCCCATCCTGAAAGGTGCAACCCACGGGACGCCGGTACGGCGGTGTGCGGACGCCGCGCTCGCTGTCGAGCCAGACGTCGCCACCGAGGGCGATCCGTCCGCGGGTCCCGGTCTCGAACCCGAGCAGGGCGCGGAGCAGGGTCGTCTTGCCGCTGCCGGAAGGCCCGAACACGGCGGTGACGCCGGCGGCCGGCATCGACTGCTCGACCTCGAGGTCGAAGCCGCCGAATTCGACCCGCACGTCGACCTCCAGCGCAGTCCCGACTTGAGGCGCGCCTGCCGAATCGTCGCCTTGCACGACCGTTCCAGCCGCCAGGCCGATCCCACTGCCGTCAGGCGACATGGACCGGCAGCCTCCGGTTGAAGACATAGACGAACACGAGCGCCGCAAACGCGAACAGCAGCAAACCCGCGGCCAGGGTGTGGGCCTCGGCGTAGCGCAGGGTCTCGACGTGCTCGTAGATGGCGATCGAGATCACCCGCGTCTTGCCCGGGATGTTGCCGCCCACCATCAGCACGACCCCGAACTCGCCGATCGTGTGCGCGAAGGTGAGCACCGCCGCGGTCAGGAAACCCCGCAGAGACAGCGGCGCGGCGACGGTGAGGAAGGCGTCGATCGGCGAGGCCCGAAGCGCGGCGGCCGCCTCGAGCGGACCCCGTCCCAGCGACTCGAAGGCGGCCTGGAGCGGCTGAACCATGAAGGGCAGCGAGTAGACGACGGAGGCGACCAGCAGGCCCGCGAACGAGAAGGTGAGCGTCGTGTCGGTGATCTCCACCCACAGGCGGCCCAAGGAGGAGCGCGGGCTCATCAGCAGCAACAGGTAGAAGCCGAGCACGGTCGGCGGCAGCACCAGCGGCAGCGCGGTGACCGCCTCGACAACCGGCTTGATCCGCGAACGGGTGCGCGCCAGCCACCACGCGAGCGGCGTACCGAGGACGATCAACACCGCGGTCGCCGCGGCCGCGAGTTGCAGGCTGAGCCAGAGCGGGCCGAGTTCGGGCAGGTCCATCGCGCAGGTACTCCGGCGCCCGAGGAGCTAGTCGACCAGGTAGCCGAAGGACGCGATGGATTTCCGCGCCCGCGGGCTGCCCAAAAAACGAAGGAAGTCGCGCGCCGCCGGGTTGGCCCTGGCGCGGTCGAGCAGCACCGCGTCCTGGCGGATCGGCGCGTGAAAGTGCGGGGGAACCTCCCAACGGCGCCCCGGCTGCGTTGTCCGGGCGCTGAGCACCGAGGAGAGCGCGACGAAGCCGAGTTCCGCGTTCCCCGAAGCCACCATGGCGAAGGCCTGACCCACGTTCTCACCGACCACGATCTTCGACCGGAGGCTCTCCCAGAGGCCGAGCTCGCGCAGCGTGTCGCGAGCGGCGGCGCCGTAGGGCGCAAGATCAGGATTCGCGATTGCGAGCCGGCGGAAGGCGCCTTCGCGCAACACGGCGGCCGCGTCGGTGAACGCTTCGGGCACCGGGCGCCAGAGCACGAGTCGACCAACGGCATACGTCGTGCGCGAGTTCGGGGCCGCGAGCCCTTGCTCCACCAGCAGCCGCGGGCGCTCCTGGTCGGCGGCGAGGAACAGGTCGAACGGCGCGCCGTGGAGGATCTGGGCGTAGAGCTTGCCCGTCGAGCCGACCGTCACGGTGACCCGGTGGCCGCTGTCCTGTTCGAACTCGGCGGCGAGCGTCTCGATCGCTTCTGCCGCGTTGGCCGCCACCGCCACAGTCACCTCACCGGCGAAGGCGCCGGCCGTCGCGAGTGCGAACGCCGGCAGGAGCCGGAGCACCGGGATTCTCAAACAGCTACCGCCTGCGCCGTGCGCCTCGGGTCGCCGCATGCCACAGCGCCGTCCTCCTCGATCAGGACGCCCTCGAACGAACCGCACAGCCAGTTCCAGGGGTTCACCACGTCTACGGTCGCGCCGGCTTCCTGGAGCAGCCGCGCCGGTCCCCCGGGCAGATCGGCCTCCACCATCAGCGCCCCGGGAACGTTCATCGACGAGCCGCCGAACCGCGGCTTGTGGACCGAGGTCTCGAGGTCGAGGCCGAAGTCGAGCAGGTTCACGGAGTTCTGGACGATGTTCTCGGTCAGTGACACGCTCGGCGACCCGGAGGCGAGCACCGGTCGGCCGTGCCGGGTGAACATGTTCGGGCAGATCCGCGCGTGCGCCCTTGCCCCGGGCTCGACCGGCCCGGAGCCCAGGTGAACGCCCGACGCGCAGGCGTACACGCCGTCGACGTAGATGCCGGTCCTGAACGGCATCGACATGACCGAGTGCAGCACCGTGGCGACGTTGCCCTCGGCGTCGACCACCGTGACGTGGTTCGAGCCCGGCGGAGGCGGGATCGGTCCGGCTGCCGCGTACCGGTCGTTGGGGCTGGCCGGACGGCCCTCGAGCGCGGCGAACCGCTCCTCCGCGTACTCCTTGGAGATCGCTCGCTCGACTTCGGGCAGCGTGCCGTCGAACCGGCCGCCGACCGCGTCGGCGTACACCCGGCCGACGATCTGCATCATCTTGAGCGTCGTCTCGCCGGACTCGAACGCCGGCCCCACCGCCTGGAGGTCCAGCAGTTCGACCATGTTCATGATCTCGACCAGCGCCTGACCGCCGAAGTCCGGCGCCGGCGAGCCGACGACGCCGTAGTCGCGGTAGGTTCCGTGCACCGGCTCGTCCCAGAACGCCTCATAGGACGCCATGTCCTCCGCGGTGATCAAACCGCCCTTGGCCTGTACCGTCTCGGCGTAGCGGCGGCCGAACTCGCCCCGGTAGAAGTGGTCGCTGCCTTCTGCGACGAGCCGCTCGAGGGTGTCCGCGAGCGCGCTCTGCACCAGAAGGTCGCCGATGTCGCGGAGCGTGCTGCCGCGAAAGTAGATCTCGCGGCTGAAGAGCGCCCGTCCCAGCACCGACGACTCGACGAACATCTCGCCCCACAGGAAGGGGTGGATCTCGAAGCCGTGGCGGGCGTAGTGGATCGCCGGCGCCATCACGGTGGCCCGCGGCAGCCGGCCATGGCGGTCGTGCCCGGCCTCGAAGCCGCCCCAGAAGCCGGGCACGAAACAGAGGGTCCCGTCGGTCTTCGCCATCAGGGCCCCGAACCCGGCTACGTCCATGCCGCGAACATCCGGCACCGCCTGCGGCGCCGCCATCATCCCGTTGACGTAGCTGTACTCGCCCGAAGCGGCGTCGTAGTAGAGCATCGAGAGACAGCCCGACAGCGTCGTCATGTGCGGCTCGACCACGGCCTGGGCAATGCTCGCGGCGAGCACGCCGTCGCAGGCGTTGCCGCCCAGCGCGATCATGTCGGCGGCCGCAGCAGCGGCGAGCGGATGGGTGCAGATGGCTATGCCGTTCGCGCTCCGGACGGCCCGCTTGGGGCCGAAATGCGCCGTCGATACGAGGGCGCGCCGGTCCTCGTCGCCCGGCGGCGTCCAACCGCCTGATACGGCGGCCTGCGACTCGGATGCGCCCGGCTCAGCACCTGCGCCGCAGCCGATCGCGAGCGCGGCGCCACCCGCCACCCCGGCCATCAGCGTCCGGCGGTCCAGGGTTACAGGCTTCCGATCCGCCGAACGGCTAGGTTCTCGTCGCATCGCTGGCTCCCTCCTGCAGATACGTGAAGAGCCTACCCGCAGTGCCGTAAGATGCCAGCCGTTCAACCCGGGAAGGAGCGTTCGAGCCATGTCGGCGCCGGTGCTGTCGGTCGAGAAATCCGAGGGCATCGCGACCCTCACGCTGAATCGCCCGGGCGTGCTGAACGCCCTCTCGGAAGAGCTGCGCGACCTGCTCGCCCTGACGATCGAGGACCTGCGCGGGGATGACGAGGTGGGAGTGGTCATCCTGACCGGCGCGGGGCGCGCCTTCTGCGCCGGCCTCGACCTGAAGGAGATGAGCGATCCGAACCGCAAGCGCAAGGCCATCGCCGACCCGCCGAAATTGCTCCGCTCGCTCCACCAACCCGTGATCGGCGCGATCAACGGCATCGCCGTGACCGGCGGCTTCGAGATCGCCCTGTCCTGCGATCTGCTGATCGCAACCCCCGAAGCGCGTTTCGCCGACACCCACGCCCGGATCGGCCTGCTCTCCGGTTGGGGTCTCTCCTCCCGGCTGTCACGGGCCATCGGCATGGCGCGAGCCAAGGAACTCTCGCTCACCGGCAACTACCTGTCGGCCGAACGGGCCTGCGAGTGGGGCCTGGTCAACCGCATCGTCCCGCGAGCGGAGCTCCTGCCCACATGCCGCGCCCTGGCGGCCGACATGCTCACCTGCCAGCGCGATGTGATGTTCCAGTACAAGCGGATGATCGACCGCGGCTTCGACCTCAACCTGGGCGACGCCATGGACTACGAGGTCGAGATCAACCGCATGTACCAGTCGCCGAAGCCGGAAGAGGTCGGCGAGCGGCTGGCCGGCGTCCGCGCCCGCGGTCGCGCGCAGGCCGAATCGGCGCGTTGACGACGCTGGCACGCACGCCCCCTGGGAACGCGGGCGTCTCGCCCGCCCCGCCGCAGGCGGAATCCAGAACCTACCCGTCTCCGACGGCCGGCACATCGAAGTACTTCTCCACGATCCACTCCGGCTGCCAGCGGTCGGGCTTGCGTTCGGTGCCGGTGAGGTCGCGGCGTAGGGGTGCCGGTTCGGGGACCCAGAGCGGTGCGGCATCGCCCATGGCTGCTCGCCAGCCTTCGAGCAGCGCATCGAGGCGGGCGGCGGTCTCGCTGTACTCCGGCTCAGCGATCAGGTTCCGCAGTTCGCCGGGGTCGTCTTGGAGATCGAACAACTGGCGGTGGATTCGCCCGACCTGCTCGTCGAGGTGGGTGATCAGGCCGTAGTACTCGGCGAGCTGGTCGCGTACGACCTCCTCGTCCGCGGCCACGCCGCCAGGTTCTCGTCACGCAGGATCAGCGCGCCGTGGTCGAACGGGTGCTGCGGCATTCGATTCGCTCCGCTCGTTGCGGCGACTGCCGCATCAGGCGTCGTCGCGCGCGGCCTCGGCGGCCGCCGCAACATTGGCGATCAAGTCGAGCTTCTCCACCACTTCAGGGTCGACCTCCTCTTCCGGCACGCAGTCGACCAGCCGGTGGAAGTTCGCCTTCGTCATGCGGTTCGGTTCTCCGAGTTCACTGAAGTACCCCTCGAACAGGGGCGCCAGGAAATCGTCGCTGACCTTGCACTCAGCACTCCATGGCGGCGGGCGGCCGAGCCGCAGCAACGCGCTCTCGACCTCCGAGATCATCCGGCGCATCAGATCGACCCTGCGACTGACTTCAGCGGTCTCAAACAGGGGTCCAAGCGCCATCTCCTTCGCAAGCCCGGACGCAAAGGACTCAAGCGTCGCCCGCGTGCAGAGGTAGTTCTCGGCCTCTCGACGCCGCCACAGGCTTCGCACCAGCCCTCCGCCCGGGTCTCTTTCTCGATCCGACTCATCCATGATCGCGATACCGCGGAGGTGAGGCCAGGCTTCCCGCAGGCCGAAGAAATGAGACTCTGCTTTCGAGAACTGGTTGCCGATGTAACTCACAAGCGGACGTTCTAACGCTCTCATGGCAGACTTGTGGTCCAACCTCTTGGCGAACGCCTGGAGAATGGCAAGATCGGTGGAGCCCTCGATATAGAGAACCCATCCCGTCTGTCGAGCCTGAAGGTACTGGTCGAAACCGATACTGCGAAGCGCTTTCGTGACTTGGCTAGGACCGGCGTCGATCCGATGCGGTTCTCCGATGAAGGCGATGACCATGTCGGCGCCCGCGGCCTCATTCAGCAGCACTTCGGAATGACTGGCAACCAGAATCTGACTGTCGTGTTCCTCGGCGGCCTCACGGATCAAACAGTAGATCTCACGCTGGCGCAGTGTCTCCAGATGGGCATCCGGTTCGTCGAGCAAGAGAACCGTTCTCGGATTCAGAGCAAGATACGAGAGCAGCATGAGAGTCTGCTGCAGTCCTATGCCGCTTGACGACAGATCAAGCAGCACCCGCCCCTCACGGTACTCCATCGCGACTTCGCCTCGATCCGCAACGTAACGCGGCGGGGCGATCTGGACTCCAAACAACCGCACGATCGTCTGAACCACTGAGTCCCAGGCGTCCGGTTGCTCCGTATGAAGGCGATGGCAGACGTTGCGCAGCACTTCCGAAGTACGCCCCTCGCCCAACCGAACGTTGACCGCCCCCGGGTCGATGCGTGCCTCGTTCGCAGCCAGCCCTGACATGGACGGCAGATAGGCAAGGCGCACCGAACTCGCCTGCTCCGGTACGGACATCCGTTTCGGCGTCCGCCCGACGCTCAGCCTCAGCGGGCGGCAATAGAACGACTCCGCATTCGCGTAGTCGAACTCCAAGCCGCACGACCAGGCGCCTTCGTTGTCGTGGCCGTCGACAATCACATCGACGCGAACGTTTTCCGTTCTCTGCCTGCCGTTCTCCACGAGGACGTTCCGCGTGTGAAGGTCGCGCCAGAGTAGATTCGCGACCGGCACCGGCGCCGCCACCAGGTCGCGCCGGTTGACGGCCACCCCCGGCCGCTTCTCCGGCGCCTTCTGACCCGCCCGCTTCTCGTTCCAGCGCTTCAGGCCGAGATCCCAAAGCGCGAGCGCCTGCAGCGCCGATGTCTTCCCTGAATTGTTCGGTCCGACGAACACCACGGGGTTGCCGAGTTGGATCTCGACCTCCTCGAAGCGCTTGAAGTTGCGGATCGTGAGCTTGGTGAGCATGTGCGGGGGCCGGTGCCGAGCCCGGCAACGTTAGCGCAGCGCTGTCAACCGGGGAGCCGGCGCCCCATTCCACCCGCCGCCGCACCACGGGCTCAGAACTCGAATCGCACGCCGGCCTCGAATCGCCGGGGCTCCCGGTAGCGCGTCGGGTCGCCCACCTCGATGTCGCGCCGGCACCCTCTCGAACGGGTGCAGTCGGCGATCGGCGTCGGAGTCGGCCAGTTGCCGCTGCATGTGTCCTCGAAGATGTCCGACGTCACCTTGTCGACGTAGGTCAGCCCGCTGGACGTCCGGCGCGCGACCTCCATCTCCACACCCACGATCGCCTCTTCCGCGAACGTCGGCTTGAGGCCGTCGGCGATCCGGTTCGGTTCACCCGCGAAGGAACGCAGGAAGAACCACCTTCGCGTTCCCGGTGACGTCCCATGCCAGACCCAGCCGCGGCTGCAGCTTGGCCATATCCGCGACCTTGTTGCCGATGTCGTTGGTGAACGACACCTCGTCTCTCCGCACACCGAACTTGAGCGTAAGTTCATGGGTCGGGCGCCACGTGTCCTGGAGATACGCGGTCACCAGGCGTCCTTCCGTCTCGGTCGGACCCGAGAGCGGCTGCACAAGGTACCTGAAGGGCCGGCCGCCCCAGGTCAGGAACAGGCCGCCGCCGGTCAGGTTGCCCTGCCTGCGGTAACCCACATCGCCATAGTCGACTCCGAGCCGCAGTTCGTGGTCGCCGCCGCTGTGGCCGCTGAACCAGGCCGCCTTCGTCGCTGAGCTCGGTGCGCGAGCCCATGAGGTAGGGGCGAACTGACGGTGACCGTTGCGCCGGGAAGCGCGACCTCGTTTTCGTCGGCGACGTGCCCGGCGAGCCGGTTGTAGACCGGCCGCACCACCGTGCCATCCGGGAGCGCGATCAACGCCGCGTCCCCCGTAGCGATTAGCCAACGGGCGCGGCAGCGAAGCGACCGGCAAGCTACACTCACCGATCGCGGATCCTCATCCGACAACGTTCAGCCGGCCCGGCAGGCAAGCGCCGCCAAACGCCTCGCCGGCTCGGAGTTTGGCCCCATCCCCCACCTCACCAGAACCCCGCGCCACAGAACTCACTTCGTGTCGTTCTGTCGCGCAGGCTCGCAGCCCAGATGACCCAACGCACCCCCGTTCTGGTCGGCGTCGCCCAGGTCCTGCAGCGCGCCGACGATCCAGCCGAGGCCCGGCCGCCGATCGAACTGATGATCGAGGCCGTGCGGAACGCGGTCGACGACGCCGAAGCCCCCGGGCTGCCCGGGCGGATCGGCTCGGTGCGCGCGATGAAGGGGGTCTGGGGCTACAGGAACCCGGCCCTCGCGGTGATCGAGGCCCTCGATCTTCACGGCGCCGAAACCGGGCTGTCCGTGGTCGGCGGCAACCAGGTCCAGGCGGTCTTCAACCAGACCGCGCTCGACATCCAGGGCGGGCGCCGCGAAGTCGTCGTGCTCTGCGCGGCGGAATGCGGCCGGACGATGGGGCGGGCGGGCAAGATGGGCGTGGACCTGGACTGGCTCGTCGACGACGACCCACCCAAGCTGCCGGACACAAACTACGGCGACACCCGCTGGACGCGGCACGAGATGGAGATGGCCTGCGGCATCCAGCAGGCGGTCCAGTACTACTCCCTGTTCGAGATCGCCCTGCGGCACCGAAACGGCGAGGCAGTAGACGCTCATCGGGCCCGGATCGCGGAGCTCTGGGCCGGCTTCAACCAGGTCGCGCAGGACAACCCCAACGCCTGGATCAGGCGTCCTCTGACCGCCGCCGAGATCGGCACCGTGTCGCCCGCGAACCGCGCCGTGACCTACCCCTACACCAAGCTGATGAACGCGAACATGCGGGTCGACATGGCGGCGGCGCTCGTGCTCTGCTCGCTCGACGTCGCACGGGCGCTGGGGGTGCCACGCTCGAAGATGATCTTCCCGCTCTCCGGCACCGACGCCGTCGATCACTACTTCGTCTCCGAACGCGACGACCTCTACTCATCGCCCGCGATCCGTCTCGCCGGCCGTAGGGCACTCGAACTCGCAGGCGTCGAAGTGGCCGACCTCGACTTCGTCGACGTCTACAGTTGCTTCCCGAGTTCGGTGCAGGTCGCCGCCCGGGAGCTCGGTCTCGACCCGCAGCGCCCGCTCACCGTCACCGGCGGCCTGACCTTCGGCGGCGGTCCGCTCAACAGCTACGTCATGCACTCGATCGCCCGCACCGCCGAACTCCTGCGCGAGAAGGACGGCGGCCGGGCCCTGGTCACCGCGAATGGCGGCATGCTGACCAAGCACTCCTTCGGCGTCTACAGCAACGAAGAGCCGGCCCGGCCCTACCGTCACGAGGACCTCACAGACGAGGTCCATGCTCTCCCCAAGCGCGAAGCGGTCACCGGCTACGCCGGTCCGGCCGAGATCGAGACCTACGCCGTGATGTTCGGCGGCGGCAGCGCGAAGTCGACCACCTCCTACCGCTCGGTCTACGGCGAGCGGGAAGCCCCGAGCTTCGTCCCCACCGTCGCCCACGTGGCCTGCCGGCTGCCCGACGGCCGCAGAAGCTGGGCGAACGTCGAGGATCGGGACACGTTGCGCGCCATGTGCGAGCAGGAGTTCTGCGGCCGATCCGTTCAGCTCGACGGAGCGGGCTCGGCCGAGTGCCGGTGACCACTCGACTCGCCCTCGCCGCACTCGCCTTGCTGCTGTGCGCCGGCTGCATGGGGGACCTCGGCAGCCCGGCGACGAGCGCGATGTTCGACTACGACCCGCTCACCGACCCGGTAGCGAACCCGGACTCCCTCTTCGCGCCGCTCGACCCGGAACGGGTCGACACCGACGCCACGATCACGCGCTACTCGCTCGACCAGCCGACCTCGCTCAACCCCCTGTTCATCCGTGCCTGGACGGACGGTTTTCTCTACGAACTGCTGTTCGATCCGATCGCGCACCGCAACTCGAAGCTGGAGGCGGTCTGGAACCCGGCGATGGTGGACGAGGTGGAAGAACTCGAGGGCGGGCGGATCCACCGCATCCGGCTCCATGCGGGCCTGCGCTGGCACGACGGCGCGCCGCTCACTTCCGAGGATGTCCGCTTCACCTGGGAGGCGATCAGCGACGACAACGTGCCCGCCGTGGATCACAAGTACAAGGTCAGCGAGATCGAGGACATCCGGATCATCGACGACATCACCTTCGATGTCGTCCACCGGCAGGTCACCGCTCTGACAATCGACAACCTTTTCTTCCCCATCGTTCCCGCCCACATCCTGAACAACCCCGAGGAACGGGCGGCCGACCCGACCCTGCGCTCCAGCGCCTACTACAACCGCTACCTGCGGGAACTCGGCATCGGCAACGGACCGTACCGGTTCGTGGAGTGGATCCACGCCGACCGCGTCGCCGTCGAGCGCTGGGAGGACTACCCGTTCGAGAAGCCGCCGATTCGCCGGCAGGTGATCACCACCCACAGCGACCGCAATGCCGCCCTGCTCCAGTTCCGCAAGGGAACCCTCGACGACATCTGGCTGACGGTCCAGCAGCACGGCAGCCAGACGAACGACGAGGACTTCCATGCGGTAGGCGTCAAGGCCTGGGGGCCGCGATGGATGCAGGCCTACATCGGCTGGAACCAGAGCGGCAGCAACCCGTTCTTTGGCGACGTCCTGGTGCGACGCGCGATGGCTCACGCCTACGACGCGGAACGCGTGCTGCGCCAGGTGAGCTGGAACGTCTACACCCGCTCCAACGGCATGTTCCCGCCCAGCCACTGGAGCCACAACCCGGACATCGCACCGATCGACTACGACCTCGACAAGGCGGCGGCTCTACTCGACGAGGCCGGTTGGCTGAGCAACCCCGAGGACGGCTGGCGCTACAAGGAGATCGATGGCGAGCAGGTCCGCTTCCACTTCATGATGAACCTGCCGCAGTCCTTCGTCGACGCCCGCCGCATGGTCGACATCTACCGCGACGACCTGCGCCGCATCGGCGTCTCCTTCGACACCGAGATCCAGGAGAACGCAAGCCGCTCGCCGCGCCTGATCCAGCACGAGATGACAGCCCACGTCGACACCTACCAGGTCTTCGCCGACCCCGACATCTGGCGCAACTACTTCCACACCGAAGCGATCGACAACGGCCGCAACTACGACAGCTACAGCAACCCCAAGGTCGACGACCTGTTCGACCGCTCCCGCCTGGAGCTCGACCGCGACCGCCGCGCGGAGTTGCTGCGCCAACTCCAGGCCCAGGTCCAGGCCGACCAGCCGGTCCTGTTCCTGTGGAACTACAGCACCACCTGGGGCTTCAGCAAGCGGATGCGCGGCGTCGTCGTCGGGCCCTCCGGCGTCACCGCGTTCCGGCCGGGGACACGGAACTGGTGGGTGGGGCGGGAGGACTAGACCGACCCAAACGAGGAGAGCTGAACGATGGTGCTGTTGGTTCGGAACCGCCTCAGTTGAACTGCTCCCGCAACAGCCGCTTCAGGATCTTCCCCGACGGGTTCCGCGGCAACTGGTCGATGAAGTGGACGGCGACCGGCTGCTTGAAGCGGGCCAGCTTGTCCTTGCAGAAGTCGAGGACCTCCTGCCCTTCGAGGCTCTCGTCGGAGCGGACGACGATAGCGACCGGGGATTCGCCCCACTTCTCGCTCTCGCGGCCGATGACGCCGACCTCGAGGACCTTGGGGTGGCGGACGATGACCTCTTCGAGCTCCGCGGGATAGACGTTCTCGCCGCCGGAGATGATCATGTCCTTGAGCCGGTCCTGGATGTAGACGAAACCGTCTTCGTCCATCACGGCGCCGTCGCCGGTGTAGAGCCAGCCGTCCTTGATCGCCTCGGCGGTGGCCTCGGGGCGGTTCCAGTACTCCTTCATCAGGTGGCGGCCGGCGACCAGGACCTCGCCCGCCTCGCCGGGGGCGCAGTCGGCGCCGTCGCCGTCGACGACGCGCACGGAGGTGTGGAAGAAGGCCTTGCCGGTGGAGCCGGCTTTGCGAATGGCGTCCTCGGGCGAGATCAGGCAGGCCGGTCCGCAGGTCTCGGTCAGCCCGTAGACCTGGTGGATCTCGATGCCCAGCTTCTCGTACGCCTCGATCAGGCTGACCGGCACCGGCGCGGCGCCGCTCATGCACCAGCGGAGTCGCTCGTGCTTGCAACGCTCCGGGTCGTACACCTGGAGCATGAAGTTGAGCATCGCCGGCACCTTCAGCATGACGTCGATGTTCTCTTCCTCGATCAACTGCCATGTGCGCACCGGATCGAACGCCCTCATCACGACGCTGGTGCTGCCGCGGTGGACATTGCCGGTGGCCGGGGTCAGGGCGCCGACGTGGAAGAGCGGCAGGGAGACGAGGTAGCGGTCGCCGTAGCGGGTATCGGCACTGGCCATGATCGTCAGAGCGGCCCACAGCGCCGACTCGTGGGTGTGGACGGCGCCCTTGGGCAGGCCCGTCGTCCCCGACGTGTACATGATGTAGAGCAGGTCGTCGTCCTGCGCCCCGATCTCGGGCTCGGCGTCGCTCGCCGCGGAGGTGGCATCGAGATAAGAGAGGCAGCCGTCCGGCCGCTGCTCGTCCGGACCCACGTGGACCCACCTCTTGATCTTCGTGCCGTTCTCGCCGCCGCCGCGCGCGATCAGGTCCAGGACCTGGGCCTGGAACTCGTCGCCGAAGACCAGGGTCTCGGCGCCGGCGTCGCGGATGATGAACGAGAGCTCCTCAGGCGTCAGCCGCCAGTTCAGCGGCACACAGACGGCGCCGATCTTGGCGACCGCGAAGAAGGTCTCCATGTACTCGACGCTGTTCATCAACAGCAGCGCCACCCGATCGCCCTTGCCCACGCCCAGTTCCCGTAGCGCATTGGCGGTGCGGTTCGAGCGCAGGTTCCACTCCGCGAACGTGAAACGGCGCTCCGTCTCCACGTCGATGAAGCCCTCCATGTCGGGCGACAGAGAGGCGCGTTTGGTCAGGGTCAGTCCGACGTTGTCTCGCATGGCTCGTTCTCCTCAGGGAACCGGTTCGGGACCGGGATCGTAGCGCGCCCGGGGCACGCCGTGGCGCCGGCCGCGGCTCCTGGCGTCAGTCGCCACCGGCGGCAGCGGCCTCGCCGACGCCGTAGCTCTCGAGGGTGCGGTGGAACGCAATCACATCCAGGCCCATGACCAGGAGGTCGTGCGTCTCGCCGGAAAGGTCGCGCACATGGTTCCGCATCAGACCTTCGGCAACGAAACCCAGCCCCTCGAAGGCCGCGACCGCACCCTTCTGATCCGGCGTCATCCGGGCCACGAGCTTCTCGATCCCCGCTGCGACCGCCGCCTGGAAGGCTTGCTCCACGAGCAGCCGGCCGAGGCCCTTGCCGCGCGCTGCCTCGGAGATCACGACCCGGATCTCGGCGACGACCTCGGTGTGCCGGATGTCGCGGCGCAGAGCTGCCCCCGCCCTCGTTCTTCTGTTCAGTCATCCCGTGGACCTCCTTCAGTAGTCCAGGTGCTTCGCTTGGAAGCGGCCTACACCGACCGCTCGGCCAACCACTCCTCGAGCCGCGGCCACAGGCGGCGCACGGCGTTGGCGCCCGCGACCAGACTGACGTGGCCACCCTTGAGCATGATCTCCTGCTTGTCTTCGGCGCCGACCATTCCCACCAGGTCCCGCGCCGCCTCGTACGGCACGATGTGGTCGTGCTCCGCCACCACGTGAACGAAGGGGACGCGGATGTTCGACAGGTCGACCACGCGGCCACCGAGCTCGAACTCGCCCTTCATCAAGAGATTCTGCTGCTGCAACTCCTTCGTCGTCTGGCGGAAGCATTCGCCCGGGAAAGGGATCTGATCCGCCGCCCAGCGTTGCAGCCTGCGGTAGGAGGTCACGAACTCGTCGTTCCACATGTTGTCCCAGAGGCGCACCCGCCCGGCGACCTGGGAGGCCGGCCGCAGCGCGTTGAACGAGGCGTAGAGCATCTGCGGCGGCACGTTGCCCAACCGGTCGACGATCCGGTCGACATCGAAGTGGGCCGGGTCGGTCCAGGTCTTGAACAGGCCCATGCCGTCGTAGTTGACCGGCGTCGTGAAGCAGGCCAAGTTGCTGAGCCGGCCGCCCGACGCCGCGTCGGGATGAAGAGCCGCGTAGAGCGCCGCCAGCAGACCGCCCATGCAGTAGCCGACCATCGACACGTCGGGCTCGCCGCTGCGCTCATGAACGGCTTCCACGCACTCCGGGATGAAGTCGAGCACGTAGTCCTCGAGCCGGAGCCGCTTGTCTTCCGACCTGGGCGTGCCCCAGTCGACCATGTAGACGTCGAAGCCGCGGTCAAGCAGGAACTCGACAAAGCTCTGGCCCGGCGCCAGGTCGAGGATGTAGGGCTTGCTGATCAGGGACATGACCAGCAGGATCGGCGTCCGGTAGACCTCGTCGACCCGGGCGCGGTAGTGGTACAGACGCAGGGTGCCGCGGCTGTGGACGATGTCCTTCGGCGTCAACCCGACGCCCGGATCGCCGGTCGAGATGTACTGCAGTCCCTTGACGCTGCGGCGGAACGTGCGCTCCATTTCGCGTCGAACGCTCTCTGCGACGCCGCCCATGTTTAGGTTCGCCGGGTTCACCGATCGGGCTGTTCGGACGGTGGACGCCGGGTCCGGGCCGGGCGGACCGCCTGGTTCTGTCCCTTACGTCCGACGGCGGTCGCGAGCAGCGCCTCGATCCGTTGCAGCCGTTCCTCCACCGCGGTCAGACGCTCGGCGAGCTCGCTGACGTCCGTCCGTGTTGGCACGTTGACCATCTGGAAGTAGCGCTGGGTGTTCTCGTTCATCGTCTGCTGGAACATCGTCATCGCCTCGACCCAGCTTCCCGAGGCGCGAGCGAATTCCTCCGTCCCCATCATCTCGTTGAGCATCGCATTCATCTGATGCTCGGACTTCGTGACCCACTCGCGCCACATGGCGAAGGGATCAGGCGGCGGATTCACAGGCTTGGCGGTGCGCCGGTCGTCTGCCATGGGGCTCTGAGTACGACTCCTCGGTCGCCTGCGGCGCGAGCGAGTCGAGGTAACTGTTGGCGAGGCCGAAGCTGGTCTCCACCGCGGAGCGGTAGGCGTTGCGGCTCTCCTGGGACAGCCGGGTCCACTCCTGCACCAGGCTCTTGGCCTCTGCCGGGATCCGGTCGGCGTTCTCGACCCAGTTACCGACGGCCTCTTCCCGGCGCTCCTGGAGCCTGGCCACCATGTCGAAGCTGGTGTCGAACGCCCGCTTCTGGAAGTCGAGCACCCGGCGGTTGGCGTCGATCATCGTTCCGCGCCAGGGCTGCATGGGGCTCTTCGTCGTGCTGGCTGCTGTACTGGTCGTCATCTGAAGTCTCCTGAGTGGTACGATCCTTAGTCGGAAACGTCCATGTTGGTTTCGGCTCGTTTGGCCTGTTTCGACGGATGCACCGATGACGGTGATGTCTGTCGACAGCGCCCGTCTTGTGCAGCGCAGCAATAATCCTGCACATTATGCTGCACTGTGTCAACCCCCCCCGCGCAACGACCGACCCATCACGAAGTGACCTCCGCTCTCGTGACATGAGCACCTCCCGCTAGATGCCCTCTCCCATCGTCATCAAGAAGTACGAGAACCGGCGGCTCTACGACACCCACAATAGTCGCTACGTGAACCTCGACGGAGTCGCCGAGATGGTGCGGAGCGGTGAGGACATCCAGGTCGTCGACTCGAAGACGGGCGAGGATGTGACCCGCCACGTGCTGACCCAGATCATCGTCGACGGCGCCAAGGACCCTGAGCGAGGGCCGCCCCTCGAGTTCCTGCGCGACCTGATCAGGGCTCGCGACCAGGCGGGCCGCGACTTCTTCCAGTGGTACCTCAAGAGCGCCGGCGAGGTCTACGAACGCGTACGCGACACGATGAGAACCAACCCCTTCGCGCCCGACCCATCCTGGATGCGTCTCTGGGATCCACGCGCCATCGCCGAGCAGATGCACGCCCAGATGCGCCAGGCGGATAGCGTATTCGGCGCCGGGCGGAGCACGGACGGCAGCCAGGGATCGGAGCGGTCGGCCGCACCGACCGCACCCGAACCGAAGGCGCCTGCCGCAACGCAGCAAGAAGACGGCGGCAGCGCCAGCCGGGCCGAACTCGACGAGTTGAAGAACCGGCTCCAGGATCTGGAACGGCGCCTCGGCGGCGCCACCGACTGACCCGTCACGGACTTCCACCACGGGTTGCTAGAGATGCCGATCTCCACCGCCGCGGCCGGCAGCGACCTGCCGCCCTACGAGCGCCGGATCACCGTGCGCGACGCGCTCGCCTACGCCGCCGGCATCGGCGACACCTGCGAGTCCGTGTTCGACGACGCCCGCGGCGGGGGCATCGCGGCGCCGCCCTCCTACTGCGTATCCCTGGAGTGGCCGGTGGTCAGCAACGGCAGAGGCAGCCACCTCCTCGGCGGCGAAGCGGACGAACTGGTCCGCGGCGTCCACGCCAGCCAGGATTCCCACTTCCACCGGCCGATCCGGCCCGGCGATTCGCTGACCACGCGCGGCCGCTACGCCGGCATCCGGGCCACCCGCGCCGGCGCCCTGCTGACCACCTGCCTGGAGACGGTCGACGGCGACGACCGGCCCGTCGTCACTTCCTGGTCGCGCTCCATCTTTCGCGGCGTGGCCACCGACGGCGGCAATGCCGAGATCGAGCCGGCGCCCGATGTGCCTCGGCTCCGGTTGAACGGCGCCGACTCGAGCCGGACCGAGATCTTCGTGCCCCGTGAGATGCCCCACGTCTACACCGAGTGCGCCCGGATCTGGAATCCAATCCACACCGAGCGCGAGGTCGCGCTCCGGGCCGGCCTGCCGGACATCATCCTCCACGGCACCGCCACCTGGGCTCTCGCCGGGCGCGAGGTGCTGCGCGCCTACGGCGACGGCGATCCGGCCCGCCTGAAGCGCCTGCACGGCCGCTTCACCGCCATGGTCATCCCCGGTACATCGATCCAGGTCGAGCATGCGCCGGGCGGCGAAACGGACGGCGCGCGGCAGATCGCCTTCCGGGTGCTGAACGCGAACGGCGAGGAAGCAGTGAGCCAGGGCGTCGCGGTCGTCGCCTGAGCTTCCGCGACGAGGCGCCAAGGGGCTAGAGTACCGACCCCGCCAACGACCACGACAACCGACGGAGATAGCAAGATCATGGGAATCCTCGAAGGCAGGACGGCAATCGTCACCGGCGCCGGACGCGGCATAGGCAAGGGCATCGCGCTCAAGTTCGCGGAAGAGGGCGCGAACGTGGTCGTCAACGACCTCGGCGGCGCCACCGACGGCACCGGCGGTTCACGCATCGCCGACGAGGTCGTCGAGGAGATCCGGAGCGCCGGCGGCTCAGCCGCGCCGAACTACGACTCGGTCGCCACGGTCGAAGGTGGGCAGAACATCTTTCAGACCGCGATCGACTCGTTCGGCGCCCTGGACATTCTGGTCAACAACGCCGGCATCCTGCGCGACCGGACGATCTTCAACCTGGAAGAGGCGGACTGGGACGCGGTGCTCAACGTCCATCTGAAGGGCCACTACTGTTGCAGCCGGCCGTTCGCCAACTACATCCGTGGGACGAACCGGACGGGCTGCCGGATCATCAACTTCTCCTCGGTCTCCGGCCTCTACGGCAACTTCGGGCAGTCGAACTACGCCGCCGCCAAGGCCGGTATCGCCGGTCTCTCCCGGGTGCTGGCGCTGGAGCTCGCGAAGTACGGCTGCACCGTGAACACGATCTCCCCCGGCGCCACGACCCGGATGACGGCTGAACTGCGCGCCTCACGGGGCATGCAGGTCGACGAGAAGGCTCCCGAGCAGAGCCCCAACCAGATCGCCCCCGTATGCGCCTGGCTGGCGTCGGACGCGGGTCAGGACATGACCGCTCAGATCATCGACGTGATGCGCGGCTGGATCGGCATCATGCAGCAGCCCAAGGTGATCCGGAAGTTCAGCAAGGAAGGCATGTGGGATCTCCGCGACCTCGACCTCGTCATGCCGCAACTTCTGAAGGCCAAGCAGGATCACGACGCCGCGGTCGACGCAAAGGCGGAGCCGACTCCCGTATAGGGCGCCGGTCTAGGAGCGTGCGCCGCAGAACATGGGGTACGCCGATTCTTCCTGCCGCGCACGCTGCTAGGTCAGCCAGCGCACGTACCAGGGCGTACCGTCCGCCTTCTGCTGCGCCTTGTAGCGCTGGCGTCCCAGCTTGCGCAGGAAGGCCTCGCCCTCGGCGAAGTGGCAGTCCTTGTACTTCTGGCCGCTGCCGCACGGGCACGGCTCGTTCCGCTGCACCTTCGAGAAGCTGCGCGGCGCAGTGATCACCGACTTCCGGGTCGCTATCGCGTTGCTCAGCCGTCGTCCACGCTTCATCGACTCACCCTGACTCTTCTGAAATGTCCTGTGTGCGTGCCGCAACCCGAGGGCGGGAGCGGCGCATCGCACTCGCTGTTATATAACAGCGCAGGTGAGAATCTGCGTCGTAGGTTCCGGCTACGTCGGCTTGGTCACGGGCGCATGCCTGGCCGACTTCGGCATGGATGTCGTCTGCGTCGACCAGGACGAGGCGAAGATCGCCAAGTTGCAGGCGGGCCGGATTCCGATCTACGAGCCCGGCCTGGCGACCCTGGTAGCGAAGAACGAGGAAGCGGGCCGACTGAGCTTCACGACCGAGCTGGGGCCCGCGCTTGAAGCCGCGGCGGCCGTGTTCATCGCCGTCGGCACGCCGCCCCGCGAGGACGGCTCCTCGGATCTTCGCTACGTGCGCGAAGTGGCCCAGGCGATCGGCGGGAGGCTCAACGGCTACAAGGCGATCGTCACCAAGAGCACAGTGCCCGTCGGCACCGGCCGCATGATCGAGGAGATCATCGGCCACGGCCGCACCTTCTCCGTGGTCAGCAACCCCGAGTTCCTGCGCGAGGGCTCCGCGATCGAGGACTTCATGCGCCCGGACCGCCTGGTCATCGGCAGCCGCGATCAGCGCGCCACCGACATCATGCTCGAGATCTACTCACCGCTGCGCGCCCGCGGCGTACCCATCGTGGTCACCGATGTCGAGACCGCGGAGATGATCAAGTACGCCTCGAACAGCTTCCTCGCCACCCGCATCTCCTTCATCAACGAAGTCGCGGAGCTGTGCGAGCTAACCTCTGCCGACGTCCAGGTCGTGGCCCACGGCATGGGCCTCGACAAGCGAATCGGACCGCTGTTCCTGCGCCCGGGGCCTGGCTTCGGCGGCTCCTGCTTTCCCAAGGACACCCGCGCGATGGTCTCCATGGCCCGGGACGCCGGCGCCCGCGCCGAGATCGTCGAGGCGACGCTCCAGGTCAATCACCGGGTCCAGGAACGGATGCTCGCCAAGATCGAGTCCGTGCTCGGCGATCCCAGGGGCCGGACGGTGGCGCTGCTCGGGCTGTCCTTCAAGCCCGACACCGACGACATCCGCGAATCGCCGGCCCTGTTCGTGCTTGATCGACTCCTCGCCCGCGGCGCCGATGTCCGCGTCTACGACCCGGCCGCGATGGAAAAGGCCCGCCGCATCCGCCCCGAGGCGGTCTACTGCGGCGACCAGTACGAGGCCGCCGAGGGCGCCGATCTGCTGGTCATCCTCACCGAGTGGAACCAGTTTCGCGCGCTCGAGCTCGACCGGCTGCGGCAGTTGCTGCGCAAACCGCAGGTCGTCGACCTGCGCAATCTCTACGAGCCCGAGCGGGTGGCCGCGGCCGGACTCAGGTACTCCTCGCTCGGGCGCGCCGACGCCTTTCCGGTCAGAGAACCTTCAGTCGGCAAGCCGGTCGCCGTCCCGGCCGCCGCGGTTCCAGGAGTGAAGGCCTCGTGAGCGGACCGCTCTCCGTCGTCACCGGCGGCGCCGGCTTCATCGGCTCCCACCTCTGCTCCCGGCTGCTCGGCGAGGGCCACCTGGTCTACTGCGTCGACAACTTCATCACCGGCAGCCCCGCGAACATCGAGCACCTGCTCGGCAACGAGCGCTTCACGCTGATCGAGCACGACGTCAGCAAGCCGGTCTACGTCGGCCCCCATGTCGACAACGTCCTCCACTTCGCCTCGCCGGCGAGCCCGGTCGACTACCTGGAACTGCCGATCCAGACCCTCAAGGTCGGATCGCTCGGCACCCACAACTCCCTGGGCCTGGCCAAGCACCACGGCGCCCGCTACCTGCTCGCCTCGACCTCCGAGGTCTACGGTGACCCCCTGGTCCATCCGCAACCGGAGTCGTACTGGGGCAACGTGAACCCGGTCGGTCCACGCGGCGTCTACGACGAGGCCAAGCGTTTCGCCGAGGCGATGGTCATGGCCTACCACCGGTTCCACGGCCTCGACACCCGGATCGTCCGCATCTTCAACACCTACGGCCCGCGCATGCGGCTGCGGGACGGCCGCGTCGTCCCCAACTTCATCCGCCAGGCCCTCTCCGGCAAAGCCCTGACCGTGTACGGAGACGGCCGGCAGACGCGTTCGTTCTGCTACATCGACGACCTGGTCGAAGGCGTCTGGCGTCTGCTCAACTCGTCCGAGAACGACCCGGTCAATCTCGGCAACCCGCGCGAGATGACGGTGCTGCAGTTCGCCCAGGTCATTCAGGGCCTGACCGAGAGCGGTAGCGAGATCGAGTTCCAGCCCCTGCCGGTCGACGACCCGAAGACGCGGCAACCCGACATCGGCCGCGCCGCCAGCCTGCTGGACTGGCAGCCCCGGGTCGACCTGGAGATGGGACTGGAGAAGACGATCAGCTACTTCGCGAAGCTGCTGGACGCCTAGGAGTCGAGTCGCGGCGTCCGCGCCGCGCTGACGCACAGGAAACATGGCTTGTTCCATGCAAGCGTGCGCGGCAGAACATGGGGTGCGCCGATTCTTCCTGCGGCGCACGCTGCTAGCGCCTCGGTAAGATCGGGAACAGCCACCGTCCCGACAATCCGCAAGAACTACTCCGTCCGCGCGACAGTCGTTCAGTAGAACCGCCCGCTATCAAGAGAGCAACGTAACGCTGCCGACGGCGACCGGCATCGCCCACGCCGCCGGCGAGGAGAAATCCATGAACAAATCAGCCCACGCTCGTACGATCCCAGCCAGCCCTTCCGGTTCCCCAACGGCCACGGCCTTCTCGGCCGTCGTCGTCGGCGCGGCCCTCGCCATCGCCTCGCTCGGCGCGGCGCCGCTGGCCGCCGCCAACGAGGACTTCGCCGGCATCTGGCAGCTCGACAGCGAGCGCAGCGACTCCCTGGCCCCGGGCCGCGCCGGCCGCGAACGGCCGAACACACTCGACCTCGAACTCGAGATCTCATTGACCGGGGAAGACCTGGTGATGAACTACACCATGCGGGGCGAAAACCTGCCGGCGCCGGTCCAGTTCTCCCAGAATCTGGTCACCGACGGCAAGCCCCGGAAGATGCCCGATTTCCAAGGCGGTACGCGTACCGCCCGCGTGAAGTGGCGCAAGGACAAGCTCTCCGTCTCGTACACGAGAATCACACCGTTCGGCGACTTCGACGTCACCGAGACCTGGCAACTGTCAAAGGACGGAAGCGAACTGGAGGTGATGCTGCACACCCGCACTCAAGACCCCCGTCCGGACATCCGCAAACTGATCTACGTCCGCGCCACGGCCGTTCAGTAGACCACCTGAGCACAAGGAGCAACGAAGGATGCGGACAGCGATCGGCATCGGGAGCGCGTACGCCTCCGGAACGAACTGGGACGCCCTGACGAAGTACGTCGTCGAGGCGGAACGCCTCGGTGTGGACGATGTCTGGTCGGCCGAGGCCTGGGGCACGGACGCCGTGACCCCGCTCGCCTACCTCGCCGCGCGCACGGAGCGCATCCGGCTTGGCACCGGCATCATGCAGATCTCGGCGCGGGCCCCCTCGATGACCGCGATGACCGCGATGTCGCTGGCCTCGATCTCGAAGGACCGGTTCGTCCTCGGCCTCGGCGTCAGCGGTCCCCAGGTGGTCGAGGGGTTGCACGGCACAGCCTTCGCAAAGCCCCTGGGCCGCCTGCGGGAATACATCGACATCCTGAAGATCGCACTCTCCGGCGAGAAGATCGCCTACGAGGGCGAGCACTACACCCTGCCCCGCCCCGGCGGTGAGGGCAAGGCGATCCGCATGTCGCAGCCGCCGCGGCCCAGGCTGCCGATCTACCTGGCGACCCTCGGGCCGAAGTCGCTCGAGTACACCGGCGAAGTCGCAGACGGCTGGCTCGGCGCCTCCTTCATCCCCGAACACGCGGAGGCCTTCTTCCCCTCGATGCGCGCGGGGGCCGAGCGTGCCGGCCGCAGCCTCGACGACATCGACATCCAGGTCGGCGGCGAGGTCGAGTTCGGCGACGACCTGGAGCGGATGGCGGCCCGCCGCAAGCCGTCCATGGCCTTCACCCTGGGGGCGATGGGTTCGGCGCAGACCAACTTCTACAACGACGCCTACCGCCGCGCCGGTTTCGTCGAGGCAGCCCGCGAAGTGCAGGCGCTGTGGATCGCCCGCAAGCGGGAGGAAGCCGCGGCGCGCGTTCCCGACGAGATGGTGCTCGGCAACACCCTGATCGGCGACGAGGCCCGCATTCGCAGCCGCATCCGCGCCTACCGGGACGCCGGAGTGACCACGCTGCGGCTGAGCCCGGCCGGCGCCACGGTGACGGAACGGCTCGACACCCTCGGCCGGGTCGTGGAGCTGATCCGCGAGGAGGCGCCGTGAACGGTCTGGCAGCCGCGGCTACGTGAGCTTCCCCGCACGGCACGGTCCGGAACTCCACGCCCACGCTGAGCGGAACCTGGAGCGCTTCGAGCGGCGAAAGCTCGATCCTGAAGCGGCCGCGGCGCGGGCCGCGGAAGCCTCCGGGCACACCGGCGCCGTGTCCGCCAACGCGCATGCCGCCGTTGCGGTGACCCTGCTGCCGGACAAGGGCGGCCGCGGTTGCTTCCTGCTCACTCGGCGCTCCCTGAGGCTCCGCCGCCACCGCGGTCAGTGGGCACTTCCGGGCGGCCGCATCGACGAGGCGGAGACCCCCGAGCAGGCGGCCCTGCGCGAACTCCACGAAGAGGTCGGCCTGGACCTCGAACCCGGCGCCGTCCTGGGCCGGCTCGACGACTTCGGCACCCGCTCCGGCTTCGTCATCACGCCGGTCGTGTTCTGGTGCGACGACTACCGCGAGCTGCAGCCGAACCCGGACGAGGTCTACCGCGCCTACCGCATCCCCCTGATCGACCTCGACCGGCCCGACGTGCCGGTGCTGCGGGAGATTCCCGAGAGCGAGAACCCGGTGCTCTCGATGCCGATCCGGGGCGGTCTCGTCCACGCGCCGACGGCGGCGATCGTCTACCAGATGCTCGAGGTGGTCCTCCGCGGCAATGATGTCCGCGTCGCTCACTACGAGCAGCCGGTCTTCGCCTGGCGATGACCGCTCACCGTCCTCTCGAGGGCCTGCTCGTGGTTGCCATCGAGCAGGCGGTCGCGGCGCCGCTGGCGACCTGCCGCCTGGCGGACGCAGGCGCCCGGGTGATCAAGGTGGAGCGTGACGGCGGGGACTTCGCCCGCGGCTACGACGGCACGGGGGGCGTCTCGGCCTACTTCGCCTGGCTGAACCGCGGCAAGGAGTCGATCGTTCTCGACATCAAGGGCGACGAGGATCGGGCCCTGCTCGAACGGATCGTCGAGCGCGCCGATGTGTTCATCCAGAACCTCGCGCCGGGCGCAGCCGCGCGGGCCGGCTTCGGGTCGAAGGAGCTCCGCGGGCGCCATCCGCGGCTCGTCACCTGCGACATCTCGGGCTACGGCGAGGACGGCCCCTACCGGTCGATGCGAGCCTACGACCTGCTCGTCCAGGCGGAGAGCGGCGTCGCGTCGATCACCGGTTCGCCGGCAGAGCCCGGCCGCGTCGGGGTCTCCATCTGCGACTTCGCCACCGGCATCTACGCGTACTCCGCCATCCTCGAAGCCCTGATCGAGCGCGGTCGCACCGGCGCCGGCCGCAACGTCGAGGTCAGCCTCTTCCACACGATGGCGGACTGGATGGCGGCGCCCCTGCTGCGTTTCGAACAGCATGGTCTCGACTGGCCGCGGGTCGGCCTCGGCCATCCGACGATCGTGCCCTACGGCGTGTTCCAGCTCGGCGACGGCCACTCCGTGCTGATCGGAGTCCAGAACGACCGCGAGTTCGCGCGCCTATGCAATGAAGTGCTCGAACAACCGGAACTCGCCGAGGCCTACCCGCGGAACGTGGACCGAGCGCAAGGCCGCGCCGCCGTCGAAGCCGCGATCGACGAGGTGTTCATCCGCCACGACCGGCAGTCGATTCGCACGATCCTCGATCGCGCCCGCATCGCCTACGGCTTCCTGAACGACGTCGCCGCTCTGTCGCGGCATCCACAGCTCCGCCGAGTCAGGCAACCGCTCCCCGACGGCACCGAGATCGACATGGTGGCTCCCGCTGCCGCCCCGAACGAACCGGGGCGACGCCTACCTCCCGTGCCCGAACTCGACCAGCACGGCGCCGCGATCCGGACGGAGTTCCATCCGTGCGCCCGCTGACGGGCGCACGGACTGGTTCGCGTCTTGCTCGTCTCCTCCCAAAACGGGTGCCATCCGGGCGCCCGATGACGGGCGCACGGACTGGGTCGCGTCTTGCTCGTCTCCTCCCAAAACGGGTTCGGGGCGGCGTAGAACGCACGGTTGACATCAGATGCATGATGCGCGATGCTCAGCCTATGCGCACCACACTGAACCTCGACGAAGATGTCCTCTGGGCCGCAAAGGAGCTCGCCGCGCAGCGCCGTGTACCTGTGGGTCGAGTCGTCTCGGAGCTCGCCAGGAAGGCGCTGGCGCCCCGGTCCCACCGAGTCGAAGAACGAAACGGCGTTCCCTTACTGCCCTCGCGTGACGGCGCTCGGCCGGTCTCGCTCGCCGCGGTGAACGCTCTGCGAGACGACGAACCTTGAGTGCGTTGCTCGACGTCAATGTTCTGATAGCTCTCTTCGACCCGGAGCACATCCACTACGAGACGGCCCACCGGTGGTTCGGAAGTCCTTCGCGGGGACCTTGGTCAACCTGTCCATTGACCGAGAACGGCTTCGTTCGGATCGTGGCGAACCCCAGCTATTCCGGGCGCCGGACCACGGTGGCCGACGCAACGGAGCGCCTGAGGATCTTCTGCCAGACCGACGATCACGCCTTCTGGCCCGACTCGCTATCGATACGTGAACGCGAGCACCTCGCGGCCGGGTCGATTCGAGGCTACCGCCAGATCACGGACGTCTACCTCCTGGCCCTGGCAGTGCAAAACGACGGCATCCTGGCCACCTTCGACGACTCGATCCCGATCGCAGCGGTTCCAGGCGCCAGCGACAACCGCATCCTCCTGCTCAGGTCGGACGGGTAGTCCGCGAAACAAGTCTCTGAAATCAGAGAGCCGCGTGGCCGGCTACGAGGGCGGTCCAGATCAGGGGCAGCACGATCAAGGAACCGAGGAACAGGGTGCGAGCGCGAGTGTTTGTTCGGTTGTTGAGGAAGCGGGCGGCGAGCAGGGCGAAGGCGGTGCTGAAGGTCGCGGCGGCGATTGCAAAGGCGGGAGGGGCCAGGCCGACGACGGCAGCGAGTAGGGTGAGGCCGGCAAGCAGAAAGGCCCAGAGCATTGACTGCATGGCCGTGCTGCGCCCGTCGGGATCGGTTGCGGCCAGGACCTTGAAGCCGGCGCGCGCGTAGTCGTCGCGGTAAAGCCAGGCCAGGGAATGGAAGTGCGGGAGCTGCCACGCGAAGACGATCCCGAACAACAACCACGCCTCTACGGTCAGGGCGCCGCGGGCGGCGACCCAGCCGATGACTGGCGGCAACGCGCCGGGTACCGCGCCGACGAGGACCGCCCAGGGCGTGCGCCGCTTCATCGGCGTGTAGATCCAGGCGTAGCTGATCAGGGTCGCCAGCGCGACCGCCGTCGCTACAAGGTTGACTCCGAGCGCCAGCACGATCACACCCGCCACGCTCAGAATCGTGGCGAAGAGCCGGCCAGCCGCGGGCGACCCCCCCCGTCGGCAGTGGCCGCGACCGCGTGCGCTCCATGAGCGCGTCCAGATCGCGCTCCGCGACCTGATTGAACGCGGCGCCGCCGCCCGCTACCAACGCGGAGCCCGCAACGACAGCAAGGAACACAGCCAGGTCGAACTCTTGGGCTCCCAGGTAGTAACCGATCGCCACCGTGGCGACCGCCAGTGCATTGAGCCGCGGCTTTGCCAGCGCCAGCAACAGAGAGGCGCGACCCGGACGGGCTGCTTCGGCGGCCAGAATCGTCACGCCCGGGCCCGCTCGTGGCCCTCGACGGCCGCGGCGTCGGGTAAGAGACGGGCCAACCGGATCGACTGCCCGTCGCTGAACCAGGCTCGGTGGACGCGCAGAGCCAGGGTCACGGACACAACCCACACCAGGGCGCCGGTGGCGACGTGCGACGTATTGATGTGGGGCTGCAGGCCGCTCCACACGGTCCAGGCTCCGAGACCGATCTGCACCAGCAGGACCGCGGCAAGGAGCAGAGCCGGGCGGACGAGTTCGTGTCGACCACGGTGATGAGCGAATACCCGCGCGATGAGAGCCACGGCGACCGCCGTCACCGCGACGGCGCCCAGGCGATGCGCGAAATGGAGTCCGATGCCGAGACTCCACTCCGGCGGCAGAAGCCGGCCGAAAGCGAGCGGGAAGTCGGGGATCGCGAGCCCGGCGTCGTTGTGACGCATCGTCGCGCCGAGCAGGATCTGGCCGTAGACGAGCGTCGGAACGGCCACCGCGAGACGCCCGAGAACGGGATCACCCAAGGGCTCGACACGCCCGTAGCCGTCTCGCCAACCCGCCGACGTAAAGACGCCGAGGCCGACGACCAGGGCAAAGAAGAGCTGCGCCAATCCGGCATGGCTGATCGAAATCGGCTTGGGCAGCAGGTAGATCACTGTGACGCCGCCGAGCAGCCCCTGAGCCACGACCGCACCCAGCGCCGTCCAGGTCATCCGGCGCACCCACCGGCGCGGCTCAGCGCGCCAGGCCCAGAGCACCAGGCCGATGGTCAGCAGACCGACGGTGCTCGCGATCAGCCGATGGCCGTGCTCGTAGAAAATGCCGCCGACCATCTTCGAGAACGGGAACGAGAACATGAAGTAGCCGTAGGTGTTCGGCCAGTCGGGAACGGCCAGTCCCGAGTCCGTGCTGGTGACCAGACCACCCGCCGCGATCAGCAGCAGGGACGCCGCGGCCAGCAGCCTGAGGTAGTAGTGCAGCCAGCGCACGACCGGCGGACCCTAGCAGCCCTCAGCGCCGACCTCCCTGCCTTCCGACCAAGCGCGAACCCGGGTGGCGCGATCCGCGCCACCCGTGAACCAGTCCGTGCGCCCGTCAGCGGGCGCACGGATGGCACGGCACCTGGGAGCCCCCCCCCGGAGCCCCAAAGCGGGCGGGTGTGGCCGACGCCTAACCGACGCCTAACCGACGCCTAACCGACGATCTTCCGGCGCCGCAGTGCGTCGATCTCGGCGGCGCTCAAACCGAGACCGCCCAGCAGGTCCTCGGCCCCCTCGCCCAGCACGGGCGACGCCGCAGCCTGTTCCGGCGGCGTGCCCGAGAACCTCGCCGCGGGACGCGGCACGCGCATCCGGCCGACCTGGGGATGGTCGACCTCGCGCAGCAACTCGTTGCGGACCACCTGGGGGTCGGTCAGCACCTCGTTGCGGTTGAGGATCGGAGCGCAGGGAACGTCCTCCGCTTCCAGAGCGGCGAGCCACTCGGCGGACGTGCGCTGCCGCAGGACGTCGCCAACCATCCCGAGACGCTGGTCGGCGTTCGAGATCCTGCCCGCGGCCGTGTTGTAGCGCTCGTCCTCCAGCCACTCCAGGCGCCCGGTGGCGCGCGCCATGCCCTCCCACTCGGCGTCCGAGATCGTCGACGCCGTGATGTAGCCGTCGGCGGTCTTGTAGATCAGGTCGCTGGTCGATCCCGGGCGTCCGTGCGCCACCTCGCCGCCGACCAGGATCTGGCGCACGAAGCCTTCGGGCCAGACGAAGGAGATCGTCGCGTCGAGCATGGCAATTTCGAGGTGCTGGCCGAGGTGCTGGCCCTCGCCGGTCCGTTCCCGCGCAAGCAGCGCCGCCGTGATCGCCTGGGCGGCGGTGAGCCCGGTTACCTTGTCGGGGATGATCGTGCGCACCATCTTCGGCTCACCCGTCACCCGGTCGGCCTGGATGTCGGCGACGCCGGACAGCGCCTGGATGATCGGGTCGTAGACGCGCTTCTGAGCGTACGGGCCATCCTGGCCGAAGCCGCTGATCGACACGTAGACGAGCCGCGGGTTCAACTCGCGCAGCCGGTCGGCGCCGAGGTCCAGACGATCAACCACGCCGGGCCGGAAGTTCTGGACGAAGACATCGGCCGTTCCCACCAGGTCGTGGAGGATGCCGATCCCGCGCTCATGCTTCAGGTCGAGCACCAGAGACCGCTTGCCCCGGTTGATCGTCGCGAACCCGGCCGTGACGCCCCCTCGCTGCGGCCCGAGCCGGCGCATGATGTCGCCGTGGGGCGGCGCCTCGACCTTGATCACCTCGGCGCCCTGATCCGCCAGCAGCATGGTGGCGATCGGCGCCGACACCATGGTCGCCAGTTCGATCACCCGGAAGCCGTCGAGCGGACCGCCCATGGCGGCGCAGGGTACCAGCTACTGCCGGATGGTCCGGCGCACAGGCGCCCTCGCTCCCGGCCGCAGCGACTCCAGGTCCAGTTCCGGCAACCGCAGGGTCACGCTCAGCGGACCTGACGAACTCACTACCGCCTCCACTGAGGCGCTCGCCAACCATCCGCCCAGACCCCGCGGATGGGCGGAGATGCGGATCCAGCCGACCGGTACGCCCCGAGCCGAGAATCTGCCGTCGTCGCCGGCGCGGCCCTGATGCACGATCCGCTCGTCCGCCGTCTCGAACCGAACAACCGCGCCGGCAGCCGGTTCACCGGTCTCTGCGAATACAACAAGGCCATGAACCACGGTGTCAGCGAGTTCCAGCGCCAGGGGCTCGTTCGCCGGCACATCGACGTCGTGGAACGACTGCGCCACATCGCGTTCCGACGAAGCCACGTCGACCCGCCAGCCCTCCCGCCCAGGCAACGCGCCCCGGAACCACCCGTCCTCACCGATCCTGAAGGTCAACTCCGGCGACGCGCCGCGCCCGCCGAAGAACACGTAGCCCGCCAGCGGGACGCCGTCCAGCGTCACCTGGCCAACGACGGGCACCAACTCCAGTTCAACAACCACCGACCGATCGCCCACGACTTCGAGATAGTCCAAGTCACCGAACCACCCACCGATGGCATCCTGGATTTCCACCGTGAAGGCGCCGTCGCCGGGGACATCGAACCGGGCGTGGCCGCTCTCGACCACTGCCGTCTGCTGCGGGTACTCCCTCTTCACGTAGCGGAACCGGAACTCCGGCGAATCGTGCTCCCTGATCTGCTTGAGCCGCGCAATCCAATGGCTGCCGTAGGGCGGATCAGCGGGCTGCACGAACACGTCCAGGAGGTGACTCCTCGCCAGCAGCACACGGTTGCGCGGGAAAGTCTCGACGTTCTTCGCCAGTTCGTACGGTCCGGCCCGGGCCGCAACCCGGCCGTCGCAGTCCACCTGAATCCAGCGTCTGCCGGCGTCCAGGCCCGGCGCCTGAAAAAAGCCGTCGTCAGCCACCTCGACGGTCGTCAGCACCGGCTCGAGACTGGTTGTCCACAGGGCCGGATCGCCCGCCGCGACATGCACGACACAGTGGTCGACGAAACCCTGGAAGCCGGGGCCAGGGGCGACGAAGCCGGCAAGACTCGCTCCGGGAACGAGCTCCTGATCGCCCAGGGCGAGCTGCCGTCGACCTTGCAGGGGAGTGTTCCACCGGTACTCCGGCGAGTGGCCGGGCCGCCAGAACGCAAGGTGAACGAGCGCGGCCGGCAACTCGCACGACCACCGGCCGTCGCCCGCCACCGGGCACCTGACCACTACGCGCTGGACGTGGAACCGCGGGTCCGTGTTCTCGGGATCCACGTCGCCAAGCACGATCCGGAGCGTTCCACCCGGACGAGAGGCGCCCACCACACGGCCGCTGACCGCTACCGCCGGGTAGACCGGTATCTCGAACACCGGAACGACCTCCGGTTGCACCTCCACGCCGTCCTGGACCGAGGCGATCCCTTCGCTCGTCGCGGCATCGGGATCGATCAGGGTCTCGCGGCCCCAGAAACCGCTGCCCTGAGCCGGACGCACGAGCCACGGCCCGGGCTCGAACAGGTACACCTCGTAGTACTGATCGCTGGTCACCGGCAGTTCCTGCTCGACGCCCTCCGCGTTCGTCGCCAGAAGGGTCACCTCCGCAGAGGCCTCGCGGTAGACCACCGCCTGCAAGACCACGTAGGCAAGTCCTTCGGCGAGTCCCGGCTCGGCGGAGGGCGCCGGCGCCTGCGCGGGCAAGGCGGAACCACAGAGAACGGCGAAAGCCGCACCGAAAGCCCCGATGTTCCCGCCGCGGTGGTTCCCGCCAGAGTGCGTCATCGTCTTCATTTTGCCTTGCCAGCGTGCAGCGCCGTTCGGCTACGCCCTGCCGCCCACCACCGCGGCCAACTCGGAGAGGCCGATCACTTCGATTCCGTCCGTTACCGGGTAGCGGTCCGCACCGGCGCCGACAAGGAAGGTGCGGCTGGGCCTCAGATCCTCGCGGGCACTGTGGAGACCGCGGCTTGGCCGGGGCGCCGAGCCGCGTTTGATCTCGACCGCCCACGGACCGTGTTCGCCCGGCAGTTCCAGCACCATGTCGATTTCAGCGCCGGCGCGGGTACGGTAGAACCCCGCCCGGGTACCGGTCGGGGCCGCGCTCAGGAGGTTCTCCACCACGAAGCCCTCCCAGCTCGCTCCGGCGACGGGATGCCCCGCAAGCGCGTTGTAGTCGGCGATGCCGAGCAGTGCGTGCACCAGGCCGCTGTCCCTGACGTAGACCTTGGGCGACTTGACGACCCGCTTGCCGACGTTCGCCCTCACCGGCGGCAGCCGGCGCACCAGCATCAGATCGACCAGCAGATCGATGTAGGTCGTAACCGTCGGCGCACTGACCGCCAGGCTCGCCGCCAGCTTCGACGCGTTCAGCAACGTACCCTGGCTGTGCGCCAACATGGTCCACAGGCGCTCCAGAGTCTCGGCCGGAAGACGCCGCTCGGTCAGGTCGAGTACATCCCGGTGGAGATAGGTGCGTACGAAGCTATGCCGAAACGCCAAGCTGTCCGCATCGCTCGCGGCGAGCAGACTGTCCGGCAATCCTCCCCGCTGCCACAGCGCACTCAAGGGCACGTCCTGAGCCACAATCTCAAGCACATCGAGCGGATTGAGCTCGACGTACTCGATCCGACCCGCGAGACTCTCCCCCGATTGGCGGAGCAGGTTGATCGACGCCGAGCCGAGAATGAGAAAGCGGCCGCAGCGCCTGCCACGCCGCCGACCGCGGTCGATCAGGCCCCGCAGGTCGCTGTAGAGCTCCGGCGCCCGGTGGATCTCGTCGAGCACGACGAGACGGTCCTCGTACTCGCCCAGGAACAGATTCGGATCGGCCAGCTTCGCCCGGTCGGTGCTCGACTCCAGGTCGAGGTAGAGCGCATCCCGGCTATCCGCGATCTGCAAGGCCAGCGTGGTCTTGCCGACCTGACGCGGCCCGATCAGCCCAACGGCCGCCTGCCGGTCGAGCGCGGCGCTCACGGCTCTCTGTGCCCGCCTCGGAAGGACTCGATCTCGCTTCATCCTTGCGGATTATAAGCACAGTTTTGGATAAGCAAGGATGATGGGCGGGTCCGCCTACGGCAGCGTCATCACCAGCGGCTTCTTGCGGGTGACGACGATCGTGTGCTCGAACTGGATCGTTGTCGTGCCGGGCTCGTTGAGGAGTGTCCAGCCGTCCTTGGCGGTCAGCGCCTGCTCGCGGCCGTTGGTCAGGAACGGCTCGATCGTGAGCACGAGCCCATCGTGCAGGAAACGCTGATCGTCCGGGTCGTCGAAGCCAGGCACGAACTTCGGTTCCTCGTGCAGCGAGCGGCCGATGCCGTGCGAGCCCAGGTTGCGGATCAAGCCGAAGCCGGCCTTGGTCGCGGTGTCCTCGATCGCCCGGCCGATGTTGCGCAGCCGGCGGCCGTGGCGGGTCTGCTGCATCGCTGCCCGCAGCGCCCGCCGGGTGGCTGAGACCATGCGCCGCCGCTCGTCGCTCACCGGCGGCACGGGGAAAGGCGCGCCGGTGTCGCTGAAGTACCCGTCCAACTCGAGGGAGACGTCGATGTGGACCAGGTCGCCGGCATCGATCCGGCGCTCGCCGGCAATGCCGTGCGCGACCTCCTCGTTGACGCTGATGCAGGTCGCGGCCGGGAAGTCGTAGCTCAGTTCGGGCGCCGAGCGCGCTCCCCGACTCTCCATGTACTCCCGGCCGATCCGGTCCAACTCAAGAGTCGTCATGCCCGGCTCGACCCTGGCGCCCATCCTCGCCAGGCACCGGGCCGCCACGCGACCTGCCCGGCGGAGACCGTCCAGATCCTCCCGGCCGTCGATCGTCACCGGGGCCTCACACCAGCAGCGGGTCGGCCACGATCTCGACCGTTGCCGGGCCCTCGTAGTCGAGTGCCCGCTGCAGAGCGCCGTCGAGGTCGGCCGCGTCCTCGACGCGAATGCCGTGGCCGCCGCAACTGGTCACGAAGTCGGCGAAGTTCGGATTCGTCAACTCGGTCATCCACACCGGCAGCTCGATCGCCCGCTGCTCCTTCGAGATCTTGCCGAGCTCGCTGTTGTTCAGCAGCACGTGGGTGATGTTCATCCGGTGGTGGACGGCGGTCGTGACCTCGGCCAGGTACTGCCCGAAGCCGCCATCCCCGGTGATCGCCACCACCGGACGGCCGGCAAACCGCTCGTCGTCCGTCTGGGTCGCCGCCCAGGCGCCCATGGCGGCCGGGTAGCCGAACCCGATCGATCCGAGATAGCCCGACATGAGCACGGCCTGCCGGCGGCACTCGAAGTAGCGGCCGAAGGAGTACGTGTTGTTGCCGACATCGACTGCGATGATCGCGTCCTCCGGTACGCAGCGGTTGAGCGCCGCGAAGACCGCCGCGGAGCTGATGCCCGCCTCGCCGACATCGCCCAGGCGGCGCTCCTTCTCTTCACGCCAGATCCGCCAGCGCTCGGCCACTTCCGGCCGCTGATCGACGGTCTCGATTCCGCCGCGCTCCAGGGCCTCCTCGAACAGACGTGCGGTGACGCCGATCTCACCCCAGACCGGCACGTCCACGGCGTGGAACTTGCCCAGCGCCATGGCCTCGAAGTCGACCTGGATGAGCGGCTTGTAGGTCGTGATCCCGGTGTGATTCGAGAACGAGGCGCCGAACACGATGAGCAGGTCGCTCTCGTTCATGAACCAGCTCGCAACCGGCGTTCCGCTCCGACCGAGCACGCCGCAGCCAAGCGGATGATCGTCGGAGATCAGGCCCTTCGCCTTGAAGGTGGTCACCACCGGCGCGTTCAGCCGTTCGGCCAGCGCGGTCACGCCGTCCATCTGGAACCGGGCGCCGTGGCCGACGACGATCACCGGCCGGCGCGCGCCGCGGATCAGGGCCAGCGCCTGCTCGACGGCCTCGGGAGGCGGCGTGATCTCCGAGGGCGTCAACCGGCCTTCAGGCGATCCGGCCGAAGCGTCGGAGGGCAACGTCTGCACCTCGTCGGGGAAGATCAGGTGCGCCACGTCCCGCTTGAGGATCGCGTTCTTGCACGCCAGGTTCGCGAGTTCCACGTGCCGGCTGTCGCGGTAGACGGCGTGACTCATCGCCGCGACGCCGGCAAAGGCGGCGGAGAGGTCGACCTCCTGGAAGGCGCCCGGCCCCAGCACCTGGGTGTCGACCTGGCCGGTGAGCGCCAGGATCGGGGAGCGATCCATTCGCGCGTCCCACATGCCGGTCAGCAGGTTCGTGGCGCCGGGCCCTGCGATCGTCAGACACGCCGCCGGCCGCCCGGTCAGCTTGCCGTACGCCGAAGCCGCGAACGCCGCCGCGCCCTCGTGCCGCACGCCGACGTACTGGAGGGCGCCGGCCTCGCACTGGTTGCGAATCGCATCGGCAAGGCCGAGGTTCGAGTGGCCGACCATGCCGAAGACGTGGGTGACGCCCCAGTTGACGAAGGTCTCGACCATCGCGTCGCTGACCGTCCGCTCCCGCTCGACCTCCGGTTCGACACCGACGTAGATGCCGTCGTCCCGCACTTCGATCGCATAGGTCGGCACCTTCTCGTCAAACCCCGCCGGCGACTTGCCGCTGAGCGGGCAGTAGTCCCACCCGTGCCACGGACAGCGCAGCCAACCGTTCTCGATCGACCCCTCACCCAGGGGACCGCCCTGGTGCGGGCAGCGGTTGTCCAGCGCGCCGTACTGACCGTCGTAGTGGGTCAGGCAGATCGAACGACTACCCGCCACCACCGTCTTGACGCGGTTCTCGGGCAGTTCACCCGGTTCGGCGACCTTGAGCCACTGCAGGCCCGCCGCCACGCCTGGATCGTCCATCAGTCGGGCAGCACCAAGATGCGCAGGTTGCGGAACCAAATCTCGTTGCCGTGGTCCTGGAGCGCGATGTGGCCGGTTTCCATCATGCCGTAGCCGGGCATCGAGGCGAACTTGCTGGCCGCGACGAGTTCCTTCCACTCGTCGTCCCAGAGCATGTACTCGACCACCTTCTCACCGTTCAGCCAGTGGGAGACGGCAGCACCCTCGACTCGCAGCGCGCTCGTGTTGAACTCGCCGAGAGGCATCAGCTCGCCGCCCTGGCGGGCGTGGAGGGCGTAGTTCGAAGCTGCCGAGGTTTCCATTCGTTCACCGTCCCGGTGCCCGCCGTCGTCCAGGATCTGAAACTCGGGGCCCGTCGAGTAGGACGCGGGGGCGTCCTCGGCAACGTGGAACATCACGCCGCTATTTCCGCCCGGCGTTACGGCCCAATCGAAACGGAACTCGAATGACCGGTACGGCGCCCGGGTCATCAGATCGGCCCGCGGCCCGGCGTCGTCGCCCTCGGGCGGCACGAAGTGGATCACGCCGTCAGCCACCGCCCAGCCCGCCGGCACGTCGTCGAGCTTGAAGCCCCGCCAGTGCTCCAGCGACGCGCCGTCGAACAGCAGCATGAAGCCCGCCTCGGCTTCCTCGGCACTGAGCTGGTTGAGCTCCGCGGCCGGCTCGGCCGCCTCCTCCTCCGTCTCCGAAGCCGACTCGCCACTGCCCACAGAGATCCTGCAGCCGAAACTGAGTATCGCAGCCACCAACGCAAGTAGTGCCATCCATCTCATCGGTCCACCCTCCCTCTGAGGTTCCTAGTATCCATAGCGCACGCCGATCCGGACCGAGCGCTCGGGCCCGGGGAAACCGACCTGCGTCTCGTACGACTCATCGAGCACGTTGTCCGCCCGCATCGTGACCCGCCAGCGCCCGGCGGCCCGCCACGCCAGCGTCAAGCCGGCCAGTGTCCGCCCGGCGACCTCGGTCCGCCAGGGCGCCGGAATCTGCTCGTCGAGATAGCTGCCGGAGTGCCTGGCCTCCAGACCGAGCCGGACCGCCTCGCTCAGGTCCACGCGGAGTCCGACGCCGCCGTAGAGATCCGGCCGGCGCCGCAGCGGCCTCCCCGTATCGCGATGCTCGGTGTCTTGCGCCGTCAAGGCGACATCGAGCATGACCCGGGTCGAAGGGCGCCACACCAGGAATCCTTCGAGCCCCTCGACGTCCACCTTGTTCCGGTTCACGTTCAGGAAGGCCTCGAAGTCGAAGTCGATCAGGCCCTCGAAGCGGTTGACGAAGGCCGTCACGCCCCACCGGAAGGAGCCGTCCGTCGAACCCGCCTCGAAACCGAGATCGGCGCCGACGCTGGTCTCCGCGTCGAGATCCGGATTGCCGCCGATCGCCCGCGGCGACTCAAGAGCGAAGAAGCTCGGCAACTTGAACGCCCGGCCGGCCGAAGCGCGAAGCGACCAGCGGCCGCCCTCCGGCGCATAGCGAAGCCCGAAGCGCGGGCTCACTTCCTCGCGCCCGCCGCCGGCGCCCCGACCCTCGAGCACGTCCGCGCGCACGCCGAGTTCAGCCACCAGGTTGCCCATGGACCGACGCCAGTCCCCGAACAGACCCACGCGGTTCCGGTCGATCGCGTAGTCGCCCGCGAGCGGCCCGCCGAAAAAGGCCGGCAACAGCAGGAGGCTGGTGTTCCGCCCCTCCTCGGTGAGCGCCTCGGCGCCGAAGCTGAACTCGGACGCGCCGCTTTCCGGGGCAAGCGTTCCGATCCAGGAGAGGCGCAGATCGCGAAAGTCGGTGTTTTCGGTCCACGGCGGCACCTGGAATCCGATTGCCGGACTCTCCCGCTCCATCGAGTGCCGGTACCAGGTCGACCGCAGGTACTGACTGAACCGGCCCCCGCCACCGAGATCGAGGGTGGCCGCCACACCGTACTCGCGGTGATCCGAGGAACGCAGTTCGCCGCTGCCGAACAGCGGGCCGCCCGAACCGTCCGGGTAGTCGTCGGCCTGCCAGTCGGCCGTCCGGACCGCAAGCCGGAACGACGACGCCGACCCCAGTTGGCGCTGCCAGCGGCCGCCCAGAGACGCCTGCTCCAGGCGGTCGTCTCCGACCCGGCCCTGCTCTTCCCGAACCGCGGCGCCCATCGCGCCCGCCGAGGACTCGCCGGCGCGGCCCCAGGACAGGCGGCCACTTTGATGGTCGTGGCTGCCGGCATCGGCGTTCAAACCCAGAAACGGCGCGGCACTCCGCGGCGCGCTGGTGATCAACTGCACCGCCCCGCCGAGCGAACTCGAGCCGTAGAAGGACGACATCGGGCCGCGCACCACCTCGAGCCGCTCCACTTCCGCCGCGCCGACGCTGCCAAGCGGAAAGGCGCCGCCGTACTGGTCCGTACTGTCATTGACGGGCACCCCGTCGATCAGAACCAGCGTGAAGTTCGCGTCGCCGCCCCGGAGCGACACCCCCGCGACCGCGGCGCTCGAGTCGTTGCCGAGGATGAAGGCCCCAGGCACCAGGCGCAACGCCTCGGCCGCATCGCCCGCCGCCAGATCGGCAAGGTCGTCGCGGTCGATCACCTGCACCGAAGCGGTCGCGGTGTCGAGCGAGCGCGCCCGGACGGTGGCGGTCTCGTAGTAGGTCGCGGTCGGAGGTCGGTTCTCCTGCTCCGACTTCGGGTCCTCTGCCTCCTGGGCGATCAGCCCGGCGGCGACAACCAGGAGCGACGGCGCAATCACTACGCACCGACGCTCTCGCTGGGTGCGGAACATCCGGGAGAGCTTAGTCGAGAGCACCGCCACCGAAGCGAGCGCTCGGTCTATCCGCCGCCCCAGTTGAGTAGCCAGACGCTCGTCCTCGGCGTTGGTATCGTCCCGGCTCATCCATGGCCGGGCTCACGCGAATCGTCACCGCCGTCCCCCTGCTGCTTGCCGTCGGCGCGGCCGAAGCGCAGCCGGCGATCGAAACGACCCGTTTCGAGGTTCCCGGCCTTAGAGCCCCGGTCGAGATCCTGGTCGACCGTTGGGGCGTCGCCCACGTCTTCGCCGGCGGCCAGGACGACCTGTTCTTCGCCCAGGGCTGGAATGCGGCCCGCGACCGCCTGTGGCAGATCGACCTCTGGCGGCGGCGCGGCGAGGGCACGCTCTCCGAGGTCTTCGGTCCCGGCTTCGTGGAGCAGGACCGGGCGGCGCGGCTGCTGCTCTACCGCGGCGACATGCACGCCGAGTGGCTCGCCTACGCCTCGGACACGAAGCGCATCGTCACTGCCTGGGTGCTCGGAGTGAACGCCTACGTCGACCTGGTGCTGGAGCGTCCCGAGCTGATGCCGCCGGAGTTCGAGGCGCTCGACTACGAACCCTCGCACTGGACGCCCGAGGCGGTGCCGCGGATCCGCAGTCACGGCCTGCTGCGGAACGCGGGCAGCGAGTTCGCGCGGGCCAGGTTCCTGGCGGACCACGGACTGGAGGCCCTCGCGCTTCGCGACCGTTACCAACCGGACCATCGCCTCGCGGTGCCGGACGGCCTCGACCTCGACTTCTTCCGGGAGGCCCCCGACGCACTCGACCTCTACCGGCTCGGCACACGGGGCGTCGGCTTCAGTGACCTCGATCCGGGGTTTCTGGGCGCCGGCGACCCGGCTTCGGAAGGCAGCAACAACTGGGCGATCTCGCCACGCCGCACGGCCACCGGCCGGCCCCTGCTCGCGAACGACCCGCACCGCACACAGGCCGTGCCCTCGCTGCGCTACATCGTCCACCTGGCCTCGCCTGACCTCGATCTCATCGGCGCCGGCGAGCCGGCGCTGCCCGGGATCTCGATCGGGCACAACGGCACGATCGCCTTCGGCCTGACGATCTTCAGCATCGACCAGGAGGACATCTACGTCTACCGCACGAAGCCCGGCGAACCGGACTTCTACGAGTACCGGGGCAACTGGCTGCCGATGGACGTGATCGAAGAGGCGATTCCTGTTCGCGGGGGTGCGGCGCAGACCGTTGAACTCCGCTTCACGCATCACGGTCCGGTGCTCTACCAGGACCCCGACCGGAACCTCGCGATCGCGTTGCGGGCCGCCTGGCTCGAACCCGGCATGGCGCCCTATCTGGGTTCCATCGAGTACATCCGGGCGCGCAACTGGGACCAGTTCCTGGCCGCGATGAACCGCTGGGGCGCTCCCTCCGAGAACCAGGTCTACGCCGACATCCACGGCAACATCGGCTGGAAACCGGGCGGCCTGGCGCCGATCCGGCCGAACTGGGACGGACTGCTGCCAGTGCCCGGCGACGGCCGCTACGAGTGGCAGGGCTACCGGGACATGGACGAACTGCCGGTGGAGGTCAACCCGGAGCGCGGCTGGGTCGCCACCGCCAACGAGATGAACCTGCCGGCCGGTTATGACGTGCCTCTGGGCTGGGAGTGGGCGGGGACCTACCGGCGCCAGCGGATCGGCGAAGTGCTGGCCGCCGCGGACGCCGTGACGATCGACGACGCCGTCCGCCTACAGACCGACTACGTCTCGATTCCGGCCCGCCGCCTGCTCGCGCTGCTTCGCAAGCTGACACCGACCCCTGAGGCCGGGCCGGCGCTGGAGGTTCTTGCCGGCTGGAACGGAGAACTCGCCGCCGACAGCGCCGCGGCAGCGCTCTTCGAGGTCTGGTGGCGCAGACATCTGGACGCCGAAGTCGGCAGACGGATGGCGGCGGCGCTTGAGGCCGGCGAAGACCCTGTCCCGGTGCAGGATGAGAACCTGCTGCGGATCGTCGAAGGGTCGGATTCCCGGCTCGGTAGTCCGCCGCAGGCCGCACGCAACGAACTGCTCCTCGGCAGCCTCCAATCCGCGTTCGACGATGTCAAAGGGCACCTGGGTCCCGATCCCGCCGCCTGGCGCTGGGGCGACCTGCACCGGATCGAACTGCGTCACCCGATGTCGGCCCACCTTCCCGGTGAACTCCGCCGACTCGCCGACGTCGGGCCGGCGCCCCGCGGCGGTTCCGGCGACACGGTCGGCAACACGAGCTACGGCAGCGACTTCAAGCAGAGATCCGGCGCCTCCTTCCGCATGGTGATCGACGTCGGCAACTGGGACGCCTCCGTCGCCATGAACAACCCCGGCCAGTCCGGCGATCCCCGCAGCCCGCACTACAAGGACCTGTTCGAGCCCTGGGCAAACGACGAGGCGTTCCCGCTGCTCTACACGCGCCCCGCCATCCTCGAGGCCGCCGAGTCCCGGATCGAACTGATCCCCGCCGGCGCCAACTGAGGGCGGCGGTACACTGTCGCCGCAATCCCCGATGACAGTTGTCCTCAAAGCGTTCCGCGGAGCGACGTTCGCGTCGCTCTGCATCGCCGCGGCCGCGGCCGGCCAGACGGACACGATCATCGGCGGCAAGCCGGCGGAGGACGTCGCGGTAGCCGTCAACCCCACGCCGTACACGCAGACCGCGGCCAAACGAGGCCGCACCCACTACCTGCGGCACTGCCAGATCTGCCACGGCTTCGACGGCCGGGCGCTCGAGAACATCGACTTCGAGGCCGCCGACCTCACCGACCCCGAACGCTGGCGGTCCGGGACCACCGACGGCGACCTCTTCCGCAGCACGAAGTTCGGCGCCGGCCTCGACATGCCGCCGTTCGAGGCCGAGCTCGATGACGGCGAGATCTGGGATCTCGTTCACTATCTGCGCAGCATCGGTCCCAAGGAGTTGCGGCCGAAGGAACCACCGCTCGAAGGCACCGTGCCGATCCAGGAGAACTGACAATGAGCGAATCGCAACGCACGCCAGAGGCCCAGACCACCGACGAACCCGAGACCGCGGCGACGAAGGGCGGTTCCCCGGTTTCCCGCCGCAGCTTCGTCGCTTCGAGCGCCGCCGGAGTCGGGGCCGCCGCCCTCTTCGCCAACCAGGCCAGGGCCGCCGCAACCGACCGCGAGGAGCGGCCGATCTCGATTCCCGAGGACATCCCGCGCACTCTGGGCGAGGCGCCCGACCCGGCCGAGTTCCCGATGAACGGCGCCCAGGTCTTTGCCCGCGCCTGCGCCCACGAGGGGCTCAAGGCGCTGTTCTGCGCGCCCGGCAACTACCAGGTGATCAACGCGATCGCCGCCGAGGGCATCCCCACCTACGGCGGCCGTACCGAAGGCAGCATGTGCGCCGCCGCCGACGGCTTCACGCGGGTCACCGGCGAGGTCGCGGCCTGCTCGGGCACCGAGGGGCCGGGGTTCACGAACATGATCATGAACATCGGCGCCGCGAACGCCGCACGCACACCGCTTCTCGTGCTGGCCAGCAACATGACGGTCGGCGGCGACGACACGGAGCGCGGCATCCAGCGCGGCTACCAGCAGCCGACGACGGTCGGCATGAAGAAGTACGGCAAGCGGCTGATCACCCCGAACCGGGTCTACGAGTACGCCGCCTACGCCTTCCGTCAGCTCAAATCCGGCGTACCGCGGCCGGTCCACCTCGACTTCACCGGCGAGGTCGCGCGAGCCCAGTTCGACACGCCGGACGACCTGCTCTACTACCACGACAAGAGCACGTACCGCACCGACTCCCACCCCTATCCGTCCCAGGCCGACACGGCGAAGGCGGTCGAGATGATTCAGCGCGCCGAACGGCCGATGATCGTCGCCTCGACCGGCGTCTTCTACGACCGGGCGTGGGACGTGCTCCGCACGGTGGCCGAGCGTGCCGACATCGCGGTCGTCGAGTCGGGCGCCATGCGCGGCCATTTCCCCGACAGCCACCCGCTGTCGGCGAGCACCGGACCCGACGCCCTGCTCTCGGCCGATCTCGTGATCTTCGCGGGCCAGTACTCGATGCCCAACGTCGGCGAGGTCGCCTTCGACCCCGACGCCAAGGTCATCCGCATCGATCCGGACGCCGCCGACATCGGCCGCAACCTACCCGTGGACCTGGGGTTGGTGGCCAGCGCCCGCGGCGGGCTCGAAGCGCTCGCCGAGGCGCTGCCGTCCGCGTCGCGTCCGGCCTGGCGCGATGAGCTCGCAGCCGCCCGCGAGGCGTTCGAGAAGCAGAACGCCGAGTGGTACGAGCTCGGGCTCAAGCACAGCGCCGCCACCGACTCCATCCACCCCGCCGTGATCGCGCAGGAGCTGTCGTCCTTCCTCTACTCCGGCGATCTACCGAAGGAGCAGACGACGGTGGTCTCCGGCGGTTACGGCATCGCCCGCTACACCCGCCGCTGGCTGCGCGCCCACCGGCCGGGGCAGATCCTGAACGGCGCCTACCAGTACGGCGCGATCGGGCCGGACGTCGGCTACACGGTCGGCGCCGGCGCCGCGGTGATGAACGGAGTCGGCCCCCAGGAACCGTACCGTGGCGCCCCGGTGTTCGCGGTCACCGGCGACGCCGGGATGGGCTACTCCGGCATGGAGTTCGAGACGCTGGCGAAGTACAAGATTCCCGCGGTCGTGCTGGTCTACAACAACAATGCCTGGGGCGTGTACGGATCGGCCCGGCGAGCCACCCGCTCGATGCACATGTACCTGTTCCAGGAGAACCTCCGCTACGACAAGATCGCCGAGGGCCTGGGCGCCCGCGGCGAGTACGCCACCTCGCCCGAGCAACTGCGGGAGGCCCTGCCGAGGAGCTACGAGATGGCCGCCAAGGACGGCGTCTCGACCCTGATCAACTGCCAGGCGATCAAGGAGTTCTGGACCAACGACTACCCGCCCGGCCTGCCCCGCAAGGTCGAGCCCGGCTGCATGGCCTACTACCACTGAGCCGGCTCGGACGCACACCCGCCCGCGTCGGGTCTGGAGGGGAGGGTCCCAGCGGCCGCTCGCGCTCAGAGGAAACTGGAGGGAATACGATGACCCCGTGTGAGACGGTGCTTACCTGCTTGCAGAAGTACGCCGACCGGGGGATCTTTCGGGGATTCGGGGTCAGGCCAACGCGCGGCGGCGGACTCGATTGGCGGTTTCTCTGGCACGCACCGACCCCGCACCGGCTGCGGTTCGACCCGCGACGCAGGGCATTGATGTTCGTGCACCTCCTGCCGGGCATTCCCTATCCGTCGGCCATGGACCGGGCGCTCCGGTCGTACGTCGCGGCGCGGAGCAGCGAGGATCTGCCGGAGCACCGCCGCCTCGACCCGGCCAAGGCGAACGCCGGCTGCCGTAACCGCGCCGGCTCCGTGTCGATCGAACTGCGCTGCCTCGACGGTGACTTCGAGTACGCCGCCACCAGGGCGGTCAAGCTGGTCAACGAGGTCTTCCTCGACTTCCTGGCCGGCCCCTACGACGCCTACATGATCGAGCACTTCGGCGCGCCGGAGGAGTAGGTGCGCACCGGCTTGCACCCCGCAAAGCAGAAGCTACACTGATCGCTACAAGTAACGGCTGAAAGGAGCTTGCACATGCATCTCGCCGACCTGAACTGGCTTGCCGTGGTCGTGTCCGCTGTCGCCTTCTACGCCCTCGGCGCACTCTGGTACTCCGTCCTGTTCGGCAAGGCATGGGCCGCCGAACTGGGGATCGACACGGAGAACCCGCCTGAGGTCAACATGGTCCAGACCATGGGCGGCACCTTCGTACTCGAGCTGGTCGCGGCCATCGTCGTCGGCATGCTGATGGCCGAGATGGGTGGGGAGGGCTACATGGCCGGAATCCACACCGGTCTGCTCCTGGGCCTTGGCGTCGCTTCGGTGATGATGGGCGTCAACTACCTGCACGAGCAGAAGTCGCTCAAGCTGTGGATGATCAACGCGGCGCACCTGACGATCGGCTTCGCGCTCGTTGGCGGCATCCAGGGGGCCTGGCAGTAGGGATCGGCTTCGCCTGCGCCGCCGGCGCTCGCCCTGGTACAGAATCAAGCGATGCGGGCACCGGGTACGGGCCTCTGGATCGGCCTTCTTGGCGCGTTGGCGAGCGGTTGCTCGCCAACGGATCCAGAGTCTGGAGCAACGGACCCGACCTCCGTCCCCGGTCCGGCGGCCGCCGTAGCGGCCATCCGCTTCGTCGATACAGCCGCCGAGAGCGGCATCGACTTCATCTACCGGACCGGCACGGACTCGACGTATCCGATGCCCGCGGTGATGGGCGGCGGCGCCGCGGTCTTCGACGCCGACGGCGACGGTGATCTCGACCTCTACCTGATCGCCGCGGCTCCCGGCGGCAACCGGTTCTATCTCCAACAGGACGACGGCCGTTTCAGCGACGCCACAACGGTCGCCGGCCTGGATGGCGACGGCATGGGCGCCGCCGCCGGCGACCTCGACAACGACGGCGACATCGACCTTTACCTCACCCGTGTCGGTCCGGACCGGTTGCTGCTGAACGACGGCAACGGAATCTTTGCCGACCGCAGCGCGGCCTGGGGCGCGGCCACACCCGGCTGGTCCTCCTCCGCCGCCCTGCTCGACTTCGACCGTGACGGCTATCTGGACGTCTACGTCGCCCGCTACGTCGCCTTCGATCCCGAGCGGGTCTGCTCCCAGCACGGCGGCCGGCGCGACTTTTGCGGACCGACCGAGTTCGAGGGACTGAGCGACGTGCTGCTGCACAACCTGAACGGCGAGCGTTTCGAAGACGTGAGCGCCTCAGCCGGCATCTCGACGGTCACCGACGCCGGCCTGGGAGTCGTCGCCGCCGACTTCGACCACAACGGCGAGATGGACCTCTACGTGGCGAACGACGCCGACCCGAACAACCTGTGGGTCAACCAGGGCGACGGCAGCTTCGTCGACGAGGGCGTTCTCCAGGGGTCGGCGTTCAACCGCTGGGGCAACAGCGAGGCCGGCATGGGCATCGCCACCGGCGACGCGGACCTCGACCTCGATCTCGACCTGTTCGTCACCCACCTGATCACCGAAACGAACACCCTCTACCGCAATCTCATGCTGCCCGGCTTCGAGGACGCAACGATCGACTCCGACCTCGGCGCCGCCAGCCTCGACCTGACCGGTTTCGGCGCCGCCTTCTTCGACGCCGACAACGACGGCGACCTCGACCTCGCGGTCGCCAACGGCGCCGTCAAGCGGCGTCCCTCCGCACTGGCGCCGGCGGCGGACGCGGGCGTCCCGCCCGCATTCTGGTCCGACTACCTCGAACCGAACCTGTTCCTCATCAACAACGCCGGACGCTTCACCGACGCCTCCTCCCAAGCCCCATGGACCGACCTCGGCCTCAGCCGGGCACTCGTTCCCGCCGACCTGGACCGGGACGGCGACCTCGACCTGGTGATCGCCAACCTCGACGGACCTCCCCAGGTCCTGCGCAACCTGACGATCGACCCCGGCGGCGCCGGCGCCCCACCCACCAGCGCGAACTGGCTCCAAATCCGCGCGCTCGACCCTCGGCTGCGCCGCGAGGCGATCGGCGCCCGGATCACGGTGCGCACCGAGAGCGGCCCCCGTCTGCTCCACGTCCTGCCCCGCGGCAGTTACCTCTCGGCCAAGCCCGCAACCGTCCACCTCGGCCTGGGCGCCGTCGACGCCGTCGAGAGCTTCAATGTCGTCTGGCCCGACGGCCTCACCGAGCGCTTCGACGGCGCCGCCGCGAACCAGGTCGTCGAACTCGTCCGCGGCCAGGGGCAGGCCCCGTGATGTTCCGCTTGCTCCCCCTCTTCCTCGCCGCGGCCACCGCCACCACCCTCCCCGCCCAACAGATCCCCCAACCCCGCCTCGACGGCGCCGAACCCGCCGTCCGCCAACGCCTCGCCTCACTCCAGGCCGACCTCCGCGCCAACACCCAAAGCGGCGACGCCTGGGGCCGCTACGCCATGGCGCTCGAGGCGCACACCTTCACGAACGAGGCGATCGCCGCCTACCGCCAAGCCCACGAACTGTCACCGAAGACCTTCCGTTGGCCCTACCTGCTTGCCGCCCTCGTCGACGAACGCTCGGCAGCAGACAGCCTCCCGCTCTACCGCGCCGCTCTGGCGATCGACTCCGACTACGCCCCCGGCCACGTTCGCTACGCCGAATCCCTGGAGCGGACGGGACGGTTCGACGAAGCCGCCCGCGAGTACCAGCGGGCCATCCGGCTCATGCCGGCCAACGCCCACGCCCACGCCGGACTCGGCCGCCTCGCCCTTGGCGCGGGCGACCCGGCCGGCGCCATCCGGCACCTGTCCCGAGCCCACGACCTGGCGCCCGAAAACCGATCGTTCGCGGTCACTCTCGCCCAGGCCCACGCCCGCGCCGGCGAGCGAGGCCGCGCCCAGGAGATCGCGGCGGCAGCACGCACGCTGGGCCGCGTCAACTACCGCAACGACCCCATTCGCTCCAGCGTCCACGATCTCGCCCTCGATGTCCGCAGTTACCTGCGTCGTGCGAACGCCCATCGCGTCCACGGCGAACTCGACCTCGCACAGCGCGAATTGCGAGCCGGCATCGCCGTCGACGACTCCAGGCCCGAACTCCACTTCGCCCTCGCCGAAGTGCTCGCGGCGTCCGGCGACCAGGCGGGCTCGCTAGCCGCCGCCCGCCGCGCGTACGAGCTGCACCCGGAACTCGAAGGCATCGCCGCGTTCCTCGCCCGCGCCCTCTTCCAGGCCCGCGATCTCGGCGGAACTCTGGCGATGGCCGAGAGGGCGCTGGAGCAGGACGGCGGCGACGTGAACACGATGCTGCTCATCGCCATAGTCAGCGCCGAACGGGGCGATGTCGTCCGCACGGTCGAGATTCTGGACCGGGCGTTCGAGGCGCGCCCCCAGGAACCGTCGACCCGCGGCGCCCTGATCCAGTTGCTTGAGAACCTGGCCGACGCGATGGCCGCCTCCGGCCTCGACGACGCCGCGGCCACGCAACTCGAAAAGGCGCTCAAGCTGGCTGGCGAGACGAACGGCCTCGATGCCGACCGCCTGCGCGCGAAGCTTGCGCGGCTCCGGCGCTAGAACCCGTCGCTCGACACACAACCAGGCGGCCGCCGCATCTCATCCTCTTCCCACTCAACCCGCCTTGACTGATGGCAAGGCGGGTAGTGTTCCCGATGCCATGACAACGATCGACAAAACAGGCCGGCTGGTCGTGCCGAAGGTGAAACTTGAACGCCGCGGCTCGGTGGTCGTCGCCGTTCCGACTGGCAAAACGCCGCCTCCATTGACCGCATCGGAAGTCGCCGCTGTGATCGAGGAAGTCCGCACGCGGCAGGACCACGGACGCCCGAGCGATTGAGCATTGAGGCGCCTGCCTGAACGTCGCGCACCCGGCACAGAGGTTGCAGGTCACTAGACTGTCCTGATCCAGAAACACCCCAGGAGAGTCTTCATGAGGCTCGATTGGACTGCGGCTGTCACCCTCCTTCTCGCGACCGTCCCCGTCAGAGGACAGGAAGAGGTGCTGCCGGACCTGTTCACCGACGTGATCGACGTCCGGGTCGTCAACGTCGAGATCGTCGTCACGGACAAGAAGGGCAATCGCATCCAAGGCCTGGCTCCATCGGACTTCGAGTTGCTGGTCGACGGCGAACCCACTCCCGGAGCAACCTGGCTTACGCCGGCCGCTCCTCCAATGGGCGTTGGGTGAATCTCGAACACTCCCAACACGCCGCCTTCGAGTTCCTCGCCCGTGAAACGGGCGGCGTAGCCATGATCAACGCGGCACGCAGCACCGCCCTCGCCGATGCGGTAGCCGACACGCGCTCCTACTACTGGCTCGGCTTCGAGCCGCCGCGCGAACAGAACGACGAACTTCACGACATCGACGTGCGGTTGGTCGGACGCCCCTATCTCCAGGTCCGGTCACGCCGCAACTACATGGACCTGTCGAGAAGCACCGAGCTCACGATGCTGGTTGAAGGCAACCTGCTGTTCGGCGGCGCCCCCGGCGCCGAAGCCCTGGATGTGCGCTTCGGCGCCTCGCGGAAAGCCAGGTTCAGGAAGATCTTCGTGCCGATGGAGGTCACGATTCCACTCGACGATCTGACCTTTCTGCCGGTAGGCGACCAATGGATGAACGAGCTGGAGTTCCGGGTCACCCTGATCGACGAACACGGTGCACGGTCCGAAACCCCGGTCAGCAAGATCCCGATCCTCGGTTCGGAGACGCCGCCGCCCGGACAGACCTTCGTCTACGAGACGGACCTGCTGATGCGCAAGCGGGCGCACCGTTACGTAGCCGCCGTTTACGATCCCCTGTCGGGCGCCATCCTGTCAGCGAGCGGCGAGTTGGCACCGGACACGGGTACAGACGCCTCCACGGAGGACATCAGGTGAGATTCCACCACGCAACCATCGCCGCACTGCTCCTGGCCGCGGTACCGGCCACGGGCCAAGAGAGCCCCCTGCCCGATCTGTTTTCCGACGTGATCGACGTCCGCGTCGTGAACGTCGAGGTCGTCGTCACCGACAAGAAGGGGAACCGGATCCGGGGACTCCAGGCGAGCGACTTTGAACTCCGCGTCGACGGCGCACCCGTCGGGATCGACTACTTCACGGAGATCGATGACGGGCTCGCGAAGACATCGTCCGACGACGGCGTCGGCAACGTGCCCGCCCTGGCGGTCGACGAACCGGTGGGTACGAACTACCTCATCTTCATCGACGACTATTTCTCACTCCAGCGCGACCGCGACCGCGTACTCGGACACCTCGAGAAGGACCTGGTCCAACTCGGCCCAAGGGACCGCGTCGCGATCGTCGCTTCCGACGGCGTCAGCCTTGCTCTTCTGGTGGGCTGGACGAACTCGGCGGCCGAGATCCAGGAAGCACTACGCGAGGCCCGGGAGCGCCCTGCCTTGGGTCTGATTCGCCTATCCGACCGGCGGAAGCTGGCCGAGGCGTCCAGCAGATTGGAGATCGACTACCAAAAGAGGATCCTGACGGAACAGATCGAACAGTCCGTACTGGCCGCGGTGGCAACGCTCCGAAGCTTCGCAAGCCGAGAAGGGCGCAAGGTGATGCTGGTTCTCGCCGGCGGCTGGGGCTTGCCTCAATACTCGGCGTACGACCTGCCGACGATGATCGACATCACGACCGTCCTGGGGCCCTTGGCGAACGCCGCGAACCGCGTGGGTTACACGCTGTATCCGGTGGACGTTCCAGGGTTCCGCGGCGCGAGCGAATGGGAGGAGCACAACAGCCTGCGGTACCTCGCAGAGGAGACCGGCGGAGTGGTCATGATCAACGCGCAACGTACCAGAGCACTAGCCGAGACGGCGGCCGACACGCGCTCCTACTACTGGCTGGGATTCGAACCGCCGCGCAACGAAGACGACGAGAACCACGACGTTCGAGTCCGCGTCGTTGGCCGTCGCGATCTGCGCGTCCGGGCACGCAGGAGCTATCGGGACATGTCCAGGAACACCGAAGTCACAATGCTCGTGGAGGGCGCCCTGATCTTCGGCGGCTCGCCCGGCGAGGACATTCTGAGCGTGCGCATGGGCGCGCCCGAACGTACCCGATCCAGGAAGATCCTGGTCCCGATAGAGGTGACCATTCCGCTCCACCATGTGCAGTTGCTGCCGGTCGCCGGACGGTGGACGAATGAACTGGAGTTTCGCGTCACAGTCATCGACGACGTCGGCGGACGTTCCGAGACGCCTGTGGAGAAGATCCTCATCTCAGGCACGAGGGAGCCGCAGCCGGGCGATTTCTTCACCTACAAGTCGAAACTGCGGCTCCGCGGCCGCGAACACCGCTTCGTGGCGGCTGTCTATGACCCCGTGAGCGGCGCGATCCTGTCGTCCAGTGGAACCGTGGGCACAAGTAGAAGGCCGGACAGAACCAGGGGAGTCCCCAATTGAGATTCGGCGCACTCGTCACGACCACGCTGATCCTCACCGCCGTTCCCGGCACGGGCCAGGAAAGCCCCCTGCCGGACCTGTTCTCCGACGTAATCGATGTCCGGGTCGTCAACGTCGAGGTCGTCGTCACCGACAAGAAGGGGAACCGGATCCGGGGACTCCAGGCGAGCGACTTTGAACTCCACGTCGACGGCGCACCCGTGCGGATCGACTACTTCACGGAGGTCGATGACGGGCTCGCGAAGACATCGTCCGACGACGGCGTCGGCAACGTGCCCGCCCTGGCGGTCGACGAACCGGTGGGTACGAACTACCTCATCTTCATCGACGAACTGTCCGCGATCCGGCGCGACCGCGACCGGGTACTGGACGGGCTGCACACCGACCTCGCCCAGCTTGGGCCGGCGGACCGCGTGGCCATTGTCGTGTTCGACGGCTACAACGTCACCCGCCTGACGGACTGGACGGATTCCCGTGACGAGATCGAAGCCGCACTAAGGCAGGCGCGAGACCGTGAAGCTCTTGGACTGAGGCAGATAGTCGCCCTGGGCAGCCGCTCCGCCCAGATCCAGCGAGCTGTCATGGCCGCCACGGCTGCCGTGCGGAGCTTCGCCGCTGTTCCGGGCCGCAAGGTGATGCTCCTTCTCGCCGAGGGATGGCGCGCGCCCTCGGCTCTACCCGAAAACGTGCTCCGCCGCGGCGGCTTCCCCCACATCAGGGTGGACGACCTGTACGGGCCGCTGGTCCACTCCGCCAACCTGGTCGGCTACACCTTGTATCCCGTCGACCTTCCCGGCTTCCGACCCAGGTTTCCATGGCCCGAGAGCGACGCGTCGATCGGAGCAGCGGGTTTCGGAGGTCACGGCTTCTACCGCGACTACGGCCTCTTCGGGAGCTACGACCTCTACAACGGGTACATGAACGCACGCGGTTTGCAGCGAAGCTTGTTCTCATCGAACGCACCGGAGTGGGCGGATCACTCGGTTCTCGAGTTTCTGGCCCGCGAGACCGGCGGACTGCCGATGATCAACTCCCGGCGCGACGTCGCGTTCTCCACGACGGCTGACGACACGCGGTCGTTCTACTGGCTGGGCTTCACGCCACCCCGCGACGAGGACGACGCGCTCCACAGAATCGACGTGCGGCTGGCGGGACGAAACGACCTGCGCGTGCGATCGCGAAAGCACTATCTGGACATGTCGAAGGGCGCCGAAGTCACGATGCTGGTCGAGGGCGCACTGCTGTTCGGCGGATCCCCGGGGACGGAATCACTGGAGATTCGCCTGGGGTCGCCGCGGAAAGCGCGGTTCAGGAAGATCCTGGTGCCGATGGAGGTGGTGATTCCCCTCGACGACATCACGCTCCTTCCGATGGGCGGCCTGTGGATGAACGAACTCGAGTTGCGCGTTACCGTGATCAACGAGTCCGGCGACCGCTCCGAGACACCGGTTCAGACGATCCACATCGCGGGCCCGGAAGAACCAGAGCCCGGCCAGCACTTCGTCTACGACACGGGACTGCTGCTCCGCAAGCGCGAACACCGCTTCGTGGCGGCCGTCTACGACCCGGTGAGCGGCGCGATCCTCTCGTCCAGCGGAGCCGTGGGGCCGCAGTAGAAGACCGAACAACACTGAGGGCGTTCCATGAGATTCTGCACACTGACCATCGCTGCTCTGAGCCTCGCCGCCATTCCCGGCGCAGCCCAGGACAACCCCCTGCCGGACCTGTTCTCCGACGTGATCGACGTCCGGGTCGTCAACGTCGAAGTCGTCGTCACGGACAGGAAGGGAAACCGGATCCGGGGACTGCAGGCGAGCGACTTCGAACTCCTCGTGGACCGCCGACCTGTACGAATCGACTACTTCACGGAGATCGACGACGGGCGCGCCGTAGCCACGTCCGACGAGCGCGTGGACAACGTGCCCTCGGTGACACCCGACGAACCGGTGGGCACGAACTACCTGATCTTCATCGACGACATGTTCGCCATCAAGCAGCGCAGAAACCGGGTGCTGACGCGTCTTGAACGGGATCTGGTCCAGCTCGAGCCGGCCGATCGCGTGGCGGTTGTGGCCAACGACGGCCGCGAACTCACCTTGATCACGGACTGGACCGGCGCCCGCGAAGACATTGAGACCGCGCTACAGGAGGCAAGGAAACGCAAACCGCACGGTCTGCTGTACAGGCACGGCATGGGCGCAGACCGGAGCGACAAAACCCGGCGATCTGTGATGGCTGCCGCCGGCGCCATGCGCAGTTTCGCCAACGCACCGGGCCGCAAGGTCATGCTGCTGCTGATCGAAGGGTGGGCCACCGTGTCCGACTCCTGGAACTTCGGCTCGGCGTACGCGGCGGCGTCTGCCGGCGCAACGCTGGACCGACTCTATGGGCCTCTGGTAAACGCCGCGAACCTGGTCGGCTACAGCCTCTACCCGATCGACCTGCCCGGCCTCCGCGGCCGGGATATTCCGATCAGCGGCTTCGGCACGGCAGGCGCCGGGCCACCCTTCGCGGGTCCCATTGGAGGGTACGCAATGTGGAGGGAAGTACCCGAGCACAGATTCCATGACGTCCTCCGGTTCCTGGCCGAAGAGACCGGCGGACTACCGATGATCAACTCCTTCAGCAACAAGGCGCTCGGGGAGACCGTGAAGGACACCCGCTCCTACTACTGGCTCGGCTTCGAGCCTCCCCGCAGCGAAGACGACAGACTTCACGACATCAGAGTCCGCATCGCCGGGCGCCGCGACCTCCGAGTCCGGACCCGGGAGCACTATCTGGACATGTCCAAGGGCACCGAGGTCACGATGCTGGTCGAGGGCGCCCTCCTGTTCGGCGGCGCCCCCGGCGCCGAGTCCCTGGAAGTGCACTTCGGCACGCCCCGGAGGGCAGGCTTCCGCAGGATCTTCGTGCCGATGAGGGTGACGATCCCTCTCGACGACGTGGAGCTGCTGCCGGTGAACGGCCAGTGGATGAACGAGTTGGAGTTCCGGATGAGACTCATGAACAAGTTCGGTGACATGGCGACGCCGCCGGTCGCGAAGCTCAACGTGGTCATCCCGAACGAGCCCATGCCGGGCGACCAGTTCGTCTTCGAGACGGATCTGCGGATTCGCAAGCGCAAACACCGCTACGTCGCGGCGGTCTACGACCCGCTAACCGGCGGGCTCGTGTCGGCGAGTGGGACCGTCGGCGCCAGGTAGACAAACAGACGCCAGAAGGAGTACGCCGTTGAGACTCTGCACAACCTCTATTGCCGCGCTGCTCCTGGCCGCACTCCCCGCCACCGGGCAGGAGAGCCCTTCGCTGCGAGCACCGCTTTGTGGCCGCGGTCTACGATCCGCTGACAGGCGCCATCCTGTCGGCCGATGGAACTGTTGGACCATAGGTAAGCAGAAAGACGAAGAGCCCGGCCGAAGCCGGGCTCCGCGCGATACCCAATCGGCCACTGCGCGCACGCGCAACGGCCCAGCGACAAGCCGCCTCAGAAGCTGAACGTCGTCGACAGGGCGAACTGCCGTGGGTCCTGCCAGCCGATGTACCTCGATGAGTTGACCTCGCCCTGACTCGTCACTCGCTGAAGCTTCTGGTTGTTCGTCACGTTCGAGGCGTCAACGCGCAAGCTGCCCCTCAGATCCCCCCGTATGCGGAACTCCCAGTTCAACATGAGGCTGACGTTCCAGTTCGAGCTCAGCGGGTCGCGGGTTCCCCGCGGCTCAAGATACAAAGCAGTGCTCGAACTGGTGGCGGCCTGCACGGGATCGCAACCGTCGAACGTGCTGCCACAGCTTCCGAGTCCCGCGCCCGCCTGCCGCTGCCACGGCTTCCCGGAGCGCCACGAGAACGAACCGCCCAACGTAAACGTCTGGCCCGTGTTGCCCAGATTCCAGCTCTTCGAGCCGAAGCTGTTCCATGTCACCTTGTTGTTCTCGCCGACCGTGCCGTAGCGGTTGATCGTCGACACCGGTACGCCAAGGAACCCTGACAGCGCCGCCTCGCAATCGACCGGGTACGGCCTCACGAGGGGACTGCCGTCGGCGCCGATCACCGGTTGTCCGCCAGAGGTCACCGGTTGCCCCCCCGTGCACGAATCGATGTGCCCCTGGGTCAGTCCGACATCCAGGTTCCGCCCGTAGTCCGCGTTCACGTTGTTGAACAGGCCGCCCCAGAAGTGGCCCCTGGCGTCCGCCAGCGTCAGGTTGTTGTAGAGCGCCCAGTTGTTGCGGAAGTTCCGGTTGAGCTGCAACTGCAAGGACCTGTATGTGCGCTTGCCCTCTTCGAAGTTCGCCAGCACTTCCGGATCCACCACGCCGAGCGCACCCAGGACCTCTTCGTAGTCCTTGTAGTTCTCGGTCAGTGTGAAGAAGTCCCCGTTGGGCAAACGCTGCTGGGTCGTGCCGATGGAGTTCTGGAACGTCCAGTAGATGGCGCTCGCCTGGAAGTACCAACTCGGGTTCAGGGCCCAACGCAGACTCAGGTCGACCTCGTCCTTGAAGTAAGGCTCGATATCGACGTTCGGTAAGACACCGGCATCGATCTGCTGCCACATGACGCCGGGACGCTGCCTGCCGACCAGTCCCGTATATCCCACCCCCCGACATACATGCGCGAGGAAGAACGCGGCCGCCGGGTCACAGTAGATGAACCGGTCGAACGCATTCGTGCCGTTCCAGCCTTCAAGCAGGTGATTGTTGGTGAGGTCCTGCGGCATATGCTGATAGGAACGACCGAGATTGAGACTGAGCAGCATCTTTCCGTCGCCTCGAAAATCGTAGGCGCCGAATATTCGAGGCGACACATTCTGTGCGTCGATCACCGTGCGGCGAACGTCGTTCTTGTGCACCTGATCCTCGTAGCGAAGCCCCAGGTTGAAGGTCCAGTGATCTCCCGCCGAGAACCGGTCGCGTGCAAAGAACGCCACGTTCGATGATCTGGTGCCGTCGAGAACCGGTTCGCCAACCAGATCGGCGGGTGAATAGTCCTCCAGATAGCAGAGACGATAGCCCAACGCGATGATGCTGCAGACGTCAAAGCCGGACGGGCTCGAGATGTCGAACTGGTTTCCGACGTAGGTGTTGTTCCGTTGCAGGTTCTGCACCCAACCGACGCTCTGCCAGTCCGCGCCGAACAGTGCCTCGTGGTTCTCGCTGGCGAACCAGGTCATGCGCGCGTTCGCCTGGTCTCGCGGGTAGTCGTTTCGTCCAAACCCGTTGTCGAGTATCCATCCGTTCCACCAGTGCTGCTCGCCGTCGTAGCCAACATAGCCGTCGAAGTTGTTGCCCGGGTTGTGAGGGCCCAGGTTGCTTGGCGGATACCGCGGGTCCTGCTGCTTCTCGAGCAGAGCGGATTCCAGGTCGTATCCGGTGCCGGCGTTCAGGGGCTTGTGCTCGCTGGAATCGTGGAATGCCAGCTTGAACTCCATGAACACGTCCTGGCTGGCGCTCCAGTTCCAGTTGGTGGTCATCAGCTCGCCGCCGAAGTAATGGGGCGTGCCGGTGTATCTGTCCGAAGGCAGGTCGCCAAGCAGGAACGTGATGTCGAGCGGTGAGGTGGTGTAGTAGGCGGAGAGCGCGTGGGCCGGGCTGGGCTGGAAGTTCAGCTTGGCGATCCGGCTGCCCACATAGGCGCCGTTGTCCACGATGTCGCCGCCGTAGGTCTCCTGGCTGCTGAACGTATTCGTGTCGGCAGCCGCGGCAAAGAACCAGGCCTTGTTCCGCGCCAGCGGGCCGCCCAGCGAACCCTGCAGAGTGAGGTCCGAGTAGTCCTTCTGCTGCTCGTTGCGAATGAAAAAGTCCGGATCGCAAGAGGGAGAGCGGTCGAAGAACGCCGGGTTCACAATCGCCCTCACCCTGCAGCTCGTCCGCTCCGCAAGCTCCGGGTGGGACTTGAACTCCGACACAAAGTCACCCTGCTGCCGGTGGGCGAGGTACTCGCCGTGGAACCGGTTCGTGCCCGATTTGGTGGTGACGTTGGTGACGCCGCCGGTTGCGCGCCCGTACTCGGCGCTGCCGGAGGTCGACTGCAGGGAGGTTGAGGAGATGGCGATCTGGGGAAGATACAGACGGGAGCCGCCTCGCCGCGTGTACGTCGTGTCCACACCGTCGACGAAGACCGCGGCCTCCATCCACCGCGAACCGTTGCTGCCGGGGTACTCGTCCGCCAGGTCGCCGTCCGACGTGACGCCCGGCAGCAGCGCGAGCGCGCTGTAGTAGTTCGAGTTGACCGAGGTCACGTTGCCCGCCACGTCGGATGTGATCGTGCCGGCCGAGGTCGACTCGAAACGGTTGATCACCGGCGCTTCGGCGACCACGGTGATCTCTCCGGCCGCTTCGAGCACCATGGTCAGACCGACTTCCGAGCGGGTCCCCGGGGTCACCCGCACCGCGCTCTCGGCCGTCCCGTAGCTGTCGAGAGCGCCCCTTACCGTGTACGGTCCAGGCGTCACCAGGGCGAACCGGTAGGCGCCATCAGCGTCGGTGATCGAGACCTTCTCGCCACGCTCGCCGGCGAGGGTCACGGTGACCCCGGGCATCGGGTCTCCGTTCGAGTCGACCGCCCGTCCGACGACAATCCCGGTTTCGGGGCTGTCCGCCGCGACGGGCGCAGCGATGACCAGGAGGCAGAAGATTCCGAGCAGGGCCAGAGTGCGCTTCATGAGCCGATCCTCCGTGGTTGCGGGAACGGCCGACTATAGCAACGGTAGGCCGGAATCGGCTCAAATCCGGCCGAGGATCCAATCACTCGGATCCAATTGCGGAAGCCGGAAGCCGGCCAGAAGGCCGCGGCGCCAGGGCGCCGGCGATCGTGCGGCCGACCCAGGCGCGGCCGTCCTCGATCATGGTGTAGAAGACCGGAACCGCGAGCAGGGTCAGCAGTGTCGCCGCCGCCATGCCGCCGATCAAGGTCAGGCCGAAGCTCTTGTAGCTCAGCCCCATCTGCGTCGGCTGACCGAAGAGAAGGGGCACCATGCCGCAGATCGTCGTCAACGCGGTCATCATGATCGGCCGGAAGCGTCGATCGGTGGCTTCGAGCAGGGCCTGAACTCGCTCCATGCCCGCCGCGCGCAGGCGATTCACGGAGTCGAGCAGCACGATGCCGTTGTTCACGACCACCCCGATCAGGATGATCAGGCCCACCAGCCCCAGGTAATCGAGGTCACGCCAGGTAAGCAGGTGGATCCAGATCACCCCCATGCTCGCCAGGGGGATGGTGACCAGGATCGCCAACGGCAGCAGGAAGCTCTCGAACAGGAAGCCCATCAGCAGGTAGACGAACGCGATCGACATCAGCGCTGCGATCATCAGGTTCCGGGTCTCCTCGGCGGCGACGTTGCGGACCCGGCTGGCCCATGCCACACCCTCGGGCAGTTCCGTCTGCGCGGCCACGGCCCGGACCGCCCGGCGCGCCTCGCTCTCCCGTCCCTCTTCGAGCTCCAGCGTGATCCGGCGCGCGGTCTGCTTGTCGCGGCGCGAGATCCGGGTCGCCGCCGGCTGCTGGCGGACCTCGACCAAGGTGCCGATGGCCAGCGTCTCGCCGCTCTCGGCCGGCACCGAGAAGTCACGCAGCTCGGCGAGACTCTGGCGGTCCTGCTCCTCGAAGCGGATGCGGACCGGGATGTCCTGGCCGCCGTAGTAGATCCGCGGCAGCGCCTGACCGCGCAGCGCGTAGCCGACCATCGCCGCCAGGGTCCGCGGGTTCACCTGCTGGCGCATGGCGCGGTCCCGGTCGAGGACCAGGGCGAGTTCGTTGGGCGCCTCGTCGGCCGCCCTCTTTACCGCGAGTACGCCCGGCACCCGGACCAGCCGATCCTCGATCCCGCTTGCGACCTCCTCCAGAACCTCGGCGTCCTCACCGAACAGGGTCAGCGTCTCGAGGGCCTTATCCGTCGTTTCCTGTTCCGAGGCGAAGCCCGTGTGGAAGCGAATCCCGGGCATCTCGGGCATCAGATCGAGCACCCGCTGGGTGACCTCGCGCGGCTTCAGCCCGGTGTCGGCGTCGGTGGCGATGATCCCCTGGATCTGGCCCCAGGTGCGCTCGTGAAAGAACACGAGGTACTCGAGGCCGAGTTCGTCGCGCAGGCCGTCAATCTTCTCCTCGGCGCGCGCGAAGTACTCGATCGTCTCCTCGAACGACAGGTTGCGCGGCAACCGGACCTCGATGTTGAAGAAGGCCTGGTCGTCCTCCGACATGGGTACCACTTCCAGGCGTCGCTGGGCAGCGAACAGCGTCAGCGCCAGCGCCGCCACCAGCGCCAGAACCACGTCGAGCCGACGCCGCAGGCCATAGGCGAGCATGCCGCGGTAGGCGCGGTTGAGGAGGCCGAACGTCGCCTCGTAGGCGCGGCGCAGCACCACATTCGAGGCATCCCGAACCTGGCGCAGAGCGCCCTTCTCCGCTGCCCCCTGCGAGGGCAGGGTGACGTAGACCATCAGCGGCACGACCACGAGCGCCACGACCAGCGAGGCAAGCAGGGAGACCGTGATCGGGATCACCAAGCGCAGCAGCATGAACTGAACCTGGCCGTCGACGAGGGAGACGGGCAGGAAGACGATGACCGTCGTCAGGGTGGCGGTGGTGATCGCGAGCGCGATCTCGCCCGCGCCCTGGAGCGCCGCCTGCCGCCGGCCAACGCCGCTCTGGTGCAGGCGGTGGATGTTCTCGGCCACGACCACGGAGTTGTCGACCAGCAACCCGACCGAGATCATCAGGCCCAGCAGCGAGATCACGTTGAAGGTCTCGCCGAAGAAGTACATCGCGACCACTGCGGCGACCATGGAGAGCGGGATCGAGAAGGCGATGATGAGAGACATCCGCAGCCGGCGGAGGAAGAAGAAGAGGACGATCATCGCGAAGATCGCCCCGATGCGGCCGCTCGACAGCAGCACGCCCATCGAGTCGCGGATGATCTCGCCCGAACTCATGATGATGTCGACTTCGAGCGCCGCGAGCCTCGGGTTCTGGGCCAGCTCCTTGACCAACCGTTCGACCTCGCTTGCGACATCCAGCGCGTTCGCCTCGCCTTCCTTCCGCACCTGGATCGCGTAGGCGGGCAGGCCGTTCACGCGGACCCGGAACTCGTCGTCCGGCACGTCGTAGCGCACCGATGCGATGTCTCCCAGACGCACCGTGTCGGTGATCCACATGTCGCGGACGTTCTGCGGCGCCGGATACCTCGCCACCGACCGCAGAAGCAGTTTGCGGTCGCCGGCGCGGACGTTGCCCGAGGCCAACGTGAAGTAGTCGCTTGCCAAGTCCTGCGCGATCTCGAAGATGTTGAGGCCGGCCGCCTCGACCCGCTGCCGGTCGAGTTCGATCAGCACCTCCCGCTCCAGCAAGCCCTCGGCGTCGACCGAGGCCACGCCCGGAACCCGCTCCAGCTTCAGGATGACCTCGTTCTGGACCAGGTTGTAGACGTCCGCCGTGTCCTCTTCCACGATCAGGCCGACCATGGCCACCGGAATCATGGCGTCGTCGTCCTTGCGGATGAGGACCTGCTCGACATCGTCGGGCATCCGGGCCCGGGCGCGTTCGATCCGGTCGCGGACCTCGCGGTAGGCGACGTCCATGTCCGTGCCGTGCGCGAAGCTCAGAAAGACCTGGGCGAAGCCGACGGCGCAGAAAGAGAACTGGTTCTCCAGGCCCCGGACGGTCGACAGCTCTTCCTCCAGCGGAATCGTGATCTTGTCCAGGAGCTCCTGGGGCGGCGCGTCCCGCCACGGCACGGTCACGCGCAGGAAGGGCGAGCTGTAGCCGGACGGGATGAGCTCGATCGGCAGAGACAGCGCGGCGACCACTCCCATGACCAGGACCGCGCCGACCACGACGATGACGCCGATCGGGCGCCCCAGCGAAAGCCGGGGCAGGGAGACGCCCAGGGAAGTGAGGCGCCGGTTGGCCGGCCGATCTCCGCTGCCAGTGCGCCGCGAATCGCTCATGCTTGAGTCCCCTCCGGCGCCGCCGCGGCCGGAGCGGGCACTCCGCCGCTTGCCGGCGCGCTGCGCCCGGCACGATCGCGCGAGAACGACAGCGCCTCACGCAGCCGTTCCACCAGTTCGTAGATCACCGGCACGACAATCAGGGTCAGCACGGTCGAGGTGGCGAGTCCCCCGATCACGGCCAGCGCCATCGGGGTGCGGATCTCGGCGCCCTGACCGAGGCCCAGGGCCATCGGCAGGAGACCCAGAATGGTCGTCGCCGTGGTCATCAGGATCGGCCGCAGCCGCACCAGGCCGGCGCCGACGATCGCCCGCTGGCGCGGGAAACCGCGGCCGCGCAGCGTGTTGATGTAGTCGACGAGCACGATCGCGTTGTTCACCACGATCCCGGCCAGCATGATCATCCCCAGGAAGACGACGATCGACAGGTTGACGTCGAACAGGTAGAGCGTGAGCAGCGTGCCGAAGAACGCCAGCGGGATCGAGAACATGATGACCAGCGGGTGCAGCAGGGACTCGAACTGGGCCGCCATGATCACGTAGACCAGGAACACGGACAGCCCCAGCGCCAACCACAGGCTCGCGCTCGACCGCTGCCACTCCTGGCTCTGGCCGCCGACCAGGAAGCTCATGTCCGCGGGCCACTCGATCTCGCTCGAAAGCTCCTCCTCGATCCGCTCGACGGCGCGGCCGAGAGAAGCCTCGCCGAGGTTCGCCTGGACCACGGCCACGCGCTTGCCGTCGATCCGCCGCACCTCCGAGGGGCCCTCGCCCACCGCGACGGACGCCACCGCATGGAGCGGGATCGGGCGCTCGCCGCCTGGGTTGACGACCAGGCCGTTCAACTGGTCCGTGGTGCGGCGATCCTCTTCGGCGAGCCGCACGATGATCGGTATCCGCCGGTCCTTCAGGTTGTAGAGGGTCGCCTCGAAGCCCTCGATCTGGTTGCGCACCATCTGCGCCACGACCGAGGTCTGGAGTTCGTAGCGGTTCAGTATCGCGCGGTCGTAGACGATCTGGACCTCCGGAGCGCCTCTCTTGAGCGTCGTCTCGACATCCGCGAGTTCGGGCATCGCCGCCATCACATCCCGCACCCGGTCGCCGTACTCCTGCAGGCGGCCCAGATCTTCGCCGTGGACCTCCACCTCGATCGGCGTCTTGAAGCTGAACAGGACCGGCCGCACAACACGCGACGTGGCGTCCGGCACCTCTGCGAAGCGACGCCGCAGCCGCTCCACCACCTGGTCCTCGACCGACGCCTCCACCGATTCGAGCAGGACCTTGAAACGCGCCGTGTGCTCGCCCTCGTCGGAGCGCTGGGTGTTCGTCACGTCGTAGCCGTAGGTGACCAGCAGCCGTTCGATGAAGCGCTTCTCCTCCAGGATCCCGCGTTCGACGGCGGCGAGCGTGCGCTCGGTCTCGGCCAGGGGCATGCCGACCGGCAGCGACACCTCGATCGTGAACTCGCCCTGGCGAACCTCCGGCAGCAGCTCGCTGTCCAGGCGACCGAGCAACCACCAGGAACTCCAAAGCGTGACGGCGACCAGCGCCACCACCGCGACCGGGAAACGCACGGCGCCCTGCAGGACCACCGGGTAGACCCGGTTCAGCCAGTCCAGCAGCCGCCCAACGAGGATGAGCGGGCCCCGGCTCAGCAGCCCGAACACCTTGATCAGGAAGGGCGCAGCGAGGCGGACGACGAACAGCGCCAGACCGCCGAGAACCAGCAGGACCAGCTTGGCGACGAGTTCGAGCGCGGTTCCCACGACCAGCCGGAAGCTGATGAACAGAAACGCAAGTGCCAAGCCCGGCCAGGCGATGACGGCGTTCCGTGACCGTGACCACTCCCGAAGCGACGCCGCATCCCGCCGGAACACCTCCAGAGCCCCGTATCGCAGCAGCCGGGAGACCACGCCGCCGCGTTCGGGCAGCTTCCAGCCGCGGCGGCTGGCCAGCATCGGGATGAAGCCCAATGCCACCGCCAGCGACGCCAGGAGCGAGATGACCACCGCGAGTCCGAGGTCGCCGAACGCCTGTCCGGCGATCCCCTCGACGAACACCATCGGCAGGAAGACCGCGATCGAGGTCAGGACCGAGGCGACCACGGCCGACCGCACCTCGCGGGCGCCGCGGATCGCCGACTCGACCAGGTCGTCGCCCTCCTCGCGGCACCTGAAGATGGACTCGAGCACAACGATCGAGGAGTCGACCAGCATGCCGATGCCGAGCGCCAGGCCGCCCAGGGACATGATGTTCAGCGACACCGAAGCGGCCGACAGCGGCGCGAACGTGATCAGGAGCGAGATCGGAATCGACACCGCGACGATCAGGGTGGTGACCAGGTTGCGCAGGAACAGGTAGAGCACGACGACCGCCAGCAGGCCGCCGAGGATCGCCGTGTTGCGGACCTCGGCGATGCTGCCCTCGATGAACTCGGAGCGGTCCGAGACCACCGTCAACACCGCTCCCTCCGAGCGGTAGAGGTCGGCCGAGAGGGTCGCGCCGCCGAGACCGACCCTCTGCTGCCTGCCGCCGTCCGAGCGGCCGGTGAGCCGCTGCAGGAACGTCCGAGGCTGCTCGACCTTCTCGCCGCGGGCCGCGGCGCGCTCCCGCTCCAGGTCGAGTTCGCCGACCCGCTCTCGCACCCGGTCCGCCAGTGCGACCATGTTCGCGTCCGCTTCCTTGTAGATGTCGAGCTGGACGCTTTCCTCGCCGTCGGTCCGGGTCTGAATCTCGCGGTCCTTGTTCGAGCGCCGGACTTCGCCCAGATCGCCGACACGAACTTCCCTGCCGTCCACCGACGCGACCACGGTGTCCCGAATCTGCTCCAGGTTCAGGTACTCGTTCACCGTCCGCACCATGTATTCCGTGCGCCCCTCCTTCAGGGTGCCGCCGGCGACGTTGATGTTCTCCTGGCCCAGGCGGTCGATCACTTGCTGCACCGACAGCCGCGACCGCTGAAGGTCCTGGGCGTCCAGCAGGACGTGGATCTCCTCCTCCAGGCCGCCCCGTACCCGCACCGCGGCCACGCCGTCGATCGGTTCGAGCGCCCGCTTGACCTGGAGTTCCGCCACGCGGCGCAACCGCCGCAATCCCTCTTCGCCCTCGAAGCGCTCGCCCTCACCCGAGAGCGAGAGCTCCAGGACCGGGTCGAGGCCGGGATCGAAGCGCAGGATCAGCGGCCGCTCGGCGGTATCGGGCAGCAGGACCAGGTCGAGCTTCTCCAGGGTCTCCTGGACCGCATCGGACATCGGCGTGTCCCAGGAGAACTCGAGCACCACGTCGGAGACGCCGGCGCGGCTGACGCTGCTCATCCGCCGCAGACCGCCGACCACGCCGAGCTGCTCCTCGATGCGCCGCGAGATGTCGTTCTCGACCTCTTCCGGCGCCGCGCCCGGGTACTCGGTGCGCACGGTGAGCGTCGGATACGCCAGCTCCGGCATCAGGGTCACCGCGAGACCTTGATACGACAGCAGGCCGAAGACGACGGCCGCCAGGAAGACCATGGAGACCGCAACCGGCCGGTGAGTCAGAAAGGATCTCGCAGCCCGCGGACGATTCACAACGCCGCTCCTCTCGCTATCGCACTTCTAGCAGTAGGAGTCAGCTCGCGGGCTGGTAGCTCGGGGCCGACCGGGCGCCCAGCTCCGCCGCCGAGCCCAGCGCCTCGGCCGGATCGAGCAGGCGGACGCGGGCGCCGTCCTTGAGTCCGGCCTGCCCGGCCACGATCAGGCGCTGGCCTTCGGCCAGATCACCGGCCAGTTGAACCACGTCCTCGCTCTCGATCAGAATGTGCACCAACAGGCGTTCGGCGCGCGGGCCCTCGGCGCCCTCGGTGACCCGGAACACGAAGACCTGCTCCTGGTCGTAGACCAGAGCCCGCTTCGGCGCCAGCAGGGCGTCCTCCTCGACCGCGGCCACCAGGTCGACCTCGACGTACATGCCCGGCAGCAGCCCCTGGTCGCCGGGAATGTCGAGGGTCACCTTGACCGTGCCGCTCCGCGGGTCCACCTCCGGCGAGATGCGTTCGACTCTCGCCTGGTGCGAGCCGTCGAGAGACTGCGCCAGCACTCGCGCCGGCTGGCCCACGAACAGCGCCGGCAACTGGCGCTCCGGCACGAACACGCGCGCCACGATGGAGTCGAAGTCGACGATCTCGAACAGCTTGGCGTGGGTCTCGACATGGTCGCCGAGGTTCACAAGGCGCTCGGTGACGATGCCGGAAATCGGCGCCGTGACGGTCGCGTAGCTGAGCTCGCGCTCGGAGTCTTCCAGCGCGAGTTCGAGCTGCTCCGTGTCGTAGCGCGCCTGGTTGTACGCCTGTTCGCTGATCAGGTCCTGCTCGAAGAGGCGCTTCTGGCGCTCGTACTCCAGCCGCGAGCGGGCGAGTTGGCTCTGGACCCTCCTGAGGGCCGTCCGTTGCGCCTCGTCTTCGAGTAGCAGCAGGGTCTGGCCGGCGCGCACCGAGTCGCCCTCTTCGACCAGGAGGTCGGTGACGTGGCGCTCGGTCTCGGTGAGCACGTCGACCCGGTTCTCCGCCTCGAGGTTGGTCGAGAAGCGGAGCACGGATTCGATTCGGCCGCGGAACATGGGCAGCGCCGCGACGGGAATCGCGTCGTCGTCGACCGGGCTGGCCGTGTCGGCTGGGGGCGGCTCGCCGGCCACGCCGCTATCGAACGCGCAGCCGGCCGCGAAGGGCAGAAGCAGTAGGGCGATGAGGACAAACGGCGCCCAGTTCGCTGGAACTGTGGCCGCTCGGGTTCGGTTTGTGTACGGCATCAGGTTGCTCGTTTGTTTGGAAGCGTGGCTTTCGGACGTTGTCTTCGGACCGGTGGGTGGACGGAGCGCGGGGGCCTTCGCCGCCAAGCGGCGTCCATTGGCAAGGGGCCCGGCAACTGCCCGCGTCACCAGGGAATACGCCGCAGCCGCCGGCTTTGTTTCGACGGTTTCTAAGAAAGCTGGCTCTCGGTCAGGCGAGCCCAGTACTTGGCGCCGACGGTCAGCAACTCGTCGTTGAAGTCGTACCTCGGCGTGTGCAGCATCTCGCTGTCGCCGTTGCCGATCATCATGAAGGACCCCGGCCGCTCTTGGGCCAGAAACGCGAAGTCGTCGGAACCCATCAGCGGCTCCATCTCGGCGTCGACCTCCCAGCCCATGCTGCGCGCCGCGGCGGTCATTTCCTCGGTCTCGCGGGGCGCGTTGACCGTCGTCGGGTAGTAGCGCTGGTAGTCCACCTTGGCCGATGCGCCGTGGGCCGCGCAGATGCCGTGGACGACCCGCTTCAATCCGAGTTCGAGCGTCTCCTGGACCTCTCGCAGGAAGGACCGCACGCCCCCCGCCAGGTAGGCCGTCTCGGGGATCACGTTGAAGGCGTCGCCGGCGTGGCTCATCGTCACCGAGACGACGGCCCGGCGCCGGGGGTCGACGTTGCGCGACACCAGGGTCTGCAGACCGAGCACGACCTGGGACGCGGCGACGATCGGGTCGATGCCGCTTTGCGGCCAGGCGCCGTGGGTGCCCCGCCCGCGGATCTCGATCTCGAACTGGTCGATCGCGGCCATGAACGGTCCGCTGTTGGTCGCGAACGCGCCCGTGCGTACGCCGGGGAAGTTGTGCAGACCGAAAACCTTGTCGGCCGGAAAGCGCTCGAACAGGCCCTCGCGGACCATGACCCCGGCGCCGCCGTCCTTCTCCTCCGCGGGCTGGAAGATGAGCTGGACCGTACCGTCGAAGTTCTGTGTCTCCGCCAGATAGCGGGCCGCTCCAAGCAGCATCGCGGTGTGGCCGTCGTGCCCGCAGGCATGCATCTTCCCCGGCGCCGTCGAGCGGTGCCCGAACTGGTTCTTCTCGTCGATGGGCAGCGCGTCCATGTCGGCCCGCAACGCCACCGCGCGATCCGAACTGCCGGCGCGGAGGGTTCCTATGACCCCGGTCTTCGCGATCCCCTCATGGACATCGACGCCGAAGGAGCGGAGACGCTCCGCGACGATGCCCGCCGTCCGTTCCTCCTCGAAGGCGAGTTCCGGGTGGCGGTGGAAGTCGCGGCGCCACTCGATGAGCTCGTCGCGCCAGTCGTCGATCCGGCCGTAGTTGTCGGAAGGCATGAAGCTGGAAGTGTAACGCCGCGGCAGGCCTGGAGTTCCCAGGGTTCGGCCCCGCCCGGGGCGCCGACCGTCCGCTCCCGCCCGGCCGACCCAGGAAGACGGCCCGAAATCCGTCCCTGTCCTGTAGAAGGACCGCGGTTCCGAAGGAGGACCGCGGCAACGGCCACGCTTTGCCGCCCGACGCCGCCAGCGGTTAGACTGACTGGCACGAAAGGCGGCGACCCTCCCCGAAAGGTCACCGCACCATGCCGACAACCGCAACAGCAACCCGTATCCCGATCGTGACCCAAAGCGAGTTGATCCAGGCCGGCGTCACGCCGGTCACCGCCGACGCCCTGGTCGAGGCCTTCGAGAAGGCCAGCCAGCGTTTCGCCTGGAAGGAAGACCTCGCCAACCTCGCCACGAAGGACGACCTGATCCAACTCAAGGCGGAACTCAAGACGGAACTGAAGACGGAGATCAGGGCGGAGTTCAAGTCCGCACTCTCCCGGTTCGTCACCCGCGACGAGTTCAAGGACGAGATTGGCGCAGTCCGCATCGAACTGGCGACCCTCAAGGGGCTCAAGGGCGAGATGGTCGCGCTGCGGTGGATGCAGGGCATGACGCTCATGCTCGTCAGCCTTCTCGTCGGCCAGATGCTCCTGAACCTCGGCGGGTAGGGCTCGGCGAGAACGCGAGTTGACGCCGAGGACGCGCCGCGTCCACCGGTCGATGAAGTTTGAAACCACCGCGCTTGGCGACGCCCTGGGGACAATCCTGGGGCACAACGTCCATGACGACTCCGGACGCCGCGTGCTACGCAAGGGCCGGGCGTTGGGCGAGGCGGAACTTCTGCTTCTGGCTGATCTGGGCCGGGACAGGGTGTTCGCGGCCCGTCTCGAACCGGGAGACGTCGACGAGGACGAAGCCGCGCGGCGAGTCGCCGAGGTGGTCGCCGGAGCGGGACTGACCCGGCGCGGCTCGACCACGGGCCGCGTGAACTTCCACGCCCGCGAGCTGGGCGTTCTGCGTGTCGACGCCGAAGCCCTGGACCGGATCAACGACTGCGAGGGCGTAACCCTGGCCACGCTCCCGAATCACAGCGTGGCCCGCGCCGGCAAGATGGTGGCAACGACCAAGATCCTCCCCTACGCCGTGCCCGAAAAGACCGTGGCCGCAGCCGAGAGAGTCGCGGCAGCACCTGTGATCCGGGTCGACCGGCTGGCGCCGCGGCGCGCCGGCCTGATCGTCTCGGGCACCGTGGGAAGGGGCCAGTCCGAGGGCCGGGACCGCCTGGTCCACGGCTTCGAAAACGCGTTCAGGCAGCGGCTCGAGCTGCTGAACAGCGAGCTCTCGGAGGTCCGCTTCGTACCCCTTGACGGCGACCGGGGCGTGGAAAGCCTGACCCTCGCCGCGGCCCGGCTCGCGCCCACCGTCGATCTCGTCGTGCTGGCCGGCGAGACGGCCATCCAGGACCGCCACGACCTGGCTCCGAGCGCAATCGAGGCCGCGGGCGGCACGGTGATCTGCTACGGCGCCCCGGTCGATCCCGGCAACCTGCTCCTGCTCGCCGAACTGGGCGGCACCCCCGTTCTCGGCGCCCCCGGCTGCGCGCGGAGTCCGAAGCGGAACATCGTCGACCTGGTGCTGCCCCGCCTGTTGGCAGGCGATCGATTGACGCGCCGCGACATCACGTCGCTCGGCCACGGCGGCCTGCTCGAGGACGTGCCGGAACGGCCGCTTCCGAGGCGGCGGATCGAGCGCTCCAAGCCGTCGCCCTGACGCCGAAGGCGCGCCGCCTTCCGGTACACTCCCCGAATCCAGTCAAAGAAGGAGGACACCGAATGAGACTCCGAGTCCCCGCGGCCCTGACCGCCATCGTCGTGCTGCTGATCGCGGCGCCGACGCTAGCCGCCGAAGGCGAGATCAAGCGTGCCGCCAACGGTAAGCCCGACCTGACCGGCACCTTCGACGCCGGCACCCTGACACCGCTCCAGCGGCCCGAGGAGTACGGCGAGAACCTCTTCCTTTCTCCGGAAGACGCCGCGAAGATCGAGGCGGAGGCGGCCCAGTACGCCGCCGACCGGCACCAGATTTCCGATCCGAACCGCAAGCCGCCGCCAGCCGGCGGCGACGGGACGACGGGCGGCGCCGGCAACGTGGGCGGCTACAACCGATTCTGGGTCGAGACCGGGACCGAGGCATTCGCGGTCGACGGCAAGTTTCGTACTTCGATCATCTTCGATCCTCCGAACGGCCGCATGCCGGAGATGACCGAGGCCGGCAAGGCGAGGGCCGCTGAGCGCGCCCGGCTGCGGCGCCCCAACGACGGCTCTGCCTGGTGGCTCGAGATCGACGGCCACGGTCCCTACGACGGCCCCGAGACGCTGCCCGTCACCGAGCGCTGCATCGTCGGCTTCACCGGCGCCACGCCGACCTTCCCGAGCCTCTACAACAACTTCAAGCGCGTCGTGCAGACCGAGGACCACGTCATGATCCTCATCGAGATGGTCCACGACGCCCGCATCGTGCGCCTGAACGCCGAGCATCCGGATCCTACGGAGCGGAAGTGGCTAGGCCACTCGGTCGGCTGGTGGGAAGGCGACACCCTCGTCATCGACTCGAGGAACTTCCATCCCAAGGCGGTGCTGCGCAGCGCCACCCAGGAGTCCCACGTCACGGAGCGCCTCACGCTGCAGCCGAACGGCGACATCCTCTACCAGTTCACGATCGAGGATCCGGCAACCTGGGACGTCCCCTGGTCCGGTGAGTACATCTGGAAGCGCAGCCCCGTGAACGTCTACGAGTACGCGTGCCACGAAGGCAACTACTCGATGGGCGGCACGTTGCGCGGCGCCCGGGTGCTCGAGTCCGACGTGCTGTCCGGCAAGACCGCCAGCACCGGAGCGGGCAGCGGTGACTGATCGAACCCTTGGAGGACACCGAATGAGAAGCGGAATCCCCGCGGCCCTGACCGCAATCGTTCTTCTGCTAATCACGGCGCCCGCTGCGGGAGCTCAGGACGAGATCAAGCGCACTCCAAGCGGCCGACCCGACCTGGCCGGCAACTATGACGCCGCCACTCTGACCCCGCTGCAGAGGCCCGAGGAGTACGGCGAGAACCTGTTCCTGACCAGGGAAGAGGCCGAGAAGATCAAGGCCGACGCGGCGAAGGCCCGCGCCGAACGCCATCAGGTCAGCGATCCCAACCGCGAAGCGCCGCCTCCCGGCGGCGACGGTTCCGGAGGCGGCGCCGGCAACGTCGGCGGGTACAACTTCTTCTGGCTCGACTTCGGCACCGAGGCCTTCTCCGTCGACGGCAAGTTCCGGACCTCGATCATCGTCGACCCGCCGAACGGCCGTATGCCCGAAACGACCGAGGCCGCGAAGGCGAAGAGGGCGGCGCGCGACAAGCTGCGCCGGCCGAACGACGGCTCCGCCTGGTGGCTCGACATCGACGGCCCCGGCCCCTACGACGGCCCCGAGTCGCTCCCGGTCACCGAGCGCTGCATCGTCGGCTTCACCGGCGCCACGCCGACTCTCCCGAGCGGCTACAACAACTACAAGCGCGTCGTGCAGACCGAAGACCACGTCATGATCCTGATCGAGATGGTCCACGACGCCCGTATCGTGCGCCTGAACTCCGAGCACCCCAGCCCCGAAGAGCGCAAGTGGCTCGGCGACTCGGTCGGCTGGTGGGAAGGCGACACCCTCGTCATCGACTCCGTGAACTTCCACCCCAAGACCTTCCTTCGCGGATCGACCCAGGGGCTTCACGTCACCGAACGCCTCACCCTTCAGCCGAACGGCGACATCCTCTACCAATTCACCATGGACGATCCGGCCACCTGGGAAACGCCCTGGTCCGGCGAGTACATCCTGAGGAACCGCCCGGAGCTCGTCTACGAGTACGCCTGCCACGAGGGCAACTACGCGATGGGCAACACGCTGCGCGGCGCGCGGATTCTCGAGGCCGACGCGGCGGCCGCGGAAGCCGGGAGTACCGGCGGCGGCAGCGGGGACTAGCGGTCCCCCGCCGCGGCCCTGCGTGACCGCTGGCGGCACCGCCCCTCTCCCCCCGGTGACGGGAAGGAGCGTCTGTCAGGCGGCCGTGTCGCTTGCATCGTCTGCCGGGCGAAGGTAGATTCTGCGCAGATACCCGCCGGCAGCGTGCTGTCGGCTCAAGGGCTGCTCTTCGGGGCAGCCCTTGCTGTTTGGGGACCGTATGAGGACGAGATGCCGCGGAAGAACTCAGCGCCTCATGTGGCGACAACGATCCTCTCCAACGTGTAGCCCTCACCCGCCGCGGCCAGCGCTGCCTGGCGATTGAACTCCAGCGCCTCACTCAGCGTGATGGTCAAGGTCTCCAGCAACTCTTCGCGGCTCCCTTCCTGGCAGTTCACGCCCGGCACTTCTTCGATCCAGCCGATCCACCAGTCGCCGGCCCGCTTGACGATCGCGGTGTACTCCTGCATCTTCCTCCGGCTCCTCTCGCGAAGACATTCGTGGCCAGTGCCCGTGCAGCTAGGGAGCCCGTAGAACAAATCCTACCCCCGCGGCACGGGCAGAGCGACCGTCTGGTCCTCTGGTCCCATCCGGCTTTCGCCAACCAGCATGTCGTGCTGCGGAACGACGAGGAGATCACCCGCGTGGCGCTGGACGATGCCGACTACTACAGCGTCGGAACTCCTCGGCTAAGATGCGCCGCCAAAGCTCTATTCGCTGGCGGAGCCTGTCGCCGCTCTTCTGACGACGGTGCCGGGGATCCCGGTCGTCGGCGCTCTCGGGCGGACTCCTCCGAAGTGCGTCCCAGCTCCGGCAACAACATCTTCGTCTTCGCGCTGCCGTAGCAGCCGAACTACGTCTGTTCAACCGCCCCCAGCGAAGCAACGGTGACTCAAGCCGCGTTCGAAGAGCTTTCTCCCGGTGTCGTGGTGCGCGGACCCTTGCTCCCCGAGCCGGTCGAGGTCACTACGACTATCCCGGTCGGCGAGTTGGTCAAGCTGCTGGGGAAAGGCCTCCGCACGGGTCAAGTCCACGATCCGATCTTGAGCGAGGCGCAAATCTCGCAACTCACAATCTCGCCAGCCACCGAGCCCTTCGACGGAGATCCTCTTCGCTTCCGTCTTCGCATTGAGGCGGAGCGTCTGGGACTCGCCTACGAGTACGACCGCTACTTCTCGCTCTCGACAGCCCGCGTCGACCCACTCCCCCACCAACTCGAGGCGGTCTACGAGTACTTCCTCGGGCTCCCACGCATCCGCTTCTTGCTCGCCGACGACTCGGGGGCCGGCAAGCCGATCATGGCGGGCCTCCTTCTCAAGGAGCTGAAGATCCGCGGCCTGGTCCGGCGAACCCTGATCGTGGCACCGGCGAACCTCACGTTCCAATGGCAGCGCGAGCAGAAGGACAAGTTCCGCGAGCAGTTCGACGTCATGCGGGGCGAGACCGTCCGCAGCCAGTATGGGCAGAATTCTTCGCAGGAGAAGAACCAGGTTGTCACTTCGGTTTCGTGGATCTCTCGCATCCACGACGCCAGGGAGAGCCTGCTGCACAGCCGCTGGGACTTCGTAGTAGTCGACGAGGCCCACAAGATGAGCGCCTACAGCCATGAGAAGAAGACCCTCGCCTTCCAGCTTGGCGAAGCGCTCGCGGATCGGACCGACCACTAACTCCGCATGACGGCCACGCCACACAAGGGCGATCCCGAGAACTTCCGCTTCTTCCTGTCGCTTCTCGACCGTGACGTCTACGGGGACGTCAAGAGCCTCGAGGAGGCCATGCGGCGAAAGGCGCGCAGCAGACCGCGAGACCTTCCCCGCGCATCACGACGTGAACAGTTGAACAAGTCCTGCAACTCAGCTACGATGCCGCCCTTAGAGGTGATGTCGAGCCGACTGGAGATCGCAACGATCGCCCAGTCCGCTTTGACCTCACTGGTCCTAATCCTGTAGCTCAGCCGGATAGAGCACCTCGGTCACACGAGGAGGTCGCGGGTTCGAGTCCCGTCAGGACCAGTGGGCCTCGCGCGAAGTCGCTCGCTTCCAAAGGCGGGCGCTAGCCCCACAACCATTGATGAAGAGGCTCGGCCCAGAATGGACCCCTATGGACACCAGCAGGTTCAACTGCTCGAACGAATCGCGCTCACGCTAGAAGCAATCCACGGAGACTTGCGCAACCCCACTCCAGTAGACCCCACACCTCCCATTATCGGCGCACTGCGCTCAGTCTTGCAGCAAGTCTTGGCCGCGACCAACGCCTTCGTGCGCATCCAGTTCAGACAGCCAGCACAAGACTCGCCTGGATTCGTCGAACAATCCACTGCGCCACGCGACGAATCTGTAAGAACGGCCATCTCGTTCGCTTGGCACTTCCTTGAAGCCGTAGGGGAAAACGGTGGCCTGCTCGCCAAAGCGCTAACTCCACCGATTCAGATGATTGCTTCATGCAACTGTGTGCGGGCGATGCTAGAGCCAAGCGCTAGAGTCCGTTGGCTTCTTGATCCACAGATCGACGCGACGCAGAGAGTGGGCCGTGTCTACGCGCTGCGCCACAAGGAACTGGTTCAGAACCGAAGATTGGCCGAGGCCCGCAAAGACGAGGACTCCGCCAGCTTCTACACTGAGCGAGTCGAACATATCGCTGGCCAAGCAGAAGAGCTTGGCTATTCCGTGGGACGAAAAGGAGACCGGATAACCCGAATAGCCGAAGCCGTCCCAGGACCAACTGATGCTATCCGTGAGTCCCTCGGCCAAGACGCCGAGTACAGACTACTGTCGGCCTTAGCCCATGCCGAAACCTTAGCTCTTCGAAGATGGTGCTACGAAGTCGTGGAAGGCGACGACGAAGGCGCCATCGCTGTCAAGACGTTCCGCCCACAGAACATGGCCATGCTGACGGCGCTGGCACTGTTGGCCCTCAGAGACTCGCTTCTACCACTTGCGGCCTACATGGGGTGGGACCTAAAGCACCTGACCATCGTCCTCGACCGAGCGGCGCAGGACTTAGGCCTGATCATGGAGAAGACCATCGAACAGCAGACAGCAGACTCCAGCTAGACAGCCGCTGTCTTGTTTGTTCGGTGTTGGTCTCTTCCCCTGGCAAGAGTTCAAGGAGCCGCTCGTGTCCTCTCCACTGCCCTACGCAACGTTAGGACCTCGGTGGGCATCCAAATTCCCGACTGAAGGAAACCAAGGGGAACGACGACAAATGAAACTGAATGCTCCAGTTACGGGAACCGGCTACTTCTGGCCGCCAGACCGACCTAGTGAACGACTTCCAGGCAACTTCACCATCTCGACTTCTGGCGACATACGACTCGAAGTGTCGGCCATGAACAAGTTCGCCGCCGGTGTCTTAGTGCTACCCAATGACAAGAAGCCTTTCGGCGTTTACGAGGTCACCCGTGGCGCGCGCGATTGGCCCCTCCTCACCGGAGAGTTCGACCTGACTAAGAGGGTCATCTTTGAGGACTGCCGTGCTATAGGAGGATCGACCTCCTTCGCCCCCAACATCTCGTCAAGAATCACCTACCATGCTAGGCGGTGCTGCATCGGTGCGTCCTATGACGAGAATGTCGACCCAGAAACTCCCCTAACCGTCACCAGCATTAGCGCAGGGGTGGATGGCCTCATCGGCTGGCTCACAGACGCCATCCGATGGAAGGAGGACTATGAACTTGGTTCTCCTAAGATCGCGTTCAGGACTAGGCTGCCAGAACCGATACAGGTAGAGGTGGGTGACTGGAGGATCAAGGTGCAGGCCACTCGAACCGGAGTGTCTCGCCGCATCGAAAAGGGTCACGCCGTCAAGATCGGTCAATCCGCTGTCGTAGTCATCGAACGCGTTGCCGAGGCACCGCTAGACGACTTCCTCAGACAACTGAGGGTGTTCCAAGAACTCCTCTGTTTCGGCCTAGGTGCGAGATGCTGCGTGGAGTCCATCACAGCCCTAGCAGAAACCGAGAGCGACCAAGAGGCATACTTGAACGTCTTCTATCAAGATGGAATCCGCCCATCGGACACCCAGGCTCCAAAGGACTCGCCAAGCCTACATGCTCTCTTCATGGCACGGGAAGAGGCTGTCAACTCTCCCGAAGATGTCATTCGAGCTTGGTTCGCACTCTATGAATCGGCACCGTCAGCTCTGCAGCGACTTCGAGCCTCAGCCGTGGGCCAGGACCACCTGGAGAATCTCCTTCTTCTCGTAGTCCAAGCGCTTGAGGAACTGCACCGAGCGAAGAACGGTCCACAGCCTGTGATGACAGAGGACGAGTTCCAGGAGATCGTCAACGCGACAACAGATGTCGTTCCAGATCGCCACAGAGGCTGGTGGACGAACACGATGGGACCCTACCTACTCAAGCCTCCGTTGCGGAAAAGGCTGCTGGACCACGCCCGGGAAAACCTGTCTGAGGTGATGACGAGTGGGCAAATCAAGAAACTTGTCCACGAACTCGTAAGCGCAAGGAACCCGATCTCTCATGGTGCAGGAGGATACGGCGATCCAGATGTCAGCCTGCACAGACTATGGAAACAGGGCGAGGCGCTATTGAAGCTCTGTGTGCTGGACGAGATTGGCGTGGACAAAGCTCTTGTCTTGGAGAGAAGTAGGGAACTCAGGCACTGGCTGAGACTGGATGGTTGGCGAAGCATCGAATGGGACAGATACGAAATCTGAGGGCGACTACTCGTCCGCCACCGCAGCAATTCTGTAGGTTATCGTCGTATTGGCCCCCTGTGTACCTTCAGGCCAGCGAAGCACCCTCTACCGGCACTCGAACTCTGTAGATGGGAAACCGACGCGGGCGGAACTTGATCGCCTACCGCGAAGAAATGGTACGACTCGATCCGGGGCGGCCAGGATCGGGGATGCGCGGTCCTTCGCCGGTGGCGTATTGATCCCATTCCCCCATCACCCGACGACGCCGCTCCAACAAGTCGGAACGGGCGTATGCGGCCTCCGCCTGGTTGCCCACTGCGTGCGCGAGGCAAGCCTCGGCCAACTCGCGCGCCACGCCATTCTCCCCACACCAGTCGCGAAACGAACTGCGGAATCCATGTACCGTGCAATCGAGGTCAAGCCGGCGCAGGAGCTTCCACCACACGCCAGAGCTCAGGGTTCTGCCTGTCTGCGCCGAGGGGAAGATCAATGGCGAGCCGTCCCCAAGGTCCCTGGCCTCTTCAAGCACTTCAAGCGCCCGTCGAGCCAGCGGAACGCGCGATCTCCCGGCTGGCCTTCATCCGTGAGGCCGGAATCGTCCAGACCCTTCCGGCGCGGTCAATCTCAACCCACCGCGCGTGCCGGACTTCGCCTGTTCTCGCCGCGGTCAGGACCAGGAGCTCCAGGGAGAGCCGCGCACAGGGTCCGGCCTCCGACTGCCGCAACTTCGCCAGCACCGCCGCCAACTCGCCATGTGGCAGCGCACGGAAGTGCTCCGGCTGCGCAGCGTTTCGCGGCAACGCCGCGGCATCCGCGTCCCCTGCGGGGTTGTCGGCCCGGCGGCCCTGCGGGATCGCCCACCTCCCGCACCGATGCGCTGCCTGCCCGCCAAGAAGCGCGGTGCATCTCGATCACGCGCTCGACTGCCTCCGAGAACGTCGGGACGCGCTCGCTGAGCGACTTCGGGTGGCGCCCCCACCTGGAGGCCCTCCGCTAGACTCTCGGCTTCCAGTCGAAACAGGAGGACGCAGAATGAGAGTCCGATTCCCAGCGGCCCTGGCCGCCATCCTCGTGCTGCTGCTCGCGGCGCCGGCCCTCGCGGCCGAGACCGAGATCAAGCGCGCCGCCGACGGCAAGCCCGACCTGAGCGGCACCTACGACGCCGCGACATTGACGCCGCTGCAGCGCCCGGAGGAGTACGGCGACAACCTGCTCCTGACCAGGGAAGAGGCGGAGAAGATCGCGGCCGACGCGGCGAAGGCCCGCGCCGAGCGCCACCAGGTCTCCGACCCGAACCGCGAAGCGCCGCCGGAAGGCGGAGACGGGTCCCCGGGCGCTGCCGGCAATGTGGGCGGCTACAACAGCTTCTGGCTCGACCGCGGCACCGAGGCCTTCGCAGTGGACGGCAAGTTCCGCACCTCGATCATCATCGACCCGCCGAACGGCCGAATTCCAGAAACGACCGAGGCAAGAAAGGCGAGAGCGGCGGAGCGCGCCAAGCTGCGGCGCCCGAACGAAGGCACCGCCTGGTGGCTCGAACACGACGGCCCGGGCCCCTACGACGGCCCCGAGTCATTGCCGATCAACGAACGCTGCATCCTCGGCTTCACCGGCGCCACGCCGACGTTCCCTAGCGGCTACAACAACTACAAGCGGGTGGTGCAGACCGAGGACCACATCATGATCCTGATCGAGATGGTCCATGACGCCCGGATCGTGCGCCTGAACTCGGAGCACCCGAGCCCCGAGGAGCGCAGATGGCTGGGCGACTCGATCGGCTGGTGGGAAGGCGACACCCTGGTCATCGACTCGGGCCACTTCCGATCCGATGGGTTCCTGCGCGGGGCAACGCGGGATCTCCACGTCACCGAACGTCTCACACTCCAGCCGGACGGCGACATCCTCTACCACTTCACGATGGACGATCCGGCTACCTGGGAAGCCCCCTGGTCCGGTGAGTACATCTGGCGGAACAGACCCGAGCGGGTCTACGAGTACGCCTGCCACGAGGGCAACTACGCGATGGGCAACACCCTGCGCGGCGCGAGGATTCTCGAGGACGACATCCGGTCCGGCGAAACCACCAGCACCGGCGCCGGCAGCGGCGACTAGTTCTACTCGTCGCGGCGGTTCGGCCCGATCGCGTGCTCGGTCACGTGCACCGAGCACGGCGATCCCGTCGTGGGCCGTCCTCTGCTCAGGGCTCGTAGACCAACCGCATCTCGGCCGCGACGTTCGCGCCGCCGTCGGCAAACAGTTCCTCGCGCGTGAACCACCCCGACTTCATCGCGCCGGGCGAGAACAGCTTCTCGGCCTGGTCGCGGTAATGCGGCGAGTCCGGGCGGTCGCTCTGGCCGATCGGGGGTTGGGTGTAGCTGCGGATCGGATTGCTCAGGATGACGACCTCGGTCGACGTCTGGCCCCGGTTGCCCCAGCGCGTCCCGTCCGCGCGGGCCGGGCTGAACCCGACCGCGCGCAGGGTCGCCATCCCGGCCTCGCCGAGCGAGCCGCCGCCGACCGGCCAGGAGACCTCGTCCGCCGAGTCCTGGCGGCCGACCCGGAACACGTCGCCGAACGCCGCATCGAACCCTCCCGGGCCCACGCGCAACGCGACGGCGGCGGCTTCGACCGCCATGACCAGCTCCGGCAGTTCGTCGTCGCGCAGTCCAGGCGGCTCGGGCGCCTCGCGGATGAGCTCCAGGTAGTCATCGACCCTGGAGGCCATGTCGTTCATTCGTTCGCTCCCGACCAGACCGCGTAGCGCCTCGCGCCACCGGAAGTAGGCGAGCGCGCCCTGCGAGTCCGGCTCGGCGACGCCGTCCCACTCCAGGATCCGGCGCACCACTTCCGGGCGGTCCGAGGAAGGCTTGCCGGGGAAGGCGGCCTCCGCCCTGCCCAACTCCGCCACCCAGCGCTCAAACTGGTAGACCGAGCGGTCGAGCGCCAGCTCGACGATCTCCTCTTCGCTCCACTTGCCGCCGGCTTCCCGCTTCGCCTCGAGAAGCGCGACAGCAACGGCGCCGCGCTGGTGGGTGTACAGAGCGGGCTGGTTGTAGAGGTGCGCCGGGTAGCGCTCCGGCACGAGCGGCGAACCGACCAGCATCGTGTCCGGGCCGATGTTGTTGTTCTGCATGTACCCGCGTTCCGGGTTGAGCAGCGACATCAGGTCGGAAGCCGGGTGGATGCCCAGCCATTCCGTGTCGGAGGTCGAGCCATCGACGGGCCGGCGCCAGTCGTAGCCATCGGGCCGGATCGGCACCCGGCCGGTGCGCTGGTAGTAGATGTTGCCCCCGGTGTCGGCGATCATCACGTTCTGCGGCATGATCTGAAGCACGTCCAGCGCCGCCGCAGCGCCCTGGTAGTCCTCGGCGACCATGAAGTGGTACTTGGACTCCAGGTAGCCGATCTCCTGCTCGTAGGCCAGCGCGGCCGCCCAGGCCCTGTCGCCCTGCCGCGCCACGATGGGACCGTGGTGGGAGTACCAGAACGTGGCCTCGCGCGGCGACGCCTCGCCCGCCACGGACACCTCGACCGTGCGGCTCTCCATCTGCCGCCACTCGCCGTCGTAGAGGTAGCGGCTCGGATCCTCCGGATCGAGGGTCAGTTCGTAGGCGTCGGCGGTGTCCGGCCCGCCGGTCGTATGCGCCCAGGCCACGTGCTCGTTGTGACCCAGGTTGACGTAGGGGAAGCCGGCGGTGGCGAAGCCGCTGATGTGGATGTCGCCGGCGTGAAGGCGCACCTCCCAGTAGCGGTGACGGCCCAGCCAGGACAGGTGCGGGTCGATGATCAGCGCCGCGGCGCCGAACGTCGTCTGGTCCGGCGCCAGAGCGATCTGATTCGACGCCCGCAGGTCGACGTCGAACGAGGGTTCGACGCCGATCGCGCGCAGGTCGGACCGAGCCTGACCGGCCGGCCAGCTCCAGATGAACTGGCGGCTGAAGGCGACCGGCATGTAGACGTCGACCGGGCGGTCGCCCCACCACGGCGGCACTTCGGCGGGATGCTGCTCCAGGTAGTCGTTGATCCCGGCAACGAACGCCGCCAGGTGACGGCGCAGCTCGGGGTTCAGCTTCGCCTCGTAGTGGCGCTTCGCGGCGCCGTAGTGGTCCCACATCAGCGACTCGAGGTCGGACCGCACCCAACGGTCGCCGTCGCCGGGGCCGAACGCAGCCGCGTACTCGCCGAGGCCGAACAGATAGTTCTCGAGCAACTGGCTCAGCCGATCCTCGGCCATGGCCCAGCCGGAGGCGTACAGCCCGGCCTCGGCGGTGTCGGCGTAGATGTGGGGAACGCCCCAGGTGTCGCGGTAGACGATCGCTTCCTCGCCGCCTCCGCCGGACGGCCCGCAGGCAGCGGCTAGAGCAAACAGCGGCGCCGCGAGCACCGGCCAGACCGCCGGCCTGGAGCATCGGTGCCCCACGTCGATCCTCATCAGCCCGCCGGCTTCTTCGCCGACTTCGGCCGGAACGCCTTGATCCGCACCTCGTTCGTGGTCAGGTACGGCCCGCCGATCAGATCGACGCAGTACGGAATCGCCGGAAACACCGCGTCCAGGCACTCCCCGATCGCCTTTGGCTGCCCCGGAAGGTTGACGATCAGCGACGAGCCGCGGATCCCCGCAGTCTGCCGCGACAGGATCGCGGTCGGCACGGCCTTGAGCGACACCTGGCGCATCAGCTCGCCGAACCCCGGCATCGGCTTCTCGCATACGGCCAGGGTCGCCTCCGGGGTCACGTCGCGTGGCGCCGGGCCGGTACCGCCGGTGGTCACGACCAGGCAGCAGCCTTCGTCGTCGCAGAGTTCCCGGAGCGCCGCCTCGATCCGCTCGACTTCGTCCTCGACCACGCGCTCACAGGGCTCCCAAGGCGACGTCAGGACCTCCGCCAGGTAGTCGCGGATCGCAGGGCCGCCGCGGTCCTCGTACTCCCCGCGGGAGGCCCGATCCGAGACGGTGACGATGCCGATACGGGCCGGGGCGCGTTCCGACACGGCGTCAACAGTCAAAGAAGCCAAGTAGGAACAGGACCGCGAGAGTGAGATTGGCGCCCGACAACACCGCCAACAGCTCCATCGGTGGCGCCGTGCGGATCATGAATCGCTTGATGGATCGGTAGGCCGCGTGTCGACGCGTCGAACTCATCGTTCGCCTCCTGGTGCCCGGGGCAAGGGCCTTGAGAGTACCACCCGCCCGGTCCGGAAAAGGCCGGCAGCCGACCGTCGTTGATACCCTCTCCGGCCGTGCCGAACCCGGAAACAGACCTGCGATTGCACGAACTCCAGGCGCTGCTCCAGGAGCGGAGCATCGCCAAGGGGAGCTTCACGCTCACCTCCGGCGCGCACTCCCACTACTACTGCGACACCAAGGCGACCGTGCTGTCTCCGCGCGGCTCGCGGCTGATCGGCGAGGCGCTCCGCGAGCAACTGCGGCCCTTCGGCATCGACGCGGTCGGCGGACCCGAGGTCGGCGGCGCCTACCTGGCCACCGCGGCATCCGTAGCAAGCGACATGGAAGGTCCGCCTCTGTTCGGCTTCCTGGTCCGCAACAAGGCGAAGGGCCACGGCACCAGCGCCAAGATCGATGCTTCGTACCATCCGGACGGTCGCAAGCTGATCGCCGAGGGACGCCGGGTCGCCGTCGTCGACGACGTCGTCACCTCGGCCGGCTCCATCATCCGAGCGATCGAGGCGGTGCAGGCCGAGGGCTGCAAGGTCGTTGCCGTGTCGGCTGTCGTCGATCGCCAGCAGGGCGGCGGAGAACGTCTGCGCGACCTCGGCTTCGAGTTCCGGCCACTGTTCCTCGCCGACAGCGAGGGCAACCTGTCGGTCTACTCCGGAGAGGGGCAATGAGACAGAGGCGAACGACCCGCCACGGCAGATCCATCGCCGCGGCCGCGGCCGTGATCGGCCTGGCGGCGCTGACGCTGACCGGGATCGCCACCGAGCCGGCGCCCGCCCACGTGCGGATCACGACGGACATCAACTTCGCCGACGACGTGCGCCCGATCCTCCGGCGCTACTGCATGCCGTGCCACAACCCGAAGGGGTCGGCGCCCGACTACATCGACCTGACCACCTACGGCAACGACGCCAAACCCGGCGCCCGAGCATGGGGCGTGGCGATCGAGGAGGAACTGCTCACCGGCCGCATGCCGCCGTGGACCGCCGATGCCCGCTACGACCACTTCCGCAACTCGCGCCGCATGAGCCAGCGCGAGATCGACATCGTGGTGGCCTGGGTCCAGGGCGGCGGGCCCCAGGGGCCGCGTCGCAACCTGCCTCCACCGCCCGAGTTCACGGAAGAGGAATGGGTGCTCGGCGTGCCCGATCTGGTCGTCGAGCCCGCCGCCGAGACGGTTGTCGCGCCCGGTCGGCAGACCGCCCGCCAGCGCGAGCGGCTCGCCGTCGAACTCGAACAGGACGCCTGGATCACCGGCTACGAGTTCCGGCCGCAACACCCCGGCGTGGTCTACCGGATGGCGGCCTGGGTACACGACCCCGAAGACGCGCCCGCTGAGCAACTCGAAGTCGAGGTCCAGGTCCCCTACGACCCCTTCCGCGACGAGGATGAACCCGAGCCGACCCGGACACGGACCGCAACGGTCGGCCCCCACTTCCTGGGTCAGTGGCTTCGCGGCGACGACCCGGTGCTGCTGCCGGACGGCGCCGGCAAGCGGCTGCGCCGCGGCGCTACGATCGAGCTCCTGGTCGAGTACCGCCGGCGGCCGGGCGACGACTCCCGAACCCTTGTCCGCGACCGTTCGAGTCTGGGACTCTTCCTGGCCCAGTCCGAGGACGAGGTCGAGCTGTGGGTCGAGAGCGCGCAGGCCGGCGGCGAGGTCACGCTCAAGGGCCGCCGCGCCGCGCGCACGCAGACCGCGAGCATGACCCTGTCCGAGCGTGCCCGGCTGATCGGACTGCATCCAGACGTCGGCGACCGGCTCGCCAGCATGGAGGTCCGCGTCCACTTCCCCGACCAGCGGCTCCAGACCGTGCTCTACGTCCCCGAGTACGACCCCGAGTTCCCCGCCTCCTACCTGTTCGAGGAGCCCATTCACGCGCCGCCGGGAACTCGCGTCGAGCTGGTCGGATCGTTCGATGTCGCGAAAGGCAAGGAGACCGTCGTCCAGGCGTTCGCCCTCAACCTGGACTACGAACTCGACGACCACCTCGTCCTGCCCGACATCTTCGAGCCCCGCGAACAGCCGCCGTCGCGCGGCGGCATGTTGACCGAGGCGTTCGGCGGCACGGCGACCGGCGGCGCACCCGGAAGCGGGACGGCATCGAGCGGGCTCGACCCCGCCGATCCGAACGCCGCCGCGCACATGGACCACAACCCGCTCCACGGCGGCCAGTTCTTCATGGCGGCGAACAACTACCATCACCTGGAGGGCGCCCTGCCCCGGCCCGGCGAATTCCGGCTCTACGTCTACGACGACTTCAAGCAGCCGGTCGATCCACGGAACTTCAGCGGCCAAGTCGTGTTCGAAGCGTGGAACGAAGAGACGGAGGGTTGGGACGAGACCCGCTACCCGATGGCGCCGGCCGTCGGCAGCGACTACCTCCTGTCCGAGATCCCCGAAGAACTCCCCGGCGAGTTCTTCGCCCACGTCTGGCTGGCCGGCGATCAGCAGCGCTACGACTTCTACTTCGAGGAGACGACGGTCGAGCCCGCGGGCGGCGGCTCGCGGAGCACCGCGATCCGGACCGGTCCGCACAGCCACGAGCGGCCGCCAATGACGATCCCCGAAGATCCAATCGCGATCGTGGCGCTGATGGCGAACAAACGGGACCGGGTGCGCACCCAGATCGAGAACGGCGAATGGCTCACCCTCTACGTGCCCGCCTTCGACGCCCGCGATCTCGCCGAGGTGCTGCTCGACCGGCTGAGCGGCCTGAGCGCCCGGCAGCGCGGCCAGGCGCGCAAGGCGATCGGGCGGGTCATGCAGAGCGCCGCCGAACTCGACCGCGGCGGCGACCTGGCCGACCGGGCGCGGGCTCAGCGGGCGTTCCAGCGCTTCGACAGCGGCGTCCGCGAATTGGTGGACCTGATCGACCCGTGACCGGCGCACGCGCTCTGGCGGCTGTTCTTGCCTTCGGGCTGCTGCCCGGATGCGCTCCCGAAAGCGACCCTGAGCCGCGCCCCGAGACGGCGCCGGAACCGCTGCCGACCTGGGAAGAACTCGCCGGCGAGGTCGAACCAGGCCGCCTGAACGTCATTCTGGTCACGATCGACACCCTGCGAGCGGACCGGCTCTCCAGCTACGGCTCAGAGCAGGTCTCCACCCCTCACATCGACAGGCTTGCGAGTGAAGGCGTGCGCTTTTCCAACGCCGCCACCACCGTGCCGTTCACATTGCCGGCCCACTCCTCGATCATGACCGGTACCTACCCGCCGTTCCACGGCGTACGGGAGAACGTGGGCTACTACCTCGACGAAACGGTGCCCACTCTCGCCGAGCGGCTCTCGGCGGCCGGATGGGACACCGCGGGGTTCGTCAGCGCCTTCGTCCTCGACTCGCGCTGGGGCATCGGCCGCGGCTTCGATCACTATCGCGACGACTTCCAGCTCGACCCGAACAAGCCCTCCGTGAACGTCGGCCAGGTTCAGCACGATGGGCGCGACACGATCGAGGAGGCGTTCGCGTGGCTCGACGAGCCCCGGGACCAACCGTTCTTTCTGTGGGTCCACCTGTTCGAGCCGCACGACCCCTACACGCCGCCTGAACCCTACCGGTCCCAGTATCCCGACCGCCCCTACGACGCCGAGGTGGCCTACACCGACTCCCTCGTCGGCGTGTTGCGCGAAGGCCTCGAGAGTCGAGGCGTCCTGGACGAGTCGGTGCTCCTCCTCACCTCCGACCACGGCGAGGGATTGGGCCAGCACGGCGAGGGGTTCCACGGCTACTTCATCTACGACTCCACCGTCCACGTTCCCCTCATCCTGCGCCTGCCCTTCGGAGACTTCGAAGAGCGGATCGTCGACGAGGCGGTAAGCCATGTCGACATCCTGCCGACCGTCCTTTCGATCGTCGGCGAGGAAGCGCCGGCAGCCGTGCAGGGCGCCGATCTGCTGCCCTCGATCCTGGGCCGCGAACTCGAAACGCAACGGGAGGTCTACACGGAGTCGTACTACTCCCTCTACCACTACAACTGGGCGCCTCTGCGCTCGATCCGCACGGAATCCGAGAAGTTCATCGACACGACGAATCCGGAGCTCTACCTGCTATCCGAAGACGAGGACGAAGCGGACAACGTAGTGCTCCGAGACCGCGAGCTGTCGAGGTCCCTGCGGGACCGTCTCGTCAACTACGCCAGCGGTCTGACACCGTCAGGCGACCGGACCGGCCGGCTGCCCGACCTCGATACCGAGACTCTGGCGCAACTGCGCGCCCTGGGCTACCTGGCGGGCCGCGCCAGCTCCAGAGTCAACGACAACGACGGCGCCCCGCGAACGGACCCGAAGGAGAGGATCGCCGTCCACCGGGCGATCATGGAGGCGCAGAGCCTGATCGGGCGCGGCGACGAACAGGGGGCTGAAGAGTACCTGCGCGCGGCCCTGGCTCTGGACGACAACATCGTCGACGCGAACCAGATGCTCGGCGGCATCATCGGACGCCAGGCCGACATCGCTTCGCGCCAAGCGGAACCCGCCGAAGCGAGAGAACTCGAGCAACAGGCGCTCGACCTCTACCAGCGGGCCCTCGCCCTGAACCCGGAGCACCAGGCCTCGCTGCTCGGCCTCGCGACCAGCTACTGGCGCCTCGGCCGCCTCGAGGAAGCCCTGGTCGGCTTCCACCGCCTGCAGGAGTTGGCGCCCTACGAGTCGAACGCGGCAATCGCCATGAGCGACATCTATGCCGATCTCGACCGCCTCCCCGATGCGCTGCGAGTCGTGGAAGCGGCTGCCGCCGACGAGCTGGCCCCGGCGTGGATCCACAACCAGCACGGCGAACTCCTGGCGCTCCTGGGACAGAGCCGGGAGTCGGCGGTCCACTTCCAGAAGGCCATCGCCAAGAACCCCGAGATCGGTCAGGCCCACTTCAACCTGGGGCTCACCCACGAAGAGGCCTCACGCATCGAAGACGCGGTCGCCGCTTACGAGGATGCGATCAGGCACGCTCCCTACCACTTCCGGGCCCAGTTCAACCTGGGACGCCTCTACGGCGAACTCGACCGGCCGGAGGAACACCTGGAGATGTGGCGTACGGCGATCCGGTCGAACCCGGAGTTTGTCCTCGGCTATTACCACCTGGCCAAGCTCCACATGGACCGAGGAGACGACCTGGACCGCGCCGAGGCGCTGGCACGAGAAGGTCTGCGTCTCGATCCGGATGGCGCCTTCGGTCCGTTCGGCTACTTCGTTCTCGCCGACATCCTCAACCGTAGGGGCCGCCTGGGCGAGGCGAGGGAAGCCGTCGACAACGGACGGCGCCTGCAACGCCGACGCTAAGCCGGCAGCTCACCCACCAGCTCGAACCAGATCTGCACCTTGCCCTGGTGGACGAGGTACATCGCGGTGATGTTCGTTTCTGCGGGGCCGTCCGCGGTGGTGAAGGTCTCCTCGCGCTCGTGGATCACGAGGTGTCCCAGCACCCGCTCGCGGGTGATCGTCAGGTGGGGATCGGTCAATCCCCCCATCAACTGCGTCATCGCTTCGGTGATCACCGCGCCGCCCTCCGAGTGTGACCGGGCGTACGGGCCTTCCGCAGCGTGGGTGATGAACCGGGCGTCGTCGGCGAGCAGGCCCGAGAACGCGTCCCAATCCGACGTCTCGAGCGCTTTGACGAAGTCGCGGGCCGTCTGCCGATGCGACAGTTCCGCCTCCGTCAGACCGCCGTCGTCACCTGCCGGAGCGGTTTCCTCCTCCATCGCAGCGGCTTCCTCCTCCGCCGGAGCGCAGGCTGCCGCGACGATTCCGAGTGAGGCCGCGGCCAGCAGAGTGCGGCGATCCAAGGGAAGTGGCGTGTCGGGCTTAGTCGTCATGTCAGGAATCCACCTTTCCAGAGGTTGTTCAGTTCGTTCCATCTCCGCCGCACAGACCCCTAGAAGTCAAGGCCCACGCGTACCGCCATCCGTCGCGGCAGGAAGTACTGCGACGGTACCAGTTCGGCCGGATAGCGGCCGTAGCTTCCCCAGTAGTAGTGGCCGTCGTCGTCCAGCAGGTTCAACACCTGCAGATCGACCTTGAACCCGACCCGATCGCCGCGCGAGAACCTCCGTGAAAGACCGAGGTCGATGGTCTTGACGTCGGGCATCCGGCGCTTGCCGGTCATCCGCTCCAGCGGAACCGTGACGTTCCCCTGGTTCAGTCGCTCCCGCGCCAGGTGGCGGTACGGGCGGCCGTCCTCGTAGTTCAGGATGGTGACCAACCTGAGGTCCCAGGGCAGGTCGAAGGTCGCCTGGGTCCTGAACGTCCACGGCCGGTCGCTCTGGCCCAAACCGCCTCCATAGAGATGATGGTTCGGATCGGAGCCCGCCTGACCGATGTAGAACGCGGTGTTCTGGTTCTGGCTGAGTCCGTTGGACTGCTGTCCCTTCGACTCCGACCAGCCGAGCGACGAGTTCAACGACCAGCGGCCGGTGTGGCGCTTGGCGAAGGTGAGGAAGGCGCCCTTGTACTCCTGGTGGTACTTCGTCCCCGGTGGAGCGTTCGCCGCATCTCCGGGCCGGTTGCCCTTCTGGAGCGTAGGCTGAACGATCATGTTCTTCAACATGATCGTCTCGCCCGTCAGGGGGTTGACGTACGGCACGTCCTCGTACTCGCCGTCGTCGGCGATCTGCCAGCCGATCAGGTCCGTCGTCTCGTGCGCCACGAACTGAAGACCGACGACGTACTCCCCAAGCTGCTGTTCGTAGCCGACCGCGAACTGATCCGTCTGCGGTCGTTTCAGATCCTTCCTCGGCAGCCCGAAGGTGCCATCCCCCAACTCGCGGAAGTAGGTGAACGGACCGTGCCGGTTCGGGCTGGAGCCGAACCGGGCGACCGGGCGGTCGGGGTGCGGTTGCTGCCAGTTGGAGACGACGTTCGTCTCGTGGTACCTGCCGACGGATGCCCGGAGGACAGCCTGTTTGTCACCGTCGCCGATCCGGTAGGCCAACCCCAGCCGCGGGTCGACGCTCGAGTAGTCGACGACGTCCGCGTACCTCGGCTGGAACTCCCCGGTCGTGACGCCGCAGTTCAGCTTGTCGCAGAGGTAGGACTCCAGGATCGGATAGGGCGGAATCTCGCCCCCGTCCGAGTCGGTCCGTATGCCGAGGTTCAGGGTCAAACGGTCGTTGACGCGCCAGGAATCGTCCACGTAGAGCCCGAAAGCCTCCGTGTTCGCCCCGTAGTAGTGCTCCTTGCGCGAGTAGACGTAGTAGTTGGCCCCGTACTTGTAGTAGTACTTGCCACCGAAGCCGGGATAGACAGCCGCCGCCTTCTCGCCGGTGCTGCTGTACTGGAATCCGAACTTGAACTCGTGGCTGCCGCCGAGATCCTCGGCGAAGTGCGTCACCTTGGCGTGACCGCGGTTCCACCACACCGGGTACATGTAGGGGTACGTCTTGCCGCCGCTGAGCGTCTGGGGACTCGTGTTGTAGTCGATGAAGGGCGGCTCCAGGCTGCCGGTCGCCGAAACGTTGCGGTTCTTGTTGATGATGTCGGACCAGTTCACCTCGAAGATCGTGTTGCCGCCCAGCACCCCCTGGTAGCCGAAGCGGGAGTACGGGACCACCGAGTACTCGGTGCCGACCGCTGCCGGATTCGTGATCACGCGACTGCTGTTGCCGTACGAGCGCGCGTACTCCTCGAACTGGTAGGCGCCCGTCAGCGTGTGCGAAGGGTTGATCGACCAGTCCAGCTTCAGGTTGTAGTGGTCGAAGGTGCTGACCGGGATGTTGATGCTGGGAGTCGCCCCCGGCTCCAGCAACCGATCCTCCTTGAGCCCGACCGCGGCGAAGAAGTACAGCTTGTCCTTCTTGATCGGGCCGCCCGCCGACAGGGCCCAACTGTTGTACGTGTCTCTCACGAAACCGCGCTCGACCGCAAGCGCATCCTCCACTTCGGGACCCGTGGAGGTCAACTCGTCGAACTCGCCGGTGTAGCCCACCCGCCCCTGCAAGGTGTTAGTTCCCGACTTGGTGACCACATTGACCGCGGCGCCCGTCATGTTTCCGTACTCGGCCGGAGCGCCGACGCCGAGCACCTGCACCTCGGCGATCGTGTCCGGGTCGGCCCACCCGCCCCAGATGTTGCCGGTATCCGGGAAGTTGATGCTCAGTCCGTCGACGTTCCAGGCCACCGACCCCTCGTCCCGTCCGTAAGCGGAGACGAACCCCGAATACACGCCGACCGATCCGATGCGGCCGATCGCGCTGACGCCGGGGGCCATCAGGGCCAGTTCCTGGAAGTTGCGCTGGGTCGTCGGCTTGGCGTCGATCAACTCGGCCTGGAAACTGCTGCTGGCCGAGGAGCTCGTCACATCGAGGATTGGCGCCTCCGAGGTCACCGTGATCGCCTCTTCGACCCCTTCGACCCGCATCGAGAAGTCCACGACGGCCACGCCGGAGATCGAGACGCGGACGCCTTCGACCGTCTCCGTCTCCAGCCCCTCGAGCGTCGCGGTCAGCGTCACCAGGCCTGGAGGAAGCCCGGCAACCAGGTACTCGCCGGTGGCCCCGGACACCGAATTGCGCTCGCCGCGCACGATGTCGCCCGTAACCTGCACCAGCACTCCGGGCAGCGATTCTCCGTCCGCCGAGCGGACCGTACCGCGTACCGTGCCGACGTTCTGGCCGTAGGCCGCCGTCGACACAAGGAGCAGCAAAACACCGAGGGCGAGAAGAACTCTCCCGTGTGAACCATGAGGTGACTTCATCCAACCTCCCTTGCTTGTCGCTTGTTCTGGCTAACTATCACAGTTATGAAGCCGCCCTCGGATGTCAAGGGCATTTCCTTAGCGAATCTGAGCAAACGTGGAATGCCCATACGCACCTTGACTTCCCATACGTTCTCCGGCACAGTGAATCCACCGTAACATCGCTGGGAAGGCCAACCGTCGGAAGGCCGAAGGGCGCCTTCAGGAGGAGGACGACATGGGTTTGACGCGACTTCTCGCTTGGGGGTCCGTGACGGTCACGCTCCTAGCCGCCTCGGCCGCAATGGCCGATTCACACGAGCCGGCGAATCCCGCCTGTGCGGCCGCGCACCACCTGGTCGGCGAATGGGAGGTACACACTGGCGACGGCACGCTCATGGCCGAAGTTGTCTGGGAGCTGGGGCCCGAGGGCTGCTATCTCGTCGAACAGTGGATGACCCGCATGGAGGGTATACGGGACTTCTTCTGTGTTCTCGTCTACAGCGACACACGCGACAACTGGAGCTACCTCTCCGCCTCGGGGAAGCCGGGCGGACAGCGGATGCGGTTCGAGAACGGGAACATGGTGAGCGACGAGTTCCGGTTTGAGACGGCCGATCTGGACGAAGGGACCAGTGGCCGCTTCAGCTTCTTCACGCTGCCCGACGGACGGCTGCGCGAGCTTTCCGTGCTCTCCACCGACAACGGCGAGACGTGGGAGACCGAGTACGAGTTGTTCTGGACCCGAAAGGAATAGACATGAAGAGGACGTTTTCGGCAGTGGCGCTCGCCGCCTTTATCGGGTTCGCCGGAATTCCGGCTTCAGCGCAGATCGATCCGGCCTCGCTGCCGGAGCCGCTTTTCACCGCGGTCCTCCCGGACAAACCGGACGGCGCCCACTGGGTCTGGATCGCGGCCTTCCCCAACTACGCGCACGCGGACCTCATCGACGCCGACGCGGGAACCGTTCTCGGCACGATCGAGCTCGGCTACCAGGGCCTCCTGCCCCAGATCCCCAGCTCCGGCGACGAGATCTACAACCATGCCGTGTACCTCACGCGCGGCTACCACGGCGAGCTCGTCGAGGTGGTCGAGATCTTCGATGCCAAGACGCTCGAGATCAAAGGCGAAATCCCGATCGAACCGCCGAAGGCGATGCGGGGTCTGGCGAGCATCAACCTCACCACCCTGACGGACGACGATCGCTTCCTCATCCAGTCGTTCTTTACTCCCGCCCTGAGCTTCGGGGTGGTCGACCTGGAGAAGCGCAAGTACGTCGGCGAGATCGAGACCGGCGGCTGCGCGCACACGATGGCGGCCGGCCCCCGCCGGTTCCTGTCGTTGTGCGGCGACGGCGCCGTGCTGGCGGTCGACCTGGACGACAACGGCGCCGAGAGCGCGAGAACAAGCCACCCCGGTTTCTTCGACGCGGAAGGGGATCCCCTCCATCCCACGGGCGCGAGGTCGGGAGACGTCTGGTACTTCGCCTCGGTGCGCGGCGTGATGCACGCCGTCGACACGAGCGGCGGCGAGATCTCCTTCCAGGAACCCTGGACGTTCCGTGAGGAGGACGACGCCGGGGTCTGGGTGCCCGCGGCGCCAAACCAACACATGGCGGCCCACGACGGGTCCGGCCGCCTCTTCATGCTGATGTCCGTGGTACCCGATCTCGAGCGGAAGCCGGGCGGCTACGACTTCCACCGCGGCTTCGGCTTCGAGGTCTGGGTGTTCGACATCGAGAGCCGCGAACGACTTGCCCGCTACAAGATGGACCGCGCCACCGCCGCGATCGCGGTGAGCCAGGACGACGCGCCGCTCCTCTATGCGACGACCTATTCCCACGTCGACATCTACGACGCGAACACGGGAGAGGTGACGCGCGTGCTGTCCCCCAATCAGGAGGTCAGAGGCACCATCGTCATGATTCAACCTTGGGACTGAGTCCTCGATGAGCCTCGCCATCGACCCGGTCGTGCAACTCGGCGTGCGCGTCCTGCTCACGCTGCTGTTTCTCGGTACCGCCGTGCACAAACTGCGCGACCTCCGGGCAACTTCGGCGATCACGTCCCGCTACCTGGAGAGCTTCGGCCTTCCGGGTTGGTCCGTGCTTGCGGGCATGGTGACGGCCGGGCTCATCGCAACGGAGCTTCTGGCCGCGGGCCTGTGCGCCCTCTACCCATCGGGGCCGGCGGCCGCCGCAGTGGTCGTCACGCTGCTTGCCCTCTACGCGCTCGGCATGAGCGTGAGCATCCTCCGCGGCATCGCGCCGGAGGACTGCGGCTGCTCCTGGGCCGGCGCCAGCGGGCAACCCGCCGGATGGGCGCTGGTCTGGCGGAATCTGGTGCTCATCGCCGTAGCGCTCCTGCTGGCGCCGGCGGCGACTGCGCGACCGCTGGAGGTCGCGGACTACACCGGCGCCTTCTCGCTCGGCATCTTCGCCATCGCCATGTACGCTACGGCGGACGTGCTCATCGCCAATCACGGTCTGCTCCGGGAGCAAACGTCTTGACGACCTCCGTCGCCATCCTGCTCGCGATCCAGGGCTGCGCGATTCTTTGTCTCGCCGTGGTGAGCTTCGCGCTCGCACGCCAGGTCGGCGTACTGCATCAACGGCTGGGCCCGGTCGGCGCCCTGGCGCTCAGCAAACAGGTGCGGGTCGGCGAGAAGTCGCCCGAGTTCCGGCTGGAGACCCTCGACGGCGAAGCGGTCGTCGTCGGCGCGCCCGATTCCGACGGCAAGAGCACGCTGATCACTTTCCTGACGCCCAACTGCCCCGTATGCGCCCAACTTCTTCCCGCGCTACGCTCCATCGCCCAGGCGGAGTCGAGTTGGCTCCGGCTCGTCTTCGCGAGTGACGGCGATCCGGTGCAGCATGCGAAGTTCCGGAAGAAGAACGGGCTCGACGGTTTCACGTACGTGCTCTCGCCGGAACTCGGCATCACCTACGAAATCGGGAAGCTCCCCTACGGGGTGCTGATCGACGAGCAAGGCGTCATTGCCGCGCAAGGGCTCACCAACAGCAGGGAGCACGTCGAGAGCCTCTTTGAGGCTAAGAGGCTGGGTGTCAGCTCGATTCAGGAGTTTCTCGAGCGCCGGGACGAAGGGCCGGCGCTGATCGCAGGGGGATCACAACAACCATCGTGAGGTTTGCCATGAACTGGTTCGACAACATCTCGATTCGCGCGGCCACCCGTCTCGCCGACAGGACCTCCCGGAGGTCGGTGCTCGGTTCACTGGGTAGCGTCATCGCCGGCGGCGTTCTGCTGCCGCTGCTGCCGGTGGACCGCGTTTTCGCGCAGGAGTCCGCAGAGGGCGCGGCGGCGGACCCCAATCAGGATCCCGCGCAGTGCGACTACTGGGCGTACTGCTCGGTCGACGGTTGGCTGTGCGGGTGCTGCGGCGGCTCGACGAACTCCTGCCCGCCGGGGTCCAAGGCGGCGCCCGTCACCTGGACCGGCACCTGCCTGAATCCGGCGGACGGCAAGAGTTACGTCGTCGCCTACCACGACTGCTGCGGCGCCTTCCCCTGCCAACGCTGCTACTGCAACACGAATGAGGGCGACACCGCGCGGTACCAGCCGCAGCGTTCGAACTCCGTCCTCTGGTGCGGAAACGGCGGCGCTCCGTTCGGCTACCACTGCACGATGTCCCGCATTCTTGCAGTCGCCGAATAGCACGACTGGATTCGTGGATTCCGAGGTACACCGCGAAGTGCATCGCGTCGTCGTTCTGCTCACGCTCGGTTTCGTGTGCGCGGGTGCGGCCGCGGCCGACGAGGCGGAGACCTACCGTCTCGCCCACCTCGACTACATGCTGCACTGCCAGGGCTGCCACATGGCCGACGGTTCCGGCGTGGAGGGCACGGTTCCTCCGTTGCCCGGCGAGGTGGGCAAGTTCATCTCCAGCCCGGAGTGGCGCGACTATCTCGTTCAGGTGCCCGGCGCCTCCCAGGCTTTCATCGACGACGCGGCTCTGGCCAGATTGATGAACTGGATCGTCAGGCGCTTCGATCCCGAGAACGCAAAGGACCTGAAGCCCTATGAGGCAGCCGAAGTGGGGCGACTGCGCCGTCAACCGGTAACCAACCCGACCGCGGTGCGCCAGCGAATCATCGCCGAGGTACAGCGCTCGTCTGCTGAGGAGTAGCCGGAGAGGCCGCTACCTGCGCACCCGGGGTCCTTCCGGCACGACTTCCTCGAAGCGCTTGATCTTGCGGGCCTCATCGTGCCGCCCCAACTCTTCGAGGGTCTGGGCGAGTTCGAACAGGAGGACATCCTCCGGCAGGCTGCTCTCTCCACTCTCCACCAGGCTCGCCAGCCTGCCGGCCAGCTCCTCGAGCCGGCCCTGCTCGCGGTCCAGGCGGATCAGGTTCATCTCCGCGTCCGCCGCGAGATCGCCCGGGGCCCTCTCGACCACGCTCTGCCAGAGCTTGCGGGCCTCATCGAACCTGCCGTTCTCCGCCTGCAGTTCAGCGAGGTGGCCATGCGCAGCCCAGGCAGCCCGGCTGTCGCGATAGTCCACGATCAGCCGTTCGAGGCGGCGCTGAGTCTCGCCAAGCCGGCCCGGTACCCGGCTTGTCACCAGGGCGTCGGTCAGGGCCGCTTGCGCGCGACCGTCACGGACAGCGCGGCTTACCAGCACACCCGCGGCCGCGAGCACCGCCAGCATCAGAATCACGCTCCCGGCCCGCCAACGACGCCGGCGCGCTCTCGATCGCATCGTTCTCCTCTAGGACCCAAGGAATCCACGAAGACTATAGCTCCCGGCCGACGAGCTGCCGCGTAAACTTGTATGGGACAAGCACTGTTCCTGTGCGTCAGCGCGGCGCGGACGCCGCGACTCGACTCCTGGCATGACCGTAGGAGATCCCGCATGACCGACATCGGGAAAGCCCGGCGGCTGCCGCCGACCTGGTGGCTGCCAGCGTCCTTCACTCTCCTGCTGCTTGCGTTCTCGCTGCTGCCACAGTTCCGGGGCAGCTCCGAACTGAGCTGGTCGGTCTGGACCGCCTGTGCGGCCCTGGTCCTCCTGCAAGCTCGCCTCCTGGCGAGTTCCGCTCAGGACGGTCGCGAACTCAAGCTGAAGGTCTCCCTCATCCCCTCGCACTACGTGCAGGCATTCGTTCAGACCTGCATCTACGTCTACTGGGGCCTGTACTGGGACCAGATGAGCAACCAGGCGGCACTCATCCTCGCGCAGATCGTCTTTGCCTACGCCTTCGACATGCTCGTCAGTTGGTCGAGGCGTAACACCTGGTACCTGGGCTTCGGGCAGTTTCCGATCATTCTGAGCACGAACTTCTTCCTCTGCTTCAAGGAAGAGTGGTTCTACCTGCAGTTCTCGATGATCGCCGTCGGCATCCTCGGCAAGGAGTTCTTCCGGTGGAACCGGGACGGCCGAAAGAGGCACATCTTCAATCCCTCGGGCTTCGCTCTGTCGGTCTTCTCGCTCGGCCTGATCCTCTCCGGGACGACGGACCTCACCTGGGGCGCTCAGATCGCGACCACCCTGGCCAACGCGCCCCACATGTATGTCGCGATCTTCATGGCCGGTCTGGTCGTCCAGTTCTTCTTCTCGGTGACGATCGTGACGCTGTTCGCAGCAGCCGCCCTGGTGTCGGCGAACCTCGTCTATTCCAGCTTGACGGGCGTCCACTTCTTCGTCGACGCCAGCATTCCGATCGCGGTCTTCCTCGGTCTTCACCTCCTCGTCACCGATCCTTCGACGTCTCCGCGCAGCAGGCTGGGAAGCGCGGTGTTCGGGGCGCTCTACGGACTCAGCGCCTTCGGCCTCTTCGAGTTCCTCCGCCAGATCGACGTCCCGCTGTTCTACGACAAGCTCCTCTTCGTGCCGGTGCTCAACCTCTGCGTGCCGCTGCTCGACCGGCTGGGGAAGTCGCGCCGCGTGGAGAGCCTGCGCCTCTCGGTGCTGCTTCAGACGACGAAGCCACGCCGGGTGAACTACGCCTTCATGGCCGTCTGGATCGGGCTCTTTGGGTGGATGCTGGCGTCGAACTTCGTCGGCCGCACGCACGAGGGCGACGACTTCAAGTACTGGCAGACCGCCTGCGACGAGGGCAAGCGGTTCGCCTGCGAGAACCTGGTCACGAAACTGGAACTCGCGTGCGACAACGGCGGTGGCGAGGAATGCAACCAGTTGGGCGTGCTGTTCAACCGGGGAGAGGTGGTGCCGCTCGACCCGCTGGAGGGCGTCTCCTACTTCGACCAGGCGTGCCGCAGCGGTTTCCACAAGGGTTGCCAGAACGTCGCCATCCAGGCGTTCTTCGACGGCAACGTGACGATGTCGTCTGCCGGGGTGTCCGACGCGATCGGGAAACTCTCGGGCGGATGCGACGAAGGCGACAGCATGAGCTGCTTCCTGCTGGGCTACGCCCACGTGCACGGGCACGGCGTGCCGAGGAACATCGGCCTGGCCCAGGAACTCCTCTCCACGGCCTGCAACATGGGCGAAGCCGCGGCCTGCTTGGAACTGGAGAAGGGCCTGGGAACGCTCTTTCACCCACCCCGGCAACACACCGGACCGCCCGTAGAGGATCCCTAGTGGACAACGGCCCCGGGCGTCGCAACCCGGGGATCGTTGACGCCCATTTTGTCGAGCAGCTCCTGGAACCGTGGCTCGCCGCGCAGGTTGTCAAACGCTGGATGCACCTTGGTCCAGATAACGGCGCCAAGCTTCGCATTCAGCGCATCTTCCAGCCACATCAGAGCAGCTTCTCTCTCGTCGAGCCAGGAGTACAGGATAGCCAGGGAGAAGGGACGTTGCTCCCCGGCATCCGCCCGCTTCAGCAACTGATCCGCTATCCAGCGCAGTGCTCCCGGTTCGCCCTCCTTCGCGTAGGCGCTCCCCATCGCCTCCGCGTCTTCCACGCGACCGGTATTCCGCAGGTGGACCTGACGCTCATGGATCGCCTCGTCGGGCCGGCCCATCGCGCTGTAGCAGGCCGCTAACAGCGTGCTCACGATCGGATAGTCCGTCTCCAGGGCGAGCGTGTGACGAGCCTGCACGACCGCCTCTTCGTAACGGCGCGCGTAGTAGAGGACCAGGCAAAGACCCTGACTGAACGTCGGCGACAGAGGATCCAACTCCGCGGCGATCCTGATTTCCTGTTCCGCCTCCTCAAGACGACCAACCGGCGCCAGCATGTGGTTCCCGTACGAGTAGTGGGCGGTGGAATCGCCCGGATCGAGTCGCAGAGCCCGCAGGTATGCCCCTTGCGCTGCCGGCCAGTCCCATCGAAACGTGGCGCTCAGAACACCCAACGCCTGGTACGCGAGCGCACTCGAGTCGTCGAGTTCCAGTGCCTGGCGCACCGCTTCCTCCGCCTTGGCCACCGTCTCGGGCACGGACCGGAAGCCGTAGACAGCTCGATACGCGTAGCACACTGCGAGCAGAGCGTGACCACGCGCGAAACCAGGCTGCAGCTTGAGCGCCCGGTCAAGAAACCGGATCGCCTGTTGCATCCCCTTTTCCGTCTGGTGGTTCAGGCTGTACCTCGCCTCCAGGTAGAGGCGATAGACGTCCTGGTCGTCCGTGGTTCGTGACACGACGGGACCGGTGTGTGGATCCAGCAGTTTCGTACGTACGTGGTCGACAATCGCTTGCGCGATGTGCTCCTGGATCTCGAAGACGTCACCCAGTTTCCGATCGTAGTGCTCGGACCAGAGCTGCGTTCCGTCCAAGGTCCGGATCAGTCGCGCCGAGATCCGCAGTTGGTCGCCCGCCTTGCGCACGCTGCCCTCGAGGATCGTCGAGACACCCAGCTTCTCGCCGACCGCGAAAGCGCCCAGTTCTCTCAGCCGGCGATCGAAGGAAGAAGTCCGGCCAACGACCCGCAGCCCCTCGACACCTGCCAGGGCATCGATGAGCTCCTGGGCCATCCCCTGACAGAAGAAGTCCTGGTCCGAGTCAGGACTCAGGCTGGCGAAGGGCCGGACCGCGATCGATCCCTCGAGCGACGCCTCGACCGGAGCGGTGAAGCGGTAGCCGCGGCCAGGAACGGTGACGACGTACTGGGTCTTGCTGGTCTGCCCCAGAATCTTCCGCAGCACGGACACATTGTGGGTGAGATTGCTCTCGTCGACCGCGCTTCTGTGCGGCCACACGATGGTCATCAGCTCCTCCTTGTGCAGAAGGCGGTCGCTGTTCTCGACCAGAGCCCGCAGCGTGTCGAAGACCTTCGGCCGAACCGGAACCGGCTGCCCGTCGCGAAGCAGCCGCCGCTGACCGAGATCCAGCACGTACGGTCCAAAGAAGTAGGAACGGCGACTAGAAGGCGAGGACATCGTCGGTGGGACCGCGGGCGCGGGAGCAGTGCGACGGGTAGCCTACCGCGAGCGCGTGAACCAGGTCCGCGACTTCGTCGGCCCACTTCTCTGCACGAGCCTCGGTTGGGCAGCGCCAATGCACTACCGTCGGCGACCCGCCGTGGCCACTCCTACGGCTCGTCGAAGATGCCCCTCGAGTCGAGCTCGAAGAAGGTGACGAGCCACTTGCCGTCGCGCTGGTCGACCAGCATCTCGACTCCGAAATCCATCGTGCCCCTGATCCACCGCACTCCGGTGATCTTGGCCGTAGCACCCTCCCACTCGACCCTCATGTCCTCGCTCTTCGTCTCGCTGCCGGCAGTTGACCCGAGGTATTGGCGGAAGACCGTCTTCGAGGCGCCGCTGTCGGACCTGAAGTCCTCGCCCAGATAGGTCAGCATGAGGTCCATGTGTCCGGTCTCCAGGGTCTTCAAGAGCTCACGAACAGCAACCTCTACGGCCTCGGTATCCCGCGTCCTGTCCGCACCGGCGCTTCTCTCCGACTGAGGTTCCGTGGGTGTCGTGGGCTGGTCCCTTGCTTCCGTGACCCGCGCGGCCGCCAGGTCGAAACCCGCGAGATGCTCCTCGTCCTTGACGTAGACCCGGGATCCGGAAAGCGCCAGGTGCGACCAGGTCGAAGAAGTCGCCACTTCCCAGGAAGCCAACTCCCGGTAGCCCGACGGATCCGCCGCGATCACCTTGAGTTCGGCTTCATCGGTGAGCACCAGAAGGCGATCGTCCACCGCGATGACCGAGGCGTAGGCCGCCCACCGTCCAGGGCTCTGCCAGACAAGCTCCCCGGTAGCGGGATCGAGACAGACGAAGGTGCCGGCCCTCTTGTTCGACCGGAAGTACAGATGGTCGCCGACCAGGACCGGCGAATCCATGTAGAGCTCGGCGTCCGTCGTCATCCACTCCTCGCTCACCGCCCAGGCTCCGTCCGCCTCAGCCGGCGGCTCGACCTTGATCGCCGCAGTACCCCACTGGTAGCCGGAGAGAATGAACGTGCCGTCATACCGAACCGTGGTGGGCGTGTTCTGCTCGAATGCGGTCTCGAAGTCGAGCGACCACAGCGGATCGCCATCAGTGGCCCCGACTCCGAAGAAGGACACGTCGTCCATCGTCACGATCTGGCGAACACCCCCATGCGTGAACGCTACGGGCGAGGCGTACGCGGGCGGCCCGTCCACCCGCCACACTTCCTCTCCGGTCGCCTTGTCGTAGGCAACCAGGGCGCCATGGTTTCCCTGCTGCTGGTTGCCCGTGGTCCCAATCGGGACGATCAGCAGGTTGCCCTCGATCAGCGGCGAAGAGGCGGTTCCCCAGATCGGGTACGGCTCCTCGTAGAGGTCTTCGAAGGTCTTCTCCCAGCGCACCGCGCCCGACATTGCCTCCAGGGCAAGAAGACGCTCCCGGATGCCGAAGCTGTAGACCGAATCGCCTTCAGCCAGCATGGTCGACTTCGGACCCGGGCCGTACTGGATGGCCGCGGTTCTGGGCACGTAGGACACCGAGTAGCTGTGCCGCCACAGTTCCTCGCCGGTCGCCGCCGAGAGGGCAAGCACGACTTCCTCTTCGCCCTGCCGCGCGTGCACGAACACGCGGTCACCAACGACGATCGGAGAGGACTGGCCGCTGCCCACCCGGACCTTCCAGAGCTGATGGAGCGCTGTGGGAAGCACGGCGGGAAGTTCGCCCCCGGCTGCTATGCCGTCGCGATTCGGTCCCCGCCACTGCGGCCAGTCGGAGCCCTGTACGGCAGAGACGAAAGCCAGTGCGCCGAGGACGACGAGCGTGGGCGACCATCTTCCGAGCAGCGGATGCGCTCCCTTCAGCTCGAAACGTGCGAATTCCAATGCTCGGTGCATGACCCGTACCTCCTCCGTCGAGTTCCAAACACCTCAGCCGTCGACCTACTGCACTCGTCCGTTTCGTTCTGCCACGCGAACTTGCATGGAACAAGCCCTGTTCCCTGTGCGTCAGCGCGGCGCGGACGCCGCGACTCGACTCCTAGAAGTCGAGCGACATCCGCATTTCCATGGGTATTCCGTTCTGGAGAGGTATCGGCGCAACCGTTTCGGTCAGGCACTCCATTCCCAGCGAGTAGTAGAAGCCGACCGCGGGAGTATCCGAGAGGACATCGAGGTGCAGACCGCGCAGGCCAGCGCTCTTCGCGCCGTCGAGCGCCCCTTGCATCAACTGCTTGCCGATCCCCTGGCCCCGTCGCGACTCCTGAACGGCGAGCGCGTGAACGTAGTAGACAGCCGACGGAATCGCCACATTCAGGTAGCTGCACAGATAGGCGGCCCTGCCGATCTCGGCCAGTTTCTCACGTGTGACCCGGCCCGACTCGATCAGCGGCGCCCACAGGGGCGGCAACGTCTTCTTGCGCTGGGCGAACTCCGGACCGCGGAAGCCGATCTCGATAGCGATGAGTTCGTCTCCTTCCACCGCAATCGTGGTGCAGTCATACGAAAAGAGCGTGCCAGGTATGCGCCACGAGGCCTTGACGATCTCGTCGTAGTACTCCCGGCCCCCGAATTGGTAGTCGTACGTCGTCGGCCCGCTAGCCCAGACCAGGTCGGCGACTTCGTCCGCCCAGTTCTCGGAGTGAGCCTCGGTTGCCTGAATGATCTCCATCGCTGCGCTCCCTTCCCAGGTTGTCAGGTCTCAAGTGTCTCCCGATAGTCTAGGCGGCGCCAATGCACTACCGGCTGATGACGATGGCCGATATCGGCCGCGCCCCCATCGACTGCCAGGGTACCGAGGGGGAAGTGCGCACCCGCATCGCGGACCTCGGCGCGAGCGCGATCCTCGCCTTCGACGGCGAGCAGCACGTGGGCCAACTCCAGTTCCGGCGGTATGACCCGTCACTGCGCTCCCCGAGCGGCATCATGGATCCGCTGTACTGGGGCGACTTTGGCCAAGCGAACGCCCCGTCCCTGCCATCGCGGACGCTGAACCTGTTCTGCTACCACGTGGGCCAGTTGGAAAGCGGCGACGCTCGCGATCCCCGCTACCACGGGCGGGGTATCGGCATCGCCCTGCTCAAGGAGTTCCTCCGCTGGGCCGACGCCGCAGGCGTCGAGGCGACCGTGGCCAAGGCCGTGCCGCCCTTCAGGCCCCTGGGGGTGTTCATGGGCGGCCACCCCGCCTCGATCTACGAGGAGCATGGCTTCGAGACCGCAGCCCGCTGGTGCGACCGTGACCTGTGGGACCGGCTCCCCGACGTTCTGGCCGGGGAGCACGGCGACAAGCTCGGTCGAGCTCTGCGCCGCCTCTGCGACCAGGGCTTCACTCTCGACGCGCTGGCCGAAGTGGCGATGGTCGTGCGGCGCCGACCCTAGACGGCGCGGCGGACTCATCGCTACTCCTGGCCGCTGATGCGCCTGGAGTCGAAGTCCATGAAGGTGACGAGCCACTTTCCGTCGCCCTCGTCCACCAGCATCTCCAGTCCGAAGTCCAGCCCGTTCGTAATCCACCGCACCCCTGTGACTCTGGCCGTCGCACCCTGCCATTCGACCTTCATGTCCTCGCTCTTCGTCTCGGTACCGGCAGTTGACCCGAGGTACTGGCGGAAAACAGCCTTGTCAGCGCCGCTGTAGGACCTGAAGTCCTCACCCAGATAGGTCCACATGAGGTCCATGTCTCCGTTCCCCATGGCCTTCAACATCTGACGGACGGCCACCTTCACAGCCTCCGTATCCTGCGCGCCGCCGGCGCTGCCCTTCTCCGCCCGGGCGACGGCGGTCCCGGCAGGCCGGTCCTTTGCTTCCGTGACCCGCATGGAGGCCAGGTCGAATCCTGCGAGGTGCTCCTCGTCCTTCACGTACACCCGGGATCCGGAAAGCGCGAGGTGCGACCAGGTCGTACTGTCGGCCACCTCCCAGGAGGCCAACTCCTGGTAGCCAGACGGATCCGCCGCGATCACCTTCAGTTCGGCTTCGTCGGTGAGCACGAGCAGACGATCACCCACCGCGATCACCGAGGCGTACGCCGCCCATCGTCCCGGGCCCTGCCACACGAGTTCCCCGGTAGCGGGATCCAGGCAAACGAAAGCGCCGGCCCGCTTGTTCGACCGAAAGTACAGATGGTCGCCGACCAGCACCGGCGAATCCATGTAGAGCTCGACGTCCGTCGTCTTCCAGACCTCGCTCACCGACCAGGCCCCGTCCGCCTCGGCCGGCGGCTCGACCCGGATCGCCGCGGTACCCCACTGGTAGCCGGAAAGAATGAACATGCCGTCATACCGGATCGTGGTCGGGGTGTTCTGTTGGAACGCGGTCTCGAAGTCGAGCGACCACAGCGGATCGCCATCAGTGGCCCCGACTCCGAAGAAGGACACGTCGTCCATCGTCACGATCTGGCGAACCCCTTCATGCGTGAACGCCATGGGCGACGCATACGCAGGCGGCCCTTCCAGCCGCCACACTTCCTCTCCGGTCGCCTTGTCGTAGGCAACCAGGGCGCCCTCATCTCCCTGCTGCTCGTTGCCCGTGGTCCCAATCGGGACGATCAGCAGGTTGCCCTCGATCAGAGGCGACGACGCCGTTCCCCAGATCGGGTACGGCTCTTCGTAGAGGTCTTCAAAGGTGTTCTCCCAGCGCACCGCGCCCGAGTCGGCGTCCAGGGCAAGAAGACGCTCCCGGATGCCGAAGGCGTAGAGCGAATCGCCTTCAGCCAGCATGGTCGACTTCGGACCCGGGCCATACTGGATGGCCGCAGTTCTGGGCACGTAGGAGGCTGCGTAGCTGTGCCGCCACAATTCCTCGCCCGTCGCCGCCGACAGGGCAAGCACCACTTCCTCCTCGCCCTGCCGCGCGTGGACGAACACGCGGTCGCCAACGACGATCGGAGAGGACTGGCCGACCCCCACCCGGACCTTCCAGAGTTGATGGAGCGCCGTGGGAAGCACGGCGGGAAGCTCGCCACCGGCTGCGATGCCGTCGCGATTCGGTCCCCGCCACTGCGGCCACTCGGAGCCCTGTACCGCAGAAACGAACACCAGCGCGCCGAGGACGACGAGCGTTGGCGCCCATCTTCCGATCGGCGAATGTGCTCCCTTCACCTCGACACGTCCAGATTCCGATGCTCGGCTCATGCCCGATCCCTCCTGTCGCGCCTATGGGATGCCTGCTCTGCCTCAGTCGGTACTAGCTAGGATAGCGACACGTTCTCCTAGTCCCTCTTGAGGAGTCAAGGGCCTTTTGTTAGCGAACCTGAACAAATATTTGCACGCCGAACGGCGGCGCCCACCCTTCCAACAGCGGACACGGCGCTCTTCTTGTTCGCGTTGGTCGCTCCCTCTGAGACGCTCCGAGCCGAAACCTGCTAGGGTACGCGCTTCCCGCGCCCCGGACGACCGCGGCCGGCGCACAAAGACCGCCAGCATCCGCAACGCGAAGGAAGACGGAAGATATGGCCACGAAGGCATCGGTCGCCAAGAACGAGCGCCGCAAGAAGATCGTCGAGAGGTACCGGGAGCGCCGGACCGAGTTGCGCTCCCTGGTCAGGGATCAGCGCCTGCCCCCCGAACAGCGCTTCGAGGCGCAGCTCCTGCTGAACAAGCTGCCGCGCGACTCGAGCCCGGTCCGGATACGCAACCGCTGTGTCGTCACCGGTCGCCCGCGGGGCTACTACCGCAAGTTCGGCCTGTCGCGTATCGCGCTGCGGGATCTCGCCCTGCGCGGCGAGCTTCCCGGCGTCATCAAGGCGAGCTGGTAGCGACGCTAGGGGCTTGCGCGGTAGAACGATCTGACCTGGGAACCCGTGTGGCGCGACCCGCGCCACACGCGAACCACTCCGTGCGCCCGTCATCGGGCGCACGGATGGCACGCGGGCATCCTGCCCGCATCCGGCGCGAAGCGCCGGCCTCCGGTCGTTCTACCGCGCAAGCTCCTAGCGCAGCGCGGCGGCGAGTACATCGAGCATGCGCTGCTCGTCCTTCGACACCGCGCCGAGCCCCAGGAAGCCGCCGGCGGCTTCGGCGACCTTCTGCGCCCGGCCGAGGATGTCGCCCCGCACGGCTTCGGCGTCCGACTCGCTGAGTTCGGCGACGAGAGCGCCGGCGTAGCCCTTCCAGGCCTCGAGCAGCTCGACGCCGGGGCGCTGCTCGAGCCACGCAGAGAGCAGTCCGGCGGCAGCCGACCCCTCGGTCACCCCGGCTTCCTTCGCGGCGCGGAGGATGGCGTCGCGTTCGCCGGCGTCCATCGCATTGTCGGCCCACGCCACCTCGATCAAGGGCGCCAACCCCACGGCAACCAGCACTTCGCTGTGCACCCCCGCGTCAAGAAGCGCGCCGAGCACTTCCCGATGGTCGATCCCTGAAGCCGCCGCCAACTCGTCGATCTGCTGCTCGCGCTCCTTCTGCACGCGCAGATCCTCGATCAGCTTGCGGTCCATGTTGCTGAAGAAGGCCTCTTCCAACGACTGTCCGCGTTCACGGAGCGAACTACTGCTCATCTGGCTTGCTTCCTTGTCTGATCCAAAGGCGAAAAGGCTTGCCGCGACGGCCGACCTGCGGCCGCGACCGGCCGGCGCCGCGGCATCGTAGCACCACGGCGCAGGCCACGGAACTTGCCGATCCGGCCGCCGGCGCCATTGCCGGTGCTACTCTCAGCAACCCTCATTTCAAGCGTCCGAGGGACGCGACAGCACTACCCCTCAAGGGAGGCACCGCCCATGTTGAACCGCCGTGCAACGGGTCTCGCGCTGGTCCTGCTCACCCATCTGCTTCTCGCCCTGCTGGCCGCTCCGGTCGCCGCCCAGACGGTCACGATCTGCGCGCCGCCGTTCGTCCTGGACGCCCTGGCGGACCTGGAAGACGAGCACGAGAATCTCCGACTGGCCGGCGTCAGCGAGGATCTCGACCCGAGCGACTGCGACGGCCTGATTGCCGGTTACCGCGGCATCGAGAACTTCCTGGTCGCCGACAGCAAGCTGCGCTGGATCCAGAGCAACTCGGCCGGTGTCGAGGGCTTCCTTGAGATCCCCGACCTGCGCGACAGCGACATCGTGCTGACCAACGCGAAGATCATCCAGGGGCCCGAGATCGCCGATCACGCCTTCGCCCTGCTCCTGAACTTCACGCGCAACATCAAGGCCTTCAACGCCCAGATGCCCGAGGGCTGGAACACGAACCGCGAGCTGCCGATGATCGAGCTCAGGGGCAAGACGGCGCTCGTCATCGGCCTCGGCGGCATCGGCACGCAGATCGCCCAACGCGCCGCGGCTTTCGGCATGACCGTGATCGGCGTCGATCCGAAGGACATCCCGATCCACCGCGATGTCTTGTACGTCGGCAAGCCGGACGAGCTCGACGATCTGCTGCCCAGGGCCGACGTCGTCTTCTCCTCCGTGCCCCACACGCCCGCCACCGAGGGCCTGATCGGCGCCCGCCAGTTCGAGTTGATGAAGCAGGACGTCTACTTCATCAACATCTCGCGCGGAAAGATCGTCGACACGGACGCCCTGGTCGCGGCGCTTCGTAGCGGCAAGGTCCGCGCCGCCGGCCTCGACGTGACCGATCCCGAGCCGCTGCCCTCCGACCACCCGCTCTGGACCATGTCGAACGTGACGATCACGCCCCACCTGGCAACGATCTCCGACCGGCTCGAAGAGCGGCGGACGCAGTTGCTGCGCGACAACATCACTCGCTTCGCGACCGGCAGACCGCTGCGCAACGTGGTCGACAAGCAGGCGGGTTACTAAGGTAGCTTGCGCCGTAGAAGGGAATTCAACTCTTCGTGGTCTCTTGCCGCGCAAGCTACTAGCGCCGCCCGTCGTGGCGAAGGCGCCGCTGGGCACGGTACTCGCCCTCCTGCTCTGCAGCGCCGCCGCCGCGCAGCAGACGGCCGACCTCACAGCGCAGCTTCTCGATCCGTTCGCCTTCCGCCACATCGGCCCCATCGGCAACCGGGTCTCGGCCGTCGCCGGAGTGCCCGGAGACGAAGGCGTGTACTACGCCGGCGCCGCCTCCGGCGGGCTTTGGCGAACCCACAACGGCGGCGCCTCATGGGCGCCGATCTTCGACCGCCAGGAAGCCGCTTCGATCGGCTCGATCGCGGTCGCCCCCTCCGACCCGAACGTGATCTGGGTCGGCACCGGCGAGAGCTTCATCCGCAGCAACATCTCGATCGGCAACGGCGTCTACCGCTCCACGGACCGCGGCGACAGCTTCGAACACCTCGGGCTGGACCAGACCGGCCGCATCGGCCGCATCGTCGTGCATCCCGACGACCCCGACACCGCCCTGATCGCGGCGCTCGGCCATGCCTATGGGCCACAGGAACGCGACGAGGCGGGGCGCGGCGTCTTTCGCACCACGGACGGCGGCGCGACCTGGGATCACGTCCTGTTCATCGACGCGAACACCGGCGCCATCGACCTCGCCTTCGCCCCGGATAACCCGCGGACCGTCTACGCCGCGGCCTGGCAGATCGAGATCCGCACCTCCGGCCGCACCAGCGGCGGCCCGGGCAGCGGCCTCCACCGTTCCCGCGACGGCGGCGCGACCTGGGCGCCCCTCGAAGGCGCCGGCCTGCCGGCGCCGCCCCTGGGCAAGATCGGGCTCGCGGTGTCGGCCGACGATCCGGACCGGCTCTACGCCCTGATCGAGACGAGTTCGAACCGCGACTTCGCCCCCTCCGATCCGTTCGCCGGCGTCCTCTGGCGCTCCGACGATCGCGGCGACTCGTGGCGTCTCGTCAGCCGCAACCTGGACCTGATCACCCGGCCCCTCTACTACACCCGCATGGCCGCCGCGCCCGACCGCGCGGACGAACTCACCTTCGTCGCCACCCGCCTGTCCGTGTCGCTCGACGGCGGCAGCACGGTGGAGAGCGAAGGCTTCGACCAGGCCGGCTGGGACCATCACGACATCTGGATCGACCCCCTCGACCCGGACCGCCGGATCGTCGGCCACGACGGCGGCGTCAGCATCACGTCCGACCGCGGCCATTCCTGGTCCCGCCCGCAGTTGCCGATCGCCCAGATGTACCACGTCTCGACCGACGACCGCGTGCCCTACTTCGTCTACAGCAACCGCCAGGACGGGCCCTCCATGCGCGGGCCGAGCCGCGTGCTCTACGGCGGACGCACACAGGGTATTCCGGTCGGCGAGTGGCACTCCGTCGGCGGCTGCGAGGTCGGCTTCTCGATGGTCGACCGCGCCGATCCGGACCTGGTCTGGACCGGCTGCTACGACGGCCGGCTCGAGCTCTACGACCTGCGCTCGGGTCAGGCCCGGGACGTCAGCGTCTGGCCCCTGGCGATCGAGAGCTCCCCCGCCTCGGCCCTCGAATACCGTTTCCAGTGGACGGCGCCCTTCGCCACCTCGCCGCACGACGAAGCCGCGGTCTACGCCGGCAGCCAGTACGTTCACCGCAGCCGCGACCGGGGCCAGAGCTGGAAGCGCATCTCGCCGGACCTGACCACCACCGACCCCGCCCTGATGCGCCGCACCGGCGGCCTGACCCTCGACGACGCAGGCCCGACCATCGCGCCGGTGGTGTTCGCGATCGCCGAGAGCCCCGTCGAACCCGGCTTGATCTGGGCGGGCACGAACGACGGCCAGGTCCAGTTGACCCGCGACGGCGGCGAGACCTGGACCAACGTGACCGCGAACCTCCCGGACCTGCCGCCCCTGGGCACGGTGCGCAACATCGACCCCTCGCACTTCGACGCCGGCACGGCCTACGTCGCGATCGACCGGCGCCAGGAGGGCGACACGAACCCCTACGTCTTCCGCACCAACGACTACGGCGAGACCTGGACGGACCTCGCCGCCGATCTGCCCCGCGGCCCGCTCGGCAACGTCCACTGCATCCGTGAGGACCCGGAGCAACCCGGGCTCCTGTTCCTGGGCGCCGAGAACGCGCTCTGGGTCTCCTTCGACGACGGCGCCGCGTGGCAGCGGCTTTCCCGCCGCAGCGACGGCGGCGCGAACCTGCCGCCGGCGCCGGTGCACTGGATCGAAATCCAGGAGCACTTCGACGACCTCGTGGTCGCGACCTACGGCCGCGGCATCTGGATCCTGGACGATGCGACACCGCTGCGCGCGATCGCCCGCGGCCTGTCCACGGACGGCCCCGAGCTGCTGCCGCCCCGCGTCACCTACCGCTTCCGCACGCGCGGCGCTCCGATGGCCCAACCCGACGTGCCGGCGACCGGCACGAACTCACCCTACGGGCCACCGCTCCACTACTGGATTCCGGACCCTGGGAACGCGGGCGTCTCGCCCGCATCCGGCGCGGAGCGCCGGTCCGCCGATGCTCGCGGCCAGATACGAATCTTCAACGAACAAGAAGAACTTGTCCGCACGCTCGACGACCTGCCGGCGGCGCCCGGCCTCCACCGTGTGAGCTGGGATCTCCGCCACGATCCGACCACCGAAGTCCGCCTGCGTACGAAGCCGGACGAGCGACCCGACTGGAAGATGCCGGCGGAGGGCTGGCGGCCACTGCGCGACGGCGACCGGCTCTCCCTGCTCGCGGCGCCGGGTGTCTACCGGCTCGAACTCTCCCTGCCGGGAGACGCCGGCGAAGAGAGCGAAGCCCTGTCGACGGCGGAGTTCGAGGTACTGCTCGACCCCGATTCCACTGCATCCGCGGACGACCTGGCCGCGCAGAACGAACTGCTCTTCGTGATCCGCGACGCAATCGAGCGGGCCGCCTCGATCCTGAACGGCGCCGAGGACCTGCGGGCCCAGTTGCCGGCTCTGCAGGAACGCCTCGAGGACGACGACGCGCACGGGGCCGCCGCGGAGCAGGCGACGGCGCTCGACGACGAGTTACGGCAGATCGAGGGCGCCTTCTTCGACCTGCGGCTCACCGGCACCGGCCAGGACTCGCTCCGCTGGGAGCGCCGGCTCTACGCGCGGCTCACCTACCTCGCACGCTCGGTCGGTCAGGCCGACGCGCGGCCGACCGACCAGCAGGTCGCGGTCTGGCGACGACTCGAATCCCAACTCGCCGAGCAGGAAGACCTTTTCGAGGCTACGCTTGCCGGCCCGCTGGCGGACCTGAACCAGACGCTCGCCGACGCCGGCTTCGTTGTCCTCGACCCCCGATGACTTCCACCACGTCCTCTCCCGAGTCCCTCGTGCCCGCCGTCCTCGAGACCGCGGCGCGGATCCGGCGCCGCATCGAAGCCAGCGGCACCGAACTCCAGATCTACGAGTGGGGGGACCGAAGCCAGCCGCCGATCCTCCTCGCCCACGGAATCCAGGACTTCGCCCTGACGCTTTCGCCGGTCGCGGAAGCGCTCGCGGTCGACCACCGGGTCATCGCGTACGACCTGCGCGGCCACGGCGACAGCGCGCATCCGGGCATCTACACGATGGCCCACCACATCGCCGACCTGCACGCGGTGTTCGCCGACTGCGGCCTCGAGCGGCCGATCGTGATCGGGCACAGCCTCGGAGGCCAGGTCGTCGCCCAGTGGGCGGGCATCTTCGCCGAGCTGCCGCACGCCATCGTCCTGATCGAGGGCCTGGGGCCGCCCTATGCGATGAACCGCTTCCCCGAAGAGGTCAAGCAGAAACGGGCCAGGATGGCGGTCGAGTCGCTGACGTACCCGCGAGCGCACCGGCTCGTCGCGTCCTTCGACCACGCCTGGGATCTGCTCCAGCGCGTCCATACCCGGCTCGACCCTGTCCGCGCCCGCAAGTTCGCCGAGCAGGGCACGCGCCCCCTGGCCTCTGGCGGGCTGGAGTGGAAGTGGGATCCCCAGGTGGTGACGACCTGGATGTCGAACGTGCCGGAGGCCTCCGAGGAACGTTGGAGCTGGGTCACCTGCCCAGCCCTTATCCTCACCGCCGCCCTCGCAGACGAGTTCTGGAGCGGCCGCCGCGGCGTCGACGAACAACACGCCACCCCTGAACCCGACGAAATCACCCGCCGCGTTGCCCTCTTCCGCCGCGGCGAACACGAAGAGATCGCCGAAGCCGGCCACATGGTCCACTACGACGTCCCGGACGAGCTCGTCCGGTCGATTCGCCGGTTCCTGAACCGCCTGCCGGCGGCGTAGCGACGGCCCTATCGGCCCTTAGGGAGCTTCGCCCTCTCCGAGCATTCGTCGCAGCAGGTCGGCGAGGCGGTAGCCGGCCAAGGCTGCCCGCTGGAGGGCGATGTCAAAGGCCTGGTCGCCGTAGTGGTCCGGGGGTGTCTCGCCGCGGACGAGATTGGCGGGATAGAGAGCGGTGCGGACGATCTGGTTGGACTCCTGGGCCCAGGCTTCGAAGTCGCCGGACTTGAGTTCGGCGCGGGTGGCGTCGTCGAGGGGGTGGCGTGAGCGGGCCAGGGCGGCGATGCGGTCCTTGAGACCTTCGAAGTCGCGGTCGCGGACTTCGCCGAGGGCTGCCCATAGCTGCTCCGGGGTAGGCCGTTGGCCGGATTCGCGGGTGAGCTCGGTGGCCAGACGCCGCCGATGCTCGGCCCAGGCCTGCCCGTCCAGAGCGCCGTCCCAGAAGGCGTGGAGGTTGCGGTTCCCTTCGTCGAGGCCGAAGCCGTTGCCGCCGCGGTCGCCTTCGCGCTCGTCCCGCCGGTCGGTGACGCGCGAGGCGGCGTGAAGCGGTTGGTGGACGTCGCCGGCCAGGTGGAAGATCCAGGCCAGGTGGATCGCGCGCTTGTCGGGCCTGCCGGACGTGTCGGCGACCGACAGGGCCAACTCCTGCAACTGGCTGACGACGTTCGGTGCGGGCACCGGCAAATCCGTGTCGTGCGCCGATCCGTCGGTTCCCTGGCGCCAGGTCCAGCCGATGTAGTGCCAGGTCGGCCGGTTGTACTTGTCGAGTTCGCGCGCGAGGTCCGCCCAGTAGGCGGCGCGCTCGAACAGGATGCGGTCACCGTCCTCGGTGGTCCGGGCCGAATCCAGGCGGTAGGCGAAGCGTCCGCACCCCCGCCGCCGATCCTGGGTGAGATCGAGGCAGTGCATGCGGCTGTCCGCCGGCGCCTGCCGGAGCAGGGCCACGACCCGGTTTCGGACCTCCGGTTCGAGCACCTGCCAGGCGATCCGGGCCACCAGTTCGTGGCCGAAGTCGTTCCAGGCGTGGCTGGGCGTGGCCACGGCCAGGGGCAAGAGCAGCGCGAGCAAGACGATTCGACTCCATTGTCGTGCGGACATGGGCGGAGTGTAGCGACGGATCGGCAAACGGCCCCTTCGCGTTGATAAAGTGCCCGCCGGTCCGATCCCCGGCGAAGCCTGCTCAACCGTGTCCAGCGTTCAGAACTTCACGCTCTACGATGTCCTGGTCCGCAACGCGACGGCGTTCGGCGACCGGCTCGCCCTGGTTACCGAGGACGGCGAAGAGCGGAGCTTCGCCGAGCTGCGCAGCCGCGTCGACGCCCTTGCCGCGGGCCTGGCCGGTCTCGGTCTGACCACCGGCGACCGGCTGGCGGTCCTGGCCCAGAACTCGGCGGCCTACGTGGAGCTCTACTTCGCCTGCGCCCGCCAGGGCATCCTGGTCTACCCGGTCAACTGGCGGCTCCAAAAGGGCGAGATCGAGCTGCTGATCCGCGAGCGGGCGAAGCCGAACGCCTTCGTGGTCGGCGCCGACTTCCTGGACTCCGTGCCGGCCGGACCCGGAGACGACGCGATTCGGCATTGGCTTCAGTTCGGCAAAGGTCCCGCGTCGGGCTACGCCTCACTCGATTCGCTCTACGCCTACGACGCTGCGGCCCGGGATCTGCCGCGACCCGAGGTGGCGGCAGACGAACCGTTCGCGGTCATCGCGACCGCCGCCGTCGACGTCATCCCGCGCGGCGCCCTGCTCAGCCACTCGAACCTGGTCTGGGCCAACCTGCAGGAGATCGCGTCGCTGGGGCTCGACGGCGCCGACCGCAACCTGGTCGCGCTGCCGCTCTTTCACATCGCCGCGCTCGGCCACCTGCTGAGCGTCCTGCACGCCGGCGGCGCGAACGTGATCACGGCGAAGTACGACCCCGCGCAGGCGGTCGAGCTGATCGACCGCCACCAGGTCACGATGATCAGCGACTTCCCGCCGGTGCTCGCCACGCTGCTCGACGCGGCCGCCGAAGCAGGCAGCAAGCTGCCCAGCCTGCGCCACGTCACCGGCCTCGATTCGCCGGCGACGATGGAGCGGCTTCACAACGAGACCGACGCCACCTTCTGGGCCGGCTTCGGGCAGTGCGAAACGAGCGGTTTCGTGACGATCCAGAACGCCCGCGAGCGCCTCGGCTGTGCCGGCAAGGCGGCCGAGTTGTGCAGCGTGCGCCTGGTCGACGACGACGAACGCGAGGTGCCGGCCGGCGAGGACGGCGAGATCGTCGTGCGCGGACCGCTCGTGTTCCTGGGCTACGACGGCCAGCCCGACGTCACCGCCCACACCTTCCGTGGCGGCTGGCACCACACCGGCGACATCGGCCGCTTCGACGAGGAGGGCAACCTGTTCTACGTCGCCCGCAAGCCCGAGAAGGAGCTGATCAAGCCCGGCGGCGAGAACGTCTATCCGGCGGAGGTCGAGGCGGCCATCCTGGAACTGGACGCGGTGCGGGCCGTCTGCGTCTTCGGGGTCAGCGACGACCGGTGGGGCGAGGCGATCCGCGCCGTCGTCGAAGCGGATCCGGAGGCCGGTCTCGACCAGGAAGCCGTGCGAGAGCACGTCGGCTCAAGCATCGCCCGGTTCAAGCGGCCGCGCGACGTGATCTTCACCAGCGAGCTGCCCCGCTCGGACGGCGACCAGGTCGACCGAGCCGCCGTCAAGGACCGCTGGGGAGAAACCTAGGAGCTTGCGCCGTAGAAGGCAGCGAAGCAACTTCTTGGGCGCAAGCTCGTGGGGAGGTGGGGGATGGGGCCAAACACGGAGCCCGCGACGGGTTTGGCGGCGGTAGCCACCGTGGCGGGACCGCCGCGGGCTGAAGTCGACCTGGAGGTCACCGGGATCGAGAACGCGATTCTCGATCTCCTGGTGCGGGTCGAGGACCGGCACCTGGACGAAATGGGTCTCGACAAGGGGATCATGAAGCTCGTTTCCGCCGACGAGCAGAACGCGATCCTCGACCACGTCCTCAACCGGGATGGCGCAGTCCTCGAACCCGAGATCGAGGCCGGCGGCTCCTGCGCCAACGTGCTGCGCGCCGCCTCCCTGCTCGGGGTGAACGCCAGCTACAGCTCAGCCATCGCAGACGACGACACGGGACGCCTGTTCGAACGCGGCCTGACCGCGAGCCGGGTCCGGAATCGGCTGGCGCGGATCGATGGCGTGACCGGCACCTCCGTCGTCCTGGTCACCCCCGACGGCGAGCGGACGATGAACACGCACCTCGGCGTCTGCCGCCAGTACCGCGCCGAACACGTGCCCGAGGACGACATCCGCCGGTCGCGCATCTTCTTCACCACCGGCTACATCTGGGATACGCCGAGTCAGATCGACGCGATAGAACACGCCATCGAGGTGGCGCGCGACGCCGGCGTCAAGCTGGCGATCGACCTCGCCGATCCGTTCGCGGTCGGGCGCTCGAGGGACCACCTGCTGCGCCACAAGGAACACGGTTTCGACATCCTGTTCGCGAACGCCGAGGAGGCGCGGATGATGACCGGCCTGAAGCCCGAGGCCGCGGCCCGCGAACTGAGCGAAACGATCGAGGTGGTCGCGGTCAAGGACGGCGTCCGCGGCGCCTGGGTGCGCCGGGGCGAAGAAGTCCACCACGTCCCCGCCCACGAGGTCGAGGTGGTCGATACCACCGGCGCCGGCGACTGCTTCGCTGCCGGCTTCCTCTACGGACACCTGCGCGAACTACCGATTCGCACCTGCTGCGAGATCGGCATCGCCATGGCCGCCGATACGATCACTCACCTGGGCGTCAAACTGTCGCCTGACATCCGCGAACGCCTGACATCAATCGAACACCAGCAGCAACAGCAAGCTGCTCAGTGACAGGAGAGCGCTCATGAATCGGCACACCGCTCGCATCGAGGATCCGTCCGCACCAGGGGACGCCACAAAGCGCCAGGGCCCGCGGTCGACCGTCGCCGCGGCGTTCTGCTGCGTCGCCGCCGCGGCGCTGCTGGCGCCGACCGCCCTGAGCGCCCAGGAAACGACCGCGATCGAGCCGCACCACGTGGCGACCCTGCGCAGTGTCGGCACGGTCGAACTCTCGCCGGACGGCAGCCTCGCCGCCTACCTGCTGGCCGTGCCTAGGCGTCCCGTCGACGAAGACAGCGGCTCGTCCTGGACCGAGCTCCATGTCCTCGACATGAGCGAACCCGGCTCGTCGCGTCCGTACATCACCGGCGAAGTCAACGTCGGGCGCCCGACCTTCCGGGGCAACGACGAGGTCCTGTACACGGCCCGCCGCGCCTCCGACAAGACGTCGGCGCTCTACGGCATCCCCCTCGGCGGCGGTGAGAGCCGCAAGCTGGTCGAGCACCCGGTCGGCATTGGCGCCTACGCCCTGTCGCCGGACGGCAGCCGGGTCGCCTTCCTGGCTCGGGAGGAGACGGACAAGGACCTGAAGAAACTGAAGGATCAGGGATTCGACCAGGAGATCTACGAGGAGGACCGACCGCTGACCCGCCTGTGGGTCGCCGACGTCCCCGCACTCGACGCCGACCGGCATGACGAGGCGTCCAAGCCCGTCCTGGTCGAGGCGGTCGAGGGCTCCGTGCTCTCCGTGATCTGGCGCCCGACCGGCGACCGTCTGGCCGCGGTCACCACCCCGACCTCCCTCATCGACGACTCCTACACCAGCAAGAGCGTCGTGGTCGTCGATGCCCCCGCCGGCGAAGAGCTCTCCGTCGCGGGTTCCTTCCGCGCCATCGGCAAGCTCGGCTCGGTCGCGTTCAGTCCGAACGGCGAACGGATCGCCGCGGTCTCGGCGGCCGACCCGAACGACCCCGCGGCGGGCCGGCTGATCGTGCTCGAAAGCGTCGACGGCGAGCCGAGCGATCTGCTGCCCGACTTCGAGGGACACGTTGCCGCGTTCGCCTGGGAGGACGAGGAGCACCTGCTCTACAGCGCGTCCGTCGGTGTCTGGAGCACCTTCGGCAGGGTCTCCACCTCTGGCCAGGCGACGACGCTGATCGAGCCGGGCGGTCCGATCAGTCTCGGCTTCAGCCGGGCCAAGGGCGGCGGCGCGCTTGCCTTGGTCTCGGAAGGCCCGGATCACCCGCGCGAGATCTACCGCTACGACCCGGCGGACCCGCAGACGGCGCCGGTGCGCATGACGAACTCGAACCCCTGGCTCGACGAGCTGACCCTCGCCCGCCAGGAGGCCATCCGGCACAGCACGCCCGACGGCCTGGAACTCGAGGGCCTGCTGATCTACCCGCTCGCCTACGAGGAAGGAGAGCGCTACCCGCTGATCCTGATCGTCCACGGCGGCCCGGAGAGCCACTACAGCAACGGCTGGCTGACCAGCTACTCGAACCTGGGGCAGCTCGCCGCCGCGCGCGGCTTCGCCGCCTTCTACCCGAACTACCGGGGCAGCACCGGACGCGGTGTTGCGTTCTCCAAGCACGGTCAGGCCGCGGCGGCCGGCAAGGAGTTCGAGGATCTGATTGTCGCCGTGGACCATCTGATCGACATCGGCCTCGTCCACCGCGACCGCGTCGGCATCACCGGCGGCTCCTATGGCGGCTACGCCTCGGCCTGGGGCACGACCTTCTACTCCGACCGCTTCGCCGCCGCCATCCCCTTCGTGGGCATCTCGAACAACATCTCCAAGATGGGCACGACGGACATCCCGGAGGAGATGCACCTCGTCCACCACCGCAAGCGGCTCTGGGACGACTGGGACTACTTCACGAAGAGCAGCCCGATCTACTACGTCGAGCGCAACCGCACGCCGACCCTGATCCTGCACGGCAAGGAGGATCCGAGGGTCCATCCCAGCCAGTCGATGGAGCTGTACCGGCACCTGAAGACCCTGGGCCAAGCCCCGGTGCGGCTCGTCTTCTACCCGGGCGAGGGGCACGGCAACCGCCGTTCGGCGGCGCGTTTCGACTACATGTTGCGCACGCTGCGGTGGATGGAGCACTACTTAAGCGGCCCCGGCGGCGAGCCGCCGCCGCGGGAGATCGACTACGCGGTCTACCTGCCTTGGGCCGACGAGGGCGACGAGGGCGACGAGGGCGACACCGAAAACCAGGAAACCGAGTCGACGGACGGCGACTAGTGAGCTTGCACCGTCCACGTAGCCGCGGCGCCGCGCGTTCCTGCGCCCTCGCCGTCTTGCTGGTTCTTGGGGCGGCAGCGTGCGTCCAGGAGACACGCGACGCCGCCGAACCGGCGCCGACGGCCGCCGCCGAGCGACCGGTCTGGAAACCGCCCGCGCCCCCGCCGCCACCGAAGAGCTGCGGCACCGGCTGCCTGGAGGGCAAGGGAAACGCCGTAGTCAGGTTCCAGATGGACGGCGGCGAGTACACCGCCGCCGTCACCGTCGAAGGCAACGAGGGCTCGTTCGCGATCGGAGCACCGCTCAACATCTCCGAGAACGCGACGAACTGGTCGGGCATCAGGACGTTCTTCAACCCCGAAACCGGCGTCTACCCGCTGAGGATCCGGGCCACCGGAAAGTGGACTCTCAGCATTTCGAAGGGGAAGCAGTCCTATGTGGATGGGTAGACCGCGATGAGGTGGGGCGTGCTCCTGCTCCTGGCCGCGGCGTGGCTGTCCTTGTCGGGGCACTACACCCTCAACGAGTGGCTGATCGCGCTCTTCGGGCTGGTCTCCTGTCTGTTCGTATGGCGCCTGTACCTGGCACTCGACCGGGCCGCGGGCGGCGACTCCGAGTTCTTTCACCCTTGGGCCTGGCTGCGGCTGCCGCGTTTCCTGATCGCCTTCGTCTCGAAGGTCGCCATGGCGAACTTCCACGTCGTGCGCCTGATCCTGGCCCCTGGGAGCAAACTCCACCCCCGGCTCAGACGCGTTCGCGCCAGTCAGAAGACGTCCTTCGGCCAGGTCCTGTACGCGAACTTCATCACTTTGACCCCTGGCACGATCACGCTCGATCTGCGGGACGGCGAGCTGCTCGTCTACGCCCTCGACGCGGAGAGTGAGGCGGATGTTGTGGGCGGTTCGATGGACCGCGACGTGCTCCGCCTCGAGGGACGGTCGACGTGATGTACACGGCGGCAATGGCCGCGATCGTGGTGACGATGTTCCTGGCGCTCGCCCGCGCCGCCATCGGCCCCACGGTGTTCGACCGCATCCTGGCGGTGAACATGTTCGGCACCAAGACGGTGCTGCTGATCGCGGTCAGCGGCTTCCTGATGGAGCGGCCCGAGTGGCTCGACCTCGCCCTCGTCTACACCCTGGTCAACTTCACCGGCACGCTCGCGGTGCTGCGCTTCGCGCGCTTCGGGGGGCTGGGACCCAGCGCTTCGGAACGCGGCGCAGCAAGTTCCGAAACGCGGGGTCACAGCGAGGACGGGATGGGCCGAAACTCCGAGCCTGCGAGGCGTTTCGGGGCGCTGGCCCGCGACGACCGCAGCCTCGCCAGCGACGACCGTGGTCTTGCCCGCAACGACCGGCCGGCGGACGCCCCATGAATGGCGCGCTCGATGTAGTGACCGTGGTCCTGCTGGTGATCGGAGGGCTGTTCTGCATCGTCGGCGGCATCGGCCTGCACCGGTTCTCGGACTTCTACCAGCGGACCCACGCCGCGTCGGTCACGGACACCGCCGGCGCCGGCCTGATGCTCCTGGCCTTGATGTTCCAGGGCGGCCTGTCCATGGTCACCGTGAAGCTGCTCCTGGTGGTCGTCTTCCTGCTCTTCACCAGCCCCGCCATCGCGCACGCGCTGGTCAAGGCGGCCCACGGTCACGGTCTGGCGCTCGAACTCGAGGTGTCCGACGACGACGCGGCCACTGCACCGACGCCCGGCGAGTCCGGCGCTGTGGCCGGCGGAGAGTGACGATGCCGCCGGTCGAACTCCTGCTCATGCTGCTGCTCCTGGCGACCGTCGTCGTCGTGGCCCGGCTCGAGGACCTGTTCGCCGCCGCCATGCTGACCGGCATCGCCAGCCTGCTGGCCGCCGGCCTGTTCGTGCTCATGGACGCGGTCGATGTCGCCTTCACCGAGGCCGCCGTGGGCGCCGGGATCTCCACCGTGCTCATCCTCGGCGCGCTGAGCCTGACCTCGCGGCGTGAGCGGCAGGGCCGGACGCGCATCGCGCCGCTGATCATCGTCGTCGCCACCGGCGCGGTGCTGATCTACGGCACCTGGGACATGCCGGCCTACGGCGATCCCGACGCCGTGATCCACCACTACCTGGTCCCCGACCTGATTGCGGAGACCGAGGAGAAGATCCACATCCCGAACATCGTCACCGCGATCCTGGCCAGCTTCCGCGGCTACGACACGCTGGGCGAAGTCACCGTGATCTTCACCGCCGGTGTCGGCGTCGCGCTGCTCCTGGGCGGCCTGAGCCGGCGCACGAAGGAGGAGGAGCCGTGAGGCCGGTCCGGGTCCGCGACATGCCGGTGCTCCGGGTCATCGCCCGGGCGCTGGTGCCGATGATCCTGCTGTTCGCGCTCTACGTCCAGTTCCACGGCGACTTCGGCCCCGGCGGCGGCTTCCAGGCCGGCGTGATCTTCGCTGCGGGCCTCATTGTCTACGCCCTGATCTTCGGCCTGGAGCCCCTCCAGCAGGTCGTTCCGCCGATCCTGACCGAGCGGCTGATGGCGGCAGGCGTGCTGCTCTACGGCGCGGTCGGCGTGGCGGCGATGTTCCTGGGCGGCACCTTCCTCGACTACTCCGCGCTCGACCCGCTCACCACGGGCCACCACGGCCAGCACCTCGGCATCATCGTCATCGAGCTCGGCGTCGGCATCGCCGTCGCGGCGACGATAATGCGCGTCTACTACGCCTTCGTGAGTCGCCACCTCGGCAGCCACCGGGAGACCAGTGAGACGGCGCCCGGCGCCGGCATCGACGCCGCGGGAGACGCGCCATGACCCTGCCGGAAGCGCTCACCAATCTGTGGGCCTACTGGCTGATCATCGCGCTGATGATGGTCGGGCTCTACATCGTCATCGCGCGCGACAACCTGGTCAAGAAGGTCATGGGGCTGAACATCTTCCAGGCCGCGGCGATCCTCTTCTACGTGTCGATGGCCAAGGTCGCCGGCGGCACGGCGCCGATCGTTCCCCAGGACACGGGTCACGGCGCCGGCCACGGCGGGCACGATGTCGTCTACTCGAACCCCCTGCCCCATGTGCTGATGCTGACCGCGATCGTGGTCGGCGTCGCCACCACCGCCCTGGCTCTGGCCCTGGCCGTCCGCATCCACCGCGAGTACGGCACCGTTGAGGAGGACGAGGCGGTCGCGTGGGACATGGAACACGGATGAGCCCTTCGGCATGACCGAGCACATCGTCGTCCTCGAGGTCGTCCTGCCGCTGCTGGCGGCGCCCGCGTGCGTGCTGCTGCGCCACCCGCGCGTTACCCGCCTGTTCAGCCTCGGCGTCGTCGCGGCGTGCTTCGCCATCGCCGTGGCGCTGCTCGTCGAGGTCCGCGGCGGCGGCGTCATCTCCTACCAGCTCGGCGGCTGGCCGCCGCCGCTCGGCATCGAGTACCGGGTCTCCACCGTCAACGCCTACCTGCTCACCCTGGTCACGGCGATGGCCCTGGTCGTGCTGAGTTTCGACTCGCGGGGCGGTCCGACGCGGGTGCCCGAGTCGCGCCGCCACCTCTACTACGCCGTGTTCCTGCTCTGCATCTGCGGCCTGCTCGGCATCACGATCACCGGCGACGCCTTCAACATCTTCGTCTTCCTCGAGATCTCGTCCCTGTCGTCCTACATCCTAGTCAGCCTGGGCGGCCACCGCCGCGCGGTGATGTCGGCCTTCTACTACCTGGTCATGGGCACGATCGGCGGCGTCTTCTTCATGCTCGGCGTCGGCCTGCTCTACCAGGAAACGGGCACCCTGAACCTGCGCGACATCGCCGAGCGGCTCGATCCGTCCTTGGAGGCTCGCGGCACGGTCCTGGCGCTGGCGTTGCTCGTGGTCGGCATCTCGATCAAGCTGGCCGTCTTCCCCCTGCACCACTGGCTGCCGAACGCCTACTCGTTCGCACCGCCCAAGGTCAGCGCCTTCCTGGCCGCCACCGCCACGAAGGTCTCCTTCTACCTGCTGGCGATGATCCTGTTCACGGTCTTCGGCGCGCCCTTCGTGTTCGAAGAACTCCGCCTGCACATGGTGCTCCTGCCGCTCTCCCTCCTCGCCATGTTCCTGGCATCCGGCGCGGCGATCTTCCAGACCGACCTGCGGCGGTTGCTCGCTTACTCGAGCGTCGCCCAGATCGGCTACATGACCCTCGGCCTCTCGACCGCGAACGCCACTGGCCTGGCCGGCGCTCTGGTCCACCTGTTCAACCACGCGGTGATGAAGGGCGGCCTGTTCCTGGTCGTCGCCTGCCTGCTCTACCGGGTGGGCTCCGTCCACCTCGACGCCCTGGCCGGCGTCGGCCGCCGCATGCCGCTGACCGGCGCCGCCCTGGTGGTCGGGGGCTTGAGCCTGATCGGCGTCCCGGGCACGGTCGGGTTCGTCAGCAAGTGGTACCTGGTGTCCGGCGCCCTGGAGCGCGGCTGGACCGCGGCGGCAGTTCTCATCCTGCTGAGTTCGCTGCTCGCGGTGGTCTACGTCGGCCGGGTGGTCGAGGTCGTCTACTTCCGTCGCCCATCCGCAACCCAACCCATCGACCACATTCGCGAAGTCCCGTTCGGCATGCTGGCGCCGACCTGGATCCTGATCGGGGCCGCGGTGGTCTTCGGTCTGACCACGAAGTGGACCTACGGCGTCGCCGCGGAAGCCGCGGAACTCCTCCTCGCCGGCGGGATCTGAGCCGATGAGCGCCGAGACGACGATCCTGGTCGCGTTGCTCCTGCCGCTCGCAGCGGCGGGCGCCTGCCTGGTCTTCGGCCGCCTCGGCCATCCGAACCTGCGCGACCTGGCGACGCCGCTGATCGGCGTCTGCACCTTCGCCGCCGTGTGGCGGCTCGGCGCCGATGTCATGGCCGGCGGCCGGCCGGAACTCGTCCTGCTGGAAGTGATGCCGGGAGTCGAACTGGCGTTCCAGGTGGAGCCGCTCGGCCTGCTCTACGGCCTTGTCGCCAGCGGCCTGTGGATCCCCACCTCGATCTACGCCGTCGGCTACATGCGCGGACACCACGAGCAGAACCAGACCCGCTTCTTCACCTTCTTCGCGCTCTCGATCTTCGCCGCCCTGGGCATCGCCTTCGCGCGCAACCTGTTCACGCTGTTCCTGTTCTACGAGGCGCTGACGCTCCTCACCTTCCCGCTCGTCACCCACCACGGCACCGCCGAGGCGCGGCGTGCCGGCCGCATCTACCTCGGCATCCTGCTGTTCACCTCGATCTCCTTCCTGCTGCTGGCGATCCTGTTCACCTGGCGGCTCACCGGGACGGTCGAGTTCACACCCGGCGGCATCCTGGCCGCGGACACGAGTTCCGGCCTGGTGACGGTGCTCCTGCTGCTCTACGCCTTCGGCGCCGGCAAGGCGGCGCTGATGCCGCTCCATCGCTGGCTGCCGAACGCGATGGTCGCCCCGACCCCGGTCAGCGCGCTGCTGCACGCGGTGGCGGTGGTCAAGGCGGGCGTGTTCACCATCCTCAAGGTCGTGGTCTACATCTTCGGCCTCGACCTGCTGCGCGACAGCACCGCCTCGCTGACCCTGATGACGATCGCCTCCTTCACCATGCTGATGGCGGCGGTGGTGGCGATCCGCCAGGACAACCTGAAGGCGCGTCTCGCCTACTCGACGATCAGTCAACTCGCCTACATCGTCCTCGGCGCGGCGATGGCGACCGCCACCGGCGTCCTCGCCGGCGGCATGCAGATCGCCATGCACGCGGCGGGCAAGATCACCCTCTTCTTCTGCGCCGGCGCGATCCTCGTCGCCACCCACAAGAAGAAGGTCAGCGAACTCGACGGCCTCGGCCGCACCATGCCCTGGACCTTCGCCGCCTTCTTCCTCGCCTCGCTCTCGATCATCGGCATCCCGCCGCTAGGCGGGTCGTGGGCCAAGTGGTTTCTCATGACCGGCGCGCTCGAGACCGGATTCCCGGCCCAGGTCGCGTTCCTCGGCGTGCTGATGCTCAGCTCGCTGCTGGCCTTCTTCTACCTGATGCCCGTCGTCGTCCGCGGCTTCTTCGCCGCGCCACCGGGCGGCGACGGCGGCGGTTCTGCGAAGGTTGCCGAGGCACCGTTCCTGTGCGTGCTGCCGCTCGTCCTCACCGCGCTCCTGTCGCTGGCGCTGTTCTTCGTCGCCCCGGACCTGGTCGAGTTGCTCACGTTCTAGGAGTCGAGTCGCGGCGTCCGCGCCGCGCTGACGCACAGGGAACAGGGCTTGTTCGATGCAAGTCGAGTCGCGGCGTCCGCGCCGCGCTGACGCACAGGGAACAGGGCTTGTTCCATGCAAGTCACTCGGACCCCCCGGCCCGCACCCACCGCCCATACCGCAACCGCTCCTCGGCCGGCACGAGCCCGAGCCACTTCTTGAACCGACGCCGATCGGCAAACCGGGACACCTCCGCCAGCCGCACCTCCACCGGCAGAAAGGCCGGCCGCAGTCCCTCCCGTGCGCCGCCCTCCTCCGCTGACGCGAACCGCAGCAGCAGGCGGCGCTCCAGCCGCTCGAACTCGGCCTCCAGTTGATGCTCGACCCGCAGCGCGGCGCCGCAGGACGCGATCGCCGCCCGGCGCAATGGCTCGTACCGGGGTTCGACGTAGAAGTCGAAGCTGCTCGCGGAGAGGCCCTTGAGGCGGCTGATCTCGCCCCCGGAGGGCCCCATCTTGACCCCCGGCGTCAGCGCCTTCCACTGCTCGAAGCTGAGCGGCTGGGGCACGCCGAGGTGTGGATCGGGAGTGGGGATGTGGAGCGCCATGGCGACCACGATCCAGCCATGCGCCGAGAGGGCCGCCGCCAGGTCGTCGGCGGCCCGTTCGCCGTCCTCGTCCACGACGGGAAAGCCGTCGCTGAGCCAGAACAGGAAGCACGGCGGATCGCCGCAGCGGGGCAGGGCCTCGGCCAGCAGGCGGTCGGCCGAGCCGCGCACCACGTCAACGTAGGTTTGCAGACCAGCGGGCCGGTTCCGGGATTCGAAGTAGGCATCCCGGCCGAGGTCTTCTCCGGCGATCTGTTGAAGCGCCGCCCCCACCGCCCGCGGCTTCGTCGACGGCGTGAGCCGCAGCTCCACGCCGCCGGGCGCGCCTCCGTCGACCACGATCTCGACCGGGCCCAGCGCGGTCAGCGGCCGCGCCTGCCGGGCCAGCGCCTCGGCGCCGACGCGGACCGTCTCGGGCTTCGAGAGCACGGCATCGACGTAAACGAGCACCGGCCGCGGGTTGGCCTTCAGATCGAGCGCCGAGACTCCCACCACGCGCCTGCGGCGCCCGTCGACCTCGACGATGAAGTCGTCCGGCTCGAACTCCTCCGGCGACACTTTGCCCAGCCGCGGCAGTTCCACGACCACCGACGACTCCGCGACATCGATCTCGTCCGTGAAGGTCCGGTCCGGCGCCGGTGGCTCCTGCGCCGGCAGGGCCGTTGCGGCAGCCGCGACCAGGATCAGGGCTGCGGCGCTTCGCATTGTTGCGGTAACTCCACGCCACTGACGTTCTGTTCCACGGTCCACCACAGCCTGCCGAGGCTATAGTCCCAGCGATGCTGCGCCCGGCCTACCGAAGGCGCCGGTGCCCGGAGACCTGAAGGCCGTAGCGACGAGCCGCGAATGACCAAGGGAGCTAGAGAGTGGCCGATCACACCACGCGACGCGCCTTCCTGGGGGCGGTCGGTGCGGCCGGCGGCGCGTCCGTCGCCTGCAGTTCAGGCCTCACGGGAGGCCCGCCGGCGCCCGCCTTGAGCCACGAACCGATTCCTCTCGATCAGCCCCTCGCGGTCGAGGACATCCCGACGCCGGCGCTGCTCATCGACGTCGCCACGATGGAACTGAACCTGGCGAAGATGGCGGCCCACGCCGAGGAGCAGGGCATCTCGCTTCGCCCCCACACCAAGACCCACAAGTGTCCCCTGCTGGCCCGCCGCCAGATGGAGATGGGAGCGGTCGGTGTCTGCTGCGCCAAGGTCAGCGAAGCGGAAGTGATGGTCGAAGCCGGCATCGACGAGGTCCTGATCACCTCGCCCGTGGTGACCGACGACAAGATCGGTCGCGTCGTCGCCCTCTCGAAGAAGAGCTCCCATGTCGCCCTGGTGGTCGACAACCAGCTGGCCGCGGAACGGCTGAACGAGGCGGCCGCGGCCGGGGCCGTCACCCAGCGGGTGCTCATCGACCTCGATGTCGGTACGCGCCGCACCGGTATCGCGGTGGGCGAGCCCGCGCTCGATCTGGCGCGGGCGATCGACGGCCTGCGCCACCTCGAGCTCCAGGGCCTCCAGGCCTACGCCGGGCACCTCATGCACGTCCACGGCCACGCCGAGCGGCAGGCCCGTTCACTGGCCGAGCTCGAAACCGCGGTCGAGACGAAGCGGCTGATCGAGGACGACGGCATAGAGCTCAGCGTACTCACCGGCGGCGGCACGGGAACCTGGGACATCGACTCGGCGGTCGACGGCATGACCGACCTTCAGGTCGGCTCCTACCTGTTCATGGACGAGCAGTACCGGCAGATCGGCAGCCGCGACGGCGAGGTCTTCGACGACTTCGAGACTTCGCTCTTCGTGGTCGTCACCGCGATCAGCCAGCCGGTGCCCGAGATGATCACCACGGACGGCGGCTACAAGGCGTTCGCGTCGGACGCCGACCGGCCGCAGCTCGCCGACCTCGCGGGTGTGGTGTACGGCTGGGGCGGCGACGAACACGGCATGTTGCGCATCGCCGACGCACCCCGGCCGCCGCAACTCGGCGACCGGCTCTGGTGCGTCACCCCGCACTGCGACCCGACGGTCAACCTGTACGACGTCTACTACCCCGTGCGCGACGGCCGGGTCGAGGAACTGTGGCCGATCAGCGCCCGCGGCAAGTCGCAGTAGTGAGCCGACTGCCCATCGTCGGCGTGATGGGTTCGGGCGTAAGCAGTCACGAGGCTCTGGCCGCTCCGCTCGGCCGCGCGATCGCGAGCGCCGGCTGGCACCTGCTGACCGGCGGCGGCGCGGGCACGATGACGGCAACCAGCCGCGCCTTCGCCGAGACGCCGGACCGCGCCGGCCTGTGCATCGGCGTCGTGCCGAGCGCGGAGGACGGCAACGGCTCGCCCGATGGTTACCCCAATCCCTGGGTCGAGGTGGCGATCCGGACCCACCTGCCGCTTTCCGGCGCGGCCGGAACGGGACCCGACTCGCGCAACCACATCAACGTCCTCTCCGCCGACGCCGTGGTCGCCCTCCCCGGCAGCGCCGGCACCCGAAGCGAGATCGCGCTGGCGCTGCGCTACGGCCGGCCGCTGGCACTCTACGACCGTCCGCCCGGCGACAGCGAACAGTCGACGGCCGCGGCCGGAGCCGGCGCGCTCGTGCTCACCGACCTCGACGATCTGCTCGCCTGGCTGCACCGGACGCTCTGATTGCCGCCCTGCCGCCGGCCTCCCGCAGCGCGCGCGCAGCGGCTACCATCCCCCTCCCATGAACGGCGCAGTCCAGGAGATGATCGACCTGCTGCAGATGGAACAGATCGAGGAGAACCTGTTCCGGGCGCAGAACGGACCGGGCAACCACGTCTTCGGCGGCCAGGTGCTAGGGCAGGCGATCGTCGCCGCCTCGAAGACGGTCGAGAACCGCCACCTGCACTCGATCCACGCCTACTTCCTGCGCCGCGGCGACCCGGAGCGGCCGATCCTGTTCGATGTCGATCGCATCCGGGACGGCAAGAGCTTCACCACCCGCCGTGTCGTCGGCATCCAGCACGGACAGGCGATCTTCAACATGTCGTCGTCCTTCCAGATCGAGGAGGGCGGTCTGCAGCACCAGTCCGAAATGCCCGACGTGCCGCCGCCCGACGAGCTGGCCTCCGACGGCGACATCTACCGAAAGATGGCAAAGGACGACCCCTCCTACCGGCGGTTCGCCCACCGCTTCGACGTGATCGACAGCCGCCAGGTCGAGGGAATCCAGATGCTGCCGCGCGGCGACCGCCCGGCCACCGAGCCGCGCAAGAACACGTGGCTGCGCTGCCGGGAGCCGCTGCCCGACGACCGCATCATCCATGTCTCCTTCTTCGCCTACATGTCGGACCTGGACTTCATGGCCGTATCGATGCAACCACATGGCCCCTCGATGAAGGGATACCGAATCCAGGGCGCGAGCCTCGATCACGCGCTCTGGTTCCACCGCCCGTTCCGCGCCGACGAGTGGCTCCTGTTCAGCAAGGAAAGCCCGGTCGCCGCCCGCGGCCGCGGTTTCGTCCGCGGTCACGTCTTCAACCGGCAGGGCGAGCTGGTGGCCTCGGCCACCCAGGAGTGCCTGATCCGGCTGCGCGAGCGGGAGCACAGCGTCGCGGGGTGAGGGTCTCGAACGGCTTGACATCTGTGGACCGGTCCTGAAGACTGGTCAGATGGAAACGATCAACGCCACCGATTTCAAGGCCCGCTGCCTGGCGATCCTCGATCGCGTAGCCGCAACTGGTGAACCCGTGGTGATCCTGAAGCGCGGTCGGCCGGTCGCCGAGCTCTCTCCCGCGGTTCGCTCCGGCGCTGCGTACCCGCAGTATGAGCTGAAGGGCACGGTCACCGAGGTCGGCGACATCGTGGCGCCGGCAGTGCCCCCAGACCACTGGGAGAGCACGCGCCGTTGACGCTACTGCTCGACACCCACGTACTGATCTGGTGGCTCAACGACTTCGGCCGACTCTCGCCAGCCCAACAGAAGGCCATTGCGGCAGTTGACCCCCAGTCCCCACTCCTCGTGTCCGACATCTCCCTCTGGGAGATTGCAACCCTCTACAGCCTGGGCCGAGTACGCCTTTCGTTGCCCCTGCGCGAGTGGCTCGACAAGGCGGTAGCGCCGCCGCTCGTACGCCGGCACAGCATCTCTCCTGCAATCGCCGAACATGTCGCTGCGCTTCCTGATTCCTTTCACCGCGATCCCGCAGACCGGATTCTGGTGGCGACGGCCCGAGTGCTTGGCGCGACGCTGCTGACGCAGGACCGGAGAATCATCGAGGCGGCGCTCGTGGACACGTTGCAGTAGTGGACGGCCGGCATGCGCAAGCGAGGACTATCTGGTTCGTCGAAGAGGCGACCAATAACTTGGCATGCGAAACCGAGCGGCCGCGTCACCTCGCGGTGCCCGCTAGAGGAGTGCATGCGCGGCGGCGCGCACTTTCCGGCTAGGCGAACTGCTGTGGGTCAACCCAACGAGAGCCGTTGACGGCGCGCTCCGCCGGCGGTAGACCGGGGATGGTTCTCCCGCCTCCTCCCGGGGGTAGCCGACTCGCGGAACAGGCGCTGGATGTTGGTTGGCCCACACCCCCCGGCGGTACGCGTACGGCAAATCTAGCACGCGGCATGGGCAGGCGGTGTGCTGGCGGTGGTTTTGGGGCGCGCCCACTGCCCGAAGTCCGACGCCTTCAAGACCTGCACCAACTCGCTCGTCAGGACGTACACCCGGGTTCGGCGGCTGATGAGTCAGCCAGAGTCGCAGCCAGAGTCACGGCCAGAGTCACGGTCAGATCGGTATGATCCGCCGTCGCCTCCACTGATCCAACCAACGGACATCCGAGCTGGCATGACCGACAGTAACGCACTGATCTCCGACCTGCGGGCCGCCCTCGGCGAGGACGTCGTCCTCACCGGCGACGCGGTCACGGCGCGCGCCGGCGACGGCTCCGGCACGGTGCCGTGCGCCGCGCGGGCAGTGCTCCGGCCGCGGACGACAGAGCAGCTCTCGGCCGCGCTGGCGGCCTGCCACCGGGCCGGCCAACCGGTCGTCCCGCAGGGCGGGCTCACAGGACTCGTCGGAGGCGGTGTCGCTGGCGACCTGGAGATTGCGATCACTCTCGAACGGATGACCGCGATCGAGGAGATCGACCCGGTGGGGCGGACGATGACCGTTCAGGCCGGCGCGGCCCTACAGAAGATCCAGGAAGCAGCGGAGGCCGAGGATCTGCTATTCCCGCTCGACCTCGGCGCCCGCGGGTCGTGCACGATCGGCGGCAACGTGGCGACCAACGCCGGCGGCAATCGCGTGATCCGCTACGGCATGACCCGCGACTCCGTGCTCGGCCTGGAAGCCGTTCTGGCCGACGGTACGGTGCTCTCGAACCTGAACAAGATGGTCAAGAACAACGCCGGCTACGACCTGAAGCACCTGTTCGTTGGCTCCGAGGGCACGCTGGGCGTCGTCACCCGGGTCGTGCTGCGCCTCGAGCGGCGTCCGAGGAGCCACAACTGCGCCCTGCTCGCCGTTCCCGGTTTCACCGAGGTCACCGGACTTCTTCGCAAGCTGGAGGAGGAGATCGGCGGCTCGATGAGCGCCTTCGAGGTCATGTGGCGCGAGTTCTACGAGCTGGTCACCGGGCCGCAGGCGAAGACGGCGCCGCCGATCCCGCACGGCGATCCCCTCTACGTGCTGGTCGAATCGCTCGGAACACGCCCGGAGGAGGACGCCGTGCAGTTCGAGCAGGCGCTCGGCGACTGCATGGAGGCCGGCCTGATCGGCGACGCCGTGCTCGGCAAGTCAAAGGCGGAGCGGGACGAGATCTGGGCGCTACGCGACGATGTCGAGCAGCTCAACCACCTGGCCCCCATCTTCACGTTCGACGTGGGCCTGCGCATCGCCGACATGGAGAGCTACGTCGCCGACATCAAGGCCGCGTTGACGGACAGGTGGCCGGACAGCCAGTGCGTCGTCTTCGGCCACCTCGGCGACGGCAACCTGCACGTCGTCGCCTCTGTCGGCGACGGTTCCCCGGAGGCGCGCGGCGCGGTCGAGGAGATCGTCTACGGGCACCTCGATCCGATCGGTGGTTCGGTGTCGGCGGAGCACGGGATCGGCTTCGAGAAGCGCGCGCATCTCGGGCGCAGCCGTTCCGCCGAGGAGATCGAGCTCATGAAGGCGCTCAAGAGGACGCTCGACCCGAAGGGCATCCTCAACCCGGGGCGGGTGTTCGAGGCGGAGGGTGGTCCGGCGTCGGGTGCGCGCGCCGGCGCCAGCGTGCGGTTACCGGGGCAGGCAAGCCGGCGCGGAGAGCCGGATGCGGGCGAGACGCCCGCGTTCCATCCCTGCGCCCGATGACGGGCGCAGGGAGTGGTTCACGGGTGGCGCGGATCGCGCCACCCGGGTTCCCAGGAGCGCAGTTCAGCCGTACTCGGGCGCGAGCTCGTCGCGCAGGCGCTCGAGCAGTTCCCTGGTCTTCACGATGCCCTCGTCGGCGGCCATGCGGCCCTCGAACTCGATGCCGACCCAGCCGCGGTAGCCCGCGTCGAGCACGATCCGCATCATCTGCTCGTAGTCGATCGTCGTCTCGTTGCCGGCCTCGTTGAAGTCGTAGCTCTTCGCGCTGACGGCGCGGGCGTAGGGCATGAGCTCGGTCACTCCCTGGTATCTGTCGTACCACTCTTCGGGCTCGTAGGACGTCTTGAAGTTGCCGAAGTCGGGCAGCGTGCCGGCGCGCGGATGGTCGACCATCGCGATCGTGCCGGCGAGCCATTCGCCGTTGCTGGAGAGATAGCCGTGATTCTCCACCAGGACGTCCACGTCGTGGCCGTCTGCGTATTCGCACAACTGGCGCAGCCCGTCCGCAGCCAGCTTCTGCTGTTCCTCGAAGGAGCCCGCGCTGGCGGCGTTGACGCGCACCGCGTGGCAGCCCAGGAAAGCCGCCGCTTCGACCCACTTGTGGTGGTTCTCGACCGACTGCGCCCGCGTTGCGGCATCCGGAGCGCCGATGTCGCCCTCCGCGTCGCACATGATCAGCAGGCTGGTCACGCCTTCGCCGTCGCAACGCGACTTGAGTTCAGCCAGGTACTCCTGGTCGCGGGCACGATCGAAGAAGAAGGTGTTCACGTACTCGACTGCCTCGATGCCATGGCTGCGGGCGCGCGCCGGGAAGTCCAGGTGATCGAGTTCGCCCTGGTAGAGCACGCTCGGGTCGTCCCGGAAGGAGCCGTCGGCCAACGCGCTCAGGCCCGGGCCGAACAGCTCGCGGTAATAGGACCACTCGGCCAGGGAGATGCGGTACAGAGGGCCGGCGTCGGCGGCTGCGGCATCGGCTGCGGCGCTCTCCGCGTCCGGACCAGCGCCGTCCATGCAGGCCGTGGCGGCCGCGGCGCCCAGGACGGCGCCGGTTTGCAGAAAACGTCTGCGGTCCATCTTCATCGTGCGCACCTCCTGCTGGGAATCCGGGGAGTGTAGCGTGCCGCGAAACCTCGACGCCTCAACCTCGTAGTGCTGAGGCAGGAGGAGTGCAACTCGACATGGAAATCCTGACCATCCTGACCATCGGGGCCATCGGCCTCGCCGTGCTCGCCGTCTTCGCGGCCGTCCTCGCCGTACTCAAGGTTGTATTCAAGCTCGCTCTTCTGCCCTTCAAGATCGTCGGCTACGTCGCCGGGGCGCTGCTCGCCGCGATCCTGATTCCGATCGCGATCATCGCGCTGCCGGTCGCGCTCGCCGTCGGCGCCGTGCTGCTCGTTGTCGCCGGGCTGGTGGCCGCAGTCTGGGCCGGCTTCACGCTGCTGGCCGCGGTCTTCTGATCGGCGTCAGCGAACCAGGTGCCACTCGGTCTGCCGGCCGGCGAGGTAGTGCACCTTTTCACCGTCGTAGACCGCGCTCTGCTCGAGCTTGATCTGCACGTCCTGGCCGTTCCACATCTCGAGTTCGACCTTCACGTTGCCCTCGATCGCATACGCGGTGTCCGGGTAGAGCGGCCAGTCCCCGCGCACCGGCGTCGCTCCCTGGTTGTCCCACATGCCGATCGTCGGTCCCGGCGCGTGGCCGAACACCCCGAGCGGATGGGTGTAGGTGCTGGAACGCAGCCCCTCGTCGGTGGCGAGCGCGATCGTCGCGGCCAGGATCTCGTTGCCGGTGCGGCCGGTTCGGTACTCGCCGGTCAGGATGTCCTGCCAGCGGTTGCCGGCGGCCAGGGCGCCCTTGAGCTCCCCCGGCGCCTCGCTCTCGCCGAGCCGAAGCACGTAGCCCATCTCCTGGGTGTCGGTGCAGAGCCCGATGTAGCAGATGCCGACATCCGTGTGCAGCACGTCGCCACGGCGAATGACGAAGTCGCCGTCGCCCCCGCAGAAGGGCTCATCGGCGCCGCAGCCGCTGCCCTCATCCGACGCCCGGCGCTGCGCGTTCACGGAGGGCAGGAACCAGATGTCGAGGCCGAGATCCTCGAAGCGCTGGGCGATGTACCAGACCACGTCGTCGGTGGTCGTCGCGCCCGGGGTGATCACCCGCTCGGAGAACGCCTCCGCGATCACGCCCCGCGCCAGGGACACGATCTGGGGATACGCCTCCATCTGAAGCGGGCTGCGGGTCTCGATCCAGCGCACGACGAGTTCCTCAGCGCTCGTCACCCGCTGCTTCAGTTCCGGCGACAGGACCTCGAGCAGCCGTTCATGAAGCGCCGCCGAAAGACCGTCCGCCACCGGCCAGTGGCGCGACACGTTGACGCCGATCCGCTTCGGGTCGCGCTCGGCGATGACTTCGCCCAACCCCTGCCACTGCTCGTCCAGGTCGCCGCCCTCCCAGGCCGATTCGTACAGGGCGCCGTAGGGGTAGCGGTTCACGGTCAGCAGTTCGACGCCGCCGTTGTCCGGCCCGCGGTCGAAGAACACCAGCATCGTTGTGCGGCGGGCCGCGAACACCGGTCGCGGCACCAGGCTGAAGAACACGGGATCCTCGTTGTACTCGCGGTTGATCACCAACCACATGTCGATCCCGGTCTCCCGCATCAGCCGCGGCAGCAGCGTCTCCAGCCGCTCCTCGAGCATGCGGTTGAACGGCGCGACCCGGTCCCGGTGCGGCAGCACATGGCCGGGACCGTCGAGTACCCGGCCCTGATCGAAGTCGGAGTTCTGCGCGAACGCGGGAATCGCCGAAACGGCGAGCAGGCCGAACGCGATGGTCAAGGGGCGTGCAAGGCGTCGCTTCATGTCTCCAAGACCTCCATGCGGCCTGAGATGACTGCTGTCCGGGCCGCCTCCAGAAGAGTGCAACGAAAACCCGCGTCGGCTGCGAGGGACGGCCGACCGCCACCGATCAGACGCCGGACCAACTCCCCTCCGGCATAGCGCGCGATCAGTTCCCTATCGACATCGGTGTCCGCCGCGCCGGACGAAGCGTCACCGCCCGTCACGTCGCGGCCCGCTTCCGGCGCGCAAGAGTCCGAATCCTCTGACGCTCCCGCACCTTCCGGCCGGTTCGAGGCTGCGGACAGGAAGGCGCTGACGGCCTCATGCGGTTGCTGCGCGAGTAGCAGGTGGGCAAGACCGGTGCCTATGTCGAACTCCGCATCTCCCCAACCTCCGTACTGCGGGTCGACGACCCGCACGCCACCGTCGGGGAGCAACAGCCAGTTGCCCGGATGGAAGGCGCCGTGAACCAGGCACCCTCGACCCTCCAGGTACCGCCCGGCGAGGGCGCACAAGGCTTCGCCAAGTGCACGATCCTCCCGCAACGCGGTCGCCGCGTCGCCCAGGCCCGGCTCGACCGCTTCGAGTGCCGCGTGATCGAGCGCCGGTCCGTCGGAACCGAATGTGTCAGCGCCGGCCGACGACGCTGCGAACGGCGCCTCGAACAACAGCCGGCGGTTCAGCGTCCTCATGCCGGTGTTGGCCAGCTCCGGAGACTGCCCGCCACGGGTCCCAAGATGAAGCGCTCGAAGGAAGGAACCCAAGGCATCCGCGGCGTCCTCGCCGAGGGAACCGCCCCGGTAGAGCGAAGTGAGATCCGAAGCGCCCCGGAAGTCCTCGAGCAACAGCACGGACCTCGTCTCGTCGCCTCCGAGCAGCCGAGGCATGCCCGCCGCGGCCTCCGGCAGCCCGGCCACGCGACGATAGAAGCGCAGTTCCGCACCCCCGCGGTCCTCCGGCATGGCGACCGACTCGTCCCGCCGCAGCCACGGCAGGGCCTGTTTCAAGACCGCGGTGCGCCAACCGCCGCGCAGCTCCTGCAGCTCGACCCGCATCACGGTGCTGGACTCGCCACCGAGCGAAGTGCAGGTTGTCACCTGTTCCTCGTCGCCCAGCCAGCCGAGAGCACCCATCACGAGATCCACCCGCCCCGCCTGATCGGCCGACAGGACGTGAACTTCGGGATGCTCCGCCTCGAACTCAGCCCGCCGGCCCATCGGCGCAAGCTATCACTGGGATCCGCAAGGGCCGACTTAGAATGCAGCGCATGGGTGAAGACGTTTCCGGCGCACGAGGCTCCTTGCTTCGCATCGCCATGTGGTCCGGGCCGCGCAACATCTCGACCGCGATGCTGCGCGCGTGGGGAAACCGCCGAGACACGTTCGTGTGCGACGAGCCCCTGTACGCGAACTACCTCGTGGACCACGGCCACGACCATCCGGGACGGGAGAACATCCTCGCCCACCACGACAGCGACCTGGAGCGGGTCACGAAGTGGCTGACCGAGGACGCGCCAGAAGACCAGCCGATCTTCTACCAGAAGCACATGGCGCATCACCTGCTCCCCGGTGACCGATCCTGGGTCACCCGGCTGACCAACGTGTTCCTGGTCCGCGACCCGGCCGAGATGCTGACCTCACTGATGCGCATCCTCCCGCAGCCGACCCTGCCCGACACCGGCCTGCCGCAACAGCGGGAGCTGTTCGACCTGGAGTGCGAGCGGCTCGGCGCGCCCCCTGCCGTGATCGACTCGGCCGACGTGCTGCGGAATCCGCGCGCGGGTCTCGAGAGCCTGTGCCGGGTGGTCGGCGCGGAATTCGACGAAGCGATGCTGAGCTGGCCGCCGGGCCGCCGCGACACGGACGGAATCTGGGCGCCGCACTGGTACGGCGCGGTCGAGAAGAGCACCGGCTTCGCTCCCTACCGTCCCAAGAACGAGCCGGTGCCCGACTTCCTGGCCGATGTTCTCGAGGAGTGCCAGGGCCACTACGATCACCTTGCCGTGCATCGGCTCGTCTTCTGATCAACCGACCTACCGACCCACGGACCCAACCATGCTGCAAAAGGCCGACCCCCGGAACGCCGACCTGCTGGTCAACATCAACGGCGAGCTGATCCACCGCGACCGCGCGGGAATCAGTCCCTTCGACTCCGCCGTCCAGGGCGGCGACGCCGTCTGGGAGGGGCTGCGCCTGTACGACGGCCGCATCTTCAAGCTCGAACGGCACCTGGAACGGCTCCGCGACTCGGCCCTGGCCCTGGCGTTCACCGAGATTCCGTCCCAAGAGGCGATCATCGATGAGATCCGGCGCACGCTCGAAGCGAACGGGATGCGGGACAACGTCCACATCCGGCTCACGCTGACCCGAGGCGTCAAGATCACGTCCGGGATGGACCCGCGGCTCAACACCGCCGGACCGACCCTGATCGTCCTCGCCGAGCACAAGGCCCCGGTCTACGGTTCGCAGCCGATCCGCCTGATCACGTCCTCGATCCGCCGCTTCCCGCCCGACTGCATGGATCCGAAGATCCACCACAACAACCTGATCCAGTCGATCCTGGCCAAGATCGAGGCGAACGCGGCCGGCGTCGACGACGCCCTGATGCTCGACCGCCAGGGCTTCGTCGCGGAGACCAACACCACCCACGTCTTCGTGGTGCGCGGCGGCGTCGTCACGACAAGCCACTGCCACGCCTGCCCCGAGGGAGTGACCCGCTCGACCGTGCTGGAACTCTGCCGGGACAACGACATTCCCCACCAGGTGACCGACTACTCCCAGGCCGAGCTCTACCGCGCCGACGAAGCGTTCTGCACTGGCACGATGGGCGAACTGGTGGCGGTCTCCGAGGTCGACGGCCGGCCGATCGGCAGCGGGGAGCGGCCGGTGCTCGGACGGTTGCAGAAACTGTTCCGCGAGCTCACCGCGCGCTCCGGCTACCAGATCCTGGCCTGAGCCGATGACCGCGGTTCACTCGAACCCGGCGGTTCACGCGGACCCGGAAGGGGTCCCGCCCGCAACCTCGCGTCTTCAGGCGGGGTTGCTCGGGCTGCTCCTGCTGTGGGCGTTTGCGGTCCGCCTCATCTTCAGTTGGCCCGACCCGACCATGAACCGCATCTGGGACGAGCGCTACAACGCCGGCAACGTCGCGGCGATCCTGGCCGAGGGTCAGCTCCGCCCGGTGCGCGCGCACTATCCGACCCTCTCCTACCTGCCGCACGCGCTCGTCCTCAAGACCTGGGAGACCGCGCGCTCGCTGCCCGGCCTGCGTTCGACGCCGTCCGCCTTCGCCCTGGCCCCCGACGGCAGGCCCTACCTGACGCCCCTGGGTGTCCGCGCCTGCCGTGCAATCCAGGCCCTGGTGGGCACCGCCTCCCTCTGGATTCTGTTTCTGATCGGCAGACGCCTGTTCGGATCCTCTGTCGCACTGCTGGGCGTTCTACTTCTCTCCGTGGCGCCGTGGCACCTGCGGCAATCGGGAGCGTTCAAACCGGACATCATGCTCGTCCTGACAGCCGTCGTCGCGCTCTACGCGATGCTGGCGGCCAGGCGGAGCGGCAGTCTGCGCAGCTACGCCGTCGCGGGCGCCATGGTCGGCGCCACAGTGGCCTCGAAGTGGAACGGGGGCGCGCTCCTCGTGCCGCTTTTCGTGACCATTGCCCTGGGCGGGCTTCGGGACATCGGACTCCTCGTGCGGAGGACGGCTGCCGCCGTTGCCGCTGCGGCTGGCGTCCTGCTGCTCCTGAATCCGTGGCTGGTGCTCGACCCGGACCTCTACCGCCGCCACCTCGCCTCCACGGTCAACCAGTACCAGGAGCGGCTCACAAATGCCGGCTCGGGGTGGTTCGATCAGCCGCTCAGCGTGGCCACCAGCCTTGTCGGGAGCGTCTACCTCAGCCCGGTCCTGGGCGTCTGCGCCCTGGCTGGCCTGGTCTGGCTGCTCGTTCTGGCTCTCCGTCACCTTCGCACGGCCGGCCCGCTCCCCGGCACCGGCGGGTCCGTGACGACCGCGGACGCCTGGATCGTGCTGACCTTCTTCGGCGGTTACGTCGCCGCGCTCTGGACAGTCACCCGGTACCCGAAACCCCCCAACTGGCTGATCGTCGCTCCCGTCGCCGCGCTCGCCGGCGCCTGGCTGATCGGCCGTCTGGTCACCGCCGCTCGACGCACCGGTCCCGCCTGGTGGCGCCGGGCGGCTGCGCCGGCGCTGGTCCTGATCGTCGGCACGGCTCTGGCCGCCAAAGTTCAGTTCATTCACCGCACCGTCTACGACGAGAACGTTCCCCTGACGACAGACGAAGCGGCACGGGTCGCCGGCGCGCGCAAGCCGCTTCGGGGGCGCACGTTCGTGACCGAACTGCCACTCGGAGCCCAGGCCTTCGATCCCAGAACCTGGCTGAGCGCCTTCGTTCCCACCGTGATCCGGACCGAAGACATCGCGGTCGAACTGGGCGCCGAAGGGGCAAGCGCCGATGTGCTGCTCTTCTCCGCTTCGCGGCTCGAGTCGGATCAGGATCCCGTCTACAGGGAACTGGCGACAGCGGACGGCGCCACGCTGCAGCGCTTCGAACCAGGACTGTTCCGGCTGCGCGGCGAGCCCGTCGTCCTGGTCCGCCGGCGGTTCGACGCGCTCGCGCCGCCCTCGCCGGCGCCCTTCGAGGCAGCGGGCGAAGGCGTCTACGAAGTCGACGTCGCCGCTCCCGGCAGCGCCGCCGAGAGCCCCGAGCCGTCCCTGGTGTCGCTCGAGATCGCAATCCGCACGCCGTACCGCGACACGGTCGAGGTGGCGGTCGAGGCCGGCGACGACGGTCTTCCCTGCCGCCTGACGCAGAAAGGCCGGCAACGCCGCCGCTGCCTGACGCCACGTTTTCCACAGCCGACGGCACCGATTCGCGTGAACGTCGAACCCGCGCGCGAGGTCATCGACGTCACCGCCTTCCGTTGGCGCCGGCACGACTGATTCGTTCAACGGGCTAGCGGACGCACTTCCCCCTTGCCGTTCGGCCGGTTGTGTGTAACGATGCCTCTGCTGCATTGCAGCAATCAGTGCGGCAAACCCGCCTCGAACCCCCACAGGTCCGCCGTCTTCTGGAGACCCGATGGCCCCGGAACTGAGCCGCTTTCTCAGCCCCCTCGACGCCGGCTTCCTCTACGTGGAACGCCCCAACGAAACCATGCACATCGGTGGCTGCATGGTCTACGAGGGCGAGTTCTCCAGAGAGCACATGATCGAGCAGGTCGGCGCCCGCATGCACCTGCTGCCCCGGTACCGGCAGCGCGTGGTGTTCCCGCCGTTCCTCGTCTCCCATCCGCTCTGGGTCGACGACCCGAACTTCGATATCGAGAATCACATCGACGAAGTCCGGCTACCGGCGGACAGCAACGAGCAGGTGCTGGGCCGCGGGGCCGCGGAGGCCTACAGCGGCATGCTCGACCGCGACCGTCCGCTGTGGAAGGGGATCGTGCTGCGCGGCATTCCGGGACACACCGCCGTGGTCTGGAAGATCCACCACGCGATGGTCGACGGCGTCTCCGGCGTCGATCTGACCATGGTGCTGAGCGGCGTCTCGCCGACCGATGAGCTGCCGGCGCCGCCGGCCGAGCCCTGGGCGCCGCAGCCGCTGCCCGAACCCTTGAGTCTGCTCCAGGAAGCGATGCAGCATCGTTTCGGCGAACTGAACCAGACCTGGACGGAAGCCGCCTTCGACGCCCTGCGGCCCGACGTCATGGCGGAACGCACTCGCGAGATGATGTCGGCCAGCAGCGCCACGTTGCCGGTCAGCATCACCCCGGCGCCGCGCACGGTGTTCAACCGGCCGGTCGGCGGCGACCGCGGTTTCGCCTGGGCCCAATTCGCCTTCCCGACGATGCGCGCGGTCAAGTCGGCCCTGGGCGGCACCGTGAACGACGTCGTGCTCACCATGCTCGCCGGCGGCCTCGGCCGCTACCTGCGTGCCCGCGGCCAGAACACGGCGGGGCTCGAACTCCGCGCCATGTGCCCGGTCAGCATGCGGCAGGCGGGCGAACGCGGTCAGCTCGGCAACCTGGTCTCGAACATGATCGCCCCGCTATTCGTAGGCGTCGAGGATCCGGTCGAGCGCCTGGGCAGGGAACGCGACGCGATGAACAAGCTGAAGGAAGCCGGACAGGCCAAGGCCTTCTACCAGTTGAGCCAGTTCGGCATCCGCGTGCCGCCCCTGATGGCGGCCCTGGGCGCGGCGCTGCCGTTCTCACAGACGCTGTTCAACACCGTGTCGACGAACGTGCCCGGCCCGATGATCCCCCTCTACTTCGGACAGCACAAGCTGGTCGACTGGCTGCCGCTCGGTATCGTGTCGAACAACATCGGCCTGTTCGTCTCCATCCTGACCTACAACCAGCGCATCACACTCGGCATCACCGTGGACTCGAAGCTGATTCCCGATCCGTGGTTCCTCACCCAATGCCTCGAGGCGTCCTACGCCGAACTGCGGCAGGCCGCCGGCATCGAGGACGACGAAGCGACGGGAGCGCGCTGCTTCGCCGCCCTTGACCAGGCCGAAGCGGCGGAGCCGGGGGCCGCAACGCCGGCCCCGACCGCCGAGCCGGTCGCTATCGCGGAGCCGGCCGACATCTCGATGTCCGACGCCCCAGCGGATCCGGGCGACCGCCTCCAGGGAGTCGCATAGTGCGGAGAGTCGCCCCGTGACATCGGCGCCACGCCGTCCAACCAACCCGATCTGGAGCGTGAATCCGCGCCTGCTGCGGGACACCGTTCCAGCCGCTCTGCCACTGTGGCGCGAGGGCTTCGCGATCGCGGAGTTCTGCGTCCTTCCCATGACGCCGATCTACCACGGCTTCGGCGTCCCCCGGGGCGACGGCGCCGCGGTCGTCGTCGTGCCCGGTTTCACCGCCACCGACGGCTACCTGGCCCCGATGCGCGGCTGGCTCAACCGCATCGGCTACCGGCCCTACGCCTCCGGCATCGGTCACAACGCGAACTGCCTGGAGCGGCTGGGACAGCGATTGACGACAACGCTCGAGACCGCGGCCGCGGGAACCGGCCGCCGCGTACACGTCGTCGGCCACAGCCTGGGCGGCGTGCTTTGCCGCGGTGTCGCGTCTTTGCGGCCCGACCTGGTTGCCTCGGTCACCACGATGGGGACGCCGATCCGAGGGGTCCGCTCCCACCCTCTCGTCGTGCGGTTGGCGGAGGTCGTACGGCGTCGCGTAGTCGAACAGGACGGAGGCCGGAACCCCGGGTGCTTCTCGGGCGACTGCCGGTGCGACTTCGTGCGCGCGGTTCAGGGCGTCTTTCCGGAGGAGATCCCGCAACTCGCGATCTACACGCGGCGTGACGGCGTCGTCGCCTGGCGCTACACGCGCCTCCACGATCCCGCAAAGAACGCGGAGGTTCCAGGCACCCACAGCGGACTCGCCGCCAACCCGCTGGCCTACCGTCACCTCGCCCGCTTCCTGAGCCGCCATCCCGCGGCAGGCGACTCCACACCATGACGACCGCCAACGAACCGCTGGCGGCGGACCGCGCTTTCCTGTGGAACCTGGAGCGCCAGAGCCCTGGATTGCACATCGCCGGACTGGCCGCGAACGGCAACGGCGGGGACGACGCGTTCCGGTCCGGAGTCGACTCCGGCAGGCGAGTGGCCGAGTGGCTCGAGAACTGGGCCGGGGCCGCGTTCTTCGCCTACAACCAACTGCTGCACGTCGGCCTCACGGTGGACGAACGAGCCTGTCCGGACGGCGCCGTGCTGCCCGACCTGCTCGCCGAGTCCCTCGACGAACTCCGCGAAGCAGCCGGCAGCGCTCCGCGCCGGCCGGTTCGCAATGCGCCACTTGCGCCGCGACCGCACGCAGAGCAGACCCTGGAGACCTAGATGAACCGTCCCACCATTCCAAAGCAGGTGCTCGACTACCAGAAGCAGGTGCTCGAGTTCCAGAAGTCCGCGTTCGAGAACGGCTACAACGCGATCGTCGCGCTGCAGGAACGGCAGCTCGAACTCGCCGACCGGATGATCGGCCAAGTTCCGAACCTGCCTGACGAAGCGCGCGCCCTCATGCAGACCTGGCGCGACGCGGCCGAACAGGGTCAACGTCAGTTCAAGAACACGGTGGACGGCTCCTTCGCGGCCGTCACCACCTACTTCGACCGGCTCGCGGAAGGCGACCCGGCCGAAGAACCGGCAGGCGAAACGGAGGCACCCGAGTGAACGACATGGCGAACGAGTACCCGCGCACGGTCCACCTCAAGGGCAAGCCCTTCGAGTTCCGTCTCCTGGGTCAGGACGACCGCGACGACATGCTGGCTTTTGCGCGCGCCCTGCCGGAAGAAGATCTTCGGTTTCTGCGTGTCGACCTGACCGACCCCAAGGTCGTCGACCACTGGATCGACGGCGTGAACTCGGGGCTCCGGATTGCCGTGCTCGCCCACCTCGACGGCCGGCTCGTGGGCTACGGCAGCCTGAACCGCCGCGAGTCGTCGTGGATGCGGCACCTGGGCGAGATCCGGATCATGGTGCTGCCGGAGGTCCGGCAGGCCGGTCTCGGAGGCCACCTGGCCCACGACATCTTCCAGCTCGCCCAACAGATCGGGCTGACCAAGATCGTCGCCCAGATGGCCCGCGAGCAGCGCGGCGCCCGCCAGATGTTCCACAAGCTGGGCTTCTCGATCGAAGCCCTGCTCGCGGATTGGGTGATCGATCCCGACGACGCCACCCACGACCTGATCCTGATGTCGTACGACGTGACCGGGTTGGAGGCGGGCGCGGGGGCGTAGCTTCGGCGTGATGATGAACCCGCCGCATCTCGGCGAACTTGTCCGCGAAAGCATGGACGAGGTCGGCTGGAACGTGACCGAGACGGCGGTTCGCCTGGGCTGCGAACGCGGAACGCTGTCGCGCCTGCTGAACGGCACGGCAGGTGTATCAGCTGACATGGCGCTGGCGCTCAAAGCTATCTGTTGGGGAACCGCTGAACACTGGATGCGGATGCAGGCAAGCTACGACCTCGCTCAGGCGCGCCGCACGCGGGCAGCAGCCGGAAGGCCCGTGGCCGAGGCGCTGGCCTGATCCGGTTCGGGCAGGCCGACACGCAACAACCGGCCCGTCGACCGCTGACACCAGCGCGAGTTCTGCCGGCTGACCGCCTCGGCGACGCCGGACAGCTTCACATCGATTAGGGCGAGGTCTATCCCCGCGGGTGCGGGGGAACCTGACAGACAAGCACTGTCAATGGCAACCGAAAACTACATACTTTGTCCGAGGGAGCGGTAGCGGTCGTACCAGAAGCACGCTCAACGAAGGCCGGGGGATGAACCCCGGCGACACTGCTAATGTCAAAGAGCAACTCGCCGAGAGCGACGGAAACCAGAATCTACCCCTTGACGGGAGACTCCTAGGCTAGACATCGTTCACGCACCTGCCCAGGAGAAAACACGCCTCGCGCGCGACCACCGAGGACTGATTCCCGCCCGCCGAGGTTGCCGAACCCAGGATCACCGGACGTTCGCACGGCCTCAGAACACCCAAGGATCTCCGAGTTCGCGGTCTCCCCCACGACCGAAGCGGGTGCGAAAGTCGGCGAGCGGGCCCGGGAAGCGGTAGACGATGAGCGAGTCCAGATCCGCGTCCATGACGTCCTGGACTTCGCCGAGCAGCCGGGCGAACCGGGTGGGCGACAACCGGCATTCGAAGACCGAGAACTGCACTCGCTCGCCGTACTTCTCGCAGACCTTGGCGACGCGTCTCAGTCGCGACGCGCCCTTGCCGTCCGTGTCGGCAATGTCGTACGCGACGAGAACATCCACGTTCAGGCCATCACGTAGGCAGGATAGGCCGGAAGATCGCCCCGCAGATGCCGCGCAAGCAGTGTCGCCTGGACCGACGGCAGAGCCCATCTCTCAACACGACGGCCGAGCACGCCGTGCGAGAGCTGCCTTGCCTTGTCGCGCTCCCAGGCTTCGATCAGCGTCGTTCTTCCCGGGTCCGTCAAGTAGGTCCCTCCGCCCGGCATACGAACGAAGCTGTCGGGACCGATCTGCCTACGGCGAACCAAGGTAACCACGAAGCGATCGGAGAGGGCGCGAAGCTCTTCAGCCAAGTCGAGTGCCAGCGACGGCCTTCCCGACCGAGGCCGATGGAAGAACCCCAGCTGGTAGTCAAGGCCCAAGCTCTCCACTGCACCGATTGGAGTTGCCCCGGTTTCGTGGACAGTTTGTGTTTAGGGAATCAGGCGGCCTCTCGGTACGCCTCTTCGAAGTTGACGGGTGAGCGTTGTCCGATCGCGGAATGGCGACGATGGGTATTGTACCAGCCCTCGATGTAGCGAAAGAGTTCCGCCTTCGCTTCGGCGTGATTTCGGAACGTTCTCTGGTCGAGCAGTTCGCACTCGAGGCTGGCGAAGAAGCTCTCGGCCATGGCGTTGTCGTAGCAATCTCCGACGGAACCCATCGAGAGTGCGATGCCGGCATCGCGGCAGCGGTTCCCGAACGTCAGGGAAGTGTACTGGCTGCCTTGAGCGGAGTGGTGGATCACGCACTCGGGTCGCCGCTGGGCAATCGCCATCTCCAGAGCGCTGAGCACGAGGTCGGTTGCCAGAGAAGAGTTCATGGCCCAGCCGACGATTCGCCGACTGAATACGTCCAGGACGATCGACAGGTACACGAACCCGGCAAGCGTCGGAACGTAAGTGATGTCCGCGACCCACAGTCGATCCGGGGCCTCAGCCACGAACTGCCGATCAACGAGGTCCGGCACCGGGCGAACCGAAGCGGCGCGACGGGTCGTCGTCGGCCGTTTGCGGCGGCTGATGCCCGCCAGACCGGTGAGCCACCTCGGCCGTGTTTCGAGTGTACGCGAGTCTGCCCTTTTGGGTCTCCTTCAGTGAGTAGCCGCCGCGGCTGCGGTAGCTGTGGGAAACCGGTCTGCCGGTTTTCCAAGGCGGTGCGGGAAACGGTCCGCCGTTTTCCGCGTGACCGGCAGATTCCGCAGCCGACCGCACCGGGTCAGCTCGCTGAGCGGCGGCGGGGTACTTGGGGTCGTAGGCTGTCCGTATCTCGCCCTTGAGGCTCATGACGTCTTGGTCCGCAGCCGTGTCCGATAGGAGGACCCCTTGGTGGCGAGTATGTGGGCGTGGTGGGAGAGGCGGTCGAGCAGAGCGGTGGTCAGCTTCTCGTCGCCGAATACGCGGACCCACTCGGAGAAGGCGAGGTTGGAGGTGACGATGGTCGAGCGGCGCTCGTAACGGTCGGCGAAGACATTGAAGAGCAACTCGCCGCCGGCGCGGTCGAAGGGTACGAATCCGAGCTCGTCGCAGATCAGGAGGTCGACCCTCAAGAGCCGCTGCTGGAGGCGGCCCAGTTCCCGCTGGTCGCGGGCTTCGATCAGATCGCGGACGAGATCGGATGCCTTGCGGAACCAGACCCGGTACCGGCGCTTTGCGGCCTCGATGCCGAGAGCGATCGCGAGATGCGTCTTGCCGGTGCCGATGGGTCCGACCAGGACGACGTCGTCGCCGCGGTCGATGTAGTCGCAGGAGGCCAGCTCGCGCAGCTTCGGTTTGGAGACGCCTTGCAAGGCCTCGAAGTCGATCTGTTCGAGCGTCTTGTGGTCGGGGAAGCGAGCCGCTCGCAACCGGCGCTCGACGGTGCGGGCCTCACGATCCCGGATCTCGGCCTCGAGCAGTTGCCAGAGGTAGTCCTCGTAGTCCCACTGCGCGTCCTGGGCCTGACGCGCCATCTGCTCGTAGTCGCGCAGCACGGAAGGCATCTTGAGCGTCTTGAGGCCCTCTTTGATGACGGCTCTGCGCGCGGCCCGGCTCACGATGCCGCCTCCTGAAGCAGCACGTCGAAGTCGGCGGCTCTGGCGCTCTCGATCTCGTGGCGCCGGAGCGTCTCGGGCACCTCCATCCGGGGCGCAGAGCTCCGCTCGACAAGTCCCAGCAGGTCGAAGCGGCCGGTGGCCAAGGCTTCCTCAATAGCGGAGGCGGAGCGACTTGCGACACGGCCTGAGGCTTCCGGGACAGCTCCTCGAAGTAGTGCGAGTAGCGCACCAGGCGCTGTCCCGGCCGCATGCGGTCGCAGCAGCACGCCTCGTCGCGGCAGGTGAAGGTGATCTCGCGGGCGCCGACGAGCGCGTGGATATCGAGACTCTTCCACCGCGACGGCACCGAGTAGGTCGCGCCGCCCAACTGCACCGTCGCCTGCCTCGACACTCGCACGATCCTGAGCTTCCGCGCCTCGAACGCGGTCGGCGGCAACTCGCGCAGAGCTGCCCGCTCCTCCTGCCACCGCGCACGGTTACCGTGCGCGGCATCGACCGAAGCCAGCACGCCCCGTGCGATCTCCTCCAGAGTGCGCCCTTGAGGCACCGGACTCATGTGCGCCAGACGGATTCCCTTGCCGCGCGACTCCACGCTGCCCTTGTCGTGCCCCTCGCCAGGGCGGGCGAAGCACGGCTCGAACAGGTAGTGGCTCACCAGCGCCTGGAACCGAGCCGTCAACCGACGCTCGCCGCCCACCCGGCGACGCACCGCGGCACTCAGATTGTCATAGACCAGGCGCAGCGGCACGCCGCCGAAGTGCGCGAACGCTCGCACGTGGCCGTCGAAGAATGCCACCTGGTCGCACCGGTCGTACAGCCACACGAACGAACGGCCCGAGTACGGCAGGTGCAGCAGGAGCTTCCACACCCGGTGCGCCACGCCGTCCTCCTCCACCGTCACCTCGAAGAAGTCCACCTGGCCACACTCGCCGGCACGGTGCACCAGCGGTATGAACGTCTCCTGCCGCTGACGCTTCCACTCAAGTACGTAGCTGCGCACCGTTGTGATCCCGACCTCGTAGCCCTCCTCCAGCAACTGGCGATGCAGACGCACAGCCGTCAGACGCTGCTTCGCCGTCGTCCGGCGAGACCACGTGCTCAGCAACTCCTCCAGACGCGGCGCCATACGCTCCGTCACCCAGCGACGCCGGGGCTTGCTCTCCACCCGCCGCGGCTCGCTCTGATCCAGGTACTTGCGCACCGTGTTGCGGCTCACACCGTGCTCCCGGGCCACCGAGCGTTGGCTCCGACCCTCCACCAGCACCTGGTGCCGAATAACATGTACCTGATCCATCCTCAGCAAGTCCTTCCTCCGATCGCCTTGGTCTCCTGTACAAGACCAAGCTATCGGCCAAGGGCCGAGGGTGGATCACTTTCCGAGCGATGAGTGGCTCAGTTTCCGAGCGATGCCTCCGGCCGGGGCGCGAACGCCCCGGAAAGGCGGCGCAGGTTGCCGCGGAGGCGGTTCGTGCCGTCGCTTCAATGAGGCCGGGGCGCGAACGCCCCGGAAAGACCGGCCACGGCGGCAGCATGACCACCCTTCACGCGCTTCAATGAGGCCGGGGCGCGAACGCCCCGGAAAGGCTTCCGTAGCCCGCTGTATGCGGTGCTAGTGAAGGTGCTTCAATGAGGCCGGGGCGCGAACGCCCCGGAAAGGTCCCGGTGTCGTTCGTTCGATCGGCTGCCTCTTCGCAGGCTTCAATGAGGCCGGGGCGCGAACGCCCCGGAAAGAGGGAACCACTTTGTCTAGCTCCCATATCGAAGCCGCTTCAATGAGGCCGGGGCGCGAACGCCCCGGAAAGAGGGTCTCCGCAAGTGACTGAGCTGTCTACACTCCATTCCCGTTCCGCGAGCGCTGCCATCCGAATCGCGGCAACGACTACAAGTCGACCTGCTCGACCCAGATCGACCAGCCATAAGTCTTCTGTTGTCAATGACCTGCCTTGATTCGAGACGTGCGTAGGTTCTTCCGCGTGCAGGAGCGCTCGCTTGAGCATCGGCAGCGACAACACTCCACCACATGTGCGAGCGTTCAGATGATCGTAGCAGCCCTCTCGGGCTTCTCGTACGACTTGCCCAGGCTCTCGACGCGAAGCTCAACCTGCTCGGCCGGCCCCAAGTCGAGGATCAGGACGTGGTCCTCCGCCGGCCGGATCAGGCGGTCGAGGCGCGCAGTCATCTCGGCCCGGCGCCTCGCCGTCAACCTGCATTGGAACACGGAGAGCTGCAACCATCGCCCGTAGCCCTTCATCGCCCTGAAGACCCGGCGCCACCGTTTGGAATCCGCGATGTCGTACGTCACTACGTACAGCCGTTCCTTGGCCATCCGCCATTCACCTCGGAAGATAGTGCGGATACTCCCGTATCTCGCCTTGCAAGAACCTCGTGAGCAGTCTCGCTTGAACTTCGATCAGCCGCCGCATCGTGACTCTGTAGCCGAACACCGGGTGGGTTGTCTCCTGTTCGAGACGGCGCTCGAACGCCCCAATGAACGCTCGGCGACCTGCGGGCTTGAGGGCACAGGCATTCCCGTTCCAGACGAAGTGGGCAGGACGAACCTCGCCATTGTTGATCACTTGCACGACGCTGGAGTCCGCCACGATCGGACGAAACGGCTCCATCAAGTCGAGCGCCAACGCGGGCCGGCCGTGGCGGGGCCGATGGTAGAAGCCTAGGTACGGGTCCAGGCCGACCGAAGAGGCGACGTTCGTAAAGGCGCGCGCGAGAAGTGCGTAACCAAGGGAGAGCATGGCATTGACCGGGTCAGTCGGAGGCCTGCGATTCCGCGTGGTGAACGAGAACTTCTCCACCTCTGCGCCGGCTGGAGCTGCCAGCATGCGGTCGAAGAAGCGGAAGTAGATGGCCGCCCCCTCCCCTTCGACACCGAGCAACTGCTGAGCGTTGACCGCAGTTTCCGCCTCCTTGGCGATTCACTTGAGGCGAGAGAGGGCGCGATCCTTCTCGGATCCTTCGCCCTTCGCCGCCCTCCAGTTGCGTCGAAGCAGAGTCCGTGAGTTCCTCACCTTCGCCCTGACCAAGCCGCGGGCGAGGTCCAGACAGCGGCGTTCATCGAATGCCGCCCTGAACTGAGCCTCCCGAACCGTCACGTTTCGGTGACCCGTCCCCACTGTGTGGCCCACGAACCAACCGCCGCTCGTGAACCACGAGACGGGAACCTCCGCCTGCATCAGAGCATGGAGCGCGGGCGTCGTGACCGACGCCGGGCCGTACCCTCTCTGCCAACGTACGTGACACAGCGGCCATCCCGTTGAATAGTGGAGGGCACACGTTGGCAAGGAGGATCAATGTCAAGACGAGAGCAGAGGTTTGGCGGCGGCTCGGAGCTCCCGGCCGCGGGGGTTGAGGAGCGTAGCGACGAGGCCCCCGCGGCCGGCGCGGCGCCCGCCGGGGCGGTTCCCGACCCGGAAGTGCTGGCGAGACCGACCAGGCGGCAGTTCACGGCGGAGTACCGGCTGCGGATTCTGGAGGAAGCGGACCGATGCACCCACCGCGGCGAGGTGGGTCGGCTGCTGCGGCGAGAGGGTCTGTACAGCTCCCATCTGGCCAACTGGCGCAAGGCGCGGCGCGAGGGCGCGCTTTCCGGTCTGAGGCCGAAGAAGCGGGGCCGCAAGCCGAACGAGGCCAACCCTCTGAGGCCGAAGGTGAAGCGGCTGGAAGCGAAGGTCAAGCGTCTCGAGAGGGAAGTCGCCGCCGCACACACGATCCTGGACGTCCAGGGAAAAGTTGCAGGGCTGCTGGGATTCAGCCTCGAAGACGGGAAGGACTGCTGATGGCGGCAAGGTCCCTGGCCCGGCAGGTCGGCGTCGCGCCGGCGTGCCGGGCGCTGGGCGTATCGCGATCGACCTTCTATCGTCGTGCGAGGCCCGCTCCCGGGCGACGGCAGCCCCGCCCCACGCCTGCCCGGGCACTGAGCCAGATCGAGCGGAAACGGGTCGAGGCCACGCTTGCGTCGCCGCGTTTCGTCGATCGTTCGCCGGGAGAAGTGGTGGCCACCCTGCTCGACGAGGGCCGCTACCTGTGCTCGGAGCGCACGATGTACCGCATCCTCGAAGCGAACCACCCCGTGAGGGACCGCCGCAACCAGCGCGTCCATCCGTCGTACGCCAAGCCGGAGCTGGTCGCTGTCGCGCCCAACCAGGTCTGGTCGTGGGACATCACCAGGCTGCTCGGACCGCAGACCTGGACCTACTACTACCTCTACGTCCTGCTTGACCTCCTAAGCCGCTACGCGGTCGGCTGGATGGTCGCCGACCGCGAGAACTCCGCGCTCGCCCAAAGGCTCATCGAGGAGACCTGCCTCAAGCACGGCGTCAAGCCCCATGTCCTGACCCTGCATTCCGATCGAGGCGCCCCCATGACCAGCCAGGGTACCGCCCAACTGCTCGCCCGCCTCGGCGTGAACCGGTCCCTGGGCCGCCCGCGGGTCAGCGACGACAACCCCTACTCCGAAGCACAGTTCAAGACCCTCAAGTACCACCCCGACTTCCCCAGCCGCTTCCCCAACCAGGACGCCGCGACCGACTACTGCAGGTCCTTCTTCCCCTGGTACAACACCGAACACCGCCATGCCGGCATCGCCATGCTGACCCCCGAGACCGTCCACTACGGCCGGGCGCAAGCCGTGATCGAGCAGCGCCAACGCACGCTGAGCGCCGCCTGGGAAAGCTCCCCCGAACGATTCGTCGGCGGCCAACCGATGCATACGCCACTGCCCCAGGCCGTCTGGATCAACAAGCCCGACAACGAGACTGCAGAGACGACTCAGTAAATCCAGAACCCCGCTGTGTCAATGTCGTTGACAGGTTCCGCTCGGCTGGAGGTGCTGCTACGGCGTGAGTCCGCCGAGGCCTGGTTGTGGTCAGGCACGAGCAGCCTCTCTCAATGAAGTACCCGGGAGCCTCCGCGCCCCTAGTACACCCCGACCGTCGTCCCGGACGCCAACTTGGCAAACGGCCGCACGCCGCTGACGCCGTCCCAAGGGTAGTCGACGTAGGGCCGTTCCCGCTCGCCCTCGTCGCGCTCCAGGAAGCCGGGGACGAAGAACTCGCGGGTCAGGGTCGTGAGCCGCACGCGGCCGGTGGCGCCGTAGTCGACGACCTGGTCGGGGTCATCGGGGTCGACGACTTCGAGCACCGCGCGCGGCTGGGGCGCGTAGTAGGCGATCGTGTAGCCCTCCTCGGCGGTCACAGGCCGCGAAGCGGCGAGGCCCATCAGGGTGTTGCCGTAGGTCGGCGTCATGTAGACGCCCTCGAGAAGTTCCTCGACCGCGAACCGGGTCCACTGCGGCGTGAACTCGGTGCCGCCGGAGAAGATGCCGCGGATGCCGGTGTCGGCAAGGGTCTGGCCCCGATCCTCGAGCGCCAGACACAGGCTCTCGAGCAGTTTCGGGGTGGCGAACAAGGCCTGGATGTCGTGACCGGCGGAGAGCACCGACAACGCCTGGTCGATCACGTGGTCCTTGTAGGCCTCGAGGTGCTCCATCCAGCCCTTCTTGATCAGCTTGATCACCCACCTCGGGTCGAGGTCGACGCAGAAGCAGATGCCGCCGCGGTACTGGCACAGGTGCTCCACCGCCAGACGCAGCCGGCGCGGGCCCGAGGGGCCGAGCATCAGCCAGTTGCAGCCCGGCGGGAAGTGCTCGTCCGGCAGGTTGGCGCTGAACAGTTCGTAGTCGGTGCGGAAGTCGTTCAAGGCCACCCGGCTCTTCGGGATGCCGGTCGTGCCGCCGGTCTCGAACACGTAGACGGGATCGTCGGCCATCGCCTTCGGCACCCAGCGCCGCACCGGGCCGCCGCGCAGCCACTCGTCCTGGAACGGTGGAAACTTGCGCAGGTCGGCGTAGCCGGCAACGTCGCTCCGAGGATCGAAGTCGAGCTTCGAGGCGAAGTCCAGCCAGAACGGCGTGCCGGTCTCCGGGTCGAAATGCCACTCCATCATGTCGCGAACGTGAGCGTCGAGCTTCTCCCTGGCCTGTGCCTGAGCGTCAGCGCTGGCGACTTCCATCTGCGGACTCCAATCGAGTTTGTTCAAGGGGTGGACGGGGGAACGGCGTCGCAGTTCCTTTCGCGGCGGCAGATTACAGCAACGCGCGCACGCGCGAATGATCAGGACTTCGCCGGCTACGGTGGCTACGGCAGCGCGAAGACCCAGAGCACGCCGCCCTGGGGCACGTAGGTCTTCGTGCCAATCGCACCGTCAAGGTGGTCGGTGCCGCGCTGGGCGTCGACTCCCCAGCCCGACTGCACGGCGATGTACTGCACGCCGTCGACCTCGAAGGACGTGGGCACACCCGTGATCCCGGAGTTCGTCCGCTGGCGCCACAGCAACTCGCCGGTCGCGGCATCGAAGGCCCGGAAGTAGCGGTCGCTGGTGCCGCCAATGAACACCAGACCGCCGGACGTGGTCAGCACCGGCCCCCAGAGTGGGCGCTCGAACTCGACCGTCCACGCCTTCTCCCGCGTGTCGAGGTTCCACGCCTGCAGTTCGCCGTAGTGATCGGCGCCCTCGCGCGACACGAAGCCGCCGTCCATGCCCATGAAGGTACGGCCCGGGCGGTACTCCTCCTCGACGCCCTCGAGGTAGGAGCAGGTGTACTCGTTGGCCGGGATGTAGAGCAGTTTCGTGTCCGGGTTGTAAGCGGCCGGAGGCCAGTTCTTGCCGCCGGACCAGGACGGGCAGAACACGGCGCGCTGGCCGGTGCCCGGCGTCTTGGCCGGGTCGTACTCGGGCCGCCCGGTCTCGGGGTCGATCGACGTGAACACGTCCTGGTAGACGAACCGCGTCGCGTCCAGGAAGTCGATCGAGTCCTTGCTCCGCTCCAGCACCCAGAGGTAGGCGTTGCGACCGGGATGGACCAACGCCTTGCGCGTGCTGCCGTCGCGCTCGACATCGATCAGGAGCGGCGGATCGACCTCGTCCCAGTCCCAACTGTCGTTCCAGTGGTACTGGTGGTGCGCCTTGAGTTCGCCGGTGTCGATGTCGAGCGCCAGCACGGAAGTCGAGTACAGGTTGTCGCCGGGGCGGGCGTCGCCCATCCACGGGCCGCCGTTGCCCGTGCCCCAGTAGGTCAAGCGCAGTTCCGGGTCGTAGGTGCCGGTGACCCAGACCGGGACACCGCCGGTGCGCCAGGTGTCCCCGGGCCAACTGTCGTGGCCGGGTTCCCCCGGGCCGGGAATCGTGTACGTCTTCCACAGTTCATCGCCGGTATCCGCGTCGTAGGCGGCGACGAAGCCGCGAATACCCCACTCGCCGCCGGAGACGCCGACCATCACCTTGCCCTCGACCGCCAGCGGCGCCAGCGTCATGTAGTAGCCGCGCGCGTAGTTCTCCACCGCCGTCTCCCAGGCCACCTTCCCCGTCCGCGCGTCGAGCGCGATCAAGCGAGCGTCGACGGTTGCCACGAACACCTTGTCTCCCCACAGCGCGACGCCTCGGTTCGTCGGGTGCATCTGCTGGAGATCCTCCGGCAATTCGGGCACGAAGCGCCACAGCAGCTCGCCCGTCCGGGCGTCGAGCGCCAGCACGCGGCTTCCGGGAGTGGTGACGAAGAGCGTGCCGTCGTTGACGACCGGCGGCGACTGATGGCCCTCGTTGATGCTGGTCGAGAAGGTCCAGGCCGGGGCGAGCGAAGCGACGTTCGAGGTGTCGATCTGATCCAGCGGGCTGTAACCCCAGCCGTCGTAGGTACGCCGGTACATGAGCCAGTTCCCGGGCTCTGGCGACAAGAGCCGCTCCTGGGTCACCGGGCGATAGCCGCGCTCCTGAGCCGCCGCGGGCGCGAGCGCCGCACCAAGCGCGAGCCAGGCGGCTCCACATCGGAGGATTGCTTGCCGGTAGGCCATCGTCAGAACTCCTTCTGGAACCGGATCTTGGCGCTGAAACCGCCGGCGGCCACGAGCACGCCGTCCTCCGAGCGAAGCGGCAGCGACGGCAGCCGCCGCGGCGCCGGTCCGGAGATCACTTCGGCGCGGTAGCGGGGGTCGAATTCCGAGTCGTGGCACGGACAGATGAGGAACTCCGTTTCCTGGGACCAATCCTCGATGTCGCAACCGGTATGGGTGCAGACCCCCGAGTAGGCGACCACCCCCTCGGCGGAAGCCTCCCTGGTTTCGGGCGACAGCGACTCCGGTTCGAAGCGCAGCAGCAGGACCTGGTTCAGACGGGAACCGTCCCGGACCGCTCCGCTCACCGGGTCCATCGCGTAGCAGATGAGTTGTTCGCTCGCGAGCGGCACGTCGGCGGCCTGGACCGCCTCGCCCTGGCGCGGTCCGAAGGCGAACACGAACCGGTCGCCCTCCTGCGGCCGGGCCTTGCGGGGATCGTCCGCCTGCGCGTGAAGCACATCGAGGCCGCGCACGCCCAGGCCCAGGGCCAGGGCCGACTTGAGAACGGTCCGCCGATCCTCCATCGGCGCTTAGGCTAACAGCCGGCACCCCTGGGAACGCGGGCATCCTGCCGCATCCGGCGCACCGCAGGACGATGCAGCCTCTGGGCCTGGGAACGCGGGCATCTTGCCCGCATCCGGCGCGCAGGGCCGGTCCGGTTGCAGGTTCCCGGTGTTACGATTCCGCCTCTTCCGCCGCTGCTTTCGACCACTCCTCCGCCCCCCCTGCGGACCGGCTACAGGTACCCCGAATGATCGACATTCCCGCCATCCGCTGGGGCAAGCCCTACGAGTCGCTCGAGAAGGCGACGATCGTCCATTTCGAGACCGGCGAGGAGCTGGCGGCGCTCCACCAGAGCAACCCCGGCCTGGTCCAGCGCGATATGCGCCGCGCCCAGCACGCCCGCGACATCCTGCGGGAGATCCCGTCGCATGAGCTGATCTCGATGGTGACCAGGGCCGCCGACCTCTACCTGACCGCGGACCTGCCGCTGGGGAACGGCACCCAGTCTCCCGCGGACTTCGTCCACTACCAGTCGGCCACCACCGGCCTGCCCGAGCACATGTGCCGGGCGAACATGGACAAGAACCACTTCGTGCTCACGCACATGGGCGAGGTCCTGGACGCTCTCACCCGCGGTCTCGACCTCGACATCCTCGGCCGGGGCCACGGCGTCGAGGAGCGTGGCGTACCGGTGAGCTACCAGGCGCAGGCACCGGTGATCGGCCTCGTGCTGCCCTCGAACTCCCCGGGCGTGCACACGCTGTGGATGCCGGTCATTCCGCTCCAGGTCGGCCTCGTCTTCAAGCCGGGCCCCCAGGAACCCTGGACCCCGTACCGGATGACCGAGGCGTTCGCACAGGCCGGCGTGCCGAGGGAAGCCATCTCGATCTACCCGGGCGAAGGCGACATCGGCGCGGCCGTTCTCGCCTCCTGCTCCCGAAGCATGATCTTCGGCGGCGCGGCCACCGTCGCCCGCTATCAGAACGACCCCCGGGTCCAGCCCCACGGCCCCGGCTTCAGCAAGATCCTGCTCGGCGACGATGTCGTCGACGACTGGGAGAAGTATCTCGACGTGATGGTCGACAGCGTGCTCGTCAACAGCGGCCGGAGCTGCATCTCCTGCTCCGGCGTCTGGGCCTCGCGCCACACGGAAGAGATCGCCCAGGCTCTCGCCGAGCGGCTGGCGCCGGTGCTGCCGAAGGCGGCCGACGACCCGGAATCGCCGCTGGCCGCCTTCACCGTGCCGGGCATGGCGAAGGCCATCGACGGCATGATCGAGCGGCAGGTCGACGCCCCCGGCGTACGCGACTTCACGTCGGAGCTGCGCGGCAACGGACGGCTCGACGCGCGCGGCCGCTGCGACTACCTGCTGCCGACCGTGCTCCACTGCGCGGACGCCGAGGTGGAGGCCGCGAACGTCGAGTACATGTTCCCCTTCGTCTCCGTCGTCGAATGCCCGCAGGACAAGATGCTTGCCTCGATCGGCGGCACCCTGGTGTGCAGCGCAATCACGAACGACGAGCGCTGGCGCCGGCAACTGATCGACGCCACCCACGTCGACCGCCTGAACCTGGGGCCCGTGCCGACGATTCAGCTCAACTGGCTGCAGCCCCACGAAGGGAACATCATCGACTTCCTGTTCCGCGCCCGGGCCTTCCAGCAGGCGGCCGTCGGGTAGCTCAGTCGGTGGCCTCGACCTGAGGCCGCTCGCCTGCGCCGACAGCCCGTAGTTCGTCGTACCAGGCCTTGACGCGCTCCGCCGACCACGGAGTCACCGCGCGGTCGGCCACGAAGTAGACCTGGTCCGCGATCTCCTCGACGAGTTCGAGGCGGTGCGACGACAGCAGAACCCCGCGACCGTCGGCGGCGAAGTCCCGCAGCATTCGGCACAACCGCGCGACCGCGACCGGGTCGAGGCCGCTGAACGGCTCGTCCAGAATCAGCAACTCCGGTTCGTGCAACAGCGCCGCGGCGAGAGCCAGCTGCCGGCGATTGCCGGTCGAAAGCTGGTGGCACAGCCGGCCGGAGGTGGGGACCTCGAGCGTCTCCAGGAGATCGAGCGCACGACCGCGCGCCGCGCCGGCGTCCAGGCCGTACAGGGCGGCGCAGTAGTCCAGGAACTCGAGCGGCCGCAGGAAATCGAAGAGTTCGTCCTCCTCGAGCAGGATGCCGACCTTGGCCATGATCTCCGGATGGAGGCGCGGATCGAACCCGAACATCCGGACCGTGCCGCCGTTCGGCTCGGTCAAACCGAGGCCGAGGCGCATCAGCGTCGTCTTGCCCGCGCCGTTCCGCCCCACCAGGCACTGCACACCGGACCCGATCTGCAGGTTCACCGAGCGCAGAACTTCCAGATCGCCGTAGGACTTGCTGACCGAATCGAGCCACAACATCGTTGTCATATCGTCACCGCCCACTCCCTCAGCCGCCGACGCAGCCAGTCGCCCTTCGCCAACACGGCCACCAGGGCCGCACATCCTGCCGCCGCGAACAGCAGCAGCACCGTCGCCGTCACCATGGCGACCCCCGGGCCGCCGAGCAGTCGCGCCGCAACCAGCGCGCTGCCGAAGATCGCCACCTGAAACAGCCACCCACACCCGAGCACCGCCATTGCCAGCACGCTGCAGTAGAAGTCGCGCTGCTCGTGCAGCTTCGGCTTCCTGGGCTGCCAGATCGAGACCACCGTTCCACCGCCGGCCAGACCGAGCAACGAGAACGCGGCCACGAAGAACGGAATCGCCCGGTCGGCCGGCGAAATCTGGTCGGCCAGCAGCACAATCACCACCGCCGTCTGCGCGAACACGAGACCACCGACCACGCCGAGGGCGCCCAGCACCTTGCCGGGCATGCAGGCGGCGAGCGCCCGCTCGGCCGACATCGAGAGCCGCCGGGCGCCGTCCGCCGTGAATCCAAGCAGGTTGGCGAAGAAGGCGATCCAGAACGCCGAGAGGAAGGCCGCGAGGCCGGCCGCCATCCACAACCCGAACTGCCCGACCGCCGTCCCGTCGTCCGGCAGTTCCCTCGTGCGAAGGACGATCGACATCAACACCGGCATCAACCAACTGAAGACCAGGTTCAGGCGCACCTGCCGGAAGCGGAGCATCATCCGCGCTTCCGCCAGCGCCACGACGAACGTAGGCAGGGACAAGATACCCGCGGGCGCACGATCCAAGGCCGCGGTGCGCCGCCGCAGCGCTGCCCAGCCGGGCCGCTTCCCGGCCGGCGCATCTTCTTCCGCCTGCCGGCGACCACGCTTCTTCGTCTTCGCGCCCCGATCGTCAGGGCTGCGCTGCTCCAACGCGAAGGCTCCGGTCACCAAGGCCAGGAGGAGGACAAGCCGCCCACCGCTCACAGCCGCCTTCGCCCACAGATCGGCACCAGCCCACAGCGGCTCCACCGCGCTCGCGCCGAGCACACCGAGGAGCACGAGCCCGAGTCCAGCTCCGAGCCAACGCCTGCCCCCACGAGCGCCCAGGATCACGGCTCCCAGCGGGGCGGCCGCAACCAGAGCCGCCACGGCGCAGACCACATCCATGCCCTCGAACACCCATTCCGCTCCCCGGGGCCAGCCGGCCCCCGAGAACACCAGCGCCAGGGACTCGTTCAGCAACACCAGAACCATCGCCAGACCAACCAGGTTCGTGCCCACCGTCAGGGCCGTACGCCGTCCAACCGTGAGCCCGAACTTCGCCCCCTGCTGCCGGCTGAACCACTGCGCCAGAGGCGCCATCTGAAGCATCGTCAGCAGGACGAAGAACGACATGAACACGAACAGAATGTCCACGGGCGAGTTCTCGAACGGCGCTTCCTCCATGCTCCTCAGGCTGAACGTGTAGTTCACGATCAGGAATCCGGCCACCAGGACGCCGAAGACCAGCTTCCCCTTCTCGCTCAGCGCCTTGCGCCAGCCGGCCAGACCGCGGAGGCGGACCACGGTCAGGATCAATGCGAACAACCCTCTCCTGCCGCCAGTCGGGCCGTTCCCCGTGGGTAAAGCGGCCGCCCCACTGCCCAGCTCCCGTTGAGACTCGTCTCCGGCCCACCAGTGTCCGGCACTACTGTCGTCGTCGCCCTCCTCCGCCCTCAGCTCCGCCAGCCTCCTGTCCCGCCTGATCTTCCACTCAAAGTGAACACCAGCGGCCAGATGCACGACACCCGCGGCAAGAGCGGCCCACATTGCCATCGGGTCAGACCGCTCCCCGGCCGACCAACCGAACCACAGCCAAAACACGCCGAGGATCGGATAGGCGAACCGGAGGTACTTCTTGCGACGTTCTGTCACCCGCTTCCTTCCCCATGCCCGTTCACCGGCCCGTCGCGCTTGGGTTCCATCTTCAGAACCGCCTGAACAGTCATCGCCACGCCGAGCATCAACAGGACCACCGCACCCCAGAACTGCGAGTCGAGCTGGTTCTCGCAAAACCGCCAGCCCACCCTCACGCCGCTCAGCGCGGCAATGAGCGTCCCGCCGATCGACTGTCGCAGAAGCTGCGTTCTCTTCCAGAACGTCATTTCAACAGGTCCTCCTACCGGCTGTTCACGGTTGTCCCGTCGCCTTCGAGCACCCACCCTCCGGCGGTCTGCCCTGCCGCCCAGACGCCGCCCGCGCGTTCCGCTGCTCTGCAAGCAACTGACCGGTAGATAGCCAGCCGGCGCGCCGCGTCGGGCTCGGCCCGACCCGCCTCGATCGCCTGGAGGATCTGTCCGCCGTTGCCGCGCAACTCCTGCAGCGCCGCGCGCTCACCCGTCCAGCCGGTTCCCCCCAGAACGAGAGCATCCTGCGGAAGGGCGGCGAACGCCTGGTCCAGCATGAGGTGTAGAGCTTCGAGGTGCTCCGGCGTGCCGGCCGCCAGATAGCGCTCGAGCTTGATCAGATTGACGTTCAGCTCGACCCACCTGAAGAACTGCTCGCGGTGGCTCGCGCGCCGGGGACCACGGCTGGCGGCCGCTTCCAACGCCCGGTACGCGTCCACATTGCGGCTGAGCACGATTCGCCCGGCGCCGATCCATGTGTTCAGGTCCGCCAGCCGGCCCTCAGGTTCCGTGCTGGCATCGGCTAGCCGCCGAATCTGTTTGGGGTTCGTGAACACGATGTCCGCCGGTCGGCCATCGATCGTCGCAAACTCCAGATCGAAGTCCGGCCCTTCCACGAGCACGACGAGCAGATCGATGTCGCTCCATTCCTGGAGCCGACCGGCCGTGGATCCGATCAGGACGACCGCGACGACTTCATCCCGTCTCCGAAGCCGCTCGAGAACCTGGTCCAGCGCGAGGTCGGCCGATCCCGACCGAACCGTCGCGAACTTCCGGCCGAGGTCGTCTCCGGGCACCCACCTAAACTACTCCGCCTCGGGCCGCTGTACGATCACCCACCATGCGCAAGCAGCTTCCGGGCGGCATCGAACTCCGAAGTCTCAACTCCGACGCCGACTACGAAGCGGTGATCGATCTCCAGCGCCAGACCTGGGGCACCCGCTTCGAGGACACGGTGCCGTCGACGATCCTGATGATCTCGCAGAAGATGGGCGGCGTTCTCGTCGGAGCGTTCGACGAAAACGACCGGATGCTCGGCTTTCTCTACGGCCTGAGCGGCTTCCGGTACGGGTGCCGCGCCCACTGGTCGCACATGCTGGCGGTGACGCGCGAGGCGCGGGGCCGCGGGCTGGGGCGCGAACTCAAGGTCTTCCAGCGCGAACTCCTGCTGCCGCTCGGCGTCGAGACGGTCTACTGGACGTACGACCCCCTGGTGGCGCGCAATGCGAACCTGAACCTGAACCGGCTCGGCGCGCTGCCGGTCGAGTACGTCGTGAACATGTACGGCGAGGACACGGGCAGCGTGCTCCACAGCGGACTCGGCACGGACCGTTTCGTCGTCGCGTGGCCGATTCTGAGTTCACGGGTGGATTGGCTGATCACTGGTGCGCCGGCAGCCACGCCGACCCGGGCCGCGCCGCCCTTTCCCGTGGACGAGACGCTGCCGGAGACGGCGTGGGTCGAGGTGCCGCCGAACATCGGCTCGATCCTGCATTCGTCGCCCGAGGTTGCCTTCGACTGGCGGCGCCGGACTCGGGCGGCGTTCCAGGTGCACCTGGAGGCCGGCTACAGCGTGACCGGACTCACCTGGCGAGAAGACGGCGCCGGCCAACGCCGCTACTACTATCGGCTGGAACCCACGGAGGCCAAGTGAGCCTGCAGATCGAGACCATCACCCTGCGCGAGATCCGGCTGCCGCTGGTGGAGCCCTTCCGGATCTCCTCCGGAGTCACGACCACCCGCCGCATCTTGCTGCTGGAACTCGTCGACGCGGACGGCGCCTCGACCTGGTCGGAGTGCGTCGCCGGCGACTTCCCGAACTACTCGCCGGAGAGCATCGACACCGCGACGCTGGCGATCCGCGCCTGGCTCGCGCCACGGGTGCTCGGCCGGCGCTTCGAAACGCCTCAGCAGGTGTCCGAGGCTCTGTCGGAGGACCTGCGCGGCCACGAAATGGCACAGGCCGCGATCGAGATGGGCGCCTGGGCGCTGGCCGCGACCAAGGCCGGGCGCAGCCTTTCGTCGTTGCTCGGGGGCACCCGGAAGCGGATCGGCACCGGCATCTCGATCGGCATACAGAGCTCGCCCGAGGAACTGGCGGCGAAGGCCGAGACGGCGCTTGCCGCCGGCTACAGGAAGATCAAGCTGAAGATCAAGCCCGGCCAGGACCTGCCGTACCTGCGGGCCGTCCGCGACCGGCTCGGTCCCGATGCGCCGCTCATGGCCGACGCGAACAACGCCTACACCCTCGACGACACGGACCACCTGCTCCGGCTCGACGACTTCGAGCTCGTCATGGTCGAACAGCCCCTGGCCTGGGACGACGTGGCCCGCCACGCCGAACTTCAACGTCGCATGCGGACGCCGATCTGCCTCGACGAATCGATCACGAACATCGCCCGCGCCGAGGACATGATCCGTCTTGAGAGCGGCAGGATCATCAACATCAAGCCCGGCCGGGTGGCGGGCTTCACCGCGTCCAGGGCGATCCACGACCTGTGCGCCGCGAACGGCATCCCCGTGTGGTGCGGCGGCATGCTCGAAAGCGGCATCGGCCGCGCCTACAACGTGGCGCTGGCGTCGCTGCCGAACTTCACCATCCCGGGCGACGTGAGTCCGAGCAACCGCTACTGGGCGCAGGACATCGTGACCCCGGAGTGGACGATGGACGCCGAAGGCTGGGTCGACGTGCCGGACGGCCCGGGCCTGGGCGTCGAGGTCGACCGGGAACGGATCGAGGCGCTGACGGTGGCGGAGGAGCGGTTGACCGCCGGTTGACGCCGGATGCGGGCGAGACGCCCGCGTCCCAGGGCTTCGACTACAGGCTCAGGCCGCCGTCGACCGTCACCGTGTGGCCGGTGACGAACACGTTGCGCTCGATCAGGGCGACGATCGCGTCGGCGCAGGTCTCGGCGGTCGCCACGGCCCCGAGCGGCGCCGCGGCACTCAAGCGCTGGCGGGCCGTCTCGTAGACCTCCTCCCCGAGGCCGCCGTGAAGCCAGCGCCCCTCGATGAACCCCGGGGCGATCGTGTTGACCCGGATCTCCGGGCCGAGGACACGCGCCAAGGACTTGGTCATCACGATGACGCCGGCCTTGGACGCCGCATAGGGGATGCTGCTGCCGCCGCCGCCGAAGCCGGCCACGGAGGCCACGTTGACGACAGCGCCTTCGCCCGCCTTCTTCATGTGCGGCGCCGCGGCCCGCGTGCAGTTGAAGACGCCGCGCAGATTGGCGCCGATGATGTCGTCCCACACGCCGTCGGTGACGCCCTCCAGGTCGTCGTGCGCGATGAAGTGGGTCATGCCCGCGTTGTTCACCAGAATGTGCAGGGCGCCGAACGCGTCCACCGCGGACTCGATCAGGCCACGGCAGTCGGCGTCGCGGCGAACATCTGCCTGCACCGCAACGGCGGCGCCGCCGGCCTCCCGGATGCCGCCGACGATCCGCTCGGCGGCTTCGACGCCGCTGTGGTAGTTCACGACCACCGCCGCTCCGAGGCTCGCCAGCAGTTCCGCCGTCGCCTGACCGACACCCGACGACGAACCGGTGACGACGGCCACTTTCCCTTCGATATTCATCCCCGGCCTCCTGGCGATTCGGCCCTAGCGCCTACCGGCCCTTCCAGTTCGGCGGCCGCTTCTCGGCGAACGCCCTCGGACCTTCGACCAAGTCCTCGGATGTGTTCATCGCGGCGGTCCACTGAAAAATTGAACCGGCGGCCTGCTCCAGCGCCATGCCGAGCCCCTTGTTCGCCGCCTCCTTGCTCGCCCGCACGGACAGCGGCGCGCACTCCAGGATCTGCGCCGCCCACGCCCGGGCGCAGTCGAGCAGCTCGTCGTGAGCACAGACCTCGTTCACGATCCCGAGTTCCTTCGCCTCCTGCGGCGTGATGTGCCGCCCGGTGAGGAGCATGCCCATCGCCTGGTGGTACGGGATCTGCCGCGGCAACCGGTGAACGCCCAGGGCGCCGGCCATCAGCCCGACGCGGGGCTCGGGCAGCCCGAAGGTCGCCTTCTCGGAGGCGATGATGATGTCGCACGCAAGCACGAGCTCGAAGCCGCCGCCGAGGGCGAAGCCGTTGACCGCCGCGATCATCGGCTTGTGCAGGTCGAAGCGCGCCGTGATGCCGCCGAAGCCGCCCCGCACGCCCTTCATGCCGGCCCGCACGACCTTGCTGCCGTGCTCGGCCTGGTACTTCAGGTCGTTGCCGGCGGAGAACGCGCGGTCGCCGGCGCCGGTGAGGATCGCCACCCAGGCGTCGTCATCGGCGGCGAAGTCGTTGAACACCGCGTCGAGCTCCTGGCTCGTCGGCGGGTGGATCGCGTTCATGCGCTCGGGACGGTTGATCGTCACCGTCCAGACGTGACCGTCCTTCGAAACCTCGAGAAACTCGTAGCTCACTTGCCTACTCCTGTTTGTCTGCCTGCGGGCCGCTTCACGGCCGTTTCATGGAAGGCGGCGAGAGTAGCAGGCGGGGGCGCGCCAGCCCTCCTGAGATCGCTTGCCTGGGGTTCTTGACAGCGCTCGCGGGCGCTGGCAGCGTCCACCCACGATGACCCTCCTGCCGCTGCCGGGGAGCTTCCACGAAAGCGCCGCCCGGGAGCGGAGCGGCGCCTGGTTCCACGACCCCGATCCCAACCGGGTCGCCGCCGCCGCCGCGGACTGGCGCCGGCGTCACGACCTCCCTCCGGCAGCCTCGGACGAGGCCCGCCGTCTGCTGCTGCTGGTCGACGAGCAGCGCGACTTCTGCCTCCCCGAGGGCACGCTCTTCGTCGGTGGCCGTTCCGGCCGCGGCGCGCTCGAGGACACGGAGCGGCTGGTGCGCTTCATCTACCGCAATCTCGGCAACCTGACCGACATCGTCAGCAGCCTCGACGCGCACCTGCCCCACCAGATCTTCTTCTCATCGTTCTGGACTGACGCCGCGGGCCGCCCACTCGATCCCTACCGCGAAGTGACTGCGGAACAGGTCGCCGCCGGCAGCGCGGTTCCCAACCCCGACCTCGCCGGCTGGTTCGGAGACGGCACCCCTGAATGGCTGCGCCGCCAAGCCGAGGACTACTGCCGGAGACTGGAGGAGACCGGGCGCTACCGGCTCTACCTGTGGCCGCCGCACTGTCTGCTGGGCAGCCAGGGCCAGACCGTCGTCGGAACAGTCCAGGAAGCGCGCCTGTTCTTCGCCTACGCCCGACGGGCGCAGGCGCCGATGGAGGTCAAGGGATCCGACTCGTTGACCGAGAACTACTCCGTGCTGTCGCCCGAGGTGCTCACCGGCCACGACGGCCGGCCCCTCGGCAAGTGCAACACGGCGCTGCTCGATCGCCTGTTGGCCGCCGACGCGGTGATCCTCGCCGGCCAGGCCGGCAGCCATTGCGTGCGCAGCACCGTCGACGAGCTACTGGCCGAGATGGACTCTCACGGCGTCCCCGCCGGCCGGCTGCATCTGCTCGCCGACTGCATGTCCGCCGTCGCGGTGCCCGACCCGGACCACCCGGGCGAGTTCGTCGCCGACTTCACCGACGAGTTCGAAGCAGCCCTCAGCCGCTACCAGGCCGCCGGGGTCCACATTGCGAGTTCCGAGGACGACGCCGCGGACTGGGGCTGAGGGCCCCGGCGCACCGACCGCTCAAGGCACGTTGCGCCGCAGCTCCTCCACCCACACCGCGGGGCCGCCGTCCGACGGCGCGCGCCAGTCGCTTCGCGGCGACAGCGAACCGCCGGACCCCACCTTGGGCCCGTTGGGCATCGCCGAGCGCTTGAACTGGCTGGTGCCGAAGAAGCGGACCAGGAACACCTCCAGCCAGTGCTTGATCTCGGCCAGGGAGTACTCCCGGCGGTCGGACTCGGGCATCGTGTCGAGCCAAGCGCCCCGGGCGCGGTCACCCCAGGCCTGGTGCGCCAGGTAGGCGACGCGGCTCGGGAGGTAGCCGTACCGGCTCAGGTAGTAGAGGTGGAAGTCCTGCAGCTCGAACGGACCGATCACCGCCTCGGTCGATTGCGCTGGCTCCCCGTTGCCCGCCGCCTGCCCTTCCACGGCCGGCACGAGTTCGGGAGAGATCTCGGTATCGACGATCGACTGCAGCGTCTCGCTGGCCTCGGCGCCGAACTCGCCGCGCCCGACTTCCCAGCGGATCAGGTGCTGAATCAGCGTCTTCGGCACCGACGAGTTGACGCTGTAGTGCGCCATCTGATCGCCGACGCCGTACGTGCACCAGCCGAGCGCCAGCTCCGAGAGATCGCCGGTGCCGATGACCAGGCCGCGGTGGTGGTTCGCCAGCCGGAACAGGTGCGACGTGCGCTCGCCGGCCTGCACGTTCTCGAACGTCGCGTCGTAGACCTCCGGGCCGCGCTCGCCGCGGCCGTAAGGATGGTCGATCGACTGCAGCATCCGTTCGCTGGCCGGCCGGATATCGATCTCCGACGCGGTCACACCCAGCGCCGCCATGAGCCGCCTCGCGTTCTCGTACGTGCGCGCTGAGGTGCCGAAGCCGGGCAGCGTGTAGGCGAGGATGTTCGACGGCGGCAGGCCGAGGCGCGAAAAGGCCCGCACGCAGACGATCAGCGCGTGGCTCGAATCGAGCCCACCCGAGACGCCGATCACGACCTTCTCGATGCCGGTGGCGCCTAGTCTTTGAACCAGGCCCGCGACCTGGATGTCGAACGCCTCGGCGCAGCGCTCGTCCCGCTCGCCGCTGTCCGCGGGCACGTACGGAAAGCGGGGGACCTCCCGCTCGAGCGCGACCGCGGCCACCGGACGCTCGACCGCGACGGCGACCCGCCGGAACCGGCCGGCGGCCGACTCCCGGCGCGCTGCGTCCCGGAACGTCGACATACGGAGTCGCTCCTGCGCCAGCCGCTCCAGGTCGAGGTCGGCGGTGACGATCTGGGCCTCCTGGCTGAAGCGCACGGACTCCGCCAGCCTTTCGCCGTTCTCGTAGATCAGACCGTGGCTGTCCCAGGCCAGGTCGGTGGTCGATTCGCCCGCGCCGGCCCCGGCGTAGACGTAAGCCGCCACCGACCGTCCCGACTGCGACGCGCACAGCAAGCGACGGTAATCGGCCTTGCCGATCGTCACGTTGCTCGCCGACAGGTTGAACAGCACCGAGGCGCCGGCCAGCGCGCCGTGCGTACTCGGCGGCAGCGGCGACCACAGGTCCTCGCAGATCTCGACGTGGAATCGAAACGCCGGATCGGGCCCCAGGTCGAACAGCAGGTCCTCGCCAAAGGGAACCGCCGCGCCGCCCAGGGACACGAACTCTGACCGCCGCGACTCGGCGGCGGCGAAGTAACGCTTCTCGTAGTACTCGCGGTAGTTCGGCAGATAGGTCTTCGGCACGATGCCGGCAACCCGGCCGCCATGGACGATCGCCGCCACGTTGAACACCGCGCCGTCGGCCACCAGCGGCAGGCCGACGATCAGCACCGTCCGCATCTTGCTCGTGGCAGCAGCCAGTTCGACCAAGGCGTCTCGCGAACCCTCGAGCACCGCCGACTGGTGGAACAGGTCGTCCAGCGAGTAGCCGCTCAGGTTGAGTTCGGGGAAGACGGCCGCCGCCGCTCCGGCCTCGTCGGCGCGCCGCGCCAGCTCGAGCGTGCGTTCCAGATTCACCGCCGGATCGGCGATCTCGACCCGCGGCAGGCACACGGCGACGCGCGCGAACCCGTGTTCGTACAGGTCGTCGAAGTGACGCACAACGCCTCCAGCGCCCGAAGCGGCCATGCCGGATTATGAACGAGAAACGGCGATTCAGTCGGAACCGCCTCGAACCCGGTGCGACGCGGCCAACTCTTCGCACAGGTCGAGCAGCTCCGCCGCCATCTCCACCGGCGCCGCCGTCTGGCAGTCGAGGTCGAGCAAACCGACGGGCAGGGCGGCGACCTCGCGACCGGCGGCCGCCCGGCACATCTCGAGCGTGGGCAGCGGTTCCAGCAGCCGGCCGCGGTCGAGGACCGGCGCCAGCAGGTCGTGGCCGCCCTCCGGCCCGGAACCTGTACCCGAACTGGCTTCCCCGTCCCGGGCGTAGATCACGTCGCGCTCCAGCGAGCCTTCTGCAGAACGGTACCGCCGCACCTGCAGCCGCCCGGGCAGGGAAGCCTTGCCGACGCCTGCGCCGAGCTTGAACACCGGCCGCCACCGCTCATCGCCGACGCGCCTGATCGCCGACAGCTTGTACACGCCGCCCAGCGCGCCGCCGCCCGCGGCCGTGACCAGGGACGTGCCGACCCCCCAGGTGTCGATCGCGGCGCCGGCCCGCCGCAACTCCATGATCCGCTTCTCGTCCAGGCTGTCGCTGACCACGATCGCCACGTCCTCGAGCCCCGCTTCGTCCAGCCGGCGACGCGCCATCCGGCTCTGCTGCAGCAGGTCGCCGGAATCGAGACGGATGCCGAGCAGCCGCTGGCCGCGCCGCTCAAGTTCCCGTCCGGTGGCGATCGCGTTCTCGATTCCCCGGTCCACGTCGTAGGTGTCGACAAGGAGCACGCAGTTGTTCGGCATCGTCTCGGCGAAGGCGCCGAACGCTTCGGGCTCCGAGTCGAACGCCTGGACCCAACTGTGGGCGTGCGTGCCGCGCACGGGAATGCCGAACCGCTGGCCCGCCTGCACGTTCGACGTCGCGGTGCAGCCGCCGACATAGGCCGCGCGGCAGGCGCTGAGCGCGCCGTCGAACCCTTGCGCCCGGCGGAGCCCGAACTCCAGCACCGGCTGGCCGGGAGCGGCGATGTGGCAGAGCCGCGCCGCCTTGGTCGCCACCAGGGTCTGGAAGTTGATGATGTTCAGGATCGGCGTCTCGATCAGTTGGCCGACGAGCAACGGCGCCTCCACCCGCAGCAGCGGCTCGCGGGCGAACACGGCGGTGCCCTCCGGGACAGCGGCAAGCGAGACGGCCAGATCGAGCGTCGGCAGGGCGTCGAGGAACTCGGATGCGAACAGCGGCCCGCCGTCACCGCCGTTCAGACTCCGCAGGTAGTCGATGTCCTCCGGCTCGAAGCGCAGCCCCTGCAGAAAGGACACGATCTGCTCCAGGCCCGCCGCGATGGCGAAGCCGCCTCCAAACGGTGTCCGCCGCATGGACATGTAGAAGCTGGCCCGGTCCAGGTGGCGACCGTGCTGCCAGTACCCCTGAGCCATCGTCAACTGGTAGAGGTCTGTGGTCAGGGCGCTCACGGCGAGGCCTCCACGAGCGGCGGCGCCGTCGGCCGGTGCTGGTACAACTCGCCGTCCACGAAACCGAGCCGCCGGTAGTACTCGCGGGTACCGACCGAAGAGATGACCGCGACGTGCTCGAACCCGGCTTCGGCCGCGACCTCGAGCGCCTCGGCGATCAGGCGGCGGCCAAGTCCGATGTGCTGCGACCGGCCCTTGCCGCGCTCGCCGAGACCGACCACCGCGCCGTAGACGTGGACTTCACGAATGATCGCCTTGCCTGTCATCTCCGCGACCGGCCCCTCAGCCGACCCGGACGCCGCCGGTACGCGCAGCCTGAGAAACCCGGCGATCCGGTCCTCCGCGTCCACGACCTCGATGAACGTCTCCCGGCCCGAAGCCGCTTCGTAGTCCGTGCGCCGCATGCGGAGGCGGCCCGGATCGACCCGCCGGCCCCCGATCTCCCGGGCGCGGATGTCTCGGCAGACGACGCCGCGGCGTTCGGCCTCCTGTTCCGCGAACTGACGCAGGTTCGTCGTCCGGTTGCCGGTCACGATCTCCGTGCCGGGAATGTCGCGAATCACCCGCGTCAACCGGCAGTACCGAGGCGTGGCGCCCAGGCTGTGTACGAGCACGTCGAGCAGCTCACTTCGGGTGTACGGGCGCCATGCGCCACAAAGGTAGTAGGACATCAGCTCCGCGCTTTCGATCAGGGAACACGGGTAGACCTTCAGCTCGTCCGGGCGTACGTCCGGGTCCTCGAACAGGCGGTCGAAGTCCTCGCAGTCGGCCGCCGCCGTCGAGCCGTAGAGGTTCGGCATCCAGTGCGCCTGGATCTTGAACCCCGCGCCGCGCAGCAACCGGATGGCACGCTTGGTCATCGCCGCGTCATGGCCGCGCCGGTTCTTCGCGAGCACCTCGTCGTTCATGGTCTGGATGCCGATCTGCACCTTCGTCGCTCCCAGGCGACGCATGCGGAGGGCTTCACCCCGATCCAGCCGATCGGGACGTGTCTCGAGCGACAGGCCGACGCAGCGGACGGCGGCCGTCTCGTTCTCGCACTGCGCCGCCTCGAGTTCAGCCCAGCTCGCGGTCTGCCGCCGCGCCTGGGCGGCCGCCCGGGGGTGCGTCGAAGTCCAGTCGCTCACGACCTGGTTGTAGCTACGACTCCGGCTCGCGTTTGGGCCCGCGCCCTCGCCACGGGTGTCGAGCGTCTCGCCGTCGACCGTCTCCTCGAGGTCGCGGAAGTCGACCTCCGGTTCGAATCCGACGAGCGGATCCCCGCCTGTACGCCTGGCGATCTCCGAGAACCGGTTCATTGCCTCGAAGCAGCGCAGAACGAACCAGATCTGGTAGCTCTCCGGATAGCTCGACCAGGTGCCGCCGAGCACGATCAGCTCGACCTTGTCGACCGGGTGGCCCGTATGGTCGAAGGAACGCAGCCGGGACAGGGTCTGCCGGTAGGGGTCGAACTGATGCTCCGCGGCCCGCTGCGCTCCCGGTTCCGAAGAGATGTAGCTCTTCGGCATCCGCACGTCGCTGGGGCAGAAGATGCAGCGCCCGGGACAGGCGAACGGCTTCGTCAGCACCGTGACCGGCGCCACGCCGCTCCTCGTGCGCACAGGCTTCATCCGCACCCGCTCGACGAACGTCTGCTCCCGGACCGAGCCGGAACGAAGCGCCCGGTAACCGCGAATCAGCTCGGCCTTCGAGAAGAAGCCCTTGCCATCCTTCGGATAGCGCCGCAGCAGGTGCTCCAGGTCCTCCTTCTCGAAGCTCGAGGCCCGCTCGATGGCGCCGAAGATCGCCTCGAGTTCGGCGGCATGCTCCGCGGGGTCGAACGGATAGCCGCTGCCACCGTTGCTCATCGCCGGCGTTCTCCGCGGCCGGCAGCCATGCGAACCTGCGATCCACGCTGAGCCAGGACGCGCCTGAAGCGTTTCGGAGCTATTGTCGCCACCATGGCGGGAACCTACTACGGCCGCGCGAAGCGCTCGCACGCCTGAGGTCGGGTGACGACGATGGTGGCGGAAGCGGCGCCGGCGGGGCGCTTTGAGGGCCGCTCGGCCCTGGTCACCGGCGGCGGCAGCGGCATCGGACTGGCCGTGGCCCGCACGCTCGCTTCGGGCGGTTGCCGGGTTGCGCTCAGCGGCCGGCGACGAGAAGCGGTCGAAGGGGCTGCCGGGGAGTTGAGGGAACAGGGGCTGGCCTGTGTGGCCGTCGCCGGCGACGTCGCCGGTGCGGCCAGCGCGCGGGAGATGGTGGACGAAGCGGTTCGAGAACTCGGTAGGCTCGACATCCTGGTCAACTGCGCCGGCGTCTATCGCACCGGGCCGCTGGCGGCGGACAGCGCCGGCGCGGCCGAGCCCGGAGCGGCCGGCGAGCCAGACCCGGTCGACCTGGTGATCGACATCGATCTGAAGGGCGTGCTGTTCGCTATCCGCGCCGCCATTCCGCACCTCCGGGCCAAGGCAGGCACGGGCGGAGCGTCGATCGTCAACATCTCGTCCTCCGTCACCCAGTCGCCACTCGCCAACTGCTCCGTCTACTCCGCCGCCAAGGCCGGCGTCGACGCGTTGACCCGCAGCCTCGCGGCGGAACTCGCCGGCGACCGGATTCGCGTCAACGCCGTGCTGCCCGGCGTCGTCCGCACACCGATCTTCGAGACGGTCATGCAACCCGCGGAAGCCGCTGGTTTCCTCGACAGCTTCGGCGACCAGGTGCCGCTCGGCCGGGTCGGCGAACCCGACGATGTCGCGCGCGCGGTCGTGTTCCTGTGCGATCCGGCAAACGACTGGATCACCGGCGCGCTGCTCGCCGTCGACGGCGGTCTCAGCCTGGGCACTGTGTAGCCAGACCTGGGAACCCGTGTGGCGCGACCCGCGCCACACGCGAACCACTCCGTGCGCGCGTCAGCGGGCGCACGGATGGCACGCGGGCGTCTCGCCCGCCTCCGGTGCAAAGCACCGGCCATACTCGCCTGCACCATGGACCCTTCAACCCAAGCCGCCCTCCGGCAGATCAACCGCGACTTCTACAGCCGCTACGCCGCCGACTTCGACCGCACCCGCCACCCCGGCGGCTGGCCGGGGTGGAAGCGCGTCGTCGAGGCCGCGCCACGGCCCACGGGCCGTCCCCTCCGCGTCCTCGACCTCGGCTGCGGCAACGGCCGCTTCGCCCTCTTCCTCGACCGCAACCCCGACCTCCGCTCCGAACGGCCATTCGACTACTTCGGTATCGACTCCAGCCCTGAACTGATCGAACGCGCGCGAGCCGAGGCCGGCGGCTGCGACCACATCCGCTTTGAGGTCGACGACATCGAGGCGTGCCCGCTCGACGAGGCGAGCTACGACCTCGTGGCGCTCTTCGGCGTCGTCCACCACCTGCCTGGCTTCGACAACCGGCGCCGCGCCCTCGAACGAGCCGCCGCGGCCCTGGCGCCCGGTGGCCTGCTCGCCGTCACCTGCTGGCAGTTCGCTGACGACGCCCGGTTCGAAAGCCGCCGCCTCGACTGGGGCCCGGACGCAGGCGTCGACCCGGCTGAACTCGAACCCGGAGATCACCTGCTGCGCTGGGGACCGGGCGACTCAGGCGCCCGCCGCTTCTGCCACCACACCGACGAGCGGGAGCTCGACCATCTCGTCGAGGGCCTGCCGCTCGCCGAACACGCCCGCTACCGCGCCGACGGACCCGGCGACCGGCAGAATCTGTACTGGCTGGGTGCTCGGGGGCTCAGACCGGACCGCGGACACGGCTGAGGAAGTCGTCCGCGTCCCGGCACTCCCACGCCAACCGGATGAGCGGCGCGGGGTCCGCGACGTGGTCGAGTTGCTCAAACCACGAGCGCAAGGCCGGCGTCGTCGCCAGACCGCGAGCCGCGAGCGCCTCCGGCACGGCGACGCGAACGATCTCCAGACGCTCCTCTGCGCGGCCCTCGACACGGCCCTCCGCTCGGCCCTCCGCTCGCTCCCGGCGCAGAAGAGGATCGTCGTCGGGGCCGGTGCCTTCCGCGGCGGCAAGTGTGTCGGCCACGCGGCGAAGCGTGTCCACCGTTTCAAGCGAAGCCTCGTGCTCGTTCAGGGCCGCGTGAATCGCCTCCGCGGTCCAGCCCGGGAAAGCCCTGCTCGACAGCGTTTCGATGTAGCGCTCCCCCTCCAGAACGTAGATCGTGAGGGCGGACCGGCGAGACTTCGGCCGGTAGTGCCAGCTCGCGTTCGGGACTTCCACCCACACCTCCGGGAAGCCCCACGATTCATAGATGCCGAGCTTGCGGCGCCGCACGTCGGTGCTGTAGTCGACCTCCAGGAGCACGTCCGGCAGCGCATTCACGCCGCGTTCGATCTCCGGGCCGCTGGGCCGCGTCTCAGCCGGATGCAGATAGGCGACCTGGTCCGCGGCCAGGAGTCTCAGCCGTTCGCCGCTCTCTCCGCGCACAACGAGCCACGTACCGCCGATCACGTCGATCGGCGAGCCGCGCCGCATGGCGATCATCTTCATGCAGGCGGCGAAGCGCTGCGCCCCGTACTCGTGATAGCTGGTGGCCGGCTCCGCCACGATCGCAATCTGGTTGCGCGCGTCCCAGTACTCGATGCGGCCGTCGTAGTCGTCGAGTTCCTCGTCCGGAATCGGCACCGCGCGGCAACCCGGGAACTCGTGGCCCTGCGGCGGCGCACCGTCGTCGGGAAGCTGGTCGGCTCGTCTGGCGATCGGTTCAGCCATGCGGTCGATTCTAGACCCCACAGACAACGAGCGGGGCAGCGGAGCGGCTGGTAGTTTGCGATGGAAGGAGGATCGCCACCGATGAAGCCCTCGTCCCTCGCACTTGTCGCGTCCGCGCTGCTGACCGCCCTCCCCGCCGATGCACAGCGGGAGGAGACGTACGACTACTGGCAACCGCAGCGGCGGATGGTCCGGCTGGGCCAGCAGGCGATCTTCATGTGCAACGGCCTGTTCACCTCGAACCGGTCGATCGCGCAGGTCTTCGAACAGGAGCTCGCGTTCCTGCCGGAGCCGGTCGGAACCCCGGCTGGCGGCGACTACGAGGTCGACTGGGATCGCAAGGCGGTGACGATCGGCGCCGGCCACGGTGCGCCGAAGATGCGGGCCGCCTTCCGCGAGGGGATCGGCTGCGTCGTCCTCGCGCCGGATCAGACCCTGGACGACATCGACGACCTGCCGGCCATCGAGCTGCCGCCGCCGCCCGGCGTAGCGGCCGAGATCCCGTGGCCCGACGGCGATTTGACCGGCCCGACCAAGCTGCCTGCTGACGTCGACGCAACCGCACTTCAAGCCGCCTCCGACTGGAGCTTCGCCCGCGAATCCGCCGAACAGGTCACCCTGAGCCTGCTCGTCGTCCATCGCGGCAGGATCGTCCACGAACGCTACGCGGACGGCGTCGACAAGACGACCCGCACGCGGACCTGGTCCACGGCGAAGAGCATCGCCGTAACACTCATCGGCATGCTCGTCGACGACGGCAAACTGTCCCTGGACGCTCCCCTCGGCTTCGACTTCCTGCCAGATTTCCCGGCAGAAGCCGCCGCGCCCGCAGCCGACCCGCGATCCGCGATCACCCTCCGGCACGTCCTGAACATGTCGAGCGGCCTCCAAACCGTCGACAACGGCGGCCTCGAATACGCCGTCGGCTCCGGCATGTCCTACTGGGCCGGCGCCAGCTCCGTCGACGGCGCCCGCCAGCGCGCCCTCATCCGCGCGCCCGGCACGAACTGGGACTACGAGAACTACGACACCCTGCTCGCCGTCTACGCGATGAAGCGCGCCCTGGGCAGCGAGAAGAAGTACCACGAGTTCCCGCGCCGACGCTTGCTCGACCCCATCGGCATGAGGAACACCCTCCTCAGCACCGACCGCTTCGGCGACTTCATCCTCAGCAGTCAGGTCTACACCAACGCCCGCGACCTCGCCCGATTCGGCCTCCTCTACCTTCAGAACGGCCTCTGGAACGGCGAACGCCTCATCTCCGAAGAGTGGATCGACTTCGTCCGCACCCCAGCCCCCGCCACCCACAACCGCGGCAACTTCTACGGCGGCCAGTTCTGGCTCGTACCCGACGAACGCACCGACGTCCCCCACGACGCCTACTCCACCGCCGGCAACCGCGGCCAGTTCGTCGTCATCGTCCCCTCCCACCACCTCGTCATTGTCCGCCGCGGCCTCGACTACGGCCGCCAGGGCTTCGACCGCTGGGACATGACCCGGGAGGTGCTGAAGGCGTTCCCGCCTGCGGCGGCAGCGGCGGACTGAGTCGGAGCCGGAGGGGCGGAGCCGGGACGACGGAGCCGGGACGGCGACGGTGTCGGTTACACCCGCCTGTCCGGGGCACGAAGGGGGGCGGTCGTCGGGTTGTTACGGCCCCTTGTGAGTGGACGCGAACGTCGATCCATTCGTATAGGCTCATGCAAGGCCCCACTTGACGTCGAGCCGAGGAGCCGCCGGATGACCACCACGACCAGCGAACGCAGAATCGTAAACATGCGGGAGGTGCTGAACCTCCTCGTCGAGCAGCACGGAGGGACGAAAGAGCGCCTGGTCCGGATCGAGGACAAGGTCGACGTGCTCGTCGACGATCTCGCCGAGACCAAGGGAGACGTCGCGACACTCAAGGGAGACGTCACGACACTCAAGGGAGACGTCACGGCGATCAAGGGAGACGTCACGGCGATCAAGGGAGACGTCGCAGCGATCAAGAAGCACCTCGAGGCGGTATCCCGGTGAGGACTCCTACCAGCCGGTTCTAGAAGATCAGCTCCAGAAGGTGGAGGACGGAAGCAAAGCGGTTGCCGGCTCTTTTTCTTCCGGGAAGGCCCGCGCACCCAGAGATAGGGCTGCGCGGGGATGAGCTTCTGCCTCTACGGCGGCGATCCGAACGGCGAGTTGGCGGATCGGGTGACGCTCAACGTGAACCACCGCGACATCGCGTTCGACGACGACGGCTCGTTCGAGATCCGACTGACGCCCGATCCGCAGGGCCCGAACGAGTTCCGCATCGAGCCGGACTCGGTGTCGCTCTTCACCCGCGAGTACTTCCTCGACCGCCCGTCGTCACGCGAGAGCATCCTCAGCATCGAAAACGCCTCGCCGCAGCCGCCCGCGCTGCCCCTGGACGACGCCGAACTCGCACGGCGCATCCGCAGCATGGCGATGTTCTTCATGTGCACGACGTGGATCGCTCCGCTGCCGGTCGACCTCCCCTTCAATGAGTTCTGCGCACCGTGGGAGTTCGACCCGGAGCAGGGAGGCTGGGGAACGGTCGACAACATCTACTGCTTCTGCCGCTTCCGACTCGAGGAGCACCAGTACCTCAAGGTGACTTTCCGGTCCCCGGAGGCCTGCTACCGGGGCCTGCAGACGTGGAACTACCTGATGCAGTCCACGAACCACGCCGACTTCCCGGTGTGCATCAACAAACAGACCGCGGTGCCCGAACCGGACGGCAGTTACGTCGTCTACCTGAGCCACAAAGAGGCCCCGGGCAACTGGATCAGTACGGCCAGTTATCGCGAGGGGACTCTCTTTGCCCGCTGGCTGCTTGCCGAAGCGCTGCCGGAAACGCCGGAGGTCGAGTTGGGGGAGTGGTAGAGCCGCGTCCGACCTGTCGAAGGGCGCTCTTCACGACGGCGCTCCGCACGATGATGCTCGCTTTCGGAGCGCTCGACACTGGGTCACCCGTCTATAGTCCTACACGCGGACCTCAAGACAGTCACCTTGACCAAAGATGCTTCTGTAGACCGCCTGGCGTCTCAGCCAAGTGGGAGTCTGTCCGGAATTGACCAGCACCCGATGCACAATGCCGATGAGCGAGTTCGGGTCACATGGAGCGCCAGATGACAATTCCGCGTTGTTGAACTTCCCGTTCTTCATCACAACACAGGTCCGCACGTCAGGTATCCGCAAGGGTCCGGCGTAGGAGTCCAAGTGACTCCCGACACCAGGCATCAGCGGAAAGCCCAGCCCCATTCCGCTCTTCAGATTGTCGCCAATCAACCCTATTGGCTCGAACCGGACACCGCTGTCTGACGACAGAAAGAGACCCTGCAGAATCTCGATCGGGTCGAAGCCCAGTTGACAAATTGAGTAGCTGGCCAGTATCGACTCTGAGTCCGACAGATTCTCTTCCTTCAGGAGGGACACCTGATCCGCCATCCACATCGCCATGCTGTCTTTCGGAGCTGCGATCTCTCCCGCCGCGCGTTGCGCAGTAGAAGGAACGTGATCAATCAGGCCTATGAACGCGTTGTCGAATCGGCTGTGGGGATTCACAAGACCGCCGACTGCTTTCCCTGACAAAAACAACCCGTCATTCTGCCCGAGAACATCGACGGCTGCCAAGCCATAGCACCTCTCCCCATCGCGGATCTCTCTCAGCCTGGGAATCGCCCGCCCCAGGCCCACCTTGGCTCCTCGGTTCACGCCGCTGTTGACGTACGAGAGCTTCTGAAGCCATTCTTGGCGCTTCGTGCGCCTCGGAGGGAAGTCATCATGAACTCTGTGACCTCCCTTCTCGGTCACGACAAGGACCGAGGCACCGATACCAGCAACCAAGGAAGCAACGTAGTCTTCGAACGGCACGTCGAAGTTCTCCTGACCCTGAAGGTTGCATCGTATGGTGCACTGATCCGGATTATCCAGGACACCGGGTTCTAGCTCCAATTCCACCCTCGTGCACAGGTCCATTCCCAGGTCGTTCGGCCTTTCGGAACTAAGCGTGGGGCGAAGCGAGATACCATTCTCGAACGAAAGACACCTAACCTCATCAAGCCCCTTGTCAAACCGCCTTGAGTACACCCTTACACTCTTCGCTGCCATGAAGATCGAGAAGAACCCAATACCGAATCTTCCGACCGGTCTGTAGCCGGATGCATGAAGACCAGGGAATTCGCGCGCTGCTCGTTCGGTCGCCCAAAAACTCCGGCCAAAGTCCAACAGGTCAGCAGTCAGAGTCGTCTGGGACATACCCACGCCGTTGTCGTCCACCTGGAGAATCCAGCCTCCTCCTTCCGGTCGGGGTCTCAGTCGCACCACGACACAGCCCGTGAATTCTCCGCCACCAGACAAGGACCGCCGCGCACCGATTGCGTCGGCTGCGTTCTGAATCAGTTCGCGCAACACCACGTAAAGACGGTCGGCGTCCTTCCCATATAGCTGTTCACCGCCCAGGTTGGTCACCAATGCGGCGACGTCGGATACATGCACAGTCGATTCCGTAGGCTCCCAATCCACGGTCTCTACATGCTGGACGAGTTCCTTCACTTGTCCCGCGCCGCTCAGGCGCTCCCGGGCGAAAGTGGGACGCGCCCCACCGGCAGATGCCCGTAGCGCATCGTTGCACCCGCGGAGTTCCCGATCAAACGTTTGGATCAGATCGAAGGCTACCCACCAAGCCGATGATTCGGACCGTGGAAAAGGGCTCGTTGATCCAATGACCGCCTGTCTTGGGTCGTCGCTTCGGACTGTGAGTTTCCCGAGCCGGTTCTGAGCTCTCCAATGTGCTCGTGAAAGCGAGTTCATCTGAAGGACTCGAAGAAGAAACGACGGTGCCCGAGCCCCATCCATGTGACCTGCGTCCGCGACCCTTAGCATGCAAGCGAGCTTTAGGGAATCCACCACCCACTCCGCTGACAAGAACGCGGCGGATGGCCTTGGCGTCGTAAAGCGGCTCACGACCCTCTCCAGATCCCAATGATGTGATGACGCCAGATCCCCAATCAACTGGCCGTAGTTCTCGCGTAGCTCTCGGTCATCGATTAGGAACAGGGCGCCTTCGTCATCCGTCCACGGTTCGATCGCAAGACAGGCCGCTCGCGCCGCATGCACAGCTCGGAGTGCCTCGAAGTCCGCTTCTTGTTCTAGGTCCCCTACGTCGCGCGGCTTTCGTGACAGTCTCGCGTATGCGTCACGCCACTCCAGCGTTTCACGCAGGGCGTCTTTGCCTCCGGAGTACGCCTCGAAGCACAGGCCAGCATCATGAAGCAGCACAGCCGAACCGAAGACGTACCCCTCGGCCGGATTGAGCGGGAAGTCACTTCCGGCGACAGTATCCGCAACCTCCCACAGCGCATCGAGGTGAGAGACGTCGTGGATCGTGAGCTCAGGCAGACTCGCGGCGATCCTTGATGTCAGCGCCTCTACGTTTCTCCGAAGAACTCGGAGCGACGACACTAGGCGCGATACGTCCTCGTTCGTGCCTTCGTCTCCGAACGCTTGCTGCCAGAGCTTCGAGCTCTCCACGGTTGGTCTCTCTCGTTTCGGCATATACCCAGAACTACTGTGGACGAGAATTGTTTGAGGACCGGCGCAGTGAAGCCGGGCTCACACAGTGACAACCCTACAGCCAGTCGCGGTCGGCGATCTTCCTGGGCAGGAACTCTTCGGTGACGAAGGAGAGGCCCTTGCTGGAGAGGGCCTCGAGTTCCCACTTGACGCCGGTGCGGAGCATGTTCTTGATCTCTTTCTGCCAGGACTTCGCCTTGAACCACTCGTAGTTCAGTATTTCCTTGGCCCGGGAGCGGTCCTGGTCGTTCAGGCGGATGCTGACGTCTTCGGAGAGGTCGTAGGCGGCGGGGTCGAAGCTGGAGAGGCCGATGAAGCGGGCCCTGGGGACCGCCATTCGCTTGGACTCGAAGGCGAGGCCGATGGAGCCCTGCTTGACGACGGAGTGGATGTAGTAGCCCCAGGGGTCGTTGTCGACGAAGACGTAGAGCTGCAGGTTCAGCTCGTTGACCATGCGGTACAGGAGGCGGCGGACGCCGCGGGGGGGCTGGCCCTGGCCGGTGACGAGGATGCAGTCGTGGCGCTTCCAGAACTTGTCCTCGTTGAGACGGGCCCAGACGGCCTCCTTCTCCACCAGGAGGATGAACTTGGCGCCGTGGCCGACGAAGCGGATCGTGTCCGGTTCGACGATGCCGGGCACCGACCAGCCGCCTGAACCCATGCGGGAGAGGTCGATCACGTCGCCTGCATCGACCAGGGTGAGCGGGCCGACCACCGAGCCGCGCTTGGCCGCGAACAGGTGCAGCTCCTCGCGCAGGGCGCCGAGCGCGACCTCCAGATCCTCGATGATCGGGTCCGACTCCTCCTGGCCGTCGAAGGTGTTCTCCTTGCCGTCGGCCAGCGTGTGCTTGGTCATGTAGTACAGGTCGCGGATGCTCGTCGTCTTCTGCTCGTCGAGAAGCTGGGTGCAGCCGCGGGCGACCAGGAGCGTCTGCATGTACTTGCGCGCCTGGTTCAGGTTGAAAAGCGAGCGGCGCTGGGTCGCGTCGCCCATCTCGATGATCTTCTTGCGCTTCGAGAAGGTGACGTTCGAGAGCGTGCGCGACGGGATATCGACGTAGGGGTCGACCTCGCGGCGGGCCATCGCCACCGTCTCCTTCGCCAGGTACTCGATCTTGGCCTTGGCGTCGAGGTTGCCCGGAATCTTGAGTCGACCTTCCTCGGCGGCGGCCTGAGCCGGCCCGTCCTTCGCGCCTGCGTTGCTGTCAGAGCCAGAGCCGGATGCGGGCGAGACGCCCGCGTTCCCAGGCCCGGAACGACGCTCCGCGCCACGCTCTCCAGCCGTCACACCAACTCCAACTGCGACCCGGGATGGCGCTCGGACTCGGCAGGGATCGGCGGCGGCAACTGCTCGGGCGGCTCAACCGCCTCGACCGGTGTGGCCTCCTCCGGCGACGCGTCCTCGCCGTTCGTCGCCGCCGCAGCAGCGCTCGCCGGCGCGGGCGGTTCGGCGTCCGGATCGACCACGAGTACGTTCTCGCAGGCTTCCAACTCGTCGCCGTCATCAGCGCCCTTCGCCTCTTCGAGCAGACCCGCCAGCTCCGTCTTGCGGCGGCTGATCGCCAGCAGCCGATCGCGGAACGGCTTCTGTTCCTTGCCGGTGATCGCCTCGACCGAGTTGACCACTTCCTCGATGTAGAGATTGAACACCTCGCGCCGCCGCGCCTCGCTCTTGGCCCGCGCCTTGCGCTTGACGTACTGCCCGAGCCGGCGACCGCAGGTCTGCACCGCGAGCTTGATCTCCTTGCGAATCTCGTCGTAGTCGGCGACCGCGACCTTGCTTTCGGAACTGAAGGGCACCCACACCGAGGCAAGATGAACGAGCACGATCAGCGGCCCCGACGGCAGCGCTCCGCGCGACTGGCTCAGGCCGTAGTTGCGCCAGGAGACGTCCATCACCGCCCTGGTGATGCAGCAGGAGCCGGCGTAGTACTGGAGCGGCACCCGGTTGGCGAAACGCAGCACCTTGGCCAGTTCGTCCCCGGCCAGATCGCCGCCCCAGGCCAGGCCGACCTCAACCTGGAACGGATTGCCGCGGTAGACCGCCGGCCGCCTTGTCTCCACGCCGTAGAACTCGGCCCGCACGCCGCGGGTCAGACCGGCCAGGAGCTCCCGGACGCCGATCGGCGACAGGCAGTCCGTCGACGGCGGCCGGATGCGCGTACCCGCGTCGTTGATCGCCTTGTAGAGCGCGTCGACGGCCTGCCGGGCGACGGTGTTCGGACGCGCCTTCGGGTTGATGCCGGCCCGCTTCGCCAGCCCCCCGGCGAACTGCGGCGAGATGCGGCTGAAGTCCCGTGACAGGAACTGGGTGACCGTCTTGTGCTCGGTCGACTGCAGCATCTTCATCAGCACGCCGAGCTCGATGCCGTGGGGATGCGGCTTGATCTCCTGCGGCGCCACCGGGTTCTGCTGCACGGTGCGCGCCCAGGAGTCGGTCTCGCCGCTCGGGCTCCGGTAGTGCACCGTCGCGTGCGGGTTCGCGACCGCGACCTGCTGGAGGAACTCCTCAACCGACTGACGGCCCTTGAGGTACTTCGCCTCCAGCTCCAGTTCCACCAGCGTGCCGTGGTCCAAGTGCCAGTCGGGAAGGGTCCGGCGGCCGATCGCCTTGGGCTTGTTCGTGTTCGTGTCGACCATGACCTGCATCGCGTAGGCCGGCTTGTCCGGCCCCGTACGTGACTCCACGGATGCCGGCTTGCCGGTCGTCAACTGGCCGTACATCGCGGCCGCCGAGATGCCGATGCCCTGCTGGCCCCGGCTCTGCTTGAGGCTGTGGAACTTCGAGCCGTAGAGCAGTTGGCCGAAGATCTTCGGCGCCTGCTCGGGGACGATGCCGGGGCCGTTGTCCGTGATTCGCACGAGGTAGCGGTTGGTGCCCTTGGCAACTTCGAGCTCGACCCAGATCTCGGGCAGGATGCCGGCTTCTTCGCAGGCGTCGAGCGAGTTGTCCACCGCCTCCTTGACCGTGGTCAGGAGGGCCTTGCGCAGCGAATCGAAGCCGAGCAGGTGCCGGTTCTTGGCGAAGAACTCGGATACCGAGATCTCCCGCTGGCGTCGGGAAAGCGTTTCAGCGGTGACTCGGGTCGTCAAATCGGCTCCTGCTTCAGGGACTGAGATTGAGGCGCGCCCCCACGTGCACCATCCGAGGCGCGCCGATCGTCACCAGACCGGTTCCGGAGATGCCGACCTGGACTTCCTCGTCGAGCAGATTCTCGAACCCGGCGAAGACCTGCCACCGGCTGCTCAGGTTACGGGCGAGACTCAGGTCCACGACCGAGAAGCTCGAGAGGGGCCTCGCGTTCAGGTCGTCCTCGTACTGCTCGCCCACGAAGCGCAACCCCAGCCGTGCCTGCAGCACCTCGGGGTTCGCGTACTCGAGGCCGAGGCTCACCGACTGCTCGGGCGTCTGTGCCAGCCTCTTTCCCTCGAGTTCCGGGAAGTCGGCTGCGCTCTGGACCTCGGCGTTGCTGTAGAGGTAGGACACGTCGAGCCGCCATTCGTCGCCGAGCCGCTGGCGGAGTTCCGCCTCGAGCCCCTGAATGCGAGTGCGGTCCAGGTTGAGCCGCTGCCGGCACGACCCGCCGCCCGGTACGAAGCCGCAGGGCTGGAAGAACCGGCCACTCGCGATCGATGCCAGGGTGACGTTGGCGATGGGGTTCTCGACGCGGTTGATGAAGGCGTTGATAGACAGTCTGGAACCGCCCTGGTAGCGCACGGTCCCGAACTCGATGCCTGAAAGCCGCTCGGGCTCGAGCGTCTCGTTCGCCTCGGTGATGTCATTGCCCACCCGGAACGGCCGGTAGAGTTCGTTGACGGTCGGCGCCCGGAACGACCCGTACACCGAGCCGCGCAGGCTCCAGCCGAAGTCCAGGGCGTAGAGGAAGCCGATCCGCGGCGATGCTGCCGTCTCGTCCCGGTCCTCGAAGGCGTCTTCGCGACGGATCGAGCCGTCCGCCTTGTTGATCTCCAGCCGGCTGCCCGAACCGGTCTGCCAGCGGTCGATGCGGGCCCCGAGCTCGAGATGCAGCCGCTCGCCGAACTGCGCCCGGCGCTGCACGTAGGCGCCCGTGATCGCCTGATCGCCGCCCGCCATGCGCCGACGGTTGAACTGCGTGGTGTAGAAGAAGTCCTCGTTGGTCGCCCCGTCGACGCTCCGCCATTCGGCGCCGGCGACCCACAGGCCCGATCCCACCTCGCCCTGCCACTGGGCGCCTAAACCGATGGCTTCCGAGTCGACCAGGAACTGATCGAGGGCCGGCCGCTCGGACGACCGGTCGCCCGCCTGCGCGCTGAACCGGCTCGCGAACTCCTGTTCGTGGGTGAAACCGCGCAGCGTCCACGTGTCGCCCCGGCCGCTCACGACGTCCGCGCTCAGGCGAAAGGAGGTCAACTCCGTGTCGTTGCCGGTCAGCGGCGTGCCGTTGCCGCGATCCTCCGACAGGGTGTCGCCGCCGATGCTCACCGACACCGAGTCGCTGGGAGAAACCGTCAGGCGGCCGCCAAGGCTGGTCTGCTCAGAGAACGCATCGACATCGATCGGGCCGCGCCGGTCGTCGCGGACCACGGGGTAGCCGTCGCTGTCGAAGCTCCTCGCCGACAGGGTCAGCGACGCGCGCTCGAACCCCTGGCCGAACCAGGCGTCGCCCGACAGGATCCCGTGATCGCCGCCCAACGCAGACAGCCGAAGCGAAGAGCCCGAGTCCGACGGCTCGGCGGTGACCAGGTGGATGACGCCGCCCAGGGCCGAGTTGCCCCACAGGCTCGAACCGCCGCCGCGCACGACCTCGATCCGTTCCAGGCTCTCACGGCCCACGCGGCCCCAGTAGATCCAGCCGCCGAAGGGGTCGTTCAGAGGCAGCCCATCGAGCAGCACCAGGGTCCTGCTGACGCCGCTGGGGCCGATGCCGCGCAGCGAAACGCCCTGGCTGGTCGGATGGGCAACCATCGAACTGTTGCGGCGGAAGAGACTGAAGCCGGGCACCCGGCGCAGCGTGTCGTCCAGGGTCACGGCCGAGCTGGCGCGGAGTTCGTCGCCGGTCAGCACGGACACGCTGGAGGTCACCTGCCCAAGTTCCTGCTCCGCTCGAGACGCCGTGACCACGATCGTCTCGGCGAGGGCGGGGTCCTCGACCGGCTCGGCGCCCTCGTCGTCCGCAGCATCCGTCGCGGCAAGCGCCGCGGAACCGGCCAGCGCCACGGCCGCCGCAAGGGTGACGAGCACCAACCGACGACGATGACGGCCGTCGGGCGTTCGCGTAGCGGGATCGGAAGGCGTGTTGGGCATGCGGTCGCTCCTAGAGAGCCGGACCCGGCGTCTCCGGGTCGGCGGGAGCGGGCATGGTAAACGATGCGGGATCGACCTCCGCACCGGCTTCGGCTTCCTGGATCCTCAACTCGGCGGCGACCTGGCCCTCGACGGCGATCCGAATCTTCCCGGGCACCTTCAATCCACCCACGTCCATGTAGTCGCTGATCGTCACTTCGAGCTCTCCGCTCGACCCCAGGAACGACCCGTCGAAAACGATTCGCCGTTCCAGGAAGTCCTCGCCGCCCAGGTAGAGCACGCGCGCTTCACCGTCCGCGGTCGCAACGTCCAGCCGGTAGGTCTCGTCGCGCTCGACCTTCTCGATACCGGCCAGCGACACCTCGAAGCCGCGCTCCTCGGTGTTCGCGAGCATGCCCCACAGGAAGTCGGACAGGATCGCCACCGCACCGACCATCTCCTCCGGCAGCGGCGCGGGGTCGATGATGCCCTGCATCGGCGACACGTTCCAAGCCGTTTCGCCGTCGTAGGCCAGGATCATCGTCAGGCCCTGCAAGTCGATGTCGATCCGGAACGAGCTGGGACGCGCGAAGGCCATCGTCATCGGCACTTCGAAGCCGAGCATCACGACGGTGCCGGTGGCGCTCACCGTCTCGACCTCGGCGGCCGAGGCGCCGCGTGAGTTCCGATAACGCGACAGCACGTCGTCCTGGCCGAGAGCGGCGTTGGCCATCTGACCAGGCATGAAGAAGATGTCGGGATCGATCTCCGGGTTGATCTCGTAGGAATCGAGGGTCAAGGGCATCTCACCCATCGAACTGACCAGGATCTGCCGGTGCGCCAGCATCAGGCCGTCGACCTCCCGGTAGTCTTCGAACCGAGTCGCCGTATCCTCCAGGCCGAATCCGAAGTCCGCCTTGGAGCCCCTCTTCTTCTCCAGCCCGTCTTCCGTGCCGATAAAGACCTGCTGCGTCACACCGCCAGGCGCGGTGACCACGAGCTTCCAGGCTTCACCACTCTCGATCTCTTCGCGGCCCGCAAGTTCCACCTGGTAACCCGGCTGCCGGTACTCGAACCAGGGGCTGCTCAGCGCGGCGTCGGCGGCCTGCGCAGCCGCCAGATCTCCTTCGAAGGCGGCCGGCTTGGGCTGGCCGGGCTGCTGGCCCCACGCCTGCTCGCCATCGAAGGCCTGGATCCGCGTCATGCCGCCGAAGTCGCCTTCCACCCGAACTTGATTCGGCCGACGCAGGTGAATCGTGAACGGGGCCTCCATACCCTGCACCGACATCGTCCCGGTGGCCCTCGCTCCCTGAATCGCGCGCAACTTCTCGAGGCCGCCCCGAGCTTCGTAGTGCAGTGCCAGCACCCGGTCGAGTTCGCTGGGCTCAGCCGTCTCCTGGGTCCACGCCGGCGCCGCCGCCAAGGCGAGCGCCAGGACGGCCAGACACGCACGGCCTCGATCCGTTCGCCGCCTGTTCCGTACGCCGCGCCTCGTTCCCGCGCGAGCTGCTGAGCCGATCGGTGCAGAACCCTTCATCTCATCCTCCGCTGGCTGTCCGCCGCGAGGCCCGCCGGTGACCGCCAAGCCGGCTCGCTGCCCGAAATCTGTGCCGGCATGATACCCGAACGGGTTGGCGAAGAACGGCGCAGGCGACGACGCCAAGACCCAGGATATCGCCTCGGTGGCTTTGCGCAACCTCTGAGAACAAAGAGGGTTACGGTCGACCACGAGGTTTGGCGGGTGCGAGGATCCAAAGCTCCCGCCGGGCTGTTTCGAGCACCGTCGAACCCGGCGGACTGGAATCGCCTCGATCCACGGGCCGTTTCTCCTCTACGATTCGTCAACGAACCGTTCCATGAACGAGGAAAGACAGGGCGACGGCATCGACGCGGGCGCGGGTTCCGGGGTAGACCCCGGCGCCGCAGCCGAGGCATGGTCGCTGTCTTCTGCCGCTTCCTTCGGAAGCGCTATCGGTGAGGTGCTCGCGGCCGGCGCCGACGACCACGCACCGGTGGCGCCGGCTACCTCCGAGTCCCAGACTCGGCGGCTGCGCTGCACCGCCGACGGCTGGGAGTACTTCCGCATCTGGATCGTCAACGTCGCGCTGACGTTGCTGACGCTCGGCATCTACTCGGCCTGGGCGAAGGTGCGGACGCGGCGCTACCTGTACGGCCACATCTGGCTCGGCGACGCGGCCTTCGACTACACGGCGAATCCGGTGGCGATTCTCAGGGGTCGGATCCTGGTCGCCATCGTGCTGGTGCTGCTCTGGTTCGCCCAGATCCTGTCCATCCTGTACTACTACGCCGCGCTGGCCGTGCTGGCGCCGCTCGTGCCCTGGGTCGTGGTCCGCGCGCGAACTTTCCAACTCCGCAACTCCAGGTACCGCGGCATCTCCTTCGACTTCAAGGGGCGGTACTGGGACGCCGCCGTCTGGTATCCGCTGATGGCCGTTGCGTCCATGGTCACCCTGGGGCTGGCCTGGCCATTCAGGGTCTTCGGCCGCGACCGCTTCCTCATCACCGAGTCTCGCTTCGGCAACAAACCGTTCCGCTTCATCGGCGAAGCCAATCCCTACTACGGCGTCTACGTGGTCGTCTGGGTGCTGACCATGATTCTGTTCATCGGCTCCTGCTTCGTTCTCATCAGCCTGACCTTCAATCCCGATTCTGAAGCGCAATCTCCCGCGGCGAACTTCGTCATGCCGGTGTTCTTCGCGCTGGTGGGGCTGGTCTCGTTCGTCTACATACGCACTCGCTTGCTCAGCTACCGCTGGAGTTGCACCCAACTCGGCGAAAGCGACTTCATCCTGCAACTCTCCTTCGGAACCATGTTGTGGCTCTATGCCAGCAACACCGCCCTGATCATCGCCACCTTCGGCCTGTTCGCGCCCTTCGCCAGGATCCGCGTGCTGCGCTACGTCGTGGATCAGTTCCTCGTCATGCAGCCCGTGGGCGAGGTCACGTTCGAAGCCGGCGAGGCTCAGCGTCTGGGCGCCACCGGCGCCGAGGCGGCGGGCGAGTTCGGCCTGGAGATCGGGATATGAGCGCGGTTGCCTGCCACTACTACGACGGTCGCACCTCGACTCCCCGAGATGCGGAGTTATCGATCAGCCTCGACGGCGACTTGATCGTCGCCATCGACGGCATCGACTCGCGCCGGCTCCACCCCTTGGCGGATGTCCGGATTCCCAACCGCATCGCCAACACTCCGCGGCACATCCGCCTGCCCGACGGTGCCTCGTGCGAAGTGCGCGATAACGACGCGTTGGACGCAATGCAGGTCCGCGCCGAAGACGGTCCCCAACCACTCGGCCGGCGCTTTGAGCGGCTTCTCCACCGACTCGACAGCACCTGGCGCGGAGCGGCGGCGGCGCTGGCGGTCACGGCGGCGATCCTGTACTCGTTCACGGAATGGGGAGCGCCGGCGGTGGCCACGGTCGTCGTCGCGGCGACGCCTCCCGAGGTCGAAGCGGTCATCGGCGAGAACCTGATGACCCTGCTGCTCCAACTCGACGCCCTCGCTCCCACCGAACTCGATCAGAAACAGCAGAACGACATCCTGAGCGCCTTCTCCAAGATGAAGGACGACACCGGCGTCGAGGCTGCACACCTCGGCTTCTTCTCCGCACCCGGATTCGGCCCGAACCTCTTTGCCCTGCCGGGGGGCACTGTCGTCCTCACCGACGAACTGGCCGAACTGGCCGAGAACGACGAGGAGATCGTCGCGGTCCTCGCCCACGAAGTCGGGCACGTGTCGGGGCGCCACGTCATGCGGCGACTCGCCCAGACCTCCTCGATGCTCGTCCTGTGGACCGCGTTCACCGGAGATGCGTCGGTCGCCACGCTGTCCATCCTGGCGCCGGAGCGGTTGCTCGCACAGCGCTACTCGCGCACCTTCGAGCGCGACGCCGACCAGTTCGCCTTCGACTACCTGCTTGGAGCCGGCATCGCGCCGACACGTCTGGGCGACTTCCTGAAGCGACTCGAAAAGGCCCATACCGCCGGGGGCGTTCCCAACTGGCTGGCCAGCCACCCCGGGGCCGAGGAACGCGCGCGCAACGCAGCGGAGGCCGCGGAAAGAGCCGGCAGCGCCGAAGGTCAAGAGTAACCTCCGGCGGCCCGCGGCATATTCTCAGGCCACACGTCCGAAGCAAGCGACGCGGGCCGAGGCAGACTGACCGGGCCCGCAGCAGGAGGCACCTGTCATGCAGAAACTGACCCAGGCCCAGCGCGAACAATGGGCCATCGACGGCTACATCCGCGTCGAACAGGCGCTGTCACCGGACCAAGTCGCGTTCTTCGACGCCGAACTCGACCGCGTCCGCCAGCTCCCCGGCTGGGAACCCAACCCGGACGGACCGCTCGGCCACTACGCCTGGCTCGACCACGCCATCGAGCGGGATCCCGAGGGCTTCATGGACCGCCGCGTCCTGCTCCACTACGACCAGGCGTTCCTCCACCTGATGGACTCTTCGCCCGTTTTCGACCTGGTCACCGACATCATGGGGCCCTATGTCGTGCTAAGCATGAGCCAGGCGATCGTCCGCCCGTCCAATCCCAAGTGGCCCGGCTACACCCACACCGACGGCGGCGAAGCGCTGCGCCGCATCCGCGTCACCGAGACGAGCCTGCCTCTGGCGATGAAGGCGCTCTACCTGCTCTCCGATGTCACGGATGACGACTGCGGCAACTTCACCGTCTTCCCCGGCAGCCACATGCGTCCCTTCCCCGACCGCCCGTACCCGGCGCCGGAGCCGAAGACCCCGGGCGCGGTCCAGCTCGCCGGCAAAGCCGGCGACTGCATCCTCTTTCCCCACTCCCTGTGGCACGGCCCGTCGGTCAACGCCTCCCCGCGCGCTCGCAAGACGATCCTCTACAACTACTGCCAGTTGTTCCTGCGTACGTATGACCCCGAGCCTACGCCTGAGATCCTCGAGCGCTGCACGCCGAGGCAGCGGCGCCTACTCGGCGACCTCGGCTACGAGTTCCGGCCCGGCTCGTACTTCTACGCGCCGCAGGACCAGGTGGATCTGATCGTGGGCGAGGGTTCGGGGTAGGCCCCGGAGGGGCATGCGGCTCTCGCGCCTACGTTCAGGACGAGGACGGGGACTTCGTGCCCGACATCTTCCGAGTCATTCACACGGCCGAGGACAGCATCGAACGTGCCAGCGAAACCGCGATGAACCGGCTTCACGATGTGATCGTCGCCCTCGTGCTCGAATTGGACCGGGCTCTCTAAGGGCGAAAGACCGAGACGGGTACCTCCTGGGAGGAGATCATGCCGGACATCAACAGTCTCCACTCAGCCGAACAGGATTCCCCCGGCGAGGCCCAGCAACGCACGGCGGTCGACCGTGACCTGGCGGCGCGCCCCGGGGCAGCTCCGACCTCGATGCGGCATTGGTTGCGAGGCGGCAAGTGGTTGGCCGGCTTGGTTGGCGGCGCGATCGCCGCTCCAATCGGGATCCTGCTTCACGAACTCGGGCACTTCAGTGCGTACGTCGCGTGCGGGTTTCCCGAAACAGCCCTGCGGTTCTCCTCTGCCAGTTGGGCCGGTTCCGGGCAGTTCAGGAGGCTCTGGCGCGCGGGAGACCTGGAGGCTGCTGCGGCGATTGCCGAACCGTGGCAAGTGGCCGTCGGCTCGGCTGCGTGCTGCTCGGATATTGGTTCCTGGTGACCGCCTTTCCTCGCGGCCAGAGGCTGCGGGCCGTCGGCCCGCCGTTGCTCGGCGTGGCTCTGGGTATTCCCCTGTGGGCCCTCTGGCTGGGGCCCCTGGTTCTTCCGTGACGTCTCCTCAGGGCGGATCAGCGTAGGGCTCGTCCTCGGGCACAAACTCCGTCTCCAGCCGCGCCGCGCCGCTCCACTCGCGCATCGCCTTCGTGTCGAGCAGCGCCCGGCAGTAGTCCGCGGCTTCGCGGTCCAGCGGCGGCTCGTACGTCGCGAACCGCGAGGCGACCGGCAGGAAGTAGGCGTCGGCGGCCGAGAAGGCGCCAAACAGGAACGGCCCTCCCCCGCCGAACTCGGCACGGGCGGCGCGCCACAGGGCCGTCAGCCGGTCGATCTCGGCCATGACCTCGGGCTCCTGGCCCTTGGCCGGATAGCTCGAGCGGATGTTCATCGGCATCGCCGAGCGTAGCGCTGCGTAGCCGGAGTGGAAGGTCGCAACCAGGGATCGCGCCCGTGCACGGGCTCGGCCCTCCGCCGGCCAGATGCCGCGGTCGGGGTACAGGTCGGCCAGCCGCTCGACGATCGCGGAGGTGTCGAAGGTGGCGAAACCCTGCCCAGGCTCGCCCTCCCAAAGCACCGGCACGAGGCGCGTCGGCGACAGCGCGTCGATGTTCTCCTCCCAATCCTCGGAGTCGAACTTCAGCATCCGCTCCGCGAGCGGGATGCCGAGTTGGGTCATCAGCGCCCAAGGCCGGAGCGACCAGGACGAGTAGTTCTTGTTGCCGATGACCAGGGTGAGCGGCCGCGTCATGGGCGGCAGAGCCTATAGCGAAGAGCCTGGGAACCCGGTTGGCGCTATCCTGAACGACGGTGCTTCACCGCAAACGTCCGCGCGTTCCAATCGCTCTGGCAGCGGCCCTTCTCCTGGCCGCGCCCTTCGGCGCGCCGATCGTAGCCCAGGCGGGCTCCAGCGGGCCACCGCCGGGCGACATCGACGGCCTGTGGGACTTCGCCACCGCTACACCGCTGCAGCGGCCGTCGGCCTACGCGGAGCGGGAGTACTTCACCGCCGAACAGGCGAGCCAGTTCGAACGCGACACGATCGAGCGTCGCGCGGAGGCGCAGAAGCGGAGCCCTAGCGTCCATGCGCCCTACTGGCTCGACCACGGCCGCAACGTGCAGGAGTCACGCCGTACATCGCTGATCTTCGACCCGCCCAACGGCCGCATCCCGCCGATGACCGAGAACGGCAGACGGCGAGCCCAGGAACGACGCGACCGGCGCGCGCGGCCGCCGGCCGGACCGGAGGACCGCAACCTCTGGGAACGCTGCCTGATGGGTTTCAACGCCGGACCGCCGATGAACCCGGGGGCCTACAACAACAACGTGCTGATCCTGGTGACCGAGGACACCGTCGCGCTCCTGAACGAGATGGTCCACGAAACCCGGATCGTCCCCCTCGACGATCAGCCCCGCCTCCCCGAGCACCTGCGGCAGTTCAAGGGCGACTCCCGGGGCTACTGGGACCGCGAAACCCTAGTCGTCGAAACCCGCAACTTCGATCCCCGGATCAGCTTCCAGGGCTCAGGCGGCAACATGCGCCTCGTCGAGCGCTTCACCCGCTTCGACCACACCACCCTCATCTACGAGTACACGATCGACGACCCGGAGTCCTTCAACCGCCCCTGGAGCGCCCGTCTCGAGATGAAGCGGTCGGATCAGGCACTCTTCGAGTACGCCTGCCACGAAGGCAACTACGGCCTACTCAACATCCTCGAGTACGCCCGCGCTAACGAGAAGCGGGCTGAAGCGGCTCAACCAGAGTGACGTCCGGGAGCCGCGCCGCTTCGCGGTCGAAGGTGTAGAGCGGCACGGCGCCGGCTCGTCTCGCCGCGGCCGCGATCATGCGGTCCGCGAAGTCGGCGCCGCCGAGACGATAGCCACCGGCCGCCTCCACTACCTCACTAGCCCACTCGATCTGCAAGGCCGCGACGTTCAACAGTTCATTCAAGACGGTCGCCACCTGGTCGCGGCTATACCGGTAGGTGTACTCCAGAGCCCAGACCAACTCCACCAGGACTTCGCGGCTGACGAAGCCCGGATCTTCCAGGGTCAACCGTCGCAATAGCCTTGCGGCTGCCTCCGCCTGCTCTTCGTCATCCCGGAGGAGAAACCGAAGCAGGACGTTGGTGTCGAGCGCTATCACCTGCGACTCCCAACCTCGGCAGCCGGGCGGTCCGTGCCGTCCTCTGTCTCCGGGGACCAGTCGTCGCCCAGAGCGCTCCGGCAGGCCCCTTCGATGATGCCTCGCTGGATGTCCTCCAGACTCACCGGCGGCCCGTCGTACTCCAAGATGCCGTACAGGCGCTCGATCGGCAGCACCGGCCTTATGTGAACCTCGCCTTCCAAGATGAAGTAGCGCACTCGATCCCCCGCTTTCAGGTCAAGCGCGTCGCGCACCTCCTTGGGCAGGGTCGTCTGGCCCCGGGAAGTAACGGTCGACTCTGGCAAGCGAGATGGAGGCTGTGCATTCATCCTTCTAGTCTGCATTACTCATCGCTATCCTGCAAGGCCATGCGACTCCACTGCCCGGCGCCCTCCTGGGCCCCAGAGCGGGCGGGTGCCACCGCCGCCGTCGCGCTGCCTAGCCGCCGGACGCCACCACGTCGTCGCGATGGGTCCACCAGCCGGGGCTGGTCCACCAGTCACTGCCGGGGGGCGGGGTTGGCTGGAACAGGAACACGCCGGAGGGCGCGAACTCGACGCCGCGGAGGCGCTTGCTGAAGGCCCTGATCTCGGAGTAGTTCCACATCATCGTGAACGGCTGGTCCTCGGCGACCACGCGTGCCAGTTCGCGGTAGATCGCGGCGCGGGCCTTTGGGTCGAACTCGCGCCGGCCGCGTTCCAGGAGTTCGTCGACCCGCTCGCTCTTGTAGCCGACGTAGTTGCGGGCGTTGTCGTAGCTCGTGGAGCGCAGGCGGATCGACCACTGGTCCGGGTCCGTCGTCACCTCGTCGGCGTCGGCGTGGGCCTGGAACTCGTGCTCCAGCAGGTGCTGCTCGTGGGTCGCGTTCTCGAACACGCGAAGCGTCAGCTCGACGCCGATGCTGCGCAGGTCCTCGCGGTAGATGTCGGACATCTTGACCGCGTTGGCAAAGGTCTGGGCGATCTCCAACTCGAACGAGAACTTGATCCTCCGACCGTCGATCTCCTGGTAGCGCCAGCCGTCGTCCGGATCGGAAAGCCAGCCCGCCTCGTCGAGCAGCGCGGCGGCGCGGTCCAGGTCGAACGGGTAATTCCACACCGTCGTCATGTGGGCATGGTGGCGGAACTGTAGCGCGGCCGCCGCTGCCGCCGCTCAGCGCAAGCGGTCGATCAGCCGCCGGTCGCGCTTGGTCGGGCGGCCGGCGCCGCGGCTCCGGTGGGCCGCCGGCAGCGCCACGAACGCGTCGCGAGGCGGCGGCTCAGGCTTCGGCGGGCTCAGGTCCTCGTATAGCCGCGGCGCCTCGGCCTTCGGCAGCGGCTTATCGCGCAGTTCGCGAACGACCAGGATCCGCTGCCAGTCGTCGCGGGCCTTGATCTCGATGCGATCGCCCACCGCAAGCCGCCGGTGGGGCTTGGCCTGCTGGCCGTTCACCGTGACCTTGCCGGAGGTACAGGCCGCGGCGGCCTTCGAGCGGGCGCGGAACATCCGCGCCACCTGCAGCCATTTGTCGAGACGGTTCACTGTTTCCGAGCCCGCGGAGGCGGCGCTCGCCGCCAGTCTTGGTCACGGCAGTTCAAGACGATGCGCCCCCCGAATCCTCAGGACATCCCGCTTCTCGACGCCCGCCTCGGATGCGAACCGGGGCCAGTCGGCGACCGCGTCGAGCACCCGATCGATCACGCGACGCGCGCGGGAAATCTTCAGCCCGGAGGTGTCCGCGAATCTCAGCAGGTCGGCGCGTTCGAAACCGCTGCGCTTGCCCGCCATGCTCATTTGGTGTTGGTCTGTCCACCGGCCCCGCCGATTGTAGGCGTACGTCACGTCGTACGCCGGCGACAGCCGCCATTCCCCGCGGCGGTTCATCAGGAACGCCATGTTCTTCACGTGATCGTCCTGGTTCCGCGCGACGATGTTGAAGACCGTCCGGCGGTACTGCTCCTGGACCACCGCCATCCCGAGCCCGAGCTCGTGGATCGTCTCCATCGCCTGCTCATATGCATTCGCTCCCGGATCGGTGTAGTCGAAGTGCCGCAACGCCGCGAGGGACTGCATGTGTCTCTTGCCTCCCGCCGTATCGCGGTCGAACCGCCGCGTCATGAAATGCCTCCGGCTGCCTTCAAGATGCAGCCGGCATTCCGACATCTCGATCCCGGCCTCGCACGCCATCAGGTGATACGCGTACTCGATCCGCCCGTAGCCCAGCGGATCCGCCAGTTCGCGGTCGCGGTTGCTGGTGATGCCGTCGAACTTCAGGATCCAGTGCTCGAAGCCGGCTTTCGTGTCCACCTGGCCGGACCGGAACTCCCCCGTGTCCCGATTCCAGCCGAGCACCGCCTTCGCCCGGGCGCCGCCCGCGGACGTTCCCACACTGAGGAGGTCCTCGAGCGCCTCGCCGTCGTCGAGCCGCCCGGACAGTCGACCCCGTTCGTCGAGAACCCGATTGGCGAGATCGACGAGTCGAGCGATCTCCACCTCGTCGCGCCGGTTCCCCCTGGATTCCGCCGGTTGGAACTCCAGTGCCCCGACGCCGCGCGTGCCGATGTAGCAGAGCCGGTCGACCGGATTGAAGCTCTCGACGCTCCGTTCGGTCTCCGCCAGCCAGACATCGATCAACCTGTTGCCGAAACGGTCCGGCAGCGAGGCCGCCACGAGGCCGGGCAAACCCATGAACGACTCCCCCAGGGCAGGAAAGTCGTAGGTCCCTTCACGTGCAGGCATCGCCAGCGGAGAGACCTCGATGCCGGCCGACAAGAAGGCGTGATCGTACTGGAAGACCCCGACTCCCCGCCTGGCATCCCACGACACCGCGCCGATTCGGCGGCCCCACAGATTCACGCTGGCGTCAGTCATTCAAGTCCTCGGCCCACGACCATGGCTCTTCCCGAGACCCGCCCTTCCGTGGACGGGCGCGCCGCCGTTCCCGGCCGCCGGAGGCCACCCGTTCGATGGGCCGGATCTCCTGCGACGGCACCGCGTTCAGCAAACCGTCCGCCAGGCCGAGGACGATCGCGAGGCGCAGCAGGCTGTCCAGACTGCTTGGCTGACCGACCTCGATACGGCGAAGCGTACGCAGTCCGATTCCCGCGTCCTCGGCCAGAGCACTCTGCGTGACGTTCCTCGCAAGGCGCAGCTTCGCCAGACGATGCCCCAGCTCAGTTCGCAGCGCGCGTGGGGTCAGACTTCGACGGGGCATTCCATTGGCCATGAATCGCTCCAGTACTCGCAGTCCCTCGTTGTTCGGCCCCATACTGCCGCTATTCCGAGGACATTGCAAGAGGTCATAAGTTGCCGTTTATTGACCAATAACGATGTTTATGGGCCATATTGCACCTCTTACAAGTAACGAGGCCGAGATAGCCCGGCGACGCCTCCGGTTAGCGCTTTCCGCGCCGCGGCAGGTAGAGGTCGGTGATCGTGCCCTCGTACGCCTCGGCGGCGAAGGCGACCGTCTCGGAGAGGGTCGGGTGCGGGTGGACGGTCAGCGCCAGATCGGCGGCGTCCGCGTTCATCTCGATCGCCAGCGCCGCCTCGGCGATCAGGTCGCCCGCGTTGACGCCGACGATGCCGGCGCCGACGACCCGCCCGCTGGCGGGGTCGAACAGCAGCTTGGTCAAACCTTCCGCACGGCCCAGCGTCAGGGCGCGGCCGGAAGCGCCCCACGGGAAGACGGCCTTCTCGTAGGCCGTGCCGTTCCGCCGCGCTTCGGTCTCGGTCAGGCCGACCCAGGCCACCTCCGGATCGGTGTAGGCCACGGACGGGATGACCCGCGCCTCGAAGCCGCTCTTCTCCCCCGCCGCGACCTCCGCCGCGACCTTGCCCTCGTGGGTCGCCTTGTGCGCCAGCATGGGCCCGGGCACCAGGTCGCCGATCGCGAAGATGGGCGGCACGTTGGTCCGCTGTTGATCGTCGACCGGCACGAAGCCGCGCTCATCGACCAGGACACCCGCGGCCTCGGCGCCGAAGCGGTCGCTGTTGGGACGGCGGCCGACCGCGACGAGGACTCGCCCGAACAGACCGGAGCGGGGCTCACCGTCGTCACCCTCCATCGACACCATGAGTCCGTTCTTCTGGGCCTTGACCCCGGTCACGCGAGTTGCCGTGTGGATGTTCTCCAGGCGCTCGGTAAGCCGGCGCTGGAGGGGCCGCACCAGATCCCGGTCGACGCCGGTCAGCAGTTGCGGCAGCAGCTCGACGACGGTGACCCGGTAGCCCAGGGCGGCATAGACCGTCGCAATCTCCAGCCCAATGATGCCGCCGCCGATCACCAGAAGCCGCCCGTCCGGCTCGAAGCCGGGGTCGAGCTCCAGCGCGTCGGTCGAATCCCAGACCCGCGGGTCGCCCTCCGGCAACCCCGGGATCATCGCCGGACGCGAACCGACGGCGACGATCGCCTGCCCGAAGGTCAGGGTGCGCCGGCCGGCGTCGGCGTCCGTGACCTCGGCTTCGTGGGGACCGACGAAGCGGCCGTGGCCGCGCACCACCTCGACCTTGCGCCGCTTCGCCAATTGGGCCAGACCGCCAGTCAGTTGCGCCACGACGCCGCTCTTCCAGGCGCCGAGCTTCCCCCGGTCGATGTCCGGCGCTCCGAAGTCGATGCCGTGGGCCGCGAACTCCGCCGCCTCGTCGATCACCCTGGCGGCGTGGAGCAACGCCTTGGAGGGAATGCAGCCGACGTTCAGGCACACGCCCCCGAGGTTTGCGTACGGCTCCACCAGCACGACCTGGCGGCCCAGGTCGGCGGCGCGGAAGGCCGCCGTATAGCCGCCAGGTCCGGCGCCCAGGACCAGGATTTCGGCGTCGACATCCCGCGGGACGGCTGCCGGCGCAGATGCCGCCGCCGGGACCGGCGCGGGCGCCGGCGCCGGTGAAAGAACCGAAGTCGCTGCCGGCCCCGCCTCGACCTCCTCGACCGACACGCCCCCCGGCGCCGCTGGCGGCGCATGCGGATGGCGCGGCCGCTCGGCTCGGTGGTCGGGATGCGACTCGTCCTCGGGATCGAGCACGACGATCACATCCCCTTCCACCACCTTGTCGCCCAGCGACACGGCAACTTCGAGCACCACGCCGCTATGGGTCGACGGCACCTCCATCGACGCCTTGTCGCTCTCGAGGGTGATCAGTCCGGCGTCGATATCGACGTGCTCGCCCGGCGAGACGAGCACCTCGACGACATCGACGGAATCGAAGTCGCCGATGTCCGGTACGACGATGCGGATCGGATCGGCCATTGCGCCAGCGTCAGAGCACGACCCGGCGGATGTCGGCGAGCACCGAGCACAGGTGGGTCGTGAAGCGGACCGCGTAGGCGCCGTCGATCACCCGGTGGTCGTAGGAAAGCGAGACCGGCAGCATCAACCGGGGCGCCAGCCCGGCGCCGACGTAGACCGGCCGTCGCACCGAGCGCGAGACGCCCAGAATCCCGACCTCCGGCGCGTTGACGATCGGCGTGAAGGCCGTGCCGCCGATGCCGCCCAGGCTCGAGATCGTGAAGGTGGCGCCCTGGATGTCGGCGGGCCGCAGCTTGCGCTCGCGCGCGCGGCCGCTGACCTCGGCCAGCTCCCCAGCCAGCTCGTAGACGCTCTTGCGCTCCACATCGCGCACGACGGGCACAACCAGGCCGTCCGGGGTGTCGACGGCAACCCCCAGGTGGAAGTAGCGCTTGAGGATCAGCGACTCGCCGTCCGGCGCCAGCGACGAGTTCATCTCCGGGAACTCGGCCAGGGACGCCGCAACCGCCTTCATCAGGAAGGCCAGCACGGTGAGCCGAACGCCGCGCTCGCGGGCCTCCTCGAGGTGCGTCCGGCGGAAGGCCTCGAGTTCCGTGATGTCGGCCTCGTCGTGCTGGGTGACGTGCGGCACGTTGAGCCAGCTCCGATGGAGGTTCGCAGCCGCCAGCTTGCGGATGCGGCTGAGCGGCTTCGACTCGACCGGCCCGAACTTCGAGAAGTCGATCTCCGGGACCGGCGGGATGCCGGCCCCCGCAGCCTGGGGCCCGCCGCCGGCCATCGCCTCCTTGACGAAGCCTTCGACATCCTCACGCAGGATCCGCCCCTTGGCGCCGGTGCCGGAGACCCTCCGCAGATCGACGCCCAGCATGCGCGCGAACCGCCGCACCGCGGGGCTGGCGTGGGGCGGGGTCGAGCCGGCGGGCGGGGCCGGGGGGGCTGGCGGCGGCGGGCGGCGTCCGCGCGACGACGGCTGCGGGGGTTCCGCGGCGGGCGCCGGTGCGGCCGGCGGTGCATCAGGCGAAGCTGCAGCTTCGGCCGTGTCCTCACGCGCCACCTGGTCCTCCACCGGCGCGTCGCTGGCCTCGATCGTAAGGATCAGATCGCCCTCGGCGACCTGACCGCCGATCGCGACGGCGATCTCGACCACCCGGCCCGCCGTCGGCGACGGCACCTCCATCGACGCCTTGTCGCTCTCCAGCGTGATCAGCGACTGGTCGACCGACACCTCGTCGCCGACGCCCACCAGGACCTCGACGACGTCGACCTGGTCGAAGTCGCCGATGTCGGGAACGACGATGCGAATGGGTTCGCTCACGCGGTGGCCGGGTTCGGTGCGTTCGGGTCGATGCCGTACGCCGCAATGGCCTTCGCCGGCGCCTCGGATTCGACTTCTCCGTTGTCGGCCAGGGAGGCGAGCGCCGCGACCACGATGTGCCTGCGGTCGACCTCGAAGAAGGAGCGCAACTGCTCGCGGGTGTCGCTGCGGCCGAAGCCATCGGTGCCGAGCGTCCGGTACGGTCCGGGCACGAAGGCCCGAATCTGGTCGGTGAAGACCTTCATGTAGTCGCTCGCGCCGACGGTGACGCCGCCGCGCCCGGTGAGGCACTCGCGCACGTAGGAGGTTCTTTTCTCCTCGCCGGGATGGAGCCGGTTCCAGCGCTCGACCTCCAGGCCGTCGCGGCGCAGCTCGTTGAAACTGGTCGCCGACCAGACTTCCGTGGACACCTTCCAGTCCGCCTCCAGCATCTCGGCCGCGGCCACCGCCTCGCGCAGGATCGCGCCCGAGGCGAGCAGGGTCGCGCGCCGGCGGTGGCGCGAACCGGGCCGGATCCGGTGCAGGCCGCGACGGATGCCGTCTTCGGCGCCCGCGGGCATCCCGGGGTGTTCGTAGTTCTCGTTCAGCGTCGTCAGGTAGTAGAAGACCGGCTCTTCCTCGGCGTACATCCGTCGCAGGCCGTCCTGGAGGATCACCGCGAGTTCGTAGGCGTAGGTCGGGTCGTAGGAGACGCAGTTCGGCACCGTCGACGCGGCGAGATGGCTGTGGCCGTCCTGGTGCTGCAGGCCCTCCCCGTTGAGCGTCGTCCGCCCCGACGTGCCGCCGATCAGGAATCCCCGCGCCTGCATGTCGGCCGCGGCCCAGATCAGGTCGCCGACGCGCTGGAACCCGAACATCGAGTAGAAGATGAAGAACGGGATCATGTGGAACCCGTGGTTGGCGGCAGAGGTTCCGGCCGCCATCCAGGAACAGAGCGACCCGGCCTCGTTGATCCCCTCCTGCAGCATCTGTCCGTCTCGGGCCTCCTTGTAGGGCGCGATCTTGTGCGCGTCAACCGGTTCGTAGAGCTGCCCGGTGGGGGCGTAGATGCCGAGCTGCCGGAACATGCCCTCCATGCCGAACGTGCGCGCCTCGTCGGCGACGATCGGCACCAGGCGGTTGCGGATCGCAGGATCCCGCGTGAGCAGCGTCAGCAGGCGCACGAACGCCATCGTCGTGGAGAAGGCGCGCCCGCGGCTCGACCGCAGCAGGGCGTCGAAAGCGGCGAGCTCGGGCACTGCGAGCGGCGTGGCGGCAAAAGCCCGCGCCGGGAGGAAGCCGCCCAGCGCCTCGCGACGCTCCTTCATGTACCGGATCTCCGGGCTGTCGTCCGGCGGACGGTAGAAGGGGGTCTCCTCCAGCTCCTCGTCCGAGACCGGGATGTCGAGACGGTCCCGGTAGCCGGTCAGCGCCCGCAGCCCCATCTTCTTCTGCTGGTGGGTGATGTTCATTCCCTCACCGGCCTCGCCCATGCCGTAGCCCTTGACCGTCTTGGCCAGGATCACCGTCGGTTGGCCGGTGTGCTTCACGGCCGCGGCGTAGGCGGCGTAGATCTTGTGCGGGTCGTGGCCGCCGCGGTTGAGGCGCCAGATGTCCTCGTCGGTGAGGTGGGCCACCATCGCCTTGAGTTCCGGGTACTTGCCGAAGAAGTGCTCGCGCACGAAGCCGCCGTCCTGGCTCGCCTTGTACGCCTGGTACTCGCCGTCGACCGCCTCCTCCATGCGCCGCCGCAGCAGTCCATGGCGGTCGCGGGCGAGCAGCGGATCCCAGTACGACCCCCAGACCACCTTGACCACGTTCCAGCCGGCGCCCCGGAAGACCGCCTCGAGTTCCTGGATGATCTTGCCGTTGCCGCGAACCGGCCCGTCGAGCCGCTGCAGATTGCAGTTGACGACGAAGATCAGGTTGTCGAGGTTCTCCCGCGAGGCCAGCGAGATGGCGCCCAGCGACTCCGGCTCGTCCATCTCGCCGTCGCCCATGAAGGCCCAGACCTTGCGGCGCTCGGTGTCGAGCAGACCCCGGTCGTGGAGGTACTTCATGAACCGGGCCTGGTAGATCGCCATCAGCGGCCCGAGCCCCATGGACACCGTCGGGTACTGCCAGAAGTCCGGCATCAACCAGGGATGCGGATAGGACGAGAGGCCTCCCGGCCCCGCCTCGCGCCGGAAACTGAGCAGGTCCTCCTCGCTCAGTCGCCCCTCGAGGAAGGCGCGGGCATAGATCCCGGGTGAGGAATGGCCCTGGATCATGACCAGGTCGCCGCCGTGGTCCTCGGAGGGAGCGTGGAAGAAGTGGTTGAAGCCCACGTCGTAGAGCGTCGCGGCGGAGGCAAATGACGCGATGTGCCCGCCGAGGCCCTCGTAGTCGTGATTGGCCCGCACCACCATCGCCATCGCGTTCCAGCGGATGATGCTGCGGATTCGCCACTCGAGATCAGCGTCACCCGGCGACGGCGCCTGCCCGTGCACCGGGATCGTGTTCAGGTAGGCGGTCGTCGCCTTGTAGGGGAGGTAGGCGCCGGACCGGCGCGCCTTCTCGACCAGGGCCTCGAGCAGGTAGTGGGCGCGATCAGGGCCTTCCCGCTCCATCACCGCTTCCAGGGCTTCCAGCCACTCGGCCGTTTCCGCGGGGTCGATGTCCTGGCGCGCCTTGTCGATGGGGTCCATGTACATGCTGTGGTGTCTGAGGGATTTACGGCGCGCGCTTGGCGCAACCCTCTAGCGGCCGATTCTACCCACCTGGGGGGATCCCGGCCTGTTGGCCTGAGGCGCCTGCGAGCGACCCGTCCCGAATTCCTCGACTGCTATCGACTGCTATGGTTCAGTGCGCTGGGTGTGGCTGGAACGACAGCCTGAGACCACGTTGGCCTGACCCGGGGGTCAGGCCTGCACGCGGAAGCCTTCGAACCTGAAACGGTTGACACCGACGTAGGGAATGCAGCCATGACGATTGCCGACCGAATCCCGCAAAGCGCGGCGCCTCTGCTGAGCCGCGACTCCCTCCCCAACTCCCGCAAGGTCTACGTCGAAGGCTCGGATCCGTCGATCCGCGTCCCGATGCGCGAGATCGCCCAGTCGCCGACCACCGCCGGCGCGGGTCCGTCCGCGGCAAGCGGCCTGACCGCGCTCGGGCCAAAGGAGCACAACCCGCCGGTGGTTGTCTACGACACATCGGGGCCGTACACGGACCCTGCAGTCGAGATCGACGTCCGCCGCGGTCTCGACCCGCTCCGCCTGCCCTGGATCGAAGGGCGCGGCGACGTGGAGGTACTCGACGACGTCTCGTCCCTCTACGGACGCGAGCGCGCCGCGAATCCCCGACTCGACCGGGTCCGCTTCGTGGCTGGCCGCCGGCCGCTCAGAGCGCGGGCCGGCAGCCGCGTGACCCAGATGCGCGTCACTCAAATGCACTATGCAAAGCGCGGCGAGATCACGCCGGAGATGGAGTTTGTCGCCATCCGCGAGAACCAGCGCCGCGAGCAGATCGCCGCCGAGGTAGCGGCCCAGCATGCCGGGGAGAGCTTCGGCGCTAAGACCCCGCAGACGATCACGCCCGAGTTCGTCCGCTCCGAGGTCGCCCGCGGCCGCGCGATCATCCCCGCCAACATCAACCATCCCGAACTCGAGCCGATGGCCATCGGCCGCAACTTCCTGGTCAAGATCAACGCGAACATCGGCAACTCGGCCGTCACCTCGTCGATCGAGGAGGAGGTCGAGAAGATGGTGTGGGCGATCCGCTGGGGCGCCGACACGGTGATGGACCTCTCCACCGGCCGCAACATCCACGAGACCCGGGAGTGGATTCTCCGCAACTCGCCGGTGCCGATCGGCACCGTGCCGATCTACCAGGCGCTCGAGAAGGTCGACGGCGGCCCGGAAGACCTGACCTGGGAGATGTTCCGCGACACCCTGATCGAGCAGGCCGAGCAGGGCGTGGACTACTTCACGATCCACGCCGGCGTGCTGCTGCGCTACGTGCCCCTGACCGCGAAGCGGCGCACCGGCATCGTCAGCCGCGGCGGCTCGATCATGGCCAAGTGGTGCCTCGCCCACCACCAGGAGAGCTTCCTCTACACCCACTGGGACGACATCTGCGAAATCATGGCCGCCTACGACATCTCCTTCTCGATCGGCGACGGGCTGCGCCCCGGCTCGCTCGAGGACGCGAACGACGAGGCCCAGTTCGCGGAGCTCAAGACCCAGGGCGAGTTGACCCGCCGAGCCTGGGACTTCGACGTCCAGGTGATGAACGAGGGCCCCGGTCATGTGCCGATGCACATGATCAAGGAGAACATGGACAAGCAGCTTATGTGGTGCGACGAGGCGCCCTTCTACACCCTCGGCCCGCTGACCACCGACATCGCCCCCGGCTACGACCACATCACCTCCGGCATCGGCGCCGCGATGATCGGCTGGTTCGGCACCGCGATGCTCTGCTACGTCACCCCCAAGGAGCACCTCGGGCTCCCCAACCGGGAAGATGTCCGCGAAGGCGTGATCACCTACAAGATCGCCGCCCACGCCGCCGACCTGGCCAAGGGCCATCCCGGCGCCCAGGCCCGCGACAATGCCGTCTCCAAGGCCCGCTTCGAGTTCCGCTGGGAGGACCAGTTCAACCTCTCCCTCGATCCCGAGCGCGCCCGCGCCTTCCACGACGAGACCCTGCCCCAGGAGGGCGCCAAGGTCGCCCACTTCTGCTCCATGTGCGGCCCGAAGTTCTGCTCGATGGAGATCACACAGCAGATCCGCGACTACGCCGCCGAGAAGGGGCTCGACGACGCCGAGGCCGTCGCCGCCGGGTTGAAGGAGAAGGCGGGCGAGTTCCGCGAGGCTGGCGGCGAGGTGTATCTGCCCGCGAAGTAGGCGCTGCTGGAGCGGCGGCGGTATCTAGTCGATTCTGAAGGGCAACTCACCTGGCGGCAGACCCGCCAGTCCCCGGGCGATGTAGATGAGCGCCTCAATCGCATCATTGTCCATCACGCTCTGTGCCCGGAGTGCGAATACGAAGTCGCCGCGGACAACCGCGGCATGGACGATCTTCAGGACCGCCCAACTGGTTTCGCCCTCGGGGATCTCCAACCTGCCGACCGTCTCGAGCGCCAGGTCGAGAAGACCAGCCTTCGCCTGCGCGTGGCCGATCGCTTCCAGGGCGAAGATCAAGGGATGCGTGCCGGCGCAACACCTCGTGATTTCGGCACCGCTCAGACGCTCGTACAAGCCGACAGCAGCCGCCAGGGTTGTCCGGGCAGCTTCCGGTTCACCAGCTTGTGCCTGGGCCCCGGCGACTTCGGCCAGCAGATACACGCGCCCAAAGGCGCTTCCGACGCGGTTCACGGACCGGAGCGCCTCTTCGAAGCTCCCCGCGGCGGCGTGCACTCTGGCGATTCGCCAGAGCGAGGCATCGGTCCTGCGAGGATTCAGCGCCGGATCGTCGGTCAAGTCCCCTGACCCCCGATCTACCCAGGTGTTGCCGGCGATCTTCTGGATCGTAACGTCCATGCCGGCGTAGTCGCCCGCCGCGGCTTGCGCCACGGCGATGTCCTGCAAGCCTGCTGTGTCGTCCACCGTGACGGAATCGGCCAACTCCAGTACGGCGGCTCGAAACACGGCGCTTCCCGGCGCTTCCTTGGCGACCGCCACCTCCGCCAGAACGTGTATCCGGTCGCGGGGCCGCTCCACCAGCTCGTGGGCCGCGAAGGCCGCCGCGAAGTCCCCTGCCCGGGCCGTGATCCCTGCAACTGTGGCAACAGCCGCACAGTAAGGTTCCGCTCCGCAGGTGATCGACCCGTAGCGCGCAGGGACCTCCAACGACTTGATCCACTCGACGGTTCGCCAGGCCTCCTGGAAACTCCCAGCTTCGGCCTGGGACTCGGCCACCCAACTCAGTGCCGATGCCTGGTCCGCGGAATCCTCGATCTGCAACGCGAATTCCAGGGCCGCCTGGACTTCACCCGCTTCGGTCAGCGCATCGACTGCCTCTCCAAGGAGGGCGTCCCGTGTTCGCGAATCGCTAGCTTCTCGCACCATTCGGAGCCCGGTCGCAATGTCTCCGCGGCCGGCAAGTGTCGCGAAGGCTCTCTCCAGTACATAGGTGCGGTATCCAGGATCCTCGATCTGCTCAGCGACCCAGGAGCCGCCCTCCAGGTCTCCTGACTCAAGCAGTGCCCGACTCATCTCTCCGAAAACGTACCGGCGATGCTCCGCATCGATGATCGACTGGGCCGTGCCAATCGCCGCCCGGACCTGACCGGCACCGGCCTGCACCCTCGCGGCAGCCCCAAGTGTCCGATCCCGTCCGTTCTTGTCGTTCACGAGTTCGAGCGCCTCGCCGGCAAGATCGGCTGCAGCTCCGCCCGCGCCGGCTTTCACCAAGGCCGACGCTGCCCAAGCGTAGAAGTCGAGTAGCCAGTAGGCATCGTCCCACTGCCGTTCCGCTTCGCGCTTCGCCTCGACCAGCCATTCCCGGGCAGCCGCCTCGTCGCCATCCTCGAGGTGTTCCAGCGCAACGGACACAAAGTCCCTAGGACTTCGGTACTCGGACCGTAGAGCAGCAGCATCGGATTGCCTAGACAAGGCTCGGGCTTCCTCGTGGTCTCCCAATTCCTCCCGAGCCTCGGACAAGCTCGACAGAGCCCATTGAGAACCGCCAGCGACCCTCTCCGCTTCCTCCAGGACACAGTCCACCGTCGGCGAAACGAGACACACCCGCCATTCCGCCGAAGAATCCACGAGCGTCGCGATGTCGTGTGCCGGCACCGTTGTCCAGGTGGGTGGCCCTTTCCCGCCCGCCCCGCCGTGGTCGCTTCCCTTCCTCGCGGACGGCCGAGAGACGAGCATGGCCACAAGCCGGCCCTCTTCGTCGAAGAACCCTGCGCCGGGGAAACCCGGCGGCATGCCCGAGCTGCCGTCAGCGGAGCCAGCGTCGGGCTCCGTTCCGACCCCAGCGTTCGTGCCTGGGCGATCGGCGAATCGGCGCGCGGTCGACCGGAAGACGCGAAACGAGGTCAACACCTGGTCCCCCGAAACGCCCACACCGTAGAGCTCCTCATCGGCCCCAACATCCTCCCGCCGAACGCGCGAGGCCGACGCAAGCTCAACCGGAGGCGAACGCCAGAGGGGCTCCTCCACGAGAAGGACGCACGCGCTTCCCTTCTCGTCGCGAGCCGCGAGGATGGCCGGAGCGCCGTCAGCAGGCCGGGCGACGTGCTGTTCCCACGCCTCATGCACCGTGATCACGGTCGCACCGGCGAGGACGCTGCAGCTCGTGGCGACCTCGTTCGGCCCCACGACGACGCCGGTCCCCGTTTCTCCGCCGATCGTGTGCACGCCCACCACCAGACCGGAATCGATGACCCGCTGCGGTGAAGCCGCAGCCCCAGAGGCCCAGCTCGAAAGAGCGAGTGCCACGACGGCAGGCAACGAACCTCCCGAACACCGAAGCCGGCTCCAGGACCGGTCTCGTCGCCATCTCGTCTTCACAAGGCGCCCTCCCTGTCGTTCGGATTCTTCCAGGTTCAACGCCTCCCGGTGAGCTGTTTCTTCCGGACCATCGACTCGCCGCGCGTGCCCGCCCGCGCGCCGACGGAGCCCGCAGCAAGAGTACACCCGGACCGGGCTAGTATCGGCGACCGCCATGCCGGACAGCGACAACCAGGGCCGCCAGGAGAAGTTCTCCGGCACCAAGGAGGTGGCGGAGCGGCTGCGCTTCGACATCCGGCCGCTGCAGCGCTACCTCGAACAGCACGTCGAGGGGTTCTCGGGCGAACTCCAGGTGCGGCAGTTCAGGGGCGGGCAGTCCTGCCCCACCTACCTGCTCGAGGCGAGCGGCAAGAGCTATGTGCTCCGCCGCAAGCCGCCGGGCAAGCTGCTGCCTTCGGCGCACGCGGTGGACCGCGAACACCGGGTGATGACGGCGCTCGGCGGCACGAACGTGCCGGTGCCGCGGACCTACTGCCTGTGCACCGACGAGTCGATCGTCGGCACCATGTTCTTCGTCATGGAGCACGTCCGCGGCCGCGTGCTGTGGGAGGCGCTACTTCCCGGGATGGAACCGAAGGAGCGGTTCGCGATCTACGACGCGATGAACCGGACGCTCGCCCGGCTCCACGCGGTCGACTACGAGGCGGTGGGGCTTTCGACCTACGGCAAGCCGGGGAACTACTTCGCGCGCCAGATCCACCGCTGGACGAAGCAGTACCTCGCCTCGCAAACCCAGGACATCCCGGCGATGAACGCGCTGATCGAGTGGTTGCCGGCGAACATCCCGGAGGACGACGAGACGACGATCGTCCACGGCGACTTCCGGCTCGACAACATGATCCTGCACCCCGAGCGGGCCGAGGTCATCGCGATCCTCGACTGGGAGCTGGGCACCCTCGGCCACCCGCTGGCCGACTTCAGCTACCACACGATGCAGTGGGAGATCCCGAAGGAGAAGGGCGGCCTCAAGGGCCGCGATCTGGCGGCGCTCGGCCTGCCGTCCCTCGAGCAGTACCGCGACGCGTACTGCCGGCGCACCGGCCGCGACGGCATTCCGCACTGGAACTTCTACCTCGCCTACAACCTGTTCCGGAGCGCTGGCATCGCCCAGGGCATCGCCGGCCGGGTACGCGACGGCACCGCCGCGAGCTCCCACGCCAAGGAGGTCGGTGAATCCGTGCCGCGCACCGCCGGGCTGGCCTGGGAGGTCGCACAGCGGGCCTGAACCCCTCTATACTCCCGCCCGCCCCCGCTCCCACCCGAATGGACTGGACCACCATCCGCCTCCTGTACCTGAGTGAACTCAGGTCGGCCCTGCGTGAGCGGTCGGTCCTGATCAACGGGATCCTGATCCCGCTGTTGATGTACCCGCTGATGATGTGGGTCATGTTCTCGGGAATCCTGTTCGTCACGGCGCGCTTCGAGAGCTTCGCTTCGCGGGTCGAGATCGCGGGCCTGCCCGCCGAACACCAGGGCCTGCTCGAGCGCCTTGAAGACGACGGGCGGACGGAGATCACGGAGGTCGAAGCAGCGCCGGCCGGCGCCGCGGCCGCGTACCGTGAGGAAGTCGAGGACCGCCTGCTCGCCGGCGAACTCGACGCCGCCCTGATCTTCGAGGCCACTGCGGACGCTCTCCCGGGCAACGCCGCGGTCTCGCTTCTGAGCAACGGCTCGAGCGACCAGTCCCAAACCGCGCGCGGCCGCCTGGAACGCGCCCTCTCGGCCGAGCGCTCGGCCTGGCTCGACCGGATCGCCGAACAGCACGATCTGGACGGCGCCGAGTGGAAGGTCTTCGATGTGCGCTCGAACAACCTCGCCACCGGACGCCAGATGGGCCAGTTCGTGATGGGGATGATGATCCCGCTGTTCTTCGTCATCATGATCGCGAACGGCTGCCTCTACCCGGCCATCGACTCCACGGCCGGCGAACGCGAGCGGAACACATGGGAGACCACGAGCACGCTCGCCACCCGGCGCATCAACATCGTCACCGCGAAGTACCTCTACGTCGCCACCATGGGCACCGTCGCCGGCGCGCTGAACGCGGCCGCCATGGTCGTATCCTTCCGCTCCTTCCTTGGGCCGCTGCTGGCCCGCATCGGCGGCGGAGACGGAAGCGGCTTCGCCTTCGAACTGCCCCTGAGGTCGCTCCCGGTCCTGTTCCTCACCGCCGTGTTGCTGGGCGCCCTGATCGGCGCCGGCATGATGATCCTCGCGGCCTTCGCCCGCACCTTCAAGGAAGGCCAGTCCATGGTCACACCGCTCTACCTGCTCGTCATCTTCCCGGTCCTGGTGCTGAACGACCCGAGCATGGTGTTCACGCCGGCGCTCGCGAGCATCCCGGTCGTCAACGTCGTGCTGCTCCTGCGCCAGGCGATCGCCGGCAACCTGCTCTGGTTGCAGCTCGGGATCACGGTGGTGTCGAACGCCGCCGCGATCGTCGCCTGCCTGTGGCTCGCCTCGCGCGTCCTGCGGGTCGAGGAGGTCGCCACCGGCTCGTTCGAAGGCAATCTGTTCCAGTTCCTGCGCCGGCAGCTCCGGCCGGCGGGAGGTAAGCCGTGAGCACAGTCCAGGTCGACGTCCAGGGCCTCTCCAAGAACTTCTTCGATCCATCGCGGGGCGAGATCAACGCCGTCCAGCAGGTGGACTTCGAGTGCCGCAGCGGTGAGATCTTCGGGCTCCTCGGCGCCAACGGGGCCGGCAAGACGACCACGCTGCGGATGATCTCCACCGTGCTCCAGCCGACGTCCGGCACCGCCCGTGTGCTCGGGCACGATGTCGTGAGCGACCCGGTGGAGGTGCGCCGCAACCTCGGCTTCTACTCGGCGAGCACAGCGCTCTACCCGCGGCTCACGGCCCGCGAGACCCTGACCCTGTTCGCGCGCGTCAACAAGTACCCGGCCGAGCGCACGAAGAGCCGGGTCGAGGAGATGATCGAACGGTTCGGCCTCGGCGACTACGCCGGAGCGCGGATCGAGAAGCTCTCGACCGGCATGAAGCAGAAGGTGTCGATCGCACGCACGGTCGTCCACGATCCGCCGGTGCTCATCTTCGACGAACCGACCGTCGGCCTCGACGTGCTCAACGCGCTCGACCTGCAGAAGGCGATCCAGGAACTGCGAGAGGACGGAAAGGCGATCCTGTTCTCGACCCACATCATGAGCGAGGCCGAACGCCTTTGCGACCGGATCGCAATCATCGACAAAGGGCGGATCCGCGCCTGCGACGATCTCGAGGGGTTGCGGGCCGCGACGTCCCAGCACTACCTCGAAGACATCTTCGTCCACTACGTCACCGCCAACGACGCCGCCTAGGCGGGACGCCGCATGAACCGCCGGACCGTCAGCGCGCTGGTTGTCAACGACCTGCGCCAACTCGCCCGCAACCCCCGGGTGCTGGTGTTCGCGGTTGCGCTGCCGCTGGTCATCTGGCCACTGATGTGGTTCCTGACCTCGCTGACCACGGAGCGGCGCCAGGAACGGCTCGAGAGCCGCACCTACTTCTATGCCGTAGCGGACGACCCGTCGGACACCGAACACGCGCCCGACGCGGCGATGTGGCTCGAACGGGCCCTCGCCGTCGTCGGCGACGAGGATCCGGCCGAGGACGCGGACGCATCGGACGGTCCCGCGGTGCGTTTCGAGCGCGTCGAAGCACCTGCCGACTTCGCGGCCGCCCTCGATGAGGAAGAACTCCACGTCCACGTCGCCTGGAAGTCCGGAACCGCCGACGACGACGCCAACGAGGACGTGGACCGGGAGACGGTCGAAGACGCCGGGGACGGCGCACCACGCGTGGTCCTCTCCTACCGCGCGGACATCGACGCCTCGGACACCGCCGAGGCCTGGCTCCGGCGGGCCCTGCAACGCACGAGAGTCGAGGTCCGCGAGCAGCGTCTCGCAGCCGCCGGCTTCGAAGCGCCGCCCGGCGACCTGCTGCCCCTCGAGCGGATCGAGACCGCCAGCGAGGACCAGACCTCCGGACTCCTCCTCGGACGCATCCTGACCGCGATCATCGTGATGATGATGCTCACCGGCGGCTCGATCGTGGCCACGGACACACTGGCCGGCGAGAAGGAACGCGGCACGCTGGAGACCCTGCTGACCACGGCGGCCAGCCGGATCGAGATCGTGACCGCCAAGAACCTCTCGATCCTGGCCGTCGCCTTCGCCACCAGCGTCCTCAACATCGCGAACATCGTCCTGTGGATGCAGCTCGACGTGATCGCCGCACCGGCGGGCCTGAAGCTGGTCATTCCGGTCGGCGCGGCGTTGCTGCTTCTCTTCCTGTACGCGCCGGCCGCGGTGCTCCTGTCCAGCAGCCTGCTGCTCGTCTCGGGCCGGTCGAAGACGTACAAGGAAGCGCAGTTGCTGTTCGCGCCGGTGATGCTCGTGTCCCTGGCCATTGCCGCCATTCCCGTGCTGCCCGGTGTCGCGCTGCGCAGCGCGATCGTCCTCGTGCCGATCGCCAACCTCGGCGTCGCCGCCAGGGAGATCCTGACGGGCCACTACGACTGGCCGCTGATCGCGGCCGCCTGGGCGGTGACAGCCGCCGCGGCGGCTGTTCTCGCCCGCGCTTCGGTGCGAACGCTCTCAGCCGAGAAGCTGATCACCGCCAGTGACATCGACGCCGCCGACCTGACGGGCGGGCCCGCGCTCTTCCCGCGCCGTGTCGGGCGCTGGTTCGCCGTCCTCTGGGCCCTGCTGCTGGTCTGGCAACTGAACATCGGCAGCAGCATCGACGGCCGCCTGCTGATCGTGATCAACATGGCCATCTTCGGCGCCGCGGCGTGGCTGATGATCGCCCGCTACCGGCTCCCCGTGCGGGAGACCCTGTCGCTGCGGGCGCCGCCTCCGGCTGCCTGGCTCGGCGTTCTGATCGGCGCGCCGGCGGGTCTCGTGCTGGCGGACGGCGTCGTCCGCCTCGCCAGTCTGGCGATGCCGATCCCCGAGGCATGGATCGAAGCGATGGCGGAGACCCTGGGAACCGACATCCCGGTCTGGCAGATGCTCATCTTCTTCGCCATCCTCCCCGGCATCTTCGAGGAAATCGCATTCCGCGGCGTCCTGCTCCACGGCCTCAGGAAACAGTTCTCTCCGGTCCAACTGGTGCTCGTCGCCGGCATCGTGTTCGGCTTCTTCCACGTCGACCTGTTCCGCATTCCGCCCACGTCCCTGCTCGGCGTCCTGCTGGTGATCGCCGTCATCCGGTCCGGCTCGATCTACCCCGCCATGGCCTGGCACGCTCTGCACAACTCTCTCGCCCTCGGCAGCGCCCGCGCCGAGCAGATCGGCCTACCGGACCAACCGACCTGGTGGCACTACGTCCTCGCCGCCCTGGCGATCCTCCTCGCCTTCCGCCTGATGGGCCGGTCGCGCGCTAGTTGACCCAGGGGCCGCGGCGTACGCGGTCGTCGTCTTGCTTCGGCTTCTTGCCGCCCGGAACCACCCGGAAGCGACGGCGGCCGCGGTTCAGCTTCTGCTTGACGTACCAGCGCTCGTACCGTAGCCGCATCTCGCGCATCAGGCCGCGTGTCCGTCCGGGCCGCAGCAGCACGAACACGGCGCCGACCGCGGTGCAGATGCCGAGGAAGCCGGCCAGATCGCTGGTCGCCAGGAAGCCCACCCAGGCGAACGCGATCTCGATCCAGATGAACCACTTGGCGCGAATCGGCAGGACGAAGAACAGCATGATCGTAGCGTCGCGCCTGATCAGCGCGAAGGCGGCGATGACGATCGCCATCAGCATCCGCTGGCCCTGCATCAGGACGAATGCCGTCGTCCCCGTGCTCCCCGCGGACTGGAGCAGCACCTGCACCAGGCACGCCACCAGCGCGGCGGCGCCCGCCGACATCCACAGCAGACTCCAGAAGCGCTGCCGGCCCAGGGCCCAGCGCAGGTCGCCGGCGAACATGTAGAAGATCAGCAGTTCCAGCAGGAACCAGATCGACGGCCCGCCCCAGCCCGCCGCCGGGTAGGTCACGAGCTGCCAGATCATCCCCTGCTGCCATATCGAACTCGACAGGCGCATCAACTCCGGCACGAAGGCGAGCCCCGGCAGGAACTGCATCGAGAAGGTGACGAAGAGCACCCCAACGAGCAACAGCAGGTCGCGCGCGTGCGGCCCCGAAAGGCCGCCGAAGCTCATCCTGCGCGCGTAGGGTCCGCCGGTCGTCATCGCGCTGCGATTGTAGCCACGGTGCGCTTTACGGGCGGCCTAGGCCGCCCAGCGTCTCTTGCCTGCGCGCGTAGGGTCCGCCGGTCGTCATCGCGCTGCGATTGTAGCTACGGACCAGACTGCGGGCGCACCTGTCGAGGGCGTAGAATCCCCCGCCACGCAGAAAACGGGAGATCGACGCATATGGACCGAGAAGCAGCTTGGCAGACGGTGCAGGAGTTCGTGGCGGCCCCGGGCCTGCGCAAACACATGCTCGCCGTGGAGGCGGCGATGCGCTGGTATGCCGAACAGCTCGGCGGCGACCCGGACTCCTGGGGTCTCGCCGGCCTGCTCCACGACTTCGACTGGGAGATCCACCCCACCCTGGAGCAGCATCCGGCGGACGGCGCCACGATTCTCCGCGTGCGCGGCTTGGACGAGGGCCTCATCCGGACGATCCTCTCCCACAACACCGAGGGCACCGGCGTCGAGCGTGAGAGCCCCCGCGACTACGCGCTCCTCGCCTGCGACGAGATCACCGGCCTGATCAGCGCCGCCGCCCTGATCCGTCCCAGCAAGGACGTGCGCGACGTGCCGCTCAAGTCCGTCCGCAAGCGCTGGAAGCAGCGGGCCTTCGCCGCCGGCGTCGACCGCGAGCATGTGGAAGAAGTCACCGCCGCCTTCAGCCGCGAGTGCTTCGGCGGCGAACTCGACCTCTGGCAGCACGCCGGCAACGTGCTGGCGGCCATGCAGGCAATCGCCGCGGAGCTGGAGCTGGACGGCCGCCCGGCGCGGTAGCGCTCGCGGCCGAGAAGGACTGTGTGCTACTGCGAACGACGGCAGCCTTGACTTTGTCAAGCCTTCTGGTCACTATACCTGACATGAACAAGAGTGGAACGCCTTCCTCGACTCCCTCGGCCCAGGCTCCTTCGTTACGCGCTGGGCCACCCGGTTTCGCTAGGCAAGCGCCGGCTCTCGATCCCGCGGAGGTAGGTCGACGCCTAAAGAACGCACGCCAGGCAGCGGGCATGACGCAAGCGGAAGCAGCGTCCGCTATAGGAGTCGCTCGCACGACGCTTCTGGCCATCGAGCAGGGACAGCGACGCTGGCAAGCGGCTGAGCTTCAGCGGCTCGCAGTGGCTTACGGCACGTCCGCGAACGAGCTCTTGCGGACCGAGTCCGTCTTCGTCGACCTTGCGCCGCGATTCCGGAAGGACGGTCGGTACGTCGAGCCGGAAGCTGCCGAGGCCGCCCGAGTTCTGGTGGGCCTCGTCCGAGCAGAGGTCGAACTCGAGAACCTCCTCGGCATCCGAAGGCCTTGCAACTACCCCGCTGAGCGACATCTCCTCCCCGGTGACGTCCAGGTCCAAGCTGAGAGCGATGCGCTGGAACTGCGCCAGCGTATTGGCTTGGGGCTTGCGCCCGTTCGCGATATCGAGAACCTCCTTGAACTTGAGTTCGGAGTGCGCGTCTATGTGCGTCCGCTTCCCTCTCGAGTCTCCGGCCTCTTCGCCTACGACACCGAAGTCGGCGCGTGCGTACTGTTGAACGCGAACCACCCGTCGACCAGACGCGCCCTCACCGCGGTCCACGAACTGGCCCATCTGGTCTCTGTTCGCCACGCGACGAGCATCCACTACCGCGACGACCGGCCCAAGTCGCGAGCTGAGTTCTATGCCGACGCATTCGCCCGCACGTTCCTGATGCCGCCCAGAACCGTCATCGAGAAGTTCCGCGAGTACACGTCAGGGTTTGCCGCCCTGACTCGCCGCCACGTCATCTTGTTGAGTCACACCTTCGGCGTGTCGCGCGAGGCGATGGTCCGTCGCATCGAGGAGTTGAAGCTCGTTCCGCCTGGCGCATGGGACTGGTTCCAGGCCAACGGTGGCATCACCGACAAGCAGGCGGCAGCAGTTCTTGGCGGTCGAGCACCTGTTGAAACGGACACGGCTCACTCAGAGCGCTGCATGCCCCCTCGTATCGCCGCCCTTGCCGCAGAGGCACATCGGCAGGAACTTCTCAGCGAGGGACAACTAGCACGCCTCCTAGGCCTCGACCGGGTAGCGCTCCGTCAGGTGCTGGACGAAGAAGCCGTGGAGGGCGAACCGAATGTCGCCACGCCACTTCCTCGATAGCTTCACCGGTCCGGTCGTCGCCGATACCAGCGTCGTCATCAACTTGAACGCAACCGGGTGCTCGGAGGACCTCCTGGCCGCACTACCGAACCAGGTTCTCATTGCAGAGCAGGTCGTATGGGAGCTGTGCGACGAGCGAAGCCGCCAACACCGTGACGCTGAGTTGGTCTCCAGTCTCGTCGACCAGCACCTCGTCACAGTAGTAGCCCTTGGCAGCCCCGGCCAGAGCCACTTCACCGGACTCGTCAGCGGATCCGCAGCTTCGACGCTGGATGATGGCGAGGCCGCCACGATTGCCGCCGCTCTCGAACGAGGTGGCCTTGCCCTCATTGACGAGCGCAAGGCCCTGCGGATATGCGCATCGCAGTTCGAGGAACTCCTCACCGGAAGCACCGTCGATCTGCTGCGCCATCCACAGATACAGGAAGCCCTCCCCAGGCAGAAGTTCGCAGACGCAGTCTTCAACGCCGCCTACAGGGCCCGCATGCGCGTTCGGCAGAACGACGCCGAATGGGTACTGGGCCTGATCGGCCGCGAGCGAGCCGCGTTGTGCAGTTCCCTGAGGAGGATCCTGCGTACCACCAAGCTCCCGGAACCACTGCCGCCCAGCGAAGTTCACGAACCCCGCGTGGGGTACGGCTTCGAGGACCCGGTATCTGGGTAAGGGCGGTGTTTGGGCTGGTAGCCCACAAGCACTCCTTGAGATTCTCAAAGCGAGGGCCGGCGCCAGTGCTCGGACACTTCCGCTACCTCAGAGTGAACCGCCGCCCGTGCGGCGAACCGGTACAGCCGAAGTTGCCTACAGGCCTTCCCCCCAAGCGCTCAGGCCGTTTCCTATGGTCCTCTCGAGCCACGATCTGAAGCGCTCTTTGATCTTGACCAGGGTGTAACCGACGGTACCGAACTTGAAAGGGGCCTCTGAGACGACCTCGTTCTCCCAGCGCCCAAGGTCCGCCTTCCTGTCCAGCGGTCCGGTCAGGAAGGCGGTCACGGCCTGGAGGTCTGCAGCGCGACCCACGGCGTGAAATGAGACTATGAGGCGCGCGTCCTCGCGCTCCATGCCAGGCAGCGCAAGGCGCAGCCCCACCCAGCGTTTGGGCCGGTCGAGCTGCGCGAAGTAGAGGTGGTGCTTTGCAGTCTGGACGATTTGCCATTTCCAATAGTCGCGGGCGTTCTCGGGGCCGTCCGAGTCTCTGAGGATCCGCGTCTCGATGATTACTCCCTCCTTCCCGAACGCCCGACGCATCTCGGCAGCCGCCTCTTCCAAACGCACGGTAGCGATCTCCACTAAGCCCTCCACTAGGTCCGACGTTTCCGCCTGCGCTGACTCCCTGCTTCGCCGTGCGCGCTCGGCCAACGACCTCGACACTGACGGGATTGCAGCGCCGCGAAGTTCACGGAGTGAACGGATTGCCTCATTCAGATCGCCGATCTGAATGTCTGCGAACAGGTCGACGAGCGGCTGGAGATGACCGCCATCCGCTGCTTCCAGTGCATCGAAATAACGGTCCCGATGCTCCTTGTCGCGTACCACAAGCACGAGATAGCCACCCTTCAGGAAGACCGCACTCGTCAGGGCGCGGGCAACGCGGCCGTTTCCATCCTGAAAGGGGTGAATCCGCGTGAACCGATGGTGGAGCCAAGCCGCTTCGACCTCCGGACAGATTCCGTCGTGTACCTGGTGCCAATCGAGAAGCCGGTCCATCTGCTCCTGAACAAGTTCCGCCGGGCAGTACTCGTGGACCGAGCCGTCAGGTCTGAGCGGGTTGTTGGGCTGTTTTTTCCAAGCACCCTTCAGCAGCGGGACACTGACTGTCCTTCCTGAAGCGGGCTCAATCGCCTCACAGGTATCCTGGCTCAGCGTTAGGCGGTGGTGCAGCTCCTTGATGTAGGACGTGGTGAGTTCGCGGTTTCCGCCGACGAGGTCCATGACCATTTCCAAGGCCTCTCGCTGATCAGTGATCAAGGCACGCGCATCTCGCGAAATGAGACCGCGGGCGTGGAACTGCCCCAACGCCTCCATGCCTGCCTTCGCTATCTGGACTGTGACCCCTCGGTCCGCAGTGTACAGACGTTCGATGATCCCGGTCTCAACTGCCCAGTGAAGCGCCAGTTCCTCCTGGAACTTCTCGATCTTCTCCTCATCCCTGATGAGCCTACGGTCCTCGATCCACTGGCGCTGAACCGCCCGCAGGTCCTCACGGCAGAGGTCGCTCCAGTCCCCGGGCAGGTCCTCTATTCGCCGCCACGTCCGCGAAGCGGAACTTCCTGGAGGCGTTTTCTCGGTACTCATCTGGTTCTCCCTACTCCGTTCCACCGTTAGGCAGTCTAGCCACCTAGGCCTTCACCGGATACCTACTCTCCACGTACTCCGCCACGATCCGCGTGAACTGTTCGGACAGTTCCGCCGCGGTGCCGCGGAGCGTCGTGAACTGGCGGCCGTCGACGTAGACCGGGCAGGTCGGGGCCTCGCCGGTGCCGGGCAGGGAGATGCCGATGTCGGCCGCCTTCGATTCGCCCGGTCCGTTGACGACGCAGCCCATGACCGCGAGCTTCAGTTCTTCGACGCCTTCGTAGCGAATCCGCCACTCGGGCATCCTGGCGCCGATGAAGTCCTCCACCTGCAGGGTGAGCTCCTGGAACGTTGTGCTGGTCGTGCGGCCGCAGCCGGGGCAGGCGGTGACGCTGGGGGCGAAGGCGCGCAGCCCCAGCGCCTGCAGAAGCTCCCGGCAGGCGTGGACCTCTTCGCGACGGTCGCCGCCGGGGCGCGGGGTCAGGGAGACGCGAATCGTGTCGCCGATGCCCTCGGCCAGCAGGACGGACATCGCCGACGACGACCACACCAGCCCCTTGAGGCCCATGCCGGCCTCGGTCAGGCCGAGGTGAAGCGGCTGCCTCGTCCGGCTCGCCAGATCGCGGTAGACGCCGATCAGGTCCCGCGGCGAGGATGTCTTGCACGAGATGACGATCTGCTCCTCGCTCAGGCCGCATTCGAGCGCCAGCTCGGTCGAACGGAGAGCCGACAGCACCATGCACTCGCCGACGATCTGCTCCGACGTCATGCCCAGGTCCCGCTCGGTGTTCTCCTCCATCTTCGCCACCAGCAGATCCTGGTCGAGCGACCCGCCGTTGACGCCGATCCGCACCGGCTTGCCCAGCTTCCGCGCCACCTCGCAGATCGCCGCGAACTGCGGGTCCCGGCGGCCGCCGCGGCCGACATTGCCGGGGTTGATGCGCAGTTTCGCCAGCGCCCGCGCGCAGTCGGGGTGCCGTTCCAGCAGCACGTGGCCGTTGTAGTGGAAGTCCCCGACCAGGGGCACGTCGCAGCCTTCCGCATCGAGCCGTGACCGGATCTCAGGCACCGCGACCGCCGCCGCGTCCACGTTGACCGTGATGCGCACCAGTTCCGAACCAGCTTCGGCAAGCGCGAGTGTCTGGGCGGTCGTCGCCTCCACATCGGCGGTGTCGGTGCTGGTCATCGACTGCACGACGACCGGCGCGCCGCCGCCGACGACCACGCCGCCGATGTCGACCGCGTGGGTCTGACTGCGGTGGGTTTCCGGCGCGGCTGCCTTCACAACGTGGGCAGGCTAACAGCCCCGGAGAGGACTAACATACGCGGCTTGATGCCGCGCGCGATCGCCAAGCCGAACGACCGCAAGTCGAGGCCGGCGCGGAGGGCGGCCCGCTTCCTGCCCGCGGCGCACCTCTACGGTCTGTGGGCGTTTGCCGTAGCCCAACCGATACTCGATCTGATCGGCCGGGAACCGGACTTCATCGCCGCGCACCGCTTGTTCGGCCTGCAGCTTCCCGTCCTCGCGCTGGGACTGGTTCTCCTCGTCCCCACCGCGCTGGCGGCGCCGCTCCTGTTCGCGGCCTTCAGAGAGAGCCGCTTGGGGCGCGTCTGGGCCGGTTGCTTCTCCGCTCTGTTCGCCGCCGCATTCCTGCTGCAACTCGTCGACTCATTGCCCGGAGCGGCGGCCGTCCTGGCGGCGTGTGCCGGCGGCATCGGGTTTGCCGTCTGCCTGAACCGCTATCGCCCGGTCTCCAACCTGATCGCACTGACCGCGGCGGCCGCGTTGATCGCGCCGATCACCTTCCTGGCGCGGCCCGCCGTTCGCGGCATGCTCCCGACCTCTTCGGGCGCCGACTTCGAACTCGACCCTTCGATTGTCGAAGCGCCCGCGCTGCAGACAGGTCTGCCAATCGTCTTCGTCGTCTTCGACGAACTGCCGACGAGTTCACTCCAACGACCAGACGGTTCAATCAACGAACACCGATTCCCGGCCTTCGCCGCGCTCGCCGCAGAAGCGAACTGGTATTCCCGTGCCGTCACCACCGCCATGCAGACCACGAGGGCGATCCCCTCACTGCTCACCGGGAAACTCCCTGTTCGCGACACCGTCGCTCTTTACCACGACCACCCTGCCAACCTGCTCTCCTGGTTGGCGACCAGGGGCGGGTACCGCGTCGTCGCCTACGAAACGGCCTCCCTGCTCTGCCCGCCCTCCATCTGCACCGACCAGGAATCGCCCAGCTTCTGGGGTCGCCTCAGGTCCGCCGCCGACGACCTGAGCGTCGTCTACGGGCACTTGCTGCTACCCGAGTCTCTAGCGGTCGCGCTACCCGACGTCACGCAGACCTTGAGCGGATTCCGCGGCCGCGGCCGCCCCGACGATGACCCCATGAACGATCTCGGCGGCCCGGGACGAGGGCTCCATCACAACGCTCCCCGCATTGTGGACGACTACCTGGACCGGATCGAGACCTACAGCGAGGGCGCCCCTACACTTCACTTTCTCCACCTGAATCTCCCGCACGTCCCCTGGAAGTACCTGCCGTCGGGCCTCGAATACACGCCTGTCGGCTCTTCGATCATGCCCCCGGGTTTCAGCGAGTTCGTGCCCGACGACCTGCAACTTGTCACGCAGGGATGGCGGCGTCATCTCCTGCAGGTCGGCTACGCGGATCGCGTGCTGGGCCAGATCATCGATCGATTGAAGAGCACCGGCATCTATGAACGCGCGCTGGTCGTCGTCACCGCGGACCACGGCCGCAGCTTCCGTCCCGGCGAACGCGGTCGCGTGGTCCTCGACGCATCTGCCGAGGACATCCTCGAAGTACCCCTGTTCGTCAAGAATCCGGGCCAGGCCGAAGGCGCCGTGTTCGAACACACGGTACGGACGATCGACATCGTGCCAACGATCGCCGCCGCGCTGGGCGCCCAGCCGCCATGGGAGGTCGATGGCACGCACGTGAACGACCGGGCGCCGCGTCCGGTCACCGCCTGCTGCTACGCATCGATGCCGGTGGCGCGGTCCTTCGAAACCAGCGCCAAACGCCGCCAGGAGACGCGCGATCGTCTGTATGAACTGTTCGGCGACGGCGCCGTCCCCGGCGCGGCAGAAGGCGCCGTGGCGCCAGACGTCTCGTCCCACCCGTTCGAGGGCGTGTTCGCCGCGGGACCCAGACCCAACCTGCTCGGCCGCTCCGCCGCCGAGCTGACGACGGGCGCCAACGGCGGCGGTTCCTCAAGCGTGGGCCAAGCCACGCTCTACGGCGCGGGGGCCTACGGCAATGTACAGCGGGAGACCGGCTTCGTCCCCAGCCTGATCAGCGGGCGCATCGAGCCTCGAATCGCCGACGGGACCCCGCTTGCGGTGTCGGTGGACGGCGTCGTTCGAGCCACGACTTCGACCTTCACCGACCGTGACGCCAGCCTGTTCTCGGCTCTGGTTCACGAGCGGTGGCTGCCCGCCGGGAGTCATCGCATCGGCGCCTACACGATCGAAGAGCCCCGTTCGGGGGACCTGGGAGCATCTGTTCTGCGGCCTCTCCCGGGAATTGGCCAGCAGCCACGTCTCTTGATCGAGAACACGCAACTAAGCGCCCTCGAGCTGCCCGGAGGCACTTCGGTCACCGGCACGGATGAACTGTACGAATCGGATGTAGAAGTAGTGAGCGGAGGCATTCGCGGTCACCTGACCTCGGAACCCGACGGCGAGCGCCCCGACGAGTTCTTCGTCTTCGATGGCGAGGAACTCATCTACCGAGGCGAGGACGACTCTCTGCTGAGACGCACCTGGAAAGGGCCCAACGCGCGGAAGGAGATCGCGTTCCGCATCTTCATGCCAGCGTCGTCTACAGTGACGGCTGATCTCCGCGTGTTGGCGAGACGCGGCGACCGCGTGCAGGACATCTCCCCGTCCACGCAGATGCCTGGGACTTTCGAGCCGTCCCGGAACGCCAGTGGCCGCGCGGTCGCCCTGCTGCGCCGGCCTGTCGGCGTCGCCGATGTCGAACCGCGACGGATCGAGATCGGACGAAGCGACGACGGTCTGGTCGGCTTCCTGGACGGCGGTCCGGCCGACGGGCCGGAGATCGTCGGCTGGGCCGCGGACCTGCAGAATCCTGGGCGCAGCCTCGAGATCGTCGCCTTCCTGGGTGGCCAGGAGTTCTGGGTTGGCCAGACCGGCTCGGAAAGGAGAGGTGTCGCGGAGCGCCACGGCCAGGAACATCTCTTCAGCGGCTTCCTGCTTCTCTCACAGGCTTCCTCCGCAACGGACAAGCTCCCCGAACTCACGGCGGATGCAAAAGAACGGATTCGCCGGGAAGGCCTGGTTGCCTATGCGGCCTCACGCAGAGGAGTAGCGACTCGGCTGCGCTTCTCCTACCGACCGATCGAACGCAGACGGGGCAATGCGGAGATCCTCCCTGTAAGCGACGGTCGCGAACTCGTCATCCAGGCACCTGGTAACGGCTTCGATGGCGCGATCGACCTCGTGTCCAAGCCCGGGCGCCGCACTCTGATCGAGGGCTGGGCGGCTGACCTCGACCGCGGCGAAGCACCCCGGCAGATCGTCGTCTACCGCGGCGAAGAACACCTTGCGACGCTTGGCATCGACCGCGAGCGCCCGGACATTGCCTCACACTTCGACAACGAGCTGTTGCTGAGAACCGGTTTTCGGGCCGCCGTTCGTGGCGCTCCGGCCCCCCTGACCTTCGCCGAGGATCACAGGGTCTTCGCCGTAATGCTCCGTGGCGTAGCCGTCGAACTGCCGATCCTCCCCGCATCCACCGAGGCTCCCTAGCAAGCTGGGCTGGCGCCAAGCCGAGAATGCAGAATCTGGACCGTGGCGCTAGCGGCTCACGACCCGCTCTGCCTGCAGAGCGCCCGGGACGCGTTGCCTTGCTCTCGTGGACCGCCTTCGGCGTCTTCGGCGCCTGGTTTGCCGCCCGCCTGATCCCCAACCTCGCCCTGCGGCTGCAGTTCGAGGACCAGTTGATCGTCCTCCGCTACGCCCGCAACCTGGCGGAGGGCAACGGCCTCGTCTACAACGCCGGCGAGCGGGTCATGGGCTTCACGACGCCGCTGTTCACCGTGCTGAGCAGCGCGTTCGTGGTCGTCGGCGGCAATCAAGCGGCGGCCTGGCAGAACGGGTTCGGCATGTTGTGCATGCTGGGCACGGCCGCGCTCGCCGCCAGACTGCTGGTTCGTCTCGGTGCCGGGCCCGCCGCGCCCCTGGCGGTCGCCCTCGTCACCTTCAATCCCGCGGTCGCCTACAACTACCTGTACGTGGGGATGGAGATGCACCTCTTCGCCCTGCTCTTTCTGCTGGCGCTCGACCTTCACCTGAGCGATCGCGCCACCGCGGCCGCCGTCGTGGCCGCATTGCTGTTCCTGACCCGACCCGAGGGCGCCCTGCTCGCGGCCATGTTGATCGCCCACGGCTGGCTGCGCCGCCGGGAGGCGCCAATCCGTCAGGCGCTGGCGGCGCTGGCCGTGGCGCTGCCGTGGCTCCTCTTCGCGTTCGCCTACTACGGCGATGTCCTGCCGAAGACGCTGGGCGCAAAAGAGGGCGAGAGCATCGCCTCGCCGTGGCACTACCTGGATCTGGTTCGAGAGATCTACAGCGAGGCGGGCAAGAGCCTGCTTGCGGCGTACAACCCCTCCCTGGCGCAGACGATCGCCGGCCCGCTGCTCCTTGTGGCTCTTCTGGTCGTCGGCGCCACCGCGCTCCTCCGTCGCCGCGCCGCCCTTTGGCCCCTGATCGCGTTCCCGCTCGGCGCTCTCGTCGGCTATGCCGCGATCGGATCGCTGCCGGGCTACACGTGGCACTACTACACGCTGACCATCCTCGGCGCGTTCCTGCTCGCGCTGGGCGTCCACGCCTGCTTGGTTGGAACCGGGCGGCTCTGCCAACAGGCGGCGGAACTCCTGCCTCGCAACCTCCGCATCGGCCCCCAACGCCCGCTCGTTGCCGTCCTGCTGACGGCGGTCCCGATCCTCGCACTCACGCTGCCCGTGCTCCGCCACACGTCCCAGCAGATCGGACACCGCGTCGAACCGACGGCACGGCAGCAACGGCTGGAAGACATGGGACGATGGCTCGCCGAGCGCTACGAGCCGAGCACGTCCGTTCTGGTGCGCGAGATCGGCCACGTCGGCTGGGTCAGCGGGCTGCGCATCGTCGATCGGGGCGGCCTGGTCACGCCCGGCCTGCGCTACGACGTCCCGCGCCGCGTTGCCGCCGAGAAGTTCCTGCCGGACCTGCTGCTTCTGCGAGCGGACAACTACGGCGTCCAGGACCCGCGCGAAGGGGCCGGGTTCCCGTCGAACCTCGGCTACGAACAGGTCGAGGCCTTCGACCACGGGCAGGAGTGGAGCCTCCACTCGCTGGTTGAGCGCGATCTGGGATCCCGGCGCGAGGCCGACCCATACCGGTACGAGGTCGCCCGAAGCGCCGCCGGCGACCTTGAGGCCGTGCTCCGGCACCACGCAGCCGAGGGGGAATCGGAGCCGCCGAGCCGCATTCCCATCGCCCCCCCTCCGAGCGGCTTCGACGGCGCTCTCGATGCGGTGCTTCCCCGCCCCGGCCCCGAGCCGGCCAAGGGCATGGCCGAGTTCATCGTCAGCGGCTTCATTCGCGACGAGCCGCCGGACCCGCGCGGGGTCGAAGCGGTCGTCCTCTTCATCGGCGGCGAGATGACCGTCCACCAGCCCGGCCCCCACCGCCGGCCCGATCTCGGCGCCCTCTACGGACCGTCGTTCGAGAACAGCGGCTTCGCGTTCCGGATGTCGGCCGATCGCGGCCTCGTGGAGCGCGAAGGCGCCGTCGCCTACGCCGTGTCGCGGCGCGGGGTGGCAAGCCGGCTCCGTTTCTCCTACCTGCCCTTCGAATGGGCGCCCGGGAATCGAGAGATTCTCCCAACCACCGACGGCCGCCGGCTGACTGTGCGGCGGACCGGCGACGGTTTCGAAGGGGAGCTGGGCGTAGCCGCGTCAGCGAACCGGGTCGATATCGAAGGCTGGGCTGTGGATGCGAGGCGAGGTGAACGGCCACGCCAGATCGTCCTCTACCGCGACGGCCACTTCCTGACCAACATGGGGCTCAACCATGACCGGCCCGACATCGCCCAACGCTTCGAGAATCCAGGTCTCCTGCGCGCCCGCTTCCGGGGCGCGGTTCCCGGCGAGACCGACGCCGCTTCCTTCGACGAGCGCTACCGCGTCTTCGCGGTCATGCTGCGCGGCGCCGCCGTGGAACTCCGGCCAGCGCCTTGACCAACCGGTACAGGAACTCCTGGCCTTCGTGGAAGTGGTCGATCCGGATCCGTTCGTCCCGGCCGTGGGCGCGGACATCGTCCATGTCGCCGAAGATGCCGCTCACGCCGTAGACCGGGATGCCGGCATTGCGCAGATAGAGGCCGTCCGTGGCGCCGGTCGACATCACCGGGAGGACCGGCACACCCGGCCACATCTGCTCGGTGATCCGCGTGATCGCGCCCAGCACCTCGTCGGTCAGGGGCGACGGCGGGCTGGGCCTGGCCTCGGCCTTGGGCTCCACCGTGACGCCGAACGGGTCGACGAGCGCCTGTAGCGCCTTCGCTACATCGGCCGGGTCATGGTCGGGGAGGAGGCGGCAGTTGACGTTCGCCCGCGCCAACTGCGGCAGCGCGTTCTCGGCATGACCGCCCTCGATCTGGGTGGCGACGCAGGTGGTCCGCAGGCGCGCGTTGTAAGCGGGCTGCCGCGACAGGACCGCCAGCGCACCGGCGTCATCCGGGTCGGCCGCAACGCGGCGCATCGCCTCACCGATCTCGCCGCCGATCAGCTCGGCCGAACGATCGAAGAACTCTTCGGTGACTTCGTTCAACATGACCGGGAACTCGACCTCCTGGACCGCGAGCAGCGCCTGAGACAGCTCGTAGATCGCGTTCTTCTTCACCGGCAGCGACGAATGGCCGCCTGGATTCCTGGCCGCAAAGTCGAAGGACTGGTACACCTTCTCGGCGCTCTGCACATTGTTCGAGACCTTGCGGCCCTCCCGCTCCATGCCGCCGCCGCCCTCGTTCAGCGCGAAGGCGGCGTCGATCAGCCCCCGGTGCTCCTCAAGCAGGAACTGGACGCCGTTGCGCGTTCCGCCCTCCTCATCGGCGGTCAGGCCAATCACGATGTCCCGGTCGGGGACGAACCCCTCCCGGTGCAGGCGAATCAGGTTCGCGGTGTGGATGGCGCATTCGTCCTTGTCATCCGACGTACCGCGGCCGTAGAAGTAGCCGTCGCGCTCCATGAAATCGAAGGGATGGATGTCGGGACTCCAATCCTCGGGCAGCGCTTCGACGACATCGATGTGCGCGAGCAGCAGAATCGGCGCGGCGTCCGGGTTGCTGCCCCGGAGCCGGGCCACCAGGTTGCCCTTGGTGGGAAAGCCGTCCGGGACCAGGACCTGCACGTCTTCCGCCGGCAGACCGGCGTCGAGCAGGGCATCGGCCATGGCCTGCGCGGCGCGCGTGTTGTCGCCCCGCTCGGTGTCCGTGGTGTCGATCTCGATGAGTTGCTCGAGCAGCGCGCGGGCCAGTTCCATGTCTTCGGCCGGGGGCAGGTTCCGCGCGCTCGAGTTCTGCCCGGCCGACGGCGAACCGGCCGCAGATGCCAGCAACAACAACCCCGCGGCGACGATTCTGTGCAAGTGCTTCATCGACATGCGCGGCAATCTACCCGCAATGGCTTTGCTGGCAGATCGTCATCCGATCGCCGGAGCGGCGCCCGCGACCAGCAGATCGGCGAGCTGCCGGCGGCCGAGCCAGTAGCTCAGATCCCGCGGATGGCCGATGTCCCAGATCGCGATGTCGGCCCGCTTCCCCACTTCGAGCGTGCCGCGATCTCCAAGGAGGCCGAGCGCCCGAGCGGCATGGCGCGTCACTCCCGTCAGACATTCCTCCGGAGTCAAGCCGAAGAGGCGGCTGGCCAGCGCCATCGCCTCCGGCAGAGAACACAAGGACGAAGTGCCCGGATTGCAGTCGGTGCCGATCGCGATCGGTACCCTCCGTCGCCGGAACTCGCCGACCGGCGGGCGGCGGGTTTCGTTGAGGGTCAGCCAGGCGCCGGGCAACAACACCGCCACCGTCCCGGCGCCGGCGAGTGCCTGCACTCCCGAAGCAGATGCGTACTCCAGGTGATCGGCCGAGACCGCCCCGAAACGGGCGGCCAGCGCGGCGCCGCCGCCATCGCTCAGTTGGTCCGCGTGCAGCTTGACCGGCATGCCTAGCTCCACCGCCCGTTCGAAGACCCTGGCGACCTGCGCGGCGTCGAACGCGATCCCCTCGCAGAAGGCGTCTACCGCGTCGGCGAGGTTCCGTTCGACAGCCGCGGGCAGCACCTCCGCGACGACGAACTCGATGTAGTCGTCCGGCCGCCCCTGGAACTCCGGGGGCACCGCGTGGGCGGCGAGGAGCGTCGTCTGGATCGTCAGGGCCGAAGTCCGCCCCAAGCGGCGGGCCACCTCAAGCATCCGCACTTCGGTGTCCAGATCGAGGCCGTAGCCCGACTTGATCTCGACCGTCGCCGCCCCGTCGGCGGCCAGGGCCTCGAGACGATCCAGCGCACCCCGGTAGAGCTCGTCTTCCGTCGCCGCCCGGGTCGCCCGCACCGACGCCATGATGCCGCCGCCGGCGGCCGCGATCGATTCGTAGCTCGTACCCTGAAGCCGGGCCTCGAACTCCGCCCCCCGGTCACCGCCGAACACCAGGTGGGTATGGCAGTCGATGAGCGCCGGAGTGATCCAACGGCCCTCCAGCGACCGGGTTTCCCGAGCCTCGCCCCGCGGCAACGCGGCAGCGGGTCCGATCCAGTCGATCAGGCCGCCGGCGATCGCCAGGGCGCCGTCCTCGATCGCGCCGTAGGCGCCGTCGCCGTCACGCATCGTCGCGATACGGACATCGGTCAGCAACAGATCCCAGGGGTCGAGTCGGTCCATGCACTCGATCCTGCCCTGTTGTGTTCGGGATTGCCACAAAGTACGGTGGAGCGTGGTGAGGATCCAGGCTCGTCGCGCACTGCTGCCCCAGGGGTGGGTGGAAGATGCGCTATTGGTGGTCAAAGGCGGCAGGGTCGTCGCGGTCTCGACCGATCACGCCGATTCTTCGCCAGTCGACCACGATGCCGGCATCGTCATCCCGGGTCTGACCAACGCGCACAGCCACGCCTTCCAACGCGCGCTGGCCGGCAGGACGGAGCACCGCTCCGGGGCCGGCCGGGACAGCTTCTGGACCTGGCGCCGGCAGATGTACGGGCTCGTCGGGCGCCTCGACGCCGGCCGGTTCGCCGCGATCGCCCGGCAGGCGTACGTGGAGATGCTCGAAAGCGGGTACACCTCGGTGGTCGAGTTCCACTACCTGCACCGGGCGCCGGCTGGTTCCGGGACCGCGGACACGATGTTCGAGGCCGTTCGCAGCGCCGCCTCGGCCAGCGGCATCCGGCTGACCTATGTGCCGGTGATCTACGAGCGTGCCGGGTTCGACCGGGACGATCCCACGGCCTGCCAGCGGCACTTCACGATGGATGCGGCGGAGTTTCTGGCCCACCAGAAACGCGCGGCCGAGCGTGCGTCCGGACGCATTCGCGTCGCGGTCGGCGCCCACAGCCTGCGCGCGGTCAGCGAACCGTCGCTGAGGCAGGTCGCGGCGCGAGCCACGGAGACCGGCGCGCCGATGCACCTTCACATCGCCGAGCAGCAGCGGGAGGTCGACGAGTGTCTGGCCACCCACGGTCAGCGTCCGGTCCGTTGGCTGCTGGACCGCTTCGAAGTCGATCGGAACTGGTGCCTCGTGCATGCAACCCACATGGACGGGGACGAATGCCGCGACCTGGCGGTCTCCGGGGCCACCGTCTGCCTGTGCCCGACGACCGAGGCGAACCTGGGCGACGGGCTGTTTCCGCTGGCGGCCTTTCTCAAGGCCGGCGGCGAGATCGCGATCGGTTCCGACAGTCACGTTTCGATCAACCCCTTCGAGGAGTTGCGCTGGCTCGAGTACGGGCAGCGCCTTCGCTCGCGGTCGCGCAACGTGGCGACCCTGCGCCACCCTCACGTCGGCCAGGAGCTGTTCCTGCGCGCCCTCGCCGGCGGCGCCCAGGCGTCAGGCCAAGGCAAGCCGGGCCTCGAAGAGGGAGCGCCGGCCGACCTGGTCGTCCTCGACGACGGCGACCCGATGCTCGCCGGACACGGCGCCGCCACCGTGCTCGACGCGCTGGTATTCTCCGGTTACCGCCTTCCCATCCAACGGGTCATGGTCGAAGGCGAGTGGCAGGTGGTCGACGGCGAACACGTCGACCGCGCCCAGGCGGCCAGAGGATTCGCCGAAGCAATGGCGAACCTGTAAGCGGCCCCGAATCTTGGAGGCGGGAATGACGGGAATGAAGAGCACCCTTACCGGACCAATCAAGGCGCCCACCGGCAACCGGCTGTCAGCGAAGAGCTGGCTGACCGAGGCGCCGTTGCGCATGCTGATGAACAACCTCGACCCCGAAGTCGCGGAGCGGCCAGAGGATCTCGTCGTCTACGGGGGGATCGGCAAGGCGGCGCGCAACTGGGCGGCCTACGAGGCGATCGTCGAGACGCTGCGGGAACTCGAAGCCGACGAGACGCTGGTCGTCCAGTCCGGAAAGCCCGTCGGGGTGTTCCGAACCCACCCCGACGCTCCGCGGGTGCTCATCGCCAACTCGAACCTCGTCCCCGCGTGGGCGACCTGGGAGCACTTCCGGGAACTCGACCGGCTGGGTTTGATGATGTACGGGCAAATGACCGCCGGATCGTGGATCTACATCGGCAGCCAGGGAATCATCCAGGGCACCTACGAGACCTTCGTCGAGATGGGCCGCCAGCACTACGGCGGCGATCTCTCCGGGCGCTTCATCCTGACCGCCGGACTCGGCGGCATGGGAGGAGCGCAACCGCTGGCGGCAAAGATGGCCGGGGCGTCGCTGCTCGCGATCGAGTGTCAGGCGGACCAGATCGAAAAGCGGCTTCAAACTGGGTACCTCGACACGCGGGCAGAGTCCCTCGACGAGGCGCTGGCCGTGATCCAGGCCTCGGTCGAAGCGCGGTCGCCGTTGACTGTCGGCCTGCTTGGCAATGCCGCGGAGGTTCTGCCCCAGTTGCTGGCCCGCGGCGTCCGGCCCGATGCGCTGACCGATCAGACATCGGCACACGACCCGGCGAACGGCTACCTGCCGATCGGCTGGAGCGTCGAAGAGTGGCAGGCGCGCCGGGCCAGCGAGCCCGACGCGGTCGCGGCGGCAGCCCGCGAGTCGATCGCGGTCCACGTCCGCGCCATGCTCGGCTTCCACGAAGCCGGGGTGCCCACGTTCGACTACGGCAACAACATCCGCCAGGAGGCGCTCGGCGCCGGGGTGGAGAACGCGTTCGACTTTCCGGGCTTCGTGCCGGCCTACGTCCGCCCCCTGTTCTGCCGCGGAATCGGCCCCTTCCGCTGGGCCGCGCTGTCCGGCGACCCCGAGGACATCTACCGCACCGACGCGCGGGTCAAGGAACTGATCCCCGACGACCCGCACCTGCACCACTGGCTGGACGAGGCGCGCGAGAAGATCCAGTTCCAGGGGCTGCCATCGCGCATCTGCTGGGTGGGTTTGGGGCAGCGTCACCGCATCGGCCTCGCCTTCAACGAGATGGTCCGGCGCGGCGAGCTGCAGGCGCCCGTCGTCATCGGCCGCGATCACCTCGACAGCGGATCGGTCGCGAGCCCGAACCGCGAGACCGAGGCGATGCGGGACGGTTCCGACGCCGTCTCCGACTGGGCCTTCCTCAACGCCATGCTGAACACCGCAAGCGGCGCGACCTGGGTGTCCGTGCATCACGGCGGCGGCGTCGGCATGGGGTACTCCCAGCACGCCGGGTTCGTCATCGTCTGCGACGGCAGCGAGGACGCGGACCGGCGGATCGAGCGAGTGCTATGGAACGACCCCGCATCAGGGGTCATGCGGCACGCCGACGCCGGCTACGACGAAGCGATCGCCTGTGCGCGCGAGCAAGGCCTCAACCTGCCCATGGTCCCGGGCGTCAACCCTTGATGAGATTGAGGCTCGACGGCTCGCCGGTACCACTCGCTCAACTGCGCGAGGCCTGGCTCACTCCGCTGAGCGTCGAGTTGAGCGAGGGCGCCCGGCGCAGGATCGACGAATCCGCCGCCGCGGTCCGCAGGGTGATCGCCGAGGGCACGGCGGTCTACGGCGTCAACACGGGTTTCGGGCAGCTCGCCCAGGTGCGGATCGAGGAGGACGAACTCGCCCACCTGCAGGAGAACCTCGTGCGCTCTCACGCCGCCGGCGTCGGCAAGGACCTGGATGACGAGGTCGTGCGCCTTGTGATCCTGCTGAAGGTCATGGGGCTCGCCCGCGGTCATTCCGGCGTCCGGCTGGAGCTCGTCGACGCACTGACAGCGCTGCTCGAGCACGAGATCTACCCGTGCATTCCGTCGCAGGGCTCGGTCGGCGCCTCAGGCGATCTCGCCCCGCTCGCCCATCTCTCGCTTGTGCTGCTCGGTGAGGGCGGGGCCCACCTCCGAGGCAGGCTGATCCCAGCGGTCGAGGCGCTGGCCGAGGCCGGTATCGAACCGATCCGGCTGGCGCCGAAGGAGGGCCTTGCGCTCTTGAACGGCACCCAGGTGTCCACCGCGCTGGCGCTCACGGCCGCCTTCCGCACCGAGAACGTCCTGGCTGCGGCGCTTGTGGCCGGCGCGATGGCAACCGATGCGATCAAGGGCAGCGACGGCCCGTTCGATCCACGAATCCAGCAACTCCGCGGCCATTCCGGCCAGACCGACGTCGCCGCCGCGCTGCGCGAGTTGATGCGGGACAGCGAGATCAGAGCCTCGCACCTCCAGTGCAACCGCGTGCAGGACCCCTACTCGATCCGCTGCCAGCCGCCGGTCATGGGCGCCTGCCTCGACGCGCTCCGCCACGTTTCGGCCGTTCTCAAGACCGAGGCGAACGCGGTCACCGACAACCCCCTGGTGTTCGCGAGCACAGGGGAGATCCTCTCCGGCGGCAACTTCCATGCGGAACCGATAGCACTCGCCGCCGACTACCTGGCGCTTGCAGTCGCCGAGATCGGTTCCTTGTCCGAACGCCGCACCGCACTCCTCATCGACGCCAATCTCAGCGGACTGCCGGCGTTCCTGGTCCGGAACAGCGGCCTCAACAGCGGTTTCATGATGGCTGGAACCACCGCCGCGGCCCTGGTTTCCGAGAACAAGTGCCTCTCCCACCCCGCCAGCGTGGACACCATCCCAACCTCCGCCAACCAGGAGGACCACGTCAGCATGGCGACCCACGGGGCCCGGCGGCTGCACGACATGCTGGACAACGTGCAGAACATCGTCGCGATCGAACTGCTCGCGGCAGCGCAGGGGATCGAGTTTCGCCGACCCGCCCGGAGTTCCACGGCAATTGAGGAAGCCATGGAAACAGTGCGCGCGATCTCGCCGCCGTACACGGAGGACCGGCCGCTCGCCGACGACATCGCCGGCGTGGCGGCACTCATCGGTCGGGGCGTTTTTCGCGGGTACGCGGCGCCGGCGCTCGGCGACCCATAGCAGCGTGCGCGGCAGGGAGAATCAGCGCACCCCATGTTCTGCGGCGCACGCTCATAGCGCGGGCCATCCGCGCTAACCTACGCACAATCCCACCAAGGAGATCGTCATGCGCCCGACTCGCACGGTCCTCGCCTTCCTGACCCTTCTCTCGCTCGTTCTGCTCGGCTGCGCTGCCGGCGACCAGGAAGCCGGCGCCGGTGCCGCCGGCGGCGGCGACGCCGCGGCGCCGAACCCGCTGAAGGACGCCTACTTCGGCGACCTCCACGTGCACACCAAGTACTCCTTCGATTCGTACCTGTTCGGCACGCGCACGAACCCCGACGACGCCTACCGCTTCGCCAAGGGCGAGGCGATCGAGCATGCGAGCGGTCATCAGATCCAGCTTCAGAGCGGCGCCCTGGACTTCCAGGCGGTGACCGACCACGGCCTCTATCTTGGCGTCCTCCCGGAGATGGACAACCCCGAGAATCCCCTCTACGAGACCGTCCTCGGGACCGATCTGCGCGAAGGGGGCGGTTTCACGCGCGCCATCCAGGGGCTCCGCAGCGGCGAGTTCGCCGAGTTGCCGCAGGACGCGCAGGACGACGCCAAAACCACCGCCTGGCAGGCGATCATCGAGGCCGCCGAGGCCCACAACGACCCCGGGAACTTCACCACCTTCATCGGCTACGAGTACACGACCTCGTCGGACGACCGCGGCAACCTGCACCGCAACGTCATCTTCCGCGGCAGCGAAGCGCCGCCGAAGCCCTTTGCGTCGACCGATTCGCGCAATCCCGAGGACCTCTGGCACTGGCTCGACGAACGCCGGGCGGAGGGCATCGAAGGGCTCGCCATCCCCCACAACTCGAACGGCAGCAACGGCCACATGTTCAAGCTCGAAACGGTGGGCGGCGAACCGCTTGACGCCGCCTACGCCGACCTGCGGATGCGCAACGAGCCCCTGGTCGAGATGACCCAGGTCAAGGGCACTTCGGAGACCCACCCGCTGCTGTCGCCGAACGACGAGTGGGCCGACTTCGAGATCTTCCCCTACCGCATCGCCACCAATCTCTACAGCGAACCCAAGGGCAGCTACGTCAGGGAGGCCTACGTAAACGGCCTCATGCTCCAGGAGACCCAGGGCTTCAACCCGTTCCGCTTCGGCATCGTCGGCGCGACCGACACCCACAACTCCGCCGGCACGCCCGAGGAGGACAACTTCCACGGCAAGGTCGGCACCGGCGACGGCAGCGGCCAGAGACGCGGCTCGGTACCGCTCGACGAGCCCACGGAGGACGGCGAGAAGTACATCCAGAACGCCTTCCAGTTCTGGGGCGGCTCGGGCCTTGCCGGGGTCTGGGCGGAAGAGAACACCCGCGACTCGATCTACGACGCGTTCCGGCGCAAGGAGACCTTCGCCACCACCGGCCCGCGCATTCGCGTCCGCTTCTTCGCCGGCTACGGCTACACCGACGATCTGACCGCGAGTCCGGAGATGATCGCCAACGCCTACGAGGGCGGCGTGCCGATGGGCGGCGACCTGCTCGCGGACGAAGGCAGGCGCCCACGTTTCCTGGTTTGGGCCGCCCGCGACGCGGACAGCGCTTCGCTCCAGCGCCTGCAGATGGTCAAGGGCTGGGTCGAGGACGGCGAAGCGCGTGAAGACGTCATCGACGTCGCCTGCTCCGACGGCGGCCTGCCGTCCGGCGACCCTCTCCGCTGCCCCGACAACGGCGCCACCGTTGATCTCTCCGACTGCAGCTACTCCCAGGACCTGGGCGTAGCCGAACTGTCGGCGATCTGGAGCGACCCGGACTTCGACGCGGCGAAGCATGCCGTCTACTACGTGCGCGTGCTGGAGAACCCGACCTGCCGCTGGTCGACCTGGGACGCGATCCGCGCCGGCGTGGCGCCCAATCCGGGGATGCCGGCCACAATCCAGGAACGGGCCTGGTCGTCATCGATCTGGTACGTCCCGGGCGGCTGAGGGCTTGGGCCACAGCAGAATTTGTTCCGGCCTCCTCGCCGCCATCCTCCCGGCTCTCCTCGCCGCTTCAACCAGCGTCGCTCAGGATGACGCGCCCCCACCCAACCCGCTGCGTAACGCCTACTTCGGCGACCTCCACGTCCACACCCGCTACTCCTTCGACGCCTACCAGTTCGCGGTCCGCACCGAACCCGACGACGCCTACCGCTACGCGAGGGGAGAGTCGATCGACCACCCGGGCGGCTTCCGCTTCCAGCTTCAGGGCCAGCCGCTCGACTTTCTGGCCGTCACCGATCACGGCCAGTTCCTCGACGCGATGCCGGCCACCGACGACCCCGACAGCCCCTTCTTCGGGAGGATCTTCACCGGCGCCGGCCGCTCCAGGGCCGACGACGACGAACCGAACCCGGGCGGCCCCAACGCCTGGCAGGCGATCATCGACGCCGCTGAGGCGCACTACGAGCCAGGCGCCTTCACCACTTTCATCGGCTACGAGTTCACGGCGTTCTCGGAAGGCCGGGGCAACCTGCACCGCAACGTGATCTTCCGCGGCGAAGCGCCGCCCGCGCCCTTCACCGTCGACACGTCGCAGGATCCCGAGGACCTCTGGCAGTGGCTCGACGACCTGCGCGCCGGCGGGATCGAGGCACTCGCCATTCCGCACAACTCGAACGGCAGCAACGGCCACATGTTCAAGCTCGAGACGGTCTCGGGCAAACCGCTCGACGCCGCCTACGCCGAGCAGCGGAACCGCAACGAGCCCCTGGTCGAGATCACCCAGATCAAGGGCACGTCGGACACCCATCCGCTGCTGTCCCCGAACGACGAATGGGCCGACTTCGAGATCTACGCCTACCGGATCGGCACCACTCTGCCCAGCGAAGCTCCGGGCAGCTACGTCCGCGAGTCCTACCGCAACGGCCAGATGCTCCAGGCAACGCGGGGCTTCAATCCGTTCCGGTTCGGCCTGATCGGCTCCACCGACTCCCACAACGCGGGCGGCACGCCGGAGGAGTCCAACTTCCACGGCAAGATCGGCACCGGCGACGGCACGCCCCAGCGGCGCGGCGCCGTGCCGCTCGACCGGCCGCTACCGGACGGTGAGAAGTACACGAAGAACAACAACCGGTACTTCGGCGCCTCCGGCCTCGCCGGGGTCTGGGCCGAGGAGAACACCCGGGAGTCGATCTACGGCGCGCTGCGGCGCAAGGAGACTTTCGCCACCACCGGCCCCCGCATCCGGGTCCGCTTCTTCGCCGGCTACGACTACGACTACGACCTCGTCTCCGACCCGGAGATGACCGCGAAGGCCTATGCGGGGGGCGTGCCGATGGGCGGCGACCTGCTCGCGGCCGACGGAGGAAGCCCGCGCTTCCTGGCCTGGGCCGCCCGCGACAAGGACAGCGCGCCGCTGCAGCGCCTGCAGGTGATCAAGGTCTGGGCGGCCGACGGCGAGGCCCGGGAGCAGATCGTCGATGTCGCCTGCGCCGGCGGCGGCGCGCCGTCGGGAGACCCGCCCCGATGCCCCGACAACGGCGCCACGGTCGACCTCAAGGACTGCAGCACCTCCGAAGACTCAGGCGCCGCCGAGCTTTCGGCGATGTGGAGCGACCCGGACTTCGACGCCGACCGGCACACGCTGTACTACGTGCGGGTGCTCGAGAACCCGAGCTGCCGCTGGTCGACCTGGGACGCGATCCGGGCCGGCACAGGGCCCCGGCCGGACCTGCCGGCGACGATCCAGGAGCGCGCCTGGTCGTCGCCGATCTGGTACGTGCCGGGCGAGTAGCGCCGGCGCTTCGCGCCGGATGCGGGCGAGACGCCCGCGTTCCCAGGGACAACGCGGTGTGCGGTCTACAATCACCGGAACACTCGAAGGTCACCGTCAGGGAGGAGCTCGATGAGCATCAACGGTCGTACTCGCATCGCCTTCGTTCTCGCCGCCGCAATTGCCTGTGCCGGCGCCGCGGCTGCGGACGACATCCCCAGGACCCCCGGCGGCAAACCGGACTTCTCCGGCAACTACGACATCGCCACTCTGACGCCGGTGCAGCGGAGTCCCGAATTGGGGAATCGCCTCACCCTGACCGCGGAGGAAGCCCGGGCGATCCGGAATCGGGAGGCCCGGCCTGCCACGAGGGGAACTACGCGACCGGGAATACCCTGCGGGGCGCGCGCTTTGAAGAGAGGGAAGTCGAAGCACAAACGGGCGGCTAGCGAGTTCCGTCTAAACTACCGGACCCACAACCGAGGGGAGGCGTGTGCATGTCCGAAGTCCAATCCACCCGCGCAGGGCGCGACAATCCGGTGAAGCGCCGGCGGCTTCTCAGGCTTGCGCCGGCCTGCCTGACCGCCCTGGCTGTCGCGGCGGCGCCGGCCTCCGGCCAGTCGGTCGTCCTCGACGCGATGCAGGCGGAACTCGAGCGTTCCATGGAGGTGCTCGGCGAGCAGGAAGTGCCACCGTACTTCCTGAGCTACGAGATCACCGAGTCGCGGAACGTATCCGTCTCGGGCTCGTTCGGAGCACTCACCAGCAGCAGCGAGGGGCGCGGGCGCTTGCTGGACATCGACCTCAGGGTGGGCGGCTACGACCTCGACAACACACGCCCGATCCGAGACTCCCGGTCTTTCTCCCTCCGGGACTTCAGCCAAACGCGAGTCCCGGTCGACGACGACCCGGATGCGATTCGCGGCATCCTGTGGTCCGAAACCGACAAGCAATACAAGCGCGCTCTGGAGCAGCTCACCCAGGTGAAGACGAACGTCCAGGTCAAGGTCGAGACCGAGGACCAGTCGGACGACTTCTCTCGCGAAGCAGCGTCCACAGCCGTTGACGAGCCGCAGGCCATCGACGTCGACCGCGGCGACTGGGAGCGAAAGGTGCGGACCTACACGGCGCCCTTTGCCGACCACGGTGATTTCACTCAGGGCTCGGCTTCCCTCCAGGCAAGCACCGAAACCCGCTGGTTCACAAACAGCGAGGGCTCACAGATCCAGACCTCCGAAACCAGGTACCGCGTCTTCGTAGCGGCCACCACGAAGGCGGACGACGGCATGGTCCTGCCGCTGTACAAGAGCTACATCTCCTTTACGCCCGGCGGGCTGCCCGACGACGAAACCGTGGAGCGTGACGTCCGGAAGCTGATCGAGACGCTGCTGGCGCTCCGCGAGGCGCCCCTGGTGGAGCCCTACACCGGCCCGGCCATCCTGTCCGGCGAGGCGAGCGGCGTGTTCTTCCACGAGATTCTCGGCCACCGGTTGGAGGGCCACCGTCTGAAGGAGGTCGACGACAGCCACACCTTCAGAGATCAACTGAACCAGCGCGTTCTGCCGGAGAGCTTCTCGGTCCATTTCGATCCGACCGTGAGGACGTACGGCCCCTCGGATCTCGCCGGCAGCTATCGCCATGACAACCAGGGCGTCATGGCTCGCCGCGTGACCGTCATCGACAAGGGAATCCTCAAGGACTTTCTCATGTCCCGCTCCCCCGTCGACGGCTTCCCGAACTCCAACGGCCATGGCCGCAAGCAGCCCGGCAGCAGGCCCGTGGCCAGGCAGTCGAATCTCATCGTCGAGGTGGCCGACCCACTGACGAGCGAGGAACTGAAGGCCAGATTCGTCGCGGCCATCAAGTCGGAGGGCAAACCATTCGGCCTGCGCTTCCACGAAATCGAGGGCGGCTTCACCTTCACGGGCCGATCGATACCGAACTCGTTCAACGTAACGCCAATCCTCGTCTACCGCGTCTACCCCGACGGCCGCGAAGAGCTGGTCCGGGGCGTCGACCTGATCGGCACACCGCTGACGACCTTCAGCCGGGTCGTCGCGGCGGACGACCGGATCGACGTGTTCAACGGCTACTGCGGCGCCGAATCGGGCATGGTGCCCGTCTCGGCAGCATCACCTTCGATCCTGGTGTCGCAGATCGAGGTGCAGAAGAAGTCGAAGTCCCAGGACAGACCACCACTACTCCCCGCACCTGAGGGAGACCTCTGATCATGAGCAGCTCAATTTCAGACGGCTGGACGATACGAATCACGGCGGCTCTGCTGGCCACCTCGTCGCTCGTTGCGCTCGCCGGCGCAGAGGCGCAGGAGCAACCTGAACTGAACGTGCTGATGCAGGCCATGCGCGACGAACTCGCCCGGACCGTCGAGGAACTCCAGGTGGAGGGACTCGAGAAGCCCTACTTCGTCGCCTACACCGTGTCCGAGACCGAACGGCTAGAGGCCACCGGGAGTTTCGGGGCGTTGCTTTCGAGCAACGAGGACAAGAGCAGACGTCTCAGCGTCGAAGTGCGCGTCGGCGAGCCGTCCTTCGACAACACGAACTTCAGTTCCTTCTCCCTCTTCTCCACGAGCTTCGGCCCCGGCGCAGCCTTACCGATCGAGAACGATTACCGGGAACTGCGACGGCAGATCTGGCTTGCCACCGATAGCGCCTACAAGTCCGCTCTCGATGCGCTCGCAGAGAAGCGCGCGGCCCTGCAGAACGAGACGCGGGCCGAGGACGTAGCGGACTTCACGGCGGAGGCGCCGTTCTCCTTCTTCGACAGTTCGGGTTCGGACCTTCCGCCCCGAACAGCACTCGACGACCTGGTCCGGAATCTGTCCGGACTGTTCAAGAAGATGCCCGAGGTCAACGAGTCGGAGGTCGTTGCCGCCGTCAGGAGTCGACGCACCTACTACGCCAACAGCGAAGGATCCGCCTTCATCCGCTCCGATCCGATGGCCTCGATCGTGATCAAGGCTCATACGCAGGCGGTCAGCGGCGTCGTTCTGGACGATTCGCTCGCGGCCTATGGCGCTTCGTGGGAGGAAGTCAGCGACCACCAGACGCTGCAGACCGGCATCCAGGATATCGGCGCCAGATTGGCCGCTCGACGGTCCGCGTCAACCATCGACCAATACAACGGCCCAGTGCTCTTCGAGGGTCAGGCCGCAGCCGAGCTGTTCGCGCAGGTTCTTGTGCCCCGGTTGCTGGGCAGCCGCATCCCGGACGCCGAGCCGCAGTACGCGAGGATGCTGCAACAGGACCGGAACCCGTTCCTCGACAAGATCGGGGCAAGGGTCCTACCGAGATTCCTCAGCGTTCAGGACGATCCCTCGCTCAGGGGCGACGGCTTCCTGGGCGGCTACGAAGTGGACGACGACGGCGTCGAAGCGCGGGCCACGGTTCTCGTCGAGAACGGAGTCCTGAAGACCCTGCTGACCTCGCGGAATCCAATTCCGGGAATCGACAAGAGCACGGGAAACCGGCGCGGCGAGGGCCCGCTGGCCAGCAACCTGCTCCTCACCTCCACTCGGACGATGAACAGCGACGAACTCCTCGCGGAGTTCATGCAGCTCGTGGAGGAACGAGGCGCCGAATACGGAATCGTCGTGCGCCGCATGGCCAACGCTTCCGGCGACGAGGACCCTCTCTCGCGCATCTCCTTCCTGGTATCCGGTTCCGAACCGGGACCCGGCGTCGGCAGCCTCACCGCGGCCTACAAGGTGTTCCCGGACGGCACGGAGGAGCTGATCCCCAAGCCGGAACTGGCCGGCGTCACCGAAGCCGCGTTCAGGGACATCGTCGAGGTATCCGACACATCCACGGTGTACAGCCTGCCTCAGTCCGCCAGCGGCGGGCGCCTCCCGGCGTTCCTGCTGGCCGCGCTCTCGATGGACCAGGTCGTTACCGTCTCGGTCCCCGATCTCCTGTTCGAGGAACTGACTGTCCGAAAGCCGTCGGGGAACGCTCCCCACCTGCCGGTGGCAAACCACCCGTACTTCGACCGCTGATCGGCGGCTCAGTTCCCGATGCCCCACAGACCCGGCGTCGCGACCTCCAGACTGTTTCCGTCCGGATCCCGGAAGTAGAGGGACCGTCCCCGCTCCCCACCCCACTCGACCTCGTGCTCGATCTCGACACCGTGGTTCTGGAGATGGGTCCGCCAACTGTCGATCTCGTCCTCGCCTACCCCGAACGCCAGATGACCGGGACCGTGGGCGCCGTGGGCGCCGAGGCCCCGCGAGATCAAGTCGGGGTCGGCGGTCGCCTCGGGATCGAACAGGAGGACCATCTGGTTGCCGCAGCGGAAGAAGACGTGTCTCCCTTTGAGCTTGGAATGGAGGGTGAGCCCCAGGACCGACCTGTAGAAGGCCTCCGCCGCGTCGAGGTCGCTCACGTACAGGGAGGACTCGAGGACGTAGTCGAGTTTCTCCGGCGGCCGGCCCCGCGGACTTTCTGGAATCACGCTACCCATTTCGCTACCAGAGTAACGCCCCAGTTCGCTCAGAAGCCGGGCTGTGTGCCCGGCTCTCCGTGCCAGGAATCGGGCTGACTCCCCCTGCAGACCTTCGCGCCGCTTGTGAGCCAGTTCCTCGCGCGCGGCCAGGGCCGCCAGGGCGGCCAGAGTCGCCTGCGAGTCCTGCCCGAGCAGGCCTTCGAGGGCGAACCGTCGCTCACCGGCGCGCAGCCCCAGGTCGAGTTCGCGCGCCATCGTCCCGAGCGCCGCCCGAGTCAGAATGATGCCGGAGCGGACGGGCGCCAGGAGTCCCTTGAGGAAGGCCTGACCACCCTCTGTTCGCGGGTCCGGAAGCCCGGATGCCGCGCGCAGGTGAGCGGGCAGGACCGCCGGCTGCCCCACGCGCCCGGCCGCTTGCGCGAGGGTCTCCCGGAGCAGCTCCGCCCAGCGTTTGTAGCCGCCCACCGCCAGTTCCTCGGCGTGGTCGAGATACGCGAAGACCCACGGCGCCAGGTGCTCGTGCAGGAGGGCACGGCCTGCTTCCGCCGCCAGCGCGGCGGCCGGACCGGTCGCCTGACCGTGCTCCTCGCTCAACGCGGCGTACAGGCCGAGAAGGACGCTCAGGTGGTCCGGTTCGGCGGGAGGCGTCCGCCCCACCGCGCGCCAGAACCCGGCGATCCGCTCTCGTGCCTCGCCGCCCATCCAGCCCTCGGGGCCCACGTAGATCGAGGCGTATGGAGGCAACTGGAAGACGAAGAGCTCCGCGTACGCCGAGCCGTCGATGCAGTCACCCAAGCCGAGCAGACCGGCGACCCGGGCGTGTGCCGCTTCAGGCGGCTCGGCGAAGACGGCCAGGGCTCGCAGCAGTTCGACCGAAGTCATCGTGGGCTCCAGCAGTTAGCGCGGCAGAACGTCCGGAAGCCGGCGCTTCGCGCCGGATGCGGGCAGGATGCCCGCGTTCCCAGGTCAGATCGTTCTGCCGCGCAAGCTCCAAGCGGCCTAGAACCGGTAGGCCTCGCGCGCGGGCCTCACCGGACGCAGCATCCACCAGGGCCGGCGCATCCCACCCGGCGAGTGCCGGTCGGCCGGCCGCGCCAGTTCCAACCAGCGCTCGAATTGCGCCCGCGAGCCATCCGTGTCGACCGACACGTCGCCACGCTGGTCGCCGGGCGCGGCGGGCGTCACACGAACGGCCTGGTGCCAGCAGTGCTGCCCGGAGACCGGGTCCGGGTGCACCGCGTGGGTCAGGTTCTGATGCACGCCGACATCGGTCCACCAGACCCGCATCGTGTCTGGGTCCTTCGAGCGGAACGGACCGCCGCTCTGCTTCGGCGCGAGCGACCACTCCGAACCGTTCTGCGCCAGCGCGACGGTCATCATGCCAAGGCGTTGGCCCGGCTGGCCCTCCGGTTTCCAGCGGCCCATGTGATGGCTGCACGCAACGACGCCGGGCCGGATCCCCTCGGTGATCCACGCCTTGACGACGAAGTAGCCGAGGTCGGTCGTGACCCGGACCAGGCTGCCCGTCCCGCCAATACCCAGACGCGCGGCGTCGGTCGGGTGGATCCAGAGCGGGTTCGTGTGCGCGATCTCGTCGAGCCACTTCGAGTTGGCGCTCCGGGTGTGGATCTGCACGGGTATCCGGAAGGTCGAGATCAATGGCATCTGCCCGGGCTCGAGCCGGCTCGGATGCACGTGGCTCTTGATGTAGGTGGGCGCCGCCAGCTCCGGCCATCCCCACTCGGCGAGGGTGTTCGACCAGAACTCCAGCTTGCCGGAAGGCGTCGGCCAGCCCTTGAGCATCTCGCCGTCCACGCGCACGCCGACCCGGCGACGGCCGTCTTCGTCCGCATCAAGTGCAGTACCTCCGTGGGCCTGCGGGCTCGCGGGCGCCGGCGCACGCGTGTAGACGCGGTCGCGTTCGTCGACGTGCGCATCCTCCAGCTCATCGTCCGGAACGCGCTGCTCGAAGACCTTGCCGACCTTGCTCGCGACCTCGAACGCGCCGTAGCGGCGCATGTACTCCAAAGGCGTCAGCCCTTCCTTCGCGGCGACTTCAGGCAGCCCGGGCACCGTGTTCGCGAAGATCCAGCCGTAGTACTCATCGACGGTCATCTTCTCGCCGGGGTTCTCGACCGACTCAAAGAACTCGCGGATCCCCAGCGAACCGTCTGGATCGATGCGCCAGGTGAGGTCGATCCAGAATTCGTTTTCCTCCCACACCTCGCCGGGGTTCACCTCGCGGGTGTCGCCGATCTTCTCTCCCAGGCGACCCCGGGCGGCCCTCAGGACCGGTTGACGAAAGCCGAGCCACTGGCCGTCGTACTGCTCGTACGAGGTGAGATCGTGCCGCTCGGACGAATGCCCCATCGGCAGAACGTAGTCGGCGAAGTAGGCGGTCTCGTTCCAGGTCGGCGTCATCGCCACGTGCAGGCCGATCCGGCGCGCGTCGCTCAGCATCTCGATCCAACTGAAGCCGTCCGGGTTGGTCCACACGGGGTTATGCACGCGCGTGAAGTACACGTCGAGGTAGGCGTCCTGCGCCCGCATCAGGTGCGGCATCAGGAACGACATCTCGTTCAGAGACAGGGGATACTCGCGCGGCCACTGCACCTCGTTCCACCGCCGCGGGGGGCGGTTCGGGAGACGCGGCGGCTTGGGCACGAACTTGTTCCAGGCATTGGGGAAGGTCCCGCCCTCGGTGGCCAGGGCGCCGAGGAGCGCGCCTAAGAGCGTGAGCGTGCGGGCCACCTGCCAGCCGCCGAGATTCCCGGATCCGGCGCTGCGCCAGTTGTGGGTGGCCAGACGGGTACCGGCGGTCGAGATCACTTCGGCGACGGCGCGCAGCTCGCCGGCATCGATGCCCGACTCGCTCGCCGCGTACTCGAAGGTGTACTCCGCGTACATCTGGCGCAGCGCTTCCTCGAAGCGCTCGAACGAGGCGCCGGCCTCGCCCCGGGCCGCCATGAAGTCCGGCCAGTTCCACCACCGGCGCACGAAGTCGCGGTCGTAGCGGCCCTCCCGGATCATCCAGTTCGCGACCGCCAGGAAGATCGCCGCTTCCGAGCCGGGATAGGGCGACAGCCAGTGGTCGGCGTGGGTCGCGGTGTTCGAGAGGCGCGTGTCCAGGACGATCAGTTTGGCGCCGTTCTTCTTGCCCTCCATGATGCGCTGCGCGTGGGGGTTGAAGTAGTGGCCGGTCTCGAGGTGGCTGCTGACGAGGACGATCACCTTGGCGTTGGCGTGGTCCGGGCTCGGGCGGTCCATGCCCATCCACCAGTGGTATCCGGCGCGCGCGCCGCTCGAACAGACATTGGTGTGCGAGTTGTGTCCGTCGACGCCCCAGGCCGCGAGCATGCGCTCGGTGTATCCGTCCTCCCCCGGGCGGCCGACGTGGTACATGATCTCGTTGTGCCGCTCTTCCTCCAGGGCCTTGCGAATGCGCGCCGCGATGTCGTCGAGGGCGTCGTCCCACGACACCCGCTCCCACTTCCCTTCTCCGCGCCCGCCGGCCCGCTTGAGCGGATGGAGAATGCGGTCGGGGTCGGTGATCTGGTTGAGCGTGGCCGGGCCCTTGGCGCAGTTGCGACCCCGTGAGCCCGGGTGTTCGGGGTTGCCCTCGAACTTGCGTACCTGCAGCGTGTCACGGTCGACGTAGGCCAGGAGTCCACACGCGGACTCGCAGTTGAAGCACGTGGTCGGGACCAGCATGTAACGCTTCTCGACGCGCCGCGGCCATGCCTTGGAGTCGAGTTCGACCCAGTCGTTCCAACGTTCCTTCGGCGGATAGGACGCGAGGTGGACGCGGCTGGCGCCGGGATAGAAGGTCTCGCCGCGGGCTTCGGCGTCGGCCCTTGCCGCCGAGACCACGCGCTCGAGGCTTTCCAGCTTGCCCGGCTCGTTCACTGGTCTATTCAGGAGAGGGGCACCGACTGGCCGGCTTGCAGATAGGCGTGCTCGTAGAGCAACAGGCCCATGAGTCCAGCGGCCGCACCGAGGTGGGCGCCGATGCCCACAAGCACCAGCGCGGCGGCGGCGAAGAAGAAACCGGTCCAGTAGGGGACCGCATACCGGCCCTTGAGCATGCCGCGAGCAGCCAGGGCGGCGTGGGCGGTCGGGTGCGTCATCGTCGCCTCGCCAAGGGTAAGGGCGATGTGGACAGCCAGCGAGGTCTGGAAGATCCACACGGCGCCGACGCCGAGTTCCACAGCTCCGCCCGTGGCCAGGTCAGCCAGAATCAGCGCGCCCGAGCCGGCCAGCAGCGCTTGGATGAGAAAGTGCGGCGGCAGCAGCGAGCTCTGCCAGAGGTCGCGCGCGCGTGCCTGGGCAAGAAGGTACGCGGTGTAGACCGCGGCCGCGGCCGCCAGCGGGCCCCCGGCCCAAGCCAACACCTGCGTCCACTCGGGCCGGCCGGCCACAACGGCGCCGATGTGGCCGGCTAACAGTGCGCCGTACGCGGTGATGGCGAAGCCCCCGCGCACCAGCCAACTGCGCCACTGCGGTCTGGCGAGCACCATCCAGAAACGCTCCGGATGCTCCAGATCCCACACCAGGAGCGCGCCCGTCAGCACCAGAAAAGCGAGCGCCATCAAGGGGCCTATGAGCGTCCACACCGGCGACGTCCAGGGGATCATGCCGGCGATCGCCAGCAGCAGCGGCACCAGATAGGCCCCCGCGGCGATCGACTTGGTGAACGTGTAGAGGCTCACCCGGAAGTCCCACGGAATCTCGTGCGGGACGTCGTAGCTGAGCAGTGCCGCCGCGGAACTGTTGCGGGGGCCGGTATGGCCGGACGACACCTTCCCGCTGCCGTTGTCCTGCTCGCTCCACATGAACAGGCCGCCCTCGGGTTGGCGCGCGGCAAGTGGATCCAGCGTTGCCCGGTCCGCGCCCTTGTAGAAGACCTTGGGCCGCGTCTCCTTCTCCGGCCGTCGCACCGCAACCGGTTCCTGGTGGACGATCTTCGAGACCTCGGAGAGCGGGTCGTTCATGTCGCCGACGAGCAGCGCCTCGGTCGGACAGACGACGACGCACGCGGGCTCGAGGCCGATGTCGAGCCGGTGCGCACAGAAGTTGCACTTTTCTGCCGAGTGGTCGTCGGGATTGATGAAGATCGCATCGTACGGGCACGCCGCGATGCACGCCTTGCATCCGATGCACGACGACTTGTCGAAGTCGACGATGCCGTCGTCCCGGCGGTACATCGCAGAGGTCGGGCAGGCCGCGACGCAGGGTGCGTCCTCACACTGGTTGCAGCGCGTGACCTGGAAGGCGCGGCGCGCGCGGGGATAGCGCCCCACGTCGACGGACTTCACGTACGTGCGCGTGACCGATAGCGGCACCTCGTTCTCGGACTTGCACGCGGTTGTACACGCATGGCACCCGATGCAACGCGTCTGGTCGATGACCTTGGCCCAGAGCGGCTGCGGTGCGGCTGAAGCCTCGCTCGTCGTGGGCAATGGAACTTCGATCGGTACGGCGCGTCCGGCTGTAGAGGCGATGAGTCACCCTAGCAGTCCGCGGCCAAGGCAAGCGGGCGCGGCCGTCGCTCTCAGGCCTTCTTGACGCCCCGGCTCGTCGCGCCTTCCGGCGGTGTGTCGCGCAGGATGCCCGCGCGCTCCAACTCGTCGACGCGAGACGGCGGGAACCCGAGAACCTCGACCAGCACTTCCCGGTTGTGTTCGCCGAGACACGGCGCGGCGCGGCGGTAAGTCCCGCCGGTCACACTGAAGTGGATCGCCAGGCCCGGGTACCGGCGCCTGCCGACCTCCCGGTGGTCGAGCTCGGTCCACAAGCCGCGCGCTTCCAGGAACGGGTCACGGGCCAGGTCGCGGGCGTCGGCGACCGGCGCCGCCGTGATCCCGGCGCGGCGCAGTGCAACCGCCAGAGCGTCCCGATCTCGACTGCGGGTCCAGTCCGAGAGCAGACCGTCGATCCGGTCCTCGTCCGCCCGCCGCTGGTCCAGCGACATCGACGCGAAGGACGCCGGCAGGCCGGCCAGATCGCACAGCGCCTGCCATTCCGCATCGTTCTCGACACTGACCGCGAGCCAACGGTCCTCGCCCAGGCACTGGTAGCAGCCCTGGGGCGCGCGCCGGGGATGGCGGTTGCCGCGCCGAGGCCCGGCTGCTCCGCGAAGCTGGGCGGCCAGGATGTGATCGCCGAACATGGTCGCCGTCGCCTCGACCATCGGCGTTTCGACCGTGCCGCCCTCGCCCTCCGGCGACGTCAAGCGTCCGTAGAGCATCGCCAGCGTGCCCACGACCGTGTGCAGCGCCGTCACCGGGTCGGGCCAGGCGATGCCCGACCGGTGCGGACCGCCGTCCCGATAACCGAGTTCGGACGTCAACCCCATCGTCGACTCGATCAGGGGACCGTACGCGAGCCGATCGCGGTACGGGCCGGAGTTCCCGAAGCCGGGCATGGAGACCGCGACCAGGCCCGGGTTGATCCTGTGGAGGCCCTCCGCGTCGAGCCCCAGCTTCGGCATGACCCGGGGGCTGAAGTTGTCGCAGACGACGTCGGCACGCTCGACGAGCTCCTCGAAGATTCGGCGCGCCTCCGGATCGTTCAACTCGAGCGTCACCGAGCGCTTGTTCCGGTTCATCTTGTTGAACGCGGCGTTGCGGTCGAACGGGCGTTCGCCGGCTTCGTTCTCCGGGTAGAGGTGGCTGAGCCGGGCGATCCTCGCCGACCGTTCCGCCGGGCCGCGCGCCCAGGCCGCCTCGACCCTGATCACGTCGGCGCCGAGGTCGCCGAGGATCCGGGTCGCCAGCGGTCCGGCCCAGACCCGGGTGAGGTCGAGAACGCGCAGGCCCTGGAGCGGGCCGTCCGTCAGTGCCGCTCGGGCTGCCGGCGCCGGCGCCGGCCCGTCCCGTCCGCGAGTCTCGCAACTCAGCAGGAACGGCCCGCGCGGCACGAGCGGCCCGCTGCCGCCGTCGATCGGCACGAAGAATCCGCGAGCCCGAAAGTGAGGGTCGTCGAGCACCTCCAGCACATCGATCACCGGACCGATCGGCGCCCTCACCCGCTCCCCCAGTTCGATGATCTCGGCCGCGGTGTGGGCCATCATCCACGGTTCGATCGCGCGATCGAAGTCCTCCCGGTTTTCCGCCCGGTCGGCATCCTCCGCGAAGCGCGGATCCCAGGCGAGGTGAGCCAGACCCGCAGCCTCGAGGAACGGATGCAGCATCTCCTTGGCCGGCATGGCCAGCGACACGTACCCGTCCTTGCAGCGGTGAACGCCCACCGGGTGCCAGGGCCCGCCCTGGGAATTGCCGACCCGGCCGAGAATGTAGCCCGCCTGGGTCCACATCACCGTGGTGTACTGGTGCAGCGCGGCCAGTGCCTCGACGTGGGACACATCGACGGTCTGACCGCAACCGATCGCAGGCCGGGCCAGAACCGCGGCTAGACCGCCGATCACCGCGTGGGCGCCGGCCTGGAAGTGGGCGTGAAGACCCGGCCGCGCGATCGGTTCCCGGTCCGGCGCTCCGTTCAGGTACAGGTGCCCCGACCAGGCGTCGTCCGTGAACTCGTTCGACCGCGGTGGCCCCGCCTGTCCCCAGACGCTGTTTCCGGTCGCCGCGCCGAGCCCGAAGGGCGAGATCCGCAGCAGCACGGCGTGCGGCGCATAGTCTTCGGCAATCAGCGGTTCGAGCGGCCCCGGCGCGGAGCTCTCGATCACGATGTCGACGCCACCGCGCTCGACCTGCTTCAGGATCTGCGCCCGGCCCCGGCCAGCACTCGGCCGTAGCCGCACCGCGCGCTTGCCGGCGTTCAGGTACGCGTACGCGGCGCCAACGCCCCGCCAGCGCACGCCGATCTCGCGCCACGGGTCCCCGCCGTGCGGTTCGAAGCGCAGCACCTCGGCGCCGCAAGCTCCAAGCAGCAGACCGGCGTAGGCGCCCGCCGGCGAACCGGCGATTTCGATCACGCGCAGGTTGGAGCAAGGACGATCCGTCACGGGTCCGGGACGGTAGCAGCCTACGGACTCGCAGCCACCGTGATCGGGACGGCGTGCGCCCGCCCCAGATCGTCCGCCACGCGCACGGTAAACCGACCCGCCCGCGGCGACCACAGGTAGTCCTCGCCGGGCGACACCCGGGCGACGAGACGGTCGTTGACGAACCAGTACAGCTCCCCCGCATCGCCGTCGGCAACGGCGGAGAACAGCACGTTCGACCGCTCCGCACCGCGGCGCGGGACGTGGTAGATCAGCGAACTCTGAGGCGAGGCGATGCGCGGAGGCGCACCCGAGGCCGACGTGCGGTCGAGCCCGCACTCCGGGGACCACGGCGGAGGCTGCCGGATGGCGACGCCGGCACGCCGGAACACGGCGTAGATGTTCGAGGGCCAGAACTCGTAGATCTCCTCACGCGCCGCGATGTCGTCACGGCAACTCCTCAGCCCCGTTGCCGGATCCACGCGCACCGCGCGGTAGACCGACGACTCCTTGATCGGCGACACGCCCGGAATGAACCAGGATCGGGTCGTGCGCGGGCAGTGCCGGCCTGGCAGATCGCCCGTGGTCGCACACACGTCGACGCGCCGCAGGTTGAGAGCGGTGGCCGGCTGATCGCTGGCCGGGGGCACATTCAGGCTGTCGACGATGGCGAAGAACAGCGGCGCCGCCGCCTCCCGGCCAACGAAGGCCGGATTGGCGCTGCCGTCGAAGTTGCCGACCCACACCGCCAGCACGTAGCGGCCGGCGACACCCACGCTCCAGGCGTCACGGAAGCCGAACGAGGTACCGGTCTTCCAGGCCACCGGCTGCCGCGTCCCGGCGACCAGAGACGGCGCGTCGGGCCGCGGCACGTCTCGGAGCATGTCGAGCACCAGGAAGCTCGCTTCGGGGCTGAGCAGGCGCTTCGCCGGCGCCGCTGAAGCGCCCGCGGTAGTGCTGAGATCGCGCCAGACTCCACCGCCGGCCAGCACCGCGTAGAGGCGCACCAGTTCCTCCATCGTGATCTCGCTGCCGCCGAGCGCCAAGGCCAGACCGTAGTGTTCTGCCGACTTGAGGCCACCCACTCCGGCCTCCTGGAGCCAGTCCCGGAACCGCTCCACATCGAGCGCTTCGAGCAGACTGACGGCGGGCAGGTTGCGGCTGTGGACGAGGGCGTCGCGGGCGAAGACGGGCCCCAGAAAGCCGCGGTCGAAGTTCTCCGGCGCATACGCCGCATACCGCCGCGGGGCGTCCTCGAGCAGCGTCATCGGATGAATCAGGCCGCTGTCCAGGGCCAGTCCGTAGAGCAGCGGCTTCAGCGTCGACCCGGGAGACCGCCGGCGCGGCGGTGTTCCTGGCCTCGAAGGCGGGGAGCTACATGACCGGGGCGACGATCGTGATGGACGGGGGTTCGTCGGCGTAGCGGCGGAGCCAGAGACCGGCGCTTCGCGCCGGATGCGGGCGAGACGCCCGGGTTCCCAGGGCGGCGGTCTCAGAGTTCGGCGCGCCGGCGCTCGTCCAGACTGCCAAGCGCTTCGAGCAGAAAGCCCAGCAGGTCACCGTCCACGTAGTCGTTGTCGACCACGTTGACCAGGAAGTAGGTGTCGTGAATGCGCTGGAGCAGGCGGCGCGACGCGCTTTCATCCTCGTAGACCGCCGCCCATGACGACAACCACAAGTCGAAGGCCTCGTCCTTCCAGACCTCGAAGGAGCGCGGATCGACAATAGTCGGCTGCCGGATCTCGCCCCCCGGGAAGACGCCCCAGGTCACCGCGTTGACCGTGTCGCAGTTGCTGTAGGCGGTGCCGGAACGGTCGATCGCGTGGTACGACAGGCTCTCGTTCGCCGCCAGCGCTCCAAGCAGCGGCGGCACCTGCTCCGGCGCCAGGAAGAACTCGAGATACGCCTTCTGGTAGAGGTGGCCGCCGGCGCCGCCCCAGCCCACCGCCGGATCGTCGGACGGCGCGCCGTTGACCCGCGGCTGCGAGTTGATCGTCAAGAGCCCCGCCAGGTTCAACCGCTCCAGCGCGTTCCGCAACGGCTCGCTCTCCAGGTCGAGCGGCCAGTCGTACCAGGGAATGCCGTCGACCTCGCCGCGGCAGAAGCCGGCGAAGACCCCCCGCACCTGGTCGATCGACGCAAGTTCGCGTCCCCAACGCTCGCGCGCGACGTCGGGCTTGATCGGGCGAAACGCCAGGTGATGGTCCGCCAGATCGCCGAATGCGGGCGAACCGGAATCGCCCCAGCGGCCGTTCGGGAACTCGTCCCAGTCCTGGGTCCGAGCGAGATAGCTCTTGGGCCGGTTGGCCCAGAAGATGGGCCGCACCTCCTCCTTCGGGCGCCCGACGGCGGTCGCGCTGCGCCAGGGCAGCACCCGCTCGGTGTGTTCGGGCACGATGCCCAGCCGGCGGAGGATCACCTGCACCGAACGCTCGAGATTCAAGGTGTAGAAGTGCAGGCCGGGGGCGCCGCCGTCGAGCAAGCGGCGGCAGATTCCGGTCAACAGATCCTGCCCGTACTCGCGCACCGAAGCGTCGTGGAAGCGGCGCGCCTCGATCTCCCGCGCGATCTCGGGCGGCGCGCTGGCGCCGAAGCCGGTGATGCGCTGGAACGACTGGTAGCCGTTGATCGGCGCCAGACCGGGAACCAGCGGGCAGGAGATGCCACGCTCGCGGCAGCCGTCGACGAAGCGCAGATACAGCTCCGGCTCGTAGAACATCTGAGTAATCACGAAGTCCGCGCCGGTCGCCACCTTCTCGGCCAGATGGTCCAGATCGCGCTCCCGGCTCGCAGCCTCCGGGTGCCCTTCGGGATAGCCCCCGACGCAGATTCCAAAGTAATCGCCGTGCTCCTCGCGGATGAAGCGCACCAGGTCCGAGGCATGGGCGAAACCGTCGGTCACCGCCGACCAGGAACCGCGGCCGCGCGGCGGGTCGCCGCGCAGCGCCAGGATGTTGCCGATGCCGCGGGCGCGGCAGTCCTCGAGCACCGCCGCGATCTTCCGGCGCGGCATGTTCGTGCAGGTCAGATGCATCATCGTTTCGAGGCCGAGCACGTTCTCGATCGTGCTCGCCAGTTCGAACGTGAGTTCGGCGGTGCTGCCGCCGGCGCCCCAGGTCACGTCGACGAACGCGGGCTCGAGCCGACCCATTCGCTCGATGCGCGCGTAGAGGTTCTCGATCCCCGTCTCCGTCTTCGGCGGGAAGTACTCGAACGAGTAGAACGGCCGCCCTTCAGAGATCGCCGAGCGGAGTTTGTCGATCAGCTTCATCGCGGACCGGATCCTACTGCCGGAAGGGGCGCTAGACCGAAGTTCTGAGCTTCAAGTCGTGAAATCGCCTGTAGTGGTGGGCGTTTTCAGTTGTTCGGCGGTGTCTTGTACTGGGTACGTCGACTTCAGGGGCGGATGCCGAGTAGTTTGAAGGCTTCGTTCTGGAGTGGAGTGGGCCGTGCGAGGACGTCGGCGGTGGAGTCGGCCTTGCCGTGCATCCGCACGCGGTTTCGGGTCAGCGTGGCCAGGTCGGCGAGCAAGGTCTGGAAGCTGTGGACGGGGAGTCCGTCGGGGGTCCTCCGGGAGTTGGCCTTGGTCATTGCCTCGTGCGACCTTCGCGCGGGATCGACGGGCGACTCGCGTTGGTCGTCGCGGCGTTGGTCGTCGAAGAGGAGGGGCGCCAGGGTCCGGCGCATGTGCCACTCGACGTAGTAGGCGAGCATGCAGAGGAAGACGTGGGCGCGTACCCTCGAGGCTAGGCGATGGTGGACGGGGCGCACTTTGAGGTCGACGCTCTTGTAGGAGCGGAAGGCGCGTTCGACGCGGCTGAGGCTCTTGTAGGCGCGGACCGCATCGGCTGCCGGCAGTTCGTCTTCGGGGACGTTGGTGCGGATGACGTAGAAGCCGTCGAGAGCGGCTTCCTCGGCGATGCGCGCCTCGTTGCGGCGGTATTGGAAGCCGTCCTCTTCGATCTCGACCTCGAAGTGCTTGCCGACCTTGTAGGCGCCCAGGGCGCGGTCCGCGCGCACGGCGATGGCGTCCTTGCCGCGCAGGGGGTTCTTCTTGCGCCGCGTCGCCGCAACGACGGCGTCGAGCTTGCGCTCGGTGGATTCGAGAAGCTCCTGGCGCTTGCGGCCGCGTTCCTCCGCCAGAAGCGGGTTCCGGCACACCACGAGGCGCTCCTTGGGGTACAGCTCCGGGACGCTGATCTCGGCCATCTTCCGCTGGTCGAAGAGCGACAGTTGCAGGTGGCCTTCCTGGGCCAGCGTCCTGATCGCCGGCGCGCGCAGGGCGCTGATCCAGGACAGGCCCGCGGGGTCGAGGTCCTCGCGGATGCGCGCGTCGGTGATCAGGCCCCGGTCTGAGACCATCACGATCCTCTCCAGCGAGAAGCGGTCGCGGAGCTTCTGCACCTGGGCGTTCAGGGTCGTCGGATCGGCCGTGTTGCCCTCGAATACCTCGACCGCGACCGGGCATCCGTCCCGGCTGCAGAGCAGGCCGAAGACGATCTGGACCTTGCCTCTCTTCTTGTCCCTGGAGTAGCCGTGCCTGGCCAGCGTGCACTTCCTGCCCTCAAAGTAGACCGAGGTCACGTCGTAAAGCACCAGCGAGCCGTCTTCCAGATGCCGCCGGGCAAGAGTCCGCTCGATGCGCGGCTGTCTTTCGAGCAGCCAGTCCATGGCGCCGTAGAGTTCGTCGGCCGAGGCCTCCTGCACGCCGAGTTCCTCGCCGAGGGTGTGGCTCATGGTCTCGCTCGCGAGTCCGCGGGCGGTGGCGAGCTTGGATCGCGGCTCGAGGATGCGGGCCGCGATCATGGCCAGCGCCAGTGCCCGTTCGCGCGAGGGCCGTCGGTCGAGGAGTCGTTCGATGCCGAGGCTTCGGGCCACGCCGAGGACGGCGGCGACATGGCCGTGCGGTCTGGCGCGCAGGATTTCGAAGGCGGCCTCGAGCGAAGGCAGGGCGACTCCTCCCTTGAGCAGGGTTCTGAGTCCTTCGACGAGTTGGTCGGGCCACTTGGAGAGGTTGGCGAGAGTGCGTTTCTTGACCTTTCCGTCCTGTCGGTAGGACTCTCTCAGCAGGACGGCGGGTGGTGAGTTTCGGTTGGGTACCCGTTCGATGTACATGGCTTCTCATTGTAGACGCAACCATTCAGAATGTCTACATGCCACGAGATCCTTACATGGCTACCAATGGCAGAAAACAGGGGCGGCCCAACACCCGAAAACCCAAGCACTGCAACGCCTCTCGACGACGAGGAGGCCCCAGGAGCCTCAGAACTTCGGGCTAGAACGGCAGAACTACCGGAGGCCGGCGCTCCGCGCCGGATGCGGGCAGGATGCCCGCGTGCCATCCGTGCGCCCGATGACGGGCGCACGGACTGGTTCGCGTGTGGCGCGGGTCGCGCCACACAGGTTCCCAGGTCCAGATCGTTCTGCCGCGCAAGCCCCTAGAACGGGACTTCGTCCTCTGCGACCGGTGGCGCAGCAGCAAGCCGCTCCGCCTGCTGCACCAGCCCCGGCGCTCTCAGCCGCTCCGCCACAACAGCCAACTCCGGGCCCGGACCGCGCCATCGCAACTCGTCCACCGAGCCGCTGACCGGCGCGTCACGCACCAGGGTAGCGAGATGACGGAACAGTTCCGCCGCTTCCCGCTCCTCCCGCAGCGTAGCCGCCAGCCGGTCCCGGCGCCGCACCCTGACCTTCCACTTCCAGGGTTCGTTGGGTATCTCCTCCAGGTGGACGTAGTGCGCCAGCACCGCGGCCGCCGACTTGGCGCCCCAGCCCCGCAGGCCCGGAAAGCCGTCGGCGCTGTCGCCGACCAGGGCCAGGTAGTCGGGGATCGACTCCGGCTCGACGCCGAACTTCTCCCGGATGCCGTCGGCGTCCCAGCGCAGGCCGCGCCGGCGGTCGACCTGCACCACCCGACCGCCCCGGCCCGCGTCGACGCACTGCGCCAGGTCCTTGTCCGGCGTGCAGATCCGGACCTCGACCACGCGCTCGTCGGCGGCCGCCATCGCCGCGCCGCTGGCCAACCCGTCGTCCGCTTCGTGCTCCACCATCGGCCACACGGTGATGCCAACCGCTGCCAGGGCGTCCTCGAGCAGCGGGAACTGGGCCAGCAGTTCCGGGTCGATCCCCTCGCCGGTCTTGTAGCCGGGCCAGAGATCGTTGCGGAACGACTCGATGACGTGGTCGGTGGCCACCGCCATGTGGGTCGCGCCGTCGCGGAACATGCCGAGCAGCGAGAAGACGACTCCGCGCACGGCGCCGACCTCCACGCCAACGTCGTTCCGGTAGCTCGGGGCGCCGAAGTGGTGCCGGAACAGTTCGTAGGTGCCGTCGATCAGATGGACGTACATGCCGGATTCACAACGTGGGGCGTCTCGGGCAAGCTACCATCAGCCGCCATGCCCGCTTCCTCCTCCGTGTTCCTGCTCGCCTTCGCGCTGAGCGCGGTGATGCCGGCAACCGCCGCGAACGTGCCTGGCGACCCCCTGACTGGCTCGGGCGAAGTGGCACGGACCCTGCTGAGGGCCTCACAACTACAAGCCGGCGAGCTCCCGTCGCCGATCGACAACTCGGCCTTCGCGCTGCCCGAGAACGCCGCGCCGCCGCGTCATCAGATGCAGGGAACCCTGCAACTCTTCGGAGGGGGTGCGTCGTCGTGGACCGTTCACCATGACTTCTACTCGCGGGCGCTGGAGCCGCCGATCACCTCCGCCTTGCGCCGCATCCCGCGGCTCGAAGTCGTTCTCACCCAGAGCGGCTCCCACCTGATCCCGGCCAACCGGGGGCTCCGCTTCACCGGCGACGCCTATTGGAATGCGATCGTCGGCGCGGGGCGCATCTGGAGCGAACGCGGAGACGGCGGCAAGAGCCGGGCCTCGCTGCCGATCACCCTGGTCGAGCGCAACCAGAACTGCGCCTACCACGGCGTCGTGTCCTTCCTCTTCGACGGCAGCGCCACCTCGCCCGCCGCCTTCCAGGTGACTCAGGAAACCTGCAAGTACTTCAAGTTCGACCTCTGGGACGCCGGCCCCGCACGCTTCGTGGCCGGCGAGTCGCCGGACGCCCAGGCGGTCGCCGACGCCTACGCCGCGGAGGTTGCGGCCCGAATACCGGTGCGCCCGATCGACGAAATCCGGGGCGACCACCCGCGATCCCAGGTCTACTCGCAGTCGTTCGGCGCCGGCATGGACCGCGAACACCTGACCGCGTTCGGCGTCGCCTTCGACGGCGTCCACTACGCCGGCCCCGTTCGCACCCGTCACGGCGACTATCCCTACCCGGACCGGATCCGCCTGCCGTCCTACTCGACCGCCAAGACCGCCTTCGCCGCAGTGGCGCTGATGCGGCTGGCCCAGATGCACGGCGAGGACGTCGCCCGGCTTCCACTCAGGGACTACCTGCCGAAGCCCCCCAAGGGCCGCTGGCAAGGCGTGACCTTCGAGCACCTGCTGGACATGGCGACCGGCCACTACTGGGATCCCGGCGACCAGGAAGACGAGAAGGACACGACGACCGAGCTGAACTTCTTCGTCGTCGAGAACCAGAACCGCAGGCTCCGGGGCGCCATGGCCTTCACCACCAAGGAGCCGCCCGGCCGGCGCTGGGTGTACCACACGACGGACACCTACCTGCTGACGTACGCGATGACGGAGTACGTCGGCCGCCTCGCCGGCGCCACGAAGAAGGAGCCCGCCGACTTGCTCGCCTTCGTCGCCGACGAGGTCTACCGGCCCCTCGGCCTGTCGGCCGGCGCGCTCCAGGCGGTGCGCACCGACAACCGGGCCGACGGCCGGCCCTTCGGCGGCTACGGCATGTTCTGGACCCCGGACGACATCCTCAAGATCGCGAACCTGCTCAACGTACAGCGCGGCCGGATCGGCGACCGTCACGTGCTCCATCCGGACCTGCTGGCGGCGGCCATGCAGGAGAACGAGGAGGACCGCGGCCTCGACGCCGTCCACCAGGCCAAGCCGAACAAATACAACAACTCCGTCTGGTCGCGGCAGATTCAGGTCACCTCCGCCGGCACCGACACGAAGGAGATCTGGGTGCGCCAGATGCTGGGCTACGGCGGCATCGGCGTGCTGATGCTCCCGAACGGAGCGGTCTTCTACTACTTCGGAGACGGTGACGACCACGAGTGGCTGCGCTCGGCGAGGGAGGCCTACAAGCTGAAATGACGGATCAGGAGTCCCACACAGCTACAGCCGGTGGACCGTTCACCGGCTTCCGTGTCATCGAGCTGGCCGAAGGCGTCGCCGGCCCGTACTGCGGCAAGCTGCTCGCCGACCTCGGCGCCGACGTGATCAAGGTCGAGCCGCCGGCCGGCGACCGCGCGCGACGAGCATCCGGCGACGACCCGGAAGCCTCGCCGCTGTTCCTGTACTGCAACACGAGCAAGCGCGGGATCGTCCTCGACCTGGACGACGACCGCGACCGCGAGACCTTCGTCGCGTTGCTCGGCGACGCCGCCGTCCTGATCGCCGACCGGGAGCCGCCGGTCGAGACGAGGGCCGATCTGATCGTGGCGGCGGTCACGCCCTACGGTCTGGACGGCCCCAGAGCCGCCGCACCGGCCGGGGAACTGACGCTCACCCACGGCGGCGGACTCGTCAACCAGATGCCGGCCCGGTCGCGCGACATCGACCGCGCGCCGGTCACCCTGGGCGGCCACCAGGCCGGCTACCACGGCGGCCTGGTGGCGGCGCTCGCGGTCGCGGCCCTGCTCTACGAACGCCGCCACGGCGGCGCGGGCGCCCGCGTCGACGTCTCGATCCAGGACGTGATGGTCAGCCTGGTGGCGCCGCTCCTCGCCAGCGCCCGCTACCACGAGACCACCTGGTCTCGGGTGCCGGACCGCCCGCCCGCCATGGGCCGCCTCAAGACAAGCGACGGCTACGTGATCCTCAACGCCTTCGACGACCACCACTTCGAGCTCTTTCGAGAACTGATGGGCAACCCCTCGTGGTGCGAGGGCGACGAGTGGAAGGACATGGCCTACCGCAGCCACCACCTGATGGAGATCGCACCCCAGGTCGACGCCTGGGCGCTCGAGCAGAAGCGCGACGACCTCTACCACCGCGCCGCCCGGCTCGGCATTCCCGTCGGCCCGATTCACGACGCCGCCGACGTGATGGGGTACGCGCAGTACGCGGCGCGCGACTACTTCGTCCCTGTCGCCCATCCCCGCGCCGGGACGAAGCGCTACGCCGGCTGGCCGTACCGGATGGGCGCGTCGAAGCCGCGGGTCTCGCGCCCGGCACCGCTCTTGGGCGAGCACTCCGCGGAGATTCGCAGCGAACTGAACGGCGGCGGCGCCACCGGCGCGCGACCCACCATTGCCTCATGGAGCGCCGAACCGGCTGCCGCCCCGTCCCGCCCGTCCCTGCCGCTCGAGGGCATCCGCGTCGCCGAGTTCGCCTGGGTCTGGGCCGGGCCTTACGCCGGCGTCCTGCTCTCGGCCCTCGGCGCCGAGGTGATCAAGGTCGAGGGGCCGAAGCGGCTCGATCTGACCCGCCGGTCGGTGATCTGGCCGCGCGCGGAGGAAGCGCCGCAGAAGGTCGGCCCCGACGCCGGGTTGGTCTTCAACACGATGAACCTGAACAAGCGCTCGCTGACGCTCGACCTGTCGCAGCCCGAGGGCCGCGAACTCGCACTCCGCCTCGCCGGCGAGTGCGACGTGGTCTACGACAACATGCGCCCCGGCGCGATGGTCAAGCTCGGCCTCGATCACGAGAACCTTCGCCGGACGAACCCCGGGCTCATCGTCGCGTCCTCATCCGGCCGCGGCCACGGCGGCCCGGAAACCGAGTACCTCGGCTACGCGATGGTCCACCAGGGCGTCGCCGGCGGCGCGTACATCTCCGGCTACCCCGACGACCACCCGACCCACAGCGGCGGCGACGTCGATGTGATGAACGCGATCACGCTCGCCTTCTCGGTCGTCGCGGCCCTGCACCACCGCGAGCGGACCGGCGAGGGCCAGTTCATCGACTACTCCCAGTGCGAGGGCGTCAGCTCCCTGCTCGGCGAGGTGCTCCTCGAGTACGAGATGACGGGCGAGATCCCGGAGCGGGCCGGCAACGCGCACCGCAGTTCGGCGCCGCACAGCGTCTACCGCTGCTGGGGGGTCGACCGCTGGCTCGCGATCGAGGTGCACAGCAACGAGGAGTTCGGCCGCCTGGCGGCCACGATGGGCCGGCCTGACCTGGCCGAGGATCCGCGCTTCGCCACCGCCGGCGCCCGCAAGCAAAACGAAGGCGAACTCGACCAGATCATCGGCCCCTGGACCAGGGAACGGGACCGCGACTGGCTGGCGCGCGAGCTCTGCAATGCCGGTGTAGCGGCCGCCCCGTCGCGCGACGCGCGCGACCTCTACGCCGACTCCCACCTGCGCGCCCGCGGCTCCTTCGTCACCGTCGAGCACCCGGACCTCGGCGACCTGGAACTCGTCGGCCCGCCGTTCCGCATCGAGGGCCGCGATCTCACGCCGCGCCGCGCGCCTCTTCTCGGCGAGCACACCGACGCGATCCTCGGCGGCCTGCTCGGCTTGTCAAACGACGAACTCGCCGACTACCGCCGCCGCGGCATCGTCGGCTGACCGCTAGACTCGCCCCCCTCCATCCCCAATCCCGACCCAATCAAGGGAGGTCCGTTGTGACTCGACTCAGCCGAACTTCGCGTACCGCCGCGAGCGCCGCCGCCTGCATCGCCGCCGCGCTGCTCTTCGCCTCGACTACCCCCGTCTTCGCCCAGAACGGCGACTCCCTGGCCGTCGACATCATGAGCAAGTACCGGGTGGCTCCGAACATCACGTACCTGACCGCCGACGGCTACGAGTCGAAGCTCGACGTGATGACGCCCCGCGGTGAAGAGCCCGTACCGACCCTGATCTACATCCACGGCGGCGGCTGGGTCGGCGGCACGAAGGAGAGCAGCGTGCTGCGCGCCCTCCCCTACCTCGAGATGGGCTGGGCGGTCGTCAACGTGGAGTACCGCCTGGGGCGGAACGCGCTGGCGCCCGGCGCCGTCGAAGACTGCCGCTGTGCGTTGCGCTGGGTTCACCGCAACGCCGAGCAGTACAACTTCGACACCAGCCGGATCGTGACCACGGGCGCCTCGGCCGGCGGTCACCTGTCGCTGACCACCGGAATGCTGCCGGCGTCGGCCGGCCTCGACCGGCTCTGCCCCGATACGGACACCTCGAAGCCCGGCTGGGCCAAGGCAACGGAGCCCGAGATGCCGGTCGCCGCGATCGTCAACTGGTTCGGCATCACCGACGTGGGCGATCTGCTCCACGGCGAGAACGCGAAGACCTACGCCGTCGCCTGGATGGGCTCGAAGACGGACCGCATGGAGCTCGCGGAGCGCGTGTCGCCGATGACCTACGTCCGTACCGGCCTGCCGCCGATCCTGACCATCCACGGCGACGCGGACAACATCGTCCCCTACCAGCACGCCCTCGATCTGCACGCCGCGCTCGATGAGGCCGGTGTGACCAACAAGATCCACACCGTGCCGGGCAAGGGCCACGGCAACTTCTCAGCCGCAGAAGCGCAGGAGATCTTCCAGGTCATCCGTGCCTTCCTCGACGAGCACGTGACCGGCGGGGGCGGCGCAAGCACCGGCGCCGAGTGACGGCAGCCACATCCGGCGCCCCCGACCTCTGCACCCGCTCCGCCGTCGACCTCGCCGCGCTCATCGCACGCGGCGAGGTTTCGGCCGTCGAAGTCCTCGACACCCACCTCGACTGGATCGACGAGCGCAACCCCGAACTCAACGCGATCTGCACTCTGGACCCCGACCGGGCCCGGGCCGATGCGCTGGCAGCCGACGACCTCCGCCGCCGCCACCCCGAGGCCGCCGCCGCGAAACCCCTCCTCGGCCTGCCGACCGCCGTCAAGGACCTGGTCCCGACAAAGGGCATCCGCACCACCTTCGGCTCGCCGATCTTCGCGGACAACGTGCCCGGCATCGACGCCCTGATCGTCGAGCGCATCCGCGACGCCGGCGCGATCGTCATCGGCAAGACGAACACACCGGAGTTCGGCGCCGGGTCGCAGACCTTCAATCCGGTGTTCGGCAAGACCCGCAATCCCTGGGACCCGAGCCGCACATGCGGCGGTTCGAGCGGCGGCGCGGCGGCGGCGCTGGCGAGCGGCATGCTGCCCATCGCCGACGGCAGCGACCTCGGCGGCTCGCTCCGCAACCCGGCCAGCTTCTGCGGCGTGGTCGGCTTCCGGCCGACCCCGGGGCGGGTGCCGCGGGTGCCGCCCGAACAGGGCTGGGATGACCTCGCCGTGCTGGGTCCGATGGGCCGCAACGTCGCCGACGCGGCGCTGCTGTTTTCGGTCATCGCCGGGCCAGACCCCAGGGATCCGATCGCGCTTCGTACGCCTGCCACACCCTTCCACCCGGTCGAGCCTGCCGATTTTCGCGGCCTCCGACTGGCCTGGACCCCCGACCTCGGCCGCTACCCGGTCGAACTCGAAGTCGTCGAGGTCTGCACGGCCGCCCTCTCGACCTTCCGAGACCTCGGCGCCGACATCGAGGACGCCGCGCCCGACCTCTCCGGCGCCAGCCGTATCTTCCGCACCCTCCGGGCCAACCTCTTCGCCGACAAGCTCGGGCCCCTGCTCGCCAAACACCGCGACCAGATGAAGGACACCGTGATCGAGGAGATCGAGCGCGGCCTCGCGCTCACCGGGCCTGAGATCGCGGCCGCCCAGGCCGAACGCACCCGCCTTCACTGCAGGGTGGTCGAGTTCTTCGAGAAGTACGACGCCCTGCTGCTACCCACCGTTCAAGTGCTGCCTTTCAACGTCGACCAGGCCTACCCCACCGAGATCGAAGGCCAGCCGATGACGACCTACACCGACTGGATGGCCTCCTGCTACTCGATCACCGTCACCGGCTGCCCGGCCATCTCGGTGCCCTGCGGCATCGGGCCATCCGGCCTGCCCGTGGGCATCCAGATCGTGACTCCGCGCGGCAGCGACCGAAAGACCCTCGCCATCGCGGCCGCGTTCGAGGCAGCGAACGCGGCGTGACTCCTCAGCGCGCAGCCGGCCGGCAGTCGATCTGCTTCGCCAAGCGTCCCGGGAGACGCTCCCGGAGCGCAACGGCCAACTCACCGCTCCTGGAGCACAGAACACCGAGAGTCTCGACCAGCGTCTCCTCGTAGAGCTCCGGCAATGGCGAAGCCAGATCCCACCGGAAGTCCAGGTGGGGATCCTCCCCCGGTCCGACGTACTCGAGCCAAACGTTGCGCATCGACGATGCCGCCCGACCTGCCATCGCCACGCCGGCCGACCGGCAAGTGTCGGCATCGTCCAAACGGTAGTGGGGACCGCAGTTCCTGAAGTTCCAACGCTCTGGAAGCGGCCCGCCATCCACGAAGGACAACCGCGGCCCGCACGCCTGAGGCGCGCCCGCGAGCAGTTCGTCGTTCGCCCAGAGTCGATCCAACTCTTCGAGGTCCGACATCGAGAAGAACAGACAACTGGTCACACGAAACGCGGTGGAGTAGCTCGCCCGCCCGTCGCCGTCCAGCAGGAGCCCGAACCGCTGGACCGAGTCGCGATCCAGCGGGGCGATCTCCAAGGTCAGCCGCGTCCCGCGGTGGGGCGCCTCGGCCCCCTCACCGGCACTGACACAACCGGCATCTCCGGCCGCCACGAGCGGCCATGGCGGCAAGTAGTAGCCACAGCCTCCAAGCAGAAGCAGAAGAACCGAAACCGCCAGGAGACGGCCGGATGCGGGCCGACTGGCCATCCGGCGCTCAGCAAGCTCAAGCCGCACCGTTCAGGCAGCCCGCTCTTGCGGCCAGCTCCGGCAGACTCCGGCTGAGGTTCCTGGCAAGCTTCCTGCTCTCTCCGCAAAGCAGCCCCAACATGCCAGTCACGGCTTCGTCGAGTTCCTCCGGCAGTTGAGACTCAAGATCCCAGGAGACCGTGACCGGGCCTTCCTCAGCATAGTAGGTCATCTCCAGGGCGGGCAGATAGGCCTGGGAACGTCGCCGCATCTCGGTCTGTGCTGCGCGGCAGGCGTGCTCATGGCCAAACGGAAGATACGCGTACCCGGGTTCGCACAGCGGTCTGGAGCGGTCCAGTGCCGGGCTCGCCCAGACATCGGCCAAGTCTCCGAGCAGTTCGTCGCCAACTCGCCGGCAAACCACCACCTCAGCAAACCCTTCCGAGTACTCCAAGCCACCGGCGGAATCGATCATCAGCATGTAGGACTCGGTAAACGTCTTGCCACGGTAAGGCCAGACTGCCATCGAGTGCTGCAAGCGCAACGTCAAGTTGACCAGCCAATCTCCCTGTCGGAAGCCCGGCGCCCAACACTGCGGATCGACCCAGGAACAGGCACCGACAAGCAACAAGGCCACGGTGATCGCCAAGGTCGGCCGTGGGCAGCCCCGTCCCGCACCTACGGCTGTGAGTCTCACGGACCCAATCATTCCACACAACCCGGCTCCGGTGGTCCCGTTGCAGCAGAAGGCTAGGACATGGAAGCTCCATCACCTACACTCTCGGAATGACTCGCATCAAACAAGAGTTGCGGTCAGGTATGCCCCAAATACTGCTGTGCCTCGGCTTCGCCGGGCTTGCCGCCGGCGCCCTTCTGGCCCAGCCCGCCGCCCACCAATCCGCCACCGTTACCGGCACCCTCGTCGACGAGCGCGGCGCTCCCCTCGCCGACATCGAAGTCGTGCTCCGCCCCTACCCAAGCGACTACGAAGTCGGCCTCGACCTTCTGGGCGTGCCCGACGCGCTGCCCGAGGAAGTGGACCGCACGCGCTCCGATGCGGATGGCTCGTACACCCTGTCGGCGAGTCTGGCCGGGCCCTACCGGCTGGAGTTCGAACCACCAGCGCCCGCGGCTCAGCCCGCCCGCGCGCAGCCTGTCGTCGTCGGAAGCCTCATGCCGCTCCAGGGGCAGAAGGTTGCCGAGACGATCGAAGTGCCGAACCGTCACATGGTCGCGGTCCGGGTGCTTGACGCCGACGATCGGCCTGTAGAGGGCGCACTGGTGATCGCGCACCCCACCGTCTGGGTATCGCCGCGCTACCTGAGAGGGCTCACCCGGATGGTCCGCGATGTGCAGGCCGGGAACTTCACGCCCCCGCAAACGCAGCAGGTGCTCCCCTCCTACCACCCGTCCGCCACTCGCACCGACTCCGAGGGGATCGCCCGCTTCCTGATGCCGACGGAGAACGCCAATGTCCTCGTCTCGGCACCGGGATTCGTTCAAGGCAAGGCCAAGACGGCATCCGGCCGGACCGCGTTTCGCCTGGAGCGCGACCCCGGCATCCGACTTCGTGTCCGCGGGCCCAACGGCCTACCGGCACCGGGGGTCCTGATCCGCACACCCGACCCAACGCCCCCTACCGACGCCGCCAGCGCCCTCAGCATGCTCGGCACCGCCGGCGCTCTCGGAACTCCCAACACGCCCTTGGGCCTGACCGACGACAACGGCGAGGCTGTCGTCAGCAGGGCCGGCGCCTCGGAGGCCACCTGGGTCCTCGAAGGGGGCGACCACGCATCCGCTCAGGTTTCGCCCCCGGTCCCGGCTCCCGCGAATTCGGCCTCCGGAGAGCAGATCGTCGATGTCCGACTCGAAGCCCCGTTCCGGATTCCCGGCCGAGTCGTCGATATCGCGTCGGGCCTGCCGGTCGACGGCGCGGCGGTCTGGGTAGTGCGCCACCCCGGTCACAACGTCTACGCCGACCCAAGCGGCGTCTTCGACCTCAACACCACCCCACCCCAGACGGCAACACGCCTGCAGGTGACGGCCGACGGCTACCTCCCCGAGACGACCGACATCCCCGCCTCAGAGGCTTCGAACCCTGACGAAGTGAGGATCGGCCTGACGCCTGCGGCACCCATTCGCGCTGTCGTCACAGACGGCTCCGGTCAACCCGTTGCCGGAGCGAAGATCCGGGCCGTGCCCCGCGGTTTCGGGGTCGCGGCCATCTTGATGATGACGTCGGGGCCGGTGACCTCAGCTCCGGACGGTTCCTTTGAAGTGGAGAACGCGCCCTACGGCCACGCCTATCGTTTGACTGCCCGCGCGCCGGGCTTCGCGAACACCCTTCTCGACCTGCCGCCGCTCGAGCCGGGCCTGACCACGGAGCCCGTCCACCTGGTGCTGGAGAAGGGGCGGCGCGTCCTCGGCGCAGTCGTCGATACCGAAGGGAACCGCGTTGCAGCCGCTCAAGTCACGCTGCTCTGGCCCCTGGATCCCTCCGAGTTCCGGTCGGGCTTTGACGCTCCAGCCACGGCTTCGACCACCGACGAAGACGGCACCTTCGTGTTCCCCGCCGCGGCTCCAGGCGAGTACGAGTTGCGCGTGACTCACGCCGAATACGCAAGCCGGCCTCCCGTCCAGGTTGAAGTGCCGGTCGACGAATCGGACTTCGACCTCGGTGACCTCACCCTGGTCGCCGGAGCGACGATCCACGGCGTGGTCACCGGCGCCGAGGGGGAACCGGTAGCGGGGGCGACCATTCAGGCCCGAGGACAGAATCGCGCCGACCCATCCGCACCGAGAACGGCCAGGACCGACTCGGACGGCCACTTTCGGCTCGACGGACTCTCAGCCGAACTTGCCGACATCGGCGTGCGGGCGCCCGGTTACCCGTTGCTCGTTCGGGCCGGTGTGCGCACAGACAATGCCGAACCGGTCCTGATCGAGCTCAAGCCCGGCGCCTCCGTTACCGGTCGCGTGCTCGACAACGGCGGCAACGGCGTCGCAGGCATCCCGGTACGACTCAGGATCAAGCGCGACTATCGTGCCGGCGGAGGTTTGCGCCTGTGGGGGTCGCAAGACACGTTTCCCCGCGCGCTGACTGGCGCCGAAGGCCGGTTCCGTTTCAACAGCCTCGTACCGGGCACCTGGTCGGCAGAGGCACGAAAGGGAACGGAGGGAGCCAAGCTCGACGGGATCGAACTGACACCGGGCGCTCAACGGGACATCGAACTCCTGCTGCGGGCTAGAGACAGATTGACCGTCATCGTCACGACCAATGTCGGCGAACCGGTGGCCAACGCGCAGATCACCATCGAGTCCCCAGGCGAGCGCCTTCCGAGCGGCTACGGATGGACAGACGGCAGTGGCCAGTCGATCACGGACATCACTCCGGGAGCTGCCACGATCAAGGTCAGTCACGAGAAGCTCCGTGACGCGTCACGGAAGGTCGAACTCGAGCCGGGCGAAAACGAAGCACGGTTCGAACTGCGGCCCGGCGCGGAGATCCGCGGCACGGTCCGCTCGTACGACGGCGCCCCTCTTGCCCTGGCAACCGTGGCGGCCGAAACCGAGTACGAGTTCGATGCCGAGTCTCACCGCACGAACACCGTCTCCGATCAGAACGGCGCCTTTCGCATCACTGGGCTCGAACCACGTCGCTACATCGTCACCGCCCGATCGCCGGGCTACGCCGACGGCGGCCCGGACGAGCCGATCGAGATCGATGACGACGCCGTCGGAGGCATCGAGATCGTGTTGGAGCCGGAAGCCTCGATTGCCGGCGTCGTGACCGGGCTGTCGCCGTCCGATCTGACCCAGATGCGGGTGTACGCCCGGAAGGGGCCCCGCTCCCGCGACGCCACGACGGACACCGAGGGGAACTTCTCCGTGCAGGGAATCGGCCCGGGGACATGGGACGTCAGAGCAATCAAGGGCAACTGGGAGCGCACTGTCGAACGGACCGTGACGATCGAGCAGGGTACGACCGAGGTCTTCGTCGAGTTGCCCTTCGAGCGCGGCCTTCGCCTGTCCGGGCAAGTGGTCGAGAACGGTGCGCCGCTTAGCGGCGCGCGGCTGTCGGTAGAAGAGCAGTCCACGCGGGCCGACCACGAAGGCCGCTTCGCCCTGGAGGGACTCAACCCCGGCCCGAATCAGGTGGTCATCAGCCGGCCGGACTTCAGTGGCACCCAGTACCAGTCGATCGATCTGCAGGCCGATATGGAAGGCGTCCGCATCGAACTGAAACCGGCCGCGGCCACCGTCGCCGGCGTCGTCGTCGACGCCGAGACCGGCCAGCCGCTCGGCCGGGCCAATCTGATGGCCGCCGACGCCGCGACGATTGCCATCATCGCGGCGGGCGGGGACGGTGACGGCCCACTCGTCGGCGTCAGTTCCGTTTTCGCTCTAGGCGCGGGCAGGTTCAAGCTCGAGCTACGCGAGAACGCCGACCACGTGCGAGTGACTAGCGACGGGTACGAGAGTACTCAGATTCCCCTGAACATCGCACCGGGTGAGCAAGTCGAGGGGCTGGTGATCCGACTGCAACCCGCCGCGCCAGAGTCGCCGAACCGGTAGGCTGCGGTCCAACGACCCAAACGTCCCGACAAGAACTCGAGGCGACTCGAGGCATGCGCGAACTCCTGCTGTGTCTCGGCCTTGCCACCCTCGCTGCCCTCGCCGCGAGCGGCGTCTCGGCCCAGCCTGTCGGCGACCCGCTCGTCGTCTCGGGCACCCTCGTCGACGAACGCGGCGCGCCTGCTGCCGGTGTCGAAGTCGTCCTCCGGCCCTATCCGAGCCAGTATGAGGTCGACCTCGACCTCCTGGGCATAGCGGACGCCCTGCCGGAGGCCGTGGACCGCGCCCACTCCGGCCCGGACGGCGCCTTCTCGCTGTCGGCCCCACTCCCCGGGCCGTACCGTTTCGAGATCCGGCCTTCGGTGCCCGCCGACCAGCCCGGCGCCGTGCTGCCCAAGGTCTACGGGGATCTGGTGCCGCTCCAGGTGTCCCGAGTTCTTGAGCCCAACGAGCTGCCCGACCGCTACGGCGTGGCGGTCCGCGTGCTGGACACGGACGATCAACCGGTAGAGGGCGCACGGGTCATCGCTGTTCCCACGGCGGCAAGGTCTGAGCGCCGTACGCGTGTGGCGTCGCACGAACAGCCGGAGCGGCTCTATCCCCGATTCCATCGCGCGGCCGCGACGACGGATGCCACGGGCATCGTCCGGTTCCTGATGCCGACCGCGGAGGCCAGGATCGCCGTTTCCGCGCCCGGGTTCGGCGTGGCCAGAGCCACAACGGCGTCGGGGCGAACCGCCTTCCGTCTCGACCGTACGGCCGGAGTCCGGTTTCGAGTCCGCGGTCCCGACGGCGAACCCGCACCCTGGGTCCTGATCCGTACCAGCGGCGCCTCCAGCGTGCCGCTGGCAGTGACCGACGACTCCGGCGCAGCCGTCGTCGGGCGCGTCGCCGACGCTTCAACAGAGTACGAACTCGAACGCGCGGACCACGCTCTCGCCAGGAGTACGCCCACGGCGAAGGTCACGGCCGACCCGGCCACCGGCGAACCGATCGTCGACGTGCGGCTCGAAGACCCGCTCCGGATTCCAGGCCGCGTGGTCGACGCCGCGTCGGGCTTTCCGATCGAAGGCGCCGCGGCCTGGGCTTCGGCTTCCCCCGGGCACAACGCGCGGAGCGACCCAAACGGCGTCTTCGACCTGACCACCCGGCGCGCGCGAGGCGCGACGCGCGTTCAGGTCATTGCCGCGGGCTACGTGTCCGCGTGGGTCAACAGCCAGGCGCCGGAGCGCGCCGGCCCGGCCGAAGTGTCTGTCGCCCTGAGACCCGCGGCGCCCATCGCCGGCCTGGTCACGGACGCCTACGATCAACCCGTTGCCGGCGCAAACGTCTGGGCCGAACCGCGCAATCTCGGGACCCGCGCCGCTATGCGGTCGTTTCGCCCGCAACGAGCAACGTCGGCCGCCGACGGTTCCTTCCGGCTACCCGATCTCGTGTACGGCAGCCCCTACCGCCTCACCGCCCAAGCTCAGGGGTTTCCGAGCACGGTCGTCGACGTGCCGCCCTTCGAACCCGGCGTTGCAGCCGACCCCGTTCGGATCGTGCTGACCAAGGGTCGCAAGGCCTGGGGCAGAGTGGTCGACACCGACGGCGGCCCGGTAGCCGGCGCGGAGGTCAAGCTGCGCTGGTCGGCGGACACCGAGAGGTTTCTCCTCCGCGACCGTCTTGACGCGACCGAACCCACCGCGACGGACGAACGGGGGGAGTTCAGCTTCCCGGCGGTCAGCGCCGGCGAGTACGAAGTTCTGGTATCGCACGCCGAGTACGTGAGGCACGGGAACCCGAGAGCCGAAGTGCCGGGCGGTGAGGGAGACATCGATCTGGGCGTCTTCACCCTGGTGGCCGGCGCGAAGATCCACGGCCTGGTCACCAATCCGGTACGTGAGCCGGTGGCCGGCGCCACGATACGCGCCCGGTATCTCGGCTTGATGGACCGGGACCAGGAGCGCACCGCCACATCGGACGCCGATGGCGCCTTCCAACTCACCGGGCTTCCGCACGAGCTCATCGACCTCCAGGTCCGCGCGGACGGCTACACGTCCCGTTTGCTGCGTGGAGCGCGACCGGGGACGGAAGAACCGATCGTGATCGAGTTGAAGACCGGCGCCTTGCTCACCGGCCGGGTCGTGGACACCGATGGAAGGCCCGCTGCCGGCGCGTCCGTACGACTGGAGCCCGACGACTTCACTCTGAGGCTAGGCGTTGACGCGCGGGACCTCCGCAAGCGAGCCGACGGCGACGGACGGTTCCGCTTCGAGCACGTCGGCCCGGGAATCTGGTCGCTTGAAGCCACCGAGGGACAGGCGACAGCCAAGGCCGACGGAATCGAGCTGCAGCCGGGAACGCAGCGCGAGATCGACCTGCAGTTGCAGACTCAGGATCAACTGACGGTCGTCGTCTCGACACAGTTGAGCGAACCGGTGGCCGGCGCGAGGATTCGAGTCAGGCCTGAGGGCGCCTTCTCATCGACCGGGTACGGCACCACCGATGCCAGCGGCCGGGCGCAGATCGGGGTTACCCCCGGCACCGCGCTGGTCACAGTCGAGCACGAGCTGTACCAGGATGAATCGACGCAGTTGGTCCTCGAACCCGGCAGCAACGAACTCGTTATCCAGCTAGGCCCCGGCGGAACCATTCGAGGCTCCGTCCGGTCGGCAGACGGCGCCCCACTGGCTCTGGCGACCGTCAAAGCCCAAGGCGAAGACTCGCTGAACATGCCTGCCGCCTACCGCCGCTACCTCAACCCGCCGACAGAGACGGTCTCCGACCGCAACGGACAATTCCAGCTCACCGGCCTGGAACCCGGCAAGTACTTCCTCGCCGCCAGCGCCCCTGGTTTCGCGGCGAACGGTCCCGACCAGCCGATCGAGATCGACGGGCAGTCCGTGGACGGCGTGGACATCGTGCTGGAACCCGGCGGCTCGATCACCGGCGCCGTCACCGGACTGGACTCGACCGATCTGGCCAATGTCGAGATCAGCGCCACGAGGAACGCCGAGTGGCAAGTCACGGCGCCGGATCCAGAGGGCGCCTTCGCCTTCGAAAACCTGGCTCAGGGCGAATGGAAGATCGCGGCAAGGCGGGGTGACGGCTTTGGCGCGCGATCCGTGGAGCGTTCCGTGACGATCCGAAGCAGCACCGCGGATGTGTTCGTCGAGCTTCCTTTCGAGCGCGGCCTCCGCCTGAGCGGTCAGGTCCTGGCGGCCGGCGAGCCGCTGATCGGTGGATACCTGGGCACCGTTCAGCCTGGGAGCGAGGAGCTTCGATGGACGCAAACCGATCACCGGGGCGAGTTCGAGATCGAGGGCCTGGAACCCGGCGCCTACCAGTTGAGGATTCAGCAACCAACCGGCGGCACGGAGAGCCGCTCCATCGACCTGCAAACCGACCAGGAAGGTCTCCGCATCGATCTCCAGCCCCCGGCAACTCTCGTCGGCGTCGTCGTCGATGGCACCACCCGTCAACCGCTTGCGGGCGCCTGGTTGTGGGCCGGCGACGCTGCCCAGATCGCCGCGTTGGTGAGGGAGGACAACACGGCGGCACTGGCACTTGGGACGGCCGGGAACACGTCCAGCTACGACGGAGGCAGGTTCGAACTCAAAATGGGCCCAAACGTCGAGCAACTGTGGGTCACCCGCGACGGGTACGCGGGCGCTCTGCTCCCCCTCAGCATTGCTCCCGGTCAACGCCAGATCGGCCTGGTCGTTGAACTGCAGCCGGCGCCGTCCGAGCCGGAAAACCCTTAGCAGGCGCTCCAGACCGACCGCGACCGGAGGCTAGCGCCCCGCCTCATCTCCGCTCGTACGTGTACAACCTGCGCCCGCTGGCCGAGACGGTCTCGGTGCGGCGAATCGCCGCGTAAGGTTCAAGAGCCGCCTCCCACGCCTCCGGCGTGTAGTCGGCGAAGCGGTCGCCGCGCAGGGTGAGCAGATCGTCGACCCGCGGGTCGCCCTGGGGAACGAACTCGACGAGTCCGCGCGGCGCGAGGGAGACGAGCCAGGCGGCGATCCGGGGCAGCGGCACGTTGCGGCCGATCGCCAGATGGTGGATCACGGCCAGCGCCACCAGGGCATCCGCGCTGCGGGAGCGGCGCCCCAGCGAACGGCGTTCTACTTGCGACCAACCCTGATCCGGCGAGGGGTTGGCCAGATCCTGATACAGCGGCAGAAAGCGCAACCGATCGGACCGGGCGCGCGCGCACGCGCTCTCCAGCGCACCGAAGTCCGCGTCGAAACCAATCACGTCGCGGGCGCCACCTTCGAGCGCAATCGCGGAGAACTCGCCCGTGTTGCAACCGAGATCCCAGAGCTGCTCCGGCGGCGCCTCGGCGATGAAGGCACGCACCGATTCGGCCTTGCGGGAAGCTTCGCCCGTGTCGTAGCTGGTCAACGACGAGTAGTCGCTCCAGGTCGTGTCCGTGCCCTTGGGCTCGAGCTTCTTGATCCAGCGCCGGAGCTGGGCCAAGAGACCGCGATAGGCGTTACGCGGCAGGGGCCGTCGCTCTGTCCGCTCCGCTGCCTCGCTCCGCGAGCCGGCACGCCGTTCGAAGCGGAGCGGCAGCAGAACGTGGGCCTGCATCCTCGGCGACCAGCGCATCCGACCCGGCAACAGAGCCGCCAGTTCCCGGGCGGGGATCCCCTCCTGCATCCCGCGGTACCACGCGTTGTGCGGGGCGCCGAGCTTCGCCGCCAGTAGCAGAGGGTTGAGGAACTGCTCACAGAACTGGGAGTGCCCCTGCCAATACTCGCCCTCGCGGTAACGCCGCAGCGACAGCCAGTCGATGAAGACCGGCTTGGCGCCCTTGAACTGGACGTTGTAGGCGCTGGCGTCGGAAAGCGAGACGCCTCTGTCGAGCAGCCGGATCTGCATTTCCAGATGGTGAAGCGCCGCCGCCTTCAGAAGCGAAAAGGGCCACTCGTACGGGTACGAGATGAACGGCAACCGGGGATGCTCCAGGACCAGGCCCCCCGGCGGCGGCAGGACGCCGGCTTCGACCGGATCGACCTCCTCCGCCGCCACCAGCGCCCCCTCGACGACCAGGGCATCGACGAGGCCACAGCTCCGCACGTAGCGGTACTCCTCAACCGCTGCCGGAGCGACGCTCCGGAAGACGCGGCCGTCCCGGCCCTCGATCACCTGACCCGCCGGGTCGCGGAAGGACGAAGGCTCAGCCTGCGGCGCGGGGGTCTTCGCGGCCCCTGTTCGCACTATTCCGACTCTGACTCGTCGTCGCCGCCGTAGCCGAAGAAGGTCTGAATGCGCCGCCAGTAGAACCTGAAGGCAAGCGCCGCGGCCGCCACGCCCCCGATCACCGCCTGCAGGATCATGCTGCCCGACGCCGGATCAAGGTAAGCGTGGGCCGTCGCCGGCACGATCAGGGCCACGATCAAGGCGACCAGGAGATTCGTTCGATTCTGCGCCATTCGTCTCGCTCCAAGGTACCCGCCATCCCTGTGAACCGTTCGTGAAGAGGAACAGATCCAAGCCGTTTCGTCAAGCGATCCGGGCCATCTCAGCGTCTCGCCACGTACCAGACCGCCAAACTGCGGGCTAGAGTACGGAGTGAATCGCCCTACCGACATGCTCTCCTCCGCTCAGAAGCTCGAGTCCGATCGCATGAGACCATCTCCCAGACCCCGCATGCGCCACAAGAGTCGTTGCGGGTTCGGGTTCGCGGCCAAGCTCACCACGGCGCTGCTCTTTGCGCCGACACTGCTCGGCTCGGCTGGGAGTGCCCTGCAGGCGCAGCAGCAAGCCGCGGCGCCCACCGTGGAGGGAAGACTTGTCGGCCCGGACGGGGCCGCGGCCGCCGGCCTTGAAGTCCGCCTGATCCCGGTGCCGAACATCTACGAGCGGCGGCTCCGGGAACTCGGAGTGTCCGACGCGATACCGGTCGTCGATCGGACCCGCTCCGACGCCGACGGGCGCTTCGAACTCTCCACGTCACGCGTGGGGCCCCACCAGCTCGAGATTCTGGCAGCCGCTCCCCAGACCAAACCACCCACCGTCGTGGCGCCGGTGTACGTGAGGCAGATCCTCCTCGCTGAGCCCACACTCCTGCCGCCGATCCGGCTTCCGACAATGCACAACCTGATCGTCGGCGCCAAGGACGAGGCGGGCCAGCCCGTCGTAGGGGCGCTGGTCCTTGTGCAGGCGGCGTACTGGTCTGCCCCCGAACACCGGTGGCACAGCGCAAAGAAACTGACGTCTCCGTTCGTTGGCCGCGCCGCAGCCCGCACCAACAGCGACGGAATGACGCGATTCTCCATACCCACCGCCGCTTCCAGCGTCGCGGTCGCGGCGCCCGGATTCAACCTCAGCGTAGACGATCTCTCTCAAGACCGAGCAGCGTTCCAACTCAGGCGCGGCGAAGGCGTCACCTTCAGGGTCCTGGATCGCGATGGAGCGCCCGTCCCCCGCGCAGTCATTCGCATCGGCGGCAGCGAGGCCATTCCACTTGCTCTCACGGACGAGCGGGGCGAAGCCACCGTCGGGCTGATGGGTGGAAGAGGGATCTCCTACCAGATCGAAGCTGAGGACGGCTCCTTCGCCCAAACCGCGCGCGTGAAGCGCGAGCCCCCAAGTCCTGACGGACCCCGGATCGTAGAAGTCCACCTCTGGCCCGGCTTCGAGCTTCGAGGTCAAGTAGTGGACGCGACGACCAACCAGTCGATCGAGCTTGCGACACTGTGGATCGATGGCCAGCTCGACAGACTCGCCTGGTCCGGCGACGGCGGCGAGTTCACGCTGACGGCGCGTGCCGACCGCCGCCTATGGGTCGCCTCAGAGGACGCCGGTCTGCCCCGGCCGGCAATCTGGATCGCTGCCGCGGGCTACGCCACGAAGCGAGTCTGGCTCGGGCTGGAGCATCTCCAAGCAGCCGACCGCCGCAAGCCGCTCCGGGTTGAACTCCGGCAGAAACGACCAAGTCAGGCGCCGGACTGACCCGCGGTCGAGATCGTCAAGTTCGTGCGGACAAGCTTGACCCGGGTGGCCGTGACCGGCGCGGCGGCGTTGTGCCTGGGCCTGTTGCCCGACCTGACCGGCGATCGTCTGCACGCGCAACCGCCGCCCGGTCCCGCACTGACCGTCACGGGAACCCTCGTCGACGAGGAGGGCGCGCCGGCCGCGGGCCTGGACCTTGACCTGCGGCCCTACCCGAGCCGCTACGAGCGCCGGCTGCACGATCTGGGCGATCCGCGCGGGCTGCCGGCGGCGGTGGACTCGACCCGGTCCGGCGCGAACGGCGCCTTCACGCTGACCGCGCCGGCGGTCGGAACCTACCGCTTGGAGATCGCCGTCGCGGCAGGCGACGCGACGCCGGACGCCGGCCGCGTCGTCCGGGCGCCGGTGTTCCACACTCTGGCGCCCCTGGCGGCGCCGATCGTCCTGCCGCCCATCGAAGTCCCGAACGGGCACACGCTGGTGGTCGGCGCGAAGGACACGGACGGCCGACCCATCAAGGGCGCACTGGCCGTCGCCGACCCCGCGCTGTGGCGTTCCGAACGCGCCGATGCGAACGACGCGCGGCCGCGATGGCATCAGCCCCGGCAACGGATCTACCCGCGCTTCGGGCGCGCCGCCGCCCGAACGAACGCCGCTGGACAGGCCAGGTTCTCGATGCCGACCGCCGAGGCGAACGTCTTCGTTTCGGCACGCGGCTTCCGGCTGCGCGCGGGGCCGATCGGAGACCGCGGCGGCGCATTCGAGTTGACGCCGGGCCCCGGCGTCACCGTCGGCGTCCTCGATTCCCAGGGACGGCCGGCGCCACGCGTGGCGGTCACCGTCGGGGAAAACCAGGACGTTCCCCTGGCGCTGACCGACGCCCGCGGCGAAGCGACGGTCGGTCTCACGTCAGATCAGAGCCTCGTCTACCAGGCGGTCGCCGAAGATCGTTCCCTCGCGCGGACCGCGCCCCTGGGGCCCGAGGCCGGCGACAACGCACCCCGGTCCGTCGAGGTTCGGCTCGAGCCGCCGGCCGAGATCGCGGGCCGCGTCACCGACGCCGCCACCGGCAGTCCGGTCGCGGGCGCCATGGTCTGGAACCGGCCCGGCGAGCAGACCCAATCAGGCCCGACCGGTGCCTTCCTCCTGCGCGCCTGGCTCTACCGAGGCCAGGCCCAGGTCGGCATCGTCGCCGACGGTTACCAGGCGACCACCGCCATGGTGACCGCGGAGCGGCTCCGGTCCGCCGACGGCGTCGACATTGCGCTGACGCCATCGGCGCTCCTCAGCGGGAATGTCGTGGATGCGTCCGGGAGCCCAGTGGCGGGTGCGTGGCTGTGGGTTCAACCGTCTGCCGCAAGCGGTGGTTGGACCATCGGCCCCGGGGCATGGAAGGCTACCTCGGCCTCCGACGGCTCGTTCTTCATTGCTGGCGTCGCCTCGGGGCACGCCTACAACCTCCACGCCGAGGCGAACGGCTACGCCCGCAGGACTCTGGCGATTCCGGCGGTGCCCGAAGGCGCGACGCGGGACACCGTTCGCGTCATCCTCGTCCGTGGCCGGCGCGTCCACGGCATCATCGCCGATACCCAAGACGCTCCCATTCCAGGCGCCGAGGTCGCGCTTCAGCCGGTTGCAGCGACCGGAGACGGCGGCTACTCGTGGGACGCCACGGCCAGGAAGACCAGCGTCACCGACGCCCGTGGCGCGTTCGAGTTCCCCGGCACCCGTGCCGGACGCCATGAACTGACCGCCAACCACCCCGACCACGTCCGTGTCCTGGCAACCGCCTTCGACGTGCCTTCCGGCGAGGGAGCGGAGGATGTGGGTACGCTCACACTCGAAGTCGGCGCGGCGATCGAGGGCATCGTGCGTGACTTCCAGCGCCGCCCGGTGGCCGGCGCCCAGGTCAAAGTCCACCAGGACAACATCGACCATCGCCGGCCTCACGACCCGGAGATCAGGGCGGCCGTCACGGATACGGACGGCACGTTTCGTATCGGCGGACTGCGTGCCGAACCGGCGAACCTCGTGGTCGAGGCCGAAGGCTACGAACGGTTCGAGATGGCCGCGGTGCGCCCGCAGGCAGGGAGCCTGATCGAGGTCCAGTTGGGCGAAGGGGCCAGGCTCGTGGGCCGGGTTCTCGATGCGGACGGGGAGGGCGTCGCCAACGCGTACATCTGGCTAAGACTGGAACGCAACCCGAGCATTAGCCGAACGGCTTGGAGTACCGATCCTCGCAGACATGAGGCGAGGACCGACGGTGACGGCCGCTTCCACTTCGACGCTGTCGGAGCGGGGCCCTGGTCGGTCGAGGTCGGCGGCGAGCAGTTGACGGAGGATGTCGGCGCCATCCGGCTGCGGCCGGGCGAGGAACGCGAGATCGAACTGCGCCTGCGCGCCCAGGGCCGGCTCGCCGGCGTGGTGACCGACACCTACGGTGCACCGGTCGCCGGAGCGGAGGTCCTCGTCCAGACGCTCGACCCGACAGGTCAGCTGACAGGCACACACCACGGCGCCCGAGCCGACGCCGGCGGCGCCTACGAGGCCCACCGCGTTCCCTCGGGACCCGCCCGGGTCGTGGCCCGCCATCCGGACTACCGGGACGGCGTGCGCGAGGTCGTGATCAAGCCTGGAACGAACGAGGTCGATCTCGAACTCCGTCCCGGCTGGGAGATCAGCGGTTCCGTAACCAGCGCCGACGGTCTGCCGGTGGCGCTCGCCAGGGTCGAGGCCCATCCGGTCGAGCAGGGTTCGCTGGACGAACTGGCCGATGCTCGGCGACAATTCACTCCCAGGGTCCCGCTCGAGGCCGTCACCGACCAGGAGGGAAGCTACCGAATCGGCGGCCTGGACGACGGCAGGTACAGCCTGCGGGCCCACGCGGACGGCTACGCGCGGGCCGCGTCCGGCCGCTTCCCGGTTCGCGTCGAGGGCCGGTCCGTTGCCGGCATCGACTTCGCGCTGCACCGGGGAATCACGCTACGGGGCGTCGTAACGGGCCGCCCGTCCGAAGCGTTCGCCGGCATCTCGGTGAGGGCCGCGCAGGAACGTCTCCTCGGCGGCATGACGACTCCAGACCTGGAAGGCCGCTTCCAACTGGACGAACTCGGACCGGGGAGATGGACCGTCAGGGCCGAAGAACGCGACGGCCGCACCGTCGAACGCTCGCTCACGCTCGAAACCGGCCCGGGCGAGGCGTTCGTCGAACTGAACTTCGAACCCGGTCTCACGCTGACCGGCGAGGTCCGGTCCCAAGGGCAACCGCTCGCCGGCGGCGATGTCATCTTGGTCGAAGGCACTTCGCGCGGCCGTCAGGCGCGCACCGCGCATTGATCAGCAGAGCCGCTTTCGAATCGACGGCCTCGAACCCGGCGCCTACAACATGCTGGTCGCGGAACCGAACGGCGCCACACATTCCCGACAGCTCGAGATCCAGGTCGACCAGGACATCCTGGTCGACCTCAACCCCCCGGCGGTGCTGGCCGGGACCGTCATCGACCGGGCGACCCGCCAACCGCTCGCCGGCGCCCACCTGATCGCCATCGTCGTGGACACCGAAGCGGAGGTGGCCCCAGGCGCCGAGGAGCCGCGGATTCCTGCCGGCTACGCGCTGAGCAACGCCGACGGCGAATACCGGCTTGAGTTCGCGCCCGGACCGTCGACCGCCCTGACGGTCCAGCGAGAAGGCTACGAGGGGTTCGGCCTACCCCTCGACCTGGTCCCCGGCGAACGCCGCGGAGGGTTCATGATCGAACTGCAGCCCGAGTAATCGGGCCAGCCTGAACGGGTGCACCAGGATCGAGGTGTCAATCCCGAAGCGCGGGGTCATGCCCTTTCGAGCGGAACGACTCGAGGTCGAAGGTACCGAGTCCCCTATCCAGTTTGCCCCGCAGCGGGGAGAGGCGATCGAGGCGAATTCGGTGCGGCCGCAGCCGGAGGCTGTCGGAGCATTCGACCAGCTCGAGCCGGTCACCCGGCCCCACTCCAAGCGCATCGAGTACCCGCGCGGGGAGTGTGACCTGACGTTTCGATGTGATCTTGACGATCATGGTGTCTTCCAGTTCAAGAAGCTACTCCGGTAAGGCGACCGGATCAACACCGCGGCTGGCGTCGCCGATTGCCGGCCCGATCCCCTCGGGCACCCTGGGCCCGGAAGCCGGCGCTGCGCGCCGATGCCGGCCAGAAGGCCGCGCACCCGGTTCCTGCGCCACGAACCCGCAGGTCGTAGGATTGCGCGCCGACATCAACGACAGCACGCGGCAGGCTCGCGCTGCAAGCAGGGAGAACAAACGTGGACATAGCGAACAGGATCATGGTCGTCACCGGCGGCGCCTCGGGGATCGGTAAGGCGCTCGCGGAAGCGTTTCACCGCGAGGGCGCGCGTCACGTCGTCGTCGCGGACCGGAACGAGGCGGGAGCCAAGGAGGTCGCCGAGGCGATCGGCGGCACCGGCATAGGCCTCGACGTCGCCGACGAGGATGCGGTGCGCGACCTGGTCGAGGCTGTGACCTCGAACATCGGGCCGATCGACCTGTTCATGTCGAATGCCGGCTACGTAACCATGGGCGGGCTCGAGGTCCCCAACGAGGAGATCAACGACATGTGGGACGTTCACGTGATGTCCCACGTCTACGCCGCGCGGGCGGTGCTGCCGTCGATGATCGAGCGCGGCGAGGGCTACATCATGAGCACCGCCTCGGCGGCCGGGCTCCTGACCCAGCTCGGTTCGCTCGCCTACTCGCTGACCAAGCACGCCGCGGTGGCGCTGGCGGAGTGGATCGCGATCACCCACGGCCACCAGGGCATCCGCGTCTCAGTGCATTGCCCGCAGGCGGTGAGGACGAACATCGGCGCCAACAGCCCTACTGCCGGGCGCTTCGGCGAGGCCGTCGGCGTCGCTTCAGGCGACGGCGTTCTGACCGCCGAACAGGCGGCCGACGTCTGCATCGAAGCGATCCGCGAGGAGCGGTTCTGGGTCCTGCCCCATCCCGAGGTCGCGGAGTACGTCCGCCGCAAGGCGACTGACGTCGACCGCTGGCTCCACGGCATGAGGCGGTTCCAGGGCCGGCTCTACGAAGGCAAGCAACTACCCGGCGACTGGTTCGTCGACGCCCAACAGCGCGACTGAGCCGCCCCGGACGCAACCAAGGGCGACGACGATGACCTCCGCCGCCGATCCGGTCTTCTCGACGCGCGAAAGCGGCGTCGCCGAGATCGTGCTCAACCGGCCCGCGCGCCGCAACGCGGTGACCGGCCCGCTGGCGAAGCGTCTCCACGCCGAGATCGTCGCCACGACCGAGGACGACGACGTAGGCGTCCTCTTGCTGCGCGGAGCGGGCGGCGCTTTCTGTTCCGGTCTCGACCTGGGCGAGTTCCGCGCCGATCCGCCGCCGGACTGGATGCCTGCCTTCAGCGGTCTCTGGCTCGATGTTCACGCCGCGCTCTACGACTGCCCGAAGCCGATCGTCGCCGCCCTCGAACGCTTCGCCATCAACGCCGGCTCGGCGCTGGCGCTCGCCGCCGATCTCCTGGTGGCGGGCGAGCAAGCCTTCCTCCACGTCGGCGAAATCCAGATGGGCATGGCGGCGCCGATGAACATGGCCTGGCTGCGCCTGCGCCACCCGGAGAGCGTGGCGGCCCGGCTCGCGATCGTCGGCAGGCGCTACACCGGAGCGGAGCTCGAGCGGATGGGCGTGGCTTCGGAGGTCGTCGCGGACAATGAAGTCCTGACCCGCGCGCGGGAACTTTCGGCGACCATCGCCGGTTATCCCCCAAGTGGAGTTCGGGCAATCAAGTCCACCGTCATCCGCGGCCGGTCCGCCGCGTCCGGCCACGAGTGGTTCGCCCAGATTCGCGGCGGCTGAGAGCTCCCGGCGCTTCACGCCGGATGCTGGCGAGACGCCCGCATCCCCAGGCCGGACAGTGACCGCCCGAGCGCGGTAGGATAGGAAGCAATGACGGCCTTCTCATTGGACGACAAGTACACGCTCACTGAAGGCCGCGTGGCGATGACGGGTATCCAGGCACTGGTCCGGCTGCCGATGGACCAGTACCGCCGGGACCGGGAAGCCGGTCTGCGAGTCGGCGCGTTCATCAGCGGCTATCCGGGATCGCCACTCGGCGAATACGACAAGCAACTCATGCGGAACGGCCGGCTGCTGGCCGAACACGACGTGGTCTTTCAGCCGGGTATCAACGAGGAGACGGCGGCGACCTCGATATACGGCGCCCAGCTCCTCGAGCGGTTCCCCCACCAGCGCTACGACGGGGTGGTCGGCATCTGGTACGGCAAGACCCCGGGCGTCGACCGCAGCGGCGACGCCTTCCGCCACGGCAACTTCATCGGCACGGGCAAGCACGGCGGCGTGCTGGTGCTGGCCGGCGACGACACCGCCTGCAAGAGTTCGACCATTCCCGGCGACAGCACCATCAGCCTCTTCGACCTCTCGATGCCGGTGCTCTATCCCGGCGACCCGGCGGAGGTCCTGGAACTCGGCCTGCACGGCATCGCCCTGTCCCGGTTCTCGGGTCTGTGGACCGCGCTGAAGGTCGTGACCAACGTCGCCGACGGCGGCGCGGTCATCGATCTTCCTCAGATGCCGCCACCGGTTCTGCCTGATCTCGAAATCGACGGCCGACCGTTCCAGAAGCATCTCGACATCCGGCTGCTGCCGCCGCATACGGTCGAGATGGAGCGCCAGATCTTCACCGAGCGCACCGTGGCCGCCCTGGAGTACGTCCATGCCAACGGCCTGGACAGCATCCGCTGCGCCAGCCCCGGCGACCGCCTGGGCCTGATCGCGGCCGGCAAGCCCTACCGCGACCTGCGCCTGGCGCTCAACTTGCTGGGGCTGGACGAAGCAGCGCTCGACCGCCACGGCATCCGCGTCCTGAAGCTCGGTTGCATCGCGCCGGTCGAAACGCGGCGCCTGCGCGAGTTCGCCGCCGGCCTCGAGGAGATCGTCGTCGTCGAGGACAAGCGCGGCTTCATCGAGACCCAGGTGCGGCAGACGCTCTACAACCTGCCCGACCGGCCGCTCGTCGGCGGCAAGCAGACGCCGAGCGGCGAGGCGCTGTTCCCGATGCACGGCGAACTGGAGGGTCACCAGATCGCCCTCATCCTCGGCGCCTACCTGGAGCGGCGGCTTCCCGGCGCCGTGCCGGCGGAGAACCTGTCGCGCCTGCGGACGGGCGCCGAGTCCGCCGACCTGGCGGCGACTCTGCCGGCCGCAATGCCGCGCACGCCCTACTTCTGCAGCGGCTGCCCGCACAACACCTCCACCCAGCTACCCGAGGGGTCGGACGCCGCCGGCGGCGGCATCGGCTGCCACGCCATGGCGATGTGGATGGACCGCGGCATCAGTTGGCTGCCGCAGATGGGCGGCGAGGGCGCCTGCTGGATCGGGCTTGCGCCCTTCACCGAGCAGGAGCACATCTTCCAGAACGTCGGCGACGGCACCTACGCCCACTCCGCCAGCAAGGCGATCGAGGCCTGCATCGCCGCCAACCTCCACATGACCTTCCGCATCCTCTACAACGCGGCGGTCGCGATGACCGGCGGGCAGGAAGCGGTCGGCCTGCTCAGTTCGCTCGGCGTGTCGAAGCAGCTCCAGCTCCAGGGCATGAAGCGGGTGGTTCTGGTCACCGAAGACCTCGAACGCTTTCCCCACCGCGACGACAACAGCGTCGAGATCCGGCACCGCCGCGACTACGACGCCGTGCTCAAGGAACTGCGCGCGATCAAGGGCCCGACCGCCGTCGTCTACGACCAGCAGTGCGCCGCCGAGAAGCGCCGCGAGCGCAAGCGCGGCATCCAGGCGACGCCGAGCCAGCGCGTGTACATCAACCCGGCGGTCTGCGAGGGCTGCGGCGACTGCGCCGCAAAGTCGAACTGCCTCTCGGTCGCGCCGCTTGAGACGGAGTACGGCCGCAAGACCCAGATCCATCAGTCGTCCTGCAACCTGGACTACTCGTGCATCGAGGGCGACTGCCCGGCCTTCATGACGGTCGACCTGGGCGCGGCCACGAAGCCGGTGCGGCGCGCCGCGGCCGCTCCTCTGGTCGCGGACGAGGTGCCGGAACCGGCCGGCAAGGTCAGGGAGCACGACACCTTCAGAGCCCTGCTGGTGGGAATCGGCGGCACCGGCGTGGTCACCGTCGACGCCATCCTGGTCACCGCGGCCCTGCTCGAGGGTCGGTACGCCGTCCACCTCGACCAGACCGGCCTCGCGCAGAAGGGCGGCGCGGTGGTCTCGAACCTGCTCCTCAGCAGCAAGCCGATCGACCGGGCGAACAAGCTCGGCGAGGGCGAAGCCGATCTGGCCCTGTCCTTCGACCTGCTCGCCACGGTCGCCACCGACAACATCAAGCGGTTCTCGAAGGAGACCACGGCGGTGGTCGCCAACACGGCCGGAATCAGTCCAGCCGCCGTGATCACCGACAGCGCCGCGCGGATGCCGCCGCTCGACGAGCTGCGCAAGCGTCTGGCCCTCTTCACCGACCGCAACCGGAGCTACTTCGTCGACGCGGAGGCCGCCACCGAGCGGCTGCTCGGCAACAGTGTCACCGGCAACATCTTCCTGGTCGGCGCCGCCTACCAGCAGGGCCTGCTGCCGCTCGAGTCGCGCTTCATCGAGGAAGCGCTACGGGCGAACGGCGTGGCGGTCGAGGACAACATCCAGGCCTTCCGCTACGGCCGGCTCTCCGTCGCCGACCCGGAGCGGTTCCGAAGCGCCTCCGGTCTTGAGGGTCCCAAGGCGCAGACCGCGGCGTCGGCCCTGGAAGCCGCCCGCGCCCGGATCGAGCGCTGGGCGCCGAAGTTCGGGCCGGAACTCGAGCGCCTCCTGGCGGGCGCCCCGCAGGGAGGCGCGCTCGACCGCCTGCTACCGGGCCGCGTCGCCGACCTTCTCCTCTACCAGGGCACGGGGATCGCCGAACGCTACCTGGCGTTCGTCGGCGAGGTCGGGGAGGCCGAGGAATCGAGACTGCCCGGTCACACCGAGGTGCGCGAGGAGGCGGCCCGCTACGGCTTCAAGCTGCTGGCGGTCAAGGACGAGTACGAGGTCGCCCGCCTGTGGCTGCAGGACCCGATCTGGGACCAGATCGCCAACGACTACGACGGCCCGCTCAACCGCCACATCCTGCTCCACCCGCCGACGCTGCGGCGGATGGGCTGGCAGCGGAAGATCAAGTTCGGCGCCTGGTCGCGGCCGATGTTCCGGCTGCTCTACGCGGCCCGCCGGCTCCGCGGCTCCGTTCTCGACATCTTCGGCGCGACCCGCCATCGCCGTCTCGAGCGTGCCCTGTTCGACTGGTACCGGGAGCTTCTACACGAGACGCTCGACCGGCTCGATGCCGAGTCCGCCCCACTGGTGGTCGAGGCAGCGAAACTGCCCGACTCGATCCGCGGCTACGAAGGCGTCAAGGAGCGCACGATCGCCACCGCGAAGACCCGGGCGAAGCAGCTCCTGGACCAGCTCGACGAGCAGCACCTCGACTCGCGCGTAGCCTGACTGGGTGCGCCGGCCACTGGGTGCGCGGCGTCCCCGCCGGCATCCGGCGAGCCGCGAAGCAGCGGGACACGCCTCCGTTGCTGTAGCCTCCGCGCCGTGTCCGCTCACGGAAAAGTCCCAGTTTTCTGCGCGCTCCTCGCACTTCTCCTGCCAGCCGCGCCCGCGGCCGCCCAGCCCACGGCCCACCCCGTCCTGAGCGCGTTCCTGCCCATCGACGAGTACATCCTCGAGATCGACGGTCAAGCCGATTCCGACGCCAGGCTCTACCTTTCCCAGCGGGCCGCGGCGATGCTGATCCTCAGCGACTCCCTGGGTGAGCCCATCCTGCTGTGGGCCCGCACCATGGCCGTGGACCGGCTGCCGGCCGCCGATCTCCTGGCCGCCGGCGGCGGCTACGACGTGGTCGCCGAACCAGGCAACTCGTACGTCGGCGAGGCCAAGCCGGACCAGGCCACCATCGCCCTGCCGATCGAGGGTCGGACAGTCCGCATCATCCCCCGGCCGCCTCTGGTTGGCGACCGCACCCTGGGCGAACTGCTCGAGCACTCGCCCGGCTACCGGGCCGGTATGCATGCCTTCAAACCCAACGCCTCGGCGATGGCCGCGCTCCGCGACGCCGGACCGGCCCGGGTCCGCATCTTCTTCGGCTCCTGGTGCGGCGTCTGCAAGCGGGTGCTGCCCAACCTGCTCGACGTCAACGCCGGCCTCGAAGGCTCAAACGTCGCCTTCGAGTACTACGGACTGGCCTCACCCCCCGCCGGCTGGGAAGATCCCGAAGTCAAGGGCAACGAAGTGACTGGCCTGCCGACGGCGATCGTCTACCGAGACGGCCGCGAAGTCGGCCGCTTCGTCGGCGCCCCCGAGTTCGCCCAGCCCGCGGAGGCTCTGCAAGCCCTGCTGGCGGGCGCGCAGTAGCCACTCGCAATCCGATCCGAACGCGAACAGGAGAGGGCGCCATGATCGAGATGAGGAACGAGAGAACCGGAGCCAGGCGATCGGTACCGCACGTCGGGTTCAGTTGGACTACCTTGTTTCTTGGCCCTCTGGTTCCTCTGTTTCGTGGTGACTGGAAGTGGGCGCTGATCATGTCCATAGTCATGTACATGGTGGGCCAGGTCGCCCTGTTTTTGGCAATGCTGGTGTCCATGGCGATAGTCGAGCCGCAATCGGCGACCGGGTCATTCGCCAGGGCGACGGCGGCGGCAGTCGCCGGCGGGATCGCGCTGGTCGTCACCCAGCCTGTGTTCGCGGCCATTTACAATCGGCGGTACTACGCCGATCTCGTGAACGATGGGTTCGAAGAGTGGCCCTCCCCGTGACGCGGGTGACGGTGGTACCTGAGTGGGGTGTCCGGACCTTGGCTACCTGACGCCGACTCCTACAACCCCGCCTCCCTACCGTTCACGACCACCGGCTCCTCCGCCGGCCCGCTGGTGCCGACGTTGACTTCAGCGCCCCAGCGCCGGCCGGCGGACCAGAACGAGACCTCGTAGGAACCGGGAGTCACGCAGCCGAGGCCGAGACGGCCGGACTCGGAGAAGCGGACGCCCTCGCCGGCGCCGGTCAGATGGCTCGCGATCTCGGCGCCGGACTCGGTCGTCATGCTGAGGAAGGAGAGCGGTTCGCCGGCGCAGTCGGAGGCCGGACAGCGAAGTTCGAGCAGGCGGCCTATCGACAGCGACTCCCGAAGCGTCGACGTACGGCCCTCTTCAACGTTCAACTCGACGCCGCCGACGCAGGCGGCAGCGTCGTTCCAGACCAGCGACACGTCGCCGGCCGGCACACTCCGAGTTGTCTGCCCGGCAACCGATGCCAAACCGCCGCCGACCACATCGCCCGCCGGATTGACGAAGTTAAGCCAAGCGCCCGCCGCCGGACTTCCGCCGGCGCGCCACAGCTCCACTTCGACCAAGCCGGGTTCAGCGTCCTCGACACGCAGGACCTGGTGCAGCGGCGGCTCGGTGGTGAGCACGAGGTCCTGGGACACGCTTCCCGTCAGGCTACTCCTGCCCTCCCGAGCGCGGCTCGGCGACACTCCCGCACTGGCCTTGAGCCGGTACAAGCCCGGCGGCGCCGGCGGCAGCTCGAAGAGCCCGTCCTCTCCGACTTCGGTCCAGGCGACCCTTCGGCCAATATCGCCGGTCAGTGAGACCTGGCCGCCGACCGGCGTGCCGTTCACATCGAGCAGCGAGCCCGTCACCCGAACACCGTCCAAGTCCATCCGCGGCACCAGGTCGGCCGGCCACAGCCGCCCGAGGTAGCTGCCTTCGCCCGCGTACCACGTCATCCACAGCAGGTCATCGGCAACGCCGTCGACCTCGAACGAGCCGTCCGCTCCCACAGTCGCGCGTACCGTAGGGCTTAACCCCAACATCCGGCTCTGCTCGGCGCCGCCGCGTCGCCGCGAAACGAGCTGGATCTTGCCGGAGCTCCGCGAGGCATCGAAGACGCTGCCGAAGGTAACGGCGCCCCCCGCCACTGGGCGGCCGTCCAGCACCAGGACGCTACGGATAGCCCGTGTCGTTAGTGCAACGTCGACCGTCCGCACCTCGGCCGGCCCCTCTTCGATCCCGATCTCCTGCGACACGCGGAGGCGGCCGGAACCGTCGACGACTTCCAGCCGGTACACGCCCGGAACCGCCAGGAACTCGGCGTGTCCTGTTGAGTCCTCATCGCCTCGTTGCCCTGTCTCGGCCTCTGCCGGCGACCGCAACGCCGTCTCGACGATCGGGATCTCGATCTCCCGGAAGCGGTCGAGCAGGCGAACCGTGCCAGTGCCCATACCCCGGACACGCACCCCGACCCGCCGGCCGGAGTCCAGCCAGGCCTCGCCCTGGTCGGCCAATTCGTTCGCACCCAGCACAACAAGCCGATCCGTGACCGGCGCCCCCAGGCATTGCAGCCGCAGGTGGTAGCGGCCCGCCCCGAGGCCGCCGAGCAGGTACCGGCCGTCGGCATCGGACACCGTCAGGTGGCGTTGTCGCAACATCAGAGCCGCAACGGCGCCCGCGCCCGGCGGAAGGAGTTCGACCACGCAGCCCGCGGCGGGTTCCGCCCCCACCGCGTCGAAGAGTCGCCCCTGCACCACCGCCCCGGGTTCGAGAGCGATCAGACCGAGCTCGATCTCGCCGCCCGGTACCGGAGCGACGCGGATAAGCGGAGACTCGTGGTAGTTCTCGGCCCGGAACGAAAGGTCCACGGCGGTCTCGTTCGCGAAGGAGGCGCTGATCGGCACCGACACCGGCCCTTCGGCGTCCTCGACATCGTGCGAGGAGCCGCCCATGCGGCCGACCGCATTCGTCCTCATCGTGAAGTTGCGGATCGGTTCGCCGGCGGCGCCCACGAGTTCGACCCGCACTTCTCCTGCCGAGGCCGGCGTCGCTTCCGTGACGTCGGCCGACTGCTCCCCGGCCACGAGTTCGAAGACGATCCGGGAAGCCCTCCGCCCCGCCTCGATGGTGCGGGCGTCCGTCTCGAAACCGGGCGCCTCGGCCGTCGCCTGGAGGATCTCGGGAGGCAAACCCGCAAGCTCGAACGCGCCCCGTTCGCTGCTTTCCGTGCAGCGCCGCAAGGTTCCGAACCAATCGGGAAGGACCGCGTCGCGCCATGACGCGCAGACGCTCGCTCCGGTCACCGTGCCGCCGGCAGCGGCTTCCCGTACCACGCCCTTGGCCGTCCGCCCCGGCTGCAACCGAATCACCTCCGGCGGCGGCTGGCTCGGGTACGCGCCCACGAACGGCAGGTGGGCCGGATGGTCGACGACCACCGTCAGCCCGTGCAGCCGCGGCACGGCGTCCTCGACGACGCCGTCTTGCGTCGTCCCGCTGCGCACCAGCAACGCGTCGACCGGCGAGAGGCCGGCCCGGCTCGGCTGGAGCACCGTGACCGAGGCGTCGGCGACGGGCTGGCCGTCCGCTCCCAGGACAACGAGCTGGCCTGGAGTGGGCGTTGGCGCCTGCTGCGCCGTGCCGGGCACGCCAAACGGATGAAGGATGGCAAGGCCAGCGAGAACACAACTCAATCGCATGATGGAACCTCCCCAGCGAGAATAGCGGCCGAACTCAACAGGAGCAGTCGAATCGGCGGCCGACGTCGATTCTCCAGCCCGCTGCTCGATTCCTCGAGCACCCAGTACCTGTGGCCCGGAAGCAGGCTCACGTGGGGCGCGTTCGTCGGCAGGCGGAGTTTGCCTACGACGGCGTCCAGCGCCGGGTCGATGCGGTGCAGGTCCCAAACGACCGCGTCGCCGGTCGCGTCTCTGATCAAGATGTAGAGGCTGTCTTCGTCGCCATAGAGACCGGCGGGATAGCTGGACGCCTCCAGGGCCGCCCAGCCGACCCAACCGCCCCTGAAACTGCGAAGCAACGCCGGCAACGGCACCGGCAAGTCCGGAAAGGCCTCCAGCCGCCGGCCCTCGCCGACGAGCTCCTGAACAAAGGGACCACCAGGAGCGAAACGGAGGGCAAACGTCGAACGGGTGCCACCGCCCGTCGCCGCAAGGTCGGAAACCGACCCATACCACCCAAGCTCTCCCGCCAAGCCCGGCCAAGCAGCAACCTCCCGCAGCGCACCGGGCGCCGCACTTGACCGGGAATCCACCCCGAACTCTGCAAACTCCTGTTCCGAATGCCCAGCGTCATCCCGCCGACTGGCCTCTACGTACAGCCTGTCGCGCAGAGCGGCCAACTGGGTGATGGCAAACACCTCGTCGCCGCTCCACTCACCATCCGACTGCTCCACGTCGCTCTCCCAGAGCACCCGTACCGGTCGCAGGTTCGGGTCCAGTTCAAGCAGACGATCCTGATCTCCGTAGGCGTCCGCCAGCACAAACCCTCGTCCCCACGGCTGGATGTCCATGGGCCATACGAAGTTCAGCGCCAGGTTCTCGCTCTCCGAGCCGTTGACGATCCGAACGAGCCCCTCATCCGCGCCGTAGACGAGCAATCGCGACTGGTGCAGATCCGCAAGCACGAACTGTTTCTTGTCCATCCACGAGCCCCTGACAAGGCCGAGCATCGGTAGTTCGGCGCTCTCCAGCGGACGGCACGCGAGTTCAGGCTTCCCGCCCACCAGCGAACAGCCGCTGAGATTCAGCGAAGCGAGGACGACGAGAGCCGGAACGCCCGTTCTCAGTCGCACGACAGTGCCTCCCCCGCGCGAATAGCCGCCGCGTTCAGCAACAGAAGCCGGACCGGCGGCCGAAGCGGATTCACGAAGCCGCTGCTCGATTCCTCAAGCAGCCAGTACCGGCGGCCCGGAAGCAGGCTCACGTGGGGTGCGTTCGTCGGCAGGCGGAGCTTGCCTACGACCGCATCCCGCTCCGGGTCGATGCGATGCAGATCCCAAACGACCGCGTCGCCGGTTGCGTCCCGCATCAGCACGTACAGGCTGTCTTCGTCGCCGTAGAGACCTGCGGGATAGCTGGACGCCTCGAGGACCGCATAGAACTCGGCAAAATCATCACGAGGCAACGCCGGCAACGGCGCCGGCAGTTCTGGAAAGGACTCGAGTCTTCGGCCGTCGGCGACAAGCTCCCGAACAAACGAAGCAGCCGGGGTGATCTCAAGTGCAAACGCCGAGCCGCCTCGACCGCCGGTCGTCGCAAGATCGCGCAGCGACCCATACCACTCTCGCTGCCGAGCGAGGGCGGGCCAAGCGGCTATTTCCCGGAGCGCTCGTCCCGGCCGATTGGGCTGGAGGGCAACTCCAAACTCCGCATACTCCCTCTCCCCGTACTGCCCGGCGGCCATGCGGTGCGCTTGCACATAGAGGGTGTCGCGTAGGGCGGCCAACCGGTAGATGTCATGAACGTCGTCGCCCTCCCACTCACCATTCGACCGCTCCACGTCGCTCTCCCAGAGCACCCGGACCGGTCGAAGGTCCGCGTTCAGTTCAAGGAGACGATCCTGGTCCGTGAAGACCTCCGCCAGCACGTAGCCGTCCTCCCAAGGCTGAATGTCGGCTGGCGACACAAAGTGCAACTCCAGATCCTCGTTCTCCCAGCCGTTGACGACCCGTTGAAGCCCCTCGGACCCGCTGTAGACCAGCAGGCGGGACTGGTACAGGTCCGCCAGCACGAACCGCTCGTCGTCCATCCAGGCGCCCCGGATACCACCGAGTAGAGGCAGTTCCGCGACCTCTAAGGGACGGCAGGCCGGAGCGCCCTTGCCAACCAAGGAGCAGCCGCCGAGGAGCACGGCGCTGACTAAAGCCGCTGAGAACAGTAGGCGGGAAGACACCGTCGGTGCAGTCTAGCTTTGCGCCTCTACCGACCGGCGCTTCCGCGCCGGATGCGGGCAAGATGCCCGCGTTCCCAGGGCCTACTCCAGGGCGAACGCCACCAGCGCCGGGTCCTGCCGGCCATTGCCCACAGTGAACGCCACGTACTGCCGGCCCTCGTGCAGATAGGTCATCGGGGTGCCGTGCGGGGTCGGTTCGACGCGGTGCTCCCAGAGCTTCGCGCCGTCGCGTTTGTCGTAGGCGCGGATGTACCCGGCGTCGCCCATGAAGGTCATCCGGCTGGTGTCGTAGTCGGCCTGGATGATGAAGATCAGGTCCTTGGTCAGCACCAGGCCACCGTTGGAGAGCACGCCGTGGGAGGGGCTTCCCAGGTCGGGCAGGTCGAGGTGGGCGATCGCCGGGTGGTCCTTCGGCCCCGGACCATGGGCGACCTGCCACAGGTGCTCGCCGGTGTTCAGGTCGATGGCGGTTATCCGGCTGTATGGCGGTTTCACGAGAGGCAGGCCCTGCGGTCCGGCCATGAACGAGACGGCGGCGACGTAGCGGAACTCGGAGCGGGCCGGGTCCGCGGCCTGCACCCCGTAGCTCAGCACCTGGGTCATCGACGGCACGTAGAGCACGCCGGCCTCGGGATCGACCGCGGCGCCGCGCCAGTTGGCGCCGCCGGCTGCGGACGGCAGCGTCAGCACGCCCAGTTTGCCGCCTTCCTCGACCTCGAGCGGCGGCGTGTAGATCGGGCCCATCACGTAGTCCTTCACGATCTCGAGCGCCTCGGCGCGCAGCTCGGGCGTGAAGTCGATCAGGTCGTCCTCCGTCAGGCCGAGCCGCTCGAAGGGAGGCGGCTTGGTCGGAAACGGCTGGGTCGGTGAACTCCACTCGCCCGGGACCGTGGTCTGCGGCACCGGGCGGTCGTCGATCGGCCACACCGGCTCGCCAGTCAACCGGTCGAACACGTAGGTGATGCCCTGCTTGCTGACCTGGGCGACAGCCTTGATCTCGCGGCCACCGACGTTGATGTCGACGAGGTTCGGAGCCGAAGCGAAGTCGTAGTCCCAGAGGCCGTGGTGGACGGCCTGGAAGTGCCACTTCCGCTCGCCCGTCCTGGCATCGAGGGCAACCAGGCTCTCCGCGAACAGGTTGTCGCCGCGCCGGTGGCCCCCATACCAGTCGTTCGTCGGCGTCGACACCGGCAGGTAGACGATACCGAGCTCGTCGTCGCAGCTCATCATCGTCCAGACGTTCGTGTTGCCCGAGTACTCCCATGAGCCGCCCTCCCAGGTCTCGTTCCCAAGCTCGCCCGGCTGCGGGATGGTGTGGAAGATCCAGCGCATCTCGCCGGTGCGCACGTCGTAGCCACGCACGTGCCCGGGCGGCATCTTCGGTCCGCGCGGACCGTCCGAGATGATCGAACCGAGCACAATCACATCGGCGCAGACGATCGGCGGCGCCGAGTGGGTGTACTGGCGCTCGTTGATCTCGCGGCCCAGACCGAGCGCTGTGTTCACCATGCCGCCGTCGCCGAAGGCCGGGTCGGGTTCGCCGGTCGCAGGGGCGAGCGAGATCAGGCGGCGGTGATGGGCGGCGTAGATCAGCCGCTCCACGGGCTCGCCGTCGCCCTCCCCGCTCCAGTACTCGAGCCCGCGGTGCTGGAAGCCCGCGTTGGCGGGGCGGCCGACCTCGTAGCTCTTCGGGTCGTAGACCCACAGCGTCTCGCCCGTTGCCGGGTTGATCGCCGCGACCTGGCTGAGCGAAGTCGTGATGTAGAGCGTGCCGTGGATGTAGAGCGGCGTGCTCTTGTACATGCCGCCGCGATGCTCGGTGTCGGCCTCGGTCTCGACCGATGTCCAGCGCCAGACCTCGCCCAACCGGTCGACGTTCGAGGGGTTGATCTGGTCAAGCGGCGAGTACTTGGTCGATGCGCGGTCGGCGGCGTAGTGGCGCCACTCGCCGACTGAAGCGCCGCCGGCGCCAGGATCGACGGCCCGGTCGCTGCTGCAGGCCACCGCGGCCAGGACGCACAGGAGAGCGAGCGACAGCAGGGCGAAACGACGGCAGTCGAAGGCTGAGCGTGAGCTGGTGCAGATCATCCGGGGAGTCTACGTGCGCGTCCTGTACGCTTGGCGGCCCTCAAGAAAGAACCGAATCCGCCGCGCCGCAGCACGGACGGCGAGCATCGCAACAGGAGAAGAGCAATGGCATGGGACTTCGAAACAGACCCTGAATTCCAGGACAAGCTGGACTGGATGGACGAGTTCGTCCGCGACGAGATCGAGCCGCTCCGCTTCGTCCTCGGCAGCCCGTACGACCTCTCCTGCCCGAAGCGCCAGAAGCTGATCCCGCCGCTCCAGGAGGAGGTCCAGAAGCGCAAGCTCTGGGCCTGCCACCTGGGACCCGAGCTCGGCGGCCAGGGCTACGGCCAGGTCAAGCTGGCGCTGATGAACGAGATCCTGGGACGGTCGCCGCACGCGCCGATCGTCTTCGGTTGCCAGGCGCCTGACTCCGGCAACGCCGAGATCCTCGCCCACTACGGCACCGACGAGCAGAAGGCCCGCTTCCTGCAGCCGCTGCTCGACAACCAGATCGTCTCCGCCTACTCCATGACCGAACCGCACGGCGGCTCGGATCCGAAGGTGTTCAAGACGCAGGCCGTCCTCGACGGCGACGAGTGGGTGATCAACGGCGAGAAGTGGTTCTCTTCGAACGCCCGCTACGCCTCCTTCCTGATCGTCATGGTGGTCACCGATCCGCAAGCCCCGCCCTACAACAAGATGTCCATGTTCCTGGTGCCGAAGGAGACACCGGGTGTTGAGATCGTCCGCAACGTCGGCGTCGGCACCGGGACCGAGGAGGGCGCCCACGGCTACGTCCGCTACACGGATGTCCGGATCCCGAAGGACCACCTGCTCGGCCAGCGCGGCCAGGGCTTCGTGGTCGCGCAGACGCGGCTCGGCGGCGGCCGCATCCACCACGCGATGCGCACGATCGCCAAGGTGCGCACCGCCTTCGACCAGATGTGCGAGCGCGTGCTTTCGCGCGAGACCCAGGGCGAGTTGCTGGCGCAGAAGCAACTCGTGCAGGAGAAGATCGCCGACTCCTGGACCCAGATCGAGCAGTTCCGGCTGTTCGTGCTCCAGACCGCCTGGAAGATCGACAAGTACAAGGACTACCGGATGGTCCGCAAGGACATCTCGGCGGTCAAGACGGTCATGCCGAAGGTCTACCTGGACGTCTTCTCACGGGCGTTGATGATCCACGGTTCGCTCGGCGTCTCCAACGAGATGCCCTACTCCGCGGGAGTCATCGACTCCTTCCACATGGCCTTGGCCGACGGTCCGACCGAGGTCCACAAGATCACCGTGGCGCGGCAGCTCCTGCGCGAGTACGCCGGCACGAACGATCTGTTCCCGACCACCCACCTGCCGAAGCTGCGACAGGCCGCATACGAGAAGTACGCCGGCGTGCTGGAGCAGCAGGTGGCGGCGCTGTAGCGCCGCCAGTCGCGCCGCGGCTACGCGTGCGCGGTGGCCGTGGCGCGCACGCCGAGCCCGGCGACCACGGCGAACAGCAGCGCGAAGACCAGGTTCGCGATGCCGCTGGTTTCGCCGACCAGACCCATGACGGCGAGCACCAGGAGAGCGACCGCTACAAGGATCGAGAAGATATTGCCCATCTTCTGGGCCTGATCCTCGCTGCCGCTCATGCAGCCGATGCGGACCAGGAAGAAGATCAGCACCGCGAAGAAGGCAAGCAGGTTCCACCAGGAGCCGGCTGCGGCATCGACCATGGCCTGACTGGCCCACCAGCCGGCGCCGAGAAGGTAAGCGATCGCAAACAGGAAGTTCTTCATCATGGCGAACGGGAATCTAGCCGACCGGGCCTGCACTCGGCAACCCCGCGCGTCTACTTCGCTGCCAGGCCGTCCTGGTCCTGGACGCGATGCGCGAGTAGCTCGGCTCCTTTCCGGACCTTTACATCCCGGCGTGCTAGTATTTCTGCTCAGTTCAAGCGTCACCTGCTCAGCTCAAACGTCACCTATTCGGGCGTATGCCCGGTCATCCGACGGAGGAACCCAGCATGCTCCTCGACCTCGCCAAGAACCGCCCGCTCCTCGTTGTCGCGGCAGCCTCGCTGCTCGTCTTGTTCGCCGCCTGCGCCGCGGACGACACCGCCGAACCCGAAATGGAGGAAGCGGAACACGACATGGAGGCCGCCGAGGCGGCCGACGACGGCGCGCCCCGTGTGTACTTCGAAGGGCTCGAAAACCACGCCACGATCCCCAGCTTGGTCAACCTGCAGTTCGCGGCCGAGAACTTCATCATCGAGCCGGTGGGCGACGGGGCGATCAACGAGGGCGCCGGCCACTACCACATCGCCATCGACGGCGAATGTCTCGAGCCGGGCATCGTGATTCCGACCGCCGACCCCTGGATCCACTTCGGCGACGGTTCGAGTTCGATCGAACTCGAACTCCCCCTCGGCGAACACTACCTCTGTCTGCAAATCGGCGACGGCGAACACCGTACGCTCGACGAGCCGGACCTGTCGCAGTACATCATGGTGCACGTCGAAGAAGAGGCAGAAGAAGAGGCCTAGCGCCACCAGACCGGCGCTTTGCGCCGGATGCGGGCGGAGGTCACTCGAAGAAGAACGGGCTTGTCCAGGCGGCGCCGCCGTCCTTCTGGATCACTCGCAGGTAGAGATAGCCGCCCGGCCTGAACACCGGCAGCGCGACGGTCAGGCTGCACTCGCGCTCCCCTTCCCCGCACAGGGCCTCACCCGCCAAGCCGCCAGCGCTGGCCGCACTCTGACGGCTGATGACCTCGATGCGGTCGATCTCGCCCGGCGCGACCGCACGGACTACCAGGGTGCGTTCGGGCACCCCCGCAATCGGCCCGATCTCGCCCGCGGCGGCTGCGCCTGCCGGTATGCCGGCGCCGATCGGCCAGCCGGCATAGCTCGCCCGCACCACGATCCGCGGCCCGTTGGTCGCGTAGGTGCGACGGGCCCGCAACGCCTCGTAGATCGCCTCGCGCGTCACTTCGTTGCTGAGGATCGCCGCCACGCCGCCGCTCGGCGAGGCCAGATGCGCCAAACCGGGATGACCGTCGTGGCCGTCGCTTGAGCCGACGAATCCCAACCGGTAGCCGCGGTCGAGCGCATCGCGCACATAGTTGCCCGCGAGGGCGCCGCGGATCACCACGCCCGGTGCGTCCGCCGCCTCGCTCGCGCCGTGAACCGACACGATCTCGGTGACCGGCTCCAACCCAGGCGGCGGCGGCGACGACCAGTCGGTGGCGATGGGGTCGCCGGCCGAATGGTGGGCGAAGGTCAGCGCGCGGGCGCCTTCGAGCCCGGCCCATAGTTCACGCGCGTCGTCGAAGCGCTCGTCGATCGAGCTCAGGAGCAGATCGGCAGCGGCCTCGGCGGTCGGCTCGAAGAACACGACATGCCGGTGGCCCTCCACCCAGTTCGTCCACTCGTAGCCGGCGAGCGCCAAGAAACGGCCAGGATCGTGACGGCGGTCCACGGCCTCCAGCGTCTGCCGCCAGATCGCCGGCTCGCTATCCGCAAAGCGCATCCCCCAGTGGTCGTGGTCAGTCACCGCGGCGGCGTCCAGAGCCGCGATCTCGCGCGCGTAGCGCAGCAGATCGTCGGGAGTCCCCGAACCGTCGGAAAGACCGGAGTGGTTCTGCAGGTCGACCCACAGAATGCGCCGGCCGGCCGGCGAAACGACAAGCGGATTGCTCTCAGCCTCGAGGTCGCGGCCCGGCTCGACTCCGGCAATCCGCCCCCGTACCCGCACAACGCCGCCCGCGGCGGCGGATAGCCGGAGCCGAACGACGAGGCGGCCACGATCCTCCTCAGCCAGAGGCAGGATCGCGACCTGCTCTCGATCGCTCCCGGGACCCTCGAATCCCTCAGCGCCGGGCGCCGGCGATGCGGATTCGCCTCCTACGCCGTCCACGTCGACACCAGCCGGCAGCCGCAGTTCCAAGGTGCCGGCGACACGCGGCCAGCCGTTGCCGACCGCGTCGACGAGGGCCGCTGTGAGGTCGACGGACTCTCCGGGCCTCGCCGTCGACGGTAGATGCAGGAGCAGCAGCGCGGCCGGCCCCGGCAGCACATCGATCGAAGGAGATTCGGCGATCAGTCCACGCACTTTGTCGCCGTCGCCGTCGACGGCAATCCAGAAGCGCGACCCTCGCTCGGCGTAGCGATCCGCCAGCGCACCCGCCGTCCCGGCGCCGTAGGTGATCTCGATCTGTTCGCCGCGCTCTAACGCCCGGCCGCCGACGTGGACTGCGAGCAGTTGCTCATCGAGCGTCTCCCCCGAGAGGTCGACACCGTCCGCGTCGGTTTCGACGGTCGTGTAGCCCAACGCCGATTCGCGTTCCGTCTGGGGTGTGCTCCAGCCCCAGAAGGGGGACACCTGGAGATAGACCGCGCCGCCGGCGGCAACGCCGAGCGGACCCGCCCGGTACACGATGCGCCAGCTTCCGGGCCGCCCAGCGACCACCGGCCCCGAGAGCGTCTCGACGGTGGCGCTGCCGCCGCCGTCGGCCTCAGATCGCGGCCTTTGAAGATCGGCCCGAAGCTCCTCTGTGATGTCCGACCGGGGCGAACGGTCTGGCCACTCCGGGTTCGGCGCGTCGTCCTCCGGCGCGCGCGTACAGGCCGCGCCGATGAGCGCCAGCCCTGCCGCAACGAGAAGGCGCCGCATCCGGCAACCCGCTTCACCCGTCACTTCTATCCTCCAGCGGGCGCGGGCAGAATGCCCGCGCTTCCGCCCAAGGATCCTCTCACGACCAATCGAACGGCTGTAGTCTGGCGCCGCCCAATGCCCTACAAGATCGCCTTCATCGGCACCCACGGCGTCGGCAAGACGACCCTCGCATACGGTCTCGCCGCCCGCCTCAAGCGCCGTGACATCAACCTCGACGTGGTGGTCGAGGTGGCGCGGCGCTGTCCGTTGCCTCTCAACGAGGAAACGACCCTGGAGGCCCAGTCGTGGATCCTCCATTCCCAGATCGCGTACGAACTCGTGGCGGAGGCGCGTGCGCCGGTCGTCATCTGCGACCGGAGCGTGCTCGACAACTACGTCTACCTGCTGTTCGCCCGCGGTCGCCAGCCCGCACTCGAACCGCTGATCGAGTCCTGGTGCACGACCTACGATCTGAAGATCCACGTGCCCATTCTGGGCGGCAGCGAGGCACAGCCCGACGGCGTCCGGGCGACGGATCCGGCCTTCCGGCAACAGATCGACGACCGGCTCAGGAACGAACTGGACGACCGCCGCATCGAGGTTCTTGCGCTCGATCCCGGACATCGCGATGGCTGGCTGGACACCGTCGAGGAGGCGGTGTCGAACCAGCTTCGCCGGCCCCAACTCGAGTTGCTCTGACGCGCCGCCCGCGCACGTATACTCACCGGCCGAATACCTGAGAGGAGTCGCCATGGCCAGTCCCTTCCTTCGCACAGAACTCTGCGACATGCTGGGGATCGAGTATCCCGTGATCTCCGCCGGCATGGGGCCGGTGGCAGGCGGCGCGGAGCCGGTCGCCACGGCCGACCTGGTTGCCGCGGTGTCCGAGGCCGGCGGCCTGGGAGTGATCGGCGGCGTCGCCTACAGCCCCGACGACCTGCGCGCCGAGATCAACAAGGTGCGTGCGAAGACGGACAAGCCGTTCGGCGTCGACCTGCTGCTCGCCTCGAACTTCCTGGAGAAGGCGGGAAGCGGCCCGACTTCCGCGACAGTTCCCACGCGCGACCTCGTGCCGACGGAAACCCGAGACGCGCTCAAGAAGATGGCCGAGAACCTCGGCATCGAGTGGATCGAGGCGCCGCCCGAGCCGCCGGCGAGGAGTTGGGTGCCCGAGGGCCAGAGCTACGCCGGAGCGCAGATCGAAGTGCTGCTGGAAGAGAAGGTGCCGGTGTTCGCCTCCGGCCTCGGTTCGCCGGCGCCCTTCGCCAGGGCGCTCAAGGACGCCGGCATCAAGATCATCTCCCTGGTCGGCAATGCCCGCGCCGCCCGCCGCGTCGCCGACGGCGGCGCCGACATCGTCGTCGCCCAGGGCACCGAGGCCGGCGGTCACACCGGCAAGATCGGCACCCTGGCGCTGCTGCCCCAGGTCATGGACGCGGTGGCGCCGCTGCCGGTCGTTGCAGCCGGCGGCGTCGCCGACGGCCGCGGACTGGCGGCAGTCATCGCGGCCGGCGCCATCGGCGCCTGGTGCGGCACCGTCTTCCTGGTCTCCGACGAGGCGAACCAGCCCGCACTGCAGAAGGAGCGCATCCTCGGGGCGGCCACCGAAGACACGGTAGTGACCCGGCTCTACAGCGGCAAGACGATGCGCAACATCACGAACCCGCTGATCGAGTCCTGGGAGGCTAGCGGCATCCGCGCCCTGCCGATGGGGCTCCAGGGCGTGCTGACCCGCGATCTGCTGCACTCCATCCGCACCGCCGGCAGGGACGATCTGCTGATGAACGCCGCCGGGCAGACATCGGGCATGCTGAAGAAGACCCGACCCGCCCGGGAGATCCTGGAGGAGATGGTCGCCGACGCGTCGTACCTCCTCGGCGCGCGGCTGTCCGAGCGGGTTCAGGTCGCCGTCTGACGGCACTCGACCCGAATCACCAGCGCCGCGCGTCCGGTTCGATCGCCTCGAGATCGAAGCAGTGGTACCCCGCCGGGTGCCTCCAGAACCGCTCCCGATACGGGTAGGTCCGCAGCGACGCCTGGTCGGTCGGAGCGTCGCGGCTGAACGTCGCACAAAGGGTGTACGTCTTCTGGTCCGTGGTGCGGTAGGCGTACGGCGCTCTGCTCTCCGGATCGACGGTCGACAAGACGGTGATGTCGCGCTCCGCGCTCAGCGCATCCAGGCTCTCGGGTAGGGCGCCGTTGCGCTCCCAGTAGACATCGACGCCGCGGACGATGTCCCGCAGGTTAGAGATCCGTTCGACATCGAGCCCTCGATCGCGCGCGCTCCCCGGCGACCCGACGGCCACCAGACCGAGGACAACCGCGGCGGCTACGGCCACCGACGAGACCGTCGCAAACGTGGCCGGCAACCTCGATCCATCGCCGTCCTCGGCCGGCTCCGATTCATCCTGGCGCAGGTCCCAGAAGTAGTAGCCGAAGACGCTGCCTGCGATGGCCGCCACGATGGCCGCCTTCAGCACGAAGCGCACGGCGAGCTCGCCACCCAGGGCGAAGAAGACCAGGGCGATCAGGTCGCCGGCAAGAACTCCCGCGGCCAGGAACAGGGTCATGTAGGTGAGCCACTTCCTGATCCGCGACGAGCGCAACTCCGGATCGCTCCGCAGCACCCGCCGCACAAGCCGCTGGACGAGCAGGAAGGCCGGGAAGGAGATGACCAGGTAGGCCAACCCCCATCGCAGCATCTCAGCGGAAGCTGTTGCCGGCGGCGTGAATGCGACATCGGCGAAGTACCTGTTGATCAGCGCGAACGTCACGTTGCCGAAGCTGATGCCGGTGGCGTAGAGCGCGGCGAACAGAACGAGATACAGGAACGCCTCCCGCGCGCCCATATAGGGCCGCGGCCGCGGGATCGGCGCCACGAACTCGCGGTCGACCCACGCGCTGAGCGCCTTGTCGATGTCGCTCTGCCGCCACCCGGCGTCACCCAACGCCTCCTCGATCTCGTCCCTGCCGGCGCCCCGCGACAGCGCCTCTCGCACAAACCTCGTCAGTTCCTCGTTCACGATCGATCCTCCGTTGTTGACGCCGTCAACATACACTCCCACCTGTGTCGATGTCAACGCTAGTATCCGCGCCATGATTCTTCCAGCCGTTCTCGACGCCCTCAGGTCCCTCGACACACCGACGATCTGCAACGCCCTGGAGGTCGTGGCGCCCAAGCGGCGCGGCCACGGCTACACCGTGGATCCGCTGGTGTGCGCCCGGCCCGAGCTGCCGCCGATCGTCGGCTTCGCCCGCACCGCGCGCATCCGCGCCCAGCACCCGAGCTCCGTCGACCCGAAGCAGGCCCGCCGCACATCGGTCGGCTACTACGAACACCTGGCCGCGGGCGAAGGCCCCACGATCACCGTGATCCAGGACCTCGACGACAACGCGCGCGGCTACGGCGCCTTCTGGGGCGAGGTGAACTCGAACATCCACCACGGCCTGGGCTGCCTGGGCGTGATCACGGACGGCAGCATCCGCGACCTCGAGGACATCGCCGAGGGCTTTCAACTGCTGGCCGGGCGAGTCGGACCGTCACACGCCCATGTTCACGTGGTGGACTACGGCTCTCCCGTTACCGTCGCCGGCATGGCAGTCAGAGAAGGCGACCTGATCCACGCCGACCAGCACGGCGGCGTGGTCATCCCGGCCGACGTGGCCGACCAGGTCGAATCGGCCGCCGACCTGATCGCACGGCGCGAACGGGTGATCATCGACGCGGCCAAGCAGGGCGATTTCGACATCGCGAAGCTCAAGGCCGCTTGGGGCGAGGCGGCCGAGATCCACTGAGTCGAACGTCTACGACATCACAGGGTCGATCGGCGTGAAGATGCCGAGCGCATCCTCGATCGCCTGGCCGGCCTCCAGGCAGAGATCTTCGCGGTAGCGGCCGCCGATGATCTCGACCACCTGCGGCAGGCCGTTGGCGACGCCGGTGGGAACGCACACCGCGGGCAGGCCGAGCAGGTTGAGCGCCACCTCGAACCGCATCTGGTCGAGAACTCCCGCCGGATCCGCGAGGTCGAGGCCAATGACGAAGGGCGGCTCGGTCATGATCGGGGCCACGATCAGGGGATAGTCCTCCTGGAACTCCTGCCAGACGCTGGCGATCCGGTGACGCTGGCCGTACATCGCCGCGTACTCGGTGGCCGGGAAGACGCCGAAGGTGTCGAGCGCCTCGGTGAGGAAGCCAAACGCGTCCTCCGACATGACCTCCTTGAGCGCCGGCCGCGCCAGGTTCAGTTCGTAGCCGAGGAAGACCTCCCACGCCCGGCGCGCCTCGGCCACCATCGGCGGCTCGATCTCCTCCACCGCGTACCCCGCGGCCTCGAGCGCCTGGCCCGCCGCGCGCACTGCGGTGGCGACATCGGGATGGGTCGGGCCGCCGCTCGGCTCCGGCACCAGCGCGACCTTGACCGGCGATGCCGGCCGCTCCAGGTCGAGCGGTACCGGCACCGACCACGGATCGCTTCGGTGGTACTTGCCGAGCAACTCGTACGCGGTGCGCAGATCGGCGACCCGGCGCGCCATCGGACCGTCCACCGCCATCAACTGTCCCGACATGCTGCCCCCGGTCGCACTGGCGATCCGGCCGAGGGTCGGCTTGAGCGAGCAGATGCCGTTGCACTGGGCCGGAATCCGAAGCGAGCCGCCGATGTCGTTGCCGAGCCCCAGGCAGCTCATGCCGCTCGCGATCGCGGCACCTTCGCCGCCGCTCGAGCCGCCGACGTTGCGGTCGGCGGCCCAGGGATTCCGGGTCACCCCGAAGAGCCCGCTGTCGGTGTGGACCCGCAGCCCGAGATCCGGGAGATTCGTGCGGGCCACCGGAATGGCGCCGGCTTCCTTGAGCCGGGTGACGATCAGGGCGTCCTCCTCCGCGATGTCGTCGGCGTAGGCGGGAACTCCGTTCGTGGTCGGCGTGCCGGCAACGGCGATGTTGTCTTTGACGGAGATCGGCACGCCGTGGAGCGGCCCGAGCTCGGCGCCGGCGGCCACTACTTCGTCCGCGGCCTGCGCTGCTGCCCGCGCTTCGTCAGCGAGCACGCGAACGACCGCGTTCAGGTGGCCGTTGAGGGCCTCGACACGCGCCAGGTGGGACTCGACGACGTCGACGCTCGAGACCTCGCCGCGACGGATCGCCGCCGCCAGTTCACCGGCGCTGGCGCGCCACAGGTCGTCGGGCATCGGCCCAACGGCCGCATTGGAGGGCGTGGCCGCGTCGCCGTTGCAGCCGGCGAGCAACCCGGCGGCACCGGCCAGGGACAGGGCGTGAATGACCTGGCGCCGGGAAACGCCCGCGATCTCCCGCGGTTCGAGTTCGCTCGTCGTCATGAGGTGCCTCCTTGCCTTTCCCGCGCTAAGCACCGCTCTGCAGATCCTCGAGGAGGAGCGTTTCGGCGAGCGCGGGAGCGCCGTCGATGCCTCGGACCTCCAGCGTCACGGAACGGGACGCCCAGTCGATCGTCAAGGCGCCGTAGTTCTCCGGCCGGTAGGTCGGCCCCAGCCGGTAAGGCCCCGCCTCTTCCCCGCTGCTGGAAGGCGAGTTGAAGGAGCTCGCCGTCAGCTCGAGCAGCGGATAGTCCAGCACCTCGTCGCGGCGGTAGATGCCGCCCCGGTGCCGGTCCCCCGAAACGACCACGACGCCGTTCGCGCCGACCTCACGCACCAAGCCGTAGAGCCGGTCCCGCTCGGCCGGCAACTGCCGCCAGCCCTCGTAGCCGTGGCCGTCCGCGATCACCTGGATCGACGACGCGAGGATGCGCAGGTCCGCCTCTTCCTGAAGCACGTCCCGCAGCCAGGCCCACTGCTCCTCGCCGAGCATCGTCTTGCCGGGGTCAGGGTCCGGCACGTAGCGCTCCCGGCCCGGCGCGCCGGGCTCGTCCGTGGGGAGCAGCGGAGAGCGGAAGTAGCGGGTGTCGAGCAGAATGAGTTGGACTCTCTGGCCCAGCGGGCCGTAGGTCACCGCGTCGTAGACGCCCGCCCGGGAAGCCCGCTCCGAGTCCGCCGGCACGTCCCAGAAGTCCTCGAAGATCCGCTGCGCCTCCTCGCGCCCGAAGAAGTCGGCGCCGCCGTCGTTCAGGCCGTAGTCGTGATCGTCCCAGGTGGCGGCAAGAGGCACCGCCGCCTCGCGAAGGCGGCTGAGCCCGTCCGCGGCCGCCTGCATCGCGTAGGCGTCGCGCAGTTCGCTGAGATCCTCCGACTCCACGTCGCCGTAGACGTTGTCGCCCAGGAAGACGAAGAGCTCGAAGTCGTCCTTAAGGATCGCGTCGAAGATGGGCTGCGGTTGGTCCTGCTTGAGGCAGGAACCGACGCCGATCCGTTCGAGCGCTGGCTCGGCCGGGGCCGCGGCCGTCGACGGCGGCTGTTCTTCGGGCGCGCTGCAGCCTGCTGCCAGCAGGGCCGCCGCCAGCAGCGCAAGCCGTGCCGGCCGGCGCGCCCGCTCCTCAGCCCGCCTCTTCACGACACACGTTCTCGATCGTGTACCCGGAAGGGTCGGGCAGTTTTCCGGCGGCGACCATCTCATCGATCAACTCCTCCGTCACCGTGATCTGGTCTCTCTCCGCGTACGCCTCGCGCGTCGCCCGAACCTGAGGGTGCTCAAGCATCCGACAGTATCCCATCAACAGCGGCTTCACCTTGGCCCACTTCCGCCGCGTATAGATGTTCGGCTGGTAGGACTCGTCCCACTCCGGGGTGACGTACTCGCGCAGGTCGAACGGCCGGCGGAGACGCCACCCGTCGTCGTCACGGACGATCGTCGGATCGTCACCAGCACACAGGTGCTCATAGAACCACATGCCCTGGTGGTTCGCCTCCAGATCGCCCAACGAGAACACGCCGGAGACGAGCTTGCCGAGGATCGTCTTCTCCGCGCGCAGACCGCGCCGCAACGCCACGAGTTCCGCCTCGGCAGGGCTCGCGCCGCGGGCACGGGCCCTGCGGTACCACCGGTGGTAGTACCAGGCCGTACCGAGCAAGTGGGTCAGCTTGTCCGTGCCGAGCCGTACACCGTCCACCTCAACCGTCGGACTCGGCGGCATCCAGGTACCGGTGTCGAGAAACGTCATCGTGCTGTAGATGTACGTCTGCTTGAACTCTCGCATCTCCTCCGGCCCCGACGGCGACCGGCTGACCAAGGGCGAGTTCATCGACCAGGTTTCGAAACCGTCGAAGAACAGCATGCGATGGCGCTCGAAGAACCGCGACCGCACGTTCTGGCAGGCGACGTTTTCACCGTCCCGGTTCAGCTCGGCGACCAGACGCCCGAGTTCCAGATTGACCCGGGCGTTCAGCACCCCGGTCGCGTCCTCGAGGTGGCGCCCCCAGGCGTGGAACTGGTCGGTCTCGAGAGCTGGCGCCGCGCCCGTTCCGCCGAGTCCGATCAGCGCCACCGCGACCGCCGTGACCAGAGGAGAACGGGTATCCACGCAGGCCGCCGCACCCGGCATCAGAAGCCCCAGCCGATGCCGGCGGTGTACACGTAGCTGTCCGCGTCCTGATGGGCTGAGGTGATCCGCCGCATCGCGCCGAGGGTGAAGCTGACCCGAGGCAACGAGAACTGCGCCTCGAAACCGGCCAACGTCTGCCGCGCGGGATCGAGGTCCGAGTCGCCCCAGGTGCGGAGCAACACGGCGCGGCCGCTCCAGCCGACGTAGATGTTGCTCAGGAAGGGTGAACCCGTCCTGCGACCAGCGATGAGGCGGGCATAGCCGACACCGAGCTGGCCGCCCGCCGAACCCGGCTCGATATGCAGAACCAGGCCGCGGTACTCGCAGAAAGCGACACAGTCATGGCTGGACGGCACCCGCGCCACGACCGCTCCGGCACCCACCGAGAACTGCATCGGCGTCGAGTACCTGATGCGCCCGATACCGACCCAACGCAGCGACGTGTCGTCGACGTCCGCTCGCACCCGATCGGCGATGGAGGTTTCGGCCGGTTGATCGACCGCCTCGCGACCGACCTCCTGACCCGCCAACGGGAACGCCCAGAGGCCACAGATCAACACGCCCGCTCCGAGCGTGAACGAGCTGCCTGTATTGGATCGGAGTGCGGCTCGCATCGGCGCCGGAAATGCCGATCCTACAACGGACGGTCCTGTTTCCGATCCGGCGGCGCAGCGCCGGATCGGGCCCGAGAGGGCGACGTGAGGCGAAGGACGGCCGCTACGAACCGCCGCCGAAGCGATAGCTCATGACGGCCTTCAAACGGCGGCCCTTCGGGTTGGCGGTCAGGGCGTCGAACGCCTGCTCGAAGAAGACCAGCGGCGGCTCCGCGTCGGTCATGTTGATCGCCGACAGGGCGATGTCGAAACCGAGCCGTGGGAAACGCCACAGGAACGTCATGTCGAGCGTGAGCCACTCGTCGATCGGCAGCAACTCGGGCGGCGTCCAGGCCACGTTGCTGTCCTCGTAGGACGAGATGTGGTTGGCCCAACCGATCAGACTGTAGTCACTCCAGCGATAGCCGAGTGAGGCCCGCGTCTTCATCTCCGGCAGCGGCGGCGCGATCGGCGTATCGCGGTTCAGCAGGCCGACCACGTCCTTGCGTTCGCGGTAGACGACGCCGTCGCGACTGAGTTCCTTCAGCTCGTAGCTCTTCGTGTACGTGCTGTCCAGGCCAAAGGAGAGCTCGCCCCGGCCCGCGTCCAGATGGCCGTGCAGATGGAAGTCGAAGCCCGAGGTCTTGATTCCCGGCCAGTTGATCAGGTCGATCCGCACCCGCTCGATGTCCGCGGGATCGCACGAACCGTCCGCCAGACCGCCCGGGCAGACGACACGGCCCATGACCGCGTTGAGCGCCGCCTGGTTGCCCCCGTAGCCTTCGGGCGTAGAGCCGGACGACCTCCTGCTGCGGCAGCAGGGCGATCACGTCCTCAAAGTCATAGCTCCAGTAGTCCAGTGTGACGTCGATTCCAGGCGAAGCGAAGAGCACCAGACCCAGGTTGTAGGTGAACGCCTGCTCCGGCTTCAGCGCCCGGTTGCCGAAGGCGTCGACCGCCTTGTAGACGCCGACCGTGTTCAGGTACTCCAGGGTGGTGCGAATCTCCTCGTTCAGATCGTCGACCGAGGGCGCCCGGAACGTGGTCTGGACCGACGTGCGGAACGACAGCACGTGACCTTCGCCCGCCGAGAGCTGCCAGCGGCCCGAGAACTTCGGATCGAAGCTGTCGATCTCGTCGTGGAGCTCGTAGTTCGCCGCGAACTGCATGTCGCCGCCAAGCGCGTTGACCGACAGCTCGCCGAACATCCGGTGGACCGCCTGGGAGTCGCCGTACGGGTAGTAGCCCGAGGAGAAGGTGAAGGCCCGGCGCGCGCGCCGGTCTGCCTGCCGGTGGTCGAATCGATGCAGGACCGGTCGCCCGGCACCACGCACGGGTTCAGCTCGTAGTTGCCGACCGCGTTCGGGATCGCGCTCACGTCCAGACGCCGGTACTGGTAACCGAGAGCGTAGTCGAGCTTCTCAGGCAGCCAGTTGCCGGACAGCGTCGCCTCGGCGACGACGAGTTCGGCGTCGTTGTCGACGTCCACCTGCTCGTTGATCCAGTCGAGCATCGCCCGGCTGTTCTCCAGACCCGAGACGTACATCGGATTCGGGTTGTTCTCCCACGCCGCGCCCGGCTGGGCCGAAGACTCGATGCCGTTGCCGAACGGGTTGTAGAACATGCAGTCACCGACGCCGGACTGGGCCGAACCGGTGTCTCCGAGCCGCATGCCAGAGGGGCTCGTGACGTCGGCCACCACGCCGACGCCGCAGTTCGGGCCGCCGTAGCCGCGGAAGGCGAGGAACTTGCGATAGGCGTACTCGGCCGGCTGGTTCATGTTGCCGGTGGCCCGCGAGTAGCTGACGCCCACGTCCAGGTTGGCCGCCTTGCCGCCGATGGACAGGTCGTGGTCGATATTCGCCGCGAGGCGGGTCGTGTCCGTGGCCCGCCGCAGACCGCGTCCAGGGCCCGCGTTCCCGACCAGGCGGCCATAGAAGTACCAGTCGTCCTCGAGACACGCCTGCTCCGAGCCGAAGCCGGCGGAAGCGAAGCCCGAACCGCACTGCGCCTGCCGCCCGGGGTGGATGCTGGGGACGACCTGCAGGCCGTCCAGCAGCGACACCGGCGGGAAGGAAGGCGTGGTCACGTAGTTCGGGATGATCGACTGCGCGTACAGAGCCTCCACGTGGTAGCTCGTGCCCTCGGCCAGCGGACCGTTCAGCTCGGCGAAGAACCGGTTCGTTTCCGTCGCCTCGATCAGGCTGTCCCACGGCTGATAGCGGAAGGCGCAGGTGAAGCCGCGGTCATAGCCGCCGAGACCGTTGCACGCCGGATCGACGAAGTAGTCCGTGCCGGCCGTGCCGTTGCGCGAACGGGCCAGCTCCTCGACGAACGCCGAAGAGGTTTCGCCGCCGGTGAGGTTCGGGCGCAGGAAGATGCCCGGATTGCCGGTGTTGGACCAGCCCCAGAACCAGCCGGTGTCGCGCGCCTTGAGCGTGAACGGCCGCTCCCTGGCGCCGAGATGCGAGCGCTCCGCGCGCTCCAGCGAAAAGACGAGGTGATGATCCGAGCCGCCGAGCTTTCCGCCCCAGATCGCGCCCGCCATGGAATCGCCGGCGCCGTCGATACTCTCGTGCGAGAGCGAGACCTCGAACCCGGTGAATTCGTCGCGGGTGACGAAGTTGGCAACGCCGGCCACGGCGTCCGAACCGTAGATCGCGGCGGCGCCCTCCTTGAGCACCTCGATGCGGTCGACCGCGATCGAGGGAAAGGCGTTGATGTCGACGAAACGGCCGCCGAACAACCGCGCCGGCAGCGGCGTCTGGCGGCGGCCGTTGAGCAGCACCAGGGTCCGCGATGCCCCGAGGCCCCAGAGGTTCACGTTGGCGACGCTCTCGGGCACCGCCGTCCCCTGGTCGTTGTACCAACTGTTCGCCTCGCCGATGACGCCGGACGAGGCGGTCAGGTTCTTGAACAGATCTACCGCCTGCAGCGACCCCTGCTCCTTCTGGACTTCCCGGTTCAGCACCTCGACCGCGTAGGGAAGGTCGACGGCCGGTTCCTCAATCGCCGAGCCGGTGACGACCACTACGTCGTGGGCGTGGAAGTCGAGGACGCCGTCCTTCTCGCCCTCGTGGTCCTCGTCGTCGTGATCTTCGTCTTCCTGGGGCGGGGGCGTCGCGGGCGAGACCGCGGAGGCTTCGGGCGGGGCGGCGTCGCTCGGGTCCTCGGCAGCGAGGGCAGCTCCCCCCATGGCCACGCAGAGGAGCGTCGGCAGGATCAACATCGACGTGGAGTGCATTTCGCCTCCTTGACTCCGGCTCTGACAATGCATGAGCGGCTCGTCGCCAGACAGGCGTCGACCTACCAACCGGATCGCGAGCTAGACACGGGGGCCTGTGCGACAACGATATACCCATCGCCCCCCAAATGGCCCCCAAAACTAAGGGTGGCCTGGTTTCGGTTCAGCCGAGCGCGAATCGGACGCCCCGGCGCCGGCGTGAACTAAGATCACTCCCCAACAGGAGGTTCAGATGTCCCGACGAGTCCACCAAGTCCTGCCCGTGGCCGCTCTCGCCCTGACCCTGAGCGCGGCCGGCCCGTCCCCCGCTCACCACGCCTTCTCCGCCGAGTTCGACGCCAACCTGTCGATCAAGTTGGAGGGCACGATAACCAAGGTCGAGTGGATCAACCCCCACGCCTGGGTCCACGTGCAGATCACCCTGGACAACGGCGAAACCGAGACCTGGGAGCTCGAGGCGGGCACCCCGAACACCCTGGTGCGGCGAGGCCTCACCCGCACCCTGCTAAGGCCCGGCACCGAGGTCGTCGTCCGCGGCTACCAGAGCAAGGACCGGATGTGCACGCCGAACTGCCGCGGCAGCGGCCGGGACATGACACTCCCGAACGGCCGCAGCCTGTTCATGGGCTCATCCGGCACCGGCGCGCCGCGGGACGGCGCCGATCCGACCGAGCAGTAGAAGCGGCTCAGCGCCTACGCGCCGATGCCGGCTCGTCAGGAATCGCCTGGCGCCCGGCTCGATTGCCCATGGTCGTCGAGCACGCCGAACGCAGCGATGATCTCCAGGGCGATGAACACCACAGCCAAAAGGATGAAGAAGTGGAAGTCAGTCATGGGCCACCTTCGAGAGCCTGGCTGGCGCAGTCCGCGCCAGGACCTTGATCTCGGCGGATCATACGCCCTCCGGCAACGGCGCGCTACAGGCCAAGACCCATTTGGTGTGGATGCCCCTGCTCGTGCACCCAAGCGAAGGCCCTGGCCAGGGTCTTCTCCCCGATTCCCTTCGTCGAGGCCAGTTGGCTGACGGAACGCACGTCGCTCCGTTCCAGGGCGCGTTGTATGGCCCCTACGTGTCTCACTTCGATGCCGGTTAGCGTGGCCAGATCACGGGCGGCCACCCCCCGGAAACTGGACTTGAGCGAGTCGATAAGGTCGTCCTTGGACGGCAACCGCCAGTGCCTCTTCGTCGGAAAATTGAGCACCCACGGCTGGTCGCTCCCCGGATCCGGCTTGTAGAGCCACAACTTGCCGATCTCCATCCGGCCTTGCCGGCACAACGACTCGTACCTCAGAAACATAGCCGGGTAGCGGAGCTTGAACTCCAGGGCGATGCCCGCCCCCATCACGCCAACGCAGTTCACAGCATTCACCAGCGTCTGCCGCTCACTGGCGAAGATGTTGCCGTTGAGGACTCTCAACATGGCTAGAAGAACCAATCCGGCCGCACGTCCACAGGAGTGGCCCATTTCTCTCTCACGAGTTCGGAGTTGGCCACGAAGTACAAGACCTTTGCGCGAAACCAACCGTCCTGTTCGCGTCAATCCCCCTACTGGTCCTGCTCTTCCTTCGCCGCCTCCAGCGCCTTCTTCGCCGCGTCGACCCGGTTCTGGCCGCCGTACCAGCTCGCCAGCCAGTCCTTGCCATCCTCGGCCTTGCCTTCCTGTTCGCGGTGGCGGGCGCCGCGGAGCATCATGGTCATGGCGCGGTTGCCTTCGTGGCAGGCGTACTCGAGGAGCGGATCGTCGGTCCGCCGCATCTCGAGTGCGGTTGACCAGGACGCCTCGTACGACTCGGGGTCGACGACGGTGTACTCGTAGAGCAGCGCGTCCGGCCCGGTGCGGGTGAAGCGCTCGGTCAGCACGAGGTTCTCGCCGGTGCCGCGAAACGCCGTGTGCTCGGTGTAGTTCTTCGTCGTCACAACGAAGGTGTCGCCCTCCCAAACGCCGGACGAGTCTCCCTTCCAGAAGCGCATGTGCTCTTCGGCGTGCTGGCGGCCGTCGGTCGGGATCACCCGGTGGTCGTTGATCATCTCGGTCATGATGGCGACGTAGCCCGGCGACTGGAAGATCTCCATCATGTTGTTGTACGCGCCCGGGGTCATCGGAGGACCGGCGTTGAATCCGAGGATGCAGCGCTCGAACGTGTTCCGCTCCTCCGGGCCGGCCGGGGCTTGGCCCCAGAGCGCATAGCGTTCGTCGTAGCGACGCCGGGCATCATCAGTGAGCGCCGGCAGACGGCCGTTCGGCGGATCGACGACCAGGGAGGTCCGCATGGTGCCGGACACCTTCTCGCCCAGATCGAGCCAGAAGGCGTTGTAGCCCACGTCCACATCGCCCTGGCTGGGATCGACATCCCCGCCGCCCTGCGCCGCGCGCGCGGCGCGTTCTTCCTTGCGCCGCTGCTCCCAGGCCGACGCCTCTTCGGCGGTCAGGGTCGCCTTGTCGCCGAAGGCGGCCGGCCGCTCGAGCGGTGTGATCGAGCGGAAGTCCCAGGTGCCCTGGAGATCGGGTACGCCCCAGGAGGTCACAAGGTCCGCTTCCTCTGCGGCAACTGCCGTTCCGGCCAGGAAGATCGGGACCAGCATGCAGACAACACTCGCGAGCGGCAAGCGGATGCGGGCGAGACGCCCGCGTTCCATCCGTGCGCCCGATGACGGGCGCACGGAGTGGTTCGCGGGTGGAGCGGGATCGCGCCACTCGGGTTCCCAGGGTAGGTGCTTCATTCGTTCGACTCCTTCCGACTCTTCAGGCATTGACCCTGCGCCCTTACTGCGGCGTCGCTCCCCGGCGCAGATGACCATAGGCCGCGTCCTCTCCGCCGAGGGGAATGCACTTGAACTCGAGCAGGCGCGCGTTCTCTTCCAGCCGGCGATAGAGGGGCATGCTGATCGTCCACGGCTCGTTGAACACGTTCGGATCGATGATTGTCGCCTCGTAGTTCATCGAGTTCGGTCCCGTGGGAGTGAACCGCTCTACAACCCTGAGCTCCTCGCTGTGGAAGTTGCCCGAGGCGTCGAACCAGGTGTCGGCCACCTGGTCGGTGACCTCGACGACCAGGGTGTCGCCCTCGAAGCGGCCCAGCGAGTACCCCATCCAGGACGGCAGTTCCGCCCTGGCGCCGGGCCGGTCCAGGCGGACCGCGCGGCTGTTGCCGCCCCATTCGTAAGCAAAGAAGACCGCCTTCGGCGTCTGCACGATCTGGAACGGCAGCGGCATGTAGGTGGCGCGCGGAATGCCGGGTATGAAGCACTTCGCCGCCGGGTCCAGGTTCAACCAGTCCGCCCGGTTCGCGTTGCGCTGCTCGAGCGCCCAGTCCTGGTACGGAATGCTGCCGCCGACAACCACGCTCAGCCCGGCCGGAATCGCTCCGAAAGCGCCGTACTCCGGCACCGGAGTGCGCCGCGCGTGGTGACCTTCAAGGTCCCAGTGGGCGCTGTTCATCGTTTGCCAAATGCCGTTCAGATCCGGATCGCCGTCCGGCGTCCGCGGCGCCTGGTAAGCGCCGTCCTGCGACTGCGCGCCGGCAGCCACAACGAGAAGCAGCATCGCCGGCAGCGACACGGCCAAGCCGTTCCTTTGCATGGCCGGGAACTATAACGAAGGGCACATCAGGGCAGCCGGAACACGAACAGGCCGTTGCCGCTGCTGGGATAGCGGATCTCGGGACTGACCCTGGCCGGCACGAAGCGCGGACTGCCGCCGCCGAGTCCGGTGGGGACCGCCACGTACTGGACGCCGTCGACCTCGTAGCTGATCGGGAAGCCCTGTACCGAGGTCGGCAGGCGAGTCCCCCAGAGTTCGCGGCCCGTCGCCGTGTCCCAGGCCCGGAAGCGGCGATCGATGTCGCCTGCGAAAACGACGCCGCCGCCGGTGGTCAGCGCCGCGGTCAGGAAGGCCGGCCGTTGCTCGACGCTCCAGACCTCCTCCATCGTGTCCACGTCGTAAGCCGCCAACTTGCCGAGCCGCCCCTCCGTACCGGGCATCTCGAACCACTTGCGGTCCGCCTGCACGCCGCCCGACCCCTCCTCGAACCGGACCTCGCGGCCCGAGATGTCGAGGCAGCTCTGGCTCAGCGGCACCACCAGGAGCCCGTGCGGCGGGCTGTAGGAGGAGGCCTGCCAGTTGTGGCCGCCCGCGGTGCTGGGGCAGACCGAGACCCACTCCCCGATCCCGGCCGAGGCGATGTCCTCCCGGTAGCGAACTTCCCCGGTCTCGCGGTCGATGTGGTCGAAGACGTTCTGGAACACCATCTCCTTGAGAGCCACGAAGGAGGCGTCCACACGATCGAGCTTCCACAGGATCCCGTGCTTGCCGGAGGTGAGCAGGAGCCGGCGTCCGCCGCGGTCGATCAGCACCTGCTCGAAGGCCTCGTCCAGGTCGAGGGCCTCGCCGGGCACGTGCTGGCGGTAGAAGGCGATCGCCCCGTCATCGGGCTGCAGCACCAGGGTCGAGTTCGTGTAGAGGACCTGATGGTCGATGGTCAGCCCGCGGCTCGCCGGCACCCAGGGTTTGGCCTGCGCCACCGGCCAGTAGAGCAGCTCGAGCTCCGGGTCGTAGCTGCCTGGAATCCACGAGTCGCCGCCGCCTCGCAGCATGAGCGGCAGATCGCCCCAGGTGTCGCCTCCCGGCTCGCCGGGCCGGGCGATCGTGTACGTGCGCCATCGCTCCTCGCCGGTTTCCGCGTCGTGGGCGGTGATGAAGCAACTCTCCTCGTAGTAGCGGATGCAGCCGTTGATGCCGTTGATCACCAGACCGTCGACCACGATCGGACCGCTGGTGTTGGAGTAGCGCTTCGCCGGATCGGCGATCTGCGTCTCCCAGCGCGGCCGCCCGCTCCGAGCGTCGAGCGCGAGCATCGCCGCGTCCTTGGTGGCGACGAAGATCTTGTCGTCCCAGATCGCCAGGTTCCGGAGCTGGTTGAACCCGCGCGCCGCGTCTCCGGTCAGCGAACGCCGGTACTCCCAGATCAGCGTGCCGGTGTCAGCCTCGAGCGCCTGGATGATGTTGCGCGGGTTGGCCAGGTACATCACGCCGCGGTAGACCAGCGGCGTCGGCTGGTTCACGCCGTCGGCCATCGCCCAGGACCAGGCCAGGCGCAGCTCGCCGACGTTGCCCGCGTCGACCTGATCGAGCGGGCTGTGGCCCTGGCCGTCGTAGGTGCGCCGGAACATCAACCAGTCGCCCGGAGCCGGGTCGAGCAGCATCTCAGCCGTCACCGGTTCGAAGTCCTCGATCTCGCGCTCCCCGGGAGGCCTGACGTACTCCTCCTCGGCCGCCTCGACCGGGCCGCGCCGGTTGCGGTCCGCGACGGCGGCAGGCGCCGCGGCGGGGGCGGACGCCGCGGCGCCGCCCAGGCCCAGGCTGTCCAGCACCGCGCTCAAGCCCGGCGCATCGGCCACCAGGGGTTCATCGCCGGCCACAGCGCCGTTCGCCCGGAGCACGAAGGCGGCGAGATCGTAGGTCTGCTGCGGCTGGAGAGAGTTCCGGTTCTCCGGCGGCATCGTGACCCGGATCGTGTCCGCGAGATCGACCACGGCGCCGGCTCGCCAGGCATCGAGAAAGCTCAGGCCACGCAGAGGCGGCGCCTCGCTCGCGCCGGCCAGGGTCGAGAGGTGGCATTCGACGCAGATCTCCTCGTAGAGCGTCCGCCCGCGCTCCGCCTGCTCAGCGGTGAAGACGCTCACCGGGGCGTCCGGTGGCTGCGCGCCGACGCTGGCGGCGGCCGCTGCTACCAAGAGCGCCAACCCTGCCGGCAACCCGCGTACACTACGCGCCATGGCGTGCATCCTAGTCGTTGGCGGCACCGGCCCGACCGGCCCTCCGATCGTCAGGCACTTCCTCGGGGCCGGTTTCGAGGTCTCGATCTTCCACTCCGGCGCCCATCCGGTGGAGTTCGACGGTCCAGTGGAACGCATCCTCGGCAACGCCCGTGACCGGGACGACATCCGGGCCAAGATCGCATCGCGCAAGTGGGACATCGCGGTGTGCATGTACGGCCGGCTGCGGACGCTGGCCGAGGAGCTCGCCGGCAGAACGACCCGGCTGGTGGGCATCACCGGCCAGCCCGTCTACCTGGGCTCGCAACCCCCCACGCCCGAGGGTCGCATCCCGCTGCCGGTGCCCGAGTTCGCGCCGCGCCAGTACGACGCGGCGAACTACACCGGCAAGGTCGCGGCGGGCGAAGACCAGCTCTTCGAGCAGCACGGTCGCGGCGACTTCGAGGTCGTCATTCTCCGCTATCCCGGGGTCTACGGCCCGCGCACGCCGATGAACCACGAGTGGGCGGTGGTCAAGCGGATCCTGGACCGGCGCCCGTTCATGATCCTCCCCCACGACGGGGTGACGTACTTCCAGCGCGGCTACGCGGAGAACCTGGCCCGGCTGGTGTTTCTGGCCGCGACAAGAGCCGAAGCCCCGGGACAGGCATTCAATGCCGGCGACGAGCGGGTGATCAGTTGCCGCGCCGTGGCGGAAGTCATCATCGACGAGCTCGACGCCGAGATGGAGCTGATCGGCGTGCCCGCGCCCTTCTGCCGCGGCGTGTTTCCGCTCGCCGAGAAGTCGAACCAGATCCTGGACATGTCGAAGGCCAGAACCCTGCTCGGCTACCGGGACGTGGTCGACCCCGAGACCGCGACCCGCGCCACGGCCCGCCACCTCGCCGCCCACCCGCCGGCCGACAAGGACCTCTACGCCGCGGGCACGGGCCGCTTCGACTACGAACGCGAGGACGGGATCGCCGAGCGCTGGCAACGGGCGCAGGCACTGATGAGCGACGGGGACTCCTGAGCCGGCGCCGAATGCGGGCGAGACGCCCGCGTTCGCAGGGCGGATGCCACCAGGCTGCCGCGGCCCCGGGGCCGGGGCATCGGCTATCCTCTGATTCACCAAAGCCAACACGGAGGAAGTCACCGATGATCGGACGGACCACGCTCGCTCTTGCCGTGGCGACCGCACTATTCGCGGCGCCGACTCTGGCGGCCGACGACTGGAAAACGCCGCGCACCCCCTGGGGGCACCCCGACCTGCAGGGGCTGTGGACGAACACCACCCTGACGCCCTTCGAGCGACCGGTCGAGCTGGGCGACAAGGCATTCCTGACCGAAGAAGAGGTCGCAGAGCAGGAAGCCGCCCGGCAGGCGATGATCGAGAACCGTGCCGAACAGCCGGCGCAGAAGGCCGAGGCCGGCCAGAACGTCGGCGCCTACAACCTGCACTGGCTGGAACTCGGCACCAAGGTGGTCGGCAGCCGGCGGACCTCCCTGGTCGTCGATCCCCCGACCGGCCGCGTGCCGGTGCGGCCGGAGGCGCAGAAGGTGCGCGCCGACAACCTGGAACTCATGTTCGACTCGTACGAGTACATGAGCGTCTGGGACCGCTGCATCACCCGCGGCGTCCCCGGGCACCTGTTCCCGGCCGGCTACAACAACGGCTACCGGATCGCCCAGACGCCCGAGTACGTGGTCATCTACTCCGAGATGATCAACGATGTCCGCTTCATCCCAGTCGACGGCCGGGACCGCATCCCGGAGGACATCCACCTCTGGAACGGCGACTCCCGCGGTCACTGGGATGACGACACCCTGGTGGTCGAGACGAAGAACTTCTCGGACAAGGGCTGGATCGCCACCAGCGGCTCCCAGGGCCGGATCAAGGGCATTCCCGTGAGCAACGATCTCGTCACGGTCGAGCGCTTCACCCGGCTCGACGAACACACGATCGACTGGACGGTCACGATCGAGGATCCGGAGAACTACACCGACACCTGGAGCGTGGACATCCCGCTCTACTTCGACGCGAACTACGAAATGTTCGAGTACGCCTGCCACGAAGGGAACTGGGCGGTCACCAACACGCTGAGCGGCGCTCGCCACCTGGAGAAGACTGGAGGGGACAGCAGTCCGTAGGAGCTTGCGCGGTAGAACGATCTGACCTGGGAACCCGTGTGGCGCGACCCGCGCCACACGCGAACCAGTCCGTGCGCCCGTCATCGGGCGCACGGATGGCACGCGGGCATCCTGCCCGCATCCGGCGCGAAGCGCCGGCCTCTGGGAGTTCTGCCGCTCGCGGCCAAACCGCAACGGAAGCAACCGCCCACCACCGGCGAAAACAAACGCACGCGGCGGCGCCTCGTCTCCGCGCCGAGGGACCACACGATGAGTTTCGACACGATGAGTTTTGACGCTGGCCGCTTCCCCGTACCCGTTCGCGACGACATGGCCACCGCGCTGCGCAGGTCGTGGGCCGACATCGGCCGCCCCGGCACCTGGTGGACCGGTCCTGAACGCGTCGCCACCGCGGCGCTTGCACGCGCCGAGCGCGTCCAGCGCACCGAACCGCCCTGGCGCCGCGATCATTCGCAGCCGCAGCCGGCGCCCCTACCCGAGAAGGCCGTCGAGGCGGCGCGCAAGATCGGCGCCGATCCGACCCACCTCGACCGCGATTGGGCGGAAGGCGTCATCGCCGAGCTCGGCGACGCGCCGTACGTGGAACTCGCCTCGGTCGTCGTAGCGACGGTGGCCGCCGACGCCTTCTGCGAAGCGATGGGGATCGAGCACGAGCCCCTGCCCGAACCCGAGGGCGGCGAACCGACCCGAGAACGGCCGGACGGCATGGGCGACATCGGCGCCTGGGTCCCGGTCCAGGTGGTCGACTGGAACCGCGCCAACGTGGCCCGCGCTCTGAGCCTGGTGCCGGAAGGCGTGCGCACCTTCTTCCGCATGGTCGTTGCCATGTACTCGGGAACCGGAACCGACTTCAACGAGATGGTCTGGAATCACCGGCCGCTCGCCCGCCCTCAGGTCGAGTTGATCGCGGCTCGGGTTTCCGCGCTCAACGAGTGCTTCTACTGAACGACTGCGCACACCATGCTGCTCCGGGCGAGCAGCAAGGCAGTCGGAGCGGAGGTTGACCTGAGCGCGGCGATAGAGGACGCGGCCGACGGCGGCGTCGAGGACGGCGCGCTGCTGACCGCCTTCGCCGAGGCTGTGGTACGGGCTACGGACGATCTGGACGCGGCCCGAGCAGCGGCACTCCACGCCCTGGGACCGGCGAAGTTTGTCGAGGCTGCGGCCACCGTCGGCATCTTCAACGGCCTGGTCCGGGTCGCGGACTCGACAGGCATCCCCAGCGACGCGATGACCCTGGAACGCACCGCCGACGTTCGCGGCGAACTCGGCTTCAACCGCTGGGCCGGCGCCAGGGCGTCCGGCGTCGCCGAGGCGCCGGCGTAGGGCCGGCGGTCGTCGGCGGCGTGGCGGCGGACAGCGGCGAGGCCTTCTGGGAAGGGACCAGTCCCTTCCCAGAAGCCCTTAGTCTTGCTGCCCCTCCGGAGGAGTTTCGTCTGGCTCCAGGACTTCATAGCCTCTCTGTCGGAACCGCGACAGGGATCCGTCGGGCCGGAGCAAGTCCTCGAGAGGCAGGATGGCGAAAGTGGAGTCGTTGTTGCTCAATGCGCGATCGACGTTCTCGAGCCAGAGCGCCCAGAAACGCGACTCCAGCTGGCTCAGCTCCTCTGGGTGGGGGGCGAGTCGCGAGGATGAGCAGGCCTCTGTGGGCGAATCGCCTGGATGGGCTCTAAGCGAGGCCAAATCGCCTTCGGCCCAGGCAGCTGCAAGACGCGTCTGCGCCTCGAGCCGGGCATCGACGCCTTGAAGAAGTGCCTGCAGACAGGTCTGCTCCGCACTCGCAGACATTTCCTCCATCTCATCCATCGCATCGAGGACAGTCGAATCCTTGTAGCGCTCGGAGAGTAGCGGTGACACCTTGACGCTATGCTTCCTGGCTCTCTTCTCGATTGCCCGGTGAATCGTATGGTCCGGCTTCAGGCCTGCGGATTGCGCCGCGGAATAGAGGAGTTCCTTGGCCGCGACGCTAGGCCGTAATCTCTCGAGATCGTCTCGCTTCGGCGCGTATCTGAGTCTGGTTTCCAGGAAGAGCTGGTACAGGTCCTCTGGCAGCAGGTCCTCCAGGGTTCCGCGGTCCGGGATTCGTCGTGTGCGCCTGAACTTCTTAAGCAGCCGCATCCCTTTCACCGGGTTCCGCGGCCAGACCACGGCTTTGAGAGTCAGGTACTCGCTGGAGTGGGCCAGCGCGTGTTCGACGGAGTCCGATTGCCAGAGAAGATCGTCCGGCACCAGGTTTGGAATACCAAGGATCCACAAGACATGGTCATCCTTGGTGACCTTCCAAAGGGGCGGCCAAGGGAGCTTTCCCATGACCTGGATCTCTTCCTCGAAGCGATCCACTGGGGGCGGCTTGGATCCGCCGTCCTCTTGGGCGGTCGCTGCCGGCATTGCCGCTGAGGCCACGAGTAGCAAGGCCTTCCACTTCCAGATCACCGAAGGACTCCTTTCGCTCTGCGCTATACGTAAAACGCTCGACCGGCGCCTTTGATTCCACGTAGTGTCGGACCTGTGAGTGATTGGCGCGCCATGCTCAGCCTATCCATGACCCTGTGGCTGGAACGGGCAGATTAGGGGTCGATCCTCTTCTAAGGTCTGATCCTCGGTCTCAACATCTCCGCAGCGCGCTAGCGTCGCCGCTCTGTGGGTTCCGGATCCGCTAACCGAGTAGCCGGAGCAGCGCCAGGACGGCGGCCAGTTGCCCGGCCAGAAGAGCGGCGGCGACGCCGTAGAGAGTCCGGGTCATCCGTGTTTCAAGCTCGGCCAGGGCGACCTTCGTTGCCAGTGGTTCAAGGTCCGCCTGCGGCCGGGAGGATGGGGTTGTTGCGGTTGTTCGGAAGGTACTGCTCGACCGCGTGAGCGAGTACCTCCAGTTTCTCGGCGGCGTGGAGCAGTTCGAGGGAGGAGATGTCGCTGAGACGAAAGCTGCTCCAGAGCAGGTAGGCATCGGGGTTGGCGACCACGGGCACGATCTGGGGATCGTGCATCTGGTCCGTAGACCTGCGGTGCCGCGTACGCGGCTAGGGCTTGGCCGTTGGCTCGGAGCAAGGCCGCAGCCTCGTCCTGGTTCGCCCAGGCCCAGGCGATCCGGCGTTGCTCCGGGGTCTTCGAGGGCCTGGAAGGCATTGCTGGCGGGTCAGGGGCAGGTGACGCGGTAGATCTTGGCTTCGTTGAGTGCGGCTAGGGGTTCGAGTAGCGGGTAGGGCTCGTGGCGGCCGGCACGGGCGTCGGCGATGAAGGGGCCGAGCCAGTCGTTGGGGTCTTCGTCGGAGCGGCCACCGCCGAGGACGACGGTGGGACGGACGACGAGGAGGAGGCGGTCGAAGCCAGGGCAGTGGCGGTCGGCTATCCGTTCGAGGTCGGGGTAGGTCAGGACTTCCGTGTAGGGCAAGCCGGCGTAGGAGATCGCATAATGGCCCGGGAAGAGGAAGGGCACGTCCATCGTGCCGCCGCCGACTACGAGGTCGCCGGGGGCGGTGTGGTCGCGCAGCCATTGCTGGCGCTCGCTCCGGAACTCCACGGCCCGGGCGGCGCGGCCGCTCGACCAGAGAGTCGCCTCGCGAACGAGCGCAGCGCCGAAGCAGAGAACGAGGATCGCGACCGGCAGCCAGGAGAGGCGCCGCGCTGCAGGCAACGCCGCCGCCAGTAGGCCGCCGAGCAGCGGGATGAGGGGAACGGTCGCCGGCAGCGCCAGCCTGGCGCCGATCGGATCGAAGTTGGCCTGGGTGCTGCGCCAAACGACCGCCGCGAGGTAGAGGACCGCCCAGAGGCCGGCGAGCGGGGGCAGGCGTGAGGCAGCGCCGGCAAAGGGGCGGCCTGACGCCGTGGCTGACCGAATCGCCAGCGCCCAGAGCAGCCCGATCACCACGACGAGCGCCGCGGCGTCCGGCCAGTTGCCGAGCGTTGTCGAGCGCCAGCCGCCGAGCAGTGCGGTCGTGGCACGGCCGAGGCTCTCCCCGAGGGTCGTCACCGCCGGCATCGCTGCCGGCAGGAGGCGGCCTTCGACCGCGAAGTTGCGGCCCAGGATCCAGGCCATCGGCAGCAGCGCGCCGACGGCGAACGCCGCAGAGCGCCATCGCCTCGCCGCTACACATCCTGGGCCTCGATACGGGCCGGAAGGCCCGCGCACCCACGGGGCCACTTTCGACATGGCCGCAGCGGCCACCTCGGATGCTGCTTCATCGCGTGGATGGCCCTTGCCGCTGAGCCACAGTGCTGCGATGCCGATGAGCGGCAGCGGCCAAAGAGCGTAGCGAACGCCGAACGCCTGGCCGGCGAGCAGGCCTAGCGCGAGGGGCGGCAGCAGGCCGCGCCAGGCCGGACGGTGCCGCCGGTCCGGTTCGTCCGGCACCACGGCCGACCGTCGTTCGAGGTGCCGATCGAGCAGCAGGAAGAACAGCAGCACCACGGCGACGGCCAGGCACTCGCTCAGGGCGGCGCGGCCGAGATGGGTCAACGGAACGAACAGGAGCGTCGCGCCAAGCGCGACAGCCCCGGCCTCCGCACCGCCGATTCGCAGCCCGAGGAGATAGACGAGCAGCAGGATCGCAGCGTACGACAGGGCGGAGACGACCAGCGCCGCGTCCGGGGCCTCGACGCCGAGCCTCGAGAGCAAGGCGATCGCCAGCGGGTAGGCGGGCGGTTGCGCCGTGAGCGGCGCCGGCAGGTCGAGGTCGGTCGAGAAGTAGAAAGGTTGATTGAAGCCTCCCGTCGACTGCACGAGACCGTCGCCGGCGGCGACCCGCCGGGCAACATCGACGTAGTTCATCGAGTCCGCGGAGAACCAGCGGACGCGCTCCAGGGAGTTGGCCGTAAACAGCCCGGCGTAGGCGGCTAGCGCCAGGCCGAGAAGGATGCCGCGCGATCGGGTCCGCACCCGCGCGGTCTACCTCGCGAACTCGGCCGCCGGCAGTTCGGCGAGATGCCGGTGGCACATCTCGCAGCTCGAAACGCCCTTCGCAGCCGCTGCCGGATCCAGTTCCTCGTCCACCCAGTGCAGGAAGGAACGGTAGTTCTCGAACACGGTCTCGGAAGACGAACCGACGGCGCCGAGGTCGAAGTGGGGCGAGTCGATCTCGGCAGCGAAGGGACACGCGTGGAACTTGCCCTTGGTGGTCAGCACCGGGAAGCAGCGTACGCAGCGGTTGCCCATGCCGTGGTAGTCCGACTCCCGGTCCCGGTCGAACTCCTGCCCCGCGCCGCCTCCGGCATGGAAGAGCACCTTGTAACCCTGGAAGATGCGGTTCGGGTTCTCGCGCGCCCAGCCCTCCAGGCAATCCCTGGCGTATTGCGGCATCGGTTTCGCGTCGCGGCCGTGGTAGATCGAGTAGTTGAGCACCGCTTCGCTCTTCGGATCGGACTCCAGGATCGAGATCAGCTTCTCCGCCTGGATGCCGTTCGAGAACACGGTGATCAGGCCGGTGAAGCCGCGCTCGCGGACATAGCGCATCGCGCCGACGATCTCCTTCGTGTGCAACGTCGGCTCGCCGCCGTAGAACTTCAGGTTGCCGTCGATGGCGAGGGTGTCGAGGGCCTGTTCGAGGACCGCCGGCGTGTAGGCCTGGTACCAGCCGTCGGGCGAGCCGTGGATCGTGCACCAGGAGCAATCCCGGTTGCAGAAGTTGCCCTCGTAGAGATGGAGTTCGCGGAGTTCGCCGTCGGCCTCCGCGAAGTGCTCCACCGGCTCGTGGAAGGTGATCGGGCCGATGTTCGGATCGCGGTGCGTGTCGTTCAGTCCCCAGTCGTACGTGTTGTAGACGATCTCGTAGTCGGCGATCCGCTCCGCATCGAGGCCCGCGTGCTCGGCGACGAAAGCCAGCACGCCGCGCCGGTACTCCTCCGTCGTGCCGGCGTCGCCGGCGAAGTCCTCGGCGTACATCCTGAAGATGCGGGAAACGAAGATCTTGCGCGCTTCGTGGTCCACCCGGCAGTTCCAGCGGTTGGCCAGGAACGCCTTCGTCGCTTGACGCAGCGTGTCGTGGAGCCCGTCGGCGCGGTAGGCCGATGGCCGCACCGCCGGGCAGCCATTCGCGCCGCAGTTGATCGCGAAGTGAATCCGGGGTTCCGCGAAGTCCGAGCGCAGGATCTCGTGCTCGATGTCGTCCAGGCTGAGCGAGGCGCCGCCAGCAATGTGACGCCGCCGCTGAAAGAACTGCCCGTCGCGGGTCTTCCACACGGAGCGGATCGGGTACTCGTCCACGATCGCATGCAGGGTGAAGGCGTTGTAGGCGTTGATCCAGTAAGCGAGGCCGTCCTCCTCGCTCGGAAAGAGGTCGGGACGACTGTCGGGCGACGACCGTCCCAACTCGGCCACGAACTCATCGAGCAGCGCCCGCTGCGCCGCCAACAGCTCGTAGTCGACCTTGCCGTCCGCGGCAACGACCACGGACAGCAGACGATCCCACGCTTTGTAGGAGAAGGCCGCCATCACGGTCATCCTAACCGTGCTCTCGGCACCGGATGCGGGCCAGACACCGGCGTTCCCCGAGCAAGAGAACCGCGAGAGCGCTGCGAGCGGCTATTCGTGACCCGATTCGGAACCGGTGCTGGCTCCCTGAGCTTTCTTCTCGCGATACTCGCGCTCCAGCAGCTGCGCACCGCGCAGGATGCCGCCCATGGCGTAGTTGCCCTCGTGGCAGGCGTACTCGTAGTTCTGCTCGTCCGTTTGCGGCCAGATGAACTCTCCGCTTCAGGGCGCGGTGTAGTCCGGATCGTGAACCGTGAACTCGTAGATGATCTCGTCCGCGCTCTGCCGGCTGAAGCGCTCGACGACCCTCAGGCCCTCGCGCGGCACGTTCGGCACCGAGAGGAAGTTCGTCGTTTCGACCACCAGGGTGTCGCCCTCCCACCAGCCGACCGCGTCCGCCTCCTCGTCGGTCATGAACAACTTGTCACCGAAGCGCGGATCCCGTTCGAACGGGGTCAGGTTCGCGATGTTGTAGCGGCCCGTCAGGTCAGGTCGACCGCTGGCGGTGCGTGGAATGTCCTCGTCACCGGCGGCAACGACCGGCGCCACGGCCAGGGCCGCGATGGCGGCGCCGATGGACAGGAAGGAGGCGATTCGTTCGATCCGCATGAGAACTCTCCTCGCAGACGAGAAAGGACGCTTCCGAGCCATCGGCATCGTATCCCAGCGGCAAGACAGACCGCACTCTCGAAGGTCCCCGCCGCAGGGCCGTTGGTAGAGTAGTCACCTTGAGCTAAGCAAAGCCCTTGAGAGAGGAGACGAAGCAATGAGGTCCTTGACCAGCGCTCGCTCTTGGCGTTACGCCGTGGTCGCCACAACCGTTGTTTCGGCCA